>NZ_CP031363.1:0-2357500 GCF_017357485.1 Rhizobium sp. ZX09
GGTCGTCAGGCTATGATTGGCAATTTGAAAGGCGGCAATATGCAATTGAATTTGGCGATGGGTGCGGTGGCTGATGGGGACCGCGCACCAAAGGCATGTGATGCAGCTTGCTCAGAGGCGGCAGGGGACAAATCGGCAATGAAGCATGATGCGCTGTTTGAACGTTTTAGCGCGCGGCTCAAGGCACAGGTTGGTCCGGAAGTCTATGCGAGCTGGTTTGCACGGCTGAAACTCCATTCCGTTTCAAAAAGCGTCGTTCGTTTTACCGTTCCGACGACCTTTCTGAAGTCCTGGATCAATAACCGTTATATGGACCTGATCACCAGCCTCGTGCAGAGCGAGGATCCGGATGTGCTGAAGGTGGAGATTCTGGTCCGCTCGGCCAGCCGCCCGGTGCGCCCGGCCCAGGCTGAGGAGCGGACACAGCCCGCTCAGGAAATCGGGGCGGTTCAGCGCAACAAGCCTTTTGTCCCGCAGCAGCCCGCGGCGGCGCCTTCTGCGCAGCCCGTGGCCGCGCAGGCAACGCTGCGTCAGGGCGGCTCCGGTCCGCTGTTCGGGTCACCGCTAGATACCCGTTTCACCTTCGAGACGTTTGTAGAAGGTTCCTCCAACCGTGTTGCGCTTGCAGCCGCAAAGACGATCGCAGAAGCCGGCGCCGGCGCTGTGCGTTTTAATCCGCTGTTCATCCATGCGGGTGTGGGCCTCGGCAAGACACATCTTCTGCAGGCTATCGCGAATGCGGCCATCGACAGCCCGCGCAATCCGCGCGTGGTTTATCTGACGGCCGAATATTTCATGTGGCGTTTCGCAACCGCGATCCGTGACAATGACGCTCTGACGCTGAAGGATACGCTACGCAATATCGATCTGCTCGTCATCGATGACATGCAGTTTCTGCAGGGCAAGATGATCCAGCACGAATTCTGCCACCTGCTGAACATGCTGCTCGACAGCGCCAAGCAGGTCGTGGTTGCGGCTGACCGCGCTCCATGGGAACTGGAATCGCTCGATCCGCGCGTGCGCTCCCGCCTTCAGGGCGGCATGGCCATCGAGATCGAAGGGCCCGATTACGACATGCGTTATGAAATGCTCAACCGCCGCCTCGGTTCGGCCCGTCAGGAAGATCCTTCCTTTGATATTTCGGACGAAATCCTGACCCATGTCGCCAAAAGCGTTACGGCGAGCGGTCGCGAACTTGAGGGTGCGTTCAACCAGCTGATGTTCCGGCGCTCTTTCGAACCGAATCTGTCGGTCGACCGGGTCGATGAACTACTGTCGCATCTCGTCGGCACGGGCGAGGCCAAGCGCGTGCGTATTGAGGATATTCAGCGGATCGTCGCCAAGCATTACAACGTGTCGCGGCAGGAACTGGTGTCCAACCGCCGCACCCGAGTCATCGTCAAGCCACGCCAGATCGCCATGTATCTGGCGAAGATGCTGACGCCGCGGTCTTTCCCGGAGATCGGCCGCCGTTTTGGCGGACGTGACCATACCACGGTTCTGCATGCGGTGCGCAAGATCGAGGAGCTGATCTCCGGCGATACCAAGCTCGGTCATGAGGTCGAACTGCTGAAGCGCCTGATCAACGAAAACAACGCATGAAAAAAGCGGCCTCCGGGCCGCTTTTTTATTCTGTTCTTGTTTATTGGGCTAAATCTGGGGTGGAGGCCGGCGTCAGCAGGCGAGATCGGCCACCACCGCGTCCAGAATGAGCATGCCGGACGGCGTGCAGCGCAGGCGGGAATTACCGAGCCTCTCCACGAAACCGTGCTGGAGGAGGAATTCCTCCTTTTCCGGGTCGAGGTCGCGTCCGGAAAGATCGCTCCAGCGGGCGAGATCGATGCCTTCTCGCAGGCGAAGCCCCATCAGCAGCAATTCGTCGGCCTGTTCATCGACGCCGAGCAGTTCCTGATCGATCATGCCGTGGCCTTCCCGCTCAACGGTTTCCAGCCAGGTCTCGGGGTGGCGTTCGGTCGCCGTTGCGAGCTTGGAGGAGCCGCGCGTCAGGCGCCCATGCGCGCCAGGACCGATGCCCGCGTAATCGCCATAACGCCAGTAGGTGAGGTTGTGGCGACTTTCAGCACCGGGCCGGGCATGGTTGGAAACCTCGTAGGCCGGCATGCCGTAACGCTCGGTGATTTCCTGAGTGGCTTCATAAAGTACGGCCGAATGCTCGCCATCTGGCACGATGAGTTTGCCGGCCTTGTGCAGGCCGTAGAAGGGCGTGCCCTCTTCGATTGTCAGCTGATAGAGCGACAGATGGTCAACGGCATAGGAGACGGCCTCCTTCAGCTCGGCGTCCCATTCGGCCACCGTCTGGTTCGGGCGGGCATAGATGAGGTCGAAGGACATACGCGGGAAAATCTCACGCGCCAGCCTGATGGCTTTCAGGGCGTCAGCGACATCATGCAGCCGTCCGAGGAATTTCAGGTCGCGGTCATTCAGCGCCTGCACACCGAGAGAGACGCGGTTGACGCCCGCCGCCCGGTAACCGCGAAACCGCTCTGCCTCGACGCTCGAAGGATTGGCTTCCATGGTGATCTCGATACCATCCGGCACATGCCAGAAGCGCGAGACGCCATCAAGAAGTGCTGTGACTGTCTGCGGGTCCATCAGCGATGGCGTGCCGCCGCCCATGAAGATGCTGGTGACGACGCGCGGGCCGCTCAGCGACCGCATATGTTCCATTTCAAGCAGGAACGCAGCCGTAAACCGCTCCTGATCTACCGGCCGGTGGCGGACATGGCTGTTGAAATCGCAATAGGGGCATTTGGCCGCGCAGAAGGGCCAATGCAGATAAATCCCGAAACCGGGATCGCCCGTATCCGGCAGAAGCGATGCGCCGGGGGCAGAAAGTTGGTGCTCCCCGACCATCGGGTTCATGCCTCCAGGCAGGTTTCTACGAATTTTTTAAACGCACGGGCACGGTGCGATAGCGCAAAGCTGTCGCCATGTTTCCAGCCGTGTTTTTCGTCCGCGGTCATCTCACCGAATGTGGTGTCGTAACCCTCGGGTTTGAAGATCGGATCATAGCCAAATCCGCTCGTTCCGCGCGGTGGCCAGACGACAGTGCCTTCCACCTCGCCACGGAAATACTCGACATGACCATCGGGCCAGGCCAGGCACAGCACGCTGACAAAGCGGGCCTTGCGATCTTCCGGTTTCGATGCGCCGTGCTCGGCCAGCGCATCTTCAACTTTCCGCATCGCCATGACGAAGTCGCGTGTGCCGTCCGCCGTCTCCGCCCAATTGGCGGTGTAGACACCGGGCGCACCGTCAAGCGCGTCGATAACCAGACCGGAATCGTCGGACAAAGCCGGAAGACCGGATGCCTTCGCAGAGGCAAGCGCCTTGATGGCGGCATTTTCTTCGAAGGTCGTACCTGTCTCGTCCGGCTCTTCGAAGTTGAGCTCAGCCGCTGACTTGGCGGAAAAGCCGAAAGGGCCGATCAGATCGGCAATTTCGGCAATCTTGCCTTTGTTGTGGCTGGCGACGACGATGGTTCTGGTATCGAGCTTGCGCATCACGCTTTCCTGTCGGCTCAGGCGATGGCCTGTTTCTGAAGGGCGACCAATTCGCTGCAGCCGGCTTTGGCCAGGCCGAGCAGCGTCAGGAATTCTTCTTCGGAGAAGGGCGCGCCTTCAGCAGTACCCTGAACCTCGACGATGCCGCCCGAGCCGGTGATGACGAAATTCGCGTCGGTCTCGGCGGAGGAGTCTTCGAGATAGTCGAGATCGATAACCGGCTGGTTGGCGAAGATACCGCAGGAGATCGCCGCGATATGATCCTTCAGGACTTTCTCGACCTTGATCATGTTGCGGGTTTCCATCCACTTCAGGCAATCGTGCAGCGCGATCCACGCGCCGGTAATGGAGGCGGTGCGGGTACCGCCATCGGCCTGGATGACGTCGCAATCGATACTGATCTGGCGTTCGCCGAGCGCCTGAAGGTCAACCACCGCGCGCAGCGAGCGGCCGATGAGGCGCTGGATTTCCTGCGTACGGCCGCCCTGCTTGCCGGAAGCAGCTTCGCGCTTCATGCGTTCATGGGTGGAGCGCGGCAGCATGCCATATTCTGCGGTAACCCAGCCCTTGCCGCTGTTGCGCAGCCACGGCGGCGTCTTTTCTTCGAGGCTTGCGGTGACGAGCACATGCGTGTCGCCGAATTTCACGAGACAGGAGCCTTCGGCATGTTTCGAGAAATTGCGCTCGAAGGAAACCTTGCGCATCTGGTCGGTTTTTCTGCCTGAAGGCCGCATATGATCCACTCTCCATGTTGGTCCCTGCCTTCTAAGGCGAGGTCCTGGCTTTTGCAAAGCCAATTTCCATTTTGCCGCGGCCGCGCGACGCATTATATTGATGGCAGACAGGATATGGACGACAAAGAACGGACGAATGGGCTTTTCTGCACCGCTTTCAAAAGATCAGGCATCGCTTCTCGATGAACGGTCGCGGGAAATTTTCCGGCGCATCGTCGAAGGTTATCTCGATACCGGCGAACCGTTGGGCTCACGCAGCCTGTCGCGGCTGCTGCCGATGTCGCTTTCACCGGCCTCCGTCCGGAACGTCATGAGCGATCTGGAGGAACTGGGCCTCATCTATTCCCCTCACATCAGCGCTGGGCGCCTTCCCACTCAGACCGGGTTGCGCTTTTTCGTTGATGCCTTCATGCAGGTAGGCGATCTGCCCGCGGAGGAACGCGCAAGCATCGATCGCCAGATCGGGCCGGTCGCCGGTCACGAGCAATCGCTGGAAGGGCTGCTGACGGAAGCGAGCCGCATGTTGTCCGGGATGTCGCGGGGCGCAGGCCTGGTGCTGACGGCCAAGAATGATGTGGTGCTCAAGCATGTCGAATTCATCAGGCTCGAACCGACCAAGGCGCTCGCCGTGCTGGTGGGTGATCATAATCAGGTCGAAAATCGCATCATAGAGTTACCGACTGGCATTTCTTCGTCACAATTGACCGAGGCTGCGAATTTCATCAATGCCCATCTGTCCGGCCAGACGCTGCAGGAATTGCGCGGCCAGTTCCAGAAGCAGCAGGCGGAGCTGCAATCCGAACTCGGCACGCTGGCACAGGATCTCATCGAACGCGGTCTGGCTGTCTGGGCGGGCGATAGCGAGGACGGCAAGCTTGGTCGTCTCATCGTTCGCGGACGGTCCAACCTGCTGGAGGGACTGGCCGGCGAGGAAGACATCGATCGTGTTCGCCTGCTCTTTGACGATCTGGAGCGTAAGGAAAACCTCATTGAAATCCTCAACCTCGCGGAAAGTGGGTCGGGAGTGAGGATTTTTATCGGTTCGGAAAACAAGCTCTTTTCGCTGTCGGGTTCCTCGCTCATCGTCGCGCCGTATCGTGACGAGGACAATCGTGTCGTTGGTGCGGTCGGCGTCATCGGGCCCACCAGGCTGAATTATGCCCGTATCGTGCCCATGGTGGATTACACCGCGCAGATCATGGCCCGCCTTTCCCGCAAACAGAGATAGACAAGCCGGCAAGAAGGAGAATGCGGCAAGCTTTTCGCCGCAAGCCTTGATTTTTGCCCGCCAAAGCTCGATATCGGGCGCAACCACTAACAGTCTAATCTGGAGAACGTCATGACCGACGATACAAAAAAGCCCGGACCTGACGCGGACGTCGCGGAAGAGTTTGTCGAACCTGTGCAGGCAGGCGAAGAACAGGCTGAAACGGCGGAGCCCGATCCGGTCGAAGCGCTCAAGGCGGAAAATGCCGACCTGCGCGACAAGTTCCTGCGCCTTGCCGCGGAAATGGACAATCTTCGTCGTCGCACAGAACGCGACGTGAAGGATGCCAAGACCTATTCCATGGCCGCTTTTGCCCGCGACATGCTGGCGGTTTCAGACAATCTTCGCCGCGCTCTCGAGGCCATTCCCGCTGAGCTCAAGACCAATGGCGAAGCCGGTCTGAATGGCTTGATTGAAGGTGTCGAAATGACCGAGCGCTCGATGCTGTCGACGCTGGAACGCCATGGCGTGAAGAAGATCGATGCCGAAGGCCAGAAGTTCGACCCGAATTTCCACCAGGCCATGTTTGAAATTCCCAACACGACGGTTCCCAACAATACCGTATTGCAGGTAATTCAGGCCGGGTTCACCATTGGCGACCGCGTTCTGCGCCCCGCCATGGTCGGTGTCTCCAAGGGCGGCCCGAAGGCGGAAACCGCTGCCTCGGCCGAACCGGGCACCGCGTCCGTCAACGAAAAAGACGCTTGAGGCCATCTGTGCCGACGTAACGAAAAACGCGCCTTCAGGGCGCGTTTTTTATTGCCATTCACTGGGAAAAGAAGGCCTGTCGTCAGGCAGCCGTTGCCTGTTCCTGATTAAGGAAGGCGTAGATCGCCGTATCGGAATCTGTAGCACGCAGCTTGGCCACCAGTTCAGGGTCGCGCAGGGCACGCGCAATGCGTGAAAGTGCCTTCAGATGGTCGGCGCCGGCACCTTCTGGCGCCAGCAGCAGGAAAACCAGATCAACAGGCTGGTCGTCCAGCGCTTCGAAATCGACCGGCGTTTCAAGACGTGCGAAAACACCGGTGATCTGCTGAATGCTGTTGAGCTTGCCATGGGGAATGGCAATGCCGTGGCCCACACCGGTGGAGCCGAGCTTTTCACGCTGGAGGATGACGTCGAACACTTCCCGTTCCGAGACTCCGGTAATTCTGGCTGCCTTTGCGGCCAGCTCCTGAAGCAGCTGCTTTTTGGAATTCACCTTGAGGGCGGGAATAATCGCATCTTGTTGCAGCAAATCTGCCAACGCCATTCTCTTTTTCCTTCATGCCATCGAGACGAGGCGGAAGGCAGATGCACTTTCGCGTCCTGCCTTCCACGTCTTGTCAGACTGTTCAGCTCTTGATCGTTTCCGCGTCGATCCAGCCAATATTGCCGTCGTGACGCCGGTAGACGATGTTGAGATATTCCTTGCCCGGGCTGCGGAACAGCAGAACCGGTTCGTCGGTCATGTCGAGCGCCATTACGGCACTGGCAACAGACATGGTCTTAATCTGTTTCGAACTCTCGGCCACAATGGTGGGTGCGTAATCTTCGGGGACCTCGTGGTCCTCATCGGGAATAGCATCCATCACCGTATAGGCGATTTCCTGCGACACGCCGTTCGCACCATTGTGATGGTCCTTGAGCTTGCGTTTGTAGCGACGCAGGCGCTTTTCGATCCGCTCGGCGGCGGCATCGAAGCTCGCTTGCGGATCATTCGCCTGACCCGCCGCATGCAATACAACGCCCGTATCGAGATGCAGCTTGCAATCGGCCGCAAAACGCGATCCGGACTTCTCTACGGTCACTTGGCCTGAATACCCCCCATCGAAGTATTTGGTAACCGCCAGACCTATATTGTCCTCAATCCGCTGACGGAAAGATTCACCGATCTCCATATGTTTACCAGATACACGCACACTCATGGAAATTTTCCTTTTTGTAGTGATTTGCGAGTACCAGCTTACGTCAAGCCGCGCGCGCATCCAAGCGTTTCGAAGACCTTAAAAAGCCCTCATTCGAATTTTACGCCCATGGACGGTGGAGATGAATCCGTTACAAATGACCTTGCTTACGTGTGCGGCGGGCTTCTAGCCCTTGCCGCGACAAGAGTCAATGGTGCGGCAAAAAACCGCCATAAACGTGATCGGGTTCATCGCTCAGAAGGCGGACAACCTGGCAAGAGCCTTCTTTTCCCGGCGTCTCTGCACGGAGGAGGGGATGTTCATCGCCTCCCGATATTTGGCGACGGTGCGGCGGGCGAGATCGATACCGTTCTTCTTTAGATTGTCTACGATATCGTCGTCGGAAAGCACCGCATCAGCTGCTTCCTGCGCAATCATGGCCTTGATGCGGTGACGGACTGCTTCCGCTGAATGGCTGTCACCGCCTTCCACAGCGCTGATTGATACGCTGAAGAAATATTTCAGCTCGAACAGCCCGCGTGGCGTCAGCATGTATTTCTTTGATGTCACGCGGCTGACGGTGGATTCGTGCATCTTGATGGCGTCCGCAACCGTCTTCAGGTTCAGCGGCCGCAGGTGATCCACGCCATTGAGGAGAAAGGCATCCTGCTGACGCACGATCTCCGTCGCAACCTTCATGATCGTCCGGGCGCGCTGGTCGAGGCTGCGGGTCAGCCAATGGGCGGTCTGCATGCATTCAGCCAGAAAGTCCTGGTCCTCTCCTGCGCGAGCCTTGTGTTTCGAGACTTCGGCGAAATAGCTCTGGTTGATGAGCACGCGTGGCAGGGTCTCGGGATTGATTTCCACCAGCCAGCCGCCGGAAGAGGAGGGACGAACGATGATGTCGGGAACGATAGTCTCCGAAACCGCTGAATCGTAGCCTGCACCGGGGCGTGGATTGAGCGTGCGGATTTCCGCCAGCATGTCGAGCAGGTCTTCCTCATCGACCCCGCAGAGTTTCTTTAAGGAGGCGAAATCCCGCTTCGCCAGAAGCTCGAGATTGTCGATGAAAGCCCGCATGGCCGGGTCGAGCCGGTCCTTCTGCGCGAGCTGGATCGCCAGACACTCGCTCAGTGAACGTGAAAATACGCCGGGAGGATCGAAGCCCTGGAGTGTCTTCAAGACCCGCTCGACAGTCGAGGGGGCCGCTCCCAGCCGCTCGGCGACCTCGTCGACAGCGTCTGCGGCGATATAGCCGGTCTCATCGAGTTGGCCGATAAGCACATCGGCGATCATCCTGTCTTCGGGGGAAGAGATGGAGAGCGGCAATTGCTGACTGAGATGGTCGCCCAGGCTCTGTTTTGCAGCGACGAAGTCATCGAGATCGTAACTTTCGCCGGATTCCTGGCCCGGCATCGATTTCCACTGGCCCGCCAGTTCGGGCGCATCGGCCTTTCTCGGCTCGCCATCGTCGGGAAAGACGTTTTCGAAGCTCGTGTCGAGTTGCTCGCCAAGATTGGCGGCGCGATCCCCGTACCAGTCGTCACTATCTGCGGTCACGCTGGGGGATTTTCCCGCGCCGTCACCATCGCTGTCGCCGAAATTGTCGGCTTCCGCCGGTATATCATTGCTCAAATCGCCATCGTTTGCCGCAATTTCCAGCAGCGGATTACGTTCCACCTCCTGCGCGATAAACTGCGTCAACTCGAAATGCGTCATCTGAAGCAGCTGGATGGACTGCATCAGTTGCGGTGTCATCACGAGAGACTGGTTTTGACGCAGCAAAAGGCTGGCAGACAATGCCATGGCGAACGCGAAACTCCCTTTACAGCTTCTCCGTCGCCAGATTTTCCAGAAATTTTACCGAGACGACAGAACTTGGCCCAAAAATTGCTTTTTTATTTTGTTTGGTCAAGCGTCAGGGCAGGGCGCGATAAAGAATCTTTCGCGCCCTACAGCTTAAAGGCTGAAATTATTGCCGAGATAGAGGCGACGCACATCCGGATTGTTGACGATATCGTCAGGACGTCCATGCGTCAGCACCTCGCCTGCATGGATGATGTAAGCGCGGTCAATGAGACCAAGCGTTTCACGGACATTATGATCAGTGACGAGAACGCCGATGCCGCGTGCTGTCAGATGCCTTACCAGATTCTGGATGTCGCTGACCGAAATCGGGTCGACGCCCGCGAAAGGCTCGTCGAGCAGCATGAAGGTCGGATCTGTCGCAAGCGCGCGTGCGATTTCCAGACGGCGGCGCTCGCCACCCGAAAGCGCCACGGCGGGCGACTTGCGCAGCTGCGCGATATGGAATTCTTCCAGCAGCTCATCGAGCTTGCGGTTGCGCTTGGCTGCGTCCGGCTCGTGCACTTCCAGCACGGCGCGGATGTTCTCCTCCACGGTCAATCCGCGGAAGATCGAGGCTTCCTGCGGCAGGTAACCGACGCCGAGACGGGCGCGCCGATACATCGGCATGGTGGTGACATCGTTTCCGTTGATGGCGATCTTGCCGGTATCGACCGGAACCAGGCCCGTGATCATATAAAAACAGGTGGTTTTGCCGGCGCCGTTCGGCCCGAGCAGGCCCACAGCCTCGCCGCGACGAACGACCAGCGAAACGCCGTTGACCACGCGACGCGTATTATAGGTCTTGGTCAAACCATGCGCGATCAGCGTGCCCTGATAGGGGGTCTTGTCCGCCGGTGAGGCGGCGTCCGCGGATCGGTGGCGCCCGCCGCCGAATATTTTTGAGATCGAGGGTATCTTCACGAGGAAAGACTACTGTTTCTTCTGCGATTTCGGATCGAGCATGATCCGGACAGGACCGCCGCAGCTTTCGAGCTTGGCCTGTCCCGTATTCATCAGAACAGTCAGCTTGCAGCCGGTGAAGACATTGGTGCCTTCGGACAGCACGACCTGCTTTCCCGTCAGAATGAAGGTCTGCGCCGCCATGTCGAATTCGCCGTGATCGGCCGTCGCCTTCTGGGTCTCGGACGTCAGATAGACATTATTGTCCACGAAGATTTTTTCGATGTTGGCGTCGCCACTGGTGAGCGAGGAACCCTCGCCCTTGTAATTCACCGTCATCTTGCCGGCCTGCAGGGTTGTCGTTCCCTGCACAACCTTCACGTTGCCGGTAAAATATGCCTTACGCTCCTGATCGCGAATCTCGAGCTGGTCACTTTCAATCGCAATCGGCTGATCGCCGGAAAGCTTGACACCCTGCATGTTGCTGGTGGTGTTCTGGGCGAAAGCCACAGTTGCAAGACACGAAAAAACAAGACCTGCGGCTGTTAAGCCTGCGGATTTGCCAAGGAAAACGGGACGGGAAATTTGCATCATCTGGACCGGGCTCTCACTTGCCTTCATTTTTGATATTGGATGCAGCGATACGTGCCCGTACCTGCCCCGAAAATGTAATTGTCTTGCCATTATCGGCGATGTCAATCGATTGCGCAACAATCGAGCCGTCGTTTGTTTTGATTGAAACCGGCTGCTGGCTGCTCATTTTCCCGGCCTTCAGATCGACTTCCGCAGACTGGAATTTCGCTTGTATGCCATTGCTGAGATTGATGTCAAAAGGGGCGGTCATCTTTAGTTTGTTCGTAGCGCGGTCGAAAATGCCTTCCTGGGCGATCACCTGCGCGACACTGTCGTTTACCGGAACCGCCGCCAGAACCTTTTCGAGCGTCATCAGATTGGGATTGGCGATGTCCTGCAACGCGCGGTCGGCGTTCATGGAGTAATCGATTCCCTTCTCGTTGCGGCCCGCAACGGCAGGTTTTTCCATCACGATCTTGCCGTCTTCTATCCTCGCGCTTTCGAGGGAGACTTCTTCAGGCGCCCAGGTTCGGATAACCGAGACAGCGATGAAGGCAAGCGAAACGATTGCCGCCCCGAGCGGCAGAATGATTTTCAGCCGTTTCACACGCGCTGAATGCCGGAGCGCACGCCCGTAAGCGCCGTTCTGGTCATTGGGCAGCGGAAATGCTGGCGCGGGTTCGCGGAGTCTTTCGAGCATAAGAGCGGGTCCGGAATGCTTCTCCGGCGCCTTTCAGGCGCACAATTGAAGCTTGTGTCTCAATCTAAATGTCTTTGGCACGAGTGCTTTGTCCTGCCAATATGGTTTTTGTCTGGAAAGGTGCAAGGGAAATGCGAATTTTATCGTAATTCTGGTTTCCTTATTGTTTCCTTGCGGCTTCGCGTTAGAAGAACCATATGGCCTGAAGCGCAAGAGCGGATGACAGAGGTTTTTATGGACAATATGGCGATAGCGGATCGCAGGCGGTTGCGCCGCAAGCTGACTTTCTGGCGGATTGCCGCCGTTCTTCTGCTCGTTGCCGGTTTCTTCGGCCTCTACCGTCTTTTCTGGGATGGACCGCAGCAGAGTGCGAAGCCCCATATTGCCCGCGTCGAGGTCTCTGGCCTGATCACCGACAATACCGAACTTCTCGAGCGGCTCGACAGGATCGCCAAGAGCGACAATGTCAAAGGACTGATCGTGTCGATTTCTTCGCCAGGCGGCACCACCTATGGCGGTGAGCGCATCTTTAAGGCCATTCGAGGGGTCGCAGAAAAGAAGCCGGTCGTTTCGGATGTGCGCACGCTCGCTGCCTCCGCAGGTTACATGATCGCATCGGCGGGCGATGTCATCGTTGCTGGCGAAACCTCGATCACCGGTTCGATCGGCGTGATCTTCCAATATCCCCAACTTGGCCAGTTGATGGACAAGCTCGGCGTCTCGTTGCAGGAAATCAAGTCGTCGCCGATGAAGGCGGAGCCTTCACCGTTCCACGAGGCGCCGGAAGAAGCAAAGACGATGATCCGCGCCATGGTGATGGACAGCTATGGCTGGTTTGTGGACCTTGTGGCAGATCGCCGCAAACTGCCACGCGAGGATGTGCTGAAACTGGCTGATGGATCGATCTATACCGGCCGTCAGGCTCTTGCCAACAGGCTGGTTGACACGCTCGGCGGCGAAAAGGAAATTCGCACCTATTTCGAAACCCGCGGTGTGGCAAAGGATTTGCCGATTGTCGAATGGCGTGCGCCATCCTCCAATTCGCCTTTCGCGCTTTTCAGTGTTGCGCAAATAGCGAAGTTTCTGGGATATGACGATTTAATTCCCTTCGCAGGGCCTGGCCAGCTCGGTACGGACAAGTTGTTTCTTGACGGTCTTGTTTCCGTTTGGCAGGTTGAGCCGCGTTAAAAATCCAATTCTTTCAGGGGGCAACCGTGATCAAATCTGAACTGGTGCAGATCGTTGCTGCGCGTAACCCGCACCTTTATCACCGTGACGTGGAAAACATCGTCAATGCGGTGCTGGATGAAATCACCGACGCTCTGGCGGCAGGCAATCGTGTTGAGCTCCGCGGTTTTGGCGCGTTTTCGGTGAAAAACCGTCCGTCGCGCTCGGGCCGGAACCCGCGCACGGGTGAATCGGTTTTCGTCGAGGAAAAATGGGTGCCCTTCTTCAAGACGGGTAAGGAACTGCGTGAACGCCTGAACCCCGGAATGGGTGACGAAGAGGACGATTGATCGTTCTTGACGCCGGCGACTGAAACGGAGCCGGCCTTCCTCGCGGCGATGGAGTATTTTCGGATGTCAAAAAAAATCATCAACCTCATCATCCTGCTTCCGCTGGCGATCATCCTCGTCATCCTGTGTGTCGCCAATCGTCAGTCTGTGACGTTGGCGCTCAACCCCTTCCGACCGGAAGACGGCGTTCTGTCCTTCACCGCGCCATTTTTCGTTTTCCTGTTTCTGGCGGTCATTTTTGGTGTACTGCTGGGGTCTGCGGCCACCTGGTTCGCTCAGGGCAAACATCGCAAACGCGCCCGTATCGAGGCGAAGGAAGCCGTTCGCTGGCACGACGAGGCCAACCGTCAAAAGGCTGCCGCGGCCGGCCAGCTTCCACAGGCGGGACAACTCCCGGCAAAGTGATGGCGCCAGCATTGGTCCCGGCTCTAGTCGAGCGGCCTACGGAATGTTATTTGCTGGCGCGATAAGACGCGGGCAAAAGCGGAAAGATTTCCATTGAAGAAAAAAGACAGCCGGCCGGGCAATCGCGCGCGAGCCGGAAACGAGAAAAAACAGGTTCATGCCGCAAAGCCGGCGCGCCGCGCGGATGCCGCGCCGAAAAAGCGCGAGCCGGATGCGGTGCGCAGCGTGCAGAAGGCCGCACCGAAGGAAAAAACCGTTGTAGCCGCCGCCATCGAACAGGTTCCTGCGCGCGCACTGATGCAGCGCACCGGCGCACTGCCTGCGGAACAGGTTCCCGTCATTCTGGAATCGAGCGGCGCCGGTGATTTTCACCTCATCGATAGCGGCAACGGCCTGAAGCTCGAGCAATATGGCGACTATCGCATCGTCCGTCCCGAGGCGCAGGCGCTCTGGAGACCTTCGATCCCCGACCGCGTATGGCAGAATGCCGATGCCGTCTTTACCGGCGATACGGACGAGGACGGCATGGGCCGCTGGCGGTTTCCCAAGGAAGCGCTCGGAGAAACCTGGCCCCTGTCGCTCTTGGGCGTCGATTTTCTCGGCCGCTTCACGGCTTTCCGGCATGTTGGCGTCTTTCCCGAGCAGATCGTTCATTGGGAGTGGCTGAAACATTCCATCGAGACGGCTGACCGGCCGCTGAAGGTGCTCAATCTGTTCGGTTATACAGGCGTCGCCTCGCTGGTTGCGGCGGCTGCGGGCGCTGAAGTCACCCACGTCGATGCCTCCAAAAAGGCGATCGGCTGGGCCAAGGAAAATCAGGCCCTTGCCCGGCTCGAGCAGGCGCCGATCCGCTGGATCTGCGAAGACGCCATGAAGTTCATCCAGCGTGAGGAACGCCGCGGCAACAGCTACGATATCATCCTCACCGACCCGCCGAAGTTCGGCCGCGGGACCCACGGCGAGGTCTGGCAATTGTTCGACCATCTGCCTCTGATGCTGGACATCTGCCGGGAAATCCTGTCGCCCAAGGCGCTCGGCCTGGTGCTGACAGCCTATTCGATCAGGGCGAGCTTCTATTCAATGCATGAGCTGATGCGTGAAACCATGCGCGGCGCCGGTGGCGTCGTCACGTCCGGCGAACTTGTCATCCGTGAAGCCGGGCTGGACGGCAAGACGCCGGGCCGCGTGCTTTCCACATCGCTGTTCAGCCGCTGGGAGCCGAAATGAAGGATATGCGCGAAAATACAACGCGCCGGGTTGGTCAGGTCAAGGAAGTGACCAGCCTCGCCAATCCCATCATCAAGGACATTAAGGCGCTCACCCAGAAAAAGGGCAGGGAGGAGACCGGCACTTTTATGGCGGAAGGCCTGAAGCTGGTCATCGATGCCCTCGAACTCGGCTGGACGATAAAGACGCTGGTTTACGCCAAAGCCGCCAAGGGCAAGCCGCTGGTGGAGCAGGCGGCGGTGAAGACGGTCGCATCCGGCGGGCTGGTGCTCGAAGTCAGCGAAAAGGTCATCGCCTCGATCACCCGCCGCGACAATCCGCAAATGGTCGTCGGCATTTTCGAGCAGAAATGGAAGCCGCTGAAGGATATCCGGCCGGAAAAGGGCGAGACCTATATCGCACTCGACCGGGTTCGTGATCCCGGCAATCTCGGCACCATCATCCGCACAGCGGACGCGGCTGGTGCCTCGGGGGTCATTCTGGTCGGGGACTGCACGGACCCATTTTCGCTGGAAACGGTACGCGCCACCATGGGTTCGGTCTTCGCCACGCCCGTTGCGCGCGCCTCGGTCGAGGAATTCCTGTCCTGGAAAAAATCGGCACATGTCAGCGTCGTCGCCACCCATCTTGCCGGTTCTGTGGATTATCGAAAGATCGATTATGCCGGCAAGCCGGTCGTGATCCTGATGGGCAATGAACAATCCGGCCTTCCGCCGGAGCTTGCCGGCAAGGCCGACCAGCTGGCGCGCATTCCCCAGCAGGGTCGCGCAGACAGCCTTAATCTCGCCATCGCAACCGCCGTCATGCTGTTCGAAGCACGGCGACATCTCCTCGAACTCGCACCGGTGACGTAATGGCCAAGGCGGCATTGTTCTCGAAATTCGGCCCGGCCTTTGCCCTGATCGTCGCCGCGCTGGTGCTGGATCAAATCGTCAAGCAGCTGGTCGAAGCCTATCTGCCGCTGCAGGAGATGGTGCCTGTCGCGCCGTTTCTGGCGCTTTACCGCACCTACAATCTTGGTGTCGCCTTTTCCATGCTCGAAGACATGCACGGGTGGTTCATCGTCAGCATGCGGCTCGTCATCGTTGTCTTCGTTCTGTGGCTATGGCGCAAGACGGCTGCCGACCGCACCTTCGCCCATCTCGGTTTTGCCTTCATCATCGCCGGAGCAGCGGGTAATCTTCTCGACCGCTTCTTTTACGGGCACGTCATCGACTATATCCTGTTCCACACCCAGACATGGTCCTTCGCTGTTTTCAACCTTGCTGACAGTTTCATAACCATCGGTGCAGGCTGCGTCATTCTCGACGAGTTTTTGCACGCCCGGGCGGCTAAAAAGTAAAATTTTACCGTTTCGGCCAAACATATCAAAACCGCTGCCGTGGTAGCGGTTGCCTATGAGCGAACTGGCAAAACTTCGGCAAAAAGTCTCGGATGGCCTTGGCCTGGCTGCCACGGCGGTGCAGCCTGCGGATCGTCTCGATACGACGGCACGCCCTGCAGATGAAGAACATGCGACCGGTACCGGGTCGATTGCGCTCTATGTCGCCGTGTCGTTATCGGTGGGGGCTTTTTCCGCTGCCCTTATCGCGCTTGCAGTGCCTTATGCTGTCACTGTTGCGATGGCGATCTTCTTCGGCGCAGTGCTCGTCGGTGTCCTTTTCCATGCGCTCTTTGATGAGTCTTTGCATCGGCCCGATGCCCTGGTTGCAGAAGCAGATCTCCGGCTGCGCCAGACGCAAAACCGGTCTCTGATTGCCGAAATGCAGGAGTTCATGGGCGATATAGTCGTGATCCGCGACATGAACCGGCGTATTGTCGAGGCGAATAGAGTGTTTCGCGAAATGACCGGCTGCACGGCCCCGGAAGGGTTGAGCTGCGAGGAAATCGGCATCGCTTTCCGCCCGGGCGAAAAGGTCCACGCTTATGATGTGGAGATCGCGACCCCGTTCGGTCAGCGCATCTTTTCCTGGCATGATGTCGTGACCCGCGATCTGGCAAGCAGCCGTCTTCACATCAGCAGCATCGCCAGAGATGTGACTGAGGAGCGGCTTGCACTTGCCGAAAGGGAAGATGCCCGCCTGCGCGCCGAAAAGGCCGAGGCGGAAAAGGCGAGGCTGCTTGCCACGGTAAGTCATGAAATCCGCCTGCCGCTTTCCGGCATGCTCGGCATGAACCATCTTCTGTCTCAGACGAAACTCAGCGACGAGCAGCGCAACTATCTCGATGGCATGCGACAATCCGGCCAGTCGCTGGTGCAGCTGGTCGAGGATCTGCTGGATTATTCGACCATGGAGGCTGGCCGCTTCAGGCTCAATCCGCGCGCGGAGAACCTGCGGCGGCTGATTGAGAGCATCGTTGAGATGCTCGCCCATCGCGCCCATGAAAAAGGTATAGAGATTACATCCTTCGTTGCGCCTGAAGTACCCGATCATCTCGATTTCGATCCGGCGAGGCTGCGTCAGGTCCTCTTCAATCTCCTCGGCAATGCCGTCAAATTCACGCGGGAAGGCGGCGTCGTCATCCGGGCGCGCATGATCGGTGACGAATTGCACATCGCCGTCGAAGACACCGGCCCGGGCATGAGCCGGGCGGAACAGGCCCGTATTTTTGGGGAATTCGAACAGGCTGGCCCGTTGTCGCAGCGAAGCGCAGGCACGGGCCTTGGACTTGCGATCTCCGCCCGTATCGTGCGGGAATTCGGCGGCCGTCTCACGGTTTCCAGCCGCAAAGGCAAGGGTAGCACTTTCAAGCTGGCGTTTCGCCCGGGAGGCGCGCCTGCCGAAATGGCGGATCCGGCGCGGCGCCATTGCCTGCGACATACAAATGTCCTGCTCGTCGCACCAAGGGGTGTGGCGGCAGCGGTCACGATGGAGGCGATCGAGGCCTTCGGCGGGCAATGCACACTTATCCATCAGCCTGAAGATCTGGAAAAGCTGAGGAAGAGTTCCGCCATCGGGACCGCCCCCCTTACCGATGTCATCGTCGACCGGCGCATTTCGCCGTTGTTCAAAGATGCACTGAAGGATTGGCCGGACGGCAACGTCCGCCGCACGCTGCTCGTCAGCCCCGAAGAGCGGCCGTCGACAATGCATGTGGCCTTCGACGCGTGGTTGATCCGGCCGCTGCGGGAAAAATCCCTGATCGACGTATTGTGCGGTCGTCTGCGCGGCATAGAGCGACGGGACGCCATCAACGACAACCACCCGGATGTGGGATTTTCCTCGCGGGTGGTGGAGGGAGCGAGCGGTATCGAGATACTCGTGGCGGAAGACGATGCTGTTAATCAGCGCATCATCCGCGCCGTTCTGGAAAAAAGCGGCTATATCGTCCGCGCCGTAGGGGATTTTGCGGCGTTGCGGCAATCTCTGGAGCAGGGCGTATCCCGTTTGCCTGACCTCATAGTCTCCGACCTCAACATGCCGGGCGGCGACGGGCTCCAAGCGCTCCCTGACCTCCTCCATATGCTGCAGGGCGAAAGAAATATTCCTGTCATCGTGCTCAGCGGCGATACCAGTGACGCGACCGCCGAAATCCTGCTGAAGGCTGGTGTTGGCGCGATTTTGACGAAACCTGCCGACCCGCGACGGCTGGTTGAGGAAATCCGTCGTCTGCTGGAGGCGAAACGCCTGTCGCTATCGTAAATTGACAGACTCGCTCTGGCTGCATTTTGTCACTATTCTGTCGTTAAATAGTGATTTATGACAGGAAAATTCTTTGGTGGCGGAGCGATTCCCCATGGTTGCCGAAATCCTCAATCACGACATTTGTGAAAACAATGTTGTCATTACTCCTCGTCCGGAGACAGCTCAGGACAATGAGGGCCTTTTCGGTCGCATCGGCAGGCTGGAAACCCGGCTTGCCAGAAATGAACGCGAGATTGATGCTGCGCAGTCCGTGCGGTACCGGGTGTTCGTCGAGGAGATGAAGGCAAGGCTTCCGGCAGAAGCGATGCGGCGCCAGCGCGACTTCGACGCCTGGGACAGTGTGTGTGACCATCTGCTCGTGCTCGATAAGTCGATCGAGGGTGACAGCGAAGATCAGATCGTCGGCACCTATCGCCTGCTGCGTCAGGAAGTCGCGCTCGCCAATAATGGCTTTTATTCCGCCAGCGAATTCGACATCGCCGGTCTCGTTGCGCGCCACCCAGGCAAGCGCTTCATGGAGCTTGGCCGCTCCTGCGTGCTGCCGGAATATCGCACCAAGCGCACCGTCGAGCTTCTGTGGCAGGGCAACTGGTCCTACGCCGTTAAACACCGGATGGACGCCATGATCGGCTGCGCCTCCTTCCCGGGTGTGCAGCCGGAAGCACATGCGCTCGCCTTGTCTTTCCTGCACCATAACTGCCTTGCGAAGGGGGAGTGGGAGGCGGTTGCTCTTCCTGAGCTCTACCATGAAATGGACCTCGTTCCGGCAGAAGCCCTGAACGCCCGCAAGGCGCTGAACGCCATGCCGCCGCTCATCAAGGGTTATATGCGCCTCGGCGCCATGTTCGGCTCCGGCGCAGTGGTAGACCACGCCTTCAACACGACCGACGTGCTGGTGGTCCTGCCGGTTTCGTCGATCGCCGGCCGATACATCAGCTATTATGGCGGCGAGACCGAACGTATCAACGGCTGAGCGGGTTCTGCGTAGCCGGAGGGGATGTTCCTGTGGGCAGCGGTGCCGTGCGTGTTGTCTTGGGGTAGCCATTCCCGTTAGTGTCAGCGCTCCTTTTCCGCAACACGATATGACATCGGCAGGCCATTGACGGACGTTCTGACAACCGCTTCCCTGATCTCGGAAGAGAGCCGTGCGACGGCCACTCCGATGATGGAGCAATATATCGAAATCAAGGCGAACAATCCCGGTTCGCTGCTGTTCTACCGCATGGGCGATTTTTACGAATTGTTCTTTGACGATGCGGTGGAAGCTTCCCGCGCTCTCGGTATCACGCTGACGAAACGTGGCCAACACATGGGTCACGATATTCCCATGTGCGGCGTTCCCGTCCATGCTGCGGATGATTATCTCCAGAAGCTCATCATGCGCGGCTATCGCGTTGCCGTCTGCGAGCAGGTTGAAGACCCGGCCGAGGCGAAGAAGCGCGGATCGAAATCCGTGGTAAAACGCGATGTGGTGCGGCTTGTCACGCCTGGCACGCTCACCGAAGAAAAACTGCTTTCGCCAACGGAATCCAACTATCTGATGGCGCTTGCTCGTATTCGCGGCAGTGCGGAGGCACAGTTCGCGCTTGCCTGGATTGATATTTCCACCGGTGTCTTCCGTCTGGCGGAAACGACGCTGACGCGGCTTCTTGCCGATATCTGGCGTATCGACCCGCGCGAGCTGATCGTTGCCGACAGCCTATTCCACGACGAGGAATTGCGGCCGGTGTTCGATATGCTGGGCCGCGTGGCGGTGCCGCAGCCGGCCATTCTGTTCGACAGCGCTACGGCTGAAGGGCGGATCGCGCGTTACTTCAACGTCTCGACGCTCGATGGTTTCGGCACGTTTTCGCGCGTGGAAATGGCCGCTGCCGCTGCCGCCGTTGCCTATGTCGAAAAAACGCAGATCGCCGAGCGCCCGCCGCTCGGCGCGCCGGAACGCGAAAGCGCTGCCTCCACGCTCTTCATCGATCCCGCGACCCGTGCCAATCTGGAGCTGGTGAAGACGCTCTCGGGTGAGAGGGACGGCTCGTTGCTGCATGCGCTGAACCGCACGGTCACCGGCGGCGGTGCGCGGCTTCTCGCCGAGCGGCTGATGTCACCCTTGACCGATCCGGAGAGGATCAATGCCCGTCTCGACGCGGTTGCTTATCTGATTGACGATGTCTCCCTCTGCGACGGTCTGCGCGATGCGCTGAAGCAGGTGGCCGATATGCCGCGCGCGCTTTCCCGCCTTGCGCTGGAGCGCGGCGGCCCGCGCGATCTCGGCGCGATCCGGCAGGGCTTGGCGTCGGCCGAGAGAATTGCCGCCATTCTCGATCAGGGGCTGTTGCCGGAGGAGCTTGCCTCAGCCCTTGCGGATCTGAAAGCCTTGCCGAGCGGGCTGGAAGCGATGCTCGGCTCGATGCTGGCCGACGATCTGCCGCTTCTGAAGCGCGATGGCGGCTTCCTGCGTGAGGGCGCCAATCCCGAACTCGATCAGGTGCGCGCGTTGCGTGACCAGTCGCGCCGGGTGATCGCCGGGCTGCAACTGCAATATGCCGAGGAGACCGGCATCAAGTCGCTCAAGATCAAGCATAACAACGTGCTTGGTTATTTCATCGAGGTAACGGCGGGCAATGCCGATGTCATGATGGCGACGGATGAGGCGAAGGCGCGCTTCATTCACCGCCAGACCATGGCCGGCGCCATGCGCTTCACCACCACCGAACTTGCCGATCTCGAAAGCCGCATCGCCAATGCCGCGGCTGAGGCTCTGACCATGGAGCTGGAAGCCTTCGAGCGCATGGTCGAGGCCGTGGTGCAGCAGGCGGAGGCGATCAAGGCGGGTGCGCTGGCGCTTGCGGTGATCGATGTCGCCTCAAGCCTTGCTTATCTCGCGACCGAACAGGCCTATTGCCGCCCAATCGTTGATGCCTCCATGACCTTTGCGATCACAGGCGGGCGTCACCCGGTTGTGGAACAGGCGCTGCGGCGGCAGTCCGCCGGACCGTTCATTGCCAATAATTGCGATCTATCGGCAGTCGATGGTGGCAAGAACGGTGCAATCTGGCTGCTGACCGGCCCCAACATGGGCGGTAAATCGACCTTCCTGCGCCAGAATGCGCTGATCGCCATTCTCGCGCAGATCGGCTCCTTCGTTCCGGCGGAGGCCGCCCATATCGGTGTCGTTGACCGGCTGTTTTCCCGCGTCGGCGCCTCTGACGATCTGGCGCGTGGCCGCTCGACCTTCATGGTGGAGATGGTGGAAACCGCCGCCATTCTCAACCAGGCGACGGATCGATCGCTGGTCATTCTGGATGAGATCGGTCGTGGCACGGCAACCTTCGACGGGCTTTCCATCGCCTGGGCGGCGGTGGAACACCTGCATGAGGTCAATCGCTGCCGCGGCCTCTTCGCCACACATTTCCATGAGTTGACCGTGCTGTCGGAAAAACTCGGCCGCCTTTCCAATGCCACGATGCGGGTGAAGGAATGGGAAGGTGACGTCATCTTCCTGCATGAAGTCGGACCGGGCGCTGCGGACCGTTCTTATGGCATTCAGGTGGCGCGGCTTGCGGGCTTACCGGCATCGGTTGTGGAGCGGGCCCGCGAGGTACTTACGAAACTGGAGGATGCCGACCGCAAGAACCCGGCAAGCCAGCTGATTGATGATCTCCCGCTGTTCCAGATCGCGGTTCGCCGCGAGGAAACGCGCAAGGCAGGACCATCAAAGGTGGAGGAAGCCCTGAAAAGCTTCAATCCGGACGAAATGACACCGCGTGAGGCATTGGACGCGCTCTATGCGTTGAAGAAAGAACTTGGCAAGGCTTGAAGGCATAGAGTGCCTGTCCATAGCCTCTGAAACTCTTTATAGGACACTCCCATCGCAAGCGGTGGGGTTTCCCACAGGACATGGATAACGGCATAGATGGCCATCAAGGACCTGGATTTTTCCGACATTCTCGATTTATCGGCGCTGAAGCGAGACTGCGACGTCATCTTCAGGGAAGACGGCAAACGCATAGCCGATATCAAGTCCGATTTACTGCCGATCTTCCGCAAGGCCAGTACGGAAGGACGGGAAAAGGCCAGGGAACTGCTCAAAGCCGATGGCAGCGGTATTGATTGCGCCCGCCGCATCTCCTGGCTGCAGGATCGGCTGATCGAAACGCTCTATGATCTCTCCTGCCAATACGTCTATCCGAAAGATGCGCCGCAGATCGCTGTCGCCGCGGTTGGCGGTTATGGACGCGGCACGCTGGCGCCAGGATCGGATATCGACCTCCTGTTCCTGCTTCCCACCAAGAACACGCCTGACATGCACAAGGCCGTGGAGTTCGTGCTCTATCTCCTCTGGGATCTCGGCTTCAAGGTCGGCCACGCCACCCGCACCGTGGATGAATGCATTCGGCTTTCCAAATCCGACATGACGATCCGCACCGCTATTTTGGAAGTGCGGGCGATCTGCGGCAAGAAGTCCCTGACCGACGATCTCGAAAAACGCTTCGAGTCAGAAGTCGTCACCGGCACAGGCCCGGAATTCATTGCCGCCAAGCTCGCCGAGCGTGACCAGCGCCACCGCAAGGCCGGCGATACGCGTTATCTGGTGGAGCCGAACGTCAAGGAAGGCAAGGGCGGCTTGCGTGACCTGCACACGCTGTTCTGGATTGCCAAATATTATTATCACGTTCGCGACACGGCCGATCTGGTGAAGCTCGGCGTTTTGTCGCGGTCAGAACTGAAACTGTTCGAAAAGGCCGATGATTTTCTCTGGGCCGTCCGTTGCCAGATGCATTTCATCACCGGCAAGGCGGAAGAACGCCTTTCCTTCGATATTCAGCGCGAAATTGCCGATGCGCTGAACTATCAGCCGCGCCCCGGCCTTTCCGCCGTCGAGCGCTTCATGAAGCACTATTTCCTCGTGGCGAAGGATGTCGGCGATCTGACCCGCATCGTCTGCGCCGGGCTGGAAGACAGGCAGGCGAAGGACGTGCCGGGCCTTTCCGGCGTGCTCAGCCGCTTCGCCCACCGCGTTCGCAAGATTCCGGGTTCCGTGGAATTCGTCGAGGACCGGGGGCGCATCGCGCTCGCGAAACCCGACGTCTTCAAGAACGACCCGGTCAATCTCATCCGGCTCTTCCATATCGCCGATATCAACAATCTCGAACTGCACCCCGATGCCTTGCGCGTGGTCACCCGTTCGCTTTCGCTCATCAATGACGAGCTTCGGGAAAACGAGGAAGCAAACCGGCTTTTCCTGTCGATCCTGACCTCGCGCCGTGATCCGGCGCTGACATTACGGCGCATGAACGAGGCCGGCGTGCTCGGCAAATTCATCCCCGAATTCGGCAAGATCGTCGCGATGATGCAGTTCAACATGTATCATCATTACACGGTGGACGAGCATCTCATTCGTTCGGTCGGCGTGCTGTCGGAAGTGGATAAGGGAACGGCTGTCGATGCCCATCCGCTCGCCAATCAGTTGATGCCCGGCGTCGAGGAACGCGAGGCGCTTTATGTGGCGGTACTACTGCACGATGTCGCCAAGGGCCGGCAGGAAGATCATTCGATCGCCGGTGCCCGCGTCGCCCGCAAGCTCTGCCAGCGCTTCCGTCTCACCGGCAAGCAGACCGAAACCGTCGTTTGGCTTATCGAGCAGCATCTTCTGATGTCCATGGTTGCCCAGACGCGCGACCTGCACGACCGCAAGACCATCACCGATTTTGCTGACAAGGTGCAATCCATGGAGCGGCTGAAGATGCTGCTCATCCTGACCGTCTGCGATATCAGGGCTGTCGGTCCGGGTGTGTGGAATGGCTGGAAGGGACAGCTGCTACGTTCGCTCTATTATGAGACGGAACTGCTTCTCTCCGGCGGTTTCTCGGAAGTTTCGCGCAAGGAGCGCGCACAGATTGCCCGGCAGGCGCTCTACGACGCCCTTGATGACTGGGGCCAGAAGGCGCGGCGCAAATACACCAAGCTGCATTACGAGCCTTATCTCCTGACGGTGGCGCTGGAAGATCAGGTGCGACACACCCGCTTCATCCGCGAGGCGGACAAGCAGGAAAAGGCGCTCTCGACCATGGTGCGCACCCATTCCTTCCACGCCATCACGGAAATCACCGTTCTGGCGCCCGACCATCCGCGCCTGCTTTCGATCATAACCGGCGCCTGCGCCGCGGCCGGCGCCAACATTGCCGATGCGCAGATTTTCACCACCTCAGACGGGCGGGCGCTCGATACGATCCTCATCAACCGCGAATTTCCGATCGACGAGGACGAGACGCGGCGTGGCAACAATGTCGGCAAACTGATCGAGGAAGTTCTCTCCGGCAAGCAGCGCCTGCCGGAAATGATCGCCACCCGCACCAAGAGCCGGAAGAAAAAGAGCGCCTTCACCATTCCGCCTTCGGTGACGATCTCGAATGGCTTGTCCAACAAGTTCACCGTCATCGAGGTCGAGTGCCTCGACCGGCCGGGGCTTCTGGCTGACATGACGGCTGTCATCGCCGACCTGTCACTCGACATTCACTCCGCCCGCATCACGACATTTGGTGAAAAAGTCATCGATACCTTCTACGTCACTGACCTCTTCGGTCAGAAGGTGACGAACGACAACCGGCAGGCCAGCATCGCGCAACGTTTGAAGGCGGTCATGAGCGAGCAGGAAGACGAATTGCGCGACCGCATGCCAAACGGCATCATCGCCCATCCAGACGTGGCGGCGCTGCCGGCCGCGCGCACGGCAAAGGCTTGAAAGTCCCATGAGTCTCATCGGCAAGTTCGCCACAGTCGGCACAGCCACGCTCGGCAGCCGCATCTTCGGCTTCCTGCGTGAAACGCTGATGGCAGCCGCCGTCGGCACCGGGCCGGTGGCGGATGCTTTCAATGCCGCTTTCCGCTTTCCCAATACCTTCCGGCGGCTTTTCGCCGAGGGTGCATTCAACTCTGCCTTCGTGCCGCTTTTCGCCAAGGAAATCGAAGCGAATGGCATGGAAGGCGCAAGGCGCTTTTCGGAAGAGGTCTTCGGCGTCCTGTTCACGGTGCTGCTGGCCTTGACGATCCTGATGGAACTGTCGATGCCTTTCATCGTGCGCACGGTGATTGCTCCCGGTTTCGTCGATGACCCGGTGAAGTTCGAAAACACCATCCACCTTGCCACCATCATGTTCCCCTATCTCGCCTGCATGTCGCTGGCGGCGATGATGGGCGGCATGCTGAACTCTCTGCACCGTTATTTTGCGGCTGCGATTGCTCCCGTTTTCCTCAACATCATTCTCATCGGCGTGCTCGCGCTGGCATGGTGGAAAAATTACGATCCGCTTCAGGTCGGTTACGCGCTCTCATGGGGCGTGATGGCGGCAGGTCTTGTGCAGCTCGCCATCGTCTGGATTGCGGTGCGCAATGCCGGAATGCGCATTGGTTTACGCAGACCACGGCTGACCAAGAACGTGCAGCGTCTTCTGGTCCTTGCCCTGCCGGCAGCCATCACCGGCGGCATTACCCAGATCAATCTGCTTATCAACACCAACATCGCTTCCGGCGGCGAAGGCGTCATATCCTCGCTTGCCTATGCGGACCGAATCTATCAACTGCCGCTCGGCGTCGTCGGCATTGCTGTTGCCACGGTGCTCCTGCCGGAACTGGCGCGGGCGCTGCGCGGCGGCCATATGGTGGAGGCCGGAAGCCTGCAGAACCGCTCGGTCGAGTTCGTGCTGTTCCTAACCCTGCCCGCTGCCGCGGCACTTCTCGTCATGGCCGAACCCATCGTTCGTTTCCTTTACGAGCGCGGCAATTTCTCGCCCTCGGCCACCTTCACCGTTGCGCAAATTCTTGGCATCTACGGTCTGGGCCTGCCGGCTTTCGTGCTCATCAAGGCCTTTATTCCGGGCTTCTTCGCGCGCGAGGATACCCGCACGCCAATGATTTTCGCGGCGATTTCGGTTGTCGTGAATGTCTCGCTGGCACTGACGCTCTTCCCGCGCCTCGGCGGTCCCGGCATCGCCATTGCCGAAATCACCGCCGGCTGGGTGAATGCCGCCCTGCTGTTCGGCATGCTTTTGTGGCGCGGTCACTGGCACCTGGATATTCCGCTACTCACCCGTATCCCGCGCCTGCTCCTGGCCGCGGCACTGATGGCCGTATTTGTGCATTATGCGCTGACGTGGCTGACCTTCGAGCTGTCTTCCGCCTCGTCCATTTTCGTGCGGGCCGGCACGATCATGGGCCTCGTCTTTGCCGCCATGCTGGTTTATTTCGTCCTGGCTTTCGTGTCTGGAGGTGCCGACATCGGCATGGTGAAGCGGGCCGTCCGCAAGCGCGGAAAAAAGAACGTCGAGACGGAGGCTGGCTGATGTCCTTTGCTGAAAACCGCCGCATCGCCCTCGTTACCCTCGTGGTTGATAATTACGATCGGGCGAAAGCGTTTTATTGCGATGTTCTCGGCTTCGAGTGCCTCTCCGATCAGCCACTGGACGACGGCAAGAGGTGGCTGGTGGTCAAGCCGCGGGGCGCTGACGGTGGCGCCCTTCTGCTCGCCGAGGCCGATGGTGAAGAGCAGCGCCTTGCCATCGGCAACCAGACCGGCGGCCGTGTCGGATTTTTCCTGCATACCGACAATTTCCATCGCGATTATGAGACGATGCTTGCCCGCGGCGTGCGCTTTGTGGAACAGCCTCGCCATGAGGTTTACGGTTCCGTTGCGGTCTTTGTCGATCCCTATGGGAATCGTTGGGATCTTCTGGAGCCGCGCGGCTGACAGGCCCTGAAAGCGCTTGATTGCGAGGGGCTGCGGGTGCATAAGCGCGCGTGCAATTCCAATCACGGGGCGGGGCCCTCCACAAGCCTTTTCGAGGACGACAATGAACGCATTCAAGCCGCTGGTTTTCTCGGGCGTCCAGCCGACCGGCAATCTGCATCTCGGCAATTATCTCGGCGCGATCCGCAAATTCGTGGCGCTGCAGGAAGATAATGATTGCATCTATTGCGTCGTCGACATGCACGCCATCACCGCCCAGCTCGTTCACTCGGACCTGAAGGCGCAGACCCGCTCTATCGCGGCCGCCTTCATCGCCTCGGGCATTGATCCGGTGAAGCATATCGTCTTCAACCAGTCGGCCGTGCCGCAGCATGCGGAACTGGCCTGGGTGTTCAACTGCGTGGCGCGCATCGGCTGGATGGAGCGCATGACGCAGTTCAAGGACAAGTCCGGCAAGAATGCCGAACAGGTGTCGCTCGGCCTCCTTGCGTATCCGAGCCTGATGGCTGCCGACATTCTCGTTTATCGTGCCACCCATGTTCCTGTTGGTGACGACCAGAAACAGCATCTGGAACTCGCCCGCGACATCGCCCAGAAATTCAACATCGATTTCAGCGACCATATCCGCAAGGCGGGCCTCGGGCTCGATATAACGGTCGGCGATGAGCCGGTACACGCCTATTTCCCGATGGTGGAGCCGTTGATCGGCGGTCCGGCCCCGCGCGTGATGTCGTTGAAGGACGGCACCAAGAAGATGTCGAAGTCCGACCCGTCCGATCTGTCGCGCATCAACCTGATGGATGATGTCGATGCCATCTCGAAGAAGATCAAGAAGGCAAAGACCGATCCTGATGCGCTGCCGAGCGAAGTGGAAGGCCTCAAAGGTCGCCCCGAGGCCGACAACCTCGTTGGCATCTATGCCGCGCTTTCCGACAAGACGAAGGCCGACGTTCTTTCCGAATTTGGCGGACAACAGTTCTCGGCTTTCAAGCCGGCCCTGGTCGAGCTCGCGGTGAATGTGCTGGCCCCCGTCAACAATGAGATGCGCCGCCTTCTCGATGACCCGACCCATATCGACGCCATCCTCAAGCAGGGCGGCGAACGGGCGGGCGCCATTGCCGAAAAGACCATGAACGAGGTGCGCGACATCATCGGCTTCCTGCGCTGACAGGTCGCTGCTGCTCGAATGCGTCGGGCGGTTTGCGCCTGTCGTGATTTGATATAATCTCCGCCCGAACCGTCGGGCGGTTTACGGATTACGGCGGACCTAGGGAGTGCAGAATGGTTTCAAAACGGCTGTCGCGTCTGGAAGGGCATCGTCGCAAGTTTCTTGCAGTTATCGATGACACGCCGGAATGCGAGAGGGCCGTGCACTATGCCGGTCGTCGCGCCAAGAACTCCAATGGCGGGCTGGTGCTGCTTTACATGATCCCGGAAGGCGATTTCCAGCAGTGGCTTGGCGTCGAGCAGATCATGCGGGCCGAGGCGCGCGAGGAGGCGGAAGCCACGCTTGCCAAGATCGCCCAGAAGGTGCGCGAGACGATCGGCATCGAGCCGGAAGCGGTGATCCGCGAAGGCAGCGCCACCGAGCAGATCCACGGGCTGATCGAGGAAGACCGCGATATCGCCATTCTCGTTCTGGCGGCGGGATCGACGAAGGAAGGTCCGGGACCGCTCGTTTCCTCCATCGCCGGGCGAGGGGCAGCCTTCCCGATCCCCGTCACCGTGTTGCCGGATACTTTGTCCGATGAGGAAATCGACGCTCTCTGCTGATCCGGTTTCGGGCGAGATTCAGGGTCTGACGATTTCTTGAATGTAATTATCATGTCAGGGCTTGAAGTGTAGCTTCGCCGGGCGTATTTTTTGGAAGAATTCTAAATTGCGGGGCGTGAACGGCGACCTCGAAGGAGACAGACGATGTTCATTCAGACGGAAGCCACGCCGAACCCGACAACGCTGAAGTTCTTGCCGGGCAAGGTCGTGCTCGAAAGCGGAACGGTGGAGTTCCTCAACCCGTCGCAGGCCCAGGCTTCGCCGCTGGCAGAGCGCCTCTTCATGATACCGGGTGTGACCGGCGTTTATTTCGGTTTCGATTTCATCACCGTCACCAAGGACGGCGCGGAATGGCAGCACCTGAAGCCCGCCATTCTGGGCGCGATCATGGAACACTTCATGTCCGGACGCCCGATCATGGGCACTGCCATTGCGGCCGAAGTATCGGATGAGGAAGGCGAGTTCTTCGAAGAGGGTGATGAAACCATCGTCGCCACCATCAAGGAACTGCTGGAAACCCGCGTCCGTCCCGCCGTGGCGCAGGACGGCGGCGACATCACCTTCCGCGGCTTCCGCGACGGCACGGTGTTCCTGAACATGAAGGGCGCGTGCTCGGGCTGCCCATCCTCCACCGCCACGCTGAAGCATGGTGTTCAGAAGCTGCTTCGCCATTTCGTGCCGGAAGTGCGCGAAGTCGAAGCGGTATAATGCTGTAAAGCCAGATCATGATTGTTCTCGCACTCGACACCGCAGGTGTGGATTGTTCCGCCTGTATCTATGACAGCAGCTCAGACAGGGTGCTGGGAGAAGTCTGCGAAACAATTGGCAAGGGCCATGCCGAAAGGCTGATGGCCGTGATCGATGGGGCTCTGGAGCAGGCGCAACTGTCGCTGCGGAATGTCGGGCGTATTGCCGTGACCATCGGTCCCGGGTCCTTCACGGGCATCCGGGTCGGTGTCGCCGCGGCGCGTGGTTTTGCCCTGTCGCTCGGCGTCGAGGCCGTCGGCATCACCACGCTTGAAACGCTTGCCCTGCATCATCTGCTGGAAAACCCCGACCGGCCAGTGGCGGTCGGTCTGGATGCCAAACGTGGCGAAACCTATCTCCAGACATTCGGCATGGACGGATCACCACTCAACGAGGCGGCGCTTCTGTCTCTGGATGACGCCAAGAGTGTTCTTTCCGGTTTTAATGGTTCCGTCATCGGCTCCGCCGCGCCGTTGTTTGCAGGAGAGGAAAGCGGGTCCGGGCCGGACCACTTTCCGATTGCCTCCGTTGCCCGTGCTGGCGCGCGCAAGCCGGAAGGGCAGCCGAAACCGGCACCGCTTTATCTGCGTGGGCCGGATGCCCGGCCACAAACCGGTTTTGCGCTGGCACGTCAGGACGTTGCCTGATACGGCATGCATGAGTGCATGTTTCTGATTCCCGATTCCTGTTATGTTTGACGAATATCTAAGCTGGAAGCCCTATTTCGAGATTGTGCCGATGCAGCATGAGGATTGCGCCGCGGTTGCGGAATTGCATGCGCTGCGCTTCCCGCGCCCGTGGAACGACGGGGAGTTTTCGGGACTGTTGACGCAGGGATCGGTTTTCGGTGCCGTTGCCCGGCAGACAAACGCCTTTTTCAGCAAGCCGCTCGGTGGATTCGTGCTGGCGAGGGAAGTGGCGGGCGAAGCTGAAATCCTGACCGTGGCCGTTGCCGACAAGTTCGCACGCGCGGGTCTCGGCTGGCGTTTGATGCAGTCGGCCATCCGCGAGGCGATGATGCGCGGCGCAGAAACCATGTTCCTTGAAGTTGATAATAACAACGCGTCCGCTCTGGGTCTTTACAGGAAGCTCGGGTTCAAAACCGTCGCGGAACGCAAGGCCTATTATACCGCCAAGGATGGAACGAAGTCGACGGCGCTTGTCATGCGCCGCGATCTTCGCTAGTTCCCTGCGACAGGCATTTTTTCGGCGAAAGCCGCAAACCGGAATTCTCAAAAGGCCATAAGACGTGACAGACCTTTCGAAAACGCTGGAGGAGCTTTGTGCCGAACGCGGTATGCGGATGACCGACCAACGCCGTGTCATCGCCCGCGTCCTTCAGGAATCGGCCGACCATCCCGATGTCGAGGAGCTTTACCGCCGTTCCTCCGCCGTGGACCCGCGCATCTCGATTTCCACCGTCTATAGAACGGTGAAGCTGTTCGAGGATGCCGGCATCATCGAGCGTCACGATTTTCGCGACGGCCGTTCACGCTACGAGACCGTGCCTGAAGAGCATCACGATCACCTGATCGACCTGAAGAATGGCGTCGTCATTGAATTTCACTCGGCCGAGATCGAAGCTCTGCAGGAGAAGATCGCCCGCGAACACGGCTTCAGGCTCGTGGATCACCGGCTGGAACTTTACGGCGTGCCATTGAAGCCTGGCGAACACTGAGACGCCGGTGAACAAGCGGGCGTTCTCATCATGATGTGGCTGCGGACAGCCTATATTGCGGTCGTACTCCTGATCGTCACGCTTGTTTTGCTGCCGCTTCAACTGCTGGGCCTTGCCTTCGACTGGCGGCTCCGCCGCCGCATTCCCCGCGTCTGGCATCGTATCGCCTGCCATGTTCTCGGCATACGCGTGCATGTCCACGGGGAAGTGGAGCGGGCAAAGCCGTTAATGCTCGCGGTCAATCACGCCTCATGGAAAGACATCCTCGTTTTGGGCAGCATTGCCGACGTGGTGTTCATCGCCAAGACAGAGGTGCGCGACTGGCCGGTTTTCGGCTGGCTCGCGCGGCTGCAGAAAAGCATCTTCGTTCAACGCGAGCAGAAACGCAGCACCGGCATGCAGGTGAGCGAGATCGCCAGCCGCATGGCCGATGGCGAGATCGTTGTCCTCTTTCCCGAAGGAACAACCTCGGACGGAAACCGCATGCTGGCCGTGAAATCCTCGCTCTTCGGTGCGGCGTCCACCGCCGCGGAACAGGTGCCGGGCAAGCTTGTTTATGTCCAGCCGGTCGCCATCGCCTATACGCGGCTGCATGGCATGGCGATGGGGCGCTACCATCGCGTCATAGCCGCCTGGCCGGGCAGCATCACGCTCGTGCCGCACCTGCTCGGCATCATCAAAGCGGGCGCCATCGATGTCGACGTGACATTTGGTGACAGCGTCCCGTTCCACAGCACCGACAACCGCAAGCGACTGGCGACCGATATCGCCGCCTCCATCCGCTCAATGCTGGCCTTCAGCCTGCGCGGCGGCTGGCGGAATTCGTGAGATCGTAGCTTTTCCGGCATTTTTCTGTTTAATCTGGCCGTGAAAAACACTAGATAGCCGCCATGACCCAGGAAACGCTTGGCCTTGACGCCCCACCCATGATCGCCCGCGAGGGTTCGAACAGCCAGCCCGCATCCATCGCGCGCGATGGGGCAAACAGCAGAAAGGTCTTCATCAAGACTTATGGCTGTCAGATGAACGTCTACGATTCCGTCCGCATGAGCGATGCGCTGGCGAAGGACGGTTATGTCCAGACGGAGGATATGGGCGAGGCAGACCTGGTTCTGCTGAATACCTGTCACATTCGCGAAAAGGCGGCGGAAAAGGTCTACTCCGCGCTTGGCCGCCTGCGGGACATGAAAAAGTCGCGCGAAGAGCAGGGTCGGGAATTCATGATCGGCGTTGCCGGCTGCGTGGCGCAGGCGGAAGGCGAGGAAATCCTTCGCCGGGCGCCCGCCGTGGATGTCGTCATCGGCCCGCAGACCTATCACCGCCTGCCGGAAGCACTGAAACGGGTACGTGGAGGCGAGCGCGTCATCGAGACCGAATACGCGGTGGAGGACAAGTTCGAACACCTGCCGGTTGCCGAGAAATCCACGCTGCGAACGCGTGGTGTTACGGCTTTTTTGACCGTGCAGGAAGGTTGCGACAAGTTCTGTACCTTCTGTGTCGTCCCCTATACGCGCGGTTCGGAGGTTTCCCGTCCCGTGCGCCAGATTGTTGATGAGGCGATGAAGCTTGTCGATGCCGGCGTGCGTGAGATCACGCTGCTCGGCCAGAACGTCAACGCCTGGCAGGGCGAAGGCCCGAAGGGCGAAAAATGGGGCCTTGCCGAACTGCTTTACCGGCTGGCGGAAATTCCGGGCCTTGCGAGGCTTCGCTACACTACCAGCCATCCGCGCGACATGGACGATCGCCTGATCGGCGCCCATCGCGACCTGCGCATCCTGATGCCTTATCTGCATCTGCCGGTTCAGTCCGGTTCGGACCGAATTCTGAAAGCGATGAACCGTCGCCATACGGGCGAGGAATATATCCAGCTTATTGAAAAAATCCGCGCCGCCCGCCCTGATATTGCCATGTCTGGAGACTTTATTGTCGGTTTCCCCGGCGAGACGGATCGCGATTTCGAAGATACGATGGCGATGGTCGAAACGGTGAAGTACGCGCAGGCCTTCTCGTTCAAATACTCCACCCGTCCCGGCACGCCGGGGGCCGACCTCACGGACCAGGTTGCGGAAGACGTGAAGGCCGAGCGGCTGGAAAGATTGCAGGCTCTCTTGCTGCGGCAACAGAAGGAATTTGCCGAATCGCTGGTCGGAAAGACCATGGATGTGCTGCTGGAAAAGCCCGGCCGCATGACTGAGCAGTTGATAGGTCGTTCTCCGTGGCTGCAATCCGTGAATCTTGATGCAAAGACTTTGAAAATCGGTGACATTGTTAATGTACGAATCACCGCAACGGGTCCAAACAGCTTGTTTGCCGAGGTGGCAGAGAGTTAGAGTGGGGAGCCGACACTGATTGGGACAGGAGCCTGACCGCTTGAACGCACACGAATTGGTATCAAATTCATCGCGCCAGCCACGCCAAGCCGCGACCGACGCCAATCACTTCGTCCTCACGTTCGAGAATAACAGGATAGCAGGAGAGCTATTCGGTCAGTTCGATCAGAACCTGAAGCTTCTGGAGCAGCGCCTCAATATCGACGCTCGTCCCCGTGGAAATTCAGTCGCCATCACCGGCGATGTGGTCTCCACCAATCAGGCCCGCCGCGCGCTTGATTTCCTTTACGGGCGTTTGCTGAAGGGTGGCGCCGTCGAGCTTTCTGACGTCGAGGGGGCGATCCGCATGGCCGTTGCAGCGGACGACCAGCTGACGCTGCCGACCATGGAGCGCAAGGCGAAGATTTCCATGGCGCAGATTTCAACGCGCAAGAAAACCATTTCGGCGCGGACGCCCACGCAGGACGTCTATATGCGTGCCTTGGAACAATCCGAGCTCGTTTTTGGTGTTGGCCCCGCCGGCACGGGCAAGACCTATCTGGCCGTGGCGCATGCCGCGCAGCTTCTGGAGCGTGGCGCGGTCGATCGCATCATCCTTTCGCGTCCCGCCGTTGAAGCGGGTGAGCGTCTGGGCTTCCTGCCCGGCGACATGAAGGAAAAGGTCGATCCGTATCTCCGCCCGCTTTATGACGCGCTGTATGACATGATGCCCGGCGACAAGGTGGAGCGCGCCATTCAGGCGGGCGTCATCGAAATTGCACCTCTGGCTTTCATGCGCGGCCGCACGCTTGCCAATGCCGCCGTCATTCTGGACGAAGCTCAGAATACTACCACCATGCAGATGAAGATGTTCCTGACGCGCCTTGGCGAAAACGGTCGCATGATTGTGACCGGCGACCCAAGCCAGGTGGACTTGCCGCGCGGCGTGAAGTCTGGCCTCGTGGAAGCCCTGCAGATCCTCACGGATGTGGAAGGCGTGTCCGTTGTGCGGTTCAAGGATGTGGACGTTGTCCGTCACCCGATGGTGGCGCGCATTGTCCGGGCCTATGAATCCCATACGGCTGTGCCGGATGAGAGCCTGCTGAAGGGCGACTGACGAAAAGATAATGACAGCTCTGGATATTCAAATCAGCGTCGAGGCCGAAGGCTGGTCCTCGGAAGAGGACCTGTCTGCCTTTGCGTCAAAGGTGATGGATGCGGCGGTCGATTTTCTGAAGCGGGAAGAGGATCAACCCTTCCCGAAAATGCCGGTCGAGCTCTCGCTGGTCTTCACCGACGATGAAAATATCCGGGAAATCAATGCCGAGTGGCGTGACAAGGACAAGGCGACCAACGTCTTGTCTTTCCCTGCTTTTCCGCTGGAGCCGGGCGGAATGCCCGGCCCTATGCTGGGCGATATCGTCGTCGCGAGAGAAACGGTAGAGCGAGAGGCCCTTGAACTTGAGAAGAGTTTCGAGGATCATCTGACCCATCTTCTCGTTCATGGGTTCCTGCATTTGTTTGGTTATGACCACATGGACGAGGAAGAAGCGGAAGAAATGGAGTCGCTTGAGACTCGCATTTTGGCGGTGCTTGGCCTATCTGATCCCTATGCGGGTCAAGAACCGCTTTAAATATTGTCTGGAGCCATGAACGAACATTCTGCACGACCTGCCAATGAGGGCAGAGAAAACGGCGAGCAGTCCTCTTCGGAGGAGGGCAGTAGTCACTTACGTCAGGACTACAATGCCAAACCGAGATCGACCATCTGGTCGCGCATCGCGCGGTTGCTGAAACCGTCTCAGGGTGAGCGCCTGCGCGAGGATCTGACCGATGCGCTGATGGACGACACTGAAATAGGCGCCGCTTTTACGCCCGAAGAACGGGCGATGCTACACAACATCCTCCGTTTCCGTGAGATCAGGGTCGAAGATATCATGATCCCTCGGGTGGATATTGACGGTCTCGATCAGAATATGACGATCGGTGACGCGCTGATCCTGTTTGAGGAAACCGGACGTTCCCGCATGCCGGTTTATGAAGAGACGCTGGACGACCCCAAGGGGATGATCCATATCCGCGATCTGCTTGCCTATGTTGCCAAACAGGCTCGCAACAAGCGCCGGGTGGGATCGCGTGGCGTCGCTTACGGTGAAGTGAAGGCGCCGCGGTCGCCGCGGCCGAATTTCGATCTGGCGCGGGTCGATCTGGAAAAGACGGTTGCCGACGCCGGGCTGGTGCGCAAGATTCTTTTCGCGCCGCCGTCCATGTTGGCCTCCGATCTTCTGAAGACCATGCAGGCCCAGAGAACCCAGCTCGCCGTGGTGATCGATGAATATGGCGGTACCGACGGTCTTGTCAGCCATGAAGACATCGTCGAGATGGTGGTTGGGGACATCGACGACGAGCACGACAAGGACGAGGCGATGTTCTCGCGTCTTTCTGCCGATGTGCTCGTGGCGGATGCCCGCGCGGAACTCACCGAACTTGCCGAGGCTATCGGTCCGGAATTCGACGTGCGCGAACATCTGGAAGAAATCGATACGCTCGGTGGACTCATCTTCTTCGCGCTGGGCCGTATTCCCGCCAAGGGCGAGGTCGTTCGCGCCGTGCCCGGTTTCGAGTTTCAGATCCTCGATGCGGATACGAGGCGTATCAAGGGTGTCCGTATCGTACGCGATCACGGCTCCGAAGGAGAAGACGACCGCGCCCCCGGCGATGCCGGTGAGGTGATTGCATTGCCGCCGCCGGAGACGCGGTTGATCGCCCATCAGCAGAACGTGGACTGAAAGGATAGACGGGTAGCCCCCGTCGATCCCGCCGTTTGATCTTCCGGATTCTGCGGGTTCGACTACCCGGGTATGAGATCCCGCTCCATCTGCCCTGCCTGATGTGGACGGCGAATCTTTTTTCCTTTACGTCGAAAGAAAGGGAAATTTCGCGGAATGGCTTGCCTGGAGCGGGTTTCCGGATGCGCATGATACGGAGATGGCATGGAGCGTCTTGCAGGCAGGGTGATGCTGGCCGGCGGCATGAGCCGCGCAGTGATGGCGATTGCTGCAGGCGCGGTCGGAGCGCTCGCCCTGCCTCCATTCGGTTTCTTCGCAGCGCTTTTCCTGTCTTTCACCCTGTTGGTCTGGCTGGTGGATGGCTGCACCGGCAAGCCGGGCGGCGGCCTCTTCAGCCGCATCCTTCCCGCTTTTGGTATAGGCTGGTGTTTCGGTCTCGGTTATTTCGTGGCTGGCCTGTGGTGGCTGGGCAACGCGCTTCTGCTTGAAGCGGATGAATTTGCCTGGGCGCTGCCGCTTGCCATCCTTGGGCTTCCGGCCTTTCTGGCGCTGTTTTACGGTTTCGCGGTTGCTGCGGCCAATCTTGTGTGGTCGAACGGTCTAGGCCGGATCGCCGCCCTTGCCGCCGCATTCGGATTTACGGAATGGCTGCGCAGTTTCCTGGCGACGGGCTTTCCGTGGAACGCCATAGGTTACGGCATCATGCCGATCCCGGTCATGATGCAGTCGGCGCATCTGATCGGTCTTTTTGGTGTGACCACGCTTGCCGTTTTCACCTTCGCCTCCCCCGCGCTCATCGCCACGAGAAAAGGCATGTGGCCCGGCCTTTCCCTGGCGGCGCTGCTGTTGGCCAGCCATGTGGGTTATGGCTTCTACCGCCTCCAGACACCCGCGGAGACACCGGCAGATGCGGTGACAGTCAGAATTGTCCAACCGTCCATCGATCAGTCTCGCAAGATGCTGAATGATGACCGCGCCGAGATTTTCGGCGAGCATCTGCGGCTGACAGCCCTGCCTCCTGGCGAAGGCAAAAAGCGCCCCGACATCATTGTCTGGCCCGAAACCTCGGTGCCGTTCATCCTGACGCAAAATCCTGACGCGCTGGCCGAGATCGCAAAGACGCTGCAAGACGGGCAGGTGCTCTTCACCGGAGCCGTCAGGATGGAAGATGCGGGTGCTGGCAGGCCGCCGCGTTATTATAACTCGGTCTACGCCATCGACAGTCAGGGAGAAATCATCGGCGCGACGGACAAGGTCCATCTGACCCCCTTTGGAGAATATGTTCCCTTCGAGGGTATCCTGCGGGAGTTTGGCATTGATAATGTCATCGCCCTGCCCGGGGGCTTTTCAGCAGCCTCTTCGCGCACGCCCCTGACGCTTCCATCCGGAAAGACCTTTTATCCGCTGATCTGTTACGAGATCATTTTTCCCGGTGAGATGACGCCGGCTCTCGCTGGCTCGGCGGCGATCCTCAATGTGACGAATGACGGCTGGTTTGGTGATACGCCTGGGCCGTATCAGCACTTTCTTCAGGCCAGAGTGCGGGCGATTGAGACGGGTGTGCCGGTGATTCGCGGTGCCAATACGGGTATCTCGGCGGTTATAGACCCTTATGGCCGCATTATTGCCGGATTGGATTACGGTCGGGTGGGCATTGTTGACGCCACTTTGAGTGGTGGGTCAAACGACGCATTTACTTACGACACACATCGGACGTATTTCTGGTTGATTTTTTCCGTGATGATGATCGCTGCGGTATTTCCTGCCTGGAGTTTTGCCCGGCGCCAGAATTGACCGGGAACTCCTGCAATTGCATAGTGAATACGTCAGTCGTAAAACAAGTTTAGCTGCTGTCGAAATACCGGCTCATTTCTTCGAATAGTAATGAAGCGAGATATCAACCCATCCGAGTGTCAGGACCGCATGATGACCGAAAATAAGAAAAAGCCTAACCCCATCGACATTCATGTCGGAAGCCGAATTCGTCTTCGCAGAACCATGCTCGGCATGAGCCAGGAAAAACTGGGTGAAAGTCTCGGAATTACCTTTCAGCAAATTCAGAAGTACGAAAAGGGCACGAACCGTGTTGGCGCCAGCCGCCTGCAGAATATCTCGGCGATCCTCAATGTACCGGTTTCCTTTTTTTTCGAAGATGCACCCGGCGATCAGGCTGGCGGTACATCCGGCATGGCGGAAGCCTCGAGCTCCAATTACGTCGTCGACTTCCTGTCTTCGGCGGAAGGTTTGCAGTTGAACCGCGCCTTCGTGAAGATCGCCGACCCGAAGGTCCGTCGCCGTCTGGTCGATCTCGTCAAGGCGCTCGCCGCCGAGGGCGATGCCGAGTAGGGCCTGGCCCCTGCAGCGCAGAAAATTTCCGGCACGGGATGCCGGGCACTCAACGGTCCGCAGGGACCGTTTTTTTGTGCCAGATTAGAAAGGAATTCTCACATAAAGATATATTTATGTGGTTGTGTCCTTGTTTTTCGCGGCCGAAATGACTAACAAACTCGAAGACCGTTCTTTGAGGGGAATCCCGCATGCGTGCCAATTATCTGTTCACCAGCGAGTCCGTGGCCGAGGGTCATCCGGACAAGGTTTGTGATCGTATTTCCGATGAAATCGTGGATCTCATTTACCGTGAAGCGGCCAAGACGGGCGTGGACCCGTGGACCGTGCGCATCGCCTGCGAAACGCTTGCAACGACCAACCGCGTCGTGATTGCGGGTGAGGTTCGGGTTCCCGATACGCTGCTGAAGAAGGACAAGGACGGCAAGGTCCTCAAGGACGCAGCCGGCCATCCGGTTATCAATCCCTCGAAGTTCAAATCCGCCGCCCGCAAGGCTATCCGCGATATTGGCTACGAGCAGGATGGTTTCCACTGGAAGACCGCCAAGATCGACGTTCTCCTGCATCCGCAGTCGGCTGATATCGCGCAGGGTGTGGACAACGCTTCCGACAAGCAGGGCGACGAGGGTGCCGGCGACCAGGGCATCATGTTCGGTTACGCCTGCAAGGAAACGCCTGACCTCATGCCGGCGCCGATCTATTATTCCCACCGTATCCTGCAGCTGCTCGCCACCGCCCGTAAAAGCGGCGAAGGCGAGGCGGCCAAGCTCGGCCCCGACGCCAAGAGCCAGGTGACGGTTCGTTACGTCGACGGCAAGGCTTCCGAAGCCGTCTCCATCGTGCTGTCCACGCAGCATCTCGATGCAAGCTGGGATTCGAAGAAGGTTCGTGCTGTTGTCGAACCCTATATCCGCGAAGCGCTTGGCGACCTGAAGATCGCCGACGATTGCCAGTGGTATATCAACCCGACCGGCAAGTTCGTCATCGGCGGTCCCGATGGTGATGCCGGCCTGACCGGCCGCAAGATCATCGTTGACACCTATGGCGGTGCTGCCCCGCACGGTGGTGGCGCATTCTCGGGCAAGGACACGACCAAGGTCGACCGTTCCGCCGCCTATGCCGCCCGCTACCTTGCGAAGAACGTCGTGGCTGCCGGCCTCGCCGAGCGCTGCACCATTCAGATTTCCTATGCAATCGGCATTGCGCAGCCGCTGTCGATCTATGTCGATCTGCATGGCACCGGCAAGGTCAGCGAAGATCAGGTCGAGGCCGCGATCCGCAAGGTCATGGACCTTTCGCCATCGGGCATTCGCCGTCATCTCGATCTCAACAAGCCGATCTACGCCAAGACGTCTTCCTACGGCCACTTCGGCCGCAAGGCTGGCCGCGACGGCTCCTTCTCCTGGGAGAAGCTCGATCTGGTGAAGCCGCTCAAGGAAGCTTTGAGCGCTTAAGCATTTCCAGTAAAAGTGCGTAGCGGTTTTACGTCCGGAAAATGCGTCAACTGGATATCGCGCTTGTTATTTGGCGGCGATTGAGAGATACCGTCACCGAGTTTTGTAACCCGCACAGTGCCTCACGGGGTGCTGTGCGGGTTAAGTCTATTTGGTCTTGAGAGTATGAGATGACGGAAGAACGGCGTTCGCGCGCGACGGAAGCGTTTTTTGGCAGGCGCAAGGGCAAGCCCCTGCGCAATCAGCAGGTCGATACGATCGAAAATCTGCTGCCTTTGCTGAAAATCGATCTGGAAAGCGTGCCACCGCAAAATCTCGCCGCGCTCTTTCCGGCAGATGTGCGATCGATCCGTCTTGAGATCGGTTTCGGCGGTGGCGAACATCTCGCCCACCGCGCGGTCGAAAATCCCGAGACGGGTTTCATCGGTGTCGAGCCCTTCGTCAATTCCATGGCCAAGCTGCTCGCCACGGTTCGCGAACGTGAACTGATGAATATCCGCCTTTACGACGATGATGCGACGCAGCTGCTCGACTGGCTGCCTGAGGCATCGATCGATCACATCGATCTGCTTTATCCCGATCCATGGCCGAAAAAGAAGCACTGGAAGCGGCGTTTCGTGTCAGACGTCAATCTCGCCCGTTTCCATCGTGTGTTGAAACCCGGCGGCAAGTTCTGCTTTGCGTCTGACATCGACACTTACGTCAACTGGACGCTGCAGCATTGCGCCCGGCATGGCGGCTTTGAATGGACGGCGACAAGCGCTGATGACTGGCGCACGCCCTATGCCAACTGGCCGGGCACGCGTTACGAGAACAAGGCGAAAAGAGAAGGCCGCAGCTCGGCCTATCTCACCTTCATCCGTCGCTAAAGCATTTCCAGTAAAAGTGCGCAGCGGTTTCACGTCTGGAAAATGCGCTAACGGCAAGACCCCTTAAAGGGCCGCGTCAACTTCCGCTGCCTGCGGAATGGAAGGCTGCGCGCCGGCACGCGTGCAGGCGAGCGAGCCCGCAACCGCGGCGCGCTTCAGAGCCCTTTCGAAATCCATTCCCTGATCGAGGCTCGCGGCGAGATATCCGCAGAAGGTATCGCCCGCACCAACCGTATCGACCGGCTCGATCTTCAGGCCGGAAGCCCTGTAGAGCTTGCCATTACGAATGGCGATCACGCCATCCGCACCAAGCGTGACGATCAAAGTCTGGCCGGTCCTCTCGTGAAGGGCCTTGAGTTCGTTTTCCCGCTGGTCGCTGGAGAGGCCATTCTTGCCGATCAGGAGCTCGAACTCGGTTTCATTGGCGATGACGATATCGGCAAGGCCGGCGAGACGCGGTCCGTCCGCGGTCAGCGGTGCTGTGTTGATGACGGTGGTGACGCGTTTCGCCTTTGCGGCCGTCAGTGCAGCTTCGATGGCGGGTGCCGGTATCTCGAACTGCAGCATGAGAATATCGCTTGCAGCCATTTCGGATATGGTCTTTGCCGCGTCGGATGCCGAGACCTCACCATTCGCAGCGGGAATGACCGAGATCATGTTCTCTCCGCCTTCACCGATCAGGATAACCGCCGTTCCAGTCGGGCCGGGCGCGGTTTTGACCAATGACAGATCGGTTCCCGCGTCCCGCAGCAAGGTCAGTGCTGGAGCGGCAAAGGTGTCATCACCCGCAGCGCCCGCCATCTTGACCGTGGCGCCCGCACGCCGTGCGGCCAGCGCCTGATTGGCTCCCTTGCCGCCGGCGGCCGTGGAGAATGTCTCTCCCGTTACGGTTTCACCGGGCTTGGGCAGACGTTTGGCGGTCGCGACGAGGTCCATGTTGATGGAGCCGAAAACAGTAATCATGGGGCGCTGGGTCCGTATGAAATTTAAGCAAGGCGGCGACTTTGCCCGAGACGATCACTCGTCGTCAACCACCCGCAATTTGGCCGCACCGGCTCGGTTTTCGGCAAAGCGCCGGGCCTGCTCGATTTCTCCGTGCGGCGCGTCTTTTTCCGTTGGTGAGAAATCGAGCCCCTCGATTTTCTGTCCGCGCGCCAGTACCTTGTCGGAGGAGATGAGCATCATGTCGACGTCCTTCTGCGCCAGCCCGAAATGGGCCTGCAGCTTCCGCGTCCGATCGTCCAGCCGCCGCACATCGTCCATGAGCAGCGCCACTTCACCCTGAATGAGATGCGCCTGTTCGCGCATGCGCTGGTCTTTGAGCACGGACTGGATGACCTGTACCGACAGCATCAGCAGCGATGGCGAAACGATGACCACCCGGGCGCGATGGGCGCGCTGCACTAGATATTCGAAATGCTGGTGGATATCGGCGAAAATCGATTCCGACGGCACGAAGATGAAGGCGGTATCCTGTGTCTCGCCGCGAATGAGATATTTCTCGGCGACATCGCGAATATGCACTTCCATGTCCCGGCGGAACTGCTGCACGGCCGCGCGTTTGGTTTCCGGCGTCTCGTCCGCCTTGATGGCGTTCCAGGCTTCCAGCGGAAACTTGGCATCGATGACGAGCGGCGGCGCATTGTTCGGCATCTTGATCGTGCAGTCCGGCCGGTAACCGTTGGAAAGTGTCGGCTGCAGCTGGAAGGAACCCGGCGGCAGGGCGTCGGCGATCAACGTCTCCATGCGCGCCTGTCCGAAGGCGCCGCGTGTCTGCTTGTTGGAAAGTATCGCCTGAAGCCCGACCACGTCCTTGGCCAGATCCTGAATATTGCCCTGTGCGGCATCGATGACCGCCAGGCGCTCCTGAAGGCGGCTCAGATTTTCATGGGTAGACCGGGTCTGCTCCGTCAGCGTTTCGCCCAGCCGCTGCGACATGCCATCAAGACGCTGATTCAGCGTCTGGCTCATCTCCGTCTGACGCGTGCCAAGCGTTTCCGCCATGGCCGCGATCCGGCCATGCAGTTCAGACTGGGTTTTGAGCAGGTCGGAGATCTCGCCATCGGCCCCAGCTTTCTTCGACCGGTTTGCCGTCACAAGCCATGTAACGACAAGGCCGAAAATCGCGGCAGCGAGAAGCGCGCCGAAGCTGATATCGACTGAGCCGGCCCGCAGCGCGGGTTGAAGGAGAACGGAGAAGTCTGTGTTCATGACTAAATCTAGCAGATTTCGATCGATTCGGAAGATCAAAACAAGAACATTCCTGCGGCGGAAATGAGTCCGGCAGAACGGATGCCGCGAGCCGTTTTCATCGTCGTGTTTTTTATTTCCTCCGCGCGAGAGATACGTTATGGGAAGCCATGACCATCAAACCGCTTATCATTTTGCCCGATCCCGTGCTGCGCCAGCAATCGAAGCCCATCGAAAAGGTGGATGCCGAGGTGCTGCGTTTGGCGGACGACATGCTGGAAACGATGTATGATGCCCCCGGCATCGGCCTTGCCGCCATCCAGATAGGTGTGCCGCGCCGGTTGCTGGTGATCGATGTTGCGCGTGAAGGCGAAGAAAAGACCCCGATCGTCTTCATCAATCCGGAAATCCTCAAGGTTTCGGATGATATTTCCACCTATGAGGAAGGCTGTCTCTCGATTCCCGATTATTATGCCGAGGTGGAGCGCCCTGCGTCGCTCACGGTGCAATATGTCGGTCGTGACGGCAAGCAGCAGACGGTCGAGGCGGATGGTCTGTTGGCAACCTGCCTGCAGCATGAGATCGATCACCTGAATGGTGTTCTGTTCATCGACCATATCTCGCGGTTGAAGCGGGACATGGTCATCAAGAAATTTACGAAAGCAGCCCGCGCAAAAGTCTGATCCGTCGCACAGCTGACGGAGCGGAAGACAGGGCAGGGGGCGATCATGGCTCTTCGCATCATATTCATGGGCACGCCGGATTTTTCCGTTCCGACGTTGCGTGCACTGGTGGAAGCGGGCCACGAGATTGCTGCCGTCTATACCCAGCCACCGCGTCCAGGCGGCCGTCGCGGCCTTGATCTGCAGAAATCGCCGGTGCATCAGGCTGCGGAACTGCTGGGTTTACCGGTACTGACACCCTTGAATTTCAAGGCGGAGGAAGATCGCCAGGAATTCCGGGACTTCAACGCCGATGTGGCTGTTGTCGTGGCTTACGGGCTGCTTTTGCCGGAGGCCATTCTCTCGGGCACGCGGCTTGGCTGTTATAATGGTCACGCTTCGCTGCTGCCGCGCTGGCGCGGCGCGGCTCCCATCCAGCGGGCGATCATGGCGGGTGACACCGAAACCGGCATGATGGTCATGAAAATGGAAAAGGGTCTCGATACCGGCCCTGTTGCACTTACGGCAAAGGTCACGATCGGCGAGAACATGACGGCCGGCGAGCTGCATGACAGCCTGATGCTGGTAGGTGCTCGGTTGATGCGTCAGGCGATGGACAAGCTGGAAGCAGATGACCTGCCCCTCGTCCCGCAAGCGGAAGAGGGCGTTCTATACGCCGCAAAGATCGACAAGGGTGAAACCCGTATCGATTTTTCAAGGCCGGCGCAGGATGTGCATAATCATATTCGCGGCCTTTCGCCGTTTCCCGGCGCATGGCTGGAGATGGAGATCGGCGGCAAGCCCGAGCGCGTCAAGGTACTGGCGTCCGAGCTCGCCAGCGGAATGGGCGAGGCAGGCAGCGCACTGGATGATGTTCTCACCATTGCCTGCGGCAGCGGCGCCGTACGGCTCACCCGTTTGCAGAAGGCGGGCGGCAAGCCGATGTCGGCGGCCGATTTCGTGCGCGGTACCCCGGTTCCGGTCACTACGAGGCTCGGCTGATGCCACGCTTCCGCATGACCGTCGAATATGACGGTACGCCCTATTATGGCTGGCAGAGACAGGAAAACGGCCCCTCGGTTCAGGGTGCGCTGGAGGCTGCGGTTCGGTCGCTGACCGGCGAGAGCGTTTCCATTCGCGGCGCTGGCCGCACCGATTCCGGCGTGCATGCCGTCGGCCAGGTCGTTCACGTCGATCTCTCGCGAGACTGGGAGCCCTACAAGCTTCGCAATGCCCTCAATGCGCATCTCGCCATGGCGGGTGAAGCGGTGGCCGTGCTCGATGCCGCTTCCGTGACTGAGGATTTCGACGCCCGTTTTTCTGCCCTTCGTCGGCACTATCTCTACCGCATCATCTGCCGCAAAGCCCGGCTGGCGCTGGAGCACAAGCGGGCGTGGTGGGTGTCGAAGGGCCTCGATCACGAGTGCATGCATGAAGCCGCCCAGATGCTCGTCGGCCGGCATGATTTCACCACCTTCCGCTCCGTGCACTGCCAGGCGAACAGCCCCGTGCGCACGCTCGACCGGCTGGATGTGACGCGCAATGGCGATCTCATCGAGATACGCGCGACGGCGCAGAGCTTCCTTCATAACCAGATCCGCTCTTTCGCCGGCACGCTGAAACTGGCAGGCGAGGGCACGATGACGCCAGAGGACGTGCGTGCCGCACTGGAGGCACGCGATCGAAAGGCCTGTGGCCCGGTCGCGCCACCGGACGGTCTTTATTTCATGCAGGTCGATTATCCCGACGTCATTCCGCCGCGCCGCCACCCCGAAGCCGAGGTGATGCAGGATGCGGATTGACGTCTAATTCTCTCAGGCCGGATAGACACCGAGAAAGCGCTGCAACGCTTCCGACAGAAGCATGCCGGGCACCAGTAGCGTCATGACAATGGCGGAGACGAGCAGCGACTGGTCGCGGATAAAAAACCGCACGATCCGTGAAAAGGCAAAGACCAGCGACAGAAGCAGCGCCAGCCACAAAATCGCGATCAGCCCCTGCAACGGTGGCAGGAAGAACGCAATCAGGATCAGAACGGCGTAGGCGTATGAGAAGGGCAGCGACAGCCAGTTCATGGTGGTGACGAGAGGCGTGAATTTTTCACGTGCGCCAAAGGCAAAGAGCAACATGCCGATCAAAAGCAGCGGCACGATCCAGCAAATGGCCTCCACCATCGCCAGGCGAAAGAAGAAGATGAACCCCGTTCCTGTTCCCGGCGGATAGCTGGCGAGAAACGCTGCCCGCAGCCACAGCCAGGAAACCAGCATGGCGGGCAGGCACCAAAGGACGGAATAGAAGGACCGCCACATGCCGCGTTCGGTCAGGTCCAGGTAACGTGCGCCATTATGGTCGCCGAGCAGCAACAGCCACAGGCCCGTCAGATAGAGCCTTACTTCACTTGCCGTCGGCATGGGCGAACCAGCGCTCGATAAAGGTTTCGTAAATGCGCGTCAGCGTCTCAAGATCGGCAATGGCTACCCGCTCATCGACCATGTGCATGGTCTGCCCGACAAGGCCGAACTCCACGACAGGGCAATAGTCCTTGATGAAGCGCGCATCCGACGTGCCGCCGGTGGTTGAAAGCTTCGGCTCCTTGCCGGTGACGGCCTCCACCGCGCCTGACAGCGACGAAATGAGGGCATTGTTCCGGGTCAAAAAGACATGGGCCGGTCGGTCCGCCCAGACGATCTCGTACTTTACCGGTGTGCGGTCGGGGCGAAGCTCGCCGTCTGCCGCAGCGGCATCGAGGCGGCGGATGATTTCCGCCCGAAGGCTCTCCGCTGTCCATGTGTCGTTGAAACGGATGTTGAAGGAGGCAGTCGCCCGCGCCGGGATCACATTGGTGGCGGCGTTGCCGGTGTCGACGGTCGTTACTTCGAGATTGGAAGGCTGGAAATTATCCGTGCCGTGATCAAAGGGCGGATGCATCAGCGCATGCGTCAACTGCAGCAGACCGCGAATTGGGTTGTCGGCGAGATGCGGATAGGCAGCGTGGCCTTGCACGCCATGGACCGTGATGCGACCGGAGAGCGATCCCCGGCGGCCGATCTTGATCATGTCGCCCAGCTGGTCGGGATTGGTCGGTTCCCCGACGACACACGCGTCCCACGTCTCGCCCTTTGCAGCAGCCCATTCCAGCAGCTTGGAAGTGCCGTTGATTGATGGGCCTTCCTCGTCACCGGTGATCAGGAAGGAGACGGAGCCCTGCGGCTTGCCGTGTTTTTCAATATGGCGGGCAATGGCGGCAACAAAACAGGCAATACCGCCCTTCATGTCCACCGCACCACGGCCGAACATTTCGCCGCCGTCAATCTCTGCCGAGAAAGGCGGATGGCTCCATGCGGCCTCGTCACCCACAGGCACGACATCCGTATGGCCCGCAAACATCAGATGCGGACCTTCGGTACCGAGCCGGGCATAGAGGTTTTCCACGTCAGGCGTTCCCGCCTCCGTTGCCATCACCCGTTCCACCGCAAAACCGAGCGGCGAAAGCAGGCTGTCGAGCAGGGAAAGCGCACCGCCTTCCGCAGGCGTCACCGAGGGGCAACGGATAAGGGCGGCGAGATTGGCAACGGGATCGGTCGTGGTCATGGTATCAGCTTTATATCAGTCGCGCAGAAGCTCGTTGATGCCGGTCTTGGAGCGGGTCTTTTCATCGACGCGCTTGACGATCACGGCGCAATAGAGGCTGGGGCCCGGCTCGCCATTCGGGAACGGTTTGCCCGGCATGGTGCCGGCAACGACGACGGAATAGGGCGGGACTTCGCCGTAGGTGATCTCGCCGGTGGCGCGATCAACGATCTTGGTCGATTTGCCGATGAAGACGCCCATGCCGAGAACAGCACCCTCGCGCACGATGCAGCCTTCAACGACTTCCGAACGGGCGCCGATGAAGCAATTATCCTCGATGATGGTGGGGCCGGCCTGCAGCGGCTCCAGAACGCCGCCGATACCGACGCCGCCGGAGAGATGCACGTTCTTGCCGATCTGCGCGCAGGAGCCGACCGTTGCCCAGGTATCGACCATCGTGCCTTCATCGACATAGGCGCCGAGATTGACGAAGGAAGGCATCAGCACGACGTTCTTGGCCACGTAAGCCGAGCGGCGCACGACGGCGTTTGGCACCGCGCGGAAACCAGCGGCGCGGAACTGGTTTTCACCCCAGTTTTCAAACTTCGACGGAACCTTGTCCCACCAGGTGGCTTCGCCCGGACCACCTGTCACGATTTCCATGTCATTGAGACGGAAGGAGAGAAGCACGGCCTTTTTCAGCCACTGGTTCACCTTCCAGTTTCCATCCGCCTGCTTTTCAGCAACGCGTGCCTCGCCGCTGTCGAGAAGTTGAAGAGATGTGTCCACGGCGTCGCGAACCTCGCCCTTCGTCGATACATTCACGCTGTCGCGGTTGTCGAAGGCGGTTTCGATGATCGTTTCGAGGGAAGAGAGATCCGTGAGGCTCATGGAAAATTCCTTAAAGTCGCGTGTGTTCGTGGTCACGGCGGGTTCCGTGCCGCTGGAAGGCTTTGGCCATTTGATCTAAGGGAGTGTTGGAAAGGCGTCAATGCGATTTGGGTGATTTGGCGCCGCAGACGAAAGGCATGGAAATGACACGACTGAAAAACGGCAAATTGCGGCGCAAGGACGGGGTATGGGACCCGTTGAAGCGCAGCGCTGTGGACAAGCAGCAGGCCGAGGTCGTTGTCAAGACGCCGCAGTCGGACTCCCCGTCCTACCGGCTGGCCTATGTGGATACGGACTTTCTCTGCCGCGAGGAATTGCGACCCGTAAGGCTGCAGCTGGAACTTCTGAAGACGGAAATGGCGCTCACCGAACGCGGGATCAATTCCACCGTCGTCATGTTTGGCGGCGCCCGCATTCCCGAACCGGGAGGAGAGGCCTGGGCGGCGCGCAATGAAACGCAGAAGCGCAATCTCGAGCAGTCCTCGGTTTATTACGACGAAGCGCGCAAGTTCGCCCGCCTTTGCACCGACTACGGCGCGAAATCCGGTCACCTGGAATATGTGGTGGTCACCGGCGGCGGTCCCGGCGTCATGGAGGCGGGTAACCGGGGCGCCATGGATGCCGGCGGCCCTTCCATCGGCCTCAATATCGTCCTGCCGCACGAGCAGGCGCCTAACCCTTATGTAACGCCGGAACTGAGCTTCAATTTCCACTACTTCGCGATCCGGAAAATGCACTTCCTGATGCGGGCAAAGGCCGTGGTGGTTTTCCCCGGCGGTTTCGGTACGCTGGACGAGCTTTTTGAAGCCTTGACGCTGATCCAGACCAAGCGCATGGCCCCGATCCCTCTTATTCTTTTTGGAGAAAAGTTTTGGCGATCCGTCGTCAATTTTGAGTTTTTGGCGGATTTCGGCACCATCGCTCCCGAGGATATGAATCTCCTGCACTTTGCCGAAACGGCGGACGATGCCTGGAGGATCATCTCCGACTACTACGAACACTGAAGATGCGCGGCGCGGCGAAGTAATATTAGGGCTTAATTAGCAATCATATTCTAACTTCGCCCTGTCGCGCTGCAGCGCACTGTCCCATGCGGACGGGCCTCCATGACGGAGATTGTCATCCGTTGACGTCAGCTCCTTCGGGTTGACGATTTCCATTGGGGCCTAAATGTTCAATCTCAAAGTGAAGTCGCTTGCGACCAAGCTGATCCTCGTAACCGGCTGTGCCATCACCACGGTTCTCGTTGCATCCAATTCTTTCCTCATCTCCCAGACCAGTGAGCGCGTGCACGCGTTGACCATGGATCAGGCCAATACGGAAGCCCGCGCCATCGCCAACGTCATCGCCGCCGATGTCGGTGAACTCGGCAGCGCTGCCCGCTCGATGGCTGGCGTCATCGGTCGGGCGCATCAGGCGAAGTCGATGGATCGCCCTGGCATCGTCAACATCCTCAAGGCCAATGTGGAGCAGAATACTTTTGCATTCGGCAGCTGGTTCTGCGAACAGCTCGGTCTTTTCGATGGTCAGACGACAGAGATCGCCAACAGGCTCGATCTCGGCACCAACGCGACCGGCGCCTTCGCACCTTACTGGTCCAAGACCCAGAAGGGCGATATCCAGTTCTCGACCTTCAAGAACGATTACGCAGCGGAGTGGTATGCGCTGGCCGCCAAGACCGGCAAGGGAGCGATTACCCAACCTTATCTCGCCGAAGGCACGGAAGTGCCGACCACCATGACCTCGCTTGCCTATCCCGTCATGTCGGATGGCAAGATGATCGGCGTGGCGGGTGTCGATATTTCGCTCGCGTCTCTCACCCAGAAGCTGCAGGCTCTGCATCCTTTCGAGACCGGCCGTGTGACGCTCGTCTCCCAGGGTGGCCAGTGGCTGGTGCCGCCGACGCCCGAGCAGAACATGAAAGCCTATGACGGAGAGGGCGCAGCCACTGTCCAGACCGCGATCGCTTCGGGCAAGCAGGGCCTCATCGAAGACCTCGGCCTTGATACCGACGCGCCGTATAATCGTCTCGTTTATCCCTTCGCCGTTCCGGGTCTCAACGCAACCTGGGTCGTCCTTGTTGATATTCCCCATCAGGCCTTGAACGCTCCGGTTCAGGAGCAGACCTATCTGATGATCATCGGTGCGATCGTCATTCTTGCCGCCGTCATTGCAGCGCTTTATTTTGCAGTCCGTTATTTCGTCCGCAACCCGCTTGCATCGCTGGTTACCGACGTCAGGACGCTGAGCGACGGTCGCTACGATGTGCCCGTCTCCGGTCAAGACCGGCAGGATGAGACCGGTTCGGTTGCGACAGCGCTTGAAGGTTTCCGCGCCAAGCTTGCCGGCATCCGGGAGATGGAGGCCGAAGCCGACGCCCAGCGTGGTCACGCCGAGACGGAGCGCCAGCGCTCTGAATTCGAGCGCAATGAAAACAGCCGTATGCAGCAGCACATTGTCAGCGTTCTCGGTTCCGGCCTGAATGCCCTGTCGCAGGGCAATCTGACCTACCGCATTCAGGACGAGTTCCCGGGTGAGTATGCAAAGCTGCGCGAGGACTTCAACTCGGCGCTTGCCAGCCTCGAGGAAACGGTTTCCACCGTCAACGCAACCGTCGTCAGCATCGGCAATGGCACCGGTGAGATCACCCGCGCCGCCAGCGATCTCTCGCATCGCACGGAACAGCAGGCCGCCAGCCTTGAAGAAACTGCCGCTGCGCTTAACGAGCTGACCGCCCAGGTCAATTCCAGCGCCGAAAACGCCGCAGAGGCGGCCGGTGCCGTCAGCCATGCCTGTGAAGACGCCGGCAAGTCTGGCGAGGTCGTGCAGCAGGCCGTGAACTCCATGCAGGGCATTGCACAATCTTCGGCGGAAATCTCTCGCATCATCGGCGTCATCGACGAGATCGCTTTCCAGACCAATCTTCTGGCGCTGAATGCGGGGGTGGAAGCGGCCCGCGCGGGTGATGCCGGCAAGGGCTTTGCCGTTGTCGCACAGGAAGTGCGCGAACTCGCGCAGCGCTCTGCAACTGCTGCCAAGGAGATCAAGGGTCTGATCAATACCTCGGCCACGCAGGTGGGCGAGGGTGTTCAGCTGGTCGGCAAGGCCGGCGACACGATGAAAAAGATCGCCGATCAGGTTCTGCAGATCAACCAGCTTATACGGCAGATTTCGGCCTCAGCCAGTGAGCAGGCGGTGGGCCTGAAGGAAATCAACTCCGCCGTTACGCAGATGGATCAGGTCACCCAGCAAAATGCGGCGATGGTGGAGGAAACCACTGCGGCCAGCGTGACGCTCAACAGCGAGGCCGAAACGCTCAAATCGCTTGTCGCCGGTTTCGTAGTTTCCGGCGGTCAGCCCAGCCAGCAATTGCGTGCCGCCGCTGCGGCCATGCGCGCTCCCGCTGCTGCCGCCCCGACGTCCGCCCGTCCAGCTGCGCCCCGCGCGCGTCCTAGAACCAGCGGCGCAAATGCGCTGGCTCAGGATGACTGGACGGAATTCTGATGCGGTTTTCCTTTTGAAATAGAAAGGGCCGCTGGTATCGCCAGCGGCCTTTTTTATTATCTGCGTCCGTCAAAGACGCGCGAAACGCTCCGTCAGTAACTCGAAGAAACCATCTGCATCCACCTTCCGCATCACGCGGGCATTGGCGGGGCGATCCGTCACGCGCCACCAGTCCACCACGGTCATGCCCATTGTCAGTTCGGAATGGACCTCGATCTCGACATTGCATTCGCGGCCCTCAAACAGTTCGGGCTTGATGAGATAGGCAATAACGCTTGGGTCATGCAGCGGACCGCCATCCGAACCGTACTTCTCGATGTCGAACCGCTCGAAGAATTCCAGCATTTCCGCCATGGCGATCGCCGGCCTCGTGCCGATCTCCCGAATGCGATTGACGCGTGCCTTGGTCGTCAGCAATTGATGCGTGACATCGAGCGGCATCATGACGATGGGCATGCCGGAGCGGAAGACGATATCGGCAGCCTGCGGATCTACATAGATATTGAATTCCGCCGCGGGCGTAATGTTGCCGCCCTCGAAGAAGCCGCCGCCCATCATCACCAGTTCCTTGACGCGATCGGCGATCTCCGGCGCCTTCAGAAGCGCTAGCGCCACGTTGGTCAAGGCCCCGAGGGTGCAGAGGGTAACGGTGCCCTCAGGCTCCCGCATCACCGTCTCAATGATGAAATCGACCGCGTGCTGCTTCTGCGCCTCCATGGTCGGTTCGTCGAGAACCGGGCCGTTGAGACCTGTGCTGCCGTGAACATGTTCGGCGGTGATGGGCCTGCGCACCAGCGGCTTTTCGGCGCCCTCGTAAACGGGAATGTCGGTGCGACCGCACAATTCGCAGATGATGCGAATGTTACGGCTTGTCAGCTTCAGGGGAACATTGCCGGCAACCGCGCACAACCCCAGAATTTCGATGTCTTCCGGGCTGCCGAAGGCCAGCATGATCGCCGCTGCGTCGTCCTGTCCCGGATCGGTGTCGATAATGATTTTTCTGCGTTCTGCCATGTCTTGCCCGCCGTTGAGATGAGCGCTTTTTTCAAGCGGCGGGTGCTCACTTGTCAAGCCTCATTCCTGCCGCCGCTCACCGGTCACTTTGACTTGCGCATCGCGGTTCGGCTTCCCATATTGCAGGGGCCGGTGCGATTGACCGGCGAGGTTGCCGGAAGCGGGGCCGCTAAACGTCGCTTGGTTGCAAGGACAGAACAGATATGAGCCGCATGACGCCATTCACCCACCCGCTTTTGCTGGGTTTCGATGCCATGGAAAAGACGCTGGAGCGCATGGCGAAGGCCAATGACGGCTATCCTCCCTACAATATTGAGCGCCTGCCCGGCAGCGATGACGTACCGGAACGCCTGCGCATCACCATTGCCGTGGCGGGGTTCTCCGAGGATGATCTCGACGTGACGACGGCTGATAATCAGCTCGTCATTCGCGGACGCCAGCAGGAACAGGAGAAGCGCGATTTTCTCTATCGAGGCATCGCGGCACGCCAGTTCCAGCGGGTGTTCGTGCTTGCCGATGGCATGCAGGTCAGGGAGGCGCGTCTGCGCAACGGCCTTCTTTCCATCGATCTGGTCCGGCCCGAAATTTCAAACGTGGTAAAGAAAATTAATATTTCCGTCTCAGAGTAGACCATGAACGCCGGAATCGGACATGACTCGCTCGGCGTGAAGAAGGAGGCTGAAATATGCTTTTGAAAGAAGCGCATGCGCGTCTAACCCAATCCCAGCTCGCCCATATCGGCGAAGGAGAAGTGGGATATATCCGCAAGATCCGAGCGGAAGACGTCAGCCGCTGTTTCCCGGAAGCGCCCGATCTCGATCCGCAGCTGGATCTCTGGGCCCTGTTCGGCGCGGATGGGACGCCCATTCTCCTCACAGACAATCGCTCGAGCACCTTTTTCAAGGCGGCGGAAGACGATCTCAAAACCGTCAGTCTGCATTGATAAAAAGCCCGCCTGTTGAGCGGGCTTTCTGCTTTTTTGGCTTAGAGGAACGGCCGGTCCGGCATGTCGTCGATGGAGATGACGCCGTCCTTGTTCTTGTCCAGTCGTTCGAACATCTTTTCTCCGGCGGCGGCGAATTCGGCCTTGCTGACCTGGCCGTTCTCGTCAGTATCGGCCCAGCGGATCAGCGCGAAGCCGCCACCTTTACCGCCGTGCTTGCCCCAGCCCTGATGGCCGAAACGACCACCATGGTCACGCTCGGCACGCTTGCCCTCAGGGGCTTTGGCTTCATCCGCCTTGGCCTCTTCCCGCTCGGGGCGCGGGTGAGCGGCACGGAAGGCCTCCATCTTTGCCTGACGATATTCGCGCATTTCCTTTGGCGTGATCGAGCCGTCCTTGTCCTTGTCGATCTCAGCGAACAGGGCATCCTGACGGGCGGTGAATTCCTCCTTGGAAATCTTGCCATCCTTGTTCGTGTCGGCCACCTTCAGCAGGTGAACGAAGGCAGCCTCCTGGCGGATCGGCATTCGGTCCTTATGGCCTTTACCGGGTGCGGCGAAACTGGCCGTTGCGGCCGTGCTGAGCACAAGGGCTGCGCCAAGAGCAGACAGGGCGATTTTGCGTGTGGTCATCGTCATTACCTTTCTTTGGTGTCCCTGAAGAAAAGATAGTGACGTCCAGCAAGCCCCACCACTTAAACATCCGTAAGGTGCATGAAGCTTCGGTAATGTTCGCTACTCAGCGGGCGATGGTTTTTGTCAGGAACCCGGTCAGATCGTCGGTAACGTAGTCGATATGCTCATCCGTCACATCAGGGATTTCCCATCGTTCCATGATGACGCCCTCAAGATTTGAAGGCACAAGCAGCACGGTTTTCATGCCCAACGCTTTCGGGGCCGCCAGATTGCGTGGCAAGTCCTCGAACATCGCAGCCTTTTTCGTATCGAGTTTCGCAAGTGCTGCAAACTTCTCGTAGGTTGCGCTGGCCGGTTTCGGCAAATAACCCGCGGCGACGATATCGAAAATATCCTCGAACTGATCGAGAATGCCGAGCGCTCCGGCGGCAGCCTGCGCATGCTTGACGCTGCCATTGGTGAGGATGAACTTCCGACCCGGCAAAGCCTTGATGGCCTCACCCAGTTCCGGATGCGGTTTCAGCGCCGAGTAGTCGATTGCATGGGCGCGTTCCAGAAACTCGTCCGGGCTGATGCCGTAATGGATCATCAGGCCCTGCAGTGTCGTGCCGTGGTCGTGATAATAACGCTTCTGCAAGGCGCGCGCTTCGTCGGGGTCGAGCTTCAGAAGCTCCGCCACATAGGCCGTCATGTTGCGGTCGATCTGGGAAAACAGATTGACGTGATGCGGATAGAGCGTGTTGTCGAGATCGAAAACCCATTCGCTGACATGGGCGAAATCGGCGGCGTCTGGCAGGTTTTTCGGCTTTGTGTCCATGGGCAGCTTTATGCCTGTTTCGAATGCGGAAGAAAATCGAAAAGAGGACGATTGATCAGAAATTCGGGCTTGGCTGCGGCCTCGCGCGCATGATACCGCCAAAGCCATGGAACTCTGGATAGGCATTACTTTCGCAAGCGCGTTTTTGCAGAACCTGCGCTCGACTTTGCAAAAACACCTCAAGGGCATGATGGGCACCACGGGTGCAACGTTTGTGCGCTTCGTGTTCGGCATGCCCTTCGCTCTCGCTTATCTTGCATTCCTGCATCTCGGGCTTGGCCGTCCGCTGCCGGTGCCGAACATGGCCTTCGCCGTGTGGGCAACGGTCGGGGCCATGGCGCAGATCGCCGCCACATTCCTGCTGGTGCACCTGTTCTCTTTCCGCAATTTCGCTGTCGGCACGGCCTATTCCCGCACGGAGCCGGCACAGGCGGCGCTGTTTGCCCTCATTTTCATAGGCGAGAGCGTCACGGCCGGTACATTGGCGGCGATAGCGATTTCGGTCGCCGGCGTCATGCTGATTTCCGTGGCGCGCACGGAAGTAACGCCCGCTTCCTTCCTGACCTCGATCTTCAGCCGAACGGCGGGTATCGGCCTCGCCTCGGGTGCGTTCTTCGGACTGTCGTCTGTTGCCTATCGGTCGGCATCGCTGGCGCTAGCACCAAGCCTGCCTGCCCCGGATGCGATGATGCAGGCGGGCTTCACCCTCGTCATCGTCATCGTCATGCAGACGGTATCGATGTTCCTGTGGATCATCTGGCGGGAGAGGGAAGAACTGCGGCGCATCGCCAGGGTGTGGAAACCATCACTTGCCGTCGGTTTCGTGGGCGCCACGGCCTCGTTCGGCTGGTTCACGGCAATGACCCTGCAGCAGGCCGCCGTGGTGAAGGCACTGGCGCAGGTGGAGATGCTGTTCGCCTTCGCCTCGACGGTGCTTTTCTTCAAGGAGAAGATCAACCGGCTTGAACTGTCCGGCTGTCTGCTGATTGTGGTCGGTGTGCTGTCGCTCCTGGCATTCGGCTAATGCCTGATCTGGCGGACAGGTTTGCCGTCCGCCACCCTGAAGCACATCAGGGCACGATGAGCGTGCCGGCGCCTTCGGTAAAGATTTCCAGAAGGACGGAGTGCGGCGTCTTGCCATTGAGGATCACCACACCCTGAACACCAGCCTTGATGGCGTCGATGCAGGTCTCGACCTTCGGGATCATGCCGCCGGAAATCGTGCCGTCCTTGATGAGGGCGCGTGCCTGCGAGACGGTGAGCTCCTTGATGAGTTCCTTGTTCTTGTCGAGAACGCCGGGAACGTCGGTGAGGAACAGCAGACGCGAAGCGTGAAGTGCACCCGCAATCGCGCCGGCGAAGGTATCGGCATTGATGTTGTATGTCGCGCCATCGCGGCCAGGGGCGACCGGTGCGATGACTGGAATCATTTCCGATTTTGCGAGCAGGTCGAGCAGTGTGCGGTCGACTTCCACGACTTCGCCGACGAAGCCGAGGTCGAGCACGCGCTCGATGTTGCTGTCGGGGTCGATCACGGTCTTTTTCGCCTTCTCGGCGAAGACCATGTTGCCATCCTTGCCGCACAGGCCGATGGCCCATTCGCCCGTCTGGTTTATGAGGGCGACGATTTCCTTGTTGATCGAGCCGGCCAGAACCATTTCAACGATCTCGACCGTCTTGGCGTCGGTGACGCGCAGGCCGCCCTCGAATTTTGACTCAATGCCCATCTTGCTCAGCATGGCGCCGATCTGCGGGCCGCCGCCATGCACAACGATGGGGTTGATTCCCGACTGCTTCAACAAGGCGATGTCTTCCGCGAATGCCTTGCCAAGCGTGGAATCGCCCATGGCGTGGCCGCCATATTTCACCACGATGGTCTTGTTCTCGTATTTCTGCATGAAAGGCAGAGCCTGTGCGAGCAGCCGCGCCTGAGTTTCGCTTTCGGAAGACGTCATCTAAAAACCTCGGTCTGTGGTTGCGGCCGTTGAAGCCTGTCACCGCTCTAAAGCAAGTCTTTGACGGATGAAATAACCTGCGGGCCTTATTGTGTCGGCTGCGGTCAAATTTCTTTTTTTTGCCTGTTCCGGCCCTGTAATGAGATTGACATAAAGGGCCAATGGGACCAGCCTTGCTGATGAAGGGGAGGGGTTAATTCAGGGTGATGAAGATGTCTCGCGCCGTGGAAATGGTGCACCTGAACGACCGAGGAGTGATTGAACACATGACGGCACCCGATCGAGACAAGCAAAGCGGTTTGCGGGACGAAGTGCTCGCGGGCGAATATGTGCTGGGTGCCCTGCCGCCGGAAAGCATGGCGGAGCTTGCCAAGCGCGTAAAACGCGACAGGCAGTTCGCGGCCATGGTCAGGCGCTGGCGTGACAATCTGGCGGAAACCGAATATCGCGAAAATGCGACCGTCGCTGCGTTGCTGGAACGGGACCCCCGCCGATCCGGTCTGCCATTCAGGAGCCAGCCGTTGCGGAGTGGCAGCATGTTCGCAGCCATGCTCTCGGAGATATGGCATTCCGTGCGCTTCTGGCGCCTTCTGGCTTTGACGGCGATGCTCTGGACCGCCGTTCTGCTTTTCACCGTCGCCTGAGAGGCACGCCTCTCAAAGAGAGATCGTTCTGATGATCTCGGCCCGCAGGTTATCCAGCCCGACTGATTTTTCCGAGGATGTGGCGAGAACTTCCGGATAGGCGGCAGGGCGCTTGCGGATTTTCTCAAGCGTTTCGCCAATCAGCCGCGGCACGCCGGCATCCTTGATCTTGTCCGTCTTCGTCAGCACGATCTGGTAGGACACAGCCGCCTTGTCGAGGAGGGTCAGAACCTCCTCGTCATTCTTTTTCACGCCGTGGCGGGAATCGATCAGCACGTAGACGCGCTTCAGCGTCGCACGGCCGCGGAGGTAATCGAAGACGAGCTTCGTCCAGGCATCGACCTGATCCTTGGGGGCCTGCGCATAACCATAACCCGGCATGTCGACCAACGCCATCGGCGGAAGATCGCCCTCTGCACCGGAGTAACCATCGGGAACGAAATAATTCAGTTCCTGGGTGCGTCCCGGCGTGTTGGAGGTGCGGGCAAGCCCTTTGTGGCCCACCAGCGCATTGATGAGCGAGGACTTGCCGACATTCGAACGACCGGCGAAGGCAATTTCCGGCGGCCCTTCAGGCGGCAGGAATTTCATCGCGGGGACGCCGCGAATGAAAATCCAGGGTCGTCCGAATAGTGGCTTTTCGGTTGCCGCGCCGGTTTCACTCATTTCGATTGCACCGGCTTTCGCTTGAACAGCCCTTTGATGTTATCGAACAGCTCGATCTTGGCGCCCTGGCGCTTCATGATGACCGCCTGCTGGGTGATGGAGAGCGTATTGTTCCATGCCCAGTAGATGACCAGACCCGCCGGGAAGGACGCCAGCATGAAGGTGAAGATCAGCGGCATCCAGTTGAAGATCATCGCTTGCGTCGGATCGGGCGGCGTCGGGTTCATGCGCATCTGCAGGAACATGGTGATGCCCATGACAAGCGGCCAGACACCGATCATCAGGAAGTGCGGCACATCGTAAGGCAGAAGGCCGAAGAGGTTGAACAGCGATGTCGGGTCCGGCGCGGAAAGGTCGTGGATCCAGCCGAAGAACGGCGCGTGCCGCATTTCGATGGTGACGTAGATGACCTTGTAGAGCGCGAAGAAGACCGGGATCTGCAGCAGCATCGGCCAGCAGCCGGCAACAGGATTGATCTTTTCTTCCTTGTAGAGCTGCATCATCGCCTGCTGCATGGCCATGCGGTCATCGCCGTGCTTGGCCTTCAGCTCTTCCATCTTCGGCTGCACGCGCTTCATGTTCGCCATGGAAGCATATTGCTTGCTGGCGAGCGGGAAGAAGAGGGCCTTGACGACGATGGTGGTGAGCAGGATCGCTACGCCGAAGTTACCAAAATAACGGAAGAAGAAATCCATCATTTTGAACATCGGCTTGGTGATGAAGTAGAACCAGCCCCAGTCGATCAGAAGGTCGAACTTCGGAATTGCGTAGGTCGTCTCGTAACGGTCAACCAGCGGCACTTCCTTGGCGCCAGCGAAAACAAGGCTCTTCAGCTCGATCGACTGGCCGGGCTCGACCGTCATCGGGTCGCTCTTGAAATCTGCCTGATAGCTCGGCTGATTGCCGGTGATGTGCGAATAACGGGTTTCGAATGGCGTCGTCTGGGGCGGAACGATGGCCGCAGCCCAATACTTGTCAGTGATGCCGAGCCAGCCGCCGGTCGCCTTGGCAACCGTTACCGGTGCTTCTTCGACGTCCTTGTACTTTTCTTCCGTCAGGCTGCCGTCTTTGCCCGAAACGCCGAGAAAACCTTCATGGATGACGAAGACCGGGGGAACTGCGGGCTTGTTGTTACGCGTCACGCGGCCATAGGTGGCGAAGGAGATGGCCGCCTGGCCGGGGTTCTCAACCTTGTCGGCGACCGAGATCATGTAATGCTCGTCGATCGAAACCGTACGGGAGAAAATCACACCCTTGGCATTGGTGTAGGTGAGGGTGACGGGCGTGTTTTCCGTCAGCTTGTCGCCGCTTGCGAGCGTCCAGACAGTGGTCGGACCGGGAACGCCGCCGACTTCCTGCGCTGCAACGTAACCGAGCTCGGTGAAGTAACCGTCCTTGGTGTCAGCGGGCGAGAACAGCGTGATGATCGGGCTCGAGTCATCGACGGTCTCATGGTAGTCCTTGAGCCGGATGTCGTCGAAGCGGGCGCCGGTGAGATTGATCGAGCCGGCGATGGCGTTGGTGTCGATGGCCACACGCTGGGTTCTTGCAATCGACTCTTCGCGGGTCGCCGTTGCGGCAGTCTGCGGTGAGGAGGCGGGCGGTGCGCCTTCAACGGCAGCACCTGGTGCGGCGCCCGGCGCCGGCTGCTGTTGCTGCGTGGTCTGCTGCTGCGCCTGGCGGGCCTCTTCGGCGCGGCGCTGCTGCTCGATACGCGGATTCATGTAAAGGAATTGCCAGGCGAGGACGATGACAACCGAAAGGGCTATCGCGATGAAGTAATTGCGGTTCTTTTCCATCATTCTTTCCTGGAGCGGGTCTCCTGGGACCGTTTCGGTTTCGCCGTTCCTTCAATGCGCTCGGCAAGGAGAGACTGAAGTTTCGGGAAGGCCGTATCAAGCACATCCCTGCGGGCGACAATCACATAGTCATGACCGGGCTTCATTGCGACCCCGGCAGAAAGCCTGACGGCTTCCTTCAGACGGCGGCGCATGCGATTTCGCTCGACCGCGTTGCCTTGTCTTTTTGTTACGGTGAAACCGACGCGAGGCTCGGTTTCCGGGGATTTCCGATCAAGCACTTCCAGAAGAAAGGTGCTTCCCCGCCGTTTTTCACCTGCCTGAACGGCAAGAAACTCCGACCGGTTTTTAAGCCGGCCGGGGCTTTTCTTAGTCTCGCTCATGTGCCCACGACTTTCATCGGGCCACAGATCGGCAATTAAGCCGACAGACGAGCGCGGCCGCGCGCACGGCGGGCTGCGAGAACCTTGCGGCCGCCGGCAGTAGCCATGCGGGCACGGAAACCATGACGACGCTTGCGAACAAGCTTGGACGGTTGGTAGGTACGCTTCGACATTTATTTAATACCGCGGTGTGCGGCCCTTCTTGAATTTGCAATTATTTGCAAGAGCGTTTCGTTTTTTGCACGGCTAAACCCGCCTGGGCGAGCTTTCAATGGCCGAGCGTGCGCGGCTTATAAGGGCATAGGCCAAGCAAAGTCAATTGCCGAAGGGGTTTTCGCCCTTCACCTTTTGCGGAAAACGCACCGCGATTTCTCTTGTCGACGACAGATGAGGGCCGATTCCCATCCGCAATCGATAAAATCTGAAATTCTTTCTTAAGGCCGCATTGATAAATCTTGTGACGCGAAAAGTTATGCCAGCTTCCCATTTTCATAGCGCAGCTGGTTTTTGTTGGGGGAACGAAATTGAGAATTCGCGGTCGTATCAATCTACTTGTCGGGCTGATGAGCCTTGTTGCCTGTACCATCGGCGGGCTGTCCATCTATGCGATCAACGAATTCTGGGTTCGGTCGCACCATTTCGAGCAAGCGGCCGAACGGGCTTACAAGGGCGAGGCGCTCAACCGTCTGGTAACGGCAGTCGTCATGGAGGCGCGTGGCATCTATGCAGCGGCGGACATTGCTGCGGCCGCACCCTTTGCCGACGGCATGGTCAAGAACCTCGACGCCATGGACAAGCTCATTACCAGCTGGGCACCGCTCGTGCCGGCGGAACAGAAGGCTGGTTTCGACAAGCTTGCCGGCCGCTCGAAGGAATTCCGGACTTTCCGCCTGGAGACCGTCCGGCTGGCTAAGGAAAGCGGGCCGCAGGCGGCGAGCCAGCAGGGCAACAACGAAGCAAACCGCGCCAATCGCAAGGCCTATCAGGCGGAGATCGACAGTATCGTGAAAAACGACATTGCCGAGCTTGAAGTCGTCAAGGCGGGGGTCGACGCTTTCAGCACTGCCATATTCTGGGTAATTGTCGCGGTGACTGTCGCCGGCGTGGGGGCGGGGGCTGCTTTCGGCCTCTATATCGGAACGCGTCAACTGAGTGCGCCGATCCGCCGGGTATCCCAAGTCATGAGCGAGGTGGCCGACGGAAATCTGGATGCGGCAGTTCCCTACCTTGGGCGCAAGGACGAGATCGGCGAAATGGCCGCGGCCGTCGAGGTCTTCAAGACCAATGGCCGCGAAGTGCGCCGCATGAACGCTCAGGAATCCGACATGCGGGCCAAGAGTGACGACCTGCAGGCCGGCATGGCCGTTGTCGTCGATGCCGCCGCCGCAGGGGATTTCAGCCGCCGTATCAACAAGGATTATGGCGACGACAACCTCAACCGTTTCGCAGCCACGATCAACGCCCTGCTCATCGGCGTGGACAATGGTGTCTCCGAGACCAGCCGCGTCATCGAAGGTCTTGCGCGGGGCGATCTGACGGAGAAGATGGATGGCGAGTTCCGCGGCGTGTTCGCCGAACTCCAGTCGAACGTCAACCAGACGCTGGCCAAGCTGCGGGAAACAATGCGCGAAGTGCGCAGCAGCACGGAGGGTATCAGCGGTAATGCCGGCGAATTGCGCTCGGCCGCCGATGATCTTTCCAGGCGAACGGAACAGCAGGCCGCGGCGCTCGAGGAAACATCCGCCGCTCTGGACGAGATCACTGCCGTCGTCCGAAATTCCACCGACCGCGCCCAGGAAGCCAGCGCCATGGTGGCTGAAACCAAGCAGAAGACCGAAGAATCCGCCAATGTCGTACGCGATGCCGTTTCGGCGATGGACCGTATAGAGCATGCGTCGCGGGAAATCAGCCAGATCATCAATGTTATTGATGAAATCGCCTTCCAGACCAATCTCCTTGCCCTGAATGCGGGCGTGGAAGCGGCCAGGGCCGGCGAGGCAGGCAAGGGTTTTGCAGTCGTCGCTCAAGAAGTGCGTGAGCTCGCACAGCGCTCGGCAACGGCGGCCAAGGACATCAAGGCGCTGATCACCAAGTCCGGTGAGGAAGTCGGGCGCGGGGTATCGCTGGTCCAGAGAACCGGCAGCGCTTTGAGTGAGATCGAAACGCGCGTCCTGGCGATCAACGAGCATATCCACTCCATAGCTACCGCGGCGAAGGAGCAGTCCACAGGCCTGCACGAGGTGAATACGGCCATTAACCAGATGGATCAGGTTACACAGCGTAATGCCGCCATGGTGGAGGAAACCTCGGCCGCAACCCATAAGCTCAGCAGCGAGGCGGACCATCTTGTCACGCTGGTGACCCGCTTCAATGTCGGCGCGGATGGTGTTCAGCGGAACCTTCGCGCCGAGACCGTGTCGCGTCCGGCCCGCGCCGCGCAGCCCATGCGGCCCGTTGCAGTGTCAGACAGAACGACGGCGGTGGCTTCTCCGGCGCGCAAATTGATGAACAGCGTCAGCCGGGCACTTAGCGTTCAGCCAGCCGCAGCGCCGGCGCAGGGGGACTGGCAGGAATTCTGACGGGGTTGCCTGATAACTAAGCCGCCTTTTTGCTTCAGACGCCGCCTTGTGGCGGCGTTTGTTTTATTGCGATGAAAACCTTGCGTCGCAGCGCATTGGAAAAAAATCCGTTAGGTCCTATTATCGTTGGTGCATATAAACCGAGCCGTTCAACCGAAGCGGCGGCGCGCATACAGGATCAGGGCCCGGTGTTTTCTAAAGGCGTAGACAGCTTGGACCGCACGGAAGATAATCCGGCGCACGGCATGCCGGGATTGACTGCCGGTCTTTCCGGGCGGCTGCTGTTGCTCACGGTCATTTTTGTCATGATCGCGGAAGTGCTCATCTTCGTGCCTTCCGTCGCCAATATGCGCCTGTCCTGGTTGAGGGATCGTCTGAATACGGCTGCCGCGGCCGGCGCGGTGATTGACGGACTGCAGGCCGAATTGCCGCGAAGTGTGCAGAACGATACCCTGATGGCGACAGGGGCAAAACTGATAGCCCTGCGCAAGGACGGTACGTCGCGGCTGCTGGCGGCTGCGGAAACGCCGCCCGGCGTCGATGAGCAATATGATCTTTCCGATGTGTCGCAGGTGGCCGCAGTCCGGGATGCCTTTTCCACCCTGCTGTTCGGCGGTAACCGCGTCATTCGCGTTTTCGATGTCGTTGGCGACAGCGACACCATCATCGAACTGGTGCTGGGCGAGAACAAGCTCAGGGCTGCCATGCTGGCCTATGCCCGCAATGTGTTCCTCATTTCCATCGTTCTGTCGCTGATCACCGCCGGCCTCATTTTCATCTCCATCAACCGCATCATGATACGGCCGATACGCCGGCTGACGCTCGGCATGCAGAATTTTTCGGAAGATCCCGGCAACCCGGAGCGGATTTTCGTGCCGGAGGAGGGAACGGACGAGCTGGCCGTCGCCGGGCGTCATCTCGCCGATATGCAGACGGAACTCCAGAAAACGCTGCGGCAACAGAAAAACCTCGTGGATCTCGGCCTCGCCGTCTCGAAGATAAACCACGACATGCGCAACATCCTCTCATCCGCGCAGTTGATGTCTGACCGTCTGGTGGACGCAAAGGACCCGATGGTGCGAAGCTTCGCGCCGAAACTGCTGCGTACCATCGACCGTGCCGTTGCCTACACCGGCGAAGTTCTGGCCTATGGCCAGGCGACGGAAGGTGCGCCGAAACGCAAGATGGTGCAGTTGAGCCTTCTGGTGCGGGACGTGCGCGATATCCTGGCGCTGGAGCCGGACAGCGGTATTGAATTCCGCGACAGCGTGCCCGCGGAGTTGACGGTGGATGCGGATTCGGAGCAGCTATTCCGGGTAATCCACAATCTGTGTCGCAATGCCGTCCAGGCCCTGCAATCCGATGCCGTCAATGCCGCGCCGAGGTATCTTTCAATCTCGGGTCAGAGGGCCAGCAGCGTTGTCAGCATCGTGATCGACGATAACGGTCCGGGTATGCCGCGGAAGGCCAAGGAGAACCTGTTTTCCGCCTTCAGGGGCTCGGCCCGTTCCGGCGGCACCGGGCTCGGCCTGGTCATCGCCCGCGAACTGGTGCTGGCCCACGGCGGCACCATCGCGCTTGTCGAGAAGCCGGGCCCCGGCACGCAGTTCCGCATCGAAATCGCCGATCGCGCCACGACGGTGCAGGCGGCCAGAACCGCCTGAAAGACCCCCAGCCGGATAGTCCAGCGCAGCCTTCATACCCGCTGGATGATATGCGGCTCACGCGCTCTCGAAAACGCACGTTTAGGAATGTCGTTTATTTTCAATGCGATAATTGAATTGCTGCGGAAAAATGACAATTTCGAAGCAAAATCGCTTGCAATCGGAATGAGGACGTTTTAGAGGATCGCCACGCCACCGGAAACGACCGGAACGGCACGCACCCGTAGCTCAGCTGGATAGAGCACCAGACTACGAATCTGGGGGTCAGGAGTTCGAATCTCTTCGGGTGCGCCATTTCCTTTCTTAAAAACAAGCATTGAAACACGCGATATTTCTAGCCTCGTATGCGGCTTGGATGAGCAAGTCCGTTCCGCCAGATTCCTCCGCCCCTCTGGCACGCGGCAGGACGAACGAATTCCACACATCCCGAATATATGTTAAAATCATCCGATCGTCAGATGGCTCGGGGTGAAAGCCATGTTGGAAGCGGATAAGGTATTTGCGGGGTCGATCCCGGAAAATTACGACCGCTATATGGTGCCGTTGATTTTCGCACCTTTCGCCACTGATCTGGCGCGGCGGGCGGCGGCCTTGATGCCGGTTGATATTCTGGAGGTCGCTGCAGGAACCGGCGCCGTCACGCGCGAACTCACGTCCCGACTATTGCCTGCCGCCAGCTATGTGGTGACCGATCTCAATCAGCCTATGCTCGACTTTGCCGCGTCGCAGCAGGCACCGGATCACCGCATAAAATGGCAACAGGCCGATGCCCAGCTCCTGCCTTTTGCAAGCGCTGTTTTTGATCTTGTCTTCTGTCAGTTCGGCGCAATGTTTTTTGGTGATCGGCCGTCGGCCTATCGCGAGGCAAAGCGGGTACTGAAGCCCGGCGGGCATTATTTATTCAATGTCTGGGATCGCATTGGGGAAAACCACTTCGCAGATGAAGTGACAAACGCGTTGGCGCGCCTGTTTCCCGATGATCCACCCTGCTTCCTGGCACGCACCCCGCATGGTTATCATGATGTGGCCGCGATCCGCCGCGAACTGGAGGATGCGGGGTTTTCCCGGGTGACGATCGAGACGGTGGCGGCGCAAAGTCGGGCCGCTTCGCCCCGTGTTCCGGCGGTCGCTTATTGCCAGGGAACGGTTCTGCGCACGGAAATCGAGGCAAGGGACCCCGGAACACTGGATGCTGCGACAGATTACGTCACCGCAGCCATTGAAGCCCGCCATGGCAGCGGTGAGGTTACCGGCAAAATTCAGGCGCATGTGATTCTCGCCGCATTATAAGTCTGCGCCCCCAGCGATTTTCGGTTCACGGACAAGCGCGGAAATACCCATCAATTTTAGTGGTTTCGAGTAAAAGCCCATTCATCGCGGTTTTCGATTGTCCGAGATTTCCGGGCTTTCGCGTGTCATCGAACTTTCCTCAAACCTTCGTCATATTGTCATACAATATAAGCATATGCGCTTCAGAAAAGGAGCGCAGAATGACGCCACAATCACTTGAACTTTCGGGCATCGGCAAAGGCTTCGGCGCCGACGATGTTCTGAAAGAGATCGATCTTTCCATCCGCCCCGGAGAGTTTTTGTCCCTGGTGGGCATGTCGGGCTGTGGCAAGTCCACGCTGCTGCGCATCATAGGGGGGCTCGAAACGCCGGATCGCGGTTCGGTGTCCATCGGCGGACAGGATGTGACCGAGATCGATCCGAGCGACCGTAATCTCGCGATGGTGTTCCAGTCCTACGCCCTTTATCCGCATATGAGCGTGCGCCAGAACATCGCGACGCCGCTTAGGATGCGGCGTTTGCCCTTTGCCGCGCGGCTACCGCTGATCGGGCGGTTTGCGGCCCCGGCCGAAACGGTGAGAGAGATCGAAGCAGCCGTCGAGCAGGCGGCCGAGACGCTGCAGATCGCGCATCTGCTGGATCGCAAGCCGGCGCAGCTTTCCGGCGGCCAGCGTCAGCGTGTTGCGCTTGCCCGGGCACTGGTGCGTTCGCCGGCCGCCTTCCTCATGGACGAACCGCTCTCCAATCTTGATGCGAAGCTTCGCGCCCACATGCGCGAAGAGCTGGCAGGCCTGCACCGGCGGCTCGGCGCGACTTTCATCTATGTCACCCATGACCAGATCGAAGCCATGACGATGTCCGACCGTATCGCGTTGATGTCTGAAGGTCGTATCGAGCAGCTTGGCACGCCGGATGAACTCTACCGCAAGCCCGCCACGCTCACCGTCGCGCGCTTCATCGGCACGCCCTCCATCAATCTGCTGCCGGTCGAAATCGCCGCCAGCGGCAAGGTGACGGCTTTCGCCCGGGATCTTGGTCTCGAAGCCGCGGGCCGCGACGCCGGTCCCGCAACGCTTGGTCTTCGCGCAGAGGATCTGCGTCCCGGCGCGGAAGGTTTGGCCGTGCGCGTGGTTCGCAGCGAAACCCATGGCGCAGACCGCTTCGTGAGTTGCCGTCTTTTAAGTGATGAGACGGTGGCCATAACCCTGCGACAGGGTGCCGGCGAAACGCTTGGCGCTGATGCGAATGGCGTCATCACCCTCGGTTTTGTGCCGGAGCGCGCGCATCTTTTCGCCGCCGACGGTCTCCGCCGCAAGGTGACCGTTCGCGAGCAGGTGCCGGCATGACGGCGGTTGATTTTTCTGGCGCGGCGCGTGCCAGCGCTCGCCCGCGACTTTCAAAGGCCGACCGGCGGATGATCCGGCGCGGCCTGATCTTTGCGGCACCCGCAAGCTTGCTGCTTCTGGCGATCTATATCGTGCCGATGCTCGTTCTCGCCGGTTTTTCCGTCACGGATTATCAGCTTGGCGCGCTGTCCACGCGCTTTGTGGGACTGGGAAATTTCGTCAAGGCGTTTCAGGATCCGGTTTTCCTGCGTGCCTTGACGAATACGGCCATCTACGCTGCCATCGTCATTCCCTTCGGCGTGTTTCTGGCGCTCGGCGTAGCCTTGCTTGTCTATAATCGCAAGCGCAGCCGCGCCTTCTGGGAAGTAGCTTACTTCCTTCCGGTCACCGCAACGCTGGTGGCCATGGCGACCGTTTGGCAATTCCTGCTCCATCCATCGCTCGGCCCGGTGAATGCGGCGATCAAGTGGATGGGCTTCGAACCCGTCGCTTTCCTCTCCAACCCCGTTCTCCTTATCCCTACCATGGCGCTGATGGGCGTCTGGCAGATACTCGGCTTCAACATGGTGCTGTTCCTTGCCGGTCTCACCGCCATTTCGAAGGATTTGCACGAGGCGGCGCGTCTCGATGGCGCGAAGAACCCGGTGGACCGCTTCCTGACGGTGACATGGCCGATGCTCGGACCGACGACCATGTTCGTTGTGGTCACCACCTCCATCTCTGCCTTCAAGGTGTTCGAGACGGTGGCAGTGCTGACCAAGGGCCGTTTCGGATCAGAGACGTTGCTGTTCGATCTCTATCTCGAAGGTTTTGAGTATTCCAACACCGGTTATGCCGCCGCGCTGACGGTGATCTTCCTCGCAATCGTACTGGTGCTTTCGATCGGCCAGACGCTGCATATGGACCGGAAGGTGCATTATTGATGGCCGCACTCCGCAAATATCTTCCGCATCTTGTGTTGGCGCTCGGCGCTTTCCTGATGCTCCTGCCGTTCTACTGGATGGTGCTGACGTCAATCCGTTCGCCGGCGGAAATATTCAACGTTTCGCTCTGGCCGATCCCTGAGAAATTCGACGCGGCCGATAATTACACCCGTGCAGCCGGGCAAGTGCCCATGGCACGCTTCATGCTCAATGGCGTCATCGTCTGCGTCGGTATTCTCGTCGTCCAGATACTGACATCTGTGCCGGCGGCCTACGCTCTGGCGAAACTGCGGTTCCCGGGCCGCAAGCTGCTTCTTGGCCTGGTCGTCGCCGCGCTCTGCGTTCCCATCCAGGCCCTTGCCCTGCCGCTTTTCGTCGGTCTGGCAAAGACGGAGCTGCTGAACACCTATTTCGCGATGATGATGCCCTTCTTTCTCTCCGTCTTCGCCATCTTCCTGTTCAATCAGTCCTTCCGCAGCTATCCGGATGAAATCATCGAAGCGGCACGCATGGACGGCCTCTCTGAAATGGAGATCTGCTGGGGGCTTGTGCTGCGTGGTTCGCTGCCTTCACTCGCCGCCTTCTCGGTCTTTTCGCTCGTCGCCCACTGGAACGACCTTTATTGGCCGATGATCGTTATCTCTGACACCAATCTCGCGCCACCGCCGCTTGGCATGATGTTTTTCGCCGATGTTGAATCCGGCGCAAATTACGGCGCGCTGATGGCGGGCGCGACACTGATTACCGCGCCGATGGTGCTGTGCTTCCTCCTGGCACGGCGGCATTTCATCGCCGGTATTACCATGACCGGCGTCAAGTGACGCCGTTCAGACTTCCTCCTCCCAACCTCTCTGGAGACTGACATGAAACTAAACCGACGCGCTGTGATGGGCGGTCTGGCCCTTGGCATGGCTTTTGCGGGCCTCGCTCAGCCGGTTTTCGCCAACGAAATCACGCTCAATGTTCTCTACAACCTGCCGGGCTTCACGAAATTCCATCAGCCGCTGGCCGATGAATTCATGAAGAAGAACCCGGACGTGAAGATAAACTTCCTCGCTCCGGCCGCCGGTTATAACGAAGGCCAGCAGCAGGTTCTGCGCTCTGCCGTTACCGGTAATCTGCCCGACGTTTATTTCTCGGGCTACAACCTGACGGCGGAACTGGTGCACACGCTCGCACCGCGCAACCAGATCACCGATCTCGGCCCGTTCATTCAGGCTGAAGGCGGTCAGGCTTTCCTCGACAAGAACTACAGCCCGAAGATGGCGGCACTCGGCCAGATCGACGGCAAGCAGTATGGTCTGCCGGTCAACGCTTCCTCGCCGATCATCTACATCAACTCGGACCTCGTCACCAAGGCCGGCGGCGACCCGGACAAGATGCCGACGACCTTTGCGGAGCTCATCGCTCTTGCCAAGAAGATCAAGGCTCTCGACCCCAAGTTTGCTGGCATGAGCTACGATATCAACGGCTGGCCGGATGACTGGCTGTGGCAGGCGCTCATCGTCGAACAGGGCGGCAAGCTCGTTGACGAGAAGACCAAGACCGTTGCCTTCGACAACGAGATCGGCCTCAACGCCCTGAAGATGACCCGCCAGTTCGTCACCGAAGGTGGCCAGAACCTGCTCGATTGGGACCAGTCCCGCCAGCAGTTCGGTGCAGGCCTCACCGGCTTCATCTTCTCGACGCCCGCTCACGTTCAGACGATCCAGGGCCTGGTTGGCGATCGCTTCAAGCTGAAGACGGCGACCTTCCCGCTGGACAACAAGGAAAAGGGCGGCGTTCCGACCGGCGGTAACTCTGCCGTTATCCTGACGCAGGACAAGGCCAAGCAGGATGCTGCCTGGAAATACCTGAAGTGGATCACCGGTCCGGAAGCGCAGAACACCATCGTTCGCATCACCGGTTACCTGCCGACCAACAAGCTGGCAACCGGCCCGGACTTCCTCGCTCCTTATTACGTCGAGAACCCGAATGTGAAAACCGCTTCGCTTCAGGCTGACCGTTCTCTGCCCTGGGCCGGTTACCCCGGCGGCGATTCCGTCCGCATCTGGCGCACCCAGCGCGATATCATCGGCACCGTCATGCGCGGTGAGGTGACGCCGGAAGCCGGCCTCAAGCAGATCGTCGAGCAGACCAACGCCCTGCTGAAATAATCAGCACCATCGAGAGGCTGCGGGAAATCCCTTCCCGCAGCCATTTTGCGCAGGAAGCCCCAAATGAAGATTATCCAGATCACCGATACCCATCTTCTGCTGCCCGGCGTCGCCATAAATGGCGTCGACCCGGAAAAGCAGCTGCGCGCGGCAATCGCCGATATCATTGAAAAACACGCCGACGCCGATCTTCTCGTCATGACGGGCGATCTTTGTAATTACGGTGAGCCCGAGGCCTATGAGCTGCTGCGGGATATCCTTGCGCCGGTCTCCATGCCGGTGCGGCTGATGCTCGGCAATCACGATCGCCGCCCGGAATTCGTTGCCGCCTTTCCCGAACAGCCGCGCGACGATAACGGTTACATCCAGTCCTTCATCGACACCGATTTTGGTCGTTTGCTGTTTCTGGACAGCCATGAAGCCGATGTCATAGGCGGCATGTATGGTGAGGATCGTCTGGCATGGCTGGAGAGCGCGCTGGAAAGCGCGGGCGAGTTGCCCGTGACGGTTTTCATTCACCACCCGCCGATGGATTGTGGCATCCGCCATTTTGAACATATCGGCATGCATGATGACGGGGCTGTCATGCGCAGGCTCGCCGCTCACCCGGCCGGCGTGCGTCACATCATTTTTGGCCATATCCATGTGCCGATGGCAGGCACGACGGCCGAAGGCATCGCTTATAGTTCCGGTCAGGCCTGCGCGCACCGCTTCATCACCGATATCGACGTTGTCGATCCCCTGTGGACGGGCGGCAATCCCTGTTACCGGGTCATAAGCCTCGGCGCGTTCGGCCTGCGTGCCTATGATGTGGAAGTGGGGCAGGTCGTGCTTGGGCGGGCGCCTGTCTGCGAAGGCCCCTGACGAGTTGCTTTTTCCGCACTGCGATGACGCGAAGTGGGGCTCGTCACTCCTCGCCGATCACGGCGTAACGGAAGTCTCCTGCCGATCGCAGGGCCGGCATGGTGTGAGGGCCTGCCAGCCTGTCGCGCCGATGCGTCACTTACTGTCGCTGAACGGGATTTGATACGCAGAAGTGATGGTTCCCTTCTTGCCCTTGATCTATGTCAGTTTCATCGATGAAACTGCACGCCATAGTCGCTGCGAGATGGGCGACCGAATGCCGTGCCATCGTGATTGCAGATCATGGAGAAGTGCATGCTTGAAAAGCGTATTCGCAACGCGTCCCTTTTGAACCGGATCGTCAGTGCCGAAGAGGCCGCCAGTCTCATTCAGGATGGCATGACTGTGGGCATGAGCGGCTTCACGCGTGCCGGCGAGGCCAAGGCGGTGCCGCTGGCGCTGGCGGAGCGTGCCAAGCTGCATCCCATGAAAATTACCCTGATGACGGGGGCATCGCTGGGCAATGATCTCGACAAGACCATGGTCGAGGCGGGCATGCTGGCGCGTCGCATGCCGTTCCAGTCCGATCCGGCTTTGCGCAAGGCGATCAATGACGGCAAGGTCATGTTCATTGACCAGCATCTCTCCGAGACCGTCGAGCAATTGCGCGGCGGTCAGATTCACGGCGTCGATATCGCCATCGTTGAAGCCGTGGCGATCACGGCTGACGGTGGTATCGTGCCCACCACCTCCGTTGGCAATTCCGCGAGCTTCGCCATCCTGGCCGATAAGGTGATCGTCGAGATCAACCTGTCCCAGCCCGAGGTGCTGGAGGGGCTGCACGACATCTTCATTCCCGCAAAACGTCCGACCCGCATGCCCATCCCGGTGGTGGCGACGGATAGCCGTGTCGGACTGCCCTTCATTCCGGTGCCGCCGGAAAAAATCGCCGCTATTGTCCTGAGTGACAAGAGCGACAGCTTCTCGACAGTGCTGCCGCCGGATGACGAGACGAAGGCCATTGCCGGCCACCTCACTGAATTCCTGTTGAACGAGGTGCGTCATGGCCGCATGACCCACGAACTTCAGCCGCTTCAGGCCGGCATCGGCACGATCGCCAATGCTGTGATGCACGGTTTCATTGATACGCCGTTTCACGATCTCAAAATGTATTCGGAGGTCCTGCAGGACTCCACATTCGAACTTTTCGATGCGGGCAAGCTGACTTTCGCGTCGGGTTCGTCGATCACCTTATCCTCCGCCATGAACGAGCGGGTCATGCCGCGTCTGGCCGAATATAAAAGCAGGCTCATTCTGCGCCCGCAGGAGGTCAGCAACCATCCCGAAGTTATCCGTCGCCTCGGTATCATCGGCATCAACACGGCGTTGGAATTCGATATTTACGGAAACGTCAATTCGACCCATGTCGGGGGAACGCATATGATGAACGGCATCGGCGGCTCGGGGGATTTTGCCCGGAATGCCTATATGTCCATCTTTGTCACCAAGTCTATCGCCAAAGGCGGCGCCATATCGAGCGTCGTTCCCATGGTCAGCCATGTCGATCACACTGAACATGATGTCGATATCCTCGTGACCGAGACGGGCCTTGCCGACCTTCGTGGCCTTGCGCCTCGTGAGCGCGCGGCGGTCGTCATCGAGAACTGCGTGCATCCGGCCTATCGTGATGCGCTAACGGACTATTTCCAGCGGGCAGTCTCGCGGGGAGGGCACACGCCGCATCTCATCGAAGAAGCGCTGTCGTGGCATGGCGCCCTGCGCGAAAGGGGCACCATGCTGCCGCAGAAATAGCGGCGGACCAGGAAACCAGCCTGAGGCATCGGACGCGCCCACGCGAAATTGGGTCCGTTTGGACACACCGGGATGGAAATCATCCGCCACTTCGCTGTGGTTGCTGGCGCGTCAGTTCCGCCTCCGGTAGAAAATCCTCTCTCTCGGCAGCGACCCGGCTGCCTCAGGGTTGCAGGAGAGTGATGTGATGCCCATTCGCTTCGTCGCCTTGATCGCGATTGTTGCCGTGCTTGCCGGTTGCGGTGGGCGGCCGATCGGAGTGATGACGCCAACGGGACAAACAGTGGCCGGTACGACGCCGGTGAACCTCCTTGTCGCGACGACACGCGCGCCGTCTGACAATCCCGCGGTTCTTTTCGGCGGCGAGCGGGGAACGGGGCTGAAGGTCGATGCGGTCACCGTCTCGATACCCCCGGATGCCAACCGCAAGGTCGGGCAGGTGCAGTGGCCGAAGAAGCTGCCGCCCAATCCGCTGAAGGATTTCACTACCGTTGCGGTCGAGCCCATCCGCTCCGAAGCCGAGACGCGAAGCTGGATCGGCCGGCATATTGAAAAGGACCGCCGCGTGCTGGTCTTCGTGCATGGTTTCAACAACCGCTACGAGGAATCCGTCTATCGATTTGCCCAGATCGTCCATGATTCCAGAACTGATGTCGTGCCCGTCGTCTTCACCTGGCCGTCACGCGCCAGCATCTTCGACTATAATTACGACAAGGAAAGCACCAACTATTCCCGTGACGCGCTGGAAGAGATGCTGACGCGGCTGGCGAAAGACAAATCCATCCGTGAAGTCACGGTCATGGCGCACTCCATGGGCACCTGGCTTGCGGTGGAGGCGTTGCGGCAGATGGCTATCCGCAATGGCCGCGTCGATCCGAAGATCGGCAACGTTATTCTGGCAGCACCTGATCTCGACGTGGATGTCTTCAGCCGCCAGTTCGCAAGCCTCGGCAAGACACCACCGAAATTCACGCTCTTCGTTTCGCAGGATGACCGCGCGCTCAGCCTGTCGCGCCGCATTTCCGGCAATGTTGACCGTCTTGGCCAGATCGATCCTTCCGTTGAGCCCTACAGCAGCCAGCTGGAAAAGGCCGGTATCACGGTTCTCGATTTGACGAAGCTGCAATCGGGTGACCGCCTGAACCACGGCAAGTTTGCCGAAAGCCCGGAGGTCGTGCGTCTGATCGGCGACCGCCTCATCGCGGGCCAGACCGTGACGGATTCTGATGTCGGCCTGGGCGAAGCCTTGGGCGCCGTCAGCATCGGTGCCGCGCAGACGGTTGGAACAGCAGCGAGCGTTGTGGTCAGCGCGCCAATTGCTGTGTTCGATCCCCGCACGCGGGAAAACTACGGCAGGCAGGTGGAGCGGCTTGGCCGCTCGGTGGAAAATACCGTCGGATCGGTGGGTGATACGGCCGGCTCCGTGGTGGACGATCAGGCGCTTCAGTCGTCAAGGATCAACTGCGATGCCGCTGCCAATCGAAACCGGGCGGAATGCCGCAATCGCTAAACTGCGATGCGTTAGGGGCAGCGGGAGCGCTAGGCGCTTTTTGTCACAGAGCGTCGCAGATTTGTATACAGCTTGTATTTTTATCTGTATGGTCGGTCGACAACCCTTTTCGGAGTAAGACCCCATGCGTTGGAAACGCACCCTTCAGCTTCTCGATGTTCATTGCGAAGGCGAAATCGGCCGTGTCGTCACCGGCGGCGCGCCGAAAATCCCCGGCAATACGGTGGCTGAACAGCTTCACTGGATGAATACCGACCCAAAGGGACAGGCGCTTCGTCGCTTCCTGACGCTGGAGCCGCGCGGCACGCCCATGGGCTCGGTCAATCTGCTTCTGCCGCCGAAGCATCCGGATGCGCACGCCGCCTTCGTCATCCTTCAGCCGGACCAGGCGCATGCCAGCTCCGGATCGAATTCCATATGCGCGACGACTGCACTTCTGGAAAGCGGCATGGTGGAGATGCACGAACCGGAAACCGTCATCATTCTGGAAACGGCGGCTGGTCTGGTGAAGGCAACGGCCACCTGCCGTGACGGGCGCTGTGAAAAGGTCAAGCTGACCATGGTGCCGTCTTTCGTGCATGCGCTTGATGTCAGCATCGACACACCCCAATGGGGCAAGGTGACGATGGACATCTCCTATGGCGGCATTTTTTATGCGCTGGTGGATGTGCGTCAGATTGGTCTAACGATCGAAAAAGCCAATGCCGCGAAGCTGGTCTCTGCGGGCATGATCCTTAAGGATCTGGTCAACCGCGAAATGACCGTTGTGCATCCCGAAATCCCCGCCATATCGGGCGTGGCCTATGTGATGTTCCGCGATGTGGACTCCGATGGCTCCATCCGCACCTGCACCACCATGTGGCCCGGCCGGGCGGATCGTTCGCCCTGCGGCACGGGCAATTCCGCCAATCTCGCCACGCTTTATGCGCGCGGCAAGGTGAAGGTGGGCGACGAGTATAAATCCCGCTCGATCATCGGTTCGGAATTTGATGTCGGCCTTTCCGCCGTCACCGAAGTTGCGGGCCGTCCGGCTGTCATTCCCACGATTGCCGGGCGCGGCTTTACCTTCGGTCTGCATCAGGTCGGCCTCGATCCTTTCGACCCATTGGCCGATGGTTTTGCCATGACCGACGTTTGGGGTCCGGAAGCGGGCAACATCTGAAGCGCGCTTCAAAAAAATGACATTTACGGCTGCCTGATCGTGTCGGGCGGCTGTTTTCCCGCGACAAAAGATGCTAAGCGGGCGCAATTCCATCATGCTCCGAGGTATCCCGATGAAGTCGCTCACCCTGCGCCGCCCTGATGACTGGCACCTGCATCTTCGTGATGGCGCCATGCTGGAAGGGGTGATCGGGGATACGAGTCGGCATTTCGCCCGCGCCATCATCATGCCGAACCTGGTGCCGCCGGTTGTCACCACCGCAGATGCCCGCGCCTATCGCGATCGCATCGTCAAGGCCATTCCCGCGGGCGACAGCTTTGAGCCCTTGATGACGCTCTATCTGACCGAGGACACGCAGGCCGACGACGTGGAAGAGGGCAAGAAAAGCGGCCTGATTACCGCCGTAAAGCTTTATCCCGCCGGTGCCACAACCAATTCCCACGGCGGTGTGCGCGATTTTAACAAGGCCATGCCTGTTCTGGAGCGCATGGCGAAGATCGGCCTGCCCCTCTGCGTGCATGGAGAAGTAACAACGCTGGAAGTTGATATTTTTGACCGCGAGAAGGTCTTCATCGGGACGGTTCTGGAACCGCTGCGCCAGCGCCTGCCGGAGCTGAAGGTGACGATGGAGCACATCACCACCCGCGATGGCGTTGACTATATCAAGTCTTCCAAGGCCAATCTGGCCGGCTCGATCACCACGCATCATCTCATCATCAACCGCAACGCCATTCTGGTTGGCGGCATCAAGCCACATTATTACTGTCTGCCCGTCGCCAAGCGCGAGGAGCACAGGCTGGCGCTGCGGGCTGCCGCGACCTCTGGCGATGCGCGCTTTTTCCTTGGCACGGATTCCGCTCCGCACGTGGACCCGCTGAAGGAATGCGCCTGCGGTTGCGCGGGCATTTACACGTCCATCAATACGATGAGCTGCCTTGCCCATGTCTTCGAGGACGAAAACGCTCTCGACAAGCTGGAAGCTTTCGCTTCGCTCAACGGCCCGGCCTGGTATGGTCTGGCGCCGAATGAGGAGACGATCACGCTGGTCAAGCGCGACGAGCCAGTGTCATTCCCCGCCAAGATCGAAACGGGCGCCGGGCCGGTGACCGTATTCGATCCGATGTTCCCGCTTCATTGGGATGTAAATTGATTTTATGACCGCCGGCACTGCCGGCGGTTTTGTTATGGTCCGCCGGCACCTCGGCTGGCGCACGAAATACCGAACAAAGACGCGTGCTTTCCGAACACCGATCCGGGTTTTCGGAGCGAGAAACCAAGGCCTAAAAGGAGAACGCCTATGAACCACTTCACATTCACCGATCGCGCCGTCGTTGCCGAACTGGTTGCGAAAATGTTGTGGGAAATCAAGGCGGTCCATTTTAATTCCGAAAGCCCATACACCTTCGCGTCAGGCATGAAGAGCCCTGTCTATATCGACATGCGCAAGCTCATCTCCTTCCCGCGCATTCGCTCCGCAGCCATGGATTTTGCGGCGGCGGCTGTCCTGCGCGAGGCCGGTTTCGAGAAGTTTGACTGTGTGGCCGGCGGCGAAACTGCGGGCATTCCCTTCGCCGCTTTCCTTGCCGAGCGCCTCGGCCTGCCGATGATCTATTGCCGAAAGAAGCCGAAAGGCCATGGCCGCAATGCCCAGATCGAAGGACATATGCCCGAGGGTGCCCGCGTTCTCGTCATCGAGGATCTGACGACCGCAGGTGGCTCGATGTTTACCTTTATCGACGCCATTCGTGCGGCGGGCGGCATCGTCGATCACGGCATCGCACTCTTCTATTACGGCATCTTCCAGGAGGCGGAAGCACGCTTTGCCAACGGCAATGTTAAGCTGCATTACCTGACGACCTGGCGCGATGTTCTGTCCGTTGCCCGGGCTGAAAAACTGTTTGATGAAAAGACCCTCTCCGAGGTTGAAGCCTTCCTCGATAACCCGCTGCCCTGGTCGGCAAAGCGCGGCGGTGTCAGCGAATTGCCGCAATCTTGATTTCGGATGCGGGTGGCCAGCTTGTGGCTGGCCTTCCGATCCATCTTCGTCTAAATCGATTTAAGTCCATTTGATTTGCTGTTTTGAGGAGGACCGTAATGATCCTGTGTTGTGGTGAAGCCCTGATCGACATGCTGCCCCGGCAGACAACGCTGGGAGAGGCGGGTTTTGCCCCTTATGCAGGCGGTGCGGTCTTCAACACGGCCATCGCGCTGGGACGTCTCGGCGTTCCCTCCGCCTTTTTCACTGGTCTTTCAGATGACATGATGGGCGATATCCTGCGGGAAACCCTGCGCGCCAGCAACGTGGATTTCAGCTATTGCGCCACTCTTTCGCGCCCCACCACCATCGCCTTCGTAAAGCTGGTCGACGGCCACGCGACCTATGCCTTCTATGACGAGAACACCGCCGGCCGGATGATTACCGAAGCCGAGCTTCCGGCGCTGGGCGCCGATTGCGAAGCGCTGCATTTCGGAGCCATCAGCCTCATCCCCGAACCCTGCGGCAGCACCTATGAAGCGCTGATGACGCGTGAGCAAGAAAGCCGTGTCATCTCGCTCGATCCCAATATCCGCCCCGGCTTCATCAAGGACAAGCAGTCGCATATGGCCCGCATCCGCCGCATGGCCGCCATGTCCGATATCGTCAAGTTCTCGGATGAGGACCTTGCCTGGTTCGGTCTTGAAGGGGATGAGGACACGCTTGCCCGCCACTGGCTCCACCATGGCGCAAAGCTGGTCGTCGTCACCCGCGGTGCGAAAGGTGCCGTTGGCTATACGACCGGCCTGAAGGTCGAAGTTGCTTCTGAACGCGTGGAGGTGGTGGACACCGTCGGTGCGGGCGACACCTTTGATGCCGGCATTCTTGCGTCGCTGAAAATGCAGGGCCTGCTGACCAAGGCGCAGGTGGCGTCACTGACGGAAGAGCAGATCAGAAAGGCGCTTGCGCTCGGTGCAAAGGCGGCGGCAGTCACCGTTTCGCGCGCTGGCGCCAATCCGCCTTTTGCGCGCGAAATCGGCTTGTGATGGGTTAGGGTTGAACCATTTTGAAAAGATGGTTCAACACGCATCACGCCGCCAAAATCGTGAAAAACCGTTATTTCGGTATTATCAAGCTTGTGTCTGCTGTTTTTTCGAGAAACAAGCGTCGCATGAGTGTTTCAACAGCCCATCCCTTTGATTTCGACCCGACCTACGGCATGCAACGCGAGCAGTTGCTTGCCATCACGCCCCCGGAAGCGCCACCCGGTTTCGATGACTTCTGGGAGAAGCGCTATCGCCGCGCGCTCGCCACTGATCCGCGCCCGGTGCTGCGCCGGAGCAAGCTGAGCGATCCCCGTTGGCAGGTCCTCGATCTGACCTACACCTCCACCGACGGTTTCCGTATCGGTGGATGGCTGCTGTTGCCGCGCGAAGGACAGGTCCGCCGCGGCCTGGTCGTCGGCCACGGTTATGGCGGGCGCGGCGAGCCTGATTTCGATGTGCCGGTGGAAGAGACAGCCGTGCTGTTTCCCTGCTTTCGTGGACTGTCGCTGAGTGCCTGTCCGCCGATTTCATCCGATCCGGCCCTTCACGTTCTCTATAATATCGAGCGGAAAGACGATTATATTATCGGCGGCTGTGTCGATGACCTCTGGATCGCGGTCTCGACGCTTCTCAGCCTTTATCCCTGGCTGGAAGGGCAGGTGGGTTATAGCGGCATCAGCTTTGGGGGTGGTATCGGCGCTCTTGCTATCCCTTATGATAAGCGTATCGACCGCGGCCATCTCGTCGTGCCGACCTTCGGCCACCGACCGTTCTGGCTGACGCTGCCAACGGTCGGCAGCGCGGACGCCGTCCAGACCTATGCGAAGACGCACGCCCATGTGCTTGAAACGTTGCGCCTCTTCGATGCGGCCTGCGCGGCCGCCCGCATAAGCGTGCCCATGCTGATTGCGCCTGCGCTTTTTGATCCAGCCGTGGCGCCGCCCTGCCAGTTCGCGGTGGCCAACGCTTTGCCGCCGTCAAAATTTAATGAAATCTTCATCCTCGACGCCGGGCATTTCGATTACCCTGACAGCGCATCGCAAGATGCGGTCCATAAGGACAAGGTCAGACGGTTTTTCAAGGTGCCATGAAACGCGAATATCTCCGCTGGTATAGTCACAGGCTCCATCGCGACATGGAGCTCCTGATATTCGGTCATGCCGGCGCGAAGGTGCTGATGTTCCCGACACGCGACGGGCGCTTCTTCGAATATGAGGAGTTGGGCGTCGTCGAAAGTCTTTCCCACAAGCTGGAGGCCGGCCACCTCCAGCTTTATTGTATCGAGGGTCTGGCACGGGAAAGTTTCTACGCGGGCCACAACCACCCCGCTGACCGTCTCCGACGTCACGCCGCACTCGAGGCCTATATTCTGGGCGAAGTGCTGCCGCTGATGTCAGAGAAAAATCCGCACGGCAGCACCATCGTGCAGGGCTGCAGCCTCGGTGCCTTTCAGGCCGCCAGCCTCGTGTTCCGTCACCCGCATCTCTTCACCAAGCTCGTCGCCTTTTCCGGCCGCTATGACCTGACGATGGAGGTGGAGTCTTTCGGTGATCTATTCGACGGCTATTATGACGATGACGTCTATTTCCACATGCCGAGCCACTTTCTTCCCGGGTTAAACTGCCCATGGCGGCTCGATCACCTGCGCCGCATCGACATGGTCTTCACCATTGGCGACGCTGACCCCTTTCTGGACAACAATCACCACTTAAGCCGCGTGCTTTCAGGCAAGCAGGTGGGGCACCAGATGCATGTCTGGGAAGGCCGCGCGCATCGGGCGGGTGCGTGGCGCAAGATGGCGGCGCTTTATATTTGAGGCTGGAGCCCGTGCCTCAGGCGAGAAGAAATTCCATCAGGGCATTCTGGGCATGTAGAAGAAAAGCTTTTGCCGACCGGCTCTGACAGGCCGGATGGGCCATTGCGTCCGCGGTCACCTCTTGGCCACGCGAGACTGGCGGACAGGGCAAAAAAATCACATCAGGCCGCATCCTGTCGAGAAGGGAGGCGGATATGCGATAATCGGCCAGATGATGATTGGCGTCGGACGGCCAGGAATCGGTAATGACCACATCCGCATCCAGTAGCTCGTCCATGTCCGTGCTTGCCCGGAAGTTCGGATTGATGAGCGCGGCATCTGTGACGTGCCATTGATCCGGGTAAACCTGCGTGACCTGAATGGGCAGGGAAATCGAGGCTTCGACCCAAGAGCGTAAAATATTGGCGTCCGGTGCTACACCGACGATTTTGAGGCCGGCTTTCTGGCCCCTCAGGCTTTTCACATAGGCTAAATCACCAAGCGTTTCACATGGATGATTGAATTTTGTCCGCGCGTTGATGACAGGTGCGCGCATGTCGGCTGCAAGTGCCCGGAGTGTCGAGAGTTCCTTCGTGCGGATAATCAAAAGATCGAACCAATTGTCGAGATAACCAGCCAGATCGGCAATCTCTTCTCGGCCGTTAAAGTTGATCGGAACGGTAACGCAGGTGCCGCCCATCGCCTGGATACCGAGATCAAAGGCGGCGGTATTGCGCCAGCCAGTGTCGTCAACGATCAGCCCGACACGTTTTCCCTTGAGCGTCTGTGGCATCGTGCCCTGTAACCAGTCCTCGGCCAGAGCGCACGCGCGGTCGATGATCGAGAAGATCGCGTCCGCACTCAGGTTGTGAAACTCCAGAAAGTCTCTGCCCGGCCGGAACGACATATGCACCTCCAAGTGACATTCGATCAACGCTGCATTGAAAAAAGCCGGAAGTCGCCCTCCGGCTTTCGTAAATTGCAGTGCCTGGATTTACCCCGCCAGACCCGCCAGCGCCTTCACCAGGCCCTGCGTAGAGCTGTCATGGCCAGCGGCGCTTTCCTTGCCTTCGACGACCGGAAGCAGGCCGGTCGCCAGTTCCTTGCCAAGCTCCACGCCCCATTGGTCGAAGGAGTTGATGCGGAACAGCACGCCTTCGACGAAGACGCGATGTTCGTAAAGCGCGATCAGGCGGCCAAGCGCGAATGGCGTCAGCTTGTCGTAGACGAAGGTGATGGACGGACGATTGCCGGTGAAGACACGGTGCGGCGCAATGAAATCCGCATGTCTGTCATCCACGCCCTTGGAGGTGAGCTGGGCTTTTGCCTCAGCCAGCGTCCGTCCCTTCATCAGCGCTTCCGACTGCGCCAGGCAATTGGCGATGAGAAGCTGGTGCTGGTGGCGCAGTTCGGGCTCGAAACCGTTGGCTGCGATCATGAATTCCGCCGGGATGACGCTCGTGCCCTGGTGGATCAGCTGATAGAAGGCGTGCTGACCATTCGTGCCGGGCTCGCCCCAGACAACCGGGCCGGACTGGCCTTCGACCGGCGTGCCGTCGATGGTCACACCCTTGCCGTTCGATTCCATGTCCAGCTGCTGCAGATAAGCCGGGAAACGCGACAACCGCTGGTCATAGGGCAGGATCGCCCGCGTCGGGTAATTCAGCACGTTGCGGTGATAAAAACCGAGCAGGCCGAGCAACATCGGCAGATTTTCACGGACCGGCGCCTCGCGGAAGTGGCGATCCATGGCGTGGGCGCCATCCAGGAACTTGCCGAAATTATCCGGACCGATGGCGATCATCAGCGGCAGCCCGATGGCAGACCAGATCGAGTAACGGCCGCCAACCCAGTCCCAGAAACCGAAGATGCGGTCGCTTTCGATGCCGAAGGCGGTAACCTTGTCCAGCGCTGTGGAAACCGCGGCAAAGTGATGCTTGACGGCGTCTTCGCCCAGCTTTTCGGCGATGAAGCGGCGCGCCGTGGCGGCGTTCGTCATCGTCTCGATGGTGGTGAAGGTCTTCGACGCCACGATGAAGAGCGACGTCTCGGGGTCGATGAGCTTCAGCGTATCGGCGATATGCGCGCCATCAATGTTCGAGACGAAATGCGCCCGCGGGCCGTCATGGAAAGGTGCCAGCGCCAGCGTTGCCATGACCGGGCCGAGGTCGGAACCGCCAATGCCGATATTGATGACATCGGTAATCTTTTTACCGGTCGCGCCCTTCAGCGAACCGGAACGGATGGCATCGGCAAACTTGCCCATGGCAGACAGAACCGCGTTCACATCGGGCATCACGTCCTTGCCGTCAACGAGAACCGGCGTGTTGGCGCGATTGCGCAACGCGGTATGCAGGACGGCACGGTCTTCGGTGAAATTGATCGCCTTGCCGGAGAACATCTCCTCGCGCTTGGCCTCGACGCCGCCTTCTTGTGCAAGCTGTTCGAGAAGCGTGACGATCTCTTCATTCACGGCGCACTTGGAATAATCCATCAGCAGGTCATCGAACTTGGCGCTGAAACGGCTGAATCTCTTGTCATCGGCCGCAAAGGCGGCGCGAAGATCGGTTGCGGCTGTGCTGCTCGCCGTTGCTTTCAGTTTTTCGATGGTGGCCTGCATCTCGTGCTCCTCGGCTTCCGTGGAAGGATGAGGAAACTATTCTTTTTCAGGCGGCCAAATCAAGGCGGCTTCGATAAAAGAAAAGAGCCGGTCACCCGGCTCGATTTCGTTCAGTTCAGATTGCGCAATTCGCGCCGCAGGATCTTGCCGACATTCGATTTCGGCAGCTCGGTACGGAACTCGATGATCTTCGGCCGCTTGTAGTTTGTCAGGTTCTTGGCGCAGAAAGCCTTGAGTTCCGCTTCCGTGAGCGACTGGTCCTTCTTGACCACAAAAAGCTTGACGGTTTCGCCGGAGTGCTCGTCCGGAACGCCGATGGCGGCGCATTCCAGGACGCCTGGATGGCTGGCGGCCACTTCCTCCACCTCGTTCGGATAGACGTTGAAACCGGAGACGAGGATCATGTCCTTCTTGCGGTCGACGATTTTGGTATAACCGCGTTCATCCATGAAGCCCATGTCGCCGGAACGGAAGAAGCCGTCTGATGTCATCGCCTTTGCCGTCTCGTCCGGCCGCTGCCAATAACCCGCCATCACCTGCGGCCCACGGATGCAGATTTCTCCGACCTCTCCGGTGGGGAGGCTGTTGCCGTCCTCGTCGCGAATATCGATTTCGGTGGAAGAGATCGGCAGGCCGATGGTTCCGCTGAACTCCGTGGAATCGAGGCGGTTGACGGTGGCAACCGGCGATGTCTCGGAGAGGCCGTAACCCTCCGCAATGGGGCAGCCGACGATGGAAAGCCAGCGTTCCGCGACAGGCCTTTGCACCGCCATGCCGCCGCCGAGAACCAGAATGAGCGACGACAGATCGAGCTTGCGGAAATCCTCGTTGTTCATCAGCGCGTTGAAAAGCGTATTGATGCCGGGGAAGATATGCGGCTGATAATGCGACAATTCTTTCACAAAACCGGGAATATCGCGCGGATTGGCAATCAGCAGATTGTGGCCGCCAAGCGCAATGCCCATCAGCGAATTCACCGTCAAGGCGAAGATGTGGCAGAGCGGCAGCGCGCAGATGAAGTTGAGGACTTCCGGGCGATCCTTTTGGCCGTTGAAGGCGGCGTCCAGCCACAGGCTGATCTGAAGCTTGTTGGCCAGAAGGTTGGCATGCGTGAGAACCGCACCCTTGGATACACCAGTCGTGCCCCCGGTATATTGCAGGAAAGCAATGTCCTGCGCCGTGAGGCTGACCGGCTTCAGCGAAAATCCCTGACCTTCCTTCAGCATCGCCTTGAAGCTGATGGAGCCGGGAATGGTATAGGCGGGCACCAGTTTCTTGACCTTGCGGACCACCAGGTTGACGATATGTCCCTTGAGGCCGAGAAGATCGCCCATCGCCGCGACGACCACGTGCCGCACCGCGGTTTTCGGCACCGCCTGCTGCGCCACATGTGCAAAGTTCTCCAGCACGAAAAGCGCCTTCGCGCCGGAATCCTTCAGCTGATGTTCCAGCTCGCGCGGTGTGTAAAGCGGATTGACATTGACCACCACCATGCCTGCCCGCAGGATTCCATAAACCGCAACCGGATTTTGGAGGATGTTCGGCATCATCACGGCAACCCGGTCGCCCTTTTCCAGTCCTCTGGACTGCAGCCAGGCGGCGACGGCTCGGGTTTCAGCGTCCAGTTCCCGGTAGGTCAGCGACTTTCCCATGCTGGAAAAGGCCTTCCGGTCGGCAAACTGCACACAGCTCTTTTGGAGAAGATCGACGAGGGAGGCATTGGTCGATACGGGAATTTCGGAAGGAACGCCCGGCGGATAGGAAGACAGCCAGCGCTTCCCAATGACGGCGTTCTGCGGGTGTCCCAGGGACAATTCACTCATGCTGCTCCTCCCAGAGTCTCTTCGCGCCGCGCATTCTGTGGAACGCGTGAACAGCGCTTTCAGCTGCCTGATGTTCACGAGGCTCCCGCACCTGCCGGCATCTGCCGGCGTGAGGGAACCACTTGTGACGTCACCGGATCGACTGCTCCTCCCGCTCCCCGGTGACGAATGATAGACGCGTAATCCCTTGACGTCCATCTTATCGGCGAAACCTATTTAACTCTAACGTAAACGTCAATATTGCTGCCGCACATCTCGCCAACTCGTGATGGAAAATGCATTTTCCCGGTCTTTTTTGACTTTAATCCTGATTTGAGCGATCAACATAATTCGCAAAGCAGGGCAGGATTGGAAATGGCAGGCAGCGCAGCGCTAGAACTGAAATCGGTGGGCAAGAAATTCGGTGATACGGATGTATTGTCCGACATCGATCTGTCCGTCGAAAGCGGTGAGATCATTTGTCTTGTAGGGCGCTCCGGCTGCGGAAAATCAACCTTGCTGCGTATCATCGCGGGCGTGGAGACACCCGATAAGGGCAGCGTTTCCCTGAACGGCGCTGTGGTGGCCGGGTCTGGAGCTTTCATCGAGCCCGAAAAGCGCAATATCGGTTTCGTATTTCAGGATTATGCGCTCTTCCCGCACCTTACCGTCGAGCAGAACGTCATGTTCGGCCTCCGCTCGCTGCCGAAAGCGCAGGCCCGGGCGCGCACTGCGGAGATGATCGAACATGTGCATCTCAAGGAACTTGCGAAACGTTATCCGCATACGCTGTCGGGCGGTGAGCAGCAGCGCGTCGCGCTTGCCCGTGCACTCGCCCCGCAGCCTGGCCTTCTGCTGATGGACGAGCCTTTTTCCAATCTGGACAGGGGATTGCGTGACGATGTGCGCGAAGAGACGCTCGGTCTTCTACGCCAGCTGGGTACGACGGCAATCATGGTTACTCACGATCCCGAAGAAGCGCTTTCGGCGGGCGATCGCGTGGTTCTGATGCAGCGCGGACGGATCGTGCAAAGCGGCACGGGTTACGAAATCCACGACCATCCCAAGACCCGCTATGCCGCTGATTTTTTCTGCGCCTTCAACAAGATTGAAGGACGGGTAAGGCAGGGTCGTGTGGAAACGCCGCTTGGCCTGCTGGGGGATGCCTCCGATCTGCCCGATGGCCTCGCGGCGGTTGCCTATGTTCGGCCCAATGCGATTTCGATTATCGAAGACACCGCGAAAGAAGGTATCGCTGGCGAAATATCGAGCCGGGTCTTCCTGGGGGAGATCGAACAGCTCGGCATCGCCGTGCCCGGATTACCAGCTGATCTTCGCGTCAGAACAATGCAGCGTACAGCCGCCAAGACGCGGGCGATACGCTTCGGAATTGATCCGAAGGGCGTGCTGATATTTACCTGAAGTTGAATGAGCTCATTTGCATGTTCATTTTCTCCCCGTTTTCAACTGTTGGTGATCAAAAGGCGGCGGAAAATGGCGAAATAAAACTTGATTTGTATCATCATGTATGATGTCTGCTCCCCCTATTGCCGTTATCGGAGAGGGAGACAAAACATGAAGAAATTTACCGGGTTCGCCCTGCTTGCCAGCACGGTTGCCTTTGCAGCCGGCGCAGCCAATGCTGCTGAACTCAATATCTATACCACCCGCGAGCCCGGCCTCATTCAGCCCCTCCTGGACTCCTTCACCGCTTCGAGCGGCGTGAAGGTCAATACCGTGTTTTTGAAGGACGGCCTTGCGGAGCGTGTGCTGAGCGAAGGCGCGAGTTCGCCGGCTGACGTTCTGATGACGGTGGACGCCGGCAATCTTGTCGATCTCGCTGAAAAGGGCGTAACGCAGGCGGTCGAATCCGAGACCCTGAGCAAGGCCATCCCCGCTGAACTGCGCGATGCCAAGGGTCACTGGTTCGCGCTTTCCATGCGAGCCCGCGTTCTGTATGCAGCCAAGGACCTCGATCTCGCTTCCTTCAATTATGAAGATCTCGCTGATGCGAAGTGGAAGGGCAAGGTCTGCATTCGCGCCGGCCAGCATCCCTATAATACGGCGCTGTTTGCCGACTACATCGCCCATTATGGCGCTGAAGACACCGAGAAGTGGCTTGCCGGCGTCAAGGAAAACCTCGCCCGCAAGGCAGGCGGCGGTGACCGCGATGTCGCCAAGGACATCCTCGGCGGCATTTGCGATATCGGTATCGCCAACTCCTATTATGTCGGCCTGATGCGCTCGGGCAAGGGCGGCGAGGAGCAGGTGAAGTGGGGCGACGCCATCAAGGTGGTTCTGCCGACCTTCAAGAATGGCGGCACGCAGGTCAATATCAGCGGCGCAGCCGTGGCGAAGAATGCGCCGAACAAGGCGGAAGCCGTCAAGCTTCTGGAATATCTCGTTTCCGACGAAGCTCAGAAGATCTATGCCGAGGCCAACTACGAATATCCGGTCAAGCAGGGCGCGGCTCTCAACGAGATCGTCGCTTCGTTCGGCACGCTGAAGATCGATAACAAGCCGCTGACGGAAATCGTATCGCATCGCAAGCAGGCGAGCGAGCTGGTCGACAAGGTCGGTTTCGACAAGTAAAGGCCAATCAGCGATAACATGTGAAAGGCGTTCGCAATTGCGGGCGCCTTTCCGCGTATTTTCCAGAAGCACATGAACCCAGACGCCACCCAGCCATTGTCACCTCGTGCCCGAGCCAGATTTTCATCCTCCTTCTGGTGGCTGTGCCTTTCAGTGCTGGCGGTTTGCAGCGCCATGGTTCCGGTTATGGCGCTTGTCTCGCAGGCGTTGCAGGGTTCTGATGGCCTTTGGTCGCATCTGGGCTCAACCGTGCTCTGGACGGCGCTTCCGGATACGGCGATCCTTCTTGCCGGTGTCGGGCTGCTGGCAGGTATCGTCGGAACCTGTGCCGCCTGGCTGGTCACCGCCTATGATTTTCCCGGCCGCAAAATATTGGAATGGGCGCTGCTGCTGCCGCTGGCCATGCCCACCTATATCGTCGCTTACGCCTATCTGGATATTCTGCATCCCATCGGGCCTGTGCAGGGCGCGATCCGCTGGCTGCTCGGCTATTCCAGCCCGCGTGAATTCCGTCTTCCGGACATAAGGTCCATGACCGGATGCATCGTCCTTCTCGGCTTCGTGCTGTTTCCCTATGTCTATATTCCCGTGCGCGCCATGTTCCTCACGCAGGCAGGCAACCTGCTGGAAGCGGCGCGCACGCTCGGAGTCTCCAGACGTGCGGCTTTCTTCAAGGTAGCGGTGCCGCTGGCGCGCCCGGCGATTGCGGTCGGCGTCAGCCTTGCCTTGATGGAAGCGCTGAACGATATCGGCGCGTCCGAATTTCTTGGCGTCCGCACACTCACCGTCTCCGTCTACACCACCTGGGTCACGAAATCCGACCTGCCGGGTGCGGCGCAGATTGCGCTTTCCATGCTGTTCATCGTTGTCGCCCTCGTGGCGCTTGAGCGCTGGGCGCGACGCAAGCAGCGCTACGCGGTCTCTGCGCAGAAAAGCAGGCAACTGGAGCCGCTGCGGCTCAATGGCCTGAAGGGTTGGGCCGCTTTCTTGTTGGGCAGCTTGCCGGTCCTGATCGGTTTTATGGCGCCAGCCAGCTATCTCGTCACCGAGGCATGGAAACGGTTTCGTTTCAACGGTTTGTCCCCCCGTTTTGCCGATGAGGCCCTGAACACCATCGTCTTTGCCGGGGTGGCGACGGTGATCACCCTCATCCTCGGCCTTGTCGTCGCTTACGCCATGCGCCTTGCGCCGGGCCGCCTGTCGCTCTGGTCCTATCGTCTTTCGACGGTGGGATATGCTGCCCCCGGAACGGTCATCGCCATCGGCGTCCTGATCGCGCTCGGCGGCTTTGACCGCTTTGTCGACGAGACCATGCGCGACTGGTTCGGCCTATCGACAGGCCTCATCTTCATCGGCAGTGGCGCCGCGCTGATCTACGCCTATTCCGCACGTTTCCTTACCATTGCCGCTGGTGGGGTGGATGCTGGCCTCAGCCGCATCCCGCAGTCCTTCGATCACGCCTCGCGAACGCTCGGGCGATCCGCGACGCAGACATTCCGACACGTCCATCTTCCGCTTTCCAAGGCCTCACTTGCGGCTGCGGCACTGCTGATCTTCGTGGATTGCGTCAAGGAGCTTCCCGCTACGCTCCTGTTGCGGCCGCTCAATTTCGAAACCTTTGCTACCCATCTTTATGGCGAAGCGGCGCGTGGCACCTACGAGGAGGCGGCCATCGCAGCGCTGGCAATCGTCGTCATCGGCATGCTTCCGGTCATGCAACTTGCAAGGATCGGCCGGCGCAAGAGCTGACATCGAAGCTCCGCCGGATAAATTGCGGGCGCAAAATTGTGCGAGAGGCCAATAAGCTTCAAATCCACCCAGAAAACGACAAGCATCGGGCCTTAATCCTGATGTAAATACTCAGCTTAATTGAGGTGCTGCGACCCTTGGGATATCAATACGGTCGCGATGTTTTCGGGGCATATCTTGAAAAATTTGCATGGGATGTTTTTGCGCCATCTGGCTTTGGGAACGGCTGCCGTAGTTTTGCTGGCGCCCGCGATGGTGCATGCGCAGGACACAACCGTCCTTCAGCAGATTACCGTTGACGGGCAGGGCGCAGAAAACGCAACCGGTCCCGTCCGGGGCTACGTCGCGAAGAAAAGCGCGACGGGTTCAAAAACCGACACGGAAACCAGAGATATTCCGCAATCCGTATCGGTCGTCGGCCGCCAGGAAATGAACGATCGCGGTGCGGTGACGAAGATCGACGAGGTGCTGCGGTATACTCCAGGCGTGACGGCGGAGCCCTTTGGCACGGATCCGGATACGGACTGGTTTTACATTCGCGGTTTTCAGGCCACCCAGACTGGGGTGTTTTTGGATGGGCTGAACCTGTTCAGTTACGGTTTCGGCGGTTTCCAGATGGATGCCTATGGTCTGGAGCGGGTTGAAGTCCTGAAGGGGCCTGCGTCGGTGCTCTACGGCGGCGCCAATCCCGGTGGCATCGTTGAGATGATCCGCAAGCGCACCCAGGAGGAACCCGTTCGCGAAACGGAAATCGGCATCAATAATTTCGGCAACGCTTTCTTCGGTTTCGATCTCGGCGACAAGGTGGATGATGAGGGCGTATGGAAATACCGCGTCACCGGCAAGGTCTCGGGCGGCGACAACTATACGAATTACTCCGAGGATTTGCGCGGCTTCATCATGCCGCAAGTCACTTTCGAGCCGGATGCGCAGACAAGCGCCACGCTCTATGGGTATTTTTCGGCGCTTGACCAGGTGCATGTGGGCAACGGTTTCCTGCCTTATGTCGGCACCGTGGCCGACGCGCCCTTCGGCAAGCTCAACCGTGAAGCCTTTTATGGTGAGCCGGACCTTGATAACGGCCGCGTCTATCAATCGATGGTGGGCTACGAGGTCAGCCATGAATTCGACAATGGCTGGAAGATCAGTCAGAACGCCCGCTATGGGCATCTGTACAAGCACGAGACCGGGCCCTATCCCGGCGGCTGGGCAAATGCCGATGCCAACGGCCAGCCGAGACTCGATCCGATCACCAGGGACTATATGCTGACCCGCTTCGGTTACGACGGCGTGTCGAAGGGCGATAGCTTCGGTGTGGATAACCGAGTGGAAGGCCAGTTCGATACCGGCGCTGTCAGCCATTCACTGCTCTTTGGTCTGGACTATAAATATTACCGGCTGGATCAGGTGCAGGCCTGCTGCGGGTCGAATGCGATCGGCGCGCTCAATCCGGTTTACGGTTCGGCGCAGGGAACGAATTTCGTTTATGCCGATAACATCGTGACCCAACAGCAGATCGGCATTTATGCGCAGGACCAGCTGCGGTTCGGAGATGGCTGGCTTGTGACGCTGAATGGCCGTTACGACTATGTCGATACGGAGCTGAACAACAGATTGCCGACGGGCCTGTCCCGCCGCTCCAGTGACGACGCGCTGAGCGGCCGCGCCGGCCTTGCCTACGAATTCGACAATGGCCTGACGCCCTACGTCTCCGCCGCCACCTTCTTTAATCCGCTTATCGATACGCTTGCAGACGGCACACCCGCCGTGCCGGAAGAAGGCCACCAGTTCGAAGCCGGCATCAAATACGAGCCGACGTTCTTCGATGGCAGCATCACCGCCTCGGTCTTCAAGCTGGTCAAGGATAATGCTATCGTGTCCTATACGGCGGGTGGGGTGACCACCAGCGGCCAGTTCGGACAGGTCGAATCCACCGGCTTCGAGCTGGAGGCCAAAGCCAATCTCAATGAAAACTGGAAGGCACTTGCCTCCTATTCCTACACCGATATCGACATTACCCGCGATGCCAATCCAAATCTCATTGGCAAATCGCCATGGATCGTGCCCGCCCATACCGCTTCGCTGTGGCTGGACTATGCTTTCACCCCGGATACACTTGACGGACTGAGCATCGGCGGCGGTGTGCGCTATCAGGGCAAGTCCTGGGCGGATGCGGCGAATACATTGCGCGTTCCTGACGCCGCTGTTTTCGATGCCGCGGTCCGTTACCAGAAGGACGACTGGACCGCATCCATCAACGTCGCCAATGTCTTTGACAAGGAATACGTCAAGGGCTGCGCCGGTATCTCCGTCTGCGGCTGGGGCGACAGCCGCACCATCACCTTCAAGCTTTCCAAGAAGTGGTAAGGCCTGGTCAAAGGCCGCAGTTGCGGGAAAATTGGTTTGCCACTATAAACATGAATAAACTTATCATGTTATAGTGGCGCCATGGCGCGCCATGCGGGATCGAGAAGCCATGGCTTTCCGCGTGCGGATGGAAAATGAGATCGACGGTTTTGCCGTTATAGGCGGCCCGCGCTCAAGGGTCTGGAACGGCATCGTTGCCGATCTCTGGGACGTGCGTTGTGCACCGAAAGCAGGTGGACGTTATGTCGGCAAGGACCCGCGGTTTGTTTTTCTGCTGGAGATGGATGGAAAGGATGATGGCAGGTTCGTAATGAACGGCTGCCACCGCGACAAGTATACCGCCTCCGAGGTGAACCGTATTTCCTTCGTGCCTGCCGATCTGGATGTGCATGCGGAGTTGAGCAACGTTTCCTTCCTCCGCCACCTCGATCTGCACTTCGACGCTGGACTGCTGGGGGCTCGGTTGGTGCAGGGTTTCGATCCGCACGGTTTGCTCGACCCGCATCTGATGTTCGAGGATGAGCGCCTGCTGGCGCTGGCGCGGTTGATCGCAGCCGAATGCGACAATCCCGATCCGCTGCACGATCTCTATGGCGAGAGCCTCGTGCTGGCGCTGCTGACGGATTTTCTGAAAGTGAGGCGGGAGCCGGTCAAAAAGCGCAGCAAGCTCGCCGCCTGGCAATTGAGGGCGGCGACGGATTATATTCGCGAACATTGCCTTCGGTCGATCCGGCTTGAGGAACTTGCGGAACTTACAAATCTGTCGCAATCCCATTTCAGCCATGCCTTCAAGGCCTCCACCGGCGTCCCGCCGCACCAGTGGCAGATGCAGGCGCGTATTGATCGGGTCAAGGATCTGATGATGCGAACCGAGATGGCGCTTACCGACATTGCCATCGCAGCCGGATTTTCCGATCAGGCGCACTTCTCCCGCGTCTTTCGAAAGATGGTCGGGGTGTCCCCCTCGGTCTGGCAGAAGAGCCGCCAGTAGCTGCCTTTTGTTCCGTTCTTTCTCCAAAAAATTCCCTGACGGCATCCGAAACGCACCGGAACGATTTCTCCGGCGACGGGTTTACAGACGTGACCCATTGAGGAAATCAAGGAGGAAACTATCATGTTGCATCAGGAACCCCGCGCCGGCCAGGACCCCTATGTGAAGGACACGCCCAGCCTCATCGCCAGCGACAAGGTGGAAGGCACCCGCGTTTACGGCGCCGACGGCAAGCATATCGGCTCGATCCAGCGCATCATTCTTGAGAAGCGCGGCGGCCGTGTGGCCTATGCGGTGTTGAGCTTCGGCGGTTTTCTCGGCATTGGCGACGATTATTATCCATTGCCGTGGGAAAAACTGCATTACGACGAAGAGCTCGACGGCTACCGCATCGACCTGACAAAGGAACAGATCGAAAATGCCCCGCATTTCGCCAATCTCGACGATGACGAATTGCTCAACGCAAGGGATCGTAAGGTCTACGACTATTACGGCGTCGCCCCTTACTGGATGTAAGGCGAATAATCTTGCCAACGGGCATTGTGGCGTTTTCAGCTGATTTTCAGCCGGAAACGCCTGACAAAAACGGCTCCTGAAGGAGCCGTTTTTTCTGCATTAATGTGGGTTCTTCTGCATGTCGGAAACCGCATCTGTGAAGCACTTACGCGCTTCCTCCGGCGATTTTCGCCCGTCAAGTGCAGCGCGGCAGGCACTTCTGGCTCTCACGAAACTCAATCCGCGCCGATTTGGCCAGCCTTCGGTCAACAATGTCAGTGCTTCGAATGGGCCGGCGACGACACTCTTGCCGTTCGCATCCAGATTGACCTCAACAGGCTCTGTCCATCTCTCGTTCTTCATCGTGCACCTCCCAGAGCAACGCGATCCCGAAACAAACCCGACAGCGGAGCAACCCATGAACGCTGTCCTGTGTCACTGCCGCCTAGGATAAGCGCAAGCAATGGAATTGACAACGGTGATCAGCGGAAGCCGAAAAACGAAAGGATCGCCAGGACGATAACGACGAGGCCGACGATGTAGATGATCTGGTTCATGATTTTCTCCTTGTCTATGTCATCACCATAACGTGAAGGAGAAGATGCGGTTCCAGAAGCACATGATAATTTAATCACGTGCTAAAAAATTGCGGACATTCCATCGTCACGCGATGCGGAACGTCACCTCCGCACGATCACCCAGATCGCGTGGATGATGCCGGGCACATAACCGCACAGTGTCAGAAGAATGTTGAGCCAGAAGTGCAGCCCCAGTCCGACCTGGAGAAATACACCAACCGGCGGCAGGATGATGGCGATGAGAATACGAATGACGTCCACGATGACAGGCCTTCCGGTTGACTGTTGACCAGCCGGAGAACGCGTGTGGGGCGGTTTGGTTTCACTTAAGCACGGACGTGCTTTTTGAGATGGATTTTTGTTTGAAAATGGTGCCGCTTACGTGACTCGAACACGTGACCCCATCATTACGAATGATGTGCTCTACCGACTGAGCTAAAGCGGCCCGGTTGTGATCCGTCTGTCACGGATCAGCTTCATGGCGGGCTGATACAGGCAATGCTGACGGATTTCAAGCCTTGAATGCGTGGCTTTTGAAATTTCCGCAAAAAGCTTTGCCTGCCCAATGTTTAAGGGGCGTATCAGGCTAAGGCGCAGATGCGGCCCCTCGCAACCTCGTATTCCTGGACCAGCCGATCAACCAGAGCCGCTACCGGCTCCACCGCCTTGACCGCGCCAATACCCTGGCCCGCGCCCCATATGTCCTTCCAGGCTTTTGCGCCGCCGGAAGCCGATTCGAAATCCATCTTTGAGGGATCCGCTTCCGGCAGCTTGTCGGGGTCGAGGCCGGAGGCGACGATCGAACTTTTCAGATAATTGCCGTGAACACCGGTGAAATAGTTCGAATAGACGATGTCTTTGGCATGCGCATCGACGATTGCCTGCTTGTAGGCTTCTGAGGCGCGGGCCTCCTGAGTGGCGATGAAGGGGGAGCCGATATAGGCCATGTCCGCGCCCATCGCCTGTGCCGCGAGGATGGAGCCGCCATTGGCAATGGCGCCCGCAAGCAGCAGCGGGCCATCGAACCACTCGCGGATTTCCTGCACGAGGGCGAAGGGAGAAAGTGTGCCCGCATGGCCGCCGGCGCCCGTCGCGACGGCGATCAGCCCATCCGCGCCCTTGCGGATGGCCGACCTTGCATGGCGATCGTTGATGACATCGTGCAGGACGATGCCGCCATAGGAATGCACGGCCGCATTGACTTCCGGCACGGCACCGAGCGAGGAAATAACCACCGGGACCTTATATTTCACGCAAAGGCCGAGATCATGTTCCAGTCGCCGGTTGGACATATGCACGATCTGATTGACCGCGAAAGGCGCGGCCGGACGATCCGGGTTGGCGCGGTTGTGCGCGTCAAGCTCTTCGGTGATCATCGACAGCCACTCATCGAGCTGGCTTTCCGGCCGCGCATTCAGCGCCGGGAAAGCGCCGATGACGCCCGCCTTGCATTGCGCCAGCGTCAGTTGCGGGTGCGAAATGATAAATAATGGTGACGCTATGACCGGAAGACGCAGATTGTCTTTCAGCACGGACGGTAGCATGGCTCCTCCCCCAGATTACGTTTACGCGCACGTAAGTCATTATCGTGTTCGGTGTTGGATTGGAAGCGAAAACAGTACCGCGAGGCGTCGCCGAACCTGCGTTCGTAGCGCCACAATAGATCGATTTTCCCCAAGACAATCCAGTCTTTATCACAAACGATGCTTGCGGAGGGGCGGCATAGCCGTTACCGAATCGTGAACCCATGGCGCAGCGCCGCATATTTTGCAAAGCGCATTAGAACAAGGATCGGTCGTGAGCGGACTGGAAACGGCAATCAGAAATGCTCTGGAAAAATCGGACAGATCGAACGCCGAAGTTCGTGCACGTATTTATCAATCGTCCCGTCAGGCGCTGGAAGCGGGCCTGCGCAAGCAGGGCATCGACGACCCGCAGATTGTTGCCCAGCAGCGCCAGCGGCTTGAAAGCCTGATCCACCTCATCGAGAACGAGGAACGCAACCGGCTTCTGGACAGGGTGGAGCAGCAATTGCGGCCGCCCGTGCAGGAAAGCGCGGCGCAGGATGATGATTCCGTCGATCCCGTTTCGCAGCCGCCCCATCGGGATGAAGTGGCCGTCGAGCCGGAACTGCGCGGTGAAACGCGCGATGCGCGACCCGGCGCCGCCACGGCTCCGGAATCCCCTCGGCCAGGCCGGCGCGGCGGAAAACCATCGAGGAGAGGTTCCAGCGCGGCTGACGCATCGCTTGCCTTCCGCCCCGAAGGTGCTGTTGGTCGCCGCAAGCGCCGCGGGCTTTTTGCCCGGCTTTTCATCTATGTCACGCTTCTGGCCTTTGTCGGTTTCGGCGCCTGGTGGGCCTATTCCTCGGGCGTCCTGCTCTCCCCGGAACAGCGGGATACCAGCGTGCCCAATCCGCCGGCGCAGGTGCAGGCGGAGGACTTTAATGGCACCGAGCCCGCCCCGAGCCTATCGGCCGGACGTGGCTTTTCCGACGACTGGGTCGAGGTTTTTAATGCCGAGCGCGGTAATTCCGGAGTTTCGGCAGGCCCACGCGCCAATGTCGAAAACATCGCAACGCCCGCCGGCAAGGCAATTCGGGTGACGTCGAGAAGCGTGGCGCAGGATGGCGCCGTCAGCATCGAGGTTCCAGTCGAAGTGATGCGGGACATGGCCGGTAAATCCTCGACCATATCCATTACCCTGCAATCTTCCAGTGACCGGCAGACACAGGTGTCCGTCGCATGCGATTTCGCTACCTTGGGCGATTGTTCGCGCCACCGCTTTACGGCCACGGCCGAGCGCGCCGACATGCTGCTGAACGCGACATTCGAGCGTTCGCTGGCCCCCAACGCGCCGGGCAGGATTTTCATCAACAGCGATATCGATGGCAGCGGCCGCCCGGTCAACCTTTATTCCGTGCGCATCCTGCCGGGTCAGTAAAAGGGTACGAGCAGCCGCCAAAGGCGGCTCTCCTTATTTCTCTTCGGCTTTTCCGAGAAAATTCGGGCCCGCCCCCAATATCTTATTGTCGATCTCGCCGATCGCCTTCCTGTCCTTGCCTTCATAGTCCAGCGAATTGAGTATGTGGCGGATGAGATTGACCCGGGCCCGGCGCTTGTCATTGGCGCGTACCACCGTCCAGGGCGCGACATCGGTATGGGTCTTTTCCAGCATCTCGTCGCGCTTTTGCGTGTAGTCGTCCCACTTCGTCAGCGCGGCTATGTCCATGTCCGAAAGTTTCCAGCACTTCAGCGGGCTATGGCGGCGATCGTGGAAACGGTCGATCTGCGTTTCCCGTCCGATATCGAGCCAGAACTTGAAAAAGTGGATGTCCTCATGGGCGAGCATCTTTTCCAGGCGCGGCGTTTCCTTGAGGAAGCGTTTATGTTCCTCGGGGGTGCAGAAACCCATCACCGGTTCCACTCCGGCCCGATTGTACCAGGAGCGATCGAACAGAACCAGTTCGCCTGCCGTGGGAAAATGCGAGATATAGCGCTGGAAATACCATTGCCCACGCTCGGTTTCCGTCGGCTTGGTCAGCGCCACGACGCGGGCATAGCGTGGGTTGAGATAAGAGCGGATCGCGAAGATGGCGCCGCCCTTGCCGGCCGCATCGCGGCCCTCGAAAACTGCCATGACCCGCTTGCCTGTGGCCTGGAGCCAAAACTGGACCTTCACGAGCTCGATCTGCAGCGCCTCCAGCGCGGCGTCGTATTCCTCGCGCTTCATTTTCTTGTCATAGGGAAAATTGCCGGCCGAGAGCTTGTTTTCCTCCACCCAGTCGGGAAGAACCGGATCGTCGATGTCAAAGCTGCGCAGCTTTCCGCCAACGGTGATCTCGACTGTCCGCTTCTTCGTTTCATCGGCCATGGTTTCCTCCGGCTGTTGTTGTGTAAAGGCAACTCGCCGCCAATGAGTTCACATCGCCCGGCAGAATTCAAGCGAAAGAGGATTGCTTGAGGAAGCTGTGGCGGTGTGACGATTGCAGCGTGGAATTTGCACATATACGCTGTGGAAAATATGCGGTGATGAATCTCTGTCATGAAGCTGGCCTATGAGATTTCGATGCGCTGTCGAGCGAGAGTGGAAAGCAGGCTGAAATGGCAGTCATGGAAGGCGATAGTGGATTAAGGCTTTTGGCAAAGAAGCTTGGCCGGAACTGGCTGCCTGTGCTCGTCGTCAGCATGCTCGCCATCGTGGCAGTTTCCGAGTTGCACACGCCCTATATGCCGGCCGTCCTCTGGCTCTGCGCGGTCATCGCCATTCTGGCCGTTCGCGAAAAACCGGCCTTTTCCGAAAAGGCCAAAAATGCGGCCGGACAGGTGGATGAGCCTGATGTTCCGGCTGAAAGTGTCATTTCCGGCGTCAGGGCGGGCCTTGCCGTGCTGGATACGCCCGTTTTCATTCTCGATAAGAATGCCAGCGTGCTGTTTCAGAACGGCGCGGCCGAACGGGCGTTTGGTCAGCTTCCCGCCGGGGCGCATATTTCCGCAAGGCTGCGCTCGCCGGGCCTGCTGGATGTCATTCGCGAAACCATAACCACCGGTGAGCCCAATCAGGTCGAACATTCCGAGCGTTTCCCCTCGGAACGGGTCTTCATCGTCCGTATCGCCCGTGCGGATATGGGCAAGGGGGCGGGCCCGCATTTCTACATCCTGTCATTCCGCGATGTCTCGGAACTTCGCCGCATCGACCGCATGCGCAGCGATTTCGTCGCCAATGCCAGCCATGAACTGCGCACTCCGCTGGCTTCCCTGCGCGGTTTCATCGAAACCATGCAGGGGCCGGCACGCAACGATCCCAAGGCGCAGGAGCGTTTCCTCGCCATCATGCTCGATCAGGCAACCCGCATGAGCAGGCTCGTGGATGACCTCATGTCCCTTTCGAGGCTGGAGCTGCGCGCCAATATCGCGCCGGATCAGAAGGTCGATCTCGTTCCCGTCATAGGTCATGTGCGCGATACGCTTCTGCCGCTTGCCAACGAACTCGATGTCGATATCACCCTGCATCTGCCGGATGGTCCTGCGGAGGTGCAGGGAGATCGCGACGAACTGGTGCAGGTATTCCAGAACCTCGTGGAAAATGCATGCAAATACGGCCAGGAAGGCAAGATTGTTGATGTCTGGCTGCGGGCTGAGCCCGGCAAGCCGGTAGAGGTGAGCGTCGTCGACCGGGGGCCGGGCATACCGGCCGAACATGTGCCGCGGCTGACGGAACGGTTTTATCGCGTCAGCGTCGCCGACAGCCGCTCCAAAAAGGGAACGGGGCTTGGTCTTGCCATCGTCAAGCACATTCTCACCCGCCACCGCGCTCGGCTCATCATTAAATCTGAACTGGGCAGCGGCACGGATTTTACCGTCAGATTCTGACATAAATACCCGTACATACAAAATATCACGTAAATTTGCATTTTAAATCAATTATTTAGCTTGTCACAAATCTTTCATTGAAGTGACATAAAAGGATGGGGCTACGGTGGTTAAGAAGAGGTCGCCGAGCGCATGCTAAGAGCGAGTGCCGCTATCGGCTGCGTCCACAAACAAGCCCACGACGGGAGAGACAAATGAACTTCGTTAAATTTTCCGCAGCAGCTCTGGTGGCTTCTGTCGCCTTCGCTGGCGCCGCCGCTGCTCGCGACCAGATCCAGGTTGCCGGTTCCTCCACGGTTCTGCCTTATGCCAAGATCGTTGCCGAGACTTTTGCCGAAACCTTCCCGAACTTCAAGGCTCCGGTCGTCGAGTCGGGCGGCACGGGTGGTGGTCTGAAGGCGTTCTGCTCGGGCGTGGGCGAAGGCACCATCGACGTCGCCAACGCATCGCGCAAGATCAAGAGCGACGAACTGGCCGCCTGTAAGGCTGCTGGCGTTACCGACGTTCAGGAAGTGAAGATCGGTTACGACGGTATCGTCTTCGCAATGGATTCTTCCAACAAGGACATCAAGCTTGAGCCGAAGGACCTTTACCTCGCTCTCGCCGCTGAAATCGTCAAGGACGGCAAGCTCGTTGCCAACCCCTATAAGAAGTGGTCGGAAATCAACAAGGAACTGCCGGATGTAGCGATCGCCGCTTACATCCCGGGTTCCAAGCACGGCACCCGCGAAGTCTTCGAAGAGAAGATCATGGCTGACGGCTGCAAGGAAGCCAAAGCGACCGACGTCATCAAGACGCTGATCACCGACGCCAAGCAGGCTGCTGCCAAGTGCGTAGCAGTCCGTAAGGACGGCGCTGCAGTCGACATCGACGGCGACTACACCGAGACGCTCGCTCGCATCGACGCCAACAAGACCGGCCTCGGCGTCTTCGGCCTCGCTTTCTATGAAAACAACGCCGACCGCCTGAAGGTCGCAACCGTTTCGGGCGTCGTTCCGTCCACTGAAACCGTTGCCAGCGGCAAGTACCCGGTTTCCCGCCCGCTGTTCTTCTACGTGAAGAAGGCTCACCTGGGCGTTATCCCGGGCCTTAAGGAATATGTCGAGTTCTTCGTTTCCGACGAAATGATCGGCCCGGATTCCCCGCTCGCAAATTACGGCCTGGTTGCCGCTCCGGACGCAGAGCGCGAAGAAATCCGTGCCAAGTTCTCGGCCGGTTCCACGATGTAATGAAGAAGGAGGGGTGCGGCTTCCCGCGCCCCTCATACCATCCGGTGCCTCTCCGCTTGGGCGAATGTCTCCGGTTGACAGTTCCTATTCATCGTCGTCCACATGATTGTCTATGGATTACAGATGGATAGGATGTATCAACCTTGACGCTTGCCGGACTTTGATACAGTCACTTGGCAGGCATTCCGGGATGGTCCAGCGGTCTCGTTTTGATGACTTTTTGATTTGCCCTATATCGCACCGTGCTCCTGCGGCACGCCGAGGGAACTCTAATGAACACATCGATCCTTTTGCTGATACTGGCGCTGATCGGCATCGGCAGTTATCTGCTCGGCAGCCGCCGTGCCGTTGCCCTGTCTGGCGGGCGTCCTTCCAGCATGCATTCCCGAGCCGGTTATCACGGTTCATACGCGGTCGTCTGGGCGGTACTGCCCGCGGCGTTTATTCTCAGCGTCTGGCTGATTATCAGCCCGCTCATCGTGACGTCAGCGGTCCGCGGCGATTTCCCGGAAGACATCCGGGCGCAATCCGAGGCGCAGCAGAGCCTGACCTACGGCATGGTAACCTCCATCGCCCGCGGCCTTCAGCGGCTGACACCGGAAGAAACGGCGCAGGTCGATGCGGACACAAGCGCGGTGAGGCCGCTGCTTGCATCCAAAGGCGTGGCGATTGCCGGTGATCCGGAACGCTTCATGGTTGACGCCGCCCAAACGCTGAACACCATGACCGCCACGAGCCGTCTTGCGATGATCGCTGTCGTGCTGCTGGCCGCGCTTGGCGGCGCCACCTATGCGCTGCGGGCGATTGCACCGCGCTTCCGGGCACGCAACAAGGTCGAAAAGGTCATTCTCGGCGCTCTTCTTGTCGCGTCTTCCATCGCTATCCTGACAACGATCGGCATCGTTCTGTCGATGCTGACGGAAGCGATCCAGTTCTTCAACATGGTTCCGGCTCACCAGTTCTTCTTCGGCACGGTGTGGGATCCGCGTTTTGCGGCTGCCGGTGCGACCGATTCATCGGGACAGTTCGGCCTGATCCCGCTGCTTGCCGGCACACTTTATATCGGCTTCGTCGCCATGCTGGTTGCCGTGCCCGTCGGACTGTTTTCGGCGATCTATATGTCGGAATATGCTTCACCCCGCCTGCGCTCGGTGGCAAAACCGCTGCTCGAGGTGCTCGCCGGCATCCCAACCATCGTCTACGGCTTTTTCGCGCTGACGACGGTCGGTCCTTTCCTCAGAGACATTTCTGCGCAGATCAACGGGCTGGCGACGGGTAACTATGCGAACTTCATCCAGGCGCAGAGTGTCATCACCGCCGGCTTCGTCATGGGTATCATGCTGATCCCCTATGTGTCGTCGCTGTCGGATGACATCATTACCGCCGTGCCGCGTTCGCTGCGCGATGGTTCGCTCGGACTTGGCGCCACGCGCTCCGAAACCATCAAGAGGGTCATTCTTCCGGCTGCTCTTCCCGGCATCGTCGGCGCCGTGCTGATGACGGCCTCGCGCGCCATCGGCGAAACCATGATCGTGGTTCTGGCGGCAGGTGTCGCTGCCCGACTGCAGCTTAATCCCTTCGAGCCCATGACCACGGTGACGGTCAAGATCGTCAGCCAGTTGACGGGCGACCTTGAATTCACCTCGCCGCAGACGCTGGTTGCCTTTGCGCTTGGCATCACGCTTTTCGCCATCACGCTTTGCCTGAATATCTACGCGCTTTACATCGTGCGCAAATACCGGGAGCAATATGAATGACCGACATCGCCTCTCCCGCAGCTGGTGCGAACGCCGTCAAGGCGACGCGTCGTGATATCGGCATCAAGCGCCGTTATGCCGCCGAACGCCGTTTCCGTGCTTATGGCATGGCAGCGATTTCCTTCGGCCTCATCTTTCTCTTCCTTCTGCTTTTCTCGGTTGTCTCCAAGGGTTACACCGCGTTCCAGCAGACGATGATTACCGTTCCGGTTGAGTTCTCCGAACAGATCATCGATCCCAAGAACGAGCGTGCCACCAATCCGGCCAAGCTTATGACGGCCAATTATCCCGTTCTTGCCCGTGATGCGGTTGCCAAGGTTCTGGGTGTCGCGCCAACGGACCGCGCCGGTCTTCGCGCCGTCAACCTTCTGATCTCCGATAGCGTGCGTACGCAGCTTCGCGATATCGTCGTTGCCGACCCCGCCGTTATCGGCACCACCCGCACGGTGACGCTTCTGGCCTCGGGTGACGTCGACAGCGCCTTCAAGGGCCAGGTCGATCTGACGGCGGATGAAGCCAATCGCCGTATCTCGAACCAGCAGCTCGGCTGGATGAACCAGCTCGCCGAAAGCGGGCAGCTTGGCAAGCATTTCAATACCGGCATCTTCATCAACGGCGCCTCGAGCCGTCCGGAGGCGGCAGGTGTCGGCGTGGCGCTGATCGGCTCCTTCTACATGATGCTGATCGTGCTGGTGCTGTCGCTGCCGATCGGTGTTGCAGCTTCGATCTACCTTGAGGAGTTTGCTCCGAAGAACCGTCTGACTGATCTGATTGAGGTGAACATCAACAATCTCGCGGCTGTTCCCTCGATCGTTTATGGTCTGCTCGGCCTCTCCGTCTTCATCAACTTCATGGGCTTTCCGCGCTCGGCCTCGCTGGTCGGCGGCCTCGTCCTGACGCTGATGACCCTGCCGACGATCATCATCGCGACCCGCGCTGCCCTGAAAGCCGTGCCGCCGTCAATCCGCGCCGCCGCCCTGGGCCTCGGCGCTTCCAAGATGCAGACGATCTTCCACCACGTGCTGCCGCTCGCCATGCCCGGCATCCTCACCGGCACCATCATCGGCCTCGCCCACGCGCTGGGCGAAACTGCGCCGCTGCTGCTGATCGGCATGGTGGCATTCGTAGCAAATTACCCGACAACGCCGATGGACCCGTCCACGGCCCTGCCGGTGCAGATTTACATGTGGGCGAATGAAGCGGAGCGCGCCTTTGTCGAAAGGACTTCAGGCGCTATCATCATCCTGCTTTTGTTCCTCATCGTCATGAATGTTGGCGCAATCCTGTTGCGTCGCCGCTTCGAACGGCGCTGGTAAAGGGAGATTGAGCAATGAACATGTTGTCGGAAGCAGCAGTTGAAAAGGCGCTGGACAAGAAAATGAATGAAGTCTCATACAAGATGATCGGCAAGGACGTTTCGGTTTATTACGGCGAAAAGCGCGCGCTTTACGACGTGAACCTCAACGTTCGCGAAAATACGGTGACCGCGCTTATCGGCCCGTCCGGCTGCGGTAAATCCACCTTCCTGCGTACCCTGAACCGTATGAACGACACGATCGACGGTTGCCGGGTCACGGGCAAGATCACGCTCGACACCGACGATATCTATGATCAGGCGATTGACGTCGTGGAGTTGCGCGCCCGCGTCGGCATGGTGTTCCAGAAGCCAAACCCTTTTCCGAAGTCGATCTACGAAAACATTTCCTACGGTCCACGCATTCACGGTCTCGCCCGCAACAAGGCGGATATGGACCAGATCGTTGAGCAGAGCCTTCAGAAGGCGGGTCTCTGGAACGAGGTTAAGGATCGCCTGCACGAATCCGGCACCGGTCTTTCCGGCGGTCAGCAGCAGCGCCTGTGCATTGCACGCGCCGTTGCCGTCAGCCCGGAAGTGATCCTGATGGACGAACCCTGCTCGGCGCTGGATCCGATCGCCACTGCCAAGGTCGAGGAACTGATCCACGAACTGCGCACCAATTACACGATTGTTATCGTCACGCACTCCATGCAGCAGGCGGCACGTGTTTCCCAGCGTACGGCCATGTTCCATCTCGGTCACCTTGTCGAGGAAAATGAAACCGACAAGATGTTCACCAATCCGGATGACCAGCGCACGCAGGATTACATCATGGGCCGCTTCGGCTGATCGCGGCCGGCGCTTTATCGCAACCCAACAAGACTGGTGCCGCTGCGGCCCGCTTCGGGCGGTCGCATGCAAGGCCAAGCCGGAGGAATAGACCGTGAACCAGACAACGACCCATTCGCATATTCTGTCTGCTTATGATGACGAACTGAAGTTCCTGACGCGACGCATCGCCGAGATGGGCGGTCTCGCCGAGCAGATGTGTGCCGACGCCGTGCGTGCGCTCGTCAATTCCGACGCCGCGCTTGCCCAGAAGGTCATTTCCGATGACGCTATCCTCGATCATTCCGAGCGAGAGATCGGCGACAAGGCCATCGTCACCATCGCCAAGCGCCAGCCGATGGCGGCAGACCTTCGCGAAATCATCGGCACCCTGCGGATCGCCGCCGACCTCGAACGCGTTGGCGACCTCGGCAAGAACACCGCAAAACGCGTCATCGCGGTCGCCGGAACGGGCGTGCCGCGCAAACTCGCCCGCGGCATAGAGCACCTGTCGGAGCTGGCGCTGGTACAGCTCAAGGAAGTTCTTGACGTCTATTCGACACGTTCCGCCGAAAAGGCCAATGCCATTCGCGAGCGCGACGAGGAAATCGACGCCATGTATACCTCGCTCTTCCGCGAGCTTCTGACCTACATGATGGAAGATCCGCGTAACATCACCACCTGCACGCATCTTCTGTTCTGCGCCAAGAATATCGAGCGCATCGGTGACCATGCCACCAACATCGCCGAGACGATCTATTACATGACCACCGGCAGCCAGCCGGAGGGCGAGCGTCCGAAGGACGACAGTTCCAACACGCTCGGTTCGGTGACCGAGTAACAGACAAGCAGCGGCTTGCGGAGTTAGCATATGGTGCCCAAGATTGCAGTTGTGGAAGATGAGGAAGCGCTGAGCGTCCTGCTTCGTTACAATCTCGAGGCTGAGGGATATGACGTCGACACCATACCCCGTGGAGACGAGGCAGAGATCAGGCTGCAGGAACGTATTCCGGATCTGCTCATCCTGGATTGGATGCTTCCCGGCGTTTCCGGTATCGAACTGTGCCGTAGGCTCAGGATGCGGCCGGAAACCGAGCGCCTTCCTATCATCATGCTGACGGCGCGCGGCGAGGAAAGCGAACGGGTTCGCGGCCTCGCCACCGGCGCGGACGATTATGTGGTCAAGCCGTTTTCAACGCCGGAACTGATGGCCCGCGTCAAGGCCATGCTGCGCCGGGCCCGTCCGGAGGTTCTGTCTTCGGTGCTGAAGTGCGGCGATATCGAGCTGGATCGCGAGACGCATCGCGTTCACCGCAAAAGCCGCGAGGTGCGTCTCGGTCCGACGGAGTTCCGCCTGCTGGAATTCCTGATGACCTCTCCGGGCCGCGTGTTCTCCCGTTCGCAATTGCTGGACGGCGTCTGGGGTCACGATATCTATGTGGATGAGCGGACGGTTGACGTGCATGTCGGACGTCTGCGCAAGGCGCTCAACTTTTCCCATATGCAGGATGTCATCCGCACCGTGCGCGGTGCCGGATATTCGATGGAAGCCTGATCGAAACCGAACTGAGGGTTCCCCTCAGCATGACGTTCCGCCAGAATCGAAAGGCCCGAAACCGGAATGGTGTCGGGCCTTTTCATTTTGAACCTTCCGCAAGCACGATACTTTCATCTCTTTGACGAGCGGTTGAAGGTCTACCGAAATTCGGATTGAAGGGCGAAACCCGACGACGATGAATAAGCCTTGGTGTTCTGCTGTCGCTGTCCGGGAAGCGCGGTATTTTGTCACAAAAAAACGGGCCCGAAGGCCCGTAGTTTTTGAGTGTCAAATGTGTGCCGCAACACTCAAGCCTTGCGGCGCTCGCTGACCGGTTGGTAGGCGAGTTTCGCATGGAATTTGCAATAAGGCGAAGATTCCAGCGCTTCACAGCCGCAGAAATGGAAATCATCTTTCAGGGGGTCGCCGACCGGCCACTTGCAGGTGCGCTCCGTCAGTTCCGTCAGCGTCAGCCGGCGGGAGATCGGAGTAACGACGTTTCTGGAAGGAACGTAATCGAGAATTTCCGCAGTTTCGATGCCGACCTCTTCCTGAAGAGCGGTCGCCGCGTTGGAGCGGGTCAGGATCCGAGCAGGTGCAGCGTTGACGCGGCCAGCGAAATTCGCCGTGCGCGGGGCAGGTGCAGCAGTCCGCTTGGGCGCAGAACGCGCCGACGTCACCGGGCCGCCAGCCTTGACGCGTCCGGGCAGATTAAGACGATGGACCTTGCCGATCACGGCATTGCGGCTGACGCCGCCCAGCTGAGCTGCTATCTGGCTGGCGCTCAGTCCTTCGGCCCACAATTTCTTGAGTTTCTCGACCCGCTCGTCTGTCCAGTTCATGCCGCTTCTCCGCTTTTCGCGTGTATTTCGACAGAATCCTTCTCCGTCTCGCGGGCATGCCGCGAGCGTGGTTTCTGCCTGATTTTTGGTGACTAGTTCCGCCGCAATGCAGTCTAGTAATTAGCGATTAACCTAGTGCCACGCAGACTCCGTGGCAAGAGTCGCGGGAATCATCTCGAATCGATTTTCCGGTTTTCCCCAACTTGCTGGCGAGTTGAGTCAGAAAGGCAACACCTTGGGCCTTGCGACCTGCCACCTACTAGGGCTTGAGAAGCCTAGGAAATACGGACTTTTGTTGACATCGGCAAGCGAAGTGACAATAGTGCCCCTGCCGCCGCGAGGCGGCATTTTTGATTTTCAGGCGAGGGATAACCCTCGAAGCCTATTGACAACCGTCTGACAGCGCATCCGCGCAAGGAGTGATACAGCCATGGCCGAAGCCGCCGCGCCATTGTTCGATACATTTGCAAGAGCCCCCCTCCGCTTCGAGCGAGGCGAGGGCGTCTGGCTGTACACGGAAAGCGGCGAGCGATATCTCGATTTTGCGGCCGGCGTTGCCGTCAATTCGCTGGGCCATGCCCACCCGCATCTTGTCGACGCGATCAAGACGCAGGCCGAAAAGGTCTGGCATGTCTCGAACCTTTATGAAGTTCCGGGCCAGGAAAAGCTTGCCAAGCGCCTGACGGAAGAAACGTTCGCAGACAAGGTCTTCTTCACCAACTCCGGCGCGGAAGCACTGGAATGTGCAATCAAGACCGCGCGTCGTTATCATTATTCCAAGGGCCACCCGGAAAAGTTCCGGATTATCACCTTCGAAGGCGCCTTCCATGGTCGTACGCTTGCAACGATCGCAGCCGGCGGCCAGCAGAAATATCTCGAAGGTTTCGGTCCCAAGGTCGAAGGCTTTGACCAGGTACCTTTCGGTGATGTCGATGCGCTGAAAGCCGCCATCACGGCCGAGACGGCAGCGCTTCTGATCGAGCCCATTCAGGGTGAGGGCGGTATTCGCGCACCCAGCAAGGAATTCCTGCAGTTACTGCGGTCGCTTTGCGACGAACACGGTCTGCTGCTGATTTTCGATGAGGTGCAGACGGGCGTTGGCCGCACGTGTAAGCTCTTTGCCTATGAACACACTGGTGTCGCCCCCGATATCATGGCGGTTGCCAAGGGCATTGGCGGTGGTTTTCCGCTGGGCGCATGCCTCGCGACGGCTGATGCCGCTTCCGGCATGACGGCGGGCGTGCATGGCACCACCTATGGCGGCAATCCGCTGGCCATGGCAGTCGGTAATGCCGTGCTTGATGTCGTCCTCTCTGACGGCTTTCTGGAAAAGGTTCGTGATGTCGCGCTGGTTTTCCGCCAGGGCCTTGCTTCGCTGAAGGACCGTTATCCTGACGTTATCGAGGAAATCCGTGGCGAAGGCCTGCTTCTCGGCATCAAGGCCAAGGTGCCGTCGGGCGAGCTCTTGCAGGCCATGCGCGCCGAGCATCTGCTGGGCGTACCAGCGGGCGATAATGTCATTCGTCTCCTGCCGCCGCTCGTCACCACGGCGGAAGAAGCCCGGGAGGGGCTGGCACGCGTGGAAGCGGCCGCCGCTTCTCTCACAGCGAAACAGGCAAAAATCGCCTGAGGAAACACTGAAGGGCGGGCCTTTTTCCTGGGGCTCGCAAGCATGGGACAGTTTGAAATGGCTTCACCTAAACATTTTCTCGACCTGTCGGCCGTCAGCTCGCAGGACCTGCGGGTAATTCTCGACGATGCCCGCGAACGCAAGGCGGCCACCAAGGCCGGAACGGCGGAAAAACCGCTTGCCGGCAAGATGCTGGCCATGATCTTCGAAAAGCCATCCACGCGAACCCGCGTCTCCTTCGATGTGGGGATGCGTCAGCTTGGCGGCGAGACGCTTTTCCTCTCTGGTACGGAAATGCAGCTCGGCCGCGCAGAAACGATCGGTGATACGGCAAAGGTGCTGTCGCGTTACGTTGACGCCATCATGATCCGCACGACAGATCATTCTCGCCTGCTCGAGCTTGCCGAACATGCGACAGTGCCTGTCATCAACGCCCTGACGGATGACACGCATCCATGCCAGATCATGGCTGACATCATGACTTTCGAAGAACATCGCGGTCCGGTCAAAGGCAAGACGATTGCGTGGACAGGGGACGGCAATAATGTCCTGCATTCTTTCGTGGAGGGCTCGGCCCGTTTCGGCTACCGCATGACGATGGCAGTGCCGATGGGTTCCGAACCGCATGACAAGTTCCTGAACTGGGCCCGCAACAATGGCGGCGAGATAATGTTGTGCCACGATGCCGACAAGGCGGTGGCGGGCGCCGATTGCGTCGTCACCGATACCTGGGTCTCCATGAATCAGGAACACAAGGCGCGCGGCCACAACATCTTCCAGCCCTATCAGGTCAATGAAGCCCTGATGGCCAAGGCGGAAAAAGACGCGCTGTTCATGCATTGCCTCCCGGCTCACCGCGGCGAAGAGGTGACGGATGCGGTGATCGACGGCCCGCAATCGGTGGTCTTCGACGAGGCGGAAAACCGCCTCCACGCGCAGAAATCCATCATCGCCTGGTGCATGGGCGTCATCTGAAAATATCACCCGTTTGATCAACGTCGGGCGGGTGCTTGAACTTCTCGGCAGCGATTACCATCTGTTGGACTTCGAAGAGGCTCGTCGGTTTTCTGGCGGGCCCTCGTCACGATTTGCACGTTTTTCCCCGGAAGCGGTTTCTCTTCCCGGGTCTCTGTGCGACAAGCGGAAAAAGCACATTTCGAAAGCCGGACTTTTGGACGGTAGCGGCGCCACGGCTGCGCCAGGGAGTATGACATGGCAGATGTAACGGTTGAACTGGACGATCTCGATTTTGCTGGCGACGACAAGGTCGTGCCCTTTCAGGTCGAAGGTCTGGATGTGCGCGGCCGCGCCTTGCAGGTGGGTCCGCTGCTGAATGCCATTCTCGAGCGCCACGATTACCCGGCTGCGGTCGCTCGCCTGCTGGCGGAAGCGACCGTTCTGACGGCGTTGATCGGCACATCGCTCAAGTTTTCCGGCAAGCTGACGGTACAGACCAAGGGCGACGGTCCGGTGGACCTGCTGGTGGCGGATTTCACCGCGCCGGAAAGCATGCGCGCTTATGCCCGTTTTGATGAGGAGCGGCTGGCAGAGGCGCTTGCGGCAGGGGCGACTTCGCCGGAACAATTGTTGGGCAACGGTATTCTGGCCTTCACGATCGATCAGGGCGCGGGCATGCAGCCCTATCAGGGCATCGTGCCACTCGATGGCTCGTCGCTGGAAGACATTGCCGGGGTTTATTTCCGTCAGTCGGAGCAGCTTCCAACCCGTGTGCGCCTCGGTGTGGCCGAATTCTTCGATCGCGACGGGGAAGGCAAGCCGCGTCATGGCTGGCGTGCGGGCGGCGTTATCGCCCAGTTCCTGCCGCAGGCGCCGGAGCGGCTGCGTATGCGTGACCTGCACGGCGGCGATGGCGATGAAGGCGGTCACGATGTGCAGGAGGACGATGCCTGGACGGAAGCCGTGACGCTTTTGAACACCGTGGATACGGACGAACTGACGGATCCGCAGGTGCCGGTGGAACGACTCCTCTTCAGGCTGTTCCATGAAAGCGGCGTGCGCATCTATGATCCGCAGTCCATTTTCGATCGCTGCAGCTGCTCGCGGGATAAGATCAAGGGCGTGCTCTCGGGCTTTACCGCCGAAGAGATCAAGGCAAGCGAGGAAGACGGCGCGATTGCCGTGACCTGTGAGTTCTGCTCGACCACTTATCGCTACGATGTCAGCGAATTTGAAAACGCCTGAATAAGGGCCGCGCCTGTAAAGGCGCGGTTTTTCATGGCCTGCGGGTCAGTTCAAGACCCGCATCAGCCCCGGAGAATCCAGCGAAAAAGCGGGTATGGTGACGTTGAACACTTCTCCGCTTTCCGTTTCCATCTCGTAATGTCCGAACATAAGGCCGGACGGCGTGTCCAACGGGCAGCCGGAGGAATATTCGTAGGTGTCGCCGGGCTTGAGATGCGGTTGTTCTCCCACGACACCCGGTCCGTAGACTTCGTCCACCTGACCGTTCTGGTCAGTGATATGCCAATAGCGATTGACGAGAGTAACGGGAACATCCGAGTTATTCGCGATCACGACCTTGTAGCCCCAGACGTAGCGGTCGTCATCCGGGTCGGATTGTTCTTCGAGATAATACGGATCAACCGTCACCTCGATATCCCTTGTCAGAGCACGATACATACGCGCCACACCTCGATATTTTCCCTGCCCGCTTATCCTACACTATAGGCTCTGGCTATCGTCAAGAAAATGAATGACTTGAGGGGCAGGAGCTGTCTCCCGTTGCGCTGTTTTTTACCGTTAGGGATAACGGAAAAGGTAAATAATGGTTGCCTGATACTGGCTTTCGAGGCCATCAAACGCGACATGGCCCGGCGTTCCGGCCGGGCCATGTCGATTATTGAACGAATGTCAGGCCGAAACGGCTGCCAGACCCTTTGCCAGATCTTCCAGCAGATCGTCCGTATCCTCGATGCCGCAGGAAAGGCGCAAAGTGCCGCCGGAGATACCGAGTTCCGCCCGTGCCTCGTCTGTGAGGTTCTTGTGCGTCGTGGTGCCGGGATGGGTGATGAGGCTCTTGGCGTCGCCCAGATTGTTGGAAATCTTCACGATCTCAAGCGCGTTCTGCAGCTTGAAGGCCGCTTCCTTGCCGCCCTTCAATTCGAAAGCCACCAGCGTCGAACCACCGGACATCTGCCGTGCAATGATGTCGGCCTGCGGGTGATCGGCGCGGCCGGGATAGATGACCTTGGCGACCTTAGCGCTATCGGCAAGGAAGTCCGCGATCTTCGAGGCATTGGCCGTCTGCTGCTTCACGCGCAGCGGCAGCGTCTCGATGCCCTTCAGAAGCGTCCAGGCATTGAACGGCGACATGGCCGGGCCGGTGTGGCGGAAATAATCCTGCAGCTCTTCCTCAATCCATTTCTTGTCGGAAAGGATCACGCCGCCGAGGCAGCGACCCTGGCCGTCAATATGTTTGGTGGCCGAATAAACGACGATATGGGCGCCGAGTTCGAGCGGTTTCTGGAAAAGCGGTGTGGCGAAGACATTGTCAACGACCACTTTCGCACCGATCTGGTTGGCAAGCTTCGCCACGCCGGCGATATCCACCACTTCGAGTGTCGGATTGGTCGGGCTTTCGAGGAAAAACAGCTTGGTGTTTGGCTGGATTGCCTTTTCCCAGTTGCCGAGATCACGTCCGTCGATCAGCGTGCATTCGATGCCATATTTCGGCGCGAGCGTTTCAACCACCCAGCGGCAGGAGCCGAAGAGCGCACGGGCGGCAACGATATGGTCGCCGGCGCGCAGCTGACACATGATGGCGGCGGTGACGGCGGCCATGCCCGAAGCAAGTGCGCGGGCGTCTTCAGCGCCTTCCAGCAGGCACATGCGCTTTTCGAACATGTCATTGGTCGGGCTGGCGTAGCGGGCGTAAATAAAGCCGTCGGTTTCACCCTTGAAGCGCGCTTCGGCTGCTTCAGAGTTTTCGTAGACGAAACCCTGGGTCAGATAAATCGCTTCCGACGTTTCACCGTAAGGGGAGCGTAGCGTACCGCCGTGAACGAGCTGGGTTGCCGGGCGCCATTTATTGCTCATGTGATCACCTTCAAAACAAAAAAACCGGCCGCAAAAGCAGACCGGTTCCTAGCACCCGGTCTTTTTAGCCACTTGTTTAACGTGGCTGCAAGCCGACCGGCCAAATCACCACGGGATAAGCTTGCCATACTGCCGTTACCGGCTTGCGTCAATGCTTTCCTTTTGGTTTTGTCGCCGTAAAAAGGAATGACGACCATGATGAGAACCACGGGCATTTTGGCGGATGGCGCAATCCGCGCGCTGTTTGCAGGCGGCAAGCTGAAAAGCGAGGCCGATCTCGATGTCGATCAGGTGCAGCCCGCCAGCCTCGACCTCAGGCTTGGCTCCAGGGCCTATCGTGTTCGTGCAAGTTTTATGCCCGGCCCCGGAACCAAGGTCATCGACAAGCTCAATCGTCTCAGCCTGCACGAGGTGGATCTCAGTCAGGGCGCGGTGCTGGAAACCGGCTGTGTCTATATCGTTCCGCTGATGGAAAGCCTTGCGCTGCCGGCGGACATGTCGGCCTCGGCCAATCCTAAGAGTTCGACCGGTCGCCTCGATATCTTCACCCGCGTCATGACCGACAATGCGCAGGAATTCGACAAGATACCGGCGGGATACACAGGTCCGCTCTATCTGGAAATCAGCCCGCGCACCTTCCCCGTGGTGGTTCGCCGTGGCTCGCGCCTGTCGCAGATCCGTTTCCGCATTGGCCATTCGCTGCTGAATGAAAGCGAGCTTCTGAAACTGCACGAGACGGAAACGCTGGTCGCCAGCGAAAGCCCGAACGTGACGGGCGGTGGTATCGCACTCTCGATCGACCTTAAGGGATTTGGCGAAAACGGGCTGATCGGTTATCGCGGCAAACACCATACGGCGGTGGTGGATGTCGACAAGAAGGCCCAGCACGATGTTCTCGATTTCTGGGAACCGCTCTATGCGCGCGGCCGCGCCGAACTGATCCTCGACCCGGACGAATTCTATATTCTCGTTTCGCGCGAAGCCGTCCACGTGCCGCCGCTTTATGCGGCCGAAATGACGCCCTTCGATCCGCTGGTGGGCGAATTCCGTGTCCACTATGCCGGTTTCTTTGACCCCGGCTTCGGCCACGCGCAGGCGGGGGGCACCGGCAGCCGCGCCGTGCTGGAAGTGCGCAGCCATGAGGTGCCCTTTATTCTCGAGCATGGCCAGATCGTCGGCCGCTTGGTTTATGAGCACATGCTGCAGAAACCGGAAGGCCTTTATGGCACCGGTCTCGGCTCCAACTATCAGGCGCAGGGGCTTAAACTCTCCAAGCACTTTCGCGCCGCATAATGAACCCCGGCGGGCGCTTGACACCCGCCGCGAACTATCCGATGTCTTGTTTGTGGGTGCGGGTGTAGCTCAATGGTAGAGCAGCAGCTTCCCAAGCTGAATACGAGGGTTCGATTCCCTTCACCCGCTCCAGTCTCCCCTTGATCTCCTCGCCAAAAAATATCGGCCCCTGTCTGCTGCTACGTCGGTGGCCGCGGGACTATGTAATTTTGCTTGACTACGATTAAATTGCACGTAATAGTTGATCAGGTCGTAACATGATGGGGAAGTGTTATGAGTCGAAAACTTCTTTCTGAATTTTTGGGAACCTTCTGGCTGGTCTTTGGTGGCTGTGGCAGCGCGGTTTTTGCTGTCGCTTTTCCTGAACTCGGCATTGGCTTCCTGGGTGTCGCGTTCGCCTTCGGTCTGACGGTTCTGACCATGGCCTACGCGGTTGGCGGTGTTTCCGGTGGGCATTTCAATCCAGCTGTTTCGGTCGGCCTGTCCGTTGCCGGTAAATTTCCGGCAGCAAACCTACTGCCCTATATCGTTGCGCAGGTCTTGGGGGCGGTCGTTGCCGCGGCGGCTCTTTACGTGATCGTCACCGGCAAGGCGGGGGCGGACATTGGCGGTTTTGCTGCCAATGGCTATGGGGAGCATTCGCCGGGGGGATATTCGCTCCTGTCGGCGTTGCTGATCGAGGTTATTCTGACGGCGTTTTTCCTGATCATCATTCTGGGGTCAACGCATGGCAGGGTGCCGGTGGGTTTCGCGCCGATCGCCATCGGTCTTGCGCTTACTCTCATTCATCTGATCTCCATTCCGGTCACCAACACGTCGGTCAACCCGGCCCGCTCCACGGGGCAGGCCCTGTTTGTCGGTGGATGGGCTCTGCAGCAGCTATGGCTGTTCTGGCTTGCCCCGATCGTCGGTGGGGCGATTGGCGCTGTAATCTGGAAAATTTTCGGTGAGGAAGAGAAGGTCGGCCATGCCGGCTCCATCCAGCCCGCACAGACGTGATTAGGAGGCTTTGTTTTTCCGAATGGTCGGGAAAACAGGTGAGGAGGATGACATGGATCTTGCTTCGATATTGGCCCAGATCATCGGCGGTGCGGCTGGTGGGACAGCCGGTGGAAAGATACTGAAGGACTCCGACCTTGGCGCGCTCGGCAACCTGATTGCCGGCGCCATTGGCGGTATTGGCGGTGGAACCGTGCTCGGATCGCTGCTTGGGGCAGCGGGAGACGCGGCGGCTGGCGGTGTGGATATCGGCGCCCTTGCCGGCCAGCTCGTTGGCGGCGGTGTCGGCGGTTTGATCGTCCAGGTCATCGTCGGCCTGATCAAGAACAAGCTTGTCGCACGATAATCGACCGCGCTTGAAATGAAACGGGACGTCTGGCGGACGAAGCGCTCCGGCAGACGTCGATTATATGCGGATCGGTGGGCGAGTTGCTTAAGGCCGGCTTCGGTTTTGCAAATCGCGACGATATCGGCAGAAAATAGAAGCCGCCTTCTGCGACCAGGTAGAGGATCGAAGCGGCAACCGTTTCATTTAGTGTTGCTAACGCTTGGCACGTGAGGCGTCTTGTTCCAGACGAAAGGTTTGGTTTTTAACTCAAGCACGGCACGCCAGGCCGCCAGAGACAATATCAGCCAATAAAGCGGAATTGCCAGCCAGCGTTTTCCCACCTGCCTCCTCTCGTAATCGATCATCCTGTTCCTGCCCATCAGCACGAATATGGCGTAACTGCCGGCGATGTTCAGCGTATCGGTAAGAAACAGAACGCCCTGCCACGAAAACAGCATGTCTGCACCGCTGTTCCCGATAGCCGTGGCCATCCACGCCACGGAAACGAAGAGCAGGGGATGAGCCATCGACGACACCAGCATGCCGCCGATCAACAGTTGGAAGACGATATAGGAGAGCCATCCCATGCGGCGCGCCGTCGCAACGGGCGCGCGGGTCATCACCAGCCAGCTCTGCAGCCAACCCTTGTACCAGCGCGCCCGTTGGTTGAGCCACACGGGAAGCGTGGTGGGCGCATCCTCCAGTGTCTGACGGTATATGACGCCGCATCGATAGCCGAGTTGGTGCAGCCTGAGGCCAATATCGGCATCCTCAGTCACATTGTAAGGATCCCAGGCGCCGACGCGACGCAATACGGCGGTGCGGAAATGGTTGGACGTGCCGCCAAGCGGCAGGGGTAGCCGGTGCGCGGCGAGCACAGGCAACATTGAACGGAACAGACCGGCATATTCCAGGGCGAAACAGGCACTGATCCAGGAAGAGCGCGCATTGCTGATGATAACTGGCGCCTGCAGGCAGGCTACGTTCTCCGGCTGATCGCGGAAGGTCGCATAGGCTTCACGCAATTGCAGGGGATGTGGCCGATCTTCCGCGTCGTAGATGGCAACGAACGCCCCACGCGCGCCGGAGAGCGCATAGGTAAGCGCCTTGGGCTTGGTCCTCGGCAGGGAAGGCGGCACTCTCACGATCTCAATATGCTGTCCGGGATTTAATCCAAGAATGGCGTCGATTGTGGCCCCGTCATCTGCCTCGCAGACGAGCTTGATATCCAGTCGGGATTTGGGCCAGTCGAGCCGCTCCAGCGCGCCGATGAGCTGGCTGACGATGGCGTCCTCACGATAGAGCGCCACCAGAATGGTATAGACCGGCAGATTTCCGTCGGGTTCGAGCGTAGCTGCGGTCGTCGTGTCTTTCTCTCCTGATGTCTGCATCAGCACAAACAGCCTGAACAGCAGTGTGAAGAAATAAAGCATCGTCAGGGCGACGTGGATGACGGCCATGGCTGTCTGCGTGTGAAACAGCAGCGAGAGCGTAAGCAGGGTGACGACGATACCGCTATAAAAGCCCTGATGACCTTGAAGCGTGATCCTCGCAGAGTACTGCGGCGCGGTGTTGAAGAGTTGCTGGCGCGCCTCATGACAGCGGCGTGTTTCACCCGCCTTCCAGATCGCATCGCGCATGGCATGCGGCGTCGTCACCACGAGCTCATCCAGAAGATGCGGATGTCGATCCAGCAGGCTTTTCAGTAATTCCATCCGCGCCAGCTCGGGCACAATCAGAAGTGCTGGTTTACCGTTCGCAGGCGTCAGCCGTAGCAAGCGCGGCTCGGCTAGCTGCGTATCGAGACGATGGACATCTGCGACCCGGTCCGGATCGATCTCCGAGACAAAGGGTAACCGCAAAAATCTGGCGAAAGCGCCAAAATAGGCATCCGTCGCGACAAGGCCGCCGGCCAGCAGTTCCGCTTCCAGCGTCGAGCCGTTTTCCAGCGCCTGCCGTTCGCACGCGCTGATGTAGGGCTTGCCAAATCCCAGCGCGCGGAGGAAGCGCATGTGTCCGGCTTCACCCCGATCAGGAACCGTCTGGGGTGGATTGTCGCCTATGCGGGAAAATACAATTTTTCGCCCGGCAGGCGTCGTGCGAAACGATTCTCGTGTATAGTGTCGCAAATAATCCATGCACTGCCGCCACCGTCATGGTAACGCCCCACTTCCTGCTGCGGATAGTATAGATGAGAATGACGATTGTAACGCGAAATATAATTCTTGTTTTTACTTTAGTGTTCGCTTTGCAAGTTGTCGGTATTTTCGAAAAGCTTCATGCGGAGGGCCTGTCGGACGGGAACCGCATGCCAGTGCTTTTCGACGCTCAGGAGCGGTTTCCCGGTGGCGACCTTTCCTCCGTTCCCCGCATCAGGTTTTTGATGTCGGTGGATTTTCCACCCTTCAATTTTACCGATCAGGAAGGGCGGCTTGCAGGTTTCCATGTCGATCTCGTCCGCGAGGTGTGCGCGCAGCTCAAGGTGGAGAGCAAATGTCAGGTACAGGCCTTACCCTTTGACGAGCTGGAGGCGGCTCTGGAGATGGGAGAGGGCGAAGCGGTGATTTCCGGTCTCGCCGTCACGGCCGAGCTGCGCAAGAGCTTCACCTTTTCGCGGCCCTATCTTCTGTTGCCGGCCCGGCTGGCTGTCAACAAGGCGACGAAACTTGCCGGCTCCGGCGCCGATGCACTGTCTGGCAAGAAAGTGGGCGTGGTGACCGGTTCCCGACACGAACAGATGCTCAAGGCATTTTTTCCCAAGGCGGCGGTCGAGGGTTTTGACGGCTACGAACCCATGTACGGTGCTCTGAAGGCCGGTAAGGTCGACGCCATCTTTGCCGATGCCCTGCGTTTGCCGTTCTGGGTTTCAGGAAGCGCGTCCGAAGGCTGCTGCACTCTTTTTGGAGGGCCTTATATGTCGGACAGGTTCCTCGGCGAGGGCCTTTCCATCATGACGGTCGATCCGGATAATGTGCTGGTGCCGGCCTTCGATCAGGCGCTTGCCGCTCTTTCCCGCAACGGCCGGCTCGAAGAGATTTATCGTCGTTATTTTCCCTACGGGCTCTATTAGGAGAGACCCCGGGCCGTCTCTATTCAACTGAATGAGGCGCGCTCTATTTGACCGCAGCGAAAGCCTCTTCGCTCCGCCGCAGCCGTAGAAGCGCCACCCACACCGCTGCCGCTATGGCGGTTTCGACGATGAAATAGCTGCCAATCGTTCCCGAAATGCTGAAAGACCAGGTGAAGAAGGCAACGACGACGGAGCCTATGAGATTGCCGCTATTCCATATCTTGGCGCGGATATCCTGGCGCCCGGAGGCGCCCAGCGCCTCCAGCGCGGTAGCCGCCACGGCCATCGGCAGTACGGCCCAGCAAAGCACGCGGGTGATGGTGGGAAGCGAAACATATTCATCGCCAAATAAAAGCGGCAGGAAGGGCGCGATGATGAAGATTGCCAGCGCACTGCCAGTCGCGATGAACAGCGCCGCTTTCAGCACATTATAGGCGCGTTCGATGGTTTTGCTGATACCCTGCAGCGCTGCAGAGGCGGATCCGGGATAGATAAGCCGGTTCAGAGCCTCGACGGAAAGATAGGAGCTGTCGAGAATCCGGCGGGCGATGGAATAGCTGCCCAGGACCTCCGCACTGGCGATGGCTCCAAGGACGAGAATATCGGCATTGCCGCGTACCGCCTTGAACAGGAACTGGGTGGAAAACAGGATGCCGATGCGAATTTCCTCGCGGACGATCCGAAAGACCGGTCGGCCGAGCCTTCCTATTGCCTTGACGGAAATCACGGCTGCAATCGTGTGGGCGGCGAGGTTCCAGAGTGCCCAGGCCTCGACCGTTTCCACCTTGAAGACGAGGCAGGCAACCACGGCGGCAATGGTGCGGGCGACCGCAAACATCACCTCCAGCTTGTTGGCCGAGGCAAAGTCGGAATGGGCGATGAAGCTTTGCGTGGAAAGCGAAATAACCTTCAGGAGAACGAGATTGGTGAACAGGATCAGGAAAGTGGTGATCAGCGTGTGCAGCAATGTTTCTGACGTCGGGAAAAACACCGGGATCGTCACCATGCCAATGAGCGTCAGGACCACACCCGTCGCCGCGCTGAGGAGATAACTGTGGCCAAGCATGACGGGGAACATGCCGCGATCCTGCGCCACGCGACGAATGAGCGATTCCTGTGAGCCGATACCGCAAATCTGAACGCCCAGATTGGTCACGGCCGTGATCGAGGCGTAAAGCGCGAATTGTTCGACACCCAGATGGCGTGCTAGCAGCGCGAAGGTCAAAAGCTGGGCGGCGCTGGACATCAACAGCGCGCCTCCGGATGCCATATAGGCCAATCCAAGTCTGACAAGATGGCCGAGCCGCGGCGTGTTCAACGACACCTCATTCTCCGTTTTTTCCGGCATTGCCGGGCGAATTCAAAAGGACTGTCCCTTTTAAAGTCTTACGAACTGAAAGGGCGGCAACCGGGCGGTATTCGACACCGACGACCTGAATGAATGACAGTTTCTCCTGTCTTAGCCCTGTTGAGGTAAGAGAGGGTTAAAGCAATTACACAATAATGATGATAATGACTGTTTATGGTTATTAGGACATCGCCCGGTTCAGAAGGGTTTCGTTGTTCGTTGCAGGGCAGGTCCATGATCCGATTTTCCGTTCCCGAAGCAGGCTACCATGCCGCGTTTTGCTGATACGCGGTCCATTTCTGCGGAAAACAGCAGTGCCTTGTCCCTATCGGGCGGCCGTCGCGACGCGATTTTTTTTGTCGCCACGATGCTTTACATCTGGATTTCTGTCGCGCCCTTTGAAAATCTTGCGGTGCCACCCGTGCCGCGCGCCGCCGCCAATCAGCTGACCGGTCTGGTGATCGCGCTCATCCTCGGTGTCTTCGCACTGCGCCATCGTCTGACGGGGCTTTTGCTGAGGCCCCGCTTGCCAATCCTGCTGCTGTTTTCCTGGCTCGCGCTTTGTTCGGTCCTTGGTGCGGAGCCCGGCACGTCGTTGCAGCGCCTGATTTTCACGGCGCTCCTGTGTTTTATCACCAGCGTGCTGGTCGTCATGCCGCGCGACAGGCGGCAATTCGACCGGATGATGGCCGTTTTCGCCATTCTCCTGCTGGCGCTTTGTTATCTCGGGGTTATCTTCCTGAGTTCGCGCGCAATCCATCAGCCTTACGATCTCGATGAGAAGGCGCTTGCAGGCGATTGGCGCGGAATATTCAATCATAAGAACGCCGCCGCGCCGGCAATGATCATTCTTTTCATGGTGGGCCTTTATCTGCGCAATGCCTGGTCCACGCTGGGCGGAATAGCGATTACGCTGCTGGCCGGCTTTTTTCTCTGGAAGACCAACGGAAAAACTGCAGCGATGCTTTTGCCCGTCACCATCGCCCTGGTCTGGGTCATGGAGCGGCATGCCGGGCGGACATTGCTGATGATCGGTGGCCTTCTGGCGTTTCTCAATATCGTTGCAATCGGCTCCACCTATTTCCCGAGCATACAGAGCCTCGTCGAAAGCCTGGGCATCGATTCCACGTTCACCGGACGGACGGATATATGGCGCCTGTCTTTCGACACCTTTGCGCAATCGCCGATCTTCGGGCAGGGATTCCAGGCCTTCTGGACAAGCGACCGGCTTCTGTCACAGGCCGATATTGCCGAGACTTGGGCGGTCACGGCCTTTCACGCGCATAATGGCTATGTCGAGAGCCTTTTGAATGGCGGACTGCCCGCCTTCGTCCTCACTCTCATATGGCTCGTGATCATCCCCGCAAATGATTTCCGAACAGCGGTGGACAGAGGCACGGATCCCGGCCTGACGCGGCTTTTTGGGCGAATTTGGGTATATGCGCTGCTTTCTTCCTGTCTTGAGAGTAATTTCTTTACCGGAACCGGGCCTATCTGGTCTTCTCTTCTTATTGCGATCTATTGTTTGAGACATCAGGCTTACGACATACTGGAACAGGGACAGTAATTTGCACGGCGGGCCGGGGGGCTAGTATGACGCAGAAAATCGGAACGATCGCAGACCGGGTCAATAACCGGCTGGTGCGGTATTTCCCTGGACCGACGGCGCGGATCGAGACATCCGAACCGATTGTCTCCTTCACATTCGACGATGTTCCGGCGAGCGCCTGGACCAGCGGTGCCCGCATTCTGGAAAACGAGAATGTTCGCGGGACCTTTTATATTTCCGGGGTCTTCATCGACAGACATGAGGAACCGCAGGACATGATTTCCGCAAGGGGCTGTTCGGAACTGGCTACGGCCGGTCATGAGCTCGCCTGCCATACTTATTCCCATCGCAAACTCTCGAGCTTTTCACGGCGAGGGCTGGAAGAGGATCTCGATCGTAATGAGAAGGTGCTGGCCTCGTTCGATGACAACGGGCACAGGCGGAATTTCTCCACCCCTTTCGGCATGGCTTCGCCACTCATGCAGCCTATGCTGCGGCGCAGGTTCAGGACCGCCCGCGGGATCATGCCCGGCATCAACCGCGGCAGCATCGATCCGCATAATCTTGCTGCCGTCGAATTGCGGCCCGATCCGAACTATCTCGATGCCGCTGATCGCTGGCTTGACGACGTCCTGCAAAACGGCGGCTGGCTCGTCATCTTCACCCATGATGTGTCGTCTGCGCCAAGCTTTTACGGTTGCCCGGAAGACAGGTTTCAGGGTTTCGTGCGTAAGGCGGCATCCGGTGGCGCAAAAGTCATGACGGTTGATGCGGCCGTGACGGCACTCGGCCTCTAAGGCACGGCACCGTGCTGCGCGCTTTTTAGCCATCGCGGTGAAAGCGATGATGACGTGCAGGATATCGGCCTACTGGCTGGCCCATATGATGCGGGCGATCCATTCCACATCGGCCATCTCGAAGCTCCGATTGGGATGCTCAGGATTGAGCGAAAGAAGTTCGATGCTCTTGGGGCTTTGCCGCGCCAGCACCTTGGCCATCACTTCACCGTCACGGCTCTTCAACACCACGCGGTCGCCGCGCCGTACCTGCGCGCCAGGCTCCACGATGAGGATGTCGCCGTCGCGGTAAAGCGGCATCATGCTCTCTCCCTGCACTTCCAGCGCGTAGACTCCCTGTTTGCGTTCGGGAGACGAGGGAAACTCAACCACGTCCCAGCCCTGACCTGCCGGAAAGCCGCCGTCGTCAAAAAAACCGCCGGAACCGGCCTGAGCGAAACCGAGCAGGGGGATGGCACTTTCCGCACCGGCAGGTCGCGTCTGCGCCTTTCCGAAAGCATAACCGAAAAACTGATCCACGCTCGCTCCCGTCGCTTCGAGCACCTTGGAAACGGACTCCGTCGAGGGCCAGCGTTTGCGGCCGTCCGGCCCGAAACGCTTCGACTTATTGAATGAAGTAGGGTCGAGACCGGCACGCTTCGCCAATGCCGAAGGCGTCAGCTGATGGCGTTCGGCAAGCGTATCGATGGCGCTCCAGATCGTCTCATGTGAAAGCATTGTAGAAAGCCCGCAAACGGAGCCGATAGCGGAAAAGCTCCTGTCGTTAACACCCCGAAATCTAGACCATATCCGGCCCGGAGTAAAGGAAGGAAAGGAATAAAATCCTTGCTTACGCCACAAGAGCCGATGTGTTGATCTTGGCGAGCTGGATGACCGCCTGCGTGCGGCTGTCCACCTTGAGCTTCAACAGGATCGCGGAGACATGTGCCTTTATCGTCGCCTCCGAGACATTGAGCTCATAGGCGATTTGCTTGTTCAGCAGGCCTTCTGCCAGCATGCCGAGAACACGGCTCTGCTGCGGCGTCAGCGTTCGCAGCCTGCCGATGAGATCGGCGACATCCGGATCGTGCTCCTTTTCGCCGTGATGGCCGGCCGGTACCCACAGGTCGCCTTCCAGAACCGCGCGGATGCCATCACGGATGTCATCGATGCCGGAGGATTTTGAAATGAAACCGGAAGCGCCGAGTTCGATTGAGCGGCGGACGGTCGTCGCGTCATCCGTCGCCGATACGATGACGATCGGCAGGCTGGAAAACTCTGCGCGCAGCGCCATGAGGCCCGAAAACCCGCTGACCCCTGGCATGGCAAGGTCGAGCAGCATCAGATCCGCATCGTTGCGGGCTGCGGCTGCGCGTCTGGCAGCCTCGAAATCACCGGCTTCAACGATGGTCTGGTGTCCGTCGAGGCCGGATACGGCCTGTTTCAGGGCACCGCGAAAAAGTGGATGATCATCTGCAATGATAATGACAAGTTCCGACATTCTGGCCCCCTCCCAAGGGCATTATGCGGTTCTTTTCCAGTTATTGACTCACTCCCTTTGCCGGTGGTCGAAACACGCCCGGCTCCTCCGCCAAAGGTTGCGCCAATCGGTTCCTCTTTACAAGGAAAAGCTTGTGGGCAGGCGGTCTTTCAGGCTCTCAGCAATAAAAATGCCGTGGAAACTGTGGACAATCCCCCAGCTTTGCGGCAAACCGCGATGGTTGGAAAGCCTTGGAGAGCGCATGCAGGAAACGCCCGCGATCATCTATAAAATCGTGCCGGAGACGTTGTGGAACGAGGCCAGGGCAAAGGGTGTCTTCGACGGCGCCGCCATCGACCTGACCGATGGCTTCATCCATTTTTCCACGGCCAGGCAGGTGGCGGAAACAGCCGCACGGCATTTTTCCGGCCAGGCCGATCTGCTGCTGATCGCAGTCGACGGCGCGGCCCTCGGCGACAAGCTGGTCTATGAGCCCTCAAGAGGCGGCGATCTTTTCCCTCACCTTTACGGGTCTCTTCCCTTGACCGCCGTGCTCTGGGAGACGCTGCTTGCACTCGATCACGACGGCCAGCACCAGTTTCCGGAGATTTTATGATGAGCGGATTATTTTCCTCGATCGGCCGCAAGGGCCTGTTCCTTGTCGATCCGGAAAAGGCGCATGGGCTGTCCATTGCGGCCCTGAAAAGCGGCTTCCTGCCCACCTGCATGGTGCCGCACGACCCGAGACTGCAGCAGAGCGTGGCGGGCCTCGTCTTCCCCAATCCGCTCGGCATGGCGGCGGGTTACGACAAGAATGCGGAAGTACCGGGACCGCTTCTGAAGCTCGGTTTCGGCTTCACCGAAATCGGCACCGTCACGCCGCGGGCGCAGGCCGGCAATCCGAAGCCGCGTATCTTTCGTCTTGTGGAAGATGAGGGCGTCATCAATCGCCTTGGTTTCAACAATGAAGGCCATGCCGCTGCGCTGGAGCGTCTGAAGCAGGCGCATCTGCGTGGCATTGTCGGCGTCAATATCGGCGCCAACAAGGACAGTGAAGACCGTATCGCCGATTATGTGCAGGGCATCGAGGCGTTTTATTCGGTCGCATCCTATTTCACCGTCAATATTTCGTCCCCCAACACGCCCGGTCTCCGCGACCTGCAGGCACGCGAAAGCCTTGCCGCCCTTCTCTCGGCCGTGCTGGAACGCCGCAAGGCGGAAGCTGAACGTTTCGGCAGACGCATCCCCGTCTTCCTCAAGATCGCTCCCGATCTGACCGAAGAGGGACTGGACGACGTTGCTGAAGAAGCGCTTGCCCATGATCTGGACGGCCTGATCGTTTCCAATACCACCCTCTCACGCGACGGCCTGCGAGCCAGCCCGCACAAGGGTGAGGCGGGTGGCCTTTCCGGCAAGCCTCTCTTCGAACTCTCCACCACGGTTCTGGCCAAGGTGCGCCGTCGCGTCGGCGTCAATTTGCCGATCATCGGTGTCGGCGGCGTTTCGTCCCCGGAAACGGCCTTGGAAAAGGTAAGGGCAGGTGCGGATCTGGTACAGCTGTACTCCTGCATGGTCTATGAAGGCCCCGGTCTGCCATCTGCCATCGTCAAGGGCCTGTCGAAGCTGGTTGCCCGTGAGGGCGTGGAATCGATCCGTGATCTGCGCGACAGCGCGGTTGACCGCTGGGCGGATCGTAAGCTCGGCTGACAGCGGGCCTGGAAGGTCGGCAGTGCTTCCTCAGGGGCTCTCCTTCCTCATCCTGTGCTTGTCACAGGGATCCAGCCAGCCCAAGAACTTGGGCTGAAAACACTCTCCGCCGCGCAGACGCGCGTCGGCTGGATTCCTGTGACAAGCACAGGAATGAGGGAAGATGCTGGCTTGCCGCCCCTTTACCTCAGGCGCAGAGCACCATGGCCCAATAGGGCCGGTTGCGGCTGGTGGCATCGTAGGCGACCGCCACGCCGAGGCCGTTATAAGGCCCAAGCATGTTTTCGAGGTGGTGTTTGGAGCCGATCCAGGCCTTCACCACCCGCTCCACGCTATCCTGACCGGCGGCCACATTCTCCGCCGCAGGAAGCGGCACATTCCCCTCCTTCATTCGGATCAGGAAACTGTCGGTCAGTCCGATCAGATGCGCCATCTTCTGCGCCTTGACCATGCGTCCGGCCTGATAGGCGGCGGCGCTGCTGGCTGCACCATTGATGGAAAGCGGCGAAAGTCCTTTCGAGCGTCGCAGGTCATTGACCATTGGAAGCGCCGCCGCGGTCTCATCACGGGTGCCTGAAGGTACGCCCTTTTTGGTTGGAACGGAAACACAGGCGGAAAGAACCGAACCGGCGGAAAGCAGCACGAAACCGCGCCGTGTAAGCGTCTGGAGAGAGGTGTCAGTCATGTCAGCGGCGATAGCTCAGAAGGCGCAGGATGATGAAGACGGGAATGACGATCGTGGCGCCCAGGATCAGATAGTCGCCGATCGCCCCCAGCGCATGGAAACCGCTGCGCCACAGGTCGACGACGAAGTCGCGCGCGCCGTAAATGATGTTCCACGGCGTCAAGCCGAAGATCGCCATCAGAAAGCCGACGAGCAGTGAAACCACGAGCAGCTTCACCACCGTTCGGGCCACTGTGTCACCCAGCAATTTGTTGACCTCACCGGCCATCAGCAAGTCTCCTGTTTTGTCCTGACATATGAAACCGACCACATCGATGCAAGTTTTTGCGCACCATATCGCGCATATCAGCCAATTCCACGAGTGCGCCATGAAATAGGACTTGAGTTTTTTTATGGCTTGATAAATGACAGCGCGCATCTTCTCAGGAATCTTGAATGGCCCCAAACCAGTTTTCTTCCGGTGACGTCATTGCCGACCGCCGGGCGGACTATGCCCGCATGTTGGCGGAGGGCGGTGATTATCCCGCCGCCGCCGAACTCATGGAGCAGGCGCTGGAACTAGCGCCACGGTGGACGGCGGGCTGGTTTCGCTTCGGGGAATATCACGAAAAGGCGGGGGAAACGGACAAGGCCGTGGTGGCTTACGAAAAGGTCGCCGAGATGGATGAGGAAGGCCTGTTTGCAGCCGAACTGAAACTCGCGGTTCTCGGCGCCGCAGAAACACCGGAACAGCCGCCGAGCCGTTATGTGGAAGGGCTGTTCGACGATTATGCCGATCGTTTCGAAACTTCGCTGGTCGAAAAGCTCGATTACAGCGTGCCGCAGAAACTGGCGGAGCTGATCGAGAAGGCGGCGGATGGCAGGGTGTTCGACACTGTCGTCGACATCGGCTGCGGCACGGGACTCCTCGGCGTTGAAATCAGAGCCTTCGCAAAGCGGCTGGAAGGTTTCGATATTTCACAGAACATGCTTGCCAAGGCGGAAGAAAAATATCTCTACGATCACCTCGGCCAGGCCGATCTTTCCCTCGAAGCGGAAACTTCGGGGCTCTTCACCACGACCCTGGCGCCGAAGCGCGCCAATCTCGTCGCCGCCGCCGATGTAATGATGTATCTCGGCAGTCTCGAAACCGTCATGCCCCTCGTTTCCGCCCTGTTGGCGCCCTCCGGCTTCTTTGCCTTTTCGGTTGAGGATGCGGCAGGGGAGGATGGTTTCGTTCTGCGGGAATCCCTTCGTTACGCCCATTCGAAAACCTATGTCAGCGGTCTTCTGGAGCGGGCGGGTTTTGATCTCATGGAAATTCGCAAGACCACCATTCGCAAGGATGCCGGAAAACCCCTTTCCGGCATTCTTTTTCTTGCCCGCGCCAAGGTCTGAACATCTCATTTCTTTCCATTTGCTCGATAGGTCAGCCTTCCTTACGTATCCATCTTGATCGGGTTCGTTTTGCAGTGCAAAATATGAAAGAAACCGAGGGCAAAGCGTGAGAACGAGAAGCGTTTACGGCATGTGGAGTTCCGATCCGGCCAGACACGCGCCGGTGGAAGACGTGCAGGGCATCGTCACCGGTGCCATTGTCTCGGCGCTCGGCTTTTATCTGCTGAACAAGGTCGGCCTTTTGACGGGCGGGACCGCCGGTGTCGCCTTTCTCCTGCATTATGCCTTCGGCATCAGCTTCGGGCTGCTGTTCTTCCTCGTCAATCTGCCATTCTATTACCTGTCCTTCCGTCGGCTCGGCCTCGCTTTTTCCTTCAAGACATTCATCGCCATCGGCCTTGTCTCGGTGCTGACGGAAGTGGAAGCGCGCTGGATGGTGATCGACAGCATCAATCCGCTGTGGGCGGCGCTGCTAGGCGGTCTGCTGCTGGGTTACGGATTGCTGGCGCTTTATCGCCACCGCGCCAGCCTTGGCGGCATCGGCATTCTGGCTATCTATATTCAGGATCGCTTTGGCATCCGCGCCGGCCTGATCCAGCTCGCCTTCGACGCCTTCGTCATGCTCTGTGCTTTCCTCGTCATCGATCCGGTCACGGTTGTCTATTCGATCGTCGGCGCCTTTGTCCTCAACATGTTTCTGGCCATCAATCACCGTTCGGACAGATATATCGTCGTGCGCTGAGCGACGGTGGTTGAAATCTCCCGCACTTCAGCGCAATAGCTCGGCAGGGCTTGGTATTTAGGGGACAAGGCATGGACGATACGAGCGCGCGCAGGCGTCTTAATCTTTGGGCCTCCGCGCCGGATCGTCATTCGCTGCTGGAAGACGCGCAGGGCGTTCTTGCGGGCAGCATGCTGGTATCGCTCGGCGTCACGCTGTTTTCCGCAGCCGGTCTTTTGACGGGTGGCACGGTTGGTCTGGCGTTCCTCGTGCATTACGGCACCGACCTCAGCTTCGGTACGGTCTTCTTCCTCGTCAATCTGCCATTTTATTATCTCGCCTTCCGCCGCCTCGGCCTCGCCTTCACGGTCAAGACCTTCTGCGCCATCGCTCTGACAGCGCTGCTGTCGGAATATATGCCCGGCTTTTTCGCCTTTCAGAGCATCAATCCGGTTGCCGCAGCACTTTTCGGCGGATTGACGGTTGCGGCGGGCATGCTGGCGCTGTTTCGTCATCGCACCAGCCTCGGCGGTTTCGGCATTCTGGCGCTTTATCTGCAGGATCGTTTCGGCTGGCGCGCCGGCCTCGTGCAGCTCGCCTTTGACGGCATGGTGCTGGCCTGCTCATTCTTCGTCGCCACACCTTTCGTCATTATCTGCTCCGTTCTCGGAGCACTGGTTATGAACCTCACGCTTGCTATCAATCACAGGAACGACCGCTACATTGCCATGTAGCGGCCGCCGGTCGCGGGTTTGCGAGGTCAGGCCGCCTTCGCAGCCGCATCGACCGGATGCTGCGAGCGGAAACCGACGGCAATACGGTTCCAGGTGTTGATGGCGCCGATGGCCACCGTGATTTTCACGATTTCCTCATCGGAAAAATGTGCCTTCAGCGTTTCGAAGGCATCGTCCGGAGCTCCGGTTTCAGCGATCTTCGTCACCGCATCCACCCAGCCGAGCAATGCGCGTTCCTGCTGTGTATAAACGGGAGATTCCCGCCACACGCTCATCAGGTTGATCCATTGTTCGGAAAGCCCGTCATGGCGGCTTTCCTTTACATGCATATCCACGCAGAAGGCACAGCCATTGATGATCGAGGCACGCAGCTTGATGAGGTGAACGAAACGGCGCTCAAGCCCGCTGCCCTGAACGTAATTTTCAAGTGCCATGACGGCCTTGAAGGCTTCGGGGGATGCTTTGGCATAGTTGATACGGGTTTTCATGGGTCTCTCCGTTGGTTGGGTCAGTTTGAAGTCATGGGTCATCGGTCCGGAAAGCGGCGAAGCTCTCCAGCGTAGATCGGTTTTTCTTCGGAACCTGTTTTCCAGTCTCAGCGCGCTGCTGTCTTGCGCTCGTTCAACTCCAGGAAGGCACAGCCACGCGCAGCAATTCCACCATCGTCAGTGGCGGCAAGATCGCCCAGAATATCGGCAATGGTGGTTTTGGCGAGTTCGGCCCTATAGACCTTCTCCGCCTTCAACATCGCTGCATTGATACCACAGGGCTTGGTGAAATACCTGCCCGGCAATGGGTTTGGACCGCGTTGCCGGATTTCTGCGCAACGGAAAGCCGGCTGCGGCCCTTCAACGGCCAGAACGATGTCCAGCAGGGTGATCTTGTCAGTCGGTCGCGCCAGACGATAGCCGCCCTTCGGCCCCGGCACCGTGGCAACTATTCCCGCGCTGGACAATGATTGCAGGTGCTTCAGAAGATAGCTGGTGGAAACGCCGTGGAATTCCGCGAGCGCGGCCGCGGACAACACGCCGCCTTCGGAAAGTCCCGCCAGCATTCCCACGCTGTGAATGGCCTGTTCAACGCCGTCCCCGAGTTTCATCGGTCTTTTCCATGTCCTGTTGCTGCGCTATCATGGATATTATTTATCCATGATTATGTTTTCCTGTCAAGTGGCCCTGTTCCGCCCTTCTTTTTCTCAGGTTTTTCACTACGTTAAAGGCGTGAAACACACCGAGTCCCCCATTTCCGGCGTAGATGTCGGCACCTTGCCCCTTTCATTCCAGAAATGGTTTGTCGAAAAAGGGTGGTCTCCGCGCGCCCATCAGCTGGAGCTTATGGCGCGGGCACGGGGCGGCGAGAACATGTTGCTGATCGCGCCCACCGGCGCTGGCAAGACGTTGGGCGGCTTCATGGCCTCGCTCACCGATCTGACAGAGCGGGGCAAGATACCGCCTGGCTCCGGCTTTGTCGGCGTGCACACCCTCTACATCTCACCGCTGAAGGCGCTTGCAGTCGATATCGAGCGTAATCTCACCAAGCCCGTTTCCGAAATGGGTCTGCCGATTGTCATCGAAACCCGCACCGGCGATACGCCCCAGGCGAAACGCCAGCGCCAGAAGGTGCGCCCGCCGGATATCCTGCTGACCACACCGGAACAGGTCTCGCTGCTGCTCGCCAACAAGGAGGCCGAGCGCTTTTTCCGTGACCTGAAATATGTGGTGCTGGATGAGCTGCATTCGCTCGTCACCTCCAAACGCGGCCATCTGTTGTCGCTGGCGCTCGCCCGCGTGCGCCGGCATGCGCCCGATGTCCGTTTCATCGGCCTCTCGGCCACGGTGGCGGAGCCGATGGATTTGCGCCGTTATCTTGCACCGCAGGGGCAGGGGAAGCCGCCGGCCGGTTTGATAACCGTCGAAGGCGGTGCAAAGCCCGATATTTCCATTTTGCACACGGAAGAACGCATCCCATGGTCCGGCCATTCGGCACGTTATGCCGGCAAGGATTTGTACGAGGCGCTGAAGCGGCATCAGACCACGCTGGTCTTTGTGAACACTCGCTCCCAGGCCGAAAGGGTCTTCCAGGAACTCTGGACCGTCAATGACGACAATCTGGCGATCGCGCTGCATCACGGCTCGCTTGATGCCGGCCAGCGCCGCAGGGTCGAAGCGGCGATGGCGGAAAACAAGCTGCGCGCCGTCGTCGCGACCTCCACGCTTGATCTCGGGATAGACTGGGGCGATGTCGACCTCGTCGTGCATGTCGGCGCGCCGAAGGGCGCAAGCCGCCTTGCCCAGCGTATCGGCCGCGCCAATCACCGCATGGACGAGCCGTCAAAGGCGATCCTCGTTCCCGCCAACCGCTTCGAGGTGATGGAATGCCGGGCAGCGCTGGATGCCAACTATATCGGCGCGCAGGATACGCCGCCGATCGCCGAAGGCGCGCTTGATGTTCTCGCCCAGCACGTACTCGGCATGGCCTGTGCCGAGCCTTTCGATGCGGATGAACTCTATCGCGAAGTCACCAGCGCCTCGCCCTATGCCGACCTGCCGCGTGCCACCTTCGATCGGGTGGTGGATTTTACTGCCACCGGCGGCTACGCGCTGCGCACCTATGAACGTTATGCCCGCATCCGCCAGATGAAGGACGGTCGCTGGCGCGTGTCCAATCCGGCGGTAGCGCAGCAATATCGCCTCAACCTCGGCACCATCGTCGAGGCGGCGGAACTCAATGTCCGCATGGTCAAGCGCAATGCCAAGGGCACGGTCGGTCGCGGTGGCATGTCGCTCGGCAAGGTCGAGGAATATTTCCTAGAGCAGCTGGTGCAGGGCGATACTTTTCTCTTTGCCGGCAAGGTGCTGCGGTTCGAGGGCATCAGGGAGAATGAATGCCTGGTCTCACAGGCCTTTTCCATGGATCCGAAGATACCCTCCTATGCCGGTGGCAAATTTCCGCTTTCCACCTACCTGGCAGATCAAGTGCGCTCCATGCTGGCAGACCCGACACGGTGGCATGCCCTGCCGGATCAGGTTCGCGACTGGCTGGCAATCCAGAAGGAGAAGTCGATCATTCCCAAGCGCGACGAGCTATTGGTGGAGACCTTCCCCTTCCGTAAGCGCTTCTTCATGGTCATGTATCCCTTCGAGGGACGGCTGGCGCATCAGACGCTCGGCATGCTTCTGACGCGGCGGCTGGAGCGGGCCGGGGCAAAACCGATGGGTTTCGTCGCCACCGATTATTCGCTCGCCATCTGGGCCATGGAGGATATCGGCATGCGGCTGAAATCCCACCGCCTGTCGCTGGCCGACCTTCTCGATGAGGACATGCTTGGCGACGATCTGGAAGCATGGCTGGACGAATCCTTCATGCTGAAACGCACCTTCCGCAATTGCGCAGTCATTTCCGGGCTGATCGAACGCCGCCATCCCGGCAAGGAAAAGACCGGCCGGCAGGTCACGGTGTCCGCCGATCTTATTTATGACGTTCTTCGCAGCCATGAGCCGGATCATATCCTGCTGGAAGCGACGCGACGCGATGCCGCAGCAGGACTTTTGGATATTGGCCGTCTTGGCGATATGCTGAAGCGAATCAAGGGACACACCACGCATCGCGCGCTGGAGCACGTTTCGCCCCTCGCCGTTCCGGTCATGCTGGAAATCGGCCGGGAGACGGTGGCGGGCGAAGCGATGGACGATGTGCTGGCGGAAGCTGCCGATGAGCTGATCGCCGAGGCCATGTCCTGAAATATGCCCATGTGCTGAAGTATGCATTGAAGGAACAACGATAAAAGTGCTGAGCCGGCTGACATTGAGCGACAGGTTTTCCAACGGCTTCGAATGCCTGGGCAGCGAGACCGCCATCAACGGCGTTTCCGCCTGGTGCGACCCTTTGGGTGGGCTCTACCTGCCCGACCTGTCGCTGCTCGTCGTTTCCGACCTGCATCTGGAAAAGGGTGCGGCTTTTGCAAGGCGTGGACGCATGCTGCCGCCCTACGACACCATCGCCACCCTCAAGATACTGTCTTCCCTCATCAGCCGCTACGATCCGAAGATCGTCGTCAGCCTGGGCGACAATTTTCATGATCGCGTCGGCTCCCAGCACCTGCCGCTGCCGTTGCGCGAACTGATCCGCGAGATGGCCCGCGGTCGCGAATGGATATGGATCAACGGCAACCACGACCCCGATGGCACGGTCGATCTGCCGGGTTCTTCGGTGGATGAGATGTTTTACGGCAATCTCGTTTTCCGCCACGAGCCTAAGCCGGGCGATGCGGCCGGTGAAATCGCCGGTCACCTGCATCCCTCTGCCACTGTGCGACGCCGCGAGAAGACAGTGCGGCGGCCCTGTTTCGCCACCGATGGTTCGCGTCTGTTGATGCCGGCATTCGGGGTGTTGAGCGGCGGGCTGGATTTACGCCACAAGGCAATGCGCGGCCTGTTCGATCATGCCGCTCTCGTCGCGCATCTGATGGGGAGAGATCGCATCTACTCGGTGCGGTTTTCCAGTCTGCTCGGCTGAGATTTTAGCGCAGCCTATTGGCGGTAGACCAATACCGGTATCTTCGAATTCTTCAGCACCTTGGCGGTCACACTGCCGAGCAGCATCTCGACGAAACTCCTGCGCCGGTGCGAGGCCATGGCGATGAGGTCGCAGCCGGTCTTGTCGGCTATTTCAATGATCGCCTCGTCCGGCCGCCCCGCCCGCGCCAGCAGGGCCTCGCAATCCAGCCCCATGGCGGTGGCATGCGCCTGCGTATCGCGAAGCAGATGCTCCGCCTCTTCGCAACGGTGGAATTCCTCTTCGGCAATGGCGGCAATGTCCTCGACATCGCTGGCAATCACATGAAAGGGTTCCGATACCGTCACCACGGTCACCTTTGCGCCTGCCTCCTTGGCGAGAGCGAACCCTTGGTCGATTGCGATCTGCGCCAGCGGCGAGCCATCGGTGGGAATGAGAATGTGCTTGAACATGACATTTCTCCTTTTCATCCCTGTTACAACCGCACTTGCCGCCATCAGCTGCGTGCGTTTGTAACGCCTTGAATTTTACAGCAAACCCCGGAAGGAAGCGAATGCTATCTTTGCCCGTGCGGGTGGCAGACGCTCTCTTTTGCGCGATTGAAAACGCTCAGTCCTTGCGGAAGATGATGCTGGCGCCCCAGCCGGTAACGACGGCGAGCAGAACGCAAAGCGCGCCGTAAGCAAGCGGCGTCTGATGCGCGGCATCGGTGATCGCCTGTTCCATGCCGGTCTTGACGACGCGCAGTTTTAATTCGCGCTGGGCGATGAATTTGCCGCTCTTGAAGAGATAGGCGCGCGCCGTGTGCACCCCGTTCGGCACGTTGGCGGGCAGGCGCAAGGTCGCCCAAAATAGGCCCGTGCGTTCCAGCCTCACCCCGGTCGTATCATTGCGGTAGATGCCGCTCGAAAGCTTGAGCCGACGATAGGCCTCCTGAAAATCGAAGACATTGTCGGGCACGCCCGAAAAGACAGCGCTTTTGAGCGACAGATGGTCGACGCCGAGCCCCATGGCGCGCAGCGTTCCGGGGGAGGCGACATCGCTGATATTGCGGGTGCTGGCCATGGAGTAGGATTCCGGCAGCGGCGTGAAGGTGATGGCGCTGGTATTGATCCAGATGCCTGCCACACGCTCCTTCTTGCGCACGGTCATGTAGTCGCTCGGCCCTTCCAGCGTCACCACGATGTCATATTGCCCGATGGCCAGCAGCAGCTGGTCGGTATTGTTGAGCGCCCCGAAGAGCGTGAAATCCGCCCCGCGAAAATCCGAGGCTATCGGAATTTCCGTCGTCGAAGCGCCGATTTCGATGTTTTCCTGCAGGGGGCGCTGCTGCGGACCCGGCGGCAGCGCAAGCGGCGGCGTCTGGGCGGAAGCAGTTTGCCCGAAGGCAAGACAGGAGAGCAGGGCAAGGGCAACAAGCAACAAATGGCGGGTCAATAACCTAACCCCCCGACGGCGACCGAAAACAGGTCTTCCGGCCGCACCACCAGCGATACCGCAAGGCGAAGGGCGACGGCGAGGACAAGAAGCGCCAGCAGCGCACGCAGCTGTTCGCCGCGCAGTTTCTGGCCGACGCGTACACCATATTGCGCGCCGATGACGCCAGCCACCATCAGGATGAAGGCCAGCACCACATCGACGGAGTAGTTGGTCGCTGCCTGTACGACGGTCGTGTATGCGGTGACGAAAATGATCTGGAACAGTGAGGTGCCGACAACCACACTGGTGGGAATGCGTAACAGATAGATCATCGCCGGCACCATGATGAAACCGCCGCCCACACCCATGATGGAGGTGAGTATGCCGATGCCGAAACCGAGCGTGACGACTGGAATGATGCTGAGATAGATTTTCGATTTCTTGAACCGCATTTTCAGCGGCAGGCGGTGTACCCAGTTGTGGTGTCCCGGCCGGCGCAGCGTCACCGTCTCGTTGCGGGCGGCGCGGCGAAGTGCCGAAATGCTTTCCTTCAGCATCAACCCGCCTACGGTGCCGAGCAGGATGACGTAGAGCAGCGAAACGATGAGGTCGAGCTGGCCGATGCTGCGAAGTAACGAGAATATCCACACGCCGACCGTGGCGCCCAGGAGGCCGCCGACGAGCAGAACGCTGCCGAGCTTGACGTCGAGGGTTCCACGCCGGAAATGGGTGATCGAGCCTGAAACGGAGGAGGCCACCACCTGGTTGGCGCCCGTCGCCACGGCCACGACTGGCGGAATATTGTAGAAAATCAGCAGCGGGGTGATCAGAAAGCCACCGCCCACACCGAACATGCCGGACAAAAAACCGACGGCCGCGCCCATGCCGAGAATGATGAAAATATTCACCGACAGTTCTGCGATCGGCAGATAGACAGTCACGGCTCGGACCTCGGGCAAATGGTTCCGGGCGGCATGGCTTGTCCGGTGAGGGGGCCTTGCCGCGATTTACACTTTCTGTCTGAAAAGACCGGGCATGCCCAGCCTTCATCCGTCATGCCCGCGAGGGCCTAACCTGTCAACATTCAACGGTAAATACGTTGATAATTTGGAAAGATAGAGGTCTGGCGAAGGCAGCCGCCCACATTCCTGTCAGGCGTTGCCAAAAAGCGGCCGGGGGGCCGCTTTTTGGGTTTCAGAACCATTATTTATTGCGGGCGAGAAGCGCTGTCACCAGTTCGTTGGTAATGCGCCCGTCCGGGGTCTGGCCCACGGATTTCTGAAAGTCCTTGATGGCCGTCACGGTGTTCTTGCCGAGCTTGCCGTCCGGCTGCCCGGCATCGAAGCCGTTCTTGTTGAGGATCGCCTGAATGTTGCGGATCGCCTTTTCCATGTCCACGGAGGCGGTTTTCACGCCTTCCTTGCCAGCCCACTCTTCCGGCGGGTTGACGCTGTTGGCATCTTCCGAAAGCGGCTTGACCTTCCACGCCTCCACCTTGGCCTTGGCGCTCTGGAGCTGCTGCGGGTTCAAGGCCCCCGCCACTTCGTCGCGCTTCTGGGCGGCATCGGCATCGCCATCCTTGGCGGCAATGGCGAACCACTTGTAGGATTCCTCGATATCCTGTTTCACGCCGCTGCCGCGCGCGTAGAGGATGGCAAGATTGAACTGGCTGTCGCGCACACCGAGTTCGGAGGCCTTGATGAACCACTGCGCGGCGGCAGCAAAATCCGGCTGGCCCGCCGCGTCGGAAGCGAGCAGGACGGCAAGATTGTGCATGGCGCCCGCATTGCCCTGTTCGGCGGCCAGCGTGTAATAGCGCTTCGCTTCCGGAAGGTTGCGTTCGACGCCGTTCGCCTTCTCGTAAAGATTGGCGAGACGATATTGCGCGGGCGCAAGACCGCGATCGGCAGCCAGCTTGTACCACTTCGCGGCTTCGGCACGGTCGGCGGCAACGCCGCGACCGTCGGTGTAGCGGGCTGCGATTTCGAATAGCGCCTGCGTGTCGCCCTTGGCGGCGGCTTCAGCAAGCGATGCGGGCTCTATCCCGGCGGGAACGACGATGGCGCCGTCGGCGGGAGCGGCCGTGAAGACGGCCTCAGCCGGTTTCGGCGATTCTGCCTGCGCGACGGTGCCGGATTTTGCGGGATCCACGGCGGGAACATCGGCGACCGGCGGCTCCTCGGGTAGCGGCGCACCGCCAATGGTCCGGTGGTCAATGGTATTCTGTGCCGGAGTGGAGTTCTCGATGCTATCGGCCGGGGCTGCCTGCCCGGATTCGATCGCGAGGTCAGACGGTATGGTGACGGCCTTGTCGCCGGTTTCGGGTAGGGCGGAAACCGGTGCATTGTCCATCTTCTGTTCAATCACCGGCGCCGGGGCTTCCGTGCCGCTGATCAGTGTCTTGACGAGGGGCATGGCCATCATCGCCAGAAGGATCGCGCCGATACCGAGCAGCAGCGGCCGGCGATAACGCGAAAGAGCCGAAGTTTCGGTCTTTCTTTTCTTTTTGCCGGTTTCAAGCTTTTCCGGCGCTGTTTCCATCGCGGCGGCCTGCGCGGCACGGCGGGCGGCGGCGATAAAGTCCGTCCGTCCTTCCGCGTCCACGGCCTTGCCGGTGGCGGCCACCTGGCTGGCGCGCACGCGTTCCAGGATTTTCTTGATATCAGGCGCGCCCGAACCGGGCTCCAGGAGTTCGTTCTCCTGACCGGCTGGCAGAACGTCGATCGGATCAAGCGACGGGGCAGGCTCAACCTGGGTGCGGGCGGAAGAGGCCGATACGGGTTCTTCCTTGGTCTTTGCGGGCTTCGCCGTGCTTGTTTTGAAGCGCTTCGTCAGCCCGGCGAGCAGGCTCGTTTTCTCTGCTTTTGCGGGCTTGACGGCAGCGGGCGGCACGATGGCGGTCGCGTCGTTGTCGCTGACATCCTCAAGAATGGCCTGCTCTTCGGCTATATAGCCTTCTTCCGGGAATATGGCGGCCGGCATCGCGACGTCTTCGCGGCCTGCGGCAACAGCCTGCTCTGCAACGTGACGGGTGGGCTCGTCGCGGTAAGACGGTCCGTTGTCGAGATTATCCAGGCGGCCGGCAATCTGCACCAGCGTTTCGTGCAGTGCTTCGAAGGTGCGGTGCGTGCGCTCTTCGGTGTTGCGGCTCAGCGCTTCAAGGTTGCGCAAATCGGCCGCGAGATCGGTCAGCATCGACATGTCGGCGATGTTCGCGCCGGCCGAGAGGTTGTTGCGGGTATAGGCGTCGAGAACGGCCTCGGCTGCCTGCCGGGCCGCTTCGATGATATATTCGTCGTTCGAAGCCATATAGTCTTCGATCGCCGCCATGCGCGCATCGAGTTCAGGCGACATGCCTGCGGCCTGCATCTGAACCGGCTGGCTGATCAGCGTCGAGAGATGGGCGATCTGGTTTTCAAGGCTCGCCAGCGCATGGCTGTCAGCGGGGGCGGCATGGGCGGTCTCATCCAGTCGCGCGGCGATAGTGCCAAGCCGCTCTTCCAGGCGCGAAAAGGCGCTTTCACTGAGGCCCGATGCCAGCTGCGGCTGGCTATAGCGATAATCGAGCTCCTCGATCTGCCGAGAGAGCGTGTCGAGCCGTTCGGCCAGACCCTCATTGACTGTGCCGTGGTCGAGCGCATCGATCTTGCGAGAAATGTCGCTGAGGAAAGACGTCAGCTCCGCCTGTTGCGAAGGGCGCTGCGACCGTTCCAGAAGCAGTGAAAGCTGGTCCAGTCGCTCATGCAGTTGCGCTGCATCGCGCGCGGTGCTCAGCTCATCGATCTTGCCGGCCAGCGCTTCAAGGCGCGCAGTAAGATCAACGGAGGGTTCCGGTTTTGCAGCGGCGAGACGGTTGATATCACCGAGCTGTTCGGCGAGGCCGTTCAGGCGGTTTTCCAGTCGCTGGGCGAGCGCATTGTCGGTTGCCTGCGCATTGGCGCGTGTGCCGGTCGCCGCAATGGCGCGGCTGATTTCGTCCAGCCGCTGATCGAGACCGGAAAACTGTTCGCTAAAGACCGCTTCATTCGGCTGCATGTGCTTGCCGAGTTGCTCGACCGCGCTGGCGATCGCGATCAGCTTCTCCTCGAGCACGCGAACGGCCGGATTGTTGCTCATGCCGCCGAGCTGCGTCTTGATGTCATCGAGACGATAGGCGAGGGAGACGATTTCATCCTGAAGGGCGCCAGCATCGAAACCACGCAGCGTGTCTTCCACATTGTTCCAGCGGCTTTCGATCCGATGGACGCTGTCTTCGCGTGCGAGCTGGTCAATGGTGAGGCGCAGGTCCTCGAATTCGTTGCGCAGCGCATAGACATCCGGAGATGCCAGATTGCCGAGCTGGTCGATGCTTCCGGCAAGCCGTGCGATGTCATCGCGCAGATCGCCGATGAATTGCTGGTCTTCCGCCGCGGCGCGGATATTGCGGATTTCCGCGCGCAGTCCCTGCGCCTCCCGCGCAACGCCCTCTGCAATATCGTGCTTCAATTCGTGGCGGAGGTTCACGAGTGCCTGCGCGATTTCCTGCAGGGCCGCGTCATTGCGTGGCTCCTGATAGGGCGGGATGGCGCGTGCGCGCGGTGCGGCCTGAGGAGCCGGCTGGGGCTCCCTCTGCCGATATTCCGGCGCGAGTGGCCGTGTGATCGTGCGTTCCGGGCGGGCGGCAGGTTCCTGCGGGCGCTGGAAGCTGGTCTCCAGCAGACGCTGGCGCTGGCGTATTTCGTTGACGGGATCAAGTTGCGGTGGCGTCAAGCTCGTGCGTGGCTCGCGTGGTGCGGCATAGGTTTCGCTCTTCGTTTCCGGCGCGGCGCCAGCGGCCCGCTGGTCGCGCGGAAACTTCTGGCTCATCAACCCTTCGATGCGGGCTTCAAGGCCTTCAATGGTGCGATTGAGAGCATCAAGCGACGACCTGTCGCTTGGCTGTTGGGTTTTCGATCGCAATCCGTTCATCTTTTCGCTCGCTTCGCTTCCGCCCGCCGTGCCCGGTTATCTGTCGCGACGTTGCCTGTTTGGACACGCCGTCGCCGCAACATGCAGCAATTCTAGAGCCGGTATTTGCCCCCGTGGAGGAAAATGCGCCGATGAACGAAGCAGTTACCTCCATCGGGAGAATTCACGAAACGTGGTAAAGAAGTGGTTAACCAAGGTCGGAATTTTTTAACTTTTGCGATGCAGGCCGAGCCCCGCGGCAGTTCGGATGCAAATTACGCAAAAAGGGAGAGCGATAACCCCATGGAATTTATTTGACGTTTACGCGCACGTCAAATATTGTCACGTCATATCGGCCGGATTATCTCCGGCGCCCACGATGCGGAGGAACATCGGTAATGCCTGTTTACAAGGCCCCAGTTAAGGACACGCTTTTTATCCTGAATGACGTTCTCGGCCTGGAGCGGTATAATAACCTGCCCGGCTTCGAGGATGCGACGCCCGACATGATCGAGGCAATCACCGGCGAAGCGGCAAAGCTTGCCGAGGAACGACTTTTCCCACTCAATCTTTCCGGTGACCAGCAGGGTTGCAAGCGCGCCGATGACGGTTCTGTCTCCGTGCCCGATGGTTTCAAGGAAGCCTATGACGCCTATTGCGAAGGCGGCTGGATCGGCCTTGCCGTTCCCCAGGAATTTGGCGGGCAGGGCCTGCCCTATACGCTGCATGCGGCGATCGGCGAATATATGTCTTCCGCCAACCTGTCCTTGATGATGTATCCCGGCCTGACACAGGGCGCTATTGCCGCCGTTCTCGTTCACGGTACTCCGGAGCAGAAGCAGACCTATCTGCCGAAAATGGTCGAAGGTATCTGGTCCGGCACCATGAACCTCACCGAACCCCATTGCGGCACCGATCTCGGTCTCCTGCGCACCAAGGCCGTGCCGCAGGGCGACGGCACTTACAAGATTTCCGGTCAGAAGATTTTCATCTCCGCCGGCGAACATTCCATGACCGATAATATCGTCCATCTGGTGCTTGCCCGCATCGAGGGCGCTCCTGAAGGCACCAAAGGGATTTCTCTCTTCATCGTGCCGAAATTCCTTGTCAGGCAAGACGGCACGCTCGGCGAGCGCAACAGCGTCACCTGTGGTGCGATCGAGCACAAGATGGGTATTCACGGCAACGCCACCTGCGTCATGAATTACGATGATGCGACGGGTTATCTGCTCGGTGCGGAAAACAAGGGCCTTTCGGCCATGTTCGTGATGATGAACGAGGCGCGCCTCGGCGTCGGCCTGCAGGGGCTTTCCGTAGGCGAAATCGCCTATCAGAACGCCGTCGAATACGCCCGAGAGCGCATTCAGGGCCGCTCGCTGTCCGGTGCCAAGTTCCCGGACAAGAAGGCCGATCCGATCATCGTGCACCCGGATATTCGCCGCACGCTGATGACCATCAAGGCCTATAACGAGGCAGGCCGCGCTTTCCTTTTGTGGACAGCGCTGCAATCCGATATCGCCCACCGTTCCACCGATGAGAAGGAACGGCAGGCCGCAGACGACCTGATCGGTCTCGTCACCCCGATCCTCAAGGGTGTTCTGACTGACAAGGGCTTTGACCACGCGGTGATGGCGCAGCAGGTCTTTGGCGGTCACGGCTACATCGAAGAACATGGCATGAGCCAATATGTCCGCGATGCGCGTATCACCATGATCTATGAGGGCGCCAACGGTATTCAGGCGCTCGATCTGGTCGGCCGCAAGCTCGGTATGAATGGCGGCCGTGCCGTGATGGCTTTGTTTAAGGAAATCGGCGATTTCTGCGAGGAAAACCGCGCCGATGAAAAGCTCAGCCTCTACACCAAGGGCCTGAAGAAGGGCTTGAACGACCTTCAGGCCGCAACCATGTGGTTCATGCAGAACGCCATGGCCAAGCCAGACAATGCCGGTGCCGGCTCGACCGACTATATGCACCTCTTCGGCATCGTGGTGCTGGGTTACATGCAGGCGCGCATGGCGAAAGCCGCCAGCGAAGCGCTTGCAGCAGGCAGCGCTTCGGATGAGGATTACCTCAAGACCAAGCTTGTCACGGCGAAGTTTTACATGGAGCGCATCATGCCGGAAACGGCGCTGCGCAAGGCCCGCATCGAAACCGGCGCGGACACCATGATGGAACTGGTCGCGGAAGCATTCTGAGAACGAGGGTTCCAATGGTCACGAAGGCAGATCTAACAGATTGGGTAGTCGAGGCGCTTAAGGCGAATAAAGGCGAAGGATCAATTTTGTATGTAGCCAAGTACATTTGGGACCATCACGAAAAGGACCTGCGCGGGCACGATCTTTTTTATTCGTGGCAATACGACATGCGTTGGGCGGCGACGGAGTTGAGAAAAAAGGGACGCCTTGTTGCCGCTGATGATGATCGCCGCGGAAAATGGACGCTGAGATGAGTTTAATGCACTGAGAATACGGTGCAAGGGAGAAAGTTTATGACCGACGTATTTATCTACGACCATGTCCGCACCCCGCGCGGACGCGGCAAGAAGGATGGCAGCCTGCATGAGGTGCCCTCCGTTCGCCTTGCCGCCAAGACGCTGGAAGCCATCCGCGACCGCAACGGGCTGGATACCTCTGCCGTCGATGACATCATCATGGGCTGCGTCGATCCTGTCATGGATGCCGGCGCGGTGATCCCAAAAGCCGCCGCCTTCGAGGCCGGTTATTCCAACAGGGCGCCGGGCATGCAGATCTCGCGCTTCTGCGCCTCTGGTCTCGACGCCATCAACTTCGCGGCGGGCAAGGTGAAGGCCGGTTCGGACGATATCGTCATCGCCGGCGGTGTCGAAAGCATGTCCCGCGTCGGCATGGGCATGTCGGGCGGTGCCTGGTACATGGACCCCTCGGTCAACTTCCCGGCCTTCTTCATGCCGCAGGGCGTGTCGGCCGATCTCATCGCCACCAAATATGGTTTCTCCCGTGACGATGTCGACGCCTATGCCGTCGAAAGCCAGAAGCGCGCGGCGCATGCCTGGGAAAAAGGCTATTTCAACAAATCGGTCATTCCGGTGAAGGACCAGAACGGCCTGACGATCCTTGACCGCGACGAGCACATGCGCCCCGGCACCGATATGCAGGCGCTGGCTTCGCTCAACCCGTCCTTCCAGATGCCTGGTGAAATGGGTGGCTTCGAAGCTGTCGGCATCATGGCCCACCCGGAAGTGGAGCGGATCAACTACGTGCACCACGCCGGCAATTCGTCGGGTATCGTCGATGGCGCGGCCGCCGTGCTGGTTGGTTCGAAGGCGGGCGGCGAAGCAATGGGCGTGAAGCCGCGTGCCCGCATCAAGGCTTTCGCTAATATCGGCTCCGACCCAGCGCTGATGCTGACCGGCCCGGTGGATGTTACCGAAAAGCTGCTGAAGAAGACCGGCATGTCGCTTGCCGATATCGATCTCTTCGAACTCAACGAAGCCTTCGCCGCCGTGGTCCTGCGCTACATGCAGGCTTTCGACATTGACCACGACCGCATGAACGTCAATGGCGGCGCAATCGCCATGGGCCATCCGCTGGGTGCAACCGGCGCGATGATCCTTGGTACGGTGCTGGATGAGCTGGAACGGCGCGATCTGAACACCGCGCTCGTCACGCTCTGCATCGGCGCGGGCATGGGCACCGCGACGGTTATCGAGCGGGTTTGAGACAGCGGCTACGGCCCGCTTCCGTCATCCTTGGGCTTGACCAGAGGATTTATCCCCGGTGCTTGGATCCTCGGGTCAGGCCCGAGGATGACGAGTAAAGCGAAGCGGCCATTACGATTCAGGGAAGAGGAATCCCAAATGAGCACTTACACCAATTTCACCATCGAGACGGACGCAGACGGCATTGCCCTCGTCACCTGGGACATGCCGGAAAAGTCCATGAACGTCTTCACGTCAGAGGTGATGGACGAGTTGAACGCCATTCTCGACGCCACCGTCGCCGATAGCGCCGTCAAGGGCGTCGTCTTCACGTCGGGCAAAAGCACCTTTTCCGGCGGCGCCGATCTGTCGATGATCAAGTCGATGTTCTCCTTCTACAATGACGAGAAGACGAAGAACCCGGATCAGGCGGCAGCAAAGCTGTTCGAGCTGGTGGGCCGCATGACCGGCCTGTTCCGCAAGATCGAGACCAACGGCAAGCCCTGGGTTTCGGCCATCAACGGCACCTGCATGGGGGGCGCTTTCGAACTGTCACTCGCCTGCCACGGCCGCGTGGCCTCCAGCGCCAAGAGCCTCAAGATTGCACTGCCGGAAGTCAAGGTCGGCATCTTCCCGGGCGCTGGCGGCACGCAGCGCGTGCCGCGTCTGACGGACGCGCAATCCGCCTTGCAGATGATGACGACGGGCCAGTCGCTGACCGGCGCGCGCGCCAAGGCCATGGGGCTGGTGCACCAGGTAGTCGAGCCGGATCAGCTGGTCGCAACCGCAAAGCAGATGATCAAGGACGGCCTGAAGCCGGTCGCGCCCTGGGATGAAAAGGGCTTCAAGGCGCCCGGCGGCGGCATTTGGACGCCTGCGGCTGCCCAGCTGTGGCCCGCTGCTCCGGCGATCCTCCGCCGCGAAAGCGCCGGCAACTATCCGGCCGCACTCGCCATCCTCAAATGCGTTTATGAAGGGCTGCAATTGCCTTTCGATACGGCGCTGAAGGTGGAGCAGCGTTATTTCACCGAAATCCTTCGCTCGAAGGAAGCCTTCGGCATGATCCGCTCGCTGTTCATTTCCATGCAGGAGCTGGGCAAGGGCGCGCGCCGTCCGGCCGGCCAGCCGAAGACGGAGTTCAAAAAGGTTGGCGTCGTTGGCGCGGGCTTCATGGGGGCGGCCGTCGCTCACGTCACCGCCGCAGCGGGTATTCCCGTCACGCTGGTGGATCGCGATCAGGAAGCCGCAGACAAGGGCAAGGGCCATTGCGAGGAAAGCGTCAAGGCCGCCATCGGCAAGGGCAGGCTGACGCAGGATGAAGGCAAGGCCCTGCTCGATCTCGTCACTCCCACGGCGGATTACACTGCATTGTCTGATGCGGATCTCGTTATCGAGGCCGTCTTTGAAGACCGCGACGTGAAGAAAGCCGTCATCGAGGCCGTGGAAGCCGTTTTGCCCGAAGGCGCAATCTTTGCATCCAACACGTCCACCTTGCCAATCACGGGGCTGGCAAAGAACTCCAGGCGTCCGACCGATTTCATCGGCATCCACTTCTTCTCGCCGGTCGAGAAGATGATGCTGACGGAAGTGATCCTCGGCAAGGAAACCGGCGACAAGGCGCTCGCCGTCGCACTTGATTATGTGGCCAAGATCAAGAAGACCCCGATCGTCGTCAACGACACCCGCGGCTTCTTCGTCAATCGCTGCGTGCTGCGTTACATGGCCGAAAGCTACGACATGCTGATCGAAGGCGTGCCGCCCGCGATGATCGAAAATGCAGCGAAATTCGCCGGTATGCCGGTGGGCCCCTTGGCGCTAAACGACGAAGTGGCCATCGATCTTTCCTACAAGATCCTGAAAGCCACCGTCGCCGATCTCGGCGAAAAGGCGGTCGATCCGCGCCATATGGAGCTGGTGAAGAAGCTGGTGGAAGGCGAGGGCCGCTTTGGCCGTAAGAACGCCAAGGGCTTTTACGACTACCCGCCAAAGCCCGCCAAGAAGTCCCTCTGGCCTGGCCTGAAGGACCTCTATCCGCAGCAGAAGCCTGAAGACGTGGATATGGAGGTGCTGAAGCAGCGCTTCCTCGTCACCGTGGCGCTGGAAGCCGCCCGCACGGTGGAAGAAGGCATCGTTACCGATCCGCGTGAGGCGGATGTCGGTTCCATCCTCGGTTTCGGCTTCGCGCCCTATACCGGAGGCGCGCTGTCCTACATTGACGGCATGGGCGTGAAGAGCTTCGTCGCGCTCGCCGAAAAGCTCAGCGAGACATACGGACCGCGCTTCCAGCCGACGCCGCTGCTGAAGGAAATGGCCGCCAAGGGCGAGACCTTCTACGGTCGCTTCGATCCCTATGCCAGCGCCGCGAAGGCGGCCTGAGGCTCCAGTGAGATGATTGAACAGGCCCTTCGGGGCCTGTTTTATTATGCCTGTCTACCCGCTTCCATGCATCCTTTGCCGGGCTGAGGCGTTGAAAAGTCTGACCGGGCAAAAGCGCCCGCCGCCGCAATTCAGCACGCCTCAGGAGACAGCGATGAAAGCACCACTGCGATCCCACGGTTTCGATAAGCCATCAGACCTGGACGACGAGTTGGCCGAACTGGACGAAGAGGCGGAAGCTGTGGCCGCCGAAGAGACGGTGGAAAAAACCGCAGCCAGGAGGACACCTGCCGCCAATACCGTCGACCCGGCGCTGCGTGCCGAACTGGACGAGCTTCGCCAACAGGTCGAAAAGATCCGGCGTGATGTCAAGCGGCTTGAGGCGGCCGAGATGTCCCGCCACAGGCCCGCACAGCCCCACCATGAGCGCGACCGCGAGAATTCCCGCCTGATGACGGTCGTGCGCTCCGTAGCCGTCACCTCGCTTGCAAGCCGCATCTTTGCGTCTTCGCCCGTCATGGCGGCGCTGGTAGCCGTGGTGCCTTTCGCGCTTGGTTTCGCAGCACGGCGCCGCGAAGGAGCATAGCCCCACCTGCCATGCTGCGCCCGCCACCGGCCGGGATAGGTCCCTCGCAAACATGACGCGGGCAAATGCGCTCTGGCATCAGGAGGCCATACAGTCAGTTTTCCTGCGTGAACCGGCCTTCGCCCTGCGCTCTTTCCAGCCATCCACAGGCGCCGTGAAAAAACTGTCAAAAAACTTCGGAAGGGCGCTTGCCATGTTCGAACAAGATGTTATAACCCCGCTCACTTTCGGGGCGCAAACGATCCCGACCGCGAAAAGCGGAGGTTCTTCAAGGACCTGAAGTGCCCGGATAGCTCAGTTGGTAGAGCAGCGGATTGAAAATCCGCGTGTCGGTGGTTCAAATCCGCCTCCGGGCACCATTAAATCTCCAGATTGATAAATTTATATAGGTGCGTGTTCGGACCGATCCGACCTAATCTTGTGGGAATCAACGATAGCCATAATGGCAATAAACATTTGCCTCGTGGGCGGGTAGGCGAAAATCCTCGTAAATATGTTTTTTGGGTGAGTGTATTTCGTCCGCTAACATTATACCAAAAATATCAGATGCTTGGCAGATTCTTAACCTCTGCTTAATGGATTTTTTGCCCAGCTTGGCGATTTGCCATTCCCGTGACCGTTCGGCGTGAAATGGTCGTGACAACAAAATTGATCGCCGTTTTCTTGGGAGTGCCGCAGCCCATCTTTTGAGCTCCGGCAAGGTTGCAATTACTGTCGTAAACAGTTCTCACTACGATGGAGCCTTTGATATGGATCGGGCTGCTGAACGCAGTGGTTTTGCTAGAACGGTTGCGTACCCGTTTCAGTTTTCCGACTATCCGGGATACGCACACATAAAACGAAAGATGACGGCACCTCTGCGCTAGATGAGAATGACGAGTTTGTAACACACGTTTTTCATCGTAAAGGGAGAACAGCCCGCAAATGGATCATACTGTAATTCCATCTTCTTTACCGCCCGGCGTCATATATTTCGGTGACTTCCTTTCGCCGCAAGAGGAAGCTGCCACCGCAACCATATTGGATTCCGGGGGGTGGAGCACGGAACTGAAGCGTCGTGTGCAGCATTTCGGTTATCGGTATGACTATAAAGCCCGCGCAGTTGCGCCGGATGCCTATCTCGGGCCTTTGCCGCCATGGCTGGGCGTATTCGCCAGAAGATTAGTGAGGGACGGCCACTGCGAGAGCTTGCCTGATCAGGTTATCGCGAACGAATACTTTCCAGGGCAGGGGATCAGCGCGCATGTCGATTGTGTCCCCTGTTTCGACGATACAATCGTGTCGATAAGCCTTCTATCCGCTTGCGAGATGGTTTTCCGCGATTTGCGCGGATCCGGCACATGTGGCGTTGTGCTTCAGCCCCGCTCAGGTGTCCTGCTCATGGGCTCCGGGCGTTATCATTGGACTCACGAAATTCCGGCTCGCAAATCGGATATCGTGAACGGGGTAAAGACCGTTCGAAGCAGGAGGATTTCCCTGACTTTTCGTAAAGTCACTGCTTCAACGCGCACCTAAGCAATTATAAATGCTCCCGATTATCCGAATTCTGCTCCGCCCGGTCCCGATAAAGTGCAGCGCGGCCGAGAAGCATCAGGGAAACCGGCGTCGTCACCGTCATGAAAATGCCGATGAAGATTTCGTGGAAAGCGAAGCGGCCGCCAGAGACGGAGAAATAGATGATCGAGGCCATGACGATGCCGCCCGTGCCCCAGCTGGTGCCGAGTGTGGGCGCATGCAGGCGTTCATAGAAGCTGTTGAGCTTGGCAAAGCCGATAGTGCCGATCAGCGTCAGGGAGGCGCCGAGGAGGACGAAGAAAGCCACGGCGATGGCGGCCCAGAGCGGAAATTCTGCGGCGTTGCTCATTCTATGACCTCCCCGCGCATCAGGAATTTGGAAAGGGCGACGGTCGAGACGAAGCCCAGAATTGCGATCAGCAGCGATGCCTCGAAATAGATGTCGTTGCCGGTGCGCAGGCCGAAGGTCAGCAGCAGCAGCATGGCGTTGACATAGAGCGTATCCATGCCGAGCACCCGGTCCTGCGCGCGCGGGCCAATGGCGATGCGATAGACCGAAATCGTCATGGCAATGGCCAGCATCAGCTGCGCCAGCGAAAAGGACCAGAAAAGGATAATCGAACTCATTCGAATATCTCCATCAGCAGTTTTTCATATCGGTTCTTGATGAGGCTTATCCACGCGGCCTCGTCCACGTCGTCGAGGACGTGGAGCAGGAGCGTGCCCTGACTGGAATTATATTCAAGCCAGGCGCTTCCCGGCGTCGAGGTGAGGATTGTCGCCAGAACGGCCAGCGCCATGGGATCGCGTATATCGAGCGGCACGGCCAGAAAACCCGATTTGCGGTCCCTTTCGCGCCTGAACAGAATGATCTTCGCGACCGAGAGATTGGACCTGACGATATCGTAAAGCACGATAAGGATCAGCTGCACCAGCCGATGCCAGTTGCGAATGCGGGGTTTTGCCGGCCTCAGCGACGCCATCGCCCAGGAAGCGATGAGCGCCACCGCAGTTCCGAGCAGCAGATGCCCCGGCGAGAAACTGTTGATCGTCATCCAGAAGAAGATCAGGGAAACAGTCAGTAGCGGGTAGGGCAGGACACGGTTCATCATGGCTCTGCCTCCGGATTGCCGCCCGCCCGTGGCGCGGAAATGACGCCCTGGATATAGCTCGCGGGCAGATCGAGGATGCGCGCCGTTTCCTGCATGTAACGCATCACCGGCCCCGCCTGAACGGTCATGGCGAGTGTCAGGCCGAGAAGCAGCATGATGGGTGCGATTTCGATGACGAGCACGCGCGGCACGGTGCCTTCGATGGAGGCCCAGAAAGTACGGATGCCGGCACGGGTCATCGAGATCAGTGAAGCGAAGCCGGAAAAGACGATCAGGAAGACGATCCACCATGACAGGGTGGAGATGCTGTCATTGGCGCCGAGACCGGACGGATTGAGAATGGCCGATAGCATCGAGAATTTGGCAATGAAGCCGGAAAGCGGCGGCAGGCCGGCGAGCAGGATGCCGCAGGCGGCAAAGCATGCGCCCAGCACGGCCATGGTGGCAGGCATGGTCACGCCGATTTCCTCTTCCTCGTCTTCTTCCTCGCCTTCGCCATAAGCCTCCATGGTTACGGCAAGAACGTTTGCGCCCGCATCCTGCCCGCGCTCGACAAGTTCGATGAGCATGAAGAAGGCACTGATGGTGAGGGTGGAGCTGACAAGGTAATAAAGTGCGCCGGCCGCCACCGTGGGATTGCCGGTACCCATGGCTGCAAGCAGCGTTCCCGATGAGACCAGAACCGAAAAGCCGGCAAGCCGTCCCAGCGCCTGCGACGCCAGAACCCCGATGGCACCGAAGATGATGGTGGCGATGCCGCCGACCAGCAGCGCATCGTGGCCGAAACCGGCCGATTCCCCGGCCGTCTGGCCGAACAGCAGGAAGGAGAGGCGGGCGATGACATAAATGCCGACCTTGCTCATGATCGCGAATAGCCCGCCGACCGGTGCAGATGCCGCACCATAGGCGGAGGGCAGCCAGAAATTCAGCGGCCACATGCCGGCCTTGACCAGAAACGCGATGCCGAGGATGGCCGAGCCGGTTTCCAGCAGCATGCGCTGGTCGGGGTTCAGCCCCTCTATCCGGTGGGCGAGATCACCCATGTTCAGCGTGCCCGTCACGCCATAGATCAGACTGACGCCAATCAGGAAAAACAAGGCGGCAACGAGGTTGATGGCGATATAATGCAGCCCTGCCTTGACGCGTTGCTGGCCGGAGCCATGCAGCAGCAGCCCGTAAGATGCCGCCAGCATCACTTCGAAGAATACGAAAAGGTTGAAGAGGTCGCCGGTCAGGAACGCGCCGTTAACGCCCATCAGCATCATCTGGAACAGCGAATGGAAATGGGCGCCCGCCTTGTGCCATTTCGCCATCGAATAGATGAGCGAGGGAATGGCGAGCAATGCGGTCAACAGGACCATCAGGCCCGACAGGCGATCGGCGACGAGCACGATGCCGAAGGGTGCCGGCCAGTTGCCGAGCAGATAGACGCCGCTCGAAACCACAGCAGCGATCTCGGTATTAACGGTTGAGTTCACCTCGCGAAACAGCAGAATCGCAACCACCAGCAGCAGCACCGTGGAGGTGAAGCTGATCGCGGCTTTGGCCACACGCTGGCGCTCGTCAAAGAACAGCAGCAGCGCGGCGGTAATGAGCGGCAGCAGGATGGGTGCTATGACGATGTGGAAGGGGAACGACATCATTTCGACTCCCTCCCGTCCACATGGTCAGTGCCGGTGAGGCCGCGCGCTGCGAGCAGCACGACGAGGAAAAGCGCTGTCGTGGCAAAGCCGATCACGATTGCGGTCAGCACCAGCGCCTGCGGCACCGGGTCGGCAAGCGTCGAACTGTCGACGCCGTTCACCAGCACCGGCGGTGCGTTGGTCTTGATGCCGCCGACGCCGAAGATGAACAGGTTCACGGCATAGGACAAAAGCGAAAGCCCGACGATGACCTGATAGGTGCGCGGGCGCAGGATGAGCCATACGCCGGAGCCAGTCATGATGCCGATGCCGATTGAAAGAATGAGTTCCATTACACGTCCTCCGCTTTTGCGGCGTCAGGCGTGCGAACGCGGTAGTTGCGCAACGATTGGTGTGCCAGTGCTATCAGGATAAGAACGGTGGAGCCAACGACCAGCGAAAAGACGCCGAGATCGAACAGCAGGGCGGAAGCCGTCGGCATTTTGCCGATATAGGGTATCTCCGTATACTGGAAATAAGAGGTCAAGAACGGGTAGCCGAAGTACCACGAGCCGATACCCGTCGCCGCCGCCATCAAGAGGCCAAAGCCCATCCAGCGCAGCGGCAGGATACGGATGCGGTCCTCGGCCCAGCGCGCCCCGCCGGCGAGATATTGCAGAAGGAAGGCGATCGCCATGGTGATACCGGCCGCAAAACCGCCGCCCGGCATATCGTGGCCGCGCATGAAGAGGAAAATGGAAAAGGTGATGATGACGGGGAACATCCACTGCATCACGATGGATGGCACGTAGAGATAGTCGCGAACGGTATCGCCCTTGCTGCGATCCGGGCGCTCCGCATCGAAGGCGTTCTGCATCTGCTGCTGTTCCGGAAGTCCGATGCTTTCATGGGCGGGACGGAAACGGCGAAGCAGCGCGAAGACGGTGAGCGCCACGATGGCCAGAACCGCGATTTCGCCGAAGGTGTCGAAGCCACGGAAATCGACCAGGATGACGTTGACCACATTGGTGCCGCCGCCTTCGCTGTAAGCGCGTTCGAGGAAATAGGTCGCAATGGCATTCGGCACTGGCAGCGTCATCACGGCATAGGCGATGACGGACATTCCAATGCCGCTGGCGGCGGCCAGCAGGAAATCGCGGGCACGGCGAAGCTGCGCCGGCAACTCATCGCTGCTGTCCACTTTTTCGAAGCGTTTCGGCAACCACCTGAGGCCGAGCAGGATGAGAACGGTGGTGACGATTTCCACCAAAAGCTGGGTAATCGCCAGATCCGGTGCGGAAAGCCAGATGAAGGTGAGGCAGGTGACGAGCCCCGAAACGCCAAGCATGACAAGGGCTGCAAGGCGATGATATTTCGCCTGCCAGGCAGCACCCATGGCCGCAATCATACCGATCAACCACAGAATGGCGAAGATCGGATCGAAGGTTGTTACCCGCGGCAGCGACAGAGCGAATTCCGAAAGGAAGAGCGGCGAGAAACCGGCAAGAAGCGCCACGAGGATAAGAAGCCTCAGCTGCGGCTGCAGGCGCCGGGTGCCGAGCGTGCTTTCCAGCCACCGCGCCCACTTCCAGGACACGGTGACGAGAATGCGCTCGAAGATGCGCTGACCCCGCAAATGCCGGAAGATCGGCGGACCGTCATCGCAGCGCGAGAAATAACCGCCGAGCAAGACGTAGATCGTTACCCCGCCGATCAGCGCCGCGATACTCATGATCAGCGGCAGATTGAAACCGTGCCAGATCGACAGGCTGTACACGGGTGTCTGTGCGCCGAGAACGGAAAGCACGGCCGTATGCAGGAACGGGCCGATGGAAAGGCTCGGAACGATGCCGACGATCAGGCAGGCGAAGACGAGGAATTCGATCGGAAACCGCATCCAGCGCGGCGGCTCGTGCGGATTGGGGTTTGGCAGATCGACTGGCTTGGGGCCAAAGAACACCGTGTGAATGAAGCGCAGCGAATAGGCGACGGCAAATGCGCCGGATAATGTTGCCACATAGGGCAGCGCCCGGTCGAGAAGCGAGTCGGCATGGGTTTCGACGGCCTCGGCAAAGAACATTTCCTTGGAGAGGAACCCGTTGAACAGAGGAACCCCGGCCATGGCCGCACTTGCCGCCATGGCGAGTGTCGCCGTTGCCGGCATATAGGTATAGAGCCCGCTCAGCCGCCGCATGTCACGTGTTCCGGTCTCATGGTCGATGATGCCGGCCGCCATGAAGAGCGAGGCCTTGAAGGTGGCATGGTTGACCATGTGAAAGATGGCCGCCACCGCAGCGAGCGGGCTGCCAAGGCTTAACAGCGTGGTGATGAGCCCGAGATGGCTGATGGTGGAATAGGCCAGCAATCCCTTCAGATCCTGCTGGAACATGGCAAAGTAGGCACCGAGCAGCAGAGTTATGACGCCGGCCGCGCCGACCAGCCAGAACCATTCCGGCGTGCCCGCAAGCACCGGCCAGAACCTTGCCAGCAGGAAAACACCCGCTTTCACCATGGTAGCCGAGTGGAGATAGGCGGAAACGGGTGTTGGTGCCGCCATGGCATTGGGCAGCCAGAAGTGAAAGGGAAACTGCGCGCTCTTTGTCAGAGCGCCGCCGAGAATAAGAATGAGCGCAGGTACATAAAGCGGATGCGCGCGAATGGCAGCGCCGGCCTCGATGATCCTGTCGAGATCGTAGCTGCCGGCCATGTGACCGAGGATCAGCAGACCCGCCAGCAAGCTGAAGCCACCAATCCCCGTCACTGTCAGCGCCATGCGAGCGCCGTCGCGGGCGCCGGCATTCTGGTGCCAGTAGCCGATCAGAAGGAATGAGAAGATGCTCGTCATTTCCCAGAAGATGGACAGCAGAATGACGTTGCCGGATAGAACGACGCCGAGCATCGAACCCATGAAGGCGAGAAGAAAGGCGAAGAAGCGCGGTATGGGGTCTTCAGTCGACATGTAGTAGCGGGCGTAAAGCACCACCAGCAGGCCGATGCCGGTAATCAGCATCGAGAAGATCCAGGCAAATCCGTCGAGCCGCAGTGTGAAGTTCAAACCGAGCTGCGGCAGCCATTCCACGTCGTATTTAAGAACGGCGCCCCCGCTGACGCTGGTATAAAGGAAAATACTGCTGACCAGACCGAAAAGGGCAACTGCCCCCGCAACGGAAGCGGGAGCTGCAGCAGCACCCTCGCGCGGCATGAACGCCGTCAGGAGTGCGCCGACGAAGGGCAATGCGACAATAAAAGGAAGAATGGTTGCAAGTGTCATATGCGGCAGCGGTTTTCTCTCTGGAATGGGAGCTTGCGGCGGATTTCCGACGACTCCAATCCCTCAGGATTCCAATGAATCCAATGATGATGACCGCCGGAATGACTAGTACATAAGATGCGGAGGCGCGCGTGGTACCACGCTGGCAAAGTCTCGGGACGCTTGTGGCGCGACGGCAACAGCAACGAGCCGCGCCTTTGCCTCAAGGTCAACACTGACGGCGGTTAAGGAAAACGCGTCCTGACCAATACCCGGGGCCGCATTGCCTGACCGGCAACCGAAATCACCGCCGTTGTCGCAATCCTTGTCGCGAAGCGAAAGGGAGCGGCCAAGATCGACGGTCTGCATGCGTTCGAGGCGGCTGGTCTTGGAAAGCGGCTTGATACCCGAAGGCGCCTGGAAGCCGATCATGAGAAGAAGGCTGGCGACCACGAGACCGATCAGCACTTGCGGATGGCGCCTTGAACTGCGGCCTTTCTCCATCCATTGCAAGTTGGCATCTCCTTGATCGAAAACGTCTCTTTAAAGCATCACCGCTGCGCGAATATCCCGTTGATTTGTTTTAGGGGAAGCCACCCGCGCTTGTCCAGCACACAGGCCGGAAAAACCGCCCGAAGCGCTCAATTCCTTTTTGTTTTTGCTCATTTGCGGCAAAGTCGGGGCAGGGGCCGTTAAAAGACTTTACAAATTTTACCGTTTGACCCGCAACGCCGCGTTTCTTAACTTTCAAGCAAGGAATTAACCATAAAGATTGGTGGTATTTCCACGGCGGAATGGGGTCTCTCCCCTTCCAGGCATGACGCCGCACTGCCGTACCGGTGCCGATCCGGTATTTCGTTTCTTGGTTCAAGAAGGTCTGGCAAGCGTCGATGCCGCATCGTCCGCGATGGGTGTGTTCGTTCAAAAATCCCCTCAGGGTGCTGGCGTTCTGAACCTTGGCAAATTGGCCGGGTTTCACCGGCCGTCATGTTGTTGGGGACGTCGGTTGGGGCAGGACTTGCCATCAGATCAAGCGCGCAGATCGGCAGGCGGAAGCCTGGCGGGGCGGTTGCGTTTTGCCGGCCTCGATGAGACGCAATCCGACTTCCTGCGCAGCTATCGCGGCATGCTGGAGCCTTACGTCAAGGCCGGCCTGCGCGATGTGATGACCCGTTTCCAGTCCATGCCGGACTGTTCCCCGTCCTTCGACAGCGAAAACCAGCTCGAACGCCTGCACGATCTGCAATCGTCGCACTGGAGCGTTTTGACGGATGCACGTTTCGATGCGCTCTATGCCGAGCGGGTGAAGGTGCTTTCCGACAATGCCAGCCGCATGGGTCTCGATCCGCGCTGGCAAATCGCCAGCCACGCCGTCGTTCTGGAGCACCTCGTTGGTGGACTGGTGGCGGAACACGCGCCCCGATCCATCCTGCCGGGTAGCCGCAAGAAGAGCCGTGAGCTCGCCGAAGCGGTAAAGAATGTCGTTCGCCTCGTGATGGTCGATACCGAGATAGCGGTCTCGCTGCGCTTTAATGAACTACGCCTGCGTCATGGCCGCGAACTTCAGGAACAACGCGACAATGACCGGGCTGAAGCGGCAAACCTCTTCGGCGTCGCGTTGAAAGCTTTTGCGGCAGGCGATTTGCACGCACGGATAGACGGTGACGTTCCAGACGCCTATCGGGATGTCGCGACAACATTCAACACGGCCCTTGAAACCATAGGCGCGTCGTTGACGGCGGCCCATAACAGCGTCGGCGAGGCGGAGGCCTTGAGCGGACGTTTTGCCGATATCGGCCGTTCCATTGCCGAGCGTTCACGCCAGCAGGCCGAAGCCCTTGCCGAAACCTCGCATGCGATTCAGGCCCTGATCGGGAACGTTGCCGAAAACGGCGCTCGCATTGCGGCGACGGAAAAGGCGGTTTCGAGCGCCCGCGACGCGGCCGTCGAAAGCGGCCGTGCGATCGGCGAGGCGATCGACGCCATGTCGGACATCGAACAATCCGCCGAACAGATCGGCAGGATCATTGGCACGATTGACGAGATCGCTTTTCAGACCAACCTTCTCGCGCTCAATGCCGGCATCGAGGCGGCGCGTGCGGGTGAAAGCGGTCGTGGGTTCGCTGTCGTCGCGCAGGAAGTCCGGGCGCTCGCCCAGCGGTCTGCAGATGCCGCAAGGGAGATCAAGAGCCTTGTCGGAACCACGAAGACCCAGGTCGAGGGCGGCGTCCGCATGGTCAACCGCACACAGGACGCGATCGGCGGCGTCGTCCGGCAAGTCTCGGGCATCAACGACATGATCGCTGAAGTCTCGCGGCTTACGGCCGAGCAGGCCGGCGAACTGCAGTCTGTTGCCGCCGATATTGGCGGGCAGCAACGGCAGGCGGACCGCAATGCCGTCGATATCAGCGCGAGCGCCTCCGAGGCCGACACGCTTCAAACCGTCATTCTGGAACTCGGCCGCACCGTGCGCGAATTTCGTATTGCCCGCCAGGAACATTTCGCTGCCGCCACCGGTGCGGATCGGCAGCAATCATCATTTATGGCCCGTGAGGATAGCCGCACGGATTACCGCCAGGATTACCAACAATTCAGACGTCAGGGAGTCATGTAATGGCAGCCAGAAAAGCAGCTGAGGCGACGCTGAAACTGTCACCGGTGCTGGACCTCAACGAAGCATCGGCCCTGCACGGCAAGCTGATGACGTTGCGGGGAGCACCGCTGTCGGTGGACGCGTCAGAGGTGGAACGTATCGGCGCCCTTTGTGCGCAGGTCCTCATGGCCGGCGCCAAATCCTGGGAAGAGGACGGCAAACGCTTCGGCTTTGCCAGCGTGTCCGATGCATTCGACAAGACCATGAAACTGATAGGCGTCGATATCGATCATTTGCTCCTGAAGGAGATGCAAAAGTGAAGAAAAAAGTTCTTACCGTGGATGATTCCCGGACGATCAGGAACATGCTCCTGGTCACGCTCAACAATGCCGGTTTCGAAACCATTCAGGCCGAAGACGGCGTCGAGGGCCTCGAAGTGCTCGAGCAGAGCAACCCCGACGTCATCGTGACTGACATCAACATGCCCCGTCTCGACGGTTTCGGTTTCATAGAGGGTGTTCGTCGCAACGAAAAGTACCGGGCGATCCCTATCCTCGTTCTGACGACCGAAAGCGATGCAGAGAAGAAGAACCGCGCCCGCCAGGCCGGTGCGACGGGCTGGATCGTCAAGCCGTTCGACCCTGCCAAACTCATCGATGCCATTGAGCGCGTAACCGCCTGATACGGGACATTTCACGATGGATATGAACGAAATCAAGGAAATCTTTTTCCAGGAATGCGAGGAGCAGCTCGCCGAACTGGAATCGGGGCTTCTTAAATTGAATGACGGCGACCGTGATCCGGAAACCGTCAACGCCGTTTTCCGTGCCGTTCATTCTATCAAGGGCGGGGCAGGTGCCTTCGGTCTCGATGATCTCGTGGCCTTTGCGCACGTCTTTGAAACGACCCTCGACTGCGTGCGTTCCAATAAGCTGGAACCGACGCAGGATGTTCTCAAAGTCATGCTGCGCTCTGCCGACGTGCTGGCAGACCTCACCAATGCCGCAAGAGACGGTGGCAGCGTCGATGAAAGCCGCACCCGTGGCCTCGTGAAGGAACTGGAGGCGCTGGCAAACGGCGAAGCCGTTCCGGCATCCGCGCCCGCTCCCGTCGCAGTAAAGGCGCCGGAACCCGTGAAGGCCAAACCGACGGATGAGAGCGGCTTCGAGCCGATCCCCTTCTCCTTCACGGACTTTGCCGACGAAACCACGCCGCTGATGGAAGCGCCATCCTTCCAGATCACCTTCAAGCCGCATGCATCGCTTTATTCAAAGGGCAACGAGGCGGCACTTCTGCTGCGCGATCTTTCCCGCATTGGGGAGATGAGCATCAATTGCGACATGTCCGAGCTGCCTTCGCTCGACAAACTCGATCCTGAAGCATCCTATCTCTCCTGGACGGTTTCGATCACGACCGACAAGGGTGAAGAAGGTATCCGCAGCGTCTTCGAATTTGCCGAATGGGATTGCGATCTCGAAATCACGCCAGTTCTTTCGGAGGCCGCTGCCGACGAGGAAGAACTCCCGATGATCCCCGTGCCGTTCGACCTTTCGGCGCTTGATAGCGGCGCGGAAGAGCAGCCCGTTGTTGAAGTCGCCACGGCGGAAGCGTCTTATGTTGCGGCAGCTGTCGAAACGGCCGTCGCAACGACGCAGATCGCCCAGAGCGTCAATGCCGCCATCGAAAAGCGTGAAGCTGCGGCAGCACCTGCCGCAGCGCAGGCAAACGCCAATGCCGCTGCCAATGCAAGTGCCGGCCAGACCATCCGCGTCGATCTCGACCGTGTCGATCGCCTGATCAATCTCGTCGGCGAGCTCGTCATCAATCAGGCGATGCTGTCGCAGAGCGTCATCGAAAACGATGCGAGCGGTACGTCAGCCGTCAATATGGGTCTCGACGAGCTGCAGCAGCTGACGCGCGAAATCCAGGACAGCGTCATGGCGATCCGTGCGCAGCCGGTAAAACCGGTGTTCCAGCGCATGTCGCGTATCGTTCGCGAAGTCGCCGACATGATCGGCAAGCAGATCCGTCTTGTCACCGAAGGTGAGAACACCGAAGTCGACAAGACGGTCATCGACAAGCTGGCCGAACCGCTGACGCATATGATCCGCAATGCCGTTGATCATGGCATCGAAACGCCCGAAAAGCGCGAAGCCGCTGGAAAGAACCCGGAAGGCACTATCAAGCTTTCGGCCAAACACCGCTCCGGCCGCATCCTGATCGAGCTTCAGGACGACGGTGCCGGCATCAACCGCGAGCGCGTGCGCCAGAAGGCGATCGACAACGATCTCATCGCTGCAGATGCGAACCTGACGGATGAAGAGATCGACAATCTCATCTTCGCCCCGGGCTTCTCGACCGCCGACAAGATTTCCGACATTTCCGGCCGCGGTGTGGGCATGGACGTGGTCAAGCGCTCCATTCAGGCGCTCGGCGGTCGCATCAACATCTCCTCGCGCCCCGGCCAAGGCTCCACCTTCACCATGAGCCTGCCGCTGACGCTTGCCGTTCTCGACGGCATGGTGGTGACGGTTGCCGGCCAGACACTGGTGGTGCCGTTGACCGCGATCGTGGAAACCCTGCAGCCGGAAGCGAAGAACATTCACTCCTTCGGTGCGAACCAGCGGCTGATCTCCATCCGCAACTCCTTCTGCCCGCTGGTGGATGTCGGCCGCGTGCTGAATTTCCGCCCGACGCAGGCCGATCCGGTCGAAGGCGTCGCTCTTTTGGTGGAGTCGGAAGGCGGCGGCCAGCGTGCCCTGATGGTTGATGCGATCCAGGGTCAGCGCCAGGTTGTCATCAAGTCGTTGGAGGCCAACTATACCCATGTTCCGGGCATTGCCGCCGCAACGATTCTCGGCGACGGGCGCGTCGCTCTCATTCTGGATGTCGATGCCATCGTCAGCGCCTCGCGCGGACAGCCCTTGAAGCAGGAAATGTCGCTCGCGGCGGCGGGTTGAAAGCGGATCATTCATGGCAGCACTTAATTTCAACGACCAGCGCCAGTCTCCGGATGACGTTCTTGCCAGCGGTGAATACCCGCTGACGAGACGTGACCTCTCGGAAATCGCGGCGATGATCTATGCCGATGCGGGCATCTATCTCAACGACACCAAGGCGTCGCTGGTTTACTCCCGCCTGTCGAAACACATCCGCAATCTCGGCCTTTCGGGCTTTCGTGAATATTGTGTTCTGGTGTCATCTCCAGATGGCGCGCAGGCGCGGCGCGAAATGCTGTCGCACCTGACCACGAATTTCACCCGCTTCTTCCGCGAAAACCATCATTTCGAACATTTGCGTGACGAGGTTCTTCCTGGCCTCATTGCAAGGGCTAAGAGCGGCGGGCGTGTTCGCATCTGGTCCGCCGCTTGCTCCGACGGACAGGAGCCCTATTCCATAGCGCTCACCGTGCTCGCCATGTTTCCGAATGCAGCCGATTACGACTTCAAAATCCTGGCGACGGATATCGACCCCAAGATATTGGCGCAGGCCCGTGCCGGGGTCTATGACGATAATGCGCTCGAAACCGTGTCTCCCGCCATGCGCAAGCAATGGTTCACGGAAGTGGATGCTGGCGGCCGCCGCAAGTTCCAGATCGACGACAAGGTCAAGCGCCTCATCACCTTCAATGAATTGAACCTGATGACGCAATGGCCCTTCAAGGGCAATTTCGACGTCATCTTCTGCCGCAACGTCGTCATCTATTTCGACGAGCCGACGCAGATGCGCATCTGGTCGCGTTTTGCAGGCCTGCTACCGGAAGGTGGTCATCTTTATATCGGTCATTCCGAACGTGTCTCCGGTGACGCTAAGAACCTGTTCGATAATACGGGTATCACCACCTATCGCTACATCGGTCACGCTTCGGGGAGGAAGGCATGAGCGCACTCGCACGGGTACTCGTCGTCGATGATAGTCCGACCATGCGCGGCCTGATTTCGGCTGTCCTCAAGGCCGATCCGGAGGTCGAGGTCGTCGGGCAGGCCGGCAACGCCATGGAAGCGCGTGCCGCCATCAAGCAGCTCAATCCCGATGTCGTGACACTCGACATCGAGATGCCGGAAATGAACGGGCTGGAGTTTCTCGAAAAGATCATGCGCCTGCGGCCCATGCCGGTCATCATGGTCTCGTCGCTGACACATCGCGGGGCGGACGCCTCGCTCGCGGCACTCGAAATCGGCGCCTTCGACTGTGTCGGCAAGCCGGCGCCAGGCGATGCGCGCCCCTTCGGCGATCTGGCTGACAAGGTGAAGGCTGCCGCGCGCTCCCAACACGCTGCTTACCGTGCGGCGCGGCCGGAAGCCGCAGCCGCGCCGCAGCCCGTCCCGGTCAGCGAATATCGGGCGGGGCGCAAGGTCGTGGCCATCGGTTCGTCCACGGGGGGTGTCGAAGCGTTGATCGCGGTGCTCCAGAAATTCCCGGCCAATTGCCCGCCGACCGTAATTACTCAGCATATGCCGCCCACCTTCACGAAGAGCTTCGCAGAACGGCTGAACCGCATCTGCGCTCCCGTGGTGGAAGAGGCGACGGATGGCGCCCGCCTGCAGACCGGCAAGATCTATCTCGCGCCGGGCGGCGAGCGTCACCTGCAGATCGCCAATCGTTCAGCGCCCTGCTGCCGGCTCGTAGAGCGCGATCCCGTCAACGGCCACCGGCCCTCCGTCGATGTGTTGTTCGACTCTGTAGCCGAACTTGCCGGACGCAACGCCGTCGGCGTCATCCTGACCGGCATGGGGCGCGATGGTGCCGCCGGACTTCTGAAAATGCGCCATGCCGGTGCGCGTACCGTCGGCCAGAACGAAAAAACCTGTGTCGTCTATGGCATGCCCCGCGTGGCCTACGAGTTAGGCGCGGTCGAACAGCAATTGCCGCTCGGCTCCATCGGCGAAGAAATCCTCAAACTAACCACTGCCCGCAAAGAAGGTGCTGACTAATGTCTCTCGCAGAAAAGATCAAAGTTCTGATCGTTGACGATCAGGTGACCAGCCGGCTGCTCCTCAGCGATGCGCTGACACAGCTCGGCTTCAAGCAGATCACCGCCGCAGGTGACGGCGAGCAGGGAATGAAGATCATGGAGCAGCAGCCCCATCATCTCGTCATCTCCGATTTCAACATGCCGAAGATGGATGGCCTCGGTTTCCTGCACGCCGTGCGGGCCAACCCGACCACCAAGAAGGCCGCCTTCATCATTCTCACCGCGCAGGGCGACCGCGCGCTGGTGCAGAAGGCTGCCCAGCTCGGCGCCAACAACGTGCTGGCCAAGCCCTTCACCATCGACAAGATGCGCGCTGCCATCGAAGCGGTGTTCGGATCGCTGAAATGATTGAAGCTGCAGCCAAGCGCGTACATATCATTCAGGGCGAGTATAAGGTCGTCAGCGATCCCGATGTGGTGCTGACGACGATACTCGGTTCGTGCGTGGCTGCCTGTCTGAGAGACCCCGTTTCCGGCGTTGGAGGAATGAACCACTTCCTGCTTCCGGGAACCGGTAGTGTGACCGGCGGAGATGCGACGCGTTATGGCGTGCATCTCATGGAACTTCTTATCAACGGCCTGTTGAAGCAGGGCGCCCGTCGTGACCGGCTGGAGGCCAAGATTTTCGGCGGCGCGAAGACGATCGCCAGCTTCTCCAATGTCGGTGAGCAGAATGCCATATTCGCGATGAAGTTTCTCAAGGATGAAGGCATTCCAGTCATAAGCTCCTCCACGGGCGGGGAGCATGGCCGCAAGATCGAATTCTGGCCGGTCTCGGGCCGCGCCCGCCAGCATCCGCTCAGCGGCGCGGAAACACAGAAGACGGTGGCCATGGAAACGCGTCCGGTGCCGGCGCCCAAACCCGTCGCCAACGATATCGAATTTTTCTAGTACGGAGTTACCAATGCAGCTTGCAGAGCACACCGCCACCACTCCGTTCGAAGAAGCCCTGCCGGATGTTCTGATGCGTGTGGTATCGGAACTGCACGATGTCGCCTATCTCATCGAGCGCATCGAGCCGCAATTGCTTGAAGTGACCAGCGGCCAATTGTCGAGCGAAGGCGTCAAGCTGCTGCAGGGCATCGACCTTGCGGTCCAGAAGACGCGTGGCCTGGCTGAGTTCATAGACACCATTACCGGCTCCATCCCGGGCGACTGGATCGTGGATGTCTCCACCGCGCTCAGCCTCGTCAAGCTTGCTGAAATGCAGAAGGCCCTCGGCGCGGCCTTCCGCCACGGCCATTCCCAGCCGCTCGACAAGGCCTCCGGCGACTTCGACCTCTTCTAGCGCTGTTTCCAGGGGCGCCTGCCTCTTCGCAGAATGCGGAGAAAGGCAACGCTCGCGCAAGCTTCGCACCCTATTGTCATCACGGGGCCAAAAGGTCTCGGACTCTATGAATGACGGTGCGGAACAGAATGAATCTGTTAAATCAAATCCCTCAGGTCTTGAAGAATGTCGCGGCGCTGGGGCAGACGCGGCTGCTGATGTTGGGCGGCGTGGGCGTTGTGTCCATGGCCATTATCCTCGCTGCAGCGCTTTATGTGAACCGTCCCGCTTACGAGACCCTTTATGTGGGGCTTGAAAAGAGCGACCTCAACAAGATCAGCATTGCGCTCGCCGAGTCGGGTCTCGACTTTCAGGTGGGGACTGATGGTTCCAGCCTTCAGGTCCCGGTCGGGCTTACCAGCAAGGCGCGGCTGCTTCTGGCTGAACGTGGCCTGCCCGACAGCGCCAATGCCGGTTATGAACTTTTCGACAATGTCGGTTCTCTCGGCCTGACCTCCTTCATGCAGGAAGTGACGCGCGTTCGCGCCCTTGAGGGTGAGATCGGCCGCTCCATCCAGCAGATCGATGGCATCGCAGCCGCACGCGTGCATATCGTCATGCCCGACGTCGGCAATTTCCGCCGCGGCGAACAGAAGCCCACCGCATCTGTCATGATCCGTGCGAGTGCCTCCGCCGGCCGCAAGGCCTCCGCTTCCATTCGTCACCTCGTTGCCTCGGCCGTTCCCGGCCTTGAAGTCGACGATGTGACCCTGCTCGATTCCACGGGCCAGCTTCTGGCGTCCGGTGACGACGTCACCAATGCCGCCATGAACCGTTCGCTGACGCTGGCGCAGAACGTTCAGCAGGAAATCGAGACCAATATCGACAAGGCGCTGGCGCCCTTCCTCGGCATGGACAATTTCCGCTCGAGCGTGACGGCGCAGCTCAATACCGACAGCCGCCAGATTCAGGAAACCGTCTACGATCCGGAATCGCGTGTCGAACGGTCGGTGCGGACCGTGAAAGAAGACCAGAAGTCGCAGGAAACACAGCCAGACACGGCCGCGACCGTGGAGCAGAATGTTCCGCAGGCCGCACCTCAGGGCGGCGGCAGCACGCCGCAATCGTCAGACGAATCGGCGAAGAAAGAAGAACAGACCAACTACGAGATCAACTCCAAGACGGTCGCCACGGTGAAGAACGGCTATACGGTCGAAAAGATTTCCGTCGCGGTGGTCGTCAACAAGGGGCGTATCGCAAAGATGGTCGGTGAACCCGCCGATCAGGCCAAGATCGACGCCTACCTCGCCGAAATGCAGAAGATCGTCACCTCCGCCGCCGGCATTTCGTCCGACCGTGGCGATATGGTCACCCTGACTGCAATGGATTTCCTCGAAACCCAGTTGCTTGACGAGGCCGCCAGCGGACCGGGTGTCATGGAAGTGCTGAGCCGCAATTCTGCCGGCATCATCAATTCCCTCGCCTTTGTTGCGGTCGCCTTCCTTGTCGTCTGGCTCGGTGTACGCCCGCTGGTACGCACGGTTACCGGCAACGGCGCGGCCGCAGGCCAGCTCAGCCAGGAAGCCGCCGGCCTCGAACTGCCGGACTTCTCTCCCGGCATGGATGCGGGCGCGGGCGGTCTCATGGAAGGGTTCGGGGCGGATTTCGGCTTCGACAGCACCGACGATCTTCTGGCGGGCGGCGATGGCGAAGGCACCTTCAACCGCCGGGTACGCGAAGGGCCCGAACGCAGGCTCTCCCGCATGGTGGAAATCAGCGAGGAAAGAGCCGCCAAGATTCTGCGCAAATGGGCAGTGGAAAAAGCAGCGTAATATCGAAAAGGCCGGAGTTTTACCCGGCCTTTTTTCCGTTTTTAGGCTTTTCGCTATCCTTGGCGGACGCATCGTGGCAATCTCGTTTTAGGACAGTGTTTACAAAAAATTCAGCAACGATACAGTTTGCTGGGAATTGGCTGAGAATGCCGTTTATGGATTGAACAGCTTTTCAGTATGTTTTTTTAGCAATAGACGAACGGTGAAATACGTGGAAAGGCTGGTGTCAGGTAATGGCAAATCCCAGTCCGTTCCATAAAATGAAATGATTCGGTCTCCGGGGGCTTGCCGTCCCATTTTGGTAAGCTTCTCGAATGGAATGATTCCATCCCGAGGTATAATCTCCCACTGGGAGCAAGAGGGCGTAGGCGATTGAAAGTCGATGTTGATATCCGCAGGCTGTCTGCCAAGCCTATGGAGGGCATGGGTAAGCCCCTGCCGCGTGATCAGCTTGCCAAGAACGTCGCAGCCACGGCTGCTGCCGGTAACGTTGCAGGCGCGCTTGATTTGCTCGTGACTTACGCTGGCGCCTCGCACTACCTGCTGGCGCGGGATGACCTTCTCGAAGAAACCGGGCTTAAATTCATCGTCACATCCGATTGGCCTTTCGATCTGGTGCGCCGGTTGGGCGTTGAGCTTGCCAATAGCCAGAACCGTTCGAGCGAAATGGAAAAATGCCTTTCGCTTCTGCAGCCGCGGCTGCTCTTGCTTCCAGAGGACGTTTCGGTTCCTTATGGCATAGACCGGCAGTATTCCGCGCTGTCTTTCTGCGTGGGGCGCATTCGCCTTTCTCTCCTGCTGCTGTTCCCCGAGGAAGCGGTTCCGTCGCCGGAACGCCTGCGTGAAATCGCGCTTCTGACGGGCTATTGCGTCAGTTTCGGTATTGCCAGCGAGGCAAAAGCCGTGCGCGATATCGACCTCACCGAGCGCGAGCTGGAGTGCCTTTTCTGGATCGCGGAAGGCAAGACGAGTGACGAAATTGCGATGATCCTTGGCATTTCACGCAATACGATCAATAATTACATCACAAGCGTGATGCGTAAAACTGCGACAAAAACCCGCTCGGAGGCAATTGCCTACGCCGTGCGCAACAACCTCGTATAATGGTCGGACGGATGGTACAGACGAAAGACAATGAGGGTACTGGTCAAACGGGCATGTTTTACCGCAGCCCTGTCGTGACGAGCCGGTCGGATCTGTTTCCGAAGCTTGTCGCCATGCAGAAGCTGGTCGGCGCGCGCAATTTCGTGGTGACGAAGGCGGCCGCTTCCGGTTTCCCCAACAAGAAGAAGCTGACCTGCGAGCTGGAAAACTGGGGCATGAATGCCGCGGAGCAGAGCACGCAGTTCATTCGCGCTGTCGGCGATATTCTTCTCGATCACATCGAGACGTCGCTTTTGCCGGTCATCTGGCGCAACAAGAACGCCGGCGGCTTCGCCGATCTTCCCGATGTGCCTGCACTTCTGCGCCGGATCGAGAACGATACGTTGCCCTATGCGGGTCTGGCGCTACCGGTGCGCCTCGGCACCATCGGTAACGGCTATATCGTCTTCTGCGGCACCAATCTCGTTCTCGACAATGAAGTGGTGATCGAACAGCACATCAAGTGCTGCGAGATCATGGTCGATATGCTGGCGCTGGACGAGCGCAAGGCGGCGCCCTCGGAAGCGTTGAGCGAGAGGGAAATCGCCTGCCTGCAACTGGCGGGGGATGGCCGTATCAGCGAAGAAATTGCGGTCAAGCTCGGCCTTTCCGTCCACACCGTCAATGCCTATCTCGGTTCGGCGACGATCAAACTCGATTCCGTTAACCGCATCCAGGCGATCGCCAAGGCTATCAGGCTCGGTTACATCCATTGATGGGACGGGTTCTCCGGTCCCCTTGTGCGGGCAGAAGGCTCGCTTAGCTTCCGCACCCTCCTAAAAGGCGCCATCGGCGCTTCGCGGTTTTTTAACAGTTGCCAACTAGAACTTTTATAAGTTTGGCTTTGGGGAACTGTTTCATGCACAACCGGCTCTTTAAGTCCGTTGCTGGCAAGGTCGTGGCTTTGACGATCGGTCTGATCGCGCTCAGCGTGGCGGCGGTTGGTTTTTCGACTTACCTTCGCTTGAAGGACAACATCATCACCACCGCGCTGCGTGATACGCACAGCGCAATGCGCAGCATGGCGATCCTTTACGAACTGAAAGTTGGTGGTGTTGCCCTCGAATTGGTGGATGGCGACCTCAAGAGCGTGGGCCGCGCCAGCATCGGAACGATGCGCGATAATGATCTCGTCGACCGCACCGCAGCCGGAAACGGTGGCATCTCCACTGTTTTTGAAGCCAGAGGCGGCGAATTCATTCGCATGACCACCAATCTGAAGAACGAAAAGGGCGAGAGAGCAGCAGGAACCAAGCTTGCGACCGATCATCCCGCTTTCGAAAAAGTCTCCAAGGGTGAATCCTATTTTGGCACCGCGACGCTGTTCGGCACCAGCTACATGACGGGTTATATGCCCGTTACGAACAAAACCGGCGCAACCGTCGGCATTCTGTTCGTGGGTGTTCCCATGGATGTCTACGATGCGCAGATATACAGCCTGCGCGACATGATGCTGATCTGTGGCGGGCTCGCCATGCTTGGCGTCGGCTTGCTCGCCTATTTCCTCATCAAGCGTACGCTTCAGCCCCTGGGCAAGCTGACCGATGCAGTGAAGTCCCTTTCGGACGGCAATCTCGATACACCGATCCCCTATGCCACCAACACCAATGAGTTTGGCAACATTGCACGCGCTTTGGTGATTTTCCGCGAAAATGCACTTGAGAAACTGGCGATTGAGGGCAAGAGCGCCGAGGAACGTGCTGCGGCCGAGTCCGAACGTTACCGCAATGACGCCGAGAAACGGGAGCTGGACGGCCAGATCGAATTCGCGGTCGACGAGATTGCGTCCGGTCTCGGCAGGCTATCGCGTGGCGATCTCAGCCGTACGATTGATACGCCCTTCTCGGGTCGCCTCGACCGGCTGCGCACGGACTTCAACAGTTCCCTGCTCAACCTGCGGGATGCGCTGGGCCAGATCCGGGAGCGCACGCTCATCATTCAGCACAGCGGTATCGAAATCGAGCAATCTTCGGTCGATCTGTCGAAGCGTACCGAAAACCAGGCCGCCTCGCTGGAGGAAACCGCTGCCGCTGTCGAGGAAATCACCGCTACCGTCAAGTCATCGGCTGAAAGGGCGCGCGAGGCCAATGAGGCCGTTCGCATTACCAAGCAGAACGCCGACAGCTCCGGTTCGGTCGTCAGCAATGCCGTCGACGCCATGGGCCGCATCGAAGATGCCTCGCGCAAGATCGAACAGATCATCGAGGTCATCGACGACATTGCTTTCCAGACCAATCTTCTGGCGCTCAATGCCGGTATCGAGGCCGCACGTGCTGGTGAGGCCGGCAAGGGCTTCGCCGTCGTGGCGCAGGAAGTGCGCGAGCTTGCACAGCGCTCCGCCGACGCAGCCCGCGAGATCAAGCAGCTCATCAACCAGTCGACGCATGAGGTCAGTTCCGGGTCGAAGCTGGTGCAGGAGGCGGGCACGGTTCTTTCCGCCATCAGCCAGCAGATCGTTACCGTCAGCCAGCATGTCGAAACCATTGCGACGGCAACGCAGGATCAGTCTTCCGCACTTCACAACGTCAACAGTTCCGTCAACCAGATGGACCAGATGACCCAGCAGAACGCGGCGCTTGCCGAACAGTCAAGCGCGGCCAGCATGATACTGTCCGGTGAAGTAAAAGCGCTTCTCGAACTCGTGCAGCGGTTCCAGATGGAGCAGGGCTCGGCGACAGGCCGAGACCGGTACAATCAAGCGGCCTGATACGCCGGTTTTTGAAGATAGATACCGCTCCCGGATCGCAAGGTCCGGGAGTTTTTACTCGGCCGCTGCCCGCACGGTACTGGATATCTGGTTGATATAGACGCGCAGCGCCGCCGGTTTCACCGGCTTGTGCTGGACGGCAATTCCGTATTTTTCGGCATCGCTGCGCACTTCCGGGCTACGATCTGCCGTTACCAGCAGAGCCGGGATCGTTTTGCCATAAAATGTCCTGATGAGGCGGATGGCGCTGATGCCATCGCCATCATCAAGATGATAATCAGCGACGATGACGTCGGGTGCTGCGGTCAGAGAAAGAAATGGTTCTTCCAGCGCCGCCACGGATCCCGCTGGTAAAACGTCGCAGCCCCATCCCGTCAGCAACAGCGTCATGCCCTCAAGGATTTTTGGCTCGTTGTCGATGCACAGCACCCGCACGCCCTGGAGGCGATCGCTGGCAGCAGGATTGGCGATGGCGCCGCCCGACTTCGCGGGTGCGACACGATCTTCCTCACGCATGAGGTGAATACGGAAGGTCGTGCCCTTGCCCGGCGTGGAACTCAATTGAACCGGATGGTGCAGCATGCGCGACAACCGGTCGACTATGGAAAGACCAAGGCCGAGCCCCGAGGCCGTTTTTGCACCTTCGTCCAGCCGGGCGAATTCTTTGAAGACCGTGCGGAACTTGGAGGCGGGTATGCCTATGCCGGAGTCCGTCACCTGAATGACCACTTCGCCGCCCCGGCGGCGCGCGCCGACAACCACTTTGCCCTTCAACGTGTATTTGATGGCGTTGGAAACCAGGTTCTGTATCAGACGCCGCAGGAGGTTGGGATCAGACCGTACCGTCAGCGAAGTCGGCATGACCACGAGGTCGAGGTTCTTCTCCTGCGCCATCGGCGCAAAATCGGTCTCGATCCGCTTCAGCAAGTCGTTCAGCGGAACGGATGTCATGCGCGCCTTCATCGAGCCGGTGTCCAGACGGGAAATATCGAGCACCGCGCCAAGGATGGTCTCGACCGATTCCAGCGCCGAGTCGATATTCTGTACGAGTTCGCTTTCTCCCGATTCTCCGAGCCGTTCGACCAGCGAGGATGAATAGAGACGGGCGGCATTCAGTGGCTGGAGAATATCGTGGCCGGCGGCGGCGAAAAACCGCGTCTTGCCGATGTTCGCCTCGTCGGCTGCCGCTCTCGCCTCAGCCAGCGCGCGGTTGACGCGGGTCAGTTCGGCGGTCCGCTCCACCACGCGCTGTTCCAGCGTTTCATTCGCCTGTTTCAGCGCCTGATCGCTTGCCACCCTCTGGGTAATGTCGGTGAAGGTTGCGACAATGCCCTTGTCCGGCATCGTGTTGGAGCGCACCTCGATGATGCGTTCGCCGCCCGCCAGCACCAGAGGGAATGGCAGGTCCATGGTCAGAAAGCTGGTGATCAACTGTTCCGTATCACCGGCCGGCATGTCGCCTCGTTCCTGCAGCATGGAGACGATGTCGGTTAGTGGTACGCCCACCTGGCCGAACTGCTCGGGCAGGTCCAGAAGAGTGCGAAAGCGCCGGTTCCAGATCGTCAGCTGCTGGGAGCTATCGAAAACAGCGATACCCTGGTCCATCTGCGCCAGCGCCGTCTGCAACATGTCCTGATTATACTGCAGCGCTTCGCTTGCCTGGTCGAGCAGCCACGCCGTGTCTGCGCTGGTGTCTTCCGCCTTCTGCAGAATGATCGAGAGCACCAGGCGGGCGGAGGAAGAGCCGATGGCGCTGCCGAGTAACTGTTCGGAGAAGTGAATCAGCGCCATGTCCGCCGGCTGGTCGTCATTCAGCTTTCTGCCGGCCGTTTTTTCATAGGTGGCCAATGAACGGAGCATGCGCTCCTCGCCGAGATAGCGGGCGATCGCGCTTTTCAGATCGCCGACGCTGACACGCGTTTTCCAGCCGCGGGTGGCGAATTGCGATTTTGAATGACGCTTGACGAAGATGCCGGACTGAATGCGTTCTACCGGTCTTGGATTGCGCGAAAGCGAGCCGAGCACAAACGCCATGCTGTTGACGAGAAGACTGAGAATGACTGCATTCACGAATGGATCGGCTTCAGGCCCGTTGAACACGGTGCTGCCGGAAAACAGGAAGCCGAGAATATTCGCCGCAACCTCGGAATTGTCAGGCCCGCCGAAGCTCGGCAGGAAAAGCAGATAGGCCCAGACGAAGAAGCCGGAACTCAACCCCGCGATTGCGCCGCGCGCATTGGCCCGCCGCCAGAAGAGGCCGCCGAAAAGGGCAGGGGCCATCTGGGCAATTGCAGCGAAGGCCAGCAGGCCGATGGAGGCAAGACCCGTGGCGCTGTCGGCGGCGCGATAATAACCATAACCCAGCAGCATAACGGCAAAGATCGCCGTTCTGCGGATGTTGAGCAGGGTCTTGGCGAAGTTGTCCCGGTGCGGTGAGCGATTCAACAGCTTCTGTCGCAGGAAGATCGGCATGACAATGTCATTGGAAATCATGATCGACAGCGCGACCGACGCGACGATCACCATCGCGGTCGCGGCCGAAAAACCGCCGATGAAGGTGATCAGGGACACGACCGGCATCTGATGGTTGAGCGGCAATTGCAGCACGTAGAGATCGGCGTCGCCATTGGCGCCGAGCGTCAGAATGCCGGCAAGAGCGATCGGCAGTACGAAGATGTTGATGGCGATGAGATAGAGCGGTAGCAGGAACCCCGCCATGCGCAACTCTTCCGGCGTCCGGTTTTCCACGACTGTGACATGGAACTGACGCGGCAGCAGGATGATGGCGAAGCCGGAAAGCAGGGTCATGACGATCCAGCGGCTGACGGGCGTGTGATAGGAGATGGCCTGCATCGCCTGTTCATTGGCGGAGGCGAGCTGCCATAGATGCGCGGGACCATCGAAGAGCACGAAGAGCACATAGAAGCCGACGGTGCACATGGCGACGAGCTTGACCAGCGATTCCATCGAGATCGCCAGTATGAGCCCGTCCTGATGTTCGGTTGCATCCGTGTGGCGGGTGCCGAACATGACGGCGAAGCCCGCCATGACAATGGTGACAACAAGCGGCAGATCGAGGAAGTAGAGGTTGCCGCTGCCGATGCCATAATCACCGGGGTCGACCATCGTCGCCACCGAGCTGGAAACCGCTTTCAGCTGCAGCGCGATATAGGGAATGGCGCCGACGAGCGCGATGATGGCGACAATCATCGCCACGGTGGAATTCTTGCCATAACGGGCGGCAATGAAGTCTGCAACCGAGGTCAGTTTTTCCGTTTTGGCAAGCTCAACGATGCGTCGGATGATTGGCATGCCAAGGGTGAAGGCAAGGATAGGCCCGGTATAGATGCCAAGAAATTCCAGTCCCTTGTCGGCTGCAAGCCCAACACCACCGAAATAGGTCCAGGAGGTGCAATAGATCGCAAGGCTGAGCGCATAAACGAACGGACGCCCCTTTTTCGGCGCGTTTCTCTTACGGCTCTTCCTGTCCCCGTAGCTCGCAACAGCAAACAGCAGCAGGATATAGGCGAAAGCCGAACCGAATATGATCCACCCAGGAAGCACGCATCCTCCCATGCAAGAGTTTCCTGATATCAAGCATAGGCGAAATCCGCGCCATTGAGAATGAGCGCGGTCTGATCATAAAGTTCAAGATCAGCGCGCAAAAAACCCGATAAATGCAATCTTGACGAATTCCAAAAGTGTAAGGGAATCTGTATGGTTGAAGGTGTAGGGACAGTCACATAGCTTCAGCTCGCGAAGCACGAGAGGGACAATCTGAATGCTTAACGAATTTAAAACCTTCATTGCCCGCGGCAATGTCATGGACCTTGCCGTGGGTGTTATTATCGGTGCCGCTTTCAGCAAGATCGTCGACTCCGTCGTCAACGATCTTATCATGCCTATCGTCGGCGCAATCTTCGGCGGGTTCGACTTCTCGAACTACTTCCTGCCACTGAGCTCTAACGTCAATGCCACCTCGCTCGCCGCAGCCCGCGAGCAGGGCGCCGTTTTCGCTTACGGTAACTTTCTGACCGTTCTCATCAACTTCCTCATCCTCGCCTGGATCATTTTCTTGATGGTGAAGGGCGTCAATAAGCTTCGCGATTCCGTCGAACGCAAGAAGGTCGAGGAAAAGCCGGCAGCTGCCCCGCCGCCGGAGGACGTGAGGCTCCTTACCGAAATTCGCGATCTGCTGAAGACGCGCTGAGCCAGATATATCTGGTTTAACCGCCGGCCCATGCGGCCGGCGATCTCCTGCCGGGATGATCCATAAAGAAAATCCATGGCCGCCTCACGGATTATCATGCACATGGCGGGTGCGATGCGATAAGAAGGCACCAAACGGAGTGTCTTTAATGTCCATTTTGAACAGTCTGAGTGCACGCTCTCTGGCGGCTCCCGAGAGCGGTATTGTCGAAGTCGTGAATTATGCCCGGGGGCGGGACAACCTCCTGCCGCTGTGGGTTGGCGAAGGCGATCTGCCAAGCCCCGACTTCATCAATCAGGCCGCCATCGATGGTCTGAACAATGGCGAGACCTTCTATACCTGGCAGCGCGGTATTCCAGAACTGCGCCAGGCGCTGAGCCGTTATTACGAACGCCATTTCGCGGCGTCGCTGCCGCCGGAGCATTTTTATGCGACCGGTTCAGGTATGCAGGCGATTGTGCTTGCTGTTCAGGCATTGACGTCACCGGGCGACGAGATGGTGTATCTTTCACCCACATGGCCGAATATCGTTGCCGCCATCGGTGTGGCAGGGGCGAAGGCGGTTCCGGTCGGCATCGATTTTCGTGATGGCCGCTGGGATCTCGATATCGACAGGCTGGAAAGCGCGATTACCCGCAAGACGAAGGCGCTTTTCATCAATACGCCTTCCAACCCGACTGGATGGACGGCGACGGCAGACAATCTCCGTGATGTTCTGGCGCTTGCCCGCAAACATGATCTTTGGATCGTCGCCGACGAGATTTATGCGCTTTATCATTATTCCGGCAGCCGCGCGCCGTCCTTCCTCGATGTGATGGAGCCGGACGAGAAGATCGTCTTCGCCAATTCCTTCTCGAAGAACTGGTCGATGACCGGCTGGCGGGTCGGCTGGCTTGTCGCTCCGCCAGTCATCGGCCAGGTGATCGAAAACCTTATCCAATATTCCACGTCAGGCGTGGCGCAATTCATGCAGCGCGGCGCGGTCGCGGCCCTCGACAAGGGCGATGGTTTCATTCGCGAGAATTACGAGCGCGCTTTGACCTCACGCGATATTCTCTGTGACGCCTTGATTGCAACGAACCGCGTCGAAACTCTGAAACCGGATGGCGCTCTTTATGCCTTCCTCAAGATCGATGGAGTGACGGACAGCCGCGCAACCGCGATTGATATCGTCGATAAGACCGGCGTCGGCCTTGCGCCCGGAACTGCCTTCGGCCCAGGGGGAGAATTGTTCCTCCGCGCCTGCTTCCTGCGCAACCCCAGGCAGATAGAAGACGCGGCCGACAGGCTGGCCTCTTACATCCTTAGTCGGTAAGCCTCGCTCGCCGGCATCTCTGCCCTTTCGCGGCGCCTACATAGCATCGGCACGCCTCTGTCCGGCTCGTCTTCACGCATCACGCCGAAGCGCGAAAATTACAACCCCACGGCGTAGCCATCGACGTGCGGGTTTTTTTGTGCTAATGCGCCCTCGTTCCGTCTATGAGAACATTTTCATACAATAAATAAAATGCCTTGCATCGCACTAACCAATCGTAAGCCACCTTTTCACAGAGGCGGAAGATTGGCTGGGTATTCGCTGTGCAAGTAATCAATGATGAAGAATTATTGGCTTTGATGAGCTCAAGAAAAGCAAACAGGGAAGTAGTGTCATGGCTGTTCTGGTCACGGGTGGGGCCGGTTATATAGGAAGCCACATGGTGTGGGCTTTGCTCGATGCCGGGGAAGAAGTCGTCGTTGTCGATCGGCTTTCGACCGGATCGCGCTGGGCCGTCGCGCCAGCGGCGCGTTTTTATCTCGGCGATGCGGCGGATCCCGCGTTGCTCGACCAGATTTTCGAAGAAAATCAGATCGAGACCATTTTCCATTTCGCCGGCTCCGTCAGCGTTCCCGAATCCATCAGCCGGCCGCTCGAATATTACGAAAACAACACCGGCACCACCCGCGCGCTTGTCGCTGCCGCGGTGCGGAATGATATCCGCAATTTCATCTTCTCCTCCACAGCCGCTGTGTATGGAAACCAGCCTTTCGAAGGCCCGGTGCCAGAAACGGCGGTCCTCAGCCCCGAAAATCCCTACGGTCTGTCGAAACTCGCTTCTGAAATCATGCTGCGCGATGTCGTGCGCGCACATGACTTCAACTACGTGGCGTTGCGTTACTTCAATGTGGCCGGAGCCGACCCCCAGGGTCGCGCCGGACCTTCGCCAACAGGCGTCGCTAATCTCATAAAGGTGGCATGCGAAGCTGCAACCGGGCGCCGGGATCACGTGGAGGTTTACGGGACGGATTATCCGACAGCCGATGGCACCGGCGTTCGCGACTATATCCATGTCAGCGACCTCATCGAAGCGCACATGCTGGCCATGGCCCATTTGCGCGCCGGCGGCGGCACAAGAACGCTCAACTGCGGTTATGGCGTCGGTTATTCGGTGCTTGACGTCCTGCATGCCGTGCAGCGGGAATCCGGACATGATTTTCCGGTCATCCACTGTCCGCGCCGGGCCGGCGACATCGCCACCATGGTGGCGGATTCGGGACGGATCCAGTCAGAATTTGGTTGGCGTCCGCGCTTCAACGATCTTTCGACCATCGTCCGCACCGCGTTGCAATGGGAGGCCAAGCGCCAGGCCCAGAAAAACGAGATGATTCCTCCAATACGGCGTAAACTGGCGGCGATAGGATGAACCGGCTGCGCATCACCTTGCCCTGTTTTTCTTGACTGAACGATAGTCAGTCGGGCGGTCTGACGCGCTGGCTGGGCGAAGCCATCGATCACGATCGAAGAAGCTGCGTGTCAGCTTCAGTCCGGCCGAAGTTTCGGTCGCGAGCAAAATCACATTCACGCGGTGCGGCGCGGTGGGTTCCGGCTTCACGGAAGCCGAAATGCCGAAGTGTCGCGCCTGATACGGTTGCATCTTCTGCGCCGGTTCAAGCACCGAGCCAATATCTCTCCAACGGGTCTGCTCGATAATCATGGCAAGTGCTGCCGCAAGCTTCGCGTTGACAGCGCGTCCGGCCGATGTCTGCGGTGCAACTGCCTTCAGCCTGACGGACCGGATTTCCCCGGAAACCTCGCCGCGGATTTCCAGGAAAAGCGATGCCGCGTCAGCCCGGTCCGCCGTCGTTGCCTCGCCCAGATCGGCCATACATTCGAAGCTGCGGTTATTCACCGGGCTAGGGTGCCAGCCTTGCGGGCTGGAGAAGCCTTCGGCCGTGAATCGGTCGCAAAGGTCTTTACCGGAGATGATGAAATCGCGGGCGAAAGACGCTCTTGCGCCATTGCGCTCGAATTTCAGCAGGTGAGGTGGCAGATAAATGGTTCTCGCGGCAGGCTTCTGCCGTTTGACGGGTTTTGCCCTGGCAGATGGTACGGCGGAAAGAGGAGCGGGCGCCAGATTGAGATAGGTGAGCAGGCTTCTCAGATGCTTTTTGTCATTGGCGAGCAGAACCGTGGCCGATATGGCGAAACAGACGACGAGCACCGCAACAAGCAGCGCGCGGAGACTGACTCTCTTTTGCGGGCCTGCGTCCATCATGGGACCTTGTTGGCTGTCTGTTATAGGCATCAGCCGGTTTGGAGCGAATTATCGGACCATTGGCGGTCCGGCGAATATCAATTGCGAGTAAAAGTTCTAAAATATCTGGTTCCGCCGGAATGTCCGGCGGATGTCCTCAGTCGGAGGAATTCTTGTCACCATCCCGTCCGCCGGCGCTGCTCTCATCATCCGCTACGGGAATGGCGTAGGAACCGTTCAGCCAGCGGGCCAGATCGAGCGAGCGGCAGCGATCCGAGCAGAACGGGTAGTCTTCCCGCGTCGATGGTCGGCCGCATTCCGGGCACGGTTGGGATTTGCGGAGCGGCGTAACGTTTCCAGCGCCTTCGGTGGAGGATTTTGCCACAGCCTATCCCTCCAGCCAGCCAGACGTCACCTCGAACCCTTCACCGGCAAGAAGCGACATGGTCTCATAGAGCGGCAGACCGACGACATTGGTGTAAGAGCCCGTCAATTTCTGAACAAACGCGCCGGCGATGCCCTGAATACCATAAGCGCCCGCTTTGCCGCGCCATTGCCCGGAGGCGATATAGGCATCTATCTCACGGGTCGACAGGCGTTTGAAGCGTACCTTGGTCTCCGCCACTTTCTGCCGGATCTTGCCGCCCGGGGTTACGAGGCAGATGCCGGTATAGACCCAATGGCTGCGTCCGGAAAGAAGATGCAGGGCCGCTGAAGCCTCTTCCGTATATTCGGCCTTGCCCACGATACGTCGACCGACAGCAACGACCGTGTCGGACCCCAGAACATAGGCGTCCTTCCAGGCCTGCTCGTTTTTCAGCGCCGCCTGCGCCGCTTCCGCTTTCTGCAAGGAAAGACGGCGGCAGAGCGTTCGCGGATGCTCGAGCTTGACGGGCGTCTCGTCAATATCCATCGGCATCAGGCGAGCCGGCTCGATGCCGATCTGATGCAGCAGCTCCAGACGCCGCGGCGATCCAGAAGCCAGAACGAGCTTTTGTTTTGAATTCGTCATTGCGCTGCCGGGCGTAGGATGCGGAAACGGATTACTTGAAGCGATAGGTGATGCGGCCCTTGGTCAGGTCGTAAGGCGTCATTTCGACCAGAACCTTGTCGCCTGCGAGAACGCGGATGCGGTTCTTGCGCATGCGGCCCGCCGTATGGGCGATGATTTCATGGTCGTTCTCAAGCTTCACGCGGAATGTTGCGTTCGGCAGCAATTCGGTTACGATGCCCGGGAATTCAAGGACTTCTTCTTTTGTCATGTAAGGGTTTTCTTCCTGTTGATAGTGCCGGACCGTGTCCTGTCCGGGAAAATTGCGCGGAAACTACACAATCCCGGCACATTTGTGAACCTCTAAAGCATCGGCTTGAAAATCGCGATCGATTTTAACAGGCCGAGGCAGTTTTCAGTCTTTTGAAAGCGTATCCGCCACCGGCTGTTGCCGCTTCGGCAGGCGTTCGGCAATCAGTTTTGCAAGATGGTCCCGCACCTCACGATAGGCGTCGAGTATTTGCTCCCGAGTGCCAGTGACCACCGTCGGATCCATGGTGGGCCAATAGACCACATCGAGAGAGTTCGAGCGCGTCAGTTCCAGTGCGGCGTGATGAGCTTCTGGTGTTAATGTAATGATCAGATCGAAAAAATCATCCTCGATCTCTTCCAGAGTACGCGGTTTGTGCTTGCCGAGCGAAAAACCCTGCTCCTCCAGCACCGCATCCACGAAGGGGTCGCGCTCGCCCGCCCGCACACCTGCCGACTGGATGTAGATGCCGGGCGCGACCAATCGTTTGGCGATCACCTCGGCCATGGGGGAGCGGATGGAATTCATGCCGCACATGAACAGGACCGATTTCGGCGCTCGTCCCTCGTTTGGCGCTGCGGCAGGATCGCTCATCTCTAACCCCGCCAATAAAGCACACAGACAAGGGTGAAGAGCCGGCGCGCCGTGTCGAAATCCACCTTTATCTTGCCGGACAGCCGGTCCATCAGCGTCTGCGACCCGTCATTGTGGATGCCGCGCCGGCCCATGTCGATCGCCTCGATCTGGCTCGGCGTGGAAGAGCGGATCGCCTCGTAATAGCTTTCGCAGATCAGGAAATAATCCTTGATGATGCGACGGAACGGCGTCAGCGACAGGATATGGGTGGAGACATCCCTGTCGTCCTCGGTCTTGATGGAGAAAACCAGTTTGGAATCGACGAGCGATATATAAAGCCGGTACGGCCCGCCGTCATGTCCGGCAGGCTCAAAGGTATTTTCTTCGATCAGGTCGAAAATGGCGACGGCGCGTTCATGCTCCACGTCGGGGGTGGACCGGCCGATGCTGTCGTCCAGTACCACGTCGCAGAGCCGGAAGTCGCCTGACGCCATCGTTTAACTTTCCGGGTTGAGGCGGATGGAGACGGAGCGCGCATGCGCGTCCAGCCCCTCGGAACGGGCAAGGGTGATGGCTGCCGGCGCAAGCTGGCGCAGCTGCTCGGGACCAAGCCGCAGGATGGACGTGCGCTTGACGAAGTCCAGCACCGAAAGGCCTGAGGAAAAACGGGCCGAGCGCGCCGTCGGCAGAACATGGTTGGAACCGCCCACATAATCGCCGATCACTTCGGGGGTGTGGCGCCCGACAAAAATCGCCCCGGCATTGCGGATGTGGGCCATTAGCGCATCCGGGTCATCGATGGCAAGTTCCAGGTGTTCGGCGGCGATCCGATTGGCCAACGGAATGGCATCGGTGAGCTTTTCGACCAGAATGATCGCGCCGAAATCCGCCCAGCTCGCCGCTGCTGTTTCGGAACGCGAGAGACGCTTCAGCTGCCGCTCGACGGCTGCTTCCACCGCCTTGCCGAGCTCGGCATCATCGGTGATCAGGATGGATTGTGCACCACGATCATGCTCCGCCTGCGCCAGAAGATCGGCAGCAAGCCAGTCGGGGTCGTTATCCCTGTCGGCGATGACAAGCACTTCGGAAGGGCCGGCGATCATGTCGATGCCGACAGTGCCGAAGACCTGACGCTTGGCGGCCGCCACATAAGCATTGCCCGGGCCGACGATCTTGGCGACCGGCGCGATGGTTTCAGTGCCATAAGCCAGTGCCGCCACGGCCTGCGCGCCACCGATGCGATAGATTTCCTCGACGCCCGCAATACGCGCGGCAGCCAGAACGGCCGGATTGACCGCGCCGCCATTCGCGGGCACGACCATGACGATGCGCTCCACACCGGCAACCTTGGCGGGCACGGCATTCATCAGCACTGAGCTTGGATAGCTGGCCGTGCCGCCTGGCACATAAAGGCCCACGGCCTCGATTGCGGTCCAGCGCGAGCCGAGGCCGACGCCGATATCGTCCTCGTAAATATCGTCCTTCGGCATCTGTCGCGCATGGTGTTTTTCGATACGCCGGGCTGCGAGTTCAAGCGCTTCGATCACGCTCGTGTCGACGGCGGCAATCGCCGCATCGATTTCATCAGTCGTTACCCGCATCGGCACCGCGGCAAAATCGATGCCGTCGAATTTCCGGGAGTAATGGGCGAGGGCCGCATCGCCGCGATGTCGTACATCATTGATGATGTCGCGAACGGTCGCATTGACATCTTCGGAAACTTCTCTCTTGGTTGTCAGGAAGGCAGCGAATTTCTGTTCGAAATCAGCCGATGCCTGCTCCAGCCAGATTGCCACGCCATTACCCTTTCATTGTCCCCACGGGGTGCACGACTTACCGCAGAACGATTGCGGCTCTGGTATGTGGCATAAATCGAAACGGGACGGAAAGGCAACCGTCCCGACAGTCCGGAAAGCTTATTCGCTGTCGGGATGATGCGGTTTGGTGGCGGTTTCCCACGCACCGCTCACATCAGTCAACTGCGCCTCGATGCATTCGACATCAAGCGCGATGGTGCCGCCGCCGGAAAGGGCCAGTTCCACAAGGCCATCCGGGCCTCCGCCATTCGGTGTGAAACGTATCGCCAGAAGCGAAAGAACCTGCTCCCTGTCGGCCAGGTTGATGGACTGCGAACGAACGGCGGAGACACGCTTCAGGAAAACAACTGTGCGGCAGCGTTCCGGTGGCAGGTGCTTTTTATCGGCGCTTTCCCAGACGAAACGGTTGGCGGAAAAGGTGAACTGGCCGTGTTTCGGCTCGAAGGCAACATCCTTCAGCTTGAAGACACTGTCCTGCATATGGGTCGAGATGACGGAGAGATCTTCAGTATCCAGCGCGAGCAATTTCAGGCCGCTCATCTTTTTCTTCCTTCTTGTGCGGTGCGGACCGCTATTTCCATGACTTACAATGGAAATAGGCAGTCCCGGCCCGCTGTGCAACGGGTAGAAAACGGATGAGCGGCGATGAATGGATCAATCGCTGACGCGCTCGACCAACGCGCCGCAGCGGGTGAGCTTTTCCTCGAGGCGTTCGAAGCCGCGGTCTAGATGATAGACGCGCGACACCATGGTCTCGCCCTCGGCCACGAGGCCGGCAATGACCAGCGACACGGAAGCGCGCAGATCGGTCGCCATCACAGGCGCACCCTTGAGGCGGGAAACGCCTTCGATGCGGGCCATCTGACCGGAAAGCGAAATCTTCGCACCGAGCCGGGCAAGCTCCTGCACATGCATGAAGCGGTTTTCGAAGATCGTTTCGGTAATGTGGGAAACGCCCTGGGAACGGGTCATCAGCGCCATGAACTGCGCCTGCAGGTCTGTCGGGAAGCCGGGGAACGGTTCAGTGACGACATCGACCGGCTGAATGCCATTGCCGTTGCGCACCACGCGCAGGCCGGTTTCCGTCTCGCTGATCGTAGCGCCCGCGAGCCTGAGCGTATCAAGTGCATTGTCGAGCAGCGATGCGCGCGTGCCTTCCAGCACGACATCACCGCCGGTCATGGCCACTGCCATGGCATAGGTGCCGGTTTCAATACGATCGGGCAAAACCCGGTGGCGCGCGCCGGAAAGCGAGGTAACGCCTTCGATGGTGATTGTGGAGGTGCCGGCGCCTTCGATCTTCGCGCCCATTGCGATCAGGCAGTGCGCCAGATCGACAACCTCGGGCTCGCGGGCGGCGTTGTGGATGACGGTTGTGCCACGGGCAAGGCTTGCAGCCATCAGCATCACATGCGTCGCGCCAACCGAAACTTTGGGGAAGGTATAGACCGCGCCGATGAGGCCGCCCTTGGGGGCCGAGGCATTGATGTAGCCGCCATCGATCTCCATCGTCGCGCCGAGCGCCTGCAGGCCCTCGATGAACAGGTCAACGGGACGCGTGCCGATGGCGCAGCCGCCAGGCAGGGAGACGCGGGCGCGGCCCTCACGCGCCAGAAGCGGGCCGATGACCCAGAAGCTTGCACGCATCTTGGAGACCAGCTCGTACGGAGCGGTGGTATCGACAATGGTGCGGCAGGTGAAATGCACGGTACGGGAATAAGCTTCGCCCTGGCTTTCGCGGCGGCCATTCACGGAAATATCCACGCCATGATTGCCGAGGATACGGATCAGCTGCTCCACGTCAGCCAGATGCGGCACGTTTTCGAGCGTCAGCGTATCGCTGGTCAGCAGCGATGCGATCATCAGCGGTAAGGCGGCGTTTTTGGCGCCGGAGATGGGGATGATGCCGTTGAGCTTGTTGCCACCCGTAATTCTGATGCGATCCATGCGTCCCTACGGGCCTGTGCCCGCCTTTCTTTATCGTGCCTTGCGGAAAGGCGCGTCCTTAGACGAATTTCCGCGGCGTTTCAATTTTATGCTGTGAATTCTCTATGAGGATGATTCGTCCGTTTTTGCGGCAGGCAGGCCAATGGTGTCGTCTGCGTCGCCAGCACGGCGCGCGCGAACCTGTTGTTTGCGCTTCAAAAGATTTTCGCGAAGTTTCTTCGCGGCACGCGCCTTCCGTTCCGCCTCGCGCTGGCGCGCCTTTTCGCCGGGCCCCGCCTGCGGCTTGCCGCTGGCCGCTGCGTCGGATACGCCCGCGGAAAAGTCGCCGCAGAGCGCTGTCTTCACCTGTTTGTCGTGATGTTCGGTCATAGATTCAGCAATATCTGAAAAATGCTGTTTTCAACAGGGGGGACGCTTTTTTGCGCCGCTTTATGAAGAATATCGTTTTGCGACTTGCGCTCGTCAAAAACCTGTGGCAATAGGCCGCCACGCTTGATGCTGAAGCAATGCTTCGGCACCGGATGCTGCTATAGCTCAGGGGTAGAGCACTCCCTTGGTAAGGGAGAGGCCGAGAGTTCAAATCTCTCTAGCAGCACCATTTTACCTCGACAATTCAACAAGTTGCGCGCTTACTCAAGCCCTGCACCCTGCATGTTGCTCACCGCATTCCGGCGTGTTGCTGCTTCGTGAAAGCTTGGCAGACGGGAAAACCGCGCCCCTTGCGGAGCGCGGTTTCCATATCCGAATATTCTGTTGCTGCCAGAGCGGGACGAAACCGCCCGTAGCCAACGGGCGCCGCTTACTGACGGAATAGCGACAGGATGTTTTCGGAGCTGGTATTGGCGATGGAGAGCGACTGGATCGCCAGCTGCTGCTGCGTCTGGAGAGCCTTCAATCGCGTGGATTCTTCGTTCATGTCGGCGTCAACGAGGCGGCCGATGCCCTTGTCGATGGAGTCGGACAGCTTGGAAGCGAAGTCTTCCTGCAGATCAATGCGCATCTTGATCGAACCGAGTTGAGCGGCGGCAGACGTCAGGCTGGTGAGAGCCTTTTCGACGCCCTTGAGATAGCTGCCGACATCGGTTGCGGTCATGGCGCTGACGTCCATGGTCAGGACCGACTGGGTGAGGTTGACCGCACCGGCGCCGCTGTTGGTCTCGTCAACGATGATGGCGTCGCCTGCTGCTGCTACCGCGCCGGCTTCAAGAGCTGTATAAGCTGCGGCGAACTTGCCTGCAATTGGCGTGGAAGACGTGATGGAAGCATCCGCCACGACGCTGCCCTTTACCCAGCTGCCATTGACCTTGACGTAGGCTGCGCCACCGCCGACAGCAACGTTGCTGTTAGCGCCGTCGACCTTTGCGCCGAGGGAAAGCAGCTCGTCCGTCGAGTAGGCGCGGACGGAGGCCTGTGTAACGACGCCACCCTTGTTGATATCGACCGTTACCGTATTGGCGTTGAGGCCGGTATAGACCGAGTCGAGAATGCCGGTCTTGGTGCCTGTTGCACGAGTATCCACCAGCACCTTGGATGCATCCAGCGTGTAGCTGATTGTTTTGACCGAAACGGTGCCGCCTTCACGAACGAAAGAGCCGACGACCGACTTGGTGGTCGTTGTGGAGAGATCGCCCTTGAGCCAGTTTTCGCCGGAGAAGGACGCCGAATCGACGATTGCCTTGAGCTGATCCTGAAGCTGCTTGACTTCGCCCTGGATCTTGGCCTTGTCAACGCCGTCTTCTGTTGCGGCAACCAGTTTGTTCTTGATCTGCTTCACGACTTCAACGGCTGATTCCATGCCGGCATAAGCGGTATCGACCTTGGCTGCGCCGAGGCCGAGTGCGTCCTGCACGGCGGAAAGAGCGCCATTGTCGGAACGCATGGTGGTGGCGATCGACCAGTATGCTGCGTTGTCGGAAGCGCCGGCAACTCGCAGGCCGGAAGAAACGCGGGCCTGGGTATTTTCCATGTTCTGGCCGATAGAGCGCAGGGTCTGGAGAGCCGACATGGCCGCAGTGTTGGTAAGAATGCTTGTCATAATATAGTGCCCCTTGAATGGCTGATTAAAGAAGGGACATTCCGGATCACACCGGTGAACGAAAGTGCGGCGTAATGCCTGCTAACCTTTTCTTCGTCTTGGTTAACCAATCGTTTCGATGGGATCGTTTTAAGGGGCGAGTGGTTAACAAAACGCTAAGGCAAGCGCGGGAAAATAAATCCAGCGATAAAAAATAAAAGCCGCGCTTTCAAAAAAGCGCGGCCTGATTTTTTGACGTTGCGATTAACGGAACAGCGTCAAGATGTTCTGGGAGTCGCTGTTTGCGATGGAGAGCGACTGGATTGCCAGCTGCTGCTGCGTCTGGAGAGCCTTGAGCTTGGTGGACTCTTCGTTCATGTCGGCGTCGACGAGGCGGCCGATGCCCTTGTCGATGGAGTCGGACAGCTTGGAAGCAAAGTCTTCCTGCAGGCCGATACGCATGGAGATTGAACCAAGTTCGGCAGCCGCGCTCGTCAGGCTGGTGAGGGCCTTTTCGACGCCCTTGAGATAGCTGCCGACATCGGTTGCGGTCATGGCGCTGACATCCATGGTCAGGACCGACTGGGTGAGGTTGACCGCACCGGCGCCGCTGTTGGTCTCGTCAACGATGATGGCGTCGCCTGCTGCTGCTACCGCGCCGGCTTCAAGAGCTGTATAAGCTGCGGCGAACTTGCCTGCAATTGGCGTGGAAGACGTGATGGAAGCATCCGCCACGACGCTGCCCTTTACCCAGCTGCCATTGACCTTGACGTAGGCTGCGCCACCGCCGACAGCAACGTTGCTGTTAGCGCCGTCGACCTTTGCGCCGAGGGAAAGCAGCTCGTCCGTCGAGTAGGCGCGGACGGAGGCCTGCGTGATGACGCCGCCTTTGTTGATATCGACCGTTACCGTATTGGCGTTGAGGCCGGTGTAAACCGAGTCGAGAATGCCGGTCTTGGTGCCCGTTGCGCGGGTATCTACCAGCACCTTGGATGCATCCAGCGTGTAGCCGATGGTCTTGACCGAAACGGTGCCGCCTTCACGAACGAAGGAGCCGACGACGGACTTGGTGGTCGTTGTGGAGAGATCGCCCTTGAGCCAGTTTTCGCCGGAGAAGGACGCGGAATCCACGATGCCCTTGATCTGATCCTGAAGCTGCTTCACTTCGCCCTGGATCTTGGCCTTGTCAACGCCGTCTTCTGTTGCGGCAACCAGTTTGTTCTTGATCTGCTTTACGACATCAATGATCGATTCCATACCCGCCGAAGCGGTGTCGACCTTGGCTGCGCCGAGGCCAAGTGCGTCCTGCACGGCGGAAAGAGCGCCATTGTCGGAACGCATGGTGGTCGCGATGGACCAATAAGCGGCGTTGTCGGACGCGGAACCAACCCGCAGGCCGGAAGAGACGCTGGCCTGGGTATTTTCCATGTTCTGGCCGATTGTGCGCAGGGTCTGGAGAGCCGACATGGCCGCAGCGTTGGTGAGAATGCTCGTCATAATATAGTGCCCCTTGAATGGCTGATTAAAGAAGGGACATTCCGGTTTCACCGGGAACGGCGCACAGCATCATGCCTGCTAACCGGCTGATTTTTAAAGGTTAGCCCGCCGTTTCGATGGCTTTAGCTAATCTCTCTTTGGTTAATGAAGCCCTAAGCTGAGTCAAAAATCAGCACCTTTTGATTTAAATTTTCAACTCTTGCGTGCGCGCGCGTATCTGAAGGACCTTAAAAAAATGATAAGGCCGCATCTTATTCAAAAGACGCGGCCTTTCATGTGTATAGCTGGTTCAGCCTCCAGCCATTTATTGCTTTATTTCACCAGGTGCTTGGTCAGCCACCACGCAGCTGGTCTAAATTTTGACCCCAGCCCTGGAAGGCTGGGGAATGTTAGGTCTTAACGGAACAGCGACAGAATGTTCTGGGAGTCGCTGTTTGCGATGGAGAGCGACTGGATCGCCAGCTGCTGCTGCGTCTGGAGAGCCTTGAGCTTGGTGGACTCTTCGTTCATGTCGGCGTCAACGAGGCGGCCGATGCCTTTATCGAGAGCATTGGACAGCTTGGAAGCGAAGTCTTCCTGCAGGCCGATACGCATGGAGATTGAACCAAGTTCGGCAGCCGCGCTTGTCAGGCTGGTGAGAGCCTTTTCGACGCCCTTGAGATAGCTGCCGACATCGGTTGCGGTCATGGCGCTGACATCCATGGTCAGGACCGACTGGGTGAGGTTGACCGCACCGGCGCCGCTGTTGGTCTCGTCAACGATGATGGCGTCGCCTGCTGCTGCTACCGCGCCGGCTTCAAGAGCTGTATAAGCTGCGGCGAACTTGCCTGCAATTGGCGTGGAAGACGTGATGGAAGCATCCGCCACGACGCTGCCCTTTACCCAGCTGCCATTGACCTTGACGTAGGCTGCGCCACCGCCGACAGCAACGTTGCTGTTAGCGCCGTCGACCTTTGCGCCGAGGGAAAGCAGCTCGTCCGTCGAGTAGGCGCGGACGGAGGCCTGCGTGATGACGCCACCCTTGTTGATATCGACCGTTACCGTATTGGCGTTGAGCCCGGTATAAGCGGTATCAAGAATGCCGGTCTTGGTGCCCGTTGCGCGGGTATCTACCAGAACCTTGGAGGCGTTGAGAGCGTAATCGATGGTCTTGACCGAAACGGTGCCGCCTTCACGAACGAAGGAGCCGACGACCGACTTGGTAGCTGTGGTGGAGAGATCGCCCTTGAGCCAGTTTTCGCCGGAGAAGGACGCGGAATCCACGATGCCCTTGAGCTGCTCCTGAAGCTGCTTGACTTCGCCCTGGATCTTCGTTTTGTCGGCGGAAGATTCCTGAGCCGTCACCAGCTTGTTCTTGATTTGCTTCACAACGTCGATAACCGCTTCCATGCCGGCAGAAGCCGTGTCGACCTTTGCTGCGCCAAGACCGATAGCATCCTGAACGGCGGAGAGCGAGGCATTGTCGGAACGCATGGTGGTCGCGATGGACCAATAAGCGGCGTTATCGGAAGCCGAGCCAACGCGCATGCCGCTGGAAATGCGGCTCTGGGTGTCTTCCATGTTAGAAGAAATCGAACGCAGCGTCTGAAGAGCAGACATGGCGTTAATGTTTGTAAGAACGCTTGCCATAATAAATGTGTCCCTTGTTTTTACGAGATACTGGAGTGGGGACATTCCGGACTTGGTATTACCGGCCACAACGTTTCGGCTTCATGCCACTCGGTCCAGAAATACTATGTTCTGGAAACCAAACCCGCTGCGTGTGGATTGGAGTTTCCCAGCAAAGAATTGCGCAAGTATTAATTTTGGCGGCTGCTTTGGTGATGAATTACTTATAGTTACTCAGGAGTTATTGAAAATGGTTAGCTATTGCCTGACGATTATAGTTATCCGGCCCCTTGCAAATTAGGTAACCAAAGCCTTAAAACGCGAAACCCCGCTGCCGTGGGGCTGCGGGGTTAACAAACACGATTAACGAAGTTTTATTTTGGCACGAATGCCCGTCAGTTGAACGATCTGACGAGGCTGCCGACAAGCAGGTTCCAGCCGTCGATCAGCACGAAAAACAGGATCTTGAAGGGCAGGGAGATGGAAGTCGGCGGCAGCATCATCATGCCCATGGCCATGGTGATGGTGGCGACGATCAGATCAATGACCAGGAACGGCAGGATGATAAGGAAACCGATCTCGAAACCGCGCCGGATTTCCGACAGCATGAAGGCCGGAACCAGCACTCGATAATCGACGACGTTGTCGGTCATCACTTCCTGGCCGCGTTCGCGGGCAATATCCACGAACAGCTTCAGATCCTTGTCACGCGTATTGGCGTTCATGAAGGTGCGAAAGGGCTCGGCGATGCGCTGCACGGCCTGCTGCTCGTTGATCTGGTTCTGCAACAGCGGTTGCACGCCATCGGTCCAGGCTTTGTCGAAGGTGGGCGACATGACGTAGAAGGTCATGAACATCGCCATCGACAGAAGGATCATGTTCGACGGCGTGGAAGCGAGCCCCATGCCGGAGCGCAGGATAGAGAAAGCGATCACGAAGCGCGGAAAGCTCGTGACCATGATCAGGATGCCGGGCGCGACGGAAAGAACCGTCAGAAGCCCGAAGGTGCGGATGATCCATGCCGCGACAGACCCGTCTATCTGCGTGTTGAACAGATCGGACGGAAATTGCTGGGCATTGGCAAGGCCCGGCAAAGCGAGGAGGACGGCGATGGTTACAAGAAATCGAATCATTCGATGACAAAGGTCCGGAACATGACCTTGGATACGCGCCCTTGAGAGCGCAGGTCAACTCGTTCCTGAATGTCATCCTTAAGATATTGAAAGCCGCGCGGCCCTTCCAGCTGCTGAAGGGAAACGGTGCGGACATAGGCAATGATATCCTGATGGATATCCTCGGCCAGTCCGACTTCCACCGGCCCCTTGAACATCAGCGCCACCTCCAGCCGCACCCAGTTCGTCGAGGGGTAGGCGAGATTGGTGGTGATGGGATCGAGCTGGACGATACGGTTCGGTTCGGCCGCGATTTTCTCGACACCCTCTTCCTTCTTCTCGCCATGACCACCGGCCGCAGCGGTGGCATGGGCCTCCGTTGCGGCAATCTTCGGTGCGATCATGCCGCCGACGAGCCAGCCTCCGCCCGCGCCAAGCAGGGTGAGGATCACAACACCTGCGATGGTCATGATCAGAGGGGAGGATTTCTTCTTGCCCTCTGCCTGTTCGTTTTCCATGGATCAGTCCGTTCCCCGTGTGCGGCGTCAGAGCGGCGAGAACAGGTCGACGACCTGCTGCCCGACCGGAGGCTGCTGCACTTCCGTCAGACGGCCGCGACCGCCGTAGGAGATGCGCGCTTCGGCAATGCGCTCGTAGGAGATCATGTTCTGAGCATCCACATCCTGCGGCCGCACGATGCCGCCAACGTTGAGGATGCGGATTTCATGGTTCACGCGCACTTCCTGCGAGCCGCTGATGATGAGGTTGCCGTTTTCGAGAATACCCGTCACGACAGCGGCCACGAGCAGCGTCAGCTTTTCAGACCGCTTGGTCTTGCCCTTGGCCTGGGTATCGGTGTCGGAGCCGTATTTGATGTTGGAATCCGCGTCCGGTGTCCAGCCAAGTATCTGGGCTTTGGCCTTCCAGTTCAAGCCGCTGGAGTTGGTGCGGTTACGCTCGGTTTCGTTGTCGAAATCGGCCTTGTCGTTGATCTGGATGTTGACGGTCAGGATGTCGCCGATGTTCAGCGCGCGCAGGTCTTTGAAAAGTGCGCCCTGGCTGTCGCTCCACAGTGAATAGCCGCTTGCCATGTGTTTCGGCTGCTTGGGATACATGCCCATCTGCGGTGTCTGGCTGAATTGCAGACCGCTGCCGATCGGGCTCATCGCCGGTGCGTTACCGATTTCCTTCAGGGTCTGGTTGTTCTGGCAGCCTGCCAGGAGAGCGAGCGGCAGGAGGAGGGCCGGAAGACGACGCGTGCTCATGAAGGATCCTTCGAAGTGTTTTTGTCGATTGCCTGCGACATGATGCCGGCGACGGTGGCAGCTTTCTGCGCGTCCATCTCGCTGAGGATGAGGCCGGATTGACGCGGCGGCAGCTGCATGATGATGGCAGCAGCAATCTCCACATGCATCTTCTCGAGCTGCGGTGCGGCGGCATCCGCCTTCATCGTCTTGTAGATGTCGACGAGGTTGCTTTTGGCCTGGTTGAGGAAATGTTCGCGGCGCGCCAGCCAGTCTTCATATTCAGCCTTGCGGTTTTCCAGCACGGAAATGCGCTCGTTTACGTCCGACTGGAGCTTCTCGAGCTCCTGCTTCTGCATCAGATAACGCTGATCCCGGGCTGCATCGGCAATGTTGGTGCAGAATTTCTGGATTTCATCCTGCGTGCTGAGTTCCGAAACCACGTTCTGCTGGCTCTCCGCGCCGGCGGCCGGCAGCAGGAACAGCAGCGACGCGACCGCCGCGAAGCGGACAAGGCCATTCGAAAGCAGGTTTTTGGTCTGACGTTCCATCATTGCAGCACAAGCTCCGCCTGAAGGGCGCCGGCGGATTTGATGCCTTGCAGGATGGCGATGATACCATCAGCCTTGAGCCCGATGCTGTTGAGACCGGCAACCAGCGTGCGAAGGTCAGGCCCTTCGACGATGGCAACCTTACTGCCTTCCTGCATGGCCATGATATCCGTCTGCGGCTGCACCGCCGTTTGGCCGCGCGAGAAGGGTGCCGGCTGAATGACCTGCGGTGATTCGGTCACCTGCACGGTCAGCGTGCCGTAGCTGACGGCGACGCGCGAAATCCGCACATCCGCACCGATGACGATGGTGCCGGTGCGTTCGTTGATGACGACCTTGGCCGGGGTATCCGTCTCGACGGTCAGGTTTTCGATTTCCGCCATCAGCCGGGTGAGATCCGCGACGCGAGGCTTTTGCACCGCGATTTCCTGCGAATCGCGCGGTTCGGCGATCGGATCGCCATAGCGGGCGCGGGCAAAGGCGTTGACGACGTCTGCGACGCGCACGGCCGTCGAAAAGTCGGGGTTGCGCAGCTGAAGGACCAGATTGACCGAATCCTTGAACTTCGACGGCAGCTCCCGTTCGATGATCGCGCCGTTTGGCACGCGCGCCGACGTGGTGACACCCTGGGTCAGCGTTGCCGCATCGCCCTGCGCCGAAAAGCCGTTGACGATCAGTGCGCCCTGCGCGACCGCGTAAATCTGCCCGTCGGCGCCGGAAAGCGACGTCATGATGAGGTTGCCGCCGCGCAGCGAAGAGGCATCGCCGAGTGAGCTCACTGTCACGTCGACGCGGCTGCCGGGGCTCGCGAAGGGCGGCAGATTGGCCGTCACCATCACGGCGGCGATGTTCTTGGCATTCGACTGGCCGCCCTGCGTGGTGATGCCGAGATTCTGCAACATCGCGCGCATGGATTGCTCGGTAAACGGCGAAGAACGCAGGCTGTCGCCCGTGCCCTGCAGGCCGACCACGAGACCGTAACCGATGAGCTGGTTGTCACGTCCTGCCTGCAGCGATGCGATATCCTTGATGCGGGACGTATCCGCATGGGCTGCCGGAACGGAAAGGAAGGGCTGGGCCGAAAACAGGATGGCCGCGGCCAGGATACGAAGCACTCTCATTTCGCCATCACCTGAATGGTTCCGTCCTTCATGACCGTGCCGTTGACGATGACGCCGGAATCGATGTTGCGTACCCGTACGACTTCGCCGAGCGAGCCATCAGTCATCGGTGTTCCCGAAGCCATCAGCGTCATATTGCCGATGGTGAAGACGAGCTTGACGCTGGTGCCGCGCGTGACGAGCGAGGGTTCGCGCAGGGCGGCAACGGGGATCGTGCGGCCGGGAAGCAGGGTCTGCTTGGAGATCATGCCTTCCACTTCGCTGATGTCGCTCGCGTAACCCGCGGAAATATTGGGATTGGTCACCTCCACCGGCTTCACCTGTTCGGACGTGATCGTCTCGCCCGGATAGATGGTACGCACGGGAACCAGCGCCATTGGCGCCTGGGAGAAGGCAGGCGCGAAAGCGCCGATTGAAAAGGCAGACGCCAGGCACATACGGGCGAGTGCCCTTTTGCAGCTGTTATTTTTCCGGCCAAACCTCATGTTCGCCTGCCTTTCCGTTCTTACTTCAGGTTCTTGCTGACAATCGAAGCCATTTCGTCAGCGGTGGTGATGACTTTGGAATTCATCTCATAGGCGCGCTGCGCCGTGATGAGGTCGGTGATTTCCTTGACGGCGTCGACGTTCGAGCCTTCGAGGTAGGATTGCTTGATATAGCCGTAGCTCGGATCGTCGGGCACGCCGATGACGGCGTCGCCGGAAGCCGGTGTCTGGGCGAAGAGGTTGTCGCCGAGCGGCTTCAGGCCGGCTTCGTTGGCGAAGTTGGCGATGGTCAGCTGGCCAAGCTCGGTGAAGTCGGCGGCGTTGCCGATACGGGCCGTCACCTGACCCGTGCGGGTAACGGTGATGTCCTGCGCGTCGGTCGGGATATTGATATTCGGAATGACGTTATAGCCATCCACCGTCACGAGATTACCATCGGCGTTCTTGTTAAAGGCGCCGGCGCGGCTGTAGAGCGTCGAACCATCGGCCGCCTCGATCTGGAACCAGCCCTGACCGATGATCGCGACGTCGAGCTTGTTGCCGGTCTCGATCAGATTGCCCTGGGTGTGGATGTTGCGCACGGCCGAGGTCTGCACGCCGAGGCCAATATTGGCGCCCTCGGGCACGATCGCCTGGTTGGCGCGGTTTGGCACGCCCTGCATGCGCTCGGTCTGATAGAGAAGATCGGTGAACTCCGCCCGCGCGCGCTTGTAACCGGTGGTGTTGATGTTGGCGATGTTGTTGGCGATGACTTCCAGATTGGTCTGCTGGGCGTCCATACCGGTGGCAGCGATGGCAAGAGCTCTCATGTCAATATTCCTGCTGGGCTAGATCTGCATCTTGGTAATGTCGAGATAGGCCGACACGATCTTGTCTCGGAGCGCGATGGCGGTTTGCAGCGACTGCTCGGCCGAAAGCATGGCATCGACGACTTCACGCGTATTCGCCTTGCCCTGAATGCCTTCAAAAGAAGCGACTTCGGCCTTCTTGAGGTTGTTCATCGCGTCAACGGAAACATTACCGAGAACGCTTGCGAAGCTCTGGCCGGTCTGCTGCGCTGGTGTCGTCTTCTCGCTGCCGAAAATATTGTCGGTGAGCGAGGAAACGCTGCCGGCGCCGCGCGTCAGCGAGAGGGAGCCGAGTTGTTTGATGCCGTCGATCATTGCGATGCCTTCAGAAGGTCGATGGTGGAGGCGACGAGGTCGCGTGTCTGGCGGATGACCTGAAGATTGGCGTCGTAGCTGCGGTTTGCTTCGCGCATGTCTGCCATTTCGATCAGGATGTTGACGTTCGGCATCTTCACCATGCCGTTTGCGTCGGCGGCCGGATTGCCGGGGTCGTATTCGTTGATGAAGTCGCCGCGATCGACGCCGAGCTTTTTCACCGTCACGCGCTCGACGCCGCTGACACGGTCGAGTTCCGAACCGAAGGTGACTGTCTTGCGGCGATAGGGGTCCGCGCCTGGTGTGTCACCCGTCGATCTGGCATTGGCGATGTTTTCAGACACGATGCGCAGTCGGGTGGACTGCACTTCCAGGCCGCTGCCGGCGATCTTGCTCGCCGCACTCAAGGGATCCATGGCTTACCTCTTAACCGTCATCAGCATCATGCGATGGAAGGATTTGACGAGATTGGCATTCAGCTCGTACTGTCGCTTGATCTCGCCGGTCTTGGTCATTTCTTCCGCAAGCGCGACCGAATTGCCCGATTCCTGCATGCCGATCTCGTTGTTGACGGGGTTGTCGCGCACCGCGATGTTGTCGCTGAGTGTGCTCTCGCCGAAGTGGGCAGGGTTGGTCCTCGCCATGCCGACCTGCTGGCTGGTGGCCTGCATGACCGCTTCGAATGGGCTGACATCCTTGGCGTGGAACTTGGGTGTGTTGGCGTTGGCGATGTTGGTCGCCACGACTTCCTGCCGCACGCTCAGCCATTCCGCTTGGCGGGATGCCAGTTCGAACAGTTGAATCGGTTGCATAGACTTCTCCATCTCGTATGCCCCGAACCTACGGGGCTAATCTTGCGTCAGACTTGCGGAGAAGACGAAGGGGTGCGACGACGGGAAAAGGCGCATGGATGCGCGGCCTGCACAACGAAAAAAGGCGCGCCAGCAGATGCCGCGCGCCTTTTGATCGGAAGAAATTTCTTTTATTTTTCGGGGTGATAGGTTTTTCCAGAGGATGTCTCTATCAACCACTCGCCGTTGCGTTGCTCGATTTTCGTCAGCAGCGCATTATCAGGCAGGGTCGAGCCGACCCTCACCATATACATGCCCGAACCGTCTTCGATCAGGGCGCGGCCGTTGGAGACATGCAGCAGACGGAAGGCGGTCTGGCCGGGGAAGGGCTGGTCCTCGACCCCGGCTGCGAGATTGTTCTGTTTTTCCTTGCCGCCTGCGTTCACGGTCGCCGTCGTCAGCATGTCGGGCAGTTCGGCCGGCGGTGGGGTGTCTTCCTTGTTGCGATTGGTCATCGCCATCGGAGAAACACTGAAGACTTCCCGCGGGCCGGTATGGGGCAGATCGCGGGTGCGGTCGCCGCCAGCCACCTTCATGCCGAATTTTTCCTCGTTGAAGAACACGTACCAGGGGAAGAAGGCCGCTGCAGCGGCAAGCGTGATGCCTGTCCATGCCAGAATACGGTCGGGTGTGAAGAAAACGGGCTTGGGCAGCACGCCTTCATCGTAGCTATCGTTATTCCGCTTTTTCTTCACGGTCAGCCTCTCATTCTCGGGGTTACCTGCGGCTGGCCGTTCTGCGCGCCGCCGCGCAATGCGGTCGCAAGGTCAGCATAGGCATCCTGTGCCGCGGGTTCGTTCGGCAGCTGTTTCAGCGTTTCATAGATGATCGGAACCTGCTTCACCGCCATGTCGAGGTCTGGGTCGGTGCCCGGCCGGTAACCGCCGATGAGGCGAAGATCCCGCGTTTCCTCGAAGCGATGCACCAGCGCCTTGAGGCGCGAGACCAGCTTTTCCTGATCCGGCGTCCATGCTTTCTTGGCGAGACGCGAGATCGAGGCGAGCGGATTGATCGGCGGGTAGCGGCCTTCTTCTGCAAGGCTGCGGTCGAGCACAATGTGACCATCGAGAATACCGCGGGTCGAATCGGCGATCGGATCGTTATGATTGTCTCCATCCACCAGAATGGAAACGATGGCGGTGATGGTGCCCGTGCCTTCGGCGCCCGGTCCCGCCCGCTCGAGAAGACGCGGCAACTCGGTGAAGACGGAGGCGGGGTAACCGCGCGCCACCGGCGGTTCACCCGAAGCAACGGCCACTTCGCGGATCGCATGGGCAAATCGCGTCACGCTGTCAATGATGAGGAGGACATTGTCGCCCTGATCGCGGAAATGCTCTGCAATGGTGACGGCGGAAAGTGGCGCCATCTTGCGCAGCATCGGGCTTTCATCGCTCGTCGCGACAACGGCGATGGACTTGCTCATGTTCTCGCCCATCGTATCTTCAATGAATTCGCGCACTTCACGTCCGCGCTCGCCGACCAGTGCAATCACCACCTTGTCGAAGGCGTCAGCCTTTGCAAGCATGGACAGCAGCGTGGATTTGCCGACGCCCGAGCCGGCGAAAATGCCAAGGCGCTGGCCGAGACACAGCGGCGAAAAAATATCGATTGCCCGCACCCCGGTCTTGAACGGGGTCTCCACCCTCTTGCGGGTCATTGAGGGTGGCGCATTGTTGGAAATCGAACGGCGTTCAAGGCCCGCGGCAAGCGGTCCATGGCCGTCGATAGGTTCACCAAGCGCATTGATGGTGCGTCCGCACCAGCTATCATCAGGCGCGACACGGAAGGCGCCCTTGCGGATGACGGTATCGTGAATGCCGATCGGTTCGCCCGGCTCGATAGGGCACACGTAGCAGATATCCGGCTCAACGCGCACCACTTCGCCGAGATGGATGCCGGTCGGGCTGCGATGGGCGACAAACTCGCCAAGCCGCACATGCCGGGACAGGCCGGACACGGTATAGTGCCCGGCTGCGATGGTGCGAACGTGGCCGCCCGGCGCCACCGAAAATTCCGGATCGGCATAATGTCCGGCAAGGCCGGCCAGTTGGGCGAGCTTCGGTGAAATGGCTTCAGCCGAAAGCATGGATACCGGCATTGTCATTGGTCAGTTCCTCAGCGCGCGCCACCAAGCGTCTTGATGCCCTCACCGAAGGTCGATTCGGTATCGCGCATCAGAGAGGAGATGCTTTCGAAGGCACGGTTGACCTGGATGAGCTGCGTCATCTGGGAAATCCCGTTTACGTTCGACTGTTCGAGATAACCCTGAACGACGCCGACCTCGTGATTGTTGACGACGGGGACCGGCTGAGCCACGGGCTTCACGCCGCTATTGGGGTGGCGCAGGAAACCTTGCGAAAAATCCGCCTGGAAGATGCCAAGCGTGGCGACGATGTTTTCGTTCTGCCTGATGGCTCCGTCAAGACCCACGGTAATCGGGCCGCCATTCGGATTGAGCTGGATCGGGCCGCCGCCGGCGTCGAGGACCGGGTAACCGCTGGAGGAGATGAGCGCGCCGTCAGGCCGCATGGTGAAGCGGCCGTCACGGGTCAGAATCTGACCGTCGGGCGTATCCAGCGAGAACCAGGCATCGCCCTTGATGGCGAAATCGAAGGAATTGCCGGTCTGCTCGAAAGCGCCCTGGCGCGTGGAGAGATAGTCGTTGCCCTGGGACACGAAGGCGATCTTGGCATTCATGTCATTATGGTTCTTGGCGACCATTTCGTCGAATTTCACTTCGGAACCGCGGAAGCCGACCGTGTTCACATTCGCCATATTGTCGGAAATGGTGGTAAGACGACGCTCCAGCGCGATCTGCGAGGACAAGGCGACGTATAGTCCGGATTGCATATCATTTGCCTCCGAGTTTCAGGGAGTTGATGGATATCAGCAGGTCGGCGGAGATACCGTAGCCGCTGGAGGAGCCGAAGACGGCGAGGGGATCGTAGGTCGTCGAGGGGTTTTGCATTTCCCACATGATGGTGAAACGCTCCAGCAGCTTGCCGACCTTTTCAGGATCCTGCAGGTCCTTGACATCTATCGTTTTTTCGATGAGGGCGGCCTGTTTCTCGACATCTGCCCCGGCGAATTCGTCGGGCAGGTTATAGGCCGTGCGAAACACCTGCGCGAGCGCATCGTCGGCCAGAAAGTCGAGGCCGGATTTGATCGTCGGCGCCTTGCGCTCGAAATAAAGGGCGAGACGAACACCGTTATTGTCGTCGCCCGCTTCCTGTTCCAGCGTCTGCCGGGTGTATTTGGTAATGACGCCCGACTGGGCTGCATCGACCGAAGTCGCCGCCGCACCCAGATCCGCGAAATTCAGCGATTTCGCGAAATCCGCGTAACGGCTGTCAGAAAGCTTGTTGGCGAAGGCATTCTTGTCGGTCGCGCCTTCTGTCAGGACCTTGCGGATGAAGGCTTTCGCATAGGCCATATCCTCAAGCCCGTGCGCCTTGAGCGCGTAATTGTAAAGGCGGGTATCCGCCATGAAATCGTCTATGGATTTCACGTCGCCGATCTTTGCGCGGTAATATTCGGTCTCACGCGCCACGTCCGGCTGCTTCGACACCCGCTCAAGCGACTTGCCGATATCCTGACTGATCAGTCTGTAGCTGGTGTAGGTGGAAGTCACTGAACCGCCGCTCTCGTTTGATCCCGATCTCAAGGCGCACGTCCGCCTTTGCCGGCATAGTGCCGCGGCTTGCTTGTGCGAAACTGGCTGGAGGCTGAAGCGCGGAGAGGCTTTGCGGACAGGTTCACGCAAGCCACATTTTTTAGACATGGCGGCATGGAACACTGTTCGGGCGTGGTCGATCAATGAATATTGTAATTGGACTTATAATCACCTTCGGCTGCATCATCGGCGGCTACATGGCGATGGGCGGTCATCTGGACGTGCTGATTCAGCCGTTCGAATTGATGATCATCGGCGGCGCCGGTCTCGGCGGCTTCATCATGGCGAACCCGATGAAGGTCGTGAAGGATTCGGGAAAGGCGCTCGGCGAGGCCTTCAAGCACTCGGTTCCGAAGGAGCGCAACTATCTCGACGTGCTCGGCGTGCTTTATTCGCTGATGCGCGACCTGCGCACGAAATCGCGCAACGAGATCGAGGCTCATATCGACAATCCCGAGGAATCCTCGATCTTCCAGAGCGCGCCATCGGTTCTGAAGAACAAGGAACTGACCTCGTTCATTTGTGACTATGTCCGCCTCATCATCATCGGCAATGCCCGCAGCCACGAAATCGAGGCGCTGATGGATGAAGAAATCGAGACCATCCTCCACGACAAGCTGAAGCCTTACCACGCGATCACCACCATGGGCGATTCCTTCCCTGCCATCGGTATCGTCGCAGCGGTTCTCGGCGTCATCAAGGCGATGGGCAAGATCAATGAATCGCCTGAAGTGCTGGGCGGCCTCATCGGCGCCGCGCTGGTCGGCACCATGCTCGGTATCATCCTGTCCTATTCGATCTGCAATCCGCTCGCCTCGCAGGTCAAGATCGTCCGCACCAAGCAGCATCGCCTCTACATCATCGTCAAGCAGACGCTGATCGCCTACATGAACGGTTCGGTGCCGCAGGTCGCGCTTGAATATGGCCGCAAGACCATCTCCAACTACGAGCGGCCGTCCATCGACGCCGTCGAGCAGGAGATGATGAATCCCGGCGGCGAAAACAAGGCGGCATGACCATGGCAAAAGCTGCAGCGCAAAAAGCTCCCGCCATCGACACCGCCTTGCTCGCGAAACTCACCGGCGGGCTTTCCGACCGCAGGACGATCGCGAAGATCGGTTCCGATATCGGCCACCTCTACAGCGAATTCCTGCCGGATATTTTTCACAGCGAGACCGGCATTGCGATAGACGTCGAATATATCGGCTCCGAATCGGGGCTCATGACCGACCTGATCGCCAATGTCGGGCAGAATGTCGCGGTGGCCGATTGTTCCCTGCGCAACTGGTGCCCGAACTTCATGATGACGGTCGGTAATGGCTTCGTCATCGCGCTCATGGAGCGCATGCTCGGTGCAGCACCGGACAGCATCGGCGAACCCGATGAGCGCAGTCTTTCCCATATCGAGCTCGATCTGGCTGCCATGGTCCTAGGACGTATCGGCGGCGTGCTCCGTTCCGGAGTCAATGCGCCGGGCGGTTTTGAAGCGGCTATCGAGCCGCCGTTCAATTCCAATGGCAAAAGTGCCTTCGACGAGATGATTGCGGGCCTCTACGGCGTTAACATCCGCATGAAAATCGACATTGGCAAAGTGTCGTCGGAATTCTCGCTGATCATACCGCAGCGTCCGTTGCTCAAGACATCCATCGTCGCTCCCAAGGCTTCAGCTCAGGCGCTGAAGAAGCAGGAAGAGTGGATGGAGATGATCTCGGAACAGGTGAAGAGATCGCAGGTCACGCTTGAGGCGCGCATCAAGCTCGAAACGCTGACACTCCGTACGATTTCGAAGCTGGTGGCCGGCGATGTCATTCCGTTTCAGGCCCTCAACCAGGACGATATCGGCGTTGAGGTCAGTGCTAACGGTTCCAAGCTCTATAATTGCGAATTCGGCAAGTCAGGCGACCGCTACATGGTTCGGGTCAAGAACAATGTTAGCACGGACGACGAGATCTTACGACATTTGATGGGTTAAAATCCTGCCCGACCTTTTTGGGTTTGGGCAGGCTGACGCAAGTTTCAAAGGGAATAATCAGCGCATGGCTACGAAGAAAACACCTGTGACCGATGATGCGGCGTTGCCGTCGTTTGAAGACGGCGGCGACCTCGACCAGGCTATCGGCGATCTGCGTGGCGTCCTCAAGACGGATGCGGAAGGCTCGCTCTCCGATTTTGGCGACTTCGGCGATTTCGGAAATACGGACGAGGTTTCTACGGATACCGACCTTTCCGCCTTCGGTGGCGGAGCGGCCGATTTTGCGATGGACGATTTTGCCGCCGCCCCGCAGGTTGCGGGCGTAAAGGCACCGCTGGGCAGCGGCCTGTCCGAAAACATCGACCTGATCATGGATATCCCGATCGATGTCCAGATCGTTCTCGGCACCAGCCGAATGCTCGTCTCGGGGCTGATGAGCCTGGAGGAGGGCGCGACGATCGCACTCGACCGCAAGATCGGCGAGCCGGTCGAGATCATGGTGAATGGCCGCCGTATTGCGCGCGGTGAAATAACGGTTCTGGAAGACGACGATACGCGCTTCGGCGTAAAATTGATTGAAGTACTGAGTACGAAGAAAGCCTGATCCCTGTGGGGACGGAGAGGAAAGACCATGATGGACTTTGAAGATTTCGGTAACCCAATTGCGGGCAAACCGTTGTCTCAGGCCGACAAGGCGGCCGCGGTGCTTCTTGCCATGGGCAAGGGCGTCGCCGGCAAGCTGCTGAAGTTTTTCACGCAGCACGAATTGCAGATGATCATTTCCTCGGCCCAGACCCTTCGCGTCATTCCTCCCGATGAACTTGCGCAGATCGTGGCCGAGTTCGAGGACCTGTTCACCGAAGGAACGGGTCTGATGGACAATGCCAAGGCAATCGAGAGCATTCTCGAAGAAGGTCTGACCCCTGAAGAAGTGGACAGCCTTCTCGGCCGCCGCGCAGCGTTCCAGGCCTATGAAGCATCGATCTGGGACCGCCTGCAGGAAGCAGAGCCGGAATTCGTCGGCAAGTTCCTGCTGCGCGAACATCCGCAGACCATTGCCTATATTCTCTCCATGCTGCCTTCGTCCTTCGGTGCCAAGGTTCTTTTGACCATTCCGGAAGAGCAGCGCGCCGATATCATGAACCGCACGGTGAACATGAAGGAGGTGAGCCCGACGGCCGCCCAGATCATCGAGAAGCGTGTGGTCAACCTCATCAACGAAATCGAAGCCGAGCGCAATGCCGGCGGTTCCACGAAGGTTGCCGACCTGATGAACGAACTGGACAAGCCGCAGGTCGATACGTTGCTCAGCTCGCTCGAGACGCTCAGCAAGGAAGCCGCAAACAAGGTCAAGCCGAAGATCTTCCTCTTCGACGACCTCATGTTCATGCCGCAGCGCAGCCGCGTCATGCTGCTGAACGATGTGTCGGCCGATGTTTTGACGATGGCGCTGCGCGGCGCCACGATGGAAATCAAGGAATGTGTGCTTTCCAGCATCAGCCCGCGCCAGCGCCGCATGATCGAATCGGACCTTGCGGTGCCGCAGGCCTCGATCAACACCCGCGAAGTGGCGATTGCCCGCCGTGCCGTTGCACAGGAGGCGATCCGGCTGGCCAATTCCGGCCAGATCCAGCTGAAGGACGCTGCCGCGGAAGAACAATCGGCTGCGGCCTGAGTGGAAGCCGGTTGATAACCGGCTCATCTGCTGCAGGCGGCCATTGCGGTGGCCAGCCGCCGGCGCTAGTTTCGGGACGACGGCCTGCCGGGATCGGCGGGCCTTTTTTTATCCCGGGAACGTGCCTTGGCAGACGATCAGGACAAGGACAGTAAAACAGAAGCCCCAACGGAGAAAAAACTCCGTGATGCGGCGGAAAAGGGCAATCTGCCCTTTTCCCGTGAAGTGCCGATCTTTGCGTCTTCACTGGCCTTTTACTGTTATCTCGTTTTCTTTCTGCCCGACGGTGCCAGCCGCATCGGCGAGACGCTGAAGGACCTGTTCGGCCAGCCCGAACAATGGGACCTCAGCACCAGGCCAGACGCCCTGTCGCTTTTGTACTTCCTCGGCACGTCCATGGCCTATCTGCTCATGCCGGCCATGATCATGTTCATCGTCTTCGGCCTCGCCTCTTCGTTTTTCCAGAACCTGCCGTCGCCGGTGCTGGAACGGGTGCGCCCGCAATGGTCCCGCGTATCGCCCGCCAAGGGTTTCACGCGCATCTATAGCAAGCAGGGTTTCGTGGAATTCGGAAAGTCCGTTTTCAAGATCATGATCGTCTCGACCATCATGTTCTTCGCTCTGCGCGGCGAGTTCTACAGCCTCATCGACCTGATGTTTTCCGATCCGCAGGTTATCTTTGTCCGGGTCGTCGAGATCGTTAAAAAGATGATGATCGTAATCCTGCTTTCGACCGCATTGCTTGCCGCCGTGGACGTTTTATGGACGCGCCATCACTGGTTCACCCAGCTAAAAATGACGAAGCATGAGGTGAAGGAAGAATACAAGCAGTCGCAGGGCGACCCGGTCGTCAAATCCCGTCAGCGATCGATTGCCCGCGACCGTGCCCGCCGCCGCATGATCAACAACGTGCCTCGCGCGACCCTCGTCATCGCCAACCCGACACACTTTGCGGTGGCGTTGCGTTACGTGCGTGAGGAAAGCGACGCGCCTGTTGTCGTTGCCAAGGGCCAGGACCTTATCGCATTGAAAATCCGCGAGATTGCGGAAGAAAATAATATCCCCGTTTTTGAGGACCCGCCGCTTGCGCGCTCCATGTTTGCGCAAGTCTCGATCGATAGTGTGATTCCACCAGCCTTTTACAAGGCTGTGGCTGAGCTTGTTCATCGGGTTTACGCCATGAAGTCATCGAAAATACGGGTTCAATAAGACCAATGAAAAAATCCGCCTATTCTGAACAGCGGGAAATGATCGTCGCAGAGGCGATCAACCCGATCGCTACAGAACTACGATTGCTAGACCCGGCCGACCTGATTTCGCTGCTCAGATTCGAGTGCTACGGCAGCATTGCCGATCTCGTGTCATCGGCTGCGGAGCTTTATTATCATCCCGGTACGATCAATTTCGGCGCCGGCGGCGAATATAAACTCGAATGGGAAGGCGCGCCGGAGATCGTTCTCGATCTCGAAATAAAACCGATGGGCGCCACGGTCTATGCACAATTGATCTTGGCCAATGAACATGCGGCGGTCGAAATCAATCACGTGTCGTTTCAGAACCCTTCGGAAAATCCGGACGAAAACACCGAGTTCCTCCGCCATAGCCTGATGGCCGCCCGATTCGTTTCGACCCACCAGGGCGAAGCGGCCTGAACCATCCGCCGAATATCCAGCCGATGACCGGTTGCGACTGCCGAAACGGCGGTCGCGACGGTTTTGCCTGATCGCTTTTTCACCCGACCTTGCCCGAAGCCTGCCACCGCGCGCAAAACCGTTATGGGAAAGCGAGGAACGCCTTGCAAATCAGCGTTGTTGTTTGGTACCTATCGAATTAACGATTTGTTAACGAACGGCAGGTCGCGGTGGATCAATTTAACCACCGCCGATGCGCATGATGCCTCTGCTCGTTTCCGGCGCAGCGCCGGATTATTTCTTACATTTTGATTTGGGTGGAACCCATGACCAGCATTATGACCAATGCGGCGGCAATGGCCGCGCTGCAAACCTTGCGCATGATCGACAAGAACCTCGAGACCACGCAGGCGCGCGTCTCCTCCGGTTACCGCGTCGAGACGGCAGCGGATAACGCGGCCTATTGGTCTATCTCCACGACCATGCGCTCGGACAATGCGGCGCTTTCGGCCGTTCAGGACGCACTTGGTCTCGGCGCCGCCAAGGTCGACACCGCCTTCGAAGCCGTGGAAAGTGCTATTGAGACGGTCAAATCGCTGAAGGCGAAGCTGGTTGCCGCTTATGGTGTGGGCAGCAACCGGACGAAGATCCAGGAAGAAATCAAGCAGCTCCAGGATCAGCTGAAGAGCATCTCCGAATCGGCGTCTTTCTCCGGCGAAAACTGGCTCCAGGCGAAGATCGGCGACGGCAAGACGCCGCCCGCGGAAGAGCCGGTCATCAAGAAGATCGTCGCTTCATTTACCCGCACCGCCGCAGGCGCAGTCGGGGTGACGACGGTCGATTATTCACTCGATTCGAGCACGGTGCTTTTCGATCTGAGCGGCGGCAAGTTCGGCATTCTCGACACCGAAGCGCGATTCCTGCGCAAGAACGAGACGATCGTGACGATGCGCACGACCGATACGCCCGCGGCACCCGCCGCTCCCACCGTCACCGACAAGGATTATGTCGTTCCGACGCTGAAAGATAGCGAAGTGGCGGCACTGGCAGGTTTTTCCGTCAAGGCGACCGGCATCTATACCAATGCCGCCAATACGGAGGGTTATTTGAAGATCGGTGATGGTGTGTGGGTAAAGCTCACCTCCACCGACCCGGCAGCGGCGGGCGCTCCGGCGACCGACAGCACTACTCCCGTCGCGACCACGACATCGCCGAGCACCAACTGGTATTACGATGTCACTGCGGCAATTGACCCCGACACTCGTAAACTCGGAATCTCCGTCTCCACGCTCGACATCAACAAGCTCACCGATCTCGCCCAGAAAATGGGAACCATGACGGGAGAGCAATATACCGAAGCCGACGTGCTGGATGCGATGATGTCCTTTGTCGACGGCCAGCTCGAAGCGATGACCAGCGCGGCGTCCAGCCTGGGCTCGCTGCAGAGCCGTATCGACATGCAGGAGAACTTCGTGTCGAGCCTGATGGACGTGATCGACAAGGGCATCGGTCGTCTTGTCGATGCTGACATGAACGAGGAATCGACCAAGCTGAAGGCGCTCCAGACACAGCAGCAGCTCGGTATCCAGTCACTCTCCATCGCCAACGCCAACGCGGAAAATATTCTCCAGCTCTTCAAGTAATGGAGCTTCCTCGCATGGGCATGCGCGGAAACGTGGCGCAGACGTGCTGAACAGTTCCGCCTTCATCCTCGCACAAGTTTGAACACCTAACGTCGGGGCAATATGGGGCGGATCGCATGGCGCGGTCCTCCGGGAATCATGGAAGAGACGGGCAGGGTAGCAAGGATGACGGTGGTGCCGCCAAACGGCTTAGAGCATTTCCAGGAAAAGCGGACCCCGGTTTTCCGCCCGGAAATGCGACAGAACGTTCCAGATCGCAGGCAGCGAAACATGTCTCGTCCCCTGTTTTGCCGGGGGCGTGCATGACCACCTCCATCGCAAGATATCTGAAGGACTTCGGTGACGCTCAGCCGGCAGGACTGGCCTTCGGCGATCCCTTGGCGGATACCGATGGCGTTGCGCCATTTGCCGACGCTGCATCCGGTTTCGATGAATTCGAAACCGTCGACGTGGAGAGTGAAAGGCAGGCCGCTTACGCCCGTGGCCATGAGGATGCGACACGCGAAATCACCGAAAAGATGCAGGCGGAACGCGACGAGCTGCTGTCCGCCCATTCGGCTGAGCTGGAGGCGCTGCGATCCGCCTATCTGGAGGAAATCGCGGTCTTTCTGTCGCGCGGGCTGCGAGAGGGCATTGATGCGATTGCCGCCACCCTCAGCGAACAGACCGCCGCAATCCTTGCTCCGGTTTTGACGGAAGAACTGTCGCTTAAAGCAGTCTCGGCGCTGGCGGATGTGGTGCGCGCTTCCATGCCGGATGGTGACGCCGTCACGCTTGTCGTGAAAGGTCCGAAGGATTTGTTCGAGCAGTTGAAGACCCAGCCCGGCTTTGAAGAAGAGACGATGAAGTTTACCGAGACCGCCGATATCGATCTTTCAGTCGAGCTGGGTGAGAGCGTCTTCGTGACGCGCATGTCCGCCTGGGCCTCCAGTCTTCGCAAGGTGATGAAATGAGTGAAGGCGAAAACCATCACCACGGCAAAAACGAGATCATCATCGTCAAGCGCCATAAAGGTGGCCACGACGGTGCGCATGGTGGTGCGTGGAAGATCGCCTATGCCGACTTCATGACGGCGATGATGGCGTTCTTCCTCGTCATGTGGCTGGTCAATGCCGCCAATGAGGAAACCAAGGCGTCGGTCGCGAGCTATTTCAATCCGATAAAACTGTCCGATGAGAAACCCTCGTCCAAGGGGCTGGAAAAGCCCGTGGACAAGGAAGAGGGCGTCCAGAAAAAGGACCAGTCCAACATTCAGGCAGAGAAAGTGACCAAGGGATCCGCCGCGGCGACGGGCGAAGACCTGACGTCCCAGACAGGTGAACAGTCGAATTTCTCCGAAGCGGATTTTTTCGAAAATCCCTATTCCGTGCTGGCGGAAATCGCCCAGCAGGTCGGTCAGCAGGCCAATGTCAGCGCCAAGGGCGAGGGCGGTGCTGCCGATTCCGGCCCTGCAACCGGCGCAAGCGGCGGCGAGGCCTATCGCGATCCCTTCGATCCTGATTTCTGGACGCAACAGGTGAAAATCACCCGCGCCGATCAGCAACAAAAACCGGTTGAGCAGCAGGCCGCCGAAAACAAGCAGGAGAATGCTGCCGACAGCGCTCAGGCCGTTGCGGTTAAATCGTCTCAGGCGCCGGAAGACAAGGCGCAAGACGGCAGGCCCATGGACGTCGCCTCGGTTGTACCGCAGCAACGGCCGGATGCCGCCGAGCAGGCAGCGCTTGTACGGCCCAGGCCCGAGCAGCAGCAAGAGGCGAAGGATGTTCAGCAAAAAGCGAGCGATGCTGAATGGGAAAAGGCCGATACGCTGCGCGAAGAAATCGAGAAACAGATATCCGGCATAACCGGCAGGCTCTCGGAAGGGCTGGTCGTGACGCCTGCGGAAGGCGGATTGCTGCTGACCATTTCCGACCAGACGGAAACACCGATGTTCAATATCGGATCGGCCGTTCCCCGGCGCGAAATGGTTCTCGCCATGGAAAAGATCGGCAAACTGCTTCAGGAGCGCGGTGGCAGCGTGGTAATCCGCGGCCATACGGATGGGCGGCAGTTCAAGGGCGAGGCCAACGACAATTGGCGCCTCTCCATGGACCGCGCGCACAGCGCCTATTACATGCTGGTGCGCGGCGGCCTGTCGGAAGAGCGGGTAAAGCAGGTTTCTGGGTTTGCGGACCGCAGATTACAGGTCCCGGCAGATCCCCTGGCGGATGCCAACCGCCGTATCGAAATCCTGCTTGAGGCTGATCGGGGGTGAGTGTGACGAAAACCTCGAAACGCTGGCTTCTTCTTGCGGCGACGCTTTGTGGTCTCGGTGCCGGACCATTCAAGGCGTTTTCGCAGTCGCAAGACAATCTCATGCCCTATGCCATGCTGCGCTCCCTGCAATTCGTGCAGGATTCGGTTGCCAAGGGAGACCATTCGGCAACGGAAATGCAGCGGTTCCTGCTCCAGACCATTGACGAGCGGCTGAAAAGCGCGCCCTCGGCGATCTTCAAGGACCCACGCAATGTCGATGCGGCGCTGATTTATGCGATGAGCGGCGGCAATCCCGCCACGCTTGAATTGCTGGTCGCGCGCGATGTGGACGGCAATTTCGACAGCCGCGTCGCCGATATCCTGCGCAAGTATCTGTCGGGCAAGGGGACGCTGGTGGCGCAGAGCATCGCGGCAATGGTGCCTGAATATCGCGGCACGCGGATAGGCGCTTATCTGGCGCTGATCGGTGGCAATGTCACGATCCCGCGCGATCCTCTGGCCGCGCTCGGCTTTTACGACATTGCCCGGCTTGAAGCGCCAGGGACAATCGTTGAGGAGGCGGCATTGCGCCGCTCGCTCGCCATTGCGGTTGAAGACGGCGATGCAAAACGCGGCGTCGAATACGCACAGCGTTACGCGCGGCGGTTCCTGCATTCGCCCTATGCAAGCCAGTTCGCGGATCTTCTGGTCTCGCTGGTGGTCAAACGCTCTGATTCCGTCGGCGAAGACGCGATAGTGGAGACCTTCGCGATGATGGATGCGGAAAGGCAGAAGGAAGCCTATCTGCGTCTTTCGCGTCTTGCGGCGATCAGCGGCAAGGATTCGCTGGCCCGCATGGCGGCGCTTAAAGCGAAGACGCTGTCGTCCGCCGCGCCGGATCAACCGGAAGCGCAGGCCAATCTCTACGAAAGCCTTTCCAACATTGGAACACCCGATGTGGTGAGCGCGATCGAGACGATCGGACAAATTCCCGAAACGCAGCTTTCGGACCGGGACAGGGCCCTCAGAGATGCCGCAAGGGCGATCGCCGAACAGGTGGTTCGTCCTCCCTCGCTATCAGGTGCTGATGTCGACGCGGCGGCGCAGGGCGCCAGACAGAACGCAGCCAAAAATGATGCGGTGGCTGGCGGGGAAAAAAGCATATGGCGGGTTGAAAGCCACAAGGCCGACGATGGCGGTGAGAATGTCCGGCAGCTCGTGACAAGCGGCCGCAGCAAGCTCGATGAAATCGACAGCCTGTTGAAGAAAGGCGAGGGGGCACCATGATCGACGCAACCATCAATGCGCTAACGAATGCGCCACCGTCCGATCCGCGCGCAGGCAGTGCTGCCGCACGTGACGAGGCGAGAGGCGGCAGCTTTGGCGATGCCCTTTCCACGGTTCGTGACGAGCGACCGCCGCAGGCGCCGCATTCGCGGTCAGACGATTCTGGTTCAGCAGGGCAACAGCACGGACAGGCCGACGGCGAGGGGGAAAAGATGGACGTTCCGGTCAAACGGCCTGCAGCCTTCCTGAATGTCATCGTCAACGAGCATGCCGGGGACGGTCGAGTTCACGACACAGCTGCCGAGTTCCAGAACGCGGTCAAATCCTCGCGGGCACAATTGGGGGACGGCAAGCCTGGCAAGAAGCTCAAGGATGAGGCGGATAAGGATGCCGAGGCGATAACGGATACTCTCGATCCGAAGCTCGCCGAACTGCAGCTGGTTACGGCCAGCGCCGGGGCAATGGCCACGGCCAAGACGCCGCTGGAAGAAATTGCGCAGGCAATTGCCGGCAAGACCGACACGGTCAAGTCCGACAGGGCTGAACCTGTCCGCAGCAAGGCTGAACATCCGGCCAAAGACATGCCGACTGGGGTTGCAGCTGCCAATGATGCGGCGGGTTCGGCTTCGGAAAACGAAGGCGATGCCTCGTCATTCCGCTTCGCGTCTCCGCGTTCGGGTGCAGCCCGCGCTCTTGATATGAGCACGGTTCAGCGCGAAGGCCGCGTGGAGTTCGACACGCGGGAAAGCAGCGGCAAGGCGGCCGATACCGTAACGGTTCTCGATTCCCGGCGCTTCATCGGTCTGGCGCCCTCCTCCAATGCCTCGGCTCTGACCGGCCTGATCGCCAATGATCCGGAATGGGTCAGCGCCATGCAGCCCGGTTCAGCGCTGTCCAACGCAGCCGCCCAGAGCAGCACCGGCAAGGTCGTGCATACGCTGAAGCTGCATATGACGCCGATCGAACTTGGATCGGTGACGATGTCACTGCGTCTTGCCGGTGACGAACTCGCCGTGCATATGACTGTGGAGAGCGTCGCGGCCTATAAAAAGCTCCAGGAAGACAGCAAGAGCATCCTTGATGGCCTCAAGGCGCAGGGTCTGACGGTCGATAACATCACGATCAGCATCGCTTCTTCTGATAAGAGTGACCAAACGGGCACACAAGCCAACAATCAGCAAAATCAGCAGGCGCAGCAACAGGGCCAGCAGGCGGCTGCGGGCCGCAACCGTGACGAGTCCGGTGCACGAGGCGGCCGGCAAGGCAATGGCGATAATTTGGGGGTGCATAATGAAGGCATGGACGGCACTCTTGGCTCTGCCCGCACTTCTGCTGACAATGGCGTCTATCTCTGAAAACGCATCGGCCTCGGCAACGTCAGGCGTGTGTGAAAGAGAGATCCAGTCTGCGGCACGCAAGTACGGCGTGCCGGAGGGAATTCTCTATTCAGTGGGCCTGACGGAGACTGGCCGCAAGGGGCGGCTCGATCCCAACGCCATGAATATCGAAGGAAAACCGGTATTTGCGGCCTCTACCGAAGAGGCCTTGATGACTTTTGAGGCTGCCAAACGCAATGGCGCCAAGCTGATCGACCTCGGATGCATGCAGATAAATCATTATTTCCACGGCGAAAATTTCACATCTGCGCGCGAAATGTTCGATCCACGTCGCAATGTAGAATATGCCGCCATGTTCCTGCGTAACCTCCACAACAGGCACGAGACCTGGACGATGGCGGTTGCCCGCTATCACGCGGGGCCCAATAATGACCCGGCCCAGAAGAAATATGTCTGTCGGGTCATCGCCAATCTGGTGGCGACGGGCTACGGGAAATGGACGCCCAACGCGAAAAATTTCTGCGACGGATAACAACCTGAAATTGCTTTATCAGGGGTTGGGACTCGCTATCGGAAATGTGGCGAGACAAAGCCCGAAAAAGGCGTTTCAAGCGTTTTTTAGCGATTTCGGAAATTTTTACACAAAAATTTTGTGCCATATATGGTTAACACCCACTATATATAGATCAAATCGGCACAAAATGGTTAATCAATTATTAATAACTATCGATGATTTCCTACAGTTGTCGCTGAATCCCCCGATTCGTACCAATGCCTCATTGGAAAACACCACACTGATTCGGAGGCGGACGAATGATCGTAGTGGTTGATGAGCGCGAGCTCGTTAAAGACGGCTATACATCTCTATTTGGACGTGAGGGCATTCCCTCGACCGGGTTCGATCCGGTCGAATTCGGGGAATGGGTCTCGACGGCGGCGGAAAGCGATCTTGCGGCTGTGGAAGCCTTCCTGATCGGCCAGGGCGACCGGAGCTTCTCCTTGCCAAAGGCGATCAGGGATCGCACGACGGCGCCTGTCATCGCGGTGAGCGACCAGCCCTCGCTGGAAGCGACACTCGCGCTGTTCGACAGCGGCGTTGATGATGTCGTGCGCAAGCCCGTTCACCCTCGGGAAATCCTCGCACGTGCGGCGGCTATTCGCCGCCGGCTGCAGGTCATTTCGAATTTCACCGACGCCGGTCCGATCCGGGTCTTCTCCGATGGACGCGACCCGGAAGTGGGCGGCGAGGTATTTCCCCTGCCGCGCCGCGAGCGCCGCATTCTTGAATATTTGATCGCCAATCGCGGACGCCGCGTTTCCAAGGCGCAGATTTTCAATGCCATCTACGGCATCTTCGATGATGACGTCGAAGAAAACGTCGTCGAAAGCCACATCAGCAAGCTGCGCAAGAAGCTGCGCAAGAAACTTGGCTACGACCCGGTCGATTCCAAGCGGTTCCTCGGCTACAGCATTGATTGGCAATGATTTTCATTGACCCGCGTGGTCTTTTTCAAACGCGGTATTTCAGACAGCTTCACGCAAGCCAAACGCTTTACCTTCTCCTTGAAAGATGACCACGAGGGTTTTTGAATGAGTATTTTCGGCACTATGCGAACCGGCGTGTCCGGCATGAATGCACAGGCGAACAAGCTGGGCACCGTTGGCGACAACATCGCCAACGCAAGCACCACCGGTTACAAGCGTGCATCGACGTCGTTCTCGTCGCTCGTTCTGCCCTCCTCGTCGGGCAGCTACGCTTCCGGCGGTGTGCAGTCCAACGTTCGCTACAGCATTTCGGAGCAGGGCAACCTCTCCTACACCACCTCGGGTACTGACCTTGCCATTCAGGGCAACGGTTTCTTCGTTGTCCAGGATGGTGCAGGCACGCCTTATCTCACCCGTGCCGGCTCTTTCGTGAAAAACTCGGAAGGCTATCTGGAAAACGCCGCTGGCTTCCAGCTGATGGGTTACCCCTACGGTTCCAACCCGCCGGCTGCCGTCGTTAACGGCTTCACAGGTCTTGAAGCCATTAACGTCAACAATTTCGGCCTGACGGCATCGCCCTCCACGCAGGGCAGCTTCCCGGCCAACCTCAATCGCGACGATACGGCCGTAGCGGCGGCGTCGCTCCCCAGCACCAACTCCGCAACGGCGAAGTTCGGCAACAAGACTTCGCTGACCGCATTCGATAGCGGCGGCGCGAAGGTGCTCTACGACTTCTATTACACCAAGACTGGTGACAACACCTGGGAAGTGGCGGTCTACCGTCAGGATCAGTCGACCAATGGTGGCTTCCCCTATACGGCGACTGCGCCGGCATCCCTTGTGCAGGAAAGCGTCACGCTGACCTTCGATCCTGCGACCAACAAGCTGACGACTACGTCTCCCAAATCCATCACCATCGACGACAACAACAGCGGCGTGGCGCAGGCGATCAACATCGACCTGTCCGACATGACCCAGTTTTCGTCGAAGTTCACGCCCGGCACGGCGATCCTGAACGGTAACGGTCCGAGCCAGATCAAGGATGTCGAAATCGGCAAGGATGGCGTAGTGACGGCAGTTTACCAGGATGGCGGCCGCCGCAACATTTACCAGCTGGCGCTGGCCACCGTGCCGAGCGTCGACAACCTGAGCCCGCAGAACGGCAACGTTTATCTTCCGAGCAACGAGTCCGGTGTCGTTACCATCGGCTTCCCGCAATCGGGCAGCTTTGGTTACGTCCAGAAGGGCGCGCTGGAAGGCTCGAACGTCGATATCGCCAGCGAACTCACCGACATGATTGAATCCCAGCGCATCTATACCGCGAATTCGAAGGTCTTCCAGACTGGATCGGATTTGATGGACGTCCTGATCAATCTGAAGAGATAGTAATTCCTACGGGGACAGATGAATGTCGCTCACGTCAGCAATGAATACTGCGCAGTCGATTTTCAATAATACAGGTAAGCAGACGGACGTTACCTCGAAAAACATTGCCAATGTCGGCAATGCGAACTACGTCAAGCGAACCGCCATTCTCGGCACGACCATGGCCGGAGCGAGTATCGTCTCCAATGGCCGTGCCCAGAATGAAAGTCTTCTCAGGCAGACGATTTCCAGCGCCTCGCTGGCCACCGGGCAGAACACTGTTCTGACCGGTCTCGAGGAGATGAAGAGTATTTTCGGCGGCAACGACTACGAAAGCGCGCCGTCCACTTACATGAAGGAACTGCTCAAGAGCCTTAGCGGCTATGCCGCCAAGCCGAGCAATGCTGCTCTTGCCGCAACGGCCGTGACGTCCGCCGCGGATGTCGCCAGCTCATTGAACAAGGCGTCTGCCGAATTGCAGGCGATGCGTCTGCGTGCCGACAAAGAAATCTCCCTTCAGGTCGACAAGCTGAACGGCCTGCTCGCGAAATTCGAGGAAGCCAATAACGAGGTCAAGGCGCAGACGGCGATCGGCGGCGATCCGAGTGATGCACTCGATCAGCGCGAGACCTTGCTGAAGGACATCTCGTCCATCATCGGCATCAATGTCGTCAACCGCCCGAATAATGACGTCGCGCTTTACACGACCGACGGCGCGACGCTGTTCGAGATCGTACCGCGTCCGGTAACCTTCAAGGCGCAGCCGGGCTACGACGCGACGACCACCGGCAACGCGATTTATGTGGACGGCGTGGCGCTCAAGGCCGGCAGCGGCAGCAACACGACGGCGGAAGGATCGCTTCAGGGTTTGATGCAGGTTCGCGATGAACTTGCGCCGACCATGCAGAGCCAGCTCGACGAAATCGCGCGCGGCCTGATCACGATGTTTGCGGAAAAGCCGATTACCCAGCCGGCGCCGCCTGCGACGCCTCTGACGGCGAAGCCCGGCCTTTTCACCTGGTCGACGGCAACCGCAACGAGCGAGATTCCTCCCGCCGGCGTCGTCGTACCGGGGCTCGCTGCGACCATTACCGTCAACTCCGCGTTAATTATTTCGCAAGGTGGCAATCCGGAATTGTTGCGCGACGGCGGCATCAACGGTACCGCTTATATAGTCAATCCCGCAGCTACGGGCGGAACCGGGTTTTCCGCTCTGATCGACAGCTATGTGACCGCATTCGACGCGCCCATGAATTTCGCCGCGTCGACACGTATCGATACGAATACCAGCATCCTGAAATACGGCACCAACTCGATGGGTTGGCTCGAACAGGAACGGTCCGGTGCGACTTCGGCAAACGAAGCGAAAAGCGCGCTTTATGAGCGCTCTGCGACATCCTATTCGAACAATACGGCGGTTAGCCTGGACGAGGAGCTGTCGCTGCTCATGGATATCGAGCAGTCTTACAAGGCGGCCACGAAACTGGTGACGACCGTTGATGAAATGCTCAAGTCCTTGATGGACATGGTGAGGTAAGGATGAAAACGTCATTCATTTCATCGCTGGCGATGCAGAACAGCATGCGCAGCACCATCCTCAAGGCTCAGCTTGAGATGACGAATCTCAATACCGAGCTGACCACGGGCAAGCACGCGGATCTTGGTGTGACGCTGGGTGCCAATACGGCCCGCAGCCTCGATCTCAACAGGGACGTGGAGCGGATTTCCTCGCTCGTCACGGTCAACTCCTTCGCCACACAGCGTCTTGAATCGTCGCAGACCGCATTGGACGGCATGGCAAAGGCCGCCCAGGAAATCCTCAATGTTCTGGTGCCCAATACGAGCAGCGAGCAGCCCACGCTGGCCACCGTCAACCAGAAAATCACGATCGCCTTCAATAATTTCACCAGCTTTGCCAACACGGCCGTGGATGGTGAGTATCTGTTTTCCGGTACGAATACGGATGTGAAGCCGGTCCAGGATTATTTCGCCGACGGTTCGCCGTTGAAAGCTGCCTATGACGCCGAACTGAACCATTTCATGGCGACACAGACGCCGGCCGTGGGGAGTATCTCGGACCTGTCCAAAGATCAGGTCAACGCCTTCATGACGCATATGGAAGGCGTATTCAACGGTACGACGACCGTAACCAACCCGCCGCACAGCAGTCTCGCTGTGGGACAGAATGTCGATTTCTGGACGAGGTTCGGTTCCAACGCCAGCGATACCAACATGACGAGCCGGATCAGCCAGAACGAAGTGGTCGAAACGTCGACCAACAGCAATTCGCAGGGCATGCGTTACTTCGCGATGACGGCAATCACGGCGATGACCTTCCTCAAGGACAATGTTTCGAGCACGGTCCGCGAGGCGGTCGCCACCCAGTCGGTGACGACTATCGGCAAGGCGATCAGTGGGCTGAACCAGCAGGCAAGCAGTCTTGGCCTTTCGCAGGAGCGCGTCAAAAAGTCGAATGACTCTCTGGCTGGCCAGAAGAAGATCATCGAAACACATCTGTTGGATATCGAGGGGATCGATACCTACGAGGCGAAGACCCGTCTCGATCTGCTGCAGCAGCAGATTGAGATCGCATACAGCCTCACGTCGCGTCTGCAAAAAATGAGTCTGGTGAACTACCTCTGATGAACAGGGGTGGCGGCAGATAAAGGATACATGAATGTACCAGTTTTCCTACGCCGAAATCATGGAGGATGGTGTCGCCAACGCGAAAGACCGCGAGCGACAGGCGTTGACCAAATCGATCGAACTGCTTGCGGAGGCGAAGGACTCCTCTTCTCAGCGGCACACGATCGAAGCGCTTTTTTACACTCGACGGGTCTGGATCCGCTTCATTGAGGATCTCAAGCAGCCGGATAATCAACTGGCCATGGAACTGAGGGCCAATCTGATTTCGATCGCGATCTGGATACTGAAAGAGTGCGAACTGATCCGGAAACGTCAGTCGACGAATTTCCAGGGCATAATTGACGTGACAACCATCATCAGGGATGGACTGAAATGAAAAGTACACTTCGAATTTCGCTGAAGTCGGGCGAAAAGATTTTCATCAACGGCGCAGTTCTGCGTGTGGATCGCAAGGTGGCGCTGGAATTCCTGAACGATGTCACGTTCCTGCTCGAGAACCACGTATTGCAGCCCGACCAGGCTACCACCCCGCTGAGACAGCTTTATTTCATCGCGCAGATGATCCTTATCAATCCGGAGGGGCGGGAACAGTCCACCAACATGTTCCGCAAGTCCGTGAGCATGCTCTTGAATTGCTTCCAGCATGACGAGGTCCTTGCGGAGCTCAAGCGCATCGACGGGCTGGTTGCCTCCGGCAAGGCTTTCGAAGCGCTGAAGGCCATCCGCGGCCTTTACCCGATCGAGGAGAAAATCCTCAACAATCAGGAAATGACCCCTGCAACGATCGAACAGATTCGCAAGGAGATCGCACCATGGCGGTAGATGCAGTCAATGCGGCGGCGGCAAACCCCTGGGCGAATGCCGGGGCGAGCAGCAACGACAAGAACGCGGCCTCGCTGAACTATGACAGCTTCCTGAAGCTCCTCATCGCCCAGATGAAGAACCAGGATCCGACCAGCCCGATGGATGCTGGTCAGCAGATGTCGCAGCTTGCAAGCTTTTCGCAGGTCGAGCAGACCATCAAGACGAACACCCATCTGAAGAGCATGCTGCAGGCCGAAGCACTGACCCGTGCGTCGGATCTGGTCGGCAAGACGGTAAAGAGCGCCGACGATACCGTCACGGGCGTGGTGAAGGAAGTCGAAGTCTATTCAGACGGCGTCGTTGCCATCACCGAAGCTGGTGACAAGGTGCTGCTGCAGGCCGGTGTGACCTTCTCCAACGGTCCGATCACGGATAAATCTGATAGCGGAACCGATTCGGATACGCCAGCTGGTTCCTGATATTGATAAGGCGGTATAATGCCGCCTTTCCGGAACGAGGGATGCGACGATGAACGAGGCCGATGCGCTTGATATCATGCAGGCGGCAGTGTGGACGGTTCTCGTCGCGGCCGGTCCTGCGGTTCTCGCCGCGATGATCGTCGGTGTCGCCATCGCCTTCATTCAGGCCCTGACGCAGGTTCAGGAAATGACGCTGACCTTTGTTCCCAAGATCGTCACGATCATGATTGTCCTCGGCGTAGCCGCCCCCTTTGTGGGCGCGCAGATAGCGCTTTTTTCCAATCTCGTCTTTTCACGCGTGCAATCGGGCTTCTGATATCGATCCGGCCAGGATGCCATCCTCGCGCAAGCTTCGGCGGCTAGGGATAGGTTGAAGCATCGGGCCGAATTGCGTGAGCGATTTCGCGAAACGATGCCGCGGAACCGTGCGGCGGCTTTTCCGTCGCCCTTCTCATGAAGAGACAGGACGAAATTTATGGCGCAACCACCAGTCATTTCCTTGCCCAAGGTCAGTCCGAGCACGCGTGACATCGGCTTCGCACTGGGCATCGTGGCGATCCTCTGCGTTCTGTTCCTGCCCATTCCGGTCGTTCTGGTGGATATCGGCCTGGCGTTTTCCATCGCGCTTTCGGTCCTCATCCTCATGGTGGCGCTATGGATCCAACGGCCGCTGGATTTCTCGTCATTCCCGACGGTGCTGCTGATCGCGACCATGATACGCCTGTCGCTGAACATCGCGACGACGCGCGTCATCCTCTCCCACGGCAATGAGGGTCCGACGGCGGCCGGCGGTGTAATCGCCGGCTTCTCCAGTCTCGTCATGTCAGGCGATTTCGTTATCGGTCTGATCGTCTTCCTGATCCTGATCACCGTCAACTTCATCGTCATCACCAAGGGTGCGACGCGTATCGCTGAAGTCGGCGCACGCTTTACCCTCGACGCCATTCCCGGCAAGCAGATGTCGATCGATGCGGACTTGTCCGCCGGCATCATCGATGAGAAGGAGGCGCAGCGCCGCCGCCGCGAGCTGGAAGAGGAAAGCTCTTTCTTCGGCTCGATGGACGGCGCCTCGAAATTCGTCCGCGGCGATGCGATTGCGGGCCTCATCATCACCGCCATCAATATTTTCGGCGGCATCATCATCGGTTATTTCCGGCACGGCATGCCGATCGGCGAAGCGGCCGATGTTTTCGTCAAGCTTTCCGTCGGTGACGGTATCGTCTCGCAGATTCCGGCCCTCATCGTATCGCTGGCAGCCGGCCTGCTCGTGTCGCGTGGCGGCACGGCGGGGTCGACGGATCAGGCGGTCGTCAATCAGCTCAGCGGTTATCCGCGCGCATTGATGGTTTCTGCCATGTTGATGGGCCTGCTTGCCATTATTCCGGGCCTGCCCTTCCTGCCTTTCATGTTCCTCGGTGGCATCATGGCGTTCGGCAGCTGGTATATTCCGCGCCAGGCTGAAGCCGAAAGCGCGCTTCGTCGCCAGGAGGAGGAGAGCAAGATTCTCCAGACGACAGAGGCGGAAAAAGACTCGGTCAAGCAGGTTCTGAAAACCGCCGAGATCGAACTGGCGCTCGGCAAACAGGTTTCGACCCGCCTTCTCGGCGCGCATCAGGAACTGGCTTTCCGCGTCGGCAAGATGCGCAAGAAATTCGCAACGCAATACGGTTTCGTCGTGCCGGAGATCAAGGTTTCCGACGACATCATGATCCCGGAGAAGGCCTATCAGATCCGCGTTCACGGCACGACCATCGCATCGAGCAATCTGCGCGTCGGAGATGTTCTCGTCGTGACAGGGGCAGGGCGCAAGCCGAGCATCCCGGGCGACGAAATCCGCGAACCCGCTTTCGGCATGCCGGCGGTATCGATCCTCGAAACCTTCACCGAGGATCTCAAGCGCGAAGGCTTCCATCCGATCGATAACGTCTCCGTGGTGCTGACGCATCTGAGCGAAGTCATTCGCAACAATCTGCCGCAGCTTCTGTCCTACAAGGACGTCAAGATACTCATCGACAGGCTGGATCCCGAATACAAGAAGCTCGCCGACGAGATTTGTTCGTCGCACATGTCCTATTCCGGCCTGCAAGCCGTGCTGAAACTGCTGCTTGCCGAACGTGTGTCGATCCGCAACCTGCATCTCATTCTCGAAGCCGTCGCCGAACTTGCGCCGCATGTGCGCAAGACGGAACAGATCGTCGAACATGTGCGGGTGCGCATGTCGCAGCAGCTCTGCGGTGATCTGGCCGACAATGGCGTACTCCGCGTCCTGCGTCTCGGTAACAAGTGGGACATGGTCTTCCATCAGGCGCTGAAGCGCGACCAGAAGGGCGAAATCGTCGAATTCGATATCGACCCCCGCCATCTCGAGGAGTTTTCCGAACAGGCGTCGAAAGTTATCCGTGAATTCATGGATCGCGGCCTGCCCTTTGTGCTTGTAACCTCACCGGAAACGCGGTCCTATGTGCGCATGATTATCGAGCGACTCTTCGCGACCCTGCCGGTTCTCTCGCATGTGGAACTTGCCAAGGGGCTGGAGATCAAGATCCTGGGCGCCATTTCATGATAACCGACCCGCAGGGAACCATTATCGCGTTGTTCCTTGCCATCTGCCGTATCGGCGCCTGTTTCATGACCATGCCGGGCTTTTCCAGCTCGCGCATTTCGCCGCAGATTCGCATGTTGCTGTGTGTGGCTGTGTCCATGGCCCTGTTGCCGGTGTTGTGGGATACGATCTATCCGAAAATTTCCGGCGCGAATCAGGGCACTGTCGTCGGCCTCATCGCCACGGAGATCGCGATCGGTGCGATGTACGGGCTGATCGCGCGCTTTTACACGCTTGGTTTTCAGTTCACCGGCGCCCTTATCGGCGCATCGGTCGGCCTCAGTGCGCCCGGCGGCGCCGATGTCATCGAAGACGCCCAGGAAAACCAGATATCCAACTTCATCACCTTCGGCGGACTGCTGGTGCTGTTCATGCTGGATTTTCACCACATCGTCCTCAAGGCCCTTGTGGATTCCTATACCGCCACGCCGGTCGGCGCGCTCATCAGCGGCCAGAAGATGCTGATTACACTGACCGACACGCTGAGGGCGTCGTTTTCGATCATGCTTCGGCTTGCTAGCCCCTTCGTGATCTATGGTCTGATGTTCAACGTCGCGGTCGGCCTCATCAACAAGCTTGCACCGCAAATCCCCGTCTACTTCATATCGACGCCCTTTGTTCTCGCCGGCGGCATCTTCATGCTCTATCTGTCGGTCGCGGCCCTCATCCGCCAGTTCGTGGATGGCTTCGGCCCGGTCTTCATCGGCTTTTGATCGGGAGAAACGCGGTGGCCTCAGACAAGCGGTCGGAGAAACTCAAGCGTCTGGTCACGGTCCAGCGCCACATGGAAAAAATGGCCGAGGTCGAACTGGCCGACACCACCCGCACGCGAAGCGAGGTGGCGCAATCGATGGACAGCGTGCTGGAAGCCATGAGTTCGATGGAGCCGGTGCATCAGACATTCTCGAGGCATTATTCGGATCGTTACGGCCGTCTGGTCGTCAAGGACCGTCAGCTCTCCGGCGTGCAGCAATTGCAGGAAAACAGGGTGCTCAAAGAAAAAACCAAGGCCGACAGGCTGGAGGACAGGATGCACCTGGCCCGTGATCTCGAGGATCGTGAGGCCGACGACAATGCAATCTATGATTTGTTAGAAATTACGAATGCTTCCCGGACACCAGCCTCCAGCAAGGTTGGCGATTCATAGTCTGCTCCATTGTTGCATCGCGGGCGTTTTTTTGAGGACGCCTAAAGCGATGTTTCTTGATTGGGTGAACGTGCCGGTTCGTGCCGCGCGTTCGTCAGCTCGGGAGATCGGGACGTGGCGATATCGGTTATAAGTGATCTGGTGATGGATGTGGTGCGTGCTGCGGACCCCCAGGAAGTCCAGGTTGCCCAGGAGAAACTCAAGGCCAATAAGGCGGCTTTTGCCGCAACCAGCCTTGCAGATGCCGGCAAGGGGTTTGGCGCCGCGGTGGATATGCTGGATGGCGCCTCCTCGAAGGCGGGCCTTGGCAATACGAATATTCGCGCGGCTCGCACCGAAATTCCTGAAACATATCGCAAATATGAGGCCTCTGTCCTCCAGACCTTCGTAGCCAACATGCTGCCGAAAGACAGCGAGGAAGTTTACGGCAAAGGTAATGCCGGCGAAATCTGGAAGAGCATGATGGCCGAACAGTTTGCCGACACGATCTCCAGAAATGGCGGTGTTGGCATTGCAGAGCAGGCATACAAGGATGCGCTTCGGAAGGCCGAAAGCAAAGGCATAACCGACGTATCGATGAATGAAAAAGACCATAATGCTGCAATTCGGATGGTGGCGGAGTTCGAGCGGCAGGTCCTCGGCGTTTCCAATGAGAAAACGGACGAGGCTTGAGAATGAAAAACCCTAACGAGGAGACAAGCATGGACCTTATGTCGAACGACCACCGTATCCAATCCGTTCTCGGCCGCCTTGAAATGATCATCGACCATGAGAACGACAATATCGGTAAGGACCCGCGGTTCGACTTCAAGGTCTCCAATGCCCATAAGAGCCGGTGCCTTTATGAGCTGACGATGCTGTTCCGGGATACCCCGCGCGAGGAAATCGCTGCCGGTTACATGGAGCAGGTCAAGGGCATCAAGTCCAAGCTCGCCACCAATGCCAGCCGCGTCGAGGCACATCTGAATGCAGTTCGTGCGGTCGCCGACCTCCTGAAGAACGCAATCCAGGAAGCCGACACGGATGGTACCTACTCCCAGGAACAGTTCATGTACGGCGCAGCCTCCTGATGTTGAAGCTTCTTCTCACCGGCGTCTGGGTTTGCGCCGTCACGCTCGGCGCGGTGTATTTCTCCGTCCAGATGGCGACGGCGCCCGCGCCGGATGAGGCGGGCGCAAAAAAGGCCAGCTTGCAACTGGTCAAGGGCGAAAGCATCACCATTCCCGTCATCAATGATGGCGGGGTAAACGGTTACTTCCTAAGCCGTATTTCGCTGCGCGTCGACAAGGACAAGATGGCGAAAATCGAGTTGCCGGCAACCCAGTTGATGACCGATGAGCTGTTCACGCTCCTGGCGGGTTCTTCCATGGTCAACATCGCCAATATCTCCACTTTCGATCCCGACGCCTTCAAGCAGCGCATCCGCGAGGGGCTGAACAAGAGGCTCGATGATGAGGTGGTCGAGGACGTGCTGATCGAGCAACTCGATTATCTGTCCAAAGCCGACATTCGTGAGCAGAATGGGAATGGAACACCCCGTTCCATCAAGATCGTAGAAGGTGAAAAAGCCGACGCCGGCAAGGAAGCGGCCGCCGCGCCAGGCCACTGATAGCGCCGCGCCGCTTCGTGCCTTCGGCATGGCCAGAGGCAAGGGACGGTCGCGTGATCCACGTGGTTAATCATTCCTTCGCGTGGGCCTTGGAATTCTATTGATTGCTTTCAGCGTAAATTCAACCAGCACATGTATAAACGGTCCATGAACCGCGAACCCGCAGAAACCTGCGCGTGACGGGCGGGGCTTGCATCGGGGGCTGGGTATGAACGTAACGACGGGTTTTGCACGACCGGGACAGCAGCGGGACATTTACGGGCTGCACTTCTGCGACCTCGACTGGAACGCAGCGCTGGAACATGTGAGCGACAGGGCTTCCGCCTCTGAGGGACACACGTCGCTCTCATTTCTCACCCTTGAAAAGGCAAAGCTTTCACTCAAGGACATCGGCTATCGGCAGGTCCTCGAAAGCTGCCTGCTTTTCCCGCAGGGCAAGGCGTTGAACGCTGCCGCGCGGCGCGCACATGGTGAGCCTCTGCCGGTCGTGATCGATGGCGTTGCCTTTGTCATGGCGCTTCTCACCTATATGGCAGTACCGAAACGGATCGGCGTTGCGGGTGACGATGCAGCCCAGCTCGGTGTCGTTCTTGCCAAGCTGCGTAGCCATGCGCCCTGGCACGACTTCGTCATGCTGAGCGGCGAGACGTCCGGCGTGAAAGTGGATATGCTGCTGGCGGGAATGACGAAGCAAAATCAGGAGATGTGGCTGCATCGCACCGTCAACCGCGAGGACGCGCGAGTCGCCATCGCAGTCGGGCCGCTTTTCAAGATATTATCGTCCGAAGTGGCAGGCATGCCTGAAATCTTCCGCAGGCTGCATATGAGCTGGCTTTACAGCCTTTGCGCCGAACCCTGGCATATCGCTCTCGGCAAGGGCTGAGGCGAGTTCGGCGAAGGTCCGTTAACCATTTGTTTGCCACGATCCTTTAACCTCTCGTAAGGTTTTGACAGCTGTCCGTCCGCGGGCGGCGGCGAAGGTGGCAGACGGCTTCAGATGGTTGATCACAGTCCAGATATGACGGCGACCCGCCCGGAAGGGGATGAGATTGCCGCGCCCGCGTCGCAGTGGCGCAGGCATTGTCTTCGGCTTTTGACCGCCGGATGCGTCGCGGCCGCCACGGTAACCGGCGCAGCCCTTCCGCTGCTGCTCGTTGATTCCGGTTTTCGCGGCTATGTTTCGCAGGCGCAGATCGAGGTATCACAGACCGCTTATGATGCACCAGATGCGACCCGCTTTCTGGCGATGGCGCGGCGCACCCTGCTTTCACCTCGCGGGCTGGACCGGATCAGCAGCGATCTCAAGCTGAAGCCTGCCGATCTGGTCGGCGTTCGCAAACAGGGTGAATTTCACCTGCTGGTCGATCTTCTGACCGGCGCGGATGCGCGTCCGCTCTCCCCGCGTGAGGCGCTTAACAGCGCGGTGGGAGATGGGATAGGGCTTGAACTGTCGCCCGACGAGACGACGCTGATCGTGACTTCGAGGGCTGCGACGCCAGAAGCGGCCATGCGGCTTACCGACTATCTTTCGATGCGTATCATGGCGGACGGCAAGGCCGGCACCATGACGCCCGCTATGCGGGAGATGGAGCGGGCACGGACAAGGATGGACGAGGCCGAGGCGGCGCTAAGCGGTTTCCAGATGCGCCATGGCGATGCGGTGACCGAGGTGCAGCAGCTCGAGCAGCAATTGCGTGACGTGAACGAAAGAATCACCGCGGCGACCCGACAACAGCAGTCGCTGCAGGCGGATCTGGCGGCGGCTTCGGCCCTGAAACCCAACGATCTGTTCTCCAAACCGCTTCCCTCCGGCATCGCCTTTTCTGCACTCGAGGACATCAGGCAGAAACATGCCGCCGCCAGTATGGCGCTTTCCAGCATCTCGGTCGATTACGGCCCGAAACATCCCCGACACATCGCCGCCAGGAATGCGGAGGATGCCGTACAGGCACTCGCTGCTCCAGCATTGCGCCAACTGCTCGACGCACTGCGAGCGGACGAGAAGCGCCTCGCTGAGGAAATCGCCGATGCTGAAGCCGAGCGGAAAAAGAACCTTGATCGCCTGAATGGTCTCGGTGTTGCTCCGGGAGAGTTCTCCAGGCTGCAGGGGGAGCTCGAAACGGCGAGAAACACCTATCTGGAGGCGAGCGAACGCCGCGATCTCTCCTCTGCTGCGACGCCCGCCCTTGAGACCCGCCTCGCGAAAAAGGCAGGTCCGGGAGAACTATCGCGTGATCTTGCCCAGGCCGCCATGATGGCGGGCGGCGGCGGCCTGATCGGGTTGCTGGGCAGTCTCTATCTTCTGACGTACCGTCGCCCTGACGAGGAAGAGCAGGATGCCTCCGCCTTCGAACCGGAAGCGGCAATCCGGCTCCCCGAGGAGGAACCCGCGCAATTTTCGGAATTCGAGCCAATCGAACCGGCTGTGTTTGACGATCTGCAATCTCCTGATGCCGAAACGGCCGGCTTGGATGCTGGCCACGACGAGGAGAGCTTCGCCGATTATTACTGCGGTGCGGTTAACGACGATGAGCGCATGCCGCTCGACGAGCGTGTAAGGCAGGTTCTGATGGGCAACCGCACGGTTGGGATCGCCGGTCAGGCACCGTCCGCGCTGCCGCCGCTGCTGGCTGATGCGCTTGCCGGCCATGCCGATCATGCCCAGGCGGAAGCGGAGGAGCTGATGGAATTGCGACGGGAATTGGCGCTCCTGAGGGAGCGTCTCGTCGATTATGCCGACCACCAAGAAGACTACCGCAAAACCGCCTGAAAACGCCGCATTTTAGCTTGCATTCCTGCGACGGGGGCACCATACGGAGCCTACGTAACCCATGAGGAGCAGGACGCATGGCAGTTGTGATTGACGGGAAGGCGAAGGCGGCCTCGGTAACGGAGGCGGTCCGCGCATCGGCAGAAGCGCTTGAGGCGAAAAAGGGCGTCAAGCCCGGTCTCGCGGTCGTCATCGTCGGTAATGATCCGGCTAGCCACGCTTATGTGAACTCCAAGAGCAAGATGGCCAAGCAATGCGGGTTCAACTCCATCCAGCACACGCTGCCGGAGGAGACCACACAGGCTGACCTCCTGAAGCTGGTCGGTGAACTGAATGCCGACACCTCCATCCACGGCATTCTGGTTCAGCTGCCGCTGCCGAAACATTTCAATTCCGATGAAATCATCCAGTCGATCCTGCCCGAGAAGGATGTCGACGGCCTCAGCGTGCTAAATGCCGGCAAGCTCGCGACCGGCGATCTTGCCACCGGTCTCATTTCCTGCACGCCCGCAGGCGCCATGCTTCTGGTGCGCGGCATTCACGGAGACGACCTTTCCGGCCTGAACGCTGTTGTCATCGGCCGCTCCAACCTGTTCGGCAAGCCCATGGGCCAGCTCCTGCTCAATGCCAACGCCACTGTGACGATGGCGCATTCGCGCACCAAGGATCTGGCCGGCATCTGCAAGACGGCGGATATTCTGGTGGCGGCGGTTGGCCGCGCGGCGATGGTGAAGGGTGACTGGGTGAAATCCGGCGCGACCGTCATCGACGTCGGCATCAACCGCATTCCCGCACCCGAAAAGGGTGAAGGCAAGACGAAGCTGGTGGGCGACGTCGCCTATGATGAAGCAAGCGCCGTTGCCGCGGCCATCACCCCTGTTCCCGGTGGTGTCGGCCCGATGACGATCGCGATGCTGATGGCCAACACCGTCATCGCCGCTCATCGCGCCGAAGGCCTGGCGGCACCGAAGTTCTAGGCGGTTGAAACCGGCCGGCTACGCTTTCGGAGCCGGCCCCGTCGAGGCACGCACCACCAGTTCCGCCTTCCAGAGTTCCTGATAGGGCTCCGTCTGGTCGTTCTTGATGTGATTGATCAGGCGCTGGCCCACGCGGACGCCTGCCGCTCTCAGCGACGAGCGCGTGGTGGTGAGCGGCACGGAAAAATTATCGGGTTTCAAAAGCGGCAGCACATCGTCATGGGCGATGAGGGAAATATCCTTGCCGGGTTTCAGGCCTCGCTGGTTGAGCGAGCGGATCGCGCCAAGTGCGAGCGCGGTACTGGCACAGAGAATGGCGGTCGGTTTCTCCGGGCGTGAAAGCAGGGCCTCCATGCCGAGATAACCTTCCTCGTCGGTCATGCTGCCGTGTCTCTTATTGCTTGCATGCAAGGCCAGGCCGTTTGCCGCCAGCGCCTTTTCCACCCCAAGGCAGCGCCGATAGGTGAAATCATAGCCTTCCGGACCGTTCAGCAGCCCGATGCGCGTATGGCCAAGCTGAAGCAGAAGCTGGGTCGCATCACGGAAGGCGCCTTCATTGTCCACGTCGAGGTAGGGATAATCCTCCTCCACGCCGATGGAGCGGCCATGCACGAGGAAGGGCAGGGAAAGCGACTGCATCATGGCGATGCGCGGATCGTTATTCTTCATATAAGCGAGATAGATGCCGTCGACGCTGCCGCTAGCGGCGAGCCCACGAAGGGCTTCGCGTTCCTTTTCCGGCTCGGTGGGCATGATGACGAGATGAAAGCCGCTGCGCGAGGCTTCCTCACCAAGACCGCTCAGGAATTCGCCGAAATGCACATCCGAACGGTGATGTTCGCCAATCGGCATCACGAGCCCAATGGAGCCGACCTTGCCGGTTGCCAGCCGCTGTGCCGCGGCATTGGGGCGATATCCCGTCTTCTCCGCGGCTTCCATGACGCGGCGGCGCGTTTCCGCGCTGACCTCGGGATAGCCGTTGAGCGCCCTGCTGATGGTCGTCTGCGAAATGCCCAGCAGTTGCGACAGCTGTTTCAGGTTCATGTCTGTCATTCCTCCATGCGCGCGCCCGGAAAAGGCCAAAAGCCACTCCTCATTTTCCCAAAGCGCTTTAGATTTTTAACAGCCCCATCCGCTTTTCTCAATCGAAAATGATAGCCGCCTTCCTAAATCAATATGACTATTTCGAAGGTTAGGCAGCGTTTCCGAATAAAGAGCCTCTTGACTCCATCTTGATGACAATGAGATGAATAGGCAGCCAAAGCGCTTTGATTGGAGAGGACGCTTTGAGCCTTTTATGTGATGGGAGGTAAATCACATGCGGAAGACCCTTTTGGCGACGGCTGCTTCAATCGTGCTGCTGTCGGGTTCGGCCTTTGCCGCCGATCTGAAATTCGCGCCGGGCCAGGACGCCAAGTTCAACTGGAAAAGCTACGAAGACTTCAAGGCGGCCCATGCTGACCTTAAAGGCCAGACGCTGACGATTTTCGGCCCGTGGCGTGGTGAGGACGAGGCTTTGTTCCAGTCCGTTCTCGCCTATTTTGCTGACGCGACAGGCGTGAATGTCCGTTATTCCTCGTCGGAAAACTACGAGCAGCAGATCGTCATCGACACACAGGCCGGCTCGCCGCCCAATATTGCCATTTTGCCGCAGCCTGGCCTTCTCGCCGATCTCGCCGCCAAGGGTTTTCTTGTGCCGCTCGGCGACGACACGGCCAAATGGGTCGAGGAAAATTACGGCGCGGGTAAATCCTGGGTCGATCTCGGCAGTTATAAGGGCAAGGACGGCAACAAGGCCTATTTCGCTTTCCCCTTCAAGGCCGACGTGAAGTCGCTCGTCTGGTATGTTCCCGAGAATTTCGAGGAAGCGGGATATAAAGTTCCCGAGAGCATGGAAGACCTGCTCAAGCTCACCGACCAGATCGTTGCCGATGGCGGCACGCCCTGGTGTATTGGTCTTGGCTCCGGTGGTGCGACCGGCTGGCCGGCAACCGACTGGGTGGAAGACCTGATGCTGCGGACGCAGCCGTTGGATGTCTACCAGAAGTGGACGACCAACGAGGTGAAATTCACCGATCCGGCCGTGGTTGCCGCGATCAACGAGTTCGGCAAATTCGCCAAGAACGAGAAATATGTGAGTGGCGGCGTTGCGGCCGTGGCCTCCACCGACTTCCGCGACAGCCCCAAGGGCCTCTTCGACATTCCGCCGAAGTGCTACCTGCACCATCAGGCATCGTTCATTCCCTCCTTTTTCCCTGAGGGCACCAAGGTCGGAACGGATGCGGATTTCTTCTACATGCCGACCTATTCCTCAAAGCCTGACCTCGGCAAGCCGGTTCTCGGTGCCGGCACGCTCGTCACCATCACTAAGGAAGCGCCCGCTGCCAAGGCATTCGTACAATTCCTGCAGACGCCGATCGCCCATGAAGTGTGGATGGCGCAGTCCAGCTTCCTGACGCCGTACAAGGGTGTGAACGTCGAAACCTATGCCAATGAGCAGATGAAGCGTCAGGGTGAAATCCTGACCACCGCGACGACCTTCGGTTTTGACGGTTCCGACCTGATGCCCGGCAAGATCGGCGCCGGCGCTTTCTGGACCGGCATGATCGATTTCGTCGGTGGCAAGTCTGCCGATCAGGTCGCCGCCGATATCCAGAAGGCCTGGGACGGCCTGAAGTAACACGGATTAAGACGAGGCCTGGCGGCTCGCTGCCGGGCCTCTTCCGCAGGAACGGCCCGACAGCCGCATAAATCAACGCGGCGCGGAGAGGATCAGGGAGGGAACATGGCTCAACAACTGGTGTCCGCCATCGGCGTTATGGTAGCGGGCGTTTTTGCCTGTGCTGCCTATTACTGGCTATCCGATAAGGCGTTGCAGGCAATCTTTCCCGTCCGCTCGGGAGACGTCATTCACGCATCCCGCAATCTCAATCGCCGTGCCGCCGTCCGGCCTTGGCTGTTCATAGGCCCGGCGCTGATCCTGTTGCTCGTCTATCTTGTGTATCCCGTCATAGCGACGCTGATCCTCTCCTTCTACGACCGCACCGGCAGCGAATTCGTCGGTCTCGCCAATTATCGCTGGGCGTTTTTCGATGCCGGTTTCCGTCAGTCGATCTTCAACAACATTCTCTGGCTCGCCGTCGTGCCGGCCGCCTGCACCTTCTTCGGCCTCGTCATCGCCGTCATGACCGATCGCATCTGGTGGGGCAACATCGCCAAATCCATCGTCTTCATGCCGATGGCGATCTCCTTCGTCGGCGCTTCCGTCATCTGGAAGTTCATCTATGAATACCGCGCCGAAGGTCAGGTGCAGATCGGCCTGCTGAACGCCATCGTCGAGTTTTTCGGTGGTAATCCGCAGGTCTGGATTTCCATGCCCTTCTGGAACAACTTCTTCCTGATGGTCATCCTCATCTGGATTCAGACCGGTTTCGCCATGGTCATCCTGTCGGCGGCTTTGCGCGGTATTCCGGAAGAGACCATCGAGGCGGCTGTCATCGATGGCGCCAATGGCTGGCAGATCTTCTGGAAGATCATGGTTCCGCAGATCTGGGGCACTATCGCCGTCGTCTGGACGACGATCACCATTCTCGTGCTGAAGGTCTTCGATATCGTGCTGACCATGACCAACGGGCAATGGAACACCATGGTTCTGGCCAATCTCATGTTCGACTGGATGTTCCGCGGCGGCGGTGATAGCGGCCGAAGTGCCGTCATCGCGCTCATCATCATGGCGGCAGTCACCCCGATCATGGTCTGGAACATCCGCCAGGCAAACCGCGAGATGGAGGGCCGCTGAGATGGATATTGTCAAACGCCTCCGCCGCGTCGGCCTGCCGCGGCTCATCGTTCACGCCAGCGTTCTGATCGTCGTGCTGCTCTGGCTCTTGCCCACGCTCGGCATTCTCGTGAGTTCGCTGCGCGACAAGGATCAGATCACGGTGTCGGGCTGGTGGACCGCTTTTTCGAGCTCCGAACAAACGCAAGCCGTTCGTCTGGCCGATGCCTCGGCTCAGAAGCAGGATGGCAGCCGCTACGTCATATCAGGCAATGTCTTCGAAAACGGCCAGGGCGGAAAGGTTGCGGCCTTCGGCGTGCGCGTGCAGGAGCCGACAGCTTTCAAGGCAGGTGAAGCCGCTGACATCGGCGATGGCGAGACGCTGCTTATCAATGAAGACGGCACTTACGAATATAGCAAAGCCGCAAGCTTCGAGGGTTCGCGCGGCAAGCGCGTCTACATCTCTGTCGCAACGCCGCCCGTCTTCACTCTCGACAACTACCGTACGGTTCTAACATCGGAAGGCATCGGCCAGTCCTTCGTCAACTCGCTGACGGTCGCCGTACCTGCAACCGTCATCCCTATACTCATCGCCGCCTTTGCCGCCTATGCCTTGTCATGGATGAGCTTTTCCGGCCGCAATCTGCTGATTGCCATGGTGGTGGGCTTGATCGTCGTGCCGTTGCAGATGTCGCTGATCCCGCTTCTGAGACTGTACAATGAAATTGGCACCATCTTCGGCGTGCCGTCCAAGACCTATGCCGGTATCTGGCTGGCGCACACCGCCTTCGGACTGCCGCTCGCCATCTATCTGCTGCGCAACTACATTTCCGGCCTGCCGAAAGAGATCATCGAAAGCGCCCGTGTCGATGGCGCAAGCGATTTCGAAATCTTCGTCAAGATCATCCTGCCGCTCTCTTTCCCCGCGTTCGCTTCCTTCGCCATCTTCCAGTTCCTGTGGACCTGGAACGACCTGCTTGTCGCCATGGTGTTCCTCGGCACGCAGAAGGATGAGCTGGTGCTGACGGGCGCGCTTAACGCGCTGCTCGGCTCGCGCGGCGGCAACTGGGAGATTCTTACCGCCTCGGCCTTCGTCACCATCGTCGTGCCGCTCGGCGTCTTCTTCGCTCTTCAACGTTATCTCGTGCGTGGCCTGCTGGCAGGCTCCGTCAAGGGAGGCTGATCATTCCATGAACGCCCATACCACACAGGACACTTCCATGACCGCTTCGGTGACTTCCGCTTTGACGCCCAACAAGGACTGGTGGCGCGGCGCTGTTATCTATCAGATCTATCCGCGCTCCTATCAGGACTCCAATGGCGACGGCATCGGCGATCTCAAGGGTATTACCGATCGCCTCCATCACATCGCAGGCCTCGGTGCCGATGCGATCTGGATTTCGCCCTTCTTCACCTCGCCGATGAAGGATTTCGGTTACGACGTCTCGAATTATGTGGATGTCGACCCGATGTTCGGCACGCTCGCCGATTTCGACGGGCTGATCGCCGAAGCCCACCGTCTCGGCATCCGCGTCATGATCGATCTCGTTCTGTCGCACACCTCGGACCAGCATCCCTGGTTCGTGGAAAGCCGCGCCAGTCGCAACAACCCGAAAGCGGATTGGTATGTCTGGTCGGACAGCAAGCCGGATGGCACGCCGCCCAACAACTGGCTGTCGATTTTCGGCGGCTCGGGCTGGCAGTGGGATCCGACCCGCATGCAATATTACATGCACAATTTTCTGACCTCGCAGCCGGACCTCAACCTGCATAATCCGGAAGTGCAAGAAGAGCTGCTGAATATCACACGCTTCTGGCTGAAGCGCGGCGTCGATGGTTTCCGCCTCGACACCATCAACTTCTATTTCCACGACCTTGAGCTGCGCGATAATCCGGCGCTGGCGCCGGAACGGCGCAATGCCTCCACCGCGCCTGCGGTCAATCCCTATAACTTCCAGGAGCATCTCTACGACAAGAACCGCCCGGAAAACATCGCCTTCCTGAAGCGCTTCCGCGCCGTACTGGACGAATTCCCTGATATCGCCGCCGTCGGCGAAGTGGGCGACAGCCAGCGTGGCCTCGAAATCGTCGGCGAATACACCTCCGGCGATGACAAGATGCAGATGTGCTACGCCTTTGAATTCCTCGCGCCCGATGCGCTGACCCCGCAGCGTGTTGCCGATGTACAGGCGGATTTTGCGAGAGCTGCACCGGAAGGCTGGGCCTGCTGGGCTTTCTCCAACCATGATGTCGTGCGCCATGTCAGCCGCTGGGGCGAGCATGTCGAGGACAAGGATGCTTTCGCGAAGGTGCTGTCGGCACTTCTCATGACCCAGCGCGGTTCCGTCTGCATCTATGAGGGCGAAGAACTCGGCCTCACCGAAGCCGATATCGCTTTCGAAGATTTGCAGGATCCTTACGGCATTCAGTTCTGGCCTGAATTCAAGGGCCGCGACGGTTGCCGTACGCCGATGGTATGGGACGCCGGCCATGCGCAGGCCGGGTTCTCGACGGCCGACAAAACGTGGCTGCCGATTCCGACCGAGCACAAGCAGCGCGCCGTGAGCGCCCAGCAGGGCAATGAGGCTTCGGTGCTGGAGCATTACCGCCGCTTCCTCGCGTTCCGCAGGCAGCACCCGGCTTTCGCAAAGGGCGGCATCGAATTTCAGCCCGTGCAGGGAGAGGTGTTGAGCTATACCCGCAAGCTGGGCAACGAAACCGTTCTTTGCGTCTTTAACTTATCAGCGACGCCAGCAGAGGCCACGCTGCCGGAAGGGAACTGGGAGGTTCTTGAAGGCCATGGCTTTGCAAGCGGACTAAAGGGCAGAAGCGTCGAACTTCCGGCATGGGGCGCTTTCTTCGCCCGTTACGCCTGACAGATGAGGGAGGAACACCCATGACAAGTCTCGTTCTCAAGGATATCCGTAAATCATACGGGCAGGTGAAGGTGCTGCACGGCATCGATCTCGATATCGAACAGGGCGAATTCATCGTTTTTGTTGGCCCCTCCGGCTGCGGAAAATCGACCCTGCTGCGCATGATCGCCGGGCTGGAGGAAATCACCGGCGGCGAGATGTATATTGACGGCCAGCTTGTCAACGAAATCCCGCCTTCGCGTCGGGGCATCGCCATGGTGTTCCAGTCCTATGCCCTTTATCCGCACATGACTGTCTACGACAACATGGCCTTCGGCATGAAGATTGCCAGGGAAAGCAAGCAGGAGATCGACCGCCGCGTTCGCGCCGCCGCCGAAATCCTGCAGCTCACGCAATATCTGGAGCGATTGCCAAAGGCGCTGTCCGGCGGCCAGCGTCAGCGTGTCGCCATCGGTCGCGCGATCTGCCGCAACCCCAAGGTCTTCCTGTTCGATGAGCCGCTCTCGAACCTCGATGCGGCTCTGCGTGTCGCCACGCGCATCGAAATCGCCAAGCTCAACGAGCAGATGGCCGATACAACGATGATCTACGTTACCCACGACCAGGTGGAGGCGATGACGCTCGCTGACCGCATCGTCGTTTTGAACGCGGGGCGGGTGGAGCAGGTCGGCGCGCCGCTCGAGCTTTATGAGAGGCCGGCCAATCTTTTCGTGGCGCGTTTCATCGGCTCGCCCGCCATGAATATTATCGGTGCGAAAGTGACCGCCACGGGTGAACGGACCTCCATCGAACTTGCCGGCGGCAAGACATTGGTCGTCGATGTTCCCACATCCGCATCTGAGCAGGGCAAGGCCGCAAGCTTTGGCGTTCGGCCGGAAGACCTGAGCATCGCGACGGGCGACGACTATCTATTCGAGGGAAAAGTCGCGATCGTGGAGGCCCTGGGTGAGGTGACCCTGCTTTATCTCGAAGCGCCCAAGGGCCAGGAGCCGATCATCGTAAAGGTGCCGGGCATTGTTTCCGTGGGTAAGGGTGAAACCCTGCGCTTTTCCGCCCTGGAGGAGAAGCTTCATCTTTTCGATGCGGGAGGCAAAGCCTACCGCAAGTAAACGGTGGCGATACTGAAACAAGCCCCGGAACTGTCCGTTCCGGGGCTTTTTTCTGGTTATCAACCGTGTGGAAAAACGTCGGAAATGTCCCGCTTCCGTCCTGTTTAAGCTGACGCTGATATGAATTGTTAAAGACTATGGCCTAGTCTCGTCCTATTGGTAAGCATTGGGAGTTCGGGCGTGCAGAGCGGTGCGGGTGTCATCAGAAATCATTATCTGAGCAAGGAAGAGTCCTTCATGTATGACCGCGAAAGCCGGTTCCGCATGGAAGACACCATGAACGCGGCGCGCATCGAATATACCGAAAAGGCCGTGATGCACATGGCGGCACGCCGCTGCGACGTCATTCGCATCTCCCAGACAGAGGCCGTGCTGGCGCTACTGACCAAATACAACCTGCCGAACCAGTTCTATCTCGATATCCCCGATGCCCGCATCACCAAGATCGGCTGCGTGATGTTGCGCGTCAACGCCAACAACACCATCCATGTCCGCTTCCTGCGTATGCTGACACAGAAGGAGCTGGATCGAATTTTCGTGTTCAGCACGCACCCGGCCCACAAGGACCGCAAGCTGGATATCCGGTCGTTCTAAGACCCTGACGATTTGCGGCTTTAGGAAAGCCCGCCCAGAACCGTCTGCTTCAGCTTCACATCCGGCACTTCGATGAAGGCGAGATCGCTGCGGCCGAAATAGGATTTCTGGTTGGTGGCGGACCAGTCGTTGCAGACCAGTTTGTAACGGCCTTTCTTCTCCGGCTTTTCCGGCATGGCGTAGAGATAGTCGCCCGTGCGTGCGGCGAGCGGAATGTTGCTGTCCTGATTGCATCGCTTGAGGATTTGGACGAGCGTTTCGCTGTCCACTTCGGTCAGCATCAGCTTGCCGTCGAAGCGCAGCGAGGCGTTGAAATCATAACGGCGAATATCGCCTGCCGGCAAGCCTGCGCCGAAAGAGGTGTGGCCGATGAAACCGACATCGGCGCCGGTCTTCGCGGCGATCAGATGCGCCACATGGCGCCCTGCTTCGTCGACGGTCATCGCCTTGGCGGCCTTGCCGACAACTTCCCGTTCTTCTGCGGTCAGGTGCTTTTCAAGCGTCTGCTCGATGAGAGTCTTGAGAGCCGGCGAGGCGGGAGCATCACGATCGATGGTGACCGTCTCAATGGCGGCGGCCTTGCCGGGACCGGTAATTGTCGCGACCGTCATGGAGGTGCACCAGGAGCCGGTGTGGACATAGCGCGTCGCGCCCTCTTCGTGCACGAAATTCAGGTGATCATGGCCGCCCACCAGCAGCGTGCCGTCAGGCAGCACCGGCAGAATATCGCGGTCGGCGACAACGCCGGCGTGGCTCAGAACAATATTGATCGCATCCGCTTTGACGATTTCGGGCAGATTGGCCTTCGCCCATTCCACCGGCTGAGGAATGTCCAGCATCTCGCGCGTCGCCTTCGGATAGGTATTGATCGCATTGGTCGCGAGGCCCGCGACGATGACCGCCCGTTCGCCGGCCTTCACCGCGGCACTGGACGGCGCATAGGGGTTGCCGCTTCGCTTGTCGATGATGTTGGAAAGCACGGTGATGCCGAGGGCTTGAGCACGGCTGACGAAATTGGCGAGGTCATTGTCGATATCGGGCTCATGATTGCCGATATTGATGACCGTGGGGGCAAGCTTGGCGAGCGCCGCAAGGAAGGTCCATTCGATTTCGCCGGCCGAACGTGTGGCCACGGCGTTGCCGAGTTCGAAAAGGTCGCCATTTAGCAGGATGATGTGGGGCGCCTTGTCGGCCGCGATACGCGTTTCGATGGCCGCGAGAAGCTGGCCGATACGCTCATAGGCCGAATGCAGATCGGAGATGACGATGGCACGCAGGGCTACATCCTGCGCCGTTGCCGGCATGGCCGCTACCGTCAGCGGCAGCATGGCGGTGCCCGCCATAAGCTTCAGCACATCGCGGCGGTTGCTTGAAAAAATCGTCATGTCATGTCCCATTATCCGAAACTGCGCCGTCATCCCACGGCTGGTCGGGAACGCCTTAAGAGGCGATCATCACAGCCGCATGACAAGTTTGGCGTTTAAGGCATGGGAAATAAAGCTGTTTCTGCGTCCGCCCGTCCCGGGCGTGAAAGTGCGGTGTGACGATGCCGCAGAGCGGGGTTTAAAGGCGAAAGCCGCATCCAGCCTTCGCCTTTTGGAAATCAATGAAACAGGACGCTGGCACCTTGATCGGCAGGACCGGCATTACGGCGGAAGGGGGCGAAAAGTTCGCGGCCCATGCCCCATTCATTGCCGGAGAGATCAGCGCGCGCCGGTTCGCGTTTTGACAGTTCGGCGGCGGACACCAGCACTTCGAGCGATCCGGAAACGGCGTCGAGACGGATGATATCGCCATCGCGGATGAGCGAGATCGGCCCGCAATCGGAAGCCTCAGGCGTAACATGGATCGCGGCCGGCACCTTGCCGGATGCGCCGGACATGCGCCCGTCCGTCACAAGCGCCACCTTGAAGCCGCGGTCCTGCAGCACGCCGAGCGGCGGCGTCAGGCGGTGCAGCTCAGGCATGCCATTCGCCTTCGGCCCCTGGAAGCGGACGACCGCAATGAAGTCGCGGTTAAGCTTGCCTTCCTTGAAGGCGTCCTGAAGCTCCTGCTGGTCGTGGAAAACAATCGCGGGCGCTTCGATGATATGGCGCTCCGGCTTGACGGCGGAAATCTTGATGACGGATTTGCCGAGATTACCGGTCAGCATCTTGAGACCGCCGGTGGGCTGGAACGGTGTTTCAATGCTGGAAAGCACCTTCGGATCGTGGCTCTGCTCGGGGGAGGGCTGGCGGGTGACCGCGCCCTTCTCGTCCAGTAGTGCATCCACGGTGTAGGCGGCCAGACCCTGTCCGAAGACGGTGCGCACATCGTCATGCACGAAGCCCTGTTTCAGGAGCTGCTTGATGAGGAAGCCCATGCCGCCTGCAGCGTGGAAATGGTTCACATCGGCCAGCCCGTTGGGATAAACGCGGGCCAGCAGCGGCACGATGTCAGAGAGATCAGAAATATCCTGCCATGTGAGGATGATGCCTGCGGCGCGCGCCATGGCGATCAGATGCATGGTGTGATTGGTGGAACCACCGGTCGCATGCAGACCCACGACGCCGTTGACGATGGATCGTTCGTCGATCATCTCGCCGGCGGGGGTGAATTCGTTGCCCTGCGCGGTGATGGCGAGCGCTCTCTTGGTAGCCTCGCGGGTCAGCGCGTCACGCAATGGCGTGCCGGGATTGATGAAGGAGGAACCGGGCATATGAAAGCCCATGATCTCCATCAGCATCTGGTTGGAATTGGCGGTGCCGTAGAAGGTGCAGGTTCCGGGACCGTGGTAAGATTTGGATTCTGCTTCCAGCAGCTCCGCGCGACCGACCTTGCCTTCGGCGTAAAGCTGGCGAATACGCGACTTCTCGTCATTCGGGAGGCCTGATGTCATCGGACCGGCAGGAATGAAGACCGCGGGCAGGTGACCGAAGGCGAGTGCGGCGATCACGAGGCCAGGCACGATCTTGTCGCAGACGCCAAGATAGAGGGCGGCATCGAACATGTTGTGCGAGAGGCCGATCCCCGCAGCCATGGCGATGGCATCGCGGGAAAACAGCGAAAGCTCCATGCCGGGCTGCCCCTGGGTGACGCCGTCACACATCGCAGGTACGGCGCCGGCAACCTGAGCGATACCGCCCGCTTCCTTGGCTGCATCGCGGATGATGGCCGGGAAGGTCTCATAGGGCTGGTGCGCCGAGAGCATGTCGTTATAGGCGGTGATGATGCCGAGATTGGGAACCCGGTCGCCGGCAAGGATGTCCTTGTCGGCGGGGGAACAGACCGCAAACCCGTGTGCAAGATTGCCGCAGGACAGAACGGAACGGTGAACGCCTTTTGAGACCTGCAGCCGCAGCCGCTCGAGATAGGTCTCGCGATAGGGCTTGGAACGTTCGACGATGCGGGCGGTGATGGCCTGAATGCGGGAATCGGCGGACATGGGCGTTCATCCTGTTCGTTGGGCGACAACCGGCGTTCCGGGAGGCGAATGCCGGTTGTCGTGTTTCAGTCTTCATGTCTTCAGGGCGCTTGTCGCGGACCGCAGGAGCGGCCGTCGCGTCGGCTTATGGCGCCCAGTAAATATCCACTGGCGTTTCTGCCCGGTTCAGCACGGCACGGACGGGCATTTCTTCCTCATCCTCGCCCGACTGCGCCTTCTCCAGCGTCGCCTTCTTGGCGGCGCCTTCGATGTGCAGCACCAGGAAACCGGCATCGTGCAGGCTGGAGAAGTTGAAGGTCAACCGTTCCTCGCCGGCATTCTCGGCCGCCATGGTCAAAACGCCGCGCGGCTCATCGAGATCAAGCGCTTCGTAGAGATTGTCTCCACCGGGAAAGAACGAGGCCGTGTGGCCATCCGTTCCCATACCGAGAATGACAACATCGAAGGGATCGCAGATCGCTTCGGTCTTGACGGTCGCAAGCGTTGCCGCATCCTCCGGCGAGGCCGCCGGCTGGAACAGCGGCACGAAATAAGCCGCCTTCGCCTTGTTTTGCAGAAGATTCTCGGCGACGAGACGATGATTGGAGCGATCGCTTTCCGGCGGCACGAAACGCTCGTCCACCAGCGTCACGCTGATATTGGGCCAATCGAGATCGTGCTGGGAAAGCGCCTGAAAGAACAGCTTCGGTGTAGAGCCGCCAGAGACCGCGATGCTTGCGGTCCCCCGTTCCTTGGTTGCCGCGTCGAGCCGCTGGGCGACATCAGCCGCAAGCGTATTGGCAAGATCGGAGGCGCTATCGAAGGCGTGGATTGTTTCGCTCATCCGCGCGCCCTCAGTCGGCATCGTGCCAGGTACGACCGTCACGCTCGATCAGTGCGATCGAGCCGCTCGGCCCCCAGGTTCCTGCCGTGTAACCCTGCACGCCCTGACCAAGCTCTTCCCAGCTCTTGAGAATTGGGTCGATCCAGTCCCATGCGGCCTCGACCTCGTCGCGGCGCATGAACAGCGTCTGGTTGGACCGGATGGTATCCATCAGCAGGCGCTCATAAGCGTCAGGGCTGCGCACGTTGAAGGCTTCGGCAAAGCTCATGTCCAGCGACACCTGGCGCAGGCGCATGCCGCCCGGACCGGGGTCCTTGATGAGGAGCGACTGCTTGACGCCTTCATCCGGCTGCAGACGAATGACCAGCTTGTTGGCCTCGATCTTGCCTGCCGCGTCGTCGAAGATCGAATGCGGGATCTGCTTGAAGGTGACGACGATTTCCGAAACGCGGGTCGCGAGGCGTTTACCGGTGCGGATGTAGAAGGGAACGCCCGCCCAGCGCCAGTTTGCAATTTCAGCCTTGATGGCGACGAAGGTTTCGGTGTTGGAAACGCCGCCTTCGAGCTCTTCCAGATAGCCCTTGACCGGGCCACCTGCGGAAGCGCCGGCGCGGTACTGGCCCCGAACCGTCAGCTTTTCGACGTTGCTGGTGTCGATCGGCTTCAGCGAACGCAGAACCTTCAGCTTTTCGTCGCGCACGGCTTCGGCGTTCATGGAAGCCGGCGGCTCCATGGCGACGAGGCAGAGCAGCTGGAGAATATGGTTCTGCACCATGTCGCGCAACGCGCCGGCCTTGTCGTAATAACCGGCGCGACCTTCGAGACCGACCGCCTCGGCAACCGTGATCTGCACGTGGTCGATATGCGCGGAATTCCACAGCGGCTCGTAAAGCGCGTTGGCGAAACGCAGCGCCATCAGGTTCTGCACCGTCTCCTTGCCGAGATAGTGGTCGATGCGGAAGATCTGCTCTTCCTTGAAGACATGGCCGATGGTGTCGTTGAGTTCCTGCGCCGAGGCGAGGTCGCGGCCGATCGGCTTTTCAACGACGATGCGGGTCGAGCGGGTGATGAGCTTGTGTTCGCGGATCTTGTCGGCGATATCGCCGAAAATTCCGGGCGCGACAGCGAGATAGAAAGCGCGCACGCGCTCTTTACCTTCGTCCAGCAGCTTCTTCAGCACGTCCCAGCCATTGTTGCCCTTGGCGTCAACGGGCACGTAGAAAAGCCTGTTCAGGAACACGGCAACCTGCGCGTCGTCATACTCGCCGGCCTTCAGATGCTCCTTCAGGGCGTCCTGTGCGAATTTGCGATATTCCTCATGGGTCATGACCGAACGCGACGCACCGATGATGCGGGTCGGCTCCGTGAACTGCCCTTCGATCTGCCGGTGATAAAGGGCCGGCAGAAGCTTGCGCTCGGCAAGATCGCCCGTGCCGCCGAAAACGACACAATCAAAAGGTTCAACAGGAATGATCTGACTGCTCATATCGATTCTCTCGATCTTCAAGGGTTGGGGCATCAATAATCTAATCGATTTAAAAATGCCAGACTCAGTTATGTGAAATTATGAATTTTGCTTTTGCCGGTGTGCTTGCCGCCGGTAATGGACTGTAAACATTGGACTAAAACCTGTCTCGCAATGCAAACCACGAAAGCGCCAGGAAAAGCAGCGGCGCGCGCAGTGAGGTTCCGCCCGGAAAGGCCGGCACTTTAAGCCGCGCGAATGGCGCCAGCATGTCCTTATTGCCGAGCACCAGATCGGCATAAAGCTTGCCGCAATAATTCGAAAGCATCACGCCGTGGCCTGAATATCCACCGATGGAGGTGACACCTGGCATGACCTCACGCACGAAGACCTTGCGCGGTAGAGTGATGCCGACGGAGCCGCCCCAGGAATGGGTGATGTCGATATCCTTCAGCTCGGGATAGATTTCCGCGATCTGCCGGCGTATGTGGCTGGAAATATCCCGCGGCGTATCTGCCGTGTAAGCTTCGCGGCCGCCGAACAACAGCCGGTTATCGGCCGTCTTGCGGAAGTAACGCACCACAAACCGTGAATCCGCCACGGCCTCCCGGTCTGGAATGATGCCGGGGAAGGCATCCAGCGGTGCGGTTGCGCCGATGAAGGAGCGGATCGGCATGATATGGGCTGCCGTTATCGGTTCCAGATTGCCGATATAGGCATTGGTGGCAATCAGCACACGCGCCGCGGTGATGGTGCCGAAGGGCGTTTCGATGATGGTCTTGCCGCCCACTTGCCGGATGGATTTCGCAGGCGTCATCTCATAAATGTCGGCACCCGCATCTTTCGCGGCTTTCGCAACGCCGACCAGCAGCTTAAGTGGGTGTATATGGCCGGTGCCGGTGTCGCGGGTGCCACCGAAATAATGAGTGGAGCCGACGCGTTTGCGCGCTTCGCCACGCTCCATGTAGGAAATATGCGGATAGCCGTAGCGGTTGTTCATCGCATCGACGCTGCGGCGATAGTCGTCCTCGTAACCTGCCTTGTGGGCCACATAGAGTTGGCCCGGCAGATAATCCATGTCTATGCCGCGGCTGCTTGCGAAATCGCGCACGTAATTTTTCGCGTCCTCGGCGATGTCGAACAGCAGCTTCGATTGCTCGAAGCCAATCTCTTCCTCAAGCTCATCGGGGAAAGAGCGCTGGCCGGTGCCGAACTGGCCGCCATTTCGGCCGGAAGCACCATCGCCAAAACGATGCGCTTCTATGAGGGCGACCGAGACGCCGTTTTCAGCGAGATTACAGGCGGCCTGAAGACCGGTGTAACCACCGCCGATGATCGCGACATCCACCTGCTTCGACCCATCGAGCGCGGGATAGTCCGGCCGCTCACCGACGGTTGCCTGATACCAGGATAGTCCCGGCGCAATCGGGCTTTGCCATGTCATGCTCGGGATTCCTTACACGTTGAGAAGCAGGAACTCGCGCTCCCAAGGGCTGATGACCTGCATGAAGGTCTCGAATTCCCCCCGCTTCAGACCGGCATAAAGGCCCACAAATTCGTGACCGAAGATCCGGTCGAACTGTGCTTCGCCCTCCAGCAAGGCGACCGCTTCAAGCAGGCCACGCGGCAGGTCGATAGAGCCCTCATTGGCCGTATCGGCGGTAGGTTCGGTCGGCTCGATGCTGTTGACGATGCCGAGCCAGCCGCAGCCGAGCGAGGCCGCGAGCGCCAGATAGGGGTTGGCGTCCGAGCTGGGCAGGCGGTTTTCGACGCGCCGCGCCTGCGGGCCGGAAATCGGCACGCGGAAGGCCGTCGTGCGGTTGTCGTAACCCCAGGCATTGTTCACCGGGCAGGCCATGTCAGGCGTCAGGCGGCGGTAGGAATTCACATAGGGCGCCAGCATGACCAGCGCATTCGGAACGTAACGCTGCATGCCGCCGACAAAGGAGAAGAATTCTTTCGAAGGGCTGCCATCTTCATTGGAGAAGATGTTGCGGCCGCTATCGATTTCTACCACCGACTGGTGGATGTGCATGGCCGAACCCGGCTGGCCCTGCATGGGCTTGGCCATGAAGGTGGCATAGATGCCGTGCTTCAGCGCGGCTTCGCGAATGGTGCGCTTGAACAGGAACACCTGGTCGGCAAGCTCGATCGGATCGCCATGACGCAGGTTGATTTCCAGCTGTGCCGGCCCTTCCTCATGGATGAGCGTATCGATCTCCAGACCCTGCTTTTCGGAGAAGTGATAGATATCGTCGATCAGTTCGTCGAACTCGTTGATGCCGGCGATGGAATAGCTTTGACCTCCAACGATGGAGCGTCCCGACCGACCCTTTGGCGGATGCAGCGGATAGTCCGGATCGTCATTCATGGCGACGAGGTAGAATTCGATTTCCGGTGCCACCACCGGCTTCCAGCCCTTTTCGGTATAGAGCGAAAGCACGTTCTTCAAAACGTTGCGCGGCGTGTATGGCACGAAATTGCCTTCCGCATCCACCACGTCACAGATCACCTGCGCGGTCGGGTCGGTTTCCCAGGGCACGACGGAGAGGGTTGAAAGATCCGGCACCAGCTTCAGATCGCTGTCGCGCGGCTCGTAGCGGAAATTGGCGGTCTCATCGGGATATTCGCCCGATATCGTGTGGCGATAGAGCGCCGAGGGTAGAGCAAGCGAGGTATCGCCCGTGAATTTCGCCGTCGGCATCATTTTCCCGCGCGGTACGCCGGCAAGGTCGGGCGTGATGCATTCTATGTCTTCTATCCCACGCGCCCTCAGCCATTGCGCGGCTTCGCGCCAGGAGGAAACGCCACGGGTGGAGGAAAGGTCGAGGGGAGGGGTCTTCTTTGCCATGGTTGCCTGTTTTTTCGGGCGGAGCATGGTTTTCTTGGCGGGCATGTATCACCGGGTCTGTGTTTCGACTGTCGCCATCATAACCGTAGTTTGGCAATTGGCGAGGGGGAAAGCGCCATTGACAAGCGGCGGCACTTGGAAAAGAGGAAAGGAAACGAAACGGATGGAATGATGGCAGATAAATGTGACGTGCTGATTTTGGGGGCGGGCGCCGCCGGCATGATGTGCGCCATCCGCGCCGGCCAGCGCGGCCGCTCCGTCGTCGTTCTCGACCATGCGAAAGCGCCGGGCGAAAAGATCCGCATCTCCGGCGGTGGTCGCTGTAACTTTACCAATATCCACGCCGGGCCGAGGAATTATCTCTCTGCCAACCCGCATTTCGCCAAATCCGCGCTTGCCCGATATACGCCGCGCGATTTCATCGCCCTTGTCGAAAAACACCGTATCTCTTGGCACGAAAAGACGCTCGGCCAGCTTTTCTGTGATGACAGCGCCAAGGATATCATCCGCATGCTGCTGGCTGAAATGCAGGCGGTGAATGCGAAGCTTCGGCTCGAAACGTCAGTCTCCGCCGTGACCCATGACGGCGGCCGTTTTCGGGTGTCGACCTCGGGTGGCGTCATCGAGGCGGAGAGCCTCGTCGTCGCGACAGGCGGCAAGTCTATCCCGAAGATGGGCGCGACGGGTTTTGCCTACCAGATCGCCGAACAGTTCGGCCTCAAGCTCATTGAAACCCGCCCCGGCCTCGTTCCGCTGACGCTTGATCCCGGTCTTCTGGAAAAGCTGAGCCCGCTTGCCGGTGTCGCTGTTCCGGCTGAGGTTTCCCATGGCAAAACCTCGTTCGAGGAAGCGCTATTGTTCACCCATCGCGGTTTGAGCGGTCCTTCCATACTGCAAATCTCCTCATACTGGCGCGAGGGCAATCCCATCCGCCTGAAGCTTGAGCCGCATCGCGATTTGGCCGCGGTGTTGAAGCAGGCCAAACAGAAAAACGGCCGTCAGTCCGCCCAGACCGCCCTGTCGGAGATCCTTCCGAAGCGGCTCGCCCAGCATGTCGTCGAACAATCCGGCCTCACCGGCCATCTTGCCGATATGTCCGACAAGGCTCTGGGGAAGCTGGCGGCAGAGGTGCAGGACTGGCAGATCAAGCCCGCCGGTTCGGAAGGTTATCGCACCGCGGAGGTCACGCTCGGCGGCGTGGACACGACCGGCCTCGATTCCCGCAGCATGGCGGCGAAATCCGCGCCCGGCCTCTATTTCATCGGCGAATGTGTCGATGTGACCGGCTGGCTCGGCGGTTATAATTTCCAGTGGGCCTGGGCGTCCGGGCAGGCGGCCGGCGAATTCGCGTGATCGTCTCTGGCCGTGGAAAAGATCGGACCTCTCTCCTTCGTCATGCGGGACTTGATCCGGCATCCAGCCATGGCGCTTCTGCGCCATGAAGAGTCTTTCGCGATCAAGGACTTGATCGCGCTCGACCCCGGAACTAGTCCGGGGTGACGGAGCGGATGAGACCTGTTCGCCAACTCAGTTTCAGTTGGTAAAGTTGTGGCCCTTCCTCGCGTTTTTAATAATCTGTTAACGGGGGAGGAGTCATCCTGACCAAATGCCAGCAAGGCCGGATCGCTCAATGATCCCGCTGCACATGATGTCACGCTGGAAGCCCTTAACAGGGCATGGGTCGGTTGAGTTTTTCGTCTGGAGCCCGCGCATGAACAGATCTGCACATCGCCGCCCTCGCGCCATTGCCATCGCCCGCACTGACAACGAGAGCCGGCAGTTGGCCTTTCGGCTGAGCCTCATCGCAGCCGGTGCTCTCGCAGCCCTTATCGCCCTCTTCCATTGATCGACGGCTTCTCACCTTCACAAAGTTGATAAGCGCGCTGAAAAACCGTGACATCCGTGATGCCTCGGCCATATCCCTGTAAAACTTTTCTTCCTGCAGAATGGCTTCACGCCGTGTGCGCGGTCGCTGATTTTCAATAATGGCCCGTGCTGCAAAAATCGCGTGCATGTTCGCTCTCCTTCTTACTGCGGAGGGCCATGATGCACGCCGTTTTTTGATTTATCTGCGCAAGAAAATGCGCTACGTTTTTCAATTATGAAAAACGTCACCTGGGATTCCTACCAGCTTTTCCTCGATGTGTCACGAAGCGGTGGCCTGACGGGTGCCGCCGCGCTGACGGGCTTAAGCCCCGCGACCATAGGGCGGCGCATGGTCGAGCTGGAGGAGCGGATCGGCAAGGCGCTGTTCCACCGCAGCCAGACGGGATACGCCCTCACAGTGGACGGCCGTGCGTTGTTCGACAGACTTCAGGCCATGGAGAATGCGGCCAGGGATATCGAGGGGTGGCAGAAGGCGTCATCGGCCTCGTCCATCGTGCGGATTGCCGTGGGCACCTGGAATGCCTGGCTCTTGACCAGCAACTTCTCCGCCATCTGCACGGATCGCGATGATTTCCGCATCGACCTTTTTATCGCCGAGCAGAGGGCGTCTCTGGCCCATCGGGAAAACGATATCGGTATCCGCGCTTTCGAGCCGCAGGAGCGCAATCTCGCTGCCATCAAGACGGGGGAGGTTGCCTACGCTCCCTACAGGCTGCGCAATGCCGCCGCCACTGTCGCTGACCGCTGGCTGTCGGTAGCCGAGGAAAACGCCATTTCGACCTATCTTCGCTGGCCGCATGAAAACCGGAGCAACGAGATCGTCGTAACGGTGAACCGGCCAACGGCGCTTCTCGATCTTGTCCTGTCAGGGGCGGGGATCGCGGTGCTTCCGTGTTTCGTGGGCGATGCGGATGCGCGCCTCGTCCGGGAGGGCGGCGAAATCGAACCGCTGCGCCACAATCAATGGATCGTCATGAATAATGACGATCGCCACCGACCCGATATCAGGACGGTGGCGGATCGGATGACCCGTCTGATCAAGAGCCATTCCGATCTCTACGCCGGACGCAAGGGCCGCCCGGCATAGGCCGGCTGCGGATCAGGCGGCGCTTCCCTGCGCAACGATGACGGGGATAAGCAGATCACCCCAGTTGCCGCCGCCGCCATGGTGGCGGGCCGAGCGGACCAGCTCGACGGAAACGCCGGCCTCGACGGCTTTCATGACGGCCTGGTTGAGGCGGTGCAGGTCATTGGCCAGCATGCGGATGGCAGCCTGCTGATCCTGCGTCATGGCGGAGGATTGCTCCTCGGCGCGTTCCTTGACGTGCGTCTTGATGGGATTGTGGGCGTTCATGGCATTTCTCCTCTCGTTATTGTCAGGGGTTTTTGATCTGCTTTGCAAGCCCTTCCCGCGATGGGGAAGGGCGGTTTTCTTGATTTATTCGGCCGCCGGGCGGAACTGGTCGTGCTCGGTGGATTCCTTCATGGCCGTGGTGGACGACGTGCCGCCAGAGATCGCCAGAGACACGGCGTCGAAATAGCCGGTGCCGACTTCGCGCTGATGCTTGGTGGCGGTGTAACCATTGGCCTCTGCTGCGAATTCCGCCTCCTGAAGCTCGGAATAAGCCGCCATCTGCCGGTCCCTGTAGCCGCGCGCCAGTTCGAACATGCCGTAGTTGAGCTGGTGGAAGCCAGCGAGCGTGATGAACTGGAACTTGTAGCCCATCGCGCCTAGCTCGCGCTGGAACTTCGCAATCGTCGCGTCGTCGAGGTTCTTTTTCCAGTTGAACGACGGCGAGCAATTGTAGGCGAGCTTCTTGCCCGGATGCACCTTGTGCACGCCTTCAGCAAACCTGCGCGCCTGTTCCAGATCCGGCTTTGATGTTTCGCACCAGATCAGGTCGCAATAGGGCGCATAAGCCACCGCGCGGGCAATGCAGGGCTCCAGACCGTTCTTGACCTGATAAAAGCCCTCAACGGTGCGCCCGGCATCGTAATCCACGAAGGGACGGTCGCGCTCGTCGATATCGGAGGTCAGAAGCTTGGCGGCCTCCGCGTCCGTGCGGGCGATGACCAGCGTTGGTACACCCATAACGTCGGCCGCAAGCCGTGCTGCCGTCAGGTTGCGGATGTGCGCCGCCGTCGGGATCAGAACCTTGCCGCCGAGATGGCCGCACTTCTTTTCCGATGCCAGCTGATCCTCATAGTGAACACCTGCTGCGCCTGCCTCGATGAAGGCCTTCATGATCTCGAAGGCGTTGAGCGGCCCGCCGAAACCGGCCTCCGCATCGGCAACGATCGGCGCGAACCATGTGTCGACAGAAAGGCCCTTGCCCTCCGTGGTCTCGATCTGGTCGGCGCGTTGCAGGGTGCGGTTTATGCGCTTGGCCAGCTCCGGCGCTGCATTGGCGGGATAGAGCGACTGGTCTGGATACATGGCCGAGGCCGTGTTCGCATCCGCTGCAACCTGCCATCCCGAGAGATAAATCGCCTTCAGCCCGGCGCGAACCATCTGCATGGCCTGGTTGCCCGAGAGCGCACCCAGCGCATTGACGAAATTCTCCTCGTTGATCAGCTTCCACAGCCGGTTCGCACCCATTTCGGCCAGCGAATGGCGGATTTCGACAGAGCCGCGCAGCCGCTCCACGTCGGCGGCGGTATAGGTGCGCTCGATGCCGTCGAAACGTCCCTGCGGTGCGCCCGGAACAAGTTTGTAAAAATCCGTCATACTTCTCTCTCCCATGAAAAATGCGGTTTTCGTAGCGGGCCGTCTTGAACATCATATGGCGCCGTTTGATGTGACTACATTTACATTTTTCGAGATTTGATCGCCAGAACAAACATAAAAACAGTGACTTGAAAGAGGTTATCCTGTAGTGTGCATGACAGAGTGACGCTGTAAAAATGTAAATTTTGTAAAAGAGTATGATCCGTCAATTTTGTAATGGAATTGTATGTGTTGACGGGGGTGGAGGGGAAAGGCTGTGTCGGAAAACAAGATTTTTGCGGGCCCGCGCGTGCGCCGCATTCGCAACGGTCTCGCGCTGACGCAGACGGCCATGGCCGAGGCGCTGGCGATTTCGCCGTCCTATCTCAATCTCATCGAGCGCAACCAGCGGCCGCTGACAGTGCAGCTGCTTTTGAAGCTCGCCTCGGTGTACAAGGTCGATATGGATGACCTGCAGGGCGAAAGCGCCGGTTCCGCCGGGCAGCTGCGCGAGGTCTTCGCCGATCCGCTGCTGGTCGGCGAAGTGCCGTCGCCGCAGGAACTGATTGAGGTCGCCGATGCCGCGCCCAATGCGGCAAGTGGTGTTCTCAAGCTATACCGGGCTTACCGGGAACAGGCGCAGCGCCTCTCCGATCTCTCCGATCTTCTGGCGCGGGAGGGTCATGAAACGATGCTTTCCTCCACCCGCCTGCCGATCGACGAGGTGCGACACGTCTTTGAAAACCGCCCGGCCTACTTCCATTCCATCGATGCGGCTGCGGAAGACCTCCACAAACATTTGTCGACGGGCGATGATCTCGCCTCCGGCGTTCGCGCATGGCTCCAGAAAAACCACGGCATCGTGGTCCGCACCCTGCCGGTTCACGCTATGCCAAACCTCCGGCGACGTTACGACCGGCATTCCATGCGGCTTTTTTTATCCGAGCGCCTGTCGCAGCCGGATCAGCTGAGGGAAATGGCGATGGAGACCTGCCTTCTGGCGCTGCGCGAAGAAATCGGTACGGAGCTTGAAGGGCTTGGCCTGAAAGGGGAAGAGGCGAGACGCATTGCCCGCTTCGAACTGGCGCGTTACGCCGCTCATGCGTTGATGATGCCCTATGGCGCATTCCTCGGCGCCGCCCAGCGGGCGAAGTACGATCTCGAAGTCTTGCGGTCGCGCTTCAACGTATCGTTTGAACAGGCGGCCAATCGCACCGTCAGCCTGCAGCGGCCGACAGCCACGGCGATCCCGTTTTTCCTGATGGAAATCGACAATGCCGGTAACCGTTTTCGCCTTGCGGGGGCCGGCGGTTTTCCAAGGGCGCGTTTTGGCGGCCTCTGTCCGCGTCTCAATATTCATGCGGCTTTCGCCCAGCCGGGACAAGTGCTCGTGGAAGCGGTCGAGATGCCCGACGGGGATGCTTTCCTCACGGTGTCGCGCACGCTGGAAGGTCCGCAGGCTGGTTTCGGCGAGAGGGTGCGGCGAACGGCGGTGCTTCTGGGCTGCGATTTCGCTCAGGCGGCAGAGACCGTCTATGGCCCGGCCGCTTCGGGCGCTGCGCCCGTCGCCGTCGGTCCTTCGTGCCGGCTGTGCGAAAGACAGGGCTGTCTTTCGCGGGCGGAAGCGCCGCTCACGCGGCCGCTGGGGCTGGATGAAATGGTCACCGGCCTCAGTGTTTTCGACTTCCAGTAGGTGTTTTCATTCGCTTTTTTGCGACCGGAGCACATTTGGTTGAAAATGCTGTGCTGCACATTTCCCCCTTGCTCCCTTCTGTTTTCCTTTCTAGTCTCTCCGAAAAAAGGGGATCACGCTCCCGTCGTGAGGATGCGTTAACAGGAGACATCATGAAAAACCGTTCTCTCCGCCTGACCTTGGCTCTCACCACCGCGCTCGTTGCAGCAGGCTCGGCAATGGCCCAGGAAAAGGTCGTCCACGTCTATAACTGGTCGGATTATATCGACGAATCGATCCTCGCCGATTTCACCAAGGAAACCGGCATCAAGGTCGTCTATGACGTTTTCGACAGCAATGAACTTGTGGAAACCAAGCTGCTGGCCGGCAGCTCCGGATATGATGTCGTGGTGCCCACTGGCCCCTTTCTCGCCCGCCAGATCAATGCCGGCGTGTTCCAGAAACTTGACAAGTCCAAGTTGCCGAATCTGAAAAACATGTGGCCCGAGGTTTCCGAGCGTCTGGCGAAATACGACCCCGGCAACGAATATGCCGTGAACTACATGTGGGGCACCACCGGCATCGGTTATAACGTCGCCAAGGTGAAGGCTGCACTGGGCGATGTTCCGGTCGATAGCTGGGATATTCTGTTCAGGCCGGAAAACGCTGAAAAGCTGAAATCCTGCGGCATCAATATTCTCGATGCCTCGGACGAGACCTTCGCCATTGCCATGAATTATCTCGGAAAGAACCCGGACAGCAAAGAAACCGCCGATCTCGAGGCGGGCGGCGATGTCTACATGAAGATCCGCCCCTATGTGAAGACCTTCAACTCCTCCGCCTATATCGATGAACTGGCGAATGGCGACAGCTGCATCACCATCGGCTGGTCGGGCGACATCCTCCAGGCGAAGAGCCGCGCCGAGGAAGCCAAGAATGGCGTCGAGGTGAATTATGTCATCCCGAAGGAAGGCACCTACATGTGGTTCGACAACCTTGCCATCCCGGCGGATGCCAAGAATGTCGAAGAAGCGCACGCCTTCATCAACTATCTGATGCGGCCGGAAGTCATTGCCAAGGCGTCGAACTACGTTCAGTACGCCAATGGCAACCTTGCTTCGCAGGCGCTGATGGATGAGTCTGTTGCCAAGAACCCGGCAGTCTATCCCGATGCCGAGACGATGAAGAAGCTCTTCACGATCTCGCCTTACGGACCGAAGGAACAGCGCGTGCTGAACCGCGTCTGGACGCAGATAAAGACCGGCAGCTGACACCTCCGCCCGCTGGTTGAGGAACGGCCGGCGGGCCTGTTCCTCTGATCCTTTGCCGGCAGGTCCGTTACCTGCCGGTATTGCCCGCCCCGAAGCATCGATCGACAGACCAACGGGATTTGAGGGTAGGGTGAATGGCGAAAACTCTAGGGCCGGTCAAACGCAAATTTAGCCCCTGGGACAATCCCGATGCGGTGCCCTTCATCCGCTTTGAAAACGTCACCAAACGTTTTGGTGATTTCGTCGCCGTCAACAATCTGACGCTTGATATTTACGAGCGTGAGTTCTTCTCGCTGCTCGGCCCCTCCGGTTGCGGCAAGACCACGCTGATGCGCATGCTGGCTGGTTTCGAGGAGCCGACCGAGGGCCGCATCCTGCTGCAGGGCAAGGATATTTCCGGCGTGCCGCCCTACAAGCGCCCGACCAATATGATGTTCCAGTCATATGCGCTTTTCCCGCACATGTCGGTAGAAAAGAACGTCGCTTTCGGTCTGGAGCAGGATGGCCTGCCCAAGGCGGACATCGTCGCCCGCGTCGAGGAAATGCTGCGCCTCGTCAAGCTCACGGAATTCGCCAAACGCAAGCCGAGCCAGCTTTCCGGCGGGCAGCGGCAGCGCGTGGCGCTTGCCCGATCGCTTGCCAAGCGGCCGAAGGTGCTTCTCCTCGATGAGCCGCTCGGCGCGCTCGACAAGAAGCTGCGTGAGGAAACGCAATTCGAACTGATGGATATCCAGACCAATCTCGGTCTCACCTTCCTCATCGTCACCCACGATCAGGAAGAGGCGATGACGGTGTCGGACCGCATCGCCGTCATGGACAAGGGCATTGTCGTGCAGGTGGCGACGCCCGCCGAGATATATGAAGCGCCGAACAGCCGCTACGTGGCCGATTTTATCGGTGACATCAATATTTTCGACGCCAATGTCGTCGCCAATGCTTCCGATATCGGCAGGCCCGGCCTCGTGACACTGGATTGCGACGGGCTGAAGGTGGCGGTTGAGCAGGAATGCGCCGCTGCCGCCGGTAGCCAGGTGGCTTTCGCCATCCGGCCGGAAAAGGTGCGCATCTCGCTCGATCAGCCTGCCGATAGCAGCATCAACTCCGCCTATGGAGAGGTATGGGATATCGGCTATCTGGGCGACTTCTCGGTCTTCATCGTCAAGCTTGCGGATGGCCGCGTCATCCGCGCCGCACAGGCAAATGTCTCGCGTCTGGTGGATCGCCCGATCACCTTCGGCGATATGGTGTGGCTGAACTGGAAGCCGGACTCCGGCCTCGTCCTGACGCGCTGAGGGAGGCTTCGATGGCGATCACCACTCCCGAAAACCGGCAAAGCCCCTGGCGCTGGCTGGTCGTCGCGGTTCCCTATTTCTGGCTGCTGCTGTTTTTTGCGGCCCCCTTTTTCATCATCTTCAAAATCTCGCTGTCGGATACGGCGATCTCCATGCCGCCCTATACCCCTGTCTTCGAAGGCTTCTCGAGGCTCGGTGATTTCTTTTCGCAGCTGGATTTCGAAAATTACCTCTTCCTGACGGAAGACCCGCTCTACATCGACGCCTATCTGTCGTCGTTGCGCATCGCCTTCATTTCCACCTTCCTGCTTTTGCTGATCGGTTATCCCATGGCGCTGGCCATGGCCCGCGCGCCGTCTTCCGTGCGGCCGACGCTGGTTATGCTGGTGATCCTGCCTTTCTGGACTTCGTTCCTGATCCGCGTTTACGCCTGGATCGGGATTCTGAAGCCGGAAGGCCTGCTGACGGTGCTGTTCCAGTGGCTCGGATTGCTCGGGCCGGACCAGCAGGTCAACATCTTCCGCACCGAAACCGCGATCTTCATCGGTATCGTTTATTCCTACTTGCCCTTCATGGTACTGCCGCTTTACTCCGCGCTGGAAAAGCTGGACAACACGCTGCTGGAAGCGGCCGCCGATCTGGGGTGCCCGCCTTGGAAAGCCTTCTGGAAGATTACGTTCCCGCTCTCCTTGCCGGGTGTCGTGGCCGGCTCGATGATCTGCTTCATCCCGATAACAGGTGAATTCGTCATCCCCGATCTCCTCGGCGGCGCACAGACGCTGATGATCGGCAAGACGCTCTGGACGGAATTCTTCGGCAACCGCGACTGGCCGCTGGCATCAGCCGTTGCCGTGCTGCTTCTGCTGTTGCTGGTCGTGCCTATCGCCATCTTCCAGAACCAGCAAAAGAAGGTGGGGTGAGGCCATGAAGCGCGGAAAATTTGACATCACCGTCCTCACACTCGGTTTTGCCTTTCTTTATATCCCGATCATCATCCTGATCGTTTATTCCTTCAATGCTTCCAAGCTTGTCACCGTCTGGGGCGGCTTCTCGCTGCAATGGTACAGGTCCATGTGGTCGAATGAAGGGTTGATGGATGCCGCCTGGGTGACGCTGCGCGTGGGTATCCTCAGCGCCACCATCGGCACCATCCTCGGCACACTCGCGGCGCTGTCGTTGACGCGCTTTGCGCGTTTTCCGGGCCGGGTGCTGTTTTCCGGCATGATCTATGCCCCGCTCGTCATGCCGGAGGTGATTACCGGCCTGTCGCTGCTGCTGCTCTTCGTGGCCGTCGGAGTGGATCGCGGTTTCTGGACGGTGGTCATTGCGCACACCACCTTTACCATGTGTTATGTGGCGATTGTGGTGCAGTCGCGTCTTTTGACCTTTGATCGAAGTCTCGAGGAAGCCGCGCTTGATCTTGGTTGCCCACCGGTCAAGACCTTCTTCCGTATCACCCTGCCGCTGATCTTTCCCGCCGTTATTGCCGGCTGGATGCTGGCCTTCACCCTGTCGCTCGATGATCTCGTCATTGCCAGCTTCGCCACCGGACCGGGTGCGACGACGCTGCCGATCAAGATCTATTCGCAGGTTCGCCTCGGCGTGACCCCGGAAATCAACGCCATCTGCACCATCCTGATCGGGCTTGTGACCGTCGGCGTCATCGTCGCCTCAATCGCCTCGAAGCGCACGGAGTTGCAGCGGATGCGCGATGAACACGCCGCGGCGCGAAACTGACCGGAGAGAATTCTACGATTTTTTCGCGTTACTGTTGAAACGCCAATAAAATCAGAAACCTGTAATTTAGTTTCGGGGCTTTACGGTTCCAGAATAGGAATTTTCGTCGGTGATTGATCGATTTTGGTTTTAACTGCTTGTTAATGGGAGTTGGCGGAAAGTAAACCCAACGCAGGGTCGTCATATGACTGATGGCCGGGATTGATAATTTCCATCTGGCGAGATTGTCCCCCTTTCTCTCGTTGAAAAGCACACCTTATCCAGGCGGCCGCAAGGCCGCCTTTCTTTTTTGTCTCATTGGCGGGACGCTCATCGGTTTTCAGGATGATCCATCGACCTGGAAACGAGAAGGACGGGGACAAGCCCGGCGATGATGATGATGATCGCCGGTACGGCGGCATCCTGCACCTTGGAGCGTGAGGCATTCTCGTAAACAAGCGTGGCAAGCGTATTGAAGCCGAAGGGTCTCAGCAGGATGGTTGCCGGCAACTCCTTCATGGATTCGATCAGGACCAAAAGGAAAGCGGTCAACGCCGCGGGCCGCATATTGGGCAACAGCACCCTGAACAGCGTCTGCGCCCGGTTCCGCCCAAGCGTTCGCGAAGCCATGTCGATATGCGGCGAAAGCTTCTGGAAACCGGCATCCAGCGTGCCTTCCGCCATGGTCATGAAACGCACGGTGTGCGCATAGATGATGGCAAACGCGGTGCCGGAGAGCAGCAGGCCGGTGGAAAAGCCGAAATGTGTACGGAAGAACCCGTCCACCCCATTGTCGAGAGCCGCGAGTGGAATGAGCACGCCGATGGCGAGCACCGTTCCCGGCACCCCATATCCCATGGAGCCGAAGCGGGCGGCAAACTTCGAGGTTCGTGACCGCCCCGTGCGGATGGCGTATGAAAAGACGAAAGCCGCAACCAGCGTTACCAGGGCCGCGGTAAAGGAAACTTCGAGGCTGTGCCCGAGTGCCTTGAGAAGTTTCGGCGCAAGCAGCGCATCGAACCGTTTGGCCGCGTAACCACCCAGCACGATGACGGGAATGAGAAAGCCACTCGTCACGGGCAGGAAGCAGAAAACAGTTGCCGCGCCGCGCCGCCAGCCGGTCAGCGACTTCAGCCGATGGCGCTGCTTCATGTTTGTCGCCTTGGGTGCGCCGAAGCGCTGTTTTTCCCGGGCGTTGCGTTCGATTACGATGAGCGCGCCGACGATGATGAGGATGACGGCGGCGATCTGCGTTGCATTGGCGAGATTGCCGCGGTTGAGCCAGGTCTCGTAAATAGTGAAGGTCAGCGTCTGCACGCCGAGATATTCGACCGCGCCGATATCGTTGAGGGTCTCCATCAAGACCAGAGAAAGCCCGATGGCAATCGCCGGTCGCGCCATCGGCAATTGTACGGAGAAGAACACGTTGAGAGGCTTTGCGCCGAGCGTGCGTGCGGCTTCGGCTGCAAAACGCCCCTGCATGGAAAAGGCGGCACGGGCCGAGAGATAGACATAGGGATAGAGCACCGAGCTCAGGACGATGACCGCACCGCCGAGAGAACGGATATCAGGAAACCAGTAGTCGCGTATGCTGTGATAGCCGAAAGCGGCACGCAATAAGCTCTGCACGGGCCCGGTAAAGTCGAGAAACTCACCGAACGCATAAGCGGCGAGATAAGATGGAATGGCGAGCGGCAGGACGAGCGCCGCCGACAGCAGCCGTCGCAGCGGAAACTCGAACGTGGTGACAAGCCAGGCGCAGACAATGCCGAAGAAAGCGGTCGTCGCTGCCGTTGCTCCGAGCAGCATGAACGTACGAAATCCGGCTCGCGGCAGGACGTTGACGAGAAGATGTCGCCACCCCTCCGTGCTGCCGGTCAGCGCCAGCCAGAAGATCGCCAGAACTGGCATGGCGGCGATGGCCGAAACAATGATGGCCGCAATCGGCAATAGAGAAACGCGTTTTGTCGCGGGAAGGGGAACCGTCATGGGCATGCGAGCCTGCTGTCCTGCATAGGCCTTGACCGGCTGGTTCTCCAGCCGGCGGCTTTCGCATTGCTACGCCCGCATGACCTCAGTTGGCAAGGACCCGCTGTGACGGAAAGGTGATTTCCACCAGCGTGCCTTCGTTGGGTGTCGAGGTGATGGAGAAATTCGCCCGGTTGGCGTCCACCATGGCCTTGGTCAACGGCAGGCCGAGCCCGGTGCCGTCACCGCGTACACGTTTGCCGGAAGAAGCCACCTGCCGGAACGGCTTCATCGCCTGTTCCAGTTCCGCCCGCGTCATGCCGATACCGGTGTCGCGGATGCGAAGCGACACGCTGCCATTGGCCTCATAGGCGGTGGACACGACAATCTGCCCGCCTGACGGGGTGAAGCGAATGGCGTTCGACAGGATGTTCAGCACGATCTGCTTGATCGATCGCAGGTCGGCGACGATCTGCGGCACCGATTGCGCAAGCGCCGTGCGGATGATGACGCGCTGGTTGTTCGCCTGCGGCTGCACCAGCGAGACCGCTTCGGCCACCGTTTCGTTGAGCGGGACGGCGATGAAGTCGACATCCATCTGCCCCGCCTCGATCTTGGATATATCGAGGAGATCGTTGACGATATCGAGCACATGCCGGCCGGAACGGCCGATATCATTGGCGTATTCCACATAACGCGGATGGCCGATCGGCCCGAAACGTTCAGTCGCCATCATGTCCGCAAAGCCGATGATGGCGTTGAGCGGCGTGCGGATTTCGTGGCTGACGCGCGCCAGGAAGTCGGTCTTGTGGGCATTGGCGGTTTCCGCCGCGCGCTTGGCGTTGCGCAGTTCTTCTTCGGTGCGCTTCCACTGGGTGATGTCGCGGATTACGGCGCAATAGCCATGTGAGGATTTGAGCCGCCCGATGGTCATGAACAGCGGCAGGAAACCGCCGGATGCTTCGCGGCCGATCACTTCGCGGCCATCGTTCAGCACGCTCGCAACACCGTTATTGGCGAGGCCGGAGAGATAGTCCAGCACGGCGCGCTGGCTCTCATGGGCAAAGAGCGTGACGAAAGGCTTGCCGGCAATTTCGCCATTGTCATAGTTGAACAGCGCGCTGGCCGAGCGGTTGAGGGAGCGGATTTCGCCTTCGTCGCCCAAAAGCACCACGCCGTCAGTGGCCGTTTCAAGAATGGAGTGCAGTTCCTCGACTTCGCCCTGAAGCAGGGAAATGCTGCCGGCTTGCGCGCTCTGCGCCGCGGTGTTTTCATTGGCGGCGGCAACCGGCGCTGCTTTTTCTTCCAGCGGAACGAGAGAAAGCATCAGCGCCTTCGTCTCTTCCCAGCGGATGGATTGCAGCCGCGCTTTGACAGGAATGATATCGTTTTCGGCGCTGACAACCACCATGCCGCCTTCATTGTCAGGCATGTCTTCGAGCTCCTGCCTCTGCAGCAGGGCTTCCAGCCCACCCACTTCTTCGAGTTCGGCCAGAGATTCATAGCCCGTCAGCCGCAGGAAATCCGGATTGGCGTGGATCAGCCTGTCGCCGGCATGCACGAGAAGGGCAACGGGCATCTGGTCCAGCGTCTCGGCCGTCAGCGCGTCGGCGGGGCGAGGTACAGGACTGACCATTGCTGCTGCGACTTCGGCAACCGGCCGCTCTTCGGCGATGGCCTGCTGCTGCATTTCGTCCGAACCGCTTTCCGCTACGGGTTCGCTGACGGCCCCAGGCTGTTCACCCCGAACATAGTCGGCAAAAAGATCGTCGTCCTGCGCTGGCGCCGTGGCCTTGAGGTCAGTATCGGAAGGTGCGCTGTCAGGCGCATGCGCATCCATGTCCTGTTTAATATCATGCGTGTCCGAATCGATGGAAACGGTTTCCGCATCCGTTTCCCGGCCGTCTTCGAAAGCAGTATCCGCTGGCGCCAGGGCACGGCCGATCTCGCGGAAGGCGGCCTGCTCACCGGCGGTCAGGCCTTCGCGGGAGCGCGAACGGCGCTCTTCCAGACGAACGATCTTGTCGGAGGAAGACGGTTCCGGTGCAGTTGCCGGGGCTTCGAATTCGGGCGGGGTATAATCATGATGCTGTTCGTCGGTCGAAACGTCGTCCGCTGCATCGTCTGCCGCTCCGACCTCCGCGGCCGGGATTTCATCGTCAGTAGCCGATCCGGGAGTGTCCTCCGCATCGTCATCCTCATCGATGAAGGCCAGCAATTCATGGCTCGTGCTGTCGACGGTTGGCTCCGGAGAAGCCTCCGCCGGATCAGACTCTTCGCCCTTCAAGAAGGTAAGGCCGATTGCGTGCGGGTCCTCTGTGGCGTCGGCCAGGCGCACGATGCCGAAACCGCGAAAACCGTCAAATTCCCGTGAGCGGGTGTAGGTAGGCAGGGCGGCGAGATCGATCGGCACCATCAGCGATGTGCCTTCCACGGGCCAATGGATTGTCTTGCCCGACCACGTGTCGCGGCGGCCTAGAAGCTCTCGGATCTTTCCGTCGGGATCGAGATTGAACAGGGCGGCGACGTTGGCAAAGCCCATGCCCTCCACCGCAGCAGCCCTGGCACCCACGGCCTCGGCAAATTCATGAGAGATGGAGCTGAACCGTCCTTCAGCGTCGATTTTCCAGACGAAACGGGATGCACGGGCGCCGGCGTTGAAGGCAAAAGGCTGGGCCTGTTCGACTGCTTCGGTCTCGATTGCAGCATCCTCGTCCGCCGGTGGCGCAACCGGGGATGCCGCGTTTTCGGTTATCTCGTCCTTTGCGACGAAACTCTCCGCATCGAGAGCCTCTTCGGCGGGTTCGTCGTCCGTCTTCTTGGTGAAGGGCGCCTCCGCCTCATCCTCATCCAGTTCAAAAAGATCGGCAATGTCGTCAGTCATCGCCACGTCCGCAGCCGCATCGGCGTCCTGCGTGAAAAGCGCTGCGGGGACCTCCGGCTTCTCTTCCGCAAAGGGCAGAAGCCTGTCTTCATCCTGTCCGGATACCGCTTCTTCCTCCGCGTCGGACGGCTGCTCCTGCGGGTCTTCCACCTCTTCGATGTCTGCTACAGCATCGAGAACGGCGTCGAAAGAGGCGGCCGTTGCGACAACAGGCGCCGTCTCTGCAACCGGCGACGCAGGTTCGGCGACCGGGACGTCCTGCGGCTTGTCCTCGGCAAAACCATCGGGGTCGAGTGTGCCCAGTGCGGTTTCGACCACGAAGATCAGGTTGAGTTCGGGCGTGGTGGTGATTTGGCCAGCGGCTGCGGGCAGATAACCCTTTCCGGTAGGTACCGGGCGTTTGACGAGATGCCCCGATTGGCGCGCCGCCATTCCAACCAGTGTTCTGGCCGTATGCGGGGTGATGCCGAGTGTAGAGAAGCCGGGCGAGGCGGCAACGATCCGGTTGTCGCCATCGGTGACTGCCATATGGATATCGGGGTCGTCGAAGCCTTCGATCATGCGCCGGGCGCATTCCACCATGTCGGGCTCGGCCTGATCGGCGCGGGCAGAAAAGAGTATCGCGGTTTGGCCGGGCTCGGCCTCAATGATCTCCGCACGCGCAGTCGCGGCAATGCTGCGGAAACCGGAGGTGATGCGGATCGTGAAGGGCAGGCTGTCGCCGGTCTTTGAAAGCCGCGCCGCCGTGGCCGCCAGTTGGCGGAATGTCACATCCTGCCGCTTCGGTCCCTGTTCCAGAAAGTCATAAACCATCGGCGTGCCAAACAGGGCAGCGCCGCGTCCATTGGCCCATAGAACATGTCCAAGATCGAGCGAGAACAAAGCCATCGCTTCACCGCGCCCGAAACCTTCACGCACCCGTTCATGCACTGCGATATCGATAAAGGGATACTGGACGGCGGGCATGTCGAAACCTATTCTGGCACTACCGGACCTTGCGGGCTCCCGGCTTCCTCATGAAACCGAAACGTAAACCCGCCGAGGCATCACGTTAACAGAATTTTAAATAACTTCACAGGGTCGCCGGGTCCACCGCCCGGCTTATGAATCGCCAAATAGAGTTAACATCAACAGCCTTAATGCCGGCTTTCCGGTGTCAGCCCGCGCTGGAAAAGCGCTTGCCTTTCGCTGCCTTTTTTCGCAAAATTCGGATAGGGACTTGCAAATGGGAAAAACACCTTTTATGTGACCCCCCGTGGCGCCGCTTTGGCGTTTGATGTGCGGTTGTAGCTCAGTTGGTTAGAGCGCAGGTTTGTGGCACCTGAGGTCGGTGGTTCGACCCCACTCAACCGTACCATTCCCCTCTCCCAGTAAGTTTATATGTCACAAGGACTTACCGGGAGAGGGGAAAGTCTCTTCCACCGCTGGTCAGATATCCCGTTTTCCCGGAAAATAATCTTTGCGGTCACACGGCGCGCGGTCGTGTCAGGGGCCCTGCGGTTTCAGTCCGGCAAAAACCATTTGGCTAAAATCTCTTGCGCTGGTATTGTCTGCCCAACGAAACCTTATGAAAGCCTGCAGCATAGCGTCTACGCTTGTGCGCGGCGAAATGGACAAGACAGTGATCGACCCCGGAAACGGCCCAAAGCCGTCGGAACAAGGGGCGTCGGTGGCAAACAAAGGGAAAGCGAAGCGTTCCCGTCGTGGCAAGAAACACAAGCGTGACGGTAAACCCCGTGACGCCTCTGTGTTGTTGCATGATGTTGCCGCGGATGTTCCGGCCGGTTCCTCCTATGCATCGGCGCTCGAGCCGGATGCCGAGCCGCGCAAGAGAAAACGTCGCAGGCGTTCTCGAGGCAAGGGTGCGTCTCAGCCTGCATCTGCGGCTTCCCCTGTACAGGTGCAGGCTTCAGCTGCAATTGACCCGGCCAATCCATCCTCCGTACCACCCGGTGGCGGGCGAAAGTCGCGTAACCGCAAACGCGGGCATCGCGATCCGCGCGGACGTGATCCGCAGGGCCGCCCGCTTGTCCCCAGCCATGCACCGAAACACGTTGGCAAGCAGAACGCTCGCGCCGGCGGCTCCGTGCAGGACCAGCACCGGCAGCAATCGGAAACATCAGGCCGTCACCCCGGGCGGCAGCACGAACATGGCCCGGACGCGCCGGCGGATATGTATGCTGCGCTTGATCTCGGCACCAACAATTGCCGCCTGCTGATTGCGCAGCCGACGCGGCCCGGCCAGTTCCGGGTGGTCGATGCCTTTTCGCGCATCGTGCGGCTGGGCGAAGGGCTGGTATCGAGCGGCCGGCTTTCCGATGATGCGATGGACCGCGCGGTTGAAGCACTCAAGGTCTGCGCCGCAAAACTCTCCGGTCGCCCGATCCGGCGTATGCGGCTGATCGCGACGGAGGCCTGCCGTGCCGCGTCCAATGGCGAGGAGTTTCTGGCGCGTGTCACCCGGGAAACGGGGCTTAAACTCGAAATCATCAGCCGCGAGACGGAAGCCCGCCTTGCGGTTTCGGGCTGCGCCTCCCTCGTCGGCCGTGAAGCGCGTTCCGTCGTGCTGTTCGATATCGGCGGCGGATCGTCGGAGATCGCCGTCATCAAGGTCGGGGAGAACCGCTCGAACCGGCTTGCCAACCACATCACCCACTGGACCTCGCTGCCCGTCGGCGTCGTCACGCTTTCCGAACGCCATGGCGGCCGTGATGTGACGCCCGACGTTTTCGCCGCGATGGTGCGGGAAGTCGAAGGCCTGCTCGACGCCTTCCATTGCCCGCCGCTCGCGCCGCAAACGCATCACGAGGATTTTCACCTCATCGGCACATCAGGCACGGTGACGACACTCGCGGGCGTCCATCTCGATCTGCCGCGATATGATCGCCGCAAGGTGGATGGTCTCTGGCTTTCCGATGCCGAGGTGACGGCGATGCAGGACAAGTTGCTGGCATGGGATTTCGCCGGCCGCGCCGCCAATGCCTGCATCGGGCCTGACCGGGCCGATCTGGTTCTCGCCGGCTGCGCGATTCTCGAGGCCATTCGCCGCCGCTGGCCGGCGCGCCGAATGCGCGTGGCGGATCGTGGTCTGCGCGAAGGCCTGCTGACGGATATGATGGCGGATGACGGCGCATGGCGGCGCAACCGCATAAGGCGCATGCAGATGGTACGGCAGGACAGGACGGAAGGTTTGACATGAGCAAGGCGACAACAAGCACCAATCGCACCGGCCGCAAGATCGGCCAGAAGGTCAAGAAGACCAAGCTCAAGGCCTCGTCGCGCCGCTGGCTCGAACGTCATATCAATGACCCCTATGTGCAGCGTGCCAAGCTGGAAGGCTATCGCGCCCGCGCCGCCTTCAAGCTGTTGGAAATCAACGACAAGCACCAGATCTTGAAGGGGGCCACCCGCATCATCGACCTTGGCGCCGCCCCCGGAAGCTGGTCGCAGATCGCCGCCAAGGTGACGGATTCGACCGAGGACGATATCCGCGTTGCAGCGATCGATTTCCTCGAGATCGATCCCATTCCCGGCGTGAAAATTCTGCAGCTCGACTTCCTCGACCCGAGCGCGCCGGAAAAGCTGATGGAGGCCGTTGGTGGCACGCCCGATCTTGTTTTGTCGGACATGGCAGCACCCACCACCGGGCACCAGAAAACCGACCACATCCGCACCATGCATCTGTGCGAAGTCGCGGCCGATTTTGCCGTTCAGGTGCTTGCGGAAGGTGGCCATTTCCTTGCCAAGACCTTCCAGGGCGGCACGGAAAAGCAGCTGCTGGATATGCTGAAGAAGAACTTCAAGCAGGTTCTCCACATCAAGCCGGCGTCGTCACGCTCGGAATCGGTGGAAATGTTCCTGCTTGCCAAACACTTCAAGGGTCGCAAGACCGAGGCGGCGGATGCATCTGAAGCCGAAGAGGCCTCGAAAGACTGATTACTCCGCCGGTTGCGAGACCTTGCCGCGGTGGCCGGAAACGGCCGCACCCGCCTGTGCGTCCATGCGGATGATCGGCACGATGGCGAAGAGCGATACCAGCGCGACGATGGTGAAGGCGATGTGGAAATCGGCGAGCTGCAGATGCGTGCCCGACATCATGCTGCTGACTTCCAGAATGGAAGCGGCGAATGCAACGCCGAGCGCCAGACTGATTTGTTGCAGCACGGAGGCCATGGACGTTGCCTGGCTCGCCTGACTGTCCTCGATATCGGAATAGCTGAGCGCGTTCGATCCGGTAAAGAAGAAGGACCGGGCAAATCCGGCCGTCACAAGAAAGATCATGATCAACGGGTATGGCGTTTCAGGCGTGAAGAAACTGTTGGCGAGCGTCGTGAACGCGCCGACGATGCCCGCGCCGATCAGCGTCGAGCGAAATCCGGTCGCCGCAAACACCCGCTTGGCCATGAACTTGGTGGTGATCGCCCCGATGGCGCCGGCGAAAGTTATCATGCCCGACTGGAACGGGTTCAATCCGAAACCGATCTGCAGCATCAGCGGCATCAGGAAGGGAATGGCGCCCGTGGAGATGCGGAAGATGGTGCCGCCAACGGAGGCGGCCCGGAAGGTCGCGTTCTGGAAAATTCGAAAGTCCAGAATGGGGGCGGGGTGGTGCGCAGCGTGGCGCATATAAAGAAAACCGCAGATGAAACCGATGATGGTCGACGCGATGCCGATGGCTGGCGGGAGCGCAGGCAGGCTGACGACGGAGAGGCCGAACACCACGCCGGAGGCGGCGATGCCGGATAGCACGAAACCCTTTCCGTCCATTGGCGGCGGGTTGGTGGTTTCGATTTCCGGCAGGAAGATCGTCGAAAGCCAGATGCCGATGATGCCGATCGGCACATTGATCAGGAAGATCCAGTGCCAAGAAAAATAGGTGGTGATGAAACCGCCGATGGGTGGACCGGTCAGCGGCCCCACGAGCCCCGGTATTGTCAGCAGCGCCATGGCGGAGACGAGTTCGCTGCGCTTTGTCGTGCGCAAAAGCACAAGGCGGCCCACGGGTGTCATCATCGCTCCGCCCATACCCTGCAGGAAACGCGAGAGTACGAATTCGAACACCGAAGACGAGACCGCGCAGCAGATCGACCCCACGACGAAGACGCCAATGGCAAAACGGAAGATTTTCTTCGCGCCGTATTTGTCGGCCATCCAGCCGCTGATCGGAATGAAGATCGCCAGAGCCACCATGTAGGCCGTTAAAGCCAGCTTGAGCGTAATCGGGCCGACGTGGAGATCTGCGGCAATTGCCGGAAGCGAGGTGGCGATGACGGTGGAGTCCATCTGCTCCATAAAGAGAGCGACTGCCAGGATGAGGGGAATGATGCGGTTCATGAGGCTGCCTGCGGCTTTCCGCTGCGACAAGGGATATCGCCGTCCGTCCTACGCCTGATAGGCGGGCTTGCCAACACGTTAATTACCAATTTCTGATGTTCCGATCAAACCTGCGTGAGGCCGGTTTCCTTGCAACTTTCTCGCTCTATTGTCCGTTGGGTGAGTTCAGTTGGCAATCACGGCCAGTTGGCGATATCGGAGACAAGATGATGACCCAATCCTTGAACATGAGCAGACGCGGCCTCATCGGTGCGGCAGGCGCAAGCGTTCTCGGCGCGCCGTTTTTGATGGCGCGCAGCGCAAATGCCCAGACCAACCAGCCGCAGACCTCGATGGAGATAGAGCACGCCATGCCGCCCGAAACCAACCGCTTCAAGCTCGGTAATTTCGAAGTGCTGGTGGTGAAGGATGGCGCGCGCGCGGCCCCCAATCCCGGCGAGACCTTCGGCACAGACCAGTCGGCCGAGACGGTCGGTAAATTGCTGGAAGACAATTTTCTGCCGACGGACCAGTTCGTCAATTCCTTCTCCCCCGTCCTCGTCAATACAGGGTCCGACCTCGTGCTGTTCGACACCGGTTTCGGTGAGGCCGGGCGCGGTGCGGGCAATGGTCGCCTGATCGAGGGCATGGCAGCCGCCGGTTACGCACCTGAAGATGTGACAGTGGTGGTGCTGACCCACATGCATGGCGACCATATCGGCGGCCTGATGGAGAAGGGCGCGCCGGCCTTTTCCAAGGCACGTTATGTTTTCGGCCAGACGGAATATGATTTCTGGACGGATGAAAAGCGCGTCGGCACGCCGGCAGAGGGCGGTCACAAGGGTGTTCTCGCCAACGTGAAGCCGCTGGCCGAAAAGGCGACCTTCATCGGCGACGGTCAAGATGTGGTATCTGGCATCACAGGCATCGCAGCCTTCGGCCATTCGCCAGGGCACATGATTCTCCGTGTCGAATCGGAAGGCAAGCAGCTGATCCTGACGGCGGATACGGCCAATCATTTCGTCCTGTCGCTGCAGAGACCTGACTGGGAGGTTAAGTTCGACATGGACAAGACGGCAGCCGCTGCGACCCGCAAGAAGGTCTTCGACATGATTGCCGCCGACCGGCTGCCCTTCCTCGGCTACCATATGCCTTTCCCGTCTGTCGGTTACGCAGAAAAGCTGGATACGGGTTATCGTTTCGTGCCGAAATCTTACCAGTTTGATATCTGATATCTGCTGCAATGCAGCAACAGGAAAAGCCCGGAAGCCGATTCCGGGTTTTTTCTATTCCCTTCCTGTCATGAACGTGTTACCAGCCCTCGCCAACTTCCAAGCAATCCTTGCACGGCGCCGGGGTGAACTTTTCGTTCCGGAGCGGCCACGCATTTTCAGTATGAAGGAATTTGGTCATGGCACGCATCATTCAAACACCCACTGGTTTGGACGCTCTCACATTTGACGATGTGTTGCTGCAGCCCGGACATTCCGAAGTCATGCCGGGACAGACGAATATCGCCACCCGCATCGCCCGCGATATCGATCTCAACCTGCCTATCCTCTCCTCCGCCATGGATACGGTCACCGAAGGTCGCCTCGCGATCGCCATGGCCCAGGCCGGCGGCATCGGCGTCATCCACCGCAACCTGACCCCCATCGAACAGGCCGAAGAAGTCCGGCAGGTGAAGAAGTTCGAAAGCGGCATGGTCGTCAACCCCGTCACCATCGGCCCAGATGCGACGCTTGCAGAAGCACAGGCGTTGATGAAGGCGCATGGCATTTCGGGTATTCCGGTGGTTGAAAACGGCGGTTCCGGCGGCCACAAGAACGGCCGCCTCGTTGGCATCCTGACCAATCGCGACGTTCGTTTTGCCTCCGATCCGCAGCAGAAAATCTACGAACTGATGACCCGCGAAAATCTGGTCACGGTCAAGGAAAGCAGCGTCGATCAGCAGGAAGCACGCCGCCTCTTGCACAAGCACCGCATTGAAAAGCTGCTCGTGGTGGACGCCAAGGGTAATTGCGTCGGCCTCATCACCGTTAAGGACATCGAGAAGTCGCAGCTAAACCCCAATGCCACCAAGGATGCGCAGGGCCGCCTTCGCGCCGCTGCCGCCATCAGCGTTGGTGCTGACGCCATCGAGCGCGCCGAGCGCCTCATAGATGCCGGCGTCGACCTTCTGGTTGTCGATACCGCACATGGCCATTCGCAGCGCGTGCTGGATGCCGTCTCTCAGGTCAAGAAGATGTCGAACTCGGTTCGCATCATCGCCGGTAATGTCGCCACTGCCGACGGCACCAAGGCTCTGATCGATGCCGGCGCGGACGCCGTCAAGGTCGGTATCGGCCCCGGCTCCATCTGCACCACCCGCATCGTCGCCGGCGTCGGCGTGCCGCAGCTTGCGGCGATCATGTCGTCGGTTGAAGTCGCCAACGCGGCTGATATACCCGTCATCGCCGATGGCGGCATCAAGTTTTCGGGCGATCTGGCCAAGGCGATCGCCGCCGGCGCCTCGGCTGTCATGATCGGCTCGCTGCTTGCCGGCACGGATGAAAGCCCGGGCGAAGTATTCCTGTATCAGGGCCGGTCCTTCAAGGCCTATCGCGGCATGGGCTCCGTTGGCGCCATGGCGCGTGGTTCTGCCGACCGTTATTTCCAGGCTGAAGTGCGCGACACACTGAAGCTCGTGCCTGAAGGCATTGAAGGCCAGGTTCCCTATAAGGGCCCGGTCTCCGGCGTTCTGCACCAGCTGGCCGGCGGCCTGAAGGCTGCCATGGGTTATGTTGGCGGCAGCAACATCAAGGAATTCCAGGAACGCGCCACCTTCGTGCGCATTTCCAGCGCTGGCCTGCGTGAAAGCCACGCCCATGACGTGACAATCACCCGCGAAAGTCCGAACTACCCCGGCGCGGTTTGATCTTTCGAGCCGAATCCGTAAAAAGATACGCTAGTTATTTGGCGCTCCCCGATTCATGCCGGATCGGGGAGCGTTTTCATGATTGGAGAAAAGCATGTCACCCACGACCGCAATGTTCTGGCCGATGATCGCCCATGTCGTTCTGGTCTTCTGGCTTTACGCGCTTCTGATCGTTCGGCGCAACAAATATGCATTCAAGGATCGCGAATCGGCGATCCGTCTCCGGGATCACGGCGAGGAGGCACGCGAAAGCCGTCTGGTGAACCGCAACATCGCCAACCAGTTCGAAGTGCCGGTCCTGTTCCACATTGCCTGCCTGCTGCTCTACATCACGGATGCGGACAATATCGTGACCGTTGTCCTGGCATGGCTTTTTGTGCTTTCGCGTTATGCGCATTCCTATGTCCACGTCACCAGCAACCGCCTGCGTCAGCGCGGCGCATTGTTTGGTATTGGTTTTGCGCTGGTCGTCTGCCTGTGGGGATGGCTCGCCATATGGTTGGCGCTGGAGTAAATCAGCACCGTGAGGTTGCTTCATAAGTGAGACAATCCCGGCCTGCAAAATGGTGCGATTTGCGATGGGTCAATTCCATGATGCCCCATCCCCGTTAATCTCTGCCTCGCCGTCGAGGATTTCAGGCGAGCAGAGATTAGGGAGTATGTCATGGCTAAGACAATGAAAGCGGCAGTCGTCCGCGCATTTGGAAAACCGCTGACCATCGAGGAAGTGGCGATACCGGATCCCGGCCCCGGTGAAATTCTCATCAACTACAAGGCGACGGGCATTTGCCACACCGACCTGCACGCCGCGACCGGCGACTGGCCGGTCAAACCCAACCCGCCTTTCATCCCCGGCCACGAAGGTGTCGGTTATGTCGCAAAGATCGGCGCTGGCGTCACGGGCATCAAGGAAGGTGATCGCGCCGGCACGCCCTGGCTTTATACGGCCTGCGGATGCTGCATCCCCTGCCGTACGGGCTGGGAAACGCTATGCCCGAGCCAGAAGAATTCCGGTTATTCCGTCAACGGCAGCTTCGCCGAATATGGCCTCGCCGATCCGAAATTCGTCGGCCGCCTGCCGGATAATCTCGATTTCGGCCCGGCCGCACCTGTCCTTTGCGCCGGCGTCACCGTCTACAAGGGTCTGAAGGAAACCGAAGTCAGGCCCGGTGAATGGGTGGTCATCTCGGGCATTGGCGGGCTTGGCCATATGGCCGTGCAATATGCCAAGGCCATGGGCATGCATGTTGTTGCCGCCGATATCTTCGATGACAAGCTGGCGCTTGCCAAAAAACTCGGCGCCGATGTCGTCGTCAACGGCCGTGCGCCTGACGCCGTGGAGCAGGTGCAGAAGGCGACCGGCGGTGTCCATGGTGCGCTGGTGACCGCGGTATCGCCGAAGGCCATGGAACAGGCCTATGGCTTCCTGCGCTCCAAGGGCACCATGGCGCTTGTCGGCCTGCCGCCGGGCTTCATCTCCATTCCGGTATTCGACACGGTGCTAAAGCGCATCACGGTGCGCGGCTCCATCGTCGGCACACGACAGGATTTGGAGGAGGCGCTGACCTTCGCCGGCGAAGGCAAGGTGGCTGCTCACTTCTCGTGGGATAAGCTCGAAAACATCAACGATATCTTCCACCGCATGGAAGAGGGCAAGATCGACGGCCGTATCGTCGTGGACCTCGCCGCCTGATGTGAAAATCCGGAAGCGGCGCTCACGCAAATGTGTGGCGCCCCTTCCGACTGCCTTATTCCCCACCCTTAGATCTGCGTTATCCTCCCGCATCCGTGCGTCCAAGGAGGATAGAGCGATGGACAAGCCCAAGATTACGCAGGCCATGATCGACGCTTATGATGAGTATACCCATCTCAGCCTTGATCGCCGCAAATTCATGGAAAAGCTCACCGTGCTGGCCGGCTCCGGCGCGGCGGCGGCGGCAATTGCGCCCCTTCTTTCCGCCAACAGCGCCCGCGCCGCCATCGTCGCGCCTGACGATGCTGGCATTGTTGCGGAAAACGTGACCTATCCGGCGCCCGGCGGCGAGATGAAGGGTTATCTCGTCACGCCGAAATCGGCGTCCGGCCCCATCGGTTCCGTCATCGTCATTCACGAGAACCGCGGCCTCAACGACCATATCCGTGATGTGGCCAGACGCGTGGCGCTCGCCGGATTTCGGGCGCTCGCGGTCGATTTCCTCTCGCCGCAGGGTGGTACGCCCGCTGATGAGGAGAAGGCGCGGCAGATGTTCAGTGGTCTCGACATGGATGCAACTGTCGCCAATGCCGAAGCGGGACGGGTCTGGCTTGCGGCAAGGCAAGGGGCGAATGGCAAGGTCGGCGCCATCGGTTTCTGCTGGGGCGGCGGGCTGGTCAACCGTTTCGCCACCAAGTCGGAAGGTCTGAATGCCGGCGTCGCCTATTACGGTCAGCAGGTCCCGGCGGCCGATGTGCCGGCCATAAAGGCACCGCTGCTTTTGCATTACGCCGGTCTCGACGAGCGCATCAATGCCGGCATCGATGCTTACAAGAAGGCGCTGGAGGAAAACGGCAAGACCTTCGAGATTTTCGTCTATGACGGCGTCAACCATGCCTTTAACAACGATACCTCCGCGGCGCGCTATGACAAGGCGGCTGCTGATCTCGCCTGGGGGCGGACGGTGGAGTTTTTCAGGAAATATCTGGGGTGATTGGGTTTTGAGCGGGCAGCTGTTCTTCTCGCCGGTGGGGGAGGCGGAAATGCTTTTGGATGTTGTCCATTGAGAGCGAACCTAGGCGCGTCGGGCTCACCCCCCTCTGCCCTGCCGGGCATCTCCCCCTCAAGGGGGGAGATCTGCAAGAGGCGCTACCGCCACTTTATTCTCAAGCCCTAAGATGGGCGAGACCTCGCCTCAAGTCGATCTCCCCCCTTGAGGGGGAGATGCCCGGCAGGGCAGAGGGGGGTAAAGCCCCACGCACCCTCGATCAAGTGCCCTAAACCCCACCACTCCCACGCTTCAAATGCTCATCCAGCCGCGGCATGATTTCCACGAAATTACACGGCAGATGACGATAATCGAGTTGCGCCTTGAGGATGCCATCCCACGCATCCTTGCAAGCCCCCGGTGATCCCGGCAGCACGAAGATGAAGGTCGCATTCGTCACACCACCGGTCGCGCGTGACTGGATGGTGGCGGTGCCGATCTTGTCATAGGAAATGCGATGGAAGAGGGCCGAAAACCCGTCCATGCGCTTTTCGAACAGCGGTTCCAGCGCCTCGGGTGTCACATCGCGGCCGGTAAAGCCTGTGCCGCCTGTCGTGATGACCACATCCACGCCGTCAGTCAGCGTCCATTCGCGCACCGTGTCTGCAATCGCCGCCTTGTCGTCAGGCACGATGGCGCGGGCCGCGAGCCTGTGGCCTGCCTCCTCCAGCCTTGCGACCAGCGTATCGCCGGACTTGTCATTCTCCAGCGTGCGGCTGTCCGAAACGGTCAGAACCGCAATGCCAAGGGGAATGAAGGGTCTATCGCCTGCCATGGCCTTATCCTCGAAATATCCGGCCCTCAAATGGTCCGCGTTGCCTGAAAATACCAGCCTGGGCGCTTCTTCCGAAGCGATGTTTCCGCGTATTGGGCGGCATCGAAGGAATGAAAAATCCCGAAACAGGTTGCCCCGGAACCGGACATGCGCACAAGGGTGGCGCCATCCTCAGACAGCAACCCGATGATCTCGCCGATGTCAGGCAGAAGCGCCTGGGCTGGCGGTTGCAGATCGTTGCGACTTTCCGCGAGAAAATCCATCCAGCCGATTGTCACCTCGCCAACCTTGGCTGGCGTCGGCAAAGGCGGGTTGGCCTTGTTCTGCAATCGCCGGAAAATCTCCGGCGTCGAGACCGCCTTCAGCGGGTTGGCCAGCACCAGAAACAGTTCCGGCAGGTCGTTGACCGGTTCGATGTCCTCGCCGATGCCGCGCGCGATCAGCGATCGGCTTTCAAGACACATAGGCACGTCCGCGCCGAGCGTCAGCGCTATGGACGAAATCCTATCCGGTGTCATCCCGGCACGCCAATGGCGCAGAAGCGCCCGCAGCGTTGCCGCCGCATCCGCCGAGCCGCCCCCTATACCTGATGCAACGGGCAGATTCTTTTCAAGGTGAATGGCGACCGGGGGCGCTGGTTGACCCATTGATGCGAGCGCGTTGCGCAGCAAATCTCTGGCCCGGGTAACGAGGTTATCGCCGCCATCGCCGGCGTGTAGAAGATCGCCAAACGGTCCTGAGATGGAGAAGCTGTCGACATCGGCGTCTTGGATATGGATCGTGTCGCCGGCTTCGGTAAACACCACCAGCGATTCAAGCAGATGGTAGCCATCCGCCCGCTGCCCGGTGACGTGAAGTGCCAGATTAACCTTGGCCGGGGCCGCCTCGACTGTCTCGGCCGCCCCGGAAATGCCCTGCATCGCCATGTGGCGTCAGGATTTCTTGTCCGGAGCAGGGGTCGCCGGGGCCGGAGGAGCCGGCGGCTGCGGCGCGACGTCCTTCTTGGCCGTATTCTCGGCATCCTTTTCGACTGGCGGCAGGCCGTTGGCAATCTTTTCCTTCACCTTGGCCTTGTCCACGTCGTCGCTGTCGCCGATCAATGCGCGGTTCCACTGATAGACCGCCTCGATCTTGCGGCCGACGCGCCAATAGGCATCGCCCAGATGGTCGTTGATGGTGGGATCACCGGCCTTGAGTTCGATTGCCCGCTCCAGTTCGGTCACCGCATCGTCGAAATCGCCGAGACGATAATGCGCCCAGCCGAGCGAATCGACGATATAGCCGTCATTCGGACGAAGCTCGACGGCACGACTGATCATCTTCATGCCTTCATCGAGATTGATGCCCTTGTCCACCCAGGAATAACCCAGATAGTTCAGAACCTGCGGCTGCTCAGGGTTCAGCTCCAGCGCCCGCTTGAAATTCGGTTCGGCCTTGTCCCATTGCTTCAGGCGCTCGTAGGCGATGCCGCGCTGGAAAAACACCGTCCAGTCGGATTTCTGCGGCACGGCGCCGATCACTTCAACGGCCTTGTCGTAATTCTCCGCCATGGCCTTGTAGTCCTTGGCATCGGACAGCACGCTGCCATAGGCGAGGTAGGAACGAATATCTTTGGGGTCGGATTCGAGGAGCGACTTGAGGTGTTTGCGCGCCTCTTCCACCTTTTCGGTCTGCGCCAGCGTCAGTCCGAGCTGCAGCTCGGAGATGCGGTACATCGGCGAGTCCTTCGGCACTTCACGATAGAAGGCGATGGCACGTTCCGGCTTCTTCATGGCTTCTGCAAGTCCGCCGAGAAGAATGAGCGTATCCGGGCTTTTAGGATCGAGCGCGCGCGACGTCTGCAGGTAAAGCGTGACGATCTCTTCGGCGCCTTCGCGGTTCAACGCACCGGCGATGGAGAACATGACGCTGGCGGCGCCCTCCACGGCATTGGTGATCTGCTGCTCCGGCTTCTCACCCTTTTCGATGGACTGGCGGAGCGCTTTCAGCGGCGCGTAATTCGGCGCGAAAGTGTCGCCGACCGCAATCGCATCCAGCGCTTTCTGCTTGTTGCCGGCGGAAGCCTCCAGCCTTGCGAGCGCCATCACTGCGCGCATATAGGTATCGGAGGCGGTCGCTCCGCCTTCGCGGTCGGTTACCGCTTCGTTCAGGCTCTTGCGGGCGGCCTCGGTGTTGCCGGAAACAAGCGCGATGGCTGCCGCGTTGTATTTCTGGAAGATCGAAATCCAGCCCGGGCCCTTCATGTTGTTGACGAGCGCCAGAGCCTCCTTCGGCTTGCCGGAACCCGCGCGCGCCCAGGCGGTCAGAAGCGTGTTGACCATGCGGTCCAGATCGTTCGGGCCGGAATATTTCAGGATTTTCTCGGCCTTGGCGAATTCCTTGTCCTTGATGGCGTCGAGGCCACGCACGATGGTCGTGACGCGTTCCACCGCGGTATCGTCCTTCATCGAATCGGCAATCTTGGCGCCAGCCTCGAAATTGCCGCTCAGAAGTTCGGCGATCATCAGCCGCTGGCGAATTTCGGAATTTGCCGGATCGTATTCCAGCGCCTTCTTGTAGAGCGAAATTGCGGTGGGATAATCCTGATCGACATCGGCATTGCGTCCGGCGAGGAAAGCGCCGGAGAAGGTGTTGACCTTGCCGGGGTCGAACGTAACGGCCTTGTCTTCCGGTGTCGCCTTCGTCTCCGCAAAGCCGGGGCTTGCACCCGCGCCGATTGCGAGAGCGGCGGCAAGAGCCGCGCTGCAGAGAAGACGGAGTGCTGGTTTACGCCGCATGAGGGAACCTTTGCCTTTGTGCAGAAGCACGGAAAAATCAGTTTCCATTGTTTGGTCACTATAGAATGGCTTTTTTGAAGCAACCCCGCAAGAAATTATGGCCCCGGCCACAATCACGCCTCGCGGAGAGTCAGGCCTGTAACCTCGGGCGGATGCTGTGTTCCATCCGCCTTTCGCCTGGCCTGCGGCGTCAGTTCAGACGCTCGATGCAGAAGTCGATCACTTCCAGAAGCGCATTTTTCCAGGGGCTCTGCGGCAACGGTGCAAGCGCATCGCGGGCAATGGTGCCATAATGCGTTGCACGGCCTATCGTATCACCGAGGCCGTTATATTTTGTGATCAGGCCGAGCGCCTTTTCGAGGTTCTCGTCGCTGCTCTCGCCTTTTTCGATGGCATTGCGCCAGAAAGCGCGCTCATCCTGCGTGCCGCGGCGATAGGACAGGATGACCGGCAGGGTGATCTTGCCCTCGCGGAAATCGTCGCCCGTGTTCTTGCCGAGATCGGCGGACTTGCCGCCGTAATCCAAGACGTCATCGACCAGCTGGAAGGCGAGGCCAAGATTCATGCCATAGGATTTCAGTGCACTGCGGGTCGCCTTGTCGGTCTTGGCGACGATGGGGCCGACTTCGGCGGCGGCGGCGAAGAGGGCAGCCGTCTTGGCGCGAATCACCTGAAGATAATCGTCCTCGGTCGTTTCCATGTTCTTGGCGACCGAAAGCTGCAGCACCTCACCCTCGGCGATGACCGAGGCGGCGGTGGAGAGCACGTCGAGGGCATCGAGAGAGCCGACATCCACCATCATGCGGAAGGCCTGGCCAAGCAGGAAGTCGCCGACGAGAACGCTTGCCTGGTTGCCCCAGATGGTGCGGGCGGTGGATTTGCCCCGGCGCAGATCGCTTTCATCCACCACGTCGTCATGCAGAAGCGTCGCCGTGTGCATGAACTCCACGCTGGTGGCGAGCTTGATGTGGTTGTCGCCCTCATAACCGAACATCGAGGCCGAGGCGAGCGTCAGCATCGGCCGCAGGCGCTTGCCGCCGGACGAGATGAGGTGGTTGGCCACCTCGGGTATCATCTGAACGTCGGAACCGGCCTTGGAAAGGATAAGCTGGTTCACCCGTTCCATATCGGGGCGGGTCAGGTCGACAAGCGGCTTGACGGATGCGAGTTTGTTTTTGCTTTCTTCAAGCGGTATGACGACGCCCAAGGGACAGGACTCCAGTTCGAATTTGAATTCGACAATAAAAACTGACGCCTTGCGCGGCAAGGGGCGAATTGCCGCTAGCCATTCAAAAAGATGGGAATTTAAGGTCTATCCATGCGTGAACTGATCCGTACCAACGATGCCGTGCTGCTCTCCTTCGCCGAAAGCCTGATGAAGGATGCCGGCATCCATTGCCTCATTGCCGATCAGGCAATGAGCATTCTGGAGGGATCTCTCGGCCTTTTGCCCCGCCGGTTTCTGGTAGAGGAAGATCGGGCGGCTCAGGCCCGCCGTATCCTCACCGATGCCGGGCTCGGCGACGAGTTGCGCAACGAAGAGGCTTGAACGACGATGGACGACGGCATTTCCGAAACGATCGATGCCTTTCATCGGGGCCGGTTTCATATCATCCAGCCGAAGGGCAGGGGGCATCGGGCCGGCATGGACGCCATGCTTCTGGCTTCGCTGGTGGCGGATGACCGCCCCTGCCGGATTGCCGATCTGGGTGCCGGTGCCGGTGCCGCCGGCATGGCGGTTGCGGCGCGGCTCGAAAAGGCCAGGGTGACGCTCTATGAGCGCTCGCCGGAAATGGCGCAATTTGCCCGCCGCAGTCTGGAACTGCTTGACAATGCAGCCTTTTCGGCCCGCGTCGAGGTGCGCGAAGCGGATGTGACGCTGCGCGCGAAAGCCCGTGTGGAAGCGGGTTTGCCCGACGATCATTTCCATCACGTCATCATGAATCCGCCCTATAATGATGCGGGCGACCGCCGCACGCCGGATGCTCTGAAGGCCGAGGCTCACGCGATGACGGACGGCCTGTTCGAAGACTGGATCAGGACCGCGGGTGCGATCATGATCCCGGGCGGGCAGCTTTCCCTGATTTCGAGGCCGCAATCAGTGGCGGAGATCATTGCTGCCTGCGGCAGCCGGTTCGGCGGTATCGAAATCACCCTCATCCATCCGCGTCCCGGCGAGGATGCGGTACGTATGCTCGTAACCGCCATCAAGGGATCGCGCGCACGGCTGTCCTTCCGCGCACCGCTCATCATGCATGAGACCGGCAGCCACGCCTTCACCCCCCTCGTTGATGACCTCAACAATGGTCGTGCGGCCTATTCCCGTAATGTAAGGGCAATCAGACCCGGCTTACAAAAATCACCGTGACGCTAGCCGCATGCCATTGTGTTTTGCCCGGCGATACATACATCCGTGTCGATGAAGTCATTGCTGTGAGGATTGATTGGTGGGTTTGCTGAAGCTTCTTGTGCCGAAACGCTTTCGTAAAAAAGAGCTCGTCATTCCCGTGGTGCGCATGCATGGCGCGATCATGGCCGGCGGCAACCAGTTCCGCCCCGCCCTCAATCTCGCTTCCTATGCGCCGCTTCTCGAAAAGGCCTTCGCCGTCAAGGATGCTCCGGCCGTCGCCATTTCGCTCAATTCGCCCGGTGGTTCGCCGGTGCAGGCGCGGATGATCTATAACCGTATCCGCCAGCTTGCCGAGGAAAAGGACAAGAAAGTCCTCATCTTCGTGGAGGACGTCGCGGCCTCGGGCGGCTATATGATCGCTCTTGCCGGCGACGAGATCATCGCCGACCCCACCTCAATCGTCGGTTCGATCGGCGTCGTCTCCGGCGGCTTCGGTTTTCCGGAAATGTTGAAGAAGATCGGTGTGGAGCGGCGCGTTTATACGGCCGGCGAGAACAAGGTCATTCTCGATCCCTTCCAGCCGGAAAAGGAAGGCGACATCGATTACCTGAAGTCGCTTCAGGTCGAAATCCACAATGTTTTCATTGATATGGTCAAGATGCGCCGCGGCTCCAAGCTAAAGGGCGACGAGGCGATCTTCTCCGGTCTGTTCTGGACCGGCATGCGTGGCCTCGACCTTGGCTTGATCGATGGGCTGGGTGACATGCGCGAGGTTCTGCGCCGCCGTTATGGTGAAAAGGTGAAGCTCCAGCTCGTCAGCGGCGGGCGCACTTTGTTCGGTAAAAAAGTACCTGGTGTGAATGCTGCGTTTGGCCTCGACACCCCAAAGCTGGCGGCGGGCGCCGTCGCGGGTCTTGCGGAGGTCGCCGAAGAAAAGGCATTGTGGTCGCGTTTCGGTCTATGATGTCGCGGGAATAAAGCCTTATGGCGCAGCTTATTACAATCATTCTTCTGGTGGTGGGGGCCATCATCCTCTACCGCCGCTTCGTTCGCGATGCGGAAAAGCTCTCGGCAAAATCGAAACAGCGCGAGAAGGAACGCGAGACCGGAGCGATCGGCACGCTGATCAAGGATCCCGAGACGGGGGAGTACCGCGTGAAGCGTGAGGATGAGGCGTAAGGCGCAGTCATCCCGGACAATCTCGTTTGCCAGTCCTGAAGGATTGGGGGTTAACCCAAAAATCAGCTTTTCGGGACAGCCCTGAAATTCGCCGAGTATTTTCGTCCCGATTGTGCGATTAGTGATCCACAAATTTTAGGGTGATCTGCTTTGCTTCGGCCTAAGCCGGCTGAAGTCTCGCATTGCGCAGCCGGACGGGGTAGTTTTGCAAAAAGTTCATTCCATTCAGTTTTTGCGGGCGGTCGCCGCGCTTTCCGTCATGTTTTTTCACATTGTCGGGGCTCCTCTGACGATAGGCGCCGCCGGGGTGGATGTGTTTTTCGTAATATCGGGATTTGTGATGGGCATGGTCGGCGATAAGGCGACACCCACCAAATTCCTGCGTCATCGGCTTTTCCGTATCGTGCCGCTCTACTGGGCCGTTACATTGCTCATGTGTCTTGGCGCGCTGGCAGGCGTGTTTTCCACATTCACCTTTACCATGGACCATCTCTGGAAATCTTTGCTGTTCATCCCTTATGCGGATGCTTCGGGCCAGGTCACGCCTCTCGTGATGGTGGGCTGGACGTTGAATATGGAGATGTTCTTTTATCTCGTTTTTGCGTTGGGTCTTGCACTGCGCGCGCCCATTTCCGTGACGATCATTGTCCTGACGGGCATGGTCTGCCTGGGGCAACTGGCGGACTGGCAGTCTCCCTTCATGCAGATATGGGCCTCGCCGCTGCTGCTGGAATTCCTCGCCGGTCTTGTCCTGTCGCAGATTGCCTTTGCGGGCGTGCGCAGCGGCGCTGCGGCCCTCGTGCTTTCTTTTGTCGGCTTCGCTTTCGCGGCCGGTATCGGTGAGCAATCCGGCCTTCTGCGCATCGCGAGCTGGGGCGTGCCAGCCTTTCTGCTGGTGGCAGGCTTTGTGTGGATCGAAAGAGCGGGTGGCTGGCCCATCGCGTGGCTGAAGCCCTTTGAAATCATCGGGGACGCCTCCTATGCGCTTTATCTCCTGCACGGGCTGGTTATTTCCGTGGTCTACAAGATCATAGCGCCGGGCCCTGCGGCGGGGATCGTGGTTGTTTTTGCGGCATTGGCTGTCTCGGTTGCAGCACATCTCCTGTTTGAAAAACCGGTGATCAGGCTTCTCAGGAAATTCGCAGACCGTGGCATCGGTGGTCAACGTGCCGAGGCCGTGGGCTGATCGCCGCTTCGCATAAAACCTTGACCCTCAGGCCATGCCGTGGCACCAGTCCGCATCCGAAGTAAGTCAATGCTTACTTGTCCTCCTAACACCGCGATGACTGCAATGACCGATGTTCCCGACCATATGAACCCGAAGCGTTCCTTTCAGGCGCTGATCCTGACGCTGCATAATTACTGGGCCGACAAGGGCTGCGCGGTGCTGCAGCCTTACGATATGGAAGTGGGCGCGGGTACGTTCCATCCGGCCACGACGCTGCGCGCACTTGGGCCGAAGCCGTGGAAGGCCGCTTATGTGCAGCCCTCGCGCCGCCCGTCGGACGGCCGTTACGGGGAAAACCCCAACCGTCTGCAGCATTATTACCAGTATCAGGTCATCCTGAAGCCCAATCCTTCCAACCTGCAGGAACTCTATCTCGGTTCGCTGAAGGCAATCGGCCTCGACCCTCTGCTGCATGACGTGCGCTTCGTCGAAGACGACTGGGAAAGCCCGACGCTTGGCGCGTGGGGCCTCGGCTGGGAATGCTGGTGCGATGGGATGGAAGTGTCGCAGTTCACCTACTTCCAGCAGGTCTGCGGCATCGAATGCTCGCCGGTCGCGGGCGAACTGACCTATGGTCTGGAACGCCTCGCCATGTATGTCCAGGGCGTCGACAATGTCTACGACCTGAACTTCAACGGCCGCGAGGGCGAAGAGAAGATTTCCTATGGCGACGTCTTCCTGCAGGCCGAGCAGGAATATTCTCGCCACAACTTCGAATTCGCCGATACGGCCATGCTGCATCGCCATTTCATCGACGCCGAAAAGGAATGCCAGGCGCTTCTCGCTGCCGGTGCGCCCGGGGACAACGATAATCAGCGCCTGCACAAATGCGTGTTCCCGGCCTATGATCAGTGCATCAAGGCCAGCCACGTCTTCAACCTTCTGGATGCGCGCGGCGTGATCTCGGTAACGGAACGTCAAAGCTATATCCTGCGCGTGCGCACGCTGGCGAAAGCCTGCGGCGAAGCCTTCCTGCTGACGGATGCAGGCGGGCTGAACTGGAACAGGGCCGCCTGAACCTTTATGTAGGGCGGGGCAACAGTCTAACGTGCGGACACCGTTCTGGTGTCCGCACCTCTTGAGGAGGGGTAGGGAATGTTCATCACGCTGGCAATCATCGCGGCAATCGCGCTTTATGTCGTCTTCATCTATAACGGTCTCGTCAAGGCGCGGCAGATGAAGGAAGAGGCGTGGTCGGGCATCGACGTGCAGCTGAAGCGCCGCGCTGATCTCATCCCCAACCTCATCGAGACCGTGAAGGGTTACGCGGCCCATGAAAAGAGCACCTTCGAGGAGGTGATCAACCTGCGCAACCGCGCGCAGGCCGTACCGGCGGGAGACGTTGAAGGCCGCGCCCAGGCGGAAGGGCTGCTGTCGCAGGCGCTCGGCAAGCTTTTTGCACTTGCCGAAGCCTATCCCGACCTCAAGGCCAACACCAACTTTCTGGAATTGCAGCGCTCGCTCGAAACCATCGAAAGCGAGATCCAGATGTCGCGCCGTTATTACAATGGCGCTGCCCGCGATCTTAACGTCAAGGTGGAGAGCTTCCCGTCCAATCTCGTGGCGGGGCAGTTCGGTTTTGCCAAGGCACCCTATTTCGAGATCGACAATCCGGCCGACCGCGCCGTGCCGACTGTTAAGTTCTAAGCACCGGCTCACAATTTCCCGCCGATATTCCGATAGCCCGGCTTTGCGCCGCATACTTTGACAAGACGACGATCATGATCGAACTGACCATCACCCCGCCCGGCCACCCTCTTTCCGGCAAGGTGGAGCCGCCCGGTTCCAAATCCATTACCAACCGCGCCCTTCTGCTGGCCGGCCTCGCCAAGGGCAAAAGCCGCCTCACCGGCGCGCTCAAAAGCGACGATACGCTTTATATGGCCGAAGCCCTGCGTGAGATGGGTGTCACGGTAACGGAGCCCGACGCCACCACCTTCGTGGTGGAGAGTTCAGGTGTGTTGCATCAGCCGGAAAAGCCGCTTTTCCTCGGCAATGCCGGCACAGCCACCCGCTTTCTCACCGCCGCTGCCGCCCTTGTGGATGGCGCCGTCATCATCGATGGCGACGAGCATATGCGCAAACGCCCGATCATGCCGCTGGTGGAAGCCCTGCGCTCCCTCGGCGTTGAGGCGGAGGCGCCGACCGGCTGCCCGCCCGTCACCGTCTGCGGCAAGGGTACTGGCTTCCCGAAGGGCAGCGTCACGATCGACGCCAATCTTTCCAGCCAGTATGTGTCCGCACTCCTGATGGCCGCCGCCTGCGGCGACAAGCCTGTCGATATCATTCTCAAGGGCGAGGAAATCGGCGCGAAGGGCTATATCGATCTCACCACATCGGCCATGGAAGCCTTCGGCGCGAAGGTGGAGCGGGTGAGCAACGCCATCTGGCGCGTGCATCCGACCGGCTACACGGCAACCGATTTCCACATCGAGCCGGATGCCTCCGCCGCCACCTATCTCTGGGGCGCTGAACTTCTGACCGGCGGCGCCATCGATATCGGCACGCCTGCCGATAAATTCACCCAGCCGGATGCCAAGGCCTATGAGGTCATGGCGCAGTTTCCCCACCTGCCCGCTGAAATCGACGGTTCGCAGATGCAGGATGCCATTCCCACCATTGCGGTTCTCGCCGCCTTTAACGAAACGCCGGTGCGTTTCGTCGGCATCGCCAATCTGCGCGTCAAGGAATGCGACCGAATCCGCGCCGTCTCACTCGGCCTCAACGAAATCCGCGATGGTCTGGCGCATGAGGAAGGCGACGACTTGATTGTGCATTCCGATCCCTCGCTTGCGGGCCAGACGGTCAAGGCCTCCATCGACACTTTCGCCGACCACCGCATCGCCATGAGCTTTGCGCTGGCCGCACTGAAGATCGGCGGCATTGCCATCCAGAATCCGGCCTGCGTGGGCAAGACCTATCCCGGTTACTGGAAGGCGCTCGCCTCGCTGGGCGTCGACTATACCGAAAAGGAAAGCGCTGCCGAGCCGCAGCACTGAGCCATTGAGGAGGGATCGCTCGTGAAGACCATCGCCGCAAGATTTCTCGCGCTGTTCGTCTTCCTGGGCGCGGCCTTCCCGGCTTTCGCGGAAGAGTTCATCCGTTCGTATCATTCCGTCATCGAGGTTGCGCGAGACGGAAAGCTGACGGTGACGGAGACCATCACCGCCCGCGCCGAAGGCCAGAACATCAAGCGCGGCATTTTCCGCGATTTTCCGCTTTATGCGCTGGATGCGAATAACCGCCGCACCAAGGTGGATTTCAGCGTCGTTTCGGTGGAGCGCGATGGTGCGCCCGAGAACTGGCGCACCGAAAATATCGATGGCGGCATCCGCATCTATACCGGCAGCGCCGACCGTTTTCTGCCGACCGGCGAACATATCTTCCAGATCACCTACACCACCGCACGGCAGATCCGTTATTTCAGCGATTATGACGAGCTGACCTGGAATGTTACCGGCAATGGCTGGCAATTTCCCATGGGCGAGATTTCCGCTACCATCACGTTGCCTGATGGTGTCAAGGCGACGGATACCGCCGTCTTCACCGGTCCGCTTGGCGCAAAAGGCAAGGACGCCCGCATCCTCAGTGAGGGCAACGAGGTTTTCTTCGCCGCCACTCGCCCCTTTTCGGTGGGCGAGGGCATGACGGTTGCGGTGAAACTGCCCAAGGGGGCTATAACGGCTCCTGACACCACGCAGGAGGCGGGGTGGTGGCTGCGGGATAATCTCGCCATCCTGCTTTCGGGCGGCGGTCTCTTCGTCGTGCTCCTCTATTATCTGCGAGCCTGGTTCGCCGTGGGCCGCGATCCGGCAAAAGGCGTCGTCGTGCCGCGCTGGGACGCGCCGGATGGACTTTCCCCGGCGCTGGTCAATTACGTCGATAACCGCGGTTTTTCCGGCGCGGGCTGGACGGCGCTTTCCGCTTCGGCACTTGATCTGGCCGTAAAAGGTTATTTGGTTCTAGAGGACCTGAAGAACGCCATCGTCATCCGCCGCACGCAAAAGGCGACGGCGGACAACCTGCCGACGGGACAGAAGACGCTGCTTTCCTCCATCGGTGGGCCGGGGGAGACGCTAACCATCGACAAGGCCCATGGGGCGGAGGTCGAGAAGGTCGGCAAACAGTTTCGCGCAGCGATAGAGAAAGAACATCGCGGCAAGTATTACCGCAGCAATGCCGGCTACACCGTCTTCGGTATCTTCCTCAGCCTCGCCCTCATCGTTGCGACGCTGGTCTTCGGCGATCTGGATGAGAGCGCCATCGCCGCTGTGCTGGTCTTTGGCTTTTTTGCTTTCTTTTTCAGCATCCTTTCGATTGGCATCGGCCGGCAGTTTTCGCGCGGCGCGCCGCTGCGCAAGCGGATCGGCGGCATCGTCATGCTCGCCTTTGCCGGTTTCGTGGCCTTTTCGGCCATTGGCGGCATCGCCACGCAAATCCTGCTTGACGTTACACATGACACCAAGTCACTGGCGCTCGCCGCCATCGGCGGAATCGTGCTCATCAATGCGCTGTTCCTGTTTCTGATGGGCGCACCGACGCCGCTCGGTCGCAAGCTGATGGATGGCATCGAAGGCCTGCGGACCTATCTGACGCTGGCCGAAAAGGACCGGATGAACATGGCGGGCGCGCCGGCCATGTCGCCGCAACATTTCGAAACGCTGCTGCCCTATGCCGTGGCGCTCGGCGTCGAAAAGCCCTGGAGCCGTACGTTCGAGACCTGGCTCGCGACCGCCGCCGCCGGTGCCGCCGCGGCAAGTTATGCGCCCGGCTGGTACCTGGGCAGCAATTACGGCAGCTTTGGCGACAGGATCGGCGGGTTCTCAACCTCTATGGCAAGCACAATCGCCTCCACCATTCCGCAGCCTGTCAGCTCTTCCGGTTCCAGCTTCTCAGGCGGGGGCGGGGGCGGTTTTTCCGGCTCTGGCGGCGGCGGTGGCGGTGGCGGCGGCTGGTGATGCCCGCCGCGGTAATTTAACCGATAGCTGGTGACTTTTGCCGCTGGTCTTGCTAAGTCCGCGACACTCTTTTGCAACAGATTAAAGTCCTTATCCCATGCCCGATCTTCTGCTTGAACTTCGCTCCGAGGAAATCCCTGCCCGCATGCAGCGCAAGGCGGCGGGCGATCTGAAGAAACTCGTCACCGATGCCTTGGTGGAGAGAGGGCTGACCTATGAAGGTGCGCGTGAATATTGGACACCGCGTCGCCTGACGCTGGATATTCGTGGCCTCAACGCCCGCTCGGCCGATGTGCGTGAGGAAAAGAAGGGTCCGCGCACCGATGCCAATGAAAAGGCCATCGAAGGCTTTCTGCGTGGCGCAGGCCTCAACGATATCTCGGAAGCGCAGGTTGTTTCCGATCCGAAGAAGGGTGATTTCTACATCGCCATCATCAACAAGCCGGGCCGTCCGGCGGAAGAGATCATCGCCGAGGTGATGCCCGGCATCATCCGCTCTTTCCCCTGGCCGAAATCCATGCGCTCCGGCCCCGCTTCGATGCCGAAAGGCTCCAGCTATGCCGGTATCGAAGGCAAAGGTTCGGAAAGCCTGCGTTGGGTGCGGCCGCTGCAATCCATTGTCTGCCTGTTCGGCCCCGAACACGATGAAACGCAGGTCATCCCGTTTGCCATCGATGGTATCGTTGCCGGTAACGTCACCTATGGCCATCGTTTCCATGCGCCGGGTCCGATCACCGTGCGCCGTTTCGAGGATTATGTCTCGAGCCTCGAAAAGGCGAAGGTCATTCTCGATGCCGAGCGCCGCAAGGACATCATCCTGCACGACGCCAAGGACCTCGCTTTCGCCAACGGCCTCGACCTTGTGGAAGACGAAGGCCTGCTGGAAGAAGTTTCCGGCCTGGTTGAATGGCCGCAGGTGCTGATGGGCACTTTCGAAGAGGACTATCTGCAAATCCCCGCAGAAATCATCCGCCTCACCATCAAGACCAACCAGAAGTGTTTCGTCACCCGCAACCAGGGTGCGGAAGAGGGCCTTTCCAACCGCTTCATCCTTGTCTCGAACATCGAAGCGAGTGATGGCGGCAAGGAAATCATCCACGGCAATGGCAAGGTCGTGCGCGCGCGCCTGTCGGATGCCCGCCATTTCTGGACCCGTGACCAGGGTGATCTGCCCGATCTTGAGACGTTGAAGGACTCGGCTGCAAAATTCAGCCTCGATCTTAAAAAGCCCCTCGACCAGCGCATGGCGAAGCTCGATGCGCTCAACGTCACCTTTCACGCCAAGCTCGGCACGCAGGGCGAGCGCGTATCCCGCATCCGCGAACTGGCGAAGACTTTGGCCCCGATCGTCGGCGCCGATGCCGCGCTGGTGGACCGCGCCGTTGTGCTGGCCAAGGCCGACCTGCGCACTGAAGCCGTCGGCGAATTCCCCGAGCTTCAGGGCCTGATGGGCCGCAAATATGCGGCGCTTCAGGGCGAAAACGAAAGCGTGGCCGCCGCCATCGAAGATCACTACAAACCGCAAGGCCCTTCCGACCGCCTGCCGGCCGATAAGGTGGCGATCACGGTCGCTCTCGCTGACAAGCTCGACACCCTCGTCGGTTTCTGGGCCATCGATGAGAAGCCCACCGGCTCGAAGGACCCCTTCGCGCTGCGCCGTGCGGCGCTGGGTGTGGTGCGTATTCTGCTTGAGAAAAACGTGCGGCTGCCACTGCTGAGCGTTGCCAAGGATCCGGACCTTCTCTCCTTCTTCCACGACCGTCTGAAGGTCTATCTCCGCGATCTCGGCGCGCGTTACGATCTGATCGACGCCGTCCTGACGCCGGAATCCGACGACCTGCTGATGATCGCCCGCCGTGTCGAAGCGCTCACCGCCTTCATCACCGGTGAGGATGGCCGTAACCTTCTGGCAGGCGCCAAGCGCGCCACCCAGCTTCTGGCCGCGGAGGAGAAGAAGGGGACTGTGGTGGCGGATGGCGTTTCGGAAGAGTTGTTGAAGCTCGATGCCGAAAAGGCGCTTTATGCGGCGATCAAGACCGCGTCTGCCGATGCCGCGAAGGCTGTTGCCGGCGAAGATTTCCGCTCTGCCATGCAGGCGCTTTCGACGCTTCGCGCGCCCGTCGATAAATTCTTCGAAGATGTCCTCGTCAACGACGAGGACGCGGCCATCCGCGCAAATCGTCTGGCGTTGCTGAAGGCCATTCGCGAGGCAACTGGCACGGTTGCGGATTTCTCGAAGATAACGGGCTGATGGGGTTGGGGTAGCCGTACATGTCAGTGTGCGCGGTTCACCCCCCTCTGTCCTGCCGGGCATCTCCCCCTCAAGGGGGAGATCGACTTGTGGCGAGCTCTCAACCACATTGAACGTTTCGGGAAGAGGGGGAGCATGCCTCTCGCCGATCTCCCCCCTTGAGGGGGAGATGCCCGGCAGGGCAGAGGGGGGTTAGCCACAGCCTCAATTCCCGCAGGATAACTTCCCATTGACCCACTCCACCTCCAAAATCCTCATCAGCGCCTGCCTCCTCGGCCAACCTGTCCGTTACGACGGCAGAGGCAAACCCTTCGCCCACCCGGCGATAGACCGCTGGCGAAGCGAGGATAGGCTGGTGACGATCTGTCCTGAGATGGCGGGCGGTATGCCCGTGCCGCGCCCGCCGGCGGAAATCGAAGATGGTGCCTCCGGTCTCGATGTGCTGGAGGGCCGCGCCCGCGTGCTGGAGATGACAGGCGGCGATGTCACGGCGCAATTCATTGCCGGCGCAGAAAGAGCGCTGGCCTTTGCCATGTCCAATGCCTGCACATACGCGCTTCTGATCGACGGCAGCCCGTCCTGTGGGTCGGTTGCGATCTATGACGGTTCGTTTTCTGGCGTCAAACATGCGGGCAATGGGGTGACGGCGGCGCTGCTCGAAAAAGCCGGTATTGCCGTGTTTTCACCAGCCGATATCGACCGGCTGGATGTGCTGACCCGTTAGAGTTTTTCGCTTTTCTTCGAATCGCGAAAACACTCTAACTCTTTGTTTTGGCGCATTTCCGGACGGAAAACCGGGTTCCACTTTTCCTGGAAATGCTTAAAAAGAAAAGCGCCAGAGTTCCCCCCGGCGCCTTTGTTCATCGATAGTCTTGCGGCGTATCACCCCGCCATGCGCATCTCATGCGCCATGGCATGAAGCTGGTGACCGGACGACACGCGGAAGCTGCGGATGAGGTTCAGCAGTTCCTCGGTGTCCACGGCAAGCGCTTCCGCCGAAGCCGTGGTTTCTTCCGCCATTGCCGCATTGTGCTGGGTGGCGACGTCGAGCTGGTTGAGCGATGAGGAGATCGAGCGCAGCGTCGTATCCTGCTCGGCTGCCGAGTGGGCGATCTTGCTGACGATCTCGTTAGCGGATTTGATCTGGTCCGAGATACGCTTCAGTGCATCGCCGGCCTCGCCCACAAGCCGCACGCCATTTTCCACCTGGGCGGAAGAGCGGGCGATCTGGTCCTTGATCTCTTTGGCGGCAGCCGCGGATTTCTGTGCGAGTTCGCGCACTTCCTGCGCTACCACGGCAAAGCCCTTGCCAGCCTCACCCGCGCGAGCAGCTTCGACGCCAGCATTCAGTGCCAGAAGGTTGGTCTGGAAGGCGATATCGTCGATTACGCCGATGATGTTGGAAATCTGGTCGGAAGACTGCTCGATGCCGCTCATCGCCATGATCGCTTCTTCCACCACACGGTCGCTGCGCATGGCTTCCGAGCTGACGGTGGTGACACGCTTGGCGGCGTCAGCTGCCCCTTCCGCCGTCTGGCGCACCGCAACGGTCAGTTCGTCAAGCGCTGCGGAGGTTTCTTCCAGATTGGCAGCCTGCCGTTCGGTACGCTGCGATAGCTCGTTGGAGGCCTTGCGGATTTCTTCCTTGGAGCCGCCAATGTCGATGCTCTTGGAGTTCACCTTGGCCATGGCGGCATCGAGATGGGTCAGGGCTTCGTTGAAATTCGCGCGCAGCGCTGCGTATCGGTTGCCGAGATCGCCGCAACGCACGGTCAGATCACCGCCGGCCAGCTTTTCCAGCGCCTCGCCGATGGTGGCAACCACACGCGCCTGCAATTCTGCCTCGTCGCGCTGCATGTCGAGGTTGTTCTGGCGCTCGGCATTGAGCTGTTGCTGCTGTTCTTCCTCACGGCGCTGCATGGCATGGCGCTCGCGTACCTTGTCCTGAAGCGAGGCAGTAGCCTTCGCCATCATGCCCACTTCGTTGGTGAGGCCAGTATGGGGAATGGCGAGCGAGACGTTTTCATTGGCGACTTCGCCAAGCGCGCGGTGAATATCGCCGAGCGGCTTCGAGATGCCGCGGATGACATAGAAAGCGGCTGCAAGCGCCAGCACGAAGATCAACGCGCCGATGGATAGCGCCTTCATCACCTCGCCGCGCACCTGCGCATTCAGATCGTCGATGTAAACGCCGGTCACGACCACCACCTGCCAGGGTTCGAAGGCAAGTGCATAGGAGCTCTTGGCGTAGTCATTGCCTTCCATGCCGGGCTTCGGGCCGTAGAAATCCGTCTGGCCGCCGCCATTGCGACCAAGCCGCACCAGCTCGTCACGATAAGCGAAACCCTTGCTGTCAGGCTTGCCCTTGAAGTTCTCGCCGACGCGCTTGGCATCGGGATGGAACTTCATCGTCACATCGTAATCATAACCGAAGAGGTAGCCATCCGGGGTGAAGCGTATGGCGCTGACGGTTGCATAAGCCTGCTTCATGGCCTCGTCGCGCGAAAGGGTGCCGGCCTTTTCCTTGTCGTGGAAGGATTGCAGGATGGAGATGGCCGACTGCACCTGAGTCCGCAGCATTCCGTAGCGTTCCTCATAGATCGCGTCGGTGGCGGACTTCAGCTGGTAGAAGGTTGCCACGGCGAAGGCGGCCATCAGGGCCACTACGAGAACGATCAACTGACGGGAAATGGAAAGGTTCTTCATGGGCGCTCACAAGCGTTTGGCCTCGCGCGCCTCGCTTTGCCGCGCGCTGCCGGTGTTTCGGAAAGGGAAGAGGCGCATGATGCGCCGGGAAGGGCCTGAAGAGCGGCATCCGCCCAAGGCCTCATGCGGTGCTGCATTGCACCATGAGATGACTTAGCAGCCAAAAATTTGAAGAAATATTTAATTAGTGGAAGCTTTATCACGCCAGCCGGCGGAATAACCCCATCGGGGATTTTTAATTCCCCCAATGGTTGCTGATGGCCTTGAAAAATACAGCGCGGACTCGATTGTTTGACATTTGTCATCCAACCCGCAGGTCAGTTGCCGCGCAGTTGGAAGTCCGGGAAGTTAGTCGGAGCGGGCAAGGCAGATGCGCGGGGGGCCGCCGCATCGGTACTCGAAACTTCCTTCGTAGCCGCAGTGGTGGTCGTCATGTCTATGCCGCCGGGCGTCGCAGCGGTTTCCTGCGTGTGCGCCGTGGGCTCCGCGTCGTCATAGGTGGCGATTGCGGTGCCAGACGCTTCCTTCGGCATCCATGCTGGATTGGTGCTGACAAATGTCACGGGCGCGCCGCCAAGCCATGCTTCCGTGCGCACCAGCGTCTGCCTGCCATCCACTTCCCGCATTTCCGTGTGCTGGGTCCCGGGTTCTATGGAAGGAATGCTGTAAACCTGCGCCGCGGTTTTCTCCTTGACCTGCTGGCAACCCGTGCAGTCGCGACGGATGAAGCTGCCATTGGTGGTATGAACACCGTTGATATATTCGATGGAAGACGCCATGGCAGACCCGCCGGTCAGCACGACAATCGCTGTCAGAAGAAGACGCCGCATCGAAAAAGCCCCCAAATAACGGCGCCGCCTCGTGATCCGGGCAAAGTGCGCCATTCCATGTTCGGGCAAGTATTACCGGCGTTTCGTTTCCATCGGGTCAGCAAACTTGGTAAAAATTGAACGAAATATTCGTTGCCGGCCCGTTTGATCTAAAATCAGACCTTTTCGCGCGCCACAGCCTGCCAGCCGATATCGCGCCGGCAAAAGCCGTTTTCCCACTCCACCCTGTCCGCCAGCGCATAGGCGTGGGCCTGCGCCTCCGTCACGGTCTTTCCAAGGGCGGTAACGTTCAGCACGCGGCCACCCGTAGCCACCAGCCTGTCGTCCTTCAACGCAGTCCCGGCATGGAACACCTTCGCTTCTTCGCTCGCTTCAGGAATATGCGCGATCGGCGTGTTCTTGTCGTATGCGCCGGGGTAACCCTTGGAAGCCAGGACGACGGTCAGCGCAACCTCGTCGCGCCATTCCGCGTCAACCCTGTCCAGTGTGCCAGTGGCCGTGGCGTAGAGGATGGGCAGCAGATCACTTTTCAGGCGCATCATCAGCACCTGGCATTCTGGATCGCCGAAGCGCACGTTGTATTCGATGAGTTCCGGGCCCTTGGCGGTAATCATCAGTCCAGCAAAGAACACGCCGGAGAAGGGATTACCATCTTTCGCCATGCCCGAGATCGTCGGCTCGATGATTTCTTTCATGGTGCGCTCCACCATGGTCGCGGTCATTACGGGGGCGGGCGAATAGGCGCCCATGCCGCCGGTGTTCGGGCCGGTATCGCCATCGCCGACGCGCTTGTGATCCTGCGCGGTGGCGAGCGCCAGCGCGGTCTTGCCGTCGGAAAGGCAGAAGAAGCTCGCTTCCTCGCCATCGAGGAAGGCCTCCACCACCACTTCGGCGCCGGCCGCGCCGAAAGCGCCGTCGAAGCAGTCGTCAATCGCGGCAAGCGCTTCCGCTTCCGTCATGGCCACGGTCACGCCCTTGCCGGCGGCAAGCCCGTCGGCCTTGATGACGATGGGCGCACCCTGTGCGCGGACATAGTCCTTGGCCGGCTCTGCGGATTTGAAACGCTGGTAAGCGCCGGTCGGAATATCGTAGCGCGCGCAGAGATCCTTCGTGAAACCCTTGGAACCCTCCAGCTGAGCTGCCGCTTTCGATGGCCCGAAAGTGGCGATGCCGGCGGCACGCAGGTCATCCGCCAGACCGGCGACCAGCGGCGCTTCCGGGCCGATGACGACGAAGTCGATTGCCTTTTCTTTCGCAAAGGCGATGACGGCAGCATGATCTTCCACGTTCAGCTCCACGAGCGTCGCATGGTCGGCGATGCCGGGATTGCCGGGGGCGGCGTAGAGCGCATCAAGCAGGGGGGACTGGGCGATTTTCCACGCCAGCGCATGTTCGCGTCCGCCGGAACCGATCAACAGAACTTTCATGGTCAATACCCCTGCAAATTCGCCAGTAACCTTGTGTCAGCGGCGTTAAGGGCAGGGGGGCGAAAGGTCAAGACGAATATGTGGCGATTGCCGCGCATGGAGCCTGCGAATAGAGGCTGCAAATCCCTCCTCCGTCATGCCGGACTTGATCCGGCATCCAGCCACGGCGCGTCTGCGCCGTGAAAGAGTCTTAAGCGATCAAGGACTTGATCGCACTGGACCCCGGATCAAGTCCGGGGTGACGGTGTGCGGATGGTGCCGTTCTGCATCAGAAATCGCTTTTCGAGACGCCGCGGTCACTACGATGAATTGCCTGTCTTTCCCCTGAAGTCAGCCTTTCCTGTGGAATCGTTGTCGCCTCTTGTTGTCACGCCACAATCAGACATTATGGTCGCCGCTCCAGATATGACAGCAGAGACCCATATGACCGCAGACAACGCCCGCCTCGCCACGCTCATCGCCTCCGAAATCAACGCCCGCCCCGATCAGGTAAAGGCGGCGGTGACCCTGCTGGACGAGGGCGCGACCGTTCCCTTCATCGCCAGATACCGCAAGGAAGTGACGGGAGGGCTTGACGATACCCAGCTGCGCACGCTTTCCGAACGCCTTGTCTATCTGCGCGAACTCAATGCCCGTCGCTCTTCCATCGTCGATTCCATCAGCGGGCAGGGAAAGATGACCGATGAGCTGATGGTCAAGATAATGCAGGCGGGCACCAAGGCCGAGCTGGAAGACCTCTACCTGCCCTATAAGCCGAAGCGCCGCACCCGTGCCGAAATCGCCCGCGAAAGGGGTCTTGGCCCGCTTGCCGAAGCCATATGGGAAAACCGCGCCGCCGATCCGGCGAAACTGGCGGAGGCCTATGTGCAGGGCGAGGTGGCCGATGTGAAGGCGGCGCTCGAGGGCGCGCGAGACATCGTGGCTGAAACCATGACGGAAAATGCCGATCTGCTTGGCCGCCTGCGCGATTACATGCGCCAGAACGCCACCTTCCGCGCCAAGGTGGTGGATGGCAAACAGGCGGCGGGCGAGAAGTTTTCCGATTATTTCGACCATTCCGAACGCTGGGCAAGCGTGCCGGGCCACCGGGCGCTCGCCATGCTGCGCGGCTGGAACGAGGAAATTCTGACATTGACGATTGATGTCGATGCAGACGATCCCGCACCGGTGAAGCCGGCGCAGCGCACCATCGCCGCCGCCTTCGATATCCGCAATGCTGGCCCCGCCGATCAATGGCTGATGGAGGTCGCCGGCTGGACCTGGCGCGTGAAACTCTCCATGTCGCTGTCGCTCGACCTGATGCGCGAGTTGCGTGAGCGGGCGGAAGAAGAGGCGATCAACGTCTTCGCACGGAACCTCAAGGATCTCCTGCTGGCCGCTCCCGCCGGATCGCGCGCCACCATGGGTCTCGATCCGGGCATCCGCACCGGCGTCAAGGTGGCCGTGGTCGATGGCACCGGCAAGCTGCTGGACACCTTGACGGTTTACCCCTTCCAGCCGAAGAACGACGTGCGCGGCGCGCAGGCGGAACTCGCCTTGCTCATTCGCAAGCACAATGTCGAGCTGATCGCCATCGGCAATGGCACCGGCAGCCGCGAGACGGAAAAGCTGGTGGCCGATCTTCTGGCCCAGCTGCCGGCTTCCGCTTCAGGTACAAAGCCCACCAAGGTAATCGTGTCGGAGGCGGGCGCATCCGTCTATTCCGCTTCGGAGCGGGCGGCGGCCGAATTCCCCAATCTCGACGTTTCGCTACGTGGAGCAGTCTCCATTGCCCGCCGCCTTCAGGACCCGCTGGCGGAACTGGTGAAGATCGAGCCGAAATCCATCGGTGTCGGGCAATACCAGCACGATGTCGATCAGGGCCGCCTCAGCCGCTCGCTCGATGCCGTGGTGGAAGATGCCGTGAATGCCGTCGGCGTGGACCTCAACACGGCCTCGTCGCCGCTTCTGGCTCGGGTTTCCGGTCTCGGTGCCTCGATTGCCGATGCCATCGTTGCCCATCGCGATCAGACCGGTCCATTCGCGAGCCGCAAGGAATTGCTCAAAGTGCCGCGCCTCGGCCAGCGCACCTTCGAACAATGCGCGGGCTTCCTGCGCATTCCAAACGGCAAGGAGCCGCTGGATGCTTCGTCCGTTCACCCGGAAGCCTATGGCGTGGCGAAGAAGATCGTCGCCGCCTGCGGCCGCGATCTGCGCTCGCTGATGGGCGATAGCGCCACCTTGAAGTCGCTTGACCCTAAGAAGTTCATAGATGAGCAATTCGGCCTGCCGACCGTCAAGGACATCATCGCCGAACTGGAAAAGCCCGGCCGTGACCCGCGCCCGAGCTTCAAGACCGCGACCTTTGCCGAGGGTGTGGACGAGATCACCGATCTGAAACCCGGCATGTTGCTGGAAGGCACCGTTACCAATGTGGCTGCCTTCGGCGCCTTCGTGGATATCGGCGTGCATCAGGACGGGCTGGTGCATGTCTCGCAGCTCGCCGACCGTTTCGTCAAAGACCCGCATGAGGTCGTCAAGGCGGGTGATGTCGTCAAGGTGCGAGTCGTTGAAGTGGATGTGAAGCGCAAGCGCATCGGGCTGACCATGCGTAAGGATGGTGGTGAGGCTGCGCCGCAGCCGATGCGGGAGAGGGGCAATACAAACGCCATGCGCCACGCGACAGCCAAGCCCAAAGATCGCAACGAGGGGTCGCAATCCGGTGGTGCACTGGCAGCTGCCCTGGCTGAAGCCATGAAGCGGCGCTGACCTGCGGTTGAAATGATTTTTCTGAGTAAAGCCCTGCCATACACCTCGGCAGGGCTTTTTGCTTGATGAAATCGTTCAATTTTTTTGAAATAAGACTATCTTGCAACTTATGCCGAAAGGAATACGGTCAGCAAAATTGATAAGTGAGACTTAGCAATTGGGGGTGCCATGGCGTCGTCTCTGCATGTTCTTCTCGAAAAGATAATCAAGAACGGTGATCTGACCGTCAACAGCCCCGGCGGCAGCCGCACATTCGGCAATGGTGCCGGAAAGAAGGTGGTTCTCAACTTCGCCGACGAAGCCGCCATGCAGGAGATTGCCGCCGATCCGGCGCTCAAGCTTGCTGAAATGTACATGGAAGGCCGCATGAAGGTCGCGGAAGGCGACATTTATGATTTTCTGGCGCTGGTCAAAAGCAATACGCTGAGCGAAGCCCTGTCCTTCGGCATGATCTGGCGTGGCATGGCTCGCATCATCGCCGCCCGCATCAAGATGCATCTGCCGGTCAATCACAACAAGAGCAACGTCGCCCACCATTATGATCTGAGCGCAAAGCTGTTTGACCTCTTTCTCGATGAGGACTGGCAATATTCCTGCGCCTATTTCAATCCGCCCGGCATCAGCCTCTATGAGGCGCAGGTCGCGAAAAAGCGGCACATCGCCGCCAAGCTGATGACGGAGCCGGGCCAGAGTGTTCTGGAAATCGGCTCCGGCTGGGGCGGCATGGCCATGTATATCGCCGAGAGCGCCGGAGCCGATGTCACCGGCATCACGCTTAGCGAGGAACAGCTGCGCGTTTCCCGCGACCGAGCCGCAAAACGCGGTCTTGCCGGCAATGTCCGCTTCGAGTTGCAGGATTATCGTTATCTGCCTGCCTCGAAAAAATACGACCGCATCGTCTCCGTCGGCATGTTCGAACATGTCGGGCCGACCCATTATCGCGACTATTTCGAGAAGGTGGCGGAGGTGCTTGATGACAAGGGCGTGATGGTGCTGCATTCCATCGGTCAGCCCTATCCGGCACTGGCGACCAACCCCTTCATCGAAAAATATATTTTCCCCGGCGGCTATATCCCATCGCTCGCGGAAGTGTTGCCGGCCCTCGAGAAGTCGCGGCTGCTGGTAAAGGATATCGAAATTCTGCCCATGCATTATGCCCATACGCTTCGCCACTGGCGGGAACGTTTCGTGGCACGCAGGGCAGAAGCGATCGCGCTTTACGATGAGCGCTTCTTCCGCATGTGGGAGTTTTATCTGGCGGGGTCGGAAATGGCCTTCACCCATGAAAACTTCCACATCTTCCAGATCCAGATCGCCAAGGACCGCGATGCCGTGCCGCATAATCGCGACTACATTGCGCAGAACGAGGCAAAGCTGCTGGAGTTTGAGAAGACCCGGGCGCCGCTGGAGAAAGTGACATTCTGACGACGGTGTGGGCGACGAGTGACCGAATTGCGGAGAGTATTGACAAGCGTCTCCGCAATCTCGGCGTCACCCTCGGGCTTGTTCCGAAGATCTATCCACGTTGCGTAAAGTCCTTCGGTCGCAGATGCTCGGGACAGGCCCGAGCATGACGAACGAGAGGTTTGGCGCCGTGTCGTGAGCCTCGCAGTGGTGTCTGCTTCTTAACGCACTGGTTAATCGAATGGAAAGACAATCCCTCTAATTCTACGGACACCTGTCTGTATTGCGTTTCTGGGGTTCTTTCATGTTCAAGCCATCAGCGGCCGTTGCCGCCTGTGTTGTATCGCTTTTTGCCGTGGGCAATGCCCATGCGGATGGCTGGTTTTCCGGCGACTGGTATCTGAAACTCGGCGGCGCGGGTTTCACTGCGCCGAAATATCAGGGCGATAACAAGAATGAATTCGGCTTTTCGCCCATCATTTCCCTCGGCCGTCAGGGGCAGGGCGCCCGTTTCACCTCCCGGAACGACAGCGCCTCCATCTCGCTTCTGGATAACGGTCCGATCAGCATGGGTCTCGCCGGCCGCCTGATTTCTCCACGTGATGAGGGTGATTCTGCGGATCTGAAGGGCATGACGCGTATCAAGCGCGGCGGCGAGCTTGGTGGTTTTGCCGAGGCTTATCCGACCGACTGGCTGCGCGTTCGCGGCGAAGTTCGTCAGGGCATACGCAGCCACAGCGGCGTGGTCGGAGATGTCGCTGTCGATGCCTTCACCGATATCGCCCCCGGCATCCAGATTTCGGCCGGCCCGCGCGCCACGTGGGTGAGCAGCAAATACAATGAACGTTATTACGGTGTGAGTGCGGCACAGACGGCCGCCGGCGCGCCATCGCCCTATAGCCCGGGCGGCGGCCTGCATTCGGCCGGTATCGGCGCCGCCATCACCTGGAAAGTCACCGAAAATGCTGAAGTCGGCTCCTTTGCGGAATATCGCCGCCTGACCGGCGATGCCGCGGACAGTTCGCTCGTGCGCGAGCGCGGTTCGAAGAACCAGTTCATCATCGGGGTTCAGGCGAGCTACAAATTCAATTTCTCCCTGCCCTGACACGAGTGGAGATATGCTCCTGAAAAGCCCCGTCGCGAACCGCTGCGGGGCTTTTCTGCGTGTACGGTCGGCTGCTGAAATCCATTCCGATTTTGCGGCTGATGCTGTAGAACCATCCCATGGTTCACCACAGCGATTTGTCAGACCGCGTCTCCGACGCGCCATCCAATAACTGGGTCTATCGGATTTTGCCGAGGCCCCTCTGGCCCTATGCGCAGCTGGCCCGGTGGGATCGACCCATCGGCTGGCAATTGCTGATGTGGCCGTGCTTCTGGTCCGCAGCCCTCGCGGCCAACGCGGCGGTGGCGACCGGCGGCTTTTCCTGGGGCACGCTGATCTGGCACCTAGTGCTGTTCTTCATCGGATCGGTGGCGATGCGCGGCGCGGGCTGCACCTATAATGATCTGGCCGACCACAAGATCGACATGGCAGTGGCGCGCACCCGCTCGCGACCGCTGCCGTCGGGCCGGGTGAGCCGCGGACAGGCCAAGGTCTTCATCGTCCTGCAGGCGCTTGCCGGGCTGGTCGTCCTCCTGCAGTTCAACAGTTTCGCAATCGCAACCGGTATGTTCTCGCTGTTCTTCGTGGCGATCTATCCCTTCGCCAAGCGCTTCACCAACTGGCCGCAATTTTTCCTCGGCCTTGCCTTTTCCTGGGGCGCGCTGATGGGCTGGGCGGGGCAGTTCGGATCGATTGCCTGGCCGGCTGTCCTGCTTTATGTCGGCTCCATCGCCTGGACGATCGGTTATGATACAATCTACGCCCACCAGGACAAGGAAGATGACACGGCGGTGGGCATCGGTTCTACCGCCCTCCTGTTTGGAGAAAACACACATCGCTGGCTGGTTTTCCTTTATGGCACAGCCCTTGCCATGATGTTCCTGTCGTTCTGGACGGCGGGTGTTAACGTCATTGCCTATAGCGGACTTGCCGCCGCGGCTCTCATGCTGTTCCGGCAGGTATGGGTGCTTGATATCGATGACGTTGACCAGTGCCTCGTGCTGTTCAAATCCAACAACCGCGTCGGCGTGCTGATTTTCGCAGGGCTCATTCTGCCGCTGCTGCTGGTGTAAGCTGCTGGAATAGCGAATACGAAAAAGCCCGGTCGCGTCATCCGCGCCGGGCTTTTTGTGTTCTGGATTGAAGAAGATCAGTTGCGGGCGATGATTTCCTTGCCCTCGATCTTCATGCTCATGCCGAGCGAACCGGTGGAACGGCGAACGAGGAAGCGCGGGCGGCGCTCCGCGAAATAGGAATGGCGGCGGCGCGGACGGGTATTCTGGGTGCGCACCTTGCCGAGGTGTTCTTCCAGCGGACGGGCGACGCCATCGGCTTCCACCATCAGCATGGGAATGCGGTAGGCCTCGGACCAGCTGCGCCAGTCGGCGGCGATATCGCACAGATCGTGGGCGACGAGAAGCGGAACGCAAAGATCCGGATCGTCGTGATGCAGCTCGAGAGTCACCGTCACCTGCCCGTCACCATGGTCGATGGCGCGGGCGGCAACACCCTTGAAGGCGCGGGCAGGCAGGGCGAAGGACAGAGGCAGGCCGGAAGAGGACAGAACCTTTCTCAGAACGGCGCCCCGTTCATCGAGGGTGACGGCGACATCGGTCGCGCCATTGCCTTTTCCATAGGTGACCTGTTGCGGAAAACGTGCCGGGTCTAACCTGAGAGTGGCGACGGCCCAGTCGGGCTTCAGAACGGTCTTGGTCATGTTTATTCTACCCTTGTTTTACCTGAGAGCCGGTTTCCGGTCTTCTCATCGGGACTTTTCGTCCTCTGATGTCAGGAGAATATCCGCCGCCTGTTCGAGACTGCTTAAAAATCGCGGTTAAGAAAACTTTGCATTCCCAAATGGTTAGCAAAACACACTGTGGCATGGTTTCGCTTGGGTAAAGGAGATCGGGACAATGCGGTTTTTATCTCGGTCGAAATTGTGCTCTTTCAAGCTCCGGGCAAGGCGCGTCCTGCATAGTCGCGTCGGGCCCTGCCGCACTTCCGCATGGAGGCATGGCAGGGCGGATTCAAGCGGAGTTTCGACGTCCCACGGGGACGAGCGAGGCTCCAGGGGGCATTCGGATGGTATCGACTTATCTCAGCTACGACCTCATCAACCGCGATATGAAGACAAGCATTTCACGCGTGTCGCAGCAGGCAATCACCGAGCGTCAGACGAAGTATTACAAGGAAAACATCGGCAATGTGAAAAGCGTCGATGAATTCCTCGATAACTATCAGCTCTATTCCTATGCCATGGATGCCTTCGGCCTCGGCGAGATGACCTATGCCAAGGCTTTCATGAAAAAGGTGCTGGAGAGCGACCTGAACGACCAGAACAGCTTCGCCAACAAGCTGACCGACGAGCGGTATCGGGAATTCGCCGCTGCCTTCAATTTCACGGCCTCGACAAAGACGGTTCAGACGGAGGCACAGCTCGACAAGATGATCGGGCTCTACGGGACGTCGATCACCGACATGGATGACAGCCTTGCCGAAGAGACCCGCTATTACAAGGCGATCATCGGCACGGTCACCAACGTCGATCAGCTGCTCCAGAACGACAGGGCCCGCGCCTATATATTTCAGGTCTTCAGCATCGATGAGAAGACCTATACCTATTCCCATATCCGGGGATTGATGACGAGCGACATCGCCGATCCCGACAGCTACCTCAATCAGAAATTTGGCGCTGCCTATAATGATGCGGTCGAAAAGCTGACCATGAAAGGTAATATCGAACTGCACGCGGAGGTCACGGCGCGGATCGCCGCAATCGACACTTCGCTCGCGGGAACGGAACTGACAGACGAGCAGCGCACGGCGCTCGAGGCGGAAAAAGTTACCAGGCAGGACCAGCTGACGCAGCTCGAAGCCGTGTTGCCACCCAAGAGCGAGTGGGAAGCGAAGCTTGCCGCGATCACGGCAGAACAGACGACGCTTTCAAATGCCGTCACCCAATATAACAAGATGGCACAGCTCGCCGCCGCCTTCGAATTCAAAATCGATGGCACCGTTGCCGCCGGCGGGGCGCAGAAAGCTGACAATATCAAGGTGATGACGGATGCCTACATCAGCAGCGCACCGCGCGTGACGCCGACGGTCGCCACGCTGAACCGGGACTATTTCGAATCGAAGATCGGTTCGATCAAGACCGTGGACGAACTGCTCTCGGATACGCGTCTCCTCAACTATATCAAGGTTGCCTTTGACCTTAACGACCTGACGATCGTGACGGCGACGATCGAGAACATCCTGACCAGCGACCTGAACGACCCGAACAATTACATCGCGACTTTCGGCAAGAACGACAAGCGCTACCTCGCCATGAGGAACGCGTTCAATTTCAAGACGGACGGAACGCTTGCCGACGGCACCACGCCGCAGACGACGCTGCAGACCGCGACCACGACAAGCGGCTACATGACCCATTACGGCGAAAAGGATGACGCCGCCGACGAGAAGGCGCTGACCTTATTCAAGAGTGACATTAGAAGCGTCACCTCCGTCAAGGATTTCCTCGACAGCAGCGCAGTCTATAATTATGCGCTGAAGGCCGTCGGCCTCGATCCGGCCAAGGTGAATGCGGCGGATATCCGCAAGGTCCTCACCAGCGATCTTCAGGACAAAAAGAGCTACGTCTATACGCTGAAAGACGAGCGATATGTCAAACTGGCGGAGCTTTTCAACTTCGCACCGGACGGAAGCCTGGGCTCCCCGGTGCTGGCACAGTCGGAAATCGAGATGCAGACCATGTCGGCTGACTACATCAAGAAGAAGTCAGCTTTCGGCACTGAGAAAGACAAGGAAACCGCCAAGAAGGAGGCGGAATATTTCACGGGCGAGATGCAGAAGATCAAGACGCTCAAGGATTTTCTGAGCAATGATCGTCTTACGGAATTCGCGATGGAATCGCTTGGCATCGATCCCAAAACTGTGACGAAGGAACAGCTGCAGAAGATGTTCTCGTCGAAACTGGATGATGGCGAAAGCTATCTCAACAAGGAAATGGATCCGGTCTTCCGCCGTCTCGTCACCGCCTTCAACTTCGATTCTGACGGCAATATCCTTCACGAAGACCGCAGCCTGATCCAGACACGGCGCGGTCTCTACGAGACACTGGACAATTATCTGACCCAGACCCTGGAGACGCAGGCGGGCGAAGAGAATGCCGGCGTCCGTCTGGCGCTTTATTTCAAGCGCATCGCGGCAGGCACGACGTCCTATTATTCCATTCTTGCCGATACCGCGATCCAGAGTTTCATCAACACCACCTTCGGCATTCCTGACGAACTCGGCAATGCCCCGGTCGATACGCAGGTGGCGATGATGAAGAAATACTTCGACATCAAGGATTTTCAGGACCCGGAAAAGGTAAAGAAGCTCGTCGCGCGTTTTACCGTCATGTATGACAACGCGCAGAACACCACAGATCCCATCATGATGCTGTTCAATGGCAGCGGCTCTGCGGGAATCAGCGGCGATACGCTGCTGGCGGTAGCAACGCTGCGCGCGCGATAGGCGCCGTCGGACCGGCTTGTCAGCGCGGGGCGCGCTCGGCGATCCGCCGCCGGATTACCAGCCCGGCAGCATATGTCCGGCGCGCAGGCGCGGCATCTTCGGATAGGTCTTCACATCGCTGTCCATCTCGTCGACCACGCTCATCGGTGAGATATTGTCGAGGCAGGCGGTGATATGGTCGGTGATGGCATTCACCAGCGATGGGGAAAGGCCCGGTCGTTTCATCAGGCCGATCTGCACCGGCGGCAGCGGCGGGAAGCCGTCTGCGGCGGTCAGAACCTTCATGCCGGTGCGCAGCGCCGATTCCGGCAGCACCGAAACAGCCATGCCCGCCAGCACGGCGGCGGCAACGACGGTTGAAGACCAGCTGGTAAAAAGCACCTGGTAATCGCGCCCGTCGGCATCGAGCGCCGAACAGGCGAGCTGGCGCCAGTGGCAGTCACGTCGTCCGACGGCGAGGGGCACAGGGGCATCGTCCTTCAGCGGATGGTTGGCGGAAGCGACCCAGCACAGCGGTTCGGTGCGCACCACATCCGACGAGCGGGCCCGCGGATTGTGGGTGACGAGAGCGATATCCAGTTCGCCGCGCGCCATTTTTTCCGCAAGGCTAACCGACGGCTCGCAGACGATGTAAAGCTCGACATTCGGATGAGTCTTCGCGAAACGCCCGATGATCTCGGGCATGTAACGGTCGGCATAGTCATCGGGCGTGCCGATGCGCAGCGTGCCCTCCAGCCGGTTGTCATCGAAGGCGGCGATCGCCTCGTTATTGAGGCGGATGATGCGGCGGGCATAGTTCATCAGCTTTTCGCCTTCCGCCGTAAGGCGGTTGCCCCGCCCGTCCTTGGCGAAGAGCTGTTTGCCGATGCGTTCTTCCAGCCGTCGCATCTGCATCGAGACGGCGGACTGTGTCTTGAAAACGCGGTCTGCGGCCTTGGTGAAGCTGCCCGTATCGACGATGGCGATGAAGGTGTGCAGCTGGTCTATGTCGAGAGGTGCGGACATGGATGGTCATCCATCAGAATGATTGATGTCTTACATTAGAAACATTCGTTGGACTGATCAATAGTCTTGCGACATTTTGACACCAAGCAAATCAATCTCAACCCCGGGCCAGCGAAACGTCAGGCTCCCAACCCGAGGCAGCTTCTCGCGCGTGGTGCGCCGGGGGCGGTGCCGCATCGTGCCGTTACGAAAGGATAAGTGTCATGCGCACGGCAGAACGGAGAATGGAACTGGAACTTGCAACAGCACGGCCGAACGATACGTTCCGCCGCGTCGCTTTCCGCGTCAAGACCTTCGTGCAGCGCATCTACAATCGTATCGTGGCGAATGGCCTCACCGAGCTGGATGATCGTCTTCTCGCCGATATCGGCCTGGCAAGATCGGACGTCAGCGACGCCCTCAACACGGGCCTGCTGGAAGATCCCACCGCTCATCTGACCCGCGCGGCACGTCGACGGGCCGTAACACGGTTCAAGACCCTTTGAAATAGCGCCATCCGGCGGGCCTCCAGCTGCCGGAGAGGCCCTCCAGCCGAAAGGTTTCCCCGCAGGGTGATTTGCCAATAGCCCTGCCTTTGCCCGGTGTCAGGCCCCCTCGGCCGCACCGGGTTTTTTTATGTCTGCGATTGGCGCTCTCGCGAAACCCGAAGCGGTTCCGCTGGTTTTAATACTGATATTCCTCGAACACAGGAAGAACCGAGCCGCCCCAGCGGCCATTGTAAAGCGCCAGCAAGTCTTCGGCGAGTGTCGTTTTCTTCGCCAATACCTCGTCCAGCGAGGACAGGAATACGGTCTCGTCCTGACCTTCGCCATTCAGCCGGTTGCGGTTTTTCAGTCCGGTGCGGGAAATATCGAGCACTTCGCGCGCGATACCGAGAAGCGGCTTGCCGGCGATTTCGGCATTCAGTCCCTTGGCCGGAACCGCATCACGAAGGGCGATAACCTCGTCGAAGCTCCAGGCCGCCGTCAATGCGTCGGCGGCGTCCAGCGCCTGCCTGTCATAGAGAAGGCCGACCCAGAAGGCTGGCAGGGCGCATATGCGTCGCCACGGGCCGCCGTCGGCGCCGCGCATTTCCAGAAAACGCTTCAGGCGCACATCGGGGAACAGGGTGGAGAGATGGTTCGTCCAGTCGCCCATGGTCGGTTCCCATGCGGCGATTTCGCCCTTGAGCGCACCATTCATGAACTGACGGAAGGTGACATGGGTGCAATCATGGTATTTGCCGTCGCGCACGATGAAATACATCGGCACGTCGAGCGCCCATTCCACATAGTCCTTGAACCCGAAATCCTCGTTGAAGGTGAAGGGCAAGACGCCCGAGCGGCGATTGTCAGTATCGCGCCAGATATCGCCGCGCCACGAGAGAAGACCGTTCGGCTTGCCCTCCGTAAAGGGCGACGAGGCGAAAAGCGCCGTTGCCAGAGACTGCAGCTTCATGGAAACACGCATCTTCTGGCGCATGTCGGCTTCGGATGAAAAGTCGAGATTAACCTGAATGGTGCAGGTGCGGTACATCATGTCGAGACCCTTGGTCCCGACTTTCGGCATGTAGCGCGTCATGATCGCGTAGCGCGATTTCGGCATGCGTGGCGTTTCGTCAAAGGTCCACAGCGGGCTGCCGCCGATGCCGAGGAAACGGATGCCCATCGGCTCCGCCACTTCGCGCAGCGTCGCCAGATGCTGGTTGGATTCCTTGCAGGTCTGGTGCAGGTTCTCAAGCGGCGCGCCCGAAAGTTCGAACTGCCCGCCCGGTTCGATGGAGATGGCACCCATGCCGTGTTGTTCGCCGAGGCCGATGATGTTTTCACCGTCCATTATCGGGTCCCAGCCGAGCTTCTCCTGCATGCCCTTCAAAAGTGCGGAAATGCTGGCATCGCCGAAATAAGGAACCGGCCGGTTGTCCTCGCGGAAAAAGGCGAATTTTTCGTGCTCGGTGCCGATACGGAAATCGGCTTCAGCTTTGTTACCGCCCGCCAGATAATCGGTAAGCTCCGTAACGGAGGAAAGGGGGGTCTGGTCGGTCGTGTCGCGTGCCATGGCTTACCTTGTTATGACGTCTCTGTTGCGGCGAGGCATATGATTGGCAGATAGGGCCGTATCGTAGCTGGAGGCAAATGAATTTCTTTTAAAGATGCATGAAGAGCAACGGAGCATTCAGTTCCAGTCGCCGATCGTGGCCTGAATGACCGCCAGTGCGGCAACCGCAGCCGTATCTGCCCTCAGAATGCGCGGCCCGAGCGGAATGGGGGTGACGAAGTCGAGGCTGCGCAGAAGCTCCCTTTCTTCCTCCGAGAATCCACCTTCCGGACCGACCAGCAATGCGATTTTGCGTTCCTTCACTGCCTGCAGGATCGGCAGCGGATTTTGCCCCGTATCGCCTTCGTCGCAATAGATGATGCGCCGGTCGTGGGGCCAGGTGTCCAGTATGTCCTTCAGTTTCACCGGCTCGGCTACCTCGGGCAGGGACAGTATGCCGCACTGCTCGGCGGCTTCGATGGCGTTGGCGCGCAATTTTTCGGTGTTGTGGATCTTGCCTTGGACATGCTGTGTCATCACCGGCTGCAACAGGCCGGCCCCCATCTCCACCGCCTTCTGCACCAGGTAATCCATGCGCCCGACTTTCAGCGGCGCGAAAAGATAATGCAGGTCCGCGGGGTTTGGCTGAGGCCGCGTCTGTTCGAGGGGGACGAGCACGATCTTCTTGCGGCTCGGAAAGGCAAGTTTCGCTCTCCACTCGCCGTCCCGACCGTTGAACAGCAGGATTTCCGCACCATCGGTCATGCGCAGCACATTGGCGAGATAGTTGAACTGTTCGGCGGTCGCCTCCAGCGCGACGCCTTCGGCAAGGCTGGCTTCGATATACAGGCGTTGCATCCGGAAATTGGCGCGCATGGGATTTTTCGGCTTTAGAGAAAGAGGAAGGACATGAACCAGTAGAGCAGCGCGGCGAGCGCTGCACTGGAGGGAACGGTGACCAGCCAGGCGGCGATGATCGTCATGAAGTGGGAGCGGCGGACAAGATATCGGCGGCGTATCTCCGAAGGATTGTCGGCATATTTGTCAGACCGGCGGGGTCGGCCGTCACCAACCTGGACCAGATCCTGCCGCCTGCGGGACGATTGCGTGTACCATTCGCGGAAAAAGCCGACGCCGAACACCGCGCCGATCGCCGTATGGGTTGTGCTGACTGGCAGGCCGAAACGCGAGGCGACGAGAACGGTGAGCGCAGTTGCCACCGAAACGCAGAAGGCGCGCATCGGGTTGAGCTTGGTGATCTGCTCACCGACGAGGCGGATGAGGCGCGGGCCATAAAGAAGGATACCGCAGGAGAGCCCGAAGGCGCCGACCAGCATCACCCACAGCGGCGCACGTGCAGAGGTGCTCACCGCCTCGTCATGCAGGGCCCGCACGATGGCCACGACAGGCCCAATGGCGTTCGAAACGTCATTAGCCCCATGCGCGAAGGACATCAGGCCGGCGGCGAGAACGAGCGGCCACTGGAACAGGATGCGAAGCGACTGGTTGCGGTTTTCCAGTCCTTCCGACTGCTTGCGGATGATCGGCACGCCAAGCCGCCAGACCACAAGCCCGGTCACCAGCCCAATCAGGCTGGCGTGGCCAAGCGACACATGCATGAGCTGCCGCAACCCGACCCAGATGAGATAAGCCGTAAAAACACCCGCCATCAAACCGATGAGGACCGGCACCCACCGCTGCGCCGCGCCAATCTTGTCCTCACGGTAAATGATGAATTCCTTGATGAAAGCAAGGATGATGATGGCTATGGCGGCGCTGATGAAAGGCGCGAGGACCCATGCGAAGGCGATGCTGCCGAGCGACAGCCAGTCCACTGCTTTTGCTCCGTAGGCGGCCATGCCCGCGCCCGCGACTCCGCCCACAACCGTATGAGTGGTTGAAATCGGTGCTCTGGTCCAGGTCGAGATATTGACGAGAAGGCCGGCGGCGAGAAGCGCAGACAGCATTGCCCAGGAGAAAACGGTTCTGTCGGGAATGGTCTCGATGTTGATGATGCCGCTGGAAATGGTTTCGACGACATTGCCGCCGGTGATCAGCGCCCCCGCAATCTCGCAGATCGCGGCGATGATGAGCGCGACGGCAAGCGGCATCGCCTTGGCGCCGACCGCGGGGCCGACATTGTTCGTCACGTCATTGGCGCCGATATTGATTGCCATATAGGCGCCGATGGCGACGGCGGCGATGATGATGACGGCGCCCGAAGTGCCTACGACAAAAGCACCGGCGAAGACCGCCGCCAGAACGACGAACATGAAGCCGGCGCCAAGGCCCGCAAGCTGCTGTGTGACATGCAGCGTCGCTTCTTCGACACGGGTAATCTTGTCGAGATCCTTGTCGAGCGTCGGCTTCATGTTTGATGGCGGCTTCAATGCCATTCAGACCTCGTTTGCCAGCATTCCCTTTCGTCCGGCAGTGTCGCAGGTTGAAGGCAATTTACAGAAAGACTGTTACATCTCGTACATCTTTCCAAAAGGAAAGACGATAAAAGCCGTGTTGGAAAAACAAACTGCAAATTGCCACACCTGGGGCGGCCGCACTATTTTGAATGCGTCATCCGTTTGTCGAAAGCGAGCATCAGCGCTTTCAGTTCCGGCTCGTTGACCCGCCTGGTCGCCTCCTGGGGGCTGACCCATTCCAGTCGCCTGGATTCCTTTTCAGGAAAGCTATCCTGCATTTCGGAAACTTCGAGCAGATGCACCTGAACCCTGCATGGCACATTGATGCCGCTGTTCAGTTTTTTCTCGTATTCGTAGTAACCAAAGGGGGCCTTCTCCACCGTGCCCTTGACGCCTGCTTCCTCATAGGCTTCCTGCTCGGCTACCGCATGGGCCTTTTTATGCGCCATGGGCCAGCCTTTGGGAATGACCCATCGTCCCGTGTCCCTGCTTGTCAGCAGCAGCACTTCAGGCCCCGGATTTTTCTTGGAGAACCGATAGCACAGCGCCGCATATTGCTGCCGCGGCGGTCTGCGCAACATCAAGCCAACATCTGTCGCCAATCGATTCAAAATCTTCAATCCGAATAGGTCCTTCTTTGCCTGCCTATGATAATTGCTAATATAGATATCCCGTAAATTCCGCCAATCCCCCAACCTCCATAACCCACTACTGTCTTCACGCTGATGAAGCCTGCGGAAAAGATGATGCGGCAGATTTGCGAACAAAGTTTCGACCGGGTGGTTCCCCGGCCGAACAGCCCGATTGCGGTCTCACGGATGCGTCCTTTTTACACCGTTCGCAACCAAAGCATCGATAACGGAACGCTTCAGGCGGGGCGCAGTCCCCAATGGCGCAGGCCTTCAACCACGCCGTCCGCTTCGGACGCGCCCGAGCGGAAATAACGGCTGTCGAGATCAGCCAGCGATACAAGCTCCGGCAGGGCGTTGCCGACAATGACGCCACGAATGTCCGTCAACTCGAACATCGCCCGATCATTGCCAGTATCGCCTGCGACCACTGATTCGTCGAGGCCGATACGCAATTGTCCACATAACCATGCGAGCGCCGCGCCCTTGTCGGCGGCCTTCGGTAATATGTCCAGATCGCGCCCGCTGGAATAGACGATCCGGGCTTCGATATCGGCCCTGATCAGCGCAGCCTCGATATCGGCCAGTGTCGCTTCATCTGCGTCATGCAGGAACCAGCTGGACTTGAGGCCATGCTGGTAACGCTCCTCCTGCATCGTCACGCCCGGAACAGCGCTCATTACATCGGCAATTTTCTTTGGGTCGAATCCGGTGCCGAGGGAATGTGTGTAGGCGCTCTCCAGGTCGCTGCGCTCCTTGGCATGCAGCATGGTGCCGACCCCGCCGATGATGTAATCGGGCCGGGGCAGCGGCACTTCTTCCAGAAGGGCGAGCTGGTCATCCACCAGCCTGCCGCTGTTGAACACCAGAACCGGACGGCGATCGTCCGGCAATGACTGCCAGAAATCCCGGAACCGCCGCGTGGCGTCATTATCGCCCACGACGGTGCCGTCGAGATCCGTTGAAAAAAGGCGAAGCGGTCTCAATCGCCGTCATTCCATGGTTCGGCCCAGTCGGCTTCCTCGAGGACCGGCATCATGGTCCTGCCTTCCACCACGGCCAGAATCTGCTGAGCAATCCCGGTCCATGTGAAGAGGCTGCGCGCCTTATGCGCGCCCATGCGGGAGAGGCGTCCATAGAGTCGCTCGTGCTTGAACGGCTTCATCATGGTGATGCCAAGATCCTCCTTGTCGAAAGGATCGGCGAATAACGCATGGCGACCATAGCTGACGGCTCGGAACAATCCGCCGTGGATGGTAACAACGGTCGGCGTGCCGCTTGCCATCGCCTCGATGGCCGTCATGCCGAAGGGCTCGTAGCGGCTGGACAGCACGAAGAGATCGGCCGCGCGATAGATGTCGGGCAGGTCTTCATCCGCGACATAGCCGGAGAATACCACCTTCTCCTCCAGTCCGAGCGATTTCACCCGCTCCTTGAGCTGGTTGAGGATGGTGGTTTCCTGCTCGTCCATGTTCTCGCCGCCCACGGCAAGATGCAGGCGCGCCTCCGGCTCGCGCTCGGCAAGAACCGAAAAGCCGTCGATCAGCAGGTCATAGCCCTTGTTGGTAGCAAGTCGCCCGAGCGCCAGCACCACCTTGCCTTCAAATCCGAAACGCTGGCGTATCATCTGCCGTGTCGCATCCGATACCGGGAAAAAGCGGTTGTCGTCATAACCCGGCGGAATCATGTGGATGTGCTTGCGCTTTTGCCCGTAGTCTTCAATGAGGACGTCGAGCTGCACCGGCGTGGTGGCGATCACCATGTCGCAGCTGCGGTAGATGATGAGTTCGTGCTGGATGCGTTCCTTGAAATTGAATTCCAGTTCGAACGTATCGGCCTTTTCCGGATAGTCGGTTTCCATCTGGCGTTTTTTCCAGATGCCCAGCGAATGCGGCGTATGCAGATGCGGGATTTTCAGCGCCTCGGAAAGCCGCTGACCGGCGACGCCTGCGTCCCAGTAATGGCTGTTGATGAAGGAGTAGTTGAGATCGTTTTTCTTGATGAAACGCAGGGCGTTTTCGCACCATTCCATCAGGTGGCGGTGCAGATATTCCTTGGGAATGAAGTCACGCCCGCCGCAGGGAATGCGCACCACGCGGACGCGCTCATCGACCTCGTCGAATTCCGGCTGGTCTTCGAAGCGCCGGGTATAAAGATCGACGGTATAACCGAGTTGGCCGAGTTTGCGTGCAAGCTCAAGCACATAAACCACCTGCCCCCCGGTATCAGCCGCGCCCAGTGGCGGATGCGCGGCGACATAGCCATGCGTCGATATGAGAGCTATCCGCGGATAGCGTTCAGTTTCGCTCGTGGTTGTCATGGGTCCCATCTTGGTAAATTTTTCCAATTAACCCGATAAAAAGACCAAAGAGCACAAAAGGTTCCATCAAAACCTGAATAAAATGGATTGCGTATTTCGCCTGAGGGCGTTTTTAACTACTCCGCTGCTGCTGCCGCAAACGGGAAATCCGGTCCCATTCCCGCGCCTGATGCGCCCTGGATGTCGTCTCAACTATGAAGTCGATGTGGGCCTCTGCAGCCGCCCGTGCCGATGCCGGATCGCCGGCGACGATGGCGTCGTGAATGGCGACATGCTGTCTCAGCACCTCGTCATGGGCGCCTGCGATACTGAAGATAATGTGGCGATTATAAAAGATGTCGTCGCTCAACAGCCGGTAGCAGGAGCGCAGCGTGTGCATAAGGACGATGTTGTGCGCCGCTTCGCCGATGGCGTTGTGAAACTCCACATCCCCCGACAGTTCCTCTTCGAAGCGGCCTGCCTCGTGCGCATCGCGCATCCGCTCGACAATGGCGGCAAGGTTGCGCCTGTCCGGTTCTGTCGCCCGCTGCGCGGCAAGTTCGGCGGTCATGCCTTCAATATAACGGCGATATTCGAGAAAATCCCGCGTCGCCCGGCTGTGGCGGGTGATCAGCGCGCTCAAGGGATCGGAAAAGACCGGCCCGACAATATCGGCGACATAAGTGCCGCCACCATGCCGGCTCACGAGAAGTCCGCGGGTTTCGAGTTCCTTCAGCGCTTCGCGCAGGATAGGCCGCGAGACGTCGAGTTTCTGCGCCAGTTCCCGCTCGCCGGGCAGCCGGTCGCCATCGCGCAATATGCCGTCGAGGATCAGTTCTTCGAAACGTAAGATCACCTCCTGCGATGTGCGGCTGTGCTCGATGCGCGCAAAAAGCGTTTCGTCCATCGCAGAAGTCCCCGGCGAAATCCGCCCGTGTTTGATATCGTGTAAAGTATCAGGCAAGTCTCGCACTGGTCAAATATTCTGTCCAGTTCTCTCGCTCGCTGTATCAATGCCTGCGGCAACACGGCATCTGCCTTTTTGAATTGGCTTTTGTTAAAGCGGTCCCGACAGGGGCACTACAGCGGATTTTTCTGTCAGGTGGATCAAAACAGTGACATCGGCGTCGATCGTGGTGTCGTCATCACAAACGATGCCTTAGACATCAGCCATAAAAGCGGGGACGATATCGCAATGGCAAAGGGTAGATTTGCATTCGCAAGCGCGCCGGAACGGTCGCTGGCATTGGGCGAGGTGCATGCGCGGCCGACGGTGCTGCTCGCCCCGTCGCGCATCATCATCCAGCTTGCCTTCATGATGGATGGCGGCTCGGCCGTGCACCATTCCGTCATTGCGGAAATGTCGCGCAGCCGCGGTGTTGCGCCGCCGGAACGCGATGCGCGTCACCACGCCATGCCGTGGGGGCAGGGGACTTTGCGTTGGGAGCGGCATACCGAATTCTCGACCTGGTTCTGGGATGGCCCTGCGCCGGAAAAATTTGGCGGGGAGATTGCCGGCGATCCCTTCGGTGACGGCTTTTCGCCGCCCGGCTCGCTGATCTCGGGCGTGCGGCTGGAAATTCGCCCGGAGAACGGTTTTACCTCGCAGGCGGAAACAATCTTCGAGCCGACCAGCCTCTGTCATAGCGACGTGCGCGACGGTCAGGCGGCCATCCTCACCGATTTCAGGCAGGATCGCGACGGGCTGACGCAGATATTGGTGATCGACCGCGGCCTCAGCGATTACAGCCGCGGCGCGCTGGTGCAGCGGCTGCTGGATATTGAAACCTATCGCACGCTTGCCATGCTCGGCCTGCCGATGGCGCAGACGCTCTCGCCGGAAATCCGCCGCATCGAGGATGGCTTGACGGGCATCACCCAACGCATGAAAAACGGCGCGCGTGACGAGGCGGATGCGCTGCTGGCCGAAATGACCCGGCTTGCGGCCGAACTTGAAGCCAATGCCGCGCTCAGCCTCTATCGTTTCGGCGCCAGCCGCGCCTATGACGGCATCGTGCGCGAACGCATCCGGGCGCTCGCGGAAACGCCTGTTCATGGCCATGAGACGATGGGCAGCTTTCTGGAACGGCGTATGGCGCCCGCCATGCGCACCTGCCAGTCGGTGGAAGAGCGGCAGGCCAACCTGTCGCGCAAGCTCTATCGCGCCACGGCTCTGGTTCGAAGCTGGATTGATGTGGAGCTGGAACGGCAGAACACCGTGCTACTCAATACCATGAACAAGCGCGCCGCCATGCAGCTTCGCCTGCAGCAGACGGTGGAAGGCCTGTCTGTCGCCGCCATCTCCTATTATGTCGTCGGGCTTATCGGTTATCTCACCAAGGCAATCAGCCATGATGTGCTGCCGGTCGACCCGGCCGTGGTCACCGGCGTTTCCGTGCCCTTCGCCGTGCTTGGCGTCTGGTGGGTGGTGCGCCGGATCCGCCGCTCCCATGCGGAGGGCGGGCACTGAGTGTCAGCCCTGCTCCCAATAGGGCGACGGCCCATAAAGCGCGGCGAGATAATCGATGAACAAGCGCACTTTGGCGGGCAGGAACTGTCGGCTGGGATAAACCGCCGAGAGTGTGACGTTGCGCGACCCTTCATAACCGGGCAACACCTGTACCAACTTCCCGCTTCGCAATTCATGGCCGATATCCCATGTCGAACGCAGCGCAACACCAAGCCCTGATATCACCGCCTCACGGATCACCTCGCTCGAATTGGTGACCAGCATGCCTTCAGGCCGAATGCTGAGCGCGCCGCCCGGTCCCTCCAGCCGCCAGATGTCATTATTGTGCGCCGGCAGGCAGCGATGTTTCTTCAGATCCTCGATCGTATCCGGCATGCCATGCGCGGCTACGTAGTCGGCCGAGGCGCAAAGCACGCGCCGCACCGGTGCCAGCCTGCGGGCCACGAGGCTGGAGGAGTTGAGATCGGCGATACGGATCGCCAGATCGTAACCGCCCTCGATAATATCGATGAACTCATCGCTCAGCACCAGATTGACCGACAGGTCCGGATGCCGCTCCATGAATGTCTTCAGATGTGGCGCGATATGCATGCGCCCGAAAGAGGTGGGTGCGGAAACCTTCAGCGTGCCGTTGACGGTATTGGCCCGGCCGGAGACGAAATCCTCCGCCTCTTCCAGCCCTTCGAGAACAGCCAGCACCCGTTCGTAAAAGCCTTGCCCCGCTTCGGTCAAAGAGATTTGTCGCGTGGTGCGCTGTAACAGCCGGGCACCGAGCTTTTCTTCCAATCGCTTGATGCGCTTGGAAATGACGGCGGGCGAATAACCAAGCTCCTTGGCAGCAAGCGACATGCTGCCGGAGGCGGCAACGCTGGCAAAGACTTCGAGATCACCCAGATTTGTCATAGTTGCCCTCGATTGTTTCCAGAATAGAAAAAATCCATAACATTTGATTGCGCAGCTTCAAAGTGGTAAAGAAACAATACCAGTTATCGGCACGGAGGAGCGGCGGTGACGCAGCCTATAAAGTTTCTGGAGCCGCGCGCTCAGGTCTTGGCGGATCGCGCACGAATTATCGCCGACCTCAAGACCGTCCTGCCTGATGACTGTCTTGTGCACGAGCCCCGCGAACTCGTGCCTTTCGAGACCGATGCTTTCGTTTCCTATCGCCGTCTGCCGCTCGCCGTCGCTTTGCCGAGAACGACGGAGGAGGTGGCGGCTGTCATGACATATTGCCATCGCTCCGGCATTCCGGTCGTGCCGCGCGGGGCCGGCACCTCGCTTTCCGGCGGCGCTATCCCGCAGGAAGACGCCGTGGTGATCGGCCTGTCGAAGATGAGTGCGATCCTTGAGCTTGATTTTTACAATCGCACGGCGCGGGTACAGGCGGGCGTCACCAATCTCTCCATCTCCGATGCCGCAGGCGCGGAGGGTTTCTTTTATGCACCCGACCCCAGCTCGCAGCTTGCCTGCACCATCGGCGGCAATATCGGTATGAATTCCGGCGGCGCGCACTGTCTGAAATATGGCGTCACCACCAATAACCTGCTTGGCGTCAAGATGGTGCTGGTCGATGGCACGGTGCTCGAGCTGGGCGGCAAGCATTTGGATGCTGCAGGTTACGACCTGCTCGCGCTTGTCTGCGGCTCGGAGGGCCAGCTCGGTATCGTGACGGAGGCAACGGTGCGCCTCATCGCCAAGCCGGAGGGCGCGCGCCCGGTGCTGTTCGGTTTCGAAACCTCCGAAGAAGCGGGCTCCTGCGTCGCGGATATCATTGGCGCGGGCATCATCCCTGTTGCCATCGAGTTCATGGACAAACCGGCAATCGAAATCTGCGAGGCCTTCGCCAAAGCGGGATATCCGCTTGACGTCGGTGCGCTTCTGATCGTGGAGGTCGAAGGCTCCGAGGCGGAAATGGACGCCATGCTGGCCGATATCGTGGCCATTGCCCGACGACATGGCGTGAAGACGGTGAAGGAATGTCAGTCGGCAATGGAGGCGGCCGCGATCTGGAAAGGCCGCAAATCCGCCTTTGGCGCAACGGGTCGTATCGCGGATTATATCTGCATGGACGGCACGGTGCCGCTCTCCCAGCTTTCCCATGTGCTGAAAAAGACGAGCGAAATCACCGATCGCCTCGGCCTGCGCGTCGCCAATGTCTTCCATGCGGGGGATGGTAACATGCACCCGCTGATCCTGTTCAACGCCAATGACCCTGACGATGCGGCCCGTGCGGAAGAAGCGGGCAACGAAATTTTGAAGCTCTGTGTGGATGCCGGTGGCTGTTTGACCGGTGAACATGGTGTGGGCATCGAAAAGCGTGACCTGATGCGGCACCAATATGGCGAGGCCGATCTCGCACAGCAGATGGCGGTGCGGGCAGCCTTTGACGAGGGCTGGCTGATGAACCCTTCCAAGGTGTTTCCGCTTGAGGGGAGGGGTTGATGGGCGCTGGTTTTATGATCTTGCAGGGTGTGGCTTACCCCCCTCTGTCCTGCCGGGCATCTCCCCCTCAAGGGCGGAGATCGGCAAGGGGAGAACACCCTGCCCATGGAACGGGTGGGTGCGGCATATCGATCTCCCCCCTTGAGGGGGAGATGCCCGGCAGGGCAGAGGTAGGTATCACTTGCTCGAAGGCAACAATCGCATGCTGACGCCCTACGCAGAAACCCAGGTCGCCGACATCATCCGCGATCATGCCACGCGCAAAACCCCGCTGAAAATCTTCGGCGGCAACACTCGCTCCGGTTTCGGCAATGCGGTGACGGCGGAGACCGTGCTAACCTCCCGTGCGATGAACGGTATCGTTTCCTACGTCCCCGCCGAAATGGTCATGACTGCCAAGGCTGGCACGCCGCTCGCAACTGTCGAAGCGGCGCTGGCAGGAAATCGCCAGATGATGGCCTTCGAACCGATGGACCATCGCCCCATCATGGGCACCCATGGCGAACCGACCATTGGCGGCGTCTTTGCCGCCAATGTTTCCGGTCCGCGCCGCTATGTGGCGGGTGCGGCGCGCGACAGCCTGCTGGGCATCCGTTTCGTTAATGGCAGTGGCGCGATCATCAAAGCCGGCGGCCGGGTGATGAAGAATGTCACCGGTCTCGATCTGTCGAAGTTTCTCGCGGGTTCTTTCGGCACGCTTGGGTTCCTCACCGAAGTCACATTCCGCGTGCTGCCGAAACCGCCCGTCGAAAAATCCGTTGTCGTGTCCGGCCTTGATGACGAGGCGGCGACACGCATCATGGCGGCGGCGATGGCGATGAGCGTCGAGGTCTCCGGCGCGGCACATCTGCCTGAAAGCGTGCGCTCCCGCTTTATCGATGGCGGCTTGCCGGAAGGACCGGCCACCATTCTGCGTCTGGAGGGCCTTGCGGCCTCGGTGGAGGCCCGCACGGCTAAACTCCTGTCGGTCATGGATCGCGTCGGACCCTGGGCGCTGCTGGAGGGCGAGGAAAGCAGTCTTTTGTGGCGGCAGGTCCGGGATGTCGCGCCTTATGCCGGCCAATCCGCCAAGCCGCTCTGGAAAGTCTCGGTAGCGCCTTCGATGGGCCCCCAGCTTGTTGCGGCGCTGCGCATGGAGGCAGGCATCGACGCCTTCTATGACTGGCAGGGCGGCCTGGTCTGGATGCAGATGGAGGCGGACCCCGAAGCCGATCTGCTGCGCGGCGCAATCCGTGCGCTCGGCGGTGGCCATGCCACGCTGATGAGGGCGAGCGATGCTGTGCGCGCCAAAGTCGCGGCCTTCGAACCGCGCCCGGCGGCGGAAGCACTGCTTTCCGCGCGTATCAGGGAGAAGCTCGATCCCGTGGGCATCTTCAATCCCGGCAAGATGGCCGTAACGATGGAAAGGGCCGTCTGAACCATGCAAACATCCTTCACGCCTGAGCAGCTGGCCGATCCACATGTGGCGGAATCCGAAAAAATCCTGCGCAAATGTGTGCATTGCGGCTTCTGCACTGCCACCTGTCCCACCTATGTCACGCTTGGCAACGAGCTGGACAGCCCGCGCGGCCGCATCTACCTCATCAAGGACATGCTGGAAAACAGCCGTCCGGCCGACCGCGAGGTGGTCACCCATATCGACCGCTGTCTTTCCTGTCTTGCCTGCACCACCACCTGTCCCTCCGGCGTGGATTACATGCATCTGGTCGATCATGCCCGCGCCCATATCGAGCAGACGTACAAGCGCCCCTTCATGGATCGGCTGATCCGCAATCTTCTGGTCGGCATATTACCCCATCCTGCCCGTTTCCGGCTGGCCCTGCGTCTGGCCCGTCTGGCACGGCCTTTCGCCGGTCTTTTTGCAAAGGCTCCTGCGCTGAAACCGCTGCAGTCCATGCTTGCTCTCGCACCGGCCTCGGTCCCTCCAGCGTCGGCGTCAAGCCGCCCGGGCGCGCGACCGGCCGAAGGTGAAAAGCGCGGGCGCGTCGCCATTCTCACCGGCTGCGCCCAGCCGGTGCTTGATCCCGGTATCAATGAGGCGACGCTGCGGCTGCTTACGCGGCTCGGTATCGAGGTCGTTGTGCCGAAAGGGGAGGGCTGCTGCGGTTCGCTGGTGCATCATATGGGGCGGGAGGAAGAGGCACTGGCTTCTGCTCGGCGGAATGTCGATGTCTGGACGCGCGAGATGGAGAATGGCGGTCTCGACGCCATCATCATCACCGCGTCGGGCTGCGGCACCACCATCAAGGATTACGGCCATATGCTTCGGCTTGATCCGGCCTATGCCGAAAAAGCCGCGCGGGTCTCGGCTCTGGCAAAGGACATCACCGAATACCTCGCCACCCTCGATCTGCCGCAACAGCAAAGCCAGGGGCTGACGGTCGCCTATCACTCCGCCTGCTCCATGCAGCACGGTCAGAAGATCACGCTTGCGCCGAAACAACTGCTGAAGGCGGCGGGTTTTGCCGTGCGTGATCCAGCGGAAGGGCACCTGTGCTGTGGTTCGGCCGGAACCTACAACATCCTGCAACCGGAAATTTCCGGCAAGCTCAAGGCGCGCAAGGTGAAGAACATCGAGGCCACGCGGGCAGATGTCATCGCGACAGGCAATATCGGCTGCATCACGCAGATCGGAACCGGCACGGACATGCCGATCCTGCACACTGTCGAGCTTTTGGACTGGGCTTATGGCGGGCCGAAGCCGGCGAGGCTCTCGGTGTAGAACGCCGCGCACCAGTAAAGCCCGTCGTGCATGAGAAAAGTTTCGCCTGAGCGTCGTCGCTCTCGTTTCCTCATCCCTGTGCTTGTCACGGGGATCCAGCCAGTCCTTGGGCCGAGAAGATTCTTTCCGTCACGCAGACGCGCATCGCCCAGATTCCTGTGACAAGCACAGGAATGAGGTTGAGGGGATGCCCATCGGCTGCCAGATGCGCCCCGCTTCCCAAGCCACCACTAGAACTTATACGCCACACCGAAATTCACCGCATTGGTGATGATGTCGGTCTTCAACGAGCCGCCGTTGTCAATATCGACATCGACGAAGGAATAGGTGCCCTTATATTCCACGAAGGTCGACCAGCTGTCGGTGATGCGGTAGCTGAGGCCGGCCTGCGCCTGCAGCGTTGCGCCGCCGAACTGGTATTCGAAAGTCTTGCCCGAGGGGCGGTACACTTCCACATGCGGCACGTTGATGCCGACGCCGGCGCCGACGTACGGGGTGATCGGCAGGGATTCCAGCGGAAAGCGGTAGAGCGCGTTCAGCGTCAGTAGGTTCAGGCCGTCGGTGAATTCGAAATGCGACCAGCCTGAGCGGGCAAGCGTTTGGTCATCGGCATAGACCTTGTCATGGGTGAAATCGAGCGAGATACCGAAATTCCGGAGCTGACCCTCATCGAACCAGTAGGTGCCGCGCACGCCCCAGTAGGGCGGGCTGGAAAAGGACTTGCCTTCCCATCCGGCGCGGAAATCCGGACCGTCGGAAACTTTCACATCGCTGTGCGGTGCGCTTTGCCAGCCGCCGTAACCGGAAATTTCGAATTCGCCCGCGATTGCGGCAGAGAAGGAAACGCCGCTGAAGAGCAGGGCGCAAACAAATGAAGTATGGCGCGGCATGAAGTGAATCCAGATTGATATCAGTAATTCACCAAACCGTTTTTTGATAACATTTGAATGACAGAAACGAAAAACGGGCGGTCGATTGACCACCCGCTTTAAGGCCGTTCCGTCATCCCCCTGAGAGAGGTTCGGCGCCTGGCGTCCCCCGCCAAGTCTCATTCCGCTGAAGTGAGCCGGATTGTACCGCCGCAGGGCGGTAATTCAAGCGGATAAGCCGATACGCCCGTTCCGAAGCGGCCGGAAAGGCTGAACCGTTGCCGTCATATCACAATGACCTTGGTTCCGACGTTGACGCGCTCATAGAGATCGGTGACATCCTCGTTGCGCATGCGGATGCAGCCGGAGGAATTGTTGCTGCCGATCGTCCAGGGCTGGTTGGTGCCGTGGATCCGGTAAAGCGTCGAGCCGAGATACATGGCGCGCGCGCCCATCGGGTTGGCGGGGCCGCCTTCCATGAAGGCCGGCAGGTAATGTCCTTTTGCCGCCTCTCGGGTGATCATTTCCTTCGGCGGGGTCCAGCTCGGCCATTCCGCCTTACGGGTTACCTTGTGAGTTCCAGCCCATTCGAAACCGGGCTTGCCGACGCCGACGCCATAACGCCGGGCCTTGCCATCAGCAAGCACGAGATAGAGGAAACGGTTCGGCGTATCGATGACGATAGTGCCGGGTTTTTCATTGGTCGGATAGGTGACGATCTGCGGCAGGAATTGCGGCGCGATCTGGGTACGCACCGGCGCATTGGGGCGTACGGCGGCATTCTGCACCCGTGCCGGGCGCTGCGATGTGACGCCGGAGCTGGGTCGCTGCGGCATCGCGGCCTGGCGCTGCTGGAAGAACGGCTGGCGTGCGGCAGGTGCGCGCGGATAGACAACGGGGCGCACGTTGCCGCGGCCGCCGAGCTGGGTTACCCATGGCGCGGAAAGATCCGGGCTGACGACGACGGGCGGACGCTCGCGATAACGTTCATTGGCCATGGCGGCAGGGACGGCGAGGGTGGAAACAAGGCTCAACGCCAGGAAAACGGACTTCATCGTCATCGGGTGGACTCTCTCTGCGGGACGTCGCAACTATGGATTTGCGGGATCATTCTCCCGCTTTGCCGAACACGTTCGCACCTTGACGCCAGCGAATCGTAAATGGCTGTTCATTAAAAAGCGCTTGATTAAGGAAAGCTGATTTTAGGGTTAGCACCCCGTTTTGAAACGTGGTGAATGAGTGGTAAGTGCAGTCTTTAAGTGGTCGCAGGCGGAGTGGAAAAGGTGGTCGCGGAAATGATCGAGGCGGGACTTGAAACGGGCGCGGATGGCCTTGTTCGGTGCTTCTGGCAGCAGGGGCTTGCGGATTACAGCCGATATCACGACGAGGAATGGGGTTATCCCGTTACCGATGATCGCCGCCTGTTTGAGAAAATTTGCCTGGAGGGCTTTCAGTCCGGCCTCTCCTGGCTGACGGTGCTGCGCAAGCGGGAGGCTTTCCGTCTTGCATTCGCCAATTTCGAGTTCGAAAAAGTGGCCGAGTTCGGCGAGGCCGATATCGAGCGCTGCCTTGCCGACAAGGGCATTATCCGCCATCGCGGCAAGATTGTTTCCACCATCAACAACGCCCGCCGCGCCGTGGCTCTGCGGGACGAGTTCGGGTCGCTCGCCCGATATTTCTGGGGTTTCGAACCGGCTGCCGCAGAAAGGCCGCAAAGGCTGGACTATGCGACTTTAAGGGCCAACCCGACCAGCGCCGCCTCCATCCGCCTTTCCAGGGATCTGAAGAAGCGGGGCTGGACCTTTGTCGGCCCGACGACCGTCTATGCATTCATGCAGGCCATGGGTATGGTCAACGACCATATCGAAGGCTGTCATTGCCGCCAGCCGATAGAGGTCATGCGGCGGGAGTTTGTACGTCCATGAAGGTAACCCCCCTTCTCCTGGCGCTTGCCATGGCCATGGCCGCCGTGCCGCACCACTCCTTTGCGGAAGGCCGCAACGTTGACGGTATCTGGCTGGATGACGGCGAAAGGCTGAAGGAGGTGGCGTTGCCACCGGCCGGTCCGCTGAAGCTCGAGGGCTGGACGCGCCGCGGGCGCGGCGATGTTTATCGTCTGAAGGTGAAGGCAGGGCAGACGGTGAAGGTCGAGCTTGCCGCCTCGAGCGAATTCGTATTGATGGCGATCTTCGATTTTTCGACCCCGGATGAAGATGCGATTTTCTTCAGCGATTCCCAGGGCAAGGTGGCGACGCTGACACCAAAGGCAGATACCGAGTGGTTGATTCGCCCGACGCTCATTCTCGGTTCGCCGCGCCGCGGGCTCGGTGCGCATTATACACTTACTGTCAGCGCCGGCGAATAAAGCCGGAAGCTGGCTCAGGCCGTCTGGGTTAATACGATCAGGCCAAAGCTCAGGATACCCAGCAGCAAGAGAGACAGGCTGGCAGCGAGGATGACCTTGCCGCCGGCGTGGCGAAGGCTGCGGATATCGACCGAAAGGCCCAACGCCGCCATCGACATGATGGTGAGGATGTTTGAGAGAGAGGCGACGGGGGCAAGCAGGACTTCAGGTATGAGACCGAATGACCGGGCCATGATCATCAGCACGAAGCCGATGATGAACCACGGAACCATCTGCTGCAATCTGAGGCGTCCCTTGTCCGACCGGCCGTGGACGACGGAGAGGGTGGCGATGACAGGTCCCAGCATCAGCACGCGGATGAGCTTCACGATGGTGCCGGTTTGCACGGCAATCGCGCCAAGCGGGGCGGTGGCGGCCAGAACCTGCGGCACGGCATAGACCGTAAGCCCGGCGAAGATGCCGTATTGGGTGGCGTCGAGCCCGAGAAGCTGCGGCAGGAATGGCATCAAAAGCACGGCGGCGACACCGAGAACCGCGGTAAAGGCAATCGAGGCGGCGACATCTTCCGGCTTGGCGCCGATGGCGGGGGCCGCAGCGGCAATGGCGGAATTGCCGCAGATGGAATTGCCGCAGGCAATCAACGTCGCGAGCTTGGGCGGGAGGCCGAGCATCCGCCCGGCGGCATAGCTGACGACCAGTGACAGCGCGACGATCAGCGCAATGCCGCCTATCAGCAGACCGCCCGCGCCCTTGAGGATGGACAGGCTGAGCGATGCACCGAGAAGCGCCACGGCGATTTCAAGCAGGGTCTTGGCGCTGAACTTTATGCCGGCGGAAGCGGCTGCGGGCAGAGCCACCAGCGAACGCAGCATGGTCCCGATCAGAATGGCGAGAACGAGATCGCCAAGCCAGGCATGGCCCGCAAGCCGCACCTGAAAGCGCTCCGCCAGAATGGCGGCGCAGCTGACGGCCGCACAAAGGAGAATGCCCGGAAGAAGCGGGGCGAGCCAGCGGAGCGAAAACTGGAAGGGATGAGCAAGGGTGCGATGTTGGGCCATGACCAGACCATGCCGCAGCAGCCTGTTTTATTCTATCAAATAATATGGCATATATTATTCGATAAAATCGAATGAAAAACCATGACCTTTGAGCAGCTCCGTATTTTCATAGCCGTAGCCGAACGCGAGCACCTGACAAGGGCTGCGGAAGCCATCGGTCTGACCGCCTCCGCCGTCAGCTCCGCCATCAAAAATCTCGAAGCCTTTTATAATGTCGAACTGTTCCACCGCGTCGGACGCAACATTGAGTTGACTGAAAGCGGCCGGGTGTTTCTGGGTGAAGCAAAGGCGACATTGGCGCGTGTGCGCAATGCGGAGCTAATTCTCTCCGAAATGGGCGGGCTGACGCGCGGCGAAATCACCGTCTGCGCCAGCCAGACCATTGCGAGCTACTGGCTGCCGCCGATCCTGATGCAGTTTAAGAAGCTCTATCCCGGTGTCACCGTGCGGCTGGATATCGGCAATACCAAGACCGTGACGCAGGCGGTGCTGGACGGTCTTGCGGAGGTGGGTTTCATTGAAGGCAGGATCGATGAGCCGGCTCTGATGGTGCAGCCGGTGGTGTCTGACAAGCTTCTGGTCGTCACGGGCTCCGCCCATCCCTTTGCCGATGGCCGTTATCTCACCGCGCTGGATATCCTCTACGGCACTTCATGGGTTCTGCGCGAGCAGGGCTCCGGCACCCGCTCCGCCTTCGAGGCGGCGGTGCGGCAGATGGGCGTGGATCCGGGTGAACTCTCGGTCATGCTTGAACTGCCGTCCAACGAGGCGGTGGTGATGGCGGCACGCTCCGGCGGGGCTGCGACGGCGGTTTCAGCCTCAGTGGCATCCCTCTTCCTGCGGCAAGGCCTGCTCGTTCGCGCTGGTATTGATTTGCCCGCCCGCAACTTCGCTTTGTTGCGCCACAAGGAACGCCACACCAGCCGGGCAGCCATGGAGCTGGAACGCCTCAGCCGCGCGGCATCGGAGGATTACAAGGCCGGTCTTGCGGGGTTATAGTAAAGCGCGGGGTGGCAGGCGGCGTTCGCGCGTTCGCCGTTGTATGGGAAAGCTGTCGCAAGTTTCTCCTCCCCGCCGGGGGAAGAAATATGCCGCAAAGTTGCCGGAGGAGCGCCATAGCCGGCGCTCCCCTTCAACAATAGCAGTCACTTGCCCCTGGACTTCAGCCAGGCCTTCATCATGGCGATTTCGCCTTCCTGCGCCTTGATCACTTCTTCGGCCAGCTTGCGGATTTCCGGGTCCTTGCCGTATTGCAGTTGGACCTTGGCCATATCGATCGCCCCCTGATGATGCGGGATCATGCCGCGCACGAAATCGACGTCGGCATCACCACTATAATCGATGGCCATATTGCCATGCATCTTTTTGCTGGCTTCCATGAAGGCCTGGGTGGAAGCGCTGTCGCTCATGCTGCCTTTTGACATGTCGTGTCCGGCATGGCCGCCCGCGTCCTGTGCAAAAGCGGGCATGGCGAGAGAGGCCGCAAAAGCGGCGGCGAGCGTAATGGTCTTGATAGACATGGATTATCCTTCCTGTGTCTGACGGATTTTTCGAAAGTCGGTCTGAAAAATCTGTGGTCAGGCGCGGGGAGGCGGTAGCGGCGGCGCGAAAGCCTTGCCGTCAAACACAGTGCCGCGTTGCGGCTTCGGATAGGCGAATGCCATCCGCCCGGCATCGGCAAAGATCATTCGTGGAACCACGATCAGGCAGGCGGCGCAGGAATCCGGATGTGAAGCATCGTTGCCGTGGGGGCAGCAACCGCCCGTTCCCGCTTCATGAGCGGCATTCTCCGCAGGCGTTTGAGACCCGTGATCTTGCGGGTGTGATTGGGTATCTTGATGTTCCATCGGCAATTGCGAGGAAACAACCATGCCTGTCGGCATGCTCATCGCCATCTGCGCCGGCATCGCGCCGTAAAGCAGACAGGCAAGGAACATCAATGTGCGGACCACATGGGACATGATGTGAAGTTACCGCTGAAATTATGGAATAAGCATGACGATCAGGTCAGTTCACGTGCAATGACGTGGTGCACGATGCGATATTCCCTGCTTTCCTCGCCAAGCGGCGCGAGCGGCCACTCCCATGCAGCGGCAGGCGCGGGAAGCTCAATGCCGTGCAGCAGGTCTTCGTGCTGGTGCACGCTTCCATCCTTGCCGATGACGTTAAAGGCGGTGTCCGTCACCAGACAGACCTTGCAGGGCAGACCGGCCAGCGCATCGAGATGCGTATGAATGAGTTTCGGCAGGAGATCATCAGGCGCAGCCGCTATTTTCTGCCGTTCCAGCCGATGCTGTGCCCCCGTACCGATCTGCGACAGCAGGTTGGCCGAGACGACAAAATCGAGATAGGGCACCCGCCGCAGGAAATCGAGCGGTTCCGCCGGTCGGCCGGCCATGAGATCATCGAAGCCGGAAAGATCGCGATTGGCGATGCGGACATTCTTTCTGGCGTTGAGCCGCAACTTCGCCTGCACGCTGGCGAGATGTACCAGATCGACCAGAACGACGGTATCGAACATCGCCACCAGCGCCTCATGGGGCACATCCCGCAACAGGCCGGACCCCAGCACCACTGCGGTCCGTCTCTGCTTCAGCTTTCTCGCCGATTGCAGCACGAATTGCCGGCTGTTGTTTTCATGCTCCGCCCAGGCTTTGGCGCAACGGTTGGCGCGTGCCCAGAGATTGACGGAATAGCGGATATGCGGCCGGAACTCTTTCGGCGTGACCGCGCGTGTCGCGGCATATTGCAGTGCTTCGAGGATCATGAATGCCTAACGGTAAATTTCGCGGCGATGGCCGATTTCGACCACCAGCACGACGAGCTTATGATCCTGTATATCGCAGATGATGCGATAATCGCCCACCCGGTAACGCCAGAAATTTCCAAGTTCGGAACCTTGGAGAGCGGCGCCTGTCTGGCGCGGATTGTCTAGCGCCGCTACTCTCTCTTGAAGGAAAGCGCGGATACGCTGACGGGCCTGCGGATCGATTTTCCGCATCTCTTTCTGGACAAGAATATCGTATTCAATTGTCCAGATCACGCCAGAACTCCTCGGCGCTTATCACCTTTGATTCACCGCGCTGGAGGCGCCGCGTCGCCTCTTCGGCAAGATAGAGATCCTCCATATCTTCGATATGCTTCTCGATCGCCTCGCGAATGTAATAGGCAGATGTGCGTCCGGTGCGCTCGGAAAGCGCTTTCAGCCGCTCATAGGTCTCATCCGGGAGGCGGATGGCCGTCTGTTTGCTCATCGCTTGCGTCCTTTGCGACTAAAATGGGATACATGCATCCCATATAGCATTGCTTGCCTTTCGCTGCCAGTAAAACCAGAGCCTTTGCGGCTTGCCGCACGGGGCTTCATCCTCTAATACACCGGCATAATTTCAGGAAAATATCGGATCGGCCTCATGAGCGAAAAAGCAAAAAAGCCTCAGAAACTGAAAGCCCGCCTGCCGCGCGGCTTCGTGGATCGCTCGGCTGCCGATATCCATGCCACCAATGAGATGATCGACAAGATCCGCAGGGTCTACGAGCTTTACGGTTTCGATCCGGTGGAAACCCCGCTGTTCGAATATACCGATGCGCTCGGCAAGTTCCTGCCCGATAGCGACCGCCCGAACGAAGGCGTGTTTTCGCTGCAGGATGATGACGACCAGTGGATGAGCCTGCGCTACGATCTGACCGCACCGCTCGCCCGTCACGTCGCTGAAAACTTCAACGAGATCCAGCTGCCATACCGTACCTATCGCGCCGGTTATGTCTTCCGCAATGAAAAGCCCGGCCCCGGCCGTTTCCGGCAGTTCATGCAGTTCGATGCCGATACGGTGGGCGCATCCGGCGTGCAGGCGGATGCCGAAATGTGCATGATGATGGCGGATACGCTGGAAGCACTCGGCATCAAGCGTGGCGATTACGTCATCCGAGTCAACAACCGTAAGGTGCTCGATGGCGTCATGGAAGCCATCGGTCTCGGCGGCGAGGACAATGCCGGCCGTCGGCTCAACGTGCTGCGCGCCATTGATAAGCTCGACAAGTTCGGCCCTGAGGGTGTGAGGCTGCTGCTCGGCCCCGGCCGCAAGGACGAGTCCGGTGACTTTACTAAGGGTGCCGGTCTCGGTGACGAGCAGATCGAAAAGGTCCTGTTTTTCGTCGGCATCAAGGATTATGCGGCGAGCGCCGATGGTCTGGCGAAACTGGTCGCGGGCACCTCGAAAGGCGAGGAAGGCGTTGATGAACTGAATGTCATCGGCGCTCTGGTCTCAAGTGCCGGTTACGATGCGGATCGCATCAAGATCGACCCCTCGGTCGTTCGCGGCCTCGAATATTATACAGGCCCGGTCTATGAGGCCGAGCTCACCTTCGACGTCACCAACGAAAAGGGCGAAAAGGTCGTGTTCGGCTCCGTCGGCGGCGGCGGCCGTTATGACGGCCTCGTCTCCCGCTTCATGGGCCAGCCGGTTCCCGCCACGGGCTTCTCCATCGGCGTTTCTCGCCTGATGACGGCGCTCAAGAACCTCGGCAAGCTCGGCCAGGTGAAGCCGCTCGCACCCGTTCTCATCACCGTCATGGATGGTGATGTAGAGAGTATGAGCCGTTATCAGCGTTTCACCCAGGCGCTGCGGGCCGAAGGCATCCGCGCTGAAATGTATCAGGGCAACTGGAAGAAATTCGGCAACCAGCTGAAATACGCCGACCGCCTCGGTTCCCCCATTGCCATCATTCAGGGCGGTGACGAGCGCGCCGAAGGCGTGGTGCAGATCAAGGATCTGATCGAAGGCAAGCGCCTCTCCGGCGAGATCGAGGACAATGCCAGCTGGCGCGAGGCGCGTGTGGCCCAGGTCAGCGTGCCGGAGGCCGAGCTGGTGGCAAAGGTCCGCGAGATTCTGGAGCATCAGGCAGAGGACGTTCGCCGCGCCGCCGAAGGGCGCTGAAGCCATGGGAATCTTTGCGCTCGACCATGTTCAACTGGCGATGCCGGCTGGCCGTGAAAAAGAGGCGCGGGCTTTTTACGGGAGCCTGCTCGGCTTTGCGGAACAGGCAAAACCGGCCAATCTGGTTGCCCGCGGCGGCTGTTGGTTCAGCAGGGGTTCGATAAAACTGCACCTGGGCGTCGAGCAGAATTTCCGACCGGCGAAGAAAGCCCATCCGGCGTTTCTGGTCGATGATTTGGCAGACTTGCGAAAAACACTTGAAACAGCGGGTTGCCATGTGGTTGAGGATGAGCCGCTTGAGGGATATCACCGGTTTTATGTCCATGATCCCTTCGGAAACCGCATCGAAATGATGCAGCCGCTCGAACCGTGACGAAAAGTACCGTTCCATGCCCCTGATCGACATGCCGGAGTTTTCCGGAGAGCTACTGGAAGAATTCGCCGCGCGCCGCACGAGTCGCGTGAACACGCCCGTCATCCAGCCTGCGGAACCGTTTCTGGATATGGCCGGCGAGGATTTGCGCCGCCGTATCTTCATGACGGAAAGCGAGACGGGTGAGAGCCTCTGCCTGCGGCCCGAATTCACCATTCCCGTCTGCCTGCGCCATATCGAGACGGCGACCGGCACACCCAAACGTTATTCCTATCTCGGTGAAGTCTTCCGCCAGCGCCGCGAAGGTGCGAACGAATTTTATCAGGCCGGCATCGAGGATCTCGGCGATACCGATATTGCTGCCGCCGATGCGCGTGCCGTCATCGATGCCACCGGGATTCTGCAGCGTCTGCTGCCGGGCCGGGCGCTTGCCGTCACCCTGGGCGATCAACAGGTGTTCGAGGCGGTTGTTGCCGCCCTTGGTCTGCCGCTCGGCTGGCAGAAGCGGCTGGTACAGGCCTTCGGTGACATGGCGCAGCTTGACGCGCTGCTGGAAAGCCTCATGCATCCCAAGCCGATGACCGGGCTGGACGCCCGCGTTGCCGGGCTATTGGCGACCGGGGATGAGGCGGTGCTGGTCGATTATCTCGATACGGTGATGCAGGAAACCGGCTACTCCACCAATGCAAGCCGTTCACCACAGGAAATCGCCCGCCGCCTGAGGGAAAAACTGGCCCTTGCGGCCACACGTCTACCGGATGACAGTTTTGCGCTGCTGAAGCAGTTCCTCGCTTTGAAGGCGCCTCTGCCGCAGGCCTCGCAGGTTCTGGCCGATTTTGCTGCAAAGGCGAAGCTGAAACTGGACGGGGCGCTTTCCGCTTTCGACAAACGTGTCGCAGCTCTTTCTAACGCTGGCGTTGACCTCGAAACCGTCACCTATGGCGCGGCCTTCGGTCGTCCGCTCGACTATTATACCGGCCTTGTTTTCGAGGTGGTGGAAGCGGGTGGAGATAGTGTTCTCGCCGGTGGCGGCCGTTTCGACCGGCTGCTGACGCTGCTCGGCGCACAGGAAAAAATACCGGCCGTGGGCTTCTCGCTCTGGCTGGATCGCATCGAAACGGTGCGCGGGAGTAAGCCATGATCACCATCGCATTGCCCTCCAAGGGCCGGATGAAGGAAGACTCCTCCGCCGTTCTCGAACGCGCCGGGCTGAAAGTCGCTGCCGTCGGCAATGATCGTTCCTATCGGGGCCGCGTCGAAGGGCGCGACGATATCGAGATCGCCTATCTGTCGGCGTCAGAAATCGCCCGCGAGATCGGCGCCGGCACGGTGGATTTCGGCGTGACCGGGGAGGACCTTGTGCGTGAAGGGCTGACCAATGCCGATGCGCAGGTGGAATTCTGCGCCCGTCTCGGTTTTGGACATGCCGACGTCGTGGTCGCCGTGCCGGAAATCTGGCTGGATGTGGACAGCATGGCAGATCTGGGTGATGTCGCTTCGGAGTTCCGCGCCCGCCATGGTCGAAGGCTCGCCATCGCCACCAAATACTGGCGGCTGACGCAGCAGTTCTTTTCACGCCAGCACGGCATCCAGCTTTACCGCATCGTCGAAAGCCTCGGTGCCACCGAAGGCGCGCCGGCGGCGGGGCAGGCGGATATCATCGTTGATATCACCTCCACGGGTTCGACGCTGAAAGCCAACCATCTGAAAATTCTCTCCGACGGTATCATCGTGCGTTCGGAAGCCTGCTTTGTCCGCGCCCGCAAACCGGAGCATGACGGCGATGGAAGGATTGAGGAGATCGCGTCGCGCATCAGGGCGGCGGTCTGAGCATCAAAACACAAAAGCCGCTGGATCGCTCCAGCGGCTTTTTCGTTGGCGGGACGCCTGAATTAAGCGTGAGCCAGAGCGACGCCGCGCTTTGCATCGACGGAATAAGCGCCGGGACCGAAGGCGGCGAGCAGGATGTAAGCGCCGGCCAGGGTGATGTTTTTCATCAGCATGATGCCGTTCAGCGCATTGATCCAGCCAAGCGCCGGGTCAGGCCAGCCGGGAACGGCAACGGTGCCGCTGTGGAAAACGAGGCCGGTGAAGACGCAGAAGACGGCAAGCGCCCAGGCGGCGATTTTCGTCTGGAAACCGACGAGAATGGCAAGGCCGGTCACGAGTTCAAAGAGGCCTGCGAGATATGCAAGCGCGGTTGCGGCAGGCATGCCGGCACCGGCGATCATGCCGGCCGTACCGGCCGGATCGGTCAGCTTGCCGAAGCCGGCATAGATAAAGATGAAGGAAAGCAGAATGCGGGCAATAAGAACGAGAACGTTCTGGCTGCTGGACATGGAAATCTCCGGTAAATGATCGGCGTTTCGCCGGTTGGGGCAATGTCTGGAGATATCAATGACTGAAAATCATTCGCCCATAAAGATGAACAACAGAAGACGAATTGTCTTTATTTTGTGAACGATGGTGAAACTGGAAACAGGATATCAGGCGGCGAAGCGCATGTCTTCGAAACGGGGAAACAGGAACAGTCCCGTGATACGACCGGGCTGGCCATCTTCAAAATTGAAGGATTCACCCATGCAGATGACTGGTTGCCGCAGGGCCGGCAACATCGAGATGCCGGTTGAAAAGCAGAAACGCGAGGGGGCGGAAGAAGCCTGTTCGAATAGTTCCAGCACCCGGGCGTGGTCAGCGCGGTCGTAACAGCGGACGAGGCTGAGCAGGCCGCATTCACCCGGCGCCATCCCATGCATGAAAGATGCTTGTTCGCCGAGCCGGATGACACCGCTCGAAAGCTCACTGCTCCATTCTTCCGAAATGAAGAAACGCGCCAAAGTCCGTGGATCCGGTGTGGTGGGAGCCGCCGCGGGCAAAGCATCGTTGCGTCTTGATATTTCGAACAATTCGCGCCCCCGTATGAACATCGCGCCGGCGCCGCTTTTGAAGCGTTATCGCCGGGTCGAACTTCCACCGCCATCCGCAGTCGGACGTATCTGCCAGGCATCGAAACCCCTTCAATGCTTGCGTCCCGTCGCGGCACCCTTACGGGGGCTGCTTATAGTTTATTTTCTTCTACCTACAACAACCAGTCAGTGAGAAATATAAAAATAACATGTATTTCTTCTTCAAAACCGCGAGACTTGTGAAAAGCCACAACTAAATAGCGTACTTACAGGTCACTTGGCGCCGATATCGGGTCCCGTGGTGATGATGATTCGCAGCAGCGCCACCGCAATATTCCATGAGCCGCAAAAAAACGGCGGGATAAATGCGGCGCTGTTCCAAAACGGGACAATATTTGAGCCCTTCCGCGTGGGCCTTCGAAATTGTGCAACCGGTTGATTTTACGAGGCATCTCTCTGGGAAGTGCCGACGTTCTGCTCAGTCTGGCGTCGAGGTTCACAGACTGCGCTCCTTTCTCTTCGGTCAGGGGACAAGACCGACCCGACGACTGCCGTTCATTATCCCGATGACAGGACTGATTAGAAGTCCATGCCGCCCGTCCGGCGCGCTGGCGACGCCGGACCACTCAAGGGGCATGGGCGGCCAACGAAAAAGGGCGATCGGAAGACCGCCCTTTCATTATTCCGGTGACAGAACTGATTAGAAGTCCATGCCGCCCATGCCGCCGCCCGGCATTGCCGGCATCGGAGCGTCCTTCTTCGGAAGCTCGGCGATCATGGCTTCGGTGGTGATCAGCAGCGAAGCAACCGAAGCTGCGTTCTGCAGAGCCGTGCGGACAACCTTGACCGGGTCGACGATGCCGAGCTGGATCAGGTCGCCATATTCGCCGGTCTGGGCGTTGTAGCCGTAGTTGTCTTCGTTCTTCTCGAGGATCTTGCCAACAACGATGGAAGCTTCGTCACCAGCGTTGTCTGCAATCTGGCGAACCAGAGCCTGCAGGGCGCGGCGGATGATGTTGATACCAGCTTCCTGATCGTCGTTTTCGCCCTTGACGGCGATCTTCGTGGACGAACGCAGCAGAGCCACGCCACCACCAGGCACGATGCCTTCCTGAACAGCAGCGCGCGTCGCGTTGAGAGCGTCGTCGATGCGGTCCTTCTTTTCCTTCACTTCGACTTCCGTCGAACCGCCAACGCGGATAACGGCAACGCCGCCAGCGAGCTTGGCAAGGCGTTCCTGCAGCTTTTCGCGGTCGTAGTCGGAGGTGGTTTCTTCGATCTGGGCCTTGATCTGGGCAACACGACCTTCGATGTCGGACTTCTGGCCGGCGCCGTCAACGATCGTGGTGTTTTCCTTGGAGATCGAAACCTTCTTCGACTTGCCGAGCATGTCGAGCGTAACGTTTTCGAGCTTGATGCCGAGGTCTTCGGAAATGACGGTACCGCCGGTCAGGATGGCGATGTCTTCCAGCATGGCCTTGCGGCGGTCGCCGAAGCCAGGAGCCTTGACGGCAGCGATCTTGAGGCCGCCACGCAACTTGTTGACGACGAGCGTTGCAAGAGCTTCGCCTTCGACGTCTTCAGCGATGATGACGAGCGGCTTGCCGGTCTGAACGACAGCTTCGAGAACCGGCAGCATGGCCTGGAGGTTCGAGAGCTTCTTTTCGTGCAGGAGGATGTAGGCGTCTTCGAGGTCAGCCACCATCTTTTCCGGGTTGGTCACGAAGTAGGGCGACAGGTAGCCGCGGTCGAACTGCATGCCTTCGACGACTTCGAGTTCGGTTTCAGCGGTCTTGGCTTCTTCAACGGTGATGACGCCTTCGTTGCCGACCTTCTGCATTGCTTCAGCAATGTCGAGACCGATCTGACGTTCGCCGTTTGCGGAGATCGTGCCGACCTGCGCAACTTCTTCAGAGGTGTTGATCTTCTTGGCCTTGGCCTGAAGGTCCTTGACGACTTCAGCGACGGCCAGATCGATACCGCGCTTCAGGTCCATCGGGTTCATGCCGGCAGCGACTGCCTTGGAACCTTCGCGAACGATGGCCTGGGCCAGAACGGTCGCGGTGGTGGTGCCGTCACCGGCGATGTCGTTGGTCTTGGAGGCAACTTCGCGAACGAGCTGTGCGCCCATGTTCTCGAACTTGTCTTCCAGTTCGATTTCCTTGGCGACCGAAACGCCGTCCTTGGTGATGCGCGGAGCGCCGAAGGACTTGTCGATAACGACGTTACGACCCTTCGGGCCGAGGGTTACCTTCACTGCATCAGCAAGAACGTCGACGCCCTTGAGCATCTTTTCGCGTGCTGTGCGGCCGAATTTTACTTCTTTGGCTGCCATTTTCAAAACTCCTGGTTTCGAATGGCCGGACGGGGTCCGGCTTGAAATTTAAGGAAGGATGGGGTGGCCGAAATCAGCCGATGATGCCCATGATGTCGGCTTCCTTCATGATCAGAAGGTCTTCGCCGTTGAGCTTGACTTCGGTGCCCGACCACTTGCCGAACAGAACGCGATCGCCAACCTTGACGTCGAGAGCGACGACCTTGCCGGCTTCGTCACGTGCGCCGGAACCGACGGCGACGATTTCGCCTTCCTGCGGCTTTTCCTTGGCGGTGTCGGGAATGATGATGCCGCCCTTGGTCTTTTCTTCGGACTCAACGCGACGAACAACGACGCGATCGTGAAGCGGGCGGAAATTGGTGCTTGTCATTGTCTAATCCCTCGATCAAATGACTGCGCGAGCTTTTGGAACTCGCCTGATGGGTGTTAGCACTCTCGTTTATCGAGTGCCAGCGGAACCGAGATAAGGAGGGCTTCTTCCGGAGTCAAGAACGCCCTGTCTGAAAAATTTCATGGCTTATGGTTACCAGCGTTCCATGACAGGAATTTCTATGTCTGCGCGATGCTATGAAGCTTCACATCGGGAGGCTGGAAGGCTCGAAAAGCGCGCCGCTGTCTTCCTCAGGCTTGTCCCGGGAATATGATCTGACAACGCATTGATTTTCGTGACGGGTTTGGACGCGCGGTACAAGCCTGAGGATGACGTCGAGTGTGACGAGCCATTCCGTTCAGTCTGAAGCCCGGACCGGCGGCGCTTTTTTCCTTGCCATCGGCGTCCCGCTTTGCGATGTGACGCACACACTCTTCTCGCATCCGGAAAGCATCTCATGGCCCACCGCATTCAAACTCTCGGCGAAATCACTGATGGGTTCGACGTTATCCTGTCGGATGTCTGGGGCGTGCTGCACAATGGCGTCAGCGCCTTTCCGGACGCGGCCATTGCCCTGAGAAGCGCGCGCGAGGCCGGCAAGACCGTGGTTCTCATCACCAATTCACCGCGTCCCGCGCCCGGCGTCATCGCCCAGCTGCGTGTGCTCGGCGTGCCCGACGAGGCCTATGACCGCATCGTCACCTCGGGCGATGTAACGCGTGGCCTGATCGCGGAAGGCCCCAGAAAAGTCTTCCTGCTGGGACCGCAGCGGGACATGCCGCTGTTGGAGGGTCTCGATGTCGAGGTGGTTGGCGAGGCCGACGCGGACTCCGTGGTCTGCACCGGCTTCTTCGACGACGAGACGGAGACGCCGGAGGACTATACCGAAATGCTTAAGGGCTTTATTGCCCGCAACGTGCCGATGATCTGCGCCAACCCGGATCTGGTGGTGGAGCGCGGCGAGCGCATCATTCCCTGCGCCGGCGCCATGGCCGCCTATTACGAACAGCTTGGCGGCGAGGTTCGCATCGCCGGAAAGCCGCATGCGCCGATCTATGAGGCCTGCCTTGCAGCGGCCAAGGAAGTGCGCGGCGCCTTCGCCAAGGATCGCGTTCTCGCCATCGGTGACGGCATGCCGACGGATGTGAAGGGCGCGATTGCGAGCGGTCTCAACCTTCTTTATATCAGCGGCGGTATTCACGTCGCCGAATATACGCTGAACGGCCAGACGGACGAGGCGCTTCTCAATGCCTATCTCAAGGGGCAGGGCGCTTCACCCGGCTGGTGGATGCCCCGACTTGCCTGAGGACGCATTTCTACGTCTCGCCTCGGGAATAGCTGGCGCTGGAATGGATCGACTGTCATGACCGTCTTTCACCGCAATGAAAAAAAAGAGCCGCTGCCCGAAGCTCTTCGTGGCGGCGTCGTCGCCATAGGCAATTTCGATGGCGTGCATCGCGGCCACCGGGCCGTGCTGGATCGCGCGCTGGAACTGGCGGAAGCCCGCGGCGTCCCCGCGCTGGTGCTGACCTTCGAGCCGCATCCCCGTTCCGTGTTCAGGCCCGATACGCCGGTCTTTCGCCTTACGCCTGCGCCATTGAAGGCGCGCATCCTTGAGGCCATCGGTTTCCGCTCGGTCATCGAATATCCGTTCGACCGCGAGTTTTCGCAGCGCTCGGCGGAAGAGTTCGTCCAGTCCATCCTGATTGACTGGCTGCATGCGAGCGCCGTCGTCACCGGTTTCGATTTCCATTTCGGCAAGGGCCGGGAAGGTGGGCCGGCATTCCTGATGGAAGCCGGAAAACGCCATGGCTTCGATGTGACGCTAGTGGACGCTTTCCGCGACGAGGGCGCGGATGTCGTCTCTTCCAGCCGGATACGCTCGCTTCTGTGCGAGGGTGATGTGGCGAGCGCCGCAGGCCTGCTTGGTTACCGTTTCACGGTGGAAAGCGAAGTCATCGGCGGCCAGAAGCTTGGCCGCACGCTGGGTTACCCCACCGCCAACATGGCGCTGGCGCCGGAAACGGAACTGAAGGCCGGCATCTATGCCGTCCGCTTCCGCCGACCCGATGGCTCGATCCGCGACGGCGTGGCGAGCTTCGGTTATCGCCCGACGGTCACGGACAACGGCGCAGCGCTGCTCGAAACATTCGTCTTCGATTTCTCCGGCGATCTCTATGGCGAGGTCTGCTCGGTCTCTTTCTTCGGCCACCTGCGCGATGAATTGAAGTTCGATGGGCTCGATCCGCTGGTTGCCCAGATCAAGCGCGATGAAGAAGAGGCGAGGGCGATGCTGTCGGGTGTGCAGCCGCTGAGCGAAGTGGATGCGAAGATCGCGTTTTGAGCAGGCTGTGCGGCATGTCCTTATTCGCCCGCCCCTTGCCGTCGCTTTTCTCTTCCTTTTTACCGGAAAACCGCATAAACAACCGGCCATGTCCCAATACCGGTTGAAATTTGCAGTTCAGATTGGCCGAATTATTGGCCCGGCCTTCCGCCCGCTCTGAGAGAGCCGGAAGGTCCGGGATTTTGGCGCTTCTGTGACAGACGGATATGGCGCTTTCCGAATTTGCCCTCTTTGCAATTGATATGGCGCGGTCCGCACGGCGCGCAACAACGGTATGATCATGAGCGACACCGCAGAAAAACTGGACTACTCCACCACCCTCTATCTTCCGCAGACGGATTTTCCGATGCGCGCCGGCCTGCCGCAGAAAGAACCGGAAACGGTGAAGCGCTGGCAGGAAATGGGTCTCTACAAGAAGCTGCGCGCCTCGGCCGCCGGCCGCGAGAAATTCGTGCTGCATGACGGCCCGCCCTATGCCAACGGCAATATCCATATCGGCCATGCGCTGAACAAGATCCTGAAGGACGTCATCACCCGCTCGTTCCAGATGCGCGGTTACGACGCCAACTACGTGCCCGGCTGGGATTGCCATGGCCTGCCGATCGAATGGAAGATCGAGGAAGCCTATCGCGCCAAGGGCAAAAACAAGGACGAGGTTCCGGTCAACGAATTCCGCAAGGAGTGCCGTGAGTTTGCGGCTGGCTGGATCAAGGTCCAGTCGGAGGAGTTCAAGCGCCTCGGCATCGAGGGTGACTTCGAAAACCCCTACACGACGATGAATTTCCACGCGGAAGCCCGCATCGCCGGCGAACTTTTGAAGATCGCCAAGAGCGGCCAGCTTTATCGTGGCTCCAAGCCGATCATGTGGTCGGTTGTTGAACGCACGGCGCTGGCGGAAGCGGAAGTCGAATATCATGACGTCGAGAGTGACACGATCTGGGTGAAGTTCCCGGTCGTTGAGGGTTCTGCGGAGCTCAATAGCGCTTCCATCGTCATCTGGACGACCACGCCTTGGACGATCCCTGGCAACCGCGCCATCTCGTTTTCGTCGCGCATCGCCTATGGCCTTTATGAGGTCACGGCGGCTGCGAATGATTTCGGGCCGCAGCCGGGCGAAAAGCTCGTCTTCGCAGACACGCTGGCAGCCGAATGCTTTGCCAAGGCGAAGCTCGAATTCACACGCCTGCGCGATGTAAAGGCGGAGGAGCTCGCCGCTGTCACCTGCGCCCACCCGCTGGCATCGCTGGGTTACACCTTCCCTGTTCCGGTTCTCGATGGCGATCACGTCACCGACGATGCCGGTACCGGCTTCGTGCACACAGCCCCTGGCCATGGCCGCGAGGACTTTGACGCGTGGATGGCGCAGGCGCGCGATCTGGAAGCGCGCGGCATCTCCTCCAAGATCCCGTTCACGGTCGGCGATGACGGTTTCTACACCGAAGACGCCCCCGGTTTCGGCCCGTCAGCCGAAGGCGGTGCTGCCCGTGTCATGGATGATAACGGCAAGAAGGGTGACGCCAATGACCGCGTCATCAAGGCGCTGATCACGGAAAACAACCTGTTTGCCCGCGGCCGCCTGAAGCACAGCTATCCGCATAGCTGGCGCTCCAAGAAGCCTGTCATCTTCCGCAATACGCCGCAATGGTTCGTCTATATGGACAAGGAACTGGGCGACGGCACGACGCTGCGCTCCCGTTCGCTTTCCGCCATCGACCAGACCCGCTTCGTGCCGGCTTCCGGCCAGAACCGCCTGCGCGCCATGATCGAAGGCCGCCCGGACTGGGTTCTGTCGCGCCAGCGCAGCTGGGGCGTGCCGATCGCCGTCTTCGCCGACGAGAAAGGTGAAGTTCTGGTCGACGAGGCCGTCAACGCCCGCATCCTCGAGGCTTTCGAGGCCGAAGGCGCGGACGCCTGGTTCGCCGAAGGCGCCAAGGAACGCTTCCTCGGCAATGACCACGACCATGCCAAGTGGCAGCAGGTCATGGACATCCTCGACGTCTGGTTCGACAGCGGCTGCACTCACACCTTCACGCTGGAAGACCGCCCGGACTTGAAGTGGCCGGCGGATGTCTATCTCGAAGGCTCCGACCAGCATCGCGGCTGGTTCCATTCGTCGCTGCTCGAAAGCTGCGCGACGCGCGGCCGTGCGCCTTACAATGCCGTTGTGACCCACGGTTTCACCATGGACGAGCAGGGGCGCAAACAGTCGAAGTCGCTCGGCAACGTGGTTGCTCCGCAGGAAGTCATGAGCCAGTCGGGTGCCGATATCCTGCGCCTGTGGGTGATGACCACGGATTACTGGGAAGACCAGCGCCTCGGCAAGGCCATCATCCAGACCAATGTCGATGCCTATCGCAAGCTGCGCAACACCATCCGCTGGATGCTCGGTACGCTCGCCCATTACAAGGGTGAGGAGATCGCCTATGACGATCTGCCGGAGCTGGAAAAGCTGGTGCTGCATCGCCTGTCCGAACTGGATGGCGTTGTTCGCGAAGGTTATGACGGCTTCGAGTTCAAGAAGATCACCCGTGCGCTGATCGACTTTGCCAATGTCGAGCTTTCGGCCTTCTATTTCGACGTCCGCAAGGACACGCTGTATTGCGACGCGCCGTCGTCGCTGAAGCGCCGCGCGGCCCTGTCGGTCATCGCCAAGCTGTTCGATTGCCTGGTGACGTGGCTTGCCCCCATGCTGCCCTTCACGACGGAAGAAGCGTGGTTGTCGCGTTACCCGGATGCGGAGTCGGTGCATCTCGCCCAGTTCCCGGAAATCCCGGCAAACTGGAAGAATGATGCGCTGGAAGCGAAGTGGGAGAAAATCCGCAAGGTCCGCACCGTCGTGACGGGCGCGCTTGAAGTCGAGCGCCGTGAAAAGCGCATTGGCTCCTCGCTGGAGGCAGCACCTGTCGTCCACATCGCCGACGCCGATCTGCTGGCCGCGCTGAAGGATCAGGACTTCGCCGAAATCTGCATCACCTCGGCCATCACGGTTGTGGGTGACGAAGGCCCTGCCGACGGTTTCCGCCTGCCGGAAGTTCCGAAGGTCGTGGTCGAGCAGAAGCTCGCGGAAGGTGAAAAATGCGCGCGTTCGTGGCGCATCACCACCGATGTCGGCTCCGATCCGGATTATCCCGATGTCTCGGCGCGCGATGCGGCCGCCCTGCGCGAGCTTGCGGCCCTGGCATAATGAAAATGGCCGGATGAATTGCGCTTTGCCTCTTCATCCGGTACACCTGCCTGAAAATGGCCGGATTTACAGGGCAATGCGGGCTGCCGCCTGCCGAAAGACGATGTCTGGCGAAGTGGGACGGACGGCTGGAAGGGTTTCAATGAAGACGATGCAGGGTAATGCGCAGGGTTTGGGCATGTTTCGCACGGTGGTTGGCGTCACGACGATAGGCGTGCTGCTCGGCGCGTGCACGAGCCCGACCTACGGTACGGGCAAGACGGCAGCCGAACAGCTTGTCGACGATCTCGGCAACGCAACCTCGATCACCGGCGACCAGACCAAGCGCAACCTGAAATATGGTCCTCGCCCGGGCCTCGTCGTTCCCGCCCAGGCCCGTGCCGAGCAGCTGGCTCAGCCGCAGCAGAACATGGCGAGCCGCGAAAACAACCCGCAATGGGTCGAATCGCCGGAAGAAACCCGCGAACGCCTGCGCGATGAGGCGGATGCCAACAAGAACAACCCGCATTATCGTTCGCCGCTGCTCGCCGGCAACGGCACCGCCGGTCAGATGACCGAAAGCCAGAAGTGGGAGGCCTTCCGCAAGGCCAAGGCCGAAGCCCAGGGCGGCTCTGTGGTCAACGCCCAGCGCAAGTTCCTCACCGATCCACCGGCCGAATATCGCAGCGTTCCGCAGGATCAGCTGACCGATCTCGGCGAGCCGGAGCAGAAAAAGGAAAAGCGCCGCAAGAAAGAAGCGGCAATGGCCGGCACCGGCAAGAGCTGGTGGAACCCCTTCCAGTAATGGCGAATGGTTGATGGCTGGCGGGAAGGCTTACGCCTCCCGCGAGTCGCTCAGTCGTCGAGACGTTTCCCGCGGAAAAATTGCCGCAGGATGTCAGCACTTTCACTCTCCGCCAGTCCCGAATAAACATCCGGCGCATGATGGCATGTCGGCTGGCTGAAGAACCGCACGCCACTCTCCACTGCACCGCCCTTCGGGTCTTGCGCGCCATAATAGAGCCGACGGATACGGGCAAATGAAATTGCCGCCGCGCACATGGTGCAAGGCTCCAGTGTCACATAGAGATCGGCACCGGGCAGGCGTTCCTGTCCCAGCGCCTCGCAGGCCATACGGATCACGGCGATTTCAGCATGCGCCGTCACATCGTTCAATTCACGGGTGCGGTTGCCGGAACGGGCGATGACGCGACCGTCCAGTACCAGTACGGCACCGATTGGAACCTCCTGCCGCTCGCCGGCGGCACGGGCTTCCCAAAGCGCCAGCTCCATGAAATGCGTCCTTTCGGCCATTGCGTTTCAATTTCCTCTTAACCCTTGTGCTTGGACCTGATAGGACAGCCCAAACAACAGGCAAACAGCAAATGACTTTTAAAGACAAGCCGAAGCGTGACGGCGGCAAGACATTTAGCCGAGACAGGAAGCCGAAAGGCCCCGGCAAACCCGCCGCCGAGCGCGAAAAGAAACCTGCCGAGGCAAAGGCCGCCCCGGTGCCGGAAACCGTTGGCGCCTCGAAGCCCGAGCGCATTTCCAAGATCATGGCGCGCGCCGGCGTGGCTTCGCGCCGCGATGTCGAGCGCATGATCATGGAGGGCCGCGTGTCGCTGAACGGCGTCAAGCTGGATACGCCTGTCGTCAACGCCACGCTGTCGGACAAGATCGAAGTGGATGGCATGCCGATTCGCGGCGCCGAGCGCACGCGGCTGTGGCTTTATCACAAGCCCGCCGGTCTGGTGACCACCAATTCCGACCCGGAAGGCCGCCCGACCGTTTTCGACAATCTGCCGAGCGACCTGCCGCGCGTCCTCTCCATCGGCCGCCTCGACATCAATACCGAAGGCTTGCTGCTGCTTACCAATGATGGCGGTCTTTCCCGCGTTCTGGAATTGCCGACCACCGGCTGGCTGCGCCGTTACCGCGTGCGCGCCCATGGTGAGGTGGATCAGGCGGCGCTCGACAAGCTGAAGGAAGGCATCGCCGTCGATGGCGTGCTCTACGGCGCGATCGACGCCACGCTTGACCGTACCCAGGGCCACAACGTCTGGATCAGCATGGGCCTGCGCGAAGGCAAGAACCGCGAGATCAAGAACGTGCTCGGCGCGCTCGGCCTCGAGGTCAACCGTCTGATCCGCGTTTCCTACGGTCCGTTCCAGCTCGGCGATCTGCCCGAAGGCAAGGTGCTGGAAGTGCGTGGCCGGATGCTGCGCGACCAGCTCGGCCCTCGCCTGATCGAACAGGCGGGCGCCAATTTCGATGCGCCGATCTACAATGCCCCCGTTGAGGACGAGGAAGACAACGCGCCGAAGCGGCCCGCGAAGGCCGAATGGGCAAAGAGCGATGCGCCGGAAGGCAAGCCACGCTTCGAAAAAGGCGGCAAGTCCGAGGACCGCCGTGAAAAGGCGCTTGGCCGCCTTGACACCAAGCGGGGCGACAAGCCCGCCGGCAAGTTCGGCTCCAAGCCTGCCGGCAAGTTCGGCGCCAAGGGCCGCACCGAGGACGAGGGTGACGACCGCCGCCCCCGCCAGCCTGCCGGCACAAGCCGCACGGCCAATGTCTGGATGGCGCCTGGCGCGAAGCCGACCCGTGACGGCAAGGAACGCAAGTCTTCGGCCCGTGCTGAGGCGGAAAGCCTGTTCAAGAAGCCTTCTGCGCAGGACGAAGCCCGCCGCAGCCTCGTGCGCCATGCCGATGAAGACGGTGAGTGGATTCGTTCCGAACCCACCCGCGACGATGACCGCGGGCAGGGCCGTGGCGATCGCTCCGCACGTGGCGAGAAGAATTTTGGCGATCGTGGCGGACGCGGCGGCAAGTCGTTCGGCGATCGGCCGTTCCGCGACCGTCCCCGTGAAGATGGCGACCGCCCGCGTGGTGCCAAGCCGTTTGGTGACCGTCCGGCCCGGGGCGACAAACCCTTTGGCGACCGGCCCTTCCGTGACCGCCCGCGCGAAGACGGTGACCGTCCGCGCAGCGACCGCCCTCGTGGCGAAAAGAGTTTCGGCGATCGCACCGCCCGGGGGGAAAGACCCGCTGGTGACCGTCCGTTCCGCGACAGACCCCGTGACGACGGTGATCGCGCCCGTGGCGAGCGGCCAGCGGGTGACAAGCCCCGCGGCGGCAAGCCGGGCGGCAAACCCGGCTTTGGCAAGCCGTCCTTCGGAAAATCGGGCGAGCGTGGCGAACGTTCGGGGTTTTCCGGAAAAGGCGCTGGCGGCAAGGGCCCCGGCGGTAATAAGCCGGGCGGCAAGGGCCCGGGTGGCAAACCTTCTGGAGGCAGGGGAATGACACGTAATGCGGATCGTAGGCGGTGAGTTCCGCGGCCGGAGCTTGGCCGCGCCGAAAACAAATTCCATTCGTCCGACCATCGACAGGACGCGGGAAAGCCTCTTCAACATTCTGAGCCATGCCTATCCGGAAAGTCTGGATGGCACGCGCGTTCTGGACGTTTTCGCCGGGACCGGTGCGGTCGGGCTGGAGGCGCTTTCGCGCGGCTGTCGTGTGGCGCTCTTCGTCGAAAACGGCGTCGAGGGCAGGGGGCTGCTTTGGGAAAATATCGATGCGCTGGGTCTGCATGGCCGCGCCCGCATCTTGCGGCGTGATGCCACCAAGCTCGGCGGCGTCAACAATATCGAACCGTTCGATCTTCTTTTCGCCGATCCGCCTTATGGCTATGGCCATGGCGAAAAGGCTTTCGCGGCTGCCCATAGTGGCGGTTGGCTCAACGCCGGCGCGCTTGCCATTCTGGAAGAGCGTGGCGATGTGACGGTCAATGTCGATCCGGTGTTCAAGCTGCTTGAAAGCCGCATCTTCGGCGACACGAAGATGCATTTCTACCGCTACGAGCCCTGACGGGGAGTGCCCCGTCACGCCACGGTCTTGTCGTGTTTGCCGGATAGGCAGACCCCTTCACCGTGGTAACCAGTTTTGGGTGTTTCGCATGGATCAGGCTGGGAACGAAAGCGTCACGATCGTCCGCGCCGGAGAAGAAGTTCTCGAAGGCGATGGTGCGGGCAATCATGAGCCGACATTCGGACTGGCGCTCGGCGGCGGCGGCGCACGCGGCATCTGCCATATCAACGTTATCGAGGCTTTCGACGAACTCGGCATCCGGCCGGTGATACTCTCCGGTTCCTCCATCGGCTCCATCATCGGCGCGGGCATGGCGGCCGGCATGTCTGGCCGCGAAATCCGCGAATACACGCTGGAACTCATGGGACGCAAAGGTTCGGTCGCCAACCGGCTCTGGAGCCTCGGCCCGGCATCGATGCGCCATGCGGTGGACGGTTTTCGTCTCGGCCAGTTCAATCTCGAACTCATTCTCCACGCCTTGATGCCACGGGCGCTGCCGAAGGATTTTTCCGAACTCGCCATTCCGCTGAAAGTGATAACCACGAATTATTACGCCCAGACCGAAGTGGTGGTCGAGAGCGGCGAGATCATCCAGGCGCTGGCGGCTTCAGCCGCCATTCCGGCGCTGTTCATGCCTGTTCGTATCGATGGCCGCATCATGATCGATGGCGGCATCTTCAATCCGGTTCCCTATGAACATTTGCTGGATCACGCCGATATCGTCATTGGCGTCGATGTCGTCGGTGGCCCGGAAGGGGATGGGACCACCATGCCCAGCCGATTGGAAAGCCTGTTCGGCGCCAGCCAGCTGATGATGCAGGCGGCGATTGCCCTGAAGCTCAGACTGCGCCCGCCACACATTTTCCTGCGCCCTCCGGTTCACCGTTTCGGCGTGCTGGACTTCCTGAAGTCGGAAGAGGTGCTGAACGCCTCGTCCGGCATCAAGGACGATCTCAAACGGCAGATTGAAATGCAGGTGGAGCTGTTTCATCGCGGGCAGGGCGTGGAGGCTTAAGCAGCAATCCCTGAGTATTCGCTAGGAACGAGCGGTGCCGCGCATTTCTTCTCCCCGGCGGGGAGAAGAAACAAGTGGCACTATCCCAGCCACCACGAAGAACACATTTCACAACGACACCTCCGTCTCGCTGTCTTCCATATCCTCCTCCTCCCGCTTTTCCGCCTTGTTCTTCGGCTTCATCAGCGGTTCCGGCTTCACCTCGCGTACCGGCTTGTTGTGCAGCATCTGCCGGCCGGCGGCGAGGCCTTCCACGGCTTGCAACTGCAGTCGTTCCTCATCGCGTTCGCGAATGTCGTCGGCAATCGCCAGAGCCCTGTCGCCATCCATATCAAGCCCCTCGAGAATGCGCCTGCCAAACAGCAGGCCGGATTCCAGCGTTTCGCGGAGCTCATACTCCACGCCCTTTTTTCTAAGGTCGATCGAATGAATGCGGTCATAGGAGCGGGCATAGATGCGCACGCTTGGAAATTCCGACTGGATCATGTCGATGATGCGGTCGGTGACTTCCTTCTTGTGGGTGCAGACAGCCACCAGATCGGCCCGTTCGATGCCGGCGGCGATCAGCACGTCCTTGCGGGTGCCATCACCGAAAAAGATACGGAAACCGAAACGGGCGGCCTGACGCACGCGATCGGCGGAACTGTCGATCACGGTCACGTCGCGCCCGCCGGCGAGAAGGATCTGCGAGGCGATCTGACCGAAACGGGAGAAGCCGATCATCAGAACATCCGCGCCGGCTCCATCGAAATCCTCTTCCAGCTTGTCTTCTTCCGCATCCTCCGCCGTCAGCCGACGGGAAATTACTGCAAGAAGCGGCGTCAGCGCCATGGAGAGCGTAACGACGGCAACGAGGATCGACGCGGTTGCCTGCGGAAACAGCCCCGAGGCGGCTGCCGTGGTAAAGAGCACGAAGCCGAATTCGCCACCCTGCGCCAGAAGCAAAGCGATGCGGCTCGATGCATAACGCGATGAGCCTGCGACGCGGCAGAGGCCATAGATCAGCGCAGCCTTCACCGCCATCATGACAGGCACGGCGATCAGGATAAGCACGATGTTCTCATAAACGATATGGACATGCAGCGACATGCCGACGGCCATGAAGAACAATGCCAGGAACAGCCCGCGAAACGGCTCGATATCGGCCTCCAGCTCGTGCCGGTAGGAGGATTCCGACAGCATCAACCCCGCCAGCAACGCGCCCATGCCCATCGACAGGCCGACCGCCTCCATGATCGCGGCGGCGCCGATGACGACGAAGAGCGCAGCGGCGATCATCACCTCCCGCGCGCCGGTGCGGGCGATGATCTGGAACATCGGCGTCAGAAGGTATCGACCGGCCAATACCATGCCCGCCACCGCGAGAACGGAGGCGATGAGATCGGATACCATGGAATCCGTCGGCACATCGGGCCGGTTGGAAAGAATGGTGACAAGGGCAAGAAGCGGCACGATGGCGAGATCCTGAAACAGCAGGATCGAGAAGGACCGGTTGCCGTGCCTTGTATTCATGTCGCCGTCATCGGCAAGGATCTGCAGCGCAAAGGCGGTGGAGGAAAGCGCAAGGCCGAAACCTGCGACGAGGCTGCCGCGCCAGTCGATCAGCTCCGCCCACCATACAATCGCCGCAAGCACAGTGCCCGTCACCAATACTTGCGCCAGCCCCAGCCCTAAAATATCGCGCCGCATCTGCCAGATGCGCGACGGCTTGAGTTCCAGCCCGATGATGAAGAGCAGGAAAACGACGCCGAGTTCCGAGACGTTGAAGATGTCCTTCGCATCGGTAACCAGATGCAGGAACGGCCCGATGACGATGCCGGCCACCAGATAACCGAGCACGGTGCCAAGTCCGAGTTTGCGGAAAACGGAGGCCGCAATGACCGCGCCGGCCAGAAGCAGCAAGGGTTCGGAAAAGAGAGCGTCGTGCTCGGTCATGCGGGCGAACTTTCGAATAGGGTGGCGATGGCGCCCTCCGGACGGAGAAAGCGACGTTTCGCCCTTGATGCGGGGTTGCTGGCACAATAAATGGAACAGGAATGAAAGGCCAACTCATGTCCTCAGAAATAGATTCTTCCAAACTTCTCGAGCGCGCCAGCCAGCTTGTCGATCTTGCCCGGGCCGCCGGCGCGGATGAGGCGGATGCTGTTGTCGTGCGTTCGCGCTCACAATCGGTCGGCGTGCGGCTCGGCAAGGTGGAAAGCACCGAATCCTCCGAAAGCGACGATTTTTCCCTGCGTGTCTTCGTTGGCCGCCGGGTGGCAAGCGTTTCGGCCAATCCCGGTTTCGATCTGAAGACCTTGGCGGAAAGGGCAGTTGCCATGGCGAAGGTTTCGCCGGAAGACCCCTTTGCCTGCCTTGCGGACAAGGAACGGCTGGCAACTTCCTATGACGATCTCGAACTTTTCGATGCAACGGACGTGTCTGCGGATCAATTGCGCGAGGCGGCCCTTGCTTCGGAAGAGGCGGCGCTGGCGGTCAAGGGCGTCAGCAATTCCTCCGGCGCCGGGGCATCGAGCGGCATGGGCGGTCTCGTTCTCGTCACCTCGCATGGCTTTGCCGGCAGCTATATGGGCAGCCGTTTCAGCCGTTCCGTCAGTGTCATCGCCGGCGAAGGCACGAAGATGGAGCGCGACTACGATTTCGACAGCCGCCTTTATTATGCAGATCTCGATGCCGCCGAAGAGATCGGCCGCCGCGCCGGGGAAAAAGTCGTGCGCCGTGTTGGCCCGCGCCAGGTCGATACCGGCAGCAACATCACTGTCGTGTTTGATCCCCGTATCGCCCGCGGCCTCGTCGGTGCGATTGCAGGCGCGATCAACGGCGCTTCCGTTGCCCGCAAGACCAGCTTCCTGCGCGACAAGATGGGCCAGCAGGTGCTGAAAAAAGGCCTGTACCTCACCGACGATCCTCAGATCGTGCGTGGCCCTTCCTCCCGTCCGTTCGATGGCGAAGGTGTTCGCGGCGAAAAGATGACGATGATTGAGGATGGCGTTTTGAAGCACTGGTTCCTCTCCACCTCCGCGGCACGGGAACTCGGCCTGGAAACCAACGGCCGCGGCGTGCGTGGCGGCACTTCGGTCTCGCCGGCCTCCACCAACCTTGCTCTGGAGCCGGGCGATCTTTCGCCGGAGGACCTGTTGGGGCAGGTCGGGTCGGGCTTTTACGTCACCGAGCTGATCGGCCACGGTGCCAACATGATCACTGGTGAATACAGTTGCGGCGCGAGCGGTTTCTGGATCGAGAACGGCGAAAAGACCTTTCCGGTTTCCGAGGTCACGATTGCCTCGAACCTGAAGGACATGTTCATGCGGATCACGCCGGCCAATGATATTGATCGCAAATACGGCATCGCGGCCCCGACGCTCGCCATCGAAGGCATGACGATCGCAGGCAAGTGAGGCGACCTGCGGGATTTTCGCTGGCGCTTCATATGCAAGTGCGAACAGAAAAACGGGCGCGCCATCTGAGGCGCGCGGAAAAGACGGCAAGATGAACGACATGGATGAGGCCCGCTGGGCCTCCGATCTGAGGCTGGTCCTCGAAGCCGCCCGCAAGGCGGGCGAGACAGCCCTCGGTTTCTTCCGCAAGGATCCCGAGGTCTGGTGGAAGAATGGCGGGCTTTCGCCGGTAAGCGCGGCCGATTACGCCGCCAATGAAATCCTCGAAACCATTCTGCGCTCCGCCCGGCCGGATTATGGCTGGCTTTCCGAAGAGACGGATGACGACGCGGACAGGCTTTCCCGTTCCACCGTCTTTGTGGTCGATCCCATCGACGGCACCCGCGCCTTCATTGGCGGCAGGGATACTTGGTGCATCAGCGTTGCCGTGGTGCATGAAGGGCGGCCGGTGGTGGGCGTGCTCGTCGCACCGGCGCTGTCGGAGGAATTTACCGCGATAGAGGGCGGCGTGGCGTTAAAAAACGGAAGCCCCATCTCCGCAAGCGGCGGCAATACCGGCACCTTCCATCTCGCCGCCGCGGCAGAGGCGATCACGCATCTGCCGGAAACGATGCGCAACAATGTCGAGCGTGTCCCGCATGTGCCGTCGCTGGCCTACCGGCTGGCGATGGTGGCGGATGGTCGTATCGACGGTACGCTGGTCATGCCCAACTCACACGAGTGGGATCTGGCCGCGGCCGATCTCATTCTCGAACGCTCCGGCGGCCGGCTTGCCGGTCTGGATGGCAAACCTCTGATGTATAATCGCCGCCGGGTGAACCACCCCGCATTGTGCGCCGCAGCAAATTATGCGCTGCCTGCACTTTTGAAAGCGTTTTCACATCCGTCTGGCAGTTGACGTTTGGCGGGAAATCCCGCAGATGAAGGCCTCTCTCAGAGTTCAAGAAAGAGATAAGACATGACGGAAACTGGCAAACCGAAACAGCTGCTGCACCTCGTCTTCGGCGGCGAACTGGAAAACCTTCAGGATGTTCAGTTCCGGGATTTGAGCGCGCTCGACATCGTCGGCATCTACCCAGATTACGCCTCCGCGCTCACGGCTTGGAAGTCGAAGGCACAGATGACTGTCGATAACGCCCATATGCGTTATTTTATCGTGCATATGCACCGTCTTCTCAATCCTGACGACAAAATTTGAGTCCCTTTGCCCTTGCGTTGTAATACTATTGGATGAAAGCGCGCTTTCCCGTGATTCCTGCGCGAGCGGCGCAGCCCGGGAATGCCGTTACGAGAAAATGTGATCGCGCTTTCGTTTCCGATGACAAAAAATGACGCAATTTGAGAAGAAGTAGGCGGCGATAACAACCAGAACAGGGACAGGGCATTGCGCGGAATGATCAAGGGCAGACTGTCATGAGCAGCCGTATCGCACGTTTCGCTCTTTCCGGTTACCGCATTGCCGGTATCGCCGCTTACCCGTTTGCCAAGCCCTATCTTTCCTATCGGGCCGCCAAGGGCAAGGAAGACAAACGCCGCCGGCTCGAACGTTTCGGTTATGCGAGTGCCGAGCGCCCGCGTGGGCCGCTCGTCTGGTTCCACGCCGCAAGTGTCGGCGAAACGCTGGCGCTTATTCCGCTCATCCGCGAAATCCGCAAACGCGACATCTTCGTGCTTCTGACCACGGGTACGGTCACCTCGGCCGAACTGACCCGCACCCGGCTCGGCGATGACGTGATCCACCAATATGTGCCGCTCGACATCAAGATCGCGGTCAACCGTTTCCTGACCTACTGGGCACCCGATGCCGCCATCACGGCCGAGTCCGAAATCTGGCCGGTGACGATGATGGAACTGGAGCGTCGGCACATTCCGCAGATCCGGGTCAATGCACGCCTTTCCGACCGTTCCTTCGATCGCTGGAAAGCTCGCCACGACATTGCTGAATCGCTGTTTTCCAAGCTGGCGCTGGTGGTTGCCCAATCCGATCTCGATGCCGAACGTTTCCGCGATCTCGGTTCCTGGCCGGTGGTGATATCGGGTAACCTCAAGGGTGACACCGACCCGCCGCCCTGTGACGAGGCGCTGCTGGAGAGCTACCGCAAGCAGGTCGGCAATCGCAAGACATGGGCGGCGATCTCAACCTTCGACGGTGAGGAGAAGGCCGCAGCCACCGTGCATGCGGCGATCAAGTCGCGCAACGGGCAACTGACCATCATCGTGCCGCGCCATCCCGAGCGTGGAGATGAGGTGGAGGCCATGCTGAAGGGCATGAATCTCTCCGTTGCTCGCCGCAGCCGCAATGATGTGATAACGCCTGAAACCGATATTTTCCTCGGGGACTCCATTGGGGAAATGGGGCTTTACCTGCGGCTGACCGAGCTTGCCTTTGTTGGCCGCTCGCTGACGGCCGAAGGCGGGCAGAACCCGCTGGAGCCTGCCATGCTTGGCTGTGCGGTTTTGTCGGGCGCGCATGTGCAGAACTTCCGCGAGGCCTATCAGAAGCTGATCCGCGCAGGTGGTGGCCGCATCATCCGTGATGTGGAGATGCTGGCAAAGGCGGTGCATTATCTGCTGGTCAACGATAATGAGCGCTACAAGATGATCGATGCGGGCAATCGGGTCATTCAGGATATGCGCGGCGCGCTGTCCTCCACGGTGAAGGCGCTGGAGCCCTATATCAACCCGCTCACCGTTTCCGCCAAGCTGCAGCCGCGGAGCGCCATCGGATCATGGTAGCGGATATAGAACTCAACGCCGCGCAGTCAATCGCCGCAGTGCTTTTCGACAAGGACGGCACGCTGCTGGGCTATGACGCAAGCTGGGGACCGGTGAACCGCGAACTCGCGTCGATTGCGGCCAAGGGAGATCCCGTCCTCGCCGACAGGCTTCTCTCCGCCTGCGGCATGGATCCCGTTACCGGTCATGTCGTGCCCGACAGTCTTCTGGCCGCCGGCAACACGGCGGAGATCGCCGCCGGTCTCGTCGCCGCCGGCTCGCCCTGCGATGTTGCCGAGCTCACGCAACGTCTCGACCGGCTTTTTACCGAGGCCGCGGATAAATCCGTGCCGGTGACCGATCTCAAGGGTTTTTTCGCGAGGCTGAAGGCTCGCGGCTACAAGCTCGGTATCGCCTCCAGCGACAACGAAAACTCCATCCGCCAGACGGCCATCCGCTTCGGTTTCGAAAACGATATCGATTTCGTTGCGGGATATGACAGCGGTTACGGCACCAAGCCGCAGCCCGGCATGGTCCTCGGCTTCTGTCAGGCGATCGGTATCTCTCCCGACCGCGTGGCCGTCGTCGGCGATAATAACCACGATCTGCATATGGCGAAAAACGCCGGCGCGGGTCTCAGGGTCGCCGTTCTCACCGGCACCGGCTCTCGCGAAAGCCTGGGTGCGGATGCCCATTATTGTTTCGATGACATCACCGGGCTCGAAGCGCTTCTGCCGGAACGGGCTGTTTGAAGCGGTGCCGCACGGTTTGCATTGTCGCGGCACTCTCTACGTCCCGTCATGCCGGCCTTGAGCCGGTATGACGGAGAAAATGGATATCGCGGCGCGCAGATTGAAGTTCCATGTTAAATCACGGCCAGTCCGTATCAGCACCGGTGCGTAAAGCCGTCTATTCGGATTTTGCAATTTACGGTTTTTTCTGGCAAACAACCTCCCAGACGTGAAATGGCGAACGCAATGCCGTGGGCGACCCGGCCGGGAGCGGGAATAGATGGTTTCTGAAGCGCCGCCCTTCTGGTGGCAGAAAGCGGGCTGGCAGGCGTGGCTCCTGTCTCCTTTCTCGCTTCTTTACGGCAAGGTCGCCGGCCGGCGCATGCGGACGGCAAAAAGGGCAAGTGTCAACGTTCCGGTCATCTGCATCGGCAACTTTACCGTGGGTGGCGCCGGCAAGACGCCGACGGCAATGGCAATTGCAAGGGCCGCCGTTGCGAAAGGCTTGAAACCCGGATTTCTCAGCCGCGGTTATGGCGGCACACTGGATGTCACCACCCTTGTCGATCCCGCACATCATCGCTCTGCCGATGTCGGCGACGAGCCGTTGCTTCTGGCGCGCGAAGCGGTGACGGTGATTTCGCGCCGCCGCGTTGAGGGTGCGCATCGCCTGATCAAAGAGGGCGTCGATCTCATCATCATGGATGACGGATTTCAGAGTGCGCGTCTGACGCTGGATTATGCGCTTGTCGTCATCGATACGATGCGCGGCATCGGCAACGGCCATCTGGTGCCGGGCGGTCCGGTAAGAGCCCCGCTCGCCGAACAGATGCGGCATATGACCGGGCTCCTGAAGGTCGGTAATGGTCACGCGGCCGATGCCCTTGTGCGGCGAGCCGCAAAGGCTGCTAAACCCGTTTTCGTTGCGGCGATCACGCCGCAGGAGCCGCAGGATTTCAGGGGAAGGCGTGTGCTGGCCTATGCGGGCATAGCCGACCCGGCCAAATTTTATCGAACCGTCGAAGCGCTCGGCGGCGATATCGTGATGCAGCGCTCTTTCCCGGATCATCACCACTTCAGCGATGACGAGATTGCCGATCTTCTGCAGGACGCAGGCAAGGCGGATCTGCAACTTGTCACCACGGCCAAGGATGCCGTGCGGCTTAACGGGCACCACGGCCGGGCAGAGGAATTGCTCTGGAACAGCCTGGTGATCGAGGTCGACATGGTGTTCGACGATCCCAATGCGGCTGGAACCATTATCGATACGGCCGTGGCGAACTGCCGCGCCCGTTTGCTTCGGGATAATTCGCGGACGTCGCTTTAAGGTACCGAAAAAAAGACAAACCGTCGTGCGCCGGTTTCTCCTCACTGACGTGACGAGCATAGGGACGAGGGAGGCACACGCGCGACACTCGACGCGTCGCTTCGCTCCTTATGCCGGCAAAGTACCAGCCTTCTTTTCGGCTTCCAGAGAAGCCGCGGCATCCACATAGGCCTCCTGCCGCGCCACGCTCCAGTAGCGCAGCTCATCGAGCGGAATGCTCTTGCCTGTCATGGCGCAGATGACATGCGAGCCGGTCTGGACGATGCGGAAGTCACCGTCGAGATATTCGATGACGGCGAGGCGATTGCCGCCTCCTTCAAATCTGTTCATCCGTTTTCGTCTCCTGCTCTGTCCTGTCAGGGCACCCAGTCCGAAACGGCGTAGCGTTTTCCTGAACAATCCGGATGCTCCAGTATCCTGAATTTATATAGGCCGGCGTGGCGCAAGGCCAGCCCCGACGCCCTTGCATGTAAGAAGCGTCAGCTGCGGCCGAAGAGCCGTTCTATATCGGAAAGCTTCAGTTCGATATAGGTCGGACGGCCATGATTACACTGGCCCGAACCCGGTGTATTTTCCATCTGCCGCAGAAGCGCATTCATCTCCTCCGGCCGCATGCGCCGGCCGGAACGCACCGAGCCGTGGCAGGCCATCGTGGCGGCGACATATTCCAGCTTGTTGGCAAGCGTCGAGGCGGCGTCCCATTCGGCGATCTCGTCGGCAAGCTGGCGCACCAATCCCTGCACGTTGACCTCACCCAGCATGGCCGGGGTTTCGCGAACGGCGACGGCACCCGGCCCGAAACGCTCGATGACGAGCCCCAGCGCATCGAAACTGGTGGCGTGATCCATCAACCGGTCGCAATCTTCTTCCGGCAGGTCGATGATTTCGGGGATGAGCAGCACCTGCGAAGCCGGCCGTTTGGAATGCAGCGCATTCCGCATCTGCTCGAAAACCAGCCGCTCATGCGCCGCATGCTGGTCGACGATGACAAGGCCGTTTTCTGTCTGCGCGATGATGTAGTTCTCGTGCAGCTGCGCCCGTGCGGCCCCGAGCGGGTAGAGCGTGGGCTCGGGCGAGGAGCTCGCGCCGGCTTCATAAGTTTCCCGAGACTCGGCCCGCGCCGTTGGGGTGGTGATGTCCGAGAAATGTGATTGTACCGCCTCCGAAAACTGCGTTGCGCCTGAAACGGCGAGCGGCCGTGACGGCGAGGTCGCGGCGGACCATGGCGCGGGAGCGGTCGTGAAAGGCGATGGCCTGAGGCCAGAAGGGCTATAGCCGGGGCGGAAGGCGTTCATCATCTGGCTGGCGCCCGTCGTTGCCGCCCTGTCGCCGTCACGCGTCAGCGCCTGGCGGATCGCGCCGACGATCAGCCCGCGAATGAGCCCGGGGTCGCGAAAACGAACGTCGGATTTCGCCGGGTGTACGTTCACATCCACAAAGGCGGGATCGAGCGTGATGGAAAGCACCGCGACAGGATATCGCCCATGCGGCACGGTTTCGGCATAAGCACCGCGAATGGCGGATAAAAGCAGTTTGTCCTGCACCGGACGGCCGTTGACGAAGACATATTGATGCGCGGAATTGCCACGGTTGAAGGTGGGCACGCCGGCAAAGCCCGTCAGCGTCACATCCTCACGCCCGGCATCGATTTCGATGGCGTTGTCCTTGAAGTCCGCACCGAGAATCTGCGCCATGCGGGCCAGATGATCGTCACCCGTCGACGGAATTTCGAGCGTCGACCGATCCGTGCCTGACAGCACGAAGCGGATATGCGGAAAGGCGATCGCCATGCGTTTGACGACTTCGGTGATTGCGGCCGCTTCGGCGCGTTCCGTCTTCAGGAATTTCAGCCGTGCCGGTGTGGCGAAGAACAGGTCGCGCACCTCGACGATGGTGCCGGCATTCGAGGCGGCGGGCCTCACATCGGAAACCTTGCCGCCGGTGACGGAAATCACCGAACCCTGCTCCGCGCCCTGCTGGCGGCTGGTGATCGTCAGCTTGGCCACGGAGCCGATGGAGGGCAGTGCCTCGCCGCGGAAGCCGAGCGTGCGTATATCGTCAAGTGTATCGGAAATCTTCGAGGTGCAGTGCCGCCTGACCGCAAGCTCGAGATCGGCCGGAGACATGCCACAGCCATTGTCGGTAATCCGCACCAGCCCCTTGCCGCCGCCCGCCGTGGCGATCTCGATGCGCGTCGCCCCGGCGTCGATGGCATTTTCCACCAGTTCCTTCGTGGCGCTGGAGGGTCTTTCGATGACCTCGCCGGCGGCGATCTGGTTGATAAGGGTTTCTGAGAGCTGCTTGATGGCCATGATCGCCATTTTCGCGGATTCGCGCCGGCTTCGAAAGCAAAAAACTGAGACCGCGGAAATTTGCACATGTTTTGCAGGTTGCATGGCACCGGACCATTTCCGCCAATGCAGTTTAAGCGTTAATCCGCCCTTAATCGCCCTTGTTTATGGTGGGGCAGCTTGAAATGACCGCAGAAACGGGGCCGCCTCTGCCGGGTGGTGTGTGACGTCGACTATGGGTGAGCGTCATCTTCTCCTCAAGACTGCTTCAAGCGGCAAACCCTGATGTCTGTTTTCCGGAATTTTCGTTTCATCCCGGCATCTGCCCTGGACGATTCCAATAGAAACAAAAGCCTGACCCATTAAAACAGGCGGGAGTTTGCAGTTGAGTGATTTGGCGTCCTCCGGCGCGGGCGTTCATACGGTGATGCTTGATGCCCTTTGCGACGCGCTTGGCGCGGCGATCGTCGTTTACGACCGTAACGATCACATTATTTTCGCAAGCCGGAAGCTCCTCAGTTTTTTCCCGCTGGAAGAGGCCGTCATCGACCCCGGCGCGCGGCTGCGCGATTATCTGGGCGCCCTGTACGATTGTTACCATATCGAGACGGAAAATCCTGCCGCCAATGCCCGCCAGCTCGGTCGGGAAGAGTGGATCGGCGAACGGCTGGCTCTGCACTGGAAGGAACGGTCTGAAAAAACCGAACGGCTGAAGGGGGAGAGGTTCCTGCGCTTTGTCATGAACCGCCTGCCATCCGGTCTCGGCATTAGTGTCCTCGCGGATATTTCTGAACAGAAGAAGCGCGAAGAACAATGGCGTATCGATCTCGAGCGCGTACAGCTCCTCGAGGATATTCTCGACAATCTGCCGTTTCCCGTCTTCGTCAAGGACCGGAACCTGGCCTATGCCGCCGTGAATAAATCCGCCTGCACCCTGGTCGAAACCAGCCCCGAGAGCCTGCTCGGACGCACGGTCTTCGATCTCCATTCACGCAAGGTTGCGGGGCGGATCGATGCGGCCGACCGGACGGTACTGGAGAGCGGCACGCCAAGCGTCATTCCGGAAAGGGTGAGACGCCTGAACGGTGAAGAGATACTGACGATCACGCGCAAACAGCGCGTAGGACGGCCAGGCCGTTATTTCCTGGTGACGACGATGGAGGATGTGACTGCGCTCGCCACGCTCGATGCGAACGGCATGCCCGTCATCCCTTCTCTGGAGCATGTGGCCTTTGTGTCCTCAACCTATGGAAAGGATGAGGAGAAGGAAGGCCGTAACGGCTTGCTGAAAAGCAAGGCGGTGCTGGTCGTCTCCGAAAACGGCCGCTTTGCAGAGGCCGCCGGCCGCCAGCTCACGGCAGGTGGCATGGACCATGCAGCGGTGACGAGCGAGGAAGAGCAGCGCGCCTTTATCGATGTCGCCGCCTCCGCCGGGGTTGTCATCGATGTTGTTGTCATCGACGCCCAGATGAGCATCGCATGCCTCGATATTGCCGCGGCACACCATCTGCCCGTCGTCAGCATCGAGGAGGACGAGATTGACGCGTCGTTGTTGCATCATGTGGCTGTAGGGCTCCATTCGGTGCCGAGGGAGAAATCGGTAGAGGAGGACTGGGAGATCATGACGCAGGACCTGCCCAAAATCCTCAGCAACGGCGGCGTGTGCGACGTTCTTCTCGTCGAGGACAACCGGGTCAACCAGATCGTTTTTTCGCAGATACTTGAGGGTCTCGGGCTTTCCTGGCGGCTCGCCACGTCGGGCGAGGAAGCGCTGCGTCTCTTCGTGGAACAGGCTCCGTCGGTCGTCCTGCTTGACACGACGCTTGCCGATATCGACGGCTTCGAGGTCGCCCGCCGCATGCGCGATCTTTCGGGTGAAAAGCGCATTCCTGTTGTCGGCGTCATTACCCACGCATTCGAAGGCGACCTCGACAAATGCCTCGCATCCGGGATGGAGGACATGCTGCTGAAACCTGTCAGCCCCGATATGGTGGAGGCTGTTTTTGTGCGGCTTTTTGGCAAGGACGTGCTGCAGCTGCAGGCGTGATAGCCCCCCAACCATCGAACGGCGTGGCGTAAACATACAATTAATTGCCGCCGCCTCGGCCGCTTTGTGCTGGCAGCGGGTTTCAACGAGGGCGGTCTGCGTTTTTCGGTTCGTCGCTCTATGGCTTTTTTAATACTTGCCCTGCATTGTGATCGCGGTCGATAGAGGATTCAAGAGATGCAGGAATGAAACGGGCAGAGCCGCAAACGTTGCAGGTTAGCCAGAACGAGCTTCAGGCGATGGCCTACAGCGATCCGCTGACAGGGCTCGGCAACCGCTACCGTTTGCGGGACAAGATCCGCATGCTCGCCAGCGAACGCTCCAGCGATCCAGCACCCTTCACGGTCGGCATTGCCAATATAGACGGCTTCAAACCCATCAATGACCTTTTCGGCGTGCAGGCGGGCGATGAAATCCTCTGCCAGGTTGCTCACCGCCTCAAAGCCTGCATTCCCGATGGCGCCATCGTGACGCGCCATGACGGCGACGAATTCGCTTTCGTATTGCCGCTGGTGTTCGAACGCACCGGTGCCGAGCGTGTCGGCAACATGATCAAGGACGTGCTCTCCGCTCCCTATGATCTTGGTGATCGTAACGTCCGGCTTTCCTCCTCGTTCGGCTTTGCCATCTATCCCTTCGCCGGCGATGATTTTGAGGATCTGCTGAAAAGCGCCGAGACGGCGCTCTACCGCTCCAAGCGGCGCGGCCGCGGCCAGATCACCGTCTATTCGCGTGAGATTGCGCAGGAGATGAAGCGCGCCACGCAGCTTGAGCAGGCGCTCAGAAACGCGATCATCACCGACGCGATCGACGTGCATTTCCAGCCCATCGTCCGGCTGGAGGAGGCGAAGGTCATCGGTTTCGAGGCGCTCGCGCGCTGGAACGATCCGGATCTCGGCTTCGTATCGCCTGCGGTTTTTGTGCCGCTGGCCGAAGAACGCGGTTTCATCGATGCGCTTTCGGAGGCCCTGCTCAGAAAAGCCGCGGAAGCGGCGCTTTTCTGGCCGCGTGAGCTCTTTCTGTCCTTCAACCTGTCGTCAGCGCAACTGATGGACCCCAGCACGGCCGACAATATTCTGTCCATACTTTCGCGTGTCGGCCTCGACCCGCACCGGCTGGAGCTTGAAATCACCGAAACGGCGGTCATGACCTCCGCCGATACCGCCCAGCGGATCATCAGCGAGTTGCAGAGCGCGGGCGTTCGTATTTCTCTCGACGATTTCGGCACCGGCCAATCGAGCCTCGGCCGCCTGCGGGATTTCACATTCGACAAGGTGAAGATCGACCGCGCTTTCGTCTCGCGCATCAGCAGCGACCGCCCTTCCGAACATATCATCAAGGCCATCGTCGCCATGTGCGAAGGGCTTGATCTGGAAGTCGTGGCCGAAGGGATAGAGGAGCGGGCGGAAGAGGAAAAACTGCGCGCGCTCGGCTGCGCCATGGGACAAGGCTACTTCTACGGCCGCCCCGCCGACGCCGCGGCGACCCAGCGGTATCTACATGAGAATTACCGCGAGATATTGTCGGATATTTCCTGAGAAACGGAACGACCTTGGGCGAGGTGGTGGGCGCGCCCCCAACACCCCTCATTCCTGTCTTTGCCACGGGAGCCCGGCCGACACGCGTCTGCGCGGGGAAGAGAGTCCCTTCGGTCCAAGACTTCGGCTGGCTAGATTCCTGCGACAAGCACGGGAATGAGGAGAAGGCGGTGCGTGCCGCGTCTCAGAGCCTGTAAAGCGGCTCAAACCGGCCCTTGACCTCAACCCCCAGTTCGAACGTCAACCCGTGCTGCGGATTGGCGGCTAGGGCGTCCTCGTCAAGATTTTCACGCGCCGACGTCACGAGAAGGCGCGATGCTTCCGGGCCGACGAAGGCCGGGCAGGTCGTCTGTCCCGCGGGCACCGCATATCGGGCAATATGGTTGCCGTCGGTATCATAACGATCAACCGCGCCTTCGCCCCAACGAGCGTTCCAGATATGCCCTTCGGCATCGCAGACCGAGCCGTCGATACCGCCATCGACTCCTGTCAAATCGATGAAGACTTCAGCCTTGCCGGAGGGGAGGCCGGTCTCGGGATCGAGCGGCACGCGCAGCAGCTTGTTCACCTTGGTATCGACGTAATATCCGGTCGCACCATCGGGCGAGAAGCAGATCGAATTCGGAATGCTGATATCGGCAAACAGCTTCGTCACTGTGCCTTTGTAAACATGATAGATGCTGCCCGCGCCGGTTTCCGCCTTGCGGCCCATGGTGCCGATCCAAAGCGCGCCGCAAGGGTGCATGCGTCCGTCATTGGACCGGTTGCCGGGCAGGTCCTTTTCCAGCTCCGCATGCAGAGTCAGCACACCAGTCTTCGTATCACGCAGGAAAAGCCCGTCATCGGAGGCGATCAACTGTTGGCTGTCGCTGACTTTCGCCAGAGCGCTGCCCATGAAGGGCAGGGCATGGACGGTCTTGCGGCCGGAGGCGAGGTGCAGTTCATGCAATTCCCGCTCGAGAATGTTGAACCACCAGGCCGTGCCGGTCGCAGGGTCGAAGGTCGGGCCTTCGCCGAGCAGCATCGGCGTCTCGTCAAGAACACGTCCGGCAAAGGGAAAAACAGTCGCCAAGCTCTTATCCTCCGATGGCTGCATCATAGGCCGACAGTGTGACAGTGGCGCGTTCGCGCACCTCCGCTGCGTTCATGCCGGGTTTATAGAGGCTGGTTCCGAGCCCGAACGCCATGATGCTGGCCGATGTATAGTCGGCAAAATTCTTATCCGAGACACCGCCGACCGCGGCGATGACCAGATCCTTCGGCAGGATCGTCCGGATCGCATTGATGCCGGCGGGGCCGATGATGCTGGCGGGGAAGAACTTCAGCCCGGTCGCACCGGCTTTTGCGGCCACCAGCGCCTCGGTGGGGGTGAGAACGCCCGGCATCGTCACCATGCCTTTTTCACGTGCAGCTGTAATGACCTCCGCATCGGCATTGGGGCTAACCATCAGCCTGCCGCCTGCCGCGTCCAGCGATGCGACGTCTTCCACGCTCAGCACGGTCCCGGCGCCGATCAGGCAATCGGCGGGCGCCATCTTTGCCGCGATCTCGATGGAGCGGAACGGATCGGGGGAGTTCAGCGGAATTTCGATGGCGCGGAAGCCGGTTTCGATCAGCGCGCCGACAACGCCTTCTGTCTCCTCGGGTTTCAGGCCGCGCAGGATGGCAATCAGCGGATATTTGATGGAAGGAAAGGGAATACGCATGGTCGATCTTTCTTCTTATGGCCAGATGGCTGTTGCAGCGGCCAGCAATCCGCGCCGCACGGCTTCGTCTGCGTCGATGACCGTATAGTGGATATCGAGGGCGGTGAAGGCGCCTTCGTAAAGCGCGCCAAGCGCGCCGGAGCCGATCAGCACCACCGGTGTCTCCCGCCGCGCCGTCGAATGCGCGCCGGCGATCTCCAGCCCGATCATGATGCCGGAAAGCCTGGCCTTGGCATCCGTGGCGGCGAGGCCATGCAGCAATTGACCGGAGCGCAGTGTGAACAGCCGGTTGCTGGCGAGCTGCGGATTGGCGTAAATGTCGAGCACGGCCGCTCTGAAGTCCTCGTGTTGGCCGGTGAAAGGCTCCGCCTCGGCCACTGCATGGGACAGGATCGTCTGCTTTGAAATGACCTCGAACAGTTCGCCGGTCATGAAGGTGGCAAAGCCGTTGACGTCGCCATCACGAACGGTCACCCATTTGGAATGCGTGCCGGGCATGCAGACAAGTTTCTCGCCGGTGTCCGAGGAGGCAAGAGCGCCGAGCAATTGCGTTTCCTCGCCACGCATCACGTCGGGCGCGTTTTTATCCCGCTGCGCCAGCCCCGGCAGAATGCGCACATCGCGCGCCTGACCCGGCACGCGAACCGCGCCATTCAGCACCGACGAAAGCGATGCCGGCACGTCGATGTAACCCGCTTCGACCCAACCCTGCCGCGCGCCTGCCATGCCACAGACGAGAACCGGCAAACCTTCAGGCGCGCCGATGGCGTCGAGATGCGCTTGCAGAACCTCGGCAAAACCGGTCCGCATGGCCGTGGTCATGCCTTCCGAACTTCTGCGCTCCGCCAGCACCGCACCCGAGCGGCTCATGAGCCAGAGCCGGAAACTGGTCGTACCCCAGTCAACGGCGATAAAAGCGGGTTCAGACATTATAGAAGGCCTCCGTCTACGATTATGGATTGCGCCGTGATGGCGCTTGATGCCGAGGATGCGAGAAACAGGCACGGCCCAGACAAATCGGCAGCGACGAGCACGCGCTTCAAGCATTGCCGCGCCGTAGTCGTCGCAATGCCCTCATCCGTCAGCCACAGTTCCTTCTGCCGCTCGGTCACGATCATGCCCGGCAGCAGCGTGTTGACGCGGATATTTTCTGGCCCCAGCCGGCCGGCAAGGCTTTTTGTCAACCCGATGATACCTGCCTTCGCCGCCGCATAGGAGGGAAGTTCGCCCATGTTGAGCAGAAACGAGATGGACGAGAAATTGATGATGGAGGCGTCTTTCGCGAGCCGGAGGTAGGGAAGCGCGGCCTGAACGGTAAAAAACATCTGCTTGAGATTGACCGCCTGATTGGCATCCCAATAGGCTTCCGTCACCGTATCTATGTCATGACGGTCGTCCCAGGCGGCGTTGTTGACCAGAACCTTGATGCCGCCGATCGCCGAGGCCGCCTCAGTGACGGTTACGGCTATGGCCGCCACGTCTCGCAGGTCGGCCCTGAAGAAATGGACCGGGTGGGGCGACACCCCGGAAAGCCGCCGGACCAGCGCTTCGCTCGGCTCTTCGGCGATATCGATGAATGCTACCTTTGCGCCCTGCATGGCAAAGGCTTCCACGAGCGAAGCCCCTATGCCGGAACCGCCGCCAGTGATCAGCACGCCCGCATCCTTGAGGTCCGGAAATTGGGCTGTCGTCATAGCGTGATCTCATCCATGAGGGCTTGATTGTTCCATTATTTGGAACTAGATTTTAATAAATGGAATTATTCCCTTGGCGCAAGCCTCATGTCAAGGCGAATGACAATGGATGTTGCCATGCCTGATACCCAAATACCCAATGGCAGGATGCGCAGCGCAGTTCCAGCCGCGCGGCAAAAAACCGATAGCGACACCGGTACACTCGGTAAGGCCATCTCGCTCCTGGAACTGATCGCCCTTTCTGAAAGGCAGATGCGTTTCACCGATGTGGTGGAAGCGTGCGGGCAGCCGCGAGGCACCGTCCATCGCCAGCTCGCGCATCTGCTTGCCGAAGGCCTGATAGAGCAGGCCCCCGACCAGACCTACGTTGTTGGCCTGAGGCTGTTGCAGTTTGCAGCCAAGGCCTGGAGTGGCAACGATCTGCGCAGCATAGCCGCCCCACACCTGGCGGCGCTGCAGGAGGCAACGCAGGAATCGGTGCATCTCGCGGTTCTGATCGGCCGCGAAGTGACCTATCTGGACAAGATTGAGGGCAAGCACAGCTTGCGCATGCATTCGCAGGTTGGAAAGACCTCGCCAGCCTATTGCACAGGCGTGGGTAAGGCCGCGCTGTCGCTGCTACCCGCCGGCGATCTGGAAGATCTCGCGGCCGGGCTGGATTTTAAGCGCTTCACGGACAACACCATCACCACACCGCAGGCCCTGATGGAGGATGTTTCGGCCATTCGCACCCTCGGTTACGGTTTCGATCTTCAGGAGCACGAGATCGGCATTCATTGCGTTGCGGCGCCGTTACCGGCCCCGGGACGCAGTTTCCGCGCGGCGATTTCAGTGACCGGCCCCGCCTACAGGGTGGATGTGGAACAGCTCCGCGCCTGGGCGCCGCTGGTGCGTGCAACCGCCGATAAAATTTCGGCAGAACTTGTCTATCGCTTATCGCCGGTTGCGGATGATTGACGAAAAGCCGATGCCGCTTATGGGGATGCCCGCCCGCGAAAAAGAGGAGACATGACCGGCTTACGCGAGATAACGCTAATTTTCGAATATTCTGATCTAATTTTCAACTTTTGTTTGCATGAATCGATTTGCTGAGTAACATCCTCAAAATTCCGGGCAGAGGCGGGCCTTTGCGGCGGCATTTCCTCATGCTCGAAGAACAGCTTTCATGCAGAAAACAGAAATGGCCAGCGTTCAGTCGATTGGTGTTGATTGCGTTCGCGAGATCGCCAATCTTAATACGCAGTTCGATATATTCCGCTTCCTGAAGCGGCTGACGGAGGCGTGGGAATTCAGGGCCTTCATGGTACTCGACCTCACTACAGAGGTCTCAAGCGAATTGTCGCATTATACTGTCATCACCAGCTGGCCGGCCGAACTGTTGCAACGCTACGATGAAGAAGGCGAGTTGCAGAACAGCCGCGTCATGGCGCGGCTAAGAAAATCCACTGTACCCTTTTCCGTGTCGCTGGATTTCCTGGTCGAAGGCGAGGGGCATGTCCTGAAGAAAAACGTGGTCGCGCTTTTCGAACGGTTCGAGATGATAAATTCCGTCTGGTTCCCGGTGCATGATGTCACCCTCAGGCGCGGCGCCGTATCCTTTTCCGGCAACAAGACGGCCCTGCCGGAAGCCCGACTTGCGGAGCTTTTTTACATTTCCAGCCACGTCTTTGCCCGGCTGTCCGAGATCCGCCGTCTCGATCTCCGCGTGCCGGAAACATTGAGCGAACGGGAGATCGACTGCTTGAACTGGACGGCAGCCGGCAAGACCAGTGCTGAAATCGCCGAGATCATGATGTTGTCGGAGCATACCATCAATCACTACCTGAACCGCGCGACGAAAAAACTCGATACGGTCAACCGCACCCAGGCGGTCGCCAAGGCCCTGCGCGTCGGACTGATTAAATAGCGAAACTCGCAATTTTATCATTGTGATAAAGCCCTTCCTGGGCGATCCTCTTTTCGAATCACCGGAAAGGAGAAATCGTTGCCGGAGCGGCATAGTGTAAAAGCGGGATTTTCTCCGACTGTCGATTGCGCCGTGCTGATAGTCGCTGCCGAAAAAGGCTTTGCCGCCGATGAAGGCATAGAACTGGAACTGGTCCGAAAGCAGTCCGCACGTGGTGTTCTTTCGGTGCTCGGCGAGGACGGCGTTCAGATCGCGCATTTGCCCGCTCCCGTTCCCGTGGGGTCGGCCGTTGGTCTCCATGATATGCCGGCCAATATCATCGGCGTTTTCACGCTTTCCCTCGGCGGCTCCGCGACCACCGTTTCCCCTGGGTTTTATGATGAACTTTACCGTGAGGGACTGAAGCTGCCGGACCCGGCGGCTTTCGGCCGTGCGATGGCCCGCGTCTGCGCCGCACGCCGGGCCGCGGGTGAAAATCCGCCCGTCTTCGCGGTTGAGGATATCGCCTCGACCTCCTTTTATGCCCTGCGTTATCTGCTCGGAAGCTGCGGTGTGCTGCTTGGCCGTGACATGGAAATCGTCGAAGCGCTGCCGAAGGCGATGCCCGGGCTTTTGGAAAGCGGCGACGTCGATGCGCTCTGTTCTGCTGAACCCGCGGGCAGCGCTGCGGTGCTGGTTGGCGCCGGGCGTATCGTGACGACGGGCGCGCTCATCTGGCACAATGCCCCGGAAAAAATACTTGCCGTGAAGCGAGATTGGGCTGATGCGAATGCCAGCCTGTTGGAGGGGCTGCTGCGCGCGCTTTACCGCGCGGGCGAGTGGTGCGCCAACCCCGCCAATATCGAAGAACTCGCCGGTATTCTGGCCGCCCCCCATTATATGAACGTCAGTGGCGAATTCCTGCTTCCGGCCCTGACGGGCTATATTTCGACTTCGCAGAAGGACATGCAGCGTTTTCAGGAATTTTTCGTCACCAGCGCGAAAGCGGCGAATTTTCCATGGCAAAGCCAGGCTCTTTGGTTCTTCAGCCAGATGTTGCGCTGGGGGGAAATACCCGCCGGTTGCCGTTTCGATGCCGCGGTGGTGGAAGCCGCACGCAATGCGTATAGGCCGGATATTTTTCGCAAGGCGATGAAACCACTTTTCGTGCCGGTGCCAGGCGCCAATCTGAAGCTGGAAGGCACGCTGAGGGAACCTGTTCATGTCGGCGCATCGCGCACCGGCCTCGTTCTGGGACCCGACTGTTTCTTCGACGGGCGCGTCTTCGATCCGGAGACGCTCGATATGGATGACGAGATTTGAAATCGCAGCGCTAAATCGTCGCGAATGGTTCCTGTTTGCGCTTTGGCATTGGCGAACCGCTTCCGCTTGTCTATGGATGGCGCAAATTGTTTCCCTATCAGGCCGGACGATGTAACGGAGTAAGACAATGGCAGAGGTCAGCAAGAACCAGGTGGAAAAGGCTCTGGACGCCGTCATCTATCCCGGCAGCGGCAGAAGCATCGTTTCCCTCGGCATGGTCTCGGAAATCTTCATCGCAGATGGAAAGGCCTATTTCTCGATCACCGTCCCGGCCGACAGGGCGGCCGAGATGGAGCCGTTGCGCCTGTCCGCCGAACGGGCGGCGAAGGGCGTTCCGGGCATCGCCGGCGCGGTCGTGGCGCTGACTGCCGATCGCAAGCCCGGCCAACAACAGCCGGCGCCGGCGCGTCCCGCCGCGGCAGCCGGCCGGCCGACGCAGCAGCCGGGCTCGTCCAAGGTGGGCGTCCCCGGCGTCCGCGCCATCATCGCCGTCGCATCGGGCAAGGGCGGGGTCGGCAAATCGACGACATCAGTCAATCTTGCGCTCGGCCTTCAGGCGCTTGGCCTGAAGGTCGGCATGCTGGATGCGGACATCTACGGGCCTTCGCTGCCGCGGCTCCTCAAGATTTCCGGTCGTCCGAAACAGCAGGAAGACCGCATCATACTTCCCATGGAGAATTATGGGCTGAAGGTCATGTCCATGGGGTTTCTGGTGGATGAGGAGGCCGCGATGATCTGGCGCGGGCCAATGGTGCAGTCCGCCCTGATGCAGATGCTGCGTGAAGTCGCCTGGGGCGAGCTCGACGTGCTGGTGCTGGATATGCCGCCCGGCACGGGTGATGCGCAGCTGACCATCGCCCAGCAGGTGCCGCTTGCCGGCGCGGTCATCGTTTCCACTCCGCAGGACCTCGCGCTGCTCGACGCGCGCAAGGGCATCACCATGTTCCGCAAGGTGGAGGTGCCATTGCTCGGCGTCATCGAGAACATGAGTTACTTCATCGCGCCTGATACCGGCGCCCGCTACGATATTTTCGGCCACGGCGGCGCGAAGGCGGAAGCCGAAAGGATCGGTGTGCCGTTCCTCGGCGAGGTGCCGCTCACCATCGCCATCCGCGAAATGTCGGACGCCGGAACGCCTGTCGTCGTTGCCGACCCGGATGGTCCACAAGCTGCGATCTACCGCGAGATAGCGAAAAAAGTCTGGGAGCGTATTGGCGCCGGTGAAAGAAAAGCGGCTCCAAAGATCGTTTTCGAATAAGCTACGGACGGCCGGAAAAACCGCAAAGCGCACCTGCGCTGTGAATAGTCCTGTAAAAACAGAAGATTGGTGGCCAGTAACGGTGCGGTTTCTGGCCATGAAATCCAGAAGTGCTTCGTCTGCAAAGCTGTCGCGAAAAAATATTGCTTGATTGCATCTCGCTTTGGGCGCATACGCCTGCGCCGTTTGGCTCTTGGTCCATCGGGCTGGCGCGATATGACGTTGCGCCTGTTTCGGTGGTCCCTGAAGTGTCGTCCAAAGGTTTGCCGACAGCAAACAGGATATGTTAAGCAGCATTGCGGCTAAGGCCTGCAATGTGGAGCGGAGAAACGGATTGATAAAAGCCTATCGCGCCAATTGCGAGGCGATCAGCCTGTCGTCAGACGACGGCTCCGTACAGATTCCTGATGACATCGTCTGGATCGATCTCGTCAACCCGGACAGGGCGGAAGAGCAGCATGTGGAAAAGCTGCTGCAGCTCGATCTGCCGACGCGTGAGGATTTGAAGGATATCGAGCCCTCCAGCCGTCTCTACATGGAAGACGGCAATGTTTTCATGACCGCATCGCTGGTGTGGAAGGCGGATTCGGACGACCCCCGCCTCACCGACGTCGCCTTCATCCTCGCCGGCACGCGCCTCGTAACGATCCGTTATGCTGAGCCGAAATCATTCCACCTTTTCATTGCCGCCATCACCCGCGCGCCGCATGAGATGCGCAGCGGCACGGCGCTTCTGTTGAAGCTCCTCGAAACCATTGTCGACCGCACGGCGGAAATCCTCGAAAACTCGGTCGCTGGCATCGACAATCTCGCCGCTGATATTCTCGGCAGCCAGGCCCGTTCCAAGCGCAAGGCGCCGCGTTATCTCGAAGACCGCCTGACCAACATCGCTGCCTATCATCGGCTGATTTCGAAGGTCCGCGTCAGCCTCGCATCGCTGGCGCGGCTGCAGACGTTCTTTTCCACCAGCGATCAGGCGAGCGCGGACAAGGTTGCGAGGGAGCAGGGCAAGTCCATCGGACGCGATATCCAGTCGCTGAACGAACATGCCTCCTTCGTTTCCGGCAATCTGACCTTCCTGCTCGATGCCTCGCTCGGCATCATCAACATCGAGCAGAACAGCATCATCAAGATATTCTCGATCGCTTCGGTGGTTTTTCTGCCGCCCACGCTGGTGGCTTCGGTTTACGGAATGAACTTTCAGCTCATGCCGGAGTTGAACTGGACATTTGGTTATCCACTTGCGCTGATCGTCATGGTGATGTCCGCAATCATCCCGTTTCTCTTTTTTCGTTGGAAGGGCTGGCTCTGAGGAGCCAGGATCATCATGTCCCAGATCGCTGACAAGGATGTTGCCGAGAAGCCGGATGCGGATGACGCTCACAAGAACAAGGGGCTTTACGCCGCTATACTTGGTTCGATCGGCGTCGTTTATGGCGATATCGGCACCAGCCCGCTCTACGCCTTTCGCGAAGCCCTGCGGCCCATCGCCTATGACGGGGTGACGCAGGAAGAGGTCATCGGCCTCACATCGCTGATGATCTGGTCTCTTACGATCATCGTCACCTTCAAATACATCACGCTTTTGCTGCGCGCCGACAATGACGGTGAGGGCGGCACGCTGTCGCTGCTGGCGCTGCTGATGAAGACGGCCGGCACCCATCGCAGCGTCCTCATCGTGCTTGGCCTGATTGGCGCGGCGCTGTTTCTCGGCGACGCCATGATCACCCCGGCACTTTCAGTGCTTTCGGCGGTGGAAGGCCTGAAGCTCGTCACCCCGGAGATGGACGCCTTCATCATTCCGATCTCTGTCGGCATCCTGATTGGCCTCTTCGCCATCCAGTCCCACGGCACCGGCACGGTGGCAAAATTTTTCGGACCGATCACCGCGGTCTGGTTCATCGTCATGGGCCTTGCAGGCCTCATTCATATCGCTGACGACTTCAGCATTCTCTTTGCCTTCAACCCGTGGCACGCGGTCGAGTTTCTGGCGAATGAAGGTTTTTATGGCATTGTCGTACTCGGCGCGGTGTTCCTGACGATCACGGGCGCAGAAGCGCTTTATGCAGACCTCGGCCATTTCGGCCGCCGCCCCATCCAGTGGGCGTGGTTCTGTCTGGTATTCCCGGCGCTGACGCTGAACTATCTGGGGCAGGGCGCGCTGGTGCTGAAAGACCCGGCGGCCATGTCCAATCCCTTCTATCTGATGTTCCCGCAATGGGCGATCCTTCCCGCCGTCATTCTGGCGACCGCCGCGACAATCATTGCCAGCCAGGCCGTCATAACGGGCGCCTTCTCACTGGTTCGCCAGGCGATTCACCTCGGCTATCTGCCGCGCATGGAAATTCTCTTCACCTCGGAAACCAATACCGGGCAGATTTATCTTCCGGCGGTCAACACCATCCTGCTTTTCGGTGTCGTTGCCCTGGTGCTCACCTTCAAGAGCTCGGATGCGCTGGCCACCGCCTATGGTATTTCGGTCACCGGTGCGATGGTCGTCACCAGCCTGATGTTCTTCGAGTTCGTGCGCAAACGCTGGCAATGGTCGATCTGGCTTGCCCTTGCGGTGCTGACCCCGCTTCTGGTGCTGGAACTGATCTTCCTCGGCGCAAACCTTCTGAAAATTCACGATGGCGGTTACGTGCCGGTGCTGCTGGCGATTGCCTTCACGGTCATCATGACGACTTGGCAGCGCGGTTCGAGAATCCTGTTCGCCAAGACGCGCCGCATCGATGTGCCGCTGAAGGCCTTCATCGCCTCGGTGGAAAAGGAAAGCGCGCATGCGCCGGTGCGCGTACCAGGTACGGCGATTTTCCTCACCGGCGATCCGGAAACGGCGCCGGCGGCTTTGCTGCATAATCTCAAGCATAACCACGTCCTTCACGACAAGAACGTCATCCTGACGATCCGCACCGAGGATCAGCCGCGCGTTCATCCGGCAGATCGTTATACGTTGACGAAGATGAGCGACCGTTTCGCCGTGGTCGAGCTGCATTTCGGCTTCATGGAAACCCAGAATGTTACCCAGGCGCTGGGCTATCTGCGCCGCACGGGCTACAAGTTCGACATCATGTCGACCTCCTTCTATCTCGGTCGCCGCAAGCTGGTTCCAGATCCGAAATCGGGCATGCCGGGCTGGCAGAACCGCCTGTTCATCGCGCTCGCCGAAACCGCGGCCGATCCCTCCGACTATTTCCGCCTGCCTGCCAATCGGGTGGTGGAACTCGGTTCGCACGTCGTGGTGTGACGAAGTGGGCATACCCTCAATGTAGCCGGGCGATCTCGTTCTCTCCGTCATATCGGCCTTGAGCCGGTATCCAGCCAGCCCAAGTCCTTGGGGTGAAGGGGTCTTTACGCCGCGCCGACGCGCGACGGCTGGTTCGGGCTCGAGGCCGGAATGACGGATGAGGAGATTCCCTGCGGCACAGTTCTGATCGGCGCATGCGAACTCGACTCCACGCCATACTCATTAGCATTCCCTCACACATTAACGTGAAGACACCTTCCTGCGCGGCGTTAACCAACCATCAAGGTTAATAAGAGATTCTCGAACACCTGTAGAAAATTCGGTTGTCGGTGTTCGGAGTGCTGGTTTTGCGTTCGAAAAGAGTAATGCGTCGTCGGTCCGCCGTGTCCTTTCAGGGATGGGCGTCCAAATGGACGTCACCCGTCGTCTTCGGCCTGGCCGCCTGGCTTGTCTTTCCCTCCCTCGCTGCGCGTGCCGATCTCGCCTCGCTTCTGGCGGGCCTCGACAAGGGCGGCGAACAATGGCGCATGGTGCTGACTGCCTCCCCGGCGGGCTCGACGCATAACGCCTCCCTGACATTCAACGATGCGGAAGGGGACGAGGCGCTGCATGGCGGCGGCATGACCCTGCCCAATGGCAGCAAGGTCGCGTTCGTCACCAACAAGAAGGGCGAGGCAACGACGCCGGACAGCGATCGGGTGAACCGCGCCGCCAAGAAAGGCCGCATCGTCGCCACCGAAATCATGCAGCCGCCGAAGGCCTTCACCGCCGGTTCGGTGCTGCAGCGCACCTCGATGCTGGATATCGAGCCGCTGAAGCGCAAGGATCGCACCGCCTTCGTCAAGCCGAAACGCGGCAAGGATGTCGAACTCGCCTCTTTCTATTTCCGCCGCGAGGAAAAGAAGGCGGACAAGAGCGTCTCGCCGATGCTGGCGGAACTCGTCACCAACCGCACGCCGGACATCCTGGCGACTGCCTATGCGCCCGCCGAACCGGATTTTGCCCGCGAGTCTCCCTTCGACGCCATTCTGAAGAAGCCCGAGGCCGGCCGCTTCGTACCGCAGATCAACCCAGATGACCACGCCTGGGCCGCAACGCCGCTGCCGGCAGCCGTGTTTTCTCCGGCCGAACAGCAGTGCCTTGCATCGGGCATCTATTTCGAGGCGCGCGGTGAGTCCGTTAAAGGTCAGGCGGCGGTGGCGCAGGTCATCCTCAACCGCGTGCGCAATCCGGCCTATCCGAAAACCATCTGCGGCGTTGTCTACCAGAACAAGGACTGGCGCAATCGCTGCCAGTTCTCCTTCGCCTGCGATAATATCAAGGACCGGGTGAATTCCGAACGCCACTGGAAGATGGCGCGCGAAGTGGCCATGGCGACTACGGCCGGCAAGATCTGGCTGAAGGAAGTTGGCTCTGCCACCCACTATCACGCCGTTTACGTGCGCCCCGCCTGGGGCAAGTCGATGAAGAAGGTCGGCAGAATCGGCCTCCACGTCTTTTACCGTACCTATGGTGGCGGCTGGAGCTGATACCACCGCCAATTTGTCGCATTTTGCGTGTCAAAAATGCCGATTCCCCGGCGAAACATTGCCCCCAAACAGTGATTTCTAGTCAAGCCATTGTTTTTGCATGATTAATTTGTGCCTAAACAACCGCTCGCAGTGCCTTGACTAGAGAAGCCCCTAAAACTATGTTGCGCGCGACTTCAGAGCGGGCTGGAACAGGCTTAATCCGTCACCGTTTACAACTCCAAAGGGTTCTGGCATGGCTGGAACGGAGAAAATGGGTGGGATTTTAAGATGACTGGCAACCGTGACGATAGTCTGGACGAGCGCCGCAAACGCCTTGCTGACGAGTTGGCAAAGGTGAAGGCGGAGGATGAGGCGGAAGTGAGGGCGGAGACCAACGCTGCGGAGAGCCGGAAGGGCTTTGCGATGGCGGTTAAGCTCTCATCGGAGTTCATTTCGGCCATCGTGGTCGGCGCTATGCTGGGTTATCTTCTGGACTATTTTGCCGGCACGACGCCGTGGGGGATGATCGTTCTTCTTCTTCTCGGTTTCTGCGCAGGCGTATTGAATGTGTTGCGTTCGACGGGCGCGGTGGCCAAGCCGCCGCTGCTTGAGAAGGCGGACAGACGAGACGAGGGTGGAAAACGCGGCCTTTGAGGCTGTTTTTCCTTACAGTTGAGATGCCGCGACAGGCGGCGACAGGTAAAGAGGGCAGCCGGTGGCAAACGATCCGACCCATCAGTTCTTGGTGCAGCCGATCATTCCGATCGAAATTGGCGGCGTCGATTTTTCCTTCACCAATGCGTCGCTCTTCATGGTCGCGACCGTGGCTGCCGCTTCCGGTTTCCTTTATTTCGCAACGTCGAACCGCGGCCTGATCCCCACCCGCATGCAGTCCGTTGCCGAAATGTCCTATGAGTTCATCGCCTCCATGCTGCGCGAAGGCGCCGGCAAGAAGGGCATGGTGTTCTTCCCCTTCGTTTTCTCGCTGTTCATGTTCGTGCTGACGGCAAACCTGCTCGGCATGTTCCCGTATTTCTTCACGGTCACCAGCCAGATCATTGTCACCTTCGCGCTCGCCTGCCTCGTCATCGGCACGGTCGTGGTTTACGGTTTTTATAAGCACGGTCTGCATTTCTTCGGCATTTTCGCCCCCTCCGGCGTGCCCAAGGCGCTTCTGCCGCTTGTGGCGTCGATTGAAATGATCTCCTTCCTGTCGCGCCCGATCAGCCTTTCCGTTCGTCTTTTCGCGAACATGCTGGCCGGCCACATCACGCTCAAGGTTTTCGCAGGCTTCGTCGCCTCCATGAGCGCGCTTGGCGCGCTCGGCGTCGGCGGTGCAGTTCTGCCTCTCATCATGACGGTCGCCATGACCGCTCTCGAATTTCTCGTTGCCTTCCTGCAGGCTTACGTCTTCGCGGTACTGACTTGCATGTACCTGAACGACGCCGTGCATGGTGGTCACTGAGAAGTAAAGTCGCTGGCCCCGGCAACGGGCGTCAAAAACAGCCGCAACAACCAATATCTCAAGGAGTCTCACATGGAAGCGGAAGCAGCAAAGTACATCGGCGCAGGTCTCGCATGCCTCGGCATGGCTGGTACGTCCCTCGCACTCGGCCGTATCTTCGGTGATTACCTGTCCGGCGCACTGCGCAACCCCTCTGCTGCCGACAGCCAGTTCGGCCGTCTGGTATTCGGCTTCGCCGTTACGGAAGCTCTGGGCATCTTCTCGCTGCTCGTTGCTCTCCTTCTCCTGTTCGCTGTCTAATATCGGCATCAGGTCTGGATCACGGCCCGCAACATAGCGTGCCGTGATCCTTCGCATTTGCAGTCCCCCTGGAGGTGAGCATGTTCGTGACCGAGGCTTATGCCCAGTCAGCACCGACCGTAGGTGAAACGCATACGGAAACTCCGGCCGTTGGCCAGCCGCAACCGGAAGCCACGCACACGGAAACCGGTGTAGCGCATGGCGCCGAGCACGGTTCTTCCGGCGTTTTCCCGCCGTTCGACCAGTCTACTTATGCATCGCAGGTCCTGTGGCTGGCGATTACGTTTGGCCTTTTCTACCTGCTCATGCAGAAGGTCATCGTTCCGCGCGTCGGCGGCATTCTGGAAAACCGTCATGGACGCATCGCACAGGATCTCGACGAAGCGGCACGGCTGAAAGCTGAAGCTGACGCGGCCGTCGAAACCTATGAAAAAGAACTCGCGGCAGCCCGCGCCAAGGCAAGCTCGATCGGCGCCGCGGCCCGCGACGCCGCCAAGGCGAAGGCCGATGCCGATCGCGCCGCTATTGAAGCCGGTCTCGCCGAAAAGCTTGCCGCTGCCGAAAAGCGCATTGCCGGCATCAAGGATCAGGCTTTCGCCGATGTCGGCGCCATCGCCGAGGAAACCGCGACCGCAATCGTCGACCAGCTGGTTGGCGCAAAGGTCAAGGACACGGACGTGAAGGCAGCGATTGCCGCGGCTTCGAACGTGAAGGGAGCCTGATATGGCATTTGATGCATCATTTTTCGCTCTCGTCGGTCTCGTTCTCTTCTTCGTCCTGATTGCCTATCTCAAGGTTCCGGGCATGCTCTCCAAGTCTCTGGACGAGCGCGCGCAGAACATTCAGGACGAACTGGCCGAAGCCAAGCGCCTGCGTGAAGAGGCCCAGCACCTGCTGGCCGAATATCAGCGCAAGCGCAAGGAAGCCGAAGCCGAAGCCGCCGGCATCGTTGCCGCCGCTGAACGCGAAGCCGCAGCACTGACGGAAGAAGCCAAGCAGAAGACGGAAGAATTCGTCGCCCGCCGCACGGCTCTTTCGGAACAGAAGATCAAGCAGGCCGAAGAAGACGCCATCGGCGCCGTCCGCGCCGCCGCGGTCGACATCGCCATTGCCGCTTCCGAGAAGCTGCTGGCCGAAAAGACGACGGCCGCCGCAAAGGCGAAGCTTTTCACCGCCACGATCGGCGAAGTGAAGTCGAAACTGAACTGAGATTTATCTCGGACTGATTAGAACCCCTCCGGCGCGAGCCGTGAGGGGTTTTTTGTTGTCAAAGCCAGTCTGAAAGGAAGGTACGGTAGGGGCGGGCAGGGCGCTAATGCCAATGAAGTATTCGACGGCGTCGTGCTTGTTTTGAAATGCAACCGCGCATACCGCGCACATCTAATCCATCCGCCCCGTCGAAGCCATTTTTCGCGGCGCGGACCGCATCGAAAGCGGCACCCCCGCATAGATCAGATTTTGATGAACGGTTCCCGCTCGTATGCCTTCCGGAGAATGTCGGTGAAGGTCGACGACACCGGTATTGGCGTAGTATTGAGCGCACTGACCCCCACACCGGGTGTCCATGAATTCATCACCGCCGCACCCTGCATCTCCGCGACACGGTCAGGGCTGATCGGCTCCTCCCTTTGGAAAATCCCGAGTGCTTCAAGCTGGCGGCGAATAATTCTCCTTGTGACGCCGGGCAAAAGCTCTGCTTCAGGCCAGATCACGGCTTTGCCATCCCAGAACGCTATGTTCCAAATCGTGGCTTCACTAATGCGTCCATGCCTATCGATGAAAACCGCGTCGTCATAACCCTTTTTGACAGCCTGCCGAAGATAATGGGTCTTTGATGCTTCGCCGACATGTTTGATCGTCGAGAAGGGTCTTTCATGCTGAACGCTATACAGACGTAGAGGTCCGGCGGGGCCTTCAAATGGTGGTGCTGTGCGTATCAAAATGGCAGGGTCGTCTGCGGCGCCCATCGAGGTAAATTCGCCGCTGCGTGAGAACATTGTAACGGTCAGCGAATGTGCTGAAGGAGCCCCCTTGATGGCGTGACGAATATGTTCTCGTACCAGGTTGTCGGAAAGGGCGTGCCCAAAAAATTCGATTGAAGCCGATCTTAGTCGCTCCAGATGAAACTCCAAGCCGCGTACTGCCCCTTCGCGCACTTGCATTGCCGTGAAATGTGCGAAGCCAGCAGATGCGAGTGAGGAAAGCTCTTCTGCCGTCGCTGTGCGGCCATTGATCTCGGTCCGAAACCTCAATTTCTGATTCATTTCTACGCTCCCGTAATTTACATGGTGGAGCGTCCTGCCTACAGTGTGACACCGCTGTCAGAGTCAAGGACTGATAATGAAAATCGGCGAACTATCCCGACGAACCAGCGTCAGCATCAGGATGCTGCGCTATTATGAGGCCGAGGGCCTTCTCGCGCCTGTTCGCACCCAAACCGGATATAGAGATTACGGTCCTGCCGACGTGGAGACAGTCAAGCGAATCCGGCTGCTGGGACATGCTGGCCTGACGCTGACGGCCATTCGAGAATTCTTGCCGTGTGCTCTCGAACGAATGAAGGGCTTTGAGCCGTGTGATGAACTGAAGGCGAAGTTACGTATTCAAATCGGCTCGATTGACGAACAGAGCCGAAAACTCTCGGAGAGCCGAAATCTGTTGACCGAGCTTTTGGACGCATTTGAAGCGACAACGCCCGCTTCAACTCGCCTGTAGACGCCGTTCGGTGGCGGTTGGAACGTCCGCTATCTTTTCAATCAAGCAGAAGGGAATGCCGACTTTCAGTTGCCCCGCGTCAGACCTGAGGCCTTTCCTGAACTGAGGGCATAAGTTCGGGATGCACTTCCGTTAAGCGCTTCCATCAATCCCGCTTCAGCGGCCGAAAACTCATTCGGTGCAGCGCGCAAGGCCCGTGGCTTTCTATAGCGCGTAGATGGGCCGGCGTGCCGTAACCGGCATGGCCTTCGAAGCCATAGGATGAATGCACGACACCCGCACGTTCCATCATCCGGTCGCGGGTCACCTTGGCGACGATTGAGGCGGCGGCGATGGAGAGGGAGCGGGAATCGCCCTTGATGACGGCCTTGGCTTCGCAGGTGATGCCTGGCGGCCTGTCGCGGCCGTCGGCCAGTACGAGGGCGGGGGAAATTTCGAGGCCGAGGACTGCGCGGCGCATGGCGTCGAGGCTGGCGCGCAGGATATTCATGGTGTCGATCAGGCCCGGGCCGGAGGAGGCGACCGATACGATCGAGGTTTCCATGATCTGGACGAACAGGCTCTCGCGCTTTTGCTTCGTCAGTTTCTTGGAATCATCCATTCCGTCAGGAATATTGTCCGGATCGAGAATGACGGCGGCCGCAACCACAGGGCCGGCGAGCGGGCCACGCCCTGCCTCGTCCGTGCCGGCGACCGGCCAGAGGCCCTTCTTTCGCGCTTCCAGCTCGAACGAGAAATCCGGGCCGGTATCGGCAAGATCAAAAAGGGCAGGAGAATCGGGTGTGGCCGTGCGTTTCATGCGGCGAAACTGGCACACACACCCGATCTCCTGCAAGCCCCCGGAAGCGGGCGATGACAGGCACGATGAGCCGGGGTCAAGGGGCGTGGCTCACCGTGCCCAAGGTCGTCATGACCTTTTATCCTCCAGCAGGGCGGCGGAGGAAAAACGATCGCACGCGAGGCGGCGGTTCCAGGGGCGATGTCCGGCGGGCCAGGGAAAACCAGCCGGGCATTTCGTCGAGAGCAACACGATGAGACGGTTGCTCCTGTCATTTTGAATTCCGTTTATTAAAAGCTCACAGCACCTCGTATTGTTGGCGCGTCATCCCCCATGCTCGATGTCCTCTCGGGCTTGACCCGAGATCCTGCCGAGCTCGGTTCACGTTCCAGGGTCGAGCCCGAGGGTAGCGTCTGGTTCATCACGGGCATTCATTACCTTCAGTCACTTTCACCATGCGGCTCTCAAAGCAGAGACAATTGCACCCCGGCACCGCCCGGAGGCACGAACAGGTCGTCACGCAGGTTGATGCCGCGGCGGATGAGACCAAGTCTTTTGGTCGCCATCTCGAATCGCCTGCCGATCTGCCAGGCATAAGGGCCATCACCCTTCATGCGCTTGCCGAACTCCGCGTCATAATCCTTGCCGTCGCGCATGGAGCGCACCAGCGACATGACATGACGGTAACGGTCCGGATAGTTGCGCAGCAGCCAGTCACGGAACAGCGGGCTTACCTCCAGCGGCAGCCGCAAAAGCACATAGGAAGCCTCGGTCGCGCCAGCAGCCTTGCCGGCCTCAAGAATGCGCTCGATTTCATGATCGTTAAGCGCCGGGATGACGGGTGCCATCATCACCGCCACCTGAATTCCGGCATCCGTCAGCGCCTTGACGGCCTCCAGCCGCTTCTCCGGCGTTGCGGCGCGCGGCTCCATCGTGCGCGAAAGCTTGCGATCCAGCGACGTGACGGAAATGCCGACCTTGACGAGCCCCTTTTTTGCCATTGGCGCGAGAATATCAATATCCCGCTTGATCAGCGCCGATTTGGTGACGATGGCGACGGGATGATCAGCCTTGGCCAGCACTTCCAGTATCTGCCGCATGATGCGCCATTCGCGCTCAATCGGCTGGTAAGGGTCGGTATTGGTGCCGATGGCGATTACCCGCGCCTTGTAGCCGGGTTTCGCCAGTTCCCGTTCCAGAAGTTTGGCCGCATCAGGCTTGGCAAACAGCTTGGCCTCGAAATCAAGTCCGGCCGAAAGGCCCATGTAGCTGTGAGTGGGCCTGGCAAAACAGTAAATGCAGCCATGTTCGCAGCCCCTGTATGGATTGATGGAACGATCGAAGGGGATATCGGGCGATTCATTGCGGGTGATGATGCTGCGTGGCTTTTCCACCTGCACCTCGGTGCGGAACTCCGGCATCTCTTCCAGCGTCTGCCAGCCATCATCGAAGACCTCACGCTGCAAGGCTTCGAAACGTCCGTCGGGATTGAGCCCCGCACCACGGCCGCGGCGACGGTCAATCTCGATGCGCAGGCCGGATGCATCGGCCAGCGCATTGGCAATGTCAGGCATATGGCTCGGCTGGAAGGCAGCCTGCCCCGAAAGCGAATGATTTCTCATCTGGATGCTCCCAAGACGTCGCACGCCTTTCGAGGCACGCTGAACGCCCTAAACCGTTTCCATCCGGAGAGGCCTCATCGCCCCTCGAATGATTAAATTCCTACATCACGAATGAGAACATTACAAGAACAAAATTGTAAATTTGGCTCCTTTTGTACTGCCGGGGCCAGCGCCAGGACGGGCACGCCGGCACCTGAGATCGCGGAAAGCGACATCAACCCCCGCGGATTTTACCGCGACGAGCATGGTGGCAATTTATTGTGCGATGCGTTAGAGCTATGCACATGTTGACAGTCATAATGGAATGCCGGGATCAGGAGCCGGAACTGGCGCATACGCTGTCTGCGCTTGTCACCGGTGCCGTGGAAGGGCTTGTAAGCGATGTTGTGATTCTGGATCACGGTTCGCGCGATGGATCGTCGCGTGTGGCCGATGCGGCCGGCTGCCGTTTTTATGGGCAATGGGAACTGGAGGATATCGTCAAGTCCGCGCGTGGCGGCTGGTTGCTGCTGATCGAGCCGGGCGCACGCCCGCAGGCAGGCTGGATCGATGAAATCCTGGAATATGTCGCGATCTGCGAACAGCCAGCGCGCTTTTCCCCATCACGTTATCACCGGCGGAATGTTTTCAGCCGTGTCCTGCGCCGCACCCCGCCGCTGGAGCATGGTTATCTCCTGCCGAAGAAGCACGCGATGTCGATTGCGAAATCGGGCATGAGCCTGACGCAATTTGTCGGCGCGCAGAAGCCGCGCCGGCTGAATGCGGAAATGGTGCCCGCCTGGGCATTGCGGGCTTCGGCCTGAGGCGGAAAGGGTTATTCCGCCAGCACCTTGCCGGGGTTCATGATTCCGGCGGGATCGAATGCGTGCTTGATGCGCCGCATCAGCTCCATTTCGATGCCGGGCCGGATGGCGGCCAGTTCGTCGCGCTTTAACTGGCCAATGCCGTGTTCGGCGGAAATCGAACCGCCCAGCGACAGCACGATGCCGTGCACGATTTCGTTCATGTCCCGCCAGCGGGCGAGGAATTGCGCCTTGTCCGCCCCCACCGGCTGGGAAATATTGTAATGGATGTTGCCGTCGCCCAGATGGCCGAAGGCGCAGACACGGGCGCCCGGGATGGCAGCAAGAACCGCCTTTTCCGCCGTCGCCATAAACTCCGGTATTCTGGAAACCGGGACGGAGACATCGTGCTTGATGGAGCCGCCCTCCGGCTTCTGCGCATCCGACATGCTCTCGCGCATGTGCCACAGTGCCTGACGCTGGGCTTCGGAGGCGGCGATCACGGCATCCTCGACCAGTCCGGCCTCAAAACCACGCTCCAGCAGCAATTGCATCATCGTATCCGCCGTCTCGGCCGAATCGGAGGTGGAGATGTCGATGAGTGCGTACCAGTCATGGGGCTGTTCCAGGGGATCGCGCACGCCGGGAATATGTCTGGCGGTAAACTCCACGCCAATCCGTGGCATGAGCTCGAAGCCGGTCAGCGCCGTGCCGCAGAGGTTTGACGCCATCTCGAACAGCTTCAGCGCATCTTCGGTGGAGGCCAGCCCGGCGAAGGCCACCTGATGGCCGAGTGGCTTCGGGAAGAGCTTCAGCACCGCGCCGGTGATGATGCCGAGCGTACCTTCGGAGCCGATGAAGAGATCACGCAGATCGTAACCGGTATTGTCCTTTTTCAGCCGGCGCAGCCCGTTCCAGATCTCGCCTGTCGGCAACACCACTTCGAGCCCGAGGCAGAGCTGGCGCATATTGCCATAAGCAAGCACTGCGGTACCGCCGGCATTGGTGGCGAGATTGCCGCCGATGCGGCAGGACCCCTGAGAGCCGAGCGACAGCGGAAACATGCGTTCAACCGAATCGGCGGCTTTATGGATGTCATCGAGAATGCAGCCGGCATCGGCAACGATGATATTGGCGACGGGATCAATATCGCGAATGCGGTTCATGCGCTCCAGCGAAAGAATGATGTCAGTTCCCCCGGCGCGGGGCGTTTGCCCGCCGACAAGGCCGGTATTGCCCGTCTGCGGCACGATTGGGGTACCCGTCTCGCTGGCGAACTTCAGGATGGCCGATACTTCCTCGACCGATCCGGGTTTGAGGAGCAATGGCGAAGCGCCACGATAAAGCCCGCGATTTTCCACCAGCCGCGGCGCCATCTCTGCCGCATCGCGCACCGCATTCCTGTCTCCGACAATGGCGGTAAAGCGGTCGAGGATGTCGGAGGAGGGGACGGTTGTCATCAGGCGTCTCTCTGTCATTTGAAACGGTGGGCGAATGGTCGGCGGGCCTCAGCTCCGCGGTGCGGCGGCGCGGGAAAGGCGGTCATTGATCGCCTCTCCAAGACCGTGAGTGGGAATGCTGGTGATGGCGATGCTGTCTGCGCCGCTTGCATCGGCGGCCTTGAGGTAATCGAACAGGTTGGCGGCGGCCTCGGAAAGATCGCCGGAGGGGCTGAGATCGAAAACGGCGCGGGCGGTCTCTTCACCCGCAACCGGGATGCCTTCGAACCGGATCAACGCTTCGCCAGGCGAAACCGATGTGGCGTTGAGGCGCACGGCGGCGCCGGGGGCATAATGCGAAGCGAGCATGCCTGGCGCCTCGATGGCCGCCGACGCTTTTTCAGAACGTTCAAGCCGCTTGCCCGCAACACGCTCTATTTCGGCCGTGACGACGCCGCCAGGACGAAGCAGACGCACCCTTCCATCTTCCTCCACCTTGACGATGGTGGATTCGACGCCGACCGAAGCCGCCCCGCCGTCGAGAATGAGGTTGATTTTCTGACCGAGATCGGCCTCCACATGGGCGGCGCTTGTCGGGCTGATCTTGCCGGAACTATTGGCGCTGGGGGCTGCGAGCGGTTTGCCGAACCGGCGAATAAGATCGCCGGCAAAACCTTGCGGTACGCGAATGCCGACCGTATCGAGCCCGGCCGTCGCCAGCGCATGAATATCGCTTGCCGGCTTCAGCGGCAGCACCAGTGTCAGCGGGCCGGGCCAGAAGGCCTGTGCAAGATCAAGCGACATGGGATCGAAAATGGCGTAACGTTCCGCCATGGCGATATCTGCCATGTGGCAGATCAACGGGTTGAATTGCGGCCGGCCTTTGGTCTCGTAGATACGGGCAATGGCTGCAGGGTTGGTGGCATCGGCGGCAAGGCCGTAAACGGTTTCCGTCGGCAGGGCGATCGGCTGGCCGGCGGCAAGCTCCGTGACGGCTGCTTGAAGGGCGGTTTCCCGCTCGTTTTCAATATGGATATGACGCGCCATGATGCTGCCTTTCAGGGCGGTCAATAGCGTATTTCCGGGCAGAATGGAAAGCGCTAATGCACATTGTCCGAAACTGGTCGTCGGTTTCGGGACAACGACATGCCTAAGAAAGAAAGATGAAGTCCCTGGGGGCTTTGTTGCTGCTATATCGCCTTGATGATCCTGCGCATCTCCTCCGAGCGCGCGCCGAGCATGAGGACGTTTTTCAGCGCCACGCGCGGATCGTGGGTCTGGAACAGCAGGCCGCCGCGATGAACGGATGTATCGACGGCGATTTCCTGATCGGGAAGGGCGTTGATGGCGACAGCGAAATACATCCGCGAATAACGCGCATCGATATTTTCGAAGAAGTTTTCGGCACCGCTCAGTTCCGCGAAGAAATTCGCGAAATAGAAGGACCATAGCACATGACGCTCTGCATCGAAGCTGGTCGTCGCCGCCGTGACGTGGCAATAACCCAGATGCGGCCGGTCATTCAGCAGATGGTGAAAAACCATCTTCGGAAAACGGATGGACTGGTGAAAACCGTTCAGGCGGCTGTGGGTGGCATCGGCGGCAGCTTCCAGCTTTCGCCCGGTCAGCGCAGCCACTTCGTCATGGCTGTAGTAGACGCGTTCTTTCGGCAGCCACCGCTCTTCGTAACGGCTGATACGCCCTGTCCGCAAAAAATCGGAATGCGCGGTCTTCGAGCGTATCGGTGTGACCGAATGCCTGCTCGCATCGAAATAGCGTATGCGTGTCGCCTTCTCCACCGGGAACACCCTCGTTGCTGTCGATCCGGTAAGATAATTTAGGGTGCGTTAATACTCCGTTGCGCTGCAGCCCCTGTTTTTTGATGGGTGGGCAGTGGCTGCGCCATCATTCGTCATATTGCGACGTCGTTGCAGGCAGTAAATAGTTGCCGGATTTTGCAGTGGAATGGCCTGAAGACGCCGTTCGGACATGTCGCAATTTGTCGCCAATGCGGAAGCCGATGTCGCTGTCTGTGCTGCCGCAAATGACGGCCGATGATTAGATGAGGACATGCTTCCGCAGCCCCCGCAAATGGTGTCGGGCAGGGCGGTTTGATCGAGGATTTGGCCATGGAATTGCGTGATACCGTATTGCGCCAGCTGAAAAACCGCCGCGAAGGTTTTAGCCTGGAACAGCCCTTCTACACGGACCCGGATTACTTCAAGCTGGATATGGAAACCATCTGGTATCGCGACTGGCTGTTTGTCGGCCATGATTGTGAGGTACAGAAGTCCGGCAGCTATTTCACCGTGCAGGTCGGCGCCTATTCGGTCGTCATCGTTCGTGGCCGCGACGGGCAAATCCGCGCGTTCCACAATTCCTGCCGCCATCGCGGCTCCCGCGTCTGCACCACGCAGAAGGGCCAGTCGGCGCGTCTGGTCTGTCCCTATCACCAGTGGACCTACGATCTTGACGGCAAGCTGCTTTTTGCCCGCCACATGGGCGAGGAGTTCGACAAGGGCGATTTCGGCCTGAAGCCTGTCGCCTGCGAAACCGTCGCTGGCTACGTCTTCATCTGCCTCGCCGATCAGCCGGCGGATTTTGAGCCCATGCGCGCCGAAGTGGAGAGCTACATGGCGCCGCACCGCATATGGGAAGCCAAGGTCGCGCATGAGAGCACCATCATCGAAAAGGGTAACTGGAAGCTCGTCTGGGAAAACAACCGCGAGTGCTACCATTGCGCCGCCAACCATCCGGAACTCTGCCGTACCTATCCCGAAAACCCGAGCGTGACGGGAACGGATGGAGGGGCAAGCGACCCCGAGATCGGCGGCCACTGGGCACGCTGCGAAGCAGCTGGCCTGCCCAGCCGTTTCAAGATTGACCCGAAGGGCCAGTTCCGCGTGGCGCGCATGCCGCTGATCGGCGAAGCGGAAAGCTACACAATGTCGGGAAAACGCGCCGTGCGCCGGCCGCTGTCGGACGATGTCAGCATCAGCCATATCGGTGCGCTGCTCCTGTTCCATTACCCGACGACCTGGAACCACTTCCTCGGCGACCACACCATCTCCTTCCGCGTGCTGCCGCTCAGCGCCAACGAGACGATGGTCACCACCAAATGGCTGGTGCACAAGGATGCGGTGGAGGGCGTGGATTATGATCTTGAGGATCTCACCCATGTCTGGAACGAAACCAACGATCAGGACCGCCGCATCGTCGAGGAAAATGCCTTCGGCATCCGCTCGCCCGCTTATGAGCCCGGCCCTTACTCCATGGAGGACGAGGGCGGCGTGATGCAGTTCGTCAACTGGTACGCCGATTTCATGATCGACCGGCTGTCCGGCGACAAGGCCCGGCTTTCGGCTGTAGCGTGAAGATGAACATGGTCGTGACATATAAGCATATTGACGAGATGAAGCCGTGGAGCGACAAGCTCCAGCTGCTGGAATGTATTTCGGTAACCCCCGAAACACAGGATGTGATGACGTTCCTGTTCCGCTCCGAGGATCAGAACTGGTTCCGTTATCTGCCGGGCCAGTTCGTCACGCTGGAACTGCCGGTGGGCAAGGAGCCGCTTTACCGCACCTACACATTGTCCTCCAGCCCGTCGCGGCCCTATTCGCTGTCGGTCACGGTCAAGGCGCAGGCCAACAGTATCGGCACGCGCTGGATGTTCGACAATCTGAAGCCCGGCATGAAGATCCGGGCGCTTGGTCCGCTCGGCGATTTTTCCTACGTCAAGCATCCCGGGGACAAGTATCTCTTCATCTCCGCGGGCTCCGGCGTCACGCCGATGATGTCGATGGTGCGCGACATGAGCGACCGCGCCCCGCAAAGCGACATTGCCTTCATCAATTGCTCGCGTACACCCGGCGATATCGTCTTCCGTCACGAGCTGGAATATCTCGCCCGCTTCATGCCGAACCTGTCGCTCGGCTTCATTGTCGAGAAATGTGGACGCACCGATCTGTGGTCCGGCCTGAAGGGCATGGTCGACAAGGCCAAGATCGCGCTGCTCGCCCATGACTTCATGGAGCGTACCGTCTTCTGCTGCGGGCCGGAGCCGTTCATGGCCGCCGTCCGCTCCATGCTTGAAGCCTCCGGCTTCGACATGGGCCGTTACCATCAGGAAAGCTTCTCGCCTGCTGCTCCCGTCGCCGTCGGCGAGAGTGTTCTCACCGATGATGGCGAAGCGTTGTCGATGGTGGGTTTTACCCTTTCCGGGAAAGAAATGCCCTGCCAGCCCGGGCAGACCGTTCTGATGACGGCGCGTGCAGCCGGTGTGCGGATCGGCGCAGCCTGTGAATCCGGCATCTGCGGGACTTGCCGGGTCTTGAAACTTTCCGGCGAGGTGGAGATGAACCACAATGGCGGCATTCTCGATGAGGAAATCGAGGAGGGCTATATTCTCGCCTGCTGCTCGCGGCCTTTGACCGATGTCAAGGTGGAGGCATGATGCCGGCAGGCGTTTGATGCTTTCCTTCCATTACCATTGTCTGGAACCAAATTTCCGTAAATTCGTTTGCACGTCATCCAATTCTTCTCGGGCATGAAGCGGGGCTGACCCTAATCTCCGAAAAGAGTGAGTGGGTGAAAAGCGTGGGTCAACGCGCTGAAGCAAACGGAGGAAGATCATGATAAATTTCCGGACAACGAGTGTCGCCACGGCCCTCGTCGTGTTCCTGACCAGCTTTACGCCGTCGCAGGCGTTCCAGGTTCCTGTGCCGATCCAGAAGCCGGCGGTGTCCACCGACAATGTCGTGCAGGTGCAATATCGCGAATGGGACCGTCGACACGATCGCCGCCACGGCGACCGCATGTATCGCCCGCGCCCGCCGCGTGACGGCTATTATAATGGCCACCGTGGTTACCGCGACCGCCGTCCGGGTTACCGTTATCATAACGGCTACTGGTTCCCGCTTGCCGCTTTCGCCACCGGCGCCATCATCGGCGGCGCGATTCAGCAACCCCGTCCGGCCTATGGCGGCAGCCATGTATCCTGGTGTCAGAATCGCTGGCGCTCGTATCGTGCCTACGACAACACCTACCAGCCCAACAGCGGTCCGCGCCGCATTTGCGTATCGCCTTACAGCCGCTAATTGCACAAGCAGAAGCCCGGTCTTTACCGGGCTTTTGTCTGGCCCTGAAACGCCGTGATTTTGATAAACGAAGCGTGATCGGACCGTTAATCGTAGGTTCAGCCACACGTCCCTAGGCTGTAGAAGTATACGACACCGCCCGGACAAAGGCGGAATAGAACAACAGAAATTCACGTCTTACGGCCTGTCGACCGTCGTGAATGGAGGAAGTCAGATGAAAAGCTATGTGAAGAATATCCTGGCTGTCGGTCTTTCTGCAATCGTGGTTGCAGGAGCGATTGTTCCGGCCGAAGCCGCCATGCCCCTGCCTGTAGCGCCGAAGAGCGTTGAGACCTCGGGCAACGATGCCAGCAAGAATATCGTGAACGTGCAATATTGGCGTGACCGTGACGGCTGGGGCGATCGTCGCGGCTGGTATCGCGGTCACCGCGGTTACCGCGATTATCGTCCGGGTTACCGCCACCATGACGGTTACTGGTTCCCGCTCGCAGCATTTGCAACGGGCGCAATCATCGGCGGCGCTCTTTCGCAGCCGCGCGAAGTCTACCGTCCGGTGCCGGAATATCGCCCGCGCCCGGTCTATCGTGAGTATCGTCCGGTCCGCCGTGGCGGCATGAGCCAGGCGCATGTGAACTGGTGCTATGGCCGCTATCGCTCCTACGACGCCTATAGCAACACGTTCCAGCCGTATAACGGTCCGCGCCAGACCTGCTATTCGCCCTACGGCTGATAGGTTGGCCAAGACCGGGATTGACAGAGCCGTCCGGTTTCGACCGGACGGCTTTTTGCTGTCAGAGGATACGCGCGCGTTTCAACACGAACCAGGCGAGCACGACCGAGATGACGATGAAGATGCTGGCCGCCATGGTGCCACCGGTCCCGACCGTAAACGGCAGCTCATCCGTGTTCATGCCAAAAAAGCCGGTTACCAGCGACGGTGGCAGCAGGAACGCCGTCATCAGCGACAGTATATAGAGATGCCGGTTGGTTTCAGACGAGAGTTTTGAATCGATTTCTTCGTGAAGCAGCCTTGCGCGCTCCTGGAGGGCATAGACGTCATGATCGACAGCCTCGAGGCGCCCCATCAGCCGTGAGGCCACATCCTCGAAACCGTCAGGCATCTCGTCGTCATCCGCGGCCGAAGCCCGCCGCATCAGGGTGAGGACGGTGCGCAAATGCCGGTGCAGGCGCACCACCGTGCGGCGCAGCGGTGCGAGGCGTCGCCTTTCGTCGCGGGTCTCGCTGTCATAGACCAGATCCTCGATGGCGTTCAGTTCTTCCGTCGTCTCCATGACCAGATTGATCAGCGAACGCTGGAATTCGGCGACAAGGCCTTCGAAGACGTGGGAAGGTGTGAGATAGCGGTTGGAGTTCTTGTCGACCGCCGCCTTTAGCCGGTCTACCGAATGCAGCGGCTGAAGGCGGGTGGTGATGATAAAAAGGTCGCTCACCGCAAAATGCAGCCAGCCGAAATCGCGCGTTTCCTTGTCGAATTCCCGTTGGAAATCGACCAGGGTGCCGTAGAGCGATTTTTCGTCGACAACAATGGACGGATGCGTTTCGTGGGTGGTGAGGCTTGCCCGTGCTGCCGGATCGAGACCCTCAACCGTCTCCAGAAAACCCGCCACGCGCTGATCGGCGAGATTGAGATGCAGCCAGAAGAACCCGTCGCGTCCCGCCATCTCGTCAAAGCCGGCATCGGGCGCCAGCCTGCGGCATGGGGCCTTCCCGGGTTGAAATTGATAGGCCCAAACGAGGCCGGGAATGGTGGGCGTTATGAGGTCCATCGTGGCAGTCCTGACCGGCGGGATGGGAGGAGAGGGGTGCCCGTCGCACCGGGAGGATGCGAAAGGAGCGCGTCAGGGCACCGTCAACATGCTGAGCAAATTCATATGACAGTTTTATAACAAGCCCGTCGAAATACCGGGAATTTTCAAATTGACGTTTACGTAAAAATCATTTAGCCCGAAGGCAGTAGCAGGATACAAGAGCTTCGGGAGGAGGCAGCATGTATAGCGCGCCGGTGGATGATATCGCCTTTACACTCAAACATGTAGCGGGTCTCGGAGACGCGCTTTCCAGGGGTGTGCTGGGAGATCTGGGTGAAGATCTCGTCGATGCCATTCTGGAGGAAGCCGGACGCTTCGCCACCGGAGAGGTCGCCCCGCTCGCCGAAATCGGGGACCGTCAGGGCGCAAAACTTGCCGATGGCAGGGTGACGACGCCCGATGGCTGGGCCGATCTTTACCGTCGCTGGGCGGCGGCGGGCTGGAACAGCCTGACTGCCCCGGAAGAATTCGGCGGCCAGAACCTGCCGCATATGCTGAATGTTGCAGCGCTCGAAATGTGGAATTCCGGCTCCATGGCCTTCGCGCTGGCGCCGACGCTGACAATGGGCGCGGTGGAAGCCATCGTTGCCCACGGCAGCAACGATCTCAAGCGAACCTACCTGCCGAAACTCGTCTCCGGCGAATGGACGGGCACGATGAACCTGACCGAGCCGCATGCGGGTTCCGATCTTGGTGTCCTGAAGACCCGGGCGGAGCGCAATGGTGACGGCACCTACCGCATCTTCGGCCAGAAGATTTTCATCACCTGGGGTGAACACGACGCGGCTGATAATATCATCCACCTCGTTCTCGCCCGTCTTCCGGATGCGCCGGCGGGAACGCGTGGCATTTCGCTGTTCCTCGTGCCAAAATTCCTGCCCGATGAAAACGGCGCGCCGGGCAACCGCAACGATCTTTTCTGCCACTCTCTCGAACACAAGCTCGGTATTCACGGTTCGCCCACCTGCACCATGATCTTCGGTGACGGCAAATTTGGTGACGAAAAGGGTGCGCTCGGCTGGCTGGTCGGCGAGGAGAACAAGGGCCTCGCCTGCATGTTCACCATGATGAACAACGCCCGCCTTGCCGTTGGCATGCAGGGCGTGGCGATCTGTGAGGCGGCGACCCAGAAGGCGATCGAATACGCGAGGGAACGCACGCAGGGCAAGGCGCCCGGCTGGCAGGGTCCGGGCATGAGCCCGATCATCGAACATCCTGATATCGTGAGAACCCTTCTGACAATGAAGGCGCTGACGCAAGGATCACGGGCGATTTCCTTCAGCTGCGCGCACGCCATCGACATGGCGCATGCGACTGAAGACGCCCGGCAGCGCGCTCACTGGCAGGAGCGCGCTGCCCTTCTGACACCGATCGCCAAGTCCTTTTCCACCGATGCCGGTGTCGATGTCGCATCCATGGGCATTCAGGTGCATGGCGGCATGGGCTTCATCGAGGAAACCGGCGCGGCGCGTTATCTGCGTGATGCCCGCATCGCGCCGATCTACGAGGGCACCAACGGCATTCAGGCCATCGATCTGGTCCTGCGCAAGTTGCCGCTCTCCGAGGGCGCGCAGGTCCGCGGTTTCATCGCCGAACTGCGTGAGATCGCCGCCCGCACGGCTGCATCGAACCGTGACGATCTCGGAGAGACCGCCCGTTATCTCGGTGCCAGCCTCACCGATCTGGAAACGGCAACCGACTGGCTGCTCTCCCGCATCAAGGCGGGCGAAACCGAGATGGCACTTGCGGGCGCCACGCCCTATCAGCGTCTCTTCGGTCTTGCCTTGACGGGCGCTTATCTCGCCAAGGGCGCATTGGTCTCCGTCGATGATGGCAGGGGCGGGCATCGTGCCGCGCTTTGCCGTTTCGCGGCGGAAAACCTGCTGGCGGAAACGGCGGCGCTGAAGGACCGCATTGTGTCAGGCGCGGCAAGCCTTGCCGCCGCCCGTACTGTTTTGGCTTGAGGAGCTTCAGATGTCGGACGACCATATTCTTGTCGCGCGTATCGGCCATGCGCCTGACGTTCTGACCATCCGCTTCAACCGACCGAAAAAGAAAAACGCCATCACCGACGCCATGTATCTGCGCATGGCCGAGGCTTTGCACGCCGCCAATACGGATCCGGACATCCGCGTCGTTGCCTTTCTCGGCACGGAAGGCTGCTTTTCCGCCGGCAACGACATGGCTGATTTTCTCGCCTTCGCCATGTCAGGTGGAAAGGGCAAGCTCGCTGCCCTCGAACTTCTGAAAGCGCTGGTCGCCTTCGAAAAACCGCTGGTATCCGGTGTCGATGGGCTCGCCATCGGCATCGGCACCACGCTGAACCTGCATTGCGACCTGACGGTCGCTTCCAGCCGCAGCCTGTTCAAGACGCCCTTCGTGGATCTCGCATTGGTGCCGGAAGCGGCCTCCAGCCTGCTCGTGCCAAGGCTCATCGGCCACCAGCGCGCCTTTGCGCTGCTCGCCATGGGTGAGGGTTTTTCCGCCGAGCAGGCATTGCAGGCCGGGCTGATCTGGAAAGTCGTTGCCCCGGAACATGTCGAAGCCGAAACGCTGGCGCTTGCCACCCGCCTTGCCGCCAAACCGCAGCAGGCGCTAAAGATCGCTCGCGATCTGGTCCGCGGCAACCCGGCCGATATTCTCGCCCGCATCGAAGAGGAAGGTCGTCATTTCATCGCGCAGCTGCAAAGTGCCGAAGCGCGCGCCGCCTTCGAGGCATTCATGCGTCGTTAAGTGTGCGGGCAGGAATTCCTTGCGATTAAGAAACCGGGCAATATGGCTTGGGTTAGATAACGCACCGTCATTGTCCGAAGGCCACCCACATGCGTCACTTCGTTTTCGCCCTGACTGTCTTCCTATCCGCCGCGACGATTGCTGAAGCGGCGGCGATAACACGCGCTCCAGCGGCTTCCATCAACGATGTCATTCTGGCGCAGTCCACGGACGACGATAGTCCGAACTTCTATTCCGGCAATAACCGCGACCGCCAGCGCCGCGCGCGTTTCGTCTGCGTCATCACCCCCCCGGACAGCGCCAACCGCCGTCGGCCCTATATCTGCCCGCTGGAGCGCGGCCGTGTGGGCGGTGCCTGCCGCTGCTCGGGCGTGGTGGGCAACGGCACGGTCGATACGGCCTGGTAAGACTCCCAGGCTTCATCTCCACTCTCATTCCTGTGACAAGCACAGGAATGAGGGCTGTTGGGATTGCGGGCATATGAATCGTTGCGTTGCCTCAGCGTCGCTGAGCGGCTCTCCGCCCGGATTGCTTATTTCTCCAGCGTCGCCACGGCTTCCACATGCGGCGACCACAGGAACTGGTCAACCGGCGTGACGCGGGTGATGCGATAGCCGCCCTCGGTCAGGATGGCGAGATCGCGCGCCAGTGTCAGCGGGTTGCAGCTCACGGCCACGATCTTCTTTACCGTGCTGCGTGCCAGTTCCTTGCACTGGAATTCCGCGCCCGCGCGTGGCGGATCGAAGACGACGGCGTCGTAATTCTTGAGCTCGCTTGTCATCAGGGGGCGGCGGAAGAGATCGCGCTTCTCGACGCTGACCGGCTTCAGGCCCTGCGTGTTGCGGGCGGCGAAATCCAGCGCCTTCAGCGGCTTGTCTTCCGCCTCCACCGCATGCACCTTGCCAACGCGCGCAAGCCGCAGCGCAAATGTGCCGGAGCCGCAGAAGAGATCGGCAATGCGTTTGGACTTGCCGACATGGGCAAGCACCAGCTCCGCCATGGCGTCCTCCGCCTGCTTCGTCGCCTGCGTGAAGCTGCCGGCCGGCGGCGATACCGCTACCCCGCCAAACTCGATGATCGGCTTCTGGGGCTCGATCAATATTTCACCCGACAGTGAAACACGCGCAATGCCGCGCATGGCAAGAACCGTTTCCGTGAGCGTGCGGCGCTGCTTGTCGCTGACCGACTTGATGCCGTCGACGGAAATATCGAGGCCGGAAAGGGTCTCCAGCACCGTCATCCGGAAGGGTTCCGCATTCGCCACCATTGAAAGTCCGATGGCGCGGATGGCATCCAGTCGCGAGACGATGCCGGGCGAGGTGACGGGACATTCCTCAATGGCGACGATGTGGTGGCTGTTCGCCTGGCTGAAGCCGAGCAGCAGGCCCTTTTCCGTCTTGCGGGCGGCGAACACCGCACGGCGGCGCTCGCCGGGGCGACAGATGACGAGATTATCCACATCGGGCGTCAAGCCCTTCGATTTCAGTGCCGAGACCACCAGTTCCCGCTTGTATGCATGGTAAGGCTCGTCGGCGAGATGTTGCAGCGAACAGCCGCCGCAGGTGCCATTCTTGCCCTCCGGGCCGAAATGGCGGCAGGCGGGTGTACGGCGCTCGGGTGAGGCTTCCGTAATCGACATGACGGTGCCGTGATCCTTCATCTTGGCGATGGCGACCGTCTCGCCGGGCAACGCGAAGGGCACATAGACCGGGCCGTCGGGACAGTGCGCAATGCCATCGCCCTGGGCGCCGAGGCTCTTGATGGTGACGGTTTGTGTGCTCATGGCTTTTCGCCTCCGAGAAGAAATTCGACATTGCCGTCACCGCCGGAAATCGGCGAGGGAATGAGGCCGAGACTTTTCCAGCCCATCTCCTCCGTCAGCCAGCGCTCCAGTTCGGCCGCCACTGCGGGCGCGGTTTCGGGTTCCTTCAGAAGCCCGGCCTTGCTGATGGCGTCACGCCCTGCCTCGAATTGCGGTTTCACCAGCAGGACAGCACGAGCACCCGGCTCAGCAAGATCAAGCGCCGGGGCGAGCGCGAGCTTCAGCGAAATGAAGGACACGTCCGAGACAATGAAGCCGATGGGCTGGTCATCGATATCGTCCGCCGTCAGGAAGCGGGCATTCAGCCCCTCCAGATTGGTGACACGCGGATCGTTCGCGATCCTCGCATGCATCTGCCCGTGGCCGACATCGATGGCGATGACGTGGCTGGCGCCCCGTTCCAGCAGCACCTCGGTGAAACCGCCTGTGGAAGCGCCGACGTCAAGACAGTGATGGCCGGAAGGATCGAGCCCGAAATGATCGAGTGCGGCCACGAGTTTCAGAGCTGCGCGGGAAACATAGGCCTGCGCTGGATCGCTGATGGCGATCTCGGCATTGCCGGCGACGGTCTGGCTCGGTTTGGTGACGGTCTTGCCGTTGAGGCTCACGGTGCCGCGCGCAATCGCGTCGCGCGCACGCGAGCGACTGGCGAAGTGGCCGAGCGACACGAGAAGCTGGTCAAGCCGTTCATTTTCAGGTGTTTTGGACATGATCCCGTGTCAATGACTGCCAAACTCCGCCGATGCAAGCGATTTATCGCGATGCGGAGCCGACAGCGCCTGAGCCACGGCCTTATGAGGCTTTTGCGCCGCAAAATCAGCATATCAGATTAATCCAATATAAAGGCTTGTATTGCAGGGTGTGCCAAGGCCCGTGCGGCCGGTCGGAACCCGCCATGATGGCATCTTCTCCCATTTCTGAAATTGCGGCCGTTGCAGCGCAGACGCTTGCTCCGAGGCATCGGGTCGCCGAGAGAGTTTGCGATGTCGCTGAAAAATCTCCCCATTAATCTGAAGCTCATAGCCACCTTCTGTGCCTTGATGGGCGTGTGCCTGCTCGCTTCCGCGGTCGTATTCTGGCAGACGCTGGGGAGCGAGCGTGTCACGATTGAAAACAACCGCACCAAGGATATCATCCAAGCCGTGGATGGCGCGACGGCAGCCCTGCTGGAACAGGCCGTCAATCAGCGCGGCTTCCTGCTGTTTCGCAGTGACAGCACCTATAATGACGTGTTCGCCCAGCGCGATATCATGCTGAAGAAGCTTGATGCAGCGCGCGCCCTTGCTGCCGGCCAGCCGGACATCCTGAAATCCATCGACGACATGCAGAAATCCGCCACCGTGTTCTTCAAGGAACTGGCGGAACCGCAGATCGCCGCACGCAAAACGACCGAAGCGCCGATTTCCGAAATCATCGAAATCGGCCGTAATCAGGCCAAGGGCCAGCTTGACGGCTTCCGTGCCTCGGCCGCCAAGATCAAGGAACAGCTGAATGGCCTGTCCACCGCTTACGCTGCAGAACAGCAGGCCGCTGCCCGCAAGCTGGAATATGCCCTTCTCGGCGGTGGCGCCGTCGCCGGCCTTCTCGCCGTGATCCTGATCTGGGCGCTTTCGCGCTCCATCGTTACGCCCATCGTCGGCATGACGGCGGCGATGAGCCGGCTTGCCGATGGCGATCTGACGACGGAAGTTCCGGCCACGGATCGTGGCGACGAAGTCGGCAAGATGGCAAAGGCTGTAATGGTCTTCAAGGAAGCCGGGCTTGAAAAAGCCCGCCTTGCCGGTGAGACCGATCGCATGCGCTCCGCGACGGAAGCAGAACGTCGCCGCACCGAGGAAGAAAAAGCCAGGGACGAAGCCGCCAGCGCTTTTGCCAGCGCCGAGCTTGGCAAGGGCCTTGCGGCTCTCGCGGATGGCGATCTTTCCTATCGCATTGAAACGCCTTTTGCGCCTGCGATTGATCCGGTTCGTGTGAATTTCAACAGCGCCGTCGAAAAACTCCAGCAGGCATTGCGCACGGTCGGCGAGAACGCGGCCGCCATCAATGCCGGCGCTTCGGAAATGCTCTCCGCCGCCGACGACCTGTCGCGCCGCACCGAACAGCAGGCGGCCTCCATCGAAGAGACCGCTGCGGCGCTCGAAGAAGTCACCACCACCGTGCGTGATAGCGCCCGTGGTGCGGAAGATGCCGGCAATCTGGTCCAGCGCGCCCGCGCCGGTGCGGAAAAGTCGGGTGTTGTGGTCCGCAAGGCGGTTGCCGCGATGCGCGAGATCGAGAAGTCCTCGGGCGAAATCGGCAACATCATCGGCGTCATCGACGATATCGCTTTCCAGACCAACCTCCTGGCGCTGAATGCCGGTGTGGAAGCCGCCCGCGCCGGTGATGCCGGCAAGGGCTTTGCGGTGGTCGCGCAGGAAGTCCGCGAACTTGCCCAGCGTTCGGCCAATGCCGCCAAGGAAATCAAGACCTTGATCAGCGCTTCCAGCCAGCAGGTGGAAAACGGCGTCAATCTCGTCGATGAAACCGGTAAGGCGCTGGAACTCATCGTCTCGGAAGTCGAAGAGATCAACGCCCATGTCAGCGCCATCGTTGTCGCTGCCCGCGAACAGGCCACCGGCCTGCAGGAAATCAACACGGCCGTGAACACCATGGATCAGGGCACGCAGCAGAACGCCGCCATGGTGGAGCAGCAGACCGCCGCCAGCCATTCGCTGGCCCGCGAAGCGGAAGCGCTGAACAGCCTGCTTGGGCAGTTCAGGATGGGCGGCGCACGCACCGCCGTTGCGAGCGCCGGCGGATACTCCGCTCCGCGCCCGTCTTCGGCCAAGCCTGCCTTCCAGCCTGCGCCGGCCGCGCCGATCCGCAAGGCTCCGGTAAAATCGGCCTCTGCAACAGCAAGGCCTGTCGCATCGCCGGCCCGTGCACTCGGCCAGAGCCTTGCCCGCGCCTTCGGTGGTGCTGCCGAAGCACCGGCCGCGAAGGATCAGGACTGGACGGAGTTCTGAGCGGGGTTTCAGATTGAACCTACGGATCGGGGGCCGAAAGGCCCCCTTTTTGCGTCGGCATTTTTAAATGGGAGGCCGCCTAGGCGCGCTGTAGCCGGAACATCCGTGCAAAAAAAAGCTCATCCGACAGGCGGTGGAGCAGGGCGGCAATGACGGCGGTTGCGGCAATGGCGAAAACGAGACGTCCGGCGAGAACCCCGTAGACATCCGCACCCAGCGACATGACCACAAGCGTGTCTTCAATCACGCTATGGGCAAAACCCATGAAGACGCAGGACAGAAATACCTGCCGCGGTGATATCGTCCCCGATTGCGCCTCGCGGATCAGGAAACCCGCGCCGTAGGAAATGCCGAGGAATAACCCGATGGCAGTGAGATGCTCGGCCTCGCCGCGAATGCCTGCAAGACGCAGCAGGGGCGAGAGCGCTTTCATCATCAGCGCGAGCAGGCCGGTCAGCCTGAGAATTTCAAGGCAAAGGGAAAGGGCAAGGAGGATGGCGAGCATCCAGGCCATGGTTTCACCGAGACCGAGGAAATAGGCGGACCATTCAGGCGTGGCGCTCATCGCAATCCAGGCCGGGCTCACCGGTCCCGACAGCCAGCCGGTCGATTCCAGAAGCTGGTGCAGGAGAAAGGCATAAAGCAATCCGCCGCCGACGCGCAGCCCCGTCGTGACGATCATGCCGGGGCCCGCCTTTTCGATGATTTTCTGTTCGATGGGCAAGCCATGGGCGAACAGGATGAGCGCCGAAAAAACGGTGATATCAGCCACGGTCAGTGACGACGCGGGAACCAGCGTGAAGATGAGCGGCACGGCACCCCATATGCCGACCAGCATCGCGGTCAGCCAGGCAAGGCCGAGTTCAGGCGGCAGGCCGATGAGGTTCATGACCGGCGCAAAGGCAGGCGCCACCGCCTCGATCGCCCCCATCCTTGATAGCAGCTCGGTCAGTATGGCGATCGGGACCGTGATCCGCACCAGCACCCAGTAAATTGCAAGCGTTTCCCGCGCTTTTTGCCAGACGGTCTGTAGAACTGACATATGAAGGCTCCCCTGAAAGTTGTTTCCATCCACTACTCCCGGCCGGTTCGCATTTGCGGTCAGAGATTGCAGTTTTATGCAATTTTATTGCAAAGATGGCGGCGGGCGATATGCTATCCGCATGGACAGGATCGACCGGAAACTTCTGAACCTTTTGCAGGACGACGCCTCGCGCACCAATGTGGATATGGCTGATGAAGTCGGGCTGTCGCCATCCAGTTGCCTGCGCCGCCTGCAGCGGCTGCGCAAGTCGGGCGTGATCGACCGCATCGTGGCGATCCTCAACCCGGCAAAGGCGGGACGCGTGCTCAGGGCTCTGGTGACGGTGGAGCTGAAACTGCACGGTGAGCAGCAGATGCGCCGCTTTCTGGATATTGCCTGCGCGGAGGAGGCGGTGTCGCAGGCCTATGCCGTCACCGGCGCAAGCGATGTCGTACTGATGTTACGCCTGCGGGATATGGAAGAATTCGACGCCCTGTGCGACCGCTTGTTCCGCGATCAGCACAATGTGGCACGCTTTTTCACCATGGTCGTCATCAAGACGGCGAAAGAAGAAACGGCCATCAAGCTTTGAAACTGATAATATGGCCTTCTGGGAAGGCATTTGATCCTCCCCTTCAACCCAAGGAAAGCGTCTGGCTTTCGGGAAGGCAGTTTACAGATGGCGCCTCGCGTTAAGTTAAGGCTCCTTGAGGGCACCTACGGAGTGGCCCGGCTTTCTGCCGATGCATCCATTCCAGCCTGGGCCGATGGCACAGGTTTTCTCAGCATCAGCCGGACTGATGATGAGCTTTCCGTCGTTTGCCGTCAGGAGCGTATCCCTCATGATGTTAAGGCCGACACCGGCTGGAACTGTCTCAAACTTCAGGGCCCGTTCGCCTTTGATGAGACCGGCATCGTGCTTTCGGTGATCGAACCGCTATCGACCAACGACATCGGGATATTCGTGGTTTCCACTTTCGATGGCGATCACCTGCTGGTCAAATCGAAAGATCTTGAGAAAACGTTTGAGCTGCTGGCAAATGCAGGGCACTCGCGCATCTAAGCTCCGTGAGCGTGATCCGCCCGCATGGGATGCCAGACGGAAATATCGCGCGGCGCGTCCAGAAGCTCGGGCAGGGCATCGTGCCATGCCTGCCGATAGGGCCGGTGGATCTGAACGTCGATGACGTCCTGATGGTCAGTCCAGGTCTCATGCAGCAGGAACCGGTTCTCGTTTTCGCAATCCCGGTGCAGGGTTGCGTTCACGAAGGTCTTTTCGTGCCGCATGGCGTCGAGCAGCGCATTTAGCAATTCCAGAAAACGTTCGCGCTGGGCTGGACGGACCTGAAAGCCGATAAGATAGGTGGTGTGCACGGGTCTTACTCCTTGGCGCCTTGCATCAGTGCGTTGCGGGTTGCCGCGTCGGCGGGATAAAAACACTCCAGCACGAGTTCGGAGAGCGTGACGTCCGTCGCCGTCCCGAAAACCGTGGTGGTTGAAATGAAGCTCAATATGCCGCCCGAAGACGGATCGCGAAGCTGGAGCGGTATGGCCAGAGGGTCGGCCCCGGTGGAATGCGGGGCGACCTTTGGCGCGGGATAGGCCGCAAGCTCCGCATACAGCCGAGAAAGCACTTCGTCTCCGGTTTCCTCGACCTGACGGCGCAGGCGTTCCAGCAGGTGATGGCGCCATTCGGCCAGATTGACGATGCGTGAACTCAGACCCAGCGGATGCAGGCTCAGCCTCAAGGCGTTGAGCGGCGGGTAAAGCAGCTCTTCTGAAACGCCGGCCAGAAGCGACGTGATCGCCCCATTGGCGAGAACGACATTCCAGTGCCGGTCGACGGCAAGAGCGGGGAATGGCATATGCCCATGCACTACCGTTTCGACGGCTTGTCGGGCGGCTGCCATATCAGGTGCATCCAGTGATCGTTCGGAATGAACGGGTGCATAACCTGCAGCCAGCATCAGCCGGTTAGCGGCGCGGGCCGGCATCGAAAGCTGCTCCGCCAGCCTCACCAGCATGTCGCGGCTGGGCGATGATCGCCCGCTTTCAACGAAGCTCAGATGGCGTGCTGATATTTCAGCCTCCACCGCCAGATCCAGCTGGCTCAATCTGCGGCGGGCTCGCCATTCCTTCAGCACCTGGCCGACATGTTCTCGATGATGTGTCATGCCCCGCAGCCTAGCAGAAGATATCGCGGATGCGATTACCTCGGAGGTAATTGTTCCGCTTCCCGACCCCCGGCATGTTTGGGCCGTCAACCACAAGGAGCGCAATCATGACGCAGCATCTCGCAATCGCCGAAACCTATCTCGCAGCCTGGAATGAGGAAGACAATGAACGCCGCAGGCACCTCATCGGTCAGGCATGGGCAGAAAATACGCGCTACGTCGATCCGCTGATGCAGGGCGAAGGCCAGCAGGGGATTGCCGCCATGATCGAGGCGGCGCGGCAGAAATTTCCGGGATATCGTTTCGTTCTTGCCGGCACCCCGGACGGACACGGCAAATTCACCCGTTTCTCCTGGCGCCTTATCTCGCCTGACGGGGACGATGTGGCTGGTGGCACCGATGTCGTGAGCCACGATGCCGAGGGCCGGATCGAAAATGTCGTTGGTTTTCTCGACGGCGCGGCATCCTGAGGTAAAGGCGGGATAGTCCCGCCTCCTGTCCCGGCAATTTTGTCAGCCGGCGAAACCGACTCCGGCCTGACGCTGGCCGAGCGCATTGAACACCGTGGAAATGATGCCGGCCCGGTCGAGGCCGGCATTGGCATACATGGTCTCTGGCTTGGCCTGTTCCACCCACTGGTCGGGCAGTGTGAGTGTCCGCACCTTGGGGCCGTGATCGAGCAGGCCGGCGCTTGCCATGAAATGCAGCACATGTGCGCCAAAACCGCCGACCGAGCCTTCTTCTATCGTCACCAGAACCTCGTGATGGGCGGCAAGCTGTCGGATGAGATCGAGATCGAGCGGCTTGGCGAAGCGTGCATCGGCAACCGTGGTGGAAAGGCCGGCTGCTTCAAGGTCTTCGGCCGCCGCCAGGCATTCCGCAAGGCGGGTTCCGAAGGAAAGCAGGGCAACCTTCGTGCCTTCCTTGATGATGCGACCCTTGCCGATCTGAAGAATCTCCCCACGCGCGGGCATCTCGACGCCGACACCTTCTCCGCGCGGATAGCGGAAGGAAATCGGGCCTTCGTCATAGGCGGCCGCCGTGCGGACCATATGTTTCAGCTCCGCCTCATCCGAGGCCGCCATAACTACCATGCCGGGGAGGGTGGCGAGGAAAGTGGTGTCGAAGGAGCCGGCATGGGTCGGCCCGTCGGCGCCGACAAAACCGGCGCGGTCGATCGGGAAACGCACGGGCAGGCTCTGGATCGCCACATCATGCACCAGCTGGTCGTAACCGCGCTGCAGGAAGGTGGAATAAAGCGCGCAGAACGGCTTGTAACCGTCAGCCGCAAGCCCCGCCGCAAAGGTGACGGCATGCTGTTCGGCAATGCCGACATCGAAGGTGCGCGCCGGGAACAGCTCGGCCATCTTGTCGAGGCCGGTACCGTTGGGCATCGCGGCCGTCACACCGATGATTTTCTCATCGAGTGTGGCTTCCTGGATCAGCGCCTCGGCAAAGACGCTGGTATAGCTCGGCGCATTCGGCTTGGCTTTCGCCTGCGCGCCGGTGATGACGTCGAACTTGTTGACGCCGTGATATTTGTCGGCTGCGGCTTCCGCCGGCGCATAACCCTTGCCCTTCTGCGTCACCACATGGATGAGGACAGGGCCTTTCTGGTTGTCGCGCACATTGCGCAGCACCGGCAAAAGGTGGTCGAAGGAGTGACCGTCGATCGGGCCAATGTGATAGAAACCAAGCTCCTCGAACAGCGTGCCGCCGGTCACATAACCGCGCGCATGGGTCACGGCGCGGGTAATGGCGCGGTCGATCGTCTTGCCGAGATACGCCGTCAGCTTCTTGCCGAAATCGCGAAAACCCATATAGGTGCGGCCGGAGGCGAGACGCGCCAGATAGGCGCTCATCGCGCCGGTCGGTGGCGCGATCGACATGTCGTTGTCGTTGAGGATGACGATCAGTCGTGCATCGAGCGCACCGGCATTGTTCAGTGCCTCAAACGCCATGCCGGCAGACATGGAACCGTCACCGATGACAGCAATGACCTTGCGGTCGCTGCCATCAAGACCCGCCGCCACCGCCATGCCGAGACCGGCGGAAATGGAGGTGGAAGAATGGCCGGCGCCGAAATCATCATATTCGCTTTCCGCACGGCGGGTGAAACCGGAAAGGCCACCTTCCTGCCGCAGCGTGCGGATGCGATCACGCCGGCCGGTCAGGATCTTGTGCGGGTAACATTGATGGCCGACATCGAAGATCAGCCGGTCTTCGGGCGTGTTGAAGACCTTGTGGATGGCAATCGTCAGTTCCACCACGCCAAGGCCGGCACCCAGATGCCCACCGGTTTTCGACACGGCGTCAATCATCTCGTCGCGCAGTTCCCTTGCCAGTTCCGGCAAGTCGCGATCATCGATCTCCTTGAGATCGGAGGGAAAATTCACCCGGTCAAGCAATGGTGTCTGTGGCATTCCGGTCAATCGTTCGGCCTTTTCTGGTGGTCCCCGCGCGGCGCGTGACAACGTCTTTCATCGCGAAAGCCGCCGGGTGAACCATGCATGTCGTATACTTCTATAGAATTTCAACCTTCCGGCAAAGGGACAAACTCTTCTTCGTCGCCGGGAACGATGTCGAAGCGTCCCGTTCTCCACTCCTGTTTGGCCTGTTCTATGCGTTCTTTTGATGACGAAACGAAGTTCCACCAGATGTATCGGCGCTCATTCAGCGCTGCCCCGCCAAAGATCATGATGTGACAGCCATTGCTGCCGGCCTGAAGCGTGATGTCGTCACCCGGCCGGAAGACGAGCAGCTGGTCGGCGGCAAAGATATCGCCCGCCACATCCAGCGAGCCGGACAGAATATAGATCGCACGCTCCTCATGATCGGCCGAAAAGGGAAACTTTGCCCCCGGCTCCAGCGTCAGGTCGACATAAAGCGTATCCGTGAAGGCCGCAACGGGGGAGGTGAGACCCTCGAATTCACCGATCACCACCCGGCCGGAAGCGCCCTTGATATCGATCAGCGGCATGTCTTCCTTTGCCGTGTGAGCAAAGGCCGGATCGATTTCCTCCATATGGTCGGGCAGGGCAAGCCAGGTCTGGAGGCCCGACATGGAAAGGGGATGGCCACGCAGATTTTCCGGCGTGCGTTCCGAATGCACGATGCCGCGCCCGGCCGTCATCAGGTTGATGTCACCGGGGCGGATGACAAGCTCGGTGCCGAGACTGTCTCGATGCTTGATTTCGCCGTCGAACAGATAGGTGACGGTGGAAAGTCCGATATGCGGATGCGGCTTCACATCCAGCGCCTCTCCAGCCTTCAGTATCGCCGGACCCATGCGATCGAAAAAGATGAAGGGACCGACAAGCCGCCGCTGCCGGGTCGGCAGCGCACGGCGCACGGCAAAGCCGCCAATATCGCTGGTGCGGGGAATGATGAGGTTCTCGATGGCATCGCAGGCAAAAGCGTCGCCCGCGACGGGATCGTTACCGGGAAAGAAGGACATCGTCAGCTCCTCGTATCGTCTGGCGGGAGTTTAGCATAACCGAGGGGGAGGGGAGCATCGCGATATCGAACGCAGCGTCAACGATCCTTGTTAACACGACATTGTGAGAACACCTTACGGCCGGGGAAAGTTCTCAAAACCTCTCCTCCGTCATCCTCGGGCTTGTCCCGAGGATCTAAAAACGTCAAGAAAATCAATGCATTGCAGATCCTCCGGACAAGCCCGAGGATGACGTCGAGGGTTTGAATCGGGAGGTGGCTACCTTATCGAATCACGTCCGAACGCTCATCCTAAACGCAATCACTCCCCGTCCAGCGGCTCCACACCCTGCGGCTTGCCGGCGCGATCGAGGCGAATCTTCTCGATGCGCTTTTCGGCAGCGTTCAACAGCGTCTCGCAATGCTTCTTCAGGGCTTCGCCGCGCTCATAGATGGCGATGGATTCGTCCAGCGCCACGTCGCCGCGTTCCAGACGTGCGACAATGCTTTCCAGCTCGGCGACGGCTTTTTCGAACGAATAACCGCTGACATCGGCTGTGTTGGCATTTTCCGTCATGTTCAACCCTTCATCATTCTCAAAATATGCATGGCTGCCGATTCCGCCAGCCCTTCCAGATCATAACCGCCTTCCAGCAGGCTGACGACCCGGTTCGATGTGTATTTATCCGCCATCTCCAAGAGCCGGCCCGTCGCCCAGTCGAAATCCTCTCCCACCAGATTGATCTGCGCCAGCGGATCGCGGTGATGCGCGTCGAAACCGGCGGAGATGAGAATGAGATCGGGCGAAAAATCCACAATCGCCGGCAAAACGCGTGATTTGAATGCCTCGCGGAAATGTTCGCTGCCGGTGTTGGGAGAAAGCGGTGCGTTGACGACGTTGTTCTTCACGCCGGTTTCGTTTTTATCGCCGCTCCACGGATAAAGCGGCATCTGGTGGGTGGAGCAGAACAGCACGGATGTGTCGTTCCAGAAGATGTCCTGCGTGCCGTTGCCGTGGTGCACATCCCAGTCAATGATGGCGACGCGCTCGGCACCATGCGCCTTCTGCGCGTGGCGGGCGGCAATCGCCACATTGTTGAAAAGACAGAAGCCCATGGCCTTGGCGGTCTCGGCATGGTGGCCAGGCGGGCGGGCTGCAACGAAGACATTGTCGGCAGCGCCGGCAAAAACATCGTCCACCGCCGCCATTGCAGCGCCGATGCCGGTCAGCGCCGCCTGCAGGCTTTTTTGCGAAACGTAAGTGTCGGCCTCAATGCGGTTGATCTCGCTATCCTCTTCCGGAATCTGTCGCATCACGGCAAGCAGATGCTCTTCCGGATGCGCCAGCAGCACCGCATCCTCATTGGCCTGCGGCGCTTCTTTCCGTTCCAGCCGCTCGAAATTCGGATGTTCGAGCGCGATGTTCAGCGAACGCAGGCGGTCCGGTCGCTCCGGGTGGCCTTCGGGCGTGATGTGCTCCAGGAAGATCGGGTGTTCGTATAAACGCGTCGCCATGCTTTTCCTCCGGAAGAAAGTCTGTTCAGGCGCGCTGCGGCAGAAGTGGATAACCGGCCATCACGGCGCGGCCGGCCAGTGCCGCAAGCAAGGCCTTCAGCGCATCGCCGGGAATGAAGGCGAGCGAACCCATGAAGGCTTTTTCAAAACCAAGCCCGACAACCAGCGCCAGATAGGTGATGCCGAAGGCATAAAGCACGACCACACCGCCGATGAGGCTGGCGACGAAGAAACCGATGCCCTGCGCCAGAGCGGATTGGCTACGATTGACGAGTTTTTCCGAGAGCGTGCCGGTGACGAAGACAGCTGCGATCCAGCCGATCAGGAAGCCGGTCGTCGGCGTGGTGAAAATCGAAAGACCACCGCGTCCGCCCGAGAGGACCGGCAGGCCGATGGCGGCAATCAGGATCGTCAGCAGCACCGCGAGCGTGCCGCGCTTCGCACCCAGCACGACGCCGGCCAGCATGACGCCGAGCGACTGCGCGGTGATCGGCACGGGAACGAAACCGAGCGTGATCGGCGGCAGAAGCCCAAGTGCGATGATGATGGCGGAAAACAGCGAAATCAGCACAAGGTCGCGGGTCGTCATGGCGCTCAAAACTCCGGATGGTTATCTGGCCGTCAGCTTTGGCCTCTGAAACCGCGCGCGTCAATGGCGTCGGCAATGGCATCGGCATCCTTCAACGTCATAATAACGAGTGGCACGATGATGGTCGCCATGCGCACGGGCAGGCCACGCGCCCGGTGGGCATCACGCACCGCATGATACCGGTTGACGATCTCAGGCACGAACCGCACGACGAGCCCGACCGCAAGCCCGATATCGGCAGCCTTGACCAGCCCCAGCCTTTCGAGAGGGGCGGCGGCAAGCGTGATCTCATCCATGAACTGCGAGATGCTGACGGTGATGGTGACGGCGGTGGCAAGCAGCGCCAGCGCCGTCAGCCGCAAAAGATTGACTGTCGCATCATGGGCCGGGAGCAAAAGATAGCTGAAAGCCGCGACGAGGAAAATGGTCAGCATCACCGGCCGCAGCCGCAGGCCGATCTCCCGCAAGGGCAGCCGCGTCTCGCGCAGGATGGCGGCGGCGAGAACCACGGCGCATCCCAGCAACAACAGATCGCGGGTAAGGAACAGCGCGATGCTGAAGACCATGAGCGTCAGGAGCTTGAGGCGCGGCGAGATGCGGTATAGCCAGCCCGTGCCTTCAACGTGCAGCGATTTCATCGCGCCACCGCCGCGAGATATTGCGCCACTGCCTCTTCAGGCGCGGCGTCCGCAATCAGCGCGCCGCCGTGGAAAACCAGCACACGGTCGAAGCCTTCAAGCAGCGGCAGATCATGGGTGATGACGATGAGCGATTGCGACAGCGTCGCCATGGTCTTTTCCACGACAGCCCGGTTTTTGAGATCAAGCTGGTTGGTCGGCTCGTCGAGAATAAGGATGTGCGGTTCGGTAACCAGAAGCGCAGCCAGCGCCGCAAGCTGCAGCTCTCCGCCGGAAAGCTCATGCGCGCGCCGTTCTTCAAGATGAGAAATGCCAAGCCGGGCAAGAACGGCCTTCACCCGGGCTTCGGTTTCCGCCTTGCCGAGGCCGAGCCGCTTCAGCCCGAAGGCGACATCGTCGCGCACGATCGGCAGGATGATCTGGTTTTGGGGATTCTGGAAGATGAAACCGACCATCTGCAGGATGGCCCTGGCGTCGCTCACGGTGTCGAGACCGTTCACCGAAACCTTGCCCTCGCTTGGCTTGTTCAGCCCGTTGATCAGCCGGGCAAAGGTGGTCTTACCGGAACCATTGAGACCGATTACGCCGATGCGCCGTTCCGTCAACGTCAAGGACAGCGGCTGCAGGACCTGCCGGCCCTCGAAAACGACACCGGCGGCATCGAAACGGATTTCCAAACTTACATCCTCGCGCTCGTTTCCGGTTCTATATCCCGTCATCAACAGAAGTGAAACAAGGAACAAAAAAAGAACATTGCATTCGCGAAAAAGCCGTCATACCTTCTGGGCCATGACGATCAAGGTTTCGAACGAAGCAGCAAGGCGGATTTTTCTGGCGCGGCAGGGCCTTTCCTCCCCGCCCGGCAAGGCGCTTTCCAAGGATGGGCTGCTGCAGCTCATCACCGATCTCGGCTTCGTGCAGGTGGACAGCATCGGCACGGTGGAGCGCGCCCATCACCAGATTATTTTCTCCCGCAACCAGACCTACAGGCGCAACCATCTGACCACGCTGCTGGAAAAGGACCGCGCCCTTTTCGAGCACTGGACGCATGATGCCTCCATCCTGCCGACGGAATTTTATCCCTATTGGAAACACCGCTTCCGCCGCCGCGAGCCGATCATTCAGGAACGCTGGCGCAAATGGCACGGTGAGGGCTTCGATGCCGCGTTCGGCGAAACGCTGGAGCGCATCGCCGCAACCGGGCCGGTGCTGGCGCGGGAGCTTAAAGAGGAGGGACACCAGTCCGGTGGCTGGTGGAACTGGCATCCCTCCAAGACCGCACTCGAATATCTCTGGCACACCGGCAAGCTCGCAATTGCCGGCCGTGTGAACTTCCAGAAGGTCTATGATCTGGCCGAACGGGTCATTCCCGGTGAGCATCACGAGACCGAAGTGGAGCACGCCGAATTCGTCGACTGGGCCTGCCGCGAGGCGCTGAAGCGGCTGGGTTTCGCCACGCATGGCGAAATCGCCGCTTTTTTCGACCTCGTTACCCCGCAGGAGGCGAGAGACTGGGTCAAAAACCATCGCGATGAATTGTGCGAGGTCTCGCTTCTCGCAAGTGACGGCGATACTGCCCGCCAGTCCTATGCCTTTGCCGATTTCACTGCCGACCTGACGCACGTACCGGAACCGTCCTCCCGCGTTCGCGTGCTGAGCCCCTTCGACCCTTTGCTGCGTGACCGAAACCGCACGGAGCGGCTATTCGGCTTTTATTATCGCATCGAGGTCTTCGTGCCGGAGCCGAAGCGGCAATATGGCTATTATGTTTTTCCGCTTCTGGAAGGCGACCGTCTGATCGGTCGCATCGACATGAAGGCGGAGCGCAAAGGCAGCACTCTGGATGTACGCCGCCTGTGGCTCGAGCCCGGCGTGCGCGCTTCGGCCGGGAGGCTGGAAAAGCTCGATGCGGAATTGTCGCGGCTTGCGAAGTTCACAGGGGTCGAGAGCGTGAACTATCTGGAGGGCTGGCGGGAGGACAACTGAGTTTTTCGCACGGATGATTGCGAGAGAGGTGCCCTCGGACTCAAGGTTACCGATCCGTGATACCCCATTGTAGCGCGGCGTTGCGGCATATTTCTTCTCCCCGCAGGGGAGAAGGTGGCCCAAAGGGTCGGATGAGGGGGCAACGGTAGAGATTTACGGAGAGCTAGCCCCTCATCCCGCTGCCACGGACTTCTCCCCGGCGGCGAGAAGAAGCAGGCGGAACCCGCTCGCCTCACAATTGCGCGGCGAGACCAGGCAAAAACCTAAGCTCACCCGATATCCGTCGCGGAAATCTTGATGCCAAATCCTTCGAGACCGACATAATGGCGTTCGCGCGTGGTCATCAGCTTGATCGAGCTGATGCCGAGGTCTTTGAGGATTTGCGCGCCGAGACCGATTTCCAGCCATTCGTTTTCCCGCGAGCGGGCCTGGGCGTGTGCCTCGTCCGGGTCGCGCGCCTTGCGCCGCCCCGCAACCTGGCCGACGCCGACGGAGCCTTCACGCAGATAGACGATGACGCCGCGGCCTTCCTCGGCGATCTTTTGCATGTAGTGCCGCACCGGCTGGCGGTCGCCGAATACGTCGTCAGCGACGTTTTCCGGGTGCAGGCGCACGGGAATGTCGACACCGTCCCTGATGTCGCCGAAAATCACCGCCATGTGCTGCATCCGGTCCCAGGGAAGGGAGTAGGTCTGCGCTCTGGCCGGGCCGAAGGGCGTTTCAATGGTGAAGGAGGATTCCATCTCCACCAGCGTTTCCTTGCGCTGGCGATAGGCTATCAGATCGGCAACCGACACCTGCTTGAGCTGGTGTTTTTCCGCAAAGGCAGTGACCTGCGGTCCGCGCGTCACGGTGCCGTCGTCATTGACGAGTTCGCAGATGACACCGATCGGCGGCAGGCCTGCCAGCTTGCAGAGGTCGACGGCGGCTTCCGTATGTCCCGAGCGCATCAGGACGCCGCCCTCACGGGCAATCAGCGGGAAAATGTGTCCGGGCCGGGTAAAATCGGCGGCTCCGACATTGGGATTGGCGAGATTGCGCACCGTCAGCGTGCGGTCATCGGCGGAGATGCCAGTTGTGGTGCCGTGCTTGAAATCGACGCTGACGGTGAAGGCCGTGGTATGGGCGCTGTCATTTTCGGCCACCATGGCATTGAGGTTCAGGCGCTTGGCTTCTTCGCGCGGCATGGGGGCGCAGACGATGCCTGACGTGTGGCGCACGATGAAAGCCATCTTTTCTGCCGTGCAGTGGACTGCTGAAATGATCAGATCGCCCTCGTTCTCACGGTCATCATCATCGGTCACGACAACGATTTCACCGGCTTCGAAAGCGCGGATGGCATCGACAACGCGTTTCTGGTCATAGGCCATGGCGGAAATACCTCACTTCAACCGGCCTGTCTGGCCGCGATCCCTCAGATAATGGTCGGCAACGGTGCAGGCCACCATCGCTTCGCCGATCGGCACGGCACGAATGCCGACGCAGGGGTCGTGGCGTCCCTTGGTGCGCACGTCGACATTGTTGCCATCGGCGTCGATCGACTGGCGCTCGGTCAGGATTGACGAGGTCGGCTTGATGGCAAAGCGCGCGATGACGGGCTCGCCGGTCGCAATGCCACCCAGAATGCCGCCGGCATGATTGGAGAGGAAGATCGGCCTGCCGTCATTGCCCATGCGCATTTCATCGGCATTCTCCTCGCCGGAAAGCTCGGCGGAGGCGAAACCCTCACCGATTTCCACGCCCTTGACGGCGTTGATCGACATCAGGCTGGAGGCAATATCCTGGTCAAGCTTGGCGTAGATCGGTGCGCCGATACCCGCCGGAACGCCTTCGGCGATCACTTCGACAACGGCGCCGATGGACGAACCGGCCTTGCGGATGCCGTCGAGATATTCTTCCCAGACGGGCACCATGGCGGCATCAGGGCAGAAGAACGGGTTCTGATCGACCTGATCCCAATCCCAGTTGTCGCGGTTGATCCTGTGTTTGCCGATCTGCACCAGCGCGCCGCGCACGTTGAGGCTGGGTACCACCTTTCGCGCGATTGCGCCGGCAGCGACACGCGCCGCCGTCTCGCGCGCGGAGGAGCGACCGCCGCCGCGATAATCGCGAATGCCATATTTCAGGTCATAGGTGAAATCCGCATGTCCGGGGCGGAAACGCCTGGCGATCTCGCCATAATCCTTGGAGCGCTGGTCGGTATTTTCGATCAGCATGGAAATCGGCGTGCCTGTTGTCGTCATCGTCTCGCCGTCCTCATCCAGCATGACGCCGGAGAGGACCTTGACGATATCGTCCTCGCGCCGCTGGGTGACGAAGCGGCTCTGGCCCGGCTTGCGCTTGTCCATCCAGTGCTGCACCTCGGCAAGGGTAAACCGGATGCCGGGCGGGCAACCATCCACCACGCAGCCAAGTGCCGGCCCGTGGCTTTCTCCCCAGGTGGTAACGCGGAAAAGATGACCGAAACTGTTATGCGACATAATTCTCAAACCGGAAAACGGGGCGCCTGTGGACAGCGCCATTTAAAACAAGCGGATTTGTCTTAGTGGAAAATCCGGGCAAGGCAAAAGCCTTTCTTTCATCGCAAATGGGATAAGAAGGTGACGTACCGTTCACGACCTGCGAAAGGACGGAAAACGACAGTCCCGCCATGGGCGACGGAAAGTGATTCGACCGGATCGACGGTTTTTTGAGATGACGAAATTGTAAAAGAGCCGGGGTTTTCCACCCTAAACCCGAGTTTTCCAATATTGCCGGAAAATGCGGTGTAAAAATCACTAACGGCTTGAACAGGATTTGAAATCCGTTCATCAATTGGGCCGAAAATGTCATGGTTGCGGGCAATTTCCGCCACATTCGAAAGGCAATTCTTCATGCATGTAAGGTTTTCACGCAAATCCACGAAAGCTAGATCGATGCGTATGATGATTGCCGCCCTTCTGGCCACCGCCAACCTCCTGATGCCGATCAACGGCTTCGCCCAGAGCGTCGACGTGGAAGGCACGATCAGCAAGATCGACGCGAACGGTCTCAGTATCACGCTGAACGACGGCAAGACCTATCGTGTGCCGGAAGAATTCAATTTCGAAGGTCTGAAAGCGGGCGTGAAGGTCGTTGTCTTCTACACGGAAGTGGATGGGAAACGTGTGGTCGACGATCTGCAGGTTGTGGAGTAAGCAGCCGCCTACCAAGTCAAAACCTCCTTTGTGAAACGAGCGGGTGCCACCTGTTTCTTCTCCCCGACGGGGAGAAGTCCGCGGCAGCGGAATAAGGGGGCAAGCTCTCCGAAATCCGGCAACGTTGCCCCCTCATCCGACCCTTCGGGCCACCTTCTCCCCGGGGGAGAGAAGAAACAAGCTGCGATGTCCTGCCAATCATAGGAAAGCTGCCAGCCCCTAGGAAATCCAATCCACGCTGTTCCTGTCGATCTCGACCTTCAAAATCTGGTCCTGCGGGATTTGCGTCCGCGACGCCTCATCCTTGTCCATGCCTGAAACAAGTCTGAAAATCGAGCGGATGACGCCGCCATGGCAGACGCAGACGGTCGGCCGCTCCACGGAGGAGAGCCATGCGCCGATGCGCCAGGAGAGGATTTCATAGCTTTCGGCATCCTGGCCGGGGGGAATGAAATCCCACTTGTTGGCCTTGCGCGCCTTCACCCGGTCCGGAAATTCCTTCTTGAGCTCGGGCAACGTCTGCCCTTCCCAGTCACCGAAGGAAACTTCGATGAGGCGGTCGTCGGTGCGATAGGCCTTGGGATCGAGCCCCATCGCGCCGCGCATCAGTTCCATTGTCTCGCGCGTGCGCCCGAGCGGGCTTGCTACATAATCGAAATCCGCGGCCTGATCCCCCAGGAGGCGGGCGAGAAGCAGACCATTGCCGACCGCCTGCTGGCGGCCGAAATCATTGAGCGGAATGTCTTTCTGGCCCTGAAGCCGGCGTATCGCATTCCAGTCCGTTTGTCCGTGCCGGATCACATAGACGAGCAAGGCGATACCCCAGTTTCAAGCATTCCCGGTTGTCGTCAGTCCTTCACCACCGAAATGTCAGGCGCATCCACCGCCTTCATGCCGATGGTGTGGTAACCGGAATCGACATGGTGGATTTCGCCGGTCACGCCGGTCGAAAGGTCGGAGAGCAGGTAAAGCGCCGACTTGCCGACTTCCTCGATCGAAACGGTGCGCTTCAGCGGCGCATTATATTCGTTCCACTTGAGAATGTAACGGAAGTCGCCGATGCCGGAAGCAGCGAGCGTCTTGATAGGGCCGGCGGAAACGGCATTTACGCGGATGCCGCGATTGCCGAGGTCGACGGCGAGGTAACGCACGCTTGCCTCAAGCGCGGCCTTGGCCACGCCCATGACGTTGTAGTTCGGCATCACCTTTTCGGCGCCGTAATAGGTGAGCGTCACGATCGAACCACCGTCATTCATGACGGGCTCCGCCCGCTTGGCAACGGCGGCCAGCGAGAAGACGGAAATGTCCATGGTGCGGTTGAAATTGTCGCGGCTGGTGTCGAGGTAACGGCCGGTCAGCTCATCCTTGTCGGAAAAGGCAATGGCGTGTACGACGAAGTCGATCTTGCCCCAGTGCTTTTCCAGGCTGGCAAAAACCGCATCGATCGTCTCGAGATCGGTCACATCGCAGTGACCGGCCATGAAGGCGCCGAGTTCCTGGGCCAGCGGCTCGACACGCTTCTTCAGCGCATCGCCCTGCCAGGTGAGAGCCACTTCCGCACCCGCGTCGGCGCAGGCCTTGGCGATGCCCCAAGCGATGGAACGATTATTGGCGACACCCATGATGAGGCCGCGTTTGCCAGCCATGAGGCCGGATGCCTGAGCCATTTTATGCTCCCTAGTACTTTTGATCGGTCCTGCCTATGGCATAGGCTGCAATCCTGTTCAAGATTGCCAAGGATCATCAACTGTTAGGGAACGTAACAAAGGGTGCGTTGTCCCGGCTATTCGCAAAACTTTCACAAATAAAGGCCTTCGCGCATGTGGCGCATCAGGTCGGTCACCTTCTCATCGGGCTTCTCGTGCAGGACGATGCGCAGTTCGATGACGAGATCGCCGGAGCCGCCATTGCCGTCGGCAAGGCCCTTGCCGGCAATCCTGAGCGCGCGGTCCGAGCCTGACCAGGCTGGAATGGTGATGCTTTCCTCGCCAAGCGGCGTCTTGACCTTTGCTTCGCAGCCCAGAACCGCATCGCTGAGCGAGATCGGCAACGTTGTGTGGATATCGAAGCCACGAAGGGAAAACGCATCCTCGCGTGCGGTCAGCAATGTCACGGCGAGATCGCCGCGGGCCATGTTCGGAAGCTTCAGCCCCTGTCCCTTCAGCCGCACCACATGTCCGTCGGTCATGCCGGCTTCCAGCTGGAAGCGAACCTCTCGTTCATCGGCAAGCGATACGGTAATCCACTTTTGCTCCAGCAGATCGGCGACCGTGACGATGGCCTCCGCCGTGATATCGGGCGCCTTTTCGGGAGCTGGTTGCGGCGTGCGGAACCGGCGTACGAGAGCGCTGAAGAGATTGGCGGCAAGCGAGACGGGCGCGGCCCTGTCATCGCCAGCGCCGGACTGGGCGGTCTCGCCGGCGGCAGGCGCATCGCCTCTTACGGCGCTTGCGGCAGCCTTTGCCGCTTCCGCCGCCTGCTGTACCTTGGGATCGTTCTGTGCCTCCGCGCCGAAAATCCGCTTGACGATGTCTTCGGCACTTTCCGTCCTGGCGTCGGTTTTCTGGCCGGTCTGCGTCCGGTTGCGGGCGTCCGCCCGGGCCAGTTCTTCCATCAGCTTTTCGGCCGCCCTGGCGCGTTCAGCCGCCTCGCGCGCGGCCTCCCGCTGCTGCATGATGGTCTGATCGCGCTGCTTTTTTTCTGCAGCCTTGCGGGCCTGATCGTAGAGATCGCGCTTTTTCGGGTCTTTCAGAAGGTCGTAGGCCTGTCCGATCTCGGCGAATCGCGCCGAGGCATCGGGATCGTCGCGATTGGCGTCCGGATGAACGGTTTTCGCCTTCGTGCGCCAGGCGGCCTTGATTTCCTCGTGGCGGGCGTCACGTTTTACGCCGAGGATCGAATATGGATCGCGCATGCGAAACACCAGTTACGTTGGCTCAGGCGCCTGCCGCCCGTCATGGCGCAATCCTGAAGCTAACCCCTCCGAAAAGGGGTGCCCGCGATCATTCGCCTGCACGCCCTCGGTTTAATCAACGTCGACTGTTGCAATAAGTTGCTAATCACTCCTTTACGGAGCAGGTTCGACGCACCGGGGCCGCGCCTATTCCCCATGGAAGGGTAAACAGATTATTTCTGCTCGAAGCGGGTCATCAACCATTCGCCGGTTTCCGACAGGCAGGCCTGTCCGGAATAAGCTGCCACCCCTTCGAAGGAGTGGCGCGTTGTCTTGAAATCGCGGCAGACGAAACCGCTTGATTTGTCTTCGTGAATGGCGGTCACGACGCCGGCGCTGCCGGTGGCGGCGTTCGCCCAGGGCAGCGGCTGGTCGGCAAGTTTGGCGAGATCGGCCGATGTCACCGCATTGCGAATGGTCACATCGTCGGTCTGGGCGCTGCCATTCTGCTGGTTCGGCACGGAGGCGGTGGAAAGCGAGCGGTCAACCTTGTCGCCGCCGAACAGATCGAGGCTGACGCATCCGCTCAGCACCGCAAGCATCGACACGACGGCGGAAACTTCCGCTACCGACGAAAGGAGGCTCTTTGTTCGACTGTTCGACTTTGCTATGACGGTCACCATCTTTCACCAGAGATCATCTCTGGGGTCCAAATCAGCTCGGGAGCATTTTAGTCAATATGTCGGAAACGGGGTTAACATCCAGTGACTTCACGGAAGAAAATGAACCTTTCACGCTTTTTGCCGAATGGCTGAAGGATGCGACGGCTTCCGAGATCAACGATCCGAACGCGGTGGCACTCGCCACCGTGGACGAAAATGGCCTGCCGAATGTGCGCATGGTGCTGCTGAAAGGCGTCGATGACCGAGGCTTCGTGTTCTACACGAATTTCGAAAGCCAGAAGGGCCGGGAGATCCTCGGCCAGAAAAAAGCGGCCATGTGTTTCCACTGGAAGAGCCTGCGACGTCAGGTGCGCCTGCGCGGCGAGGTGGAGATCGTGAGCGACGAGGAGGCGGATGCCTATTACGCCTCCCGGCCGCGCGGCAGCCGCATCGGCGCCTGGGCCTCCAAGCAGTCACGGCCGCTGGAAGGCCGTTTCGCGCTGGAAAAGGCGGTGGCTGAATATACCGCCAAATATGCGATCGGCGATATTCCGCGCCCGTCCCATTGGTCCGGTTTTCGCATTCGCCCCGTCAGCATCGAATTCTGGCATGACCGCAAGTTCCGCCTGCATGACCGCATCGAATTCCGCCGCGACACGCCAGACGGTGCCTGGTCCAAGGTCCGAATGTACCCCTAAGGGCGTCAGGCCGCGCCATTGGCGCCTGCCTGTTTAAGCAGCAAATCAAACAGCGCCGGGCCAAGGGTGGCCCGGCAGACGCTCCATCCGCCGTCCATAAGCGCTTTCGAATCGACGCTGCCGGAGAATCGTGATTAGAGTTGGATATAACGAACAAAGGATGAACAAATGCTTCTGTCCATGATACGCCAGTTCGAGGCTGCCTCGCAGAAATATGCCGATGAAAACGGGATCGCCCGTGATCCCGACTGGTTCATGCTGAAGCTTCAGGAGGAGGTGGGCGAGGTTACGCAGGCCTGGAACCGGCTGACAGGGCGGGGGCGCAGCAGCGGCAGAAGCGAAGAGGAGATGAAGCGTGATCTGGCTGACGAAACCGCCGATCTGCTCGGCCACGTACTGCTGCTGGCGCATCGCAACGGTCTCGATCTCGAAAATGCGATAGAACGCAAGTGGCGCTTCAAGCCGGGGGCCTGACGCTCCGCCGAGGACCATTCGATCCTGCTGCGTCGCGCCTCCGCGATCCGCTAGGAGAACGCGATGACAAAGAACAGGATCGCAAGAGCGGCAGCTACAGGTGCCATGACCAGCTGCTCCGGGCGGCTTTTCGACATTGCGTTCAATCCGATGCTCACCGCCATGTAACAGGCGATGATCCAGATTCCAGGTTCAACCCAGCCAGACGGCCAGATGTCGGCCCAACCCGCCTTTTGCAGTGGGAAGGAAACGAAAAGCGCATAAATGAGCGGTGTCGCTGCGCTGGCTATCCTTTGCCGTCCCGGCAATACCGTGTGCACGCCGCCCCAGGCGAGGCCGCCGAAAGGGGCGCCGGCGGCGAGCGCAATCTGGAACAGGGACAGAACCAGCAGTATCAGCGTTATGAGTGACGCGGCGACAGGCGTCATGATTACCCCGGTTATGGATACGCCGGCAGAGGCATTTGCCCAGTAGCGGCGCCCCAGCCCGACACGTGTTTCATCATGACGCCAAATCGCGAAGCACGTATGACGCCGTTTCGCGCCCCCAGCCCGATTTTCATTCTACTCAGGCCTGCGCTTTTTGCAGAAGGTCGGCCACCATATGCAGGTCGCTGGCGACGGCCACGCATTTCTCCCGCATTTCCTCGGTCGGCGGCGCAACGTCGGGCACCATGATCGTCATCATGCCCGCCGATGTCGCCGAGCGTACACCCGAGTATGAATCCTCCAGGGCAAGACAGCGCCCGGGATCAAGGGACAGTCGTCGCGCGGCTGTCAGATAGGGCATGGGCGCCGGTTTCGGCTCCGTATAGTCGCCGCGCGCGACAATTGTGTCGAAGCGTTTGAGAAGATCGTGGGGCCCAAGATGGCGCGTCACCGAATCGTGCCGCGACGAGGTGGCGATGGCGCGGCGGATATCGAGGCTGTCGAGAAGGTCGAGGATCTCGGTGACGCCCGGCTTCAACGCCACGCCACCAGCCATCATCACGCCAAGATGCCGGAGCCAGGCGTCTCGGAAACTGTCGATGGGAAAATCCGCGCCATAATCAGCAAAAATGGTGCCGGTGATGAAGTCCCACGGGCTGCCGCAGACCTTCTGATAGGTCTCCACCCTCATGCCGTGGCCGCCTTCTTCCGAAGCCGCCAGAAATGAATCGCGATAGAGCCGCTCGCTCTCGATCAGCAATCCGTCCATGTCGAAAACCACGGCCCGCGGGAGAAAAGGCAGCATGGCTCAACCGAACCGGAAAGGGCGTTCGCCAAGGCTCTCGAACGGACGGATCAGGTAACCATCCGGATCGGCGACGATGAACTGCCGGTTGCCCACTTCGACCGTGCCGCGCCTGTACCATTTTTCTTCCAGCGGCATGACGAGGTCGATGGAGGATCGCTCCAGCCGGGAAAGAATGGGTTGCAGCGAGGGGACGGCAAGCTGCAGGTTCATGCCGCGGCCAAACGGAAATTCGAGCACGGCATTATCAGTCACGAATGTCCGCGTCGCGCCAATCTGGTCGATCATCAGCTGGGCATCCCCCAGCGCCAGATAGGTAAAGCCCTCTTCGGGGCGCTCATAGACCACATGAAAACCGATCAGGTCGCAATAAAATGCGCGGCTTTTCTGCCAGTCGCTGACGGCAAGTTCAGGAACGAGGGCATTTCGTATGATGGTCATGGTCTCCTTTGCGCATCGGCCGGATCGGGATGTGGCCTTAGGGTAGGGGCTGATCTTAACGTCTTCCCGGCGGCATGCCAGAGGAAACCGCATCATGGCAGCCATGTGTGTGATCAGGGGCTGGGGCGAGCGGCGCGGGGCCTACTTTCCTTGTGGCCCCATTCATTGTGCCCGCCGAGAGCCCTACGCCTTCGTGCCGCCCACGGTGATCTGGTCCATGCGCAGATGCGGCTGGCCGACGCCAACAGGCACCCATTGCCCGGCCTTGCCGCAATTGCCGATGCCGGTATCGAGTTTCGAATCATTGCCGATCATCGAGACGCGCTTCATCGCATCCGGCCCGTTGCCGATCAGCATGGCGCCCTTCACCGGCGCGCCGATCTTGCCGTTTTCGATGAGATAGGCCTCGGTGCAGCCGAACACGAATTTACCCGAGGTGATATCGACCTGGCCTCCGCCGAAGGAGACGGCATAGATGCCCTTCTTGACGGAGGCGATGATCTCTTCCGGCGTCTTGTCGCCCGACAGCATGTAGGTATTGGTCATGCGCGGCATCGGCACATAGGCATAACCCTGACGGCGACCGTTGCCGGTGGGCGTCGCACCCATCAGCCGGGCGTTCTGGCGGTCCTGCATGTAGCCCACCAGCTTGCCGTTCTCGATTAGCACGTTGTAACCGGAAGGGGTGCCTTCATCGTCCACGGTCAGCGAGCCGCGGCGGCTGTCGATAGTGCCGTCGTCCACCACGGTCACGCCGGGCGCGGCGACCATTTCGCCCATCAGGCCGGCGAATGCGGACGTCTTCTTGCGGTTGAAATCGCCTTCCAGACCGTGACCCACGGCCTCATGCAGCATCACACCCGGCCAGCCGGAGCCCAGCACCACATCCATGGTGCCGGCCGGCGCATCGATGGCGGTGAGGTTGACGAGCGCCTGACGCAAAGCCTCATCGGCGCCGCGCTGCCAGTTTTCCGTGGTAATGAAATCGCCGAAACCAACCCGGCCGCCAATGCCATAGGAGCCGCTTTCCTGCCGATCGCCTTCACCCGCCACGACGGAGATGTTGATGCGGGTCATCGGCCTGATGTCACTGACGCGGTGGCCATCGGCGCGCAGAATGTCAACCACCTGCCAGCTTGCGGAAATCGTCGCCGTCACCTGCCGGACATTGGGGTTCTTGTCACGCAGATAGGCATCGATATCGGTGAGAAGCTTCACCTTCTCTTCGAAGCTCGGGCTGCCGATGGGATTCTCGTCGCCATAGAGCTTCTTGTTGGTGCGCTGCGGTGCGGCGGCATAGGAGCCGGAATAACCTCTCGTCACTGCGCTGACCGCATCCGATGCACGTTTCAGCGCGCTTTGCGAAAGCTCGCCCGCATGGGCGTAACCCACCGTCTCGCCGGCGACCGCCCGCAGGCCGAAACCCTGGTCTGTATTGAAGGAACCGCCCTTGAGCCGGCCATTATCGAAAGTCAGCGACTCGGCCTGCGCATGTTCGATGAAAAGCTCGCCATCGTCAGCGCCGGCGAGCGCCTCGCCGACGAGCTTGCGCAATTGCGTTTCGTCGCAATCGAAGAGTTTTACAAGATCGTCGGTCATAGGAGGCTCCAGTCATTATCGTTCATGACCGATTTAGGCACTGGAGCGGGCGGACGCAAGGCTGTCCGGTACGGCAGGCTTCAAGGAAGCGCGTCGTAACCTTCGGCAAACCCCGTCAGTTCGATCGGAATGCCGACGCGGTCCTGATCGACGGATTCACGCAGTGCAAAAACGGCGTTCTTGCCGGCGCGCAGAACCTTCAGCAACTCGTCGTCAATATCAACTTCCACATAGCAGCCTTCGGAGAAGCAGCGGGTGAAATAGGCGCGGCCAATATTGTTATTGTCGATATAGAGTTCCATGCCGTCCTTCAGAAGCACGCCCAGCGGTGCGAGGATGCGGAGGATGCGCGACTTGCGGTCGGCCGTCTTCAGCACCACCACTGAAAGACCGACTTCCGGGCGGTCGTCGGCAATCACGTTCTGCATCAGGGCGCATTGTTCTTCCGAAGCGCCCGCCGGCTTGTCACAGATGACAGACCATGCGCCATGCGTCGACTTCGGCGTTCCGGGCTGCGGCTGTTGCGCCAGCGCCGCGGCGGCGGGGGCGATGATGGCAAGACCGGCGGCGGCAAGAAAAGTGCGCGCGAGCGGGGAAAGACGCATGGATACCTCTGGGATTCGAATCAGTGCGGCTATTTTGACGCCATAATCCGGAAAAAAAAGCCTCGGGCTTTCAATTCCAGCCGAGTTGGGCGGAAATAGGACCTATCGGTCCTGATGGCAGCCGGATTTGTTCGCGGCATCGGTCGTCATCCCGCGATCAAACCGGCTGGAAGACGGGGCTTGCCGCATTTTTTCGTCGCGAAATCGTCTTCGGCAGACGAGCCGACGCACAGGCTGCAGGAAAGTCGCGCGCGGATTGATCAATGGCAAAATTGGGGCGCATCCGTGGCGTGACGCATATTGCGGCAGAGGGCAAACTGTGGTTTGAAGTTATTACCATTAGCATGGATTCTGCGCCTGTGATTGATCTGGATCAGGCGCGTGAGGGAGAGGGTACCGTGAGGAATAGGATTTACGCAGCACTGGCGGGGATGACCTGTCTGCTCACGGCTGTCGGCGCCCACGCCGATCAGCCGGTGCATTGGCAAATGGGCATGCAGGAGGCCGCCACGCCGATCATGCACGAAATACGCTGGTTCGAACAATATACGCTCTGGTTCATTGTTCCGGTTACGCTTTTCGTTCTTGCGCTGCTCATCGTCGTCGTTCTGAAATTCCGCGCTTCGGCCAATCCCGTGCCTTCGAAGACCAGCCACAACACGGCAATCGAAGTGGTCTGGACGCTGGCGCCGGTTCTCATTCTCCTGTTCCTTGCTTTCCCGTCGTTCAATCTTTTGAACGCGCAGCTCACACAGCCGGAAAACCCCGACGTGACGCTGAAGGCGACCGCCACGCAGTGGCTGTGGAGCTACGAATATACGGCTGCCGAGGGCGCCGAGCCGGTCTCCTTCGACAGCTACATGCTGAAGGATCAGGATCGCGCCGCCGCCGGCAAGGAGGACAAGGCCCGCTATCCGCGTCTTCTCGCAGTAGACAATGAAATGGTTGTCCCGGTCGGCAAGACCGTTCGCCTGCTCGTCACCGCCGCGCCGACGGATGTGATCCATTCCTTCGCCATGCCGGCTTTCGGCGTCAAGATCGACGCTGTTCCGGGCCGCCTGAACGAAACCTGGTTCAAGGCGGAAAAAGAAGGCCTTTATTACGGCCAGTGTTCCGAGCTTTGCGGCAAGGATCACGCCTTCATGCCCATCGCCATTCGGGTGGTTTCCGAACAGCAATACAACACCTGGCTCGCCGCCGCCGGTTCTGACCTGAACGGCGCGAACCGGGCGCTGATGGCCTCTGTCGATGGCGCTCCGCGCACCGTCGACGTTGCCGCCAACGAAACCAACTGATTCTGGAGTGAGGACAATGGCTGGACTTTCCGCACACGACGATCATCACTCGCATGGTCATTCCGCACATGATGGGCACGCGCATGACGACCATTCGCATGATGCACATCATTCTCATACGCCGGGCTTCTTCGCCCGCTGGTTCCTGTCCACCAACCATAAGGACATCGGCACGCTATACCTGATCTTTGCGATCATGGCCGGCATCGTCGGCGGCGGGCTTTCCGTCGTCATGCGCATGGAACTGCAGGAACCGGGCATCCAGATTTTCCACGGTCTGGCCTCCATGGTCTACGGCTTTGAGGGCGACGCTGCCATCGACGGCGGCAAGCACATGTTTAACGTGTTCACCACCGCACACGCCCTGATCATGATCTTCTTCATGGTCATGCCGGCGCTGATCGGCGGTTTCGCCAACTGGATGATCCCGATCATGATCGGTGCGCCGGACATGGCTTTCCCGCGCCTGAACAACATCTCCTTCTGGCTGATCGTTCCGGCCTTCATCCTGCTCATTCTGTCGCTCTTCGTCGAAGGGCCGGCGGGTGCTTATGGTGTCGGCGGCGGGTGGACCATGTATCCGCCTCTGTCGACAAACGGCATGCCCGGACCGGCCGTGGATCTGGCGATCTTTGCGCTGCACGTTTCGGGCGCGTCGTCCATCCTCGGTGCGATCAACTTCATCACCACCATCCTCAACATGCGCGCCCCGGGCATGACGCTGCACAAGATGCCGCTCTTCGCCTGGTCGGTGCTCGTCACTGCGTTCCTGCTGCTGCTTTCGCTGCCGGTTCTGGCGGGCGGCATCACCATGCTTCTGACGGACCGCAATTTCGGCACGGCATTTTTCTCGCCGGAAGGCGGCGGTGACCCGATCCTCTATCAGCACCTGTTCTGGTTCTTCGGCCATCCGGAAGTGTACATCCTGATCCTGCCCGGCTTCGGCATCATCAGCCACATCGTGTCCACCTTCTCGAAGAAGCCCGTCTTCGGTTATCTCGGCATGGCTTACGCCATGGTCGCGATCGGCGCGGTCGGCTTCATCGTCTGGGCGCACCACATGTACACGGTTGGCCTGTCGCTGGAAGCACAACGCTACTTCGTCTTCGCAACCATGGTCATCGCGGTGCCGACAGGCATCAAGATTTTCTCGTGGATCGCGACGATGTGGGGCGGCTCGCTGACCTTCTCGACACCAATGGTCTGGGCAATCGGATTCATCTTCCTGTTCACGGTCGGTGGCGTCACGGGCGTCCAGCTCGCCAATGCCGGTCTCGACCGCTCGCTGCACGATACCTATTACGTGGTGGCCCATTTCCACTACGTTCTGTCGCTCGGCGCCGTCTTTGCGATCTTCGCCGGCTGGTATTACTGGTTCCCGAAGATTTCCGGCTACATGTACAGCGAGTTCATCGGAAAACTGCATTTCTGGGTCATGTTCGTCGGTGTGAACCTGATCTTCTTCCCGCAGCACTTCCTCGGTCTTGCCGGCATGCCGCGCCGTTACATCGATTATCCCGATGCCTATGCCGGCTGGAACCTGGTGTCGTCCTACGGGTCCTATATTTCGGCCGTCGGCGTGCTGATCTTCCTTTTCGGTGTCTGGGAAGCTTTCGCCAAGAAGCGGATCGCCGGCAACAATCCCTGGGGTGAAGGCGCGACGACGCTCGAATGGCAGCTGTCTTCCCCGCCGCCGTACCACCAGTGGGAACAGCTTCCGCGCATTCGCTGATGCACGGATCGGGACGCGCGGTAAGGCTCGCGGGTCCCGAGCGCTGAGAAAGAGGGCGGCACGGTCAGGCCCGTGCCGTTTTCCCGAACGGGCTGCCTTTACTGCCGCGTGACATTTTGTCCAAGCGATGCTTGCCTTCCAGCGTGATACATGCGCCGGGATATGATAAATGCCAGTTTTGGCCTTTATGAATGGCAAGCGCAGACGAATGGCGGCAGGACACGGCGTAAGGCCGGGCAGATGGCATCGGTTTAACCGGCTGCCGGTCAGGCCGTGACGTTCGGGACCCATGGATCGACGCATCGCGCATTCCGGAACTCTCACTCGTGTTTCCGGCCAATGCAGGAATGTCGCGACAGGCGGCGTTCGAAGGAAGCAGGACAGGAAATGACCGTTATCGACAATCGCGAAATGCTGGGCGCGGAAAGCTCCGAACTCTCGGAAGCCGGCGCGCGCGATTATTTCGAATTGCTGAAACCTCGCGTCATGTCGCTCGTGGTCTTCACGGCCTTTGCGGGCCTCGTGCTGGCGCCGGGTGAAATCAACCCGATACTCGGCATCATCGCTATTCTCTGCATCGCCGTCGGCGCGGGCGCGTCCGGTGCGCTCAACATGTGGTACGATGCCGATATCGATGCCGTCATGAGCCGCACCGCCAGGCGACCGATCCCGTCCGGCCGTATCACCCCGCGCGAGGCGCTGGCCTTTGGCCTGACGCTGTCGGCCTTCTCGGTAGTCATTCTCGGCCTTGCGATCAACTGGTTCTCGGCCGGTCTTCTGGCCTTCACCATCTTCTTTTATGCTGTCATCTATACGATGTGGCTGAAACGCTCGACGCCGCAGAACATCGTGATCGGCGGCGCGGCAGGCGCTTTCCCGCCCATGCTTGGCTGGGCCTGCGTCACCGGCGGCGTTTCGCTGGACAGCATCATCCTGTTCCTCATCATCTTCCTGTGGACGCCTGCGCATTTCTGGGCGCTGGCCCTGTTCAAGATGCGTGATTATGGCGCCGTTGGCATTCCGATGATGCCGAATGTTGCTGGCGAGCGCTCCACCAAGAACCAGATGATCTGTTATGCGGTGTTGACCGCAGCCGCAGCCGTCGCGCCTTATTTCACTGGTCTGGCAAGCGCCGGTTACGGTATTTTCGCGGCAGTGCTGAGCGCCATCTTCGTATACTGTTCGCTCGATGTCCGGCGCATGCCGGAGGGTGACGAAAAGATGTTGCCGGCCAAGAAGATGTTCGCTTATTCGGTGCTTTACCTTTTTGCGATTTTCTCCGGTCTTCTGGCCGATCATTTCGCGCCGGCCCTGAAGGCCGTCATGTCGGGAGTCCTGTGATGGAAACGGTGGAACTGAGCGCGGCGCAGAAAAAATCGAGACGCGGGCGCAATATTGCGCTCGGCGTCCTGCTCGCCGGTCTGGTGGTGCTATTCTACATCATCACCATCATCAAGATCGGTTCGCACTGACGGGCTGATCGAGGGGGAAGGAGGAGGATATGGCGAATATGGAAGCGCAGACAACGGGGACCGAGCGGCAACGGGTGAGCAATCGCTCCATCCTCGTGCTCTGTCTGGTGTTTTTCTGCGCCATGATCGGCATGGCCTACGCCGCCGTGCCGCTTTATACGCTGTTCTGCCGTGTCACCGGTTACAACGGCACGACCCAGCGCGTCGAGCAATATTCCGATGTGATCCTCGACAAGACCATCAACGTCACCTTTGACGCCAATACGTCGAACGGCCTCAACTGGGATTTCCAGCCGGTCGACAGGAAGGTCACGCCGAAGATCGGCGAAACGGTGCAGGTGACCTTCAAGGCGACGAACCGTTCACCGGTGGCGACCACAGGCACGGCGGTCTTCAACGTCACCCCCATGGAAGCCGGCGCCTATTTCAACAAGGTGGAGTGCTTCTGCTTCACCGAAACGACGCTGCAGCCCGGCGAAACGCTGGAAATGCCGGTGGTGTTCTTCGTCGATCCTGACATCGCCACGGCGCGCGAGACCAAGAGCATTCATACTTTAACGCTGTCCTATACGTTTTATCCGGCCAAAACCGAAAAACCGGTTGCGTCCTTGCCGGTAAAAACCGAATCTGGCGAAAGCAAATTGTGAGAGGAGATCCGGCCTTTGCCGAGGCCGGATCAGGGAAGAGACACCAGGGGATTGTCGCAATGGCAGATACGCATCAGAAGAACCACGATTACCACATTATCGATCCAAGCCCCTGGCCGCTTCTGGCCTCGATCGGCGCTTTCATCCTGACTTTCGGTGGCGTTTGTTACATGCGTTACCTGTCGGGGGGCTCCTTCAAGCTGTTCGGCGCGGAACTCGCCAATCCCTGGCTGTTCTATATCGGTCTCGTCATCGTGCTCTACACCATGTATGCGTGGTGGGCGGATACGATCAAGGAAGGCCGCGAAGGCAATCACACCCGCGTCGTTTCGCTGCATCTGCGTTACGGCATGATCATGTTCATCGCCTCAGAGGTGATGTTCTTCGTCGCATGGTTCTGGGCATATTTCGATGCCAGCCTCTTCCCCCACGAAGCTATTCAGGCGTCGCGTCTCGAATATACCGGCGGACAATGGCCGCCCAAGGGCATCGAAGTCATCGATCCATGGCATCTGCCGCTCTACAACACCGTCATCCTGCTGCTGTCGGGCACCTGTGTCACCTGGGCGCATCATGCTCTGCTGCACAATGACCGCAAGGGCCTGATATCGGGTCTGGTGCTCACCGTTGCGCTTGGCGTGCTGTTCTCCACCGTGCAGGTTTACGAATACATGCACGCCCCGTTCGACTTCAAGAATTCGATCTACGGCGCGACCTTCTTCATGGCCACCGGTTTCCACGGTTTCCACGTCTTCGTGGGCACGGTGTTCCTGCTGGTCTGCCTGTTCCGCGCCATTGCCGGTGGGTTCACGCCCACGCAGCATTTCGGTTTCGAAGCCGCTGCCTGGTACTGGCACTTCGTTGACGTCGTCTGGCTGTTCCTGTTCTTCGCCATCTATATCTGGGGTGGCTGGGGCGCGCCAATTCACGGCTGATAGGGCCAAGGGGCCAAAGCAAGGCATCCGGTGGAGCGAGCGGGTGCAATCGTTTCTTCTCCCCGCCGGGGAGAAGTCCGCGGCAGCGGGATGGGAGGGCTCCGGTAGAGATATCCGGAGAGCTTGCCCTCTCATCGGCCCTTCGGGCTACCTTCTCCCCGGCGGGAGAAGAAGACGCGACGCGATCGAGCAAGAAACAAGTGCCCGGGTTTTGAGGCAGGTTTCCAAGAGATCGACGTCGCCCTCGGACTTTGGCCGACTTTGCGGGAGGTTTCACCATGTCAGAGCCATCAGGCAGCAAGTTCGCCCCGGTCGACCCGATCAAGGTGGGCTTGAAGGGCTGCTGCCCTCGCTGCGGCAACGGGCGCCTTTTCGATGGTTTTCTGACGGTAAAACCCGCCTGCAGCGCATGCGGACTGGATTACGGTTTTGCCGATGCGGGTGATGGCCCGGCGGTTTTCGTCATGCTGATCGTCGGTTTTCTGGTTGTCGGGCTGGCGCTCTGGTTCGATCAGCATTTTGCGCCGCCCGTCTGGGTGCATGTCATCTTGTGGTTGCCATTCACGGTGATTGTCTCCCTCGTGCTGCTGCGCAAGCTGAAGGGCATCATGATTGCGCTGCAATACCGCAACAATGCAAGCGAAGGCAGGCTTGACCGTGAATGACGTGTCCCACATGAAGGCGGCGGAAAGGCGGGTCTGGTTCGCTGCGCCGCTGGTTCTGCTGGCGCTTGCCATTCTTCTCGGGCTCGGCACCTGGCAGGTAAAGCGGCTTTACTGGAAAGAGGCACTTCTCGCCGATATAGAAGAACGGCGAAATGCTGCCCCCGCCACGGTTGCCGAAATAGAGGCGATTGCCAAAAGCGGCGGCGATATCGAGTATCGCAAGGTCAGTCTGTCCGGTACCTTCGATCACGCCCGCGAGCGGCATTTCTTCGCCACCCACCAGGGCAGAACCGGCTATCACATCTATACGCCGCTGACGCTTGCCGATGGCCGCGTCCTCTTCGTCAATCGCGGTTTTGTGCCCTTCGAGATGAAGGATCCGGCCAAGCGATCCGAGGGGCAGGTGACGGGCGAGGTGACGATTACGGGGCTGGCGCGTGCGCCGCTTATCGCCAAGCCTTCCTCGCTGCTGCCGGACAACGATATCGCCAAGAACATATTCTACTGGAAGGATCTGGCGGCCATGGCCTCCAGTGCGGATATTCCGCCGGACCGGCTGGTCAAGCTTTTCGTGGATGCCGATGCCGCCCCCAATCCCGGCGGCTGGCCGCAGGGCGGGGTGACGCTGATAGATTTGCCCAATAATCACCTGCAATATGCGATAACGTGGTATGGTCTGGCTGCAGCCCTTGTCATCGTCGCCGGTTTTGCCTATTTCCGGAACCACAAGGCGCGCGATGAATAGTGCGCCTGCCGCCCGGCAGGGCTGGCCATCGGCAGGGCACGGAGCACGCCTAAGGAGCTGGAATGAACATCGCCGTTTCCAAACCCCCTTTGACGATAAGGCTGTGCGGACCCCGTGGCTTTTGCGCGGGCGTGGACCGGGCGATCCAGATCGTCGTGCTGGCGCTGAAGGCCTATGGCGCCCCCGTTTATGTTCGCCACGAAATCGTGCATAACCGCTATGTGGTGGAAGGGCTGGAAGCCAAGGGTGCGGTCTTCGTCGAGGAACTGCATGAAATTCCGGCCGAACATCGCGAGCAGCCGGTGGTTTTCTCGGCGCATGGCGTTCCTAAATCCGTGCCTGAGGATGCGCAGGCGCGCAACCTGTTTTATCTCGATGCCACTTGCCCGCTGGTCTCCAAGGTCCACAAGCAGGCCATGCGCCACCAGCGCCTCGGCCGCCATGTGGTGCTGATCGGCCATGCCGGTCATCCAGAGGTCATCGGCACCATGGGCCAGCTTCCCGAAGGCACCGTCTCGCTCATCGAAACGGTGGAGGATGCCGACCGTTATGAGCCGCTGGACCGCGAAAATCTCGGCTTTGTCACCCAGACGACCCTGTCGGTCGATGACACGGCGGGCGTGATCGCCAGGCTGCAGGAACGCTTCCCGGCCATTCAGGCGCCCGCCGCCGACAGCATCTGTTACGCGACCACCAACCGTCAGGATGCGGTGAAACAGGCAGCGCCCGGCTGCGACCTGTTCATCGTCGTCGGCGCCCCCAATTCCTCCAATTCCAAGCGGCTGGTGGAAGTGGCCCTGCGTGCGGGTGCGAAGCGCTCTGTCCTGGTGCAGCGGGCCTCCGAAATCGACTGGAATGAAATCGGCGATATCCGCACCGTCGGTCTCTCGGCCGGTGCATCCGCTCCTGAAGTCATCGTCGATGAAATCATCGAAGCCTTCAAGGCGCGTTTCGACACCACGCTCGATCTCGCCGTGACGGTTGAGGAAACGGAACATTTCCTCGTCAATCGCGAGTTGCGCAGCATCGAGCTGACGACGGATGATATGGCTTTCGTCAACGGCAATGCCAGCAACGCGCTGCCGCCTAAGGCTGCAGCCGGCGCCTGACATGGTTTGGCGGGAAGGGTGGTATTCGCCCCGCGCCGCTCTGCCGGATTTCCACTCCATCCTTCACCAAGAGATTTAAAATTGGCAGTTTATACTGATATCACCGAAGATGATCTGAGGAATTTCCTCACGCAGTACGACGTCGGCAGCCTCACTTCCTACAAGGGCATTGCCGAAGGCGTCGAAAACTCCAATTTCCTGCTGCATACCACCAAGGACCCGCTGATCCTGACGCTTTATGAAAAGCGTGTGGAAAAATCCGATCTGCCTTTCTTCCTCGGCCTCATGCAGCATCTGGCCGCCAAAGGCCTGTCCTGCCCCTTACCACTACCGCGCAAGGATGGCGAGTTGCTGGGAGAGCTGTCGGGCCGCCCCGCCGCGCTTATCTCCTTCCTTGAAGGAATGTGGCTGAGAAAGCCGGAGGCGAAACATTGCCGCGAAGTCGGCAAGGCGCTGGCCGCCATGCATCTGGCGGGCGAAGGTTTCGAGATCAAGCGGCCGAACGCGCTCTCCGTCGAGGGCTGGAAGGTGCTGTGGGAGAAATCCGAAGACCGCGCGGACGAGGTGGAGAAGGGGCTGAAGGACGAGATTCGCCCCGAGATCGATTATCTCGCGGCGCATTGGCCGAAGGACCTGCAGGCCGGTGTCATCCATGCGGATTTGTTTCAGGACAATGTGTTCTTCCTCGGCGACGAACTCTCCGGTCTGATCGACTTTTATTTCGCCTGCAACGATCTGCTCGCTTATGATGTGTCGATCTGCCTCAATGCCTGGTGCTTTGAAAAGGATGGCGCTTACAATGTCACCAAGGGCAAGGCGTTGCTGGAAGGTTACCAGTCCGTGCGGCCGCTCAGTGAAGCGGAGCTGGAAGCCCTGCCGCTTCTGGCGCGCGGTTCGGCTCTGCGCTTCTTCCTGACGCGGCTTTACGACTGGCTGACAACGCCGGAGGGCGCGCTGGTGGTGAAAAAAGACCCGCTGGAATATCTGCGCAAGCTGCGGTTCCACCGTTCCATCGCCACTGTCGCCGAATACGGGCTGGCCGGCGAATGAAGCATGTCGATATTTTCACCGATGGCGCCTGCTCCGGCAATCCGGGTCCGGGAGGCTGGGGTGCGGTACTGCGTTACGGCGAGGTGGAGAAGGAACTCTGCGGCGGCGAGGCCGAGACCACCAACAACCGCATGGAACTGATGGCGGCGATTTCCGCACTCAATGCGCTCAAGGCCCCCTGCGAAGTCGATCTTTACACCGACAGCGCCTATGTGAAGGACGGCATCACCAAGTGGATTTTCGGCTGGAAAAAGAAGGGCTGGAAGACAGCCGATAACAAGCCGGTCAAGAATGTCGAGCTGTGGCAGGCACTGGAAGTGGCGCGCGAGCGCCACAAGGTTACCTTGCACTGGGTGAAGGGCCATGCCGGCCATCCGGAAAACGAGCGCGCCGATGAATTGGCGCGAAAAGGCATGGAGCCTTTCAAACGGCGGTAATGCAAGACTGCTCTATTTTCCGCCGGACAAAATCCGAGCCGGCACGCCCCCATCCGGGGTTGTGAAAACCGAAACCCGACCTATCTTGTCGTCAAGGGGTGCTCCGATGGTGCCCAACGGAGGAGAAAAATCCGGATGATCCTGCATTGTGTCTTTCTACGCTTCAAGGCCGCGACGGCCGCTTCTGAAAAACATTCAATTTTCGAGGCGATCGCCGCCCTGAAAGACGTGATACCCGGCATCGTCGATGTGAAATACGGACAGAACGTTTCACCCGAAGGGCTGAATGGCGGTTTTGTCGATGGCTTCATCGTGACGCTTGAAAGCCCGGAAGCCCGGGACGAATATCTTGCCCACCCCAGGCATATGGAGGTGGGGGAGCGCCTCGTGTCACTCACCGATGGCGGTCTTGCCGGGCTTCTGGTGTTTGATATGAATGTTTGAGAAGGCGGCTCCTCGCCGCTCTCTTCCCTCATGCTCGGGCCCGCCCCAAACATCTGCAGCATTTCGTTTTTGGTGAAATGATTGGATCCCCGGGACAAGCCCGAGGATTTATGGCTCGGCCTGTGGCCAAACATTTGGCCTTAAAGCTGCTCGATCATCGCCGCAGCGGCAGAGACCGTCGCCTGACCGGGGTTCTCTTCCACGTTGAGTGACTTCACGACTCCGTCTTCCACCAGCATCGAATAACGCTTGGAGCGCACGCCGAGGCCGCCGGCGGAGAGGTCGGCATCAAGGCCGAGCGCCTTGGTGAAGGACGCATCCCAGTCGGCGAGGAAGTGGATTTTGCCCTGACCGCCCGAAGATTGCGCCCATGCGCCCATTACATGCCAGTCGTTGACGGCAACGACGGCGATATCGTCAACGCCTTTGGCCAGAATAGTGTCGCGGTTTTCCAGGTAACCCGGCAGGTGGTTCAGCGAGCAGGTGGGGGTGAAAGCGCCGGGAACGGCAAAGAGAACAACCTTCTTCCCGCCGAAAAGCGCGTCCGTGGTGGTTTCCACCGGGCCATCGGCCGTCTTTTCCTTGAAGGTTGCGGAAGGCAGTTTATCGCCGATCTTGATGGTCATGTCCGTGCTCCTATGGCCGTTCGGTTCGCGCGACTATAGGGTTTGCCAGGGAAAAGTGGAACCCGGTTTTCCCTGGAAGACAAACGAAAACAAGCTGTCCGGATACTGGCAGGTTCGCAACGAATCCAACGGTATCAGGAGCACGGAAATGAAATCCGCCATGCGGTTTTCACGGTGGATTCCACCGCGGAGCCACCGTTCAGGGCTTCGGGAAATTCAGCATCGTCTCCATGGCCCGGTCGCCCGATTTGACCAGAATGGGCCAGCTGTTGCCCTGCACCTGATAGGTTTTCGGCAGGCCCTTGATGTTCATGTAGAAGGAGAGCTTGCGCTTGTCGCGTACGAGGTTCTGCGGCTCGTAATAGGCAAAACCCGAGGGGCCGGCGATGAAGATTTCGGTCTCCTTCGGCGCGTTTTCCGGAAGCTGCAGCTGCACGCCGAGCATGGTCTTGTCGGGCGTGATGTGGAAATCGATCACCTTGAAATCGTCGGATGCCGCTTCGGGCAGTGTTTCGCGCGCCTCCTCGAGAAGGCGGCGCTCCTCGCTGTCATCATCACCAGCCGTGCCCCGGTCGATGGAGAACTTCGCCTCGAAGGGGATACAGATATTCTGGCAGACGCCGATGAATGCGGTGAGGTCGATCTTCCCGCCAGCTGCCGGATCGGTAACCTTCAGCTGAAAGGGAATGCTGACGGCGTGGTCATAACCGATATCGGTTATATCGCCGTTTTCGATCAACTTCGGAACCGGATAGGCCATGGCGGTCAGCATCGCACCGCTGGTCGGATCAGGCGTGATCTGCGGCGGTATGCCTGCTTCTCCGGGTTCGCGCCAATAGGTTATCCAGCCGTCCTTCGGCTCGATCTGCAATACGCCGCGCACCACGCCGTTTGCATCCACGGCAAGGCTCGCGACGCGCATCTGGCCGCCCTCGCTCCTGGCCCAGTCGGTAATGTCGGCCCGGGCGGCTTGCATGCCGCCAAGGAGGGCGGCAAAAGCAGCCGCGAGGTGAAGATGTGAAAATCGAAAGAATAACCTGACGCTCATGCTTCCCGTCTAACCCAACATCGACCGGCGGACCAGTTACGAATTCGTGGGGTTCATCATTTTCGGTTGATTGATCGGGCGGTATGCCGCATCCTGTCCTTTGTCGAAGTGCGAACGCCGTTTTCCGTTAAACGACGGAATTCGGCCTGCTGGAGGCGCCTGTGAGCTTTTCAACCCTGATGGACAAGCGCGAACGTGGCTTTCTCGACGGCCAGTTCCTCATCGCGATGCCGGGGCTGGACGACGGCAATTTTGCCCGTGCGGTGATCTATATCTGCGCCCACTCGGACGCCGGGGCCATGGGTTTCATCATCAACCGGCCGCAGCAGATTACCTTCACGGACATACTGCTCCACCTGAAACTGGTGGACAGCAACGACGCCATCATGCTGCCCAACCGCACCCGTGAGTTCCCGATCCAGTGCGGCGGCCCGGTGGAATCCGGCCGAGGTTTCGTTCTGCATTCGGATGACTATTTAAGCGAATCCAGCATTCCCGTCAGCGATGACATTTCGCTGACCGCAACGCTGGATATCGTGCGCGCCATTTCCAACGGCCGCGGCCCGCAAAGGGCCACCATGATGCTCGGTTATGCCGGCTGGGGGCCAGGCCAACTGGAAAACGAGATCGCCAATAATGGCTGGCTGAACTGCCCGGCTGCGGAGGAGCTGATTTTCGACCGCGGGCTGGACAATAAATACGAGCGGGCGCTCGCCCTGATGGGCGTTGATGCACGCATGCTCTCCACAGATGCGGGGCATGCCTGAGCCTCATCTTCCCGCTCGTTTTGGCTGGAACCATTCTTCTCCCTTTGGCGTTACTTACCCGGAAAGCCGCACAGACAGTACGGTTCAACTAGGGAGCAGTAATATGGGTAGCACATCTGACAAGGTCGCCGGTAAAGCCAATGAAGTTGCTGGTAAGGTGAAGAAGAACGTCGGTGAAGCGACCGGCAATAATGAGTTGCGTGCCAAGGGTGCCGCCCAGGAAACCAAGGGCAAGGTACAGTCCTCCGTCGGCAAGGCGAAGGATGCCGTAAAGGGTGCCGTCGACCGCATGTAATATCGCCGGATTGATTGCGCCTCTCTGATGATGGGGCGCGCGGAGCGCATGTGTTCAAGAGCACATGCGCTCTTGTCGTCTGAGCGCCGGAACGCTCTTCCTGTTGCGCCGTTCATGTCGATGTCCCAGATTTGCCTCCGACCAACTGATCCATCGCAAGGGTTTCATCGATGAAGCTTTTTTCCTGCGCATCCTGCGGCCAGCCGGTGCATTTCGACAATCGTTTTTGCGTTTCCTGCGGTCATCGTCTTGCCTTCGTGCCGGAGCGCCTGTCCATGGAGGCGCTGGCCCCGGCCGGTGAGCCAAACTGGCAGATCGTCGCGGAACCGCAAAAACAGGTGCGGTTTTGCGCCAATGAAGTGAACGATATCTGCAACTGGTCGGTGCCCGCGGGAAGCGAAAGCGCATTTTGCCCTGCCTGCAGCCACAATCGCCTTGTGCCCGACATTGCGACGCAACAGGGCATTGAGCAATGGCGTCGTATCAGCCAGGCGCAGCGTCATCTGTTTTATTCTATCCTGCGGCTCGGCCTCCCGCATCCCAACCGTGATGCCGATCCCGCTGGCGGCCTTGTCTTCGACTTTCTGGTGGATGAGGTGGCGCCAGATGGTTCCGTCATTCCGGCCATGACCGGTCATGACGAAGGGCTGATCGCCATTCGTGCGGCCGAGGCCGACGATGCTACGCGCGAACAGGTGCGCGCCAATATGAACGAGCCGTACCGCACAATGCTCGGCCATTTCCGCCACGAAGTCGGTCACTTCATCTGGAACAAGCTCGTACGCGATGCAAACCGACTGGAGGCCTGCCGCGCCGTCTTTGGCGACGACAGAGAAGATTATGGCGCTGCCCTGCAACGCAATTACGAGGAGGGTCCACGTCCCGACTGGCAGGACAGCTTCATCAGTTCGTATGCCTCCGTCCACCCCTGGGAGGATTTTGCCGAGTGTTTCGCGCATTATCTGCATATCGTCGATACGCTTGAGACCGCGCGCGCCTTTGGCGTGGCAATCGACCCCGACGGGCATGAAGAAATGGCGGCGGAGGTGACTTTCGATCCTTACAATGCCCGCAGCGCTGCACAGCTGGTCAAGGCCTGGATTCCGCTCAGCGTTGCGATCAACTCTATCCAGCGCAGCATGGGGGAGGCGGACCTCTATCCCTTCGTCCTGACGCCGCCGGTTGTTGCGAAGATGGAGTTCATTCACGACCTGCTGCATGGGAGGGTGGCGGCGGATGCGTCAACACCGGTGCAGGCTGCCGTGGTTCAGTGAATATTCGACAAGCGAGGAGTAAAAGCCGGCAAACGCGGCGTTTCCTCCTCCTGTCATGCCGGACTTGATCCGTATACAACCAGCCCAAGCCCTTGGGCTGAGAGGACTTTTGCCGCCGTGCCGACGCGCGTCGGCTGGATCCCGCTCAAGGCCGGAATGACGGAGGTAGATACCTCGCGTTTCAATACTTCGCTTACGAAGCCCGCTTCGTCGGCTGGAACCGCTCCCGAAGAAGCTTTAGCGCCGCGTCGCCGGAAACCGGCGTGCCAAACAGGAAGCTCTGGCCGAAATGGCAGTTCATGCGGGCCAGTTCGGCCGCATCCTCAGGCGTTTCGATGCCTTCCGCCACCACCTGCATGTCGAGCGCCCGCGCCATGGCAATGACGGAGCGCAGAAGCACGTTACGCTTGTCGCTGGTATTGGCCACCAGCGCCTTGTCGAGCTTGATCGTATCGAAGGGGAAACGGGTGAGATAGGCAAGCGATGAATAGCCCGTGCCGAAATCGTCCATGGCGAGGCTAAGGCCGGTTTCCTTGAGCTTGGAAAGCACAAGCCGCGCCTGTTCCGGATTTTCCATGACGACGGATTCCGTCAGTTCCAGCTTCAGCTGCTGCGGGTTGCAGCGCGTGCGGGTGAGCATGCCGCGAACGTCGTTATAAAGTTCGTTGTTCAGCAGTTGGGCACTGGAAATATTGACGGAGATGAAGATTGGCATCTTGTCGATGGCATGTTGCCAGTCCATCAGGTCGGTCGCCGCCCGTTCCAGCGCGAACATGCCGAGCGGCTCGATCAGGCCGGAGGCTTCGGCAATCGGAATGAACTCGCTTGGCGGGATATTGCCACGTTTCGGGTGCTCCCAACGCATCAGCGCCTCGAAACCGGCAAGTTCCCCATCATCGAGCTTGACGATCGGCTGATAGGCAAGTGACAGCTCCTTGCGCTCGATAGCGCGGCGAAGGTCACTTTCCATCTGCAGCCGGTCGGTGCCCGAGGTGCGGAAGGCGGGGCGGAAAGGCTCGACACGATTGCCGCCGGCGCGCTTGGCGCGATACATGGCCAATTCCGCATCGCTGAGCAGACCTGCCGCACTTTCCTGTTGGTCGATCCACGAGACGAGGCCGATAGAAGCGGTGAGAATGATTTCGCGATTGGCGAAATTGATCGGCACCATGATCGCCTTGTTCACCGCATCGGCGAAATCCGCCACACGCTGCGGATCGCGCTCCGAGGTCAGGATCAGGCCGAATTCGTCGCCGCCGAGACGAGCCAGCGTGTCCTGCGGTTTGAGCAGGCGACGCAGGCGCCGGGTGAGGGCAATCAAAATATTGTCGCCTGCAGCAATGCCGAGCGTGTCATTGACCAGCTTGTAACGGTCGATATCGATCGCCATCACGGTTGGCCGCACGCCCTCGCTGTCCGGCGAGAGGTTGAGGATCGATTGCAGGCGGTCAAGGAAGACCTGCCGGTTCGGAAGCCCGGTCAGATTATCGTTCATCGCGTCCTGCAGCAGCCGCTCGACCGAATTTCTCTGCTCTGTAATATCGGTGATGGTGCCGACGCAGCGGATGATTTCGCCGTTGGAGCCAAGAACGGGACGCGCACGGATTTGCAGCCAGTGGAAATGGCCATCCTCGGCGCGAATACGGAATTCGTGGTTCAGCCGGCCCTTGCGATGGTCGAGCAGCACGTCGAGCGTGGCCTTGAACCGGTCGCGGTCATCAGGGTGCAGGCGCGGCAGCCAGTTGCGCGCGGCGCCATGCATGGTTCCGGGCTCCAGCCCCAGGCGGTTGGAAATATCAGGCGTCGTGACGATGCGGTCACGCGTCACGTCCCAGTCCCAGACCGTATCGCCGCTGCCCGTGAGCGCCAGCGACTGGCGTTCCAGATCGGAGAACAGCCCCTGCTGATAGGCGCTGCCGGCAAAAGCGTGCTGTATGACCGTAAAACCGATCAGCAAAACGATCAGCACCAGCCCGCCGCCAAGCGCAGGCTGCACGATGTCGTTGTCCAGCTGTCCCGTCACCGTCAACCAGCTGCCGAACAGCCAGACGAGGATCAAGGCCCAGGATGGGACGAGCAGGATCGCCCGGTCGTATTTGTTGAAACCGAGATAGATGATGAGCGCGATGCCCGCCGTCGCCGTCAGCGCGAAGGAAACACGCGCGATACCGGATGCAACCGAGGGATCGTAGATCGCCACGCCAAACAGCAGCGCCAGCCCCACCACCCAGGCAAAGGTCGCATAACCCAGATGTGCGTGCCATCGGTTCAGGTTGAGATAGGTGAAGAGAAAGACGACGAAGCTGGAGGCGAGCGCCACTTCCGCGCCCGCCCTCCATATTCGCTGATCGCTTGAGGTGACGGTGATGAGCTTTTCGAGGAAGCCGAAATCAACGCATATATAGGCAAGCACGGCCCAGGCGAGGGCGGCAGATGCGGGCAGGACCGAGGTTCCCTTGACCACGAAGAGAATGGTCAGGAGCACGGCAAGCAGGCCGGCAATGCCGAGCACGATGCCGCGATAGAGCGTGAAGGCGTTGATCGTGTCCTTGTAGGCTTCCGGTTCCCACAGATAAAGCTGCGGCAGCTGCGGCGTGGAAAGCTCGGCGACGAAGGTGATGACGGAGCCGGGATTGAGCGTGATGCGGAAGACGTCGGCGTCCGGGCTTGGCTGCCTGTCGAGCGCAAAGCCTTCGCTGGGCGTAATCGCCATGATGCGTTGCGAGCCGAGATCCGGCCAGAACAGCTTGGAATTGACGAGACGGAAATGCGGCGCGACGATCACGCGCTCCAGCTGCTCTTCGGAGACATTGGCAAGCGCGAACACGGCCCAGTCGCCCTGGTGATCGTCGGAACTGGCGCGCACCTCGATGCGCCGGCGGATGCCGTCAGGACCCGGCGCGGTGGAAACCTGAAAGGCTTCGCCCTGATTGGCATAGATATCCGTGGTGGCGGTGAGATCGAGCGCCGTGTCGTCACGGGAGATCTTGACCGGCTCGAAGGCGAAGGAATGGGAGGCAAAAAGCAGGAAAAGCAGAAAAAACGGCGCAGCCAGCGCGATTGCCGCCAGACGTTTCGTGAGGCAAGGCGCAGTGTGATTGTAGGTCATGTATCGTACTTCGTTCCGCCGGAGCTTTGCTTGTCGGCAAGAAGGGAAAACATCATATGATCCCGCCATTGGCCATTGATTTTCAGATATTCCCGCAAGAGACCTTCCCGCTGGAACCCGGCATTTTCGAGGAGCCGGATGCTTTTGAAGTTTTCCGGAATACAGGCTGCCTCGATACGGTGCAACTGAAGTCCGTTGAAGATGTAGGGTATTACCAATTTTAATGCGGCAGACATATGGCCTTGGGCGGCATGCCGTTCACCGATCCAGTATCCGATCATGCAGCTCTGCGCCGCCCCGCGGCGGATATAGCCGATGGTGATGCCGCCGACCAGAAGCGTCTCTTTTTCAAACAGCAGGAAGGAAACGGCGGTGCCGGAAGAAAATTCCTGTCCGTTACGCACCACGCGCATGCGGAAGGCGCCCTCCGTCAGTTCGTCCGGCCGCCAGGTCGGTTCCCACGGCTGTAGAAACTGCCGGCTCTCGGATCGCAGCACGTGCCACTGCTTGAAATCGCTGTAGCGCGGCAGTCTGAGAAGGTGATTGGCGCTGCGCAATTCGGGTGTGTCATTATGTCGGGAAAGAAAACGCAGCATTCACGATCCCTGTGCGGCAGATATCGCCATCCGCGAACGGGATGGCGAAAAAGATGAGCGGTTTTCACCTTCAAATCCCGCTCTCATATCGGTTTATCCGTTCGCCTTTATCCTTGCGGGCTGCTGCGCGGACAGCGCGGCCGTGATGTCGGAAAGAGGCGGCAGATGTTCGAGCGGGCCAATTGCAGACAATGTCGGAACTGTATCGAAAAACAGCCGTCCTGCAAGATCGGTCAGGCGCGTGCGGGTGATGTCGCCCAGCCGCTCCATCATCTCTTCATTCGGAATGGGTCGGCCGTAAAGCATCATCTGGCGGGCGATCTGGCCGGCGCGGGCAGCCGGGCTTTCCTGGCCCATCAGCAGTTGCGCGCGGATCTGTGCACGGGCCCGGTCGATTTCCTCCTGGTGGATGGTCTGCGAGGACTTGCGCAGCTCTTCCAGAATGACGGGAACCAGTTCAGGCAGGTCGTTGCCGCCGGTGGCCGCATGCACGCCGAAGATGCCGGTATCGGAAAAACCCCAGTGGAACGCATAGACGGAATAACACAGGCCGCGATATTCACGCACTTCCTGGAACAGGCGGGAAGACATGCCGCCGCCGAGAATATTGGCGAGAATCTGCGAACAATAGAAATCGCGGGCATGATAGGCCTTGCCCTCGAAGCCGAGAAGCACCTGCGCATCCATCAGGTCGCGGGTCTCGCGGATTTCTCCGCCGGTATACACAGCCTTTTCGAGCACAGGTGTCGCCACGGGCAGCTGCGGCAGCGAGGCGAAACGCTCTTCCACCTGCTTGACGAAGCTCTCGTGATCGACCGCGCCGGCCGCAACGACGAAAATGCGGTCCGTCGTATAATTGCGGGCGAGATAATGCCTGATCTGGCCTGTCGTGAAGGATTGCACGGTCTCGGGCGTGCCCAGGATCGGCCGGCCGATCGTCTGGTCGCGATAGGCGACACCGGAGAAATTGTCGAAGATCACGTCGTCGGGCGTATCGGTGGCGGCACCGATCTCCTGCAGGATGACGTTCTTTTCGCGCTCCAACTCGTCTTCATCGAAGAGCGATTCCGTCAGGATGTCGGCAAGGATATCGACCGCGAGCGGAACGTGATCCTTGAGGACGCGGGCGTAGTAGGAGGTTGTTTCCGTCGACGTCGCGGCGTTGACTTCGCCGCCGACATTTTCGATCTCTTCGGCGATTTGACGGGCGGTTCGGCGCGCCGTGCCCTTGAACGCCATATGTTCGAGAAGATGGGCGATGCCATGTTCGGCAGTCGTCTCGTTGCGGGAGCCGGATTTGATCCACACCCCAAGAGCGACGCTTTCTAGATGTGGCATTCTTTCCGTGACAACGGTCAACCCGGACGAAAGCCGGGTCAAATTTACTCTCATACTCAACGTCTTTCCGCGTCTCTATTTGCCGGCGCGTGCATGTTTGCCGATGAAGCTTTCCACGGCTTTGAGCTCCGCATCCAGAATGTCGAAACGCTCCTCCCGGTTCATGATGTCAGCGAGCCATACTGGAAGCGCCGGGTCGATTGCGCAAGCGGATTTTACAGCCGCCGGGAATTTTGCCGGATGGGCGGTCGACAGAACCACCATCGGGGTTGCGGGCTTTTCGTGCTTTTCCGCCACGAAAACACCTGTTGCCGTGTGCGGGTCGATCAGGTAGCCGGTCTTTTCAAGCGTGTCGCGAATGGTCGCCGCCACCTGCTTTTCGGTGGCGCGTCCGGCGCGGAAATCCTTCTTGATGAACTTCAGCGCCTTTTCCGGAATTTCAAACGCGCCCGATTGCTTGAGGCCATCCATCGATGACTTAACGGCAGCGGAATCGCGGTCGTAGGCTTCGAACAGCAGTCGCTCGAAGTTGGACGAAATCTGGATGTCCATCGAGGGCGAGGTGGTGGGCTTGACGCCGCGCATCTCGTAACGGCCGGTCTTCAGCGTGCGCGCCAGAATGTCGTTGTCATTGGTCGCGATGACCAGCTTGTCGATCGGCAGGCCCATCTTCTTGGCGACGTAACCGGCGAAAATATCGCCGAAATTGCCTGTCGGAACGGTGAAGGACACCTTGCGGTCCGGGCCGCCGAGCGAAAGCGACGCGGTGAAATAATAGACTACCTGCGCCATGATGCGCGCCCAGTTGATGGAGTTGACGCCGGAAAGCTTCACGCCGTCGCGGAACTTCACGTCGTTGAACATCTCCTTCACCAGCGTCTGGCAATCGTCGAAATTGCCGTTGATCGCCAGCGCATGCACGTTGGAAGCGGTGGAGGTCGTCATCTGGCGTTGCTGCACCGGAGAGACCTTGCCGTTCGGGAAAAGGATGAAGATATCGGTACGCTCGCGTCCGGCAAAGGCGTCGATCGCCGCCCCGCCCGTATCGCCGGATGTGGCGCCGACAATGGTGGCGCGCTCGCCGCGTTCCGTCAGCGTGTAATCCATCAGACGGGCGAGGAGCTGCATCGCCACATCCTTGAAGGCGAGCGTGGTGCCGTGGAACAGCTCGAGCACGAAGGTGTTCGGACCGGTCTGTGTCAGCGGAACGACGGCCGGGTGGCGGAAGGTCGCATAGGCGTCGTCGATCATCGCCTTGAACTTGTCGGCCGGAATTTCGCCGCCGGTGAAACGGTAGAGAACCTCGAAGGCGACATCCTGGTAGGACTTGCCGCGCAGGTTGCGGATTTCCTTTTTCGACATGGACGGCCATTTGCGCGGCACGTAAAGCCCGCCGTCGCGGCCAAGGCCTGCCAGAAGCGCGTCGCAAAAACCAAGCGAAGGGGCCGCACCCCTGGTCGATACATATTCCACGAGATAGTCCCTTATCCGTTGCCGATGTGATCGGCGTCTTTTCCGCAGCGTCTCACCGAAATGAGGCGATTGGCGAGGTCATGAAGCGCTTTTTTGAAAATTCAAGCAAAACCGAACATGCCAATCGATTTTTTCCGGCGTCGCTGCTATAGACCATCGCCAACCTGGGTGAAAGGTCAATAAACAGCGTCTCCGGTTCTGTTCCGGGACAATGGAGAGGGAATTAGAAGAGTGTCAGGGAATTTCTTGCGTTTGTCCGCCGCGATGTCGCTTCTCGTCGTTGTTGCAGGATGCAATTCCTCCAACCCGTCGGACTCGCTTGCCGTCAACCCGCCGGCGGCGCAGGCCGCGCCAACGGCTGCCGTGGTTCAGGCCAATTGCCCGGCCGTGACGGTTCTCGACGCCAATGCCGTTCATCGCGTCTATGCCGGCGGCGCCAAGGACGATCCGCAGAAACTCGCCTATCAGGTCTCGCTGTCCGATACGACGCGCTCCTGCACAGCCAATGAATCGACGCTCACCGTCAACGTGCTGGCCCAGGGCCGCCTCGTTCCCGGCCCGATGGCCAAACCCGGCCGCGTCACCGTGCCGATCCGGGTGACGGTGAAGGATGGCGACGGCGAGATTTTCGGTGAAACGACCAATTTCGCCATCGATGTTCCCGCAGGCGGGGCCGGCACGCAGTTCATCTTCAACAACGACCACGTCGCCATTCCCAACGGACCGGGCGGCGCTCCGAGGTCTGTCAGCGTTTATATCGGCTTTGCAGAGCAGGGCGCGAAGGCCAAGACGAAGCGCCGGTGATTTGACGGGCAAAATGTAAAAGCCGGAGGCTGCTCGCCAGGCTTCGGTCAGATCGCGGAAAAACCATTCCTCACACGCGACGTCATCCTCGGGCTTGTCCCGAGGATCCAAACACGTATCGTAAAATCAAAGCGTTGCAGATGCTCGGGACAGGCCGAGCATGACGAAGTGGCGTTTGTGACAAAGCCACAACTTAAAACGCGCCTTCCCACTCCGCCATTGCCGCAATCACGGCCGGCAGGTCCTGCATGCGGGAGATCACCGTTTCGGCGCCCGCATCTGTCAGCCGGTCGGCGTGGCTGGGATAGGTGTGGGACGCGCCGGTAAAGCCGATGACGCGCATGCCAGCGGCCTTTGCGCCATGGATGCCGTGCACGGAATCTTCGACCACGACCACGCGATCGGGGGAAACGCCAAATTGCGCTGCGCCGTGCAGGAAGATGTCGGGCTTCGGCTTCACGCGGTCCGCACCTAGGTCCTTGGCGGAATAGATATGCGGCGCGAAATACGGCTTCAGGCCTACTTTCGTGAGCATCATGTCGAGGCGGTGGCTCGAAGAGTTCGAGCAGATGCAGCGGGGCGTCGTCAGGCGCGAAAGTGCGAATTTTACGCCCTCGATGATCTTCACGTCGCGTTCCAGCCGCATGTCGAGCAGTTTTTCCGATTTGTCGAGCAGCGAGGCTGAGAGCGGAATGCTGGCTTCGCTTTCCACCTGCAGGAGGATGTTCTTCCAGGTCATGCCGGCGAAACGCTCCCCCATTTCCTCGACCGAGATCGGATAACCGGCTTCGGTCAGAAGGCGGGATTCCACCTGTGCCGCGATGATTTCGGAATCGACCAGGACGCCGTCGCAGTCGAAAATAATGAGGTCGAAGCCGCTCATGGGCGCTCCCTGTATCGGATTTGGCTGGAAGAAAATGATGCCGGGCTTTTAGACCATGTCCGCGCCAAGCTCAACCGGCTCGCCAAGCAAAGGACAGTCCCGTCAGGCTCATAGCTTGAAGGCCGCGGGCAAGGGAGCCGCGTGTCATAACAGTCTGCTCTGGCTTGCTGCAAAAACCTCTACACACGGTCGCGCCATATGCGCTATGGGATGTTTTATGCCCAAGACAGCAAAAAATTCGCCTGAAGATACCATTGCCGCCCGCATCAGCCGCACGCTTGCAGACCGCATCGTTCGCGGTGAGCTGTCGCCGGGCGAAAGGCTGCGGCAGGATCACATCGCCGCCGAATTCGGCGCCTCGCATGTGCCGGTGCGCGAGGCATTCCGCCGGCTGGAAGCGCAGGGGCTTGCCGCCAGCATTCCGCGCCGGGGTGTCAGGGTCGCGGATTTCGGTCTCGATGATGTGCGCGAGGTGGCGGAAATGCGTGCCGCTCTTGAGGTTCTGGCTTTGCGCCACGCCATTCCCAACATGACGTCAGCCATTCTCGATCAGGCGGAGGCAGCCACGCTCGAAGGCGACAGCGCCGTTGATGTCGAGCATTGGGAGGAGGCCAATCGCCGCTTCCACCGCCTCATCACCGCGCCCTGCAACATGCCGCGCCTGATGGAAGCGATCGATGGCCTGCATGCGGCAAGCGCCCGTTTCCTGTTCTCCGCCTGGCGGGCCGGCTGGGAGCGCCGCACCGATACCGATCACCGGGCGATCATCGACGCGCTGCGCGGCGGCCGCGCCGAAGAGGCGGTGCGCATCCTTGACGGGCATGTGCAATGGATCGGCCGCAAGGCGATCCGCACCTCGTCCGGCTCGGTGCGCGACGCCTTCGCCATTGTCGGATAGGCCCTTGACCGTCCGCCTCCGGCCCCACCACCTTCTCTGCATGCTCACCTATGTGGGCAAGGGATATACATCCGGCTTCGTCGAAAATTATGACCGTGTCGCCGACCGCCTGAATGCCGGGGAAGAGGATATCGAGCTGGTGGATGGCCCCGACGACATCTGCGAGGGCCTGTTGTGTGAACGCCATGCCCACTGTTTCAACGAAGGGGTTGTGAAGCGGGATGAGACGGCCCGCGTTTCGGTGTCAGTGCTTTTGGGCGAGACGCTGGCTGCCGGCAAGCGGTTGCAGGCGACGCCGGACTTCCTTGCCAAGATGCGTCTCGCATTTGCAGCGGGAGATATCAGGCAGGCCTGTCGAGGCTGCCAGTGGAACAGGCTGTGCGACCGCATTGCGGCTTCAGGCTTTGCTGGCGTGAAAATCGGCGAACAGCCGGAGCCTCAAGCGGGGCTGCGGCCGAGGCCTACTCCGGCACACGCGTCTCGGTTCTCTCGGCAGCCTTGACCGTCGCCTTGATCTCCTTCGGATCGCGGCCCGACTTCTTGTCGTAACTTACCTTCACCGAATAATCGCCGGGATGAAGCGTTTCCTGATGCTGCGTGCCATAGCGGCCGGAAATCTCCTTCTGCGTGCCCTGAAGGTCCCTGGTCGTTTCGACAATGTCGATCCGTTCCGCGCCGGGGGCGGTAATTGCGAGAACGCCCGCATCGAGATTGATGGTTATTTCCGTGCGTTTTCCGGCGGTCACGGTGAACGGCTGCTCCACTGTCACCTTGCCGAGGCGTGCGCGCATGACGAAATTACCGGCCGGCATTTCCATCATCTTGCCGGTGCCGTAAATGCCGTTGATGGTCTCCCGCGTGCCGTCAAGGGTTTCCTTGGCCGACATCGCTTCGAAGCGGATATCATCCGTTTCCACCGCCCTGCCGTCTTCCGCATACACGGCCTTGGCGATCACCACGCCGCTCGGAATGACAAGTTCGTGGCTGATCTTGTCGCCGGCCTTGATGGTGAGCTTCTCCTGCGCCCGCGCCGGGCCGACGCTGCCGGTGAGAAGCACTTCGCCCGCCGGCACGAAGACGGTATTCTGGCCATAGACGCTGTCTTTGAAATCATCCTTGGTGATTTCAGTTTTCGCCTGTGTCTCCACATCGCCGCCGGGGCTGCGTTTTGGCACGACAGTCAGTTCGGCCGCATCGAAATTTACCTTCGGCCTTGCAACGCTTCCGTCCTTCACCTCGAACGCTACTTCGCGGGTCACATTGCCCAGCGCCGCCACGCCCACATATCTGCCCGCTGGCAGCTTCGCCTCGAAGGTGGCGTCATAGGAACCGCCGGCATTCTCGTCGGTGCGCACGCCGGTGCGGTCGGCCTTGTAGAAATCCCAGCGCACCCTGTCACTGTTGCCGAGGGAGGGGCCGCCATCAAACAAAACCGCATCGGTGATGACGTTATATTGCGGGTTCGGTTGCTGGGCCTGCGAGGGCGTTGCCAGCGCGACCGCGAAAAGTGCGGCCCAAACGACATTCATGGAAAAAGACGCCATTTTCATCACGGACCCCATTGCGGACTACCCCCTGCCATAATGGCTCTTCCTGCCGCGCGAATATGCGGGCACAGGAGAACCCATTGTGCACAACGTTTTCGCCGGACTTCGGGTTCCCCGCCGGTCTCCGCAAATTGCGCCAGTGCGCCGCGAGAGCCATTTATTTCGCATTTTCCGTGACTTGTTCAGGCTTTGATAACCATCTTCGGTAACCATAAGCCTCAGTAGAGAGTAAGCGTATGGAGCGAGTACCAATGGCAGCAGTTTTTCCGCTGGCCGATTTTCGGCATGCCGGTTTTGATCGTGCAGGTGAGAGTGACGCCTGGAAAGACAGCATCATAAAGGGTGATTGCGTCGCTGCCTTGGATGCCCTCCCGAGCCAGTCGGTGGACGCGATTTTCGCCGATCCGCCGTATAACCTCCAGCTCGGCGGCACGCTGCACCGGCCCGATCAGTCGCTGGTTGACGCCGTCGACGACGAATGGGACCAGTTCGCCTCCTTCGAGGCCTATGATGCCTTCACCCGCGCCTGGCTGCTCGCCTGCCGCCGCGTGCTGAAGCCGAACGGCACCATCTGGGTCATCGGTTCCTATCACAATATCTTCCGCGTCGGCGCCACGCTCCAGAACCTCGATTTCTGGATCCTCAACGATATCGTCTGGCGCAAGACCAACCCCATGCCCAATTTCAAGGGCCGCCGGTTCCAGAACGCCCATGAAACCATGATCTGGGCGAGCCGCGATCCGAAAGCCAAGAACTACACCTTCAACTACGATGCGTTGAAGGCCTCCAATGACGACGTGCAGATGCGCTCCGACTGGCTGTTCCCTATCTGCAGCGGCCATGAGCGGCTGAAGGGTGAGGACGGCAAGAAGGTGCATCCCACCCAGAAGCCGGAAGCGCTGCTTGCCCGCATCATCATGGCTTCCACCAAACCGGGTGATGTCGTGCTCGACCCGTTCTTCGGCTCCGGCACCACGGGTGCGGTCGCAAAACGCCTCGGCCGCCACTTCGTCGGCATCGAGCGCGAGCAGGATTATATCGATGCCGCCGCCGCCCGCATCGCCGCCGTCGAACCGCTCGGCAAGGCGGAACTGACGGTCATGACCGGCAAGAAGGCCGAGCCGCGCGTCGCCTTCAACACCCTGCTGGAAAGCGGCCTTGTCCGTCCCGGCCAGGTGCTGACGGATGCAAAGCGCCGTTATAGCGCCATTATTCGTGCGGATGGTACGCTCGCATCCGCCGGAACCGCCGGCTCCATCCACCGCCTCGGCGCGAAGGTGCAGGGTCTCGACGCATGCAACGGATGGACGTTCTGGCACTTCGAAGACGGAGACGACCTGAAGCCGATCGATGATCTCCGAGCGATCATCCGCAGTGAAATGGCAAAGGCCGAATAGTCGAAAGCCCAAAGGCTGAAGACGGACGATCCACCGCCCGCCCTTTGTCAGCATACGTCTTCATCCGGTTTAGTACCTTCAGTCCCGGATGGAGAACGACCAACGCCCGGCACATCGTGTCGGGCGTTGGTATTTTCGAATATAAAATTTTAGATAGACAAGTTTCGCGCAAGAGACGACAACTACTGTCCTAATCAAAGCAGTGGTTGTGAAAATCCGGTTCGGAAGGCTCACAAAAACATTGCGTCCAATGCCGCTTGCGGCAGGACTGGCGCAGGCCGGAGACCGCCATTTCCGCCTGCGCCAATTTCTTTTCCCGATCTTTTTGACAAACCTTGCCAAAATCTGCACTCTGTCTTCATAGGAGATGAAGATGGTGACCATGAATATTTCGCTGCCCGGCCAGATGAAGGAATGGGTCGAAGCGCAGTCTAAAACGGGCCGTTACTCCAATGCCAGCGACTATGTGCGAGATCTCATCCGAAAGGATCAGGATCGGAGCGAAAAGATCGCTGCCATGCAGGGCCTGGTGGACGAAGGATTGCAGGCTCCCTCCGGTCATCGTTCTGAAGATGCCTTGTTTGCTGAGGCCGAAGCCCGCTCCATGAAACGTAAAATTGGCTGATCATGGGATTTCGCCTTTCTCTGCCTGCGGAAGAAGACGTCATCCGCATAGCGCAAGAAGGCATCGACCTATTTGGACCTCAGCAAGCGCGAAAGTACCATCGCGAACTTTTCGCAATATTCGACTTGATATCACGGAATCCGAGGATCGCACGCGAGCGTAACGAGTTGTCGCCGTCGGTGCGCATTCATCCGTTCAGAGCACATCTGGTGGTCTATCGCGTTGAGGCGGACGACGACGTCCTCATCGTCCGCGTCCGCCATGGGCACGAGGACTGGGGCAATGAGCCTTAATCCATGCCAGGTGGTGACTTAAGGGCGGAACCTAAACCGCCACCCCAAATGCCTGCAGATCCTGCTTCAGCTTCTCCGCGCCGGTGAACTGCACCGCCTGCCAGCCGGCGGCCTTTGCGCCTTCGACATTGATCGCCGTATCATCGATGAACAGAGTTGCGGCGGGATTGAGCCCGAAGTCGCGCGCATGAAGCTCATAAATCGCCACATCCGGTTTGATCAGCTTGATGTCACCGGAAACGGTGACGCCACGCGGCAGGGTGAGGAAGGGGAACATCTTTTGCGCTTCACGAAAAGTGTCGGAGGCGAAGTTGGTGAGCATCGTCACGTCGTGGCCGCTGTCGATCAGCCCGACCATGATCGCGACGCTGTCGTCATAGGAATGCGAGACCATCTCGTGCCAGAACTTGCGGAAGGAGCGGATGTGCTCTTCCCGTTCCGGGAACTTCTCCACCAGCAAAGCTTCAGCATCCTCCCAGCGGCGGCCACGATCCTGCTCGAGGTTCCAGTCATGGGTGCAGACATTCTCGAAGAACCATTGGCGCTCATCGGCATCGGGAATGAGACGGCTATAGGGAATATGCGGATCGTAATGGATCAGCACCTTGCCGATGTCGAATACGATATGCTCAATCTTGGTCATCGAAATTTCCTGCTTTCATTGAATGCGGATGGAATAGCCTGCGCGATGACTTTTTTCATCACCGTTGGCAGCGCCTGCGCGTCAAGATTTGTAACCGGCTCCCACCATCCGTCATCCGGACCGGGTTTAAGACCGTCCGGTACCTGCGCGCGGTAGACGGTGAGCCGCAGTTCGAAATGGGTGAAGACATGCGTAATGACGCCCGCCGCCTGCCAGCCGGCGGCAAAGGGCGCATGGCTCGCCTCCGTGCCTCCGTCCATGCGGGCGGTCCAAGCCGTTGTCGGCACCTCGGTCATGCCGCCGAGAAGGCCGCTGTCGATTCGCCGCCGCAGCAGGATTTCACCTTCTGCATTGACGGCCACAAAGGCAGCCCCGAGCCGCACCGGTTTTGCTTTCTTCGCGGCTTTCACCGGAAAACGCTCCGGCTCGTCCTCCGCAAGCGCCAGACACACGCCATTGAACGGACAGAGCGCGCAGGCCGGCCGTTTCGGCGTGCAGATCGTTGCGCCAAGGTCCATCATCGCCTGGGCGAAATCCCCGGGCCTGTCGGCAGGGGTCAGCTCTGCTACCTTAGCTTTCATCGCCGGCTTTGAGCCGGGCAGTGGCGCATCGATGGCGAAGAGACGTGAAATGACCCGCTCGACATTGCCGTCCATGACAGCCGCCTGCCGGTTAAAAGCGATGGCCGCGACGGCGGCCGAGGTATAATCACCGATGCCGGGCAGTTGCTTCAAACCCTCTTCCGTGTCCGGAAAGACGCCGCCATGCTCATTCGCCACGGCTTCCGCGCATTTCTTGAGATTGCGGGCTCGAGCGTAATAACCAAGGCCTGCCCAGGCCGCCATGACGTCCTCGACCGGCGCCGCAGCGAGATCCGTGACGCTCGGCCACGCGGCGAGGAACTTCAGGAAATAAGGTTTTACGGCCTGCACCGTCGTCTGCTGCAGCATCACTTCGGAGAGCCAGACATGATAGGGATCGGCGCGTTTTCCCTTCGCCGCCATGGCCGGGGAAGTGCGCCATGGCAATTCGCGATGATGCCGGTCGTACCATGCGAGCAGCATCTGCGCATAAGACGACGAGGCGGTTTTTTGAAGCATGGTTTGCCGTTTCTGTTCGATTTGGCCTATAGTTGGGACATCCGTAGCGGGCGATCAAGAAAATGTGGATCGCCCTCACCAAAATCGCGAGTGAAACATGCGTTATCCCCAGAGTGGTGCCGGCAAGAAGAAAGGCGTCGTGCAGATCGCCGAAGTCGCCAATGGCATCATGGACCCGGTCCTGTCGAAACGTGCCGGCATCAACACGGCGCTGCTCGGCTCATGGGACGAAATCGCCGGTGACGACTTTGCCGATTGCACCCGCCCGGAAAAAATTACCTGGCCGCGCCGCGACGAAGGCCCGGACCGTGGCGGATATCAGCCCGGCGTGCTGACGATCGCCTGCGAAGGCGCGCGCGCGCTATTTCTCACCCACGCGCAGGGCGAACTCATTGCTCGCATCAACGGCTTTTTCGGCTTCCCGGCCGTGCGCCAGATCAGGATCGTACAGAAGCCCGTCTCGCAAACCATCACCCGCCGGCGCAAACCGCAGCCCCTGCGCGGCGATGCGGCAAAACGTCTCGACGACATGATGGAAGGCATTGAGAGCGAGGCGCTGCGCAAGGCGGTGGAGAGGCTGGGCACGGCGGTGTTGCAGAAGAAGCCGGGGCGCAAGACGATTTGATGAAAGGTGACGTCCTTGACTGGTCACAATTCTTTGACAAGAAGAGTTCAGAACCCCGCTTGTGATGAACAGGCCGTCGCTATATCGGAATCAACGGACAATAGAGTCTATTACCAACAGGTGCTTTCATGCATTTTCCCGAACTGACCATTTCCCGTCGCAGCCTCCTCGGCGGCGTTGCTCTTGCCGCCATCGCCACGGCCCTGCCGTTCGCCTTCACACCCGGCATCGCCGAGGCTCAGGAACTGCCTGATTCCACCGGTGATGTGGATATGGCTGCGGTAATGAAGCCCGGCCCGCTGCCGGAAGCCGCGCTCGGTGATGCCAACGCACCCGTCAAGATCGTCGAATATATGTCGATGACCTGCCCGCACTGCGCCAACTTCCACAACAAGACCTTCGAAGAAATCAAGAAGAAGTATATCGATACCGGCAAGGTCTATTTCGTGCTCCGCGAATTCCCGTTCGATCCGCGCGCCGCTGCCGCCTTCATGCTGGCGCGCTGCGCACCGGAAGGTCAGTATTTCCCCTTCGTTTCCATGCTGTTCAAGCAGCAGCAGAGCTGGGCCGTTGCGCAGGATGCGCGCGCCGCCCTGCTGCAAATGTCGAAAATGGCCGGTTTCTCACAGGAGTCTTTCGAGGCCTGCTTGACGAACCAGAAACTTCTGGATGATGTGAACGCAACCATGCAACGCGGTGCGACGGAATTCGGCGTCAACTCCACGCCGACTTTCATCATCAACGGCAAGAAATATGCAGGAGACATGTCGGTTGAAACCATGTCGGCTGTCATCGACAAGCTGCTCTGATCACCGAAGCCTTCAGAAAACGGGCGGCGGATATTTCCGCACGCCCGTTTTTTATTGCCGTTTTTCTGTCCGGAGCGGGGCGGCATGAAGTTTAACAAGCTCCGCCTCGTCGGTTTCAAGTCCTTCGTCGAGCCCTCTGAATTCATCATCGAGCCGGGGTTGACCGGTGTGGTCGGGCCGAATGGCTGCGGCAAGTCCAATCTGGTCGAAGCGCTGCGCTGGGTGATGGGCGAGAATTCCTACAAGAACATGCGCGCCTCCGGCATGGACGACGTCATCTTCTCCGGTTCCGGCAATCGCCCGGCCAGAAACACCGCCGAAGTCGGCCTTTATCTCGACAATTCCGACCGCACCGCGCCTGCCGCCTTCAACGATGCCGATGAAATTCAGGTGACGCGCCGCATCGAGCGTGAAAACGGCTCCGTCTACCGCATCAACGGCAAGGAAGCCCGCGCCAAGGATGTGCAGCTTCTTTTCGCCGATGCCTCCACAGGCGCACGCTCTCCCTCCATGGTGGGGCAGGGGCGCATCGGCGAACTCATCAACGCCAAGCCGCAGGCCCGCCGTCAGCTGCTGGAGGAGGCGGCCGGCATTTCCGGCCTGCATTCGCGCCGCCATGAGGCCGAGCTTCGCCTGCGCGCCGCCGAGACCAATCTGGAGCGGCTGGAGGATGTGACCGCCCAGCTGGAGAGCCAGATCGAAAGCCTGAAACGCCAGGCGCGCCAGGCCAATCGTTTCAAGATGCTCTCCGCCGATATCCGCGCCCGCGAGGCGACGCTGTTGCACATTCGCTGGGTGGAAGCGAAGGAAGCCGAAGGCGAGGCGGAAAGCGCGCTCAATCAGGCAACGAACATCGTCGCCGAAAAAGCTCAAGCCCAGATGGAAGCGGCAAAGCAGCAGGGCATTGCCAGCCTGAAGCTGCCGGAGCTGCGCGAGGATGAAGCGAAAGTCGGCGCTGCCCTGCAACGCCTGCAAATCGCCCGTACCCAGCTTGACGACGAAGCAAACCGCCTGCTCCGCCGTCGTGACGAGCTGGCGCGCCGTCTGTCGCAGCTTGGCGAGGATATTATCCGCGAGGAGCGGCTGGTCTCCGACAATGCCCAGATACTCGCGCGGCTCGATGAGGAAGAAGCCGAGCTCCTCGAAATCCTGTCCGATTCCGGCCGCCATGCCGACGAAATGCGCGAAGCCTTCGAAGCTGCGTCCGTCAAGCTGGCGGAAAGCGAAGCCATCTTCACCGCCATCACCGCCGAGCGCGCGCAAGCCGCCGCCGCCCGGCAGCAATTGGAGCGGGCGATCCGCGATCTTTCCGACCGCAAGCTGAGGCTCGAACGGCAATCGCAGGAAGCAACGGCCGAGATCGAGGCCATCGACGAAAAACTCTCCGGCCTTCCGGACCCCGCGGAACGGCGCGAAGCGGTTGAGGCAGCCGAGATTGCCGTCGAAGATGCGCTGATCGTCGTGGAAGAGGCCGAGGCTGCCGTTGCTGAGGCGCGTTCCGCCGAAGCCATGGCGCGCGGGCCACTGGAAACGGCGCGAAACCGCCTGAACGCGTTGGATACGGAAGCGCGTACCATCACCAAAATCCTCGCTTCAAGCGCCGCCGCGAATGGCAGCTTCACGCCGGTGGCGGAAGAAATGACAGTTGAGCGCGGTTATGAGGCGGCACTGGGCGCGGCGCTTGGCGACGATCTCGAAAGTCCGCTCGATGCCGAAGCACCTGCCTATTGGGCCGGTAATGGCGACGGTTCTGATGATCCTGCCTTACCGCAGGGTGCCAAACCGCTTCTGGATTATGCTCAGGCGCCGGATGCGCTTAGGCGTGCTCTCGCCCAGATCGGCGTCGTTGCAGACGTCACGGAGGCCCGGCGGCTGTTGCCGTCGCTGAAGGCCGGCCAGCGGCTGGTGACGCGCGAAGGCGCGCTGTTCCGCTGGGATGGCCATGTCGCCAGCGCTGATGCGCCGGGCGCTGCGGCACTTCGCCTGTCGCAGAAGAACCGCCTCGCCGAAATCGAAACCGAACTGGATGAAGCCCGCTCCATTCTGGAAGAGGCCGAAGACCAGCTTGCCGCGAAAACCGAGGAGATCAGAAGCAGCGAATTGCGGCTTTCGGACGTGCGAGACCGGAGCCGGCTTGCGACCCGTCAGCTTGCCGAGGCACGCGAGGCGCTGACATCGGCCGAACGGGCCTCGGGCGATCTTTTGCGCCGCCGGGATATCGTCTCCGAAGCACTGAACCAGATCGGCGCGCAGATCGACGAGATCGCCGTTCAGGAAGAAAATGCCCGTATCGAGATGGAAGATGCGCCTGATCTTTCCGTGCTTGATCTGAAGCTGCGTGAAAGCCAGCTGGAAGTCGCGACCGATCGTGGCCTGCTGGCGGAAGCGCGTGCCCGCCATGAAGGGGTGAGCCGCGAGGCGGAAAGCCGCCAGCGCAGAATTCAGGCAATCGGGCAGGAGCGCTCCACCTGGCAATCGCGGGCGGCAAGTGCCGCCGACCATATCGCCACGCTGCGCGAACGTGAGGAAGAGGCGCGCGAGGAAATCGCCGAGCTGGACATTGCGCCCGAGGAATTCGACGAAAAACGCCGCAACCTCCTCAACGAGTTGCAGAAGACCGAAGACGCCCGCCGCGCGGCCGCCGACCGGCTGGCCGAGGCGGAAAACCTGCAACGCGCCGCCGACCGGCTGGCGGCAACGGCGCTTTCCGAACTGGCCGAAGCCCGCGAAAAGCGCGGCCGTGCCGAAGAGCGGCTGGTTTCCGCCCGCGAGAAACGGCAGGAGGCGGAACATCGCATCCGTGAGACGCTAAATACCGAGCCGCATATGGCGTTTCGCCTGACCGGCCTTGGCCCGGACCAGCCGAAACCCGATATCCGTGATGTCGAGCGCGATCTGGACCGGCTGAAGATCGAGCGCGAAAGGCTTGGCGCCGTCAATCTGCGCGCCGAGGAGGAGCAGGCCGAGCTTTCCGCCAAGCTTGAGGCGCTCATCAAGGAGCGGGACGATATCATCGACGCCGTGCGCAAGCTGCGTGCCGGTATCCAGAACCTCAACCGCGAGGGCCGCGAACGGCTGATTGCCGCCTTCGATGTGGTCAATTCGCAGTTCCAGCGGCTGTTCACCCATCTCTTCGGCGGCGGCACGGCGGAATTGCAACTGATCGAATCCGACGACCCGCTGGAAGCCGGTCTCGAAATCCTCGCCCGCCCACCGGGCAAGAAGCCGCAGACCATGACATTGCTTTCCGGCGGCGAGCAGGCGCTGACGGCCATGGCGCTGATATTCGCCGTCTTTCTCACCAATCCCGCGCCGATCTGCGTGCTGGACGAGGTGGACGCGCCGCTCGACGACCACAATGTCGAGCGCTACTGCAACCTTATGGATGAAATGGTGGCCTCCACCGAAACCCGCTTCGTCATCATCACTCACAATCCCATCACCATGGCGCGCATGAACCGCCTCTTTGGAGTCACCATGGCGGAGCAGGGCGTGTCGCAACTGGTGTCTGTTGATTTGCAGACCGCCGAACAGTTGCGCGAAGCCGTCTGAGGCGACATTTCCGGGATTCAATTTCTGGTTTTGCTCAATGTCAATTTATCTGCCATATCACCCATTCGGGTGAGCGACATTGCGCGGCAGTTTGCTATGTCTTTCGCAAGAGCCAAAGGTTCTCCTGAGACCCCACCATCCGGTTTCCTGTACCGGATGGAATGCCTTGCGAGGCCGCTGCCGTGGCCTCGCAAGGCTTTCTTTTCCAGGTTCATAGGGTTGCGCGGCGGTTTGCATTGGCAATTGTGTCAGGGGAGTAAGCCTCTTTCCGTCATACCGGCCTTGAGCCGGTACCCAGCCAGCCCAAGTCCTTGGGCTGAAAGGACTCTTCCCGTCGCGCGAGAGCCGCGTCGACTGGATTCCGGCTCAAGGCCGGAATGACGGAGAGAGGCGACGCAGCCAATCACTGTAAACACTGGCATGCTGCAACTGCCCGCGCAGTGTGCGAGTTTCTCGGCCCATGATGCATGGAGGCCACCATCACTCACCCCGGCACAAGCCGCAACCTTGTACCCCAGGGGTCGATCGCTTCCACGACATTATTCTCCATTTCCACCAGCACATAACCCGCGGCCCGTAGCCGTGTTTTCTGCGCCTCGAGATCGGTGTGGTTGCGAACGGTGATTGAGAACCAGTCGAGGCCGGTTTCCATGGCGTTGCGTTCCTTTGCGCCACGGCTGTTCCAGCTATTCACCGCCAGATGGTGGTGATAGCCACCGGAAGAGAGAAAAGACGCGTCGGAACGCGCATCTTGTGTCGGCTTGAGGCCGACGGCCTCTTCGTAGAAGGCGCGAGCAGCGGCGATGTCGCCAACTCGCAGGTGGATGTGGCCAATGCGCATTCCCGCGGGGGCGACGTCATAATCGCTGTTTTTGGTATCGGTCAGCTTTACGAGATCATCGACATCGAGAGGCTCGGTGCCCATTTTCACCACATTGCCGCTCCACACCCATGTGTCCGTGGGACGATCGCTGTAGACCTCGATGCCGTTACCTTCGGGATCGTTGAGATAGATCGCCTCGCTGACATTGTGATCGGCGAAACCCGTCAGAGGCACCTGCTTCAGCGCCGCATGCACCAGCCAGCGCGCCAGATCCTTGCGGGAGGGCATCAGATAGGCGATGTGGAACAGGCCGGCAGAGGTGGGGCTCTCGAAATCCGCTGCCGGCTTGTGATCGAGATCGAGCAGCGGCACGGTCCCGACACCCAGCGTCACGCCCCTGGCCGTGCGTTCCACTTCGTTCATACCCAGCACCGAACGGTAATAATCGATCATCGGATCGAGTTCGCGCACGCGCAGCGCCGCCTTGCCGATATGCATCGGCGTCGTCAGCGCAAAGGGCAGGGTGGGATCGACGGCGGCGGAAGCTCCGCCCTCGGCTCTAAGCGCACCGGCAAGGGCGGTGGCGGCGCAGGAAATTCCGGCAAATTTAAGCGTGTGGCGGCGGGTAAATTGCATGAATAATCTCTTTGTCGGCGATTTGAATGGCTTAGGTAACACTCCGTTTCAGCGCACTACACGAATGCGTCAATGCTGCTGTTATGTCCTGTTTAAGGCAATTCTGGCGCGCAATTCGCCGCAATTATGCTGCAGTGCGATGTAAACTACGCGTTGCGGCGTTCCCAACGTGCCGCCAATGCTGTAGATGATAGAAAAATGACAACGCTTCTGGGTGGAGAGCGTGGAATGAAAAAATGGGTTTATACCTTCGGCAACGGTGCTGCCGAAGGCAGGGCAGGTGACGTTGCGATATTGGGCGGCAAGGGCGCAAACCTTGCCGAAATGGCAAGTCTCGGCCTTCCCGTTCCCCCCGGCCTCACCATCATTACCGACGCCTGCGCGCTTTATCACAAGAACGGCCGCGATCTCCCTGATGACCTGAAGCTTCAGGTCATGGCCGGCCTGCATGGTATGGAAATCGTGACCGGCAAGACCTTCGGCGGCAGCCAGTCGCCGTTGCTCATCTCCGTTCGTTCCGGCGCGCGCGCCTCCATGCCCGGCATGATGGACACGGTGTTGAACCTTGGTCTCAACGACCGCACCGTCGAGGCATTGGGCCACGATGCGGGCGACGCGCGTTTTGCCTGGGATAGCTATCGCCGCTTCATCCAGATGTATGCTGATGTCGTCATGGGTCTCGACCATGAAATGTTCGAGGAAATCCTCGAAGATGAAAAAGGCCGGCTTGGCCATGAATACGATACGGACATGTCGGCGGTCGAATGGCAGCACGTCGTTTCGCTCTACAAGAAGCTGATCGAAGATGAGCTCGGCGAAGCCTTCCCGCAGGATTGTCACGTCCAGCTTTGGGGCGCAATTGGCGCCGTGTTCGCCAGCTGGACCAACCACCGTGCCGTGACCTATCGGCACCTGCACAATATTCCCGGCGACTGGGGCACGGCCGTCAACGTTCAGGCCATGGTCTTCGGCAATCTCGGCTCGTCCTCGGCAACCGGCGTCGCCTTTACCCGCAACCCCTCGACAGGCGAGGCGGAGCTTTACGGCGAATTCCTCGTCAATGCGCAAGGCGAAGACGTGGTGGCGGGCATCCGCACGCCGCAATCCATCACCGAGGCCGCACGCTTGGCCTCCGGCTCCGACAAGCCATCCATGGAAAAGCTGATGCCGGAAGCCTTTTCCGAATTCCTGGCGATCTGCAGGCGGCTGGAAACCCACTACCGCGACATGCAGGATCTTGAATTCACCATCGAGCGCGGCAAGCTCTGGATGCTGCAGACCCGCTCCGGCAAGCGCACCACTCGCGCCGCCATGAAGATTGCGGTCGATATGGTGGAGGAAGGGCTGATTTCGCAGGACGAAGCCGTCTGCCGCATCGAGCCGTCGTCGCTCGACCAGCTGCTGCATCCCACCATCGATCCCGGCACATCGCGTCCCACCATCGGCTCCGGCCTGCCCGCCTCTCCGGGGGCGGCAACGGGTGAGATCGTCTTTACCGCGGAAGAGGCGGTAGCCGCCGAGGCCGAGGGGCGTCGCGTCATTCTGGTACGCATCGAAACCAGCCCGGAAGATATTCACGGCATGCATGCCGCCGAAGGCATTCTGACGACGCGCGGCGGCATGACCAGCCACGCCGCCGTGGTGGCGCGCGGCATGGGCATTCCCTGTGTCACCGGCGCCGGCTCCATGCGGGTCGATATGCGCAACAGGGTGCTGATCGGCGTCGGCTGCATGCTGAAGCGGGGGGATGTCATCACCATCGACGGTTCCTCCGGCCGGGTGCTGAAAGGCGAGGTGCCGATGACGCAGCCGGAACTCTCGGGTGATTTCGGCAAGCTGATGGAATGGGCGGACAAGCTGCGCCGGATGACCGTGCGCACCAATGCGGACACGCCCGCCGACGCCCGCGCCGCGCGCGCCTTTGGCGCTGAGGGCATTGGCCTCTGCCGTACCGAACACATGTTCTTCGAGGGCGACCGCATCCATGTCATGCGCGAGATGATCCTGGCCGAAAGCGAAAAGGGCAGGCGGGCGGCGCTCGATGAGCTTCTGCCGATGCAGCGCTCGGATTTCACCGAACTTTTCCAGATCATGCACGGCCTGCCGGTAACGATCCGCCTGCTCGACCCGCCACTGCACGAATTCCTGCCGAAGACGGATGGTGAAATCGTCGAGGTTGCCGCCGCCATGGGCATGCCGCAGACGGTGTTCCGCCAGCGGCTTGATGCGCTGCACGAGTTCAACCCCATGCTCGGCCATCGTGGCTGCCGTCTCGCCATCTCCTACCCGGAAATCGCCGAGATGCAGGCCCGCGCCATTTTCGAAGCGGCCGTTGCGGCGGCGCGCATTACCGGCGCGCCCGTCGTGCCTGAGATCATGGTGCCGCTGGTTGGCCTGCGTTCGGAACTGGATTACGTGACTGCGGTCATCGATGGCGTCGCCGCGGCGGTGGCGAAAGAAACCGGCATGGAGATCGAATATCTCACGGGAACCATGATCGAGCTGCCGCGTGCGGCCCTGCGCGCCCATGTCATTGCCGAAGCGGCCGAGTTCTTCTCCTTCGGCACCAATGATTTGACGCAGACGACCTTCGGCATTTCCCGCGACGATGCGGCGCGCTTCATCAATACCTATCAGCGTAAGGGCATCATCGAACGCGACCCGTTCATTTCGCTCGATTTCGATGGCGTGGGTGAATTGATCCGCATCGCCGCCGAACGCGGCCGCCAGACGCGGCCAGAACTGAAGCTCGGTATCTGCGGCGAACATGGCGGAGACCCGGCCTCGATCCATTTCTGCGAAAATGCCGATCTTGATTACGTCTCGTGCTCGCCTTTTCGCGTGCCCATCGCCCGCCTTGCCGCCGCGCAGGCGACGCTTGCCGCGCGGGCGGAAGAAGGGCAGGTGGCAAGCAATGTCGCCTTTATCCCCGTCAGGGGTTCTGTTGGACGATGATGCGCCGCTCCACCACCACGGGACGGTAGAACATGTCGCGGTTCATCTGCGCCTGCCAGGCACGGTTGTCGGCACGGCGGTCCATTTCCAGATCGAGAAGGCAACCGGCCATCGGGTCAGTGCCGGGGCGGAAACCGTAACCCCGGCATGTCGCCTCATCCCGAGCCCGGCGCTCTTCCGGTGTCAGCGTCTGGCATGCGGTGAGCGCCAGCATGGCGGCAAGCGCACCGAAGACGATGGAAAAGCGCATTTTGTTTCTCCCTGATATGACAACCGTACGGCACTTAGCCGAGATTGATACGCCTGTTTTAAGACGGGGAAAAGCCGCGGCGGGGCGGAAAGTTGCGTTCGGTTCAAGAACATACCAGTCGTCAAGTCTGCTTGAAACGCGCCATTTCAGCGCGCATCCAGCTTGAATCCCCCCATGTCGAGAGCCAGATCATCAGGTCGGTTAGAAAGCCGATAATCGGAAGAAGAAGCTTGTGAGCCAGACCGCGTGTCGCCTGGTTTTTTTCGGCTTCCTGTAAATGCGCCAATTCCTGTTCCTGGATAGAAGCGATGAGCCTGTAAAGCTCGCGATCTCCCGTTTGCAAGAAGGCCAATTGATCGTCCAGATGGCGGTGAACGGTGCTTTCAACGGCTTCGGTGCAAATCCAGATCATGTTGCGTCCACCCAGCGCGGTCAGAAAAGCGAGCAGGAAACCTCCGAGGCTCCAAAATGCCATGACGCGACAAGGCCTTGCGTCTCTGGATGGCATGGCTTCTCTGAACAGGCGGCAATGATCGATCTCGTCTTCCCGCATCTCCTGCAGAGCGGGTACAATGTCCGGAAACAGCCGGCGAGCCATCCATATCTGCGCGCCGTAGATGCGAATAGCGCCAAACTCTCCGGCGTGATTGACCTTGAGAATACGCCGAACGGTAAGATCCGGGTCCTGTTTACCGAGACTGTCGGACATGTGAAATGCTACCTCAGCCTACTCCCGTTCACCCGAACACGGCACAAATCGCTTCTGCTTTTTTGGTAGGGGCTAGCCGCCCCTTTAGTCCAGTTCCATAGTCTAACACAACAACAAATAAATTACACGATCGGTGATGACGACCAAGGCTAGGCGTTCATTGCAGCCGCGCGAGCTTTGCTGGCGGCTGCAATGACGACGGTTTCGCCAAGATGATGACTTCATCGGTAGCGTTCGTCGTCGAGGCAGGGACGTGATGCGCAGGGAGCAATCACGTTCATTGCTTTGCTCAGGCCGTCGCCACTTCACGGTCATCGAGTGCGTCGATGTCCTTGGCGTTGTTATAAACGGCCTCGTTGAGAATACCCTCGCGTTTGGCGACAATGGTCGGCACCAGCGCCTGTCCGGCGACGTTGACCGCAGTGCGGCCCATGTCCAGGATCGGGTCGATGGCGAGCAGCAGGCCCACACCTTCGAGCGGCAGTCCGAGCGTGGAGAGCGTCAGCGTGAGCATAACCACCGCGCCGGTCAATCCGGCCGTTGCGGCGGAACCGAGCACCGAAACGAAGACGATCAGCACATATTCCTGAATGCCGAGCGGCACCTGGAAGAACTGCGCGATGAAGATCGCCGAGATTGCCGGATAGATCGCGGCGCAGCCGTCCATCTTGGTCGTGGCGCCGAGCGGCACGGAGAAGGCGGCATATTCGCGCGGCACGCCGAGGCTCTTTTCCGTCACGGTTTCGGTGACGGGCAGTGTGCCGATGGAGGAACGCGAGACAAAGGCGAGCTGGATGGCCGGCCATGCGCCCGCAAAGAAGCGCGAGGGCTTCAGGCCATGCGCGAGAAGCAGCCCCGGGTAAACGACGAAAAGCACCAGTGCCAGACCGATATAGACGGCCGCTGCATACCAGCCGAGCTGTGACAGCGTGGTCCAGCCATATTGGTCAACTGCGCGGCCAAGCAGGCCGATGGTGCCGATGGGGGTAAGGCGGATGACCCACCACAGGATTTTACGCACGATGGCGAGCAGCGACTGGTTGAAGGCGAGGAACGGCTCCGCCGCCTTGCCGGCTTTCAGCGCCGCGACACCGAAGGCAATCGACACCACCAGCAACTGCAGGACGTTGAAATTCAACGAAGTGCTGGCCGCGCCATTGCTGATTTTGGTAGATGCTTCAAGGCCGAAGACGTTGGCCGGGACGAGACCCTTGAGGAAGTCCAGCCAAGAACCGGTGGAGGACGGCGCTGCGGCTGCCGTATTGGCGATCGCCGTGTTGACGCCCGGCTGGATGACAAGACCGAGCACGATGCCGATGACCACGGCAATCAGCGCGGTGATGGCAAACCACAAAAGCGTCTGCCAGACGAGCTTGGCCGCATTAGAGAGGTTCTTGAGATTGGCGATGGAGGCGACGATGGCGGTAAAGATCAGCGGCGGCACGAGTGCGCGCAGCAGCTGGACGAATATGCTGCCGATGGTCTGCAGCGTCACCGAGAGCCAGTTGGGGCTGCCGGCGGCGTCAGGGCCGATATTGCGGGCAACAAGGCCGAGCAGCAGGCCGATGACCATGGCTATCAGAACCTGAAAGCCAAAATTGCGATAAAAGGGTTTATGCCCCGAAGGGCGGGCAGAGGTCGTTGCCTGTGACATGACATGTCTCTTTATTGTGCAAGAAAGCGAGAATGTTGCATTTTTTACAAGCATTCTCGAGGGAGGTCGCCGAGAATACGCCGATTTCCTCAGCAATTAAGGGATGAACGTGCGTATTTGTTGCATTGTCGGGGAATTATTCCCTGACGCTGCGGCAATGCGGAATAATATTCCTGCTTCTTGTTGGCGTGGCCTCTCAGTCCGTGGCGCAGGGAAAGTCATGCCAATTGCGCCGACGTCATCCTCGGGACAGGGCCGAGGATGACGTTGAGCGAGTCTTCACCCTTAATCATCGACCTCAAGGAAACTGCGACCTGTCCGGAAATTTAACCCGGACAGAAGTGGATCATGTCCGGCATGATGGAAGAGAGGTCTTCGGGGGGCACGCTTTACCCGCAGATCGCCCCCTCCTTTGTTTTCCTCGCCGCAATTCCGGTCTATGACATCATATGCAGGTGATTCCCTGCCAGAACCCGGGTGCAACGCCTCTTAGCCAATGCGATCTAACGGATATCCGCTTCCATGACTGTGCGTTTCGTCCGGCCTTTTTCGGTTGCAGCCTATCTTTCCCGCTATCTGGGCCTGGCGGCACTGGCGCTTTTTCTCATCGCCGCCGGCATCCACCGTTTCGGGCCGCTGACGACGCCTGATCTTGTCGGGCTGCTCCTCATTGCCGCAGGCATCGCTTTTCTTGCCGTGCTTCTGGCGCTGATCGGCCTTGAGCGGCTGTGGACCAGAGGCGCACGCGGCGGCCTTTCGGCGCTGGCGGCGCTGCTTTTCTCGGCCCTGCCGCTCGGCGTGGTCGGCTATGGCGCCTTTCTTTATTGGCAGCAGCCCAAGATTTACGACATTTCCACTGACCTGAGCGATGTGCCGGAGTGGCTGGCGACACCGGCCGCCAACCAGCAATGGCTGGTGCGGCCCGCGACCATTACCAAGGCTGATCGCGATGCGCAGATGGAGGCCTATGCCAGCCTTGCCGGGCGCCGTTATGAAGGCGCGATAGACCGCATCTACGCCGCTGCCAAAAAAATGGCCGCCTCCCAGAATATCCGCATTACCCATACGAAGGGTGTGATCGGGGCGGAGGATGCCCCTGCCGTCGGGGTGCCAGCACAGGACAGGCAGCAGCCCGCCGACGATGCGCCGGTGGAAGACCTGCCCTCCATCGTGCCCGTGCCCATGGCCCGCCCGCCCGACGCGCCTTTGCCCACCTTCTTCAACGGCAGCGGCGTGGTGCTGATGCAGGGTGAAACCCGCACCCGCATCTGGGGCCTGCGCTTCGATATCCTCATTCGCCTGAAGGAAGAGGCGGAAACCACCATCGTCGATGTCCGCGTCGCCTCCCGCTACGGCCCGCACGATCTTGGCATGGGTGCGGCGATTGCCGAGGCCTATCTCGATGCGCTGGATGCGGAGATGCAGGGGCTGAACGATAATTGAGGCCGGAAGGCAAAGCTACACGTTGGCCGAATGGATCGCGACGTCGCCGCTCGTTTCTTCTCCCCGCCGGGGAGAAGGTGGCCCGAAGGGCCGGATGAGGGGGTAACGGCGGAGATTTTCGGAGAGCTTGCCCCCTCATCCCGCTGCCGCGGACTTCTCCCCGGCGGGGAGAAGAAACAGGTGGCGCCCGCTCGTTCGCCATCGAACGGGCGGCGAGCATGAAAGCATCTTGAGAATTCGCAGATTAAAACGCCGTCACGCCGGAAAATACTCACCCGTGAGCGAAGGCGCGCCATCCGTCCGAACCTCGCCCTTCTCGATCAGATCCTCGATATGCGCCAGCACGGAAAGTGCCGCCGCCCCATGCAGACGCTTGTCGGTGCTGGCATAGATCACCTTCACCATGTCGGCGATCAGCCTGTCGCCGTCCCTGATCCGCTTCAACACCGCCTTTTCCCGCATGCGGCGGTGGGCGCGCAAGCCCCGCATGAAGGCGGCAGGATCGGTGACCGGGCCGCCATGGCCTGGCAGGAACAACCGGTCGTCGCGGGTCAGCAACCGCTCCAGTGAAGCCATATAGTCGCTCATCGCCCCATCAGGCGGCGCGACGATGGTGGTAGCCCAGGCCATGACGTGATCGGCCGAAAAGACAATGCCGCTGCCCTCAAGCGCAAAGGCGGCGTGGTTGGCGGTGTGGCCCGGCGTATGCAGCGCCGTCAATGTCCAGCCGTCGCCGGAAAGGCTCTGCCCGTCGCCCAGCGCAATGTCGGGCGCGAAAGCCGTATCGGAACTTTCGGCAAAGGGATTGGTCTCGCCCACATGCAGTGGCCGGGCGGCGCGGTGCGGGCCTTCAGCCACCGTCAGCGCCCCGGTCGCCTGCGCCAGCCTGCGGGCAAGCGGCGAATGATCGCGATGGGTGTGGCTAACGAAGATGTGCGTGACTTCGCGCCCTTCGAGCGCGGCCATCAGCGCCCGAAAATGCGCCTCATCCTCCGGGCCGGGATCGATGACGGCGACGGAACGGTCACCGACGATATAGGAATTGGTGCCATGGAAGGTGAAGGCGGAAGGATTGTTGACGGTGATGCGCTGGATGAGCGGGGCGACGGGAACCGCCTCGCCATAGGCCGGCTGGAAATCGAGATCGAATGCCGGGTCCGCCATCGAGACCTCCTGAAAAAATGCCATGCATGCTTGCGCCGCGGCCTCATCCGCGTCACGGCCAAGCCCTAACATGTCAACTTAGACACGGCACCCAAAAAGCTTGAATTTTGTGAAAAAATTGGTCGCCGGGTCATTGCCGCGCCGGGCAGGCTTTGCTAATCAGGCGCGGTTCAGGCAGCGGCGTTTCGCTCTCGCTGCCCTGTTGGGGCGTCGCCAAGCGGTAAGGCACCGGTTTTTGGTACCGGCATTCCCAGGTTCGAATCCTGGCGCCCCAGCCATCTATCCCCAAGTCAGAACAACGTTCGCAGGTTCCGGCGACCGTCGATCACGCGAACGATTTCCACGGAATATATTTCGCCGCCATCGGTATCCGGCACGGTTTCGTAGAGAATGATGTAAGGCGCTTCAACCAGCATGCGGGCGGATGGGAAAATTTCCGGGCGGCGCTCGCCGAGGTGAGGATGGTCGACCAAGCGCTCCGCTTTGGCACGGAACGGCAAGGCGCTGTGATTTGCCGATATCGATATAGATTTTTCTTCACATTGCTGCGCGCGCGGGGCGACCAGACAAGTTTAATGGTCACGATTTTTCAACGAGGCCAGTTCTGCACGCGCTTCATTGAGCGCCTCGTCGAAATCCACTTCGGTTGAATTGCCACTGGCTTTGCCTTCGGTCCATAATGCGCGCAGCTTGGCAATGTCGTCGCGTCGCTGAACCCATTTTGCCGACCAGTCTCGTATCGCTTCACGGATGACTTCGCTGCTGCTGGCATAAGCACCGCTTTCCACGGCGTCACGCAAGATTTCGGCGTGCTGGGGAGTCATCGAGACGCTGATCTTTTCAACATTGGCCATCTAAGCTCTCCATCGAATTGGTAGCAATTATTACCACCAAGAGGATTGGCCGACGCGATATTTCAGTATCAAGAATTAGATCAACAAAAAACGCCGCGCATCCAGAGACACGCGGCGTCCAATCCTAAATCGCACCTAAACCTTAAAGCGCGATATCAGGCACCTTCTTCACGGGTGCACCCGCAGGCGCCGCACCGGCGCCCTTCAGCGCCTCAAGATCGATCTGCGGCGGGGTCGGCAGCTGCAGGTGCTCGGCGGTGTAGGCCCATTCCTCACGTACCTTTTCCGGGTCGTCATTGAGCTTGGTGCCGTAGCTCGGCACGATCTGGCGCAGCTTCGTCTGCCATTCCGGCGTCGCCACCTTGTCCTTGAAGACTTTTTCCAGAACGCTGAGCATGATCGGCGCTGCGGTGGAAGCGCCCGGCGAAGCGCCGAGCAGGCCGGCGATGCTGCCGTCCTGTGCGGATACGACTTCGGTGCCGAGCCGCAGCACGCCGCCCTTTTCTTCGTCGCGCTTGATGATCTGCACGCGCTGGCCTGCCTGCCAGAGACGCCATTCGCCCTGCTTGGCATTCGGGAAATATTCCTTCAGCGCAGCAAAACGGTCGTCATCCGACATCATCAGCTGGCCGGCGAGATATTCGACCAGCGGATATTCATCGATGCCGACGCGCACCATCGGCCAGGCATTGCTGGTTGTTACGGAGGAGACGAGATCGAAATAGGAGCCTTCCTTCAGGAACTTGGTCGAGAAGGTGGCGAAAGGTCCGAACAGGATGACGCGTTTGCCGCCCAGCACGCGGGTATCGAGGTGCGGCACCGACATGGGCGGCGAGCCCACCGAGGCCTTGCCATAGGCCTTGGCCAGATGCTGCATCGTCACCTCGGGGTTCTCGTTGATGAGGAACGAGCCGCCGACAGGGAAACCGGCATAATCATCCGCTTCCGGAATGCCAGACATCTGCAGCAGATGCAGCGCGCCGCCGCCGGCGCCGATGAACACGAATTTCGCATCCACCACCTGTTCGGCATCGGTCTTGGTGTTGGTATAGGTCACGCGCCAGCTGCCATCGGCATTGCGCTGGATGTCGGAAACCTCGCTATTGACCTGCAGGTCGAAATTCTGGTCGCTCTGCAGATGCGAGACGAATTGGCGGGTGATTTCGCCAAATTCCATGTCGGTGCCGAGCGGCGACCAGGTTGCGCCGATCTTCTGGGAAGGATCGCGGCCTTCCATCATCAGCGGCACCCACTTCTTGATCTGCTCGGGATCGGTGGAGAACTCCATGCCCGCGAAAAGCGGGCTCGCCTTCAGCGCCTGATAGCGCTTTTCCAGATAGGCGACGTTCTCGTCACCCCAGACGAAGCTCATATGCGGCGTGTGGTTGATGAAGGAGCGCGGGTTCTTCAAAACGCCGTTGCGCACCTGCCATGCCCAGAACTGCCGGGAAATCTGGAAGGATTCGTTGATGTTGATCGCCTGGCTGATCTTGATGTTGCCCTTGTCGTCTTCAGGCGTGTAGTTCAGCTCGGCAAGCGCGGAATGGCCGGTGCCGGCATTGTTCCAGCCGTTGGAGCTTTCAAGCGCCACGCCGTCCAGCCGCTCCAGCATCTGCATCGACCAGGTGGGCTCCAGCTCGCGCAGCCACACACCGAGCGTCGCGCTCATGATGCCGCCACCGATGAGAAGCACGTCGACCTTCTTGGCAGTCGTATTGGCGAGAAGCGCGGAAGAGGGCAGCGCTGCTGCGGCAAGTCCGGCGAGAGCACCACCAAGAACCTGTCTGCGGTTCATCGGCAATGCGTGGGAGAGGGAAGTTTCCTCGGAGAGATCAGTGAGCTGGGATTTGTCTTGATCGATGGGAGTCACGGCCATACCTGATTCTTGTTTTGTGTTAAAAACACTCCTCCCGATCGCCCCGTTATAGCAAAGCGCAAACCGGCACAACCCGGACTCATCCACTCCAGTTCAAGCGGTTTTGTGCGGATTTTGCCGTGGCGGACGGCCGATTTCACGGTTTTGCCGATTATCATTTTGATGATTGTTAAGATAAGTCGCGGCTTTCAAACGGTTGAAAGCGATCCCTGACGGGATTTTGCCAAAAACGCAGCGCCAGCACCCTTTCCACTGAGTTACGATCCGCAAGGTGCCGCTTCAGGCACAATTTTTTTCAGAATAATGACGGAAATCCCGAAAAAGTGAAAAGGCCCGCCGGTTCGGGCAGGCCTTCGCGCATTTTGGCTTGTGGCTGACGATCAGTTGGCGGCGAGGAATTCCGCGCAGTAGCTCGGACCGTTGACGCCCGGGCGATCGGAGATCGTGCGCACGGCGGTGATCTTGTAATCGCTCGAGACGACCAGCTGCACCGTGCAGGAAAGGGAGGCGGTGCGGGCGGGCGAAATCTGCCGGCCTTTTTTGCCATCCTTGCCTTCTTCGAACTTCGCCGGAATCGTCGCCTTCTTGTAGCCGCCGCGCCAGTTGTAGACGGTGGAGCTGCCGCTTTCGGTGTCGCTCAGCGGCGGGCCGAATTTGGCGAAGAAAATACCTGCGGACTGGCCGACCCAACGGGTCTCAACCGGGCTCTTCTGGGTGAAGGAGGGCGTGGAGCCATCGGTGGAAGTGGTGCAGGCCGAGAGCGCAATGGCAAACGCTGCAAGCGTTACGCTGCGAAATAGCATGGTGAAATGTCCTTTGTGCCGTGTCCGGCATCCCGCCGGTCATTCCGTTCCCCTAGCAGATTTGGCGGCGGCGGGCAGGGGAGCTGTGCGGCCCGATGAAAATTTCCTGCCACAATTGCTTTTTTGTAACGTTTTGAAGCCTTCCGCCCGGTGCCGCCGGTGCCTGCCGGGGCTGTTTCAGCAGGTGGGGAAAACTTGTCATAAAAAATGCAATAAGCCGCTTGTCGAATGCCAGAGGCTGGTCTATAGAAGCGCCGCTGGTCACGGAGTGTAGCGCAGTCTGGTAGCGCACCACGTTCGGGACGTGGGGGTCGGAGGTTCGAATCCTCTCACTCCGACCAGCTAGAAGCCCGATAAATCAGCGGCTTGCAAAAAATCCCGATACTTGCTGAAAACCTCCATATCAAATCGTCATACATGAACCGGGCCGGTCGAATCAGAGCCGGTTTGAACGCATTCGTCGCCCATGCCTCGGAGCCCAGTTGGATAGGCTGTCGCAACTTCCTGCGCTTCCACTTTTCCGTATGCGCGAATAAAAGAGGCCCGTCGCTCCGCCAAGCGCCAGGCCCCAATGTCGCGGCCTGTTTCAGGGGACGCGCGACACGGACCGTCTTAGAAGTGTCAATTCAGGTCCACAATCCAAGAAGTTACCCGTGACAGTCGCGAGCCCTGAGTTTCAGGGCCATCGCCGTGATCAACTTATCGCGATCAAAAAAGAGGCCCGCTGCATTTTCAAGCAACGAGCCTCTGTTCGGCCGCTTGGCGGAGCGACCGAGGGCAAATTCGCCTTTTGCCCATGAACGCCGAATGAACGAGCGCCCTTCTGCGCCGCCGAGAAACAACCCGTAAAAATCCGCAAAGCAGATGGATCGGAAAGCTTCCTCAGCCGTTATCCAAACATACAACAATGGAGGATAACATGCTGAAGGGTATTGCACTGTGGGCTATGGGCGTTCCGATCTTCGTGATCATTCTGCTTTATATGTTCGTGTTTTAAGTCGCATCTGACGACTGGACCCAAACAAAAAGGCGACCACACCGTGGTCGCCTTTTGTCGTTCATGCCGGCATTCTCAGTCGAGATCGCTGATGAGCCGTGAGGCTGTTGCCGCATCCGTGCGCCGGATGTCGATCTCGTCGCGGTGCTTGGCAAGAAGCTCGCTCGCCAGCAGCTTTTCCGCGAGATCGGCAGGCAGCGAGAGAATGACCCGGTCGCCTTTTTCTTCCGTCGCGCCAGTATTGCGCTTTCCTGAAATCATGCCGCCCGCCACCGTGTTGTTGGTGTCGGGGTCGATCAGGATGAAGGAACCCGTCGAGCGGTTCTGCTCATAGGGATCGAAGATCGCCGTCTCATCGAAGGAAAGCCTGACCTTGCCGATGGCGTTCATCGGCAGCGACGTTTCATGCGCCTGCCATTCGCCTTCCTTGAGGTTCAGCTGGCTGACGGGCTGCACACTGACACGCTGTCGGCGGCTGCCGCTTTTCAACCAGTAGCGCTTGCCGGCCTCGATGCCTCCGGGCTGCAAAGCCACGATCTGCGCGTCGAAGGCAAGGCCAGTCTGAGGCTGCGCCTCGATGGAGACAATCATGTCGCCGCGCGAGACGTCCACCTGACGATCGAGAACGAGAGTGACGGCATCACCCGCCACGGCGGCATTGCGTACCAGATCGAAAGTGACGATCTGCTTGACGTTGGCGACCATGCCGGAAGGCAGGATAACGACGCTGTCGCCCGGCTTCACCGAACCGCCGGCAACCGTGCCCTGATAACCGCGGAAGCTTTCGCCGGGACGCGAGACGCGTTGTACGGGAAAGCGGAAGCCGCCCGATTGCGCGGAGCGAACGGTCGCCAGTTCCAGCGTTTCCACCAGCGTCGGGCCTTCATACCAGGGCATGGAAGCCTTGCCTGACAGAACGACGTTTTCACCTTTCAGCGCCGACATCGGAATGGCGGTTATCTGCTTGATGCCGAGATCGGATGCGAAATCGCGGAACTCGTGGGCGATCAGTTCGAAACCGGCCTTGTCGTAATGCGTCAGGTCGATCTTGTTGACGGCCAGCACGAATTGCCGGATTCCCATCAGCGCCGCGATGGTGGCGTGGCGGCGGGTCTGTTCCAGAATGCCGGTGCGCGCATCGACGAGCAGCACGGCGAGATCGGCCGTGGAAGCGCCGGTCGCCATGTTGCGGGTATATTGCTCATGGCCGGGCGTGTCGGCCACGATGAAGGCGCGCCGGTCGGTGGCGAAATAGCGATAGGCGACATCGATGGTGATGCCCTGTTCGCGCTCCGCCTGCAGACCATCCAGCAGCAGTGCGAAATCGGGCAGGCCGAGATCGTTCTGCTTGCCACTGTCGCGGTGCAGGGTGGCCGCCTGATCTTCCTTGACGGCCTTGGTGTCCCAGAGGAGACGGCCGATCAGGGTCGACTTGCCGTCATCCACGCTGCCGCATGTGATGAGACGAAGCGGGCGGGTGTCGCGCGCTGCTTTCGAATGTTCAGCAAAGGGCAAAATGGTGGCCGTGGAAACGTTGGTGGTGGCAGAAGCGGTCATCAGAAATAGCCCTCGCGCTTCTTCTTCTCCATGGAGCCGGACTGGTCGCGGTCAATCGCGCGGCCCTGACGTTCAGAAACGGTGGCGATTTCAAGCTCTGCAATCACCTCCTGCAAGGTCGTCGCTTCGGAGCGGATTGCACCGGTGAGCGGGAAGCAACCGAGCGTGCGGAAGCGGATCGAGCCACGCTTGACTTCTTCGCCGGGTAAAAGCTCCAGGCGCTCGTCTTCAGCGAGGATTATCATGCCGTCGCGCTCGATATAGGGGCGCTCGGCGGCGTAATAGAGCGGCACCAGCGGGATGTTTTCCGCCTCGATGTAGCGCCAGATATCCACTTCGGTCCAGTTGGAGAGCGGGAAGGCGCGCACGCTTTCGCCCTTGCGGACCATGCCGTTATAGATGTTCCACAGTTCCGGCCGCTGGTTACGCGGGTCCCACTTATGGTCGGGCGTACGGAAAGAGTAGATGCGTTCCTTGGCGCGGCTCGCCTCTTCGTCGCGGCGCGCACCACCGAAGGCGGCGTCGAACTGGCCGGCATCCAGCGCCTGACGCAGGGCTTCCGTCTTCATGATGTCGGTGTAAAGCGCCGATCCGTGGGTGAAGGGCGTGATGTTTTCCGCCGCGCCGCGCGGATTGGTATGGGAGATCAGCTCCAGATCGTATTCCTTGACGATATTGTCGCGGAATTCGATCATCTCCTTGAACTTCCAGCCGGTATTGACGTGCAGCAGCGGGAAGGGAATGCGGCCGGGGAAGAACGCCTTGCGCGCGAGATGCAGCAGCACGGACGAGTCCTTGCCGATGGAATAGAGCATCACGGGCTTGTCGAATTCGGCTGCGACTTCGCGAAAGATATGAATAGCTTCGTTTTCAAGCGCCTTCAGATGGGGATCGAGCGGCGGCTTGGATGCGACAGTATTCTTGCTGTCCGTCTCGTGGACTGCGTTGGACATTGTGAACTCCGGGAATGTACTGAATGATTATCGTTGCGGGATGGCGGACACGGCGGAGGTCTGCTCCGCACCGGCGACGTGAAGACCGCATTCGCGCTTCTCGTCGTTTTCCCACCACCATCGTCCGGCGCGCTCAGGCTCACCGGGCTTGATGGCGCGCGTACACGGCTCGCAGCCGATGGACGGGTAACCGCGCTGATGCAACGGATTGACGGGAATGTTTTCCTTGGCGACATGCGCCTTGATGAGGTCGATATCCCAATCAGCCAAAGGGTTGATCTTGATGAGATTGCGATCCGCATCGAATTCGGCAAACGGCGTCGTGGCGCGATTGCCCGACTGGCCGCGACGGAGGCCGGTGATCCAGAAGGCGGCACCATCAAGCGCCTTGCCGAGCGGGATCAGCTTTCTGACATGACAGCAGGCATGACGCGCCTCAACGCTTTCGTAAAAGCCGTTGAGGCCGTATTTTGCGGCGTAGGCGTCTATATCGTCCTGTTCGGGACGGAAACGACGGATTTCGATGCCGAAACGCTCCTCGGTTTCATCGATGAGATCGACGGTTTCCTTGAAAAGACGGCCAGTTTCCAGCGTGACAACGTCAATCGGCAGGCGGTGGGTGCCGATCGCCGCGGTGATGACCTGATCCTCGATGCCGAGGCTGGTGGTGAAGACCGCGCGCCCGCCAAGGCCGGCGATAAACGAAAGCCGACCCGCCAGATCGAGCCCGGCAAGCGTGGCATCAAGGGAAGCGGCATCGGCAGAGGCATTTGCTGAATTGATGGTCATTGTCACGTCCGGGATTTCCATGGCCGATTATTGTTGAAATCGGCGCTTTGGACGAGAAATGACAGTCTTTGTGCGCTGCACTTCAGAGCAAAAATGCCTCTCGCGCGCGTAGTATGAGCAAAAGATGCCCGTTCACCTTGTTCGCAGCCTGGATTTGAATTGTGACAACTTCTGCGCTAAGCCGTGATTGCCGGGTATCCGGGCTTGTGATCTACTGGTTTTACGATGATTTCGCAGAAGGCAAAATATGCGCTGAGGGCGCTTCTCTCGCTGGCCAAGGCCGACGGCGGCTGTCCTGTGCAGATTTCCGACATTGCCCGCGAACAGGCCATTCCGAAAAAGTTTCTGGAGCAGATCCTTCTCGAAATGAAGAAGGAACGCCTTGTCGAAAGCCGGCGTGGCAAGCAGGGTGGTTATCTTCTAGCACGCCCGGCGGATGATATTACTTTCGGCGAGGTGCTGCGGCTCATTGATGGCCCCCTTGCTCCTCTGCCTTGCCTCTCCCAGACCGCCTATCGCCGCTGCGAGGATTGCGACGGCGAGAAGCAGTGCGAGATCCGCCACGTCTTCGCCCGTGTGGCCGATGCGACGCGCAACATCCTGTTCAACACCACCGTTGCAGATGCGGTGGCGGGTGTCGAAGTGCCCGAGCTTTTGACGGCCTGACGAAAAATTCGTCTAAAACACCTCAATATTTTTCGCCATCGCGGCAAAAAACCGGCAAAAATGTGAAACGCTTTTGCATTCAGCAAAGTTTTACACGACGCTTGTTGCGCCTTTCGCTTATGCTGCGCTGTATTTGTTGCCCGGAGAAACGCTCAAGGGAAACACTTTTTCGATCGTATTCGGCCTCATTGACCAACTCTACTCAACCGGTAGAGTTAAGCCATCGCAATCAGGAGGGAATACCGATGTCCAAGCTTCTGTCCGGTTTGAGCGTTGTCGCGCTCAGCCTCTCACTGGCACTTGGCGCAGCTGGCTCGGCCGCGGCGCAGACCAAGCTGCTGAACGTGTCCTATGATCCGACCCGTGAACTCTACAAGGATTTCAACGAAGCCTTCGCCAAGAAGTGGAAGGCCGACACCGGCGAGGACGTCACCATCCAGCAGTCGCATGGCGGCTCCGGCAAGCAGGCCCGTTCGGTCATCGACGGTCTGGAAGCCGACGTCGTGACGTTGGCGCTGCAGAGCGATATCGACGCCATCGTGCAGAATTCCGGCAAGATCAACAAGGACTGGCGCGGCCGCCTGCCGCATAATTCCTCCCCTTACACCTCCACCATCGTTTTCCTCGTTCGCAAGGGTAACCCGAAGGGCATCCATAACTGGGGCGATCTGGTGAAGGGCGACGTACAGATCGTGACCCCGAACCCGAAGACCTCGGGCGGTGCGCGCTGGAACTATCTCGCGGCCTGGGCCTGGGCCAATGAAGAGTTCAAGGGCGACAAGGACAAGATCAAGGCCTATGTCGGCGAGCTCTACAAGCGCGCTCCGGTCCTCGACACCGGCGCCCGTGGTTCCACGGTAACCTTCGCACAGCGCCAGATCGGCGACGTGCTGCTCGCCTGGGAAAACGAAGCCTATCTGGCCGGCCAGGAATTCGGCGCTGACGCTTTCGATATCGTCGTGCCGCCGATCTCGATCCTTGCCGAGCCGCCGGTTGCCGTGGTTGACGCCAATGTCGACGCCAAGGGCACCCGCAAGGCAGCCGAAGCCTATCTGCAATATCTCTATTCCGACGAGGGCCAGAATATTGCGGCCAAGCACTTCTACCGTCCGTCCAACCCGGCCGTTGTCTCCAAGGACCTGCTGAAGCAGCTGCCTGACATCAAGCTCGTCACCATTGACGACCCGATCTTCGGCGGTTGGGCAAAGGCGCAGCCGGAACATTTTGGTGACGGCGGCATCTTCGACCAGATTTACAAGCCCGCGAAGTAAGCGGATGATGGGGTGAAACGTAGTCACCCCGTCCCACGGGACAAGACAAATCAGAACCTGATCGACCGGACGCCATGCCGGTCGATACTTTATAATAAGCGCCGGGGGAATACCGGCTCCCAGAGAGCACCTCCAGGACAGGCAGACCTCGGTTGACTGTCCCGGAAATGTTCAAAAACTAAGATTATCCGGAGCCTTGATGAGCAATAATATTTCCGGAAGCAGGTGGAAGTGGCGGCAGTCGAGCGTCATACCGGGCTTCGGCCTGACGTTTGGTTACACCGTCACCTATCTGTTTCTCATCATTCTTATTCCGCTTGGCGGCCTTATCTGGTCCACGGCGAAACTCGGTTTTGCAGATTTCATTGCGATTGCCACGGATAGCCGTACGCTGAATGCGTTGCGCGTCAGTTTTGGCACGGCGTTCCTCGCCGCATTGGTCAATGTGGTCTTCGGCGTCATCGTCGCCTGGGTTCTCACACGTTACCGCTTTCCCGGTCGCCGCTTCGTGGATGCCATCGTGGACCTTCCCTTTGCGCTTCCAACGGCGGTCGCGGGCATTGCGTTGACGGCGCTCTACGCCAATCGCGGCTGGGTCGGTTCGCTGTTTGAGCCCTATGGCATCAAGATTGCGTTCACGCCGACCGGCATCGTCATCGCGTTGATCTTTATCGGCCTGCCCTTCGTGGTGCGCACCGTGCAGCCGGTGATGGAGGAGATCGACCGGCAGGTGGAGGAGGTGGCAGCAACGCTCGGTGCCAATCGTTTCCAGACCATAACCCGCATTCTGTTGCCGAGCCTCACACCCGCCATCCTGACGGGGTTTGCGCTCGCTTTTGCGCGCGGTGTCGGAGAATACGGCTCGGTCATCTTCATCGCCGGCAATATTCCCTACGTCTCGGAAATCGCGCCGCTCCTCATCGTCATCCGGCTGGAGGAGTTCAATTATGCGGCCGCCACCGGCATTGCCACCATCATGCTGATCATCTCCTTTGCCATGCTGTTCCTCATCAATCTCATTCAGGCCTGGAGCCGCAAGAGGTACGGTTATGTCTGAGACTGTTTCCCGCACCATGCCGCGTCCGTTCCGCGACCCCGCCAGCGAAAGCCTGCCAGCGCGGCTGGCACTGATCGCCATCGCCTTCGTCTTCCTCGCCGCATTTCTCGTCCTGCCCCTGGTTTCGGTCTTCTTCGAAGCATTCCGAAAGGGCACGGAAAGCTTCTGGGAGGCGATTTTCGAGCCGGATGCGCTTTCCGCCATTCGCCTGACGCTGCTCGTCGCCGCTATTTCGGTGCCGCTCAACCTCATTTTTGGAGTAGCGGCCGCCTGGGCCATCGCGAAATTCGAGTTCAAGGGCAAGGCATTCCTGATCACGCTGATCGACCTGCCATTCTCGATCTCTCCGGTCATATCAGGTCTGGTCTACGTCATCCTGTTTTCCTCGCACAGCGTGCTCGGCCCATGGCTGAAGAGTTACGGCATCGAGATCCTCTTTGCGGTGCCGGGCATCGTGCTCGCCACCATCTTCGTCACCTTTCCCTTTGTCGCGCGCGAGTTGATCCCGCTGATGCAGGATCAGGGCAATGGTGACGAGGAGGCGGCGATTTCGCTTGGCGCATCCGGCTGGCAGACCTTCTGGTACGTCACGCTGCCGAACATCAAATGGGGCCTGCTTTATGGCGTGCTGCTCTGCAACGCCCGTGCCATGGGCGAGTTCGGCGCCGTCTCGGTGGTGTCAGGCCATATTCGCGGCGAGACCAACACCATGCCGCTGCATGTCGAGATACTCTATAATGAGTACAATATCGGCGCATCCTTCGCCGTTGCGACTCTGCTTGCCGGTCTGGCTCTGGTGACCCTCGTTCTCAAAACCATTCTCGAAATACGCTTTGGCGCGGGCAACGCAGCCGGCAAGCATTGAAAGGCATCTTCATGGAAGTGAAAGTTTCCGGCATCACCAAGCAGTTTGATCGCTTTCCGGCGCTGAACGACGTATCGCTCAACATTCGCTCGGGCGAGCTGATCGCGCTGCTTGGTCCTTCCGGTTCCGGCAAGACGACGCTGCTGCGTCTCATCGCCGGTCTTGAGCAGCCGACGACGGGCCAGATTTTCTTCGGCGACGAAGACGCCTCGCATCGCACCGTGCAGGAGCGCAATGTCGGTTTCGTTTTCCAGCATTACGCGCTGTTTCGCCACATGACGGTGGCAGACAACATTGCTTTCGGCTTGAAGGTGCGACCCTCCGCCAAGCGTCCGCCAAAAGCGGAAATCCGCAAGCGCGTGTCCGAGCTTCTCGACATGGTGCACCTTTCCGGGCTTGAAAAACGCTACCCCTCGCAGCTCTCGGGTGGCCAGCGCCAGCGGGTGGCGCTCGCCCGCGCCGTCGCCATCGAACCGAAGGTGCTGCTTCTCGATGAACCCTTTGGTGCGCTTGATGCCAAGGTGCGCAAGGAGTTGCGCCGCTGGCTGCGTGAATTCCACGACCGCACCGGCCACACCACCGTCTTCGTCACCCACGATCAGGAAGAGGCGCTGGAACTGGCGGACCGCGTCGTGGTCATGAGCCAAGGCAAGATCGAGCAGGTCGGCACCGCCGATGACGTCTACGACACGCCGAACTCGCCCTTCGTCTTCTCTTTCATCGGCGAATCCTCCAGCCTGCCGGTCACCATCCGTGATGGCCATGTGCTGTTCCAGGGCGAAAGCATAGGCGTCAACGAAAGCGGCGCAGGCGAGGGCGAATTGTTCTTCCGGCCGGAAGACGTGGTGCTGACGGACGAAAAGGACGCGCTTTACGGCAAGGTCACCACCTGTCGGCGCCTGGCGGGCACCCGCATCGCCGAAATCGACATCGCCAATAACGGCCATGAACCCTACCACCTCGAAATCGAAGTGCCGCTCAACGCCGCCGTGGCGGTGGGTGCCGAACTGCGGTTCCGCCCGACGCGGTGGAAGGTGTTCGGGAAGAAATAAGGAAGAGGTGACCGCATTTGACGGTCGATGATTTGTCGCTTTCTAACGCGCGCCACGTTTACTCCGATTCCACGTTACACCACGGTTGAAATCATCGACGGTTCTGGGTGTCGTTACCCCCCTCTGTCCTGCCGGACATCTCCCCCTCAAGGGGGGAGATCGGCAGGAGGCTTTCTTGCCACTTCATTTCCAACCGCCGAGATGCGCGAGACCTCGCCACGGAACGATCTCCCCCCTTGAGGGGGAGATGTCCGGCAGGACAGAGGGGGGTAACGACACCCAGAACCGTCGATGGTTTCAACGGCGGTGAACTGCAATCTGATTAAGGAGATTTTCTCGTCGCGAGAGAACCGCACCTGCACTCGAGGCGCAGATTTCTCGATAGTCGAAGCAATACGCAGAAACGGAAAAGGGCCGCCTGAGCGACCCTTCCATGAGTTTGGTCCTGTTTACAGACCCGGGACTGTTTCTCAACGTTCCGAAGGCAGAAGAGGTTTACAACGAGGGCTGCCCCGTCGAAAACACACCCTTTCCATTGCCTGCACCAGAGACCGAAATCTCACTAGACATTGGATCACCTCCTTCCGATACGTTGAACATAACTAGAAGGTAGTACGATTCGTGAGTAATGCAAGAGGGCTAACTGAGAACTTACTCTGCAGCACCTAGTCGACCCGCATCACGATCTTGCCGATATGGCTGCTGCTTTCCATCAGCCGGTGCGCTTCCGCAACCTCATCCAGTGTGAAGACGCGGTTGATGACCGGTGCGACCTGGCCGCTTTCGATCAGCGGCCAGACCTGATCCACGAGATCGTCACGGATGGCGCGTTTCTCGTCCGCCGTGCGCGGGCGCATGGTGGAGCCGGTGACGGTCAGGCGCTTGACCATGATCGGCGTGAGGTTGACCTTGTCGGCCACGGCGCCCCCCAGGAAGGCGATGATGGACAGGCAGCCGTCCTTGGCCAGCGCCGCAAGGTTCTTTTCGAAATAGGCAGCACCGATCATGTCGAGAACGACATCGACGCCCTTGCCGCCGGTTTCGGATTTCACGACTTCGGCGAAATCCTCGTCGCGGTAATTGATCGCCCGTTTGGCGCCGAGCTTCACACAGGCCTCGCATTTTTCCGCAGAGCCCGCCGTGGCATAAACTTCCGCGCCGAATGCTTTGGCAAGCTGGATCGCCGTCGTGCCGATGCCGCTGGTGCCGCCGTGGATGAGCACGGTTTCACCTTCGGTCAGGCCCGCCATCTGGAAGAGATTGGCCCAGACGGTGAAGAAGGTTTCCGGCAAGGCTGCGGCTTTGACGGCGTCGTAGCCTTTGGGGAAGGGCAGGGCCTGCCCCGCGGGAACGGCGCAATATTGCGCATAACCGCCGCCATTGGCGAGCGCGCAGACCCTGTCGCCAAGATTGAATTCATCGACGCCTTCGCCAAGCGCAACAACCTCTCCGGCGATTTCAAGGCCGAGGATCGGACTTGCATCCTTCGGTGGCGGATAGGTGCCCTGGCGCTGCGCGACATCCGGCCGGTTGACGCCTGCTGCCTCGACCTTCACCAGAACCTCGCCTTTCGCGGGCTTCGGCAAAGGCGCTTGCGAAAGACGCATCACTTCCGGACCGCCATGCGAGGGAAGGTCGATGAAACGCATTTTTTCGGGCAGGGTCTTGGGGTCGGGCATGGTCAGGGGCAACTCCTCACTATCGGCGTCGCCTGAAGATGTAGGTCAGATGCGCCGCTTAGGGAAGAAGGCCGTTTGTCACTGGTGTCAATTTGTCTCGCCGAAGACCCGGATGACGAGGCCGCTGTCATTTTCCTTCGCAGCCGCCTTCACACCCGCGATCTCGCTGCCGATGCGCTCGGGATTGGCGATGATCAATCCTTTGGGCAAGCTTAGAACGCCAATGGAACAGCGCAGCAGCGCGAAGTCCCGCTCATTGCCGTGCCGGTCCTGGCCCTTCATGCAGCCCGCCTCACGATCTTCGGCCGAATACAGTTCCGCGACATCGTCGTGAAAATCGCTGAGCAGCCGCTCGAGTATTTCCGTCAGGTCTTCCACCGCCCAGTCGCGCACGCCGATGAAGAAGTCATCACCGCCAATATGTCCGAGGAAGCAGTCGCCGGCAAAAAAGTAACGGCGCATCAGGGCTGAAAACAGGGTGATGGCGTGGTCGCCGGCGTTGAAGCCGTATTTGTCATTGAAGGGTTTGAAGTTGTCGAAGTCGCAATAGCAGAAGAAACGTGTCTCGTCGCCGTCGCTGCAGCGGTCGGCGATGAAGCCGCCAATCGCGCGGTTGCCCGGCAATGCCGTCAGTGGGTTCTGGTCCTGCGCCATCTTCAGCTGCTTTTCATTGATGACCTTGATCAGCGAAGCGGCGGAAACGATGCCGGCGTAACGCATGTTTTCGGTCAGGATGATGCAGGCGCTGCCGCCCATGCTGGCGAACATGTTCATCAACTGGTCGGCATCGGCATCGAGACCGACGATCGGCGCGGCGTCGACGAAATGGGAGATGGTGCGCTCATAGATCTTGTTCTTGAGCAGGTCACGGCCAAAGGGTCGGTAGATGTATTCCTTGAGGTGATATTCGTTGATGACGCCGCGCGGTTCGCCGTTGGCATTGAGAACCGGAAAAAACGCCTGCTGCGGGTTTCTCCGGAAGAGCTCGAAGACGCTGTCGACGCTGTCATGTTCGAAGACGGTGGGAAGTCGTTCGATTTCACGGCGGATCAGGATTTCATCCAGAGTCTGGCTGTTGCGCCGCGCCACGCCGATGCGGTTGATGTGGGGAAAGCTCTCCGGCAACTCGCTGGTGAAGACCGTTGGCCTGGCGATCAGCCAGCCCTGCACCAGGTCGACGCCGAATTCGCGACACGTCAGGAACTCCGCTTCTGTTTCAATGCCCTCGGCAATGACCCGCACCCCCAGAACATGGGCAATATTGACGATGCTGCGGACAAGATGCTGCTTGCGCGGCAGATGATCGACGCCGGTGATGAAGTGACGGTCGATCTTCAGATAGTCCAGCGGAAAATCGCACAGAAGCTTCATCTCGCCGTGTCCCGCGCCAAAATCGTCGATCGCCAGCTTGAAGCCCTCTTTCCGCATGCGGGCAATCAGCGTCGTGAATTCGGGGACGCTTGTATTGTCGAAACGTTCGGAAAGCTCGAAGCAGATGGAGGAGGGGGGAATACCCGCGCGCGCCAGATGGCCCACAAGCTTGTCGAGAATGGCGTCGCCCTGCGCGATCAGCCGCACATCGAGGTTGAGAAACAGGGTGGCGGAGGAGAAGTCAGGCAGGGTGGAGAATTTCGCCAGCGCGCGGCTCGCCAGCATCTGCTCGAAAGCCTTGAGTTCGCCGCCTTGCGCCGCCTGGTCGAGAAGCGCCAGCGGATCGGAAAACCCGAGCCGGTCGTGGCCGCGCATGAGTGATTCATAACCGAAAATAGTGCCCGTCGTCGCCTCGACGATCGGCTGAAACGCGGTTTCCAGCACGAGCTTCGCCATGGGAAACATGTGCCCGGAGGCAAATCGCCTTACGGCATCGTTTTCCAGCGTAACGGCCTGCATTTCTGTTCTCCGCTATTACGGCTTTCCTTCCGTGGCTGAGGTAAGGAGAGCCTTTCTCTTTTGCGGCGAACAATCGCAGATTACAGGTCAACAAAAGCTTTCACGTCTGTGAAGCTTTGATGAACGTTTTGTTGCAACCCCCTTGATATATGGGGTAGTAACCGGGCCTCACGCCCGGCGGACATGTCCTGAGTGCGCGGCATAGAGATCAGCCACGTTCACCCGCTCCCGGTCGGCTTCCACGGGTTCCCTGGACTTCGCGCCCATACCGTGTGCGCCAGACGCCGCCCATAATCGCAGCGCTTCCCTGACGACCTCGCTACCGGATGCATAAGCCCCGCAATTGACGGCTTCGCGCATTCTCGCTGCCTGTTCCGGGGAAATCGATACTGTCACCATTGGCATGATATCACTCCCTTCTTTAAACACTGCGAACGGTCATTCGATGCCCGGATGGGTATCGGCTGCCGTCGTGGTCTAGGGCGGGCGTTTTTATTGTCTTTCGTCTGGCGCCGCTTCCAGCGAAATTTGTATCAGCTGGGATATTAGCACGGAACGTGTTCCATTCCCAATTCGCAGTATATCACGGTTTAGTTTTTCCCCCGTGACCGCGCCGGGAGCATGAAAGATGATCCTCACGCGCCGGCCATTGCCGAAACCAGGGTCCGTCCGATGAGAAAGAATTGATTTACAGCAAAATAGCGACACGGAATGGCGCATTTTTTATTGATTGATCAGTCAATCAAGAATATTTTGCCGCCCTCAAGGAGATCGTCATGCCCAAGGTCGGAATGGAGCCTCTGCGCCGAAAAGCGCTTGTGGATGCGGCGCTGCGCACCATAGGCCACCATGGCTCGTTGAATGTGACAATGTCTGACATCGCCCGGGAAGCGGGGGTGTCGGCGGCGCTTGCGCATCATTATTTCGGCAGCAAGCAGCAGCTCCTGCTGGAGACCATTCGCAGCCTGCTGCGTGATCTCAGGCGTGATGCGGTGGCGACGCTGACCCGTGCTTCCGGCCCGCGCGAAAGGCTGAGCGCCATCGTTCATGTCTCCTTCCAGAGCGACCAGTTCACGCCGGAGACAGTGGCGGCGTGGCTTGCCTTTTACGTTGAGGCGCAGCGCTCGGAAGAAACCCGCCGGCTGCTGGTGATTTATTCCCGCCGCCTGCGCTCCAACCTCATGGCAAGCCTCAACCGGCTCTGCCCGCCCGATGATGCCGCACGCATTGCAGAAGGGGCGGCGGCGCTGATCGACGGGCTTTATATCAGGCACAGCCTGCGTTCCGCCCCGCTCGGCCTCGCTTCTGCACCGGCGCTGGTCGAAGACTATTTCGACATGCAGCTCAGATCCTTTCCCGATGGACAGCGCGCCAAGCCGTCCATCCGCATTCTCTAGGAGACTTCGACATGACCATCGCCACGCCGCTCAGGGCGCAGCCGAAAGCCTCGCATTTCATCGACGGCGATTATGTCGAGGATAATACAGGCACGCCGTTCGACAGCATCTTCCCCGCAACCGGCGAGATCATCGCCCGGCTTCACGCCGCAACGCCGGCGATTGTCGAGCGTGCCATCGCCTCGGCCAAGCGCGCCCAGAAGGAATGGGCGGCAATGAGCCCCATGGCGCGGGGACGCATCCTCAAACGCGCCGCCGATATCATGCGCGAACGCAATGAGGCGCTTTCGACGCTGGAAACGCTGGATACCGGCAAGCCCATTCAGGAAACCATCGTCGCCGATCCGACCTCGGGTGCGGATGCCTTCGAATTTTTCGGCGGCATCGCGCCATCAGCATTGAATGGCGATTACATCCCGCTCGGCGGCGATTTCGCCTATACGAAACGTGTGCCGCTCGGCGTCTGCGTCGGTATCGGCGCGTGGAACTATCCGCAGCAGATCGCCTGCTGGAAGGCCGCGCCTGCGCTCGTCGCCGGCAATGCCATGGTCTTCAAGCCTTCGGAAAACACCCCGCTCGGCGCGCTGAAGATTGCTGAAATCCTTATCGAAGCGGGTCTGCCCAAAGGCTTGTTCAATGTCATTCAGGGGGATCGTGATACGGGGCCGCTGCTCGTCAATCACCCGGATGTGGCGAAGGTCTCGCTTACTGGCTCGGTGCCGACCGGCCGCAAGGTGGCCGCCGCTGCCGCCGGGCATCTGAAGCATGTCACGATGGAACTGGGCGGCAAGTCGCCGCTGATCGTCTTCGATGATGCCGATATCGAAAGCGCCGTCGGCGGTGCGATGCTCGGCAATTTCTACTCCTCCGGGCAGGTGTGCTCCAACGGAACGCGTGTCTTCGTGCAGAAAAAGGCGAAGGCCCGCTTCCTTGAAAACCTGAAAAGCCGCACGGAAGCGATGATCCTCGGCGATCCCCTCGATTACGCCACCCATCTCGGCCCGCTGGTCTCCAAGGCCCAGCAGGAGAAGGTTCTCGGTTATATCGAAAAGGGCAAGGCGGAAGGTGCGACGCTCATCACCGGCGGTGGCATCCCCAACAATGTCGCGGGCGAGGGCGCTTATGTGCAGCCCACCGTGTTCGCCGACGTGACCGACGACATGACGATCGCCCGCGAGGAAATCTTCGGGCCCGTCATGTGTGTGCTGGATTTTGATGACGAGGAAGAGGTTCTCGCCCGCGCCAACGCCACCGAATTCGGGCTGGCCGGCGGCGTCTTCACCGCCGATCTCGCCCGCGCCCACCGCGTAGTGGATCAGCTGGAGGCGGGCACGCTGTGGATCAATACGTACAATCTCTGCCCGGTGGAAATCCCCTTCGGTGGCTCCAAGCAATCCGGCTTCGGCCGCGAGAATTCGGCGTCGGCGCTGGAGCATTATAGCGAGTTGAAGACGGTTTATGTGAGCACGGGGAAGGTGGAAGCGCCTTATTGAGGTTCAGTGGGTGGGTTCACCCCCCTCTGTCCTGCCGGACATCTCCCCCTCAAGGGGGGAGATCGGCAAGCGGCGCTACCACCGCTCCATTCGCAAACGTTGAGATGGGCTGAACCCAACCACGAGTCGATCTCCCCCCTTGAGGGGGAGATGCCCGGCAGGGCAGAGGGGGGTGAACCCACCCCAATACATTCATCGGAACCAAAGCCCCAAGTGGAGCAAACAATGCAAGCAGATTACGTCATCGTCGGCTCCGGCTCCGCAGGTTCCGCCATCGCCTACCGCCTGTCGGAAGATGGTCGCTATTCCGTCATCGTCATAGAGGCCGGCGGTTCCGATTTCGGCCCGTTCATCCAGATGCCGGCGGCTCTCGCCTGGCCGATGAGCATGAAGCGCTACAATTGGGGTTACCTCTCCGAGCCCGAACCGAACCTCAATAATCGCCGCATCACTGCCCCGCGAGGCAAGGTCATCGGCGGTTCGTCCTCCATCAACGGCCTCGTTTACGTGCGCGGCCATGCAGAGGATTTCAATCGCTGGGAGGAGCTTGGCGCGCAGGGCTGGGCCTATGCGGATGTGCTGCCTTACTTCAAGCGCATGGAACACAGCCATGGCGGCGAGGAAGGCTGGCGTGGCACGGATGGGCCGCTGCATGTACAGCGCGGGCCGGTCAATAACCCCCTCTTTCACGCCTTCATTCAGGCCGGCGCCCAAGCGGGGTTTGAACTGACGGATGACTATAACGGCTCCAAACAGGAAGGTTTCGGCCTGATGGAGCAGACCATTCACGATGGCCGTCGCTGGTCCGCCGCCAATGCCTATCTCAAACCGGCGCTGAAGCGCGGCAATGTCACGCTGGTCAACGGTTTTGCCCGCAAGGTGGTCATCGAGAACGGCCGCGCCGTGGGAGTCGAAATCGAGCGCAGGGGCGTGGTGGAAACCATCAAGGCCGGTCGCGAGGTCATCGTTTCGGCCTCCTCCTTCAATTCGCCGAAGCTGCTGATGCTCTCGGGCATCGGCCCCGCCGCCCATCTGAAAGACATGGGCATCGAGGTGAAGGCGGATCGCCCCGGCGTCGGCGCCAATCTCCAGGACCATATGGAGTTTTATTTCCAGCAGGTCTCCACCAAGCCGGTCTCGCTTTATTCGTGGCTTCCGTGGTTCTGGCAGGGTGTGGCCGGTGCGCAATGGCTGCTGTCGAAAGGCGGCCTCGGTGCTTCCAACCAGTTCGAGGCCTGCGCCTTCCTGCGCTCCGCCCCCGGGCTCAAGCAACCTGACATCCAGTATCATTTCTTGCCCGTCGCCATCTCCTATGACGGCAAGGCGGCGGCGAAAAGCCATGGTTTTCAGGCGCATGTCGGCTACAACCTGTCGAAATCGCGCGGCAACGTCACCTTGCGCTCCGCGGATCCCTCAGATGAGCCGGTCATTCGTTTCAACTATATGAGCCACCCCGAGGATTGGGAGAAATTCCGCCACTGCGTGCGCCTCACGCGCGAAATTTTTGGCCAGAAAGCATTCGACGAATTCCGTGGCCCGGAAATCCAGCCCGGTGAAAATATCGAGACCGATGAGCAGATCGATGCCTTCCTGCGCGAGCATCTGGAAAGCGCTTACCACCCCTGCGGCACCTGCCGCATGGGCGACAGAAACGACCCGATGGCGGTTGTCGATCCCGAATGCCGCGTGATCGGTGTCGACGGCCTGCGCGTCGCAGACAGCTCGATCTTCCCGCACGTGACCTATGGTAACCTCAACGGCCCCTCGATCATGACGGGCGAAAAGGCCGCGGACCACATTCTCGGCAAAACCCCGCTGCCGCGCTCCAATCAGGAGCCGTGGGTAAACCCGCGAGCGGCAGTCAGCGACCGGTGAAGGTCAATAGTAATCGTCCTCGCGCTGGTGGCGGATCGCGAGGATGGAGACCGTTTCGGCATCTTCGATTTGAATGAGGGCGATGTAACCAGAGGACCCAAACGGAATGAGCAGTTCCCTTAAGAGCGCGTTCTCTCCCGGTGCTTTGCGTGTGGCGAAGGGAAACTCGCTCAGTCCATCGACGGTGGCAATAATCCGATCAATAGCTTTCTCCGCCGTCGAAAAATCCTTCTCCAGTAGAAAATTGTATAGTCTCGTTATATCCGCTCTGGCTGCAATTGTGTACCGGAGCTTGAATGTCATTTGTTACGCTCGGCTTTTTTGGCCGCCAGCATAGCGCGTAGTTCCGCATGCACTTCCTCAGCTGAATAAAAGATTCCTGTGCGTCTGGATTCCTCAAGCGACGCCAGCCCCCGCGCAATGAACTCCGCCTGCGATTTGCGGATTTGCACCTGCCTGCGGACCGAATCCTCGACAAATGACGACAGCGTCTCGCCGTCCTTCAGAACGCTTTCTGCCGCCTCGCGGAAATCTGCCGTGACACGCAGCGAAGGCAAAGTTGCGGTTTTCATCTTGTCTCTCCATGCGTTGCATTTGCGACGCGCAGCATCGGCCATCTATTGCAACGAGTCAAATGCAAAACTTGCAATCGCCGGCTGGCAGGCCGATAAAAGGCTTCCGCCCGACAATGACTGAAATCACCGATCTGGACCGCCATGCCTGTCGATTACAAGAAGCTGAAAATGCTCCGCCGTTCCCGTGTTGTCTGGGGTTCATGGCGGATTTGGAAGCCAAGGGCGGTTTTCTGGATTGGCGCGATTGCCGTCGGCCTTATCAGCGTCGGTTTCGCTTGGGCAGCGGATCGCGCCCAGCACCTCTTCTTCGCGGCCACGTCCTCAGGCGAATGGGCGTTTCTGCTGCCGCTCATCATCACGCCGCTTGGGTTTACGCTCTGCGCATGGCTCGCGATCACGGTTTTCCCCAATGCCGGCGGCAGCGGCATTCCGCAGGCCATCGCCGCCCGGCACCTGCGGGATGATGCGAATCGTTCGCGGCTTCTGTCGCTGAAGCTTGCTTTCGGCAAGGTGGTTCTCACCGTCGCCGGTCTGCTCTCCGGCGCGTCCATTGGCCGTGAGGGGCCGACGGTTCAGGTGGGGGCCTCGATCATGCTGCAGGCCGCCCGCTGGGGCGGCATGGCGCAGGCCAAGGGCCTCATCCTCGCCGGTTCTGCGGCGGGCATTGCGGCGGCCTTCAACACGCCGCTCGCAGGCATCGTCTTCGCCATCGAGGAAATGAGCAAGACTTATGAATCCCGCGCCAACGGTCTCGTGCTCACCGCCGTTATCCTGTCGGGCCTCGCCTCGCTGGCTCTGGTCGGCAGCTATACTTACTTCGGCACCAGCTCGGTCATGGCAAAAACGACGATGGACTGGCTGCTGGTGCTTGTCTGCGGTGTCGGCGGTGGTGCATTTGGCGCGCTGTTCAGTGCCGGGGCGCTGCGGCTCTCCGCGCGTATCCGTCGTTTCGCCCAGACGATGCCGCTTAAGCGGATGCTGGCGGTTGCCGCCGCCTGCGGCCTTGCCTCTGCCATCATCGGCATCGCGACAGGCGGGGCAACCTTCGGCACCGGTTACGAACAGGCGCGCGCCGCCATTGAAGGCGAGGCCGCGCCCACATTCTTCTTCATTGAAAAGCTGGCGTCGACCTTCCTTGCCATGATGTCCGGCATCCCCGGCGGCATTTTCGCGCCGTCTCTGTCGGTCGGTGCGGGTTTCGGCAGCACCATGGCGAGCTTGCTCGGCACCAGCATCGGCCTTGGCGCCATCGTCGGCATGGCGGGTTATTTTGCCGGCGTTGTGCAGGCGCCGATGACAGCCTTCGTCATCATCCTCGAAATGACCGGTAATCATGAAGGCGTCATACCCATCATGGCCGCATCGATGCTGGGATATCTGACGTCTCGGCTTTTCTCTCGCGAACCGCTTTATCACGGCCTCTCACGGGTCTTCATCGCCCAGAGCATCCGCGCCAGACGCGCCGCTCAGGTTAACGAAACGTGACGGCTTAAGCGCGGATGCCCGCCACGCCGAAATAACCGAGCCCCGGTATCTTCACGCCCGGCCGGGCGAAATCGATGCCGGCCACGAGACCGAGGAAGTTGATCTCGAAGCCGCTGCGCGCACCCGCCGAAATGCCGAACAGGCCGCCGAGCGAAACGCTCGCATCCTTCCAATCGTCGGCGACGTGGTAAAATGCACCGTCCGGCAGATAGTCGCGGCCGACCGCGTCCGGCGGCAGCACGACGCCGAGTTCGGGCACGCTGCGCAGCACATGGGCGACGAAGGTATTGGAGTTCGGCCCGGGATAGATGCGATAGCCGCCCGGCTTGCCATAGGGATAATCGGCAATCGCCTTTTCGATCTTGGGGATCAGCTTTTCCGCCTCTGCGCCGTGAATGGCCACCACCTGGCGCGGCATGTTGGAATACCAATAGGCGTCCGCCGCATATCCATTATGGCGGATCGGCGTGCCCCAGCCCACCTTGTCATAACGGTCATAGCTCGTAGCGCCCGGCTTTTTCAACACGACCCAGGCATGGCTGGCGACCGAGCCCTTGAAGCCGCCGGTCATGGCGGAAAAGACGTAGACGGCGGCTTGCCCGTCGCTCGAAGCCGCCGGCAGCATGCCTGACGATGACCATCTGGCGGCATTCCAGCCGCGCGGGTGGTCCTTAATGGCCCACAGTCCGGCCGATGCCAGTGCCGGCAGCAGGTAGATGATGGCAATCGCCAGTAACAGACGTTTTGCAAATTTCACCGGCAGCCCCGTGCATCGAAAAATCAATTGCGCTATCAACCACATGAAATCAGAATTTTTTGAGGCTGAGAGAATGAACAATTCCGTTACCGTCGAAGTCGTCAGGGGCAATCTCGTGGAAAGCCGCCACAGGGGCCTTGCGGTGGTGGTGGATGGCGATGGCGGCGTGCTGTTTTCCACGGGAGATCTGGAACGTGGCATCTTCCCGCGTTCGGCCTGCAAGGCCATGCAGGCCCTGCCGCTGGTGGAAAGCGGTGCCGCGGACGCCTATGGTTTCGGCAGCCGCGAGCTGGCGCTTGCCTGTTCGTCCCATTCCGGCGAGGACGCACATGCGGAACTTGCCGCTTCTATGCTCGCCAAGGCGGGCAGGGATGTGGATACGCTGGAATGCGGCGCGCACTGGTCCTCCGACCAGAAAACCATCATCCATCAGGCCCGCACGCTGGAAAAGCCGACGGCGCTTCACAATAATTGCTCCGGTAAACATTCAGGCTTCATCTGCGCCTGCTGTCATACCGGAACGGACCCCAAGGGCTATGTCGGTTATGACCACCCGCTGCAGCAGGAAATCCGCGCGACGATGGAGAGCCTGACGGGTGCTGCGCTGGGTCACGACAATTGCGGCGTGGACGGCTGCTCCATCCCGACCTATGCGGTGCCGCTCAAAGGGCTGGCACATGGTTTCGCAAAGATGGCGACGGGCAGGGGGCTGGAAGCCGGCCGGGCGAGCGCCTCGCGCCGGCTCATGGAGGCGTGCATGGCAGAACCCTTCTATGTGGCAGGCACCGGCCGCGCCTGCACGAAGCTGATGCAGATCGCGCCGGGCAAGATTTTCGCCAAGACCGGCGCGGAGGGCGTCTTCGTCGCCGCCATGCCGGAAAAGGGCATCGCCATGGCGGTGAAATGCGAAGACGGCACGACGCGTGCGGCGGAAGCCATGGTTTCTGCATTGCTCGCCCGCTATTTCGACGAAGGCAGTGCCGAACAACAGGCGCTGAGCGGCATGGCAAACAAACAGATGCGCAACTGGAACGGCATCCATGTCGGCGATATCAGGGTCGTCGGTCTCTAAATAACCTTTGACGCGGCCGTTTGCCGGCACGATGATGACGCGCCCCGCGCGTGATGGCCACCCCATGGCCCTCGCGGGGCGGCGCCCGCATGAGGAAGAAGCGGGCGCTTCATTGCTTTGGAGGTCGCATATCCATGTTCACATTGTTTTTCTCCCCCGGTTCCTGCTCCCGCGCCAGCCATATCGTGCTTGAGGAATCCGGCCTGCCTTACAAGGCCCACCGCGTCAATTTCGCGGAAGGCGAGCAACGCTCCGAGGCATTTTTAAAGATCAATCCCAAGGGCCGCGTGCCGGCGCTGGCGACGGAAAGCGGCGTGCTGACGGAGACGCCGGCCATCCTCGCCTTTATCGCCCAGATGGTGCCTGAGAAGAAACTCGCGCCGTTGGACGATCCCTTCGAATTCGCGTTGATGCAGTCCTTCAACGCCTTCATTTCTTCGACGGTGCATGTCGCCCATGCCCACGGCCGTCGCGGCAGTCGCTGGGCGAGCAAGGATAGCTCGCTTGAGGATATGAAGGCCAAGGTGCCGCAGACCATGGGTGAATGCTTCGAACTGATCGAGCACGGCATGCTGCGTGGCCCATGGGTTCTCGGCACTGCCTATTCCGTGGCCGATCCCTATCTTTTCGTCATGTCCGGATGGCTGGAAAGCGACGGCGTGGATATTGCCCGTTTCCCCAAGGTGCACGACCACTTCCGCCGCATGAACGACCGGCCGGCGGTCCAGCGCGCGCTCGCGGGGGAGAGGGGCTGAAAGGCTTAGTATTTCCGTCATTCCGGCCCTGAGCCGGCATCCAGCCGACGCGCGTCTGCGCGGCGAGAAGGGTCCTTTCAGCCCAAGGACTTGGGCTGGCTGGATGCCGGATCAGGTCTGGCATCAGGGGTAAGGGGCTTAACCGCTCAGGCCGCCTCGGCCGCGCGCGTATCCCACATCGTCTTGAACGCCGTGCGGGCCTGGCAACGATCCAGCCAGGCCTTCAGAGCTGGATGGGCGTCGAACAGCGGCTTGTGGCCCTGTGCGTAACGAACGATTTCCGCCGCGTTGAGATCGGCGACGGTAAAGCGATCGCCCACCAGATAATCATGACTGGACAGATGCTGCTCCAGCACCCGGAAGGGGCGTTTCAGCAGGCGGCTGGCAACATCGATCACGGCCTTGCCGCTATCACTTTCCGACAGGCCTTCGGCGATGGCGGAGGAAATCTTCAGCGAATTCGTCTCGACTTCGGTCGCGGCAAAGAAGGACCATTGCAGCATCGCCGCATCTTCCTTCAGATCGATCGGCGCAAGCGGTCCGCCATATTTGCGGGCGAGGTAGAGATTGATGGCCATGGATTCGTAAAGCACCATGCCGTCATCCTCGATGCAGGGAATGGTGCCCATCGGGTTGACCGCCAGGAAGTGCGGAGAAAGCGTGTTGAGCGGCGCATCCGCAGCCAGCGGATCGGCAAGACGGCGGGCCTGTATCACAGGCACGTGCTTGAATTCTATGCCGAGTTCGCCCGCCAGCCATAATGTGCGTGTGGCGCGGGAACGGTAGACACCGTAAATCGTCAACATCGAAATTACCCCTTCAACCTGTCAGATGGCGGCAAGTTACGGTCTAGCCCTCCTAAAGTGAAGCTGTGGATCGCAGCGCCAACTATGATTTTTTCTGATCCGGGAGGAGGTCTGTATCGGGCGAGAGCCGGCATTCGAAACGGTCGATGAAGCGTTCGAACAGGCGTGCGAATGTCTCCACATCCTCCGCGGGCCATCCATCCATCACGTCCTCGATGACGCTCATCTTGGTCCGACGCATTTCCTGCAAGAGACTGGTGCCGAGCGGGGTGATCTCTACGATGCTGCGGCGGGCGTCTTGCTGGGAAACGCCGCGTTTCAGCAGGCCGCGTCCCACCATATCCGCCACCACACGGCTGCCGCGTGAGGGATCGATGCGCATACCCTCGGCAATCGCGCCCACGGTCACATCGCCCTCCGCCCGGCGCAGAATGTCGAGCACGTCGATATGGGAAAGTTCGAGACCTGGAGCGAGCCTGGCAAGCGCCATGCGGCCGATGATGCGGCGGCCGATCATGATGCGCATGCGCGTCATCGTATTGCCGATCCGCTTGATGTCCTCGGGCAGATCCTCGTTCCAGTTTTCCTCAGTCGCCACGCTTCATCGTCCCTTTCGATGCTGTTTTCCGATCACGTTTAGCGGCAATAGCACAGATGTCAAAAACTTGCCATTGACATATATATGCTGATAGCACACAAATTGTCACAGCAAATCTGCCTGAAGCCAACGAGATTTTTCATGGATATGTCCACCGCCCCCGTGGCGCCGCTTGTGTCGGATCATCGCCGCAGGCTCATCGTCTTTCTGTTTCTGATGCTGGCCATGTTCATGGCGACCCTCGATAACCAGATCGTGTCGACGGCACTGCCCACCATCGTCGGTGAATTCGGCGCGCTGGAGCGTTTCGGCTGGATCGGCTCTGCCTATCTGCTGGCGACCAGCGCGGTCATGCCCGTCTATGGTAAGCTCGGCGATCTGTTCGGCCGGAAATATGTGATGATCGCGGCGGTCGTCATCTTCACGCTCGGCTCGCTCGCCTGCGGGCTGGCATGGTCGATGGACAGTCTGATTGCTGCCCGCGTGTTGCAGGGCCTTGGCGGCGGCGGCATCATGGTGTCGATCTTTTCCGTCAATGCGGATCTGTTCGAACCGCGTGAACGCGCCCGTTACCAGAGCTATTCCAGCCTCACCATCATGGCATCGGGCAGTGTCGGCCCGATCCTCGGCGGCACGATGAGTGATCTCTTTGGCTGGCGGTCGATTTTCCTGATCAATCTGCCGCTCGGCATCATCGTTATTGCCGGTCTGGCGCTGATGCTGCCTTACCGACGCCCGGCGCGCCAGCCGAAGATCGATTATCTCGGTGCGGTCCTCTTGGCGGCCACCATTGCCAGCGTGGTCTTCTGGGCGGACAGCAGCGAATTGTTCGGCTCGCTCATCGCGGCCCCCAGCCTCGGCATCATCGCCTTCGCCGTCATCGCCGCGTTCCTCTGGGTGCAGGTGGAGCGGCGCGCGCCGGAACCGGTGGTGCCGCTGCGTCTCTTCAAGGACAGCACCTTTCCGCTGTTGATGATCGTTTCGCTGACCAGCGGCGGCATCGGCATCGGCATGGTCAATTATTATGCCCTGTTCCTGCAGACGACCACCGGCCTTTCCCCCTCCCATGCCGGCCTGTTCTTCATCGCGGTCACCGGCGGCATCGTCATGGGTTCGCTTTCGGCCGGACGGCTGATTTCGATCACCGGCGTCTACAAGCCCTTCTCGGTTGCGGGCCTGACAATCAACGTCATCGCCATGCTGCTCTTCACGCAGATGCATGCGGGAACGCCGCTTTGGCTGATCGCGGTGCTGATGCTGGCGCAGGGTTTCGCAGTCGGCCTCGGCCAGCAGGCTCCGATCATCGGCGTGCAGAACTCGGCCCCCAAGGCTGACATCGGTGCGGCAAGCGGAGCGGTAACGCTGACCCGCATGGGTGGTGCTGCCATCGCCATCTCGGTCTATGGCGCCATCGTATCCACAAGCCTCAAGGGTGTGGCGGTGGATATTCCCGGCGTCGGCAAAATCGAGGAACTGACGCCGAAAATCCTCTCGGAACTGCCCGCAGCCTCCCAGGCCGCCGTCGCCTCGCTTTACTCGGATGCGTTTACGCCGCTGTTCTTCGCGGCCGCCGCAACCGCTGCCATCGGCCTTGCCGCGGCGCTGATGCTGAAACCGGTGCGGCTACCGGCGGCGGTTGAGGCGAAGCCCGCGGAAGTGGCGGGGGAGTAGGGGCGGCCGACAGTTGTCACCTTTGGTTCTCGCTGAAACCTCTCATCCGTCATACCGGCCTTGAGCCGGTATCCAGCCAGCCCAAGTCCTTGGGCTGAAATAACTCTTTCGCCGCGCGGACGCGCGGCTCCTGGATTCCGGCTCAAGGCCGGAATGACGGGATGTCTCCACAAAACAAAAACGCGCCCATTGGAAATTTAACGCGCGTTCCGCGTTATGCTCGCAGCACTTAAGATTCGCGCGGGCGGCCCTATCTCAATGAACATGAAGCCGGAACAGCTCCTGAATTCCACGCCCAATGGCCTTTATTGCCCGGTGGGTGATTTTTATATCGATCCCGTGCGGCCCGTGGCGCGGGCGCTCATCACCCATGGTCATTCCGATCACGCCCGCGCTGGCCATGGCGCGGTGCTGGCCACGCGCCAGACGCTGGATATCATGCGCATCCGTTATGGTGAGGATTTCTGCGGCAGCGAGCAGGCGGTCGCATTCGGCGAGAGGGTGGAGGTAAACGGCGTCACCGTCGGTTTCCATCCGGCGGGCCATGTCCTGGGTTCGGCGCAGATTTCCGTGGAAATGAACGGTCTGCGCATCGTGGCGTCCGGCGATTACAAGCGTGGCATCGACCCCACCTGCGCCCCCTTCGAGACGGTGCCCTGCGATGTCTTCATCACCGAAGCCACCTTCGGCCTCCCGGTGTTTCATCATCCGCTGCCGCGTGTGGAAACGGCCAAACTGCTCACCTCCATCAAACAGTTTCCCGAACGTACCCATCTCGTCGGGGCCTATTCTTTGGGCAAGGCGCAGCGGGTCATCCGGCTCCTGCGCGATAATGGTTATGCCGAGCCGATCTATATCCACGGTGCGCTGGCGCGGCTCTGCGATTATTACGTCTCGCAGGGTATCGATCTCGGTGATCTCAGGCCCGCAACACTGGAAAAAAGCGATCCTTCCGCCTTCAAGGGAGCGATCGTCGTTGGCCCGCCCTCGGCGTTTCAGGAGCGCTGGGCCCGCCGCTTCAACGAACCACTGATTGCCTTCGCGTCCGGCTGGATGATGGTGCGGCAGAGGGCAAAGCAGGGCGGTGTGGAATTGCCGCTGGTGATCTCGGACCATTGCGACTGGCCGGAACTGCTGGAGACGATCAAGGAAATTTCCCCGCAGGCCGTCTGGGTCACCCATGGCCGGGAGGAGGCGCTGGTGCGCTGGTGCGAATTGCAGGGCATCGCCGCCAAGCCTCTGCATCTCGTTGGTTACGAGGACGAGGGGGATTGAGATGAAAGCCTTCGCCACTCTTCTTGACCGCCTGGTTCTCACCCCGTCGCGCAATGGCAAGCTGAAGCTGCTGACCGATTATTTCCGCGATACGCCCGATCCCGACCGGGGTTACGGGCTGGCGGCCATTGCCGGCACGCTGGACCTCAAAAGCGTCAAACCAGCCCTGCTGCGCGAGCTGGTGCTGGAACGCATGGACGAGGTGTTGTTCCGCTATTCCTATGATTATGTGGGCGATCTCGCCGAGACCATCTCGCTGGTCTGGGGCAATATCGGCGGCGCGGACGACTCCGAGGCACAGGATCCGCGCCTTGGGGATGTCGTCACTCTGATGAATTCGCTCGGCCGTACGGAGGTGCGCGGTGCGGTGCGTGATCTCCTGGATCGGCTCGATACCTCCTCTCGTTTCGCTTTCCTCAAACTTGCCACCGGCAGCCTGCGCATCGGTGTTTCGGCCCGGCTGGCGCGTCAGGCGCTGGCGGATTTTGCGGGGAAAGACATCATCGAGATCGAAACCCTCTGGCACGGGCTGGCGCCGCCCTATACGCCGCTTTTCGCCTGGCTTGAGGGCAAGTCCGATCGGCCGGTGCTGGCAACGCCCGCCATCTTCCATTCGGTGATGCTGGCGACGCCGGTGGCGGATGGCGACCTCGATGGGCTGGACCCCGCCGACTACGCCGCCGAATGGAAATGGGACGGTATTCGTGTGCAATTGTCCGGCGCCGGTGGGACACGGAAACTCTATTCCCGTTCAGGCGACGATATTTCAGGCGCCTTCCCTGACGTTCTTGACGCGATCGATTTCGAAGGTGTGATGGATGGTGAGCTGCTGATTGGCGGCACGGCACGGTCCAACAATCTCACCCGAACCTTTTCCGACCTGCAGCAGCGACTGAACCGCAAGACGGTGACGGCGAAGATGCTGGACGACTATCCCGCCTTTATCCGCGCCTATGACCTGCTGTTCGACGGCGAGAGCGATATCCGCGCGCAGACCTATCTGCAGCGTCGCGGCCGGCTGTCTGACATTATCGAACATGCACCGCATGACCGCTTCGACCTCTCGCCGCTGATCGGCTTTTCCAGCTGGCAGGAACTCGATACGCTACGCGCCGCACCGCCCGATCCGGTCATCGAGGGCGTCATGATCAAGCGCCGCGACAGCACCTATCAGGCCGGGCGCGCTAAAGGCCCCTGGTTCAAGTGGAAACGCGATCCTTACAATATCGACGCCGTCATGATGTATGCCCAGCGTGGCCACGGCAAAAGATCGAGCTATTACTCCGATTTCACCTTCGGTGTCTGGGCGGAGGGGGAGGACGGCGAACAGCTCGTGCCTGTCGGAAAGGCTTATTTCGGTTTCACCGATGCGGAACTGGAGGTGCTGGACAAGTTCGTGCGCGACAATACCGTCGAGCGTTTCGGCCCGGTGCGGGCGGTGCGCGCCACGCCGGATTTCGGTTTCGTGCTTGAAGTTGCCTTCGAAGGCATCAACCGCTCTACCCGCCACAAATCCGGAGTCGCCATGCGGTTCCCCCGCATTGCCCGGCTGCGCGCCGACAAGTTGCCGGCCGAAGCCGACAGGCTTTCAACACTGGTGGCGATGATCGACGGTGTGGAAGGCTAGGGTGGCACGATCGCCTGTTTATTTCCCTGGGCGTCACAGACGGGACGAGGCGACGTCCAGAAATTGCCATGATGGCTGCGAATACATTGTTGTCATTCGCGAATCCGTGATTGGACAGCCTCCCGCCGCAGTGCTGAACTGCTAATGCAACCATCCTCGTCAGGTGACCATATGGCAGACAAGCGCTTTCTTTCCTCACCCTTCGGACAGGAAGAGAGCGGCACGATCTCGCCGGGCATGACGCGGCGCGGATTGCTCGCTGGCGCAATGGGGCTGTCAGCAGCGCTTATCCTGCCGCCCGCCGTGAAAGCGGGCATTCCGACACCTGAAGTCTTGCCGCTGGAACGGCAGGATTATGCGGAGGCTCGCCGACGTTTCCACACCCACCTGCTGCGCAAGATGGCGGCGCCGGAGAAATCCTCGGCGCTTGGCACACCGCCCGGGGCGGAGCGTGTCACCTATCGTGGCGGGCCGGATGGCTCGATCGAACTTGTCGCCTGGCTGTCCCACTACCAGCCGTCAAAAACACTGAAACCGGCCGTCCTCTTCCTGCATGGCGGCAACGCCACCGGGGATGGCCATTGGGCGCTGATGAAGCCATATTGGGAAGCGGGCTTCGTTGTGCTGCTACCGTCCTTTCGTGGCGAAAACGGCCAGAACGGCAATTATTCAGGCTTCTACGACGAAACCTCGGATGCGCTGGCGGCGGCCACCTATCTTGAAAATCTTCCCGGCATTGACAGAGCTCGCTTCTTCATCGCCGGCCATTCCAATGGCGGCACGCTCACGCTTCTGGCAGCCATGAGCCGTAAATTCCGTGCTGCGGCCCCCATATCCGCTGGCGTCAATTCATGGCGCTATTTCAACCGCTATAGCGAGGAGATCTGTTTCGACGAAACCGACGAACGCGAATTCATCATGCGCTCCTCCGTCTGTTTCGGCCCCAGCCTCAAATGTCCGGCACTGCTGTTGCGCGGCACGGAGGAACGACCTTTCGACGCCGATCACCAGCTTTTTGTGGACCGCGCCCTGACCTCGGGTTTCAGGGTCGACAAAAAACTGCTGGCGGGAACCCATAATGGTGTCGTCCCCGGTGCAGTGGCGGAAAGCATCCGTTTTTTCAACGGCTTCGCGTAAACGCGATGTTGCACCGTCCGTAGGCGTGTGGTGTCCTACGTCTTGACGATGGACGTCTTGGCCTGCTCTGCCCACCATGCGCCGTCTTTTTTGTCGGCATATTGGGCGCGCTTGTTGGTGAATTGGCCCTGGGTGCAAATTTCCCGGTAGTTGCGGACCGGCAGCCCGAGTTCCTTGACGACGGCATGCACCACGGTTGGGCCCGTCATGTCATAGACGCTGACGAGCGTCCCTTCTTCGATATTATGGGCAATACGATCGGCTATCAGCCTGAGCGCCGGGTGGCCGGGTTTCGACGCCATGAAATAGTTGGTGATCTCGCCGTCCTTCATGGCAATGAAAACGGCTTCTTCATCCGTATCGATCACATCTTCGGGCCGGGCCGCAAAATTGGAATCAATATCCAGATAGATGCCGCCTTCCTGCAGAAGAACGAGAATGCGCCAGAAATCCGCTTTGGCGGCGCCCACCTGCAGTCGACGGAAGGCGTCGGCATAACGTCCGGGAAAATGGCGGTCGATATAGGCCTGACACGCCTCGTCATCATGGTAGCGATATTCGAATTCCGGCGTCAGCCAACGGTTGAACAGGAAATTCGCATAGATTGGCGTCGTGACCCGATTGGAGTAATTCGTCTGCCAGATGATACGGGGAATGGCCTTGTCCGATGTCGGATGGCGGCGGGCCGGTTGATGCGCGGGAAGCGTCTTTCTTCTGCCAGGCCGAAGGAACAGATCGATGGAGAAGATGACCTTGACGATGTTACCGCCGATCTTGATCGCGCGGTACGCAACGGGGTTGTAGTCATGCTTTGCCAAGTCCAGCGCTCCTGCGTGTGGAATCGATTGTCACGCGCCTGGAAGCGGCGGTAGGCGGGTTTTATTGGACGCAATTAGTTTGTCAATACGCTGAAAATGAGACCGGCCGAGCCCCGGATTGACGAGGCTCGGCCGGTTTGGGAGGGGCTGCGATCAGGCTTTGTTGCGGTTAAAATATCCAAGCAGCCGCATGGCATTGGCGGTCACCAGAACCGTGGCGCCCGTATCGGCGAAGACGGCGAGCCACAGGCCGGAAAGGCCGGTCACTGTTGTGACCAGGAACACCGCCTTCAGGCCGAGCGCAATCGTCACGTTCTGGCGGATATTGCTCATGGTGGCGCGCGAAAGGCCGATGAGACGGGCGGCATCGCCGACATTGTTGCGCATCAGCGCCGCATCCGCGGCTTCCATCGCCACGTCCGTGCCCGAGCCGATGGCAACCCCGACGCTGGCCGCCGCAAGGGCCGGCGCATCGTTGATGCCGTCACCCACCATGACAACGGTCTGCTTTTCGGCAAGCTTGCGGATTTCCTCGACCTTGTTCTGCGGCAGGAGTTCACCGCGCGCCTCAAGGCCAAGCTTGTTGCCAATGGCACGCGCGGTGCGGGCATTGTCACCCGACAGCATCAGCGAGGAAATGCCCATTTCCTTCAGCGCCTTGACGCCTTCGGCCGCGTCCTTGCGCGGCTCGTCGCGCATGGCGAAGAGGCCGCTTGCCGCGCCGCCGGCCATGACGACAGCCACCGTCTTGCCTTCGCTTTCCAGCGCGGAAATGCGGTCAGCAAGATCCTTCGAGAGGGTGCCGACCTCCGTCGCAAAGCGCGGCGCGCCGATAAACAGCTCCTTCCCACCGACATTGCCCTGCATGCCGCGACCGGAAATCGCCTTGATGTTGGAGCCGGGCAGGGGCCTCACGCCAGCCTTTTCGGCATGATTGACGATGGCGCGGGCGAGCGGGTGGCTCGACTCGCTCTCAATGGTCGCGGCCTGCGCGATCAGCTCGGCCTCGTTGCCGTCGAGAGCGATCACATCCGTCACGACAGGCTCACCAAGCGTCAGCGTGCCGGTCTTGTCGAAGGCGATGGTTTCGGTGCGCGCCAGCATTTCGATGACCGCGCCGCCCTTCACCAGCATGCCGTGGCGTGCCGCAGCCGAAAGGCTGGAGGCGATGGCGGCGGGAACCGAGATGACCAGCGCGCAGGGGCAACCGATCAGGAGCAGCGCGAGACCACGGTAAATCCAGGTATCCCAGTCGCCGAGACCGGCGAGCGGCGGCACGATGATGGTCAGCACCGAGATCGCGACGATCAGCGGCATGTAATAACGCGAGAAGCTCTGGATGAAGCGCTCGGTCGGCGCGCGGGCATCCTGTGCTTCTTCGACCAGCGTGATGATGCGGGCGATGGTGTTGTCTTCCGGCGCACGGTCGACGCGGATGCGCAGCGAACCGTCATGGTTGATCGAGCCGGCAAAGACGCGGTCGCCCTTGTCCTTGGCGACGGGAATGCTCTCACCCGTCATCGGCGATTCGTCGACGCTGGACTGGCCGTCCATCACAACGCCATCGGCGGCGATGCGGTCACCGGGGCGCGCCACGACCACCTGGCCGATGCGCACCTGATCGGCGGAGACCTGCCGAAGCGCGCCGTTTTCCTCCACCATCGCCGTTTTCGGCAAGAGCGAACCGAGCGCCTTGATGCCGGAGCGGGCGCGGGCGGCGGCGAAGCCTTCCAGCAATTCGCCGACGGAGAACAGCAGCACGACGATAGCCGCCTCTTCCGCCTCGCCAATGATGATCGCGCCGATGGCGGCAATGGTCATCAGCATCTCGATGGTGAAGACAGCGCCGAAACGGGCAGCATTAAAGGCATTGCGTGCGATCGGGAAGAGCGTGACCAGCGTGGCGACGATGAAGGCGTAACTACCCCAGGCCGGGAAGGTCAGTTCCGCCGCATAGGCAATCGCGACCAGAATGGTGCCGGTGAAGGTGTTGCGCGCCTTGGCGGTGCGCCACCATGCACCTTTTTCGTCCGCGCCATGGGCGTGCCCTATCTCGGCGCTCTGGTTTGCGGCGGCAGGTGCGGCAGCGTGGGAATGGCCCGCATGGTCGTGTCCGTGATCGTGACCTGAATGATCATGGCCGGAGTGATCGTGGTCATGCCCGTTGCAGGAATGCTGCTCGTCTCCCGAATGGTCATGCGCTGCGTGGTCGTGGCCGGAATGATCATGCCCGGAGTGATCATGACCGGAATGATCATGATCGTGATGGCCACCGCATGTCGCGTGATCATGATCGTGTTCGTGCTTTTGATCCGGCGTTTTTTCGCGTGCGGCCTTCTCCTGCGGCAGCAGGGCCGGCTTGAAGCCGAGCTTGCGCAACGTATCCTCGATCTTTTCCACCGGGGTTTTGTTTTCGGCAAGCGAAAGGTTCAGCCGCTCGCGGGCCACTGAAACCTTGACGTCGGCAACGCCGGGCAGGCGGGACAGTGCGGTTTCGATCTCGGCCGCGCAGCTGCCGCAATCCATGCCGCCGACCGAAAAGGTCAGCGCATTGTTGTTTTCAATAGCCGTTTGGGGCGTGTCATGATGGTGACCGCCGCAGGAGGAATGGTCGTGATGATCGGCTTCCACCTTTGCTGCGGGCGCTTTTTCGCGCGGCAGCAGAGCGGGCTTGAAGCCGAGCTTGCGCAACGTATCCTCGATTTTTTCGACCGGGGTTTTGTTTTCGGCAAGCGAAAGGTTCAGTCGCTCGCGGGCCACCGATACCTTGACGTCGGCAACGCCCGGCAGGCGCGACAGCGCGGTTTCGATCTTGGCCGCGCAGCTGCCGCAATCCATGCCACCGACCGAAAAGGTCAGGGCCTCCGGTTCCCCGTTCAAACTGCCGCGTGTCGAAATATTCATGGTTTCGCTCCTGAATTCCACTCGACAGCCAATCTGGCACCTCTAGCAACTAGAGCTTCAAGAGAAAAAATGCAGTTCTTCGATTTTTTTTGAAAAACCGACGCCAGCTTCGCGCCAGCCGCGCGGTCCATCATGGCCTCAGATTGGATTCCATGAAGCGGTTCAGATGATAGCACTCCTTTTGAAAAACGGTCGCCGGGCGGCCTCTCTGGTCGGGCTTGCCCTGCTGCCCCTGATGAGCGGCTGCCTTTTCGTGACGGATACGACCCGGATGGACCCGGACGTCTTCGTCAGGGAAACGGCGCCGGTGTTCAATTTCAATTCCGTCAGCTCCAATCGCCAGCCGGAACTGCCGCCGCAGCCGGGCCAGCTTTCGACGCGCCCGCCGGATCTGTTCCGAACCCGCTTCCATCAGGAATATGGCCCGCCGGTGCGCGGCCAGGGGCTGCAGGCCCCGCAGGTGCAGGGCTATAATGTGCCCCAGGGTCAGAGCCAAGGCCAGGCGGTGGCCTATGGCCTGCCGGTCTCCAATCCGCTGCACCGTGTCATGTATGGCCCAATCCGCGATGAGGATCGCTCCTTGCCGGCCATTCCCTATGGCCGCATCGATCCGCGTTATCTCCGGCAGGAAGTCAGCTACCAGACGGCGGAAGCGCCCGGCACCATCGTGGTCGATACGAAGCAGCATTTCCTTTATCTCGTGCAATCCAGCGGCAAGGCCATCCGCTATGGCGTCGGGCTGGGACGTGACGGTTACGCCTGGTCGGGCCGTGGCAAGATCCAGTGGAAGGCCAAGTGGCCGCGCTGGACGCCGCCCGATGAAATGGTCAAGCGCCAGCCGGAACTCGCCTCCATCTCCGCCGCCAATGGCGGCATGACACCGGGTCTGAACAATCCGCTCGGCGCACGCGCGCTTTATATCTTCAAGGATGGCAAGGACACGCTGTACCGCGTCCACGGTACGCCGGACTGGCAGTCTGTCGGCAAGGCGACGTCCTCTGGCTGCGTGCGCATGCTCAATCAGGATGTGATCGATCTCTATGAGCGCGTGCCCCAGGGTGCGCAGATTGTGGTTATCTGAACACGTTCTAAAAGAAAGAGATATGGGACCCATTCCGCCAGCAGCTTGTGACTGGCTTTTAGCGGTCGGTTAACTATTTTCGCAATACGCATGATACGGAACAAATGACGTACAACGGCGATCTAGCCGTTCGAAATGTGGGACAAACCGGCCTTATGACAAGCACCGACACAGATCTTTCCAGACGCACCTTTCTTTCCCTTCTTGGCCTTTCTTCCGCTTCGCTTCTCGCAGGCTGCGCCTCATCGGGCACGGGAGACGCCATCCGCCAGCAGGCAAGTGCCATTGGCAGCGATTTCCGCCAGATGTTCTCGTCCGGCGTCAGCGACGCGGAACTGGCCGTCATGTACGGCTCGGTCGAGGATGGCGGTTACGTCATTCCTGCCGTGCCGTATCAGAAAATCGACCGGCGTTATTACCGCCAGCGGGTCGTTGATCCGACGGGCGAACGTCCAGGCACCGTGGTCGTCGATACGCGTTCGCGCTTCCTTTACGTGGTGGAGCCGGGCGGCAGCGCCATGCGTTATGGCGTCGGCATTGGCCGCGAAGGTTTCGCCTGGTCGGGCGAGGGCGTCATCCAGTGGCGTCAGAAATGGCCGAAGTGGACACCGCCGGACGAAATGGTCGCCCGCCAGCCGGAACTCACCAAATATTCCTCCAAGAATGGCGGCATGCCGCCGGGCCTGAAGAACCCGCTCGGCGCCCGCGCGCTCTATATCTTCCAGAATGGCAAGGACACACTTTACCGCCTGCACGGTTCGCCGGAATGGAACTCCATCGGCAAGGCGGTCTCCTCCGGCTGCGTGCGCCTGATGAACCAGGACGTCATCGATCTCTACGACCGCGTGCCGCAGAAGGCGCGTGTCGTGGTCTGGCAGTGAGCCGCGACTTCTTCATATGAAAAAAGGCGGCTCCGTGCCGCCTTTTTTGTTACATCAGGGTCGGGAGAGGGTGTCCTTCAGCGCATTCACACGGTCGCGGATCTGCACCAGCTCTTCCAGCCCGCAACCAGTGGCATTGCCGATTGCCGCCATGATCTTCACGCCCTCTTTTTTAAGGTTCGCGCCCTTTGGCGTCAGGGCCACCAGCACCTGTCGTTCGTCCACCGTCCCGCGCTTGCGGGTGATCAACCCCGCATGCTCCAGCCTTTTCAGGAGCGGGGAAAGGGTGCCGGAATCGAGCCCCAGCATTTCGCCGAGCGCCTTGACGGTGGAGGTCTCTTTCTCCCATAGCGCCATCATGACCAGATATTGCGGATAAGTCAGCCCGATTGGGTCGAGCAGCGGTTTGTAGGCTCTTGTGAAGGCATGCGCCGCGCCGTAAAGCGCAAAACATATCTGCTGGTCCAGCCTCAGCAGGCTTTCCATCTTCTTGTCGTCGCCCTCTGCACCCATTGTCCTGCTCCAAAATCAACCGGGGAGGGAACAATCGGCCCCCGCTTTCGGTTCCTGCCGCATGGATGCGCGGCGAAATTTCGTGAAAATTATCGCAAAAAACGAATTCGCATTCAATGTGCAAAATTATATTGCGCACAATTCAATTGTTCGCTATAAGAGCCTCAACGCCAACCCGAAGGAGTAATGTCATGCCAATTCTCTACACGACCAAAGCATCTGCCACCGGTGGCCGCGCCGGTAACGCCAAGTCGGAAGACGGCGTTCTCGACGTCACGCTCACTGTTCCCAAGGAACTGGGCGGTGATGGCGCCCGCGGCACCAATCCGGAACAGCTTTTTGCAGCCGGTTATTCCGCCTGCTTCCTCGGCGCCCTGAAATTCGTCGCCGGCAAGGAAAAGGTAAAGATTCCTGAAGACACCACTGTGACGGCAACCGTCGGTATCGGCCCGCGCGAAGACGGCGGCGGCTTCGGCATCGAAGTCTCGCTGAAGGCCAATATTCCTGGTGTCGAGCGCGAAGTTGCTGAAAAACTGGTTGCTGCTGCGCACATCGTCTGCCCCTACAGCCACGCCATGCGCACCTCCACGGAAGTGCCGGTCTCGGTAGCCTGATTTTTCAGGTCTGAAATGTGGGGCGGGTTCATCCCGGCCTGAAGTGGACCGCGACGTCTCCTCCGCATGCCGGACTAGATCCGGCATCCAGGCCCCGGCGCGTCTGCGCCTTGAAAGGAGTCTATCGCGATCAAGGACTTGATCGCGCTGGACCCCGGATCTAGTCCGGGGTGACGGGGCGGGGCGCCCTGCACACGATAAATATCAGGCTTGGGCACTGGATCGTCATTCCTGCGTTCATTCCGCCCTTCTTGTTTGCAGAAAGAAATGTGCTATATTCTTTCCAAGGAAAGGATAGACCCATGAATATTCACACCAAGGCCACGGCGGACCCCGCATCGCAAGGCAGGGTCGTCACCAAGGCTGTCATCGCCGCCGCGGAGCGGCTCGGCCTGAATGCCGCCCGCACGGCGGATATTCTTGGCGTTTCCGCGCCCACGGTGTCGCGTATGAAGCGGCTTGATTTCCTGCTGGAGCCGGGTGCCAAATCCTTTGAACTGGCTGTGTTGCTGATCCGGGTTTTCCGTTCGCTGGATGCGATTGCCGGCGGCGACGAGGCCGTGGCGAAAAGCTGGCTGCGCAATCATAATACGGCGCTCGGCGCCGTACCTGCCGACAAGCTGATTACCATTACCGGATTGATCGATGTCCTCTCCTATCTGGACGCCCGACGCGCTCCTGTCTGAAAAACGCGCTGCGGCGGGAAAATACTGGCGGTTGGTGGAGGCGCAGCACCAGGTTTCCACCATGAAGCTGGTGGATACGGTGGAAGAGCAATCGCTGCTGGAAGATATTCTGGAGGCGAGCAAGCGGCCGTTTCCACCCGAATGCGCCGGTTTTGATTATCTTCTCGCGACGCCCTTCCGTTATGGCGCAGCCTATCCGCATGGCTCGCGGTTCCGCCGCGCGGGTTATACCGAAGGCGTTTATTACGCCGCCGCGAAGGTGGAAACGGCGCTTGCTGAAATGGCCTTTTACCGGCTGCTGTTTTACGCCGAATCGCCCGGTACGCCGCTGCCTGCCAATCCAGCCGATTATTCCGCCTTTGCCGCCCGCGTCGCCACCGATGCCGCGCTGGATCTGACCGAACCGGCACTCAACCGCGACGAGGCCCTGTGGACTGATCCCACGAATTACGAAGCTTGTCAGACACTGGCGGATCAGGCGCGTCTCGCCCGGATCGAGGCCATCCTCTACCGCTCGGTGCGCGATCCGGCAGGCGGCCTCAACATTGCCATCCTGTCGCCGAAGGCCTTTGCCGAAAAATCGCCGGTGGAGCGGATGAGCTGGCGCATCCATCTTTCGAAAACCGGGGTGCAGGCGCTGTGCGAATTCCCGATGCGGCGAACCGGTTTTTCGGCCGCGGATTTTGCCGGTGATCCACGCCTCGCCAGCCTGCTGGGCTGACGGGCGTTCTCTGTTTCATCCTCTTGGTGGGCCGATGATGTCAGGCGGAAGCGAAAAACGCTTCCGGGTCGTCAACTTCCACCAGCCTGCGCTTGTCGATCAGCCAGAAGCGGTTACCTACCGTCCGCACAAAACTCCTGTCATGCGAAACGAAGACGCAGCTGGCTTCACGGCTGATGATTTCCGCCTCCAGCGCTTCCTGTCCCTCGATATCCAGATGGTTCGTCGGCTCGTCCAGCAGGTAGAAATTCGGCTCCGCCAGCCTGAGCGCCAGCATGGCAAGTCGCGCCTTCTGCCCGCCTGAGAGCGTGGCGATCCGGCGTTTCTGCATTTCCATGTCAATGCCGGCGCCGGCGAGCAGGCCGTGGATGCGCTGGTCGCCGATGTCGAAGCGATGCGAGAGAAGCGTCGCCGGCGTGCTGTCGTCATCGATGTCGGCAAGCGACTGGTCGACATATCCGGCTACTAGCGAGGGCGTGGCCTTGATGCCCTCCTGAATATGGCCATCACCCGTCACCGCCGCCTGCAGCAGCGACATCAGCCGTGTCTTGCCGACACCGTTGCGGCCGAGAATGACGATGCGGTCGCCCTGGCGGATGAATTGCCGGCCGGTGCGAAACAGCACCGTTCCGTCCGGCGTGGAGACGGCCACATCCTCCAGCGTTACCAGTACCTTGGCATGGGTGCCGCGATTGGCGAGCTGGATTTTGCCGGCGGATCGTTCGATATGGGCAGGGCGCGCTTTCTCCTCGATCCTTTCCGCACGCTCGCGCAATTGCTTGGTTTTAACGGTCAGGAGATCGCTGCCGGAATTGATGCCGATATTGTTGAGCTTGGCCGCCTGCCGGCGCAACTGCTGTGCGGTTTTCATGTCGCGCTGGAAACGCCGCTCATCGGCGGCGTCCTCCTCCTCCAGCGCCGCGCGCGCACGTCCATAGGGCAGGCGAAACAGCGCCGAGTTCTCAGGCCGCAGGAAAAGCGTCGTCCGCGTGACATTGTCGAGAAAGGCGCGGTCGTGGCTGACGATGATGACGGCCGTGTCGCGCGGCAGGGCGCCCAGCCAGCTTTCCAGCACGTTGATCTTTTCAAGGTCGAGATGGTTGGTCGGCTCGTCGAGCAGCAGCACGTCAGGCTCTGTGATCCAGGCCGTGGCCAGCATGGCAAGCCTCTGCCAGCCGCCGCTCAGTTCTTTCAGGCGACGCTCGCGAAACGGCTCCGGCACCAGCATGTCATCGAAGATGATGTCTGCGCGCCAGCTTTCGCTATCGATCGTATCCGCCGGCAGGGCGGAGAGCACAGCATCCCGCATGGTCAGCTCCATCAGGGCGGCAGGCGGATTTTGGCGCACGATGGACTGGGTGAGCCCGCGCAGCCGGGTGATGTCGCCGCTACTGGGCTCCATGTCGCCCACCAGGCAATTGAGCAGGGTGGACTTGCCGCAACCATTGGCGGCGACGATGCCGATGCGGTCGCCCGCATTCACGGTGAGGCTGAGATTGGAAAAAAGCGGTTTGCCAAGGATGATACCGAGGTTGCGCAGCGTAATGATGGTCATGATGTCGTCTCTGGCGAAGACGGACCCGCACCGTTGCCTGCGCGTGCAGGACGGGGTTTCGGTTATCGGTGATCCGTCGTGAAACTATGCGCAATGGCAGACGAACTGCGTCCTGCGCGGCCTTTTAGGCAAACCAGAGGGTGGTGTTCCGGTCAGCCCTGCAAACGTGTCCGCAGGGCAAAAAGGTGGCAGAGCTGACGATTGCGCCAGAAGCAGGAAATATCCATGCGAAGCCTCCTTTCTTGAAACGGGTTGAACCGCCCGACCATTAACAGCGGCGGCGATCCGTTGCAACCCACTTTGAGAAGGGTGGGAAGGGGCGATGCGGCAAGGCCTACCCGGTGGGAGAGGTAGTCGATGCCGCACCTGATCCTTTCAGCCGGGCTCGTTCGGCCCGCTGGCGTCATTGGTTGCCGACACGCGCCCGCAGTTCTTCGACATGAGCGGCGATTTCAGGTGTCACCGCGTCGCCGAAGTCTTCCATTTCAAACATGGGGCGGATTTCGATTTCGCTGCGCTCCAACATCGGGTTCGGGCAGCGTTTTACCCATTCTACCGCCTCGTCCATGTCCTTCACGTTCCAGATCCAGAAACCGGCGACCAACTCGTTGGTGTGCGGGAAGGGACCGTCGATCACGGTGCGGCTGTCGCCGTCGAAGATCACGCGCTTACCCTTGGAGGAGGGGTGCAGGCCGTCGCCGGACTGCATGATGCCGGCATTGACCAGTTCTTCGTTGAATTTCCCCATTGCCTCCATCAGTTCCGTCGTCGGCATCACGCCGTCTTCGCTGCTTTTTGTGGCTTTTACAAAAACGATTGCACGCATGATCATTCCTCCTGGATTGCGTTTCGTTCAGTTTCGCTCTCCGGCGCGACAACCGGATGACAGTCTTGCCGGGGCGCTCCGCCCCTGTCAGCCAAGATCGATGAGGTCGCGGCGCAGTCTTTCAGGGTCACCGCTTCCAATCTTTGCTTCGATTTCCGCATGGGTCTGCTCCCATATCGGAAACGCGGCGGCGAGTACGGCCATCCCGTCAGCCGTCAGCCGCAGCCGCTTGCCGCGCTTGTCCTTCGGGTCCTGTTCGATGCTGACCAGCCCGCGCCGCTCCAGCGGCTTCAGCGCCGCCGTCAACGTCGTGCGGTCCATCGCCAGAAGATTGGCGACCGGCCCCATCGGCGGCGGCTCCGGGCGGTTCAGCGACATCAGCAGCGAAAATTGACCATTGTTGATGCCCACCGGCTTCAACGCATTGTCGAACAGCCGTGCCAGCGCCCGTGCCGCACGCTGTGCATGCAGGCACAGGCAGGAATCACGCACGAGAATGGTTGTCGCAAAAGGAATCACGCTGACGTTTGACATGCGCTAAATATGTTGATATCAACCTAATTAGTCAAGCGGAACTTGGTGCTCTGCAGACTGTTTGTTGCCTTTCAGCACAGAAATAGGCGGTGCCGGCCGTTGGGACGGAGCGGCGCCGAGGTGAAGGACGGATCCAAGGAGGAAAGATCATGTCTCATCCCGTCGTTTCGAAAGAGGAGTGGCTTGCGGCCCGCCGCGATCTGCTGGTGAAGGAAAAGGAATTGACCCGTGCCCGTGACAGGCTGAACGAAGCCCGTCGCGCATTGCCGTGGGAGGAGGTGACGAAGGATTATATCTTCGACGCGCCTTCCGGCCCCAAATCGCTGCAGGAGTTGTTCGGTGATTGCAGTCAGCTGATCGTCTACCACTTCATGCTGGCGCCGGACTGGGAGGAGGGCTGCGTTGGCTGCTCCTTCTTCGCCGATCACGTCGATGGCGCGCTGATCCATCTCAAGCATGGCGATGCTGGCTTCGTCGCGGTGTCGCGGGCACCGCTTGAAAAGATCGAAAGCTACAAAAACCGCATGGGTTGGAAATTCCCCTGGGTTTCAGCAGCAGGCACGGATTTCAATTACGATTATCAGGCCTCGTTTCGCGACGAGGACATGGCAAGCGGCGAAATCACCTATAATTACCGCGACATGGCGCCCTATGGCGACCTGAAGGACCTGCACGGCATCAGCGTTTTCGCCAGGGGCGAGGACGGCAAGATTTATCACACCTATTCCACTTATGCCCGCGGCGCGGAGCAGACGCTCGGCACATTGATGCTGCTCGATCTGGTGCCAAAAGGCCGTAATGAAGAGGGTGTAATGGATTGGGTGCGCCGCCACGACCAATATGAGGACGCGCCGAAAGCCGCATCCTGCTGCCACTGAAAACGGCAAGACGAGAGGAGGAGACGACAATGGAAATGGAAAGCGTCAAGCCGCAGAAGGAACACGAATTCCTGTCTAGGCTCGTCGGCGACTGGGTAATGGTTGCCGGCCATGAAGGATACGATCCTGATGATCCGGACCAGCGTTTTACGGAGACCGTCCGCTCCATCGGCGGGTTATGGATCATCGGCGAAGGCTCCGGCAGGATGCCTGACGGCGACCGGATGACGGCCGTCATAACGGTCGGCTTCAATCCGGCCAAGGGCAATTTTGTCGGCACCTGGGTAGGGTCGATGATGACGCATCTCTGGGTCTACAAGGGCTGGCTGGAAGAGGACGGCAAGACCCTGACGCTGGAAGCGGAAGGCCCCGCTTTCGACGGTTCCGGCGGCACCGCGACCTATCACGACGTGCTGGTGCTGCATGATGACAATCACCGCAGTTTCTCCGGCAGCGTCAGGCAGCCGGACGGCACATTCAAGACCTTCATGACATCGGAGTTCCGGCGCAAGTCGTAAAGCTCGCCCGGACTTGATCTGAACGAACGTGCCGCCGCGCCCTGCGGCGGGCGCTTGCCGAAACACCCGCCAAACCCCCCATAGGAGACGACAATGTCCGATACGCATGGAAAATTCATCTGGGTCGAGCTGATGACACCCGACATGGAAGCGGCCGCCCGCTTTTATGGTCATGTCGTTGGCTGGCAGACCAAGGATTTCGGCTCGCCGGAAATGCCCTATCTCGTGCTGGAAGCCGACGGCAAGGGCATGGGCGGCGTCATGGAACTGACCGACGAGCACAAGGGCCAGGACATTCCGCCGAACTGGACGGCCTATGTCGATGTCGACGATGTGGACGCGACGGCAAAACGTTTTGCCGAAAAAGGTGGCGCTATCCGACGTCCGCCGCAGGATATCCCGGAAATCGGCCGCTTTGCCGTGGTGGCCGATCCCTATGGCGCCGTGCTCTGCATCATGACGCCGCAGCCAATGGAAACCGGCGGTTTCCCTGAAGATATGCAGGCGAAACAGGGCCATGTCGGCTGGTACGAACTTTTCACCGACAATGTAGATGAAGCGATGGCCTTCTACGGTGATGTCTTCGGCTGGACCAAGGACCATGATTTCGACATGGGCGAAATGGGCCCGTACCGCATCTTCGCCCATAACGGCAAAGCCGTTGGCGGCATCATGAAACGCATGCCGCAGGTTCCCGTCTGCCATTGGGGTTATTACTTCAATGTGGATGGCATCGATGACGCCATCACTCGCGTCAGCACCGGCGGCGGACAGGTCGTCAACGGCCCGATGGAAGTGCCCGGCGACAGCTGGATCGTTAACTGCGTCGATCCGCAGGGTGCCTATTTCTCGCTGGTCTCGCAGAAGAAATAAGTCTGTTGCTGATGATCTGCCGGGGCAACGTCCGGCAGATCATCGCTCTCTCGACAGGCGAACATGATCGATAAAGGCCCGCAGCTTCGGCGCAAGGTTGCGACGGCTGGGATAATAGAGATAAAACCCTGCGAAGCTGGGCGAATAGTCTTCCAACATGGAAACAAGCTCTCCGCGCTCCAGATAGGGCCGGAATGTCTCTTCCATGCCAAAGGTAATGCCTGCACCGGCACAGGCGAGCTTGATCATCAGGTGCATGTCGTTGGTGGTGAAAGCAGGCTCCACCGCCACCGCAAACTCCCGGCCGTTTTCGGCAAATTCCCATCTGTATGGCGCAACGCCGGGACGGGGCCGCCAGCCAATGCACCTGTGCTCTATCAGCTCGCGTGGCTGCGTCGGTAGGGCGAAACTGTTACGGTATCCAGGAGAACAGACGGCAAGCTGCCGCTGGGGAACTGATACCGGAACGGCAATCATATCCTGTTCGATAAGCTCTCCCAAACGCACGCCGGCATCGTAATGCTCGGCGACAATATCGAATTCTTCATCCGTCACGACGATGTCGAGCTGCACTTCGGGATGTGCCTCGGCAAAGCTTGCGAGCAGAGGTCCCGACAAGAAACGTTCTGCAATGGACGACACCGCCAGCCGAAGCTGACCGCGCACCGTGCCGCCAAGCGATGAGGCCGCCTGCGCCGCCTGCGAGATCGCGCCTATGGAAGACGAGACATCAGCGTAAAGCTGCTGCCCCGCTTCCGTCAGGCTCACGCTGCGGGTGGTTCGTTGGACCAGCGCAATTCCCATTGTCTCCTCAAGCTTGCGGATGGTCTGGCTGACAGCGGAGCGGGTGACGCCCAGCCTGTCTGCGACAGCGCGAAAATTCAGTTCCTCGGCAACAAGACAGAACGTCGAAACAGCATTGAGGTCAATGTTCATTGGTTAGAAATTCTATCCATTGAGGTAAATATTAAGGCGGTTATCGCGACAATGCCTGAGCGCTATCTTCCCTGCAACGGTCGATTTCGAAAATGTCGACCGTAACAGCAAGGAGATAGCCATGACATTGAACAAAGTTGTTCTCATCACGGGTGCATCGAGCGGGATCGGTGAAGGCATTGCGCGAGAGCTGGCCGCCGCCGGCGCAAAACTGGTGCTCGGCGCGCGCCGGCTGGATCGCCTTGAGTCGCTGGCCGAAGAACTGCGCCGCACGGGCGCCGACGTCGTCGTCCATGCGCTTGACGTCACCGACAGGCAGAGCGTCGAGGCCTTCGCAGAGGCAGGCCGCAAGGCTTTCGGTGAGATCGACGTCATCGTCAACAATGCCGGCATCATGCCGCTGTCGCTGATGTCGTCGCTCAAGGTCGATGAATGGGACCGCATGATCGACGTCAACATCAAGGGCGTGCTCTACGGCGTCGCGGCCGTTCTGCCCGGGATGACCGCACGTGCCTCCGGCCACATCATCAACATCGCCTCCATCGGTGCGCTCGCGGTTTCGCCAACGGCGGCCGTTTATTGCGCCACGAAATTTGCCGTGCGGGCGATTTCCGACGGGCTGCGTCAGGAAAACCGCGATCTGCGTGTCACCTGCATTCACCCCGGCGTGGTGGAAAGCGAACTCGCCCATACCATCACCGACCCCGCCGCTGCCGAACTGATGCAGAGCTACAGGGCCATCGCCCTGAAGCCGGACGCGATCGGCCGCGCGGTGCGCTACGCCATCGAACAGCCTGACGATGTGGACGTCAACGAAATCGTCGTCCGCCCAACCGCTGCCTGAGGAGATTGACATGAAAACCATTTTTTCAAGTGCATTTGCGATTGCAATGCTCGCGGGAAATGCCGTCGCGCTCGCAAATACGCAGTATCCGGATGACCGGTTGAAACGCGGCGATGATGTCGTCCGCAGTCTCAATAATGGCCAGCCGCAAGCCAATCTGGAACGCATGCGGCAGGAGTTTCCGTTCCTGGCGGAAGCAACGGAGGGATATGCCCTGGGTGAGGTATGGTCGCGGCCGGGGCTGGACAACCGCACCCGCCAGCTGGCCGCCGTCGCTGTCATGGCGGCCCTTGGCGAGCGTGATCTGATGAAGGTCCATGCCGGCTATGCGCTGAATGTGGGCGCAACCGACGAGGAGCTGAAGGAGATGATCTATCTGATCACCGTCCCGGCCGGTTTCCCAAAAGCCATCGCCGCATCACGCACGCTTGCGGAACTGTTCGAGGAGCGCCGCGCCAATGCCGCAACGGGAGTGGAGAGACAATGAACATCGTATCGACATCGGTTGCGCTTCTGCTTGCGGCGGCTTCCGCCGAAGGGGAGAACCGCAAATCTAGCAACGCCACGGAAGTGAACATGACCGAAAACGCGGAGATCCAGAACCATCCGTATGTCGGCATGTGGGTCACCGGCGATGGCCACGTTCGTCAGGAACTTCTGCCCAATGGCCGCTATGACGAGGCGCGGGGTAACCGCAAGAGCGCCTATCAGGGACGATATGAGGTAAAGGGAAACCACATCGACTATTGGGACGACACCGGCTTTACGGCCGATGGCGAATTCGTGGACGACATTCTCTACCACGGCGGCATGATCTTCTACCGCGAGAAGTGATAACCACGCCAATCAAGCGCCGCCCGCTCCATCGAGAGCGGGCGGCGCGCTTGTTGCTATCGCTTCAAACTACCCAAAATCCCGCGCACGATGGCGCGGCCTACCGAAGTCGCGACCGAACGGGCAGCACTTTTCATCGCGGCCTCGATCACCGTTTCGCGCTGGTAGCCGGAACGGCGCGTGCCGCCGTTGCGTGAGCCGCTGGAATTTTGCGCAGGTTCGTCATCACCGAAGCCGGGCAGGCGCCAGCGGCCGGAGGCGTTGTCGGACTGGTTTTGGGCATTTTCTTCTTCGGCACGCTTCGCAGCCTCGGCCTCCGCCGCCTTCTGGGCACGGGCGGCAAGAATCTCGAAAGCCGATTCCCGGTCTATATCCTTGTCGTATTGGCCGGAGACGGGGCTGAGATCGATCAGCGATTTGCGTTCCGCATCCGTCAGCGGTCCGACGCGGCCGGATGGTGGCCTGACGAGCGTGCGCTCGACGATGGAGGGCGCACCCTTGTCGTGCAGGGTGGAAATCAGCGCTTCACCCGTGCCGAGCGTGGTGATGGTATCTGCCGTGTTGAAGGCCGGGTTCTGTCGAAACGTATCGGCTGCCGTGCGCACGGCTTTCTGTTCGCGCGGCGTATAGGCGCGCAGCGCATGCTGCACGCGGTTGCCGAGCTGGGCAAGCACGGTCTCCGGCACGTCGAGCGGGTTCTGCGTCACGAAATAAACGCCAACGCCCTTGGAGCGGATGAGGCGCACGACCTGCTCCACACGCTCCACCAGCACGCGCGGCGCATCGTTGAACAGCAGATGCGCTTCATCGAAGAAGAACACCAGACGCGGCTTTTCCGGATCGCCGACCTCGGGAAGCTCTTCGAAGAGTTCGGAGAGCATCCAGAGCAGGAAGGTGGCGTAAAGGCGCGGGTTCATCATCAGCTTGTCGGCGGCGAGAACCGAAACCGTGCCGCGCCCATCCGTGCCCACACGCATGATGTCGGCGATCTTCAACGCCGGCTCGCCGAAGAAATTGGCAGCGCCCTGCTGTTCGAGAACCAGCAGCCCGCGCTGCAGCGAGCCGACCGAAGCCTTGGAAATCAGCCCGAACTGGTTGGAGAGTTGCGTTGCGTTTTCGCCCATATAGTTGAGGAGCGATTGCAGGTCTTTCAGATCGAGCAGCGGCAGCCCGCCCTGATCGGCGATCTTGAAGGCGATGTTTAGAACGCCTTCCTGCGCCTCGGAAGCATCCATCAGCCGGGCGAGCAGCAGCGGCCCCATTTCGGCGATGGTGGCACGCACGCGATGGCCTTTTTCGCCATAGAGATCCCAGAAGATGACAGGCGACTTGCCGTAGGAGAAATCGGTGAAGCCGATCTGTTCGGCGCGCTTCTGGACCCAGTCCTTCGCTTCGCCTTCGGCTGCGATTCCGGAAAGGTCACCCTTGATATCGGCGCAGAAGACCGGAACGCCGGCCTTCGAAAAACCTTCTGCCAGAACCTGCAACGTCACGGTCTTGCCCGTGCCTGTCGCGCCGGTGATGAGGCCGTGGCGGTTGCCGAATTTCAGTTCCAGATATTCGCCCTTGTTCAGGCTGTCATCCGGATTGCGGCTGGTGCCGATATAGAGCTGTCCGTCCTGCAACATCGACCAATTTCTCCTGCGGCTGAAACACGACCCCTAAAATCGCGGCGGATTTTGCAAAAGTCATGTCCGAATTAAAAGTGTTCCGGCATGATAGGGAGACTCCGGCAGGGAGCAGCCCTTTCATAGTTTGGTTGCGATGATCTTATAAGGACAGTTTCAAGGCGCAACAACTGCTTGATGGCGATGAAGAAAAAGCGCTTGATGAAAGTTGCCGCACCGCTCATGGCCGCTTGAATGCCACATGAGATTGTTTTACGTTGACGTTAACGTCAGTTCGTAGAAGTTGACGTCGTTTTTCAACAGGAGGCAAGAATGAACGAAGTCGTGGATCAGATCGCCGCAAAGGCGGGGATCGACCCTGAACTGGCTGAAAAGGCCATTGGCATGATTCTCGGTTTTCTCCAGCGCGAGGCTGCCGACGGCCCGATCGCGCGGATGATCGAAGCCATTCCCGGCGCGAGCGAGCTGGTGGCGCAGTATAATGGCGAAGGTGCCGGCGGCGGCGGTCTGCTCGGTGGCCTGATGAGCGCCATCGGCGGCGGCGGCATCATGGGGCTTGGCCAGCAGCTGATGAGCCAGGGCCTTGGCATGAGCGAGATTTCCACCCTCGCCAAGGAAACCATCGCCGCTGCCCGCCAGCATGCCGGCGATGAAACCGTCGATCAGGTGATCGCCTCGGTCCCGGGCCTCAGCCAGTTCGCCTGAGCCGGACTATTCCATCGCGGGGCGTGGCGGCTGTTCGTTGAACAGGCGCCGCGCCTCTTCTATTTCGGCATGGTGCGTTTCCGCCCATATCCACACCCCGCAAAAAGCGCTGCCCAGCGTGCGGCCAAGGTTCGTCAGGCCATAATCCACATGTGGGGGAATGACGGGATGCACCGTGCGGCGCACCAGCCCGTCGCTTTCCATCTGCCGCAGCGTCTTCGTCAGCATCTTCTGGCTGATATTGCCCACATGTTTGCCAATCTGCGTAAAGCGCAGCGTGCCGTGCTCTTCCAGCACTTCGAGAATGAGCATCGTCCATTTGTCGGCCACCTTGGCAATGATGTCCTGAACCAGCGCCTCTATTGCCGGATCTGTATCCGTCGGTGGCGGAACCTTGCGCCGGTTCTCGATGGCCGGGTCGGCTGCATGCCGCTTCATCTTACACTCTCCATTTGGTAAGTATAAATCTTTTGGGTGCCTACTTTCGATTGGAGAGTATCATAGCTAACTTCCTTTCAGCCAACAAGCAAAGGATGTTCCCATGAAAATCTCTGGCAATACCATTCTCATCACCGGCGGCGGTTCCGGCATCGGTCGTGCTCTGGCGGAGGCCTTTCACAAGGCCGGCAACAGGGTCATCATTTCCGGCCGGCGCAAGGCCGTGCTCGACGAGGCGACGGCCGCCAATCCCGGCATGGCCTCGATGGTGATGGATGCGACGGACGCGGCAGGCATCCGCGCTTTCGCAGAGGCTGTCGTAGAGGCCCATCCCACTCTCAACGCCGTTATCAACAATGCCGGCATCATGCGGCCGGAAGACATCGCCGCAGCCCCGGATTATCTGGACACGGCCGAAGAAACCATCGCCACCAATCTTCTTGCACCCATCCGCCTGACGGCGGCGCTTTTGCCGCATTTCCTCAAGCAACCCGCTGCGACGGTGCTGACGGTCTCCTCCGGCCTCGCCTTCGTGCCGATGGTGCTGACCCCCACCTACAGCGCCACCAAATCCGCCATTCATGCCTATTCGGTCGCTCTGCGCGAGCAGCTTGAAGAGACGCCGGTGGAAGTCATCGAAATCGTGCCGCCTTACGTGCAGACGACGCTGATGGGTGAGGGGCAGGCGAAGGATGAAAGAGCCATGCCGCTTGATGCCTTCATTGCCGAGGTCATGGATATCCTCGAAAATCGTCCGGACGAGAAGGAAGTGGTGGTGGAACGCTGCAAGCCGCTGCGGTTTGCCGCGCAGAACGGAAATTTCGATCAGGTCTTCGCCATGATCAACCATATGCATCCTTGAGCGGCAACGTCTGTCGCATGGGGACATCCTGTGATAGCGTCGCGCTCCTATCTGAGGAGTGCGCGCTTTCATGGCCCAAGGCCGGTTCCTGATGCCGAAAACCAGCATGCCCGGTGTCGTCGCCGTAGTGGCGGATAGCGATCGTTCTTTTCCACGCCATATGCATGATCAATTCGGTATCGGCGTCATCGAACGCGGCGCACAGAAATCGCTTTCCGGCCGTGGCATGGTGGAAGCGGCCTCCGGTCAGGTCATCACCGTCAATCCCGGCGAGATACATGACGGTATCCCGCTCGGGGAGGGCGGCCGCGCCTGGCGGATGCTCTATCTCGACATCGATATCGTGCGCGATGTCATTGCCGATGTCTGTGAGAAGGATCGCGGCTTTTTCGAATTCGCCTATCCTGTTGATGCAAGGCCTCTGGCGGAGCGGTTCAACGCTGTCTTTTCCGCCGTCACTGCAAATGAACGACCGGGCGAAACCCTGCACAGCGACGAGACCTTGCTGATGCTTCTGGCGGCTGCGATGGAGACGGCGGCTAAACCGCCCGTGGTGACCTCGCCCGACACCATCAGGCGCGCGAAAAGCAGCATCGATGACGACCCTGCCCACCCGTTCCGCCTTGCCGATCTGGCCGCGGAAGCCGGCATGAGCCAATTCCGTTTCCTGCGCGCCTTCGCAAAAGCAACCGGCCTGACGCCGCACAGCTATCTTCTCCAGCGGCGCGTCCATCTGGCCCGGCACGCGCTGGCCGGAGATACGCCGCCGGCCGAGGTTGCCTTCCTTGCCGGTTTTGCCGACCAGAGCCATCTGAACCGGGTATTCTTGCGCCAGTTCGGGGTGACGCCGGCGGTTTACCGGGCGGCGACGGGCGGCGGATCGTCGCTCTCTTCCGTCGTCATGCCGGACTAGATCCGGCATCCAGCCATGGCGCGCCCGCGCCGTGAAAGAAGTCTTTCGTGGTCAAGGACTTGACCACGCTGGATCCCGGCTCGGGGGCCGGGGTGACGGTGTGCGGATTTGGCCCTGCAATTTCATCCAAGACAACGATCCTACGCACCCTCATGCTCCTGCCCTTCACCCACAGGAGAGACCCACCATGACACCCGAATTCCTCATCACATCCTTCATCGTTGCCGCCTCTCCGGGCACCGGCGTGGTATACACGCTGGCTGCCGGCCTTTCGCAGGGGGCGCGGGCGAGCGTCATTGCGGCCTTCGGCTGCACGCTCGGTACCGTGCCGCATCTGCTCGCCGCCATCACCGGTCTTGCCGCCATCCTGCACACCAGTGCGCTGGCCTTTAGCGTGGTCAAATATCTGGGGGTCGCCTATCTGCTCTACATGGCGTGGAACACGCTGCAGGAGAATGGCGCGCTGAAGATCGATGAGACGAGGCAGCCGCAAAAAGCCGCCCGCGTCATCGGTGAGGCGATCCTCATCAATTTGCTGAATCCTAAACTGTCGATCTTCTTTTTTGCCTTCCTGCCGCAGTTCATCGCGCCGGATGAAGCTTTGCCGACATGGCGCATGGTCGATCTCGGGCTGATCTTCATGGCTATGACGTTTCTGGTCTTTGCGCTTTACGGCTGTTTTGCCGCCTCGGTCCGGTGGCAGGTGGTGTCACGCCCGGCGGTCCTCGCCTGGCTGAGACGCAGCTTCGCCGCCGCATTCGTGGCGCTGGGGGCGAAGCTGGCCTTGACCGAGCGATAAGGGGGGACCAAACGGCCCCGTCGCCTCAGTTGTCCCAGTCGGGCGCGAGGTGGCCGGGGCTGACAATGCGGCCATTTGGCTTTGCCAGCGCATGGATTGCCTGCATTTCTTCTTCCGAGAGCGCAAAATCGAAAATATCGAAATTCTCCTTGAGGCGGCTTTCCGTCGCCGTCTTGGAAAGCGCCACGATATCCGGTTGCTGCACCGCCCAGCGAAGGGCTACCTGCGCGGCGGTCTTGCCGTGTTTCGCGCCGATATCCTTCAGAACAGGGTCGTTCGGCACCTTGCCGTCGGCCATCAGGTAATAGGCTGTCACCGACATGCCGTGCTTGCGCGCAGCCGCAATCACCTTCGTCTGGTCGAGATAGGGGTGATATTCGATCTGGTTGGTGGCAAGCGGCGTGTCGGACAGTTTCACCGCCTCTTCGGTCAGCGCCACGTTAAAGTTGGAAATGCCGATATTGCGCGCCTTTCCGGCCTTGCGCACCGCGTTCAGCGCGCCCATGCGCTCGGCAAGCGGCACATCGCTCTTTGGCCAGTGCAGCAGCAAAAGGTCAACATAGTCGGTCTTCAGCTTTGCAAGACTCTCATCAAGGGAAGCGAGAAAATCGTCGTGGCGATAGCGGTCCACCCAGACCTTTGTGGTCAGGAATATATCGTGCCGGGAAATGCCCGACTTGGCGATGACTTCGCCCACGGCCCCTTCGTTCTTGTAGATCTGCGCGGTATCGACATGGCGGAAACCGAGCTTCAGCGCCTCCGGCAGAATGCGCCTGACATCGTCTTCCGGAATGCGGAAGGTGCCGAAACCGAGGGCGGGAATGTTCGCGCCATTTGCGCTGACGTCATACATGGGATGTCTCTCCTGTTTGCTGAAACATGGCCGGCGCGGGACGCCGGGCAGGGAAGCCGTCTTTCATTAACTGGTATCCGCACGATCGGTTTCAACCCGGCGACGCCAGTCACATCAGCACGTAATCCACCGGACGCGGATCGGCCGGCAGGTCGGTATCGCCGATCGCCTCGCGCAGATTGATCTCGATTGTGGTGGCAAGGGCATTGATCGGCAGCGCGTTGAGGCCGGTGCCGAAGGGGTCCTCCAGCTCGTCGGACAGCGCATCGAGGCCGAAAAACGTATAGGCGATCAACGTACTCGTGAAAGGCGTCGCCCAGCCGAGCAGATCGGTGAAACCGAACGGCAGGAGAAGGCAGAAAAGATGCGCGGTCCGGTGCAGCAGCAGCGAATAACCGAAAGGAACCGGCGTGTGGCGAATGCGCTCGCACGAAGCCTGTGCGGCGCCCATCTGCTGCACGGTCGCATCCAGCATCTGCAACTGTATATCGCTGATCTGGCCTTTGCCATGAGCGGAGACGATGGCGCCGGAGATTTCGCGCAGCAGCATGTCCGGCCTGTTGCGGCTGCGGGCATAGGTCTGCGAAAGGTCCTCCGGAATGAGGTCGGTGGTGACCGTCGCATTCGCCGGACGCAGATGTGAGACCAGCGCGTGACAGAAGGCGATGACAAGATCGGTGATCCGTCTGCGGGTGACGGGATCGGCCACATCCTGCCGGCCTTCCAGCATCACGGTCTGGCGCGAGAGCGTGCGGGCCACGGTAATCAGCGCGCCCCACTGCTTGCGGGCTTCCCACCAGCGATCGTAACAGGCATTGGCGCGAAAACCGAGAAACACCGAAAGCGCGATGCCGAGCAGCGAGAACGGCGCTCCATTTAGCGCCGGCACCAGATCCGGGCGATCCTTGTGCGCCCAGACCACCAGCGTCGACAGCAGGAAAACCGCAAGCACCTGCGGAAAGATGCGGACGATGATGGAGCCGCGCACGATGAGGAAAAGCTGCAGCAGGTTCGGTTTTGGACGAACGATCATGGTGGAAACTCGAAATGCCTGTGGCGGGTGGGGGCGCGTGAAAATCCCTACCCTTATCTACATGCTGGCTACGCGGCCTTGTCCACCCTTTTTTGCGTGGTTGCGCACGGCCGCTGGCAGCGCTACGCGTCTATCGCGGGCATCGTCAATAGATGATCCGACCGTGCGGGGTGGAAGGAAATGTCGCGTGTCACGTTCACAACGGCTTCTTGATCTGTTGCAGATTCTTCGTTCCCACCGCATGCCGGTGAGTGGTGCAGCCCTTGCCGCGAAGACCGGCGTCAGCCTGCGCACGCTCTACCGTGATATAGCAACGCTTCAGGCGCAGGGCGCCGATATCGAGGGCGAAGCGGGCGTGGGTTATGTGCTGCGTCCCGGTTTCCTGCTGCCGCCGTTGATGTTTTCCCAGCACGAAATCGAGGCGCTGGTGCTCGGCTCGCGCTGGGTGGCGGGCCGCGCCGATGCCGGATTGGCGGAGGCTGCGCGCGCCGCACTCGTCAAGATCGGCGCCGTTCTGCCCGAAGCCCTGCGGGAGGAACTCGATCATTCCACCCTGCTTGTCGGTCCGGGGCAGGGGCTTGCGGCCATCCATGTCGATCTGGCGGCCATTCGCGATACGATTCGCAGGGAAAGCAGGGTCGTCATCACCTATCGCGACGAAAAGGGGGACGTGACGGAGCGGGTTATCTGGCCTTTCGCACTCGCTTTTTTCGATCTGGTGCGGGTGGTGCTGGGCTGGTGCGAGACACGGCAGGACTACCGCAGTTTCCGGGCTGACCGCATCGAAAGCTTTCGTCCCCTCGACGGCCGTTATCCGCGCCGCCGCCAGGTGCTGCTGAAAGAATGGCGCGAACGGGAAAAACAGCGGCGGCGGCAACATGCTGACAAAAACTGACAGCATCGGGGTCTAGAAACCGTTCATCCGCAACACAGGAGAACAACCATGACCCACCCCGATTTCACCATTCTTTACGTCGATAATCAGCAGGCCAGCACCGAGTTCTACAAGGCCCTGCTGGGCGTCGATCCCGTCGAAGCCTCCCCGACATTTTCCCTCTTCGTCCTTGCCAACGGCATGAAGCTCGGCCTCTGGTCGCGGCACACGGTGGAACCGAAGGCATCCGTTACGGGCGGCGGCGTCGAACTCGCCTTCCGCGTCGAAAACGACCTTCAGGTGGAAGAGACTTTCGCGAGCTGGAAGGCAAGAGGCGTCGCCATGCTGCAGCAGCCAGCGAAAATGGAGTTCGGTTATACCTTCACGGCCGCCGACCCGGACAGCCATCGCCTCCGGGTCTATGCCTTTGCGAGCTGATGACAAGCGGTTTGGCCGGGTTGGTCAAATAAAGCCATCCTCGTCCATGCACGCGGTATTCCGCACGCTCCTGCTCCGCACTCTCCTCATCCCTGTGCTTGTCACAGGAATCCAGTCGACGCGCGTCTGCGCGGCGGGGAGAGCCCTGTCAGCCCAAGGACTTGGGCTGGCTGGATTCCTGGGACAGGCACAGGAATGAGGGCGGTGGGGAGGCGTCCGCGTGTGACAATCGCACGTCGCATCTGATGCCCTACGTCTTGACCGCCACGACAAAAAGGCGGGGAAACCGCAGAAGCAACCGGCCATCCGCCATCGGCGGATAGGCCTCCCTGATACGCCGCGTATAGTCGGCGAGGAAGGCTTCGCGGTTCTCCTCGCCGGCGGCGGCGAGATAGGGGCGCAGCCCCGTGCCCTTCACCCATTCGACGATGCTATCCGCATCTTTCATCGGGTGATTATAGATCGTGTGCCACACATCCACCCGCACGGATTTCGGTGAAAGCGCGTTGAAATAATCCGAAGGTGCGGGCAGGGGTTTGCGCCGCAACCGGCCATCGGAAAAAGTCTGCTTCCATGGGCCTTCGTCACCTGTCTCATGCATCGCGATATGCGTCGGCTCCTGCAGATTGTCAGGCATCTGCACGGCCAGAACGCCGCCGCTTTCCAGCTGGTCCATCAGCTGCGAAAGAATGGCGAGATGATCCGGCACCCACTGGAAAACGGCATTGGCGTAAAGCAGGTCTGCCTTCTGCGCAGGTTTCCAATGCGCGAGGTCGGCCTTGCCGAAGCGGGTGGTCGGCAGCCGGTCTGCTGCCTTCGCCAGCATATCATCATCGCTATCAATACCGGTGATGACATTGACGCCGTAACGGTCGGTCAGAAGCTCGGTCGAATTGCCGGGACCGCAACCGAGGTCATAGCCGTTCAGCACCCGCTCCAGCGGCACCTGGGCCAGGAGATCCCGCGCCGGGCGCGTCCGCTCGTCTTCGAATTTCAGATATTGCTGTGCGGACCATGCCATGATTTTTCTCCTGCGGACTGCCGTCAGATCGTCAGCATCGCATGGGCGAAATCGCCCCGCCATCATTCAATCGATGAATTATTGTGATGAATCTATTCACCAACCTTTTGTTTCGCCTCATAAAACATCCTGCCGGGGCCGCTGCTTTGTTATTTTCCATCAAAATCAGAAATCGCGGCAATTAAAACTTGACCTCATTGAGGGAGAGGCATTCACTCCGGCCGATTTCCCGCACATGCCAGGTTGCGCGCGCACAGCGTTCCTCATCCGGCAATGCATCAGAACAAAAAGACGGAGCGTTTTTTACCGAACGGAAACGCTCGAGACAGGAGACCATCATGAGCGTCGATACCGCACCCCGATCAACCACCTGGACCTATGTTGACGGTCAATGGCTGCCTGGCAATCCGCCGCTCATCGGGCCAACCTCGCATGCCATGTGGCTGGCCTCTACGGTATTCGATGGTGCACGCTGGTTCGATGGCGTCGCGCCTGATCTTGATCTGCACTGCCAGCGCGTCAATCGCTCTGCCGTCAACATGGGCATGAAGCCGACCATGACCGCCGAGGAAATCGAGGCCCTGGCGCTCGAAGGCGTGAAGAAATTCGACGGCAAGATGGCGATCTACATCAAGCCTATGTACTGGGCCGAACACGGCATGCCCGGCAGCGTCGTTGCACCGGATGCCAGTTCCACCCGGTTTGCGCTCTGCCTTTTTGAAGCGCCGATGGACGCCGGCAAGCCGCTGACGCTCACCGTCTCGCCGCTGCGCCGCCCCTCGCCGGAAACGGCAATGACGGACGCGAAGGCAGGCAGCCTTTATCCGAATAGCGGCCGCGCGATTCTGGAAGCGCGCTCACGCGGTTTCGACAACGCCCTGATGCGGGACATGAACGGCAATGTCGCGGAATCAGCCTCCGCCAACATCTTCATGGTCAAGGACGGCGTCGTTCTCACGCCGGTCCCGAACCGTACCTTCCTTGCCGGCATCACCCGTTCACGCGTGATCGGTCTTCTGCGCCAGGCCGGTTTTGACGTGCGGGAAGCGACGCTTTCGGTTGAGGATTTCCGTGAGGCCGACGAAATCTTCTGCTCCGGCAACTATTCCAAGGTTTCGCCTGTCGTGAAGCTCGACGACCGCGAGCTGCAGGCCGGCCCGGTCGCCCGCAAGGCGCTTGATCTTTACATGGAATGGGCACGTCTCGGCGCAGACGTCTGAATTCTGCATCTATTCGCGTGAAACGGCCATGACAGACATTCGTTCGGTCATGGCCATTTTTTTGCGATGCAAAAAAACCCTGAAAACAGGGGGTAATTTAATCCAATTTTAGAAAACAGAATTGTAGCTTGCGACATCTTCACTTCCGGGCAGCGGGGGCCGCCAGATGTCTTTCAGCATTCGAAATGTACTTGTAGGTTTTTTTCTCACCATCAGCCTTGCACTTGCCGGTTTGGTCGGCAACGAAGCCTGGCGCTCGGTCAATCGTGCCAGCGCCTTTTCTGAGGTTGCGCAGCTTGTCGCGCTCGACAAGCTTCTCTTCAACGCGCTTCTGAATTTCCGCAGTGAGCGTGGCGACAGCGCCACCGCGCTCACCGTCGATCCTTCGAAATCCGCGGGCAGCGTCGCCAGCGTGCAGGCGGCGCGTCAGAAGGTGGATGCCGCCATGACGGCCTTTATCGCGCAGTCTCCGTCGATTGCAGATGCGAAGCTCCAGGGGCCGCTCAAGCGCGTGAGCGATGTCTACGCACAGTTCGTCGACCTGCGAAAGAAGGTGGACGCCAATATTTCCCAGCCGCTTGATCGGCGCGAAAACGGCCTCGACAAGACCGTGATGACGCTGGGCGCCGATTTCCTTGCGTCTCTCGAAGCCGGCTCGACTGCGCTGGAAGGCGCCGTCCGTTCGCTGGATCAGGGCCAGACAGGCCTCATTCAGCTGCGATCCTACGGCTGGTCCGCCCGCGCGCTTGGTGGCAGCGCCACCGTTGTCCTCAACGCTGCTGTGGCGCAGAACCGTCCTCTTACCGCCCAGGAAATGCAGCAGCTCGGCGCCTTCGATGCCGGCGCGGCTTTCGCGTGGAAAGCAACGGGCGATCTCGTGGCGCATGAATCGGCGCCGCAATCGCTCAAGGACATCTACGCCACTGCGGACAAGACCTATTTCAAGGGCGATTTCAACGCCCAGCGAACCAAGCTCATCGAAGATCTGAACAATGGCCGCACGCCGTCCTTTACCATGGATAGCTGGCGCACCACCGTCACGGAAAATCTCGGCACGATTGCCAAGATCGCTTCTGCCGCCATGGACGTGCTGGATGCCAACGCCGAGAAGGCGAAACAGGAAGCCTTCACCGATGCGGTGATCTTTCTCGCGGTCTTCGTGGTCACGCTCGCCCTCTGCATTGTCTCGCTCGCCGTCATCGTCGGCCGCGTCACCCGGCCGATCAGCCGGCTGACCAATGCCATGATGGCACTGTCGGGCGGCAATCTCGCAATCGATATCGCTGGCGCAAAACGCGGTGACGAGATCGGCGAGATGGCCCGGGCCGTGGAAGTTTTCCGTGAGGCCGCCATCCGCAATCGGCAGCTGGAGGCGGATGCCGTCGCAAACCGGGAACAGGCCGAACGCGACCGCATCGAGCTGCAGCAGCGTGCCGAGGCCGAAGCCGAAGCACGGCTCAACCAGGCGACGGGTTCGCTGGCAGGAGGCCTGCGCCGCCTCGCCTCGGGCGATATGCTCTGCGAGATCGCCACGCCATTCGCGCCGCAGTTCGAGGCGCTACGGCACGATTTCAACAGCTCCGTGCACCAGCTTCGCGAAGCGCTGACCAGCGTCGGCCAGTCCGTGCAAACGGTGAATGGCGGCGCACACGAGGTGTCGTCGGCATCCGACGATCTTTCCCGCCGCACCGAACAGCAGGCCGCCTCCCTGGAAGAGACAGCCGCCGCGCTGGAAGAGATCACCGCCAACGTGTCCGCCACGTCCAAACGCGCCGGCGAAGCGCGCGACACGGTACGGGAAGCGCGGACGAAGGCCGATCTTTCCGGCAAGGTGGTGCGCGATGCCGTTGCCGCCATGGAACGCATCGAACATTCCTCGCGTCAGATCGGTCAGATCATCGGCGTGATCGATGAGATCGCCTTCCAGACCAACCTTCTGGCGCTGAATGCCGGCGTTGAAGCGGCGAGGGCGGGCGATGCCGGCAAGGGCTTTGCCGTCGTTGCACAGGAGGTGCGCGAACTGGCGCAGCGCTCGGCCAATGCGGCCAAGGAAATCAAGCAGCTCATCAATACGTCAGCCGTTGCGGTGGGCGAAGGCGTGAAGCTGGTGGCCGATACCGGCGTCGGGCTTTCCGAGATCGAGCAGCTGGTGCTCTCCGTCAACAGCCACATGGACGCCATCGCCACGGCGGCGCAGGAACAGTCGGCCGGCCTTTCCGAGGTCAACACCGCCGTCAACCACATGGATCAGGCCACGCAGCAGAATGCCGCCATGGTCGAGGAAATGAATGCGGCCGGTGCGGGGCTCGCACAGGAATGCGCCAACCTCCAGGCGCTGCTGGCGCAGTTCCAGCTCGGCCACCAGACCTCGGCCCTGCGGGAGACGGCGAGACAGATGCAGCGCGCTGCAAGCCCGGCCCCTGCGCCGGTCACCTCCGCCCCGAAAGCCCGCCCGATCGCTGCACGTGGCAATGCGGCACTGGCCGTGAAGGGTGACGACTGGACGGAGTTCTGAGAACGAAACTCGTGGACCGAATGTGTGGGTGGAGGCTTGGTTATGGGCTCCGTCACCCCGGACTGGATCCGGGGTCCAGCGCGATCAAGTCCTTGATCGCGAAAAACTCTCTTCACGGCGCAGACGCGCCGTGGCTGGATGCCGGATCCAGTCCGGCATGACGGATGAGAGAGTACGGTTCCATGTCGTCAACAGGTCGAAGCCGGCCCTCGCAACCGGCGCGGACTTCACCTTTTCCGCACATCCGGCAGTGCTGCGGCAAGCGCCCGCAGCGGCGCAGTCATGTGTTTGTCGCGCCGCATCGCGAGAGCGATCCGGCGTTCGAGCGGCGGATTGAGTGAGCGCCATTGCAGCCCCGATGGAGTGGCGTCCTGTTCCACTGCCATGCGTGGAACGATGGCAAGGCCAAGCCCGGCGCCTGCAAGTTTCTTGATGGCTTCCACGCTGCCGAGTTCCATCGTCGGCTGCACGGCACGACCGCTTGCAGCGAACCATTGATCCACCAGCCTGCGCGTATTGCCGCCCTCGTAGAGCAACAGCGGCTTGGTCGAGAGCACATCTGCGGTGAGCAGCCCTGTGTCCGCGATCATATCTTTCGGGAAGACGGCGACCAGCTCATCGAAATGGATATCGCTGATATCGAGGCTGCGGCCGCTGGCGGGCAGGGCCACCACGGCGGCGTCGATCGTGTTGGCCTCCAGAAGCCGCAGGATATCGTGGGTATTGCCCGTCTGCACCACGATCTCGATGCCGGGCATGGCTGCGCGAATACGCCCCAGAACCGGCGGCAGGAGATAGATGCAGGCGGTGGCGCCCGTGCCGATGCGCAGGCGTCCCGTCACCCCGCTGCGATGCGGCGCGACCGTATCGATGGCGTGCGCCACCTCTTCTGCAATCCGCCTTGCATGAATGAGGAAGTCGCGGCCCGCCGCCGTCGGCTGGGCGCGCCTGCCTACCCTCTCGATCAGCCGCACGCCCAGCTGTTTTTCAAGCAGCCTTATGTGCAGGCTGATGGCCGGCTGCGTCACTCCGGCCTTGTCGGCGGCGGCGGAAAAGCTGCCGAGATCGGCCACATCCATGAAACTTCGCACTTGCCGAAGGTCGAGATCCATCATCAAAGAAAACCTTATCGATTGTATAAGTCAGATAATCTTTATTTTGGCTGCGCCGCAATGCACAATGACGGCGTGAATGATCCGCAGGACAAGAGAATGACCCTTTCCACCGTTTCCAGCCTTCTGATCCGCCCCTGTGAAGAGGCGGATATCCCAGCCATTACCGAAATTTACCGGGACGCCGTTTTGCATGGCCGCGCCAGCTTCGAGATCGATCCGCCAACGGCGGAAACGATGGCTGAGCGCCGCCGCCTTCTGGTGGAGGGCAATTTCCCCTATCTCGTCGCTGAGCGTGACGGCAAGGTGGCGGGATATGCCTATGCCGGGGCTTATCGCGCCCGCCCGGCCTATGGCGCGACGGTTGAGGATTCCGTTTACATCGACCCTTCGATGAAAGGCATGGGTATTGGCCGCAAGCTGCTCGACGCGCTCATCAAGGAGGCGACCGTGCGCGGCTTCCGGCAGATGATCGCCGTCATCGGTGACAGCGCAAATGCGGCTTCGGTCGGCGTGCATCGCGCCGCCGGTTTCGAGCACGTCGGAACCTTCAAATCCATCGGCTGGAAACACGGTCAATGGCTGGACACGGTGCTGATGCAGCGCGCACTGGGCGAAGGCGATACCACGCCGCGTTTTTGACCCGCGTCAGGGCTTGGTGGAGCCGGGAATTTCCACCTTCAGCGTATCGCCGGCAAGTTCGCTGCCGAGTTCCACGGCCTTTGTCTTCTTGTCATAGACGCAGATATGGCTGACCGTCACATCCGCGCCCTTTGCCCTGCCGGTCAGGATGGCAAGACCGTAATTCTCGCTGCCAACGGGATCGACGACCGCCTTGGCGTCGTCGATCATGTCTCCGGCTGCGGCAAGACAGGCAGTCTGCACATCCGCCACGAATTCCTTCCACGCATCGTCCGAAGATGCGGACGCAGGCAGGACAGCCGACGAGACGGCAACAAGAAGGGCGGCTGTGTGGATCATCGGGCGTATCATGGAATTTCCTTCCTACAATCTCGATCAAAAGCGAACCGATAGGGTGGAAAACGGTACGCCAGCGGTGTGAAACAAATATGGTGGCGGCCGGCGCGAGAGGAATTTTCTCTTTTGGCGGAACATTTTGATAATTCACAGGTTGCCCAAACAGAGCTTCGCTCCTATGGTCCGCTCACACGGTTTCTAGGAGCGGTAACGCGCTGCAAAAAGGAGTAAAAACCATGGCCTTCGAACTTCCCGAACTCCCCTACGACTACGACGCGCTTGCACCTTACATGTCGCGCGAGACGCTCGAGTTCCATCACGACAAGCACCACAAGGCATATGTCGACAACGGCAACAAGCTTGCAGCTGAAGCCGGTCTTTCCGACCTGTCGCTCGAAGAAGTCGTGAAGAAGTCCTTTGGCACCAATGCCGGTCTCTTCAACAATGCGGCCCAGCACTACAACCACGTTCATTTCTGGAAGTGGATGAAGAAGGGCGGCGGCGGCAACAAGCTGCCGGGCAAGCTTGAGCAGGCAATTGCCTCCGATCTCGGCGGTTACGACAAGTTCAAGGCCGATTTCATCGCAGCCGGCACCACGCAGTTCGGCTCCGGCTGGGCGTGGCTGTCCGTCAAGAACGGCAAGCTAGAAATCTCCAAGACCCCGAACGGCGAAAACCCGCTGGTTCACGGTGCAGAACCGATCCTCGGCGTCGACGTATGGGAACACTCCTACTACATCGACTACCGCAACCTGCGTCCGAAGTACCTCGAAGCCTTCGTCGATAACCTCATCAACTGGGACTACGTCCTGGAGCGTTACGAAGCAGCTGCCAAGTAAGGCTTGCGACAAGCGTGGTTGCTGATCGAGGCAGCCACCTCTTGCGCGACGTCATCCTCGGCCTTGTGCCGAGGATCCGCGGATGTTCCCTGAAACGGGATGTCAGCAGATGCGCCGGGACAGGCCCGAGCATGGCGACGGAAAGCTTGCGGAACCACCTATTGAACACCCGGCTCTCAGGCCGGGTGTTTTGCTTTGGAGCATATTCTGCTCGTGTCACAAGCCTGTCATCCGCCGGGTTTATCGCGGCGCATCATGACTGAAAAAACAACTCCTCTCTTCTCCTTCGGCATAGTCGCCGATCCCCAATATGCCGATATCGATCCGCGTCCCGAGATGGGCCGTCATTATCGCGAAAGTCCCAAAAAGCTCGCGGAGGCGGTGGATGCCTTCAATCGCGAAGATCTGGCCTTCGTCGTGACGCTGGGCGACATCATCGATCGCGGTTTTGAAAATTTCGATGCGATTCTTGCCGTTTACGACCGGCTTCGCCACCGCTCGCTCCTGCTGCCGGGCAATCACGATTTCGCCGTTGCCGCCGAGCATTTGCCTGGCGTCCACGCCCGCCTCGGCATGGCCGCCGCCTGGCATGATTTTACCGTCGGCGGCATTCGCTTCGCCGTGCTTGATGGCAACGACGTCAGCCTTTTCGCCCCACCGGTTGGGGATCCGCGTCGCACCCTTGCTGCCGAGCGGCTGAAGCGCCTCTCGGAAGTAGGCGCCATCAACGCGCAGGACTGGAACGCCTCGCTTGGCGACGAGCAGTTCGACTGGCTGCGGGCGGTTCTGCAAAAGGCGGATGCGGCGGGCGAAAGAGTCATCGTGCTGTGCCACTACCCTGTCTATCCGGAAAACGCTCATAACATGTGGGACGCGCCGCGCATCCTTGATCTTCTCAACGCCCATACTTGCGCCATCGCATGGTTCAACGGCCATAACCATGAGGGCAATTACGGCGTATCGGGCAATACACATTTCGTGAATTTCAAGGGCATGGTCGACACGCCCGACCAGAACACCTTCGCCATCGCCGATGTCTTTGCCGACCGAATCGCCATTCGCGGTTTCGGGCGGGAGGAGGATCGCCTCTTATGGCTGTGAGTAAGGGATGGCCGGCTGGTTGCTCTGCCAGCCGGCCATCCACAATTGCCGCAGCTTCTCGCCTTCGAGCTTGAAGAAACTGCCGGTCGCCCGGCAGCTCTGCACCCGGTCCGAGCGGAAATTGCGGATCGCCTGCCGCAGCTCGCACCAGGCGACAATATTCACTGTTTCGGAATAGTAGATCACCGCGATTGGCCGAACCCGCCGCCGCGTTTCCGCGCCGGCTTCATCGCGATAGATGATTTCCAGCGTCTCCTCGTCGCGCACCGCACGCCTGACCGTCGAGAGATCAAGTCCTGCCGGTGCCGGCGCGATGCTGCCCCAGGCGTGGAGGGCATTGGCGGAAAGGGTCTTTGACAGCGGTTCGGGCAGAGACGCGGCAATCTTGTCGCTCGCCTTCTTCGCGGCCCGGCGCAATTCCATATCGCCGGTGCGGTCGACCATGGCGAGCGCCAGCACGATTGCCTCGGTTTCCTCGATGGAAAACATCAGTGGCGGCAGGTTGAAACCGGGCCGGAGAATATACCCCACGCCGCGTTCCCCTGCGATGGGCACACGCATGGTCTGAAGCGCTGCCATATCGCGATAGACCGAGCGCACTGTTGTCTCCAGCATGTCGGCAATCGTCTGCGCGGTCACCGGGCGGCGCGCCAGCCGCAAAATCTGGATGATCTCGAACAGTCTTGAGGCCTTGCGCATTGCCGTCTTCCCGATGGATTTTCCCACGCAACTGACACAACGCTGTCAGTTGGCGTTCCCTATAAACGGAAAAATACATTGAGAAACATGGGGTTTCTCGAATGCACCTCTATCCGGTATGAAAGATACTGACATGACTTATGCCGAAAATCTCTGGCTTTTCTTTGTTGTCCTCTTCGGCATCATCATCCTGCCGGGCATGGACATGCTCTTCGTGCTGGCAAGCGCGCTGACAGGTGGCAGGAGAACCGGCCTTTCCGCCGCCGTGGGCATGAGCGCCGGCGGCATCGTGCATTCGCTGTATGGCGCGCTGGGTGTCGGCATGCTTGCCGCATGGATGCCGTCGCTGTTCCTGCCGCTGCTTGTCGTCGGCGCGGCTTACATGGTCTGGATCGGTATCGGCCTGGTGCGCAGTGCGATTGTCGTGAACGGCGATGAGGCTGAGGCAAGCGCTTCGGTGAAAAAGGCATTCTGGCGGGCGGTGTTGACCCGCCTGTCAAACCCGAAGGCCTACCTGTTCATGATGGCCGTCTACCCACAGTTTCTCAAACCCGCCTATGGACCGATCTGGATGCAGGGGCTGGTGCTGGGTGCGATGGTGGCGGTAACGCAGTTCACCGTTTATGGCGCGCTGGCGCTGACGGCGGATAGAAGCCGCGCATGGCTCGTTTCCTCTCCCGCGGCTACGATCGTCATCGGCCGCATCGCCGGTTTCATGCTGATCGCCGCAGCACTTCTCACATTGTGGGAAGCCTTGTCTTAGGCTTCTGTTTTCACGATGGAATTCACCGCAATGTGACTTCTTTTCGCCATGTGGAAAGGGCATCCTCGCGGCGTTCCATCAAGCGTCCGGCGCCCGCCGGAATCAAGGAGAGAGTGTATGAAACTGAAAACAATCGCAGCGGCCACGCTGTTCGGCTGTCTTTGCGCCGGAGCGGTCTATGCTGCCGGCGAAGTCGAAAAACGTGAAGGCATGATGAAGCAGATCGGTGGCTCCATGGGAGCGCTCGCCGCCATCTCCAAGGGCCAGAAGCCTTTCGACGCCGAAGCCGTCAAGGCCGCCGTGACGACTATCAGCACCAATGCCAAGGCTTTCCCCGACCAGTTCCCCGCCGGCACCGAGACCGGCAGCGCGGCAGCGCCCGCGATCTGGGAAAACTTCGAGGACTTCAAGGCCAAGTCCGCCAAGCTCGGCGCAGATGCGGATAAGATTCTCGCCAATCTCCCCACCGATCAGGCGGGTGTAACCACCGCCATGCAGACGTTGGGCGCCGATTGCGGCACCTGCCACCAGACCTATCGCCTGAAGAAATAATCGAACGAGTTTGAAACGCCGCTCCCGGGCGGCGTTTTTCCGTCACGAAAGACACCTGACCTTGTCAGGGGAGAATGGGGAGAGGGGCATGTCTTCCATTTGGACGAAGCTTGTGGGCGGGATCGTGGTCGCGGCCGTTGCGGGCTACGGGATTTTCGCATGGGTGACCGCGCCGCAGCGCCAGGCGCCCAGCCATTGGGTGAGCCTCGGTGAGCCGGATCTCGCCAATGGCGAGACGCTGTTCTGGGCGGGCGGCTGCGCAAGCTGTCATGCCGCGCCGGATGCTAAGGGTGAAGCGCTGTTGACGCTTTCAGGCGGGCAGGCACTGAAAAGCCCCTTCGGCACCTTTCATGTTCCAAATATTTCGTCTGATCCGCAGCACGGCATCGGCGGCTGGACGCTGGCGGAATTTGGCGATGCCATGACGCGTGGTGTGGGAAAGAACGGCGAACATCTCTATCCCTCCTTCCCCTATGCCTCTTATGCCCGGATGACGCAGAAGGACATCAATGACCTCTTCGGTTATCTGAAGGCCCTGCCTGCGAGCCAGAACGATGCGCCCGCCCACGATCTGCCGTTCCCCTTCAACATGCGCATGGCGCTCGGCGGCTGGAAGTTCCTGTATTTCGACCCTTCGGCACCGCCGCGCGTCGAGCTGGCCAATGCCAATGCCGAACTTCTGCGTGGCCAATATCTGGTGGAAGGTCCGGGCCATTGCGGCGAATGCCACACGCCGCGCAATGCGCTCGGTGGCTTCCTGAAGGGCAAGTGGCTGGCCGGCGGCCCCAATCCGGAAGGCGAAGGCCGCATTCCGGACATTACCCCCGGCTCGCAAAGCATCGGAAGCTGGGCCGAGGCCGATATTTCGAGCTATCTCGAAACCGGCTTCACCCCGGAATTCGACAGTGTCGGCGGTTCCATGGTGAAGGTGCAGCAGAACATGGCGCATCTGACAGCCGAGGACCGCGACGCGATCGCCGCCTATCTGAAGGCGATCCCGGCGCGCTGAGGGTCCCGTTGGCATGCGTGCCCATTGACTCCCGTCCCGACTCGGCGGATAACAACCCTGTGATGGTTCCTTCCGGGCGTTCCGGAAGGTGAAAAGGGAACACGATAGGGAGAAATCCTCATTCGTGGCTGCCCCCGCAACTGTGAGCGGAGAGCCTGAAACGAAATGCCACTGGCAGACCCTTCGACCGAACCGGCGTTTCCGGTTGAGGCGAGGTGATGCCGGGAAGGTGTTTCAGGTTTTGACCCGTAAGCCAGGAGACCTGCCATCACGGAAATGTCCATGCCGGCGGGGTGTCCGGAAGAGCGGAATGTCAGGGTGGCAAGATCGATGCCCCCTGTGTCAGTCTCGTATCCCCGTGGTGAAGTGTATCGCAGGCGGTCGCATGGCTTTGCCGTTCGACCGCATCCAGAGGCGCGGGGTCGCGCCGGAGAGGGGTCACCATGTCCATCCACCAGAATACGGCCAATTCAGCCGTTTCAGCAAAAACGGGCAGCTTCGCGCAATCGCTGACGGCGATCGTGCTTGGCCTGTTCGTTGTCGGTTTTGTCGGTTTCTCGCATGTGGAAGCCGTTCACAATGCCGCCCATGACACGCGTCATGCCAATGCCTTCCCCTGCCATTGAGGGGAATGTCATGTCGTCTTTTCGCAATATCGTCTTTACCGCCGTTCTCGTCGGCATCCTCGGCGGCTTAGCCGTTTCAGCCATGCAGGCCTTCGGCACCACGCCGCTCATCCTTCAGGCAGAGACCTATGAGGGCGCGGGCGGTGAAGCTGCCCACAGCCACGAGGCCACGGCGCCCGGTGCTGTGGTTCCCGCCCACGAGCACAATGAAAAGGCCTGGGCTCCGGCCGATGGTTTCGAACGCACTGCCTATACGGTTGCCGCCAATGTCCTGACCGCGATCGGTTATGCGCTGGTGCTGACCGGACTGATTTCGCTGCGCGGCACCAATGGCGCCTGGCGTGAGGGGCTTTTGTGGGGCGTTGCCGGATTTGCCGCCGTCATGCTCGCCCCGATGATCGGCCTGCCGCCGGAACTGCCGGGCAGCCCCGCCGCAGCACTTGAGGCACGGCAGATCTGGTGGCTCGCAACCGTTGCCGCAACAGCCGGCGGCATCGCGCTGATCGCCTTCCGTCGCGAACCCTGGGCCATCGTCCTGGCGCTGGTGCTGATCGTCGCGCCGCATGTGGTGGGTGCGCCCCTGCCGCCGGAAGGCGAACATGCACTGGCACCGCTGCCGCTGGAGCGTCAGTTCATCGTCGCCGCTACGGTTACGAGCTTCGTCTTCTGGGCTTTGCTCGGAACATTGAGCACGTTTTTCCTCAACCGCTTCCAGTCGGCCTAAGTCATGGAGGACGCAGCGGATTGGAGTGAGGAACTCGATGCGCTGCGTTTTGCAGTTCCCGGTCACGGCGCTTACTGCGCCGTGCATCGTCTCGCCTTCAAGGCGGTACTGGGCCCGAGCCCGGCGGATGAGGCGGCTCTTGCCTTTTTCCAACACCATCAGGCCGCCTTTGTGGCGGCGGCACTCGCCAAGATCAAACGTGCAAATTTACCCGCCGGCCGCAGCCTGCATCTGAACAGCCGCGATATTCGCCGGGCGATTGCCGGGGAGGGCGGCGATCACACAGCACGTGTGTGCCGGGTGCTGGATCAGCGATAATCATCGCTGTTCTCACCTCCGTCATCCCGGCCCTGAGCCGAAATCCATCCAGCCCAAGTCCTTGGGCTGAAAGAAGTCATCTCGCCGCGCAGATGCGCGTCGGCTGGATTCCGGCTCAAGGCCGGAATGACGGGGAGTAGGGGAGTGCAAACAACCGAGGCGGCTATGCCTCAGCGATGCTCCGCCGCAAAAACCTGAAGTTCGGCCTCGGCTTCCGGACCAAAGAGGCCGAGGCTTTTCAGAATTTCCACCGCGAAACTGACCGGCGCGCTGCCGGCCGCGGTAATGATCCCGCCATCGTTGACCGCTTTCGGCTGGTCGCGGTAAAGCGTCTCGCCGCTATAGGCCGAATAGGCCCTGTGCGAAGCCAGCGAATTGCCGGTATGGGCAACGGCGTTCAGAACGCCCGTGCCTGCCAGCGCACTTGCCGCCGCGCAGATGCCGGCCACCAGTCGGTTCTTCTCGCGAAACCGGCGCACCAGTTCGCCGAGATCGGCAGCTGTTCCCTTTTCCCAGCTCAGGCCTCCGGGAATGACGAGCGCATCGATGTCAACGGCATCGAGCGCGTCATAGGATGTATCCGGCGTCACCTTCAGCCCGCCCATGGAGGTTACCGGCCGTCCGTCCGGCGTGGCATAGACGATTTCGACACCGAGATAGCTGCGCGCCGCGGCGGCAAGCAGCGCCGGCTCCCAGTCCGCAAAATCCTGGGCGAGCGCAATGGCGATCCGTGTCATGGTCGTCTCCGTGTTTTTTAATCAGGCGATGGACTGCATATAGCGCATGCCGGTCACCGGGCGGGGCGCGAAATCCATGTTTTCGTAGAAACGATGCGCCGCCACATTGCCGGTTGTGGCGCTGACGGAAAGATAGTCGCAGCCGAGACGCTTGGCGATATCGCGGGCCCGGGAAACCAGATGCTGGCCGGTGCCATGGCCACGATGGCCGTCACGCACGAAGAGGTGATGCAGTTCGAGCCCGCGGCGGCCCTCCTGCGCCCTGTAGAGCGGCAGAAGCAGGGCGTAACCGATCAACGCGCCATCAGCCTCGGCCACGAGACCATGCACCCAGGGCAGCGGGCCGAACAGGTCGCGCTCCAGTTTCGCCGGCGTGATCGCCGCCGCATCGCCGTGGTAGGAGGCCAGCAGCGTGATCATCTCGTTGAGTTCGGGCAGATCCGTCTTGCGCGCGCCTCGGATGATGACGACGGGCGGTCTTTCCAGTGTCAGGGAGCTATCTTCGGTCATTTTTTCGGTCCTTTGGTCTTATCGGTGCCGTCAGGACGTTTGAAAACAACAAAGCCGCCTGACGGCGGCTTGTTGACAATATGATCTGTCGAGCCGCCCTTAGAGGAAGGCCCAAAAATACGAGCAGGAGATGGGTGCGCGTTCGTTGATCATGGAAAATGAAATGCGCCCGAATCCGCCGTCTGTCAAGCGGGTCAATTCGCAAATCGCGCAATTGCCGACAGGATTGCGTCTTCCATGCCCGCATCGCCCGTCGAATGGCCAGCGCCATCGATGGTAACAAGCTCGCTTCCCGGCCACGCCTCGGCAAGTTCGAAAGCGGTGACGGGCGGCCCCTGCAAGTCGCGCATGCCCTGAACGAGTATCCCGGGAATACCGGCGAGGTCTCCGGCGTTGCGCAGGAGCGCGCCATCATCCAGCCAGGCCGCATGGTGGAAATAATGGGCGCAGAGGCGGGCGCGGGCGAGAATGTACGCGCTGTCGCGCCATTTCTCCGGAAAGGCCGAAATGCCCTCCGCGCTGATCGAGCCCGCCTCCCACAGGTGCCACTCTAGGGCGGCCTTTGCGCGCACGGCGGGATCGGGATCATTCAGAAGCCGGCGATAGGCGCCGACCGGATCTTGCCTGGACACGTCATCGGGGATCGCGGCGATGAAACGCTGCCACTGCTGCGGCAGAAACATTGCCAGCCCCCTGTACAGCCAGTCGATTTCCCTCTGCCGGGTGGTGGTGACGCCGGCCAGAACCATGCCGCGAACATGGTCTGCATGGCGCTGTGCGTAAGCGAGGGCCAGCGTGGAGCCCCATGAACTGCCGTAGATCAGCCAGTCTTCCACCGCGAGGGCACAGCGAATGGCCTCAATGTCATCGATCAGATGATGCGTAGTGTTATGCTCAAGACTATCAGCGGCGTTTGGCGTGCTTTGACCGCAGCCGCGCTGGTCGAACTGGACGATGCGGAAAATGGCAGGATCGAAATAGCGTCGCGCTGTCGATGACAATCCTGAACCAGGCCCTCCATGCAGCAGGATTGCAGGTCGCCCCGCCGGATTGCCGGCAATCGTCACGTGCAGCCGATGGCCCTCGGAAACATCAAGGAAAATCGTGTCTGATGGCGTGATTTCAGGAAAGAGCTCGGCCATCTGACGTCCTTTTTTCAGGCGGGCAAGAGGCGATTACCGGGTGCACGTGACATTCGAATGTCAGCCTCTTCTCGGCTCAATGCTCCCCCTCGCACATGCCATGATCGGAAAGCGCGCGGATGACATAACAATCCTCGATGGAATGGCCGTGGCAATGGGAGACGATCCGCTCCAGTTCGTGTTCCAGCTTCTTCAGGCTGGCGATTTTTTCCCGCACATCGGCAAGATGTTCGGCGGCGATGCGGTCTGCACCCTCGCACGGCATTTCCCGGTGCTGGCTGAGCGCGATCAACTCGCGAATGGCGTCTATGTTCAGGCCGAGATCGCGCGCGTGGCGGATGAAGGCCAGCCGTTCGAGATCGGATTTTTCGTAGCGGCGCTGGTTGCCCTCCGAACGATCCGCCTCGCGGATGAGGCCCATCTGCTCGTAATAGCGGATCGTGGGCACCTTGACGCCGGTGCGTTTGGACAGTTCACCGATGGACAGCATGGCTTTCTCCATATCTCCAGTCTCTAGAGATATGGCTTTTCCGTCCCCGGTTCAATGGCCTCAAGCGGCCTCGTTGACGCCAAGCGCCTGGGCCAGTGCCTTCAGAATCTGCGATTCGAGGCTTGCCATATCCGGCTGGGCGGAAGCGGCCACCTCAGCATTGGCGCCAGTGGAGGCCGAAGCGCTGCTGTCCATGTTCCAGAGAGCCGCAGCCAGGCTCGCGGAGGCACCGGCCAGCGGGGCGACGGTGGTGGCGACATTGCCCGCCACCGAAATGGCGCGATGGGCCGCCCGCGTGAGCTCCTGCACCGCCTCGGTGGTGGACTGGCTCTCCCGGTTATGCGCAGGCGCGATGCCGCGGACCGGAGAGGCGAAATTGATGCTGCTGGTTGCTGCGATAGTCGTCATGACTGTGAGTCCCCTAGTTTTGATGGGGTATTTTTAAGGTCCGAAACATTCCCGAAGATTGCGTCATGCACGTCTTGTGCAAAAAATAACCGCAATATACTATACCCCCCTATAGTATATGAGGTCGGCCATGTCCCATACCATCCGCAACAAGGAAAAGCTTCTCGCCCGCATCCGCCGCCTGAAAGGGCAGATGGAAGCGGTCGAACGTGCGCTCGATGATGCCAAGCCCTGCGGCGAGGTGCTGCAGCTGCTCGCTTCGGTACGCGGCGCGCTTTCGGGCCTGACGGGGGAGGTAATGCAGGAGCATCTGCACGAGCACGTGGTGCATGCCGAAAATGAAGACGAACGGGCGCGGGCGGCGGAAGAGCTGGCCCAGGTGCTGAAGACCTACATCCGGTAAAACCGACAGGATTAAGCGACATGACGACGACATCCGAATACCGCGCAGCAGCCGGTCACGACCATGTTTTCCTTGGCCAGAACCACGAGCGTAATGAAAGGCGCGTCTGGATGGTCATCGCGCTGACCGCGGCGATGATGGTGGCGGAAATCGTCGCCGGTCACTGGTACGGCTCCATGGCGCTAACGGCGGATGGCTGGCACATGTCCACCCATGCGGGCGCGATGCTGATTTCGGCACTCGCTTATCTCTATGCCCGCCGCGAGGCCCGCAACCCACGCTTCACCTTCGGCACCGGCAAGTTCGGCGATCTCGCGGGTTTTGCCAGCGCCATCGTGCTGGCGGTGGTGGCGTTGCTGATTGCCGTGGAAAGCGGGATGCGCCTCGTCAGTCCCGTCGAGATCGATTTCAACCAGGCCATCCTCGTCGCCATCATCGGCCTTGCCGTCAATCTTCTCAGCGCCGTGCTTTTGAAGGATGACCATCACCACGATCATGGCCACGGCCACGGCCACGGTCATGCCCACGGCTCACATGCCCACCATGGGCACGGCAGCCACGCCCACCATGATCACGGGTCCCATGCCGGGCACCATGCCGGGCACGGCGCAAAGGGCGGCCGGGACAATAATCTGCGCGCTGCCTATCTGCATGTGCTGGCGGATGCGCTGACCTCGGTTCTGGCAATCGTCGCGCTGCTGCTCGGCAAGTGGAACGGCTGGTCGTTCCTTGATCCGTTGATGGGTATCGTTGGCGGTCTGGTGATTGCCCGCTGGTCATGGGGCCTGATCCGCTCCACGGCGACAACCCTGCTTGACGCGCTGCCGCCGGCTGAGGATCTGCCGCAGGAAATCCGTGAAAGCGTGGAAACGGAAGAGGATCGCATTACCGATCTGCATGTCTGGCAGGTGGGGCCGGGGCATCACGCCGCCATCGTGGCGATCCTTTCGCAGGCGCCCAAAGCACCGGCATTTTATAAGCAGAAACTTGCCGCCATACATGAACTCTCGCATGTGACGGTGGAAGTCAGCCCGGCAAGAGGCTGATTGGAATCGCCTATTCGGTATATTCCGAATAGGCGCTGCGTACCCATTCAGCCTGCGCTTCCGCCTTGTCCTCGGGGGAGGCGGTGGCCGCATCCTGATAGGCCGGCGCGCTGCCGTTGCCTACGGCCCATAGAACATTGGCCAGCGACTGGGAAAGAATGGTGCTGGAAACGGTGGGGTTGCCGGGGCCGCGTTTTACCGCCTGCTCCTCCGGCGCGCTTTGGGCGCTGCCAGCTTTTTCGATGTCACGGATGCGACCCTGATAGTTATATCCGCCAATATTGCTTTCGATCTGCATGTCGGTGATTCCGCGTTCAAAAGTTAACGAATGGTTAACGGCGGCGACTTGTCCGAAACTTGCGCTTGCTGCGCTGCAGCGACTGTCGAGGGTTGACAGCCGGCGAAGTAGTGCTTCGTTTTGGCATCGAGAGTGGACGAGCAAGGGGATTGCACCCGTTTTACGCGCAAGAAGAAGCGGGACGGCATCAATGCCGGTAGGTCTCCTCACATTCCGCGTCATCCTCGCCCTTGAGGCGAGGATCCATTTTCCACGCGCCGACCTTGGGTCATGGATCCTCGCCTCAAGGGCGAGGATGACGACGGATAGTTTTCGGGCTAGAGAGGCGCGGCCAACAGGCTCACGCCGTCTCCTTCGCCGCAGGTGCCGCCGCTTGCCGCACGGCCTCCAGCTCCTTTTCCTCAACGTCGACCGTCACCGCCGCTTCCTGCGGCGCGGGCGTCACCATCGCAGCCACCAGCGTATCGAGCCCGATGCTGCCGACCGGCTTGCCGTCCTCGTCCACCACATGGGCGGTCGTTTCGTTGGCTTCCGACATGTCGCGGGCGATGGTTTCGAGCGTTGCGGTCTCTGGGACCGGCATGCCCTCGGGCTTGCTCTCCAGCGGCTCCATGACAGTGTTTGCCTGCAACACGCGGCCACGATTGACGTCGCGCACGAAGTCGGTGACGTAACCATCGGCTGGCGAGAGGATGATGCTCTGGCCGTCGCCCTGTTGCACCACTTCGCCGTCTTTCAGGATGGCTATATGGTCGCCAAGCCGCAAAGCCTCGTCGAGATCATGGGTGATGAACACAACGGTCTTCTTCAGCTCCTGTTGCAGATCGAGCAGCATGGTCTGCATATCCACACGGATGAGCGGATCGAGCGCCGAATAGGCCTCATCCATCAGGAGAATATCGGCGTCATTGGCAAGCGCCCGGGCAAGGCCGACGCGCTGCTGCATGCCGCCGGAAAGCTGGTTCGGATAATAATCCTCGTAACCGGCAAGGCCGACACGCTCCAGCCAGTAACGGCCCTTTTCCTCGCTTTGCTTGCGCGGTACGCCCTGGATATCGAGGCCGTAGACGCTGTTTTCGAGTACCGTGCGATGCGGCAGAAGGCCGAATTTCTGGAACACCATCGCCGTCTTGTGGCGGCGGAATTGCCTGAGCGCCGAGGCGCTCATGCCGCAGATATCCTCGCCGTCATAAAGAACTTCGCCGGCGGTCGGGTCGATCAGCCGGTTGATGTGGCGGATCAGTGTCGATTTGCCGGAGCCTGACAGCCCCATGACGACGGTGATCTTGCCGCCCGGCATGGTGATGTTGATGTTGTTGAGGCCGAGAACGTGGTTGTGCCTGTCGTTCAGCTCGACCTTGTCCATGCCTTTACGCACCGCTTCGAGGTACTTCTCGGGATGCTTGCCGAAGATCTTGTAAAGATTCCTGATTTCGATGCTTTTAGCCATGGGAGACCTCGCGGTATTTCTGCAGGCGCTTGCCGAAAGCCTGGCTCGCCCGGTCGAACATGATGGCGATGGCGACCAGAGCGAAACCGTTCAGGAAGCCCACCGTGAAGAACTGGTTGTTGATGGCCTGCAGCACATTCTTGCCAAGCCCGCCGACACCGACCATGGAGGCAACGACGACCATGGCGAGCGCCATCATGATGGTCTGGTTGATGCCGGTCATGATGGTCGGCAGCGCCAGCGGCAGCTGCACGTTGAACAGCTTCTGACCGTTGGAGGAGCCGAAGGCGTCTGCCGCTTCCAGCACTTCGCGATCAACGAGGCGGATGCCGAGGCTGGTCAGGCGAATGACGGGTGGAATGGCATAGATCACCACTGCTATCAGGCCCGGAACCTTGCCGATGCCGAAAATCACCACCACGGGGATGAGATAAACGAAACTTGGCAGGGTCTGCATCACGTCGAGCACGGGATTGATGAGGCGTTGCAGGCGTTCGGAACGACCCATCAGAATGCCGAGCGGCAGGCCGATGACGATGGCGATCAGGGTAGCGATGGCGACGATGGAGAGCGTCGTCATGGCATCGCGCCAGAGGCCGACCGCGCCGATCATCAGCAGGGAAATGGCGGTGCCGCCTGTGATCTTGAAGCTGCGTCCGGCCAGATGCACGATGGCGAGAATGACCAGCATGGTGATGATCCACGGCGTCTGGATGAACAGACGCTCCGAGGAATTGAGGAAAAGCTGCAGCGGGTGAACGACGACGTCGATCGCATCGCCGTAATTGCGCACGATATCGCGAAACCCGTCATCGATGGTTTTGCGAGCCACGCGCATGGTGGAGTTGTCGATTGCCGGGAACTTGCAGAGCAGGTCCGGCAGGTAGGTGCAGAGGGCCATTATTGTTGTTTTCCCTTTGGGTTGTTGGGGTGGGCGGAGGCTGGGTCACCCCCCTCTGTCCTGCCGGACATCTCCCCCTCAAGAGGGGAGATCGGCAGGGCGCACCCTTTCCAAAATCTCAACGTAAGCGATGGGCGAGACCCCCGCCGCAGGTCGATCTCCCCCCTTGAGGGGGAGATGCCCGGCAGGGCAGAGGGGGGTAAGCGGCTTGCGCCAACCCCGCCTCCCGTCACATCGAAGCCTTGATCTTCTCAGCCACCTCGGGCGAAACCCACTTCGTCCAGAGTTCCTCATGGTTCTCGAGAAAATACTCGGCCCCATCTTCATTGGTGCCCTGATTTTCATCCATCCACGCCAGAACCTTGGCGACGGTGTCGTTGTCCCACTGCCGCTTGCGGATGTAGTCGATGGAAGGGCCCGCCTTTTCGGCGAAATCCTTGGTCACGACGGTGAAGACCTCCGCCACCGGATAGGCATTTGGCTTGGGATCGGCGCAATCGGGCTTGGCGATGCAATTGTCGTAAGCCGCCCGGTCAAGCGGAACGCCATCGTCCAGCTTCACCATATCGTATTTGCCGAGAATGGCCGTCGGAGCCCAATAATAGCCGAGCCAGCCCTGCTTCTTTTCGTAGGCATTGGAAATAGAGCCATCCAGACCGGCCGCGGAGCCGGTATCGATCAACGCAAAGCCCTTTTCATCAGCCTTGCGGGCCTTGAACAGGTTGGCGGTGGTTGGCTGGCAGCCCCAGCCGGGCGGGCAGCCGAACACGGCGCCCTTGCTGGCGTCTTCAGGCGCGGGAAACAGTTCGGGATGCTTCAGCGCATCCTCGACGGTCTTGATCTCTGGATGTTCGTCGGCGAGATATTTCGGAATCCACCAGCCTTCAACGCCGCCTTCGCTCAGGATTTTGACTTCCTGAATGAGATTGCCGCTCTTGACGGCTTCCTCGTAGGGGGTGCCAAGTGTGTTCACCCACATTTCGGGCGCCATGTCGGGCTGGCCCTTCTCGTTCATGGAGGTGAAAGTGGGGGTGGTGTCGCCGCTGACGACATTGACCGTGCAGTCATAGCCGTTTTCCATGATGAACTTGTCGACGTAGGCCGCGACACCGGCGGATGCCCAGTTCATTTCGGCGATGGTGATGCTGCCACAGCTGTCTGCGGCATTGGCGGAAGATGCTGCACCGGCAGCGATGGTAAAGCCCGTTACGAGAATGGTCGAGGCCAGGAGTTTCTTCATGAGGAGACCTCCAAGTCTAATGCAGTGTTTTCATTTGGCAAAGCGGGAGCACTGCAAAGCCCGGATTGCCAAGGGCGAACTGACATGGCGCGTGGAGATGCCGAAAATCCGGCGAGAGAATATCCGCAGAACAAGCCGCGAGATTGCCGCGGAAACTGCGGCGAAAAGGCGCATGAATATGTCAACGCCGTGCATAATACGGCCAAAAAGTGATATTGCAACGCGGCAATGCGCAGGGCAGCCATGCAGGTGATCTATGGAGCGATTTTCCTGTTCGGGTAATACATGGCGTGTATTTTATTATTCAGTAGAAAATATCGACTATACAGTAGATCGAAATAAAAATTCTCAATGATTTCAAGTTTTGTTTAAATAAGAAATTTGTGCCGCAATTTGTGGAAAAAACAATCTGAAATCTTTTTTCGCGAGGTATTTTTGTGCGAAACGATGCGGGCGGCAGCCTACGCCGCCCGCATCGGGCATCAGACGGCGTCCTTGCCGGCTACCTTCAGCGCGAAGGCGTATTCGAAGGCTATTTCCTCCAGCCGCTGGAAGCGGCCCGACTTGCCACCATGGCCTGCCGCCATGTTGGTCTTGAGCAGGATCGGCGCTTCACCCGTGGTCTTTTCGCGCAGCTTCGCCACCCATTTGGTCGGCTCCCAATAGGTCACACGCGGATCGGTGAGGCCGGAAAGCGCCAGAATCGGCGGGTAAGGCTTCGCACCGACATTGTCATAGGGGCTGTAGGCGGCGATCCAGCCATATTCCTCTGCCGATTCCAGCGGATTGCCCCATTCCGGCCATTCCGGCGGCGTCAGCGGCAGCGTGTCGTCCAGCATCGTTGTCAGCACGTCCACGAAGGGAACGGCGGCGATGATGCCGGCAAACTTCTCCGGCGCCATATTGGCGACGGCGCCCATCAACATGCCGCCGGCAGAACCACCCTCGGCGATGATGCGCTCGTAAGACGTGAAGCCTTCCTGAACGAGATGATCGGCAGCGGCAATGAAGTCTTTGAACGTGTTCTGCTTGTGCTCCATCTTGCCGGTTTCGTACCATTCGAAACCCTTGTCCTTGCCGCCGCGAATATGGGCGATGGCATAGATGAAACCACGGTCCGCCAGAGACAGCGTCGTGGTGGAGAAGGAAGCGGGAATGGTGATGCCGTAAGCGCCGTAGCCATAGAGCAGGCAGGGAGCGGAACCGTCGAGCGCCACGTCCTTGCGGTAAAGCAGGGAGACCGGCACCAGCTCACCATCATGCGCAGGGGCCATGATGCGGCGGGTGATGTAATCATCAGGATTGTGGCCCGATGGCACTTCCTGCGTCTTCAGAAGCGTGCGTTCGCGCGTCACCATGTCGTAATCGAACAGTTGGCTCGGCGTCGTCATCGAGGAATAGGAGAAACGGATGACGTCGGTGTCATATTCCGCCGCGCCATGCAGGCCGAGCGAATAGGCCTCTTCGGCAAAAGCGATGGAATGTTCCTCGCCGGTGCGGCGGTCGCGGATGACGATGCGCGGCAGGCCGTCACGGCGCTCCAGCCATATCAGATGGCGGGCATAGGCATCGACGGAGAGGATCAGCCGGCCCGGCTCATGCGGCACCACCTCTTTCCAGTTTTCCTTGCCGGGCGCCGTGACCGGGGCTTCCACAATGCGGAAATCCTTGGCATCGCCATCATTGGTGAGGATGAAGAAGACATCGCCGCCTTCGCACATCGAATATTCGATGCCTTCCTCACGCTCTGCCACGATAGCCGGTTCGGCGGTCAGGTCTTTCGTGGAGAGAATGCGATATTCGCTGGTCTCGTGGTCGTGAATGTCGATGAAGATGAAATCATCGAGAACGGACGCGCCGACGCCCATGAAGAAACCGGGATCCTTCTCCTCATAGACCAGCCGGTCGGCCGATTGCGGCTCACCGATAATATGGTGGAAGACCTTGGAAGGGCGGTGGTTCTCGTCCTGCAGCGTATAGAAGAAGCTCTTGCCGTCAGGCGCCCATGCGCCGCCGCCACCGGTGTTTTCGACGATATCGGCAAGGTCCTCGCCGGTTTCGAGGTTACGGATGCGCAGGGTGAAATATTCCGAGCCCTTGTCGTCATAACCCCAGATGCCATGTGTGTGATCGGAAGACTGGTCGAGACCGGCAAGACGGAAATAATCCTTGCCCTCGGCTTCTTTGTCGCCGTTCAAAAGCACCTGTTTCTCACCGCCGCCGCGCGGGGTGCGGAAATAATGCGGCTGCTCGCCGCCGGTCACGAAAAGCGTGCCATAGGCATAAGGCCCGTCATTGACCGGCACGGAGGAATCATCCTGCTTGATGCGGCCCTTCATCTCCTCGAAAAGCTTCTCCTGAAGCGCCTTGGTGTCGCCCATGGCCGCTTCCATATAGGCGTTTTCCGCCTCCAGATGGGCGCGGATCGCCGGGTCGAGAATGGAGGTGTCCTTGAACATGGCCTGCCAGTTATCGGCCCGGAACCATGCGTAATCGTCGGTGCGGGTAATGCCGTGATGCGTATCCTGAACGGGCCGTTTTTCGGCGGTCGGGGCGGCGGGCAGGTTCTTGAAAATCGGCAATGGAAACTCGCTTTCCTGTAAAAATTCCTGGGCGGCACCAAGATGTAGAGTGCGGCCTGCGGCCGATCAAGTTTCAAAATCTCCACAGAGGAAATGAGGCCTCGGCACAATTTCGTCAGCTTTCGATCACATTTTGGCAATATCCGGCAAATCAGCGATGACGCGTGCCGCCCGCTGGCACGCCATCCATCGTCAAGAACAAACGAAAAAACTGACAGGACCCCATGCGAAAGCTTCTTCCCGCTGCCCTTTCTGCCTTTTTCCTTGGCTTGCAGACCCTCACCCCCGCTTTTGCGATTGATGCCAGCGTCATGCGGCAGTTGAACGCGCTTGCTCCCGAGGAGCGTCTGGAACAGCGCTGTGATATCGAGGCGATGGAGCGGATAGCGACCGAGCAGAAGGGCATGAAGCCGGACAAGGTGATCGCTTATACGTTCGGTGATCCGGAAGTGGGAAAGAACTCCATCAAGGCGCCGGGCGCGGTCTTCAGAAGTTCGGGCGAATGGTACAAGCTCAGATACAAGTGTCAGCTGAAGAGCGATAGTCTCAGCATCCAGTCCTTCGACTACCGTGTGGGCGACAAAATTCCCGAGGAGCAGTGGAAGAAGTTGTATCTTTATGACTGATCACGGAATTTTTCGGTTTCGAACCGGCGTTTAGCCGCCGCTTTGTTGCCCCGTCGCAACCGGCTCTGTAACCCTGACATCTGATCGAAGTGAGGGGCACAGACATGGCGAGACGATTCAAGGGACTTTCTGCTTTTCCGATAACGCCGGCAGATGAGGCAGGGCGGGTCGATGTTGAAGCCTTCTCCGCCCTGATCGAGCGGCTGGATGTCGCGGCAGTTGATTCGGTCGGCATTCTCGGCAGCACCGGCATCTATATGTATCTCACTCGCGAGGAGAGACGCCGCGCCATCGAGGCAGCCGCCGCCATCCTCAAGGGCAGGCGCATATTGATGGCGGGCGTCGGCGCCTTGCGCACCGATGAAGCCGTGGCGCTGGCAAGGGATGCGGAAGCGGCCGGTGCCGGTGCGCTGCTGCTCGCGCCGGTCTCCTACACGCCGCTGACGCAGGAAGAGGCCTATCACCATTTCGCCGCCGTGGCGGGTGCGACGGCCCTGCCGCTCGCCATCTATAATAACCCGACGACCACCCGCTTCACCTTCAGCGACGAACTTCTGGTGCGGCTCGCCTATATTCCTAATATCCGCGCCATCAAGATGCCGCTGCCCGCTGATTCCGATTATGCGGGCGAGCTTGCGCGGCTCAGGCCCAAACTGTCGGAGGATTTCGCCATCGGCTATAGCGGTGACTGGGGCTGCGCCGAGGCCACACTCGCCGGCGGTGACACCTGGTACAGTGTTATTGGCGGCCTGCTGCCGGTTCCGGCGCTGCAATTGATGCGGGCGGCACAGACCGGCAATGCGGAGGAGGCAAAAAGGCTCGATGCGGCCTTCCAGCCGCTTTGGGCGCTGTTCAAGGAATTTGGCAGCATCCGGGTTGTTTATGCCGCCGCCAATATCCTGTCGCTGACGGTAAGCGAACCGCCCCGGCCGATCCTGCCGCTTACCAGCGCGGAACGCCAGCGGGTGGAAGAAGCGCTGGAGGCGCTATCCGCGCTGGAAACCGCGCCATAATTCGGGCGCTTTGCGGGCGGATTGCCACGGGAATACACTCTGCCACATTGCGGAAAATGAAAATGCTGCGTCGCCTCATTATTGCTGCCCTGTTTGCCTCTGCCGCCTCCGCCGCCTTTGCGGCGAACGGCCTTGTCGAGCCGTCGCTGAAAATGTCGCCGCAGCATGACGGCAAGGTGCGGGTGGCGATGACGCTGGACGCCTGCATGGGCAAGACCGACCACCGCATTCTCGATATGCTGGTGCGCGAGCGCATTCCCGCAACAATCTTCGTCACTGCCCGCTGGCTGAAGCATAACAGCGAGGCACTCGCGGTGCTTATGGCAAATCCCGACCTGTTCGAGATCGAAAACCACGGCGAAAACCATGTGCCGGCAGTGGACAAGCCCGTTTCGATTTACGGCATCGCTGCTGCGGGATCGGAAGCTGCGGTCGTGCAGGAAGTGGAAGGCGGTCGTCAGGCCATCGTCGCCGCCACAGGCATCCAGCCGCAATGGTTTCGGGGTGCGACGGCCAAATATACAAGCTCGTCCATGGCCACCATCAACCGGCTCGGCATGCGCGTGGCGGGTTACTCCGTCAATGGCGATGGCGGCTCGCTGCTGGGCGCTGCCGCGACGGCCAAGCATATCGCTGCGGCGAAGAATGGCGATGTCATCATCTCCCACATCAACCAGCCCACCCACGAGGCGGGCGAAGGCGTGGTGAAGGGCCTTCTAGCGCTTAAAGCCCGCGGTGTGATTTTCACGCGGCTGGACGACCCATCCTTCGCGCCGCCGGGGAATTGATCTCCAAGGTTGCCGCCCGTTTCTTCTCCCCGCCGGGGAGAAGATGCCCGAAGGGCAGATGAGGGGGCAAGCTTTCCGCATATCTCTGCCCTTGCCCCCTCATCCGGCGCTGCGCGCCACCTTCTCCCCGGCGGGGAGAAGAAATATGCCGCAGACTTTTCCTTCAAACGGCGCGGAAGAAAAGAGCTGACAACATCCCCCACATCTACGCCCGTTTTTCGGCGGCGTGCCGTTCGAAATTGCGCTAGCATCTTCGTCATGATGTTGTTCAAACGCCCCGACACCGAAACCCTTTATTCCGCCCTTGTGAACAAGGACCCCGCCTATGAAGGCGTGGCCTATGTGTGCGTGACCTCGACCAAAATCTTCTGCCGCTTCACCTGCACGGCGCGCAAACCGAAGGTCGAAAACTGCCGGTTCCGCGAGACCATCGCCGAATGCCTGGAGGCCGGGTTCCGCCCCTGCAAGCGCTGCAAACCGATGCTCTCCTATGGCACGGCCGATGAAACGGTAACGCAACTGCTGACGGTGCTGGAAAACGAACCGGCGCGGCGCTGGCGTGAGGAGGATGTGGTGGCGCTTGGCCATGATCCCTCCACCGTGCGGCGCACCTTCAAGCGCCGTTTCGGCATGAGCTTTCTGGAAATCGCCAGATTGCGCCGCTTGGGCGATGCGGTGGAAAGCATCGCTTCCGGCGAAGCGGTAATCGGCGCGCAGATCGACGCCGGTTACGACTCCGGCAGCGGCTTCCGCGCCGCGATCAACCAGTTCTTCGGCTCCTCTCCCGCCGCCATGAAGGGCAGGGGGTTCCTGAAGGGTGACTGGATCGATACGCCGATTGGTCCGATGCTCGCCATTGCCGACGATCATGCCCTGCATCTGCTAGAATTCGCGGACCGGCCGGCGCTTCCGGCCGAACTGAAGCGGCTGAAGAGCCGCACCGGCGCGGACATGGTGCTCGGCCGAACGGCGGTAACAGGTCAGATCGAAGCCGAGCTCAAGGCCTATTTCGCCGGGCAGTCAGCCTCCTTCGAAACCCGCCTTGCCGGCCACGGCACGCCCTTCGAGCGCGATGTCTGGCGCAGCCTGCGGCAAATCCCGGTGGGCGAAATCGTCAGCTATTCGGCACTCGCAACCGCCATGGAAAGGCCATCCGCCGTGCGCGCGGTGGCGCGCGCCAACGGTGCCAACCAGATCGCCATCGTCGTGCCGTGCCACCGGGTGCTCGGTGCGGATGGCAGTCTGACCGGTTATGGCGGCGGCCTGTGGCGCAAGAAATGGCTGATCGAGCATGAGCGTCGCATGGCGCAAGGGCAGGTGCGCGAGATGCCGCTCGCTTCCTGAGCGGCCTCGTTGTGGGGTTTCAGGAGATTTTCCGTTGGCGGAGGCGCGTCGCGCCCTCCGCCTCTGTATCCGCCGTTCAATCCGGCAGGTTCGGCACGACCCGGCGGGAGGGGAAGAGTTCGCGCGTCACCGTCATGACGATGAGCGACAACGGCAGGGCCAGCATGGCGCCGGCCGCGCCCCACATCCACGTCCAGAAGATAATCATCACAAAGACGAGGAAGGGGTTGATCTCCATGTTGCGGCCCACCACCGCCGGAAAGGCGAGGTTTTCCATCAAGAGGTGGATGGTGAAGAACACTCCCGCCGGCAGCAGCGCGAGGATCATGTTGTCATGCGTGATGATACCGGCGACGGTCAGCGATATTGTCATCAACGTGATGCCGAGAAACGGAATGAAGCTCGAAAGAAAGGCAAAAAGCCCCCAAAGAAGCGGCATGGCGAGGCCACCGAGATAGGCGATCACGATCATCGTCACACCCAGCGCGGCGTAGATGAGGCTTGCCGTGGCAAAATAGGTGCCCAGCACCTTCTCCACCGAGCCGATGATGCGAATGGTTCTGAGCCTTTGATGGCGCGCCGGAAAGGCCATGATGAGAGCCTTGCGCAGTCGCAGCCGGCTGTAGAGAAACATTAGAAGAGCCGCCAGGAAGATCAGTCCCTGAACGATGGCCGGCGTCACATTCGCGCCAAGCAGGGAAATGATTTCGCCGCTACGCGACAGCAGCGATTCCATCGACATGGAGCCCATGCTGAACGTGGCCGCGGAAATATTCAGCCACCGCAGATTTTCGAGGTAAGGAAGGAAGCGGTCGATGCTGCGCTCGATCAGGGCAGGGCCTTCCGATGCCAGCTGTGAGACCGGGTCGATCAGGGAATTGACCACGAAAAAAATGACCGCAGCGACGAGTGTGGACAGGATGATGGCGACACCGGCACCCGGAATGCCGTAGGAGGCCAGTTTTTCGGCGGAGATGCCCAGGATCATGCCAACAACGACAGCCATGACGACGGGCATCAGAATCATCGATAATTCGTGGATCACCGCCATGGACATGATCAGGAAAATGCCGATGACCGACCAGGCAACGAAAACGTCAAGCGCCTCCCGCCCCAGCGGCTGCTGACTGCGCGCGTCATCCCGCTGTGAAACAGAGGCGGGTGTCGCAAGCGGATCGGCCTTGTCTACTGGCAAGGCCGCAGTGCCGGAAAGATCCGGCTTGGCATTCTCATTCATCGGACTATCCCCCAATAACGAGGTTAACGTCCGACAAATCCGGCGGTTCCGGGGCGGCTGAAATTTCTGCCGCCCCGTTCAGCGTTTATGCGGAAAGCTTTAGCCCTATGCCCCACGGATCCTTCAAAAAGATGCCGTCACTTTGCCTTTCGGTGGAGATTTCCAGCCGGTCGAGTGCGGCAAGAGCCGTCTCAAGCGCGGCCGGCTCGTTGAATTTCAGCGAGTAACCGGAAAGCCCCGTCATGTTCTCCCTGCGGGCCACGGCGCCACGGCTGTTCCAGATATTGGCGGCCACGTGGTGGTGATACGCGCCCGATCCGAAGAAGCTTGCTCCGGGATATCGCGCCATGATCTTAAGCCCCAGCACATCCTGATAAAACTCATCCGCCTGCGGAATATTGCCGACCTGCAGGTGAATGTGGCCGATGGCGGTTCCCTCCGCTGCACCGGTGAAGGCCGCTTTCGGAGCGCTGTCGTAAAGCGCCTGAAGATTGAGGCCGATTGTCGCCATCTCCACCGTGCCATCCGGCTGGTAGGTCCATTCTTCCGGCAACCGGTCGCGATAGACCTCTATGCCGTTGCCTTCCGGATCTGCGAGATAGATGGCCTCGCTGACCAGATGGTCAGACGCACCCTGAAGCTGAACATTTTTCTGAGCGGCATGTGCCAGCCAGTGCGCGAGGTCATCGCGGCTCGGCATCAGGAATGCGGTGTGGAACAGACCTGCGGCATTGCGCGGCGCGCGTTCCGCCGTGCTGGAGGTGGAAAGTGTGAGCAGCGGCTGGCCTCCGACGCCAAGCACCTCGCCGCTCGGGTTCTTTTCAAGAACGGAAAGACCGATGATCTTTTGATAGAAATCCGAAACGCGCGGCAGATCGTGAACGACGAGATGGGCCTGGCCGACATAGGCCGGCCGCGTCAGGGCGAATTGTTTGATTTCACTCATCATCATCTCCATATTGATTCCGACGCGCCAAGGGGTGGGCCGGTTGCCGACGAGATCGGCTTCGCCGCTTTGCGGCGTTTGTCGAAGACGAATATGGGCTGGTTTCGTCGTTCAGCAAAGATCACCAGCTGGCGATTGACTGTCCACTATTCGTTGACAATGTCCGGTTCCGGCATGGCTTCGGCTTTGACTTCGATCAAGGTGAAGGCTGCGCCGGCCGGCAAATATGAGCTTGAGCCCGACACAACGGCGGATCACGTCAAAGGAGACAGCCATGTACAAGAAGATCATCGTACCGGTAGACCTCAGCGCCACTGACAAGGGAGAAAAGATTCTCGAAAAGGCCAAGGCACTGCTGGACCCCGACGGCGAGATCGTTCTCATAAACGTTGTCGAGGAACTGCCGGGCTATATGGCGATCGACCTTCCTGTCGACCTCATCGAAAATGCCATCAAGGACGCCAAGGCAAAACTCTCGGACCTCAAGGCCAGGGTCGGTTTCAACGGCAGCCATGAAATCAGAAGCGGCGCGCCGGCGCGGGAAATCATCGCTGCGGCAGAGGAACACAAGGCTGATCTCATCATCATCGCGTCGCACACGCCTGACTTCAGCAACTATTTCATCGGCGCCACCGCCGACCGCGTGGTGCGCCACGCCAAATGCTCTGTGCTGGTGGATCGCTAAGGTTTGACGCTTTAGGGTTGCGGGCGGGTTTCCCGCCCCTCCAAGCATTTTCAGGAAAAGTGGAATCCGGTTTTCCATCCGGAAATGCGACAAAACAAGAAGATCGGCTGGAGGAAAAGTAAATGAATACAGAAAGTTACGAGAAAATCCTGCGTGACCGGCAGCGCGAGCTTTATCGCCGCCTGCATAAGATCGAGGCCGACTTCGAAGAGCCGCGCAATCCTGATGACGATGACAGGGCCACCGAACGCAGCAATGACGAGGTGCTGGACGAGCTGGGGCAGGTGGGACAGGATGAGTTGCGCGCTATCGACGCCGCCCTCGAGCGTATCGCCAAGGGCACTTTCGGCACCTGCGTCAAATGCGGAAGCGAGATTTCGGAGGATCGGTTGAAGGCTGTTCCCTATACGCCGTTTTGTCAGGAATGTGCTGCGGCGTTGTGATGGCCGGGAAAGCGTGACTGGGTTTTTTTCCCGCTGGGGAGAAGGTGGCCCGAAGGGCCGGACGAGGGGGCAAGCTCTCCGACCACATCTACCCTTGCCCTCTCATCCCGCTGCCGCGGACTTCTCCCCGGCGGGGAGAAGAAACAAGTGTATACCGCTCGCTTCACAGGCAATTGGTCTGGCCGCAGGGCAACCCAGGACCTCTCCTTTCGCAACAGCACCGAACGCAATTTGATCGCCATTAACCGGCTGCTGTCTTGTTCCTGTCTAATATTGTCTTCATGCTTTGGTGAAAGCACGCAGACAGGATTGGACTATGAGTGATTTGTGGCGGTTCGGACGCCAGTATGATTTTCACGAGATTGTCGCCGATGGCATCGTCCACGGGGTCGGCATCGTGCTGGCGCTTATCGGCGCCACGGCGCTGATTTTCTACGCGATGGTATGGGGTACGCTCAGCGCCATTGCAGCGGCGTGGATTTACGGCCTCGGTCTCGTCGTCTGCCTATCCGTCTCCTTCACCTATAATATCTGGCCGCACTCGAACGTGAAATGGTTCCTGCGCCGGCTGGATCACTCGGCGATCTTCATTCTCATCGCAGCCACCTATACGCCGTTTCTGATGCGGGGTATCCACGATCCCATGATCGCGGTCATGCTGGGGCTGATCTGGCTCGCCGCGATTTGCGGCATCCTTCTCAAATGCCTGTTTCCCGGCCGTTACGACCGGGTCGCCATCGGCCTTTATCTCGCCATGGGCTGGAGCGGCGTCATGGTGGTCGAGCCGCTGTCGTCGCATCTCGCGCCGGTCACGCTCTGGCTGATCGTCGCCGGCGGCGTCATATATTCGCTCGGCGTCATCTTCCATGTGTGGGAAAAGCTGCGCTTCCAGAATGCGATCTGGCACGGTTTTGTGGTCGCAGCCGCTGCGGTCCACTATTTTGCCGTGGTCACCGCCTTCAGCCTCGTTCCCCTGGCTTCGTAAAGATCGTGAGAGCGCGGCGCTGGACATGTCTCCGTCTCATCGCTTAAGGCTCGGCGCAGGCGCGGCAAAGCCGCGTATTCGCAAACCAGACGGAGCTGAGAAAATGACCGTGGAACTGCGCGACGCGACCGTTGATGACCTCTCCGGCATCATGGAGATATACAATGACGCTGTCGTGAACACGACGGCGATCTGGAACGAGGTGGTGGTCGATCTCGACAATCGCAAGGACTGGTTCGCCGCCCGCAAGTCGCGCGGCTTTCCCGTCATCGTCGCGGTTCTGGACGGCAAGGTCGCGGGCTACGCTTCCTATGGTGACTGGCGCGCTTTTGACGGTTATCGCCATACGCGCGAACATTCCGTCTATGTGCATAAGGACGCCCGCGGCCACGGCATCGGCAAGAAACTGATGCAGGCGCTCATCGATCATGCCGCCGTCAACGACGTGCACGTACTGATCGCCGCCATCGAGTCGGAAAACACCGCTTCCATCCGCCTGCATGAAAGCCTTGGTTTCACGGTCGCGGGCCGGTTCTCGGAAGTCGGCACCAAGTTCGGGCGCTGGCTGGATCTGACGTGTATGGAACTGAAATTAGGTTAAGCCAAGAAGCTTAAGCCATCTTTTGATCGGTCGAGTGTCACGAGTCTCTTCTCCCCGAGGGGGAGAAGTCCGCGGCAGCGGGATGAGGGGCAAGCTCTCCGAATATTGCTAACGTAGCCCCTCATCCGACCCTTCGGGCCACCTTCTCCCCGCCGGGGAGAAGAAATACGCGGCATGGCTCAGACCGGCTCGAACACCATCGAATGGCCGTTGATGCAATAACGCAGACCGGTGGGCGGCGGGCCATCGGGGAAGACGTGGCCGAGATGACCGCCGCAATTGGCGCAGCGGATTTCAGTGCGCACCATGCCATGGCTGGCGTCGCGATGTTCCGTCACTGCGCCGGGCTTCACCGGTTCGAAATAGCTTGGCCAGCCGCAGCCGGCGTCGAATTTCGTGTCGGAGAGGAACAGCGGCTCGTCGCACGCCGCACAGCGGTAGAGGCCTTTTTGGAATGTGTCCCAATAGGGCCCGGTAAAGGCGCGCTCGGTGCCGTGCTCGCGCAGGATGCGATATTGCTCCGGCGTCAGCTGCTCACGCCATTCGGCGTCGGTCTTCTTCACTTTTGGGGATGTCAGATCGCTCATGGAATGATCCTTTCTGTTCATGCCTCAGATAATCATCGCCATGACGGATTGAAAGAGGACATATCCCATAACGACTCCGTTATGATGCGGGACCGGGAGTCGATTTGGGTTGAGAAGGCATTGCCTATGCCTTAACTGAAAAATCCGATTTGAAACAAGAACGCCAGCCATGGCGCGCAGGGGTGGGGGACACCCCGGGAGATATGAATGACGTCCGATGTCACGCCGATGACATTTCTGTCGCTATTTCTGCCGTTTCTCGCGGCGCTCGCCGCACCGGCGCTGGTGAAGAGATTCGGGCACAATGCCGCCTGGATACTGGCGATTGCGCCGGCGCTTTCCTTTGTCCATTTCGCACTGATGTTGCCGCAGGTGGCGGCTGGCGGCGTGGTGACGGGCGGTTATGCCTGGGTCCCAAGTTTCAATCTCAGCTTTTCCTGGTTCATCGACGGCCTGTCGCTGACATTTGCGCTGCTGATCACCGGCATCGGCCTGCTGATCGTGCTTTATGCCGGCGGCTACATGAAGGGGCATCCGCAGCAGGGCCGATTTCTGTCTTTCCTGCTGCTGTTCATGGGCGCGATGCTGGGCGTCGTCGTCTCGGACAGTCTGCTGATGCTGTTCGTCTACTGGGAGCTGACCTCCATCACCTCCTTCCTGCTGATCGGTTTCGACCATGAACGTGCCGCCTCGCGCCGCGCCGCGTTGCAGGCACTGGTGGTGACCGGCGGCGGCGGACTGCTGCTGCTTGCCGGGCTGATCTTCATCTGGGACATGAGCGGGATGACGCAGCTGTCGATGCTGGTGCGCAGCGGCGACATCCTGCGTGACAGCCCGTTTTATCTGGCCGCGCTGCTGCTGGTGCTCGGCGGTGCCTTCACCAAATCGGCGCAGTTTCCCTTTCATTTCTGGCTGCCCAACGCCATGGAGGCGCCTACCCCCGTTTCGGCCTATCTGCACTCCGCGACCATGGTGAAGGCCGGCGTCTATCTGCTGATGCGGCTCAATCCGGTTCTGGGCGATACCGCCGCCTGGCAGATACTGCTGCCCTTCTTCGGCGGGCTGACCATGCTCACCGGCGCGCTGCTTGCCATACGCCAGACCGATCTCAAGCTGATGCTCGCCTATACCACGGTGTCGTCGCTCGGCCTGCTGGTCATGCTGACGGGTTTCGGCTCCGACCATGCCATCGAGGCGGCGGTGCTCTATCTGGTGGCGCATTCCCTGTTCAAGGGCGCACTGTTCATGGTCGCCGGTATCATCGACCATGAGACCGGCACACGCGACGTGACGAAGCTTGGCGGCCTGCGAAGAGCCATGCCCGTCACCTTTGCGGCGGCGCTGGCGGCCGCGATTTCCATGGCCGGCCTGCCGCCCTTCTTTGGTTTTCTTGCCAAGGAAGAGATTTATTATGCGCTCGCGCATGGCAATCCGCGTGCCGTGCTGTTCACCGGCATTGCCATTCTCGGCAACGGGCTGATGTTTGCCGTCGCCTTTGCAGTGGCGCTGAAACCCTTTCTCGGCAAGCCGGTAAAGACCCCGAAACATGCACATGAAGGCCCGCTGCTGCTCTGGTTTGGCCCGGCGCTTCTGGCGCTGAAGGGGCTCACCATCGCTCTGTTCTCCGGCATCGCGCATTTCTACATCTCGACACCCATGGCAAGCGCCATTGCCGGTGAGGCGCGACCGGTGGAAATCTCGCTCATTCCGCATATCGGCGTGCCGCTCGGCCTGTCGCTGCTCACCATCGCACTCGGTATCGTCCTTTATACGCAGCTTTCCGCTGTCCGTGGCCTGATCGACCGCACCTTCAGGGCGCTGGGGGCAGGGCCGGACCGAGGCTTTGACGTCTTCATCGAAATGCTGGTGAAAATGTCGTTCCACATCACCCGGCTGATCCAGCCGGGCCGTCTCGAATTTTACGTTACCGCCACTTTCGCTGTCATCGCCGCCGTGCTGCTCGTGCCGCTGTTTCTTTATGGCGAATTGCCGTCCATGCCGTCATGGCCGCGGGATGCGCCGATCCATGAACTGACCTTCATCGCCATTGCCGTGGCGGGGCTCATCGCTGTGCTGACGGCGTCGAGCCGCCTGACGGCGATCATCGCGCTCGGCATCCAGGGCTTCGCGGTGGCAGTCATCTTCCTGCTGTTCGGCGCCCCGGACCTGTCCTTCACGCAGTTCATGGTGGAAACGCTGTCCGTCGTCATATTGACGCTGGTGATGACCCGGTTGCGCCTATCGCCATCCGACCATCGCGGCCTTGGCCAGAAGCTCTTGGACAGCAGCATTGCAATCGCCTGCGGGACTGGCTTTGCGCTTTACCTGATGCGCGCGACGCAGGTGAGCTTCGACAATCGCCTGACCGATTTCTACAACAGCTATTCCAAGGTCATCGCCCATGGAGCGAACGTCGTCAACGTCATCATCGTCGATTTCCGCGGCACGGATACGCTGGGAGAAATCGCTGTCGTGATGATAACGGGCCTTGCCATCCTGGCGCTGATCCGTATCCGCCCTGCCGCGGTCAAGGAGCCGGCGAAAAGGTTCAAAAAGAAGGGGGCGCGGGCATGAACACGCTTATTCTGCGCACCGTGGCGCCCGTCGTCACCAGCCTGATGGTGCTGTTTTCCATCTTCGTCCTGCTGCGCGGCCATAACGAGCCGGGCGGCGGCTTCATCGGCGGCCTGATCGCGGTCTCGGCGCTGGCGATCTACGGCATCGCCTATGGCGTGGCGGCGGTGCGGCGCGCAATCTTCTTTCACCCGCTGGCGATTGCCGGGGCAGGGCTCCTGCTTTCGATGGTCTCCGGCCTCGTTTCCATTGTCGCCGGCGTGCCCTTCATGACCGGGCTTTGGGTCTATCCGAACCTCTTCGGCGTCGAACTGGCGCTCTCCACCGTCATGTCCTTCGATATCGGTGTCTATCTGGTCGTGGTCGGTGCCATCACATCCATTGCGCTGGCGCTGGAAGAAAGGGAAAGCGACTGATGGAAGCGATCTTCTCCATTCTCGTCGGCATCTTCTTCTCGGTCGCGATCTACCTCATGCTGTCACGTCACAGCATCCGCGTGCTGCTGGGCATCGCCATTCTCGGCAATGCGGTCAACCTGCTGCTCTTCACGGCGGGGCGGCTCACCCGGGAGGTGCCGCCGATCATTCCGGCGGGCATGGACACGCTGCCCGCAGGGGTTGCCAATCCGCTGCCGCAGGCGCTCATCCTGACGGCGATCGTGATTTCCTTTTCATTCTTCTGTTTCCTGCTGGTCCTGACATGGCGCGCGTTTCAGGAGTTGCAGACCGACGATACCGATGAAATGCGCACCGCAGAACCGGCAGGCGAGCCCCTGCCGCCGCTCGGTTATTGAGCGGGGAGGCTGAAACGACATGGCTTCATCCCCCACTTCCGCTGTTACCGATCTTTCCGCCGCGCTCGTCATGGCGCCCGTGCCGCTGCCGGACTGGCTGATCATTCTTCCGATCGCGCTGTGCATCGGCGCGGGCGCGGTGCTGATGATGATGCGCCACGCCATTCGCTACCATGCGCCGGTCGCCATCGCCGCACTGGCCCTCCTCGTGGTTCTCGATGCCGCGCTCTTATGGAAGGTTGCCACGCAGGGGCCGTTCACCATGGTCATGGGCCGCTGGCTGCCGCCCTTCGGCATCGCCTTCACGGCCGATCTCACCGGCGCGTTGCTGTCACTCGCGGCCGCCATCGTCGCGCTGGCCGGCGCCATTCACGCCGGCAGCGATATTGACGCCAGCGGCAGACGTTACGGCTTCTATCCCTTCCTGATGCTGCTGATGGCCGGCGTTACCGGCGCGTTCCTGACCGGAGACATCTTCAACCTCTATGTCTGGTTCGAAGTGCTGCTGATCTCGTCCTTCGGCCTCATCGTGCTCGGCTCGACGCGGGAGCAGATCGACGGCGCGTTGAAATATGCCGTCCTGAACCTCATCGGCACGACGCTTTTCCTGATCACGGTGGGTTATCTCTACGCCATCTTCGGCACGCTCAACATGGCCGATATCGCGTTGAAGGCAAACGGACTGCGCGAAACCGCGCCGCTGATGACGCTTGCCAGCCTCTTCACGCTTGCCTTCGCCATGAAGGCGGCGGCCTTTCCGGTGAATTTCTGGCTTCCCGCTTCCTATCACACGCCGCGCATCGTCGTCTCCGCCCTGTTCGGTGGACTGCTCACCAAGGTCGGCATCTATTCGCTGCTGCGCGTCATGGTCATGCTGTTCCCGGTCGAGCGGGAGGAACTCAGCATCGTCATCGCCGCTTCCGCCGCGCTGACAATGGTGCTCGGCGCCGTGGGTGCGCTCGCCCAGAACGATATTCGCCGGATGCTCGGCTATATCGTCATATCCGGCATCGGCTACATGATGGCGGGCATCGCCATCGGCACGCCGTCAGGCGTCTCGGGCGCGATCTTCTACGCACTGCATTCCATGGTGCTGATGACGGCGCTCTACCTTGCCGCAGGTCACGCCGCCCGTCTCGGCGGCGGTTTCAGCCTCACGGTGCTTGGCGGCCTTTACCGACAGGCTCCGTGGTTTTCGGCGCTTGCGCTCGCGCTGTTTTTCGCCGGTTCCGGCCTGCCACCCTTTTCCGGCTTCTGGCCGAAGGCGGTCCTGGTCAAATCGGCGATCGATATCGGCGCATGGTGGCTGGCCGCCGCCATTCTCCTCTCCGGTTTCATCGCCACCATCGCCTTCGGACGGGTCTTCCTTCTGTGTTTCTGGCGTCCGGCGGCAACGCCATTGCCGCAACCCTCCTTGCCCGCCGCGGCGCCCTCCGTCGCTCCGCTGGTCGCGCTGACGCTGCTGGTCGTGTTCTTCGGCCTGTTTCCCGAAAGCCTGCTTGATCTCAGCCAGGATGCCGCAGCCGGGCTCGGGAACCCGCAAGCCTATATCCATTCGGTCTTTCCAGAAGGAGGCAAGCCATGAGCCTCTATGTCGTGCAACTGCTGTTCGTGGCGGTATGGCTTGCGGTAACGGGCAGCCTGACGCTGGCAAACATCATCTTCGCCCTCATCGTCTCCACGCTGGCGCTCTGGCTTATCCGCCACCAGCTTCCCGTCGGGCGCAATCACTGGCTGCGTCTTGGCCGCGTGTTGTCGCTGGTGCTGTTGTTCTTCAAGGAGCTTGCGCTTTCCGCCTGGAAGGTTGCCGTGATGGTGACACGCCCGAAACTGGACGTTCAACCCGGCATTTTTGCCTATCCGCTGACCGTAACCACGGATTTCGAAATCACGCTGCTCGCCAATCTCATCACGCTCACGCCCGGCACGCTTTCCGTCGATGTTTCCCCTGACAGAAAGGTGCTCTACGTGCACGCAATCGATTGCAGCGATATCGAAACCGCAAAAAACGACATTAAGAACGGCTTCGAAAAGAAGATCATGGAGGCGTTTCAGCAATGACTCCGGAACAGATAGTTTCATTTGCAAATATACTTGCGCTGGTTGTTCTCTCGGTGGCCTTTTTGCTGACAGTCTACCGCGTTGTCGTTGGTCCCACCTTGCCGGACCGTATCGTCGCGCTTGACATGCTGGTCGGCATCGCCATCGGCTTCATTGCGGTCATTGCCATCCGCACCGGCTTCAATCTCTATGTCGACATTGCCATTGCCCTCGGGCTCGTCGGTTTTCTGGCCACGGTGGCGTTCGCGCGCTTCGTGCTGTCGCGCGGACCGGATGGCGGGCGCGGCCCGAAAGGGGTTCTGGATGGCGCACGCCGGTCTGAATTCGCTGAGAACCCCTCGAAAATTCAGGTGAATAGCGGAAAAGAAAAGGGAAGGCGGTAATGGGTTGGATCGTTGCTATCCTGGTTGCGGCGCTGATGATCTCGGGTGCCGCCTTTTCACTGATCGCCGCAATCGGGCTCAATCGCCTGCCTGATGTTTACACCCGCATGCATGCCGCATCCAAGGCGGGGACGGTCGGCTCCGGCCTGCTGCTTCTGGCGGTGGGCATCCACTCTATGGATATATCGACGCTGGCTCGGGCGCTCGCCGGTTTCTTCTTTTTCGTTCTGACGGCGCCGGTTTCCGCGCATCTTCTTGCAATGGCTGCGCACAAGGCAGGTTATCCGCTTTCCGTTAAATCGGTAGTTGATGACCTCAAGAAAATTTGAAGTTGAATTACCCCCTAATAATGGGGGGTGCGCGTTTTCAATTACTACTAGGCATAGTATTTTATTACCCGTAATTTTTTGTATTCCGATTAGACTGTTTTGAACTAAAAAATTCACAGCAGGAATTTGACTTTTGCTGTTTTGCTGTTATCCAAATTAAGTGTAAAGTTGCTAATCGCGATTTGCATCTAGCCTCTTCATAGTCGGCATAGGCATTTTATTAATGTCTAATCTACGGGTCTCAGGACCATTGCTGCCCATGTCGCGGGTCATAAGTTGAATCTCGGACCAATACGTTTCCGGTTTTCGCTTGAAATCTAGGGGTAGATTTCACGTTGGTTTCAACAGGGCGAAGGTGGGGGCACCGGTAACTTCACATCGCTCGATGCGGCGTTCGCCCGCGTCAGGGGATCACTAACAGGAGATACTTAAATGACGGAAACTGCATACGGTAACGCCCAGGATCTGCTGGTCGAACTGACGGCGGATATTGTGGCTGCCTATGTTAGCAACCACGTCGTCCCGGTAACGGAGCTTCCCGGCCTTATTTCGGATGTTCACACGGCGCTCAGCGGAACGTCCGCGCCGGCATCGGTAGCGGTCAATGTTGAAAAGCAGAAGCCGGCCGTCTCTGTCCGCAAGTCGGTTCAGGACGATCATATCGTCTGTTTGGAATGCGGCGGCTCCTTCAAGTCGCTCAAGCGCCATCTCACGACGCATCACAGCATGACGCCGGAAGAATACCGCGAAAAATGGGACCTGCAGGTCGATTATCCGATGGTTGCGCCCGCCTATGCCGAAGCCCGCTCGCGGCTCGCCAAGGAAATGGGTCTCGGTCAGCGCCGCAAGGCCAACCGCTGATTTTCGAAGACGGTCCGGCTTGCAGTGAAAGCCGGAAGTCGCAAGTTAATACGGCCGGTCCTTAGACCGGCCGATTTTGTTTTCGGGATTGAAGACCATGCCTTGGCGTGCCGTTCCCCGGAACGAAGCCGAGTATCATAAGGCCGCCATCAACGTCGTGTCCGCGCCGTGAGAAACAACCCTTTCGCGATAGGGAACCTTATTGCGCTGCACGCCGGATGCTACGCGGCGAAAGCCTGCGGGCGCCGCTGCTAGCCATCATCCAGTCTCCAGGGAAAATCATCACCGGCCAGCCAGCGTGGAGATCGGCTTTTTATCGTCTCGCGCAATATCGGATGAGGAAAAAAATCCTCAATTACGTCCATCACTTTCGAGAAAATCAAGGCATGTCAATGGCCTGAACTCCATCGCAAAATTTGCGCTTCCCCTGGCTTCTCCTCAGGTGTATGAATTAATTCCTATTCGTAGAGGAGTTGCATATGCCGTCGGATACCGTGTTTCTGTCTGCTGCCGCGCGGCCTTGCCTGCGGGTGCGTGATCGTCCCATTCGTTCGTGGCCGTCTGCGGGCGGGCGGGATGACATTTCCCGTCTTTGCCGTCTGGTGCGGCAACTCACCGGGGAGATGGTGCGATTGACGGGTGAGCGAACGCCGGTGCGCCGCGACATCAGGCGCATGGAGTGCCACGTCCGCCAGATCGCCATGTATGTGTGCCATGTGCAGCTCGGCATTCCCATGTCGGATATCGGACCCTGCTTCGGCCGGGACAGGACGACGGTCGGCCATGCCTGCCAGGTGGTCGAGGACCGACGGGACGAACCGGCATTTGACGAGTTTGTCGCCACGCTCGAGCGGCTTACCGGCAGTATCGTCAACGTGATGACAGCGGGCCGGGATGACTGAGACGAAACCTATGCCGGCTGCCTCCTCCGATCCTCATCTATTGCGGCTGCTGCGGTGCATCGCCGCCGGCGCAGCCGAGATGTCCCCGGAGGGGGGCGACATTGTGCTGCGCCGGAGGCGGGCAGGGCATCCCGCGCTACGACTTCCGGCCGCGACGGTGCGGCTTGCCGTTTCGTCCGGGCTGGTCGAGCAGCGGGAAAACACCCTTCATGCGGCGCCGCCGCTCGCCTCCTACCTGAAACGCGCAATGGCAAAAGACCGCGACGAGATTTTTCAGGAGCAGCATCGCGATATGCAGACGGTTGTCGTGGATATCGGCGATGCGAAGCAGTCGGCCAGGCGTAACCTCAACACCTCGCAGCTGATCAGCCTTTCAAGGCTGAAGGAGCGCGACGGCGCGGCATTCTTTCCACCGGATGCGCTGGAGGCTGGGGAGCGACTGGCCGCCGATTTTCATCGCGGCCACCTCAATCCCAGGGTGACGGCAACATGGGAACCCAGAACGGCGAGCCGCACAAAGGGTGAAGGGGGAGGCGCGCTCGAACTCACCGAGGCAGCAATGGCCGCAAGAACACGGTTTTCCCGCGCAGCCGAGGCGATGGGGCCTGAATTATCCGGCGTGGCTATCGATATCTGCTGTTTCGAAAAGGGATTGGAGACGGTGGAACGCGAGAGGCAATGGCCGGCGCGTTCGGCAAAATTGCTGCTGCGTGCCGCATTGCTGGCGCTGGCGCGCCACTACGCGCCGCCTGCAACCCGTGCAGGCAGGAAAGAACACCATTGGGGCGATGCTGATTATCGCCCATCGATGACGCGATAAATCTCAGGCGGTAAGCAGCCGGGCTTCCTCGCGGATACGCTTGATCATCGAGCGCAGGCCGTTGGCGCGCTGCGACGACAGATGTTCCACGAGCCCTATTTTGTCGAATACCTCGATCGCGTCGAGACCGGCGATTTCGGAGGCCCTTTTGCCGGAATAGACCGCAAGCACGATGGCGACGAGGCCGCGCACGATATGCGCATCCGAATCGCCCTCGAAGGTCAGGAGAGGGTCTTCGGCGCCGTCGCTATGGCTGACGAGCCAGACCTGGCTGGCGCACCCCTGAACCTTGTTTTCAGCCGTGCGCTTGTCTTCCGGCAGATCGGGCAGCGCCTTGCCGAGTTCGATGACATAACGATAGCGATCCTCCCAGTCATCGAGGAAAGCGAAGTCGTCAAGGATCGTTTCGAGAGAGGCCATTTGTGCGCCGTATCATCCGTTATTGCAGGTCTTCGTCACGATATAGGTGAAGTGCGGTCGGTTTTGAACCATAGCCCACGAAAAAGCCCACGGAAAACAGGTTCCGTGGGCAAGTTTGGCAGGCAGTGGCGGAAGGAAATCTCCTTCCGCAATAAAGGCGGGCGCGGTGGCCGGCAGGATCAGGGAGCAGGGCGCTTCTGCGGCAGGGGAATGACGGTGCCGGTCTTCAGCATGTCGGCATCTGCGGGAAACTCGACGCTGACAACGGGTGCCGCTGCAAGCTTTTCGGCTTCTGCCGCAACGTCGGCAACATCGGCGGGCTTGTCCCCGGAGGCAAGCTGCTTGTCCAGCAGTTCATAGGCAACCTTTGCCCCTTCCTTTGCCCTTTCGCCCAGCGCATGGAAGGTTTCGGCGCCCTTGATGCAGACATCGGGCTTTTCGATGCAGATGGCGCTGACATAACGATAGGCCTCGCCGGCAGCCGAAACGGCGCTGGGAATATCGAAGGCCGAAGGTTCCTTGGCCGGATCGTTGCTGCTGCCGAAATAGGACAGCGCCACCAGTACCAGCGAAAACCAGAATGTTCCTTTGATCAGAAACCACATTGTCAGACACCCTGCCAGATGATCTTTGTTTTCGAAAGCCCCGCCCGGTTTCGGGTCATCGGCCTTTGTCCCGTTTTTCGGGCTTGTGAACAACCTACAGACGACCGGCGAACAGCCGATTGCAAAAAGCGGCGCAATTTAATTCAAATTGTATCTATTCTCCTCGGATCGGGACGGCGGCCATCAATTCACTCGCATTTTAACGGTCCATGTTAAGCATAATTGCGACAGAGGCCGCGCGTTCCGGGCGAAAGCGGCGAAAAGCTCTGCCGCAAAAGTTAACGCGATGGCAAAAATGAAGCGAAATCCGTCGCTTACCCGTCATTAACCATGATTGGCAAAGCTTCCTGGAAATGCCCCGTAATGGGACTGTCACGCATTTGACGGGCTTTTCAGCCCATTCTTTTTATCCATTCCTTAAGCCGCCGCCTTCTATTGTCGGAGCCGTTGGAACCGCCTTCAGGATTCGGGTTTGGTATTGCGTAATATGAGAGAAAAAGCGGTCGCACTGGTCGACCATGCAGCGGGCAGATGGCTTGCGCGCATGGAAGAGGACGCCGAAAGGCGCGCCGGGACCGTTGCGCGCCTGCGCTGGCTGATTGCCTTCAGCGCCGTCGGCCTTGTGGTTGTACCAGCCATTTTCAGCCTCGTCGTCAGCCCCGCCATCGCGCTACCCATCGGTGCGGCCCTGGTGCTGGCGCTGTTTCTGGCCGCCGCCGCCCTGCTGATCGCCTTCTCTCATTCTGCGCACGGCGCATCCGCTCATTCGGTTTCCTCGGTGAACGACGATCTGATCGCGGCATCGCAGGTGCCGGGCCTGGTGCTGGTGATCGGTGAAACCGGCTTCGTCGAACACGTGTCCGGTCGCGATTGCGCGGCATTCCCGGCCGACCTTCAAGCCAGCAAAGGACATATCCTCGTTGAATATGTCTATGTCTCCGATCGTATCGAACTGATGCAGGCTTTCGACGTCCTGCGGCAGGGTGAGGACAGGGCAACCGCCGAACTCCGCTTCGAGACCGGTGCGAAATCGCGCCAGGCGCAATTCATGCACGCCCGTATCGAGATGACCGCCATTCGCGGCGCGACAGGTCGCCTGCGCCGCATCGTCGCCCAGCTCACCGATATTACCGAGATGGAGCGTCTGCGCCGCGATGTCGCCCGCAAGGCAGCCGAGGCGGAATCCGCCAATGACGCCAAGTCGCGTTTCCTCGCTGCCGTCAGCCATGAACTGCGCACGCCGCTCAATGCCGTCCTCGGTTTCTCCGATATTCTCGCCGGCGAGTATTTCGGACGGCTGGAGAACGACCGTCAGCGGGAATATGTCGGCCTCATCCGCCAGTCTGGCGCCCATCTTCTGTCCGTCGTCAACACCATGCTCGACATGAGCAAGCTGGAGGCCGGCCGTTACGAGCTGATGATGGAAAGCTTCCCGATTGCGGAAACCATCTCGTCCTGCGAAGCGATGCTCGGCCTTCAGGCGAAAGAAAAGGGCCTGACCCTGACCAGCCGCATCCAGCGCGGCATCGGTGAAATCTCGGCCGATCAGCGCGCCATCCGTCAGGTTCTCATTAACCTCGCCGGCAATGCCATAAAATTCACCGATGCCGGTGGTGTGGTATCGATCGACGCTGCGCGCGAAGGCGCAATGCTGAAATTGACGGTGAGCGACACCGGCATCGGCATCGCGTCTGACAAGATTGAACTGCTGGGCCAGCCCTTCATGCAGGTACAGAATGAATATACCCGTCGCTATGAAGGCACGGGTCTGGGATTGTCCCTGGTCAAGGGGCTCGTGGCTCTGCATGGCGGCACATTCGCCATCGCCAGCAAGCCCGGCGAGGGGACGGTCGTAACGATCACTTTGCCTGCCGATGGTTCCGGCATGGCGGGTGGCGGCGAAAGCGCTGACGCCGAAAGCATGGTGGAGTTCCCACCGCGCATACGGCAGCTTGGCGACATGGCCGCGAAAATGAGAAAGGACGGTGACGATGGCCCCGCGAAAGCGAAAATCGCCTAAGAAAACAACGGCCCAGATTGGCGCCGGGATTGTTTCCTTGGTGGTTTCGGCCATCGGGCGCGAAATCCTGCGCCATCCGAAACTGGTGGGCGGCTGCGGTGCCTTCGCGGTCGTCTTCGGTTTTGTCGCCGCCAATGCTCTCTGGTACCAGCCTGGTGTGCACCCGTCGCCCTTCCTGCGCACGCGCGATGCGGAAAACCCGAACGGCATCGCCGGTTACCGCCCGGCCGAACCACTCGGCACCCATGGCAACGTCACCACATTCCGCATAGAGCGCCCGGCAGAAACGGAAACGGCACAACAGCAGCCTGCGGCCGAAACGCCGGCGCAACCCGTCGCCGAAAGCCAGAAACCGCAGCAGATCGTCGCCGACATTCAGGGCGAACTGAAGAAGCGCGGGCTTTATGAGGGCGAGGCGGACGGTCGCATGGGACCGAAGACGGCCGCCGCCATTATGTTCTTTGAAGAAACGCTCGGCATGGAACAGACCGGCGAGCCGACAAGCCGGGTGCTGGCGGCGCTCAGGATCGATGGCGCAACGGTTGCCGCGATCCCGAAGGACCGGCCTGCCGATAGCAGCGGTGGTGTCGAAATCGACCCCGTTGCCGCCGCCATTCGCAAGGCGGAAGCGCCGCATCCCAAGGCCGAACCGGTCTCCCTCAACAGCGCCGCGAAACCCGCAAGCCGCGATCTCATCGCCAAGATCCAGCAGGGGCTGATCAATATCGCCTATGCCGACGTGAAGGTGGACGGCGTGGCTGGCCAGCAGACCCGCAATGCCATCAGGGCGTTCGAAAAACACTACCGTCTGCCGGAAACCGGCGAGCCGAGTGAGGCCGTGCTGAAGAAGTTGAAGTCGATCGGGGCGCTTTAGGTTTGACGGCGGCGTGGGGCGTGTGTGGCTCTACCCCCCTCTGCCCTGCCGGGCATCTCCCCCTCAAGGGGGGAGATCGGCAGGAGGCGCTACCACCACTTCATTCGCAAGTGTTGAGATGGGCGAGACTTATCCGCTTGCCGATCTCCCCCCTTGAGGGGGAGATGCCCGGCAGGGCAGAGGGGGGTAAAGCCACGCACACCTTCGTCAGCTTAAAAATCAACATCGAAACCCCACCCACCTAGGCAGCGCAAAAATCGAAAGCAAACCCATGCGCCTCAAATCCGAAATGTTCGTCTCAGCCCTCATCCGCCGCGTCTTCGCTGCCGGTGGATTTGCCGCTGTCGAAAAGAAGGGTGCGGAGGAGGCGGGCGCTATCTTCGTTCGCCAGCGGCTGCGTGACGGCCGCGAGAACCTCTATGGACCCGCCCCGCAAAGTCTCGCTGAGGACGAGGACATCATCCGCGCCGAGCGCCGTTTCGAAACGCGTCTGGCCGGTGTCGAGGGCGAGGAAAGTGCTGCCCTGCTGGAAAGGGAACGGCGGTTCGACAGCGACCTGTGGGTCGTGGAGATCGAAACCGATGACATCGGAACGTTGCTGACGCTGGTGGATCAGCCCAAAGCCTAGAACCAGGGAAAGTGGAATCCGGTTCTCCATCCGCGAATGACCTCGCACTACTGAAGATGCAAGGCCAGCCCGCTTAACCCTGCGTCCCGGTTCTCTGCGCAGCCGGTGCGCTACGGCTCGGCCGCTCGCGGCCATGGGTGTAGCTGTCGGCGCGCCGCCAGCGTTCCAGCCGCTCTTCGCATTCCACGGTGTTGAGACGGTCAAGCAGGGCTTCCGCCCGGCTCATATCGCCTTCCGCGGCGGAAAGATGCGGATAGAAGCACTGCAAGACGAAGGCGGCCTCGGAAAATTCCATGCCAAGGCCGGTCAGCGTGGTGGCAAGCTGCGCGCCCGATATATCGAGCATGATGCGCTCCGACAGCCAGTAGCTGGAGGAGAGGGAATCTGCCAGCGCCACCGCGAACTGCCGCGCATTGCGTTCGCGGGCAAAACGTACCAGCAGCGCGTCCTGTACCTCGCTGAGGCGGCGAAGGCCGAGGACATCGCTTTCCGGGCGGTTGAGATGGCGCGCCATCTGCTTGATCCGCTGGCGCATTTCCTCTTCGAGCGCGGAAGCCGCGGCGATGTTGTCCGTCTTCACTTCCGCCTTCGGCGCTTCGATGCTCACCGCTGCCGGCGGCTCAGTGGCAGGCGTTTCCTCTTGCGGTCGCTTGAGGTCTTCGATGTGCCGCAGGCCCACGAGCGCGTCGATGACGGTGGGGGAGAGGTCCTCCCGCCGGACGATGGCGCGTGCGTGGGCGGCCCCTTGCGTGCGGGCAATGGTGATGAGCGTGTCGTCGTCGAGGCACTTCGAGGCAATGAGGAAAGGAGCCGCAAGCGAAATCGGCTGGCAGGCAATGAAGAAGGCAACCGCGGAAGGCACGTTCGGGTGCTGCGAAAGGGCGGCAATTGCCTCCCGCTTGGCTTCATCGGTGGAGGCATTAAAAAGCGGCATGAAAAGTTCGGCGAATTGCCGGAGATCCGTTTTTGACGGAAGGGGAACATTCTCGAAATTCGTCACGGTGGCCATCAGCACCACATCTTTCTTCCTCACGGCTCTTGGCCTCTCAAGTTCTCGAAACCGGTCGGTCAACGCACTACCCAACAAACGCAAACACAATATCGGTTCAATTTAGAGCAAATCCGTTGACGTCCTGTTAACTATGGGTGCCGCCAAGAGAGAAACCGCCAATATCAACAGGCAAATTTTAAAATCGTGTGGTGGGGAAAATGCCGCGGAACTTTGCGGCCTCGCCTTTGTTTTCAACGGGTGTGGCTCGGCAAAGGAGAAAACGCCACCCGGTCATTAGGGTTAACGGATCATTAACCTCTGTCTGTTTGTAATTTCATGGGCAGTATTAGGATTCCGTGTTATTCTGAAATCCGGAATAAGAGCCGAACCGGCGTCTGATGCCTAAATGTCCGCATAGCCCAGCGTTAAAACCCGCGATGGTTTTCAGGGATATGCGAAAACCAGCCTGTGGGCTGGATTATGCGCAATGTGATGGTGATGAAATTCCCGACGCAAGACGAGGCTTGCGCGGTTCCCATGGGCAACATTGACTCCCGAAGAGGAGAAGAGCATGGCAGACATTATTCCACTTGTTGACGCCCGACGAAGCCTGCGTCCCGCAGGCGTGGTCAGCACGATGATCGGCCCCGCGAAAGTGGTTCTGTTCACCGGCGTTCGTTATGAGAAACGCGACAGCGAGCCGGCAGGCAAGGTTGCGCGCAAGGGCAAATCCGCACCGGAAACCGCCTTGAAATCCTGATTAATAAAAATAAGCCGCCGTTATTTCCACGGCGTCGGCTGGCACTTTGCCTCGTTCAGGAACCGTTCCGCCTCTTCGCCGAAACTCGGCTGCGGTACGAGGGTCCTCAAAACCACATATCCTTCCGTCTGATCCGATTCCGCCAGAATTGCCTGTGAAAGCGCGGGCGGTTGCGCCTTGCGAATGGCGGCGATCTGCACCGCATCTGCCACCAGAATATCCATGACGCCGGCGGCGGATGTGCGGTCATTCATGCTGAACACCTCGTTCGAGGCCTTGTCGTAAACCGCCACGGACCAGAAGGGCACGGCCCCGATGGCGGTCAGCCGGATCGGCTGTTCCTCAATATTGAAGGTGCATACGGCCACCCGCATGAAGGGATCGCCGCTGCCCAGCGTCTTTTTTTCCGTCGTTTCTTCAAGCAGATGGAACAGGTGCGGTTTTCCTTCCGCCACTGCCCGCGTATAGGCGTCGCGATTGCTGAAGTGCGGTATCGCCAGGAGAATGATGACATGCAGCACGGCCGCGCCGACGAGACCGGTGACGATGGCGAGCAGGACCCTAAGCATTGCCACACCCCAGCTTGCGGATCTGCGGCATGGAAATGTCGATCAGGCCGGAACTGCCGGCCACAGGCGTGTCGAGCAGGGTCAGGACGAGCTTGAAGGTCTGTCCCTGAGGCACCGCGAGCCAGTTATAGGTCTGGGCATCCGGAGCAATGGTGATGTCTATGCCGCCATCGGCGCTGCGCAGAAGCGTGCGGGAATTGAGCGCGAATGGCCGTCCGGCATCCTCAGCCAGCACATTGCCCTGTTGATCGGCGGTGTAAAGCGTCCAGAAACGTGCTGGTGGCACAGCCCCGGCCAGCCGGTAGCGGCATTCGCCGCTCAGGCGCTGGCCCTCGCTGTCGACGGACGCGGTGAAGGCCAGCCCCTCCGCCGTTCCGTAAAGCAGCTTGCCGGCGTCAGCGCGGTGCGACTTGGCATAAGGATCGGCCTCGATCGTCTGCGCTTCCGGAAACGCGTCCCAGGAACCGATACGGATCGAACCGAAACCGGAGGTCGCTTCAAGCGCCGCGAGCGTTGCGGCAATACCGCCGCCAAAGGCGATCAGAAGGGCGATGCCGACAAGGAATGGAACTCGGAACACGCTGTTTTCCCGTTTATGAACAGGTCGAGGACTATCACTGATTCCCTGTTTGGAAAATGGCGCGGCTTGTTTAGTCCTCGTGAAAGTGACTGGAGCGCGAAATTCCTGGACTATGCGCCCATGACGAGCTTGAAGGCGATGGCCCACATGGTGATGGCGATGATGCCTTCGAGGATGCGCCAGGCGGAAGGTTTTTCGAAGATCGGTCGCAGCCAGCGCGCTCCGTAGCCCAGCGAAAAGAAGAACAGCAGCGAGCCGGTGGCCGCCCCTGCGGCAAAGGTCTTTTCAAAGCCGGGAAACTGCGTGGAAATCGTGCCGAGCAGCACGACCGTGTCAAGATAGACGTGCGGATTGAGGAAGGTGAGGGCCAGGCAGATGGCCAGCGTCTGCCACAGGCTCGCTTCCCGTCGCTCGGCCACTGACAGCGCTTCCGACGAACGCAAAGCCGAGTGCAGGCTTTTGGCACCATACCAGATGAGGAAGGCGGCGCCGGCATAACGCATGATGGGATCAAGCGCCGGCATGATGGCGCTGATCCGCTGGAAACCGAACACGCCGACGGTGATCAGCAGCGCATCCAATATCGCACAGGTGGCGCAGACGGCAAAAACATGCGAGCGCGCCAGCCCCTGTTTCAGCACAAAGGCATTCTGCGCGCCGATGGCGACGATGAGACTGAGGCCCATGGTGAGGCCGGTAAAGAAGATCTGGATGTCCACGCCCGCTACCGCTCTTTGTCGAAATAATATGAAGCAGGGCTTGGATATTTCTCCATGACGGATTAATCAAATTAAACGATCTCAGTCAGGATAAGAACTACTAATGCTGGACTATCCCGCAATGCGCGCTGCGGCGCTGGTTGTTCAGACCGGCAGCTTTGAAAAGGCGGCGCAGGCACTGCATGTCACGCCATCGGCCGTTTCCCAGCGTGTCAAGCAACTGGAGGAGCGGCTGGGCGTGGTGTTGATCGTGCGCGGTAACCCCTGCGTTGCAACGGAAAAGGGTGAGTGGCTCTGCCGTCACATGGATCACGTCGGCATGCTGGAAAGCGAATTGTTCCGCCAGCTACCGGCCTTGGCGGAAGCGGGAGCGGCGCAGGAGCGGGTGACGCTCAACATCGCCACCAATGCCGACAGCCTGGGCACATGGTTTCTGGATGCGGTGTCGAAATTCACCGGTAGCAGCGATTATCTCGTTAATATCGCCGTCGACGATCAGGATCACACGGTGGAATGGCTGCGCGCGGGCAGGGTGCTCGCCGCCGTGACCGCCCATGACAAGCCGGTGCAGGGGTGCCGGGTAACGCCGCTCGGTGTACTCAGATATCACGCGACCGCCAGCCCGGATTTCATGACCCGCCATTTTGCCGAAGGGGTAACATCAGCAACGCTCGCTTGCGCGCCGGGCTTGACCTTCAACCAGAAGGACCGGCTACAGGCGAGCTGGGTAAGGGAGGTGCTGGGTGAAGACATTGCCTACCCGACGCACTGGTTGCCTTCGACCGATGGATTTGTGAAGGCGAGCCTTGCCGGCATGGGCTGGGGGCTCAATCCGGTTCAATTAGTGGGGGAGCATTTGCAGGCAGGGCGGCTGATGGAGGTCGTTCCCGGCACGCCGCTCGATATCCCGCTCTATTGGCAGGTCAACCGGCTTGCGGCGGAAAGGCTGGCGGGGTTGACAGATATGGTGGTGGGGACAGCGAGAGCGACGTTGTTGGTGTGAGGCATCGCGGAGCATGGAGCTTGCGGCTTACCCCCCTCTGTCCTGCCGGACATCTCCCCCTCAAGGGGGGAGATCAGCAAGGGGCGCTACCACCACTTCATTTGCAAGCGTCGAGATATGCGAGACGTCGCCTCGTATCGATCTCCCCCCTTGAGGGGGAGATGTCCGGCAGGACAGAGGGGGGTGAGCCACCAGCTCCGACAGAATTTTGGCTATCCGCAGCCCTCACTGCTTCCCCGCCCTTTCCATCAAATAACGGGCCACAGCCTCATAAGCTGGCAAGGAGGTCGCATCGTTGGCGGCGTTGCTGGCAACAGGATGCGACGAGAACCGTGCGATGACCATGTCGGCGGCGGGATCGACATAGATCGCCTGGCCGTGCACCCCACGCGCCATGAAAGCGCCTTTGCCATTGTGGGTGACCCACCACATGGCGCGATAGCTCCAGCCCTGCAACGCCGGATATCCGCCCTTCGCAAAAGCCGCCTTGTCGCCGCCGTGGCGAATGGCGTCGATTGCCTTTTGCGGGATCAGGCGCTCGCCGCCCGCCATCCCGCCGTCGAGCAAAAGCTGGCCGATGCGCGCCATGTCGCGCAGGCCGGCATTCAGCCCGCCGCCGGCAAAAGGCGTGCCGGTGGAATCGACGGTGTAATAGGCGTCCTGCTCGGCGCCCATCCGGCTCCAGATGCGCTCGGAAAGCAGCTTTGCCACCGATTTTCCCGAGGCGCGGGCAATGATCCAGCCAAGCGCATCGCTGTTGATCGTCTTGTACCCGAAGGCGGAACCGTGTTCTCCCTGCTTCACCACCGTCTTCAGATAATCGAAATAGCTGCGAGGGCCTTCGTAACCCTCGGGCTTGGGAAGCGGATTGCCAGCGGCGGAATATATCCATACGTCGGCATTGGGATCGGCGTAGTCCTCGCTGTAACGCAGGCCGGTCGTCATATCCAGCACCTGCCGGATCGTCGCATCGCCGAACGCGCTTTTTTCAAGTTCTGGAACGACGGTCGCGACTTTGGCATTCTCGTCCAGCGTCCCTTCGGCAACCAGCATCTCGCCCAGAAGCCCTGTCAGCGATTTCGTTACCGACATCGCCCCGTGCTGCCCCGTATCGTTGAGGCAGCCGGAGTAGCGCTCATAGACAAGCACTCCCTTGTGCAGCACGACGATGCCATCGGTATAGTTGGCCGAAAGCGATTGCAGCCAGGTCATGTCCTGCTCACCGCCGGTCGGGCGGAAGGTCACGGCTTCGATGGCGGGGTCGGGCTTGCGCTCAAGGGCCGCTGGCGCGCCGAGCCCACGGCTGACATTGACCGTCGGCATCAGCTGGCGGAAGTGACACACTGTCCAGCGCAATTTCGGAAAGTTGAAATAGTCGCTGTCCGAAAAGCGGATGATCTTGTCTTCCGGCGGCGGAAAGCCCTGCATCCAGCCGAGCTTCAGCGGGTCCGACTGCTCCGCTGAAAGCGGCGCGGCTTGCTGACTGGCAGCGGCATAGGGGTAAGCCAGAACAGGCACCATGGCTGCAAGAAGGACGGGCAGGGTTCTAGAAATTGACGATGACATTGACGAAACCTCCAAGCCAGTTTGGCGAATGCTCTGCCGTCAGGGAATCCATGCCCTTGCCAGGGAATGAAATGCTGACGCCGGCGGTGAGATAGGTATTGGCATTGATGATGCGCGAATATTGCAGATAGAGATCATCGGCGAGATGGCGGTTGCCGACGCCCGCAACGGGGGTGGGCGTGCCGTCGATGTCGTCGAGCCGCGTGCCCTGTCCAAACTGGATAGGGCTATCCAACTCGTTGGCGCGGATATGCGCGTAACGCAGCGTCCATGTATCGGCCAGCGTCGGTCTTACTTGCAGGCTGATCTGATGCGCATTGACGTTCGAATTCAGGAACATCATGGAAGATTTCGTGCCCGTCGACCATGCACTCGGATTGCCCTCGTAATACAGCGGATCGAAGCGTTCGAGACGCGAGGTTGAAGGATCGTCGCCGGAGAAGGTCTGAAAGCTGTAGGCGATCGTCGGCATCCATGAAACATCTTCGAAAGCATAGCCGATCTGGGCGCGGCCGCCCCAGGCTGCAAGGTCGATGTCGGGATTCCATTGATAGGCGATATCGCCGCCGATGAAAAATCCCGGCAATGACGCGTCGAACGGATTGGTACGGGTATAGGCGTTGATGAAGCTCAAGCCCTCGCGCGCACCCGGCATGATGACCGGCGCGCCGCGGCCGCCAAGCGCGGCCCGGGGGTAAGGCGAGCCGGATTCCGGCACATGGCCGAATGTAACGCCGAAATATCGACCCTCTTGCGGTTCATACCGCAGATCCGTTCCCACGATCTTCGTTCCGCTGTCCTTGTCGGATAATTCATTCGCGTCGATGAAAAAGGCCGTGGCCGTCAGGTCATCCTTGCCGAACCGGAGGATCGCTGCCTGCTCCCAAGCCTTTCTCGGCCCTAGTTTCAACGCGCCACGCTCAAAACCGCTTGATCCGCCATTGGCAATCAGCATGCCCGTTCCCGTCTTGAACGGACGCGGCCCCAGGGAGATATCGAAGGACGGGCCGCTCTCCGCCTTCGAGCGCAGGCCGAGATAGCCGTCTTCGAGTGTCACGGCGCCCGTGCCACCGGCATCGAAGGCGTCGGTGCCGAGCGTGCCGGAGGCAACGGCCGAGATTTTTCCATAGACCTGAAGCCGGTCGCCGGCGTCGGCGGTAAAACCGATGCCGGGCATCAAATAGCCCTCAAGCCAGCGCGTGTCGCTGTCGAAGCCGGCGTCCGGCGCAAATCGATCGGCAAAGTTCCAGAACAGGTTCTGTTCGGCAACGGCATTGATGCCGGCTTGAAAATACAGGCGCAATTCAAAACCCGGCTCGTCGATCAGCAGCATGGGGTCCTGCGCATGTGCCGCATCCGCTGCAAACCACAGTCCGGCGAGGAGAGCAACCGCCGCCGCGCGCGTTTCCGCCGCATCATTCATGCCGTCCTCCGGGCGCGCTGTTATCGCACAAGAGATAACCGCATCCACTTAGACATGAATTAACTGGCTAGGTCCATTCAATCTTGAAGTGTAAAAACAATATTGCGGAATATTACGTCTTGAAAGGCTCGGATAAAGACGATTTGCGTAGGAGCTGCCGTAAAATACTATTATATTATTCGCAGGCACAAGCCTGGATTGGTTTCGCACCTCATTTTTTTCGATGGCAGATCGATCATCTCGGTCGTGGAGGCAACCAGAGATTGTTTAAACGTGCAGGATTCCGCCTGTTATTCCTTCTAGAGTCTCACGATACCTTATAAGTATCCCGAAACACCCTAACGCCGCGCGGCTTCGTCTTTGTTATCGCGGATGGCGGCATCCGCCACCTTCTGCGTCGTCACATTCAGCGCCGTGGCTTCCTTCATCTTCCGCCCGATGGAGCGGATTACACGGGTCGCCTCGGCCGAGAGCGAGCGGGGACGGGTGAGGGCCGGCAGGGCGGGTGTGCTGCTGGCTGCGGCTGCCACTTCCGCAGAAGGCTGCGGTCGGGCGCCGGTCGGCAGCGGGTTCTGGATGCCGGGGATGGGGCGCAGCTCCATGCCCTGATGGGCATAGTCCATCAGCCGCTTGAAGGTCATGGCGGGCAGCGCACCGCCGGTCATGTTGTTCATCGGCGTGAAATCGTCGTTACCGAACCAGACGGCGGTGGTGTAGTTGCCGGTAAAGCCCACATACCAGGCATCGCGATAGGCCTGTGAAGTGCCGGTCTTGCCGCCGGAAACGATGCCATTGTCAAGCGCACCGCGCCGCGCCGTACCCATCACGGGAATGGTCACCAGCATCTGGTTCATCTTCGAATTGGCGTCTACGGACAGCACGCGTTTGGCGGGCGGCTCGTCATGGCTGAAATCGTAGAGAACATTGCCCTCGTAATCCAGCACCTGCTCGATGCCGTGGCGGCGCGACTGCATGCCGTCAGCCGGGAAAACGGCATAGGCGGTGGCCTGATCCAGTACCGTCACTTCCGATGTGCCGAGCGGGATGGTCTTGTCGCTGCGCAGCGGCGTGGCGACACCCATCGCCTTGGCGGTATCGACGATGACCTGCGTGCCGAGCACGTCCTTGGCGAGGCGGACCGGCACGGTATTGTAGGACTTGGCGAGCGCCATCTGCAGCGTCACCTTACCCGCATAGGAGCGGCCGTAATTCTGCGGCGACCAGCCGCGCCAGGTTACCGGCGCGTCGGAAATCAGCGTTTCCGGCTTCATGCCTTTTTCCATGGCGGCCGAATAGGTATAGACCTTGAAGGAGGAACCCGGCTGGCGCAGTGCCGCCGTGGCGCGGTTGAACTGGCTTTCGCCATAGTCGCGGCCGCCCACCATGGCACGCACGCCACCGCCATTTTCGATCATCACCATCGCGCCCTGCTTGACGCGATACCCTTCGCCCAGTTCGCGCAGGCCCATTTCCATCGCCTGTTCGGCCGCCTGTTGCAGGCCGGTGTCGATGGTGGTGCGGACGACGACGGTGTGATCCTTGAACTTGCCCGCGGCGGCCAGCCGCTGCACTTCGTCAAAAGCCCAGTCGAGGAAATAATCCGGCGCCTTCACGTCTTCGCGGTCGATGACGGTGGCGGGGTTGCGGCGCGCGCCGACCACCTGCCCCTCGGTCATCAGCCCGCTCTGCACGAGGTTGGAAAGCACGGTGTTGGCGCGGGCACGCGCCGCCGGAAGGTTGACATGCGGTGCATATTTCGCCGGCGCCTTGAAAAGCCCGGCCAGAATGGCGGATTCCGAAAGCGTCACGTCGGTGAGGTTCTTGCCGAAATAAAACTGCGCGGCCGCAGCAGCACCAAAGGTGCCGCCGCCCATATAGGCGCGGTCGAGATAAAGGCTCAAAATTTCCTTCTTCGACATGTTGGTCTCGAGCCACAGCGCGAGGAACGCTTCCTTGATCTTGCGCTCCAGCGAGCGTTCATTGGTGAGGAAGAGGTTCTTGGCGAGCTGCTGCGTCAGCGTCGAGCCGCCCTGCACCACGCCGCCGGCGCGGGCGTTTTCGCTCATGGCGCGGGCAAGGCCGATGAAATCGATACCGAAATGGTCGAAAAAGCGCCGGTCCTCGGTCGCCAGCACCGCCTTGATGAAATGATCAGGCATCTGGTCGATCGGCACGCTGTCTTCATGGATGATGCCGCGATGACCGATGGTGTTGCCGTATCGGTCGAGGAAGGTGACTGCGAAGTCACCGCGATAACGCCAGTCCTTCTTGGTTTCCTCGAAAGCGGGCATGGCAAGCGCCAGAAGCACGACCGATCCCGCCGTTCCAAAGGTCAGCGCGTCGCAAGTGAGATTGACGAGGAGCTTCTTCCAGCCGCGGACATGCAGCTTGCGCGAGGCGATGGTGACATCTTCCCAGAAATCCACCAGCCTTGCCGCAGCCGTCCACAGGCCGGAGTCGATGAAGCTATCGATCCGGAGCAGGATATGCCGTTTTTTGCGGCCTTTTTTATCGTCTTTTTCTTCCTGCACCTGGCGATATTTCCTGTTTAAGGCAATGCGACCGTCGATATTCTGCGCTTCAACCCATTCCCGACGCAAAACCGTGGCATGGTTATGTCGGAAGTGCTTGACGTGGCGGCCTTTCGCGGGCCAATGACCCCTTCGCCGCCTGCCAATATGCTAAAATATCGTACAAACCAGCCCTTGGCGATACGATATAAAGGATTAGGGACCGGTTAAACACTCCCGTCCAAGAGATCAAAATGAAACGGAAATGTTAACGATGAATGACGCGCCGTTCTGGAAAACCAAATCGCTGACCGAGATGACCGGCGAGGAATGGGAAAGCCTGTGCGACGGCTGCGGATTGTGCTGTCTCAACAAGCTGGAGGACTGGGACACCGGCGAAGTGGTGTTCACCTCCGTCCGCTGCGTGCTGCTCGACGGCGAGAGCTGTCGATGCTCGGATTACGAGAACCGCCGTGCCACCGTGCCTGATTGTATCCAGCTTGACCTGAAGAAGGTTCACGAGATCGGCTGGCTGCCGCCCACCTGCGCCTATGCGCTGGTGCGCGATGGCAAGGATCTCTACTGGTGGCATTATCTCGTCTCCGGCGATACCGAAACGGTGCATCAGGCCGGCATTTCCGCGCGCGGCCGCACTGTCAGCGAGGCCGATGTGGATGTTGACGACTTCGAGGATTATGTGGTCGACTGGCCGCTGACGGTCGGCGAAAGGGCGGGAGAAAAGGAGCGGACGTGATGAAAAACGGCAATTTTCGTTTTGGTCCTATTCCTGCCCCATCAGCCTCCTAAAGGCATGTCATCCGAAAACGTGTCACGGTTTCGGGCTATGACTTGTCTGAAATCAAAGACAGCTTCCGGCCATTCCGGCAATTGATCCGCAAAAGCGGACGAGGGACATCAAAACGCATGCGCTACGGGCTGCCCGCCATCTTTCTTTCATGCCTTGCCCTTCCGGGGCTCCTGCCGTTTTCCGCTGACGCCCAGCAACAGCCCCAGGCCTTCGAATGCACGCTGGTCACATCAATCGAGACCGGCGCCATCATCAACCAGCAGGGCGCCTGCGACCAGCGGGTGGCGCCAGCCTCCACCTTCAAGGTGCCGCTGGCGCTGATCGGTTACGATGCCGGTATTCTCCAGGATGAAAAATCGCCCGCCTGGGATTGGAAACCTGGCACGGAGGCGCGCGCCTCGGATCGCAAGACGGTCGACCCGACCATCTGGGAGCAGGATTCGGTGCTGTGGTATTCGCGCGAAATCACCCGCCGCCTCGGCCCGGAAAAATTCGCCGCCTATGTGAAGCGTCTCGGTTACGGTAATGCCGATGTATCGGGCGAGCCCGGCAAAAACAACGGACTTACCCATTCCTGGCTGGGGGCGTCGCTCACCATCTCGCCGGTGGAGCAGGTCGGTTTCCTTCGCCGGTTGCTTGCCGGCAATCTGCCTTTCTCCCGCGATGCGCAGGCCAAGACGCGCGCCATCGTACCGGTCTTCGATGCGCCGGAAAGCTGGGCCGTGCACGGCAAGACCGGAACCGGCTACATGCGTGACGAAAAGGGCAACCCCGACCGCAACCGCCCCTTCGGCTGGTTCGTCGGCTGGGCGGAGCGTGAAGGCCAGCACATCGTCTTCGCAAGGCTGCGTGTTTCCGACAAGCCGTCAAACGAGCCGCTCGGCCCCGCCGTGCGCGACGCCTTCCTGCGCGATATCCCGCGGCTCGCCGTGCACAGGTAGGCGACGGCCCTCACACGGGAAAGGACATCAGCATATGTCGGATGCCTCTCGCGATGTCATCAAGCTCTATACGAAGCACGGCGCCGATTTCGACAAGGAGCGCGGCCGCTCCCTTGTTGAAAAACCCTGGCTGGACAGGTTCACCTCGCTATTGCCCGATGGCGGCTCCATTCTCGATATCGGCTGCGGTTCGGGGGAGCCGATCGCTGGCTATTTGATTGCCAACGGTTATGACGTCACCGGCATGGATGCCTCGCTGCCGCTGATCGAACTTTGCCGCAGCCGCTTTCCGGAAAAACTCTGGGTGGTTGCCGATATGCGCGAACTGGCCCTCGGCCGCCGTTTCGATGGGCTGATTGCCTGGCACAGCTTTTTTCACCTGTGTCCCGAGGATCAGCGCCGGATGTTCGGTATCTTCCGCCAGCATGCCAATGAAGGTGCGGCCCTGATGTTCACTGCCGGGCCAGTGCAAGGCGAAGCAATCGGTACCCTCCAGGGCAAGCCACTTTATCACGCCAGCCTCGCGCGTGAAGATTACGAAGGCCTTTTGGCCACGCATGGATTCCGGCTTCTGGATCACGCCGTCAACGATCCGCAATGCGGTGGGGCAACGATTTATCTCGCCAGGCGGATCGTATCATAGAGACCATTGCATAGTCCCCGGGGATCCCGCATAGGATCGACAGACCGGATGTTTCAGGGACTTTCCCATGCTCGAAAAGCTCAAGCGATGGGCGAAATCCATCAAGCGTGACGTTCACGCCCTTTATCTTGCCGCACGCGATCCACGCACGCCGCTTTTGGCTAAAGTGGTGGCGATGCTGGTCGCCGCCTATGCGCTTTCACCGATCGATCTCATCCCGGATTTCATTCCCGTCATCGGTTATCTCGACGATCTGGTCATCGTCCCGCTCGGCATCCTCCTTGCGGTGCGTCTTGTGCCGCCGCCACTGCTGGCGGAGCATCGATTGACGGCCGCGGCCGCGCAATCCCGTCCCGTCAGCCGCGTGGCTGCTGCCATATTCATCGCTCTGTGGCTGGCGGCGTCGTTCACGATTTTGTTTGCGGCAAAAAATTTCTTCTTCCCTTGACCTTCCCATCATGGGAAGCCCTACATAGGGTCTCGAAAGGGGATTTCCCATGAACGAGACAGTCAGACACGCCCATCCAAATCAACCGGTTTCCATTCCCGTGGAAGGCATGACCTGCGCTTCCTGCGTGCGGCGGGTGGAAACGGCCGCGGCCAAGGTGCCCGGCGTCATGTCGAGTTCCGTGAACTTCGCCACAAAGAAGCTTACGGTCGAGCCGGCTGAAGGTTTCTCGGCCAAAACGCTTGGCGCTGCGATCAAGAAGGTGGGTTACGATATTGCACCGGATCGGCATGAATTTACCGTCGAAGGTCTGCACAGCGACGCGGATGCGGCGCGGTTGAAGGCGGTTCTGGAAGCCGTCGCAACCACCATTAACGCCACTGTCGATACCGCAGCCGGCAAGGCCGCCGTGGAGACGATCGGCGGCCGGCGTGAACGGGACGCGCTGGTGGAAACGGCAAAACTTGCCGGCTTTGCATTGGCGACGCCAAAGCCGCACGACCATTCCGCCCATCAATCCCACAACAAGCACGAGGGGCATCACCACGGCCAGAGCCAGATGGCGACGGCCGGTGAAAGCGGCGGCCATGATCATATGCAGCATGCGGGCGAAGAGGGCGCGCTGAAACGCGACCTGACGATCGCCGCCATCCTGACGGCACCGCTTTTCGTGCTGGAAATGGGCGGCCATCTCTATGAGCCGATGCACCACTGGCTGATGGGCATCATCGACACGCAGAACCTCTATTATATCTATTTCGTGCTGGCGACTTTGGTGATTTTCGGACCGGGTCTGCGCTTCCTCAAGACCGGTTTTCCGGCCCTGCTGCGCGGCGCGCCGGAAATGAACTCGCTGGTGGCGTTGGGCGTTACTGCCGCCTATCTCTATTCCGTCGTGGCGACCTTCGCGCCCGACCTGCTGCCGGCAGAGGCGCAGTTCGTCTATTATGAAGCGGCAACGGTCATCGTGACGCTGATCCTGACCGGACGGCTTCTCGAAGCCCGCGCCAGCGGCCGCACCGGAGACGCTATCCGCAAGCTGATGAGCCTGCAGGCGAAGACCGCCCGTGTAGAGCGCGATGGCGCCACCATCGATATTTCCCCTGACGATCTGGTGATGGGCGATATCGTCGTCATCCGTCCCGGCGAGAGGCTGGCGGTGGATGGCGAAGTTGTCGAAGGCTCGTCCTATGTCGATGAATCCATGATATCAGGCGAACCGGTGCCGGTGGAAAAGACGGTTGGCGCGGCGGTTGTTGGCGGCACCATCAACAAGACCGGGGCCTTCAAGTTCAAGGCGACCAAGGTGGGCGCCGATACCATGCTGTCGCAGATCATCCGTATGGTGGAGGAGGCGCAGGGCTCCAAGCTGCCGATCCAGCTGCTTGTCGACCGGGTTACCGCGCTGTTCGTGCCCGTCGTCATTGCGATTGCGGTGCTGACCTTTATCGTCTGGGCGATTTTCGGTCCCGAACCTGCCTATACATTCGCGCTGGTCAATGCGGTCGCGGTGCTCATCATCGCCTGCCCATGTGCCATGGGTCTTGCCACGCCGACTTCCATCATGGTCGGCACCGGTCGGGCAGCGGAGCTGGGCGTGCTGTTCCGCAAGGGACAGGCCCTGCAGGAACTGCGCTCGGCTGAGATCGTCGTGGTCGACAAGACCGGCACCGTCACCAAGGGCCGCCCGGAACTGACCGATCTCGTGGTTGCGGAAGGATTTGTCGATAACGACGTGCTGGCGCTGGTCGCCGCCGTCGAGGGCCGCTCGGAACATCCGATTGCCGAAGCCATCGTCCGGGCTGCGGAGGAAAAGAAGGTGGCGACCCATGCAGGACTCGAAGCTGCAACTATCGAGAACTTCGAAAGCGTGACGGGTTATGGCATCGCGGCCACCGTCAATGGCCGCAAGGTCGAGGTCGGTGCGGATCGTTACATGGCCAAACTGGGTCATTCGGTTGATGTCTTCGCCGAAGCTGCCGCAAGGCTGGGTGACGAGGGCAAGACGCCGCTTTATGCCGCGATCGACGGCAGGCTGGCGGCTGCAATCGCCGTCGCCGATCCGCTGAAACCGTCAAGTGTCACCGCCATCAAGGCGTTGCAGGCGATGGGCATCGAAGTGGCTATGGTGACGGGCGACAATGAGCGTACGGCAAACGCCATAGCCCGGCAGGTCGGTATTTCCCGTGTGGTTGCGGAAGTGCTGCCTGATGGCAAGGTAAAGGCGATCCATGAGATGCGGGCAGACGGCAAGGTGCTGGCTTTCGTCGGCGATGGCATCAATGATGCGCCGGCACTGGCAGAGGCCGATATCGGCATTGCCGTCGGCACCGGCACGGATGTCGCCATCGAAAGCGCCGATGTGGTGCTGGTTGGCGGCGATCTTCTTGGCGCGGTCAACGCCATCGAGATGAGCCGCGCGACCATGCGCAACATCAAGGAAAACCTGTTCTGGGCCTTCGGTTACAACGTGGCGCTGATACCGGTTGCGGCGGGCGTGCTTTATCCGTCTTTCGGCATCACGCTGTCGCCGATGATCGGTGCGGGGGCGATGGCGCTGTCCAGCGTCTTTGTTCTCGCCAATGCACTGCGGTTGAAACGGGCGAAGGTCGCTCATCGGGAGGTGAAATCGTGAATATCGGCCAGGCGTCGGAAGCATCGGGCGTTTCCGCCAAGATGATCCGTTATTATGAGCAGATCGGTCTCATCACCCCCGCCGCGCGCACCGGTAATAATTACCGCGTCTATGGAGAGCAGGATGTCCATAACCTGCGCTTCATCAAACGTGCGAGAACGCTCGGTTTTTCATTGGAAGAAACCGAGACGCTGCTTAAACTCTGGCAGGACAAGAGCCGTGAGAGTTCGGCGGTAAAGGAAATCGCGCTCGTCCACATCGCCGATCTCGAACAGAAGATCGCAGAGATGAAGAGCATGGTGAAAACGCTCTCCCATCTCGCCCATTGCTGCGGCGGCGACCACCGGCCCGATTGCCCCATCCTCGACGATCTCGCGGGTGCCGACAAGACAGACAGCAAGCCCGCCAGAACCCACTGAAAGAAAGCCGGTGCGAAAATATCGGCGCCGACCAATAGGAGAAATCATGACCCTAACCACCTTCCTCATCCCGGACATGACCTGCGGCCATTGCGAAAAGACCCTGCGCGGCGCACTTTCGGACGTCCTTCCCGACGCCGCCGTCAATATCGATCTTTCCACGCATAGGCTCACGGTAACGGGTGACGCCGCAACCGCGGAGGAAGCAATCCGCGAGGCCGGTTACTCGCCTGAACGGGCGGGCTGACGCACGTCGTTCCTGGAATGAAAAGGAAAGATATGCTGCTGAGTAGCATCATTTTTCCTTTGAAGGCAGAACTCCAATGTCCGTCTCGACCATCTCATTCAATCCTATCGCGGCCTTGGCGACACGCTGCCGGAGGCATTCGAGCGGGCGGTCCTGCGCATCGGCGCTATTGAGGCGGATATGCAAACCCTCGGCAAGGCACCGTTTCGCGGGACATTGATGCCTGAACTTTTGCCCGGCCTTCGTCGGGTCGCGAAAAATCAGGCGATCTTTCATTTCGATGTTGATGACGGCGAGAAGACATTGCGTGTTCTCGCCGTCTTCTTCGGTGGGCAGGATCATCAGCGCCACATGTTGAAACGCCTCGCATCCGGCCTGACAAGCGGTTAAACCTCGTCGAACGCCCCGCCCTCGCGCGAGGGATTGCGGTTGATCACCCGTTCCTCCGCATCGTCGGGCAGGGCCTCGTCGCTTTCTTGATAGGGGTCGTCCTCGCTCTCGGCCTCTTCTTCCTCGATTTCCTGCTCGATGAATTGAGGAATTTCTCCCTTGGCGGGGAGGGCGTCGATGTCGAGGTCGAGCAGGTCTTCATCCATGGCGTCTTCGTTCGAGGGCAGGATTTTTTTGCGGTCCATGACGGTATCCTTTCTATCGGTTATTCGGCAAACGAGCGGAAACGCGCAGGGTTCCTGTCGCCTGCGAATTCCCTCGGATTGAATGGCGCGAAAAAGCTGTCTTGACCTCAATGGCGCTTGAGGTTCTAGTTTGCCCGCCGTATCGCGAAAATCGAAAGGATGCGGCTTTGACGAGTATGGAAATGACGGAGAAAAACGGCTGGGGTGAATTGTTGAGCGGGACCAATCTCTCGCTTTTAACCGTCATCTCCTCCGGTATCGGCCTGCACGCTTTCAACCAGTTCGCGGTCGTCACGGCTTTGCCGGTGGCCGTGAATGAAATCGGCGGAGCGGCCTTTTATAGCTGGGCCTACAGTCTCTATTTCGTCGGTTCCGTCGCTGGCGGCGTCACCGCCGTGCTGTTTCGCGAACGTTTCGGCGCGCGCACGGTCCTGCTGCTGTGCTGCCTGATCTTTTCTCTGGGTTCCATCCTTTCGGCAATCGCCGACGACTTCTTGTGGGTCGTCGTCGGTCGCGCCTTGCAGGGTCTGGCGGACGGGTTGATCGTTGCCGTGTGCTACAGCCTCATTCCCGCCGGTTTCCGCTCTGGCCTGTTGCCGAAGGTCTTCGCCATAGAGGCGGCGATCTGGGCGGTCGCCTCGTTCATCGGCCCGCTCACAGGCGGTTTCGCAACGGAACATATCTCCTGGCGCGCCACCTTCCTGTTGTCGGCCCCCCTGATTCTGTTGCTCGTGGCCTATACCGCCATTGCCGTCTCCGCCGAGCGACCGGTGGTGACGACGCGCAGGCCGCTTGTGCCGCTGGCGCTATGCCTGGTCGGCGCATTGGCGTTTTCCGCTCCCTCTGCCTTCGAGGATGCGAGCCTGCGCGCCCTGTCCCTGCTGGCGGGTGCTGCACTCCTGTGGGCCTCGCTCCGCGCGGGCACACGGCCTTCCGTTGGATTGTTTCCGAAGGATTCGTTTCGGTTGAAGACGGTGCTCGGCAGCGGCTTCTGGGTGCTGTTCCTGATGTCCTACGCCCACGCTCTTGGCAGCGTCTATCTGGCCTATGTCGCCATCAATCTCTGGCGTCATGAACCCACCTTCGCCGGTTTTATCGTGGTAACGATGCCGCTCGCCTGGAGCCTGGTGGCAATGCTGATCGGAAGCCTGCGCTCCGATCGCCTGCGCGAGGTTTGCCTGCATTACGGCCCGTATCAGATGGTGCCGGGCTGCATTTTGCTCGGGCTTGGGCTTTCGACCGGCAGTTCGGTCGAAATGCTGCTTGGGCAAATCCTGATAGGATCGGCTTTCGGCATGTCATGGGCCGGTATCAGCCAGGCGGCCATGGAAGCCGCACCGGAGGAGGAACGCAAGATGACGGGCGCTCTGCTCTCCACGGTCGCGACACTGGGAGCCGCCGCCGGTGCGGGTGCAAGCGGCACCGTGGCCGCTGCAACCGATCTCGTGACGCAAATCGATCGGGCAGACGTGACGATGCCGATGATGTATCTTTACGGACTTGGTGTCCTGGTGTCGCTGCTGGCGATCTTCACGGCAAAGGGGCTGCGCAGCGAGCGCTAGCGCCCCCGCCGCGGCCTGGTCAGGACTGGGTAGTGGCGATGGTGATCGCCGTCAGATAGACCACAAAGGCCATGACGGCGATCGCGCCGATGACGATGACGATACCCTTTCCGGCGCGCTTCTTCTCGGTCTTGTTCTCGTTGGCTTCCGTCGGAAACAGGATGGGATCGCTGGTGTCGCGGATTTTGGTCATGCCGTTTCTCCTTTCGGCGGAATTTTTCGGGCGTTTCTGGTCTATCAACCACCCAATCCGCCAAAAGGTTCCTTAGGGACGCAGCGCCCAGGTCGTGGCGTGGACCACCGCCCCGGGCTCGGCCTTTAAAAGAGCGGCGCGCACGGGCTCGAAGCCCTCGATGCGTTTCGTGCCGACATACCGTCCGCGATTGGCAAAAACCTCCATGGAGCCGTAATCCAGAAAGATACGGACGCGCGAGGCCCTTGCGCCTTTGGCAATGTAATGTGGGGAGGGGCCCTCCCGCCCATCCTCGTGGCGGATCCAGAGGCCCGTTTCGTCGCTGACGAGACCGAGCGTGACCGTCGGGTGATCAAGCGCGAGTTCGAAGGGCACCCCCGGCGACGCAAGCTCGATCAATATCTCCACTGCGCCGTTGATGAAGGTGACGCGCTCGCCGGCCGCAAGCCGGGTGCGGTCGAGAATGTGGCTGCGCAGGCTTTCGGCCGCGCCGATGGGTGGGGTCAGAAGCTCGCCATTCACATAAGTGATCCGGCGCGGTAACGTCATGGAGGTGGGGAAATCGATCTCGGGATTGGCGTCGGCCCAATTGGCCAGCCAGCCGATGCCGATGATGCTATCCCCGTCCAGAAAGGCCTGAAAGGCATAATTATCGGTGCCGAAATCGAGCTCCTGACCGGATTCCTTGGTGAAGACCTTGCCGTCGAACCAGCCCACATCGGCCATCGTCAGGTTCTTGCGGCCTGTCTCGGGGTCTTCCGAGTGCATCAGTCCGTAGATCAGCACCCAGCGCGTGGAACGGGCATTGGCGGGGCCATCGAGCGGCAGCAGGCAGGGGCATTCGATGGCTGTGGTTTTATAACGCGTTTCCACCCAAAGCTTGCCCACATAGGTCCAGCCGGAAGCAGCCGTGGGGTCGAGCGTTTCGTAAAGCAGGATGACACCGCCGCCCTCGCTCTGGCTGCCGAGCACCATTTTCCATAAGCCATCGGGACCGCGAAAGACGTAAGGATCGCGGAAATCCGGCGTCAGCCCCTGTCCGTCCGGACGATGGCCCAGAATGACGTCTGCCTGCCCTGCCATGATGAGATCGGAAGAGGTGGCGGTGAGCTGTATCTGCTGTTCGGGAATGCGGTCCTGCACCTGCTCGGTGAAGAACACGCGGATGCCGGTGCCTTCCACCAGCGGAATGGTGGAGCCGGAATAGGCGCCGCCGCGCTTGTCCGGCCGGGTGGTCAGGTCTTCTGACGGAAAAAGGAAGATCGGCAGATGCCGCCAGCGAAGATAATCGGAGGAGACCGCATGCCCCCAATGCATGGTGTTCCACCGCAGCCCGTGCGAATAATGCTGATAAAACAGATGCGGACGGCCCTCGAAGCGGCCAAAGCCGTTCGGATCATTCATCCAGCCGAAGGGCGGGCGGAAGTGGTAGCTCCCGGGAAGTTCCGGCGCGGCATTGTCAGGCTTGGTATGAACAACCGTGATGCCGGTTTCGAGTACATCCGATGCCGTGAACCAATAAATCACCGAAACGGCGGTGGTGACCGTGTCGTAACTCAGCTCCACATGGCCGCCGCCAAAAACCTGATAGATCCGAAACCCGTACTCTTCGGTGTTGACGCTTGAAACTTCAGCGAATTTTCCGTTTTGATTGGAGAAGGAAACCGCACCCGGCTCGCCGGCTTTTTTTGCCTTCAGCCAGACATGAAAGGTGGCGTTGACGGGCAGATCGGTGTGAATGGTACGGATGGCGCTTTCCGGTTCGGCGGTTACGGCTTCAACGACGGTCATTGCTTTTCCTTTCCTTTCGGCATTCTGCGGGTCAAGCATAGGAACGATGATGGCGATGGAAAGTTCATTGCGCAAAATTGAATGAGGCGAAGGAGCGGAGCTCCGGCATTTATCGCTCGCATCCGCCGCCCTCCGGCCCCATATAGAGGCAAAGCAGGGAGTTTATCCGTGATGAAATTTGACAATTCCTATGCCCGCCTGCCGGAGCGTTTCAGCGCCGCGGTGCTGCCGACGCCGGTAAAGGCACCGCTCCTCATCGCCTTCAACCGTGGGCTTGCCGACGAGCTTCGTCTCGACGTCACCGGCCTTGACGATGAAAGACTGGCGGCGATCTTTTCGGGCAATGTCGTGCCTCAGGGAGCCGAACCGCTGGCCATGGCCTATGCCGGCCACCAGTTCGGCGGTTTCGTGCCGCAGCTGGGCGATGGCCGCGCGATTCTTCTGGGCGAGGTGATCGACAGGAACGGCAAACGGCGTGATATCCAGCTGAAAGGCTCCGGCCCGACGCCGTTCTCGCGCAGGGGTGACGGGCGCGCCGCGCTTGGCCCTGTGCTGCGCGAATATATCGTATCGGAAGCGATGTTTGCGCTGGGCATTCCCGCCACCCGGGCCCTGGCGGCTGTTCTCTCCGGCGAAAGGGTGCAGCGTGAAGTCGGCCTGCCGGGCGGCGTCTTCACCCGTGTCGCGGCAAGCCACATCCGTGTCGGCACGTTCCAGTTTTTCGCCGCGCGCGAGGATGACGAGGCAATCAGGAACCTCGCGGACTATGTGATCGACCGTCATTATCCCGAGGCGAAAGAGGCAGACAATCCTTATCTCGCCCTGCTGAAAGGCATAGCGCAACGGCAATGCGACCTCATCGCCCGCTGGATGATGGTAGGCTTCATCCATGGCGTGATGAATACCGACAATATGGCGGTCTCCGGGGAGACCATCGATTTCGGCCCCTGCGCCTTCCTTGATGAATATCATCCCAACAAGGTTTTTTCCTCCATCGATGCGCAGGGCCGTTACGCCTATAACAACCAGCCCGGCATCGCCCAGTGGAACATCGCAAGGCTGGCGGAATGCCTGCTGCCGCTGCTCGATCCGCAGGTGGAAAAGGCCGCTGAACTCGCCAATGGGGTTCTCGCCGATTTCGCTGCCGCCTTTCCCAAACGCTGGCTTGCCGGCATGCGCGCAAAACTTGGTCTGACGGCGGAGGAAGAGGGCGATATGAATCTGGTGCAGGGGCTGCTGGCGCTGATGCAGGCATCGGAAGCGGACTATACGCTGACCTTCCGTCGTCTTTCGCATGCCGTCAATGGCGACGCCGAGCCATTCCGCGGCATGTTCATCGATATTGCGGGCGCGGACGAATTTCTCGCCCGTTGGCGGGAAAGAGCCGGTCGGGAGGGGATTTCCGATTCCGAAAGATCGACGGCGATGCTGTCAGTTAATCCGGCGATCATCCCACGCAACCACCGCATCGAGGAACTGATCGAGGCGGCAGTGGAGGAGGATGATTTCGAGCCCTTTCACGCCATGCTGAAGGCGATTGCGACGCCCTTCGAGGAGCGGCCGGACAATTTCGTCTATATGCAGCCGCCGATGAGCCATGAGCGGGTATTTCGGACGTTTTGCGGGACGTGACGACCTCACCGTCATGCCGGACTTGATCCGGCATCCAGCCGACGCGCGTCTGCGCGGCGAATAGAGTATTTCCAGCCCAAGGACTTGGGCTGGCTGGATACCGGCTCAAGGCCGGTTGACGGAATGAACTGAGACCGGTAGCTCACCCCACCCGAGCCAGTGGCTCATGGGCGCCATAATACCGGCCGAACCGGTTATCGAGGAACTTGGGCAGGTCCACTTCCTCCTGCCGCACGAAGCCCTTCTGCGGCAGCGTGCCTTCGGCAAGCAGATCGAGAACGGTGCAGATGCCTGAGGCGGTTGTGATCTGGATGGCGCTCATCATCCGGCCGGAAACGGGACCGGCATAGACCTTGTTGGCGTAGGTTTCCTGCAGGAAGCGGCCGTTGCGGGTGCCGCAGACGGTGACGAAGACGATGACCACATCCTGCATGGTGCCGGGAAGGGCGTTCTCGAACAGGTCCTTTAGAACATCACGGCGATTGCGCAGGTTGAGATCGTTCAGCAGCGCCTTCATGATCGCGACATGGCCGGGATAACGGATGGTGCGGTAATTCATCGTCCGCACCTTGCCTTCCAGCGTGGCGCAAAGCGTGCCGAGACCGCCTGACGTGTTGAAAGCCTCATAGGTGACGCCATCGAGCGAGAATTCTTCACGCTCCTCAAGCGCCGGAACGGCGGTGAGGCGGCCTTCGACGATCGCTTCGCAGGGCTCGATATATTCGTTGATCAGCCCGTCCGTGCTCCAGGTGAGGTTATAGTTGAGCGCATTGGACGGATATTGCGGCAGAGCGCCGACGCGCATACGCACGCTGTCCAGCTTGTCGAACTTGCCGGCAAGATCGGCGGCGACGATGGAAATGAAGCCGGGCGCGAGGCCGCATTGCGGGATGAGCGCCGTCTCCGCCGTTTCCGCCAATGCCTTGACCTTGCGGGTGGATTCCACGTCTTCGGTCAGATCGAGATAATGCGTGCCGACGGCAACGGCCGCTTCGGCAATGCCCGCCGTCAGGTGGAAGGGGGCGGCGGACAGCACGGCGAATTTGCCCTTCAGCAGTGCTTCAAGCGCCGGTCGGTCGGTGATGTCGACGATCTCGGTGTCGACGCGATCGTGAGCAGGCACATTGGCCAGCTGGTCGGCCGAGCGATCGGCAACCGTGATACGATAATCGCCCGTTGCGGCCAGCATCCAGGCGATGGCCGAACCGATATTGCCTGCGCCTATGACGACGATGTTTTTCATATTTTTGTTCCCCGCAGAAAAATTCGTAGGGCACAATCATATTGCGGTTTAACTGCGATTCGGAGCTTCACTATGTGCAGATCGCTCGTTATTATTGAACGATAAGACGACAGGATTGATCATTATGACGATCACTGAGAAGGACCGGGCGCTGCTGGCGCTGCTTTCCGAAAATGCCCGCATGCCGGTGGCGGAACTGGCGCGCAGGCTCGGCCTTTCGCGCACTACGGTGCAGGCCCGCATCGAGCGTCTGGAGGCTGACGGCGTGATCGCGGGTTATGGCCTCAGGCTTTCGGAAAGCTATCTTTCCGGGTTGGTGCGCGCGCATGTGCTTATCACCATCGGGCCCAAGGCGCTGCCGGCGGTGACGGCGGCGCTTGCCGCCATCAAGGAAGTGACGACGCTGCATTCGGTGAGCGGCGCATTTGACCTGATCGCCATTCTGGCCGCGCCATCGATCCTGGAGCTTGACCGGCTGATCGACCGCATTGGCGCCTTGGACGGCGTGGAGCGCACGCTGTCATCGATCATTCTGTCGACGCGGATCTCGCGGTAAGAAGCGTTTGAAAGAGTGGAAGATAAGCGAAACCCACTTCCGTCATGCCAGACTTGATCCGGCATCCAGTCGCTGCGCGTCTGCGCGGGGAACAGAGTCTTTTCAGCCCATGGACTTGGGCTGGCTGGATACCGGATCAAGTCCGGTATGACGGAAGCGATGGTCTGCAAAACGAAACAACAAAGGAGCTTGCCACTCCTATGTTTCTCTCGCTACGCGAAAGCGAAGCCGTCTAAACCACCGTCCGCTCATCATAAGCCTTCTGTGCCGCCATCACCGCGTCCATATTGCCCTCCGCCCAATGGGCAAGCGCCGCCACGGTGTCCGTCAGCGTGCGCCCCAGCGGCGTCAGTGAATATTCGACGGTGACAGGAACCGTTGGAAAGGCCTGCCGTGAAATCAGCCCGTCACGCTCCAGCTTCTTCAGCGTCTGCGACAGCACCTTCTGCGATATGCCCTTGATCTCGCGCCGTAACAGGTTGAAGCGAACGGCATCACGCCGCAGCTTGTCGAGGATCAGCAGCGCCCATTTGTCGGCGATCCTGTCGAGCACCATGCGTGTCGGGCAGCGGTCCTCATAAACGTCATAGATATTTGCCATCGATTTCACCCTGTTGTTTCAAGGCTATGCCGGTTTCCGCGAGGAAACCAGCTAACCGAAAAGTGCTCTCTTTTCATGATTTCTCTAACGCAGTATCTGTGTTTTCGAAACATGGTTTCCATTAGATACTAAGGAGATTTGAGATGGCAGGCAAGATACTCGTAATCGGTTCAACCGGCACCATCGGCACGCCGCTGGTCAGGGCACTGGTGGCCAAGGGCGAAAACGTGAAGGCGGCATCGCGCAGCGGCAGGGCGTCGGACGGCGCGGAAGGGGTGCGTTTTGATTATACCGACGCATCGACTTATGCGGATGCCTTCGACGGTGTTGACCGCCTGTTCCTGCTTCTTTCCGGCGGGCGTCTGGATGCCATCGACGCGCTGACGCCCGTTGTCGAGGAGGCCGCACGCCGGAAGGTGAAGATCGTGTTCCTCAGCGTTCTCGGCGTCGATGCCGACGATTCCATTCCCTATCGCCAGATCGAGCTGAAGATCATCGCGTCAGACACGCCTTACGTCATCCTGCGTCCCAACTGGTTTGCCGATAATTTCCACAGCTACTGGAAAGCCGGCATCGACCACGGCCAGATCGCCGTTCCGGCGGGCGAGGGCAAGTCAAGCTTCATCGATGTGCGCGATATCGCCGATAGCGCCGCCGCCGCTCTGACATCCACGGCCTTTGACGGCAAGGCCTTCAATCTGACCGGACCAAGGGCAGTTGGCTACGGCGAAGCGGCAGCACTGATTTCGCAGGCTATCGGCAAGCCAGTGTCTTATGCCGCCGTTTCGGACGAGGTCTTTATCGGCATCCTCACGGGTGCAGGTGTGCCGCAGGACTACGCGTCCTTCCTCGCCTCGATCTTCCATCCCGTTCGTGAGGGCTGGACCGCGGTGGTGACCGGCGACGTGGAAACGCTGACCGGCCATGCGCCGCGTTCGCTGGAGACCTATATCGCCGACAATCTGGACCGGCTTAAAGGCTGAGACTCAACGAGAGCCCGCCGCGCTTAAGCCGGATCGGTGGAGCCGCGGCGGGCCTTGAAGAACATCTTCAGCCGCTGGATATCCTCGGCATTCCAGCCCTGCGGCGCCGTCACCTCCGTCCAGGCATCGATGTAATGTTCCGGCGCATAGACATGGCCATATCCGATCGGCGCCGTGGTGGCGGCAGCAACATCGAGGCCGAGCTGTAGCAGGGTGACGACCGGGAACCAGCGGAAGGATGTGGAAACGTCTGGCCCGTGGTGCACCATCCATTGCGGCCGCCGGTAAAGCGAGGCGGCTTCGAAGAAGGTGATGGGGTCGCTGGCATATTGCAGATAAACGATCCGCATCGGCCCCCAGGTCGCATCAGGCGTATGCGCGGTGGTATATTGGTTGGCGAAGCGGATGACGGAGGAATCGCGGAAACGCGGCAGCCATTCCGGCGTACCCTTCACCCGGCCATTGGTGGCCATGCGCCATGTCGGGCTGGAGAAAGGAGGGCCGCTCCACAGCGCGCCCTGGAAGGGATCGGAGAGCACATCGTAAAGATCGGAGGACTTCTGCGAGTTGAGCGAACCGAGGCTCAAGCCGTGCAGATAAAGCCTCGGCCGCTTTTCCTTCGGCAAGGTGGTCCAGTAGCCATAAACGGCTTCAAACAGAGCGCGCGCCGTCTCGACGCCGTAATCCGGCTCCGTCAGCAAGGCTATCCAGCTTGAGAGATAGGAATATTGCACGGCAACGCTGGCGATATCGCCGTCATGCAGATACTCGACGGTATCGAGCGCTTCCGGATCGATCCAGCCGGTGCCGGTGGGGATGACCACCAGGAGCACCTTGCGTTCGAAGCCGCCGACACGTTTCAGTTCCTCAAGCGCTAGGGATGCCCTTTCATCCGGGGTCGAGGCGGAGTTCAGGCCTGCATAGACCCGGAGCGGCTCCTTGGACGGGCGGTGGGTGAAGGCGGAGATGTCAGCGCTACGAGGGCCTTCAGCGACAAATTCGCGGCCGCGACGGCCGAGCGATTCCCATGTCATCAGCGAGGCGCTGCTGCCGGTCTTGAGCGAATCGGACGGGCGCGGCACATCGGGTTCGATCAGCGCATCCACCTGTTTCAGCGAGGAATCGGCAAATCTTAAGCCGATGTCGAAGATCAGCCCGTTGAGCAGCATCCAGGACAGAATGATGGCCGCGGCGATGCCGAGCACATTGGCCAGCCGGCGCGGCAGGAAATGCCGGCTGCGCGTCGCAAAGAAACGGCGGATCAGCTGGAACAGCCGGCCGGCGCCGATGAGAATGGCAGCCACCAGTATGGCGATGGCGCCTGTCTTGGTGGGGTGCGCGCTGGGGAGCGGATCGAGCTCCATCAGCACGCGAATGGAGTTCTGCCAGTCTTTCGCCTGCCACAGAAACGCAATCGCCGTAATCGCGGCGGCAAGCGCAATGAGAAACCGAACGCCGCGGACATTATGACGCGAGGGTTCAGGCAGCTCCAGATAAGCCCAGATCGCATGAAGGGCGACGCCGATCATGTAACCGATCGCGAAAGAAAACCCGCACAGCACACCTTGCATCAGCCATGTTCGCGGCAGGAGCGATGGTGTGAGAGAAGCGCAGAAGAGAACCGTGCCAAAGACGATGCCGGTTGCTGAAAGACCCGCAAACAACCGCTCAACCCATTGTTTTACCAACTTGACTTGTCCCTTCTACTCACCGCCTGATGCTAAGTGTAATATGTGACGGACGAGGGTGCAAATCCCGTGATCAGGATAAAAATCACAGAAATAGGAAAATAATCCTTTACACCGTGACGGTGGTTTGATAGTGTTTGGCTATAGTCGGAGATTTGCGGCTGAACGGCAATGGTTGTCTTTGGGACTGCCCGTAGCGCTTTCTTCACCACCGCGTTCCTGTGCTTGTCACAGGAATGAGGGTGAGTGAGGTGCAAGCAAACTTGCCTTGTTCGCGGGCTCCTCTTTATTTGTTCTTTCTCTCGCAGGCCAATCCCATGACAACGTCCAGCAATTGCGATCCGGCGCTCTACAGCGTCTGGCCGGAAACGCCCGCCTATGCGGCTGACGACATGCCGGAAGCCGCGCCCGAGACGAAGTCGCGGGCCGACAGGCTGGCCGCCGAAGATGCGGCGCGCAACGGCAGCCTGCGGCAATTGCTGAATGAGCTGACGGAGGAGATGCGCGAGCAGTTCTGCCTGTACCGCAATCTCCGCCAAGTGAGCGAAGCGGCCTTTCTGGCGACGGCGGAGGATGCTTCGGGCAAGCTGGCGCGCGCCGATGTGAAGGCTGCGACGGACCAGCTTTCGCTGATCGTCCGCACGCTGGAGCGGATCGACGCGTTGCAACGGGTGCTGGCGGAAGAAAGGGAAGCTCTTTTCAGCGAAGACGAAACCGAGGTCGGGGACTACGAAGCGGCGGTGGCGCATTTCCTCAATCGCATCGATGAACTGGCTGAACAGAAATGCCGCGCAAAGATGGCAACCGATCCCGCTTGCAGCCCCTTCGCAGAAACCGACACATGACGGATATGTCGACCGGACCCCATCTGACGGCGCAGGTCTTCAATCTTCTGCGCGACTGGCGTTTCATCGGCAACCTGCCGCAGCAACCGCCGGAGGGCGACTGGCGGACATGGCTTCTGATCGGTGGACGCGGATCCGGCAAGACCCGCGCCGGGGCGGAGTGGGTTCACGCCGTCGCGTCCGCCGGCAGGCAATCGGATTTGCGCATCGCGCTGGTTGCCGAAACGCTGGGTGATGCCCGGGAGGTGATGATCGACGGCATTTCCGGCATTTGCCGTATTGCCCGCCGCCATCGTCCCGCCTTCGAGGTGTCGCGTCGGCGGCTGCTTTGGCCCAACGGGGCGATGGCGCAGGTGTTCTCATCGGAAGACCCGGAAAGCCTGCGCGGGCCGCAGTTCCACATGGCTTGGGCGGACGAGCTGGGCAAATGGAAATATCCACAGGAAACCTGGGACATGCTGCAGTTCGGCCTGCGTCTGGGTGAATTGCCACGACAGCTGGTGACGACCACGCCACGGCCCATTCCATTGCTGAAGGCGCTTCTGGCCGATCCTTCGAGCCGGGTGGCCCGGATGCCGACGGCCATGAACGCGCGGAACCTTTCTCCCGGTTTTCTGAAAGCCATGCAGGACCGCTACGGGGGCACGCGGCTCGGCCGTCAGGAAATTGGCGGCGAACTGATCGATGAGCGCGAGGGCGCGTTATGGAAACGCGCCGATCTGGAAGCGATCGTTGAGGTTGCGGCTGCGCCGCTTTCGCGGATCGTGGTGTCGGTCGATCCGCCGGCCGGCAGTGGTGAAAATTCCTGCTGCGGCATCGTCGTGGCGGGACTGGGCATGGCCGGGCGTCTCACGGTGCTTGCGGATTGTTCGGTGGAAGGCGAGACGCCGGCCGGCTGGGCTCGCGCCGTCGTCGCCGCCTTCCGCCGCCACGAGGCTGACCGCGTCGTGGCAGAGGTCAATCAAGGCGGCGAGATGGTGCGCGCCATGCTGCAGAGCGTAGAGGCCAACCTGCCGCTGACGCTGGTGCGGGCAAGCCGCGGAAAGTTCGCCCGCGCCGAACCGGTCGCCGCGCTCTATGAGCAGGGAAGGGTGCGCCACGCCGCGCGATTTGAAAAGCTTGAGGACCAGATGACGGATTTCGGACCGGAAGGCCTGTCGACCGGGCGCTCGCCGGACAGGCTGGACGCACTCGTCTGGGCGATCACTGCGCTGACGACGATGGTGACCAGCGAACCGAAGGTGCGGGGGATGTGAGATGGTGATTTAGTGGCTCCAGGGACCTAGAGCCAATAACGCCTCAAGCGTGCCGCCTGTTTCTTCTCCCGTTGGGCAGAAGGACCGCAACGCGGGATGAAGAGGCAACGGTCAAGATGTGCCGCGAGAGCATGGATGTCAGGAGCTTGCCCGTCATCTGACCCTTGGGGCCATCTTCTCCCCAGCGGGGAGAAGAAAAAGTGAAGGACCCGCCCGATTTCGGGCGTCGGGCAAATATTATTTCTTCGGAGATTGCGCCGGCTTCGGCTGGGAGCCGGTTTCACGCATCTGGCGCCACTCGTTTTCGAGACGGTCATAAACGGTCTGGGGGATTGTCGCTGTCATGGTGGCATTCCTCCTTGAATGGTTAACGCTGCAGGATTGCGCGGTAAATGGAGTTAGCGCGCTAAGGTTCCGGAATTCAAGGAATTTTTTACTCCAAAACCCCGGTCCGAGGATTAAAATCGATTAAGGTTTTTTCAAATCGATTTAGTCCTGACGGACGTCAGGGGTCATGAACCCCAAGTTATATCAAGTGTCATATCAGGAGCAGGCCATGGTGTTTGACGAGGCGCGATTCGTCGCGTCGGTGCGGAAATCCCTGTTCGGCGGGCGGCTGCAGACGGCGCAGCTTGCCGGGATGAAGACGATCCTGTCGGGCTTTGCGACGGCGCTGCCCGGCGGCGATCCCCGGTGGCTGGCTTATATGCTGGCGACTGCTTTCCACGAGACGGCGGCAACCATGCAGCCGGTGCGCGAGACTTTGGCGACAACCGATGCCGAAGCGATCGCACGGCTCGACCGCGCCTTTGCCGCCGGCGGCCTGCCGATGGTCCGCAGACCCTACTGGCGGCGTGATGCGGAAGGGAAAAGCTGGCTGGGACGTGGCTTCGTTCAGCTGACCCATCGCCGCAATTATGAGACCATGTCAGTGCTGACCGGGGTGGATCTAACCGACCGCCCCGAGCGCGCCATGGAAGCGGACGTGGCGACGACTATCCTGATCCAGGGCATGGTGGCCGGCAGCTTCACCGGCAGACGTCTTGCGGATTTCTTCGATGCAGAGCGCGAAGACTGGGATGCGGCGCGCGCCATCATCAATGGCAGCGACCGGGCCAGCCTGGTGGGCAATTATGGGCGCGCATTTCATCGGGCCCTTCTTGCGGCGCGGATTGAACCGGCGCGGCCCAGGTGATAACCCGTTACGCAGCGCCGAGAAGGCCGCCTTCGAATTTCGCATGACAGGTGACACCGTGATCCGCCATATCGTCTTTTTCACCGTTCCCGAGGAAAACCGCGACGCCGTCCGCAAGGGCCTTTCCGGCCTTACCGCGATTCCGCATGCGCTGAAGCTGGAAATCGGCGAGAATGTGAAGAAGGACCAATGGGGCAATTCCGTCGATTTCATCGTCTATGGCGAATTCGAAAACGAGACGGCGCTGGCGGCCTACAAGGCCGATCCCGCCTATGATCTTTCCACCCGCACGGTGAAGCCGCTGCGGGAAACCCGCGTCGCCGCCGATTTCGACAGCGATACGGCAGTAAAAGCACCGATCCGGTAACGGTTCGGTTCAGCTGCGCAAGTGACGGGCATCTGCCCGTCGTCTGCCGAGAGCCGGCGAAAAAAATCTTTTTCCGTTTGGGCTTTGAGTCCCGGTATCCCTTATTTCTGTGCCTGTCGCAGGAAACCAGCCGACGCGTGTCTGCGCGACGACAAGACTCTCTTCGGCCCAAAGAGCTGGGCTGGCTGGTTCCCTGTGACAAGCCAGGGATGAGGAACATCACAAACAAGGACACCGTCATGCGATTTCCCTTTTCCCTGCCGCGCAAGCGCCCGGCGGATGGCAACGCCATGCCCGAAAACCGGAAAATGGCTGGCGGCTTCATGGCCGTGGCCATGCAGGGCGGGCAGGCCTTCTGGTCCGGCCGGTCCTATGCCGCGCTTGCCCGTGAGGGTTTCATGAAGAATCCCGTAGCCCACCGGGCTGCCCGCATGGTGGCGGAAGCGGCCGCGTCGGTGAACTGGCTGCTTTACGACGGCGATGACGAGATAGGCGATCATCCGCTGCTGGCGCTTCTGGCGAGGCCGGGCGCCCACATGGGCGGGCCGGATTTCTTCGAGGCGCTTTATGGCCACCTCATGCTGGCCGGAAACGCCTATGTCGAGCCGCTTGTGATCGGCGGGCAGCTGCGTGAACTGCATCTTCTCCGGCCTGACCGGGTCAGCATTGTCGAAGGGCCGGATGGCTGGCCGGCGGCTTATGATTACCGCGCCGAAGGCCGGGCCACGCGGTGCATCGCCGCCGAGCGGGACGGGCTGGGGCTGCTGCATCTCAAACTGTTCCATCCGCTGGATGACCGGGTGGGGTTCGCGCCGCTCGCCTCCGCCGGCGCGGCGCTTGATCTCCACAACGCGGCCAGCCAGTGGAACAAGCGCCTGCTCGATAATTCCGCCCGGCCTTCCGGCGCGCTGGTCTATCAGCCGCGGGAAGGCGGCAATCTTTCCGCCGAACAATATGAACGGCTGAAGCGCGAGCTGGAGGAGGGCTATCAGGGCGCCATGAATGCCGGCCGGCCGCTGCTTCTGGAGGGCGGGCTGGACTGGAAGGCGATGGGACTATCTCCGCGCGACATGGACTTTCTGGAAGCCCGCAACGGCGCGGCCCGCGATATCGCGCTCTCACTCGGAGTACCGCCAATGCTGATCGGCATTCCCGGCGACAATACCTATGCGAATTACCAGGAAGCAAACCGCGCCTTCTATCGCCTCACCGTGCTGCCGCTCGTCAACCGCACGGCGGCGAGGCTTTGCGGTTGGCTTGCGCCGATCTTCGGCGTGGGGCTGCGACTGGAAGCCGATCTCGATCGGATTGCCGGGCTCGCGGGCGAGCGGGACGCGCTCTGGACACGCATCGGCGCAGCCTCGTTCCTGAGCGACGAGGAAAAACGCGAGGCCGTCGGTTATTGAACGGACGGCGTTTGCTTTCGCTTTGACGGTTCAAGCATTGTCTGAAGAAGCGGATTCTCTTTGTGAGCTCATCCGTCCAAGCGATTCCGAAGATTCGTAAAATCACCCGGTGCAGGCGCGCAGGAAGCGGCTGCGTGCGACGCGGCGCGTCCGCCCGATGACAACATCCTAGAACGGAATGATTACCCATGTCTGAATTCGCCAATGAGGCCGGCATCTGGGCCGCCCGCATCACCGGCGCCGTGGCGGGCGCGGGTGTATCGCTCGTTTATCTCCTGCCGAAAAGCAAACGCGAGGCCGCGAGCCGTTTTATCACCGGGGTCTCCTGCGGCATGATCTTCGGCGGGCCTATCGGCCTGTGGATCGTGCAGCAGCTTGATATTGCCGGTGCGCTCTCCGGTCGCGAAATCATGGTGGCGGGTTCCGCCGCCGCCAGCATGGGGGCCTGGTGGGGGTTGGGCGTGCTGGTGCGCATCGCCGACCGTTACAGCGCCCGCCCGCGCGCCTGATATTCCCCTCACATCGCAGGAGTTACCCATGCACGCCTATCGCGGGCCGCGTCCCGCCACGCGTAAATTCGCCAATCTGGAACTGCGCGGCATTGCCGGCGACGGCACTTTTTCCGGTTACGCCAGCGTCTTTGGCGAGATCGATCTTGGCCGCGATGTGATCGAGCGCGGCGCCTTCCGCCGCTCCATCGAGGAGCGCGGTGCGTCCGGTATCCGCATGCTCTACCAGCACGATCCGGCCCAGCCTATCGGCGTCTGGCGCACCATCCGCGAGGATGAGCGTGGCCTTTATGTCGAGGGTATCCTCACGCCCGGCGTCGCCCGGTCGAGGGAAGTCCATTCGCTGATGAAGACCGGCGCTCTGGACGGGCTGTCCATCGGGTTCCGCACGGTTCGTTCAAGTAGGGAAGGGCGTTCCGGCAAGGCGGCCCGCGCCGGTGTCCGGCGCATTCTGGAGGCCGATCTCTGGGAGATCTCCGTCGTGACTTTCCCAATGCTTCCCTCGGCTCGCGTCTCCGATGTCAAGCATGCCCGCTTCTTCCGCGACCGCGACACCGAACTGGTGCGCAGCATGCGCCGCGCCGCCCGTTCGCTTTTCGATACCGCCTTCAAACGCTGATTTCCGGACAAACCGCAACAAGGAAAACCACATGACAGAGCAGACAACGACACCGGCCCCGATGACGGTTGCGCCGCAGCTGAAGGCCGTCCCCGATACGATGACGGCCGCCTTCGACGAGTTCATGGAGGCCTTCGAAGCCTTCCGTGAGACCAACGATCAGCGGCTTGCCGATATCGAGCGCAAGATGGTGGCTGATGTCCTGACCCGCGACAAGCTCGATCGCATCGACAGGGCGCTCGACGACAACCGCAGGCTCATGGACGATCTGGCTTTGAAGAAGGCGCGGCCTGCGCTCGGCCGGAAGGACACGCTGTCGCAGGATGCCGAAGAGCACAAGACCGCTTTCGAGGCCTATATCCGCCGGGGCGAGGAAGCCGCGCTGCGCGATCTCGAGGCAAAGGCCTTTGCCGGCTCGGCCGGGGCGGACGGCGGCTTTCTTCTTCCGACCGAGACGGATGGCGAGATCGGCCGGCGCATGACGGCGATTTCGCCTGTCCGGGCGCTCGCCACGGTGCGACAGGTTTCCGCTGCCGTGCTTAAAAAACCCTTCGCCACCGGCGGGCTCGCCACCGGCTGGGTTTCGGAAACGGCGGCGCGGCCGGAAACGGCGACGCCGAAACTGTCGGAGCTTTCTTTCCCGACCATGGAGCTTTATGCCATGCCTGCCGCCACCCAGGGCCTGCTGGACGACGCGGCGGTCGATATCGAGGCGTGGATCGCATCCGAGGTGGACATCGCATTCGCCGAACAGGAGGCGGCGGCTTTCGTTGGCGGCGACGGCATCAACAAGCCCAGGGGGTTCCTCGCCTATACGACCGTTGCCAATAACGACTGGAGCTGGGGCAATATCGGTTATGTCGCGACCGGCGTATCGGCGGGCTTTTCCTCCGCCGGTCCCATGGACGTGCTGCTCGATGCCATCTATGCGTTGAAGGCCGGCCATCGCCAGAACGGCACCTTCCTGATGAACCGCAAGACGCAGGGTGCGCTTCGACGCTTCAAGGACACGACCGGCGCCTATCTTTGGCATCCGCCGGCTGCCGTCGGTCAGCCGGCCTCGCTGATGGGCTTTCCGGTGACGGAAGCCGAGGACATGCCCAATGTGGCGGCCAACAGCTTCGCCATCGCCTTCGGGGATTTCCGCGCCGGTTACCTCGTTGTTGATCGAACCGGCGTCCGCATCCTGCGCGATCCCTATTCGGCCAAACCCTATGTGCTTTTCTACACCACCAAACGCGTGGGCGGCGGCGTGCAGAATTTCGAGGCGATCAAGCTGGTGAAGTTCGGGGTGAATTGAACCTCGACGGTGCCGCGCGTTTCTTCCCCCGCCGATGCCCGACAGGGCAGATGAGGGGGCAAGCTCTCGGTTTACCCCGACCCTTGCCCCCTCAACCCGCTGCCGCGACCTTCTCCCGGCGGGAAGAAGGCGAAAGACGCAGCCGCTCGCCCTAATCTCCGGAGACCCCATGACCTATGCCCTCATCCATCCGCCGCAGGCGGAGCCGTTGACCCTTGCCGACGTCAAGGCGCATCTGCGTCTCGACAGCGGTGACGAGGACACCTTGCTTGCCACGTTGATACGCGCGGCCCGCGAGCATCTGGAACGCACCACCGGGCTGTGCCTCCTGCGCCAGACCTGGCGGCTTTATCTCGATCGGTGGCCCGAAACGGGCGTGATTCTGATTGGCAAGACGCCGGTGCAAGCCATCGAAACGATTCTGGTTTTCGACGGGCAGGGGCACGCGGCAGACATCACCGCCACCGAAAAGCTGCTCGACGGCGCGGCGCGGCCGGCACGGCTCTGGCTGCGCGAACCGCCGGCCCCGGAACGGGAGCTGAATGGCATCGAGATCGATTTCACCGCCGGTCATGGCGAGGCCGCGACGGATGTGCCCGATACGCTGAAACGCGCCATGCTGATGCATGTGGCGCAGATGTTCGCCTTTCGCGGCGCCGTCGCGCCGGAAAACCAGCCGGCCGCAGTTCCGGCAGGTTATGAGCGGCTGGTGTCTCCTTTCTGCCGTCTGGGGCTTTAGGCCATGAACCTCGTCTTTCTTGATCCCGGCAGGCTGACGGCGCGACTGGAACTGGAAGTGCGGTCGGAAACGCCTGATGGACAGGGCGGCGCCGCCGAAAGCTGGAACGCCGTGCGCGCGTTGTGGGGCGCCATCGAACCGGTTTCCGAAGCCTCGCACGAGCGGGCTTCGGCCGAGGTGGCGACGATTACCCATTGTGTCTGGCTCACTTGGCGCAACGACATCGACATCGGCACCGGGATGCGCTTTCGCAAGGGTTCCCGCATCCTCAACATCCGAACGGCGATGGATCCCGACGAAACCCGCCGCTTCATCGTCTGCCGTTGCGAAGAGGAAAACCGATGAGCGCCGCGAACCCGCTTCTTCAGGCGATCGTCGCAAAGCTCGCTGGCGATGCCGAATTGGCAGACCTCAACCCCGGCGGCATCGTCGACCGGCTTCTGACGCGTGGCCTTTTGCCATGTATTGTCTTCGACGAGGTCGAGACCCGCGATTATTCGACGGCGACGGAAAGCGCGGAGGAGCATTTTCTGACGCTGCAAATCTGGGGTGATGCCAATCGCCGCAGATCCACGGGTGAGATCGCCGCAAGGGTAAAAGCGCTGCTTGATGACGCCGCGCTGCCGCTCGTCGGCTTTTCGCTCGTCAACATGCACATGCTGTCCAGCCGCTCCCGCCGTGAGGCGAAGTCACGGAACTTCGTCCTTGAAATGCGGTTCAGGGCGGTAACGGAATGAAGGGCCCTACGCTTTCTGGCCGGCCACGGTTTTCCACAGCAGGATCAGCAGCAGCAGCGAAAGGGTGATCAGGATGGAAGCGATGCCAAGCATCGCCGCCACACCGCCGCGATCGAGCGCCATGCTGAAAATGACAGGTGCAAAGGCGATGGCGAGATTTTGCGGAAGCGAAATCCGTGCGGCCTGAAGGCCGTATTGCTGCGGAGAAAACACTGCAAGCGGCAGAACGGCGCGGCTGACCGTCAGCACGCCCGCGCCAAAGCCGAACAGGGCGATGAAGCCGGCAAAGGCTGGTATGGCCGGAGAAAAGACGAGCAGCACCAGAAAGGATGTCAGCAGAAGACAGAGGCCGATCAGGCAGGTGATGAAGGGATTGCCGCGTTTTCCCAGCAGGAAATCTAGCCCGCGTGCGGTAATCGCCAGCACGCTGCGCACCGATGCCAGCTGGATTGCGAGCGCTTGCGATGCGCCTGAATGCACGAGAAGCAAAGGCAGAAGCGGCGAGAAGCCAAAGGCGGTGAAGGCGCTGAGCGTGGTCATTGCCGCCAGAAGCAGGAAGGTGCGCCGCGTATCCACCGGCGAGGCCGGGATTTCGCCAGGATGCGGGCGCTGGCCTGGATTGCCGCCCTTTCTCTTCGGAAGAACGAAGAGGTAAAGCGGCAGAAGCAGGAACAGCTGCAGACAGCCGTAGAGGATGAGGGTGCCGCGCCAGCCGAGATGCTGCTCCGCACAGGCTGTGACGGGCAGGAACACGGCCGCCGAAAGGCCGGTAAAGACCATCAGCAGCGTCAGGGATCGACCGCTTTCCGCCCCGACGCGCTCCACCACGGCGGTGTGTGCCGCCGTTGTCAGCCCGCAGGCGCCGGCAAAGCCCATCACCGCCCAGCCCAGCAGATAGCTTGTCACGCCGCCTGCAAAAGCAAGCAGCGCGAAGCCGCAGGCAAAAAGCAGGGTGCCGCTGACCAGCACCGGCGCTGCGCCGTGGCGCACAAGCATCCGCCCGAGCAGCGGCCCGCAAAGCGCACTGATGGTCATCATCACGGTCAGGCCCGCAAAAACGACTTCGTTGGCGATGGCGAGTTCGCTGCCCATTCGTGGACCGAGAATGGCCAGCATGTCGAAACCGGAACCCCAGCTGACGACCTGCCCAAGCGCCAGCACGCCGATAAGGCGTGTACGGAACGTCGGGGAAGCAGCATCGGACATGGCAAGATCGCACAATGCGAGGGCAAGGAACACTTTTGGTCGCAGGCCCGCAACACCCTGCAACCGCAATCGAAACGGAAGGAAACAGGATGGTGGCGCAGAAGGGCAAGGATTTTCTGCTGAAATTCAACAATGCCGGAACATATGTCACTGTTGCCGGGCTCAGAACGCGGCGGCTGGCCTTTAACGCCCAGGCGGTGGACGTTACCGATGGGGAAAGCGTCGGGCGCTGGCGCGAGTTGCTGGCGGGTGCCGGCGTGCAAAGGGCCGCGCTGACGGCGTCAGGCATATTCAAGGATGCGGCGAGCGATGCGCTCGTGCGGGGCGCGTTTTTCGCGGGCACCATTCCCGGCTGGCAGATCGTCATACCCGATTTCGGCACGATTATCGGGCCGTTCCAGATCGTGGCGCTGGAGTATTCCGGCCGTCACGATGGCGAAGTGCAATTTGAGATCGCGCTGGAATCGGCCGGTCTTTTGACCTTTGGAGCGCTGTGATGCCGCAAGGGTTGCGTTATGGGCGGGCGAACCGCCATCGCGGCGAGATCGAAGCGCTGTTCGACGGCGAGAGGCGCATATTGTGCCTGACGCTCGGCGCGCTTGCCGCGCTCGAAACCGCCTTCGAAGTCGATGACCTGACAGCGCTTGCCGAACGTTTTGCGAGCGGACGCATGAAGGCCACCGACATGATCCGGGTGATCGGCGCGGGGTTGCGCGGCGCCGGCAATGTTTTTTCGGATGAGGATGTTGCCAGCGCCACGGTGGAGGGTGGCATTGCCGGCCATGCCGCCATCGTCGCCGAACTTCTCACCGCCACCTTCGGCGGTTTGAAAGGGGAGACGCCGCGGGACCCCTGAATGCCGCAGCAGGCGATGCGACGCCGCGCCCCTTTCCCTGGGATGCGGTTCTCCATGCGGGTTTCTGCCTGCTGCGGCTTTCTTCCGAAGTTTTCTGGCGGCTGACGCCCAGAGAGTTTTTCGCCATGACGGGCGGCGTGCGCTCCGGTTCACACGGCCCGGATCGACAGGAGATGGAGGCGATGATGCGGCGTTTCCCCGACAGGGACGCATCCGGTCATCGCTTCGTGAAAATCTTTTAATTCAAACACTTGAAGCTCCAGTTTGAATCGGAAAGGCAGGTACGATGGCGGGTGAAGGATCGATCGCGGAAAATCGGGAGGAGGCGGAAGCCCTGTCCGAAGTGATGGGCGATCTCGAACGCCGCTCCGAACGGTTCGGAGCGGCGCTGACGTCTGCACTGCAGGCGGCAACGACAGGCGGCAAAGGGCTGGACGATGTGCTGCGCGGCCTTGGGCAGCGGCTGTCGAGCATCGCGCTTTCCGCCGGGCTCAAACCCTTTGAGGCCATGATTGGCAATGCCGTCGGCGGGTTGTTGAACGGCGGCGGCTCGCTCTTCGCTTTCGCCGATGGCGGGATGCCGGGGCGCAGCGTTACGCCTTTCGCCGAGGGTGGTGTCGTCTCCAGCCCGGCGTTTTTTCCCATGGGCGGCGGGCTTGGCCTGATGGGAGAAGCAGGGGCGGAAGCCATATTGCCTCTGAAGCGCGGCCCGGATGGTGCACTCGGTGTTGCGTCGCCTTCCGCCGGCGGCGGGTCCCAGATCATTTTCAACGTCACGGCGACGGATGCGGCAAGCTTCCGCAAAAGCGAAGGCCAGATTGCCGCAATGCTGGCGCGCAGCGTCGGGCGCGGCCAGCGTGGATTGTAATATGCAGACCTTGTCCCTGTCCCGACCGGCCTGCCGAGCATGGACAAACCGCGAAGGATGAGGGCCTGCGGCCGGCACACCCCGAACAGCGAAATGAATCCAGGAACAACGACATGGTGGCATTTCATGAAGTGCGGTTTCCGCTGCGGCTGGCGCTCGGTGTGAGCGGCGGGCCGGTGAGACGGACCGACATCGTCAATCTTTCCAATGGGCGGGAAAGCCGCAATCAGCGCTGGCGAAATGCCAGGCGTGCCTATGACGCCGGCTCGGGCATCCGCTCGCTCACCGATCTCTATGAGGTGCTGGCCTTTTTCGAAGCGCGGCGCGGCGAGCTTTACGGCTTTCGTTTTCGCGATCCCGTGGACTTCAAATCCTGCCCGCCGGGAGACACGCCGGCATCGACCGATCAGAGGATCGGCGTGGGTGATGGCGTCACGGTGCGGTTTCAACTGGTCAAGACCTATGCCGATGCGGGTGGCTTCTTCACCCGCCGGGTGCAGAAGCCTGCCGAGGGCTCCGTCCTCGTATCGGTCGAGGGTGTGCCCGTATCCGCTTCGGATATGTCCTGCGATTACGCGACCGGTATGGTGACATTCGGTTCCGGAAAGGTTCCGCCCGCCGGTGCGGTGGTCCGTGCCGGCTATGAATTCGATGTACCGGTACGGTTCGCGACCGACCGCATCGACATCAACCTCACCGCCTTCGAAGCCGGGCGAATTCCCGCCATTCCGCTGATGGAAATCCTGCCATGAAAACGATCGCTCCCGCCCTTGCCGGGCATCTTGAAAGCGATGCCACGACCACTTGCCATTGCTGGAAAGTGACGTTGAAGGATGGCGCCGAAATCGGCTTCACCGATCATGACGAGGCGCTTTTCTTCGCCGGCACGGCCTTTCTGGCCGCCAGCGGTTTTTCGGCCAGCGATAATGACAGCGAAACCGGGCTCGGCGCCGGCGCGGGTGAAGTGGCAGGCGGTTTTTCCAGCGAGGCGATTTCAGAAGGGGATCTTGCCGCCGGCCGTTTCGACGGAGCGAGAGTGGAGCTTTACCTCGTCAACTGGCAGGCTCCGGAAGAGCATGTGCTTCTCTCCCTGCGCGAGATCGGCGACGTAACCCGGGCGGGCGGGTCCTTTCGCGCCGAGCTGCGCAGTTTCGCCCATCGCCTCAACCAGCCGCAGGGGCGGGTTTATGGACGGCGCTGCGATGCCGCGCTGGGAGACGCACGCTGCGGCGTTGCTCTGGCGCGGTTCACCGGCAATGCCCGGGTGGTGGCGGTGGACGCGGCCGGCAATCTCGTCGCAACCGGGCTCGATGCTTTCCCGGATGGTTTTTTCAACGGGGGAAAGGTGCGTTTTCTCACCGGTCCGCTTGCAGGGCGCGGGTTCGATCTCGATGGCCATGAGCAGCGCAATGGCGGCGTGCTTCTTTCTTTCTGGCTTCCACCGGATGAGGCGCCGTTGCCGGGAGACAGCTTTTCCGTCACGGCCGGTTGCGACAAGAGCTTCGCCACATGCAGGCATACATTCGCCAATCAGCTGAATTTCAGGGGCTTTCCCCATCTTCCAGGGGCGGATTTCGCCTATTCTTATGCCAGCGGCGGTCACACCCACGACGGCGGGGCCTTGTTCCCATGAGCGAGACGGGAGACAAGGTGCTGGCGCTGGCCGAGCCGTGGATCGGCACACCCTATCGGCATCAGGCGTCGCTAAGGGGCGTTGGCTGCGATTGTCTCGGCCTGATCCGAGGCGTCTGGCGCGAACTCTACGGCAGCGAACCGGAACTTCCGCCGCCCTATGCGCCTGACTGGGCCGAGCGCTGTGGTGAGGACCGGCTGATGGCGGCCGTGCAACGGCATTTTCCTAGCGTTTCGGGCCTGGACGGGGCAAAGCCCGGAGACCTGCTGCTGTTCCGCTGGCGGGCCGATGCGGCGGCCAAACATCTCGGCATCCTCGCGGAATCCCGGCATTTCATCCACGCTTATGAGCAGGCGGCGGTGGTGCGTTCCGCCTTGGTGCCATGCTGGAAACGGCGCATCGCCGGCGTTTTCCGATTTCCCGACCCCTGAGATTTTTTGAGGCAGGCATGGCAACCATACTATTTCAGGCAGCAGGTGCGGCACTCGGCGGTATTTTCGGGCCCGTGGGAGCGATCATCGGGCGTGCGGCCGGCGCGCTGGCTGGCAACGCCTTGGATCGCGCCTTGCTTTCGGACGGTCGTACCGTGTCCGGGGCACGGCTCTCGGCCGCGCGTATTCCTGGTGCGGATGAAGGCGCCGCGATAAACCGGCTTTACGGTACGGCGAGGATCGGCGGCACCCTGATCTGGGCGACACGTTTCGAAGAAAGCCGTGTCGTGCAGAGACGTGGTGGCAAAGGCAACCGCGGCCCAAGGGCGGAGACCTATCGATATTTCGCCAATCTCGCCATCGGTCTCTGCGAGGGGGAGGCGGCCCTCGTGCGGCGCGTCTGGGCCGATGGGCGCGAAATTGACCTGACCGGCATCGAGATGCGCTTTTATCCCGGCAGCGCAACGCAATTGCCCGATCCGCTGATCGAGGCGAAACAGGGGAGCGGCAATGCTCCCGCCTTTCGCGGCCTCGCTTATGTCGTCATCGAGCGCCTGCCGCTTGAAGCCTATGGCAACCGCATTCCGCTCATGCAGTTCGAGGTGGTGCGGCCGGTCGGCGGGCTGGAGAAGTCGATCCGCGCCGTGACCGTCATTCCGGGCGCAACCGAACATGGTTACGCAACGGTGCCGGTTTCCGAGCATACGGGCATGGGTGAAAGCCGCGTGATGAACCGTAACGGGCTGACGGCCGAGACGGACTGGCGCGCTGCCATCGATGAATTGCAGGCGCTTTGCCCCGCTCTTCAAAGCGTGGCGCTGGTGGTGAGCTGGTTCGGCACGGATATGCGGGCGGGCGAATGCCGCATCCTGCCGGGTGTTGAAGTGGGGGACCGGGAGGGCGAGACGACGCCGTGGTCCGTTGCCGGCCTGACACGCGCCGGGGCGCATCCGGTCAGCCATCATCATGGCGGTCCCGCCTATGGCGGCACGCCGAATGATGAAGGCGTGATGCAGGCGATAGCCGACCTCAAGGCGCGGGGCCTGAAGGTCTGCCTTTATCCCTTTGTGATGATGGACGTGCCGGCGGGCAACCGGCTGCCGGATCCCTATGGCAAGGCCGAACAGGACGCCTATGCCTGGCGGGGGCGCATCACCTGCTTTCCCGCACCCGGGAGGCCCGGATCGGCCGATCGTACCGCGGGTGCGCGGCTGGAGATCGATCGTTTCTGTTCCCGCGCCGAGGGCTATCGACGCATGGTGCTGCATTACGCCGACCTCTCGGTAAAAGCGGGAGGCGTCGACGCCTTCCTGATCGGTTCCGAACTGCGGGGGCTGACGGGGTTGCGCGATGACAACGGCGCCTTTCCCTTCGTGGAGGCGCTGGTGCGGCTCGCGCGCGATGTACGGGCTGTCGTCGGAAGGGCGACGAAACTAACCTATGCTGCGGACTGGAGCGAATATTTCGGTCACCAGCCGGCCGACGGCTCGGGGGACGTGTTCTTCCATCTCGATCCGCTCTGGGCGAGTTCAGACATCGACGCCATTGGCGTCGACAATTACATGCCGCTCTCCGACTGGCGCGACGAAGATGCCGCAAACGGCAATCCTGACGGCATGACCGGCCCGGATGACGCTGTGGCCTTCCGCCGCGCCGTTACGGCTGGCGAGGGTTTCGACTGGTTTTATGCAAGCGAAGCCGACCGCACGGCCCGGCGGCGAACCCCCATTGCCGATGGCACAACGGCAAAGCCATGGGTATTCCGCTACAAGGACCTTCGAAACTGGTGGGAAAATCTCCATTACGATCGGCCCGGCGGGAAGGAGAGCACCACGCCAACCGCATGGAGGCCGGGCTCGAAGCCCATCTGGTTTACGGAACTCGGCTGCCCGGCGGTGGACAAGAGCGCGACACGCCCCAATGTCTTTCCCGATCCGAAATCGGCGGAAAACGCCTTTCCCCATTTTTCCCGCAAAAGCAGGGCGGACAGCCAGCAGCGGCGTTTTCTGGAGGCGCATCTGGGGCACTGGGAGAATGGCGATGCCGCGATGGTGGATACGAGCCGGATCTATCTGTGGACCTGGGATGCGCGGCCTTTCCCGGCCTTTCCGCAAAACGGTGTAACGTGGAGCGATGGCGGTAACTGGCGCACGGGCCACTGGCTTAACGGCCGGCTGGGAACGGCGACGCTTGCCGACACCATCGCCGCCATTTTGACGGATCACGGCTTTTCCGCTTTCGACGTCTCCGCCATCAGCGGCGATCTCATCGGTTATGTGCAAGGCGAGGTAACTTCGGCCCGCAGCCTGCTGGAGCCGCTGATCGCGGCATTTCAGCTGGATGTGGCGGAGGATGCCGGCACCCTGCGTTTCCGCTCCCGCAACGGGGCTGTCACGCCCGTTCGGGATATTTCCATTCTCGCCGATCTGGAGGGTGAACCGCTGTGGTCGGAAAATCGCGGCCACGACAGCGATTTTCCCGCGGAAGCCGTTCTGACCTCGTTCAACCCGGCGCTGGACTACGAGCAGGCGAGCGTGCGTTCGCGGCGCGTGGAGAATGCCGGCAGCCGTGTCATGCGGCTCGATCTCAACGCCGCTCTATCTTCGGAAACGGCGCAAGCGGCGATCGAGGCGGCCTTGCGCGACAGCCGCCAGGCACGGCGCAGCCTGCGTTTTGCCCTGCCGCCGGGGCAGATTGCGCTGGAACCGGGTGACTGCATCCGTCTCTCAACGGACGCCTTTCCGCAGGCGCCCGCAGGTCGGTTCATGGTCAGCCGTATCGAGGATGGCGCGGTGCGGCAGGTGGAAGCGCGGGCCTTTTCCCCGGCCTTGTCAACTTTTGCCGGTGTGGCGGACGAGCGACGTGCCCGTGGCGCAAGCGGCAGCGAGGGTTTCGCGCCGGAAGTGCTGTTTCTCGATCTGCCGTATCAGGACGGTGCGGCGGCCGAGCAGTCGGCGCGAGTTGCCGCCTTCGCGAAACCCTGGCGGCACATCGTCGTCTCGGCCTCATCAGGCACGGAAGGATACGGCCAGCGCGTCGTGCTAGACCGTCCGGCCAGGATCGCAACGCTGGCAATGCCGCTGAAGCCTGGACCCTCCGGTCGCTTCGACCGTGCAAATACCATCGTGCTCGATCTGCCTTTCGGCGAAGTTGCATCGGCCGAACCGCTTTCGGTGCTGAACGGCGAGAACCGCATCGCCGTGAGGGCGGCGAATGGTGTCTGGGAAATCGTCGCTTTCGCGAAGGCAGAGGAAACCGCGCGGTCGCGCTGGCGGCTTTCTGTTCTCCTGCGCGGCCTTGCCGGCACGGAAGACGCGTTGGCCACCGGTGCGCCGGCAGGGGCGCCGGTGGTTGTTCTGGATGCCGCGGTACAGCCTCTCGGTCTGCTCGCCGGAGAGCGTGGCCGGCGAATGAACTGGATTGTCGAGGCAGCGGAACAGGCCGGTGCGCCGGTCGGGCCTTTCTCCGTCGAGGCCGGATTTCGGGCGCTGACGCCGCTTGCGCCGGTGCATCTTGGCGGGCTGCGAAAAACGGATGGCGTTCTCATCAGCTGGAAACGCCGGGGGCGGATGGACGCCGATGGCTGGGACGCAAGCGAGATTCCGCTGGATGAAGCTTTCGAACGTTATCGGTTGGAGGTGCTGGACGGCGACGAGGTGCGGCGTACCGCCGACGTCTCGGAACCCTTCTGGTTTTATCCAGCAACAGCCGAACTCACAGATTTTCCGGCGCTGCGGGATCACATTTCCGTGCGAGTCCGCCAGCTCGGCCGCGCGGTGCCCCTGGGAGTGGCGGCACAGGCCGTTCTCCCGCTTTCATAAATGCCTGAAAACAAAGCAAAGGACGACAAGATGGACAGTACCAAACCGTGGTATCAATCCCGCACGATATGGGGCGCGCTGATTGCGGTCTTCGCCCCGCTTTTCACCATTGCCGGCTTTGATCTGCCCGCCGGACTTCACGGTGAGCTGGCCGACGGCCTGATGACCGTGGCCGGCGGAATTGGCGGTCTCATCGCGCTTTACGGCCGCCTTTCGGCGACCCGTGCCATCCGCTGACGCAGCTCGCGCAAGCGCCGCTCCCGTTCCGTCTTCCCGCTGCGGGGGCGGCATTCATTTGCCATTCAGACGCTTTGCGCTACATATTCGGTCACAATACGGTTCAAGACGCACCCGTTTTTTTTGTGGAAGTTTGTAGAATGGCATCACCTCTCATCATCGCGACGCTTGCAGCCGGGCTTTCCGGTTTCACGGCGCCCGAGGCTGATTTGCAGGGCCACTACATTCTCGCTGCCAGCGACTGCGGCGCGGCCGTGGCCCGCGTTGTACGCGAAACCGGCGGCCAGCTTCTTTCTGTCTATCCTTCCGGCGACGGTCAGTCCTGTGTCGTCACCGTTCTCGTCCAGGGAAATGGCGAGCGCCCGCGCAAGGTGACGATGCGCGTGCCGATGTAGCTTGCCCGCATCGCCGAAATATCGGAAAACGATCCGAGACATCTAGCATGACCGGCCACGCGCGCGGGCCGGGACACAGGAAAGGGCGGACAATGCGTATTCTCGTTGTTGAGGACGATGCCAATCTCAATCGTCAGCTGACCGATGCTCTCAAGGAGGCCGGTTATGTCGTCGATCAGGCATTCGACGGCGAGGAAGGCCATTATCTCGGTGACACCGAGCCCTATGACGCCATCGTTCTTGATATCGGCCTGCCGCAACTCGATGGCATTACCGTCGTCGAAAAATGGCGCGCGGCCGGAAAGGCCATGCCTGTTCTCATCCTGACTGCCCGCGACCGCTGGAGCGACAAGGTGGCGGGCATCGACGCCGGCGCCGATGACTATGTGACGAAGCCCTTTCATGTCGAGGAAGTTCTTGCCCGCGTGCGCGCGCTCATCCGCCGCGCGGCCGGCCACGCTTCTTCCGAACTCGTCTGCGGCCCGGTCCGGCTCGACACAAAGTCCTCCAAGGCGACCGTCAACGGCACGACGCTGAAACTCACCTCGCACGAGTTCCGGCTCCTGTCCTATCTCATGCATCACATGGGTGAGGTCGTATCGCGCACGGAGCTGGTCGAGCATATGTACGATCAGGATTTCGACCGCGATTCCAACACGATCGAGGTATTTGTCGGACGTCTGCGCAAGAAGCTCGGGGTTGATCTGATCGAGACGATCCGTGGTCTCGGTTACCGGATGCAAGCGCCGGCAGATGCGAAGTAATTCTCTCACCGCCCGCGTCCTGCTGCTCGCCTCGCTGTGGTCGGTGCTGGCGCTGGTGGTGATCGCCGTCGTGATCTCGACGCTTTACCGCCAGGGCGTGGAGCGCAGCTTCACCGATCTTCTCAGGGCACAGCTCTATAACGTCATCAATTCCGTGACGATTTCCAACGAAAATACGTTGGCCGGCAGCCCGCAGCTTGGCGATCTCCGGTTTTCGCAGCCTGATACCGGTTGGTACTGGGTGGTGGAACCGCTCGGCAATTTCCAGACCGCGCCGCTGGTTTCTTCCTCGCTCGGCGTTTCCACCCTTCCGGTGCCGAGCATTCTCGATGCCCCCTTCGATAACCGCTACGAGCGCTTTTATGCCGTCACCGACGAGGCCGGCAATCAGGTGCGGGTGGCGGAAACCGAAGTCGTGCTGGATGGCGAGGGGCGTGCAGCGCGTTTCCGTGTCTCCGGCAATCTGAACGTCGTGGAAGACGATGTGCGGGACTTCTCCAACAGCCTCTATCTGGCGCTTGCCGTTTTTGGTGTCGGAAGTCTTGTCGTCAATGGTCTTGCCATTCTCTACAGTCTGCGGCCGCTCGATCAGGCTCGCGTCGCACTTGGCAAGATCAGGGGCGGAGAGGCGGAAAGCCTCGAAGGCGAATTCCCGCGCGAAATCCAGCCGCTCGCCAACGAGGTCAACGCACTGATCGATAGCAACCGAAGGCTTGTGGAGCGCGCGCGCATGCAGGTCGGCAATCTCGCCCATTCGCTGAAGACGCCGATTGCCGTTCTCCTGAACGAAGCCCGCACGCTCGATCCGCAGCACGGCGATCTGGTGCGGGCGCAGGCGGACGCCATGCAGGCGCAGGTGCAATCCTATCTCTCCCGCGCCCGCATCGCCGCCCAGCGCGGCTCCATCCTTGCCCGCGTGGAGGCCGAACCGGCGCTGGAACGGCTGGTGCGTGTCATGCGCCGCCTGAACCCCGACAAGCAGTTCGTGCTGAATTTCGAGCAACCCGGCGCGGTACTCGGCATGGAGCAGCAGGATCTGGAAGAGGTCGTCGGCAACCTTCTCGAAAATGCCGCGCGTTTTGCACAGACGCGTGTGGTCATTACGCTGGCGACCGGTACGCACCCATCCTCCGACGCCGAAATCGCCCGTCGCGCCTGGGTGGAGCTGACGGTGGAGGATGATGGGCCGGGACTTGAGCCGGAACAGATCAGCGAAGCGATGAAGCGTGGGCGGCGATTGGATGAGAGCCGCCCCGGCACGGGCCTCGGATTGTCGATCGTTTCAGAGGTGGTGTCAGAGTACCATGGCCGCTTTTCGCTGTCGCGCAGCGCCATCGGCGGGTTGAAGGCAGATCTGATTTTGCCCGGCCTTTCGAAAGAGCTTGCGTGAGCCGAGAAAAAAGGCAAGAAATTCAACGCTGGTATATTGATGCAATGCGGTAGGAAAGAGGACAGGGTTTGGTTGACGTGTATGATGGCTGCCGCTCCGTGACGATGCGTTCGCTGGTGTCACGCCCGGCACTTCTCTCGATCCTGTGCGTTTCCATGCTGAGCGCCTGCACCACCACGGGCACCCGCCCGGCAGGCGGCGGTCTTTTCGGCCGTTCGTCACAGCCCTCCACGCCCTTCCTTGCCAATCTGGAAGGCGGTATTGTCGGGCGAAGCGGCGTGCAGCTTGACAGGGGTGACCAGACAAAGGCGCTGGAGGCCGAATATAAGGCGCTGGAGACGGCCCCGGTCGGCACGCCTGTCACCTGGACGGGCGATGACGCCAGGGGCCAGGTGGTCGCCAATGCGCCCTATCAGGTTGGCAACCAGAACTGCCGGCAATATTCGCACACCCTGACGGTAGACGGACGCGAAACCCGGGCGCGTGGCGCAGCCTGCCGCAATGCCGATGGAAGCTGGTCGCCGCTGACATAACCGGTTTGACGCAAATCAAGGTCACGGGCCCTTTGCGGTGACAAGAGAGGCATGGCGGTGCAGCCGGGGGAACGGCCTGCGGTGCGGCGTGATGTCTCAAATTCGCGTCATCCCTGCGCTTCATGTTTCCATGTGCCGCGCATTCGAGTAATTGAGCCTTATGTTCTGGATTGTCGTTGCGATATTGACGGCGGCTGTTGCCATCGTCCTGATGTACCCGCTGATGCGGAAGACCGAGGCGCCGCAGACGCGCCGTGACGGTGAGGTTGCTGTTTATCGTGACCAGCTGGCCGAACTGGACCGCGAGCGCGCCGCCGGCCTGATCGGGCAGACCGAGGCGGATTATGCCCGCGCCGAAATCGGCCGCCGTCTGCTTGCCGCCGCCGAAGCGGAAGAGCAACCCGGCAAAGAAACCCGGCCGCGCCGGCACAATCTCGCCGCCAGCCTGATCACCATTCTGTTGCCGGCGCTGGGTCTCTGTCTTTACATCTGGAACGGCAGTCCGGAGGTGCCGGACATGCCGCTCGAGGCACGCCTTGAAAAGCCCGGCAACGACATGAATCTGCTGGTCGCAAGGGCCGAAAGGCATCTGGCGCATAACCCGGATGATGGCGCGGGCTGGGACATTCTGGCACCGATCTATTTCAAGATGCAGCGGCTTGGCGACGCCGAGCTCGCCTATCGCAATGCGCTTCGCATTCTGGGCCCGAGCGCCGAACGATTGACGGGCCTTGGCGAAACGCTGGTGGCCGGCAATGACGGTATCGTCATCGAGGCGGCGCGGGATGCATTTGCCGAGGCGGAAAAGCTGAAACCCGGCAACCCGCGTGCCCGCTTCTATCTCGCGCTGTCGCTGGAACAGGCCGGCAAGGCGGAGGAAGCACGCGCGGCCTTCACTCAGCTGGCGGCAGACGCCCCGGCTGGCGCGCCATGGCTGCCCCTGGTGCGCGAGCATATTGCCCGGACCGGCGGCGAAACGAAGCCTGCCGCACCCGGCCCGACGACCGAGGACATGGCGGCGGCAAAAGACATGACGGCGACCGACCGGCAGGCGATGATTGAAGGTATGGTGGCGAGCCTCGACGCCAAGCTGAAGGATAACCCGGCCGATTTCGAAGGGTGGATGCGGCTCGTGCGTGCCTATTCTGTGCTGAAGAACGAAGCCAAGGCCGGAGAGGCGCTGCGGGCGGGGCTGAAAGCTTTTCCGCCGGAGGGTGAGCAGGGCAGGCAGCTTCTGGCGCTGGCGAAGGAACTCGGCGTTTCCGCCGGACCGATCCGCATGAACGGGAAACACGATGCCGCGCCGCAGGGAGTGACACAATGACCCGCAAACAGAAACGACTCGCGATCATCGGCGGCGGCATGAGCTTCATCGTGGCGGCCGTGCTGCTGGTCATGTTCGCCTTCGGCCAGTCCATCGCCTATTTCTACATGCCGGCCGATCTGGAAAAAACGCCCGTCAACCCCGGCACGCGCATCCGCCTTGGCGGGCTGGTGGCGGAAGGGTCGATCAAGCGCGGCGAGGGCCGCACGGTGAGCTTCACGGTGACGGATGGCGAAGCGATCGTGCCGGTCAGCTATACCGGCATCCTGCCCGATCTCTTCCGCGAAGGGCAGGGCGTGGTGACCGAAGGCATGTTCGATGCCGCGACCCACGGTTTCGTGGCCGACAGCGTGCTTGCCAAACACGACGAGAACTACATGCCGAAGGAAGTTGCCGACCGGCTGAAGGACAAGGGTCTGTGGCAGCAAGGCGCAGAGGGAGAGAAACCCGCGGCCGCAACGCCGGCCGCCGGCACGGCTTCGACTGACAAGACCGGAGCAACCAAATGATCAACGAGATCGGCCATTACGTTCTGGTCCTGGCGCTTGGCGTGGGGCTGATCGTGTCCACGCTGCCGGTCATCGGCGGGCGCCGCAACGACCGGGCGCTGATGGACATCGCTTCGCTCGGCTCGGTGCTGATGTTCCTGCTCGTTGGTTTGTCCTTTGCGGCGCTGACGCGGGCCTATGCCGTCTCGGATTTTTCCGTGCGCAACGTCTGGGAAAACTCCCATTCGCTGATGCCGATGATCTATAAGCTGACCGGTGTATGGGGCAATCACGAAGGCTCCATGCTGCTTTGGCTGCTCATCCTCGTGTTTTTCAGCGCGCTCGTCGCCACCTTCGGCCGCAACCTGCCGGAAACGCTCAAAGCCAATGTTCTTGCCGTGCAGGCATGGATTTCCGTCGCCTTCCTGCTGTTCATCCTGCTCACCTCCAATCCGTTTCTGCGGCTGGAGCCGGTGCCGGCCGAAGGGCAGGATCTGAACCCCATCCTTCAGGATTTCGGCCTCGCCATTCATCCACCGCTGCTTTACCTCGGTTATGTCGGCTTTTCCGTCTGCTTCTCCTTCGCCGTTGCCGCATTGCTGGAAGGCCGTATCGATGCCGCCTGGGCGCGGTGGGTGCGGCCATGGACGCTCGCCGCCTGGACCTTCCTGACCGCCGGCATCTCCATGGGTTCCTACTGGGCCTATTACGAACTCGGCTGGGGCGGCTGGTGGTTCTGGGACCCGGTGGAAAACGCCTCCTTCATGCCGTGGCTTGCCGGCACCGCGCTGGTGCATTCGGCGCTGGTCATGGAAAAGCGCGAGGCGCTGAAAATCTGGACCGTGCTTCTGGCGATCATGACCTTTTCGCTGTCGCTGCTCGGCACCTTCCTCGTTCGCTCAGGCGTTCTCACCTCCGTGCATGCCTTCGCCACCGATCCGAGCCGCGGCATCTTCATTCTCGGCATTCTGACCGTCTTCATTGGCGGCGCCTTCGCGCTCTTTGCATGGCGTGCGCCGTCGCTCAAAGCCGGCGGGCTATTTGCGCCGATTTCGCGTGAGGGATCGCTGGTTCTCAACAACCTGATCCTGACGGTCTCCACCGCGACCGTGCTGATCGGCACGCTCTATCCGCTCATTCTGGAAACGCTGACAGGCGAAAAAATCTCGGTCGGCGCGCCTTTCTTCAATCTCACCTTCGGCCTCCTGATGATCCCGATCCTGATCGTCACCCCGTTTGGGCCGATGCTCGCCTGGAAACGCGGCGATCTCCTGGGCGCATTCCAGCGGCTCTATGTGGCGGCAGCGCTTGCCGCTCTGGCGGGACTGACGCTCTGGTACATTGAAAATGGCGGCCCGGTACTGGCCGCACTCGGCATCGCTGCCGGTTTCTGGCTGATCCTCGGCGCATTTGCCGATCTCTGGTATCGCGCCAATTTCGGCAAGCTCGCTTTCGGTATTGCGTTTCGCCGCCTCAAAGGCCTGCCGCGCTCGGCCTTCGGCACGGCGCTGGCGCATATGGGTCTTGGAATCACCGTTCTCGGCATCGTCATCGTCACCACCTATGAGACCGAGACGGTGCTGGAAATGAAAGAGGGCATGGCGGCGGAAGCGGGCGGCTACAGCCTGACCTTCGACGGCATCCGCCACGCCGTCGGACCCAACTTCACCGAGGATCGCGGCCATTTCACCGTGCGCAAGGCAGGTGTGGAAGTTGCGGATGTCTGGTCGTCCAAGCGGCTTTACACGGCGCGGCGAATGCCGACGACGGAAGCCGGCATCCTGACCTTCGGTCTCAGCCAGCTCTATGTCTCGCTTGGTGACCCCATGGCCGATGGCGGCATGGTGGTGCGCATCTGGTGGAAACCCTTCATCCTGTGCATCTGGGGCGGCACGCTGTTCATGATGGCGGGCGGGTTCATTTCTCTCTCGGACAGGCGATTGAGAGTGGGGGCGCCGAATCGCAAGGCGAAGCCGGTGCGGGCTACAATGCCGGAGGCGGCGGAATGAGTGTGGAGCGTGCGGCAGGTTTCTTCTCCCCCACGGGGAGAAGTGCCGAGCAAAGCGAGGCGATGAGGGGGAAGCCGCATACACTGAGAGTTATGGCTGGCGTGGGCCCCCTCATCCGACCCTTCGGGCCTCCTTCTCCCCGGCGGGGAGAAGAAATGCGCCGCACTCTTTCGGGATTGCCTCGGATGCTGGTGGGTTTTCTGCTTCTCTTCGCTGTGCTTGTCTCAGCATCTCCCGCTTCCGCCTTCAACCCGGATGAAGTCCTCAAGGACCCCGTGCTCGAACAGCGAGCCCGCAACCTCACCTCCCAGCTTCGCTGCATGGTATGCCAGAACCAGTCGATCGATGACAGCAACGCCGAACTGGCGCGTGACCTGCGCGTTCTGGTGCGCGAACGGCTGGTCGAGGGTGACAGCGACAAGGCGGTCATCGATTATGTCGTGTCGCGCTATGGCGAATTCGTGCTTCTCAAACCACGCCTCAGCCTGCGCACCGTGCTTTTGTGGGGCGCACCCATCGGCCTCACCCTTGTGGGAATTTTCGCCGTCTTCGTCTTTTCGCGTCGCCGCGCCACCCTTGAACAGCCACAAAAACTGAGCGCGGATGAAGAAGAAAGAATTCGCAACCTCATTGAAAAATAACTGTTTTTCATTTTTTCCCACGGTTCTTTTTCAACATTACGGATTTTTCATTCCTCAGACACTTCGCCGTAAGGTGTCGCCTCCTATATCTTCATCATCCACCGCTTCCCCGGTCACACGGGTTCCAGTCTGAATGAAGAAAGAAGGTACACCATGTCTCATTCGCAAAACGGCCATTCCTCGCTGAAGACAGCCCTGAAGGCCACGACGGTTGGCGGCCTTGCGGCGCTGATGCTTTCCACCGGCATTGCCGCACCTATCCTCCACTCTTTTGCCGCCCCCGTCGAGGTGACTGCGCCGCAGGTTCCGAGCTTCGCCAATGTGGTCGATGCGGTATCGCCCGCCGTCGTCTCCGTTCGCGTTCAGTCGAACGTGCAGCCCGCTTCCGATGATTCCAGCAATTTCTCCTTTAATTTCGGTGGCCGTGGCCTTGACCAGCTTCCGGATGACCATCCGCTCAAGCGCTTCTTCAAGGAATTCGGCGGCCCGAACCAGGATCGCTCCGACCGCGGCCCCAATCGCCACCGTGACGGCAAGGGTCCGCTGCGCCCCGTCGCTCAGGGCTCCGGCTTCTTCATTTCCGAAGATGGTTACATCGTCACCAACAACCACGTCGTCGATGACGGCTCCGCCTATACGATCGTGATGAATGACGGCACCGAACTCGACGCCAAACTCGTCGGCCGCGATCCGCGCACCGATCTGGCGCTCCTCAAGGTCGATGTGAACCGCAAGTTCACCTACGTTCAGTTTGCCGATGACAGCAAGATCCGCGTCGGTGACTGGGTCGTCGCCGTTGGCAACCCCTTCGGCCTTGGTGGCACGGTGACATCAGGCATTATCTCGGCCCGTGGCCGTGATATCGGCTCCGGCCCCTATGACGACTACCTGCAGATCGACGCTGCCGTGAACCGCGGCAACTCGGGCGGTCCCGCCTTCAACCTCAATGGTGAAGTGGTTGGCATCAACACCGCCATCTTCTCGCCCTCGGGCGGCAATGTCGGCATCGCCTTCGCCATTCCGGCATCGGTCGCCAAGGACGTGATCGCCGACCTGCAGAAGGACGGCAAGGTAGAGCGCGGCTGGCTCGGCGTGCAGATCCAGCCCGTCAGCAAGGACATCGCCGAATCGCTCGGCCTTTCCGAAGCCAAGGGCGCTCTGGTCGTTTCGCCGCAGTCCGGCTCGCCGGGCGACAAGGCAGGCATCAAGCAGGGTGACATCATCACCGCCGTCAATGGCGAACCCGTCAAGGATGCCCGCGACCTGTCGCGCCGCATCGGCGGCATGGCGCCGAACAGCAAGGTGGAAATCTCGCTGTGGCGCGGTGGCAAGTCTCAGTCGGTCACGGTGACACTCGGCGATCTCGCCAGCGACGATGCCTCCAAGGCGACCCCGAGCCAGAACGACGACAAGGGCGGTCAGTCTTCCAGCGAGAAGGTGCTGTCCAGCCTCGGCCTGACGGTGGCCCCCGCCGATGACGGCAACGGGCTTGCCATCACCGATGTCGACCCTGACAGCGATGCCGCTGCCCGAGGCCTGAAGACGGGTGAGAAGATCACCTCAGTCAACAACCAGCAGGTCGCTTCCGCCGCCGATATCGAGAAGATCCTCGAACAGGCGAAGAAGGACGGACGCTCCAAGGCGCTGTTCCAGATCCAGACGGATGACGGCAGCCGCTTCATCGCTCTGGATATCGACCAGGGTTGATAGGCTGAAAGGCGATGCCGGTTCTTTCGGGAGCCGGCGTCGTATCCCGCTTCAGATGGCGGCTAAGTATGGCAGGGCGTTGCAGCCCGTTTCTTCTCCCCCGGGGGAGAAGGTGGCCCGAAGGGCCGGATGAGGGGGCAACGTTGCCGAATCCATCTGCCCTGGCCCCTTCATCCCGCTGCCGCGGACTTCTCCCCGGTGGGGAGAAGAAACAAGCGGCGACCACTCGCTCCATCGGTTATTGCCCGTCTTGAGGCGAGATAACGCAATTGGCCACGTCTTCGGAGGAAACCTCATGGAAAACAAGGTTCAGGAAATGTCTGTCGCATCTGTTTCCGGTTGTGCGGAAAAGGGCGAGGGCGCTATTGTCCCGCACATGAAGATTCTTGTCATTGAAGACGACCTCGAGGCTGCAGCCTATATGACCAAGGCGTTCCGCGAAGCCGGGATCGTCGCCGACCACGCCAGCGATGGTGAAAGTGGTTTGTTCATGGGCTGCGAGAATGTCTACGACGTCATGGTGATCGACCGCATGTTGCCGCGCCGCGACGGGCTTTCCGTCATCAGCGAACTGCGCCGCCGCGGCATCGAGACGCCGGTTCTTATCCTTTCGGCGCTGGGGCAGGTGGATGACCGCGTGACCGGCCTGCGCGCCGGCGGTGACGATTATCTGCCGAAACCCTATGCCTTCTCCGAACTGCTCGCGCGTATCGAAGTGCTTGGCCGCCGCAAGGGCAAGCCCGAGCAGGACATGATCTATCGCGTCGGCGATCTCGAGTTGGACCGCCTGTCCCACGATGTGCGCCGGGGTGGCAAGGAAATCCTCCTTCAGCCGCGCGAATTTCGCCTGCTGGAATATCTCATGAAGAATGCCGGCCAGGTGGTGACCCGCACGATGCTTCTCGAAAATGTCTGGGATTATCATTTCGATCCGCAGACCAATGTCATCGACGTGCATGTTTCCCGCCTGCGCTCGAAGATCGAGAAGGACTTCGAGAAGCCGCTGCTGAAGACCATTCGCGGTGCGGGCTACATGATGAAGGACGAGGGCTGATTGCCGAAAATGGCCCGCCTCAGAATATTGTTCAGGTCGACAGCGGTGCGCCTTTCGGCGCTCTATATTCTGCTGTTTGCGCTCTGCGCGGCGTTCCTTGTTTTTTATGTCACTGCGCTTTCCGAAAGGCTGCTGAACCAGCAGACGCGTGACGCCGTGCTGCAGGAAGTCTCGGATGTGCAGCGCATCTATAATCGCGGCGGTATCAATCCGCTACTGAGGATGATGGAGCGCCGTGCCCGTCAGCCGGGAGCGAGCCTTTACATTATCGCCGGGCCGAATGGTGAAATTCTGGCCGGCAACGTCGCCTCCGTGCAGCCCGGTGTTTTCGACAAGGAAGGCTGGACCGGCTTTCCCTTCCGTTATGAGCGTTATTCCGAAAGCGGCGACAGCGTGCAGCATCTTGCCACGGCCAATGTTTTCGTTCTGGACAACGGGCTGCGCATCCTGATCGGCCGCGACCTCGGCGAGCCGACCAAATTCCGCGCCCTGGTGCGTAATGCCCTGATGGTGGCGCTCGCCATCATGAGCGGCGGCGCCCTGCTGATCTGGTTCGGCATCGGCCGCAATGCACTGAAACGCATCGACCGCATGTCGGCGGCAACCAAGAAGATCATGGCCGGCGACCTTTCGCAGCGTCTGCCGCAGGGCCGCTCCGGCGATGAGTTCGACAGGCTGTCCGGCTCGCTTAACGCCATGCTGGGCCGCATCGAGAAGCTGAATGAAGGCCTGCGGCAGGTTTCCGACAATATCGCCCATGACCTGAAGACGCCGCTGACGCGCCTGCGCAACAAGGCCGCCGCGGCACTGGACGATGATGACGAAACGAAACGCCGCGCAGCCCTTGAAGGCATTATCGCCGAGTCCGACCAGCTCATCCGCACTTTCAATGCGCTGCTGATGATTTCCCGTGTAGAGGCCGGTTCCATCGCCGCCGAAATGACTGAAGTGGACGTCTCGGCGATTGCCGAAGACAGCGCCGAACTCTACGAGCCGGTGGCCGAGGATGCGGGGCTCGCGCTGGAAACCGAAATCGAACAGGGCCTCATCGTCAAGGGCAACCGCGAATTGATCGGCCAGGCGCTTTCGAACCTGATAGACAACGCCATGAAATATGCCTGCGAAGGCGAGGGTGACAAAAAACTCGTCGTTCGTCTGGCAAAGGCCCCTGGCGCAATCCTGCTTTCCGTTGCCGATAATGGTCCCGGTATTCCTGCCGACAAGCGCGGCGAGGTGCTGAAACGCTTCGTGCGGCTGGATGAAAGCCGCTCCAAGCCCGGCACGGGCCTTGGCCTGTCGCTGGTGGAGGCGGTGATGGAACTGCATGGCGGGTCGCTGGAGCTTTCGGACACCGACGCCTCCAACATCGCCTGCCCGGGGCTGACAGTCTCCATGGTTTTTCCAGACAATAGCCGCTGAAGAGAGCCGGCGAGTGTATTCCGGCGGGGAGTTGTGCCCCGCCAGACGACAATCCTCGCGTTAGAACGTGTAGGCCAGGCCCACCATCGCAAACGGCTGGATATCTTTTTTGGACAGCGGGCTGTCCTTGGCATCGCCCAGCAGGAAACCGACGCCTCCGGTGCCGGTGATCGACCAGTTCTCGGTCATCAGGTAGGTGACGGAGGCGCTGGCGTCGACGCGCTTGAAGCCGGATTTGGCGTCGAAGCGACGCAGGCCCGAACGGGCGGATTGCGCCGAGGTCACACCGAAATAGGATTTCATGTGCTTGTCGTCAGCCCAGGTGGCGGAGAGGTCCGCTCCGAGGATGAACTGGTCGACCTTATGGGAAACGCTGGCGCCGATCGAGGCTGTCAGGCCCTCGCTGCCATTGATGGTCTTGTCGACCTTGGCGTAGATTTCGAAGGGTTCAGCGTCATAGGCGATAACGCCGCCAATGACGCCGCCTGCCTTGATATCGCCCATCCCGCGCAGGTTTTTCCTGTCGTCCTTTTCCTTGCGCCCGGGCTCCCAGCCGCCTTTCACTCCCAGCCGGAAGCCGTTGCTGTTCAGCAGGTTGACGGTGACGCCGCTGAAATCGATGCTCAACATGTCCCCATAGGCGACGGAGACCAGCGGCACGGGGCCGGCCTCCAGCTTGTCCGACCCCTCATATTTCGGGGCATAGGCGGCGCCGACACCGAGCGTGATTTTCCAGTCGCTGGAACTGCTGTAGCGGGAATTATCGAAACCGGCCTGCGGATCGGCCATGCGGTCCGATTTGCCGATATCGGCGGCGAAAACCGGCGCGTAGACCGCTTGTGCCACCGGCAGCGCCGTCAGGCAAAGCGCCATGGCGCACAGGCTCTTTTGCCATTTCATTGTAAAAATCTGTTTCATGATCATATCCGTTGCAGCACCGCGTGTTTGAAAACCGGGGAGTCGGGTTTCGTTGAGGAGAACGCTACGTGGGCACAATTGCGGAGACATTACGCGGCATTGCGATGCGCCGCCGAAACCGTGGTCGCGCCAGCAGGGTTTCGGAAAATTCGGCAAAAGCGGTTTTCCTGATCGCAAAGCGCGCCGCATTTGTTACAACGCAGGTGATATGTGCCTGCAGGCTTCGGTGATGCAACGGCAGGATGGTTACCGTGGGAGAGCGGCCCGTCCTGAAAATCCGGTATGGCCGACGGACAATCGGGCTCGGGAGAGGGAGAGAAGCATTGACGAAACCGGAAAGCGCCGAAAGGCGGCTGAACGACGTGCTGGCGGGCGTGATCCGCCCCTATACGCAGACCGAGCTGAAATCCGTGCTCTCCACTCTGAAAGACATCGGCAGAAGCGAGCCGGCGGTGGCCGCGCTGCTTGCCGACGAAAGCGCCCTGAAAGACTTCGTTGCCGCGGCCTTCACGCTCTCCCCCTACCTGCGCGACATGGCGGCGGCCGATGAGGGGCTGTTGTCACTGGCCATTTCAAAACCTCTGGAGCCACTGCTCGCCGATCTCGTGCGTCAGGCGCGCGATTGCTGGAAACCGGGAGAGGACGGCGGCATACCGAGCGAAAACGAGGTAATGTCGAGGCTGCGGATCGCCAAACGGCGGCTCTCCTTCGTCGCGGCACTTGCCGATCTCGCCCGTATCTTCACTGCGCGTGACACGACCCGCTGGCTGAGCGACATGGCGGATGCGGCACTCTCTGCCGCCATCGATCACCTTCTGCTGTCGGCCCATGAGAGTGGCAAGCTGAAACTGAAGGATGTTGCCGCCCCCAGCGAAGGATCGGGCCTCATCGTGCTCGGCATGGGTAAGCTCGGTGCCCGCGAACTCAACTATTCCTCCGATATCGACGCCGTGGTGTTTTTCGAACCCTCCGCCGGGATCATGGACGACCCCTACGACGCGACGGAGAATTTCGGACGCATGATGCGCCGTCTGGTGCGCATCATGCAGGAGCGCACGGCCGATGGTTATGTCTTCCGCACCGATCTGCGGCTGCGGCCAGACCCGGGCTCCACACCGCTCGCCATCCCCGTGGAAGCGGCACTGCTTTACTACGAGGGCAGAGGCCAGAACTGGGAGCGCGCTGCCTATACCAAGGCACGGCCGGTGGCGGGCGATATCAAGGCGGGTGAGAATTTCCTGCGCGAACTCACGCCCTTCATCTTCCGCAAATATCTCGATTATGCGGCGATCGCCGATATTCATTCCATCAAGCGGCAGATCCACGCCCATAAGGGCCACGGCGCGATTGCGGTGAAGGGCCACAATGTCAAGCTCGGGCGCGGCGGCATCCGCGAGATCGAGTTTTTCGCCCAGACGCAGCAGCTGATCGCCGGCGGCCGAATGCCGGCGCTGCGGGTGCGCGCAACGCAGGAGGCGCTGGCGGCGCTGACCGAGGCGAAATGGATCGACGCCGAGACCCGTGACAGCCTGACGGATGCCTATTGGTTCCTGCGCGAGGTGGAACATCGCATCCAGATGGTGCGCGATGAGCAGACCCATGTGCTGCCCGATACCGAAGCCGAACTGAAGCGCATCGCCTTCATGCTGGGTTTCGAGGATACCAAGGCCTTCTCGGAAAAGCTGGAAGAGGTGCTGCGGCTGGTGGAGCGGCGTTATTCGGCGCTGTTCGAACAGGAAGTGAAACTGTCAGGCGAGGCCGGCAATCTGGTGTTCACCGGTCAGAAGGACGATCCCGATACGTTAAAGACGCTCTCCGCCCTCGGTTTCGAGCGGCCGGAGGATATCTCCCGCGTCATCCGCACCTGGCACAATGGCCGTTACCGGGCGACGCAGTCGGTCGAGGCCCGCGAGCGGCTGACGGAATTGACGCCGGACCTGCTGCGCGCCTTTGGTGAGAGCAAGCGGGCCGACGAGGCGCTGCTGCGCTTTGACAATTTCCTCTCCGGCCTGCCGGCAGGCATCCAGCTTTTCTCGCTGCTCGGCAACAACCCGGCGCTGCTCGACCTGCTGGTAACGATCATGTCCTCCGCGCCGCGTCTGGCCGAAATCATCGCCGCCCGCCCGCATGTCTTTGACGGCATGCTGGACCCGGCTTTGATGAGCGACATCCCGACACGCGACTATCTCGCCCACCGCATGGGCAGTTTCCTCTCCAATGCCCGCCATTATGAGGATATTCTCGACCGGCTGCGTATCTTTGCCGCCGAGCAGCGCTTCCTCATCGGCGTCAGGCTTCTGACCGGCGCGATCCGTGGCGAAGTCGCCGCCCGTGCTTTCACCCATCTTGCCGATCTGGTGATCGAGGCGGCGTTGGATGCGGTGCTGGCGGAGATGGAGGCGGCACATGGGCCCTATCCCGGCGGCCGTGTCGCCGTGATGGGAATGGGCAAGCTCGGCTCCTTCGAACTGACGGCCGGATCGGATGTCGATCTCATCCTGCTTTACGATTATGATGATGCCGCCCATGAATCGACCGGCGCAAAACCGCTCGATGTGGTGCGTTATTTCACCCGCGTCACCCAGCGGTTGATTGCCGCCCTGTCGGCCCCGACGGCAGAAGGCGTGCTTTACGAGGTCGACATGCGGCTTCGCCCCTCCGGCAACAAGGGGCCGGTGGCGACCCGCATTTCCGCCTTCGAAAAATACCAGCGTGAGGAGGCCTGGACCTGGGAACACATGGCGCTGTCGCGCGCCCGCCTGATCTGCGGCGATGCCTCGCTGATGGACGATGCGCGCCGCATCATTGCTTCCGTCCTGTCGCAAAAGCGGGATGTGCCCAAGGTCTCGGCCGATGTGCTGGAAATGCGCAGCCTCATCGAGCAGGAAAAACCGCCGGAAAATAATTGGGACTTCAAACTCATCAATGGCGGCCTCATCGACCTCGAATTCATCGCGCAATATCTGGCGCTGGTAGGGCCTGCGAAGGGGCTTGCCGCGCACGAACCGGGGCGCAACACGGCCGAGGCGCTCCAGGCGCTCGCCTCTCCGGTGATGGAGCCGCAGGCCTTCGATGACTGCATGGCGGCGATGGGGCTTTATACGGAAATATCGCAGATCGTTCGGCTTTGTATCGATGGGGCGTTCAATCCGAAGGAAGCGCCGGCGGGATTGATCGATCTTGTGTGCCGGGCAGGTGATTGCCCTGACATTCCGACACTGGAGGGGGAAGTGAAGCGGTCATCCAAGGCGGTGCGGAAGGCGTTTGTGGCGGTGGTGAAGAGTGGGTGATGTTGGTGGGTTTGGCGTGCGCCATTTGCGCTGGTGAGTCTGGCTTCACCCCCCTCTGTCCTGCCGGACATCTCCCCCTCAAGGGGGGAGATCGATATGAGGCCAGCTTTCGGCCATCTCAACGGTCAAGGATGAAGTGGCGAGAGGGCGTCCTGCCGATCTCCCCCCTTGAGGGGGAGATGTCCGGCAGGACAGAGGGGGGTGTCGCGCATTCGACCTTAACGTATCGCAGCACATTCAGCGCGTCCGACGCCCAACTCAATGCACCGTGCCACACCGCCCCGCCGCATGCGGAATAATAATCGTCACCACCGTCCCACGCCCCTCACACGAGCGGATCTTCATCGTTCCGCCATGCAGCTTCACCAGCGAGCGGGAAATCGCAAGCCCGAGACCGGAGCCGCCCTGGCTCTTGGCATATTGGCTCTGCACCTGCTCAAAGGGCTGACCGATCTTTTCCAGCGCCTGTGTCGGAATGCCGATACCGGTGTCGGCGATGGTGAGGATCATCGCAGCCTCATGCACATGGGTGCGCAGCGCAATGCTGCCGCCGTCGCCGGTGAATTTCACGGCGTTGGAGAGCAGGTTGAGCATGATCTGCTTCATGGCGCGGCGGTCGCCCTGCATGGTGAGGCCGGCGCAGACCTTCTGCTGCACGGTGATGTTCTTCTGTTCGGCCTGGATGGCAGTCAGACGCAGGGTCTCTTCGATCAGCGGCGCGAGATCGATGGTCTCGCGGTTGATGCGCATATGGCCCGCCTCAATCTTCGACATGTCGAGAATATCGTTGATGACGTTGAGCAGATGTTTGCCACTGTCATGGATGTCGCGCGCATATTCGGAATATTTGGGAGAACCCACGGGGCCGAACATCTCGTTCAGCAGTATTTCGGAGAAGCCGAGGATGGCGTTGAGCGGCGTGCGCAGCTCATGGCTCATATTGGCAAGGAATTCCGATTTCGCCCGGTTGGCGGCCTGGGCGCGCTCTTTTTCGGCAAGGTAGTTGGCGTTGGCGTCAGAAAGCTCGGTCTTCTGGCGCTCCAGCTTGTGCTGCGAGGCGGAGAGATCGCCGATGGTGGCCATCAGTCGCCGCTCGGAATCGCGCAGCCGTTCCTGGTGGCGCTTCAGAAGCGTGATGTCGGTGCCGACTGAGACGAGGCCGCCATCGCGGGTGCGGCGTTCGTTGATCTGCAGCCAGCGATCGTCGGCAAGCTGCACCTCCGTGGTGCGGGACAGGCCGGACTGATCGGGATCGGCAACGCGACGTTCGACGACCGGCCGGGCTGCTGCGGCATAAACCGTGGATTTCTCCGTGCCTGCCACCAGCACGCTGTCGGGCAAGCCATAGGCCTTCTGATAATGGGTGTTGCACATGACGAGACGGTCGTTCTTGTCCCACAGCACGAAAGCTTCGGACGTGGATTCGATGGCGTCGGCAAGGCGCTGGTCGGCCTCGGCATAGCGCTGCGCAAGGCGGTGCTGTTCGGTGACATCCATGGCAATGCCGATGACACGCGGCCCATTATTGGTGCGGATGACCTGGGCGCGGGCACGCAACCAGACATAATGGCCCTTGGTGTGGCGCATGCGGAAGATCTGGTCGATCTGGCGCAGGTTGCCGCAGCCGACAGCCCGGGCAAGCTCATAGAGATTGCCGTCTTCGGAATGCATCATTCGCGCCGCATCGGAGAAGGACAGCGGTGTCGCCTTGGGCGGCATACCGAGAATCTCGTAAAGCGAACCGGACCAGAACATGCGCCGGGTGGAAAGGTCGAAATCCCACAGGCCGCAACGGCCGCGCGAGAGCGCCGTCTCTACCCGCAGGTTGGATTCGGCGAAGATGTCGTCGGCATCGCGGGCGCGCTTCACCTGCATGTAATAGGCATAGAGCACCACGAGCAGGATGGAGGAAATGCCCGCGAACAGCGTGACATTCATGGCGATTTCGCTGCGCCAGAACGAGCGGATCGGCTGCAGCGACCGCGCCGCGATGACCATGGCACCATCGTTTCCGAAGGGGATCATCGTCGCGTAATGCTGCTGGCCGTCTATATTGGTCTCGATGGTTCCGGGAGCGCCGGGAAAACGCTGCACGATGGCGATTTCCGGCAGCAGGGCAGGCAGGGAGGTGCCAATGTAAAGCATTGCCTCCTTGCCGGAACCGGCAAAAATACGACCGTTGCTGCCCGACAGCAGCACCATGGTGCCATCGGCAAGACTGCCCTGCGGCAATGCGGCGACAAGGCTTGCCTCGGCGCGGGTGCGGTCCTGCGAGGTGAAAACAGTGCCGTCGTTCAGCAGGGCCGCCTTCGCGGTCAGCGCCGTCAAAGCCGTGGAGTGGCGGGCGGCTTCTTCCATGCGGCTGTATTCGGCGACGATGCCCAGCATGCGCGAGGCCGCCACGACCACCAGAAATGCGAGGATCAGAATGGGAATGAGGCGCTTCAGCAGGGTCTCGACCTGCGGCATGGGCCGTTCCGCGCCGCTCATCAAACCCATCAGGTCACTGGAAAGCTTTTCGCCCCAGGCCGCTAGATCAGAAAATTTGGCATACGGCCGCTCATCGCCCGCAGTCGCCCGCCGCACGTTCGTCATTGTCCCGCCTTTTAGATGTCCCCGTGATTCGAAGCGCCGCCGCTCGAATATCTCTAATGAATCAAATGCGATTCGCCCTGTCCAGAGGCAAAAGTTAAAAGAATTTTAACCCCTTGAACCGACTCCGTATTTTTTCGGGACAGTCTGTTTCCGCTTCGGCAAAAGCGGGATTCATGAAGAATAACAGTGAGGCGGCGCTTCAATTCCGGCTGCTTGGGAATGCCGCGTGTAACGTTTCAGGCTCCGTCGAAGGCATCGAGAGCAGGACCAAGCGCGCTGATCACGCCATTTCCGGCGGCAGGGAGACCGGTGAGCACCGCGCTGATGATATCGTCACGGCTCGCACCGCGCGCCTTGCCTTCCATCACATGAAAACCGACGCCGCTTTCCAGGCGGAGGGCGGCAAGAATGCCGATGTAGATCAGGCTCTGTGTCTTCACGTCGAGCGTGGACGCGGCCCCGAGAGCCTGCACGGCCTGAAACCACGCCGCCTTATGGTCTGGAGCATCGCTGATGAAACGCTGAAACGAAGCGCTTGTTCTGGACATATCCGTCATCTGAGGTTCCTGTCTGATCCCGGGCCAACCGCGGCCCTTCGCACGAAAGATGCTGCATGATGCACGACGCCGCCTTGATGGAAATCAAGACGGCGTCGCGGAATGGGTCAGAATGTCGGAGCTTCGGCGGAAAGTCAGCCCTTCAGGACACGCCCGACGATATCGCTCACATCCGTCGAGAGGCCTTTCGCCTCGGCAATGGTGGAAAGCGCTGCTTTCGCATGGTCGGCGCGGCTTGCCTCAAGTGAGCGCCAGGAGCGCATGGACGTGAGAATGCGGGCGGCAAGCTGCGGATTGCGTTTGTCGATGGCGATGATCTGCTCTGCGAGGAACCGATAGGCGGCGCCATCGGCACGGTGAAAGCCGGTAGGATTGGAAAAGGCGAGCGTGCCGACGAGCGAACGCACCCGGTTCGGATTGGTGGCGATGAAATGTTTCGATTTCATCAGTGCCTTGATACGATCAAGCGCGCCTTCGCCGGGAATGGCGGCCTGCAGCGAAAACCACTTGTCGAGCACGAGTGCATTGTCGGCGAAGCGTTTTTCGAAAGCGGCAAGCGCTTCCTTCGTTTCCGCGCTGTCGGGGAAGCGCTGCGTCAGCACGCTGAGTGCATGGGCGAGATCGGTCATGTTGGTGGCGCCGGCATAGGCCTTCGCCGCCCGCTCCGGCGTTCCCTCGGCAAAGGCGAGGAAGGTCAGCGCACCGTTGCGCAGTGAACGCCGCCCGGCGCTTCCGGCATCGGGGCTGTAGGCCTCGCCATTGGCAGCATCGTCGGCAAGCCGCCGCAGTGTGTCCTGGCCGGCTGTCGCAATCGCCGTGATCGTGGCGTTGCGCGCCTTGTGGATGGCATCGGGATCCGTGTTTCCGCCGAGTTCGCGGGCGATATCGGTCTCGCTGGGCAGGGCGAGTGCCTGCGCCCGGAATGCTGGTTCAAGCGCGTCGTCGCCGATGATTTCGATGAGCGTCGCGATCAGGTCGGCATCGGTGCGGACGTCTTCGCCTTTCTGCACCGCCTTGGTGGCGGCGATCAGCACGGGCAGGGCGAGATCGGTCAGCGCCTGGAAACGCGCGAACATATCCGTCTCATGCCGGGCAATCTGCACCAGGTCGGCAGCATTCTGCTCGAAATGCAGGTTGATCGGCGCGGAGAAGCTGCGGTTGATCGATAGCACCGGCCGCGAGGAAATGCCGGAGAAGGAGAAGGTCTGGTTGCGCTGGGTCAAATGAAGTACGCCGTCGCGATACTCGCCGCCTTCAACGGCCTGCGGTTCGGCGATCTGACCATTATCGAGGATCAGCGCCAGCGAAAGCGGAATGTGGCGTGGCTGCTTCACCGGCTGGCCGGGGGTCGGCGCGGTCGTCTGTTCCAGCGTCAAGCTGAAAGTGGCCTTGCCGGCATCGTAAGCGGACGAAACGGAGACTAGCGGCGTGCCGGCCTCGGTGTACCATAGCGAAAACTGCGAGAGATCGCGGCCGCTGGCATCGGCAAAGCTCCTGACGAAATCTTCGACTGTTGCAGCATCGCCGTCATGACGTTCAAAATAGAGGTCCATGCCCTTTTTGAAGTCTTCAGCGCCGAGGATCGTGGCGATCATGCGGGTGACTTCGGCACCCTTTTCATACACGGTCGTCGTGTAGAAGTTGTTGATTTCGCGATAGGTATCCGGGCGCGGCGGATGCGCCAGCGGACCGGAATCCTCCGGGAACTGCTCCGACTTCAGGTGGCGCACATCGGCAATGCGCTTCACCGGCCGCGAGCGCATGTCGGAAGAAAATTCCTGATCGCGATAGACCGTCAGGCCTTCTTTCAGGCACAGCTGGAACCAGTCACGGCAGGTGATGCGATTGCCTGTCCAGTTGTGGAAATATTCATGCGCAATGATGCGCTCGATATTGGCATAGTCCGCATCCGAGGCGGTTTCCGGGTCGGCCAGCACGAATTTGTCGTTGAAGACGTTGAGACCCTTGTTCTCCATCGCGCCCATGTTGAAATCCGACACGGCGACGATCATGAAGATGTCGAGGTCGTATTCGCGGCCGAAGCGCTCTTCGTCCCATTTCATCGAACGCTTCAGCGCATCCATGGCATAGGCAGCGCGCGGCTCCTTGCCGTGCTCGACATAAATCTTCAGCGCCACGTCCCGTCCGGACATGGTCGTGAAAGTATCTTCCACCACGCCGAGATCGCCGGCAACGAGAGCGAACAGGTAGCTCGGTTTCGGATGCGGATCGAACCAGGCCGCGAAGTGACGGCCTTCGTCGTAATTGCCGCCGCCCAGGAAATTGCCGTTCGAGAGCAGCAGCGGATTACCTTCCTTTGCCGCGATGATCGTCACCGTATAAGGCGCCAGAACATCCGGACGGTCGGGGAAATAGGTGATGCGGCGGAAACCTTCCGCTTCGCATTGGGTGCAATAAACGCCATTGGTGCGGTAAAGCCCCATCAGCTGCGTATTGACCTGCGGGTTGATGTAATTGGTGACGCAGATCTCGAAGGGAGATTCAGCGGGAAGGTCGCGGATGGTCAGGCTGTCCGGTGTGGCCTCGTATTGAGCGGCGGGCAGCTCCACCTGGTCGAGCAGCAGGCTGGAAAGCTTCAGTTCGTCGCCATCAAGAACCAGCGGTGCATGCCGGTCGGCGCTTTCGCGCCGGTGGAAGATCAGACGGGCTTCGACCTTGGTATTTTTTGGGTCGAGTTCGAAGGTGAGATCCACCCGCTCCAGAACGAAATCGGTGGGGCGGTAATCTGCCAGGTGAACGATCTGGCCCGTGTCTGTTCGCATGACTATCCCTGAATAACTTGGCGTGGTCGTCCCGGCATCATGTCGTCATAAGGCCCGGATGTAAAATGGGTAGAATATTCGTCACGTTCATGTGCGCGTCGGAGGACATTCTGTCCCGCCATGGAAGGCTTTGCCGGCCATGCAGATGATCCTCCCCGCTGCCGGACCAACGGACCATCGCAGCAAATGTTGAACGATTGCTGAAATTATATTTTATTTTCTTCAAATTTTAGCGCGTGCCACTTTTTGCCTTCGCGCCTGCCTTGCGAGGCTTCGATTTCTCCACGCCATCAACCGAATTCAGGGATAAATCACAATTTTTGTTGTAAAGCGCCGGAGGAATGCTCTAGCCTTGCGCAAATCCAATTCCCCCGCGTCGTCTCCCCCGCATGAAACTTCCCGATGGCGTGTCTGCGCAGCCGATATGAGTAACTGCTAATGAACGCCGAACCGATGAATCCCTTCCGCGGGATCAGCATGAAGCTGATTTCGGTTGGCTTTTTTCTTGTCATGCAGACCTGTATAAAGGCCGCGGGGGATGTGCCGGCCGGCCAGATCACCTTCTTTCGTTCGGCTTTCGCCATCATTCCGATTGTCGTTTATCTTGCCTGGCTTCACGCGCTCGCAAGTGCGCTGCACACCAACAATCTCCTCGGCCATTTCAAGCGCGGCTTTCTTGGAATCCTCTCAATGGCCTGCGGCTTTTACGGGCTGACCATGCTGCCGCTGCCGGAATTCATCGCCATCGGTTATGCCTCGCCACTTCTCGCGGTGGTTTTTGCCGCCTTTATCCTGCATGAGAAGGTGCGTATTTATCGCTGGAGTGCAGTCTTTGTGGGCATGATCGGCGTGCTGGTCATTCTCTGGCCGAAGATGACGCTTCTCAGGGAAGGCGGGTTTGCCGCGGGTGAGGGGCTGGGCGCCATTGCCGTGCTGTGTGGTGCCGCCCTTGGCGGGCTGGCGATGATCCAGGTGCGGCAACTGGTGGAAACGGAAAAGACGCCAACCATCGTGCTTTATTTTTCGCTCACCGCCACCCTGCTGTCGCTCATCAGCGTTCCCTTCGGCTGGAGCGTGCTGACAGTGACGCAGACCCTGCTTCTGATAACCAGCGGCATCTGCGGCGGCGTCGCGCAAATCTTTCTGACGGAGAGTTACCGGCACGCCGAGGTCTCGGTCATCGCGCCCTTCGAATACAGTTCCATCGTCTTCGGTATCGTGGTTTCCTACGTCCTTTTCGGAGACATACCCACGCTGACGATGCTCATCGGCACGGCGATCGTGATCCTGGCCGGCATCTTCATCATTTTCCGTGAACATCAGCTGGGATTGGCGCGACGCGCGGCGCGCAAGGCCTCGACGCCGCAGGGGTGATGTTGCATCTGCGGCTGTGTGTTGAGTCGGCCTTTATGACGAAGCGAAATTTCTCTCGCCGTCATCCTCGGGCCTGTCCCAAGGATCTGCAAATGTTTCGATTTTGGATAAGTGCCTAGATCCTCGGGTCAAGCCAGAGGATGGCGTCAGAGCAAGTGGCGTGTCCATCACTTCACCGCCCTTAATCGTACACCCACAAAAGCAAAAGGCGCCTTCCCGAGGAAAGACGCCAGCGCGCAATCATATCTGTAAGCCAGTGTAAGCCGGCCTGAGTGCTTCTCAGCGCTCGCGGAAATCCGCGAAGACTGCCGAGGGACGCGTCACGCGGACCTGCTGCATGGCAGCGCGTGCGGTCAACTGTTCGTTAGCGGCTGCGCCGAAACGATGGTAGCCCTGACTGGAGCGAGGGCCGAGGCCCGCCAGGCGGAGCGATTCAAAGCCGGAATGCACCGGACGGAAGCGAGTGGTCATTGCCTTGGTTCCTTTAACCGAAATTCCTCCCAAGACATGGCCGTATATCGCAGCGCAGCATGGATTCGGCAAGTTGACCAAATGCGCCGCTGTTATGCGTAATGCGCATGGCTATTTTCATAATTCATTTACATTGAGCAGGAATGAGGCAATCAGCCTTCGGCGATCTTTGCCCGAAACATCAATAAATCCTGCCATGCCAAGGACTTACTGGCCGGCGCGTTCAATAGTTCCTGGGGGTGCAGGCTGGCGAGCGCCGGCAAAACAAGGTGTCCGGCTGCGACATCACGCCACTGTCCGCGCAATGTATGGATCGTGCCGGTGCCGCCAAAGAAGAAACGTGCGGTAAAGTTGCCCAGAAGCAACAGGTGTTTTGGCTCCGCAAGGGCGATCTGGCGCTCGATGAAGGGGCGGCAGATATCCATTTCGGCTTGGGTCGGCGGGCGGTTGCCCGGTGGCCGCCACGGCACCACATTGCCGAGCATGATGGTGCTGCGCTCAAGGCCGATGGCCGCCAGCATCCGGTCAAGCAGCAGGCCGGTCTTGCCGGCAAAGGGCAGGCCCTCGCGATCGTCATCCGCATCCGGCATGGGGCCGATGACCATGATGCCCGAGGAAGCGTCACCTTCGGTGAAGATCGTATTGCGGGCGCTGTTCTTGAGGTTGCATCCGGAAAAACCCTCAAGCGCGGTTTTCAGTTCGGCAAGCGATCTCGCGCTTTCTGCGGCAAAACGCGCCGCTGCCACCGCCTGCTCATCCGGCATGGCGACATTCTGCGGAACGGCTGGACTTGCCGGCGCTCCGCGCGCGGGAGCACTGCGCGTTGCTCCCTGCCGCTGCGGCACATCGACGCCGCGATCCGCAGGCCTTTCAGTCTGCCGTGCAGATGTCGCCGCCGCCTGAACAGGCGCGGACCGGGCAGGGCGGGCGGCGGCAAATTCGGCAAAACGGTCTACGGGCGCCTCTTCCAGCAACCAGTCGACGCCCGCATCCGCATGGAAATGCAGGAGGGCGGCGAGTTCGGCCGGGGAGAGGTCTTGAGCGGCGATCATGGGCGGAAATTACCCCATGTTCCCCGCCCGGGGAACCCGCAAATCACACTGTCCAGCGCTGAATATCGCCGCTTTCGCCGATCATGGCCAGACCATGGGCAATCGAAAGCAGCTCGCCGCCGCTTTCGATGCGGTCGGCGTCGAAACGGCGGGTGAAAAGCTCCCGCACCGCCGGCACGAAGGAGGTTCCGCCGGTCAGGAACACCTTGTCGATCGCATCTGGCGCAACCTGCGTCTTTTCCAGAACCTCGTCGAGCGCTTCTTCTATCTTGGCAAGGTCCTCGGCGATCCAGCTGTTGAAATCGCTGCGCTTCACCATCTTGCGTCCGGCCTTGCCGAGCGGCGCAAAGTTGAACTCCGCTTCTTCCGCCGAGGAGAGCGCCATCTTGGTGGCGGAAATAGCCTGATAGAGCGGGTAGCCCTCGTCATGCTCAACGAGGTCGATGAACATTTCCAGCTTTTCCGGCTCCAGCGCCGAGCGCACCAGCGACTTCAGATCGGTGAATTCCTTCGAGGTCTTGAAGATCGACAGCTGGTTCCAGCGGCCGAAATTCACGTAATAGCCGGAGGGCACATCCAGCACCTTGTCGAAACTCTTGAACTTGCTGCCCTTGCCGATCTCCGGCGACACCAGATTGTCGATCATGCGGAAGTCGAAATGATCGCCCGCAACACCGACGCCGGAATGGCCGATGGGGGTGGCGGAAAGCTTGCCGGCATGGGTTTCGAAACGGATGAGCGAATAGTCGGTGGTGCCGCCGCCGAAATCCGCCACCAGCACATTGGCGTCCTTCTTCAGGCTTTGCGCGAAATAATAAGCGGCCGCCACCGGCTCATAGACATAGTGTATTTCGGGGAAACCGGCCCGGCTCAGCGCCTCGTTGTATCGGGCAAGCGCCAGCGTCTCGTCCGGATTGCTGCCGGCAAAACGCACCGGCCGGCCGGCAATGACAGTCGATACATCATCGGGCCATTCCGTCCCGGCATAGGTCTTCAGCTTGCGCAGGAACACTTCCATCAAATCCTCGAAGCTCTGCCGCTTGGCGAAGATCAACGTGCCCTGAAACAGCGGTGACGCCGCAAACGTCTTGATCGATTGCAGGAAACGGCAGTCGCCGGCATTGTCGATGAACTGGCGGATAGCGGCGTGGCCCGCCTCCACATGCAGGGCGGCCGCGCCGAGGCCGGCGTCCTTCATGAAGGAGAGGGCCGTGCGCATGCTGTCATCCGTGCCGGCGCTGCTGGTAAAGCGCATGGAATGGCTTGCGCCGCCATTGTCGGAAAGAGCCATGACCGTATTTGTCGTGCCGAAATCGAGGCCGAGAGCCCGCTTTTGCGTCATCGCCATATTCCTTGTGTCGATAGAAGAACCCGCCCGGCCTTGGATGGCCCGGCGTGAAAATAAGGGATGCTCTTGGCACCCCGATGTCAGAGGAGGGCGGTTGATTGCACAGGGCGGGCGGAATGGCAAGCGCCGTGGGTCTTTTTTCGGTCGAACGCCCGTGCCCGCGCGCCAGTCGCAAAGTTGCGGCAATCCTGGCAACGCATGGTAAACGGGATTACAATTCCTTTAAGAAAGAGCAGTGTAGTTCTAGGCGACGGCTTTAAGGGAATTCTGTTAAAGTCAGCTTTGTCGAAGTAACCGGATTGAAGATGTATCCATTTTGCTATCGAGCGTAAATATTTATTAAATTTCGGAATGTCCATATGGACATGCTGTATTTGGTTTTCGGTCGTTTTTAGTTTTGGAAATTATATGCCCCACAAAATCAGCCAGCATGCAGTGGAGGATGCAGCGCCGGACGATGCCGGTGTCGTTCACGGCGATATGGGCGTTTTCTTCCGGCAGCTTATGGCCCTCCTGGAAGCATCGCAGCAGGGATACGCTTTGTTTGATGGCAGCGATGAGTTGCGGTTCGCCAACAGTGCCTTCCGCGCCGCGCTCGGTATCGGACAGCGCGATTTTCCGAGCTGGGTGGAACTGATGCGCAGTGGTTTTCGCAACGCGACCGGTACGGCCATCGAGACATCGGATTTCGAACTCTGGCTGCGCTCGGCCAAGACGAGGCGCGGCAAGCTGCCGTTCCGGACCATTGAGACCAGTCTCAATGACGGGCGCTGGATACTGACGACCGAGACCACGCTGCCGGGCGGCTGGATGCTATGCGTGGTCACCGATGTTTCCGAACTTGGCATCGAATTGCGCGATCTGCGCCAGGAGCGGGACAGGGCGCTGAAATCCGCCCTGAGCGACGAGCTGACCGGGCTCGGAAACAGGCGTTACGCCATGGATGCGCTCAACCACCTGCTTGGGCCCAACAAGGCGCAGGCGCTCGCCGTCATCATCATGGATATCGACCACTTCAAGAGCGTCAACGATCGCTTCGGCCATGCCTACGGCGATCTCGTGCTGAAGGATTTCGCAGGACGACTGTCCGCCGCTGCCGGGCGTGACGACCTTCTCGGCAGGATTGGCGGGGAGGAGTTTTTGCTGGTGCTCAGTGGCTCGCGCATGCACGGCGCCGAAAGCCTGATGCGGCAGCTCCTGTCGTCACTGGCCGATGCAGCCCCTCTGCGCGACATGCCCGAGTTTCGCTACAGCTGCTCCGCCGGGATCGCCTTTGCCAATCCCGGCGAGAGTACAAGCGACGTTTTGCGCCACGCCGATACCGCGCTTTATGAAGCCAAGAATACCGGGCGGAACCGCTACGTGATTTACGGAACGGCGTCGTGACAGCACCCAGTCGTCAGTTCGACTTTGCCGCGCCGCCATCTACCCTGAGCATCGTGCCGGTGATGTAGCTTGCGGGCACCGAGCAGAGGAAAGCGCCGGCGGCAGCGAACTCCTCCACCGTGCCGAGGCGGCCTGCGGGAATGCTCTTGACCGAGGCCTCGCGGATTTCCTCGATGCTCTTGCCGAGACGCTTTGCATTGGCGCCATCGAGCTCATCGATGCGGTCGGTGTGGATGCGGCCGGGCAGAAGCAGGTTTGAGGTAATGCCGAAACCGGCCACTTCGGAGGACAGCGTCTTGCTCCAGCCCACAAGCGCGCCGCGCAACGTGTTGGAAAGGGCGAGATTGGCAATCGGTTCGAATACGCCTGACGAGGCGACGGTGAGGATGCGGCCGAAACCCTGCTCCTTCATGCCGGGCAGAAGCGCATTGGTCAACGTGATGACCCGCAGCACCATCGACTGGAAGAACGTATCCAGCTTCTCCGCCGTCATCTCCTGAGCGAGGCCCGGCGTCGGGCCGCCGGTATTGTTGACGAGAATGTCGATGCCGCCGAGCTTTTCCCTGACGGCCTGAACCATGGCCTCGACAAAATTGTCGTCGGCAAGATCACCCCAAACCCAGTCGGCCTTGCCTTTGCTAAGGGCGTTGATGGCCTTGCAGTTCGCTTCCAGCTTTTCACCGCTCCTGCCGACGAGAAGGACATTTGCACCCTCCTTTGCCAGCGCCGTCGCAATGCCAAGCCCAAGGCCGCGTGAAGAGGCGAGAACGAGGGCGCGTTTGCCGGAAATGCCGAAATCCATGGGTTTTGTCCTGTCTTGTGAGTGCTGTATGTGGTGTTTATAGAGCATTTCCAGGAAAAGTGGACCCCGGTTTTCCGTCTGGAAATGCGCCGAAACAAAGAGTTAGGCGTTTTCTCGATTCGAGGAAAAGCAAAATCCCCCTGTGAAGGCGGGCCCGGTTTTGAAGGTCGAACAAGTGTCATGACAGAACAATCTTTGCTGAAATTCTCGATTGCCGTCACGGTTCTGCTGGCGTTGTTCGGCATCGGGGCGGGCCTGTTTTCCGGCTCCTTCGCGGTCGTCTTCGACGGTGTCTACGCCCTGACGGATGCTTTCATGACGATGCTCGCATTGCTCGTGGCGCGGCTGATCGCCGCCGCCGCGGCACCCAGGCCGGGCGGCCGGCTGGTGGAGCGCTTCACCATGGGCTTCTGGCATCTGGAGCCAATGGTGCTCGGCCTCAACGGCACGCTTCTGATGGGGGCGGCGATTTACGCGCTCATCAATGCCATCGACAGCCTGATGGATGGCGGCCGGTCGATCGAGTTCGATTACGCCATCATCGTCACCTTCGTCAGCTTCGCCGTCTCGCTCGCCATGGCATGGTTTGTCAAACGGCAGAACCAACGGCTGAAATCCGCCTTCGTGGCGCTGGACGCCAAAAGCTGGCTGATGAGCGCGCTGCTGAGCGTGGCGCTGTTCATCGCTTTCGCCATCGGTTACGGGCTGACGGGAACGTCGCAGGCATGGCTGTCGCCCTATGTCGACCCGGCCGTGCTGGCGCTGGTCTGCCTCGTCATCATTCCCATGCCGCTCGGCAATGTGAAACAGGCGCTGGCCGACATACTTCTTGTCACCCCGCTGGAGTTCAAACAGCATGTCGACAGGGTGGCGGGGGAGGTCGTGGCGAAGTTCGGCTTTTCCTCGCATTACTCCTATGTGGCCCGGGTTGGCCGCGGCCGCCAGATCGAACTCTTCTTCATTGTTCCCAGAAACTGGCCGCCGCGGCGCCTTGAGGAATGGGATGCGATCCGCGACGAGATCGGCGAAGCGATAGGCGGCGAGGGGAGTGACCGTTGGCTGACGATCGTGTTCACGACGGATGAAGAATGGGCTGTTTGAGCGGGGTGTGGAAAGCAAGGTCTGCTTCGTCCCCGGGAGTGGGCCAAGTGGCCCGCGCCTTTAAAACTGGCGGCGCTCACGGTCCCTTGGTTTCGTTTTCCTTCTTCGCCTGATCATGATGCCATTTGATGGCGAAGAACATGCCCGTTCCCAATACGAGAATTTTGAACGGCAAGAAGACGATAGGGAAGAAGTCCCACATTTCAGATATTCCAGCTATGACGTGACGATATATTTCTTAGGAATATTAGCTCAAAACCGCTGCGTCCGACACCGGCCATATTGACGCAGATGCGGTCGCGATCTCCCCTGTCATGCGATCGGCCCGCCCATCAATCGCTTTTGGCCGCCTCATTATAGGTTGGCTATGCCTGCCCAATGCCCGCAACCCTTGACGCATTCCCCCGTCGATCATATCTTCATTATTACGTGAACGTAAAAGTAATAAACAATCATCAGGTTGTCTGACAATTGACTGGCGTGCGACATGTTTTGCCGCTATAGAAGCTCGACAAAGGCGTGCCGCTTTGCAAAGACGGATGCTGATGGATACGGTGTCGCGGATGGACTTTTTGTCCGGCGCAGGCGGTGCGTCGCAGGTGTGGAAAAGACGATAACAACAGCCGGATGGGACCGGCGATCTGAGAGGATGGAAATGACGGAAGCGATGGAACTGCCCGAACGCGAAGCGATGGAATTCGACGTTGTGATCGTCGGTGCGGGTCCGGCCGGTCTTGCCGCCGCAATCCGGCTGAAGCAGGTGGAGCCGGAGCTCTCGGTCGTCGTGCTGGAAAAGGGCGCGGAAGTCGGTGCCCACATCCTCTCCGGCGCCGTGGTCGACCCCATCGGCATCGACAGGCTGCTGCCGGGATGGCGCGCCGAGGAGGGGCATCCCTTCAAGACCGAGGTCAAGGACGACCAGTTCCTGTTCCTGGGGCCGGCGGGCTCCATCCGCCTGCCGAACGCCATGATGCCGCCATTGATGAACAATCATGGCAATTACATCGTCTCGCTTGGCCTCGTCTGTCGCTGGCTGGCGGAAAAGGCGGAAGGGCTCGGCGTCGAGATCTATCCGGGCTTTGCCGCCACGGAAGTGCTTTATAACGACGAAGGCGCTGTCATCGGCGTTGCCACCGGCGATATGGGCATCGAGAAGAATGGCGAGCCGGGCCCGAACTTCACCCGCGGCATGGAACTGCACGGCAAATACGTGTTGATCGGCGAGGGCGTGCGCGGATCGCTCGCCAAGCAGCTGATTTCCAGATTCGATCTGTCCAAAGATCGCGAGCCGCAGAAATTCGGCATAGGCATCAAGGAGCTCTGGCAGGTCAAGCCGGAGAAGCACAAGCAGGGCCTCGTGCAGCACTCCTTCGGCTGGCCGCTGGGTTTCAAGACCGGCGGTGGCTCTTTCCTGTATCATCTGGAAGATAACCTCGTTGCCGTCGGTTTCGTGGTGCATCTCAATTACAAGAACCCCTATCTCTATCCCTTCGAGGAATTCCAGCGGTTCAAGACGCATCCGGCGATCCGCGATACGTTCGACGGCGGCAAGCGCATTTCCTATGGCGCGCGCGCCATCACCGAAGGCGGTTACCAGTCAGTGCCGAAGCTCACCTTCCCGGGCGGCGCGCTGATCGGCTGTTCCGCCGGCTTCGTCAACGTGCCACGCATCAAGGGAAGCCATAATGCGGTTCTCTCGGGCATGCTCGCGGCGGAAAAGATCGCTGCGGCGATTTCCGCCGGCCGCGCCCATGACGAGGTTACCGAGATCGAGGCCGAATGGCGTGAAGGCGATATCGGCAAGGACCTGAAGCGGGTCCGCAACGTCAAGCCGCTCTGGTCGAAGTTCGGCACGCTCATCGGCGTCGGCCTCGGCGGTCTCGACATGTGGACGAACCAGCTGTTCGGTTTCTCTTTCTTCGGCACGCTGAAGCACGGCAAGACGGATGCGCAGAGCCTGGAGCCCGCCTCCAAACACAAGCCGATCGCCTATCCGAAGCCGGATGGCGTTCTGACCTTCGACCGCCTGTCCTCCGTCTTCCTGTCGTCCACCAACCATGAAGAGGACCAGCCGGTCCATCTTCAGGTGAAGGACATGGAGCTGCAGAAGCGCTCCGAACACGACGTCTTTGCCGGTCCCTCCACGCGTTATTGTCCAGCCGGCGTTTATGAGTGGGTGGAGAAGGACGGCCAGGAAGTCTACGTCATCAACGCCCAGAACTGCGTGCACTGCAAGACCTGCGACATCAAGGATCCGAACCAGAACATCAACTGGGTGCCGCCGCAGGGCGGCGAGGGGCCGGTTTACGCCAACATGTGACGGTGAAGCGATCTTGCCTCATGATGCTCGGGCTTGTCCCGAGCATCTGCAACGGTGATTTTACGATAGGTGGACGGATACTCTGCGGAGCGCCGTTTCCGTCGGCGAAAGCTCGTCGCGGTCATGCAGCTCGTCGGTCCGCCTGGTTCATTGTGTCTGCCACGGCACCAGAGCAGCGCCATTGCCCTCTTTCCCGTCAGTATTTGTGGATTGCTCTTCGATTTCTTACATATAGGATGTTGGGGTGTTGTAGCATCATGTGGCCTGTGGATCGCGGGCAGTGAATGCGATAACGCCTTGAACGTGCATATGGTCCTAGGTGCCGTCGCCAGACGGCAGGGAGTGAAGGAATGTCCGGCTTTCAAAGGCTGAATATCGTGCGGAAGACAGGCTTGGCTGGCAGCGTCGCGGCGCTTGCGATGGCTGCCTTTTCTTTCACTGGCAATCCGGTGGCTGCCGCGAGCTGTCGTTCCGATGCCATGGCCGGCATAGACTGGCGCGAATGCAACAAGCGCCTCCTGATGCTGGGCGGCAGCAATCTCGACTCGGCGATGCTCTACGGTACGGATTTCACTTATACGGATCTGCGCGGTTCGTCGCTGAAGGGCGCTAACCTTGAGAAGGCCAAGCTCATCCGCGCTGCCCTTGGCGAGGCGAACCTTCAGGGCGCAAATCTGACGAAGGTGGAAGCCTATCGAAGCGATTTTTCCGCCGCCGACGCCACCAACGCGAAATTCGTGAATGCCGAAATGCAGCGAACCAAATTCGAAAACACCAAGCTGGACGGCACGGATTTCACCAAGGCGGAACTCGGCCGCGCCGATTTCGAGGGCGCAACGCTGAACGGCTCGAAATTCTCGCTCACCAACCTGTCGCGGGCCCGGTTCGGTGGCGCGAAGCTGGGTGGCCCGGTCGATTTCACTAGCGCCTTCCTGCTGCTGACTCGGATTGAGGGGGTCGATCTTTCCACGGCCACCGGCCTTGACCAGAAACAGATCGACATCGCCTGCGGCGACGCCAAGACCAAACTGCCGAATGGCCTGACGGCGCCCGCCTCCTGGCCGTGCCCGGAAGATCCCGACGACGAGTGATAAAAGGCCGCGCGGTTTTGCGCGGCCCGAACCTCTCCGTAAGCGGAAGGGAAGCGTTCGCCATGCGAACGCTTCATCGGCGATCAGAAGCCCGAAAGCACGATCTTGCCCTTGGCCTTGTTGCTCTCGATCAGTGCATGCGCCTTGATAAGATTTGCGGCATTGATGGTGCCGAAAACCTCGGTCAGCGTCGTCTTGATCTTGCCGGCATCGACAAGCTCGGCCACGTGGTTGAGCAGCTTGTGCTGCTCGATCATGTCAGGCGTCTGGAAAACGGCGCGGGCGAACATCATTTCCCAATGGATGGATATGCATTTGCGCTTGAACGCCATGATGTCGAAACCGCCAGCCGGATCGTCGATCAGGGCGAAACGGCCCTGCGGTGCGATGGTCGCCACGCTGTCGGCCGCGTGGATGTCGCTATGGGTGGTGGAGAAGACGAAGCCCGGCGCACCGAGGCCAAGCGCCTCCACCTGCGGCGCGATGGGCTTGCTGTGATCCACGACGTGATGCGCGCCGAGTTCCTTTACCCATTCGATCGTTTCCGGCCGCGAGGCAGTCGCGATCACGGTCAGGTCGGTCAGCGCCCGCAGAAGCTGAACGGCGATGGAACCGACGCCGCCCGCGCCGCCGATGACGAGAACGGCGCTGGCTGCACCCGGAACCGGCTCATTCACCCGCAACCGGTCGAATAGGGTCTCATACGCGGTGATTGCGGTCAGCGGCAGCGCGGCGGCTTCCTCGAAATTCAGGGACTTCGGCTTGGCACCGACGATGCGCTCGTCGACCAGATGGAATTCGCTGTTGGAGCCGGGACGGTTGATGACGCCGGCGTAAAACACCTCATCACCCGGTTTGAACAGCGAAACCTTGTCGCCAACGGCCTTCACCACACCCGCTGCATCGAAGCCGAGCACACGGGCCTCGCCGTTTTCCGGCGACTGGTTCCGACGTACCTTGGTATCGACGGGATTTACCGAAACGGCTTTCACCTCCACCAGAATGTCGTGTCCCTTCGCTTCCGGCTGGGGCAGATCGATGTCGATGAGGGCATCCTTGGCGGTGATGGGCTGGCTCGTCCTGTAACCGATGGCGCGCATGAAAAGTCTCCTTTGCTTGTTTGCGTGCCTCTTACTTGATACATATGAACAACGATCGCAAGAATGCACATTTTGTGATGATACATACAAAAAGGATACTGTGATGTCGCGACCACGCGCCAAGCTCACCGGCAACTTTCCCGGCTGCCCGGTGGAATCGGCCCTGAGTTTTCTCGATGGCAAATGGAAAGGCGTGATCCTCTATCACCTCATCAATGAGGGGACACTGCGCTTCAACGAACTGCGCCGCCATATTCCAAGTGTCACCCAGCGCATGCTGACCAAGCAGCTGCGGGAACTGGAGGAGGCGGGTTTGATTTCGCGGACCGTTTTCCCCGTCGTGCCGCCGCGCGTGGATTATGCGTTGACACCGCTTGGCGAGACGATGCGACCGGTGATTTCGGCACTGAAAAGCTGGGGCGATGCGCACGTCGTCTGCAAAAACGGCGCGAAATACACGCAGCTTCCGCAGGTGGCGGAGAAGGCGGCCTGAAAGAAATCACGGGTAAGAGCACGTGCCGTGGACATCATTTTTCATGGTGCGATGCAACACGGATTTGCCCCGATTGATGCATAATGCTGCCATCTCGATTCGCAGCAGGGACATCAAAGCACATGAGCATGGGTTGGATGGAGGCCGGATTTCTCGGTCTTTTGCAAGGACTTACGGAGTTTCTCCCAATTTCGTCGAGCGCGCATCTGAGGATCGCCGGGGAGTTCCTGCCCTCCGGCGCCGACCCCGGCGCTGCCTTCACCGCCATTACCCAGATCGGCACGGAAATGGCCGTGCTAGTCTATTTCTGGTCCGACATCATGCGGATCGCCGCCGCCTGGCTCCGGCAAAACCTTCGTCTCGGCCCCTATGACAAGGCCGATGCACGTCTCGGCTGGCTGATCATCGTCGGCTCCGTGCCCATCGTGCTGCTCGGCCTTCTCTTCAAGGACGCCATCGAGCATTCGCTCCGAAACCTCTACATTACTGCCGTGATGCTGATCGTGTTCGGTATCGTTCTTGGCGTCGCCGACAGGATCGGGAAAAAGCGCTACAAGCTCAACCAACTGATCTGGCGTGATGGTATCCTCTTCGGTTTCGCGCAGGCCATGGCGCTTATTCCCGGCGTTTCGCGTTCCGGCGGCACCATCAGCGCCGGCCTTCTTCTGGGTTATACCCGCGAGGCGGCGGCCCGTTATTCCTTCCTGCTCGCCGTACCCGCCGTCTTCGGCTCCGGTTTCTACCAGCTGTTCAAAAGCATTGGCGAAGACAATCCGGTGGGCTGGGGTCCGACAGGCCTCGCGACCCTGATCGCCTTCATCGTCGGTTACGCCGTTATCGTCGTTTTCCTGAAGCTGGTTTCGACCAAAAGCTACATGCCCTTCGTCTGGTACCGCGTGGTCATCGGCGTCATTCTTTTGGGGCTGCTGGGAACGGGCGTGATTAACGCGGGTGGGTGAGGGGCTTTCCAGGAACCATGCTTTTGGCAGAGTTGCATCATCCGCACGCCGTCACCCCGGACTAGATCCGGGGTCCAGCGCGATCGAGTCATTGATCGCAAAAGACTCTTCTCACGGCGCAGACGCGTCGTGGCTGGATGCCGGATCAAGTCCGGCATGACGGAGGAGAGATTATGACGTGCCGCGAAATGTAGAAGGCCCGCTCTTTCGAACGGGCCTTTCGTCTTTCAGAGCAACGTGCCGCTCAAGATCACCAGCGCCACCGAGAAATAGATGACGAGCCCGCTGACATCCACCAGCGTGGCGACGAAGGGGGCCGAAGCGCTGGCGGGATCAAGCCGCAGACGTTGCAGCACGAAGGGCAGCATGGAGCCGGCGAGCGAACCGAAAGTGACGATACCGACGAGGGCCGCAAAAACCGTGGCACCAACGAGCAGCCAGTGCTCACCGTAGTCGTAGAAGCCAGCCTGCTGCCAGACCGTGAGCCGCAGGAAGCCGATGGCGCCCAGAATGCAGCCGAGCGTCAGGCCCGTCGGGATTTCCCGAAGCAGCACCCGCCACCAGTCGGAAAGCTTCAGTTCGCCCAGCGCCAGCGCCCGGATGATGAGCGAGGTGGCCTGCGAACCGGAGTTGCCGCCCGAAGACATGATGAGCGGTATGAACAGCGTCAGCACCACGGCCTTTTCCAGCTCGCCTTCGAAATGCTGCATGGCGCTGGCCGTCAGCATTTCTCCGAGGAACAGTGCTGCCAGCCAGCCGGCGCGCTTGCGGATCATGTCCGGAAAGCCGATCGTCATGTAGGGCTTACCCAGCGCCTCCATACCACCGAACTTGTGGGCGTCTTCCGTGGTATCGGCGATCATGGTGTCGATCACGTCGTCAACGGTGACGATGCCGAGAATATGCGAGCGGTCATCCACGACGGGCAGCGCCAGAAGGTCGTGCTTGCGGATCAGCCGGGCGACATCCTCCTGCGACATCAGGGGGCTCGCACAGACAATGCCTTCCTTCGATGCGACCGAAAGAATGGAGGCGCCCGCTTCGCCGGTCAAAAGGCGGCGCAGCGTCACGACGGTGGTTAGCGTCCCGTCCTCGGCCAGCACATAGATGGCATAGACCGTTTCACGCGACCGCTCGACGACGCGGATGTGCGAAAGGGTCTGTTCCACCGTCCAATTGTCCGGCACGCTAACGAATTCCGTGGTCATGATCGAGCCGGCCGTGCGCGGCGGGTAACCCATCAGGTGCTTGATGGAGAGCGCCGTGGTGCGGTCCAGCCGGGCAAACAGCTTGGCGCGCGGCTCTTCGGCCATTTCCGCCATGACGTCGGCCACGCGGTCGTCCGACATCAGGTTGACGAGGCGCGCGGCCTGTTCAACCGGAATATCGGCTATGATCGCGGCGGCACCATGCAGTTCCGGCCGGTCGAGAATGGCGACGGCCTTTGCCTGCGGCATGGTGAGAAGGGCGGCTGCGGCGGCGCCGACATCCAGCGTGTTGAGGTGCTCGACGCGTTCGGCAATGGTGGTGGAGCCGGCATTTCCGCTACGAAGAAGGCGTGCGGCCTTGCTGGCCCTCTGGGAGAGGTTGTGGAAGTTCATGATTGCTCACCTTTCCGTCGATTCGCCGATCACGGCGAACGCGGTGGTGAGCCGACAGCGGTCGGATCAGTTCACGTTCGCCGGTCTCGGCAAAGGCAATCGACTGCTACTGTCGCTAGACATCTAATGATGCTCCGTTGAAATCCGCGCCGTGCCCAAGGCATGCGCGTAAGGCCGTGTTGCGCCTGAAACCGGAAAGAGTCAAGCGCCCGATTGTGAATTTTCCGTAAGCTTCGAAAGGGCCGGGTCAAGCCGCCTTTTGACGCCGCTCTACGGTGACGGAAACAAGAAAAACGCCAAGCCCGAGAAGGGAAAGAACGGCGCCCACATAACCCGTCGAGGCGTAACCGAAGCCCATGGCTATGACGAGGCCGCCGAGCCAGGCGCCAAGCGCATTGGCGATGTTGAAGGCGGAATGGTTCGAGGCGGCAGCCAGCGTCTGCGCATCCTGCGCCACATCCATCAGCCGCGTCTGTACGGCCGGGCAGGCGGCAAAACCGCAGCCGATCAGGAAGACGCAAAGGCAGAGCATGAAGGGATCCTGCGCCGTCATGCCGAAAACAGCCATGACAAGCACATTGAAGGCCAGCATGCCACCAATCGTGCCGTTGAGCGAGATATCGGCGAGCCTTGAGCCGACGACATTACCGACATTCATGCCGATGCCGAACAGCGCCAGCACCATGGAGACCGTGGAAACCGGCATCATCGCCACGTCAGTCGTGGTCTTCGCGATATAGCTGAAGACCGAGAACATGCCGCCAAAGCCGACGGCGGCAATGGCGAGCGTCAGCCATACCTGTACGCGGCGGAAGGCGCCGAGTTCGCGCCATACGCTGGCGCCTTCTTCCACCCTGTCACGCGGCTGGAACAGCCAAAGCAGGGCCACCGTCAGAAGTGCGATGCCGCCGACAAGCATGAAAGCCGCGCGCCAGGACAGCAGCTGGCCGAAGAAGGTGGCGAGCGGAGTGCCGAGCAGGGTGGCGATGGTGAGGCCGAGCATGACGCGGCCAACAGCGCGGGCGCGCTTGTGGATTGGCGCCATCGAGGCCGCCACGAGCGCCGCAACGCCAAAATAGGCCCCATGTGGCAGGCCGGTGATGAAGCGCAGAATGGTGAAGCTCACAAAATCCGGCGCGACGGCGCTCAGGATGTTTCCAGCCGCAAAAAGTCCCATCAGACTGAGAAGCAATGTGCGGCGCGTGATACGCGCGGCGAGAACCGCGATGATCGGCGCGCCAATGACGACGCCCAGCGCATAGGCGGTGATGACATAACCCGCTTCCGGCACCGTGACGCCATAGGTCGAGGCGACGTCGGGCAAAAGGCCCATGATGGCGAATTCGCCGGTACCGATGCCAAAACCGCCGGCAGCCAGCGCCAGCTCTATAAGCGCAATGGCAAGTGGGGAGAGGACCACGGCAGGCGCAGCCGTGTAAACGGTTTCATTCTCCCCGCCAGGGCGGGCTTCGGAAATGTTCGAGTGGCTCATCGTGACCTGAAAGCGGGAAGGGCCCACAGAAAAAAGGGCAAGACCGTATGGGAGCGGTCTGCCCTGACTGGAGATGCGCGGTCATGAAAATGACCTTAAGTGACCTCTAACATGAAATGATGCGTTGCGGTAGAGCGATTCTCGGCAAAAGACGATCTTCACGCGATGGTGTTCGGAACTCTATATAAGGCCAGGCATTTACGCGCGGCTGCGAATGTTACGGGACCGGGTTGGAAACATGAAGCTCATTGCAATTTTCAATCGTGACGGCGGCACATTTCGCACCACCGACATGGAAGCCTATTGTGATCATGCCCGCGAGGTCTTCACCCGCGCCGGACACGTGATCGATTGCCGTCTTGTCTCCGGAAAGGACGTCGTCGAGGAAATGGCACGCGCCGCCGAGGAGCCGGGCATTGAAGGCATCATTGCCGGCGGCGGAGATGGCACCATTTCGGCGGCTGCCGGCATTGCCTGGAAACAGGGCATCGCGCTCGGCATCGTGCCGGCCGGCACCATGAACCTCTTCGCCCGCTCGCTGAAGCTGCCGCTCGACATTCGTCAGGCGCTGGAGACGCTGGCGAATGGCGAGATTGCCAGTGTCGACATCGCCAGCGCCAATGGCCGCCTCTTTGTCCACCAGTTTTCCGCGGGCCTGCATTCGCGCATGGTGCGCTATCGAAACAATCTCGCCTTTGCCTCCCGTCTCGGCAAGATCAAGGCGAGCATCCGCGCCGCCATCAGCGTCATCCTCAACCCGCCTGTCTTCGAGGTGGAATACACCGTTGATGGCCGGACGCAGCATCGAAAGGTATCCGCCATTTCCGTCTCCAACAATGAATTCGGCCAGAATTCGCTGCTGGTGGCGGATAACGTCTCCGGCGGCCATCTGGGTTTTTATCTCACCGATCCGTTACGGCCGTCCGGTGTCGCCAGACTCGCCCTGGATATTCTGCGCGGCAAGTTCAAGCAGAATGCCGCCGTGACAGCCATGACCGTGACGAATGTGGAGCTGCATTTTCCCAAGAAACGCCATGATGTCCGCTGCGTCATCGATGGCGAGTTGCTGCCGATGGAACGCGACGTGGCACTGGAAGTGCACGCCGGCGAGTTGAAGGTGCTGGTGGGGCGGGCGTTCTTCGCTTAGCGCAAACCGACTGTGAATTAGGCCATCGCCGCCTGTTCTTCTGCCGGCGGGGAGAAAAACAGGCGGCGATGCCGTATCCTCCCTAGCCCCTGAAAACCTCCAGTCTTGCCAAATCGAAGCCGCCCGGCCATGGTCGGCGGGTGCGATGGCGTGCGCGCTGTCGCTTCTATGGGAGTGCGATCTGTCATGAATGAAATCTCCAACCCCCTCTCCAACCTTGCTGCCATCGATGCCGCCCATCATCTCCATCCCTTTTCAGACATGGGCAAGCTCAACGCCGCCGGCACCCGCATCATCGAGCGCGCGGAAGGGGTGTTCATCTACGACAGCACCGGCAGGAAATATCTCGACGCCTTCGCCGGCCTCTGGTGTGTGAATATCGGTTACGGACGCCGCGAGATCGCCGATGTGGTACGGCGTCAGATGAACGAGCTCCCCTACTACAACGCGTTTTTCGGCACCACCACGCCGCCCGCGACGCTGCTGGCGCAGAAGATCGCTTCGCACGCCGGGCCTGGCATGAACCACGTGTTCTTCACCAATTCCGGCTCGGAAGCCACCGATACCTGGTTCCGCATGGCGCGGGTCTACTGGAAGGCCCTCGGCCATCCCGCGAAGACGAAAGTTATCGCCCGCCGCAACGGCTACCACGGCTCGACGGTGGCCGGGGCCTCGCTGGGTGGCATGACGTGGATGCACGAGCAGGGCAGCCTGCCCATCGATGGCGTCGCCCATATTGGCCAGCCCTATTGGTATGCCGAGGGTGGCGATCTTTCTCCGGCCGAATTCGGCCTGAAGGTGGCTCGCGAACTCAATGAGAAAATCGACGAATTGGGCGAGGAAAACGTTGCTGCTTTCGTGGCCGAACCGATTCAGGGAGCCGGTGGCGTCATTGTACCGCCGGAGACCTACTGGCCGGAAATCGCCCGTATCTGCAAAGCGCGCAATATTCTGCTCGTCTCCGATGAGGTGATCTGCGGTTTCGGTCGCCTGGGCTCCTGGTTCGGCTACCAGTATTTCGGCGTGGAGCCGGACTTTGCCCCCATCGCCAAGGGCCTGTCCTCGGGTTATCTGCCGATCGGCGGCGTGGTCGTGTCGGATCGGGTGGCAGAAGTGATGTTGTCCGAGGTCGGTGATTTCAACCACGGCTTCACCTATTCCGGACATCCCGTCTGCGCCGCCGCCGCGCTGGAAAACCTTCGCATCATCGAAGCGGAGGGTCTGGTGGAGCGGGTGCGCGACGATATCGGCCCTTATTTTTCCCAGGGCTGGAAAAGCCTTGAGGACCACGAACTGGTGGGCGAAGCCGTCAATGTAGGCTTGATGGGTGGACTGCAGATCACGGCGGACAAGGCGACCCGTAGACGCTTCGGCAAGCCGGACGATGTTGGTATAACGGTGCGCAATCATTGCCTTGCAAACGGCCTCGTCATGCGCGCAACGGGCGACCGAATGCTGGCTTCGCCGGCGCTCACCATCAGCCGTTCGGAAGTGGATGAGATCATAGAGACGGTGCGCAAGGGGCTCGACCACCTGCGTGATACGCGCGAGCATTTCTAGGGAAAGTGGACACCGGTTTTCCGTTAAAGAATGCGAAAAGAGATGCCAAGGGAGGACTGAAATGGCAGGACAGGAACACCATTACGCCGTAAAGGTGACGTGGACGGGTAATCGTGGCAAGGGCACGTCGGGCTATCGCGACTACGAACGCGACTACACGATTTCCACCGAGGGAAAGGCTGATATAGCCGGCTCGTCCGATCCGGCCTTCCGTGGCGATCCCGCCCGCTGGAACCCTGAAGACCTGCTGGTCGCTTCGCTCTCGGCCTGCCACAAGCTCTGGTACCTGCATTTCTGCTCGGTCAACGGCATCATCGTCGAAGACTATGTCGACAACGCCGAAGGCACGCTCGTCATGGAAAAGGATGGAGCCGGGCAGTTCAGCGAAGTGGTGCTGAAACCGGTCATCACCATCTCCAAGGGCGATTCCGCCCGGGCGGATGCGCTGCACCATGACGCGCACGACAAGTGCTTCATCGCGCGGTCGGTGAATTTTCCGGTGCGGGTGGAGGTGACCGTGAAGGTGGTTTGAGGCTCATGCCAGTTGCAGACCGAGATGATCGGCCATCGGCTGAAAGTCTCGGTCGTTTTGCAGCAGCTTATGGCCATGCTCAATACAGTAGGTGCCGATGATGAGGTCGTTGCTTTTTCTAATCGTATAGCCGTGATTGCGTAGAAAGCGATAATTTGCGGCAGCCTTGATGGCGAGTTGGGGAGACATCATCGCGACGCAGGGAAATTCTCCCAGCATTTGTTCAAGATGCCGCGCATGATGACCGTCCCGTGCGCCTCTAAGCACCTCAAGAAGAATGATATCGCCGATCAGAACTTCGCCCTGCGCCATTAAGGCGCGAAACTTGGCGGAGAGAGCTGGCGTGTCTTTTCGAATGAATGAAATCCAGGCAGAGCTATCTGCTACGATCATTTTCCCTTCTTCACATCCCAATCCGTTTCAGCGTCCCAATCCGTCCGCATCTCGTCCAGATTGCCCTCCCAATCCGTGCCCTCCAATGCATCGAGGGCACGCATCTGGCGGTGAATTCGCACCAGATCGCGCAACGCCTTCTCCACCGTCGCCTTTTTTGTCGAAAGGCCGGTAATTTCCATCGCTTCGGCGATCAAGGCGTCATCAAGATCAATATTCGTACGCATGGATAATCCTTGGTGTATCGATTTTCAAAATCATACACCAAGGCATGCCTCTGCGATATCTCTTTTTACTGGAACGCCGTCTCGTAGAAGCTTCTGAGCTTGCGCGAGTGCAGCGTTTCCGTCGGCATGGCGGCAAGCTTCTGCACGGCGCGGATGCCGATCTGCAGATGCTGGGCGACCTGGGTGCGGTAAAATTCCGTCGCCATGCCTGGCAGCTTCAATTCGCCATGCAGTGGCTTGTCGGAAACGCACAGCAGAGTGCCGTAGGGCACACGGAAGCGGAAGCCGTTGGCCGCTATGGTAGCGGATTCCATGTCAAGCGCGATGGCGCGGGACTGCGACAGGCGCTTGACGGGACCGGCCTGATCACGGAGCTCCCAGTTGCGGTTGTCGATGGTGGCGACGGTGCCGGTGCGCATGATGCGCTTCAGTTCGAAGCCCTCGTAACCCGTGACTTCGGCGACTGCACCTTCCAGCGCCAGCTGCACTTCGGCAAGCGCCGGGATGGGTACCCAGACCGGCAGGTCGTCGTCAAGCACGTGGTCCTCGCGCACATAGGCGTGGGCCAGAACATAGTCGCCCAGCCGCTGGCTGTTGCGCAGGCCGGCGCAATGACCAACCATCAGCCAGGCATGCGGGCGCAGCACGGCGATGTGGTCGGTGATCGTCTTGGCGTTGGAGGGGCCGACGCCGATATTGACGAGCGTAATGCCGGCATGACCTTTTTTCTTCAGGTGATAGGCCGGCATCTGCGGCAGTCGGGCCAGCACCGCGTCCGTCTCGGGCTTGTCGGAACCCGCATGGGTGATGATGTTGCCCGGCTCCACAAAGGCCGTGTAACCCTCGCCGCCATTCTTCATCATCTGCCTCGCCCAGGCAGCGAATTCGTCGATATAGAACTGGTAGTTGGTGAACAGCACGAAGTTCTGGAAATGGCTGGCGCTCGTCGCCGTATAATGGCTGAGGCGCGCCAGCGAATAATCGATGCGCTGCGCCGTAAAGGGCGCAAGCGGCGCCGGCTCGCCCGGCACCTGATCATATTCGCCATTGGCTATGAGATCGTCGGTATTGTTGAGATCGGGCGTATCGAAGAGATCACGCAGCGGCACGTCTGACAGCGACGAAGCCGCCGCTGCCTCGACATACGCGCCTTCACCGAAAGCGAAATGCAGCGGAATGGGCGTAGCCGATTCCGACACCGTGACCGGAACGCCGTGGTTCTTCATAAGAAGCCCCAGCTGTTCCTTGAGATAGTGGCGGAAAAGCTCAGGCCGTGTGATCGTTGTCGTATAGACGCCGGGCGCGGTTACGTGGCCATAGGAAAGGCGGGAATCGACATGGCCGAAAGTGGCGGTCTCGAGGCTGACCTGCGGGTAGCAGGCGCGGTAACGCCCGGCAATCGGCGCGCCCTTGGCAAGGTCTGTGAAGGACTTGATCAGGAACGCCGTGTTGCGTTCGTAAAGCGCGCTCAAAGCCGCAACAGCTTCTTTCGGGTCCGTGAATGTCTGCGGCGCGAAAGGCTCTGGACTGATGAAGGTAAGGGGCGGAATCGTTGGTTTTGCTATTGTCATGGCCCATTATAAGAGGCCAATTTCGACAGGCAAGCGACAGAAATACGAAGAAACTGAAAAGAAACGCGAAAATGCAGCCGGACAATGCTGGCGCGGCAGAAACTCAGCCGAGTGCGCCGCGCTGCAGGCTCATCAGCAGCACGAAGCCGGCGCCTTTGGAGGCGGGGCGGGGATCGGCCTTGTAAACCGCAAGTCCGGCCACCGGGCCGAGAAAGATCGAGGCCATCAGCATCAGCCGCAGTGCGGAGAACAGGCCGTTGGAAAAACTGGTGGTCATTGGCCGGTCCTCACAATACGACGGGGCAATTGGCGGCGGGCGCCGAGCCGTGCTGGCATGCGATTGCCGCACCGGCATTCACGCGCTGAAAACTGCGGTTCGGATTAACGACGAGCGAGGCGAAGGACATGGCGAAGATCGCCATGAGAAACGCGAAGATTGCCAGTCGGCTGATCAGCTTTGTCATGTCCATTCCCCTTTATCGGAGTTGATGGACAGAGTTTTGCCATAGTCGGACTGAACGGACCCTGAGGCCCCGGTTCATATGGTGTTCAGGGATGTTAACGGGCGGTGACATGGCGGATTGATGCCGCAGTGGTGCGCATGCCCAGCTTCAGGACAGAGGGATGTCCGCGCCTGGCGCAAGATCGGTTAGCAGTTTCTCCAATTCTTCACCTTGGGTCACGTCGACAATCGGCACCCGGTGCTCCTGCGCGGATGCCAGCATCTCGGTGTTCTCACGTAGCGAGCGTTCGATGAAGGCGTCCATGATCCGCTGCCTCTTCGCCGTTGCATCTTGGTAGCGTGCTTCAGAGCGCATTCTTTCGAGAAGAAAATCATTGTCGGCATGAAGAAATACGCCCGCCACCGTGCTGTCGAGGAGAGGCGATATGAACTCCGGTCGCAGGGCGGCGCCCTCGAAGATCGTCGTAGTCCCTGTGCCGGATCTTCTGTCAATCATCGCGCGGATCAGCGGCCAAATGTTCTGGTGATGGACCTTGAGAAACCAGTGGATCGTATCCGCCGACAGCTGTGTGTAATATTCCTCAACCGGCACCGGAATACCCGGCCATGGCCTCCCCGGATGGCGGGCGAGACTGTCGGTCGATATCGCCTCGCAGCGCAGCCTTTCGCTGAGCAGGCCGGCCAGCGTGCTTTTGCCGACATGCGAGGTGCCCGCGATCAGAATTGTCGAAAGGGTGGGGCGCATATCGTTGCTCTCATTGGCATCGGATGCAGCGATAATAAACGGATATATGGTTTCCATGCGACGTCTGTTCGCAGCCTGCGCGCGATTCCTGGCAGCCACCGCGCTCTGCGTCGCGAGACGGCAGGCTGAGGGACAAAAGCCCGCCTGCCGTTCCCTGTATTACAGCCGTGTCCAGGTCTGCGATTTGCACAGAACCTTCAGCACGCAACCCTTCATGCTTAGCGAATTCCCCGAAACGGTGCCGGAGCCGCTATAGGTCTTGTCATTGGCGGGATCGGTGATCTCACCCGAGTAGTTGTTTCCCTTTCCCGAAAGCTTGCCGATCTGTTTTCCGGCATGCTTGCCGGTCTTCAGCGTCACGCAGAAAGCACCGCCGCAGGGGCCGATCACGGCGGTTTCGCCGCTGGCCGTCTTCCAGTTGCCTTCGATCGCCTCGGCGGCAAAGGCAATATTGCCGCTCATCAACAGGGCAGCTGCAATCGTCATCATAAGCTTCATGAAATTCCTCCCGAAATTCGCGCAGGCTTTTCCCAGGCCGGAGCGGCCAAGGATGCGATGCGCAGATCAAACTCCCTTCAGCATGCCTCCACCATCTCTGGCCGGCGGCCGCCGTGCGGTGCAACGATTGCTCCTCCCACCGCGCTCTTCCGTGCCCGTTTTATCCTCGTGACGGGCAGGGCGGATAGTATTTGACGTTCACGTAAAAGGAAACATAAATTTGCGGTGCCGGTGCAGCGTCGGCGTGCGCGGGGAGGGCGAAGGAGAGCAGTTTCAAAAATCGCGGTTCTTATCGTGGTGAAGGAAGGGTTTAAATCCAATTGTAAAGCTTTCGTAAAATTCGCGGGAAAGTCCTTAATTTCCGCAGGCAATGATATTTAACAAAAAACCAATTTTACCAATCGTTTGGAATTTGTTTGCGGCACATTAATCATGCCTTTTAAGCGAGCGTTGAAAGCCTCGTGGCATAGTGAACTCATCAAAAGCGCAGGGAAAACCTGCCAGACTGAAGGACAAAAAAGCCGCAAAAGACGGCAGTCCGGAAGACGCCTCGGCAAGAAGGCGCACGATGAAAACAGGCAGAACGACAGGGATTAAAACAATGGCACGCTTTGACATCAGTGATATCGAAATGGCTGCCGGTGGCGAAACCCGCGCCGACACCCTTTGCAATCTCGGCCTGGTCTATGCGACCGGCCGGGGCTGCAAGGTGGACCTGATCGCGGCCCACAAATGGCTTAACATCGCCGCGATCCGCGGATCGGAAAGAGCGGCTTCTCTCCGTGCGGATCTCGCCCGCAACATGACGAAAGCGGAACTGGCCGAAGCCCTTCGCGCCGCCCGCGACTGGATGACGATGCACTGATCCATCTCCGCGATCCATGAGATTGCCGGCGCGGTTCCCTCCAGTCCCGACGACCGGCCCAAACGAAAGTAAAACCCGAAGGGGAACGCGGCGAGGGCTCCGAAACGAAGCTTTTGCGCTGACACATCGAACCGCGACCGGCAGGAACAAGGCCGGCGCGGTTTTCTTATGTTCGGCAATGTGTCTTCGCCGGAAAATGATTCTCGCGCAGGGGCTTGCGGGAGGATGTTGATTCGATGTGTGTAACGCGCGGCACTTTCCCACCCTCATTCCTGTGACGAACACAGGAATGAGGGTGGGTTGGGAGCTTACCCGATGGCCTTGAGAACCTTCGGCAATGCCTGCTCGAACAGATCGAGCTTGTCACCCGGCCCAACGCTCACGCGGATGCAACGGTTAAGCGGGGCCACGCCCGGCATGCGGATGAAGACCCCATGGTCCATCAGCCCGTCAACGATGGCGCGCGCATAGGCGCCGTCGCGGTGGCAATCGATGGTAACGAAATTGGTAGCGGAGGGCAGCGGTGAAAGGCCGTTATTGCGGGCGACAGCGGAAATACGATCCCGTGCCTCGGAAATCTTGCCAACCACCTCATGCAGATAGGCCTGGTCCTTGAGCGCTGCCAAAGCGCCGGCGATAGAAATACGCGCCATGCCGAAATGGTTGCGGATCTTGTCGAAGGCTTCGACATTGCCAAGCGTACCGATGGCGTAACCCACGCGGGCGCCGGCGAGCCCGTAGGCTTTGGAGAAGGTACGCATGCGCAGGATATTGGGCTGGCCGATCAGCGCGTCGATAGCGGGCACCGCGCTTGCGGGCGCGGTTTCGCAATAGGCCTCGTCCAGAATGAGCAGGCAGGTTTCCGGCAACGCGCGGGCAAATGCCACCACCTCGCTCGCATCCCACCAGCTTCCCATGGGATTGTCCGGATTGGCGAAATAGACGAGCGGCGCGTTTTCCCTGTGAACGAGGTCGAGAAGCCCGTCGAGGTTTTCGTGGTCGTCTACATAGGGCGTGGTCGCCAGTTTTCCGCCAAAACCGTTCACGTGATAATTGAAGGTGGGGTAGCCTCCCAAAGAGGTGACAACAGGCGTGCCTGGTTCCACGATCAGCCTGGCGATTTCACCGAGCAATCCGTCCACTCCGCCGCCTATGGCGATGTTGCCGCGCGAAACCCCGTGGTGGATGGCAAGCGCTTCCTTCAGCTCGAAATTTTCCGGATCGCTATACATCCAGGTTTCAGCCGCCGCATCGCGCATCGCCAGAAGCACTGATGGGGCGGGGCCGAAGCCGCTTTCGTTTGCACCGATTCGCGCCTCCACCTTCAAGCCGCGGTTCCTTTCTATGGCCTCCGGGCCGACGAAGGGAACGGTGGAGGGAAGCGAAGCGGCAAGCGGCGTGAGGCGTGAAAAAGCGGACATTGACAGAAGTTCCGGGACCTGTGTTTGAAAACCCGGCTCACAATAGGTGCAAAAAAGCCGGACGCAAGCCGCGCCCGGGGGTTAGATGAGTGTTTGGCAGCAGATTTTTGGTTCCCCACGGCACAACGCAAAGATCGGCGGGCTGACGCGCGGTTGCCGCTCAGACGCTGGTCTCGAAGCTCAGCCGGCGGACATGGTGCAGAAATTCGGCATCGATCAGCATGTTGAAGCCGATCGTCACCTTTTCCTCTTCCCGGCGGATCAGCGTGCAGCCGATTTCGTCGCGGATACCGAGAATTTCCAGATAGAAGTTGACCGGCATTTCCAGATCGGCACTGACATCCAGCTCCGCGCCGTAGAGCGAAATGGTGCGCACCAGGCAGCGCATGGTGTCCTTGGCGCTCAGGTGGTGCCCGATGAAGGTGATCTTGCCGGGCCGGTCGATCTGAAATTTCTCATACATCTCGTCCTGCGGGACGTTTTGACCGATATCCATATGTAGAGCCATGACAACCTCCCGGATTGCCTCTTCCGTCTGATTTTAACGCGGCTTCCTTGCCAGGGCATGAAGGAAATATCCGCAATTGTCTCTAGTCCGTATCGACATGGGCCAGCTTTGTACGCAACCCGTGTTTCGCCTGTTTAAAACGCACATTATCTCGACTGGTTGCAGAAGGCGGGCGCCCGTTTTGATAATCGGGCACGCTTGCACAGGGCTGGAGGCTCGTGCGGTTGACGCCGGCCGTACTTGGCGTTACGCCTGATCGCGCAATATCGCTTCGCAGCCTCGGGGATCATCGGCCGGCTGTGATTGTCCTGGGAGTGGAAAGTGACTGGAAGGCTGGTAATCGTCGGGGCGGGGCAGGCCGCTTTTGCGCTGGCGTCGAAGCTCCGGGCGCTGAAGGACGAGCGTGCCATCACCATCATAGGCTCGGAAGATGCCTACCCCTATCAGCGGCCGCCGCTCTCCAAAAAATACCTTCTCGGCGAGATGAGTTTTGACCGGCTGATGTTCCGCCCGGAAGAATGGTATGCCGAAAACAATGTCGATATCCGGCTTTCCACCTGGGTGGAGGAGATAGACCGCGCCGGCAAGACCGTGCGCATGCAGGATGGCAGTACGCTTTCTTATGACCGGCTGGTTCTTGCGACCGGGGCCGCGCCCCGGCTGCTGCCCGCCAGCATCGGTGGCGATCTCGACGGCGTGCTTACCGTCCGTGACAGGCGCGACGCCGACCGCTTGACGGAGGAGATGAAGCCGGGCCGCAGGCTGCTGGTCATTGGTGGCGGTTATATTGGCCTTGAAGCTGCCGCCGTTGCCCGCAAGCTTGGCCTCGAGGTGACGCTGATCGAAATGGCCGACCGTATTCTCCAGCGCGTGGCGGCGAAGGAAACTGCGGATATCATGCGCGGCATTCATCAGGCCCAGGGCGTTTCCATCCGCGAAAAAACCGGCCTCGTGCGCCTCGTCGGCATGGACGGGCGGGTTGCCGCGGCAGAACTTTCGGATGGTTCGACGATCGACGTGGATTTCGTCATCGTCGGCATCGGCGTGACACCGAACGACCGGCTTGCCCGCGAATCGGGTCTCGATGTTGGTAACGGTATCGTGGTTGACGAATATACCCGGACATCCGACCCCGCCATTCACGCGGTGGGCGATTGCGCGCTTCTGCCCTGGCGCGGCCAGCAGGTGAGGATCGAATCGGTCCAGAACGCGGTCGATCAGGCTGAGGCGGCTGCCGCCGTACTGGCCGGCATGGAAGCGGTATACGACGCGAAACCCTGGTTCTGGTCGGATCAGTACGATGTGAAGCTGCAGATCGCCGGCTTCAATCTCGGTTACGACGAGACGATTTTGAGGCCCGGCGCAAGGGAAGGCAGCTGGTCCATCTGGTATTTCCGTGATGGCCGCTTCGTGGCTGTCGATGCCGTCAATGACGCCAAGGCCTATGTTGCGGGTAAGAAACTGCTCGATACAGCCGCCCAACCCGACCGCACAATCCTGGCGGATCCGTCCGCCGATCTGAAATTACTGCTCTCCTGAGGATATCATGCCCGCTGCCGAAAACCGTTTCAAAACCGCCATTCATGCCGGCAAGCCGCAGATTGGCCTGTGGCTCGACATGGGCGAGGCCATTACGGCGGAAATCGCCGGAACGGCTGGCTTCGACTGGCTGGTGATCGACGGTGAGCACGGGCCGAACGACCTGCGCAGCATCATCGACCAGCTGCGCGCGCTTGCCACCTCTGTCGCCGAGCCGGTGGTGCGTGTGCCTGTCGGCGAGAGCTGGATGATCAAGCAGCTTCTGGATGCTGGCGCCCGCACGCTTCTTGTGCCCATGGTCGATTCAGCGGCACAGGCGGAAGCTCTCGTCAGCGCCATGCATTACCCGCCGCGCGGCATTCGCGGCATGGGAGCGGCCGTCGCCCGCGCTTCCGCTTTTAATACGATAACGGATTATGCCGACAGCGCCTCGGCCAGCGTCTGCCTGCTGGTGCAGGCGGAAACCCGCGCGGCAATCGAAGATCTCGACAATATTCTTGCGGTGGACGGCGTGGATGGCGTCTTCATCGGCCCGGCGGATCTGGCCGCGGACATGGGTTATCTGGGAAGGATTGACGAAGCGGCGGTGCAGGCGGTTATCGAAGCGGCGATCGTGAAAATCGTCGCGGCTGGCAAGGCCGCCGGCATCCTCACCTTCAATGAAACCTATAATCGCCGTTATCTTGAACTCGGCGCGTCGTTCGTCGCCGTGGGAGCCGATGTCACGGAACTCGCCAATACGCTGCGTGCGCTTTCCGCCCGCTACAAGGGTGGGCCGGCAGTGACGCCGTCCGGATCAGGATATTGATCAATCGTCGTTACTGGCGTTCAGCTTCTCCGGCGGAATACCTTCCTCGCCGGAGGCGAGATAACCGCCATTGATGAGGGCGGAGCGGACGATGCGCTGGATTGCCTCGTCCCTATCGATGCCGTGATCCCTTGCAAAATCAGACAATGCTGCCTCAAGATCGTCGCTGAACCGCATATTCGCCCCCTTCATTCCTGCTTTTTTCACCAATGCATAAAGGCAAGGCGGGCAAACCCGCCTTGCCTTGATTTAATGCCCGTTCGTCATCAGCGCCAGCGATAAAGGCTGCTGTTCGACGAACTCTGCTGCGTGCTCGTGCCCACCGCATAACCGATCGCGAAACCGAGTGCGCCGACGATCGTCAGCAGGGAGGTGGCGGTGCCTGGATTTTCCTTCACGGCTTCCACGACATTCTGGCCCTGCGCCCGGACATTATGCGCCGCCTTGCGAACGCGGCCGCGCGCCTCATCCAGAAATTCCGATGCATCCTCTCCAACACCTTCCGCACGGGCAGAAACGGATTTTGACAGGGATGCGATCTGCGAACGCAGTTCTGCAATCTGGTTTTCGATCGTGTCTTCGACAACATTCAGTTTGGTCTGAGCCATTAGAACACCTCTTTTGTTACCGAGGCGAAAACGTGCGGGCCCTGAAGAAGTTCCGCAACCGGGCGTAAAGTTTGACCCGCGGTTTATTTGGCCAACAGGTTTTTTGGCTTCTTGGCGAAAAAGCCTTGCAATCATTTTTCTTACGCAATAATCAGGCCGCACCGGAGAGGTGGCCGAGTGGTCGAAGGCGCTCCCCTGCTAAGGGAGTATACGTCAAAAGCGTATCGTGGGTTCGAATCCCATCCTCTCCGCCACTTCGGTATAAAACCGGGAACGCCGATTTCCGCCGTTTTCCCTCCCTTAGTGGCTACCAGCGTCCTCAACAGGGTGCTTTTGCTGCCTTTGATGTAGATTGCGTCGTCCGCGACCTCGACGTGCTGGGCGAAGGCCCGGACGTGTTCCCGCCGATAGCCGCCCTTTCCAAGCCGGAGTCGGGTGCGGGCTTCACTCGCCAGTTCCCGCACGGCTGCCCCTGTGAGGCCCTGATGGGCCGAGCTTTTCAGCATGGCCTCGGTTCTTTCGGCGTCGGCGCGTGCCTGATCCCGTAGCGCGGTAAGGCCCGCTATCCGCTCGCCGAGGGCGGCTTCGGCCGGGTCGAGCGAACCAGCCTCGATAGCGTCGTAAAGCCGCTTGAGGCGCATGTCGGCCTCGGCCGCGCGCTGGTTCAGCTCTGCAATGTGCTGGCTGCGCCGCTCGACGCTCTCCTGCCGGCGGTCGAGCAGCGAGGCGAGCACATCTTCGATCCTCTCGGGGTCCAGCACCCTTTCCTCGATATGGCTGACCACTATGCGATCGAGCTTGTCCATGGGGATCGCGCGGCCTTTGCAGCCGGTCTCGCCCTGCCGCGCCCGGATCGAGCAGGCATAATAGCGATAACGGCCGTTCTTGCCGGTGCGCAGCGTCATCGCACCTCCGCAATTGCCGCAATGGCAAATGCCGGTCAGCAGATTTGGGCCGCTGACCACGCGCGGCGGCGTCACCTTCGGATTATTGACCTGCAAGCGCCTCTGCACCGCCTCGAAGGTCTCAAGGTCGATCAGCGGTGGCACCGCGACGGTGACGATTTCCTCCTCGGGCTTCACGTCACCCTTTTTGGAACGGCGATTGAACCGATGCTCGCCGATATAGGTGCGCCGGGTCAGGATACGGTGGAGCTGGCCGATGCCCCAACGCCCGCCGCTGCGGGTGAACATGTGGTTCCTGTTGAGGTAGCTGACGATGTTCTTGACGCCCATGGGGCCGGACGTGCCGTCGCCTTCCGTTGCAAGGCGGAAGATCAGCCGCACGGTGTCGGCGTGCAGCGGGTCGATTTCCAGCTTCTTCTTCATCTTCGCGCCGCGCTGCTCGGCATCGACGACGCGGTAGCCGATGGGCGGAAGCGAACCGTTCCAGAAGCCTTGGCGGGCGTTCTCCTTCAAGGCGCGCAGGACGTGCTTGGCGTTCTCCTTCGACTGGTATTCGTCGAACAGCGCCATGATCTGCCGCATCATGACGTGCATGGGGTCGTCGCCCATTTCCTGTGTGATGGACACCAGCCGGACGCCATTCTTGGCGAGCTTCCTGACGTTGAACTCCAGCTCGAAGTGATCGCGGAAGAAACGCGAGAAGCTGTGAACCACCACCAGGTCGAACGGCGCGGGCTTGCTGGTGCCGGCCTCGATCATCCGTTGGAACTCGGGGCGACGGTCGTTGGTCGCCGATGCTCCGGCCTCGACGAAGGTTTCGACAAGCTGGTAGCCGCGCGAAGCGCAATAGGCTTCGCCCTGTTTGCGCTGGTCGGGGATCGACACGTCATGCTCGGCCTGCCGGGCGGTCGAGACGCGCAGATAGAGCGCGGCGCGCAGGGCGACGTGTGGGGACTGAATGCTCATCATTGGCCTCCTTTCGCCGCGCGGCGTTCGAGCAAGGGCAACGCCAGCTCCACGCGATCATGCAGCACCTTGGGCACGAGCTTCTGGCCCTCGCCGGGGTCCATGCGGATCAGGCCGTAGCGCGCCATTTTCTTGAGGGTTCGGGACAGGTTGGGCTTCGCCCGCCCCGTGATCCGCGACAGTTCCTCCAGCGAGCCGGGCGACTGCTCGTCGATGACGCGCAGCAGCTCGCGGTTCCCGCTGGAAAGGAGCTGCGCGAAGGATTCCATGGATGTGAACCACACCTTCGGATCGTCGGCCGCCGGCTTTTCTTCGCCGCGCGCGATCCGCATGGTGCGGGCCTTCATCTCATCGTAGCCGGCAATCCCGACTTTCAATGTGGTCATAGCACGCCTCGCTCCTTCAACACCGCGTCCACCGCCTGCCAGAAGTCGGCCAGCAGCGTGGCCGCATCCTCGTAGGCGTAAGGCTTCACGGTCTGGAGACGGTGCCGATGGTCCATCGGCCCGCCACGCCTGCCCCGGCCGACCGGATGGGCGTTGTCGAAGCCGACCAGCCGCTCGCCCGAAGGCCCGTGAAGCGTGAGCGAGTAATCGAGGCCGTGCGGCTTCTCCGGCGAGACCGGAACGCGGGTGACGACGAACTTTACCCAATGGCCGCTCTCGGGATCGACAACGAGCACCTGACCGTCGAGGTCCAGAAGCGTGTCGAGGCTCGGGTCACGATCCTCGCTCATGACTTACTGTTATCATCAGAGGATAACGATTTCAAGCCCTGATTGTCAGGATCGTCGATGGGGCCGAACAGCCGGTCGAGCACGTCGCCGAAATACCGCTCGAAGATTTGCAGTTCTTCCTCGGTGACCGGCACCTTCTCGGGCCAGTCGTCGAAGACAGGCAACGACTCCACATCGACGATGCGAAGCGGCGACCTTCGGCGCTCCCGCCCGTCCGACGTGGGTTCGTCGGCATAGTCGAAAAGATCGTCGGGAAGTGTCTCGGGAACCGGCTGTCGCGGTCGCCCTTTGCGGGCGCGGCGGCGCTCTGCGCACATGGAATCCTCCTTGGCTCTGGTGGATTCCGGGGCACTCACGGTCCCGGAATTAAGCGAACCATGGAGGGCAGTCGGCGGCCTGTAGCGTGCCGCATTTGCGCCTATGCGCTGGCGGCACCCCTGCGCCAGTTGCAGAGACACTAGCGGATAACCAGCAACATCCGGGGCCGCGTTGCGGCCCCGGATGCCTCTTGGCTTAGAACGTCAGCCTACATGCCTGACGGATGGCGATCTGGACCGGCGATGGAGGTAGCGCCGGATCAAACTCGTCCTTCGGCAGCAGCGGCGGCTGTGCCATGAAACGCGGTTGCTCCCCTCGATGAGGTTGCGCCGCATGGACGATGAATGGGTGACATAGGTAGACGGTGCCCGCCGCACCTGTTGCCAACGCAACATCGCAACCTTCCGTAGAGGCGTAGCCATTCTCGGAAAGTTGCCTGAGTGTCGCGCCTGCATTGCCGTAGGGCAGCAACTCACGTGCAATCGCCGCATGTGACCCTTTTCGTATTTTCGTAGGCGCGTCATTGGGACCAACATCCGAAAACAGAAACAGCATCAACAAGGCGCGTCCGCTACTCTTAACGTTGGCCCGCCACTCCATGAAATCTGGATTGTCGGTGCCAAAGCTCACGTCCACATGCCAGCCGTCGTCACCGGGAGATTCTGGTGACGGAAAGCGGATGGGAAAGGTTCCAACACCTTTGGGGGCAAGCCATCGGCCTTCCCCAACGAGTTGGTCGTAGGCTTTGTGCAGTTGCGGCGTGTTAGCAGCTTCGATGAAGGGGGGCGACGACTTGAACCCCACTCGAACAACGGGTTGAGTCCAGTTTTCAGGTTCGTCCGGTGACAGACCTATATCCGCCCACAACTCGTCCCTCCCTTGCTTTGCAAGGTTGGCGCTGAAGGCATTTTCGATTTTGACAAACCCATCGTCAATGAAGCTCTGGACCTGACCAGAAGTCAGGCCGACATGCTTAGATTTAGGCATTACAAACACATTCTCCGTTCGGCCTCCGCGTCAGCAGGGCCGTCTTAATCTGAACGGCGCAGGTGCGCCGGCACGACTTTCAGTCGTTCAGATCAGCGGGAAGAATGTGGAAATGAACATCATGGGTGTTACGTATGCTCCGTAGCGGATGGTTTCAAGGACGCATGACGAAGCACATGCCGCGTCGCAGGATGCTTGATGGTTAGCATATCCCCGTCATGGAAAACAGGTAGCTGCGTACAATTTTTTGCTCTTGCCACGCACATATACCAACTCAAGCTCATGTTTTTATGGTCTGTCCTGCTTCCCGCCGTGCCTTTGCGAAACCGCGATCCGTGGCGATGAACCGCTCCAGCATGGGCACGATCAGCCTGACGGGATCGGCGGCGGACTGGCCGCTCTCGCGGGCCAGCACCTCGGCATAGGCGACCAGATCGCGGTGAAGCGGCGCGGGCAGCTCTACCGTCACCTTGACGGGCTTGTCGTCGGGCAGCGGGCCGAGTTTCAGCTTGGTCATTGTCAACCTCCTGCCGGCTCGAACACAAGGTCGCGGGTGACGATGATCCTGACCGGGAAGCCGGGCCGGATGGTGAGCGTCGGCGCGACCTGCAACTGGCGCTGAACGATCTGCTGGCCCGCCTGATTGACGGTATCCTGCGCACCGTCGCGGATGGCCCGGATAAGCCGGTCCTCGTCGCTGGTCGCCAACTCCGTCCCGACCGCGAGCAGCGTGGACAGTCCGGCCGCCTTCATCAGATCCCACCAATGATAATCGACGCCATCCTCAAGGCCGGCGTAACCGCTGGCGTCCGCGCCCGGCAGGCGCTCAAGGACGATGGAACGGCCGCCCGGCAGGATCAGGCGATTCCAGACAAGCAGGACGCGGCGCTGGCCGAAGGTCACGCCGTCATCGTATTGGCCGATGATGCGCGTGCCCTGCGGGATCAGGAGCAGCGAGCCGGTCGGGCTGTCATAGACGTTCTCGGTGACTTGCGCCGTGATCTGGCCGGGAAGGTCTGAACGGATGCCCGTTATCAAAGCGGCCGGGATCAGGGCCCCGGCCTGAAGGATATAGGGCGATGCCGGCGGCGCGACACGATCCGGCGCGACGGTCTGCCGGTCCACGGGTCCATTGAGGAAAGCCGTGTGCCGATCCTGCGTCGCAGGCTGTCCACCAAGGCCAAGACCGGCAAGGCCGGGCATGGCCGTTCCTGCTGGTGCTCCCGTGCGCGGGCCGGACTGGAAAAACAGGTTGCTCAAGCGCGCGGCTTCTTCCTCGGCGCGGCGGCGTTCTTCCTCTGGATCGACGGCGGGCGTCGCCATGACGGGCGGTGCAACCGGCTGGCCCCTGTTCTGCGCATCGAGGATGGGGCGGCCCAAATCTCCGGGCAGCGCGGGGCCGAGAACCGGGCCGGTATAGTCGCGCGGCAAGCCCGACAGGCCGTCCGCCGTGGGCCGGTTCTCGGTAGAATAGAGTTCCTCGCCGCCCGGTCCTGCATCGCGGGTCTGGAGAGCGTAGATGAGCGCCCCGCCGATGCCGAGCAAGGCGACGGCACCGACGCCTGCCAGCATCTTGCGGGACAGGCGGGTGACGCGGGGCGTTTCGGCGCGTAGCCGCATGGGCGCGGCGGTGTCGGTGATAGTGGTGTCTGTCATGACGGGGAGTCTCCGGTCGCGCTGGCGGGCTGCGCGGCGGCGGCCTGCGGCGGGTTGATGCGGACGATCCTGACCGTCTGCTGGCGGCTGCCGCTGCCAAGGCGCAGCTCGGCCGCGCCGAACAGGCGGTCCACGATCAGGATGTTCTGATGGACGCGGCTGTTGACGATCTGCGGCTCGCCATCGGAGCCGAGCACGAAGATCGGCGGCATCTCGCCCTGCACGATCCCGGCCGGGAAGACGACATAGACGCGGCGGCCATCGTCGAAGACGGAGATGGGTCGCCATGGCGGGCTATCGCCTGTCAGGCCGTAGCGGTAGTTCCTCGCAGCCTCGGCCGGGATGATCGGCGCGGCCGGGACGGTCTGGCGCTGGCCTGCTGGCGGTGTGGGATAGGCCCATGCCACGGCCGGCATGTAGAGCGTTTCCCGCGCGCGCAGCTCGATCATGTAAGTGCGCCGGTCGGTGGTGACGACAAGGTTGGTGGAAATGTCCGTGCGTGTCGGCTTCACAAGGATATGGACGCGGCGGTTCGCACCGCTGCCGCTCTCGGTGTCGCCGATGATCCAACGCGCGGTGTCGCCGGCCGCGATCGGCCCCGCGCCGGTCAGGCTCTCGCCCGGCTCCAGCGCAATGGTCGTGATCTGCCCAACTGCGGCATAGACCTGATAGAGCGCGCCTTCGCTCCACGGATAAATCTGGATCGCGTTGTAGTAGCCTTCGCGGCGCGGCTCGACGCGGGCGGCGGCGTTGGCATTCTCGACGCGGCCGGTCGGCGTGCCGGCAGCCTCGCCGCCCCGCGCCACGGTCCATGCCGGCGGGACATGCAGCGGCCGGGGCGTGTCGTTGGTGACGGCCGCCTGCACGGTCGGCAGTGGCGGCACGGTATCGTCATAGCTCCATTGCTGGGCGCGATTGGTGGCGCAGCCCGCAAGCATGGTGGCCGAAAGCAGCATGGCGGCAACGGCCGGGGTGCGGGTGATCGTCCTCATTGGCTCATCTCCCGCGACCATGAAATTGCGTTGACGTAGATTCCGAGCGGATTGGCGCGCAGGCGCTCGGCATTGCGCGGTGGCTGGAACTACTATAATGGATATCGCGGTGTTGTCGTCGCGCGTCCTGGCTACCGCTTCTATCGAGGATACTGGTTTCCGCCCGCAGCCTTCGCTGCCGGCGTGATCGTCGGCCGAACGCTGGCCCATCCCGTGCCACCGGCGCGCCGTCTGACCGCCGCCCATTAGGTATAGTGTTTTGCAGTTTAGAGGAGATATCGCGATGCATACGCGGAAGGCAATAACGGAGGCGCTTCAAAAACTCGGAGTCCAAACCGGTGACCTCTTGATGGTGCATGCCTCACTTAAAGCGATTGGTCCGGTCGAAGGAGGAGCGGAGACGGTCGTTGCCGCGTTACGCTCCGCGGTTGGGCCGACTGGCACTGTGATGGGATACGCGTCGTGGGACCGATCACCCTACGAGGAGACTCTGAATGGCGCTCGGCTGGATGACGAAGCCCGCCGTACCTGGCTGCCGTTCGATCCCGCAACAGCCGGGACTTACCGTGGGTTCGGCCTGCTGAATCAATTTCTGGTTCAAGCCCCCGGCGCGCGGCGCAGCGCGCACCCCGATGCATCGATGGTCGCGGTTGGTCCGCTGGCTGAAACGCTGACGGAGCCTCACGAACTCGGTCACGCCTTGGGGGAAGGATCGCCCGTCGAGCGGTTCGTTCGCCTTGGCGGGAAGGCCCTGCTGTTGGGTGCGCCGCTAAACTCCGTTACCGCATTGCACTACGCCGAGGCGGTTGCCGATATCCCCAACAAACGGTGGGTGACGTATGAGATGCCGATGCTTGGAAGAGACGGTGAAGTCGCCTGGAAAACGGCATCGGATTACGATTCAAACGGCATTCTCGATTGCTTTGCTATCGAAGGAAAGCCGGATGCGGTTGAAACTATAGCAAATGCTTACGTGAAGCTCGGTCGCCATCGAGAAGGTGTCGTGGGCTTTGCTCAGTGCTACCTGTTCGACGCGCAGGACATCGTGACGTTCGGCGTCACCTATCTTGAGAAGCATTTCGGAACCACTCCGATCGTGCCTCCGCACGAGGCCGTCGAGCGCTCTTGCGAGCCTTCAGGTTAGAGGCCGTCGACAATGATAATCTGGATCAACGGACCTTTCGGCGCCGGAAAGACGACGCTCGCTAAGCGGCTGCGCGATCGGCGTTCCAAATCGCTGATCTTTGACCCCGAGGAAATCGGGTTCGTGGTGAAAGAAACGGTCCCCATGCCAGCGAGCGGAGACTATCAGGATCTCCCCTTGTGGAGGGGACTTACGATCGCGGCGGTCAGGGAGATTCGAAGGAATTACTCGCAGGACATCATCATCCCAATGACGCTCGTGCACCCGGACTATCTGACTGAGATACTCGACGGGGTAAGGCGGATCGACGATCAGCTGCTGCACATCTTTCTGACGCTCAACGAGGACCTATTGCGTCACCGGATCGCGAACCAGACCATGCATCCTGACCCGAATCGAAATGCGGAGATTCGAGAGTGGCGATTAGCGAATGTCGCCCGATGCTTGGCCGCAAGGGAACGGCTTCCATGCACAACCCGTGTTCTCGATAGTGGTGCACACACCAGCGATGAACTCGCAGCGATGGTGCTCGACGGAATCGATGGGCGCACCTGATCGCCTTCGACGCCTGCGCAAAGCGTAGCGCGAGGGTGGCGGGCTCACGACCAAACGCCCAGAGGTCGATCATCGCAGGGATGTTTGGCTTTGTGGTGCGGACGACGGGACTCGAACCCGTACTCTCACAGAGAAGCAGATTTTCGTACCACCTCGACTTTCGCCGCCGTCTGATGACGTTCGTGGTCTGGACTGTCCCTTCGCCATTGCCCGAAGGCTTTAGGCGCCGCCCGTCCAGTCTCTACACCTTCCCCCGAAGGGGCTTGGCTCGGGATTGGCTTAGGGTATTGCCCGTTAGCGTTCCCCGACTTTGAGCGGTTCTACTCCGCGGATTTCCCCGCGGGCACTCCAATTTTAAAGTCTGCTGCGTCTACCGATTTCGCCACGTCCGCCTTTTTTCGCCGTTCCTAGCGCTCGTGCGATGCACCTATGTTGCACCTAGCGCCGAATCGTTCTTCGTCATCCTGAAAAACCACGTCTCCTAAAGCCTTGCATAGCTTATCTTTTCTCCACCACGAACTTTTTTGTGGGATGGTAGAAAAAAAGACTTTTTAAGTCCGCTGGCTTGCCAGGCCTTGTTAGCTTGTACGGTCATGGTTATCGGGTAAAGAATATTGACGGCATCGCTGGTGTCGGTGGCTGAAAAGCCGGCTCCCATCAGGGCAATAGCCATTTCAGATGCAGGCGTACAGGGCAATGGTCAACAGCTACAGCCTGTCTGACGATTCCGGCGTCATGGCTGCGGCGGCTATCACGCATTTTTTGTTCGGTCAGGCGGTGTTTTCGTACCTCAATGGTTGGAGCGTGTTGATCGGACCTGGTACAGGTTTGGACAGCACGGGCTGCAAATACGCAAGGGATTTAATGGGCCTGGTGGCGTTCACGGCTTTTATCGTGACGTTTCTGTTCAGGGGCTACTCATAATCTCGTGGCTCGGCGGTTCCCGGCACACCATGACAGTAAGGAAGGACCCTGTGTCTCAACTCTCCCAGCTTCGAAGCCCCGCCGCCGTGCAGGCTGCCATCGATGAGTTCGTGCAACTGGGCCGCAAGAAATTCCTGGCGCGCCACGGCTACGGCAAGTCCCGCGACTTCCTGGTACGTGATCCGAAGACCGGCACCGATTGCGATTCCAAGGCCATCGCCGGTGTGGCCTTCGGCAAGCAATTTCCCGAGCAGGGCCCGCTCACTGCTGACAGCTTCTCCGGTGGCGAGGCGACCGTCGTTCCGGCGCTGACGCGGCTCGGGTTTCGCATCATTCGCATCGGCGAAGACTGGTCCGAAGAAGAGGTCCTGGCCACGGTCGAAGACTATTTCGACATGCTGCGTGCCGAGGCGGCTGGGGAGCCGTACAACAAGTCCGAGCACAACCAGGCACTGCGCCAACTGCTGAACGGTCGCAGCAAGTCTTCAGTCGAGCTCAAGCACCAGAACATTAGCGCCGTACTCGATGCCCTGGGCCTGCCCTATATCAACGGCTACAAGCCACGCGGCAACAGCCAACTGCTGCTGCGTAAATCCGTACACGCCTACGTTCTGGAACATCAGCAGACGGTCGGCGCTCTTGTCGATGCCCTGGAGGAGGTAAAACTTCCGGGTGACAAAACCTACCGAGCGGCTTTGGTAGAACCACCCGCCCGTGAAGTGCTTGTGCGTACCCCGGCATCTCTACGGCAACGCCTACCGCGAAAGTTCGATTATGCCGCTCGCGATGAAGCCAACCGCAAGCTGGGCCGGGCAGGGGAGCAGTGGGTGATTGGCTACGAACAGCAACGCCTGACCGAGCTCGGCCACCCAGAGCTTTTTCAGCGGCTGGATTGGGTGTCCGACACCCAGGGAGACGGTGCGGGGTTCGACATCCTGTCGTTCGAAGAGGACGCCCATGAGCGCTTCATCGAGGTGAAAACCACCAATGGCGGGGTAGGCTCGTCTTTCTTGGTCAGCCACAACGAACTCGAATTCTCCAAGGAGGCGGGCGATCAATTCCATCTGTATCGCGTGTTCCAGTTTCGGGACGGTCCGCGCCTGTTCACGCTACCCGGCGACCTCAGCCAACATGTGCATCTCAAGCCGACGGACTACCGGGCGAGTTTCCGGAGTTTGGTGGGGTAAAGGCAGGGTTCTGTTGAGCCGAATGGCTGTGTGCGGCCGATTCTGTTGAAAAAGTAGCGGCCTCCCCATGCCGTTGGCAAAATTGCTTTGTCAGCGAGCGTGGGGGCGAACAGCATGATGGGACAGTTACCGGGAGGACAGCAGCGCCTGTTCTACTCGTTCAATCTGGAAGATCACGTCCCGGCCCAACATCTCCTGCGCAGCATCGACCAGTGCTTGGATCTCAGTGATCTACGTGCCTACCTGGCAGATTTCTATAGCCCCATCGGGCGTCCCTCGATTGACCCGGAGTTGATGGTGCGCATGCTGGTCGTCGGCTACTGCTATGGCATTCGTTCCGAGCGGCGATTGTGCGAAGAGGTGCACCTGAACCTGGCCTATCGCTGGTTCTGCCGGTTGGGTCTGGAAGACGAAGTCCCCAATCACTCGACCTTCTCGAAGAATCGCCATGGGCGTTTTCGTGACAGCGATCTATTCCGCTGGTTATTCAATGAGGTGCTGCGGCGCTGCATGGCAGCCGGCCTAGTCAAGGGTGAAGGTTTCGCCGTCGACGCCAGCATCATTAAGGCGGATGCCAGCCGGCAACGTGGGGTGGCGGGAGATGAGGTCGATTGGAACGATCCAAAGCTCAGCAGCCGCGCAGTGCGCGAGTACCTCGAAGCCCTTGATGAAGAGGCGCTGGCTGAGGCTCTTCCCAAGAAAATTTCGCTCACTGATCCTCAGTCCCGTTGGACAGCAGCGCCAGGTGGCCCGGCCTTTTTTGCCTACTCCACGAATTACCTGATCGACACTGAGCACGGTGTGATCATGGACGTGGAAGCTACCCCGGCGCACCGTACCGCCGAAGTCGATTCGACTAGGACGATGGTCGAGCGTGTCGAGGCGCAGTTCGATCTCACACCGGAACGCCTTATCGGCGATACCGCTTATGGCACCGCCCCGATGCTGGCCTGGATGGTCGAAGAAAAGGACATCGAACCGCATGTGCCGGTGTGGGACAAGACCGAGCGCAAGGACGACAGCCTCTCCAGTAACGACTTTCACTGGAGTCAGGACGCCAATGAATATCGCTGCCCAGCCGGCAAACCGCTACGCAGTGAATGGCGCGCCTTCACCCAGCAAAGGTCGCGGGTAACTAAGGCCAAAACCGTCATTTACCGCTCCAGCCAAACCGACTGCGCCACCTGCCCGTTGAAAGCGAAATGCTGCCCCAACACGCCGAATCGGAAGATCGTCCGCAGCATCCATGAGGCTGCCCGCGACGTGGCTCGACGCATCGCCAAGACACCGGAGTACCTCGTCTCTCGCTGCGAACGAAAGAAGGTGGAGATGCTTTTCGCCCACCTCAAACGGATCATGAAACTCGACCGTTTACGACTGCGTGGCCTAACGGGTGCCACTGACGAATTCACCTTGGCTGCGATGGTGCAGAACCTGCGCCGCATGGCCAAGCTTTTGCCTCAAGGGCCACCGCTGACGGGATAGGTATGCCTGCTACGAGCAGAAACCCTCAAATTAACCCTTAAACCTGAGCAAGGACGCTCAGTGAAACGCCGGAAGGCAACTTGAAGTGGCTTGCAGCCACTTCGACAGCAGGCACACCTGATCGGCAGGCTGCCGCTAAAGCTACTTTTTCAACAGAATCGGCCGATTTGTGCCGGTCGTCAAGGACCGCTTCGGATCACTCTCAACCGGATCGCGGGCCAGCTGATTTGCTAAAACCCGCGCCAAACTCAACGAAGGATTTCGCATGATCCGTTTTTTTTGGCGATCACGCTCGGCCTGATGGTTGGCTGCTCGTCGAGTTCAAGTTCGATCTGATCAGTGAGCGGTAGCGCAAGTGGATCGCCTCAGCCAAGCAGCGTTGTTGCCGGCGGCCGGAAGAAAGCCTTGAACTAGTAGCGGAAAGGATGAAACTTTATTTTTACGATTCTCAGCATTTTCCAAGGTTGAGCGAAAATTAGGATGATACTTTAATGATTCCGGCCTCCATCCCCACAAAACGCTTGCAGATGGCAGAATTGAAATAAGTCATTGTTTTAAATGGATTTTTGCAGGAATTGCTACGTTGCAGGGTCCTGTAGTTAGGATGACACTTTATTTTCCTCCCACAGGATCACGATGGTCAGGATCGCGGTCCAGCGTTCGGTCGTGGCGAGCTGGCCGCTCTCGAAATGGCGTTCGGTCCACGCTACCCGAAAGCTGTTGGGGGATGCGCGGATGACGCTCGAGACCTCGACGGCGACCTGCTGACGGCCGACCTTGGCAAAGGGATCATTGGCGCGGGCGTAGTCGTTCAAGGCAGCCGCGCCGCGATCCGTGGTCCACTCATAAGCCCGAAGCCAATTCTGGCGGACGATGATGGCGTCGGCCGGGATCGCGCGGACCTGCTCGATGAAGCGGCCGAGATGGAAAGCGATCTGCGGGTCAGTCGGGCGATAATCCGCGTTCGCGGGCGCGACGGTCTGCGCCTGTCCGAGATTATCGACCTGCACCACCCAAGGCACCACGGTCCCCCGTGCGGATTGCCAGACCAGCGCCGAGGCGAAGCCGGCGGAAAGGATCAGAGAACCGAAGGCCATGAGCCGCCAGTTCCTCGCCTGCACGCGGGCCGAGCCGATACGCTCGTCCCACGCCTGCGCGGCCTTCTGATATGGCGTCTCGGGTTCGGGTGATTTGCCGTAATGGGTTGCGGGTCGTTTGAAGATGCTCATGAGCGGTCACTTTCGGAAAGGTTGACGGAGGAACCGGAGCCGTGGCTGTCGCCGGAGCGAACGGCATGTGCTGACATGGTGGTGCCGTGATTGAGGGCCTGCCCGCGCTGCATCCGCTGCGCCCAAGCCGGAGGACCAGCGGGGGAAGTCGGCGGCGCGGCTGCCGCAGTGGCGCTGGCGCTGGCGCTGCCTACCGTGCCCATGGAGGACGCGCCGCCCGTCGCACCGAAACCGGCGCGCACGCCATCGGCGAAGCTGGACTTGACGCTTTCGCTTACTTGGGATGTTGCATTAGAGGCAGCGCGTTTTAGCGGCGAGATGGCGGCCGAGCCTGCGGCGCGTGCAACACCGCCGAGGCCGGAAGCAACGCCTGCCGCTCCGGTCTGGCCGAGTGAGCCTAGGCTATATGCAGCGGTCGCCGCTCCCGCGGCCGTCGCGCCGCCGCGAACGGCCGCGGCCCCACCGGACAGGGCAGCAGCGCCGCCCTTCGCGGCCAGCATGGCCCCGCCGCCAGCCGCCGCGCCGCCCGCAAGCACCATGCCGCCGGCAGCGAGGCCCGTGCCTACGGCAGCACCCGCCCCGAGCTGCGGGCCGCCCGAGACGATGCCGTTGGCGATGCCGGGGCCGAAGATGCCGAGGCCGAGCAGCGACAGCGCGGCGAGCACAATCGCCATGGCGTCGTCGATACTCGGGGTCTGGCCACCGAAACCGGCCGTGAACTGCGAAAACAAGGTGCTGCCGATACCGATGATAACGGCGAGCACCAGAACCTTGATGCCGGAGGACACCACGTTGCCCAAGACCTTCTCGGCCATGAAGGCGGTCTTGCCGAACAGGCCGAAGGGGATGAGGACGAAGCCGGCAAGCGTGGTCAGCTTGAACTCGATGAGGGTCACGAAAAGCTGGATGGCGAGGATGAAGAAGGCCAACACCACGAGCGCCCATGCGAACAGCAGGCACGCGATCTGGATGAAGTTCTCAAAGAAGGCGATCCAGCCCATCAGGTCGGAAATGGAATCGAGCAGCGGGCGGCCGGCGTCGAGGCCGGTCTGCGCCACGCGGCCCGGCCGCATCAGGTCCGCAACCGAAAAGCTGGTGCCCGACGCCAGGAGGCCGAGGCCGGCGAAGCTCTCGAAGACGATGCGCGCGAGATTGTTCCAGTTGGAAATGATGTAGGCGAATACCCCGACAAACAGGGTCTTCCTGACCAAGCGCGCGATGATGTCGTCATCCGCGCCCCATGCCCAAAAGAGCGCGGCGAGCGTCACGTCGATGACAATGAGCGTCGTGGCGATGAAGGCGACCTCGCCGCCGAGCAGGCCGAAACCGCTGTCGATGTAGGAGGTGAATACGCCGAGGAAATTGTCGATGACGCCCGTGTTGCCCATGGTCAGCGCGCCTCGCTGCGATCACGGCCGAGGAAGCGGTCGCGGGATTCAGCCCATGCGGCGAGGCAGCCGGCGTCACTTGCCGCCGCCTCGCCGAGCTGCTGGCAGTGGCGCAGGGTTTCGCGCAACGGGTCGGCCGGGGGCTGGAAGGCCGGCGCAGGGGGTGGCGCGGAAGGTTCATCCTTCCGCGCCATGTCGATTGCGGTCGCCGTGACGGCGATGGCGATGAACACCACGGCCCCGAGCCGGGCCAGCATCTTGCCGTCCATGGCGAGCCTCCCGGTCAGTTGTTGCCGTTGTTGAACATCTGCGCGTTGCCCGGCTGGTAGCCGGTGCCGGGCGTGAGGAAGCGACGGCGCTGCTCGCGGCCTTGTTCGGCGGCGGTCGCACGCTCGGCCTCGGTCAGCGCGTCGGCCCGCCCGTTCGCCGAGATGAGCGCGATCAGGTCGGAAAGCTGCAGCGACTGGAGGGCAAGGAGCTGGTTGCCGGCCTGCGTGGCTTGCAGCGCGCCGGTCGCGCCTTGGCTCTGGCCGACAAGCGCGGCCATCTCGGCGCGATTGCTGTCGATGTTGCCGACGACGCCAGCCTGCACGCGCATGGCGTCCTGCAAACCGCCAACCGTATTTTCCCAACGGCCGCGCGCATCGGCGACAAGCTGGGCGTCGGTCGCGGACAGCGAGACATTGCCGTATTGGCTCTGGAACGCTTGGTCGATCTGGCCGACCTCGAACGCGAGATTTTGAGCCTGCCCGAGAAGCTGCTGCGTGCGCTGGACGTTCTGCTGGAGCTGCTGGAGCGAGCTATGCGGCAGGCTCGCAAGGTTGCGGGCCTGATTGATGAGCATCTGCGCCTCGTTCTGGAGGCTCTGAATCTGGTTGTTGATCTGCTCCAGCGTGCGCGCGGCCGTGAGCACGTTCTGCGCATAGTTGGACGGGTCATAGACGATCCGGCCGAAAAGCTGGGCATGGGCCGGGCTTGCCAGCATGGGCGAAAGCGTGACGGGCACGGCGAGCGCCAGCGCGAGGGCCGAGGCCCCGACGATCTTGGGATAGGTCATGGAAGAATCTCCTGTGTGGGGTGGGTATCGAGCCGGGCCGGCGCGGCGGATTCCGGCCGGTCGGCAAGATTGGTGAGGTTCGGGATCAGGTCGGCCGCCCAATCGACGCCGCGCTCGCGCAGCCATGCGGCGAGGAAGCCGTCGCGTCCGTGCTCGGCGAGGATTTGTGCAATGAGCGTCTGGTCGGATTTGGCGGATGCGGCGCAAAGCGCGAGGCCGACTTCGGACAGGCCAAGCTCGAACAGGCGATTGCCCCTGCGGCTTTGGCAGTAATAATCCCGCTTGGGCGTGGCCCTTGCGAGGATTTCTATCTGGCGGTCATTGAGGCCGAAGCGGCGATAGATGGCTGTAATCTGCGGCTCGATGGCGCGCTCGTTCGGCAGCAAGAGCCGCGTCGGGCAGCTCTCGATGATGGCGGGCGCGATGTTGCTCCCATCAATGTCGGACAGGCTTTGCGTGGCGAAAATGACGCTAGCGTTTTTCTTGCGGAGCGTTTTCAGCCATTCGCGGAGCTGGCCGGCGAATGCCTCATCGTCCAGCGCAAGCCAGCCCTCGTCGATGATGAGCAGCGTGGGCCGCCCGTCGAGCCGGTCACCGATGCGATGGAACAGATAGGCGAGCACGGCGGGGGCCGCGCCGGTCCCGACAAGGCCCTCGATCTCGAAGGCTTGCACATCGGCCGAGCCGAGATGTTCCGCCTCGGCGTCGAGCAGCCGGCCATAGGCACCTCCGACGCAGAACGGGCGCAATGCCTGCTTCAAGTCGTTCGACTGGAGCAGCACGGCAAGGCCGGTGATGGTGCGTTCTTCAACCGGCGCGGACGCAAGCGAAGTCAGCGCCGTCCAAAGATACTCTTTGACCTCGGGTGTGATGGCGACGCCCGCGCGTATGAGGATGGCGGCAATCCAGTCCGCCGCCCATGCGCGTTCATAGGTGTCGTGGATGCGGGCGAGCGGCTGGAGCGAGACGGACGCCTCGGCCCCTTCTGTCAGCCCGCCGCCGAGGTCGTGCCAGTCGCCGCCCATGGCGAGCGACGCGGCCCGGATCGAACCGCCGAAGTCAAAGGCGAAGACCTGCGATCCTGCATAGCGGCGGAACTGCAAGGCCATGAGCGCGAGCAGGACGGACTTCCCCGCGCCTGTGGGGCCGACGACAAGGGTGTGGCCTACGTCGCCGACATGCAAAGAAAACCGGAACGGGGTGGAGCCTTCGGTCCTAGCGTAGAGCAATGGAGCATCGCCGAAATGCTCGTCCCGTTCCGGCCCCGCCCACACCGCCGAAAGCGGGATCATGTGGGCGAGATTCAAAGTGCTGATGGGCGGCTGGCGGACATTCGCGTAGGCGTGTCCGGGCAGGCTGCCGAGCCATGCGTCAACCGCGTTGAGGGTTTCGGGCATGACGGTGAAGTCACGGCCCTGAACGATCTTCTCGACCAGGCGCAGCTTCTCGTCGGCTATGTGCGGGTCGGCATCCCAAACGGTGACGGTCGCCGTGACGTAGGCCATGCCCGCCACGTCCGCCCCAAGCTCCTGCAACGCCATGTCGGCGTCGAGCGCCTTGTTCGCGGCGTCTGTGTCCACAAGGGCGGACGCCTCGTTGGTCATCACCTCTTTGAGAATCGCGGCGACGCTCTTGCGCTTGGCGAACCATTGGCGACGGATGCGGGTCAGCAGCCGGGTCGCATCGGTCTTGTCGAGCAGGATCGCGCGCGTGCTCCACCTATAGGGGAACGGCAGCCGGTTCATTTCGTCGAGCAGGCCCGGCGTCGTCGCGGTCGGGAATCCCACGATGGTCAGGACGCGCAGATGCGCGTCGCCAAGGCGCGGCTCCAGCCCGCCGGTCAACGGCTGGTCGGCGAGCAGCGCGTCGAGGTGCATGGGCACCTCGGGCACGCGCACGCGATGGCGGTTGGTCGAGATGGTGGAATGGAGATAGGTCAGCGTCGCGCCGTCATCCATCCAACGGCACTCGGGCATGAAGCCGTCGAGCAAGGCCAGCACGCGGTCGGTGCGGTCGATGAAGCCGCGCAGCAGTTCCCACGGGTCCACGCCCGCTTTCTCCCGGCCCTCATAGAGCCATGCCTCGGTGCGGGCGGCTTCCTCGGCCGGGGGCAGCCAGAGGAAGGTGAGGAAATAGCCGGAAACGAAATGCGCGCCCGCTTCCTTGAAACCGGCTTTCCGCTCCGCATCGACCAGCGCCGACGCGGGATCAGGAAAGATGCTGTCGGGATAGGTTGCGGCCTCGCTGCGCTGCGCCTCGACAAAGATGCTCCAGCCGTAGCCGAGACGGCGCACGGCGTTGTTGATCCGGCCGGCGACGGCGACCAGCTCGGCGGCGACGGCGGAATCCAGATCGGGACCGCGAAACTTCGCCGTCCTCTGAAAGCTGCCGTCCTTGTTCAAGACGACGCCGGAGCCGACCAGCGCGGCCCATGGCAGATAGTCGGCGAGCCGGGTGGCGGTGCGGCGGTATTCGGCAAGGTTCATCATCGACGCGCCTCCCTCAAACCGCCAGATGAGCGGGGATGCGGAGATGCCGCCGCCCGACCTCGACGAATTGGGGATCGCGCTTCGCCGCCCACACGGCCGCGAAATGACCGATGGCCCAGATGGCGATGCCGACCAGCCAGAGGCGCAGGCCGAGGCCCACGGCCCCGGCCAGCGTGCCGTTCAGAATCGCGATGGAGCGCGGTGCGCCGCCGAGCAAAATATGCTCGGTCAGCGCCCGATGGACCGGGACCGTGAACCCCGGCACCGCGTCGAGCTGTTCGAGGCCGCCCGCCATCAGAGGAGCGCCCCGCCGCCGAACGAGAAGAACGACAGGAAGAAGCTCGACGCCGCGAAGGCGATGGACAGGCCGAACACGATCTGGATCAGCTTGCGAAAGCCGCCGCCCGTATCGCCGAAGGCCAAAGTCAGGCCGGTCACGATGATGATGATGACGGCGATGATCTTGGCAACCGGCCCTTCGATGGACTGGAGGATGCTTTGGAGCGGTGCTTCCCACGGCATCGACGAACCGGACGCATGGGCGGCCGGGGCGAGCATGAAGCTGATGACAAGGGTGGATGCGGCGGTCGCGGCGAAGCGATAGCCGCGCGAAATCGTGCGGATCATGAAGATTCTCCTGTGCTGGTGGGGATTGCCAAAGGGATGGGATGCGTGATGCGGTAGTCGCCGTCCGGTCCCAGCCCTTCGACGCGGGCGAGTTCGGCCAGCCGGCGCGCGGAACCGCGCCCGGAAAGGACGGCAACGAGGTCGATTGTCTCGGCGATCAGGGCGCGCTGGACGGTGACGACAGCCTCTTGGATGAGCTGTTCAAGGCGGCGCAGCGCGCCGATGCCGGTGCCTGCATGAATGGTGCCGATCCCGCCCGGATGGCCCGTGCCCCATGCTTTGAGCAGGTCGAGGGCTTCCGATCCGCGCACCTCGCCGATAGGGATGCGGTCGGGGCGCAGGCGCAGCGAGGACCGGACCAGATCGGAAAGCGTCGCCACGCCGTCTTTCGTCCGCATGGCGACAAGGTTGGGCGCGGCGCATTGCAGCTCGCGCGTGTCCTCGATGATGACGACGCGATCCGCCGTCTTCGCCACCTCGGCGAGCAGCGCATTGGTCAGCGTGGTTTTGCCGGTGCTGGTGCCGCCCGCTACCAAGATATTGGCGCGGGATGCGACGGCTTCGCGCAGCGTTTCCGCCTGATCGGTGGACATGATGCCCGCCGCCACATAGTCGTCGAGCGTGAACACCGCGACGGCGGGCTTGCGGATGGCGAAGGTCGGGGCAGCGACCACGGGCGGCAATAGCCCTTCAAACCGCTCCCCGCTCTCGGGCAGTTCGGCCGAGACGCGGGGGCTGCGGGCATGAACCTCCGCGCCGACATGATGCGCGACTAGCCGAACGATGCGTTCGCCATCGGCGGCGGACAGTCGCTCGCCCGTGTCGGAAAGCCCTTCGGATAGCCGGTCCACCCAAAGGCGACCGTCCGGGTTCAGCATCACCTCGACGACGGCCGGGTCTTCGAGCAGCCGGGCAATGGCGGGGCCGAGCGCGGTGCGCAACATGCGCGCGCCGCGCGCGATGGATTCCGGTTTTTGGTGGTTGGTGGTCATGTCGGCCCCGTTTCTTCATGGGGCGCGACAGGCAATCCCCAGATCGGGGTCGATTAAGAGAGACCGAAATGCGGCCGGTTCAACAAGTATCTATGAGGCGGCGGTGATCGGCGGCGAACGGCGGTAAATAGGATGGGTCCGAATACTCATTCTTGATCGCCGTTGCTCTCGGACTCGTCCGGCAACTGATCGTCGGGAAGTGAGTCGAGGTCACGCGACAGCTCCTTGAGGAACCTGTCGCCCGTCGCCAGACGCCGGCCGAGATTTTGCATGAAGCCCTCGAACCGCTCCGCGCCTTTCGCTCGGGCAGCGGATTGTGCGGCTCCCGTAAGCGGCGGTGTGATGGTCATCCAGAAATGGATGAACTGCGCGACCGTCTCGCCGAGGACGGCGAGATCCAGGTCGAGCGTGTCGATCTGGCGGCCGAGCTTGTCCATGCGGCGCGACATGGCGGCTTCAAGCTGGTCGTCGGCATCGCCGGACAGGTAAGATATGACCGCCGCCTCCACGATGGCGGATTTTGAGACATTACGGCGCAGCGCCACCGAGCGGCGCAGCGCCATCGCTTCGATCTGCGGAATGAGCGCGGGGTCGAAATAGAGATTCAGGCGGGTTCTGGTTGCCATGGTCGTGTCCTCAAAGGTCGATTCCGTCATCGGGGTTCAATGCGATCTGCCGCGCGACCATCCTCATACGTTGGCGCATGGCGCGGGCCTTGGCCGCGTCAACGTCCGGCTCGTCGTCCACAAACTCGAACTCCTGTTCGGGTGATGGCGGCGGGGCGACGATTTCCTCATGCTCAGGCAGCTCCGGCTCGCGGCGGATGCCAGCATTGGCCGGATCGCCCTCGGCCCCGTGTGCGGCGTCGGTCGCGGAATGGCTTTCCGCCGCGACCACACGGCCGGACCAATCATCGGCGGATGGACTGGGCGCCAGCGGAGCGGCGACCAGATCGGGCGGGGTCAGGATGCGTTCCTGCAACCGCGCGTCCTCGAAATAGCGGGCCTTGGTCGCGCGGATCGGCGGTGTGCCCGCGACCATCACGATTTCATCGGTGGGCGGAAGCTGCATGATTTCGCCCGGCGTGAGTAGCGGGCGGGCCGTCTCCTGCCGTGAAACCATGAGATGCCCAAGCCACGGGGCCAATCTGTGCCCGGCGTAGTTGGTGGAGTCGCGCAGTTCGGTCGCGGTGCCGAGTGCGTCGCTCACCCGCTTGGCCGTCCTTTCGTCGTTCGTGGCGAAGCTGACGCGCACATGGCAGTTGTCGAGGATCGCGTTGTTCGGGCCATAGGCGCGCTCGATCTGGTTGAGGCTCTGCGCGATCAGGAAGCCTTTGATTCCATACCCCGCCATGAAGGCGAGCGCCGATTCAAAGAAGTCGAGCCGGCCGAGCGCCGGAAACTCGTCCAGCATCAACAGCAGCCGATGGCGCTTGCCGGAGGTGGTCAGTTCCTCGGTCAACCGCCTGCCGATCTGGTTGAGGATCAGGCGAATGAGCGGCTTGGTGCGGTTTATGTCGGATGGCGGCACGACCAGATAGAGCGTGACGGGCTGGCGGCTGCCGACCAGGTCGGCAATGCGCCAGTCGCACCGCGCCGTCACCCGCGCCACCACGGGATCGCGGTAGAGGCCGAGAAACGACATGGCGGTGGAGAGCACGCCCGACCGCTCGTTCTCGGATTTGTTCAACAGTTCGCGGGCGGACGACGCGATGACGGGATGAGCGCCTGCTTCGCCGAGATGCGGCGTGTCCATCATCGCGCGCAAGGTTGCCTCGACCGGGCGGCGGGGATCGGACAGGAAGTTGGCGACGCCCGCCAAGGTCTTGTCCTTCTCCGCATAGAGAACATGCAGGATCGCGCCGACCAGCAAGCTATGGCTGGTCTTTTCCCAATGGTTGCGCTTGTCGAGACTGCCTTCGGGATCGACCAGAATATCCGCGATATTCTGCACGTCGCGGACTTCCCATTCGCCTTGCCGGACTTCGAGCAACGGATTGTAGGCGGACGATCTGGCGTTCGTGGGATCGAACAGCAGCACACGGCCATGCTTCGCGCGAAAGCCCGCTGTCAGGGTCCAGTTCTCGCCCTTTATGTCGTGAACGATGGCGGATGCCGGCCATGTCAGCAGCGTCGGCACCACCAGCCCGACACCTTTGCCGCTGCGCGTCGGGGCGAAGCATAGGACATGCTCAGGACCATCATGGCGCAGATAGTCCCGGTCGTATCGGCCGAGCAGGACGCCATCGGGGCCGAGCAATCCGGCCGCATGGATTTCCTTGCCCTCGGCCCATCGCGCCGATCCATAGGTGGCGACGTTGCGCGCTTCCCGCGCCCGGATGATCGACATGAAGATGGCGGCGGCGATGGCGAGGAAGCCGCCCGATACCGCGATGATGCCGCCCTCGACGAAGATCGCGGGCGCGTAGGCGTCGAACGAAAACCACCACCAGAAGAAGGCGGGCGGATAATAGACCGGCAGGCCCGCCAGCTCGAACCATGGTGCTCCAAGCTGCGGCTGGAAGCCGAGGCGGAACGCCGTCCATTGCGTCGCTGCCCACACCATCACCAGAACGATGGTGAAGACGGCACCAATCTGCCCCCAAAGGATTCGGCCTCCGCGCATACAGGCTCCAGTCGGCAAAAAAAGACGGAGCCGATCAGAGAGTAGGCAAAATCGGGACGGGCAACAGGAAAGAGGATGCCGGAGGGCTGCCGGATACTATCGGCGGCAAATAGGACGGGTCGCCTTTGCCGTTATCGTGCCGGTCGAGTGCCATCTAGGAAACGATTGGGCGAATCGCCGTCACGCTTCATTTTGCCTGCGAGGTTGAGTAGATTTTTCAGTGCGGAGCTGCGATTGAACGGCGACCAGACGGCTGTAAAGGCAACCGGCTCCGGTTCATCGAGGAAGGGCAGGAAGACGATGCCGGTCGTCGGCAATAATGACGTGGCCTCGCCGACGATAGTGATGCCGAAGCCTTGTCCGACCATAGATAGCAGCGTGCCGCGCCCCACATCAAAGCGCAGGATCGACGGTGCGGGCCAACGCCCGGCAAGGCGCAGCACGATATGGTCATGGACCTGCGGGCCGGTGCCACCATAGCGAACAATGAAAGTCTCGCCGACCAGATCGGACCAAGTGATTGCGGACTGCCCGGCGAGGCGATGCCCATCCGATAGCACCACCACCAGCGGTTCGGTCCAGATCGGTCGGGTATGGCAGTCGGGCATCTCGGGCTTGCCCGCGACGAACGCCACGTCGAGCTGGTCAGCACGAAGCTGCATCACCGCATCGCGGGCCGTGCCTTCGGTTATCTCGACCTCAATGCCGGTATGGGCTTCCCGATAATGACGGATCAGCTCCGTGAGAAAGCTGCGTGGGATCAAGGCATGGATGCCGATGCGAAGCCGGCCACATTCTCCTTGAGCTGTCATGCCGGCGGTCTTCACCGCGTGATCGAGTTGATCGACACCCGCCGTGACACGCTCCATGAAGTGCCTGCCTGCGTCTGTTAGCCGAACGCCCCGCGCATGGCGCTCAAACAGCAGGATACCAAGGTTATCCTCCAGCGCTTTCACACGCGCGCTGACGCTCGACTGGCTGACGCCGAGTGCCTTGGCCGCATGCCGAAAATTCAGATGCTCGGCGACGGCGATGAACTGAACAAGGGAAATGAGCGGTATCCTGCCAGACAGGATACCGCCATTCACGAGGTTTCGATGGTTAGTGCGCCGCATCGGAGCGGGCCTGCCACCAGTCGTCGGTTAGACGACTGGCGACTTCTCGGTGGCAGTCCCACGGAGCCGAAGGAGCGCCAGCCCCAACGACACCAGCACTGCCATCGCCGTGGCGTAACAGATCACCGGCCACGCTGTGTCACCGTTTAACAGCGTCACCGCCAATGTCCCGACAATGCTGACTATCAGGCTTTGAACGCAGAAGTAGAACGCGACCGCTGATCCTGCGATGTCGTCGAACTCTGCCAAAGCGCCGTTCGCGGTAACGGACACAGTGAAGACAATGGCGACCGCCATGAGCCACATCGGCACGATGAAGGTGAGGAATGACGGCGAACCGAAGAGTTCGCCGATCCCCAACAGGACCGCCCCGAAAACGAGCAACGCCATTCCACGCGCTACGCATCCCGCGATGCCCCATCTGGTGACAAAGGACTTCGCGAAACGAGTTGTCACGATCATTACAAGCGCGACAGTGGCGAAGGCAAAGCTGAATCCGATCTCGGAATATTCCGCTTGGCCTATGAGCACACGGGGAGCCGTCGAGAAGAAGACGAAGAAGGTGCCCATACCGGCGCTAAAGCCGATGGTGTAAACCCAAAAAGCCGGACTCGCGAAGATCGGCAAAACAGATCGGCGCGTCTTCGCTTGATCCAGAGGGCGGGTTTCGTGCCACCTGAAACCCGCATTTAGGAGTGCGAGCATCGCCAGTATAGCCAAAGCAATGAATATCGCCTGCCATCCCAAGAACTCGCCGATCAACGCTCCGGCGATAGGGCCGAGCGCAGGTACGAACGCCAGCATCGAACTGAAAAGGCCGTAGATGACGACACCCTCAGGACGACTGGCATAAACGTCGCGAACCGTCGCGAACGTCGCCACCAGCATGGCCGATGCGCCGACTGCTTGAAGCAGACGGAAAGCGACAAAGGCTGGTGCAGTTGAAGACCAAGCTGCTCCCAGAGACGCAATGACGAAAGCCGTTGCGCCCGCAAGTAGAATTGGCCGTCGCCCGATGCGGTCTGAGAGCGGACCAAAAATCACCTGGCCCACACCGAGCATCACAATATAGAGGCTCAACGTGAGTTGGATCATGGCGGGCGTCGTGTTCAGGATGCCGGGCATCGCTGGAACGACGGGGAGATAAATATCCATCGCCAGTGAAGCGAGGATGTCGAAGGGAGCCATCAGCAGTAGGGCTGCCGGCAGCGTATAGGCCCATGCAGGGCGTGTGATGGTCATGATAAGTCAACCGCTCGATTAAGAAATCTCGGGCGGCGTCTGCACATCAGCAATCACATGGGATTGGTCTCACAGAGCGCCGCAACAACAATTTTGCTGTTGCGGCTTACTTGTCTGCTGACTTTGGATTTCCCATGCTGACCACTCCACGATCACAAATTTGACTAGCTATCACTTATACGATCAGCTGTTGCCTCGCAATGCCGTATCGCTGGCTCGTAGCCACCCAATCCCCCGCTGTTGACGTTCCCGTCATTCTTGGCCGTATGAAACCCCTATGCCTTGCTTTGGCGGTTGGCTGGAACGGCAGAGGTTCAGTCGACGCGGATCAGCCGACCCATTTCTTTTGCGAGAGAGAGCAGATCACGGAGCGCGGCGCTTCGATTGAACGGCGACCAGACGGCGGTAAAGGCAACCGGCTCTGGCTCATCGGCGAAAGGCAGGAAGGTGATGCCGGCAGTCGGCAGCAGTGCCGTCGCTGCCCCGACGATGGTAATGCCGAATCCCTGTCCGACCATGGATAGTAGCGTGCCACGTCCTACGTCGAAGCGCAGTATCGAAGGCGCGGGCCAGCGCCCGGCAAGGCGCAGCACGATATGGTCATGAACCTGCGGGCCAGTGCCACCATAGCGGACAAGGAAGGTTTCGCCGACCAGATCGGCCCAAGTGATTGCCGGCTGCCCGGCAAGACGATGCCTATCCGGTAGCACCGCTACCAGCGATTCAGTCCAGACCGGCCGTGTATGGCAGTCGGGCAGCTCTGGTGTGCCAGCGACGAACGCCACGTCCAGCCGGTCGGCACGAAGCTGCATGACCGCATCGCGGGCCGTGCCTTCGGTGATTTCGACCTCGATGCCGGGATGGTTTTCCCGATACTGCCCGATCAGATCGGCGAGGAAGCTGCGCGGAATCAAGGCATGGACGCCGATGCGCAGGCGGCCCCATTCCCCCGTCGCCGCCATGCCTGCGGTCTTCACCGCATGGTCGAGTTGATCGACGCCGGCTGCGATCCGCTCGACGAAGTGGCGTCCGGCTTCGGTCAACCGAACGCCACGCGCACGACGCTCGAACAGGAGGATGCCAAGGTCTTCTTCCAGCGCCTTCACGCGGGCGCTGACGCTGGATTGTGCAACCCCGAGTGCGTTCGCTGCGTGGCGGAAGTTGAGATATTCAGCGACCGCAAGCGTCTGGATCAGCGACAAGAGAGGTATGCGCGACCCGAGCAGCGTTTCACTTGATCGGAAGGCATCGTTCGCATGTCTTTTCGAACGCCGCATCCTATGCTCCCGCTAGGCGGCCTTTTTTGTGGCTCCGCGTTTTTCGACCGGGATTCCGCGCAGATCGCGCAACCAGAGCTGACCGCATGCCGCCGAAATATCCCGCCCCTGTGTATCCCGCACCACGACCGGCACACCGGCGCGATCCAGCACTTCACGGAAAAGTCCGAGGCTGCGGTCGCCGGTTCGATCAAGCGCGATGCCATCGACAGGATTCCAGCGCATAAGGTTCACACGCGCCCTTCGCTTGTTCATGAGACCGGCAAGCCGTTTCGCATCAGCAAGCGTGTCGTTGATGCCGGGGAGGACCAGATAGACAAAGGTGACGATCCGGTTGTGCCGTTCCGCCCATGACGAAGCGCGCGCGATGACCTCCTTGATGTCGTGCTTACGCGATCCGGGGATGAGACGGTCGCGAACTTCCTGCGTCGTCGCATGCAGCGATATAGTCAGATTGATCGCCAGATGCTCTTCTCGCAATTGCGCTAGAGCCTTCGGTATGCCGATGGTCGAAAGCGTGATTCCCGTGGTGGGAAAATTCATCCCTCGCCGGTCGCGCAGGATACGAATCGCCTTCATCACCTGCTCGTAGTTGTTCAAAGGCTCGCCGATGCCCATGAACACGATCCGGTTGACCTTCGGCCCGAGTTGAACGACCTGTTCGACAATCTCGCCCGCCGAAAGGTTGCGCTTGAGGCCGGCTTGGCCGGAAGCGCAGAACTGGCAGGCGAAGGCACATCCAACCTGTGACGAAATACAGGCGGTGTGTCCGTCGTGACGACGGATCAGAACGCTTTCAACGGCATAACCGTCATGAAGGCCGAAAAGCACCTTCTGCGACCGACCGCCGCGCTCATGCGTGATTTTGCGAAGGCTCCGCAACTGGACGCCCCGAGCCTCTGACCAGTTCCGCAAGGCGCGCGGCAGGTCCATGTGTGGGCAGAACAGGTCGCGATAGGCGATTTGCGGCCCGCTGCTCGCGTTCAACGCATCGAACTCGTCGGCCATGAGGTTCAGCGCCAAGGTTGGCGCAGGCAGTGCTTTTTGTCGTTCGGCCCCCAACGGGCTGGGTTCTTGTATAGGCATGATAGTCGTTCCGGGTTTCCGTGCCCGGCGATACCGTGGCGCATGCCTTATAAATAACCGACACGACTGTTATAAACAACCCTCCAGATGGTGTTACCCGAACACATGGTCGGGATAGAGGATGGACAGAAGCATGTGGGTGCGCTTGGTCATGAAAGCCGCTAGCTCGCCTTCCGGCTCAACGAGCCATTGCATGCAAGACCCCTGAATGACCGTCTGAATCAAGCCGGCGGTATGCTCGGGTGGGCGCGGCCCGGCGGGCAGTCGTGCCTCGATAGCTTTCAGGACCAGTCTGTTCCGCTCCGCCGCAAGGGCGCGAAGCGACGGCTCCTGAACGTCTCCCCACAATAGAAGAAGGTAGCCTTCCGTTCCGGCACCGTCACCCATACCGGCGATGAGGTCCTTGAGCATCGCCCACAGCGGATCGAGGCCCTTTTCGGGACTCGCACCCGCGAAATAGTCGCGCACCTCCTGCGTGTTGCGCTCCATGACCTTTAGATGCAGCGTCGCCTTGTCTTTGAACCGCTGGATCAGTGCAGCCCGCGAGATGCCGACCGCTTCCGCAACATCGGAGAGGGTGAAGGCCGATGGACCTTTCTGAAGAAGGATGCCTAGCGCGGTATCTAGAATGAACTCATCGCTATGAAGTTTCGGTCTCGGCATATCTTCTTTTCTACTGCTCGCTTGAATGATGGCCCCTACAATAGCCGGCATCCAGCGTGAGATACACGGGGCATGATAGATACCGGATGAAACACGCGTATGTGCTAAAGGCCAAGGTCATGCCTTCGCCCCAACTGCCACGACACCGATCCGCCCTGCACGACGCCAGTGATCTCGCGGCCGAGCTGGCGGTCGATCACCGGCCGCCACGGGACAAGCGTGAACTCATGGCTCTTTTCCACCACGGCGAACTTGCCGCTGGATAGCTGCATTGTGCCGGTGAACTTGCCGCTGACATTCTCGCCGTCCGTGGCGGCGCGGAACGGTAGCCCTTTGCTATCGGCCATCTCCGCACCGACACGCGCAACCTCGCGTTCGCGCAAGGTGGCGAGAAGGCTGCGCCGATAGAAGATGCGGCCATCCCGGCTCCGTGTGGCGTCGGCCTGTTCGATATGATGTTCGCGCCGCTGGTCCATGGCCTCGCGCACCTGCTGGCCGAAGCCGGTCGGCGCAAGGCCGGCCGTTTCGCCATGGACCAGCCGCTGGTCGAGCCAGGTCGCGCCGTCCGATCCGATCTGCTTGTCCAGATCGACGGGGGACAGGACTCGAACGCTGGCCTGCTGGTCGCGGCCGGCGTCGTATTCGGCCGCACGGCTGACCAGATCATCGGGGATGCGCCATTGGTCGGCGTCGATCCGCTCGACGATCCCGGCGCGGCGCAGCGCCTCCAGCCGGCGCACATGGGCATCGACATAGTCCTCATAGTCGCCGCCCGGAACACGGCCCTCGAACTTCGCCTGCTCCATATGCCGGCTCGGCCGATAGATGCCGTGCTCGGCGATGGCGGTGATGGTGCGGTCGGACGGCCGGGCCGTCACCTCGGCCGGGCCGATCTGGATGACGCTGCCGATGCGGGCTTCCTCCAGCCGCTCGGGCGCGATGCCGGCGATGTGGTGCGTCCTGCCGTCGATCCCGTCCACCACTACGGTCAGGTTCTCCCCCAGCTCGTCGGATAGATGCTTGTCCACGACGCGGCCGACGATGGGCGTTTCGGGCGCACCGTCATGGATTTGGAAGCTCATGGGATCGCGTTCGCCGCCCTGCGGGCCGAGCGCCTTCTGCATGGTGCGGATAATGTCGCCACGCTCGCCTAGCTCGCGCAGGGCCGGCTCCATCTCCTTGCTCAATTCCCAAACGCCGGGTGCGTGCTCGGTCGCCAGCCCCATGTTCTCCAGCTTGGCGAGCCTGCGCAGGCGTAGCGTCCGCTCGAACTGCCGTCTTGGCGCTGCCGGTTCATGGCGAAGGTCGAGGAAACGGGCGTCGGCTTCCTCGACCATGGCGCGGTCGATCCGGGTGAAACGGTCTTGGTCGATCTCGGCGGACAGCTTGCGGGTCTGCTCGATCTCGGTGACGGGGCCGAGTTCCAGACTGGCAAGCTCGCTGGCGCGTTCTCGCAGGCCAGTGGAAAGGTAGTCGCCGTTGATGACTAGATCCCCGCCCGTATCGTCGCGGCCGTTGACGATGACATGCACATGGGGATGGCCGGTGTTGTAGTGGTTGACGGCAACCCAATCCAGTTTCGTGCCGAGGTCGGCTTCCACCTGTTTCATGAAATCGCGGGTGTAGGCCGTGAGGTCCGACAGTTCCGCGCCGTCCTCGGGCGAGACGATGAATCTGAATTGATGGCGGTCGTCCTTGCCGCGATCGAGAAAGGCGTCGCCATCGGCGCGATCCTCGGTCGCCGAATAGAGCCGGCCGCGCTCGCCGTCGCGTGACGTGCCGTCGCGCTGGACATAGCGCAGATGCGCGCGGGCACGGCCGCCTTTCCACGCGGCCCGGACGCTGCGCTGCTTGACGATCACGCGGCGGCTGCCGGGCTGGCGATGATGCCATTGGCCGGAGATGTTCCGAGCGCGCACGAAGCTCGCGCCCCGGCCGCGCTTCACGCCCTTGCCGCTGGCGACCACGGCACGGGACCGCCCCGGCGATGACGGGCGAGCGGATGACGGCATGGAAGGATCGCGGGAGGCTGCTGCCTGATGCTGCCGGGTGATCTTCTTGACCTGCGTGAAAAAGCTCTTGGTCTTGCCGGCCTTCGGTGTGTCGGATCGGATACGGCCCGGCTTCGGACGGAAGCGGTTTTCATCGTCGGCGCTCATGGGCGCGACTCCTGATAAAACCACCGAAAAACGGCTGATATGGGCCTATGGTGCCGCTCGAAACCCAGCAAAGCCAAGGCTTTGTGCGAAATCGCGGCACGCGACCCCTCAAAACCATGGTGCCGGAACCGGCCACCTAACCAGTGTGCAGACAACAACAATTTCCAGAAGCGGCCCGATATGGTGCCGTCTTCTTTAATCTTGCCCTCCGCCCTTTCTGCCTTTTCTGCCCCTCCTGCCGGGAATCCAGCCGGGCAAAAACCTGCCTGACTGGACACCGGAATGAGCGCCGCCGAGCGCGGGAACGCCGCCCTCATGGCGTTCCCGAACCGCTCGCGTCGGCGACGAAAATGCTGTCGCCCTGCGACTCTGCATCGGCGGGATCGCGCGCCGGAACGGTCGCGCGGGCGTCGCCGGATTGTGCGTCGGACGGCGGCGCGGCGACGGCCCGCGTGTCGCCCGGACGCATGACGAACAGCGGTGCCTCGCGCCAATCAGGCGGCGGTGGCGGTGCCGATGACGGCGGTTCGGTTGCAGCCGCGCCGCCGAGGATCGGCGCGAGCGCGGCGACATAGGCCCGCGTTTCGGCCGGCAGGGTGCGGCCGGTCGCAAGGTATTCGTCATAGCGGCCGGGGCCGGCGTTATATGCCGCGAGCATCGCCGCGACATTGCCGTAGCGATCCCACATTTCGCGCAGGTAGGCCGTGCCAGCCATTATGTTGTCGCGCGAGTCGTAGGGGTCGCGGCCGAGGCCGTAGCGGATGCGCAGGCCCGTCCATGTGTCGGGCATCACCTGCATCAATCCCATCGCGCCGGCCGACGAAACCGCACGCACGTCGCCCGCGCTTTCGGCGCGCAGCACGGCACGAATCCATTGCTCGGGGATGCCGAAACGCTGCGACGCCTCGGCGATGTGGACCGCATAAGGATGGGCGGCGGCCGGGCGCTCGACGGGCGCGGATTGTGCAACCGCGACGCCCGATCCCGCGCAAACGGAAAGCGCGCCGGCCAGTATCAGGACGGCATAGTGCCATGCAGTCCTGTCTCCGCTTCGACACCAGCCTGCCAGCGTGCGCGCTGCGGTCAAGGGCAAGGCGCTAGCGCCGGCCGATGGCCGCCCCTGACCTTCGCTGTGCGCGCCGGCCGTCCGGTGGCCGAGCGGGACGAAGGGATGAGACGGCTTTTCCGCGAACAAAGGGATGACGATCCTGGACCGGATGGCGGGCCGGACGCGCGCGGCCGTCATTCCTCGTCCTCGACTTTCCGGGGGTGCTTCCAACGCAGCGTCCAGACCGAAGGATCGTCGTTGGACTGGAACAGCTTGGCGCGGATCGGGAACGGGAAGATCGGTCCCTCCAGCCTCATCGACACGAAGTCGCCGGCATTTTCGCTGGCGTCCTTCCATGTCGGGCCGGCGTCCGGGCCGTCCTCGCTATCGAGGCGCACGCGATAGTCGGGCGCGTTTTTCACGTCGCTTGGCTTGGCCGGGACTATGAACAGCTTTTCGTGCAGGCCGAACGAATGAAGCTCCCCGGCATAGCCGGTTTCGGTGCGGGTGAAGGTGCCTATTTCTGCCATGGGAAATCTCCTGCGGTTGGCTTTCGGGGGATGGTTTCAATGCGTCGGTGCGCGCCACTCGTAGCGGCCGACGCCTTCCTCATCGGTCCAGAGCGGGACCGCTCGGCCGATGACGGAAGCTGCGGGGGTGGGTCCGAAATAGCGGCCGTCGAGGCTGTCGCGGACTTCCCAATTCATGAGGAAAAGCTGGCCGTCGCCGATCACTCGGCAGCCCCGCCAGACGGGCAGATCACGGCCGAGGCTGTCGCGCTCCAGCGCCTCGCCCATCTCGATCCCGTTCACCGTGATCGTGCGGCCGGTGCGGCAAACCCGCTGTCCCGGCAAGCCCAAGACGCGCTTCAACAGCGGGACGCCGCGCGTGATATAGCCGCGCTCGGCCATGAAGGCGGCGAGCGGTTCGGGCGGCATGACGGCGACCATCTCGGGCACCTCGATCCGCTCGGCCGGTGCGATGGTGTAGAAGCCGATGGGTGCGCTGGCCGTCGCGTTCCAGATGAGTTTCACGGGCCAATCGACGGCGCTGGCGGCGGCGATGCCGATGGCGGCGAGCGCCGTCACCGTGAGGGTGCGGCGGCGCGTCATGGGTCGATCCTTCGGCGATGAAGCCAAGCGGCATGTCGCTCGGGGGTGTAGGCGTGCGGCTCCAGATTGGCGGTCAAACGGTTATGGACGTGCCGCCAATGCTCCGGTGAGGCGTCGGCCGGATCGAGGCCGAGCGCATCCACGGCGTCGATAGCGACAAGCGCACGCTGCACCTTCGGCCAGCCGTCGAGGCGCAACAGGATTTCGCCGCCGGGACGCACGAACGGCAATGTCTGGAACGGCTCGCCCCGGCCGATGGCGCGCACAATGTCGATGCGGGAAACGACAGTGCCGTGCTCGCCCTTCGCCCATCGCACGAAGGCAAAGACGCTGCCCGGCGCGAAACCGACGACGCTGCGGCGGCGGTCGATGATCTGCTTGTAGCTCTTGCGGCCGAAGCGTATCCAGTGCTCGACCTTGCGTTTCTCGAAGGTCAGCTCGACCAATGTTGTGAAGGGCGCAGGCCCGTCCGGCAGCGGACGGCCGTGCGCGCTGCGGTGGGCGCGACGGGTCATTGTTTGTCTCCGGTGATGTGCTGGGGGCTGCGCGGGCGCAGCGCGTCGAGCGCGGCCGTCATGGCTCGCCCCTTCGGGCAGAACCGGCACCACGCTTCGGGTGCGCGCGCGTCAAAGAAAAAGAGTTAGATTCTCTGTTAGATAAGTTAGCGGTCGGATTCCGCTTTTCACGCCAGAGCGTTAGCTGCGGTTCGTGCGCCTGATCTGCCGATAGTGCTGCGCCTGATGTGCCGATACCCCGTGCGCCTGATCTGCCGATGGCATCAACAGGGTTATCAACAGTGCCTGTTGATGAGTTTTCGGGGCGGATGCGCAGCAGCTCGCGGCCGTCTTCCCGCTCGATCTGGAGGCGGTAGCCGGGGAGTTGCTGGCGGGCCGCGATCCGGCGCAGGTCGAGCGCGAAGTCGGACGGCCGGGCGAGGCTGCCGGATTTCTGATGAAGGTGCGCGACCTCGAAAATCCAGCCGTGGCGCTGGTGCCCGGCGTGCTTTCTGGCGACGCGGTAAAGCCATCGCTCGATGCCGCCAGTCAGCCGGAAATAGGCAGGGTCGATGGTCAGGACCAGCGAGCGGTCGATGACGCTATTGTAGAACCATTCGGGCAGGACAAATTCCATGCCCTCGACGCGGCCGGCGCGCGTCGTCATTTCCTCCCACTCGTTGATCCATGAGAATTGCCGGCGACGCCAATGCGGGCCGTTGCGGATGGTGGTGGCAATGACGGTCGATTGCAGCCGCGCCAGCGCGGCTTTCAGAAGCCGGTATTGGTGATTGCCGGTCGGCCGCCCGATGGCGCGCAACAGATGGTAGGGCGTAAACCGGACAAAGCGCGACGTGGTGAGGCCGTTGTTCTCGGCCGCAACGATCTGCGAGGCCGCCCATATCAGCACATCGGCGTCCCATATGGTCGCCATGCCATGCTCGGGCATCCCGAACACCTGCACCTCTATGTCGGCGGCCTTGTAGAGAATCGGCTTGGTGCGCGGGGTCTTCGCCAGCGAGAAGAACGGCCGTTCCATCAAGTCGCGCTGGTCGCGCGGCGGCGCGTCGCCCGTTGCGACCACGAAGGGGTCTAGACGGCTGCGCTCGCTATCCTCGGTCGGGTGCGCGGGGTCGTGATCGTCCTCGCGCAGCATCTAGCAGTCGCCCCGTTCTTCGGGCGTGAGGGGACGCGCGGGAAAGACGGTGCCGGCGGTCTTGTCGCGGGTGGATTTGCGTTCGCCGACCGCGCTCCAGTCTTCCAGATCGCGGACGGTGTAGAGGACGCGACCGCCGACCTTGCGATAGGTCGGGCCGGTCCCGTAGGTGCGATGCTTCTCAAGGGTGCGGATGGATATGCCGAGGAAGCGCGCGGCTTCCTTGGTGCGCAGCAGGCGCGGCGGCAGGCCCGCAAGCGGGTTGGGCATGGATCACCTCCAGTCAGGATTGGGCTGCCGGTGGCGGCAGCGGACTGTGGCGAACCATGGCGAGGGATCGGCGGCGCGTAGCGTGCCGCATTTGCGCCTATGCGCTGGCGGCACCCCCTCTGGGGTGATGCGGGCTAATAAATGAGATAATTCAGCGTCTCACTGCCTGCCCCGCCGAATAGGCAAAGACATTTACGGCCGGCTCGGATAGAAACGTAGACGGAGCAGACGCGCTGCTCTGGGGCGTAGTAACCCCTGACTAGCGGTTGGTGCCGGCCGTGACGGCACCACCATCCTCGAACCTTATGGTCGGGGAGCCCATGGCGTATGTCCAGGGCTTCTCGCCTAAAGGTCATGGGGCCGTCTAGTCACGGTTACTAACTCCCCGATCACCAGGTAGAGGGGCCAGTTGCGGGGGCGCACCGCAAACAAGGCTCTCTGGAACCTAGGAGGAGTGACTATGCGGGTTCCCGTCGAACTCGATCCCGATGTGGACGATGAAGCGCCGACCGGCGATACCATAACCGTCTATGACAAACGGCATTACGTTACCTATCTGCGCCTTCTCGATGCGAAGGCCGAGGGCGCGGACTGGAAGGAAGTCGCGCAGATCGTGTTGCACCGTGATCCGGTCGCCGATGAACTTCGCACCCGCCGTTGCTGGCGAAGCCATCTCGAACGCGCGCAATGGCTGTCGCGTGAGGGCTATCGGAAGATTCTGGAGCAGGCGGCAGCCAACAAGGCGTGAGGGTCACGCCACCCGATCAACGCTTGCCGGGCTTGATCGGGTAGTGAAGCAGAAGGCGATAGCCGCCGCGCATCATCTTGATACCGTGCGTGACCAGGCGGCGGGCCTTGTTCTTGCGAGGATCGCTCTCAAAGTCCTCCTTGGTGCCGCGAAAGCCGAGCAGGACTTCAGCGATGGTGCGATAACTTTCGCCATGCAGTCGGGCGTCGAGCGCGCGCAGGGACAGGATATGCCATTGCCGGAGTTGGGCGGGAACGGCCCGGAAGTCGGGACCGGGCGCGCGACCGTTGAGAGACCGCCAAAGACGGCGCGCAGCGTGGGCGCGCAGCTCCAGAAAGGAATCCATCGGCAGCGTGACAGCGTAGAACGCTGCCGCGTCGGGCACCGCCTTTGGCAGCCAGAATTGATGCGCGACGCCATCCACCTGCCAGATGCCGTGCCAGCCATCGGCCGCGCGGCGCATATCGAGGCCGTCGAGATGCGCCAACGTCAGTACCGGTTCGGTGTCGTCGTCCTTGTGATTGACGGGCGACAACATTACGGCTTGCGGTTGAAGGCGCGGACTCCAGATTGGCGAATGCTGCTCATGCGGCGCGTCTGGATCGCACGGGAAATCGCAAACCCCAGCGATGCGCGAACTCTTCGAGGTCGCGGGCATCTGTCCCTCCGGTCAATGCGATGGTCTGGCAGTCCCGACGATATTCGTCGTTGCGGCGCAGGTATTCCCAAGCGAAACCAGCGGCAGGGATGTGCTTTGTGTACCCGTATGCCGCCGGAGATCGCCAATCGATGCTGAGCATGGCGTCACCTCCCCAAGCCGGGATGCTGGGCAGCGCCCGGCAAAGAGAGGTTCAAGGATCGTTGGAAATAGAGAAGCCGCTCAAAGCAGATACCTTGAGCGGCTAACCCGATCATTCTTTGGTGTTTTTAGCTTAGCGACAGCCGGTGCTTTCGAGATGCCTGCCCTTATGAGCACGGACAGGCATTCACGTTCTCATCTGCTGGAAAACACATGCACCTCGCCATGCGCCGTCTCGATGGTGAACAGGTCGCCACCGATCTCAGCGTCGCGCGCCATCGCCTGCCAATCGACATAGTAGCGCAGCGCCTCGGGGATCGTGACGCTCTCTGAGGTCAATTCCTCCATATAGTCGGCGAGGCTGGCGTACTGACCATGATAGCAGTCTTGAAAGGCGGTTTCGGCTTGGTCCATGTCGCCACCGAAATGCCCCAGCAAGCCCGCGCCGAGTGCGCCATGCTCTGCGATGAAAGCGGCCATCCGCGCCACGCTGTCGATGCCGGCATATTCGGAGATGCTGACGCCCTCGAAGCCCTCATAGTCGTGAATGGCGTATTCCTCCGCGTCCTCGACGGGGGAACGGGCAAGCATCGCGGCAATCTCGTCCCTGATCTGGTCCGCGTCCTGATCCGCGTCGATCCAAGTGCCATGCAAATAGCCGTTATTGTAGGCGGCAAGGCAGGCGACATAGATGCGGGGGGTGCTGTCGGATACGTTGGTCATTTCTCTGATCCTCGGGTCGGAAGGTCAGCGAAGCGGAACGCCGCGCCTGACCTTCTGGCCGTCGCCGAGACCGGGTGTGCAAACGGAAGGAGGCTTCGCGGGGAACCGGCTGCACGGAGCGCGGCACGCGCGTAGGAAGCTGGGCGGAAGCCTCTTGAAGTGCGCGGAGGGCAGAGCCCTAAGTCTCAATCCTCAGAAAGGAATTTCGTCATCCAGATCGGGAGAAGTGGAATTGTTCATGGGAACCGCACCCTCGCTAGATGCCGTTGGCGGTTCCGTGCTTTGAGCGTCAACTGCGATAGGGGCTGTCCAGTGCCGGGCGATCCGATGCCAATCAACTTCGCGCTTGTTGGCACCTGTCCAAACATCCCAAAAATCAGGGTCGGCGGATTGAGGCTGATGCTCCTTTGCCAACTCGTCGATCTCGACCAGTACGGGAATAGGCGTCGCCCATCCCAACAGGATCGCCTGTTTTGATGGCAAGCTGGGCAGATCGCGCAGCAACCCACCCACGTTGTCTGGTACAAGACGCGCGACAAGGTTTTGGTCGGAATCGTTGACTATACGATGGAGAATGAAGGTGTTGCACTGAGCCAAAACGGTCGGCGAAAGCTCTGATGGTCGCTGCGACGACAGCACCAGACCTAAGCCGAATTTGCGTCCCTCGCGGGCAATGCGCTCGAAAATTTCCCGGCAGAGCTGGTTAGGACTGGACGCCGGGCCTTCGTCGTCCTTACCGCGTCGAATGAAGGTGTGAGCTTCTTCCAGCACGAGGACTGTGGGCAGTGATAGCCCCTCTGCATTGAGCCGCCGATAGCGTTGCAGAGATTCAAAAATCACCCGGGCCAGCACGGCCACAACGACGTGAACGACCTCGGAGGGGACCAAGGAAAGGTCGACGACAGCTAGCGGGCCATTGCGTGCGCCGTCATCACCGATATAACTTTTTAGCCATTCCTCGAAGCTGGTTGGCGGTACCTTTCCAATGACGCTTCCAAGCCGTTGATCCGCGAGCATGCTGCGAATACGAAGGCCAAGCGTGCTAATAAACGCCGCGAAATTTCCGCCTTGCTCGGCAGCCAGATGATCCAGATGTTCGGCAAGCAGTGTGACATCGAATGGAACTGGAGCGTCTTCACTGATTGCGGCGGCCGCGCCGACAATATCCGGTAGGGCATCTGTAACAACAGCGATGGCGTCACGGGCCGATTCAAGATCGCCGACCAAGAAGTCGTTAAAATAGGTCAATCCCGACCGCCGGGAGTCAACAATTTCAGTGATTGTGGCAGAAAGCGTTTGCAATAGCGTCGTCGCTGGGTCATCGACCGATGCTGCAAAATGAGCGGAATCCTCGGCGATGCCGCCCAGCAAGCGCGCGCAATCAAACCGGGGGCCGACCGCTCCGGCGAAGGCGGTGCTTCCCATATTGAGCATGGCGGTAATGCGACCACTTGAAACAAGCAGATGCCGCTTGATGGTGGCTTCTCGCGGTACATCTTCATGATGGCCGCTCTTCAGTTCTCGTATCCCGCGCAACAGAAGCGGACGTTGCGCACCCGGCTGGGCATGGGCAACGGCAGTCCATTCATGGCCGCTCCAAAGCCATGCCGGAACATCCAGCTCTCTTTCAGTTCCAACGACTGGTGGGACTCGGAACAGACGGAGTTGATCTCCTCGATCCGCAAAGGCTTTGGCATATTCGCCATTGGGATCTAGAACGATGAAGCGCGCGTTCGGATGGCCTTTTCGGCCCGCGTCACTCATCGCTTTTGCTCCTGCGTCGAGCGACCAGCGGATCAGTCCGGCAACCGTACAGGACTTGCCACTGCCCGTATTGCCGAGCACGGCGAGATGTCTGCCGAATAGCTTGTCGGGATCGACCTTGATCTCGGCGCTCGATGCAAGGGCCGAAGTCCCGATACGGACACGCCGATCCGACTCCTTCGCACCAACGATAGCCTCGACCTGTTCAGGTGTCGGCATGAGTACCTGATCGCCCACTGACGGAAACGCGGCTACGCCGCGCGACAGTTCATACACTGTCTGCTTCGATGCTCGGTCCCGCCGAGACGTGAGTGTGCCGACAGGCGAGACGCACATCTTTCGCAGTGGAAACGGAAGGTCGATCAGACCGAAATCTTTCAAGCCCGACCGTTTGGGATAGGGCGACCGCTCTATCCCGATCCATGATATGTAGGCGACCGTCGCGCCGGCCTCGTTAGGAATAAGGACATAGCCATTGAGGCGAGGAAATGCGGCAGGTGTTCCTGTGTTCAGCGCCGTTGCCTGCGGTGCATCCAATTCGAGCAGGATGCGGATTTCATCAGGCGAAACAGACTCAACCGCGCCGATAACCAAGCCAGCAATGGACTCTATGGGCGTGGTCATGCTGTTGTTCCGCCGCCTAACAATTCGCCGAACTCATCGGTAGTCGCAGCAGCAGCGTCTGGTGCGGACGGATGCTCTGGCGGGCGGTGCTTCAATAGTTCGGTCATGCGCCCGGTGATGTAATCAAGCGTTGGTTTCGGGAGGTAGTTTTCGATCAACGTTGTGAGGTCACCGAAATGGGGACCGATTAACAGCGATACCTGCGCCTCGCGAGTCCGTGAAAGAAAGCCTTTCAAGCGGTCATCCGCCGAGTAAGCGAGCACCACGAGATGGGTTGATGGGATCGTCAGCATGTCGAGCAACACGCGGTTGATGTGATCGTCCCCGAAGCCATAGCCGTAAGTGACGACAACCGCATTGGGCCTGCACGTTGCGGCGGCAAAATCACGAAACAGCTCTGCGTACGGATACTGTGTCGTTTCGACATCCTTCGCCGGGTTCGGATAGATCATCACCGTATCGACCGGCTTTTTGGGCAGATCGGTGTGATCGGTGGGGGCACCGAAGGGTATTCCCTTCCGCAAAATCTTCCGATCTGTCGTGCTGAATAGCCAGTCGAGAGAACCATGAAGTTTGGTCAGGCGGATGACGCCTTCCATGAAGCGTGGTTCCCCGCGAATGCCCGGCGGGTTGTAATGCACATCAACCTCGACGCGGGTTGACCGGAAAACAGGCGTGAGCGCTCCAACAAAACGGTCGATAATACGAAGCCCGGCGAGGTCGCAACCGTGCTCAATCAACCTGTCGTAGTTCGTAGTGAAGACATGCAGCCTCTCGCGCGAAGCCGCGCGACTGGCGAAGCTGAGTAGGAACGACTGAACTGCCCCTTCTGCAATGACTCGCTTTGCCGGATCGCCGCTGATCAGACCGGCTTCAGTTTTGAGAAGTGATTCAAGGAAACCACGGAGCTGTACATCCATCGCGGATTTAAGGGTGGCGGCTTTAGCCATATCAATGATCTTCAACCCCTCATAAACCGAAAGGGCTGCCCGGAACTGATCCTCGATATTGGCCGCACCACGCCCCATGCGTGCCGCCTCGTTCGCAGCGAAGTCGTCGATCTGCTTGTCGAACTCGCTCCCGAACACAACCTTGCCCATGCCTGTAGCATTGGCTCCGGCCATATATCCCACGGCGGTCGTGAAGCCGCTACCTATCAAAAGATTCAAGTGTTCGGCTTGAAAAACAGCGGATAGCCAAGGCTCGATCCGCTTTCGCGCTGACGCGATGAATTTATCTAGCGTATCGTCATCCGCAGGTAGATCGCTCCATGACTCGGAATGGCTCCCAACGCGATACGCATGCTTATCATCAAGATTCATATTTCCCCCGAACACACCCTACACGCCCTGAGGCTCGATCACCCTGAAAGGTGTTTTTCAAGAGCAGCATTAGTTGCCTTGAATAGGCGCTCGAACCGGCCTTCACTTGCGGCGGGCAAAACCGACGACGGGTCGCTGGCCATTTTTTGTAGGAACAGCCGCGTTGGCCGTGTTTTGTGAAACGCAATAGTAAGTGCATCAAACGCCGCCTCGAAGCGGCGGGCTATGCGAGGAATGCGGGCATTCAATTCCAACGTTTTGCCCTTCAGTTCCTTGGCGTAGGCTTCGTGCACAAGTGCTTCGTAAACAGCCGAGTCCAGTATATCTTCAATGTCGGCTTCAGTGGGGGGAGCTTCGAATGCTTCGCTTACGAAAACGATGTTATCCGACCGGATAAGCTTGCCTTTCACCAAATCGTCGCGCGTTGCCTTGGCGTCCTTTTCGTCATCGAATAGGACAAGCACGTTCAGTTGTTCAGACGTTAGCAGCGCTACCATGTAGTGAACTTTTTGCGCGCCGCCGGCTGGCGTTATGGTCAACCGGTCATCGAGGCCAACTTTTCCTTGCTCATTCAGATATGCCGAAACCGCCGAAAGAATCCAAAAGTCGGTGACGCCTTCAACAACCAGGTTGTTCGGCCCGATAAACAGGCTTTGGGCAAGGTCGTATCCAAGCGCGGCTTGCAACGGAAACAGGGTGCGGGCGTCACCGTTCGGGTCGTTGGAAACGGTCGTGCCTTCTTCTTCGGCAATATTGACCGTTCGTACCCAATCCAATTGGTGCGTTGGGACCATGAACGGTGAGTGTGTCGTATAGACGATTTGGTTGGTGAAATCGTCTTCGAGGTGTCGAAGCAAATCACCTTGCGACCGCGCGTGGAGATAGAGACCCGGTTCGTCCAACAGCAAAATCGCGCCATCGGCTTCGCCGTCTTCGGTATCTGCCGCGAACACGACATAGAACGCGAAAAACCATTGGAAGCCACGGCTTCTTTCATCAAGGTTCACTTCAACGTCATACGTACTGTTAGGATCGGAAATCAGCGTGTCGAAATGGTGTGCGTCGAGGTTGAAGCGTACCTTCAGTTCGCGGTCCTTCCACCGCTTGCGAATGGCGGTCGTGACGACGGCACCAGCACGGTTGGCTAATTGCCCACGTGTTTCTTGGTCATCGCTTTGCGACAGTTCGTTGAGCTTTTCAGGGCTAAGCCCGGCAACCTTACAAAGCTTTTCAAAATTTACGTCGGCGGCTGTCTGCTGCCCTTCATTTTTACGCTTGAGGAAGCGAGCAATATCTTGATGACCTCGTATTTCGGGGTAGTCTTCAAGATACATGAACTTTGGCAAGCGTTCGATAATCCAACCGCGCGCCTTCGAGTGTGCTTCTTCGCTTCCCGGGATGGCTTCGGCCATCTCTTCCAAGGACACAATTTTTTGGTCTTGGGCGTCTGTAAGTTCGATGTCCGCTGCTGCAAGCGCCTGCCGAAGCGCGGCAAGCGCCGAGGTCGCCGTTGCAGCCCATTTCGCGGCAGTCACTCCGGCACCGATGGCAACCACGAATGCGTCTGAAGCCCGCTCCAACTCGGCCTTTGCTTCGCCCGTCAACTTCGAGGCTTTTGCCTTGACCGCCGCGTCAATCTTACGCGCTTCGGCTTTAATCGCAGCGAGGTCGAAAGGGGTTTCCGGGGCGTCGATGCCAACATACCGCTTGTCGCCATATCGACGGCCAACAGTGACCTCAGACACACCTTCAGCGGCCGGCCAAATCTCAGCTAGGCGTCGCTGTTCGTACTCGCTCAATTGCCATGTGGAGTCTACAACCGGGGTGTGGTCGTTACATTCTGAAAGCTTCCGATGTCTCGGAAAATCCTTGATGGGATTGAGCGCCTTGAAGCCGTCTGCTGGGTTTAGACTATGAAGCGCCCGCAAGACGTTCGACTTGCCGCTCTCGTTTCGACCTAGTAACGCCGTGATACGAGAAACATCAACTTCACCGCTATCGTTGATGGATCGAAAATTCCTTACGCGAAAAGACTTGAGCTGCATTCGACACCCCCCCCCTTGAAGCACGAGGATAGGCGGTTCATGAGCCTCTCTCAATACAGTATGTGTCATCAAGACCAGCAACGAAGCTGCTGGAGCATGACCGCATCCCTCGGACTGGCTGTGGCATAGCGTCCGTGCACTAAAGGGCGTTGGGGCGTTCCTCAATTATCAGCTAAAAGCCACAAGTGATCCTCAAGTACAGTGACCGAAAGTGAAACGGGGGGAGCAAGGGGCGCGGAACACAATCAACCAAAGCCTCACGGGTCATTTGGGAGGGCTATAGCGTAGGTGTAGTTCTCTGTTTCTTCGGCTTCGGCCCGCCATCAAATTTGCGCCCACATTATCCCCATGGAATCAATCGCTTACGGACACTCTATTTTTTATTGTGTCCCAGACTTGTGACCCAATATTTTTCTAAGAGAAGCATTCAACGGGCGTCGGCAAGCACTTTTCTGATTCGATCCGCAATGAGGTGGCCCCGGCGTGTAAGCCGTGCGACTCGCTGTCGGGCGTCCTGAGGGTGCGGTTCAATACTAATCCACCCACATCCCGGAACATTTCTACGCTCCCACTCGCTGAGATACCGAACGTGTCTACTCATGCTCTGAGGTGCCATGCCGAGTTGCTGTGAGAGTTTGAGGAGGCAAGGCGGGTCTTTGTCGTCGCCGTCTCCCCACAAGACAACGGCCAAGAAAGTATTTGCTATTGTAAGCGGCATTTCGGGCCTGCCCGTCTGTATTAGTTTGTTGGCCTCTATGTACGCTTCGAGAAAGCGCTCACCATTCGCTTGCATGAAGGGTCCCCCTGAGTTGTAACATCGGGGAGAAGGTAAGAGCCGTGGAATCTGGGAGCAAGGGGAGAGACGGCTAAGGGTGGATTGTGTCCCAAGAATGGGGATGCACTGTGTCATTCTCTTCGCTATGCTGGCACAGTCGATTTAGGAGAGGTGCATGGATGCTGTATTTCAAAAGTTGACTGTTGCGATTGAGAGGGCTGAAGCCAGTCTATCTCGGATCGAGCGGCGCTTGGATGGCCTCGTGTTTCTTTCGTCCGAGTTTTCAAAGCGCACCCTGTGGCTTGCAGCGCTGTTATGTATACTCTCGGTAGGTGTCAACTTGGCCAGTATCTACCTATCATAACACCACATTATTCCCCCTTAGACAAGATTGTAGTGAAGTATAATGAGCAAATCCAAACCGGTGGCCCGCGTATTCATTGACACAAATATTTTAAAGTTTGCGGCGGTAAAGAAGCATGTTTACCGTAGAACAAAAAAGACGGTGAATTGGGGGGGCACGACATTTGAAGCCCCAATCCATGAGCCCTACACGCTCAATGGAATCAACAAGATCAAGAAAGATGAACAGAGGCGGGACGCGTTGTTTCTCGCAATGATTGCCTACGCGGGTATTTCAGATTTTCTCAGTTTTCACGTACACCGGGAAGTCGAGTTGGAAACTTGGGGCTTGCCCGGAATGGCTAGCCCTTCTGGTCGCTTTTTCGGCTGCCCTATTCAGGTAGTTCCCGATCCAATTGAGAGGCAACGTGTAGTAGCTGGCGGCGGCAGGACATTCAAAGAGCACGCTCTTGATTTCGTGAGTGCTATCGCCCATCCACGCTACAAGGAGCTTTCAAAGATGACTGGGGCGTTTCAAGGCAACGACCGTCCATTGAATCTAAATCAAGCGCTGGACGCCTATCATATTTGGTGTGCGGAGTCGGCACAAATGGACTACTTTTTGACGATGGATTATTCGTTAATGAAAGTGGTAGCAAAGTCGAAGGTAGGCACGCCTGTAACCATCATCACACCCGAGAAACTATTGCATAGGGTCGTACCGAAGTTTGGCCCCATAGGAGCAATTAAGTTCATGTGGAACGGTTATCGATTCGCGAAGCCCCGTGTTACCTTTGATGAAGGCAAGGGCTGGGCGTGACTTGTGCACTTCTTGGTTAACTCCACAGTTGGCGGGCTCTGTGGGCTCAGGTTGCCGCCTATCCCCAAATAGCTAAAGCCTTTTCCGTTCCCTGAGGGTCATCCTTGATGCGATAGACCGTCTGCCGGGAAAGGCCGGTGACCCTCGCCACCTCTGCAATCTGGGTCTCCTTTGAAAGCAAGTCCCGCACGGTATCGACCTGTTGCCGCGTGAAGCTCGGCTTGCGGCCCCTGTAGGCATCCTCTTTGGCCTTGGCATGGGCGATGCCCGCACGCTGTGCCTCTTTGGTAGCCTCTGCCTGAGCCTGTGCGGTTGCCGCCATGAAGGCAATAAGGGCATCCCTCACGGCCATCTGCATGGGGTCCTTGGTGCTTCCGTCGAAGACCATGCCATTGATGACTGTGCGAATGATAACACCCTTAGTGAGGAATGCCTTGATGGTCTCCGTCACGTCATCGTAGTTGCGGCCCAAACGATCAACCCAGCGGACAACCAGAGTATCTCCGGCCCTAAGCATATCAAAGAGGCGTTTGCCTTCAGGGCGGTTCCTCATGGGGACGCTGACGCCCGAGGCCCCCTTATCGGCAATGATGTGGTCAAAGGTGTAGCCCGCCGCCTCTGCCTGAGCTTGTTGGTGCTCAAGGGTCTGCTCATTGGTCGATACGCGGGCATAAAGGAATGTGGCCATGAGGTATGCCTCCAAGTGTCCGAATGGATAATGTCCGTATAGATGCATGTCCGAATGGAGGATGTCAACCCTAGTGGACGCTCTTCAGTCCGAAAATTTCACGTCCATTGAGGTATGCCCTAACGGACAAGGCGGCAGAGTGAGACTAGGCGTGGAAGGGGTGTGGTCTTAGTAGGCCTACCCCTTCGAGTCGTGCGTCTCGTCCCACTCCCGGCAAAGGTTGGACTTTCTGAAAATCGGGGGACGGGTACGGGGGGGAAAGCCTGCCCTTTGCCTCGTGGTTCAAACCTTCGCGTGCGACACCCTAAAAATTTACTGCCGGTATCTTTTGCTACCCTCAAATGTGTTCCCGTTTTGTTTTTGACGCCTTCTCGAATCAATGTCATTTAAAGGGACCGAACAAAGAGGAATGATGATGGTTGATTTGACATTGGTTTCAGGTATCGCCACCACCCTGAAGACCGCTATGGACATCGCAAAGACCACCAAAGAGATTAGCGATATGTCCACCGTAAAGGGCAAGGTCATCGAGATGCAGGACCTTATCCTCACTGCCCAGTCCTCAGCCATGGCGGCTCAGACACAGCTCTATGAAATCCTTCAGGAGAACGCCGAACTGAAGCGCAAAGTGTCCGCCGTGGATGACTGGAAGTCTACCGCTTCAAGGTACTCCCTGAAGGACTACGGCGGGGGGACCTTTGCGTATGAACTCAAGGCGGATGCAACTGATGGGGAGCCTACGCACAGGCTATGCCCTGCCTGCTTTGAGGTTGGCAAGAAGTCCATCCTACAGCATCAGGGAACCACTGCCTCCCAACAGCAACTCTTCAAGTGTATTCCCTGTGACCATGAGTATCGTTTGGGGAGCATAAACAAATCATCTTGGAACGGTCGGCAGAGAGCCTATGATCCTTACGGAGGCTGAGGGCTCTACTTGATGTCCTCCTGATGAAAAAACATTGATGGCCGTGCTCCCCGCGTTGGTCGCGATGCTGAGACACCCAGATTGTGTGAGGAGAGACTTGGGGATGGGCTTTAGCGGAGGGCTTAGAGGGCTGTGTGTAACCTGATTAGGTCGGGTTTATCCCTCCCTCTTCTCCTAACTCTTCCCGGTTATATCAAGTCAGTGACTTTGAGCATTAAGGCAAGGAAACAAAGAAGAGGCCGATGATGGAGATAAAGGCCTCCTCCCCACTCCAAGAGATACTCCCGGAGCAACTCCTATCCTTAGGAGCGAGTTATTTCCCTGAAGGCCGCAAGACTGGCTTTTCGACCACCTGAAACGTTCGCCCAAGCTTCTCCAAGCTGACTTGCTCCATGACCGCCACAGCGACGGAGCGATGTGTCTTTCTGCAAAGCAGGCCATCATGCATAGGACAGGCCACAATGCCCCGTGCGGCGAGTTCCAGCAGCACAGCCACCATCGTCTCAGATTCCCGAAACATCAACTCAAAGCCGATCTCTGAGCCGAACAGGGGCACAAGGGCCGGATGCAGTGCTGATATCGCCGCAATGAATTTCTCCATCGTCCAAGGTGACGGCAATCTTTCGACACCACGCGGAAAACGTGTTGCAAGACCGTCGCGGAAGAAAAACGAGTTAGTTAGCCTTTTGATCGTGTCGCGGTGTCCAACGATGCCGGGGACGGCGTAAGGGTCTCCATCAGGCATCTCCGCACCAAGACAGGTGTAAGCGAGTTGAAGAAACATGCCCTTGTAATCAAGATCGGCAATCTCCTCGCCGTCTATGGTAAACCTATAACGGAGAGAGCCGGGGAGGTTCTGCCAGAAGCCGTCATAGAGTCGTCCATGAAGAACGAACTCCGGGGCCTCCTGTCCGCGTGGCTGGGTGAAGATTCTCATAAGGCATTGCGGAGGAAGGCGGACACCATCGAACTCAAGGGAGACACTATTCAATGTGGCATTGATGGTCTCCATGTCCCGACGCATTGAGACCGTCTTGGAGGAGTCCACATAGTCCAGAGGTTCGGACGCCAGATTACCCTTCCGTCTGGTTCTGAGGATAACGGTTTCCTTCCCTTCCATCCTCCCGATATGCTCAAGGCTAACATCAGCGGTTTCCATGCGTTCCCTCAGGACATCACTCGGCGCTATCATAGTGCGCTTCTTCTTGTATTCTCCGGGTGCAAGGACCAGAAGCCCAGCCTCATGAAGCCCGCCGACACACCCACGCAAGACATCCGCATGAAAGGATTTCATGTCATAGCGGGTTTTCTTGGAGTTCCTGAGTCGCATGGCCACGCCTGATCGGGGAGCCGGGAACAGGTGGAAGGCTGCAAGGTTCGCAATGATGGACTTGAGGGCGGCTTCACGGCGGGCCATCGCGTCGGCTCTGGGCTTGCGTCCGGGAGTTATCGGCGGCTGTGGAAGGGACTGAAAGATTTGCTTGGAGAGGGCTTCGAGAGGGCCTAGCGGAATGAGCCAAGGGTCATAGTGGAGGGGCTTCAAGTCTTCGACCGATTGCGGAGCATTACTGATGGGATCACTCAAGCGCGGCCTCGCTTACATATAGCACGCCTATTAACTCCCCCGCTGAACTCGAAGGACCCCCAACCCTCACTTGACCACGCAAGGGATGGAGACCCTCAAGCATTTCCGGCTGAGATGGTGGATGCAATTTCCATCACTGTCTCCTTGTCCACCACGTCCACGCACAGAGCCGCGATGATCTCGCCAAGTACCCTCATAAAGCCTCCTTCCGCCCGTGGGTACTTCGAGACAGGGTAATGGGTTCCGCTGGCCTTGCGGTGGATGAGCTTGGCAATCTGGGTGTTCATGAAATCGGCATCTCTGGGGGCACTAAGAACTTCTCCCGCTACCCTCACTGTGAGGACGGCTTCAAGCAAGTAGCTACCTGACACCCCCGCATCCCGCACCCGTGCCAAGACCTCAAATGCCCGCTTCCGGTTGTCCAGCCCTGAGCCTGCCCAGCCCCAAGCTGTAACCTTGGAAGGGCCTGCTGCATGTAGCCGGTTCTCAAGGAGGTCAACCGTTCTCAGCACCCATTTGCCATCTTTGTGGGCAGACATCCAGCGCCTGACGGCCTCCCGGACGGGTTTCAATTCGGTTGCCGAAAAGCTCTTTCGCCAAGCAGAGCCGTGCCGTCGCTTGAACTCAATGTGACGCTTACAGTACATCTCGGAGAGGCCCTTGCTGGAGGCCCGCTGGGTTGGCCTCCTGCATCCCCACGCCATGCACTTTCCGTTTGGTTCCTCTGGAGCTTCCCCGGCGCGGCACTTGATGTCCAGCTTTCGGCGCATTCGGCGTTCGATGCTCATGGGACCTCCTTGAAGCCTAGGATATGATTCTTACTCAGCACCACGGGTACGAGGTTGCGAGACTCCGGGCGCTCCTCTAGCTGTTTGAGGGCATCCCGCGCCGCATGTTTCGCCATGAGGTATTCCGGGGAGAAGCCGCTGGGAGGCCTCATGATGGTGAGCCGTGAGCGGGCCTTGCTGATTTCGGCAAGGTACTCGCTGCCGACATACGGTTTGCCCTTGGTGGTCTTTCCGCCGCCTAGGTGGAAGTCCTGTAGGCGCTTCTGGAAGCCCTCGGTGTAGAGCTTGAAGTTTCTGCCGGGAAACAGGTCAAGTAGCTGGTAGGTGGCGTAGGCTCGTGGAAATTCACCATCTGAGGCGTAGCCATGGCCCTTGAAGAGTCGCACACCGGGGCCGTCCATGACGTGAGCACCAATGCCCACGCCTTGTCGTGCGTCTCCCTGTCTGCCCCTCGCTGTGAAGAGGTAGATTAGGACTACATCATCCATCTTTGCTGATCCTTAGAAGCCGATACGCTTGAGAAGTTCCGCGCCGGTCATCCCGGAGCCATCCCGTTCGGCCTTGTTGTCTAGGTAGGCACCTGCGGCTTCTACCTTTCGCTGCATTACCTGCTTGCGAAGCTCTGGGAACTCTTGGAGTAACCGTTTGTAGGCCGCCTCTCGGTACTTACTGACCGTACCAGAGATGGCCCAAAGTTTAGTACCCTGCGTGCCTGCATCGCCATCGGGGAGTAGCGCATAATCGGGGGCCTCCATGACTGCCTTGATGGCGTCCTTCATGGATTTCCCCGGAGCGGGCATCGCGGAATATTCCTGAAATAGGTCATAAGCATTCCTGCCGTTGCTCAACTTGACATCCCGGAGGTCAACCCCGTTTCGGGAGGGGTCTGGAAGGTTGAGCCCCTTGCCGGTCTCCAAGATGATGCGGTTATGTTCGCCCTGTACGATGTCGGGGGAGGACACAGTGGAAAGGCCTACTTGCTTCCATACAGGTTCCCCAAAGACATCTCGCTTTGGCGGCAGTGTCTCAGAGAAGCCGGGAAGGCGGCGCTTGACGGTATCAATGAAGGTACGAGCTTCCCTTAGATACGGATCATCGTTACCGTATGCACTAATCGCAGAGGAGGCGGGCACGAGGTTACCGGCGATATTCCCGGCGAAACGGCCTAGGCTCTGGTCTGGACTCCAAGCTGCCTCAATGGCCTGCCGGATGTTTTGTAGGAAGGCCCGCTCTCCTAGATTCTTGGAGATGGCGATGGCAGAAGCCGCTATGGCATCCGTGTAAGAGTCCTCGCTGGGATTGATCTGGAAGATTTCGGCAAGGTCCGCGCCGACGCTTAGGACAAAACCTGTCGGATCGAGCCTTCCCAGCGGGATATAGGTGGTGGAGCCATCCGCATTCTCCATCTTCAAGGAGTACGGACGCCAGCCCGTCGCCTCAAGTTCTTGTCGGGATTTTAGGTCGCTGGGGCCAGCACCCGTAATCCTTCCAGACATGCCCAGCATCGTAGAACTAGCAAGGATGAGGCTGCCGAGAGCCATTTGTCCATATGCCCGTGCCTGTTCCTCGGGCCCACGCGCTCCCCGAATCATCTCACGGTATTCTGCTTGTGCCATGTTCAGGCCGGGAGTATATTTCACGGCCATCCTCAGGACATTTACAGGAGTCTTCACAAAGGGCAGGACAAAGCCAACGGCGGGATGATTATTTCTAACCGTCTGGAGAGTGCTTCCCCATGTGTTCGGCAATAGGTCCTGTGAGAACGTGGTTGTCTGGGCCTCCTGAAGCGCGGCCTTGTCGGTCGCCCTGCCGTTTGAGTCAAATGCGGACGCCAGACGTTGCTCCAAGTAGTCTCGGAGTTCCGAGCCTTTCAGCCCCTGAGCTTCGCCCTGTACCATCGCATTGGCCTGCACAACAGCACGATATCGGACGGTCTTGAAAAACTCATCCTGTGCGCCGAGCGCCCGCGTCGGGAGGCCGGTTGCTGTGTGCCAGAGATTAGCCTTCCAAAGATTCTCAAAGAGGTCCATCGGTGATCGGACATCCCGAAGGTTGAGCGGCTGGTGGGTTGCTTGGGTGCCAGTCTCAAGCCATTCGGTCGCATGGGGGGCTAGACCGCTATCTCCACGGTCGAAGGCGTCAAGGGCGGCTTTGAGCCCGTCTGACAGAGAGGCTATCGTGTAGTAATACTCTTTGGCGGCCTGCTGTCGGATCGCAGAACCACCCCTAACGAAATAGCTACCGATTTGTTTTTCGAGGGATCGGGCACCAAGCATCAAGGCATTGCCCGTGATGTTGATGGCGTGGGTTTTGTAATTCCATAGGAGCCCATTCCTCATCTGAAATAGGCCCTCATCTATCACCCCTTTCCAGAAGCTATGCGTGGCGAACTCCCGGAGCCTCTTGGGGTCTCCCTCGGTGCCATACAGAAGGTCAACAAACTTGCCATTGTCCATCGTGTTGATTCGGGAGAGGTCTTCGGGCGTGATCTTGAAGCCTCCCTGTAGGCGGCGAAGCGTTCGGCCTGCATTGGACCTGATGCTCTGCGATTCTCCATAAGCTTGAACGGCTAGGGAGAGGCGGCGCTTCGCTTCCGCAATCGCGGCGGCTGTGTCACCATCGAAGTCTACAAGGTTTCCTGCCCTGATCTTCCTCACGATATCGAAGGTATCAAGGAACATCTGATTGGAGACCAGATAGCCCGCCTCCATCTGCTTCACCATGTCCTTGGCAGCATCGCCCGCCTTGGAGAGGTCCCTCATCAATGAGGCAGGGTCGTCCTCAAAGTATCGGGCCATCTGTCGAATGGATCGATCCACGGAGGCATCCTTCAGGACATCGCCGCCCTTCATTGCATCCAGCTCCGGCTTGAAGACCGTCACGGCATTGTCGATGAGAACCTTCACGTCTTCCGGTGTGCTGAGCTTCTGCCACGGGATACTTCCACCATCGGAGAACTTGTGTCCCTGAAGGAGGGCCTCATTGTAGGAACCTGCTTGCTCGATGGCGGAGAGGTCGAAGTCTGTACCGCGTAGGACTTGCGCCATGTCCACCTCAGGAGTCGTGGCTTTCGGTCCCTCTGAAACCTCGGGGGTCTCTAAGGGCTTCACGGCGTCGGCCTTGGGAAGATCGGAGGCCTCGGACTTCACCGGGACGGTTACCGACTCGTCAGACAAAGCCTGCGGCTTCTCACCCAGAGAGATAGGCATCTCGTCAGCGGCTTGAGGAGGGAGGTCAACCCTTTCGGAACCGGCCTGTACGCGGACCCTCGGCTTGCCTTCAGGTGCCGGTAGTGTCTCTGGCGAAGGTGAGACCAGAGGGTTACCGTCCACATCCACCCGTTCGCTACCGGCCTTAATCCTTACGCGGGGCTTCGGGGTTTCGGCTTCGGTGAGTGCCGCCAAGGAGTCGGGGGTGTCCACCTCCGCTAAGGCCACTTGGGCCGCCTCTTGATCTCCAAGCTTGGCGTAGCGATACGCCTTGAGGACACCCGCAAAGATACCTGTAAGAGCGAGGTCCATGCCCGCACCCTCAAGGGCGTTCTTCAGTCTACCCTCCATGTAACTATCGTTAGGGTCGGCGGACAGGTACTCGTTAATGGGATTGGAAAGGGCAGGATATTGCTGGATGAGGTTTGAAAGCCGCTCCTCATGGGGATCAAGCACGATGCCTCCCGCAAGAGCACCACGCCCAATCTCGTAGCCAACCTTGGCGACCTTCCCGGCTTGTTCTGCTTTCTGGGCGATCTTGATTGGAGCCATCAACTTGCCCGCCCCGATCATCCCCGTGACAAACTGGGAGACATCGGACACCACAGCGGCGGGCTGGTAGTTCTGGCCATAGAACTTGTCCTGAGCCTCTACGGCCTTACGGAAGTCCGTCTGGTCTTCTGGCTTGACGGGAGAGCCCGCCAGTTCATGCAGGAAGTCGCTTGTCTCAAAGCCTGCCTTTAAGGCTCCTGTGGTGACAGAGCCAAGAGTGGATCGGGCTTGGTTGATACCATTGCCAACAAACTCCCCGACAGGTCCCATGGATTTCAGGCTGGCTATACCTTGGTCGATAAGATTTCCGTCTTACGGTTCCGCTTCCGGGGAGGGCTGCTGTTCGTACTTCGCACGGGCGCGTTCCATGGCCCTTTGAAGAAGGTCATCCATATTATGTCTTCCTAAATTTGGTGGTGGAGGAGGTCAGGCCTTGATGGCGAAGTGGGGCTTGTCCTTGAACTTCTTCCACTCGGCCCCGATGTCGAGGGTGACACCGAGTTCCTTGGCGGCCTGCTTCATGGCGGCGACAATGGCCATCTGCTTGGCGTCGTCAAAGTCCACAGCGCCATCGTCATCAACTGGCCAGAGGTCCACTGCGCGGGAGCCGGAACCGTCCTTGTCGAGGTGGTCCGAGTCCATCGTCTTCGACCAGCCCCACTTGACGGCCTTCTTCTGAAGCTCCTCGGTACGGGCACCTGCGCCGATCACAAACTTGACCCCAGAGAGTTCCTGAGCCCGCCTGACGACATCGCCCAGCTTCGGCCTGAGGGTCTTGAGGTTGGCCTCATGGTTCGCCACGGGATCGGGGTTCCATTCGAGGAACTGCGCGACTTCCTTCTCGGGGATTTTGGCGTAGACGGCGGGGTTCGGCTTCGTGGCCTGCGGCGTCAGGATCGCATCGAACGGAGACTCCTTGGGTGTCTTCATGGCGGCAAATGCCGTCAGAACAGAGTCCGTCCCAACGCGGGCTTTCTGCCCGTCATAGTAGCCCTTGCCTGCGGTCGTCGGCAGGGAAGCCCATTCCTTCGCGAGATTGTTCATGAAGGTGGCATCGCTGATCTTGCCCGCCATCCAGTCATCGTAGCCTCGGCCCTTGAGGAGCTGCATAGCCATGGCGTCCTGTGTCTTCTCATCGAAGAGAACGCTGTCGCTAAGCTTCATCTGCTGCTGGAGGGTACGAAGTGTCTTGCCGACGATCTGGTAGCGACCCAGCGCCGAGGAGTTCCACTTGTTGTTTGGGTGGGCCAACATCTGGGATTGCAGCTTCTTGATCTCGCCCAAGGTCATCTTGGTGAGGTCCTTGTCGCCGCCCGTGTAGGCTCCGTAGCCCAGCGTCTCATTATACCCTCGCCGCTCGTCGGTGCCCTCGGTGTGGCCGATGAGATTGAGGATGGGGAGAGTGGGACTGTCGGAAAGGTTCGTGGAGTATCCACCATTGGCCACCACATTGTCGATCATCTGTCCGATGGCGTCTGCGGTCTGCTTGGCGGCCTCGTTGTCGAAGGTGATGGAGTCAGTCTTCATGGGATCAACTCCGGGCGGATTGTCGCCGCGTTCCTCCTTCAGGATTTCCCGGACTTCGTTCCAGACATCGGCATTGAATTGCTCAATAGGGATGCCTTCCGGCAGGTTGTCCTTGAGGCGCTTCAATTCAACATCATCAAGTCTTTCGAGGAATGGCGGTTGGTCCCCGCTGTAAAGTTGCTCCCATCGATCCGCATTGTCGTTAGGCGGACTATTGGAGGGGACAGGTGTAGGGGCACCCTCGGGATGGAGAATGCCCGTTCCTTCGTCACGCTCTATTTGCGCACGGCTCCGGTACTTGTCGGGGCTCTTAACGTCCGCAATGGCGGGGTCTATGCGCTGGATGATTAATTGGCCGATTTCGTTGATGGCCTTTTCCCGCTCCATTAGCGTTGCGGTGGGATTTTTCTCCTCCCATTCCATGAGCATGGCCTCGAAGTCCTGAGTTGCCTCAAGCCCTTCGTCAGTAAGCCCGCCAGTACCACCACTGAGTAAACTGCTGAGAAGGTTGGCACCGTCATCCATGGAAGTTGTTTTATCCCGAATGACGCCAAGGTATCGCTTGGCGGTTTGCCCTGTGAGGATGCCTGTGCCTTCTCTGCGGGCCTTTTCGTATCGGTCAGCACGGTCCAACATGTCCTTGAGTGTTGCCGGGTTACGGATGACACCATCTTGGGCGGCTTTGAGGACTCGTGCTGAGCCTTGGCCATTTCGGATGTCTATGAGGAGGTCATTGATGCGGCCCCTTTCCTCGGTGTTGTCCGCGTCGGCCAACGTCTTGCGAATTTCCACGAGCTTCTTGCGGGCTAGGCCGTCATGGCGTTCCCACTCCCGCATGACATCCTCGGGAACTTCGGCCATAGGGTCTTCGGCCAAGACACGGCTTACGGTTGCCACAATGGTCCGTTCTCGCTCTGTGTCCTTCTTCTTGCGAAGTGCGTCCTCATCCACCATCCGTTGGCGGTTCAGGGTGTCGATCTTGGAGATGGTGTCTTGTTTGACATCCCTGTAGTCTGGGTAGTCGGACATCTTGACCGTATCGCCCGGAAGCATCTTGTCCAGAAGGTCGAGCATGGCGGGATCACCATGTTCCAGAGCCTTGGCGGCGATGGTGCTCACGAGGGTCTTGTCATAGTCCTCCCGTCGAGTACCTGCGCCGAGGGCCTCCTCACGCTGGGCTATAAGATCGCCCCAAAGACGCTCGTAGTCCGTCCCCTTGCCGCTCCCCAAGCCCTCGTCGTTGGCGGCATCAATGGACCGCCCGGAGATGGCCGCACGGGTATTGAGGTTCCCATTGTAGACCGACTTGGCAGACTCGGAGGTGAACATCTGGTGTCCATCCGCCCAGAGCTGCCGAACGTGGTCATTGAGCGGGGCCAACATGTCGGGGTCGTCCGTCTGGACGTTGGACTTGATGAAGTCCCCGAGGAAGGTCTGGAAGGCCTGAGGATCGTTACTGTTACGGCCATCCCAATTCAGGTACGCCCCGTTGAATTTCTCACGGAGCTGGATGCCTGCGAGATTGCCCTGAGCCGCCTTGTAGGCCTTCATGAAGACCGGGGATTGATTTGGCGGGATTAGGCCGCGCCGTGTGCCCTCTGCCCAACCGACTCCGTTCAGCTTATTGAAGAGGGCTTCGCCCTGCACCTTATCAGCTTCGTCTTGCTTCTGCTTCCGCTTTGCGAGAAAGGCTCCCATGCCGCTGTCCAGTTCGGAAAGGCCCTGTGCCACTTCCCGGAGTGGTGATGGTGAGGGCTCGGCGGGGCGAACATAAGTGTCTGTGGGCTGGGCTACCGGCTGTATGGCACTAACGCCTTGAATGCGCCTGACTGGTTCTCTTGCCATGTGTCATTGTCTCCTTGAGCCGCCTCCCGGACATGACGAAAGGCCCGCAACGTGGGTACGTCCGGGAGGAAACGGCGTGGATTGTGGTGGTGGGTTAGTTCTGGGGGCTCACTAGGCGGAGTTGACTGCGGCGCTCTAGGGCCATCTGTTCGCGACCATCCCGCCTTATCCGCTCAAAGGTCTCATCGAGTGGCCGCGTGATGTCTATATGTGCCTCAGTGAGAAGATGGTCCAGTTCGCGCAATCGGACGTGCTTCTGTTCGGCCTCTTGCTGTTCTTCCGGGGAAAGGTCATGGAGTTCTGGGAGGTGCCCGAGTTCTCTAGCCAGTTGGTTGCGCTCGATCTCGTACTCTGTAGCTTTCAACGCGGCTGACGTAATGGGATCAACCCTAGGCGGCTCGGATGGTGGCATGGGGTTCTTTCTTGAAGGCAACACAAAGCGCCCGCTGAGGGCATTCCTCACGGGTCGATGGCTTTGAATGATGAGTTTGGATGGAGCAGGACCACACCCGCTTATATCGTTAGGACGCCTATTTCGCGGGACGTGGAACTATTCAATAGGGCATCTAATTACGGGACCGAGTAGGTCGTCCCGCTATATCAATACTACGCCTATTGAATTTACGATTTATTTCAACGTGTTGAGAGGCTGGCCCAAGCGGCGAACAGGGTGAAACTCACGGAGCCGGCCATCATTCCGGCAATAGCGAGAAGCATCTGGGCCTTGATTCTCTTGAGGTCGGACTTCGTGGCGAGGGGTATTGGCATCCGGGAGCCTCCTAAAAGTGTAGCCGGGAGATTATCCCTCAGCTACTCACATCGTTCAATACGCTGGGAATTGATTGCTCAGGGTTCGCGATGCCACGAAATCTCAAAGGGCCCAATGAATACACGGCGGGTGGCATCATGTCCTGTGTCCCGGCTGAGGTCCCACGCCCAGTAACGCCGATCCCATAGGTCAGCGTCCCGTTCGATCTGAAAGTGTCTGCGACCGAGCCGGAAGAAGGTAAGCCGGTAGAGTCGTTGAAATTCGAACGAGCCGCCGAGTGTAAATGTAACCATTCCCATTGATCCTTTTCGCTAAGTGATGTCGCAACAGGATACATGGATATCTTCAGATGAGAATCATGTAACCGCATGAAATTATTTGATATATCTCACATTGTTACTAATTCGTGTGCTAATCTTTCTTCGGCGGGGGAGGGAGCTTTACGGACTCAACTAGCTTCCTTCTGGCCTCCTCCAGGTCCTGTCCCGCATAGTGCTGTTGGCTCATGTCTAGGGCCTTCGCACGGTCAACCGCCTCGGTATGGCCGACGACTGCTGGGAAGGTCCAAGCGTCAAATCCGGGGTTGCCATTATTAAGCATGGATGTGCGGACTGACCGGATGAACCATCTACGGAAGGAATGGAAGTCCACGTTAGACACCCTTTTTCTGTTAGGCCTTTCGTCCACGCTTTGCTTCCTTCGGTATCTACTGAAGCGCTTCACGGCTGCGTGGGAGCGGCTGTCATGCGACTTTGGCGTTTCCATCAGGGAACTCATCTATAAGGAAGGCTGTCTGGGGCTTCTTTTCGGTTCTTCGTTTGACGATCTCGAGGAGGAGCGGGTGGATAGGCACCTTGCGGCGAGCATTTTCCGTCTTGCCGCCTGTTACTCTGAAAAGGCCGTCTTTGCAGTCCGCTACCCGGAGCCTGAATATCTCCTCAATGCGCATACCACTGAGAGCGGCGATCCGCATAATGTCGGCAAGCATGGTGTTCGCTGGTCCATAGATTAGTACAGCTACCTCTTCGTCTGTGAAGGGTCGCTTCCCATTGTCCTCATCAAGGGGCCCCGAGGGTCTGGGGGGATTTGGGAGCGTTTGACCAACCCAAGGGTTATCCGAGACATACCCGCTTTCGCCCATCCACTTCCAGTATTCGCGGATGAAGCTAAGGGACTTCGAAGCGGTTTTCTTCGTTCGGCCTATCACAAGGTATTCTCGCAGAAACCTTGCGGCAGTGGTCCTATCGATGGCTTCCACGCTCTGCGGGAAATGATTCGCCAAGAGCCACGTCTCTATCCAGCCCAAGGCCCTATCCAGTTCACTGACAGAATCAATGGGATAGGATTTGAAGTCCGCAAAGGTGGTCTTGTGGTGCTTTATGGGCGTGGCTTGTCCCGACGCAAGGGCAGCAAACGTCTGGGCACGGGATAGACCTTGAGTCCTCTCTATCTGTTCGGCCCGGAGGACGATCCCATACATAGCGTCATCATGTTGATCGCTGGGAGGCCTCTTTGGGTACAGCTTTGCGTCCTCATCAATGAAGAGGCGATGCTTTAATGCTTCAGCCGTCAAAGGGTCTTCGGTCGCCAATATTTTCTCGGCAATGCGGAGCTTCTCTTTAATACGGCTCAGGGCTCCATGCTTGAGGACATCTGCTGTCTTCTTGTCGCTGGTTCCAAGGGGTTCGATTAGAACCGTGGTGCCTACGATGTCTTGGAGCTTTCTCGGAACTCGCACCCGGACTCGCCATTTGTTGCCGTGAAACTGTAGGTAATCGGACTGTTTCGCCATTGGTAAACCCTGTGTGGACCCAGACTTGTGACCCACGGATGGCCTCTAAGGGATTGAATGTCAATAAGAACAACAGGCTAGATGGCGCGGGGGAGAGTGTCCCATCCTCTCCGCCATTCATTGTCGATCACCGCACGCCACCAGGCAGTCGAAGCGCTGATCCCTTCTTAAGCCCCACACCACATATACTGAATTCATGGCCCGGTTCCGTGCAATGAGGACGGCATTCATCCCTTCGGCAGGCGGGGGAGAGGCTTGTCGTAGGCGTCAAGACCGTATGGAGACTGATGAATGATCCATACCAGTCGGAACAGGCCTGCGCCGCCGTACGGGTGTGGCATGCAATTTAGCGCCTCTATCGTTCACGTTTACAGCTGATTCGGTTGCCACCTATGTCGATTTCTCGCTTGATAATCTTCCGATTCATAAAGGTGAGATAGCGGGCTTCATTGACATTGGCCGGGCTGGCATCGCTGACCGATATCAGGATATTAATCTACAAATCATCCGCAAATATCGCAAATGCGTGAACTTTCGTGTTTCGACCTTGTTCGGCTGCCTTCCAGCGGAAGGTAACTGACAATGCGCTTCGTTCTCTCCATCCTCGCGGCCGCCATCCTCATCGCGGTCATCGCTTACGCCATGTCCGGCAATGACCCGGTCGAACAGCAACCATCGCCGCACGCAATCGACCAGGGCGGGTGAATCGCTTTTCGAATCATTGCCAGTGAATCGCTCCCCGCTCGCGCTCGTTTCCGAAGCCGGCTCATTCCCCGCATGACGGCCGCACCTGCGATGTGTGCAGCGGAGGCAAAAAATCTCTATAGCGCTGCCTGCGTAGCAAGGGATCGCGGAAAACACCGGTGGATTGGAAATACCTTGTTAACCGCCCTAACTAACGGATTCTCAACAGAAATCTTAACGTATTGTAAAAGCTTTTGTCCATCCGCGGGGCGGTGTGTGTTGTTTCCGCAACAAACCGAAATGAAGCATATACGTAAATGCTATTTATCGGATGTTGGCGATTGCATGCGGCGAAACCTTTTGTATTTTCACCACCAGAAGCGAGGCGGTGGATCGTTTGGCTTCTGAGAACACGGGAATGGGGCAGGGAATGCTGTCCTTCAGCGAAAGTACCCAGACCCTTTTAAAAACTTTGACTGGAGGTCAACCATGAACATCAAGAGCCTTCTGATCGGCTCCGCTGCGGCTCTCGCAGCAGTATCCGGCGCACAGGCCGCTGACGCCATCGTCGCTGCTGAGCCCGAGCCCCTGGAATACGTTCGCGTTTGCGACGCTTTCGGCACCGGCTTCTTCTACATCCCCGGCACCGAAACCTGCCTGAAGTTCGGCGGTTACGTTCGTTTCCAGACCGACATCAACCGCGGCACGGGCTTTGGTCCTAACACCAACAACCGTACGTCTGACTGGAACTCGTTCACGCGCGCCCAGTTCGAAATCGACACCCGCACGGACACCGAACTCGGCGCTCTGCGTGGCTTCATCGGCTTCCGCGGCAACGCTGACTCTGGTTCGTCTTCGCAGTCTTCCGTATTCGTTGACCAGGCTTTCATCGAACTCGGCGGCCTGAAGGTCGGTAAGTTCTACAGCTGGTGGGACGATGGTCTCTCCGGTGAAGCTGACGTTCTTTCCACGAACGCTCTCTTCAACTCCATTCGTTACACCTACGACGCTGGCTCGTTCTGGGCAGGCATCTCGGTTGACGAACTTCAGGGCATCGACGGTCAGTTCCGTACGCAGGTTGGTCCGGCTGTAGGCGGCGTCATCCCGGTCGTTCAGGCTGAAGTTGACAACAATGTTGGCGTAACCCTCGGCCTCGGCGCTAAGCTCGGTGCGGCTTCGCTGCAGCTCATCGGCTCCTACGACGTCGACCAGGAAGAAGGCGCAGTTCGCCTGATCGCAACTGCTGACCTCGGCCCGGGCACGCTCGGCCTGGCTGGTGTTTGGGCTTCTGGCGCAAACGCTTACTACGCAGAATCCGAGTGGGCAGTTGCTGCTGAGTACGCAATCAAGGCAACCGATCGTCTGACGATCACGCCCGGCGCGCAGTACTTCGGTAACGTTGCTGATCGCGTTGTTCTCGGCACTGCCGCTGCACCGACCGGTCTTGCAATCCTCACCAACGACTGGTCTGACCGTGACGCGTGGCAGGCTGGCCTGACCGTGGACTACAAGATCACGCAGGGTCTCTCCACGAAGGTTGCAGTTAACTACTACGACGAAGACAACCGCTCTTCTTCTTGGAACGGTTTCGTTCGCCTTCAGCGTTCGTTCTAATCTGATCTGACATCGTCAGTGACGGAAAGCCCCGGCAGAGATGCCGGGGTTTTTTTGTAAGAAAATTTTTCGTCGTCAGACGCCGGCGTCACTCTCGCTTGCATCCTTGCGTGACGCCACGTCCCCATAAGCGGGATCTGTGATTGCCAGCTGTTCGAGGTGCTTGTGCTCGAGACACTTGATTCGACCCGCGCTAGCCCAACGCTTTGACAGTCTGCCTTTTTTCAATGACGCCTCTACTCTCAGGGCCACCGGGAAACGTTTTCTTGTCCTTTTGCGCGCGACGCTAACCATTTGAATAATATGTAGAATTAATGCATTTTTAACAATTGGCTCCGGACATTGCAAATGTATCAATTTCGCAACAATAAAAAACTAAGGACACCTTACTGTCTTCCTTTTGTCACGATTGCGATTGCCCTGAAGCGATGTTTTGGCTCTAATCAAACTCATAAGCAGCACGCATCGATATGCGCTTCCCACCCGCTGCTTTCGCAAATTAGCGTTTGACTGGAGGTCAATCATGAACATCAAGAGCCTTCTTATCGGCTCCGCTGCAGCTCTCGCAGCAGTATCTGGCGCTCACGCTGCCGACGCTATCGTCGCTGCTGAGCCTGAGCCCCTGGAATATGTTCGCGTTTGCGACGCGTTCGGTACGGGCTTCTTCTACATTCCTGGTACCGAAACCTGCCTGAAGTTCAGCGGTTACGTCCGCTTCCAGACCAGCTTCGGCCGCGATCAGATGGGAACTTCGGACTGGAACTCGTTCACGCGCGCCCAGTTCAACGTTGATACCCGTACCGACACCGAACTCGGCGCTCTGCGTGGTTTCATCGAATTCCGCGCTGATGCAGAAAGCGGCTCTTCGTCTTCTTCCGGCGTTGAAGCTCGTCAGGCATTCATCGAGCTCGGCGGCCTCCGCGTTGGTAAGTTCTACAGCTGGTGGGACGACGATCTCTCCGGCGAGACAGACCTGCTCTCCTCGAACACCCTCTTCAACTCCATTCGTTACACCTACGACACCGGTTCTTTCTGGGCAGGTATCTCGGTTGACGAGCTTCAGGGCACTGACTCGCAGTTCGCGACCGTCAATCCCATCGTTGGTGGCGGGTTCACACTTTCGCAGGAAGTGGACAACAACGTCGGTATCACTGCCGGCATTGGCGGAAAGTTCGGCGCTGCTACGCTTCAGTTGATTGGTTCGTATGACGTCGATCAGGAAGAAGGCGCCATCCGTGCAATGGTATTTGCGGATCTCGGACCTGGCACGCTTGGACTAGCCGGTGTTTGGGCATCTGGCCCCAACGCTTATTACGCTCTTTCCGAGTGGACGGTTGCGGCTGAATACGCCATCAAGGCAACAGATCGCCTGACCATCACCCCTGCAGTGCAGTACCTCGGCAATGTCGGCGACAAGGTCGCTCTCGGTAGCTCTACCTTCATCGTTTCCAACGATTGGTCTAACCGCGATGCCTGGACCGCTGGCGCAACCATCGACTACAAGATCACCGAAGGTCTGAGCACGAAGATCACGGCAAACTACTACGACGAAGATGGCCAGGACGATCAGGTCACTGGTTTCGTCCGCCTTCAGCGCGACTTCTAATCTGATCTGACATTGTCAGTGATGGAAACCCCGGCAGAGATGCCGGGGTTTTTCGTTTGATGGCTTCCAGCGCCAAGAGGCTTTAATCAAACGTCGAAACAAAAAAGCACCGGGCGAACCGATGCTTGAATGTTTTGGAATGATCAGCGATTGGCCGATGAATACCGCTCTTACCCTGCACGCCCATGGCGCAGGTCATCGACAATATCCGCCTGTTGGCCCAGCCTAGTCTTGTAGACCTGATAATTCTCCATCACCCGCTGCACATAATTGCGCGTTTCGGGGAAGGGGATGCGTTCGATCCAGTCCACCACCTCGTCAATCGGCTTACCGCGCGGGTCGCCATATCGCGAGATCCATTCGGGGACACGTTTCGGGCCGGCATTATAGGCGATGAAGGTGAGGATGTAGGAGCCGCCGAAGCTGTCGATCTGCTCGCCGAGATAATGGGCGCCGAGTGTAGCGTTATAGCCCGCATCGCTGGTCAGCATCGCCTGCGTGTAGGGCAGGCCGTGGCGGCCGGCCACGCCCTTGGCGGTTCCCGGCAGCAGTTGCAGCAGGCCGCGGGCATTGGCGGCGGAGACGGCGGCGGGGTTGAAGGCGCTTTCCTGTCGGGCGATCGCATAGGCAAGCGCCTTTCCGGAGCCGGCAATATTGGCGCTGGCGGGAATGACGCCGAGCGGATAGGCGAGTGCGGCCGCATCGATACCGCGGCTGAAGGCCGTCTTGCCGATCTGCAGCGAGACCTGATGATTACCGTTGCCCTCAGCCCGCGCCGCCAGAATGGCAAGCTCGCCGGGACTGTCGAGCTGTTCGGCTAGCGACCTGTAAAGGCTGTCGGCGCGCCAGCCGTAACCTGCCGCCTCCAGGCGGTCTATGGCGCGCACGGCTTCGCGGCCGGCAAAGCGCTCGCGGTCGCCATTGCTCGGGCTGGGATAGGTCACGTTCAGCGTCTTCGTGCCGATCCGTGCAGCGGCAAGCTGGCCGTAAAACGTACCGGGATGGGCTGCCGCCTTTGCAAAGAAGTCGCGTGCATCGCCGGGTCCTCCGGCTTCGGCCGCCCTTCCGAGCCAGTAATAGGCGCGGGAGGCCGAAAGTGGCCGGTTCGATGTCTGGAGCAGGGCATTGAAATGACGCGAAGCCGTGGCCGGGTCGCGCATCGCCCGCAGAGCATACCAGCCGGCATGAAACTCGGCATCGGCGACATCCACCGCTGATGTGGCATTGTGATTGGCGACGATACGATAGGCTTCGGCAAAATCGCCGAGATCGGCGAGACCGCGCGCGATGATTCGCCGCTCGTTCCACCATTCGCCGGGATTGACCAGCTTGGCAGTATCCTTCGGCGCCTGCCGCAGAAGAGCCGCCGCCTCCGGATATTTCTGCTGGTTGCGCAGGTTCTCCACGCGCGCGAAAAGGAATGCGGGATCATCGCGCCAGCCGGCATCCACCTTGCCGAGCAGGGCGCCGGCATTGGCGGAACGCTGCAGCACAGCCGCCCAGGCATTGTAAAGGGACTGCGCCTTGCCGAGTTCGCCGAAACGTTTCGCTTGGCTGATGCGGCTGCGATACATCAGATAATCCATGCGCGCCTTGTGGTCCGCGGCCGTCAGATAGGCAGGGAAGGCGGCCAGCACGCGGTCTTCCATATCCTTGTCCATGCCTTCGCTCACCCACAGCTGGCGAATGAGGCGCTGCGAATCCACGACCTTGCCGGAGGCGGCCAGCGCCTTGGCGAGAACCACGGTGCCCTCCGCCGTTTCCGGCTTGCTGCCGCCGAACGCAGCAAGCACCTGCTGTGCCGGCGGGTCTTCGCGATAAAGCGCTTTTTCGGAATTGGCCCGCAAAGTCGCGGCGCCCGGCCAGCCGGCGAGTTCCCGCTGTGCTGCGGCGATTTCGGCTGAAGGCACATCCTTCTGGCCCGAAACGGCGATTGCCCATGTGAGGATGTGACGGTCCAGACTGCCGGTCGGCATGGCGTTGCGCAGCGCGATGGCCCGCGCCGCATCGCGCCCGGAAAGCGCGTCGAGGCCTGCCTTCAGCTGGCTCGCATCATCGGGCCGGTTAAGGCGGGGAATGGCGCCGGTAACCTCTGGCGAAGCGGGCATGAAAGCGGGAACAGCGGGCGCATCCGGCTTCACATAGGGAAGCGGCGCGGCGCCCTCGGGCAGCGGCCCGGCCAGCGCGTTCCACACGGTTGCGGCAAGGCCCGCCGCCATCAATCCCCAGACTGTTTTTTTCATGCCGTTCTTCATCGTGTAACGGAGTTGCCGACTTTCTTCTAATATCGCTACATTGCAGCGGGATTGCCGAAAAAAGGTCTGATCTCCCGCCCGGAAATCTTGGGATTTCAGGCTTAATGAAATGTTAAGCGCGCCCCTGCAATTCAATCAACTTTTATTCACCGGCCCGCGAGCAATATCGCTTTTCGCTATGTGCATTTAAAGCTTGCAGATCACGGCCCGAACACTGTCACACTTCCGACAATTTCGGACAAAATACGCTGCCTTTGCGCTTGTCGGCGCGAAGGGCTGGCACTAATGTGTGCCGGTTTTAACCATCGAATGCGGCCGAAGCATGAACCGGCTCGGCGCCAGGAGCTTTGCATGTTCAAGGGATCAATTCCCGCCCTCATTACCCCGTTCACGGACAATGGCGCCGTGGACGAAAAGGCTTTCGCCGCCCATGTGGAATGGCAGATCGCCGAAGGCAGTAACGGAGTTGTGCCGGTGGGCACGACGGGGGAATCCCCGACGCTTTCCCACGACGAGCACAAACGTGTCGTTGAACTGTGCATCGAGGTTGCGGCGAAACGGGTTCCGGTCATTGCGGGTGCAGGCTCCAACAATACCGATGAAGCGATCGAGCTGGCCCTGCATGCGCAGGAAGCGGGTGCGGATGCGCTGCTGGTGGTTACCCCCTATTACAACAAGCCGACCCAGAAGGGCCTGTTCGCCCATTTCTCCGCCGTCGCGGAAGCGGTGAAACTGCCCATCGTCATCTACAATATTCCGCCGCGCTCGGTGGTGGATATGTTGCCGGAAACCATGGGCGCCCTGGTCAAGGCCCATAAGAACATCGTTGGCGTCAAGGACGCGACGGGCAAGATCGACCGTGTTTCCGAACAGCGCATTTCCTGCGGCAAGGATTTCGTCCAGCTCTCGGGTGAAGACGGTACCGCTCTCGGCTTCAACGCCCATGGCGGTGTCGGCTGCATTTCCGTCACGGCCAACGTGGCACCGCGCCTCTGTTCGGAATTCCAGGCGGCGATGCTTGCCGGCGATTATGCCAAGGCGCTGGAGTACCAGGATCGCCTGATGCCGCTGCATAAGGCCATCTTCATGGAGCCAGGCGTCTGCGGCACAAAATATGCGCTGTCGAAGACGCGCGGCGGCAACCGCCGTGTGCGTTCGCCCTTGATGAGCACGCTGGAACCGGCAACCGAAGCAGCCATCGATGCGGCGCTGAAGCATGCCGGCCTGATGAACTGAGACAGGTCTGAAAAGCCGGAAGGCGCGCAATGGACCGCTTCGCAGCAGAAGCCGTCCCGCGCGCCTTTTCTTTTCGTGGCGACGATACTAAATAGAGGTTCGAAAACCGCTCTCGGCGGCAGGCCGAAGGCGCAATAAGAAAAAAAAGGAATTGAAATATCATGGCCCCCAAAGGCAGCCAGCGCGTGGTGAACAAGATCGTTGCGGAAAACCGCAAGGCCCGTTTCAACTACGAAATCGTCGACACCTATGAGGCAGGACTGGTGCTGACCGGCACCGAGGTCAAGTCGCTGCGCGAAGGCAAGGCGAACATTGCCGAATCCTACGCGTCGGACGAGGGCGATGAAATCTGGCTCATTAATTCCCACCTGCCGGAATATCTGCAGGCCAACCGTTTCAACCATGAGCCGCGCCGCCGCCGCAAGCTGCTCCTGAGCAAGCGCGAGATCAACCGCCTGCGCGCCGGCATCAACCGCGAAGGCATGACGCTGGTGCCGCTCAAGATCTACTTCAACGACAGGGGCCGTGCGAAGCTGGAACTGGCGCTCGCCAAGGGCAAGAAGCTGCACGACAAGCGCGAGACGGAGAAGGAACGCGACTGGAACCGGCAGAAGTCGCGGTTGTTGAAGGGTGGGGCGGCCTAAGTTCGCCGCCTTTCGCAGCATGCTCCTCCGTCATGCCGGACTTGATCCGGCATCCAGTCGCAGCGCGTCTGCGCTGTGAGAAGAGCCCTTTCAGCCCAAGGACTTGGGCTGGCTGGATCCCGGCTCAAGGCCCGGATGACAGGAGTGTGTCACTGTCCGCTGCGCCCGTCACGCCGCCCGGTACGTCCGCTCCACATGCGCCTTCGTCGTCGAAACGCTGAACCGGCTGACAAGCGCCGCGAGGTTGGCGCTGACATCGCTCAGATTGTGCGTGGCTGCATTGGTCTCTTCCACCATTGCCGCATTCTTCTGCGTCAGATTGTCCATGCTGTTGATCGCCGCACTGATTTCCTGAATGCCGACGGATTGTTCCTGCGCCGCCTTGGTGAGCGAGGTGATGTGATCCTTGATGTGATCGACCTTGCTGCCGATCGTATTCAGGGATTCACCCGTTTTGTTCACCAGCGAAACGCCCTGCATCACATCCTCGGAAGACTTGGCGATCAGTGTCTTGATTTCCTTTGCGGCGGTGGCGGAGCGTTGCGCCAGCTCACGTACTTCCTGGGCGACGACGGCGAAACCCTTGCCAGCCTCGCCGGCGCGCGCGGCTTCCACGCCGGCGTTCAACGCCAATAGATTGGTCTGGAACGAAATCTCATCGATGACGGAAATAATCTGGGTGATCTTCTGCGACGAGTCCTCGATGGCGCCCATCGCTTTCACCGCATCCGTCACCACATTGCGAGAGCGTGCTGCTTCGATGGCCGAACTTTCGACGATGGCCTTGGCCTCCTCGGAACGTTGCGCCGACAATCTGGAAATGGTGGTGATTTCCTCAACGGCTGCGGCGGTTTCCTCAAGCGCGGCCGCCTGCTGCTCCGTCCGGCGGGCCATGTCATCGGTGGCGGAGGTGAGCTCGCGCGTATTGCCGGAAATCTTGTTCGCTTCCTCCACGATCTGGGCGAATGCACCGGCGAGATTGCCGACGGCGGTGTTGAAATTGGCGATCAGCCCTTCGAATTGCGGCGCGGTCTTTTCAACGATGCTGGAGGTGAGGTCGCCGTTGGCCAGCCGGTCGAGGGCACTGTTGAGGAGCGTGAGAATATGGTCCTGCTCCTTCTTCATCTGCGCCTGTTCGGCCTCTACCTTATGCCGCTCGGCGGCGAGCACGTCGAGATAGACGGAAATCGAATAGTCCATGTCCAGAAGGGCGGCCTTGATGGTGGCGGACAAGGCGTCCTTCACCTTCCTGGCCTTCTTCTCCATGAATAGGCCCTTCAACTCCGACTCGATCAGGGCCTTGACGATGCCGTCAAGCATCAGCGCATAACCGCCAATGTACCATCGCGGCTCCAGCCCCAGTCTGGCATGGGTGCGGCCGATCGCGGTCACGGCATCTGTATAGTCCGCGTTGAATGTACCGGAGGCGATCCTCGTCCAGTGTTTGAGTTGCATGCCCTTGGCGTGCTGCACATGTGCGTCATTGGCAAAGAACTTCGCCGTCTCCGGCACCGAGCGCACTTTCGCATAGAAGCGGTCCAGCGACGCATCGAGAGAGCCGGTGATGACGCCCTTCATGTCTGAGAGATTCTGTCGCTGCTCGTGGCCGAGCCCCAGAAAATTCAGTCTTTCTTCGAGCTGTCGGTCGGTTTTTTCTTGGCCATGCATGTCTAGTCATCCTGCTTTGGCACCCAAATCATGTCGTTGGTGCCGTTACTTGATTTAGACACGTCTAAAATTAACCAAGATATAATTTTCCCCGGCCGGATTTGATGGTTGTTAATTTCAGGGGGAATTTTTTCCCTGCAGATAGGGGGGTCAACAAAAACGCGCCAGTCTTTGAGACGGACGCGTTCTTGAAATATCGGTGATTGCGAAATCGGGATCAGACCGTCTCGGGGCCTTCCGCGTGCCGGGCAGGGCGCTCATTCGGGTCGCGTCCGATTTCGGCTTTCAGCGTCATCAGGTCGATGAAGTGATCGGCCTGGCGGCGCAGGTCGTCGGCGATCATCGCTGGCTGGGTGGCCATGGTGGAAACCACGGAAACCTTGCGGCCCTTGCGCTGCAGCGCGTCCACCAGCGTGGTGAAATCGCCGTCGCCGGAAAACAGCACCAGGTGATCGACCGTTTCGGACTGCTCCATGGCGTCGACCGCCAGTTCGATATCCATGTTACCCTTGATCTTGCGGCGGCCGAGCGCGTCGGTAAATTCCTTCGCCGGCTTCGTCACGACCTTGTAACCGTTATAGTCTAGCCAGTCGATCAGCGGGCGGATCGAGGAATATTCCTGATCTTCGATCAGGGCCGTGTAATAATAGGCGCGCAGCAGATAGCCGCGCTTTTGAAACGCCTTCAGAAGCTTGCGGTAGTCGATATCGAATCCCAGGCTTTTCGATGCTGCATAAAGATTGGCTCCATCTATGAAGAGCGCAATTTTCTCCCGTGGATCGAACATTCCATCCCATTCCTTTTTTTGGAAAGGCCATTATCTGGCTTTTATATCCGGTCGATAGCGCTAAATATCATGTCGTATCAACGCGCTTTGCGTACCGCCGTTGCGTTTTAAGTAAGCTACCTTCCCCCTTATTCCAAGACAATTCTTCCAGACATTTTGTTCATCAGGCGCCAAACATCGAGGATAAGGTGCCAAAAGACGCCAAAGACAGGAAAAACTTGAATTCCGCGGCCAATGGCTGTATCGGAAGCTGGAAAGCTTCGTCGCGAGAAATTCCAGGTGTTTTCCGCAAGGCACGAAGCGCAGATTCAATAGGTTAGAGCAACCCTTGTGCATCCTGAAGACCGCACGGCGCTCTGATCCACGACATTACGACCCGCAAAGGACAGGCAATGGCCCGCGTCACAGTTGAAGATTGCATTGATAAAGTAGACAACCGTTTCGAGCTGGTGCTTCTCGCCAGCCACCGTGCGCGCCAGATTTCTCAGGGCTCTTCCATCACGGTTGACCGCGATAATGACAAGAACCCCGTCGTTGCGCTGCGTGAAATCGCCGACGAGACGCTGTCTCCCGATGATCTGAAGGAAGACCTTATCCATTCGCTGCAGAAGCACGTGGAAGTGGACGAGCCCGAGCCCGATCCGGTCACGCTTGCCGCCGCCGCTGCTGACAGCGAAGAAGACGACCAGCCGGAGACCGTCACCTTCGACCAGATGTCGGAAGAAGAACTGCTGGCCGGTATCGAAGGCCTTGTGCCGCCGGAAAAAAATGACGATTATTGATCCGGTTTTATGGCGCCTTTGGCAGATGGCGGTTACCGTCTGTCAATAGTTGCCGTCATAATCTGATCCTTATTGATGCAGCATTGTGCGCCGACCCCAAGGTTGGCGCGCTTTCTTTTTGTGGAATATCGCATGATGCGGCAATACGAACTCGTTGAGCGGGTTCAAAAATATAAACCGGATGCGAATGAGGCCCTGCTGAACAAGGCCTATGTTTACGCGATGCAGAAACACGGCCAGCAGAAGCGGGCCAATGGCGACCCCTACATCTCGCATCCGCTGGAAGTTGCCGCAATCCTCACTGAAATGCATCTCGACGAATCGACCATCGCGGTTGCGCTGCTGCACGATACGATCGAGGACACCACCGCAACTCGGGCTGAAATCGACGAATTATTCGGCGAAGACATCGGCCGGCTGGTGGAAGGGCTTACCAAGCTCAAAAAGCTTGATCTCGTAACCCGCAAGGCGAAACAGGCGGAGAACCTGCGCAAGCTGCTGCTCGCCATTTCCGATGACGTGCGCGTCCTCCTGGTGAAGCTCGCCGATCGCCTGCACAACATGCGTACCATGGAATACATGCCGGCAGACAAGCGCAGCCGCATTTCCGAGGAAACCATGGAAATCTATGCGCCGCTCGCCGGCCGCATGGGCATGCAGGACATGCGCGACGAGCTGGAGGACCTGTCCTTCCGTTATCTCAATCCGGAAGCCTATGAGACGGTGACAAACCGTCTGCAGGAACTGGAAACGCGCAATGAAGGCCTCATCAAGAAGATCGAGGACGAGCTGCGTGAATTGCTCGTGGCGAACGGCCTCATCGGCGCGGGCGTCAAGGGTCGGCAGAAAAAGCCTTATTCGGTGTTTCGCAAGATGCAGTCGAAGTCGCTCTCTTTCGAGCAGCTGTCTGACGTCTACGGTTTCCGCATTCTGGTCGACGACATTCCCTCCTGCTATCGGGCGCTCGGCATCGTGCACACACGCTGGCGTGTGGTGCCGGGCCGCTTCAAGGATTACATCTCCACGCCGAAGCAGAACGACTATCGGTCCATCCACACCACCATCGTTGGCCCGTCGCGTCAGCGTATCGAGCTGCAGATCCGCACCAAGCGCATGCATGAGATCGCCGAATTCGGCATTGCCGCCCACGCGCTCTACAAGGACGGCGAAAACGGGGAGGGCGATCTGCTTTCGCCGGAAAGCAACGCCTATTCCTGGCTGCGCCACACCATCGAATCGCTGGCGGAAGGCGACAGCCCGGAAGAATTCCTTGAGCATACCAAGCTGGAACTCTTTCAGGATCAGGTGTTCTGCTTCACGCCCAAGGGCAAGCTGATTGCCCTGCCGCGCGGCGCGACGCCCATCGATTTTGCCTATGCGGTGCACACCAATATCGGCGACACCACCGTTGGCGCCAAGATCAACGGCCGGATCATGCCGCTCGTCACCCGGCTGAACAATGGCGACGAGGTGGAGATCATCCGCTCCGGCGTGCAGGTGCCGCCCGCCGCATGGGAAGAGGTAGTGGTGACGGGCAAGGCCCGCTCGGCCATTCGCCGCGCCACCCGTATGGCCATCCGCAAACAATATTCCGGCCTTGGTTATCGCATTCTCGAGCGCACCTTCGAACGCGCCGGCAAGGCCTTCTCCAAGGAGGCACTGAAGCCGGTCCTGCATCGGCTGGCGCAGAAGGATGTCGAGGACGCCATCGCGGCCGTCGGCCGTGGCGAGGTTTCCTCGCTCGATGTGCTGCGCGCGGTATTCCCGGATTATCAGGACGAGCGCGTGACGGTGAAGATGACCGGTGACGACGGCTGGTTCAACATGCGCAGCGCCTCGGGCATGGTCTTCAAGATACCGGGCAAGTCCCGTTCGGCGCTGGAGGATGACGGTGCGGCCGAAATGCTCGACGGGCCTGACCCGCTGCCCATTCGTGGCCTTTCCGGCAATGTCGACGTGCATTTCGGGCCGGCCGGCGCCGTTCCGGGGGACCGCATCGTCGGCATCATGGAAAAGGGCAAGGGCATCACCATCTATCCAATCCAGGCGCCGGCGCTTCAGCGCTTCGATGACGAGCCGGAACGCTGGATCGATGTGCGGTGGGATCTGGACGAAGCGAACAAGTCGCGCTTCATGGCGCGGGTGATGATCAATGCGTTGAACGAGCCGGGCACGCTTGCCTCGGTGGCGCAGTCGATCGCAACGCTCGACGTCAATATTCGCGGGCTGAACATGGTCCGCATCGGTACTGACTTCTCCGAGTTGGCGCTGGACGTGGAAGTCTGGGATCTCAGGCAGCTGAACCAGCTTCTGTCGCAGCTCAAGGATCTGGATTGCGTCTCCACGGTCACGCGTGCCTTTGATTGAGGCATTTTTGATGCCTTTGAGATAGCGGAAGGCCGCTGTTATGCGTTCTGTGCATGGCAGCGGCCTTTTCCTGTCTCTGGTGGTTAATGCGGTTTGCGACTATTTTCCTCTCAGAAATTGAAGAGAAGGAAACGCGGCGTGCCGGTGGATGAACACCGATGAGAAACGCCCGTTCCAAACCGAAAGGACCGAAAATCATGTTTACTCCGCTTCGCAAGATCGCTCGCGCCGTTCGTGGCAAGACCACCCAGGAACGCGAATTCGAATATCTCAGCGGCTCGGTATCGAATGTCGACCTCGAGTTCCGTCAGCGCGAAATCGACCGCGGCCTGTTCCGCCGGTAATGCGCTCAGCGCATGGCAGCCAATCGCCATGCGTATGGACACGGAAAGCGCGGCGGTAATGGCCTGTGTTTTCCTGTGCACCGCAAGCCCAGGAGATACGCGCCTCAGCGCGTCTCCTCCATGCCGCTGTCCAGTGTGACTGATCGGGTATGCTGCATTTGCAATGATCAGCGTGGGATAACCGGGCAAAAGTTCTTTGTTGCCTACCACGCTCTTGGCTCGGCCGGGGTGATGAAATAGACTGCCCCCATGCCGTTTCGCCGCCGTGAACCCCTTGGTTTTTCAGAGAAGATTCGCGACCTCTTCTGGCCGCGAACGGGTTTTTCCCGTTCGTTGCGCTATATGAAGTTGCGCCTGCTCAGGCTTTCCGCCTCTCCCCATTCCATTGCCGCCGGTGTCGCCATCGGTGTGGGTGTGGCGTGGATGCCGTTTCTCGGTGTTCACATCATCATTGCCATGGCGCTCGGTTTCCTCATGCGCGTCAACCTCGTGGCGGCGGCACTCGGTACGACTTTCGCCAATCCGCTGACATTTCCTTTCATCTGGGCCTCCACCTGGGAGCTGGGACATGTCATTCTCGGGCGAAAGACGTCGGAAAGTGCTGCGCATGTGGATTTCGTGGCGCTGTTTAGCCATCTTGAATTCCGGCAGATATGGACGCCGGTACTAGAACCCATGACCATTGGTGCGGTTCCGCCAGCCATCATCAGCGCGGTCATCGCCTATATCGCCGTTTATGGGCTCATCAACGGTTTTCAGCGCCGCAAGATGGAAAATCTCGCGCATCGCGCCGCCAACAAGAATGCTTCTCTGGAGATGTTGAAATGATCATTGGATTGGGAAGCGACCTGATAGACATCCGGCGCGTTGAAAAATCGATCGAGCGCTTCGGCGAGCGTTTCACCCATCGGTGTTTTACCGATATCGAGCGCGCCAAATCCGATGGCCGCAAGAACCGCGCCGCGTCCTATGCCAAGCGTTTCGCCGCCAAGGAGGCCTGTTCCAAGGCGCTTGGCACCGGCCTTGCGAACGGCGTTTTCTGGAAGGACATGGGCGTCGTCAACCTTCCGGGCGGCAAGCCCACCATGGTGCTGACAAACGGGGCAGGGGAGCGACTGGCGGCCATGCTGCCCGCAGGCCATCGCGCCAATATTCACCTGACGATCACGGATGACCACCCTTACGCTCAGGCATTTGTGATCATCGAGGCGCTTCCCGTGATCGATTGAGGCCTGGGGGCACCGTTGGGCGCGCTCTATTTGCACCGCTGTCACAGAAGCGCTTCCCTTCGGGCTGGAAAGGTTCTAGAGAAGTCGCAGAAATATGAAAGCGTTGCGGGCCGCGTGAAACAGCATCACCCGCCGCAGGCGCGATAAGCAACGGCCCGTCAGCTTCTTGGATCGAAGAAGCCGGGAAACAATCAGGCAGGTCTTTAAGTGTCGGAAAAAGCGGAAAAGAAGCAGAACGCCCTTTGGGAGAACGTCAAGGTCATCATTCAGGCGCTGCTGCTGGCGATGGTCATCCGCACCGTGCTGTTTCAGCCCTTCACCATCCCGTCGGGCTCGATGATGCCGACGCTGCTGGTCGGCGACTATCTTTTCGTCAACAAGTTCTCCTACGGCTATTCTAAATATTCGCTGCCTTTCTCGCCGAACCTGTTTTCGGGCCGCATTCTGGAGTTCAGCAAGCCGAAGCGCGGCGATGTCGTGGTCTTCCGCCTGCCGCCCAATCCTGAAGTGGATTACATCAAGCGTCTGGTCGGCTTGCCGGGCGACCGAATTCAGGTCACGAACGGCGTGCTGTTCATCAACGGCCAGCCGGTGCCCAAGCAGCCCGACGGCACCTTCACGTCGGATTATCGCGCCGATCCGGGCGCCAACGTGCCCGTTTTCCGCGAAACGCTTGACAATGGCGTTACCTACGACACGCTCGATCAGTCGCCCGACTCGCGCGGCGACAACACCCGCGAATTCGTGGTCCCCGAAGGCCATTATTTCATGATGGGCGACAACAGAGACAATTCGCTGGATAGCCGCTTCGATGTCGGTTTCGTGCCGGAAGAAAACCTGATTGGCCGCGCCAGCGTCATCTTCTTCTCTTTGGGCAACGACACGCCGTTCAGCCGCATTTGGGAATGGCCGGCCAACATGCGTTGGGACCGCCTGTTCAAGGTTGTGGGATGAGCAAGACCAAGCCGCTTTCCGCGGACGAGATTTCCCGTCTGGAAGCGTTGATCGGATATGAGTTCAAGGAAAAGGCCCGGCTCGACCGGGCCTTGACCCATGCCAGTGCCCGCTCCGCCGCGGCGGGCAATTACGAACGTCTGGAGTTTCTGGGCGACCGCGTTCTGGGTCTCTGCGTTGCAGAGCTTCTGTTCTCCATCTTCCGCAATGCGTCCGAAGGTGAGCTTTCGGTGCGTCTGAACCAACTGGTCAGCGCCGAATCCTGCGCGTCGATCGCTGACGAGATGGGCCTGCACAATTTCATCCGCACCGGATCCGACGTCAAGAAACTCACCGGCAAGGCGATGCTGAACGTGCGCGCCGATGTCGTCGAAAGCCTGATTGCCACCATCTATCTGGATGGCGGCCTCGATGCGTCGCGCAAATTCATTCTGAAATATTGGCAGGGCCGTGCCACGAGCGTGGATGCCGGACGGCGTGACGCGAAAACGGAACTGCAGGAATGGGCGCACGCAAAGTTTGCGGTCACCCCATCTTACCGGGTTGACGATCGCTCCGGACCGGATCACGATCCCCGCTTTACGGTGACTGTCGAAATTCCCGGCGTAAAGCCGGAAACCGGCGTCGAGCGTTCCAAGCGCGCGGCCGAGCAGGTGGCGGCAACCAGATTGCTGGAACGCGAAGGCGTCTGGCAGAAAAGCTCTACCTGAAACTGAGCTGACCGGCGACGGCAGCTGACTATCAAGCGCATGGCGAGCCCTCTGGCCGCATGTTGAATACCTCTGACCTTGAATGGATATCATGACCGATCACGAAAACCCCGCCTCGACAGGCGAAGACAATGCCCTTCCGACCCGCTCCGGCTTCGTTGCCCTCATTGGCCCTACAAATGCCGGTAAGTCGACGCTGGTAAACCGGCTGGTGGGCGCCAAGGTTTCCATCGTCAGCCACAAGGTGCAGACGACGCGTGCGGTCATGCGCGGCATCGCCATTCACGACAACGCGCAGATCGTGTTCATGGACACGCCCGGTATCTTCAAGCCGCGCCGTCGGCTGGACCGCGCCATGGTCACCTCCGCCTGGGGCGGCGCGAAGGACGCCGATCTCATTCTTCTTTTGATCGACAGCGAGCGCGGCCTGAAGGGCGACGCTGAGGCGATTCTCGAAGGCCTGAAGGACGTCCCCCAGAAGAAAATCCTCTGCCTCAACAAGATCGACCAGGTAAAGCGCGAAGACCTCCTGAAGCTCGCCGCCGCCGCCAATGAGACGGTCGCCTTCGACCGCACCTTCATGATCTCGGCGACCAATGGCTCCGGTTGTGAAGACCTGATGAACTATCTGGCTGCCGAATTGCCGGAAGGCCCATGGTATTATCCGGAAGACCAGATCTCCGACCTGCCCATGCGCCAGCTTGCCGCCGAAATCACCCGCGAAAAGCTGTTCCTGCGCCTGCACCAGGAACTGCCCTATGCCTCGCATGTCGAGACGGAAAAGTGGGAAGAGCGCAAGGATGGCTCAGTGCGCATCGAGCAGGTGATCTATGTCGAGCGCGACAGCCAGAAAAAGATTGCGCTCGGCAAGAACGGCGATGCCATCAAGGCGATCTCCACCGCCTCGCGCAAGGAACTCTCGGAAATCCTCGAACAGCCGGTGCATCTCTTCCTGTTCGTCAAGGTGCGCGAGAACTGGGGCGACGACCCGGAGCGTTTCCGCGAAATGGGGCTGGAATTCCCGCGAGGCTGAAAGCGCGTCATTCCCGCGTTTCTGTGAGGATACAGAAACGCGGTGGGAGGAGCGCGATGTCTTTGTTCCCGGCAGGGAACCGAATATCCTTGGAACGGGTTGTTCCAAAAACAATTGGGCGCAACCTTTTTTCATGATGGATATTCATGTCACCCAAAAAACCGAACGGGATTTCCACCACCCCCTGCCAGCAATGCCCGCTGCGCGATCTGCCGCATTTCAGGGACTTTTCTTCTTCGGAACTGGATTTCGTGTCCCGTTTCAAGACGGGGGAATTGGCGGTGGAGAGCGGCTCCGTCATCCTGATGGAAGGCTCGCACAGCGCTCACCTCTACACGGTGCTTGCGGGCTGGGCCTTTCGCTACAAGACTTTGGAGGACGGCCGGCGGCAGATCCTGAATTACGTGATGCCGGGCGACCTCGTTGGCCTGCAGGGCACGGTGATGGGGGAGATGCAGCACTCGGTTGAGGCCTTGTCGCCGGTTACGCTGTGCGTCTTCGAGCGATCGCGCCTCAACAATCTCTTTACCGACCACCCGACGCTTGCCTATGATCTGACATGGATTGCGGCGAGCGAAGAGCGCATGCTCGACAGTCATCTGCTCAGCATCGGCCGGCGCACGGCGCTTGAGCGCGCGGCCTACCTTATCGCTTTTCTTTACAGCAGGGCGAAAGCGGTCGCGCTGCTGCAGGGCGAGGCGACGATCCCTGTCACCCAGCAGCACGTGGCCGATACGCTCGGCCTCTCCATCGTCCACACCAACAAGACGCTGAGAAAGCTCGTCGATCGCGGGCTTATCCGCTGGACGGACAAGGGCTGTCTGGTGCTGGATGACGCCGGACTGGCGCAAGTTGCGGGCTGGGAAAGCGACGGCAAGCGGCAGAGACCGTTTATCTGATCTTCCGACATGTCTTTTTTAAATGACGGGCGAGCCGCAATTTGCGACTGCTCCCATGATATCTCACTGGAGAATCGTTTCGAAGACGACGGCTTCGAGCCTGACGGCTCTCTTTGTTAGGAAGAAAAATATGGTGCCACAACGGGTTATCATCGTTGAGGATGAATATCTGGTGGCGCTCGATGTTGAGGCGGTTCTCCAGTCGATGGGTGTGGAGACCGTTATCATCGCCACGACGCTTGCGCAGGCGAGGAAGGCTCTCGAAGAGGATGGCGCCGATTGCGTGCTTCTCGATGTCAGCCTTTCTGACGGTAAAAGCTATGATTTTGCACGCCACTTGCGGTCTGCGTCCATTCCTTTCGGTTTTGTCAGCGGTTACGGCGACACGACCGGATTCCCCGAAGATCTCCTGCATGCGCCCTTGCTCGGCAAGCCTTTCGGAGAAAACGAAATCACCGATTTCGTCCTCCGCCTCGTCGATGCGGCGCGTGTTACCGTAAAAGAATAACGTTTCGCCGCCGGATCGGTTATGATCGGGCTTGAATCGAAATTCGGACAGGTTTCATGCAGTGGCAGGATGAGGCGATCATTCTCGGCGTAAAGCGCCATGGCGAGACGAGTGTCATCGCCGAGGTGATGACCCGCACACGCGGCCGCCATCTCGGCATGGTGCGCTCCGGGCGCTCCCGCAGCATGCAGCCGGTGCTGCAGGCGGGAAACCGGGTAGACGTCGTCTGGCGCGCGCGCCTTGACGATCATCTCGGAGAATACCGCATCGAGCCCCTGCAACTGCGCGCGGCGCAATTGATGGAAACGGCCACCGCCGTATACGGCGTCCAGGCCATGGGGGCGCTGCTGAGGCTTTTGCCGGAGCGCGATCCGCATCCGCATCTTTATCAGGCGCTCGATATCATTCTCGATAATCTCCACGACCCGGCCGATGCAGGCGAACTTTTCGTGCGCTTCGAGTTGGCGGTGCTGAATGATCTCGGTTTCGGGCTTGATCTTACCGAATGTGCGGCGACGGGGCTGCGCAACGATCTCATCTATGTCTCGCCGAAAACGGGAAGGGCGGTCTGCCGCACGGCGGGAGCGCCCTATGCGGACCGGATGCTGTCGCTTCCGGCTTTTCTCGGCGAAGGCCAGTCGAAAGCCGCTGATCCCGAGAGCCTTGCGGCAGCTTTTCGCCTGACCGCCCATTTCCTCAACCGCCATGTCTACGATCCGCGCGGGCTCAATGAAAACGCCGCCCGCGACGGTTTCGTGCAGGCGGCGCTGAAGGCTTTGGAGCGCAGGGGGTCGCCGCCCGCACTGGACAGGGCCGGTTAATTCCGGGCCATCGCTATTGGGCGAAGGCCGGCCGTGGGGCGGGGCGTTCTTCAATTGGCCAGTGCACGACGGCCGCAAAAATCCCCATGCCGACGCCAAGCCACCAGACGAGGTCGTAAGAACCGAACCTGTCATAAAGAAAGCCGCCCAGCCAGACGCCAAGGAACGAGCCAATCTGGTGGGTGAGGAACACGACGCCGCCGAGCATGCCGAGATGGCGCGTGCCGAACATGATGGCCACCAGCGCATTTGTGGGCGGCACGGTGGAGAGCCAGAGGATGCCCATGACGGAAGCAAAGAGAATGACTGAAAGCGGCGATTGCGGCAAAAGCAGAAAGGCAGTCACGACCACGGAACGGGCAATATAGATATAGGCCAGGAAATAGGGCTTGGAATAACGCTGTGCGATGACGCCGGCGGCCAGCGATCCGATGATGTTGAAGAAGCCGATGAGCGCCATGGCAATCACCGCGTAGCGTGGTTCGATACCGATATCGCCGAGATAGGCCGGGAAATGCGCGGTGATGAAGGCCACCTGGAAACCACAGACGAAGAAGCCCGTCGTCAGCAGCAGATAGCTCTTGTGGCCAAGCGCTTCCTTCAGCGCTTCGCCCGCGGTCTGCTGGAACTGCGCCTGCGACTGGGTGCCGGAGGACGAGTTTCCGCGCATGAAAAAGGCGAGCAGCGGCACCAGCATCATCATGGCGGCGAGCCAGACGAGACTGTCCGACCAGCCATAGGTGGAAATCAACCCCTGGCTGATAGGTGCAAACAGGAACATGCCTGCCGAACCCGCCGCCGTGCCGATACCAAAGGCGAATGAACGCTGCTGCGGCGTGACATGGCGGGCGAAGGCGGAAAGGATGACGCTGAAGGACCCTGCGGCAATGCCAAGCCCCACGAGAACGCCGCCACCGAAATGCAGCCAGAAGGGCGATGTGCCGAAGGACATGCAGATGAGACCCGTCGCATAAAGAAAGCCCGAGAGCACGAGCACGCGGCCCGTACCGAACTTATCGGCGATGGCGCCGAAGAAGGGTTGGCCGAGACCCCAGAAGAGGTTCTGCAGCGCCATGGCAAGGCCGAAGGTTGAACGATCCCAGCCGGTATCGGCCAGCATCGGCAACTGGAAAAAGCCCATGGCGGAGCGGGGGCCGAACGTCATGACCGCAATCAGCGACCCGGCTGCGATAATCAGCCAGGGCATGCTCTGGCGAGTGGCTTGCGACATGAATATTCCCCCCTCGCAGCGCCCGCCTCTGAAAGAAGCGCAAAGCATGCCGCGGATTCCACAATGATGGGATGAATATTATCTTTTGTCAGCCGGCCCCACTAGCGACTTTTCTTGACGGCCATTATTCATGCGATTGATGGAATGCGGCCTAAGAGGCGACGATGAAACAGAATATCTACGACGATCCCGGGTTTTTCGAGCGCTACAGCGCCATGCCGCGTTCCGTGGAAGGTCTGCGTCAGGCCGGCGAGTGGCACGAATTGCGCGCCATGCTGCCCCCGCTGAAAGACAAGTCCTTTCTCGACCTCGGTTGCGGTTTCGGCTGGCATTGCCGCTTTGCCGCGGAGCAGGGCGCACGCCATGTCGTCGGCGTCGATCTCTCGGAGAACATGTTGCGCCGCGCTGCCGAGATCAATGGTGGGCCCGGCATCGAATATCGCCGCGCCGCTATCGAAGACATCGATTTTCCGCGGCAGAGTTTCGATGTGGTGCTGAGTTCCCTTGCCCTGCATTACGTCCGCGATCTCGACGTGGCATTCGCAAGGATTTTCGCCGTGCTGAAAGCGGGCGGCGATTTCATTTTTTCCATCGAGCATCCCGTTTTTACGGCGCTGGAAAAACAGGACTGGTTTTACGGCGAGGATGGCGAAATCCTGCACTGGCCACTCGACAACTACCAGAACGAGGGCGTGCGCCACTCCAACTGGATGGCAGACGATGTGGTGAAATATCACCGCACCGTGTCAGCTATCGTCAACGGCCTCCTGTCCGCTGGTTTCACCCTGACGCGTCTGGCGGAACCACGTCCGGATCCGGCTTTGATGGCCGAGCGCCCGGAGCTGAAGCATGAAGACCGCCGCCCGATCTTTTTGATCGTCGGTGTGAAGAAGTCGTGACATGACCCTTGCGTTGTATCGCCGGGGTGCACAAAGATTGAGATCGGGGCGTCAGGCTCGAAGCTTGCCTTGTTCATAGTGCTCCGTCCCTCCTCATCTGTGTGCTTGTCACAGAGATCCAGCCAGCCCAAGTCTTTGGGCTGAGGGATTGTTTCGCCGCGCAGACTCGTATCGGCTGGATCCCTGTGACAAGCACAGGATGAGGGGAGCGAGGGTTTGACGACAGGTTAAAGCGCTGCCTGATGCCCAGAGGATTCCGTTTGAACCGGACTGACTTAGCGCCTCTTGATCGCCCAGCCTTCGGGCCTTTCCTCGATCACCTTTGCGACGTCGCCGACAGACAGCCTGCCTTCACCGCGCGGCGTCACGTTCCAGCCGAACAGCGGGCCGGGCACGCGCCGGTCTGCGGACATACGGATGCGGCCCATGGCCTTCATGGGAGAGGGCACATCGCGGGAGCCGGTCGTCTGGTCCTGCGTGGTCATGATACAGCGGGCGCAGGGTTTGACGAGATCGAAGCGAATGCCGCCGATCTCGATGGCCGCCCACCCGTCTTCCGCCCATGGATCGTCCGTCTCGAGCACGATATTGGGCCGGAACCGCTCCATGCCAACGTCGTCTTCGCCATTTTCACGCATGTTGCCGTTCAGCGCGGCAAGCGAGGCGGTGGTGGTGACAAGGATCTGGTAGCCGTCGGCAAAGGTGACGGGCGTTTCATTGCCTGTCCACTCGAGGCTCGCGATGCGTTTGGAAGCGTTATCGAAAAAGGCGAGCTTCACTTCGCGTCCGAGCCATGCCGAGAGCGTGTCATTGGTCACAGCGTCGGCCATATTGGCGCTGACGATCGATTTCCATACCGCCACATCCATGCGCTCGCCGGATGGCCTTGCGACGATCTCGCCGTGCTGGTCGCGCGAAAGCAACATGCCCCCGTCCTCGTGCCGCGCCAGAACCGTGGCAATGGCAGGCAATTCACGCTGGGTGATGAAGTGGCCCGACGGGTCCACAAGCATGGCGCGACGGTCACCCGGCAGACCCTCGGCCGACACGGCGCTGTCCGGGAGGGAAATGCCGCGCGCGCTTTTCAGCGGGTAGATATTAAGCTCTGTCACGCGCATCATGCTTCCTCATATTTCATCGAGAAACAGGTCCAGCACCTGTTTCAGCCGCTCATGGCGGGCTCTGGCCATCTGCCTGCCGGTCTCTGTGCGAAAACCATCTGCCAGCTTGAACAGCTTGGTCTCGAAATGGTCGATGGCAAAAGCGCGGTCATCAAGCGGCCGTTCCTTCGCCAAGGGGTCGACCGGATCGTAAAGTGCGGAGCCCATGCGTCCGGCAATATAAAAGCAGCGCGCCGCGCCCACCATACCGATGGCGTCCAGCCTGTCGGCATCCTGAAGGATTTTCGCTTCCAGTGTCTGCGGCTCGATATTGGCGGAAAAGCTGTGGGTGATGATCGCATGCGTGGCGGCGTCGATATCCTGCTTCTTCCAGCCGAGGCCGGCCAGAATGCCTGAAGCCTTTTCTGCCGCCAGCCGTGATGCCTGTGCCCGCAAGGGCGAGTTTTTCTCCACGGCCACACAATCATGCAGCAGCACGCTGGCCGCCAGCACGGTGCCATCGCCGCCTTCACCCGCATGGATGCGCATGGCATTGCGGAAGACGCGGTGAATATGGGCCAGATCATGCGAGCCGTCGCCCGCATCGGCGGCGTGCGGGATCAAATCCTGCGCAAGCGCCGCATGGGGCGCGAAAGCCTCCGCCGCGATCATGCCTGCGGCTTCCGGGTGAGGATTTTCTGGTAGAACAGGCCGATGCCGATGAGCACCGCGCCGAGCCCGATGAAGGACAGCGCCCGGAGCACGCCTTCGAGGTTGCTCATGTCGATCAGGAAGGCTTTGGCAACCGAGATCAGCACGAAGGCGGCCGATGCCAGACGCAGGCTGCGGGCATTAAAGCGCGAGCCAAGCACGAGCAGCAGGACGCCGATCAGCAGCCAGACCACCGAGTAGCTGTAGGTCTCGCCCTGCATAAAGCCCTTCCAGTCAGCAATGTTCTCGCCCTGCCAGAAACGGCGCACCGAAAGCGTGGCCCAGGCAAAACCGAGCGCTGCTCCCGCCACCGCCAGCATGCTGACATAGGGCGGCGGACGTTTTCCGCGCGCGTAATAGGCGAGGCCGCCATAAGCGAATGCCGGCAAAAGGTAACCGATCAGCAGCAGGTTGAGGACCGGTATGCGGCCGGTATTCTCGCCGGTGAAATAGGGGTTGAGCGTGAAGAAATGCATCGTCAGCACGTTGATGACGGCGATGACGCCGGCGATCATCGAGCCGTAACGGAAGACGGGGCTGGGGCTTTTCAAATCCAGCGTCATCAGGACACCGGAGAAGCCGATGGTCAGCAGCGTGTAGATCGACTGCTCGCCGAGCGTCGGCACATTGCTGTCGAGCGTACCGCCATTCATTGCGTGGCGAACGAGGATGGCCACGGCCAGAAGTCCCATGACGCTGGCGATGGCCTGCAGGAAGTTCTTGATCCGCATGCCCGGCCAGTCGCGCAACAGCCACGCGGAGATGATGGCCAGCAAGGCAGGGATGCCATAGCCCGGCAGCAGCGCGTTGAAGACCGGCGTCGTGCCGAGATTTTGCGGCCCGACGATTGTCGGCTCCCAGGCGATCCGGCCAAGAACGGCAACACTTGCGACAGCCATGACCCAGGGCAGTATATCCCAGTTGCGGTAGCGGCTCGCCAGCACGTAAAGGAAGCCGATGACGGACAGCAGCACTGTCGTCGCGAGCCCTTCCGTCAGCGTGTGCAGGCAGAGCGCGAAGGCGGCGAAGGAGCCGAGCACAAGGATGTTCAGCGGCTTGCGATAGGCCTCACTGTTGCGCCGGTGCAGCCATTCAGCACCGGCAAGCAGCACGAAGCCAAGACCGAGACCATAGGCCGCGTGCAGCCAGTCGCGGCCGAGATTGCCATATTCGACGAAGCTCGCCGTCGCGAGCCAGACAGGGAACAGGGCGGCAATGCCAGCCCAGAGCTGGGCGAAATCCGCATCTTCTGCGCCCTTGCGTTTCAGGAAGGAAAAGGCGCACAGCACGAAGATAGCCCCAAGGCCGAGCGCCATGGCAATTTCCGCAGCGTAGCCTGTGCCCACGGGCGGAAGCGTCACGCCGGTATCATTCACGAGACCAATAAAATCGATGCCACGCCGCGACATGAGCGACACCGCAGACTGCGCGCCGAGCGCGGCGATGATCGCCGGCCAGACGGCATAGTGACGGGCAGCGCCGAGTGCTGCAAGAGCTGCAATAAGCGCTGAAACGATGAGCGCCGGGTGAGTATCGACGCTGCCTTCGGCAAAGAGGAAGCCGATGGCCGGCAGGATCACCGCCATCGATACGGTGAGGTTGAGGGCGAGCGACGGGCGCAGCAAAAGCCGCATGATGCGAATCGCGCGCCGCTCGGGAGCTGCCGTTTCGGCAGCGTCCGGAGGCGTGGTGTCGTACTGTTTTCCGGGCCAAAGGAAGATCGTGCCAGCGAGCATAATGAGCAGGGCAAGAGTCGGCGGTTCGGCACTGATTGCATCCGAAAAGCCGATATATCCGAGAGCCCATAGGCCAAGTCCGGCATTGGCAAGCGACGGGACCACCGTCCAGCCCTGCCGGCGCGCCGCTGCCGCGGTTGCGAGCCAAGAGACGGTGAGGAAGACGAAGAGCGCCCAGATATTCGGCGTTTCGGTGGAAATCAGCGCCGGCGTCAGCATCGAACCGAGAAGTCCGAGACCGGCGAGCGCCTGTCCGTGCAACAACGACAGGCCGATGGTGGCGAAGGCGACGAGGCCAAGCAGGATAAAGGCGGTGCCGGGGCCGATATAGTCGTAGATGCCATAAGCCGCATAAACCACACCGAACAGCGTCAATGCACCGGCCGCGGTGAGCACACCCGGTATCATGGCATTGGAGTAGGTGGTGGCGATGCCTGGCACCGCCTTGCGGCGGATCGCTTCACCGGCAAGCCCGAGAAAGAGGCCGAAAATGGCGGCGAGCGACAGCCTGACCGCCGGGCTGAGCAGGCCTGATTCGATCGAATATTTGACGAGGAAAATGCCGCCGAGCGCCAGCGCCAGCCCGCCCGCCCAAACCGCCCAGCGCGCGCCGAGCAGGCTTTCGAAGCTTTCTTTCGCTGCCGGGGCAGACGCGTTATCAGAAGCCGCCACGGATACGGCATCGGCGAGTGGCGCAGCGGGAGCGTCTTTGCGCGCCACGTCTTGATCCGCCGCAGCGGTGCTGGCTTCTGAACGCTCGAAGGCGTCTTCATCCCGGATGCCCGCTGGTTCCAGCGCCGTCTGGCCTTCCGTCTCTGCTGCGAAATCAGTCTTTTCGGCGGTTTCCGCGTTTTCTGCCAGTGCCGCAGCAGGAGCGGCCACGCCCGCCGCCATCAGCCGCTTGAGGCTGTGAACCTCCCGTTCGAGCGACTTGATGCGGCTTGAATTGCGGATGCTTGCGACGAGCGTGTAGATGAAGGCCGCGACAAGGGCGAGGATAAACAGCGGGATTTCCAAACGGACTCTCCAATTATGAAGCTGTTTTTAAAGCCCTTTTGGTGAATTTATGCAAGGCCCGGTTGATGAGGTTGTGGGTAACGGGGGAGCGAGCGCTCGCATCCGCTTCTTCTCCCCGAGGGGAGAAGTCTGCGGCAGTGGGATGAGGGGGCGAGGGTAGAAATAAACTGAGAGCTTGCCCCCTCAACCGACCCTTCAGACCACTTTCTCCCCTCGGCGAGAAGAAATGGGCGGCATCCGCTCGCCTCATGCGCATCCCCCGAAAATCAGGGAACATACGCCAGCCAGCGCCGCGCCACTTCGATATCCGTGAGCCCGAGTTCGTGCCCATCTTCCAGCGTTTCCACCTCAACCCTTGCGCCGTTTGCCGCAAGCCTGTCCCGCAACACGCTCGCCCCGTCGCGGTATTTGTCGCGTTCTCCCGCAACAAGCAGGAAGCTGCGGCCGGAAAGATCACTTTCCGGCCATGTTTCGAGAACAGGCATTGGGCGGTACAGCAGGGCGTCCCCGGCAAGCTCCGGATAAAGCGCGGCAAAGGCCGCATAGAAGTTTGCCCCATTGGAATGGCCGATAAACCGCAGTTTCGAACGATCGAGCCCATAGGAGCGGATTGCCCCTTCCACGAATGCGGCGAAGGCTTCCGCTTCCGAGACGATATCCTTCTGGTCGAAGCTGAAATCGGGATAACGCCGGAACCACCGGGCAATCCCTTCTTCCGTACTGCGGCCGCGGACGCCGAGAAGCGTCGCGCCCGGTGCTGCCCGGTGCGCCAGCGGCATCAGGCTTGTTTCACTTCCGCCGGAACCGTGCAGCAGAATCATGGTGCTGCCATCAGGCTCTTCGGGCGTGTAGAAACGGTGTACGAAGGGCAGGTCGCGATAGACGATGCGCTCTTCGCCAGGCATCGCAAATTGCGGCAGGGCGACACGCACATCCGCCTCATCCTTCATGAAGAGCGGCGGGATGAACAGTTTTTCGCCGAGCGATTCCAGCGGTTCGTCCACCGTCATACCCGGCCCGTCGGTCGCCATTTCGATCAATACCCCGCCCGGTTCGCGGACGTAGAGCGAATGGAAATATTTACGGTCATGGGCGTTGGTGGTGCTGGAATTCAGTGATTTCAGCCCGGTTAGAACCGAGTTCAGCTCATCCATGTCTTTTGCGCGGAAGGCTATGTGATCAACCGTGCCGGTGCCCGGCGCGCTGGACCAGAAGCCTGTGGCGTCGCGCACATCGATAATGTCGCCGCTATCGGAAACGAGCCGGCGAATTGCGCCCGTCTGGCTTACCTGCCTATATCCGAAGTGCTTTTCGAGAAAAGCCACGGTTTCTTCCGGCACTTCGCTCAGCACGGTTGCACCGTAGATGCGGCGAATGGCGTCCTCTTCGGAAATGTCTTTCGTCACGTGCGGCGTGGCGTCGTCAAAGGCCTGAGTGCCGACCAGCTTGACGATCAGCCCGTCAGGGTCTTTCAGCCGAATGACGGGCTCGCCGAATTCGTCGTAGGGACCTTCCGCCCGGATGCCGAATTTCAGCGCCCGCGTCAGCCAGAAGCCGATGGCGGCAGGATCGATCGCCACGGAAATTTCCAGTGTCTGGCCATAACCCACACGGCCTTGGCCACCATCCTCCCACACCAGAAAAGTCAGCAGGGAACCGGGCGAGGCGATGTCATCGCCATAGAGCAGATGAAGCTGCATGGCGTCTTCGAAGCCCGCCGTGCGTTTGGCCAGCCGCAAGCCCAGAAAGCCGGCGTAAAAATCCACATTCGCCTGCACCTTTCGGGTGATCATCGTGATGTGGTGTATGCCCAGTGCAGAATTCATCTTGCCCCCGCTGTAGCCGCCTGCTGTTCGTGGCCTATTTGTCTCACGCTGCCCCTGATCCGCAACCCCGGCAAATGAGAACGCTGTGTTCTCTGCGTGAACGATACTGCTCTCGCTTCGTTGCATGCGCGATGGGCAGAATGCCGGCTTTTTGCCTGGCTCGCGAGAATTTGTGCATATAAAATAAGCATACAAAATAACGGCTATTTTGTATGCAATTTTGTCTTGCCTTGGAGGTCGGAATTGGGTCTTATGCAACCAATCCAACAAAACCATCAGGGGGAACAGATGATTTTAACGCGCAGGTTGTTGACCAGAGCTCTGGCCATTACCGCCATCGGTGTATCCGCCGGCTTTTCGCTGCCAGCCGGGGAGGCGCGGGCAGAAACGCCGGTGAAATTCACGCTCGACTGGAAGTTCGAAGGTCCGGCCGCCGGTTTCCTGCTGGCGCTCGACAAGGGGTACTTCAAGGCCGAGGGCCTCGACGTCACCATCGACAGCGGCAACGGCTCGGTCGAAGCCATTCCGCGTGTCGCGACCGGCGCCTACCAGATGGGTTTCGGCGACATCAACTCGGTGATGAAGTTCCTCGATGAGGATCCTAGCCAGAAGGTCAAGGCCGTCTATATGGTTTATGAGCGGCCCACTTTTGCCGTTGTTGGCCGCAAGTCGCTTGGCGTCACCGGCGATCCGAAATCGCTGGAAGGCAAGAAGCTCGGCGCGCCGCCGCCGGATGGCGCTTTTGCGCAATGGCCGGCTTTCAAGCAGGTCGCCGGTCTCGATGACGGCAAGATCAAGATCGAATCGATCGGTTTCCCGGTGCGTGAGCCGATGCTCGCCAAGGGTGATGTCGATGCGGTTTTCGGTTTTGCCTTTTCGGTGATCCTCAATCTCAAGAAGCAGGGCATCGGTGACGATGATATCTCGACCATTCTGATGGCCGAGCACGGCTTGAATCTCTATGGCAATGCAGTGCTGGTAAACACTGATTTCGCTGAGAAAAACCCTGAAGCGGTGAAAGGTTTCCTGAAAGCGCTGGCCAAGGGTTTTGCTGATTCCGTCAAGAACCCCGAAGAGGGCGTGGCTGCTGTCCTCAAGCGCAACGAGACACTCGACAGCGCCATTGAGCTTGAACGCCTGAACATGGCCAACAGTATGAACATCAAGACGCCCTATGTGGTGGAAAACGGCATGGGCGGCGTCGAGCCGACCCGGCTTGCCGCCTCGCTGGAGACGCTCAAGGTGTCCATGGGCCTGAAGGGCAACGTTAAGGCGGAGCAGGTCTTCGACGCGACCTACCTGCCGGCCAAGGAAGAACGCATGCTTCCCTGATGGGTAAAATGAGTGGGTGCCGCAGGTTTCTTCTCCCCGCCGGGGAGAAGTCCGCGGTAGCGGGATGAGGAGGTAAAGCTCTCGGTCTACCGCTGACGTTTCCCCCTCATCCGACCCTTCGGGCCACCTTCTCCCCCTCGGGGAGAAGAAACAAGCGGCAACGCCGGGTATAGCCGGCAGCCTAAGGAATTGCGGCGGGAGTAACGAAGGCCATAAGCGCCCGTTCCAGCCTGAAAATGGGGATCGCGATGTCACATCTCGTGGAAATAGATAATGTCGACATGCGCTACGGCGGGTCGGCCGGCACGCTGGCCGTCTCCGGCTTGAACCTGACGGTCGACAAGGGTGAATTCGCGGCCGTGGTCGGCCCGTCTGGCTGCGGTAAGTCGACCCTGATGAAACTGGTGACGGGGCTGCATATTCCGCAGAAGGGCAATGTCATCGTCGCCGGACGGCAGGTCACGGAGCCGGTTTCCATTGTCGGCATGGCGTTTCAGAACCCGACGATGCTGCCCTGGCGCACGACGCTCGAAAATATCCTGCTGCCACTGGAGATCGTCGAAAAACATCGCCGTCGTCTGCGCGCCCACAAGGCGGAATATGTCGCGAAAGCCGAGCGACTTCTGGAAATCGTCGGCCTCAAAGGTTTTGGCTCGAAGTATCCGTGGCAGCTTTCCGGCGGCATGCAGCAGCGCGCCAATCTTTGCCGTGCGCTGATTCACGAACCGGAACTGCTGATGCTGGACGAACCTTTCGGTGCGCTCGATGCCTTCACCCGCGAGGAATTGTGGTGCGTCATACGCGACCTGCACGCCGCGCAGCGCGTCACGATCATCCTGGTGACCCACGATCTGCGCGAGGCGACATTTCTGGCCGACAAGATTTTCGTGATGAGTGCGAGGCCGGGCCGGGTGCTCGCCGAACACCGCGTGCCATTTGCACGCCCGCGCCAGCTCGACATCATGTATGACAAGGGTTTTAACGACATGGTGCAGGAACTGCATGGCGAAATCGCGCAGGCGAGGGTGGCGGCATGAGCGCGATCGTGGAAAGCACCGTGGCGGCCGAACCGCCGAAGCCGCTGATTGCCCGCGTCAACTGGGTGAAAGCCGCTCCCTGGCTTTATACGCTGGCGCTCTTCGTGGTGTGGGAACTGATCGTCCATGCGCTGAAAATGCCGCCCACGATCCTGCCATCCCCGGTAAGGGTGGGCCAGGCCATCATGCAATATTGGTCGCCGATCTGGAAAAACTCGCTGCAGACGCTTTATACGACGACACTGGGCTTTGCCCTTGCCGTGGTCGCCGGTCTTGCTATTGGCCTGTTCATTGGCTGGTCGAAAACCATCTATGCCGGGCTTTATCCGCTGATGATCGGTTTCAACGCCATCCCCAAGGTGGCGCTGGTGCCCATCCTCGTCATCTGGTTCGGCATCGGCACGGTTCCCGCCGTTCTGACCGCCTTTTTGATCTCCTTCTTCCCGATCGTCGTTAATGTGGCGACCGGGCTTGCCACCATTGAGCCGGAAACCGAAGACGTGCTGCGGGCACTCGGTGCCAAGAAGATGGACATCATGTTGAAGGTCGGTATTCCGCGGTCCATGCCCTATTTCTTCGGCTCGCTCAAAATCGCCATCACGCTCGCCTTTGTCGGCTCGGTCGTATCGGAAACCGTCGCCTCCAATTATGGCCTCGGCAACATGATGAGTTCGGCGCAGAGCCAGTTCAATGTGCCGCTGGTCTTTGCCGGCCTGCTGATGCTCGCGGTGGAAGGCATCGCCATGTATGCCATCATGGCCTGGCTCGAAAAGCGCATGACGGGCTGGGCGCATCGCTCCACCATGGGGCAGTGAGTCTTTCTTTTCCCCGCCGGGGAGACGGTGGCCCGAAGGGCCAGATCAAGGGGGCGACGGCACAGATATGCGGAGAGCTTGCCCCCTCAACCCGCTGCCGCGACCTTCTCCCCGGCGGGGAGAAGGCGAAAGACGTGCTTGCTCGGCATTCCTCACGCTCCGGAAAGCCGCGAGCCTTCTATAGCTCAATGCGCCGCCATTTCCTTGACGATATCGGCGCCGTCCATCAGGAACGGATAATAGGTTGGCCAATTGGTCACTTCGTCCAGCAATGCCTTGCGGTCGTTGCCCCAATAGAGATGGTAATGGCCGGCCTTGACCGGGGCGATGGAGTGATCGCTGAACTGGATGAATTGCGGTGCGGCCTCATCGCCGCCGGTTTTCTTGAAGATGTAGCGGACACCACGATTGCCCTTCTTGTAGGTCAGGATTTCGTGACCGTCGCTGACATAGGTGCCTTCAGCGGGTTTGCCATCTTTATAAAACGCCACGCTGTCGCTCTTGATGACGATACGGTTCACGTCAGTCTTGTAGCCGACCTCGTAATAGGCGCGGTATTCGGCGGCCGTCTTGTCGCCATGAGCCGCCTTTTCCGCCATGACGGGATCGAGCGAGCCGTTCAGCAGGTAGGGATAAACGGATTGCCAGTCGCCTTCCCAATCGGAAAGTGTGCGTGGTTTCACCTGGGCATCCTCGAAATAACCCTTGTAGATCTGCTTTTCAGCTTCGGTCATCTGATGGCCGTGATCGTGCCCGTGCTCATGGCTGTGGGCTGCGGATTTGTCGCCACCGGCAGCCATTGCCGTGGTCGCCGCCAACAGCATGGAACCAAGTGCGACAGCGCCGGTGAGGCGGGTGATTGTCTTCTGCATTGTTTCGGGTCTCTCCTAAGACAGGTTACGTAATAACATTACATATGAAGCTATAGAGATCGCATCAGCCGGATGCAAGTGCGGTACAGGGCGAGGCAACGAAAAAGCGCGACGGCTCTTGCAGCCATCGCGCTTGCAGAAAAATGGGGGTGACGTCTCAGGCCGGCTGTGCGCTCACTTCCGCCTTACGCTCGTCGAACGCGAGTTTCATCGCTTTCGTCACATCGCGGGTCGTCGCGAAATAGCTGTCGCTACGCACCCAGTAACGCAACTTGACGGTGGCGCTGTCGGCGCTCACAGAATCGACAAAGGTGACAGGGGCTGGGTCAAGCAGCACCCGGCTTTCCGAACGTACGACATTCATCAGCATGTCCTGCGCGGCGGCGAGATTCTCATCGTTTTTCACCGTCAGGCTCAATTCGTGACGGCGAGAAGGAAAGCGGCTGAAATTGGTGATCGGCACGTTCCATAGCGTCGAGTTGGGCGCCAGACGGTAAAGGCCGTCGCTGGTCTTCAGCTCGGTCGCAAACAGTCCGATCTCGATGATCGTCCCGCTGACGCTGCTGGTTTCGATATATTCCCCGACCCGGAAGGGACGCAGCACCAGCAGCATGATGCCGGCGGCAATGTTCTGCAGCGTTCCCTGAAGTGCGAGGCCAATGGCAAGACCGGCGGCGCCGAGGGCCGCCAGAATGGAGGCCGTCTGCACCCCGAATTGGCCCAGCACCATCACGATGACGAGAATGAGGACGACATAACGAATGGCGCCCGCGAAGAATCCGGCGAGCGTCGCATCGAAGCCGCGAATGCGCGACAGGCCCTGAAAGGCCCAGCGTTGAAGAAAGGCAGCGGCCAGCCAGCCGACGATTAACAGCAGAAGTGCACCGATCACCGAAAAGGAATATTGCACCGCCAGTGCGCTCGCCTGTCTTACGGCCGCTTGCGATGCGACAATGATATCCGTTGCCTGTTGTTCCATGAATCGTCCCGTTATTTTATTTGCGTTCAGGGTTGGTAACGACTGCGTTCCGAAGGGGTTCCGCCAAAAACCGGTTGTCAACTGCGAAGTGGCAGCACGAAAGGCACATTGCCGTCGGTGTCCGCGCCCCTGCCAATCGCCTTGATAGCCGCCTCCAGACGACCCTTCCGGCCGAGCAGCCGGTCGCCGATGGCGATGATGCGGGCATTCGGCGTGGCATAGGGCGAGGCGGCGCGCAGACGCAGCGCAAGTTCAGTCTCATCCTGATCAGGGTAAAGACTGAGCGCGGCGATGACGGCAGCCGCAGGCGAGCGCGAAACGCCCATCCAGCAATGGATAAGCAACGGGGCTGTCTGATCCCATTCATGCGCGAACTCGATGAGCTTCAGCACATGCGCATCGTCAGGGGCGATAAGATTGCCGGTGCCCTTGAAGGAGATGTCGTTCATCGCAAGCGTCAGATGCCGTTCGGCGGCAATGACCGCGGGGCGGTGAAATGTCTGCTCCCTGGCGATCAATGTCACCATTTCCCGGGCCTTGTGCTTCACGGCCATTTCCGCGATCCGTCCGAGCGGTGAAACCACGATGGCCGTCATTTGGCACCCCCAGGGTTCGTCACGCGCATGGCCTCGATGGCCTCAAAACGCTGGATGAACAACTTTTGCGCTTCCGTGGAGGGAAGCGGCGTGATGTCGAACATGTCGCGGGTAATACCGCGTGGCAGGCCGAAAAATTTTTGCGCCTCGGCCGTGGAAAAACCGGCAAGCTCCGTCGCCTCGAAAAAGGCGGCGACCGTGTCGGCCTTCTTGATGCGGTCCTTCAACTCGCGCGATGCATGCGGCGGCAGGCCGAAGCGCAGATGCACGGCGGCCTCAAGCCGCTTTTCTACCGTCTTGTAACCGCCGCCGACCACGGATTTGAACGGAGAGATCATGTCGCCGATCACATATTCCGGCGCATCGTGCAGAAGCGCCATCTGCATTTCATCGGGGGTCGCGGCCGTGCACATGCGGCAGAAGATCGTCTCGACGATGAGGCAGTGCTGAGCGACTGAAAAGGCGTGGTCGCCACGCGTCTGGCCGTTCCAGCGGGCAACGCGGGCAAGCCCATGGGCAATATCGGCGATTTCCACGTCGAGCGGCGAAGGGTCGAGCAGATCGAGCCGCCGTCCGGACAGCATGCGCTGCCAGGCGCGCGGGCCTTTGACGGAGGCCACCTCTATTCCTCCGCCTGTGTCGCCGGATCGGCCGCCGGGAAGGAAAGACCGCTCCAGGCGGGCAGGGCAACGGCGACGGGAACAGTTTCCGCGAGAAGCGGCGTGCCGGACGCGAGCGCCGCGGCAATGCGGTCGATGCGCACGATGGCGAGTGCCTTGTTGCCGCAGACGGTGCCGAGCGTACCGACGGATTTGCCCTGTGCGGTAATGTCCACGCCGCTGCCGGGGAGGGCGTCCTGCGCTGAAACAAGGACAACACGCCGCCTTGCGGTGCCGCGATGTTTCATGCGCGATACAACTTCCTGGCCGACAAAGCAGCCCTTCTTGAATGACACCCCGTCGTTCACATCCATCAGCACGTCATGCGGAAAGGCATCCTGCAGCGCATAGTCGCGGCCAGCTTCGGCAATGCCGTATTCGACACGCAGCACATCATAGACGGCTGCGTCGTCAGCGGCAGTTGCGCCCGGAACGCGGAATAGATCGAGACCCGCCTTGGCGAAACGCCCGTCCCTTAACGCCGGCTGAGGTGCCTGTTCCCCCCAGAAAACGCTCACACCTTCGGCGGCTTCCGCTTTCAGATCGACGGGAGCGCGCAGCTTGTACATCGTCAGGCGGCGCAACAGCGCTTCCTGTTCGGAAGCGGTGATCTCGATGAGATAGTCCGTTCCGTCGCGCGCGATGAGGAAATCGAACAGGATTTTGCCCTGAGGGGTCAAAAGGGCGCAGGCGCGGGCTTCCCCTTCAGGCAGATGCTCCACATCGGTGGTAATGAGATTGTTCAGAAACTCCTCGGCGCCGGTGCCGGAAACCCGGATCAGGCGGCGGTCGGCAAGAAAAGCGGAAGGCATGGCGTCACCGTTCGGTTCGTCGAGACTATGCGTCTGGGCAACAGCACATGTACCGGTGCCGGACGCTCATTCCGCACAGTTAGGATTTTTGCAAAAGAACGGCAAGCGCCGGGATAGGATCAATCGCCGGCGGTGAAGAACTTCCATTTGCCATCAGGCGAGATGCCGATGCGATAGAAGCTGTAATTGCCGTATTCCTGCATATCCGCAAGGTCGCCGGCGGTGATGATGCGCAGCAGTTCCACTTTTTCCGGCGGTGTCAGCGTATTGAGCGGCTTTCCGGCGAAATAGGGGAAAACATAGGCTTCGTCCGGCGTGCCGGCATCAATATGGGCGTAACCGGTCGACAGGAGGTCGATGATGATCGCCAGCACTTCCAGCCCGTCGGTATCTCCTGAATAGCTTTTCAGTGCTGCGATCGGGTCTTCGCCGTCATTGCTGTCGATGCGGAATTCTTTCTGGCCGGCAGCGATGAATGGCCGCAACTTTTCAATATCGCCCGTCGCTGCCGCGTCGATGATCTGTTGGCGCAGCTTGCGTACGGCTTCCGGTGCCTTGGAAATATCGTGCTCGATGACCACTGACATTTCGGGGGTATTGTCCGGCTTGGAGGATTGCTGGTTCGTCTGGGCGGCAGATCGGTCGACCAGAGGGTCGGGCAGGGGAATGCCTTCCGAATCGCCCTCGATTTCGTCCGGCTCGGCGGGCGCGGTCTGCTCAGGCTGTTCGCCCTTCTGAGCCTGTGGCTCGCCTTCGTTGTTCTGGGCCGGCTTCAGCTCGGAAAGCGCAAAGGCTTGGCCCGGCAGGCCAATCGACCCGGCGGTCAGAGCGAGCACGATGGATAGCAGGGCGGAAGAGCGCAAAAGCCCCTTGCTCAGGCAAGACATGATAGACCCCGGCTTTACTGTATCACCCGCTGCGGAGAAAATTCGCCTTGAAGCATGCGCTGACGCAGCGATTCCAGCATTGCTTCCGCGCCAGCCTCGCCGTGGATCCGGATGGTTTCGCGCATGGCCAGAGCGATTGCAGCATCGGCGATGATCTCCGGCTCGATGCCGTCGGCCATGCCGTCAGCCCATGCCTCGTTCTGGTGTTCCAGAGCGACCTGCATCTTTTCATGCACGATCATATCGTCGATTTCGTTACGGCTTGTCTGCATTTTTCATCCTCGACAGGGCGGGCAAGTCCTTACCACCCTGTTAACAACACTAGCAGCCTTTTATCAAAACGGCACGGGCTGCGGCGAAAAGAGGTTAATAATCCTCTAATTTCCGAACCTGGACGCGATTTCCTGAGCGAGTGTTGCCCCTTCGTTACGGTAGTTCTCTTCTGCCATGATGGCGGCACGTGTGCAACTGGTGTGGATGGCCGCAAAGGAGCGGTATCCACGGTTGAATGCAGCCGTCATGCGCTGACGTCGTTCAGGTTCGTTGGCCGTGTCCGCAGCCAGAAGGTCGCCCATCGATTTGCGCCAGTCCTCCGGTCCGGAAGAAGGGCACAGCGTTCTCAGATATTGCACCGCACCCAATATTTCCGACAGCCGTGCCAGCTTGTCGTCATAGGGCGCGGGTTTGGGAGGCGCCGTTTCCGCAGGACGTGCCTCGGATGCTGCCTTGGAAGGCTGCGCGTAAACGGCGCCGTTTTGCCCGGTCGGCAGCATGGTCAGGAAAAGAGACAGGAAAATGGTTGGTCGTATCAAAATTTTATTCTGCCCCACACATACTCGTGAACATCCGGCGGGCGGACGGGTCTAGATAATCGCGATTCTGCCCTGCTGGCAATCATGCTAGCAGCCGCTCGGCGCATTCCACCACGCTTTCTGGGGCCGGCAGTCGGCGGATTTCCGCAAGCGTGTACCAGCCTGCGTCCGCTGCGTCATCACCGACGGTCACAAGCGGATCGGCCTCCGTTTCCACGGTGAAGACGGAGAGCAAAAAATGGCTCGTCAGGGTCCCGTTTGCATCGTGCGAGGGAAGATCGTAGGTCGCGAAAAGTTGCGGATCGCGTGCGACAATGCCGGTTTCCTCGTGCAGTTCACGTAGCGCCGTCTCGGCCGGCGTTTCGCCTTCCTCGGCCCGGCCGCCGGGAAAGGCGAACATGTCCTTCGAGGGCGGGTTGATGCGGCGCACGAGCAAAAGCCGGTCGCCATTTCTGACGATGGCGGAGGAGGCGAGGCGGGGCTTGATACGTACGGTCATGTAAGGTTTCGCGTGTCTCGGTCGGACGGTCTGGAAAAATCGATTCCGGTTTCTGCGCCGATGTTATAGTCCAGAATCGGTTCGATTGTGCAGGCAGAAGACGGTGGAATGAAGATCTATCTTATCTATGCGTTGGCGGCTCTTGCCGAAATTGCCGGCTGTTTTTCCTTCTGGGCCTGGCTGAAACTTGGCAGAACGGCGTGGATATTGTTGCCGGGCATGTTGTCGCTGGCCGCCTTTGCCTGGCTCCTGACGCTGGTGCCAGCGGAGGCCGCAGGCAGGGCGTATGCCGCTTATGGCGGCATCTATATCGCCGCTTCGCTTTTGTGGCTCTGGGGCGTCGAGGGCCACGCGCCGGACAAATGGGATATCGCCGGCGGCGCCGTTTGTCTCGCAGGGGCCACCATCATCCTGTTCGGGCCGCGGGGTTGAGGAGAAACATATGTGCGGACGTTTCGTCCTGAAAGCGACGCCGGAAGAGATTGCCGATTATCTTGACCTGATCGGGCTAGAGGATTTCCCCGCCCGCTTCAATATCGCGCCCACGCAGCCGATACTGATTGTCATGGAGGGTGAACGGCAGGAGCGCGGCAGTAACCTGCCCAATCGCCGGGCAGTGCTGGTTCGGTGGGGTTTCCTGCCCGGATGGGTCAAGGACCCGAAGGATTTTCCGCTGCTCATCAACGCGCGTTCGGAAACGGCAATCGGCAAGGCTTCCTTCCGCGCCGCCATGCGCCATCGCCGTGTGCTCGTGCCTGCGACCGGCTTTTATGAATGGCGACGTCCGCCGAAGGAAGAGGGCGGCAAACCGCAGCCCTATTTCATTCGCCCGAAGAAAGGCGGCATCGTCGCCTTCGCCGGTCTCATGGAGACATGGTCTTCGGCCGATGGTTCGGAGGTCGATACCGGCGTTATCCTCACCACGGCCGCCAATGCCGCCATCGGGCGCATTCACGACCGCATGCCCGTTGTCATCGCGCCTGAGGATTTCAGCCGTTGGCTCGACTGCAAGACCCAGGAACCACGCGAGGTCGCCGATCTGATGCGGCCGGTTCAGGATGATTTCTTTGAGATGATTCCCGTCTCGGACAAGGTCAACAAGGTCGCCAATGTCGGCGCCGATCTCATCGAGCCAGTGCCGGAAAGCGTGCCGCTGGCAAAGATCAAACCGGCGAAGGACGAGGGGCAGATGTCGCTGTTTTGACGTCTTTGCGCAGCGTGTGAGGCTGGTTATCTAAGCTCTGACATTGCCGCCAATTCTTCTCCCCGAGGGGGAGAAGGTGGCGCAAGGGTCGGATGAGGGGGCTACGGCAGAGATATACGGTGGGCTTGCCCCCTCATCCCGCTGCCACGGGCTTCTCCCCGGCGGGGAGAAGAAACAAGCCTCATCCGCTGGCTCCCCATGCCTCAGTTCCGGAAGAAACTCAGCCGTTCCGCCCGATCTTCTGCAAACCTTCCTGGATCATGATATCGGAATAGACGCGGTTGCGGCCGTTCGCCTTGGCGAGATAGAGCAGCTGATCGGCGGCATTCAACTGGTTGTCGAAGGGCTCGCCCTTCTCGATCTCTACGACGCCGAGCGAAATCGTCAGTGCGAGGCTGCTGCCGCTCAATTGTCGGCCGCTTTTTTCCACATGGGCGCGCAATTCTTCGCAGAACGCATAGGCGGCGTGGGCATCCAGGCCACGCAGGAAGACCGCGAATTCCTCGCCGCCCAGACGGGCGGGGATATGGCGGTGCGCGTCGCACTTGTCATGCAGAAGCTCCGCCAACTTTTTTAGAGCCCGGTCGCCCGCATCGTGCCCCAGCGTGTCGTTGATCTTCTTGAAGTGATCGATGTCGAGGATGGCGACGGCGCCATTTTCGTCATTGTCATTGATAACGTCCATGAGCGCACGGGTGCGCTCGAAAAAGGAGCGGCGGTTTGGCAAGCCTGTCAGATGATCGCGCTCGGCCAGTTCGCGCAGGCGCTTGAGCTGTTTCAGCGTTTCTATGTTGTTGTCGATACGGCACTGCAACTCTTCCGGCACGAAGGGGCGATAGACGAAATCCGACGCGCCCGCTTTCAGGAAGCTTGCAGAAAGCAGCCGGTCCGTGGAGGATGATATGCCGATCACGCGCAGATCCTCCGAGGAGCGGCTGTCGCGAATGCGGCGCGTAAGTTCGTAGCCGTCCATATCGGGCATGTGATAATCGGTGATGACGAGCTGGATGGACGGGTCCTGCGCCAGGATTTCCAGCGCGCGATTGCCCGAATGCGCCTCGCTGACCTTGAAGTTCTGCCGTTCCAGAATTTCCACGAGGCCGGAGCGCGCGGTCCGCGCATCATCGACCACCAGAACGGAAAACTGCCTGTTGGTCAGAATCCTGTCGACGGTTTTGACCACCGCGTCGACGGTGCGGTGACCGTCCTTGACGATATAGTCGATGATCTTCTTCTCGGCATAACGCTTGCGCGCCTCCTCATCCACTGTGGCGGTGAAGACGATGGCGGGCACTTTGCGTTCGGAGAGCAGCGCCAGAATTTCACCCTTCGGAGCGTCGGGAAGATTGAGACCCGTCAGCGCCAGCGTGAAATCATGGGCGCGCAGCAGGGTATCGGCCGCGGCCATGCTGTCGCAATGGATCACCTCGGCCTGCGTCTCTTCCGAAAGGCGCGTCTTCAGCAGCATGGACAGAGCAACGGAATCTTCAATCAGAAGGATTTTATCCTGCATGCCGCCCAAGCCCCCCATGGCCGTTTTCATGATGTCTCCACGAAACTTCATTCTTTCGCCACCGCACGTCACGGTATTGGAAATCTTGGTAACCGCAGAGGAATGAATCTCTAAAGTAGAAAATCTGTAATTTCTCAGTAATTGATGCGAGACTGTCCGTACAGTCGTCTCGTGGAAGTCGAATACTTTAGCATGGTTTTGTTGCAGTCACGTTACACTATAACGGATTGGCTCCATGGTCCTGGCCGGAATGGCGCATGACGGTAGCAAAAGAAAACGGCGCCATTCATAGCGCCGTGTTGTGCTCGGTTACCCCGGATTGACCATCTTCGGTCAGCTGACCTATCACGCGCCGACCTGTCCGATTTAAGAAAAATCGTTTATTTTCAAGCGGTTTTGGCTGCGGGCTTGCGCTTCAACATCAGCGCTGCGGCCGCGACAGCCTTCAGCCCGAGCGGGCGGTAGTGGCTTTTGAGGTCCGGCTTTGCCTGCGGCTGTGCCTTCGTCTCGTTCGTCATTTTCTCTCTCCACAATTCACGCCAAACGCCGTTGCGATGCGTGTGAGCCCCTTCTTTCGCGGCTAATCTTGACGGATTCGAGGCGGAAAACGCAAAGCCGGCCGTTCAGGGTGCGACATTTTGCGCCACGGCGCAGATAGGTGAAGCAAGAAAAATGATACCTGCGGTTTTAAATGCTGCGATCGAGGCCATTGCCGCCATTTCCGTCGTCATGCGCGTCCTCTTCGATCGTCAGCGTACCGTAGCGGCGGTGCCAGAGCCGCGCGCTGATGGGAATGAAGACGAGATAGGCGGCAACGGTGAGGACCAGCACCTCCCAGGTGAAGCTCATCAGCATGGCCACATAGAGAACGACGACGAGGATCATCGGCAGCACGAGATCGCGGCGGATACGGCTTGTGCCTGATTTTCCCGACCAGACCGGGAGGCGGCTGATGAGGAGATAACCGATCAGCACGGTATAGGCGGCAGCGACATAAGCGAATGGCTTGTCCGGCTCGACGCCGAGGAAGCCGAGATAGACCGGCAGCAGCACCAGCATGGCACCCATCGGGGCAGGGACGCCGACGAAAAACTCGTTCTGCCATGGCGCCTTGACCGGCCGTTCGATCATCACGTTGAAGCGCGCCAGGCGCAGACCCGCGGCGATGACATAGATGAGGGCGGCGATCCAACCGATCGACCGTGCCTGATCGAGAAGATAGGCATAGACCACCAGCGCGGGCGCGACACCGAAATTGACGATATCGGCCAGACTATCCATCTGTTCGCCGAATTTGGACGTCGCTTTCATCATGCGGGCGATGCGCCCGTCTATGCCGTCGAGGAAGGCCGCGAGCAGCACCATGCCAACGGCGAGTTCGAAACGCCCTTCGATGGCCAGCCGCACGCCGCTGAGGCCGGCGCAGATGGCCAGAACGGTGATGAGATTGGGAACAAGCAGGCGAAAGGGAATTTCTCTCAGGCGCGGCCCGCGGCCGCTATCCTTTCTGCCCTCATGTTTTCCGTTCTGCGGCGGTTCGGCGATCGGCGTTTCCATGGCGCATGTCTTTCCTGATCGTCATCAGCCGCGGCGGCTGAGGAGCGGACCCTTGGCGGAACCAAACTCTGCCAGCACGGTCTCGCCGGCGATTGCCGTCTGACCCACGGATACACGCGGCTGGAAGCCTTCCGGGAGGAAGATGTCAAGGCGCGAGCCGAAGCGGATAAGGCCGAAACGCTCGCCGGCATCGACGGGCTCGTTTGGCTTGACCCAGCAGACGATGCGCCGAGCGACCATGCCGGCGATCTGCACCACGCCGACCTTGCCATGCGACGTTTCGATGACGAGGCCGTTGCGCTCATTGTCTTCGGAAGCCTTGTCCACCTCGGCATTGAGAAACAGGCCGGGACGGTAGGCAACATTGACGATGCGGCCGCGGACCGGCGAACGGTTCACGTGGCAGTTGAAGACGTTCATGAACACCGAGATGCGCACCATCGGCTCCTTGCCCAGCTCCAGTTCCAGCGGCGGGATGACGGTCTGTACGGCGGAAACCCTGCCATCGGCGGGGCTGATGATCAGGTCGTCATCCTGCGGCGTCACGCGCTCGGGATCGCGGAAGAAATAGGCGCACCAGGCCGTCAGCACCAGGCCGACCCAGAACAGCGGTTCGGCGATCCAGCCGAGCACCAGCGATGCCACGAAGAAAGCGGCTACGAAGACATAACCTTCCTTGTGGATCGGTACGATGGTGTTGCGAATGGTGTCGAACAGATTCATATGGTTCCTTGCTCCGGTTTTGTCTGTCGCGTCTATATGTGGTCGTGATACGACATGATCCATACGGACGTGCGACAAATTTTGCCTAGCTGGTTACAGCCAAACGGACCGCCCGGCAATGGTCCCCTTGCCATGCGGGGGCCGTTATCAGGCGTTTATGCGCCTCAATGCGCTGGTTCGCCGCGGTCCACGACACCGAGATCGTCGGTTTCGCGAACATGTCGCAGCATCTCTTCGGCCCGGGTAGCTTCGCGCTGGCGGCTCCACATCGAGGCGTAAAGACCGTTCTGGGCCATCAGGGATGTATGCGTGCCGCGCTCCGCGATCAGCCCTTCCTTCAGCACGATGATTTCATCTGCGCCGATCACCGTGGAGAGCCGGTGGGCGATGACCAGTGTGGTGCGGTTTTTCGAAACGATATCAAGCGCGCTCTGGATTTCCTGCTCCGTATGCGTATCGAGCGCCGAGGTCGCCTCGTCGAGGATCAGGATCGGCGGTGCCTTGAGGATCGTCCGGGCAATCGCCACACGCTGCTTTTCGCCACCGGAGAGCTTCAGCCCGCGCTCCCCGACCATGGTGGCGTAGCCATCCGGAAGCTTTCCGATGAAGGCGCTGATCTGGGCTGCATCCGCTGCCGCCGTGATGTCTTCGTCATTCGCCGAAGGGCGGCCGTAACGGATATTGTAGGCCAGTGTATCGTTGAACAGCACCGTATCCTGCGGAACCATGCCGATGACGGAACGGAGGCTCTTTTGCGTCACGTCGCGGACATCCTGCCCGTCAATCGTGATCGCCCCTTCCTGGATATCGTAGAAACGGTAGAGCAGCCGCGAGATCGTTGATTTTCCTGCACCCGAAGGCCCGACAATGGCGATTGTCTTGCCCGCCGGCACGTCGAAGGAAATGCCCTTCAGGATCGGTCTCTCGGCATCATAGGCAAAATGCACGTCGCGGAACGAGATCGCGCCGGGACCGGCGGCGAGCGGCGTCGCACCCGGCCTGTCGGTAACCTCGGCTTCCACTTCCAGAAGCTCGAACATCTGCTCGATATCGGCGAGGCCCTGACGGATTTCGCGATAGACGAAACCGATGAAATTGAGTGGCACGGAAAGCTGCAGCAAAAGTGCATTGATGAAGACGAAATCACCGATCGTCTGTTCGCCGCGCTGCACGGCAAGCGCCGACATCACCATCATGACGGTGGAGCCAAGGCCGAAAATCACACCCTGGCCGAAGTTCAGCCAGCCGAGCGAGGTCCAAATCGAGATCGCCGATTTTTCGTAACGCGCCATTGCGACATCGAAGCGCTGCGCCTCCATCTCTTCATTGCCGAAATATTTGACGGTCTCGAAATTCAGCAGCGAGTCGATTGCCTTGGTATTGGCATCGGTGTCGCTGTCGTTCATCGCGCGGCGGATAGAGATTCGCCAGTTGCTGGCCCGGACAGTGAACCAGATATAGGCCCAGACGGTGATGACCGTGACGAGAACGTAGGAAAAGCCGTAGGACGCCCAGAAGATGATTGCCGTCAGCAGGAATTCGATGAAGGTCGGTGCGGTGTTGAGGATGGTGAAGCGGACAATGGTCTCGATGCCCTTGGTGCCACGCTCGATAACCCGCGAGAGCCCGCCGGTCTTGCGCTCCAGATGGAAGCGCAGCGAAAGCCGGTGCATGTGTACGAATGTTCTGTAGGCCAGCTGGCGGACCGCGTGCTGACCGACGCTGGCAAAAAGCGAATCGCGCAGCTGGTTAAGCCCGACCTGTATCAGCCGCGTCAGATTATAGGCGATGACAAGGGCGACCGCGCCCAGCAGGAAGGCCGGGACCAGCCCCGCCATATCGAGCTTGCCATTCAGCGCGTCCGTCGCCCATTTGAAGAAATAGGGGACGGAGATGAGAACCAGCTTGGCGACAACAAGGTATACGGTGGCCCAGACCACCCGCATCTTCAGATCCCATCGCCCCTCCGGCCACATATAGGGCCAGAGATTGATCAACGTCTGGGTGGGATTGCTGGAATCCGCAGAAATGGTTTTTTTCTTCGTGGCCATCATACTCTCCGGTCACTGCCGGAAGCCGACAGCATGACGGCGGCTTTGGTCAAGCCGCCGCGCGCGTCACAGATAGGATCGTTGCGGATTTACCGCAACGGTTCAGTTGCTCAAGAGCCACCTTTCAGCCGCTTGCGGTGAAGTTCTTCCGCATTCGGCAGGGCCTCTTTCGGCACCCCGAAAATCTGGCCGGGCTCGATCAGGTCAGGGTTTTTGATCTGGTCCTCATTGGCGAGATAGATCGTGGTATAACGGACGCCCTGGCCATAGACGCGGCGCGAAATCTGCCACAGCGTGTCACCACGGCGGATGATGACGCTGTTCTGGCTTTCGGCCAGCGGCGCCTGCTCGAAGGTCTGCGGACCGGCTGGCGCCTGTGGCGTGGGAGCGGGCGGCGCGGTGATGTGGAGTTCGGCAAGCCTGCTGGCCAGCGAAGCCAGCCCCTTGCCGATTGCCGCCACGTCATTCGGCCAGGCTTCGACCGATGTCAGCAGCTGGCGCGCCTTGGCGGCGATGTCGCCGGCGAAGGCTGTGAAATCCGGCTCGGTGGCTGCCGCGGTGCGGAACTCCGAAAGCGATTTCAGCGCAATCACCACGGCGGAGCGGCCGGCTATTGCCTGATCGAGCGCCGGTGTCGCCTGGTCCCTATAGAGATTGGAGAGGATGCCGAAGGCCTTGGCGACATCGGTGCGCAGCTTTTCGAAAGCGGCGCGGTCGCTTGCCGTGCTCTGGTTTTCGGCCGGCGCTGCAGTCGTGGCCGCTGACGAAGAACCAGACGGCGTCTGCATCGCGACGGTTGCCTGGTCGGTCTGCGGCCTTTCGAACGGAACGCGCACGCGCACTTTCGCGGTGCCGTCGGCATTCAGCTCCTCGACGGTGATGATGTGGCTGCCAACGGCGAGATCAACGTCGCCTTCGATGACAAAATGCCCGGAGGCTTCCGTCGTGGCCTTGCCGATTTCCCTGTCATCGACCAGCGCGCGAACCGTCGAACCGGCGGGCGCGGAACCCGCGACGAAAATCTTCGATCCCTCGAACTCGACGGCAGTGACCTGGACGCTCGACGTCAACGGAGCGGCGGCAGCGGCCGCGCCGGCAAGCGGTACGGAGGCCGCATTGGCGTTGGTCGCAGCCGTTGCCGCAGGCTGTTGTGATGGCGTTTGCGGCTGAAGCGCCGGAGGGGCCGCCTCCGGCATGGCGAGGACCCGGCTTGCCTTGCCGGGCTTTGAAACCATGGCCAGAAGCTCGCCGGCCTTGCCTTCCGGAACGGAAACCGTCGCCACTTCCTCAGACTGCGTCGCCTTGCCGGCGGTATCGGTCGAACGCAGCACCAGTTCATGGTCGCCGGGCGGCAGGGGATTGTCGAAAACGGCTGCGAAATCGCCGGAGCCGTCGATCGTTGTCTGGGCGACGACCTTGCCGTTGCTCAGGATTTCAAGTTTCGCACCCGGCTGCGCCTTGCCGGCAACAACCGCCGAACCATCAGGCTCGACGCGCAGGATGTCGAAAGTCGGCGCGCCGGAAGAGGTCTGCGTGGCATCGGCTGGCGCCGCCGCCGGCTTCGCCGCTTCGGGCGCGCCATCGTCGGTGCCGGCGAAGACGCCCGCGAGACGACGCACCTGCGCCGCCGCTGCCGCCGCATTGTCAGGCAGGCCGCGCAGGAAGGCCGTGGTGCGCTCGGCGGCGGTGCGGGCCGTGGTGATGAGCCGCGACGTTGTTTCATCCAGCGACTCGGGAATTTCGATATTCGTCAGTTCCTTGAGCGAGGTCTCGACCTTCTTGCGCGCCGCTGCGAAATCGGCGTCGGAGGGAACCTTGCTGTCGGCGAAAAGCGTGGTCAGATCCTTGATCGACTGTGTGGCGGAAGCCGCCAGACGGCCGACCTTGTCGGCGATATTGGCGGTTTCTTCTGCCGCATCGGACAGGATGTCGCCCGCCTTGTCGGCGCCCATTTCCACGCTGTTCTTCACGGCGTTGCCCGCCTCGTTGATGGCGTCGCCGATCGGCTTGCCGTCGTTTGAAATCCGCGGCAGGACGAAAAAGATCATGAGCAGGGATGCAATCCCCAACACGATCAGCGCCAGCAAACCGGCTTTATTGTTTTTCATCCTGGGTGCTCCGGATAATTCAAGCTTTTCACACGAGTTGAGATTGCTAGCGTCTTACCTAGCGCCAGACAAGCGGTGAGTGGCCAGAAGGCCATATTTGCAAGGGATTTCCCAAATTTTCTTGACGTGCCGCATCGCACATAGTTCCTTCCCTTCATGACGGACAAAAATACAGCGATTCGATCCATCTGCGTTTATTGCGGCTCCCAGCCCGGACGTGATCCCGCCCACATGGAAGCAGGCCGTGCGCTTGGGAAATCCATTGCCGAAAACGGCATTCGCCTGGTTTATGGTGGCGGCACCAAGGGCATCATGGGCGCAGTTGCCAGCGGCGTTCTTTCCAATGGCGGCGAAGTGACGGGCATCATACCGGAATTTCTGGTTGACATGGAGGCAACACGCCATTCTCTCGGACAATTGAACGAGCTTGTCATCACAAAGGACATGCACGAGCGCAAACACATGATGTTCGAGCGCTCGGATGCTTTCGTCACCCTGCCGGGCGGTGTCGGCACGCTGGAAGAGATCGTCGAGATCATGACCTGGGCGCAGCTCGGCCGTCACGCGAAGCCAATGGTCTTCGCCAATATCAACGGTTTCTGGAACCCGATGCTGGAACTCGTGCAACATATGCGCGACCAGGGCTTCATCCACCGTGCGCATCTTCTCAACCCGCTCATCATTGACGAGGTGAAGGACATCGTGCCCGCCATCATCGAGCGCGCGCTGGCGCAGCAGAACCCTGAAGGCGACCCTTCGGTGATTTCGCGCCTGTAGGCCCGGCGATTGTTAACGGCCGCTCGGGCGGCTCGTTACAATTTTAAATGTATATTAATATAGATTTAACCGCGGCATCCTTCCGCCCGTCCTTTTCGTGGCCCGGCGACTGATCATGTGTCACCGTTTCCCAGGCGTTGGTTATCGCGGAATTTTGCTCCGCCGCCTCGGGTTGGTGTCATCGGCAATGATTGCTTTCGTGATGCGGCTGAAGAGCCGGACGCATTTCATTATCAAGAGAAACCCGCTGCGGGGCAGGGAGGTCGTCTTCGGTTCGGTCGCCCGCCGCCGGGCGGAGGCAAAGACGCGGCTTGCGATCGTCATCGCTGTCTTCATTACGATATATGGCGTTGCCGCGGCGCGCCTCGTTCAATATGGGCTCGCCGAACCCGTTTCCACCGCATGGATCAATTCCGGCGTCAACGCCATCGCCTCACGGCCTGACATCGTCGACCGCAACGGCACGCTTCTGGCGACCGATCTCAACATGGTATCGCTTTATGCGGATCCGCGCAGGATCGTCGATCCGGACGAGGTGGTGGAAAAACTCGCGACCGTCATTCCCAATCTGGATTGGCGCGAGACGCATCGTAGATTGCGTTCGGATACAGGCTTCCAGTGGTTGCGACGCCAGCTGACACCGCGGCAGCAGGCGGATATTCTCAATCTCGGCATACCGGGTATCGGTTTCCGCCCGGAAAAACGGCGGTTTTATCCGGGCGGCCCAACCGCTTCGCATATTATCGGCCACGTCAATGTCGACAATCAGGGTCTCGCTGGCATGGAGCGTTACCTGGACCAGCAGGGGCTGGCCGATCTGCGCGCTGTGGGTCTTGCCAGCGGCACGCCACTGGAACCGGTGCGGCTGTCCATCGATCTCAGGGTACAAAACATCGTTCGCGACGTGGTCGTGAAGGCGAAAAGTGCCTATCAGGCCGAAGCCGCCGGTTCGGTGATCCTCGATGTGGAGACGGGCGAAGTGCTGGCCATGGCTTCCGTCCCGGATTACGATCCGAACGAACCTTCCCGCACCCTCGCTGATGGCAGCGTCGACAAGGAGTATGAAAAAGGCTGGTTCAACAGGATGAGCAACGCCACCTTCGAGATGGGCTCCACATTCAAGAGCTTCACGCTCGCCATGGGTCTGGATGCCGGGGCGATTACGCTCAATTCGGTGGTGGATGCGTCGCGGCCGATCCGCATGGGCGGCTTCACCATCAGGGATTTCAAGGGAAGAAACCGGCCGCTCTCCATTCCGGAAGTGTTTCAATTTTCATCGAATATCGGCACGGCGGCGGTGGCTGACAGGGTCGGTGTCGAGGGCCATCAACAATTCCTTACGAAGCTTGGTCTGCTGACCAGAATGGACACGGAAATGCCCGGCGTTGCCACGCCGACCCAGCCGAGAAACTGGAAGAAGATCAATTCCGTCACCATCTCCTTCGGCCATGGCGTTGCTACCACTCCGTTGCAGACGGCGGTGGCCGCTGCAGCCCTTATCAATGGCGGAAGCCTGATCTCACCGACCTTCCTGCCGCGTTCGAAAGAGGCTGCGGCATCGCTCGCGCGCAGCGTCATCAACGACAGGACGAGCGCCGACATGCGTTACCTCTTCAACTGGAACGGCATCAAGGGTTCCGGCCGTGGCGCACAGGTGGAGGGGTTTCATGTCGGCGGCAAGACGGGGACGGCAGACAAGGTGATCAATGGCCGTTACGCCAAGGACATCAATTTCAACGCCTTCGTGGCCGGTTTTCCCATGCACAAGCCGAAATATGTCGTGCTGACCATGATCGATGCGCCAAGGACCGGCGTGAACGGCGGCCGCACGGCAGCCTCGACAGCGGCCCCCATGACGCGCGAGATCATCGCCCAGACGGCGGGCCTCCTCGGTGTCAAGCCGCGCTTCGGCTATGAGGGAAACCCGCAATTGCTGGTGGATTACTGACGCCTGGCTACCTCACTCCTGTCTCAGGGAGCAGGAGTGAGAAAGGATTTGGTCATCGCTTGAGCCGCAGCAGGCTTGAGCCGGTGTAGATCGCAAGCGCCACCCAGATCATTGCGAAAGCCGCCAGACGCACCATGTCGAACGGTTCCTTGAAGACGAAAATGGCTATCAGGAAGATCATCGTCGGCGCGATATATTGCATGATGCCGATGGTGGAGAGCTTCAGCAGTTTCGCACCATTGCCATAGAGAATGAGGGGAACGGCGGTGATGAGGCCGCTTGCCGCCAGAAGCCAGGTATCGGCGGAATTGCCGCCCATGAAATGCGCCTGTCCGCTGAACGCAAGCCAGATCATGACCAGCACGGCGGGAATAGACAGCAGCATGACTTCCAGCAGGAAGCCCTGCGTCGCGCCTATGGGCAGGGTTTTGCGGAAAAAGGCGTAAAAGCCCCAGGAAACGGTGAGCGCGATGGAAACCCACGGCAGGCTGCCCGCATGCCAGGTGAGGATGGCCACCGCAACCGCCACGAGGCTGATGGCGGCGATCTGCGCCGGATAGAGTTTTTCCTTCAGCAGTACGGCACCGAGGAAGATGCTGAACAGCGGATTGATGAAATAGCCGAGCGCGGCATCAAGTGCGCGGCCCGCGCCGATCGACCAGATGTAGACGCCCCAGTTGATACTGATGAGCGCAGCCGTAAGACTCGCCATCGCAAGCATCTTCGGACTTCTCAGCGCCGTACGGATTTCAGCCGTGCGCCCGAGCACGATCAGCACCACCGCTGCGATCGGCACCGACCAGACGACGCGATGCACGATGACCTCGATCGGTGAAATATGTGCAACCGCCTTCATGTAGAAGGGCAGGAAACCCCACAAAAGATATGCGGAAAGCGCGAAAGCAAAACCGCGCGCGCTGTCGCCGCCCTCTTGGGCTGGAAGCGTTTTGTCGAGTGCCATGGGAGTACCGCCAATTGTTCGGATGGCGTTTTATAACGGATCGGCACAATGGCGGCCAATTCATTTCCGTGAAGGGTTCATGAGAAAAACTGCATGAATAAAAGGCGCTTTGCCTTTCAGACGTGCTGATCAGCGCCGGGTAGATGATCCCCGCAGGAAACCCCTGCGTGAATCATCATCTTGTCCTGCCGCCACAACGTGCTGAAATATACTATTTCCCGGCAAAACGGTCGTTAGCGCGGATCAGTTGATCGAGAATGCCGGGCTCGCTCATCGCATGTCCCGCAGCCTCGATAATGTGGAAATCCGCGTCCGGCCAGGCCTTGGCCAGCTGCCAGGCATATTTCAGCGGGCAGGGCATATCGTAACGTCCATGCACGATGACACCGGGAATATTCCTGAGCTTGCCGGCATCGCGCAGCAATTGTCCTTCCTCAAGCCAGCCGCCATTAACGAAGAAGTGGTTTTCGATGCGGGCGAAGGCAATCGCGTATTTGTCTTCACCGAAATCCTCGACGCGGTCGGGATCGGTGACGAGTGCAATGGTCGCGCCCTCCCATTGGCTCCATGCTTTCGCGCATTCCAGCTTCTTCGTTTCGTCAGTGCCTGTGAGATAGCGATTATAGGCCTGCATCATCTCGCCGCGTTCGGATTCGGGAATGGGTGCGATGAATTTTTCCCATTGATCCGGATAGATTTCAGAGACGCCGAACTGGTAGTACCAGTCGAGTTCCGGCCGGGTGACGGTGTAGATACCGCGCAGGACCAGTTCGCTGACGCGGTCCGGATGGGTTTCGGCATAGGCGAGCGCCAGCGTCGAACCCCAGGAGCCGCCGAACACCAGCCATTTCTCAAAGCCGCAGAGTTCACGCAGCCGTTCAATATCGGCAACCAGATGCCATGTGGTGTTGGCTTCGAGTTCCGCGTGTGGCGTGGAGCGACCGCAGCCGCGCTGATCGAACAGGATGACATCGTAAAGATCGGGATCGAATACCCGGCGATGGGTGGGATTTACCCCGCCGCCCGGGCCCCCGTGCAGGAAGACCGCCGGCTTAGCGCCACGTGTGCCCACCCGCTCCCAATAGATCGTGTGGCCGTCACCCACGTCGAGCATGCCGGTCTCGAAGGGTTCGATCTCTGGATAAAAGCCGCGCAATTCTTCAGTCATGTTTTATCGTTCCTCAGGCGGCCATTCGGCCGTGTCATGATCCGGGTGTTGGTAGGAGGTGATCTCGGCCTCATCGACGCCCTGTTCGACTGCCGGTTTGGCGAAGAGTTGCTCGATCCACGGCATACGCTTGTGGATGTTCACCTGCACCTGCGGCTCTATCTTCTCGGGATGGTCGAAAGCGCCGATCGCGATCTCCACGCCGCCGGGATAATGATAGGTCAGCGGTGTGCCGCACTTGTTGCAGAAACCGCGATGGATTTTCTGCGACGAGCGGAAGAGGGCAGGCTGGCCGCGTGTCCAGGTCAGATGTGCCTGATCGGCAGTCACAAGTGCGCCAAAGAAATTGCCGAAATGTTTCTGGCACATGCGGCAGTGGCAGATGGAGGCCCTGCCGAGCTTACCCGCATGGAACCGCACGGCGCCGCACTGGCAGCCGCCGGAAAAACCCGTTTCGCTCATTGTCTGTTCTCCGGTGGCCAGTTTTCGGTGTCGTGGTCGGGGTGCTGATAGGAAACGAGATTGGCAAGGTAGTCCACCTGCGTCAGGTCGTCCTCGGTCGCAACGGCGGGCAGGGTGTGGAGGCTGTCGACAAAATCGATCTTCCGTTCCACGCCCCACTGGATGGTTGGCGGCAGCGCGGCGGGATCGTCGAAGGCGCCGGCCGCCACCGCAATGCCATCCGGGGCCTCATAGGTTAGCGGCGTGCCGCATTCGGGGCAAAAGCCGCGCTTCACGACGCTGGAGGACTGGAAGCGTTTCGGCTCGCCGCGCGTCCATTTGAACTCCACATTGCGAACTGAAACCAGTGGCGCGTAATAAGCCCCGAAAGCCTTCTGGCACATGCGGCAATGGCAGATGGAACTGTCTTTCAGGTCGCCAGTGGCGCGAAAACGGACCGCGCCGCATTGGCATCCGCCGGTATATGTCGTCATCTTCGGTCCTCCCGGATCGTTCTGATAATGTGGAAACAGACATTATCTAAGTCTGTGAGGACCTCGTGGTTCCAGAAGCGGAGGATGGTCCAGCCGTCTTTTTCAAGCCGCACGGTTCTTTCATGATCGTAGTGTAATGCTGCCTCGGATATATGTTGAGAGCCATCGATCTCGATAATAAGTCGATGATCGGAACAGGCGAAATCGACAATAAAACCGGCAATCGGCATTTGTCTGCGGAAACTCAAGCCTTCAAGGCGATGGGCGCGAATTGCGTTCCAGAGTTTCAGCTCGGCATCCGTCATTACTTTCCGCATCTGCTTCGCGTATTTGCGATGCATTGGGTCTACATCTGCATGCGGCATGATCTGGCTCGCCGTTTAGTGCCTCGCCTTAGATTGGTTGAGGGAACTTAAAATCGCAAGCGTATTGTGGTGGGCGAGGATACCCCCCTCTGCCCTGCCGGGCATCTCCCCCACAAGGAGGGAGATCGGCATGACGCGCCTGCGTCGCTCCATTTCGACCGAAGAGAAATGCGGGGCCTAACAACGAGTCGATCTCCCCACCTGTGGGGGAGATGCCCGGCAGGGCAGAGGGGGGTAAACCGCAAGCCGCAGCCTCAAGCGCTGGACGCAAGCCCTACCGCTTCAACTCCCAAGTCGTCGTCCGCTCCCCGGTCTCCTTGTCCTTGCCATCCTTCAACTGAATGCCCTTCTCCGAAAGCTCATCGCGCAACCGATCGGCCTCTGCAAAGTTCTTCGCCTTCAGCATTTCCAGACGCAATTCCACCAGAGCGTTGACCGCCGAAACGATGGCCTCGTCCATTTCAGTTTTCTTCGGCAGCACGCCCAAGAGGGCAGCACTCGCCGCGAAGGCCGGCAGCTTGGATGGGTCCACATTGGCCGCGTGTGCCGATGCGTGCAGCGCCTGCACGGCCGCAACGGTGTTGAGATCGTCGGCAAGCGCCTCGAGCACGGTTTCATCCGGCGCGGCATCGGAGGCTTCCGCCGCCGGCCATTTGGCGAGCAGGCGTTCGGCCTCTTCCAGACGCTTTACCGAAAAATCGATCGGCTCTCTATAATGCGTCATCAGCATCGCAAGACGCAGAACCTCGCCCGGCCATTTCCGGCCGCCGAATTTCTCCGTGTGCAGCAATTCATAGATCGTCACGAAGTTGCCCTCGGACTTCGACATCTTGCGGCCTTCCACCTGCACAAAGCCGTTATGCATCCACACGTTCGCCATGACATGCGTGCCGTGCGCGCAACGGGACTGGGCAATTTCGTTCTCGTGATGTGGGAAGATGAGGTCGAGCCCGCCGCCGTGAATGTCGAAAACGTCACCGAGGTAGCGGCCGGACATCGCGGAGCATTCGATATGCCAGCCGGGACGGCCGCGGCCCCAAGGGCTTTCCCAGCCGGGCTCGTTGTGGGAGGAAAGCTTCCACAGCACGAAATCGCCGGGGTTCTTCTTGTGGGCATCCACCGCCACGCGCGCGCCCGCCTGCTGCTCGTCCAGCGGACGCTTCGAAAGCTGCCCGTAATCCGGCATGGAGCGAGTGTCGAACAAGACCTCGCCACCGGCCGCATAGGCGTGGCCGCGTGCGATCAGTTTCTCGATGATGTCGATCATCTGTGCGATATTGTCAGTCGCGCGCGGTTCGACACTTGGCTGAAGGCAGCCCAGTGCCGCGACGTCCGCATGGAACTGGTCAGCCGTCTTTTCCGTCACGGCGTGGATGGCATCGTTGAGCGGCAGATGCGGATAGTCCCGCAGCGCCCGCGCATTGATCTTGTCATCAACGTCAGTGATGTTGCGGGCATAGGTGACGTGATTTTCGCCATAGACATGGCGCAGCAGCCGGAAGAGAACATCGAACACGATGACGGGTCGCGCGTTGCCGATATGGGCGAAATCATAGACCGTCGGGCCGCAGACATACATGCGCACGTTTTCAGGATCGATGGGCGCAAATTCCGCCTTTTCGCGGGTCAGCGTGTTGTGAAGTTTCAGGCGCAAGGACATGCGGCAATTCCCTAGAGGCAGTCAGTTGTCCTGACCGGGCCGTTTGTCTGTAAGACCTTGCGGGAGACGAAAACGAGCCGGCCGGTGGCGAACCAGCAAAATTATTTCAGCAGCAGGTGCAGATCGTCGTTTTCATGACTTGCGTTATGGCGCGGCGGTCATGCGCGGTCAAGCGTTTCTCTCGTGACGTTGGCTGACCCGCCGACCGGCATCACTCCGGCGGACGGTAATCCACGAACCGGTTTTCCCGGACCAGGAAGAGCTTGCCGGTCTCTTTGAGATCGGGCGAAGCAAGCGGCAGGATGGCAGCGGCTACCTCTGACGGATGCGGCACGGTGGCGGGATCTTCGCCGGGCATGGCCTGCGCGCGCATTGCCGTGCGCGTGGCGCCGGGATTGATGCTGTTGACGCGAAGCGCGCTCTTCTGCGTCTCCGCCGCCCAGGTGCGGGCAAGTGCTTCCACAGCTGCCTTGGAGGTGGAGTAGACGCCCCAGAAGGGGCGACAGCTATGAGCGGCACCCGAGGACAGGATCAATGCCCGACCGGCGTCAGATTTGAGAAGCAGCGGCTCGACCGAGCGGATCAGCCGCCAGGTGGCGGTGACGTTGATGGTCATGACCCTTTCGAAAACCTTTGCCTCGATATGGCCGACCGGCGAGATGACGCCGAGGACACCGGCATTGGCGACCAGAATATCCAGCTTGCCCCAGCGCTCGTAGATATTGGCGCCCAGCGCATCGATGGCTTTCATGTCGGAGAGATCGAAGGGAACCAGCGTCGCGGTGCCGCCGACGGCCTTGATGGCGTCGTCCAGTTCCTCAAGGCCGCCCACCGTTCGGGCGCAGGCGATGACATGCGCGCCGGCCCTGGCGAGTTCCAGCGCGGTGAAATAGCCGATGCCGCGCGACGCGCCGGTGACGAGAGCGATGCGGCCCTTGAGATCGATAGTCATGGTCTCCCCCGAAATGATTGCGCTTCCTTGTACGAAGCCGCAGCCGCCTGCTGCAAGCAATTAAATTGCCGCAGCTCGCGGGCTGATAAAAGGCAAGAAAAAAGCGGCCACCGGAGACCGGTGGCCGCTTGTTCTGTCGGGATTATCAGCCGTTGCTGGCCAGCATGGAAATCTTGCTGCCCATCGCCTCGCCGTTCTTGTCGAGGAGGCGGGTCGGATAATCGCCGGTGAAATAGTGGTCGGTGAACTGCGGCCGCGCCGGATTGCGGTTTTCACCGCCCACCGCGCGATAAAGCCCGTCGATCGACAGGAACGCCAGCGAATCGGCGCCGATATATTTCGCCATCGCCTCGACATCCGCATACTGGTTCGCCAGCAGCTTGTCGGCATCAGGTGTGTCGATGCCGTAGAAATCCGGATGGAAGATCATCGGGCTGGCAACGCGGATATGCACTTCCTTGGCGCCGGCCTCGCGGATCATCTGCACGATCTTGACCGAGGTCGTGCCGCGCACGATGGAATCGTCCACCAGCACCACGCGCTTGCCTTCGATCATCGCCCGATTGGCGGAATGCTTGAGCTTGACACCGAAGGCGCGGATCTGCTGGGTCGGCTCGATGAAGGTGCGGCCGACATAATGGTTGCGGATGATACCGTATTCGAAGGGAATGCCGCTCTCCTGCGCAAAACCGAGCGCTGCCGGCGTGCCGCCATCGGGAACCGGAACCACGACGTCGGCTTCGAGCGGTGCTTCCTTGGCAAGGTTCATGCCCATGTTCTTGCGCGTCGTGTAGACGTTGCGGCCGCCAACGACGGAATCGGGGCGGGCGAAATAGACATATTCGAACAGGCAGAGACGCTCGGGCTGCGGTTTCGAGGGCTTGCGCGCATCGATGGTGATCGAACCGTCAGGCTGGATCTCGCAGATGATGACTTCGCCGTTTTCAACGTCGCGCACGAATTTCGCGCCGATGATATCGAGAGCACAGGTCTCCGAGCAGAAGATAGGCTTGCCGTCCAGCTCGCCCATGACCAGCGGGCGGATACCGATCGGGTCACGCGCGGCAATCAGCTTGGTGCGGGTCATCGCCAGCATCGAATAACCGCCTTCCATCTGCCTGATGGCATCGATGAAACGGTCGGCGGTGGAGGAATGACGGGAGCGGGCGATGAGGTGAAGAACGACTTCGGTATCCGAGGTCGACTGACAGATGGCGCCCGTCGCAATGATCTGGCGGCGCAGCGTCAGGCCGTTGGTGAAGTTGCCGTTATGGGCAATCGAAATACCGCCTTCTTCCAGTTCGGCAAACAGCGGCTGTACGTTGCGCATCGCCACTTCGCCCGTGGTGGAATAACGGGTGTGGCCGATGGCGATGGAGCCGGGCAGGCGGGCAAGCGTTGCCGGATCGGTGTAATGATCACCGACGAGGCCCATATGGCGTTCCTGATGAAAGCGCTTGCCATCGAAGGAGACGATGCCGGCTGCTTCCTGGCCGCGATGCTGCAGGGCATGCAGGCCAAGCGCGGTCAGCGCCGAGGCGTCGGCATGGCCGAGAATGCCGAAAACGCCGCATTCTTCATGCAGCGTATCGCCGTCGATCTCTTCCTTGAAAGTGGTCCCATGGAATGTGGAATGCGAAAGCGGCTCAATCATCCGGCTTGCCCTTGCTCTCTACCGAGAAAAAAGAAAGACCTCGCCGGCGAGTATCTCTCCCGGTCGGTCCGTCTGTGTCGTGCTTGATATTTAGCACAAATAGCGCGCCTTGCATGCATTGCAAGACGCGACACTGTGTCAATTATTCGTTGCCGGCGGATTTGTTGCTGGCACATCTTCGGCAGGCGCCTGCGTGGTCGTCTGTTCCTGCGGTTTTCCAAGGATGCGAGCGCGGATCTGCGGCTCGATATCGTCAGGCAGAACCGCCTCCAGCTTGCCAACCAGCCCGTCGAGGAAGGGCTTGGACTTGGCCTGGGTCACCCATTCCGGCTGCGTCTTCACATCTACCAGCCAGTTCCAGAAGGCGACCGCAACCACTAGAAGCAGGATGCCGCGCGCCGCGCCGAACAGGAATCCGAGCGTACGGTCCAGTGCGCCGATGCGGCTGTCGATGATGAAATCGGCAATACGCGAGGTGATGAAGGAAATCACGATCAGCGAGACGAGGAAAACGACGCCCGCCGAACCGGCAATGGCGATCTTGTCGTCATCGGTATAGTTGCGCGCATACGGCAGCAGGACCGGATAAAGATAATAGGCGGCGGCGACCGAACCGGCCCAGCTCGCAATCGACAGGATTTCGCGGGAAAAACCGCGGACCATCGCGAGAATGGCGGAGAAAAGAACAACGGCGATGACGATGCCGTCGAAAATTGTAATGGGCATATACCAACTCCGGAGGTGCGACGCCCTGTCAGGCGCTGCCTTGCCAATTTTGCGATCCTCTTACACCACTGTTTCCTTTGGCGAAAGGATCAATATTCGTCGTCCTCAACCTGTTTGAACCGGTTGCCGGAGCCGGCGATGCGGGCCACGAGGTCCGGAAGGCTTTCGATTTCCGTCCAGCGCCCCTTGCCGCCTTTCGGCAATTCAGCCGAAGCAGAAGGCAGAAGTGCGGCGGAAAAGCCGAGTTTTTCAGCTTCTTTCAATCGCTGGCCCGTATGCGAGACCGGGCGCACCGCGCCCGACAGGCTGATTTCGCCGAAATAGACGCAATCGGCGGGCAGGGCAAGACCGGCAAGCGAGGAAACCAGCGCAGAAGCAATAGCCATATCGGCGGCCGGCTCGGAAATCCGGTAGCCTCCGGCGACGTTGAGATAGACATCGTGCTGACCGAGCTTCACGCCGCAATGGGCCTCCAGTACCGCGAGAATCATGGCGAGTCGCGACGAATCCCAGCCGACCACCGCGCGGCGCGGTGTGCCGAGCGAGGTTGGCGCGACCAGCGCCTGCACTTCAACGAGCACGGGGCGTGTCCCCTCGATGCCGGCAAAAACCGCAGCGCCCGGTGATTTTTCGTTGCGTTCTCCCAGAAACAGTTCGGATGGATTGGACACTTCCCTGAGGCCGCGATCCGACATTTCGAACACGCCGATTTCATCGGTCGGCCCGAAGCGGTTCTTGACGGTTCGAAGAATGCGGTAATGGTGGCCGCGGTCACCTTCGAAATAAAGGACGGCATCGACCATGTGCTCCACCACGCGCGGGCCAGCGATCTGGCCTTCCTTGGTGACATGGCCGACAAGCACCATGGTCGCGCCCGTCTGCTTGGCGAAACGGATCATCGCCTGCACGCCGGTGCGCACCTGTGTCACCGTGCCGGGGGCGGAATCGGCGATATCGCTCCACAATGTCTGGATGGAATCGATGATGACGAGATCGGGCCGCTTGCCTTCGGAAATCGTCGCCAGAATATCCTCGACATTGGTTTCCGCCGCCAGAAGCACATCGGTTTCCGCAGCCCCCAGACGTTGCGCACGCAGACGCACCTGCGCCACCGCCTCTTCGCCGGAGACATAGATGATGCGATGGCCGCGCCGCGAAAGGGCAGCAGCCGCCTGCATGAGAAGCGTCGATTTGCCGATACCGGGATCCCCACCGATCAGAACGGCGGAACCGCGCACGAAACCGCCGCCGGTCGCCCGATCAAGTTCGCTGATGCCGGTCGGGATGCGGGGGGCTTCTTCGATTTCACCTGATAGTGAGGTGAGCGTCACGGGTCGGCCCTTCTTGGGAGCCTTGCCCGGGCCGGATCCGATGCCGCCCATCGGGTCTTCCTCGACGATGGTATTCCACTCGCCGCAGCCTTCGCATTTTCCCGCCCATCGGCTATGAACCGTGCCGCAGTTCTGGCACACGAATTGAGTCTTGGCTTTGGCCATCTATGTCAGTTTTCTTCTTGTTTGAAATGGTCTGCGGAGATGTCTTGGTGGCCGTGGAGGACGCGCAGGACATACATTTTATCATCATCGACGATGAAATAGATGCATCGCTCGCGATAAGGGAACGCCCGCAAATTCGGCGCGAAGCTCCGAGGAACACCGGTTATACCGTTTCGCGCCAGCGAGATCATCTTGCCGTTGACGTCGTCCAAAAAGCGTCTGGCAGCAAGAGGATTGAATTGGGAGATATAATCATGGTCGGCCAGAAGATCGTTCAGCGCCTGAGCGGTGACCACCAGACGCCTTCGCTTCATTCCGCTCCTCCGCAAGCTTGACAATGTGCGCTGTGAAATCGTCCGCCGTAGAAAACTCCATCACCCGACCAGCCTCGACATCGTCAAGCCCTTCCTGAACCAGCCTTTGAAGCTCTACAAGCTTTCCCTCATCGCTGCCCAGCAAACGAAGTCCAGCAGAAATCACTGCATCCGCATCGCTATAGACGCCAGCTGCCACCTGCTCCTCGATGAACTTCTCGTCCTGCTCGCTCAAATGGATTTCGGGCATTTCGATCTCCTTTTGTTCTCTTTTAACACAGGTCGCGTGAGCTTTCCAAGCGCTAAAGGCGCGTCTCAGTCATCCGCCATCAGATATTGCCGCTCATATCGCAGACCAAGTCCTGTCAACATCTCATAGCCGATCGTTCCTGCCGCCCGTGCAGTCTCGTCTACGGGCACATTGGGACCGAAAAGCTCGACATAGTCTCCGGTTCGAATGGCATTGGCCGGAACATCCGTCACGTCGAAGATGGTAAGGTCCATGGTGACGCGGCCAGCAACCGGCACCTTGTGGCCGTTGACGACACCGTATGCGCCGCCATGACCCATTTCGCGTAGCGGAATGCCGGAACCGGACAGCGAACGCTGGTATCCATCCGCGTAACCGACAGTCGCGATGGCGAGGCGGCTTGCGCGTTTCAGCAGAAAGGTGCCGCCATAACTGACGGTCTGGCCTTCGCCCGCATCGCGGATCTGGATGATGCGCGCTTCGGCTTTGGCGACCGGCCGCATGGGATTTGCAACGTCGTTGACCGCCTCTCCGCCATAGAGCGCTATGCCGGGACGGGTAAGGTCGAAATGATAATCCGGGCCGAGAAAGATACCGGCGGAAGCCGAGAGGCTTGATTCGATACCTTCGAAAGCAGTGCTAACCGTCCGGAATGATTCGAGCTGCGCCCTGTTCATCGGCGAGGAGGGCGTGTCGGCACAGGCGAGATGGGACAGCACCAGAACCGGGTCAAAACTTGCCGGCCGGGTCACGTCGTCGGCCAGAAACAGCGCATCGTCGAGCGGCAGTCCGAGACGGTTGAAGCCGGTGTCCACATGCAGTGCGCAGGGGTGATCACCACGCTCGGCCACCGTCGCCATCCAGAAGGAGAGTTGCTCCTCGGAGGCAAGAACCGGCACCAGATCATTGTCGAAGACCTGCCGTTCCTGGCCCTGCCAGATGCCTGACAGGACGAAGATGCGTGCTTCAGGTGCATAGGAACGCAGGGTCTCACCCTCGGCAACCGTTGCCACGAAGAAGTCGCGCGCGCCGGCATGGTAGAGCGCTGCGCCGCAATCCTCGATGCCGAGGCCATAGGCATCGGCCTTCACGACGGCCGCTGTCCGCGCCTTGCTGGAGCGTCTCCTCATGTCCCGCCAATTATCGGCCAGCGCACCGAGATCGACGGTCAGCCGCAGTGGCGCTTGTTCGAAAGCGTCGGTTTCGGTTTCAGCGAATGTATCCTCGAAGTCGTCTGTCATGCCATGCGTCCGGTTGATTTTGGAACCGACCAGACCCTAGCACTTTTGTTCAAGACGGTAAGGATCGAATGCTCTAAACTTCGCTCATGCACAATGTTTCGCAGGAACAGGCCCTCGATTTCATGCCCGTCGCCACGACGGAAACCACGCGTTTCTGGCGGGACGGACGTTTTGGCGGCATGGAATGCCTGAGTGCTACGTTTCTCACCCATGAATATTCGCCTCACGCCCATGACACGTTTTCGATAGGCGCCATCGAAAGCGGCTCGCAGATTTCCACCATTCAGGGCACCACCGAACAGACGGGGCCGGGGCATCTCTATCTCATCAATCCCGACGAGATTCACGATGGTGCACCAGGCGGCGGCGGTTACCGTTACCGGATGATCTATCCTGACACGGCACTGCTGCGCGATATCATCGAGGATGTGACGGGCAGGGCCTTCCACGGTACGCCGTCATTCCCGAAGTTTCTGCCGCGCGATCCGCAGATGGCGGCCGCCTTTCAGATGGCGCACCGGCGTCTGGAGGAGAAATCCGGTGCCCTCGAGGCGGATGAGGGCATGTTCTCGGTTCTCGCCGCCCTTTTCGGCAGGCATGGCAGCGCCATTATCCTGCCGGTCGAAAAGCGCGAGAAAACGGCGGTTTACACCGCCCGCGACTATCTTTCCGACAATTACGAAACCGATATCGGCCTTGAGGAACTGGCTTCCATTGCCGGTCTCAGCCGCGCACACCTTATCCGTGCTTTCAGGAAAGAGTTCCACATCACCCCGCACGCCTATCTGACCGACGTGCGCATCCGCAGGGCGCGTCGGCTTCTGCGCGCCGGCGAGATGCCGGCCGAGGTGGCGGCGATGTGCGGTTTTGCGGACCAGGCGCATTTCACCCGGCATTTCAAGGCGCGCACCGGCATTACCCCGGGCCAGTTTCGCATGGGGTGATGCCGGCACACGCATTCCTGTGTGACGTCACTTTCGTACAAGACCGGTGGATGTCTTACGCGTAATCGCTCTCCTGAAAGGGAGAAAGCGATGTCGATATGGGACAAAAGGACGGAATTCGTCGCGGGATTACGGGCCGCCGCGCCATTGCTCGTGGCCATGGTGCCGATCGGCGTCGTGTTTGGCGCGGTCGCCATCGGCAAGGGCCTGTCGCCGCTCGAAGCCTCGCTGATGTCGCTGCTGGTCTTCGCCGGCGGCTCGCAATTCGTGGCGATGGACTTATGGACCCATCCGGCTAGCTGGAGCGCGCTCGGCTTTGCGGCGCTGCTCGTCAATCTGCGCCACGTGCTGATGAGCGCTTCCATCGCCGGCAAGCTGGACGATTTCCGGGGCTGGCGGAAATATGCGGCCATGCTGGTGCTGACGGATGAATCCTGGGCGTTGTCGGAGTTTCGTGTCATTGCAAAGAGGCTAACGGCAGGTTTCTTCACCGGCGCTGCATTGTCGATCTATATCGTCTGGAACCTGGCCACCCTCACCGGTGCTTTGCTGGGTTCGGTCATGGGCGACATGTCGGTCATCGGGCTGGATTTCGCCTTTCCCGCCGTGTTTATCGTGCTGCTCATCGGGTTCTGGAAGGGCCGGGAAACCGGCTTGGTGCTTCTGGCAAGCGCTTCCGCCGCCTGTCTCACCCATGCGCTGGTACCCGGAGCCTGGTATATCGCCGCCGGTGCGCTCGCGGGCCTCGCTGTCGCCGCCTTCGGCCATGATGAACAGGCGGAGCAGCCGGCATGACCCTCGACCTCAATACGCTGCTGACGATTCTCGCCATGATGGCGGCAACCGTCGCCACGCGCCTTGGCGGCCTGTTGCTGGTCACTCATTTTACGCTGACACCGCGCCTGAAAAAGGCGCTTGGCGTGGTGCCGCCCGCCGTCCTGATGGCCGTGGTGACGCCGACGGCGCTCGCCAGCGGGCCGGCGGAAACCATCGCCTGCGCAATCACCGCGGTTGCGGCGCTGCGCCTCAGCCTTCTGCCGGCCGCAACGCTCGGTGTTGCTGCCGTGGCGCTGCTGCGTGGAATCGGATTGTGAGAAAAAGCCACAAACGTCTTGAAAGGACTCGAGCCTTGTTTCGGGAACGTGGGAAATAGCCGAGACGGTAAACATACCCTCCCGGCCATTATTGCCGCCTCAATGTTCTTCGTATTGGCTGAAGCTCGGATCGGCCAGGTCCGTAAAGCGGGTGAATTCGGACTGGAAGGCAAGCTTCACGGTGCCGGTCGGTCCGTGACGCTGCTTGGCGATGATGACGTCAGCCGTGCCTTTTACCTTGTCGAACAGCGCTTCCCACTCGGCATATTTCGGATCGGCAGGATCGCGCGGCTCCATGTTCTTGACGTAATATTCCTCGCGGAACACGAACAGCACCACGTCGGCGTCCTGCTCGATGGAACCTGATTCACGCAGGTCGGAAAGCTGCGGGCGCTTGTCTTCGCGGCTTTCCACCGCACGGGAGAGCTGTGACAGCGCGATGATCGGAACATTGAGTTCCTTGCCCAACGCCTTCAGGCCAGTGGTGATCTGGGTGATTTCCTGCACGCGGTTTTCGCCGCTCTTGCCGGAGCCGGTCATCAGCTGAACGTAGTCGACCACCAGAACATCTAGACCGCGCTGGCGCTTCAGGCGGCGGGCGCGCGCGGAAAGCTGGGCAATCGAGATACCACCGGTCTGGTCGATGTAAAGCGGCACCTTCTGCATCATCTGTGAGCAGGCGACGAGTTTTTCGAAATCGGCCTCGGTGATGTCACCGCGACGGATTTTCGACGAGGAAACTTCGGTCTGCTCTGAAATGATACGCGTTGCCAGCTGTTCGGAGGACATTTCGAGCGAGTAGAAACCGACAACGCCGCCATTTTTCGCCTTGAACGAGCCGTCCGGCTGCACTTCCTGCTCATAGGAAGCGGCGATATTGTAGGCGATGTTGGTCGCAAGCGAGGTCTTGCCCATACCCGGACGACCGGCAAGCACGATAAGGTCGGAACGCTGCAAGCCACCCATGCGGGCGTCAAGCGAGTGGATGCCGGTGGAGATGCCGGAGAGGTTTCCGTCGCGCTCGAAGGCCGCGCCCGCCATGTCGATCGCCAGCGCCACCGCGTCGTTGAACGACTGGAAGCCGCCGTCGTAACGGCCGGTTTCCGCCAGTTCGAACAGGCGCCGTTCGGTGTCTTCGATCTGTGCCTGCGGCGGCATGTCGAGCGGCGCGTCATAGGCGATGTTGACGACATCCTCGCCGATCTGGATCAGCGCGCGGCGCAGCGCCAGATCATAGATCGCCCGGCCGTAATCTTCCGCGTTGATGATCGACACGGCTTCTGCCGCCAGACGCGCGAGATACTGCGCCACCGTCAGGTCGCCGATCTTGCCGTCGGCCGGTAGGAAGGTCTTGATCGTCACCGGATTGGCGGTCTTGCCCATGCGGATGATATCGCCTGCCACCTCGAAAATCTTGCGGTGCAGCGGTTCGTAGAGGTGCACGGGCTTCAAGAAGTCCGATACGCGGTAATAGGCGTCGTTATTGACGAGGATGGCGCCGAGCAGCGCCTGTTCGGCCTCGATATTGTTCGGCGCTTCGCGGTAATGCGGTTCCGCCGGTTGCGCGGGGGTGATCTTTCTCACAGCGTCGTTCATGGTTTGCGCGATCTCCCTTTGCCTGTTCTTACACCTCGGGTTTGGCTTTCTGTGCCATTGCAGTCAATGATATTGTTGCAACACTCCATGGCAGGCCGACGTCCGCTGAGCGAAGTCGGATCACATCTTCAGTTGTCCCCAGCAATCCACAGGCGGGATGGGGACAAAGCGGGAAATTTCCCGGCAACGTGATTCGCCGCCATGAGTTTACCGCATGGCAGACCCGGCACGAAAGAAACTTGAAAATCGTCAGCCTTACGAATAAATAGGCAGAAAATAAGTAGTGTACTAATTATAAGGCTTGCTGACATGTCCCGCGAGACCGACAAGGAACAGCTTCTCGATGAAGTTTCCGCTTTCACCCGCAAACTGCGCGCGTTTTTCGATGCGCGGGTAGGGGAAAGCGGGCTGACGCTGGCGCGTGCGCGTGCGCTTTTCGCGCTCTCGCGGCGCGGACCGTTGACGCAGACGGAGCTCGCGGAGGAAATGGAAATCGAGACACCGACACTGGTGCGGGTGCTTGATGGCATGGAGAAGCAGAACCTCATCGAACGCCGATCCGATGAGAACGACCGGCGTGCCAAACGTATTCACATGACGGCGGAGGGCGAAGAAACCTCGCAGACGGTGCAGGAAATGGCAAAGTCGCTGCGTTCGGAAATCGCCGCCGATATCTCCTCGCAGGAGCTGGCAATGGCGCTGGATGTCATGCGGCGGCTTTCGGCCAATCTGCAAAATCTTGCAGCGGGGAGGGCGCAATCGTGAGCACCTCTTTACCGCTAACGGCAGCGTCGGACGCCGCCGAAAAGGACAGGCCCGCCAATGGCCCCACAGAGACGACGGGCCCGGCTCAATCACCGGACGCCGGCGCCGGGAGCGGCACGCAGGCTCCGTCTGCCGCAGCTGCACCTCAGCCGGTGGAGCGGCCATTGTGGCTGCGGCTGTGTTTCATTTTTGCAGGCCTGTCGTTTTTCATTACGCAGGGCCTGGGCATGAACCTCGTCATGGCCAATATCTACCAGCTGCAGGGCGAGTTTTCGGCGACGGTGGCCGAGGTCGCCTGGTTATCCGCTGCCTATATGGCACCCTATGCCACCTTTTCCATCGCCTTGTTCAAGGTGCGCGCGCAATATGGCCTGCGGCCCTTCGCCGAACTTTCGATCATCGCCTTCGTGGTTGCTTCCTGCCTCAACCTCTTCGTGACGGACCTGCATTCGGCCATCGTCATCCGCTTCGTCAGCGGCATGGCCGCCGCGCCGATTTCATCGCTCGGCTTTCTCTATATTCTCGAGGCCTTTCCGCCCGCACGAAAATTCTCGCTGGGATTCAGCATTGCACTGACAGGTACGCTGTTGTCGGCGCCGCTTGCGCGCATGGTGTCACCATCGCTGCTGGCGATCGACGGTTGGAACGCCCTTTATTCGATGGAGGTTGGTTTTGCGCTGATCTCGCTTGCCATGATCTACGTCCTCAAGGTAACACCGCCGCCGCGCGCGAAAGTCATCGAGCGCATGGATATTCTGAGCTATCTGCTGTTTGCGGGCGGTCTCGGTTGCCTTGCAGTCATGCTGACGCTCGGCCGGTTTTACTGGTGGTTCGAAACCTGGTGGCTTGGCGCGCTGCTGGCGACATCCATCGCGCTTCTGACGCTGATGGCATTCATCGAATTGCCGCGTAAGAACCCGTTGCTCGACCTACGCTGGATTTTCTCCAAAACCAACCTGCACGCCATTGCCGTCCTGCTCGTCTACCGGGCGGTCTCGTCGGAACAGTCCTCCACCGCGGTCAGCTTCTATCAGCAGCTTGGCTTGCTCAACGACCAGACCACCATGCTTTATGCCCTCGTGCTGCTTGCCACCATTCTTGGCGGGGCGGCCTGCGCATGGCTGATGTTGACGAAATATGTCGAAACCGCGCATGTCATTGCGCTGACACTGATCGCGGCTGGTTCCTTCATGGACAGCCAGTCGACGAACCTCACCCGCCCCGAACAGATGTATCTCAGCCAGATGATGATCGCCTTCGGTGCGGCCATGTTCCTGCCGCCTGTCATGGCGAAGGGTTTCGGCGCAGCACTCTCCCGGGGTGCGCCTTATCTGGTGAACTTCATCACCATCTTCCTGTTTACGCAGATCACCGGTTCCATGCTGATGACGGGCCTGCTCGGCAGTTTCGTAACGCTGCGGGAGAAATTCCACTCCAATGTGCTGGTGGAGAACATTCTGCTCACCAACCCTCTCGTTGCCCAGCGTGTCTCCCAGCTTTCCGGCGCTTACAGCCATGTCATCACCGATCCGGCATTGCTGAAGGCGGAGGGGTTGTCGCTGCTTGGCCAGCAGGTCAGCCGGGAAGCCTATGTGCTTGCCTATAATGACACGTTCCTGCTCATCTCCGTCGTTTCCGCGCTGGCGCTGGCCGCGCTTTTGATCCACCTCGCATGGTTGCGCATCCGCCCCTTCCTCTTCCGGGAGGACATCGATGCCGCACCGGCCCCCCAGTCTTGAACCTTCCAAGAGTGCCAAAATGTTGAAGAAGTTTTTTACTCCCGTTTCCATTCTCGTGCTGCTCGGCGGTTTCGCCGGTGTTGCGCTCGTGCTTTACGCCTGGCGTCTGCCGCCCTTTCTCTCCACCGTGGAAATGACCGACAACGCCTTCGTGCGCGGTTACGTCACGACCATGAGCCCGCAGGTCAGTGGATATGTCGTGGATGTGCCGGTGAAGGATTATCAGGAGGTGAAGCAGGGTGCTTTGCTGGCGAAGATTGATGACCGTATCTATCGCCAGAAACAGGCGCAGGCGGAAGCAACGCTCGATACGCAAAAGGCGGCTCTCGATAATTCCCGCCAGCAGGAAAATGCAGCCAATGCCCATATTCTTTCCAGCCAGGCCGCGGTCGACAGCGCCGAAGCCTCGCTGAAACAGGCCCAACTGGCATCCGACCGGCAGGATAATCTCATAAAAAGCGGCGTGGGAACTTCCAGCCTTCAGGAAGAAGCCCATGCCGCACTGGAAAAGGCGCGGGCATCGCTCTCGCAGGCGAAAGCCGCCCTTGAGGTTTCACGGCAGGATCTGCAGACCATCATCGTTAACCGCAGTTCGCTGCAGGCTGCGGTCGCAAATGCCGAAGCGGCCGTCGAGCTTGCCCGGATCGACCTCGCCAATACCGAAATCCGTGCGCCCGTGGATGGCAGGCTCGGCGAAATCGGCGTGCGCACTGGCCAATATGTCACCGCCGGCACGCAGCTGATGGCCGTTGTGCCGCACGACGTCTGGGTTATCGCCAATTTCAAGGAAACCCAGCTTGCCGGGATGAAGGTGGGCCAGCCGGTGACGATCTCGGTTGACGCGCTGCATCGCCGCAAGCTGACCGGCCATGTGGAGCGTTTTTCGCCCGCCACCGGTTCGGAATTCGCCGTCATCAAGCCCGACAATGCGACCGGCAATTTCGTGAAGATCGCGCAGCGCCTCGGTGTGCGCATCACCATCGACGCGGATCAGCCGCTGGCGGCAGAACTTTCGCCAGGCATGTCCGTGGTGGTGCATGTGGACAAGAGCAAGGCGCCCGATGGGGCGGAGACGGCGGAGAAGTAGTCGATACGTCTCGTACGCGTGGCTTACCCCCCTCTGCCCTGCCGGGCATCTCCCCCACAAGGAGGGAGATCAGCTAGATGCCTGCTCCTCGCCTAAGCTTCTACGTTAAAGATGGCCGGAAGGTCGCCACGATTCGATCTCCCCCCTTGTGGGGGAGATGCCCGGCAGGGCAGAGGGGGGTGCCCTCCACAAACTCCAACACAACAAACAAAAAACCCCGGATGTCGCCATCCGGGGTTTTCCTTTGACCGTTAGGCCAGATCTTACTCGTCGTCGCCGTCGCGGTCAGCTTCCGGATCGAAGAAGTCTTCCGGACGCAGCGCGTCTTCGTCAACGCCGTAGATGGCGTCAGCGGAGGTGAGGCTTTCGCCCTTGGCCTGACGCTCTGCTTCTTCAGCCGAACGGGCAACGTTCAGCTCGACCTGCAGCTCGACTTCGGCGTGCAGGTGCAGGGTAACGTTGTGCAGGCCGATGGTCTTGATCGGCGTGTTCAGCTCCACCTGGTTGCGGCCGATGTTGAAGCCTTCGGCAGCCAGGATTTCAACGACGTCGCGGGCAGCAACAGAACCGTACAGCTGACCGGTTTCGCCAGCCGAACGGACAACGATGAAGGACTTGCCTTCGAGTGCTTCGGCAACCTTCTGGGCTTCCGACTTGCGCTCGAGGTTACGAGCTTCGAGCGTTGCGCGCTCGGTTTCGAAACGGGTCTTGTTGGCGGCGTTGGCGCGCAGCGCCTTGCCCTGCGGCAGCAGGAAGTTACGGGCATAGCCGTCGCGAACCTTGACGGTTTCGCCCATCTGGCCGAGCTTGTTGATGCGTTCGAGAAGAATAACGTCCATCTTCTTGATCCTTTCTATGGTTTGGTTTCGTTCGTAGTGTCGGTTTTCCGCGCCGGCGTCAGGGAGATCGTGCTGCGCACGTCGCTGAGGCCGAACACGAGAATGATGAACAGCGGAAAGACAAAGACCGCCGAGAGATATGCGAGAATGAGGACCGGCAGGCGCCAGTCCTTGCCGCGGGCGCGCTTGTGCAGCGAGGCATAACCCGCCATCAGGAAGCCCGCGCCAAATGTGCCGCAGATGACCGCGCCGATCATGGCCGCCACGCCGCCAAGGAACATGGCGAGAATGCCGGCCAGGAAAATGAAGATCGCGTTGCGATGCATGCGCAGTGCCGAGGGAATGTCCTCACGCGGGCGCAGGCCCTTGCCGAAAGAGCCGACCAGCCGGGTCGCGAAATAATAGGCCCCAAACAGAAGGATGACCCAGAGACCACCCTGAACAATGGGAAGCATCAGCACCAGCAGCGATTTCGTCTGGGCGAGCGCTTCGGCATTGGGCTCGAACAGCGGTTCGCGGTTCTGCACCGAGGTCATCATGATATCGACCATGCGCGCGACCAGATCAGGACCGTAACCGATCATCCAGCCAAGAATGACGACGGCGACCGAAACCAGAATGCACAGGTGCAGCACGATACCGGAGAGCGGATACCAGGCAAGCAGATCATCCGGGCCGCCGATTTCGGAAGCCGGGCGCGCCAGATTGGCGAGATGCGAAAGCCAGCCCGCCGGGATCAGCGTGAAGATCGCGATGGTCAGCGCAAACAGCGGCGACATGACCAGCGCACCGATGATGGCGGTGGTGATGATGGCGACGATGGCGGCGCGATTACCCCAGCCCATGCCTGCGATCAGGATCGGCATGGCGGAACCGGCATAGAGCAGGAAGGAAAAGGACGACTGTGCCGTTGCGCCAAGCGTTAAAAACGCGGCGCATATGCCGGCGAGAACGCCGGAGATCAGCACTGTCTGGTTCAACTTTTGCACTTCGCTGTCCTGCTGAAACTAAGCAGTTAGAGGATCGCTCGTGAGAGCCTCATCCCCAACATGGGATTTAGAGTATCGATCCGCGCCCAACGCGGAAGGATCTGGAAAAGCGAGGCCGCGCTAAACGCAGCCCCGCTTCAATTCATTACGCTACAACGTAGGGCAGCAGGCCGAGGAAACGGGCGCGCTTGATCGCCTGGGCGAGTTCGCGCTGCTTCTTCTGGGAAACGGCCGTGATGCGGGAAGGAACGATCTTGCCGCGCTCGGAAATGTAGCGCTGCAGGAGACGTACGTCCTTGTAGTCGATCTTCGGAGCGTTGGCGCCGGAGAAGGGGCACGTCTTGCGACGGCGGTGGAACGGGCGGCGTGCCTGGGAAGAGGATGCGTCAGCCATTGGTCAATTCTCCTTATGCACGGTCTTCGCGCGGACGGCGCGGACGGTCTTCGCGGGGACCACGATCTTCACGCGGGCCACGGTCCGGACGGTCGCCATCGCGGCGCGGACGGTCGTCACGGTCGCGCTTCTGCATCATCGCGGACGGGCCTTCTTCGTGGGCTTCGACGGCGATGGTCATGTAGCGAAGAACGTCTTCGTTAATGCGCATCTGACGCTCGACTTCATGGATGGCGGCCGCCGGTGCGTCGATGTCCATGAGAGCGTAGTGAGCCTTGCGGTTCTTCTTGATGCGGTAGGTGAGGGACTTCAGACCCCAGTTCTCGATGCGTCCGACTTTGCCGCCGAACGATTCGATAACGCCCTTGTACTGCTCGACAAGTGCGTCGACCTGCTGGGCAGAAATATCCTGCCGGGCAAGGAAGATGTGTTCGTAAAGAGCCATTTAAGCTTTGCCTTTCTTGCGTTTCGTCCTTCACCCGGCAACGGCGCTAAGCCTCAACGACTGCTCCTGAAAAGGCGTGAGCCTTAAAGCAAGAAAAGCGTTGTTCGAGACGGTCGAGAGCGGAGACACGGGAGGCCGGAAAAACCTTATGGTTCCTGCTGTTCCGTCACCGGAACCAGCCCTCCGTTCAGCCACCAGCCAATTGGACCGGGTGTTGTGAACAGCGCGCTTATACGGATTTTTGCCCGGAATGCAAGGGCAGAGGCGAAAAAGCGCGCCGTTCGATCATCAGATCGGCATTGGATATTGCCGGTGAATGGCTGCGATTCCCTTCAGCACGTCCTCGGAAAGAGTGACATCCGCTGCCGCGATATCAACCTTCAGCTGTTCCATCGTGGTGGCGCCGATGATGACGGAGGCCATGAAGGGGCGCGTCAGGCAGAAGGCAATGGCGAGTTTTGCGGGGTCGATACCATGCGCGGCGGCAAGCTCCAGATAGGCCTTGACCGGTGCTTCCTGAAGCGGCTGCAGGCGGCCACCGAGATCCTTGTTGATGGTTCCGCGTGAACCGGCGGGACGGGCGCCGTTCTGGTATTTGCCGGTCAGCAGCCCTGCCGCCAGCGGCGAATAGGCGAGCAGGCCGACATCTTCATGGTGGGCAACTTCCGCCATGTCCAGATCGAAGCTGCGATAGAGCAGATTATATTCGTTCTGGATCGTGGCGACTCGCGGCAGGCCCTTGGCTTCGGCGATGTCGATATATTTCTGCGTGCCCCAGGCGCTTTCGTTGGAAAGGCCAATGGCGCGGATTTTTCCGGCCTTTACCAGTTCGCCGAGCGTTTCCAGCTTTTCGGTGATTTCGGCAAGCGTGCGCGCCGTGTCCTGACCGGAAGCGTCAAAGCTCCATGCGCCGCGGAAATGATAGGTGCCGCGATTCGGCCAGTGGATTTGGTAGAGGTCTATATAGTCGGTCTTCAGGCGCTGGAGGCTGGTATCGACAGCCTCACGGATTGCGGCTGCGTCGATATCGCGACCGCCACGAATGTAATCGCGTCCTGAGCCGGCAACCTTGGTCGCGAGCACGACCTGATCGCGCTTTCCGGTCTTTTCAAACCACGAGCCGATATAATCTTCCGTCCGGCCCTGGGTCTCCGCGGAAACGGGCGTGGTGGGGTAAAGCTCTGCCGTATCGAAGAAATTCACACCGTTTTCGACGGCGTAATCCATCTGCGCATGCGCTTCGGCTTCGGTATTCTGTGTGCCCCATGTCATGGTGCCGAGGCAGATTTCAGACACGGAAATATCCGTGCGGCCCAATAGTCTCTGTTTCATGGAAATGTCCCGGTGCTTGGCCAGATAGTTTGGAAGGTGGTGTGAAAGTAATGGGGAATTGCCGCAGTGCAAGAAAAAATATGATGAAAAGAAAGGGGAAAACAGCACGACAAAACCCCTCACACCGGGCCGGCAGGCGGCCTCAAGCCTTGACTTCGCTGGTGGGAATGTGAATGGAAGTCGACAAGAATAAAGGCAAGGCCAGACAAGAAGGACGACATCCCATGGGTATTGCATTCACATTTCCCGGTCAGGGAAGCCAGGCTGTTGGCATGGGCAAGGAGCTGGCGGATACCTATCCGGAAGCACGCGCCGTGTTTCAGGAAGTCGACGAAGCGCTCGACCAGAAGCTTTCCGACATCATGTGGAACGGCCCTGAAGAGACGCTGACGCTGACGGCCAATGCCCAGCCGGCCCTCATGGCCGTCTCCATGGCGGTCATGCGCGTTCTTGAGGCGCGTGGATTAAAACTGTCCGATACTGTTTCTTATGTCGCGGGCCACTCCCTCGGCGAATATTCGGCGCTCTGTGCCGCCGGTACTTTCTCGGTTGCCGATACCGCCCGTCTTCTGCGCATCCGCGGCAATGCCATGCAGGCCGCCGTGCCGGTGGGTGAGGGCGCGATGGCCGCAATCATCGGGCTTGAGCACGATGCCGTTTCCGGCATTTGCGATGAGGCCGGCATTCTCGGCGTGTGCCAGATCGCCAACGACAATGGCGGTGGCCAGCTGGTTATATCAGGCAGCAAGGCGGCTGTCGAAAAGGCAGCGACAATCGCTTCCGAAAAGGGCGCCAAGCGCGCCATCATGCTGCCGGTCTCCGCTCCCTTCCACTCCGCGCTGATGGCGCCGGCGGCGGAAGCCATGCGCGAGGCGCTGGCCAAAGTCGAAAAGCACAATCCGGTCGTTCCTGTCATCGCCAATGTGCGTGCCGCCCCCGTTTCCGACGCCAATGAGATCGCCGGCCTGCTGGTCGAGCAGGTGACGGGCCAGGTGCGCTGGCGTGAGACGGTGGAATGGTTTGCCGCCAACAACGTGACCCAGCTTTACGAAATCGGTTCCGGCAAGGTGCTGACGGGCCTTGCCCGCCGTATCGACAAGACGGTGAATGGCGTTGCCGTCAACGGTGCTGCCGATATCGATCAGCTTCTCGCCACGCTTATCGGCTGAGGCGGGATTTCTCCCGCAGCCGCATTCCTCAGGGCGCAACAACGCTCAACATTTTCAGTCCGAAGCTCTAAAGAAGGAATAGGACATGTTTGATCTGACAGGCCGCAAGGCCCTCGTAACCGGCGCGACCGGCGGCATTGGCGAAGAAATCGCCCGCCTTCTGCACAAACAGGGCGCAACTGTCGGCCTGCACGGCACCCGCGTTGAAAAGCTTGAGGCGCTGGCGACGGAACTTGGCGACCGCGTCAAGATTTTCCCGGCCAACCTTGCCGACCGCGCTGAAGTCAAAGCGCTCGGTGAAAAGGCTGAAGCCGAGCTGGAAGGCGTCGATATCCTCGTCAACAACGCCGGCATCACCAAGGATGGCCTGTTCGTTCGCATGAGCGACGAGGATTGGGATAACGTCATCGAAGTGAACCTGACGGCGATGTTCCGCCTGACGCGCGAGCTGACGCATCCGATGATGCGCCGCCGTTTTGGCCGCATCATCAACATCACCTCCATCGTCGGCGTTACCGGCAATCCCGGCCAGGCGAACTATTGCGCCTCCAAGGCCGGCATGATCGGCTTTTCCAAGTCGCTGGCGCAGGAAATCGCCACCCGCAACGTTACCGTCAACTGCGTAGCCCCGGGCTTCATCGAAAGCGCGATGACCGGCAAGCTCAACGACAAGCAGAAAGACGCCATCATGGGCGCCATTCCCATGAAGCGCATGGGCACGGGTGCCGAAGTCGCCTCTGCCGTGCTTTATCTCGCTTCCAACGAAGCGGCCTACATGACCGGCCAGACCCTGCACGTCAACGGCGGCATGGCGATGATCTGACGGCACGTAAGTCCGTCATGAAAAGGATTGCGGCGCTGTTTAAGCACCCTCTTGGGTAGCTGGCGCCGCAAGGCCCCGCTGACCGGTTTTCGGCGAAATTGCCTGTCATACGCTGTGCTTAGCGCGTTTTCAGGCTTTTCGACCGATTGAAACCATGTTAAGCGGGCCAAGACTGTGAACAGTCGTCCCGGAGAGACAGGAAGCCGTTGCGATTTTGCGTGACGATGTCTAGCTTGGACCGGGTTGAACGGGTTTGCCCGCAGTGCCGGATTTGAACGGCGCATGAGGGCTTCTAACAGGGCAGGGTGCCGCGAGGCATTCCCTTCAAAATAAAGGTCGAGGAAACCGACATGAGCGATATCGCAGAACGCGTAAAGAAAATTGTAATTGATCATCTTGGCGTTGACGCCGACAAGGTTGTTGAAGGCGCCAGCTTCATTGACGATCTGGGCGCTGATTCGCTCGATACCGTTGAACTGGTCATGGCTTTCGAAGAAGAATTCGGCGTTGAAATTCCCGACGACGCTGCGGATTCGATCCTGACCGTCGGCGACGCTGTCAAGTTCATCGAGAAGGCCCAGGCCTGATCGACCCGCATGGGGAGGTGCAATATCCTCCCGTCTTGGCCCGGCTTGTCCGGGCCAATGTTTTATCGGCCGGTGGCACGTGCTCCGACAGGTGCTCGTTTCCCGGCGATGCATGAGGTTACGGCCCGGAACGGTAGCCGCGATTCTCATGCCGTGATTTTGAAATGCTGCGCCATTGCGTGAACACCCCGTGGTGCCCGATGTCGCAGAAGACCGATGATTTGGATAAGGGCGGAGCATTGGCGATGAGGCGTGTCGTTATCACCGGTACCGGCATGGTATCTCCTCTTGGATGTGGAACGGAAGTGACCTGGGAACGGCTGTTGGCCGGCCAGAACGGCGCCCGTCTCGTGACTGAATTCGAAGTCGAAGACCTTCCTGCAAAGATCGCCTGCCGCATTCCCGTGGGCGATGGTTCCAACGGCACCTTCAATGCCGATGACTGGATGGAACCCAAGGAACAGCGCAAGATCGATCCCTTCATCCTGTATGGCATGGCTGCCGCCGACATGGCGCTTGCTGATGCAGACTGGCATCCTGAAACCGACGAAGACCAGATCGCAACCGGCGTTCTGATCGGCTCCGGCATTGGTGGTCTGGAAGGCATCGTCGAGGCCGGCTATACGCTGCGCGACAAGGGCCCGCGTCGCATTTCCCCGTTTTTCATTCCCGGCCGCCTGATCAATCTCGTATCCGGCCAGGTTTCCATCCGCCACAAGCTGCGCGGACCGAACCATGCCGTGGTGACGGCCTGCTCGACCGGCGCGCACGCTATCGGCGACGCCGCCCGGTTGATCGCCCTCGGCGATGCCGATGTCATGGTCGCCGGTGGCGCCGAATCGCCGGTCTGCCGCATCGCGCTTGCCGGTTTTGCGGCCTGCAAGGCCCTTTCCACCCAGCACAATGACAATCCGGAAAAAGCCTCGCGCCCTTATGACCGCGACCGCGATGGTTTCGTCATGGGTGAGGGTGCCGGCATCGTCGTTCTGGAAGAGCTGGAGCACGCCAAGGCGCGCGGCGCGAAGATCTATGCGGAAGTGGTCGGTTACGGCCTTTCTGGCGATGCCTATCACATCACGGCGCCGTCCGAAGATGGCGAAGGCGCCTACCGCTGCATGTCGATGGCGCTGAAGCGGGCGGGCCTGACGCCTGACGATATCGACTATATCAATGCCCACGGCACATCCACCATGGCCGATACCATCGAGCTTGGAGCTGTCGAGCGTCTTGTCGGCGAATCGGCCTCGAAGATTTCCATGTCTTCCACCAAGTCGGCCACCGGCCATCTGCTCGGTGCGGCGGGCGCCATAGAGGCGATCTTCGCTACGCTTGCAATCCGCGACAACATCGTTCCGCCGACGCTGAATCTCGACAATCCCGATGTCGAGACCAAGATCGATCTTGTGCCGCACAAGGCGCGCAAGCGGCAGGTCAATGTGGCGCTTTCGAATTCCTTCGGCTTCGGTGGCACAAACGCCTCCCTCGTGCTGCGCCGTTACGAAGCGTAAGTCGCGGCGGCTGTGGCCGTCGCGATGGCGTCCGCGCCGCATACCGTCCCCGGCGGTACGGCGCTCTAATGCCGGACGCTTTAAAAGAATGTTCTTTCCTTAGAAGAACGTGGTTCGGCTTGCGAAAGCCATTCCGGTTTTCGCGCCGATATTGTAGTCATTGATTGGGAGAGTTTGCCGGTCTGCTCGATTTCGGACCACAGGTATCTTTCCCCCATCGGCTTTGTCCGAGGTGATATTCGTGAGGCAGAACAAGAAGGCTTCACGGTGTCTTTATGTGGTGCAGGAAGCCATTCCGAACCTGTTTTTGCCGCATTACCTGCGCAAAAAGCGCTGACAACGCCGAACTGAAAAGGACCGACGGTGAGCGACACGAACCAGAACAGCCAGGGACCATACGGACAAAACGGCGCGGGCGAAGGCAATCGCGGTCCGATCATTCCGAAATCCCCGACGGAAGCCTTGCGGCCGGAAAAGGTGCCGGCGCCGCCGAAGCGCTCCCGCAAGGCCCATGGCCAGCTTGTCATCTTCCTGAACTTCCTGATGACGCTTGCCGTTGCCGTTTGCGTCCTGGCGATCGCCGCCTTTTATTACATGATCAATGCGTTTCAGGAGCCGGGGCCGCTTGAAACGAATACACATTTCACCGTGCGTAATGGTGCCGGTCTCATTGAGATCGCCAATAATCTCGAGCGCAACGACATCATTTCCAACGCACGCGTTTTCCGTCTGATGGCCGGCAGCTATCTGCAAAAGGACCAGACGTTGAAGACCGGCGAATATGAGATCAAGGCCGGCGCATCGATGAAGGACATCCTGATGCTGCTGGAATCGGGCAAGTCGATCCTTTATTCCGTGTCGCTGCCTGAAGGGTTGACGGTCAAGCAGATGTTCGCCCGCCTTGCTGCCGACGAGGTTCTGGATGGTGAACTTCCCGCCACCTTGCCACCGGAGGGTAGTCTGCGTCCGGATACTTACCGCTTCACCCGTGGCACCAAGCGCGAAGAAATCATCAATCAGATGAGCGCGGCGCAGGACAAGCTGATCGACATGATCTGGGAACGGCGTGATCCCGACCTGCCGATCAAGACCGTCGAGGAGTTCGTGACGCTGGCCTCGATCGTCGAAAAGGAAACCGGCAAGGATGACGAGCGCGCCCATGTTGCCTCGGTCTTCTACAACCGCCTGAAAAAGGGCATGCGTCTGCAATCCGACCCGACGATCATCTATGGTCTGTTCGGCGGCGACGGTAAACCTTCGGATAGGCCGATTTATCAATCGGATCTCCAGAAACAGACGCCGTTCAACACTTACGTGATCAAAGGCTTGCCACCATCGCCCATCGCCAATCCCGGCCGGGCCGCACTGGAGGCGGTTGCCAACCCATGGCGCACGGATGATCTTTATTTCGTGGCCGATGGTACGGGCGGTCATGTGTTCGCAAAGACGCTGGACGAGCACAATGCCAATGTGCGCCGCTGGCGCAAAATCGAGGCAGAAAAGGCGGCTGCCGGAGCGAATCCCGAAGTTGTCGTGGATGGTCAGCCCGGTGGTGCAGAGGCGGAAAAACCGGCCAATAACTAACTGATAAATCACGGCCGGGCCTTGTGACCACAAGGCCCGGTTTCGTGCGGCGTGACGGGGGGATTCCATATATGACGTTGCAATCGATGACCGGCTTCGCGCGCAGCGAAGGCACCTCCGGCCGCTACCGCTGGGCGTGGGAATTGCGCTCGGTAAACGGCAAGGGGCTGGATCTGCGCCTGCGTCTGCCTGCCGGTCTGGAAGCCTTGGAAACCGGGCTGAGGGAAATCGCGGGGGCGCATCTTTCCCGCGGCAATATCCAGGCGGGACTGGCGCTCTCAGTTGCCGAGAACCGGCTCGAGGCTGTCATCAATCGCGATGCTCTCGCCGCGGTTCTGGCGCTCAAGAAGGAACTGGGCGATGTCGTCGACGACAAGCCATTGAGCTTCGATACGCTGCTTACGTTGCGCGGTCTGGTCGATTTTCGCGAGGCGGAAGACGATGCGGAGGCGCTGGCTGCGCGCAACGGCGATGTGCTGGCTGGCTTCGCTGTTGCAGTCGAAAAGCTGAAGGACATGCGCGAGCGGGAAGGGGCATCTCTGTTCGCCATCCTTTCCGGTCATATCGACCGGATCGAGCAGCTTGTGAACATCATTGAAAGCGATCCCTCCCGTCACCCGGAGCAGATCGCGGCGAGGCTTGCTCAGCAGATTGCGCTGATTGGCGATGGCATGCACGGGCTTGATCGTGACCGCCTTCATGCCGAGGCGGCGCTGATCGCCACCAAGGCGGATCTGCGCGAAGAGATCGATCGGCTGCATGCCCATGTGCAGGCCTCTCGGGAGCTTTTGGCCAATGGCGGTCCAGCTGGCCGCAAGCTCGATTTTCTTGCACAGGAATTTAACCGTGAGTCGAATACAATCTGTTCCAAATCGAACGCCAGTGCGGTAACCGCAGCAGGTATAGAGCTGAAAGTGGTTATCGACCAGTTCCGCGAGCAGGTCCAAAATCTGGAGTAGACCCATGGCCCCGGTGAATATTTCTCCCGTCACGATCGCCCGCAGGGGGCTGATGCTGGTGATTTCTTCGCCTTCCGGCGCGGGCAAATCCACGATCGCGCGCAACCTGCTTGAGAAAGACAAGAATATCAGCCTTTCCGTCAGCGTCACCACACGCGCTCGCCGGCAGAGCGAGATCGAGGGCATTCACTACCACTTCATCTCCAAGCGCGATTTCGAGCGCATGCGTGATAATGAGGAATTGCTGGAATGGGCCGAGGTTCACGGCAATTTCTACGGCACGCCGCGCGAGCCGGTGGAAGATGCCATGGCCGCCGGCCGCGACATGCTGTTCGACATCGACTGGCAGGGTGCCGAGCAGTTGCAGGACAAGATGAAGGCAGACGTGGTCTCGATCTTCATCCTGCCGCCGACCATGACCGAACTGCAATCGCGCCTGCACCGCCGCGCCGAAGACACCGAAGAGGTGATCAAGACCCGGCTTCTCAATTCCCGCGCCGAAATCGAGCACTGGCGCGACTATGACTACGTCATTCTCAATGACGACCTGCAGGCCGCTTTCGAGGCCGTCGAAGCAATCGTCAAAGCCGAACGCGTCCGCCGAGACCGCCGCCATGGCATGTTCGATTTCGTGCGGGCTTTGCTGGAGGAAGAGCCGAAGCTCTGATTTATGCGATGAGTCCGCGCGCCAGCCATCGCCGTGACAATCGCTCGTCCGCCGCGTCTTCCGCCCAGCCATGACCTGTATTGATCGTTTCGAGCACGGCATCAGCGCCGGCTGAGACCAGTTGCTCGGCCAAATGCGGAGCGTCGGAGGGGTGTCGCCGGTCGTCGTTGACGCCTGCAAGCAGAAGTACGGGGTACCCCGCGAGGTTCGGAAGAGGCTGGTCTTTTCTCGGAGACAACGGACGAAGCAGGATGGCGCCTTTCGACAGATGATGCGCCCGGCACATGGTTTCAGCCGCGATGATCGCGCCGTTCGAGTATCCGACGAGAAGGGGTTCTTGCGCCGTCTGCTGACATACAAAGGCAACGAAGCCGCACAGTCTGGTCGCCTGATGTTTCAGATCGTCGATATCGAGTTCTCTGTCGGGTTTTCTGCGAAAAAATGCGAAACCATTCTCCCAGGGAACCGCGCCCCTCGGCGCATATAACGCACCCTTGGGAAAGACGGCGCGGCCAAAAGAAATGAGGTCGTCTTCCGTTCGTCCCGATCCATGCAGCAAGATGACAGCGCAATCCGGCGTTTCAGCGGGAATATCAAGCTTATAGTGAAAACCGGCATTCTCCACGCACTTGCTCCTCCATTCGCAGGTGTCCAGGAACCGTTGCTTCCGTTCGGAACGGCGAACATCTGCCAGATGTTACAGGCAATTCGCCAGTGTCACGAATTCCTCCACTGAGAGCGTTTCCGCCCGGCGCGTGGGATCGATACCAGCCTTTTCAAGCAGCGCCTCGCCGCCAAGGCTTTTCACGCTCTGGCGCAACATCTTGCGGCGCTGACCGAAGGCGGCTTCGGTCACTTTTTCGAGCTTGGCGACGTCGCAGGGCAGCGGCTTGTCCTTCGGCAGCAGATGCACGACGGTGGAGGTTACCTTCGGTGGCGGGCTGAAGGCCTGTGGCGGGACATCGAAGGCCATTTCGGCAACCGTACGCCAGCCGGCGAGAACGCCAAGGCGGCCATAATGGTTGTCGCCTTCTTCCGCCACGATGCGCTGCCCGACTTCCTTCTGGAACATCAGCGTCATGGAGAGCCAGAAGGGTGGCCATTGCTTCGGCAGAAGCCAATTGACCAGCAATTGCGTGCCGACATTGTAAGGCAGGTTGGCGATGATGCGCACCGGCTCGCCGACGGGGACCAGAGCCTCGAAATCGGTCTGCAGGGCGTCTCCCTCTATGACCTCAAGCCGTCCGGGATAATGCGCCTCGATTTCCGCGAGCGCTGGCAGGCAGCGACTGTCCCGTTCGACGGCGATGACCTTTTTCGCCCCGAGCGAAAGAATAGCGCGGGTGAGGCCGCCGGGACCGGGCCCGACCTCAATGACAGTCACGCCTTCGAGCGGTCCCGCCGTTCTGGCGATCTTCTGGGTAAGGTTGAGGTCGAACAGGAAGTTCTGTCCGAGCGATTTCTTCGCATCGAGCCCATGACGCTGGATGACGTCCCGTAGCGGTGGTAGTCCGTCGATGGCCGCCATTATGCGCCGGCCCGGCTGCGGAGGGAAATGTCCGCCGCCATCTTGAGTGCCGCCACGAGGCTCGCCTCATTGGCGATGCCCTGGCCGGCAATACCAAAGGCAGTGCCATGGTCTGGCGAGGTGCGGATGAAGGGCAGCCCGAGTGTGACGTTGACCGAATCGTCGAAGCCCAGCGCCTTGGCGGGAATGAGCGCCTGATCGTGATACATGCACACTGCCACGTCATAACGCTTGCGGGCGGCATCGTGGAACATGGTGTCGGCGGGCAGGGGACCGAACGCATCGATCCCGTCCTTGCGCAGCCGCATGGTCGCGGGGTGAACGATATCGCGATCCTCCGTGCCGAGTGCGCCGTCTTCACCCGCGTGCGGGTTCAGCCCGGCAACCGCCAGACGCGGAGCCTCAATGCCGAATTTCCGTCGCAGATCGGCATCGATGATCCGGCAGGTCGTGACGATCAACTCTTCCGTCAGCGCGGCCGGCACGTCTTTCACGGGAATATGGATCGTCACCGGCACGACACGGACCTTGGGGCCGGCGATCATCATGACAGGCGTGACTTGTTCACCGGTCTGGCGCAAGGCGAGATCAGCCAGAAACTCCGTATGACCGGGGAAACCGAAGCCAGCCTCGTAAAGCACCGATTTTGCGATGGGATTGGTGACAACGGCCGCAGCCTTGCCCTCGACCGTCAGCGAAACGGCGGTTTCGATGGCCTTGATTGTGGCATGGGCAGCGCCGACATGCGGTTGCCCCGCCTGCACGTCGAAGCCGACGGGAAGAGGTAAGATCGGAAACGCGTTTTCGAAAAGGCCAACGGCACTGTCCGCATCGCAGGTCTCGATATTGAGCGGCACGCCGATCAGCGCCGCGCGGCTTGCCACCACATCGGGGTCGCCGATGAAGATGAAGGGGGACACACCGTTTTCCCGGCGCTTCGCCCAGGCGGTAATGGCGATATCGGGGCCGATACCGGCTGGATCTCCCTGTGTCAGGGCAAGCGGCAGGGATGCATATGTCACGGAAAGACCCGGCTCTTGTATCAATATCAGGTGTTGACGATCTGCGCCTTCTTGCGCAGCTCATCCATGTATTTCTTTTCGTTCGGGTTTTCGCCTTCCTTGGCCTTCATCAGGTCTTCGGACTTGAACACCATTTCCGCCGCATAGTCGTCGGAAACCTGGCGCTGCTTGCAGATGGCCAGATATTCGACGCCCTTTTCGGTCACGCGTGTGCCGGTGGTGCCGCCTTCCTTGGTCTTTTCTACCAGAGCCTTCCAGTCTTCCGGCAACTCAGGCGCCAGAATGCGGCCGAGGTCCTTGATTGCCACATCGCGCATGGTCGCGGCAAAGCTCATCGCCTGGTCGCAGCCGGGATAACGTTTGCGCGAGGCTTCAGCCTCAGCCTTGCGCTTGCCGGTGATGGCGTTGCGCTTTGCTTCCGGGATAACGAAGATAACCTGCTGCAGGAAATATTCCGTGGTGACCGGTTTGTCGCCTCGCTCCTTCAGGCGGGTGACCAGATCTTGCGTTGACATCTTGCCGCGCGCGCCATAACGGGCGTTCACAAGGCGCGGCCAACTCATCTGAACAGCGATGAAGGCCTTGAAGTGGTCCGCGCCAACGCCCGCCTGCGCCAGCACCTTCGTCAACTGCTCCGGCTTCATCTTGTTGTTGCCGGCAAATCGCGCGAAGGCAGCATCGACATCCTCCGTACTGACCGACATTTTGACGCGGGCGATTTCTTCGCGCTTCAGCGCTTCATCGACAAGCTGCTCACGCGCCTTTTCATTGAGGTTGCCGGACTGGCGCTGCAACTTCAGGAAGGCGACACGCTTGGAAATGTCGTCATTGGTGATCGGGGTCTTGTTGACGACGATCTTCACGGTGTTATCGGCAAAGGCCTGACCGGCATAAGGCACGATGGCCATGGGAACGGCGAATATCGCAAAGGCAAAAGCAGCGCCACGCAAAGCCGACTTTCCGAAATTCATCATATCCTTCTCCCTTTCGTCAGGCAGGGTCCTGTTGCCCTGTCCCGCCAATCTGTTCGTCTGGTAACAGGGATTTTGCCTTCCCCCGCCTTTCAGACCTGCACATGTGCATCCGCACCGCGAATTTGCCACGTATATATCATCGTGATCCGCAAAACGGCAATGTGTCGGTTTGTTGAAAGAAACCCGATACTGTCATGCCGGGTCGACACTGGCGCGTTGTTGCGGCAAAACCGTGACTACTACTGGTCTGATAGCAAAAAGGCAGGCCACAATGCTGTGCGGCCCGCCTTTAAACTCAGTAATTGTTCGGCTTCCAGCCAATATCCATGTCGTTCCAGTCTTCGTTCGCGGAGCCGACGCTGATATCGCCAAGGGTACGGAAGGCAAGACGGGCATTGATCGACCAGTCATTGGCGGCCTGGCGGCTGGAGTTGATGTTGCCTTCGTCGGAATAGCTGACCGTCAAGATCGTGCATTCATCCTGATAGGCGATACCAATCCGGCGTTCGGCGGCAAACTTGCCGTTCAGATCGTAGTTGATCGAGCCGAACAGCGACCAGTTATCGTCCATGCGCAGTGAACCGGATGCCTGGATGATATCGCGGTCTTCGTTATAGCCGTATTTCGGCTGCGCCTTGACCTGCGTATAGCTGAGCCTGCCGTTGATGCGGCGATCCGAATAGCTGATGCCCGTTTCAGACCGGTTGATTTCGAAATTGTCCTTGTCGAGACGCAGGCTCGAGGACAGCGAAAGACCGATAGGTGCATCGAATGCAGCCATGGCGACATAATCCGAACGATCGGATTCGAGGCCGGAATCGGCGCCGACATTCAGAAGATCATAGGAGGCGAAGGAATTATCGCCAGCGAGATGGAAGGACTGGCCAGCAATGGCGCGAACACCGTAACCATTGTCGAAAGTACCGTTGTAACGGAAGCCGAGATTGGCTCGTGTGCCGCCTTCGATCCGGTCGAAGCCCGAAAATTTGTCGCGCTCAAACAGGTTTGTGGCGTCGAACACAAAGGCTTGTGAGTCCTCGTTCGGGAAACGACCGGAATATTGCTCGTTCGGCCGCACGAAAATCTGCGCGATGGGTTCGATCACGTGGCTGCTGTTGAGAGCCGTGAACAGCCAGGGATAACGCACCTCAAGGCCACCGGTGACCATGCCGCGCAAGGCAGCATCGTCATGGATCATGCCTTCATAGGCATAGGATGTGCCGCCGGAGGTGAAGCTTGCCGCAGTCATGTCGGTCCACAACGCGTCGCCGCGCGCCGCAAGGATCGGCGTGATCTGAAGACCGCTATCCATCGTGATGGTGCGCTTCCATTCCGCTTCCGTGGTCCAGCGCGTGTAAGAGCCTTCCAGACCGTTGAAGCGCGGGAAGCCGCCCATCGCGTAGGAATCCTGCGTCGAACGGCTGATGCTCGTGAAGTTCGTAGTCAGCGAGAGCTCGCCGCCATAGATCGGATCCGGCAGGAAGTAACGATAGTCAACGACCGGATGAACGATCGCCTGCTTACGTTCCTTGAGCTCGGAATTATCCGTGTCCTGAACGTTGAAGTAATAACCGCGGGCGTCGAAGCTGTTACGTTCGCCAGTGCCTGTCAGATAAATCTGATTGGTCTGGACGTCGTTCTTGTAGCCTTTCAGGCTGTAGGTACGCGAAAAATTGTTATCCGACTGCACCATGGCGTCCCAGCCGAAGGCCCAGCGCGGGTTGATGCTGAAATCGCCCTTGCTGGCAACCATGCCGCGCTGATCGTTCAGCGCGTCACTCGTTCCGGCAATGAACGTATCCGAGGACTGCTGGCTGATGCCGGCGATCGTCAGCGTGTGCATGCCGGTTTCGAAACGCTGGCGCAACTCGGCCTGAAGAAGCAGGCCCTGTTTTGTGTAGTAGGTCGGTGTGACCGTGAGGTCGGACGTATCGGAAAGAACCTGGAAATAGGGGACACCGATACCGAAGCCGAGCTTGTTGGTCATGCTCATCTGCGGGAACAGGAAGCCCGATTTCCGCTTCACCGTATTGTCTGGCACCGTCAGGAACGGGATATAGGCGATCGAATGGCCGAAAAGCTGTAGACGTGCTTTTTCCAGCCGCACCGTATGGGTCTTGCCGTCCTGAATGACGCGCTCGGCCTTGACCTGCCACAGCGGCGCCTTTTCCGGGCGCTCGGCGCAGGGCAGACACGCGGTGTAGACACCGTTGTTGAGGACCATCAGGTCGCCTTCAAGGCGCTCGGCGCTTTCCCCGGCAATACGGGTATTGTCCGTGGTCTCGACGCGCAATGCGTTGACGAAGCCCTGACCGAAGTCGTCGGTCACGTCCATCTCGTCGGCATAGATCTTGTTACCGCCCGGCTCGATCAGCTCGATGTTGCCATGGGCGACCACGCGACCGGTCTGCTGGTTATATTCCACTTGCTGGGCCACCATACGGTAGCCCGAATATTTCATGCGAACCACGCCCTTCGCGATGACGCGCTGGGAATCGCGGTTATAGGTCAGTTCATTTGCTGTAAGCAGGAGTTTCGAATCGTCTTGGCTTGCCGACGCAAGCAAACCATCCTGGCCGAAAGCGACCGGGCTGGATGCCAAATACGCGCACACAGCGGCACCTGTCAGAAGGGCCGTCCAAAGCCGCCTGATATTCCCGCGGTCAATTACCGCCACTTAGCCGTCCTCCTGATGAAGCAGAATGGTTGCCCCCAAAGCCAACGCCACGATGACTGGAACCCAGACCGCGACGGTGGGAGGGACAACACCACCACTCCCGAATGCCCTTACGAGCACGGTTACTACATAAAGCACGAAGCCGGAAACGATTCCACCCAGAATCACAGAGCGCGACTGGGCGAAGCGGCTGAACTTTAATGAAACGGTCGCGGCGATCAAGGTCATCGCAACCAGAAGCAGGGGCGTCGATAGCAGGAAATGATACTGCGTCTCAAGCGCCTTTGAAGATAGTCCAAAGGACTTTGCAACTTCGATCTTGTGAGAAAGGTCAAAGAAAGCAACGGTTTCCGTCTGCGTCATGCGCTCTTGGACGAATTCCCGTCTCAGATTGGTACTGATCTGCATGCTCTCTTGCCGAACTGGCACATGTCCGGCCCGCGTTTCAGAAACGCCGTTAAGAAGCCAGTAACCATCTTCCAATTTAGCCGACTTCGCATCCTTCCGCGAGACGATGTTTCCGTCCTTGTCGAGGTCGATGAGAACCACGTCGAGAAGCATCGTTCCGTTGTCTTCGAAGCTCTTGGCGCCGATGATCGTATCCTGGCCGCCGCTCGACTGGCGCATCCACGGAATGATCTGCTGCTGGCGTCCGCCGCCCGCTTCGTTTCGCAGGCCGGCTTCCATGGCGAGCGACTTGTTCTGGCCCCACGCTGCGATGGGGTTCAGGACAGTGACCGACAGGATGCCGATGAGGACCGCGCCGAGCACGAAGGGGAGAATGAACTGCCAGGCGGAAATGCCGGCGGCGCGCGTCACGACCAGTTCGTAGCGCCGGTTGAGCGAGATCAGCGTCGTCATGCCGACGAACAGCGCAATGAATGGTATGGTCTGCTGCAGGATCAACGGCAGGCGAAGCGCTGTCAGGCCAAGCGCGGCCGGAACGGAATAGCCGGGCAGGCCGGACATGCGCCGCGCCGTTTCGCTGAAGTCGGCAAGGTAAATGATCGAGGATACGCCGATCACGAACCAGATGGCCGTGATGAGATATCGTTTCAGGAAGTACCGGGCGAGCGTGTTGAAGATCATGCGTTGCCGCTCCCCGAATTGCGCGCCAGCCGGCTGGAGAAGAGACGGCGCAACCGGCCCGCCGCATCGGTTACCATCCTCGGCATTTTCGGTTTACGGCCGGTGATCAGCACGAAGGCGGCCGCAGCACCGCTGAGGCCCGGAACGGCATAGACCAGAGGAATGAAGGCTGCGCTCTGCTTCACCTGGTTCGTGACGTAAAAACCGAGCCAGCGAAGCACGAAAGCCGTCACCAGCGCCGCGACCATCGGATGCATGCGCGCCTCGCGGTGCGAACGGGCGTCGGCGGCGATGACCAGCGATATCAGCGCAAAAGAAAAGGCGAACATCCAGTCCGACAGTCGCTTGTGCAATTCGCTGCGGAACGTCTCCGGCGAGCGCTTGTAGCTCGCATTGTTTTCATCGGGCGAGAGAAGGAAACCGAGGCTGGCGTCGCCCGGAGAGAGCGAAGGCTCCGAATCCTGCTTTTCCGACATGGTCGAAAGGTCGAAGGCATAGGACAGGAACTTGACGATCGAGACCTTGCCGTCAGGCGTCTTCTGCTGCACCTCGCCGTCGCGCATGGTGAGCGACGTACCGCTTTCGTCGATCATGCCTTCCTTGGCATAATAAATGAGATCGAAATTCGGATCGCGGCGGTCGGCAACGAACAGTCCCTTGAGAATACGGCCCTGCCGTTGGGCAATCTGCACGTAAAGGCCGTCCTGGATGGTACGGAACGTCTTCTCCTCGATCACGGAGGAGAGAAGGTCGGCATAGGCCGCAGCCACCATCTGCCGGGCCGAACTGCGGGCAGGCGGCTCGACGAAATTGGTGATGGTGAAGGAAAGCGCGCTCAGGACGGCGGCCAGAATGAGAACCGGGCGATACATGATCGAACGCGGAGATCCGGCCGCATCGATGATCGCGAGCTCGGAATCATTGTTCATCGTCGTGAAAATCTGGGTGATGCCGATGACGAGCGCGAAAGGCAGCACGACGGGAATGAGCGTCGGCAGGATCATCGTCGCGAGCGCCATGAAGGAACCCATCGACTGGCCCGTATCGGTCACGAGATTGATTCTCTGGAGAACCTGGATGGTCCAGATGATGGCCAGCACCGGCAACAGCGCGACCAGAAACATCTGCGTTGTCCGCCGCAGGATATAGTTCTCGAGAAGCTTCATACGGCCCTGTTCGACATTGTTTTTCCCTGCGATCGCTCGCCGAGTTTCCGCCTATCTAATCGCATCGTTTGCAATTGGCTATTCCGGCAGGCTCACAAATATGTTTTGCGCGACAATTTTTCCGCCGCCTGTGTCTTTTTGTGGAACAAGCTGTCGGTTTCATGACGGGAGTTCGCATTCACTAAAAATGCATTTCCTTTAACGGCTGTGGGGCTTTAAAGAATGCGGGGTTGCGCCCGGGCCGAAAAGGCCATGATCATGCGCATCGTGCAAGTCGTAGAAGAAGAGCAGGAAAACATGTCCGCCAAATTCGATATATCTTTCGCCAATTCCGCCTCGCTGGAAAATGCCCTGGCCGTGATGCTGCAGGCCTCGGGTGATGCGAAGGCCGTCGCCGGTGCTTCCGAAGCCGATCCGGGTGGTGTGATCGAAAGGGCGGCGAAGATCGCGGGCTTTTCCGCAAAATCCATGACGACGCTCGATGTTATCGCGCCGCAGGGTTCCGCTGCCGACCGCCTGCTGGTCATCGGAATCGGAAAGCCGTCGAAGCTGGTCGCCCATGACTGGCTGCGTGCCGGCGGTACGGCGGCTGCCCATTTCAAGAAGGCGGACAAGGTCGTTGTCTATCTCGATGCGCCGGGCGTAGAGGTTGGCGCTCAGGCGGCCGCGGATTTCGCGCTTGGTGTTCTGCTGCGCGCCTACAGCTTCGATGCCTACAAGACAAAGAAAAAGTCCGAGGACGAAAAGACGCCGAAGAAGGTGGAGATCATCATCGTCACAGCCGCCCATCAGGAAGCGGAAAAGGCTTTTGCCGTCTCCGAAGCGGTTGCGGGCGGCGTTATACTGGCGCGCGATCTCGTCAACCTCCCTCCGAACGTTCTTGGCCCGGTCGAATTCGCCGAAAAGGCGGAAGAGTTGCGCAAGCTCGGCGTCGAGGTGGAGGTCCTTGGCGAAAAGGAACTGAAGAAGCTTGGCATGAATGCGCTTCTCGGCGTGGCGCAGGGTTCGGCCCGTCCGCCGCGGCTTGCGGTCATGCAATGGAACGGCGGCTCCAAAAAAGATGAACCCGTTGCCTTTGTCGGCAAGGGGGTCGTTTTCGATACCGGTGGCATTTCGCTGAAGCCCGGCCTCAACATGGAAGACATGAAGGGTGACATGGGTGGTGCTGCAGCCGTAACCGGCTTGATGCATGCACTTGCGGCCCGCAAGGCCAAGGCAAACGTTATCGGTGTCATCGGCCTTGTCGAGAACATGCCTGATGGCAACGCCCAGCGCCCCGGCGACATCGTGACTTCCATGTCCGGCCAGACCATCGAGATCATCAATACTGACGCCGAAGGCCGGCTGGTTCTGGCCGATGCGCTCTGGTACACCAGGGAGCGTTTCAATCCGAAATTCATGATCAATCTCGCAACACTGACGGGCGCGATCACCGTGGCGCTCGGCAATCTGCGGGCCGGATTGTTCTCCAACGACGATGAACTGGCAACGCGGCTTTCGCAGGCCGGCGAGGTGACGGCTGAAAAACTGTGGCGCATGCCGCTCCACAAGGATTACGACAAGATCATCGATTCCAAATTTGCCGACATGAAAAACAGCTCGGGCCGCCTGGCGGGCTCCGTCACCGCTGCGCAGTTCCTCAAGCGCTTCGTGGGTGAAACGCCGTGGGCGCATCTCGATATCGCCGGGACAGCCATGGGCTCGCCGCTGACCGAGATCAACCAGTCCTGGGGCTCGGGTTACGGCGTGCGTCTTCTGAACGAACTCGTTCGCGCCCATTACGAAGATTGAGACGAGCGGAGCGGCACGCCAGCGCATGACTGAAATTCTGTTCTATCACCTGACGGAATCGAAGCTGGAGGACGCGCTGCCGCCCCTGCTCGAGAAATCGCTGGAACGCGGCTGGAAGGTCGCGGTCCAGACAGTGGGCGAGGAGCGCCGGGACTTCCTCGACACGCATCTCTGGACGTTCCGCGACGACAGCTTCCTTCCGCACGCCACCGACACTTCGCCAGTACCGCAAAACCAGCCGATTCTCCTGACGGCATCGGACGGGAACGCCAACGCCGCGAGTGTTCGTTTTCTCGTCGATGGCGCCGAGCCCCCGGCAGTGGAGACTTATGAACGCATCGTCTTCATGTTCGACGGATACGATGCCTACCAAACCGAAATGGCGCGAAACCACTGGAAAAGGCTGAAAACGGAGGGGCATTCGCTGACCTACTGGCAGCAATCGCCGGAAGGGCGCTGGCAGAAAAAGGCATGACCCGTCCCCCGTCTGACTACCTTTGCAACGGGAAAATGGCCGGTAAGAAATCGCATGTGGTGTCGCCCGTGGCGGTTGTTTTATGAACGCATGCAACATGTACGCTTTCAGACGCGTTATCAGCAGACAGAGGGGATATGCGATGGGACAGATGATGCCACGACCGGATCTGGAGCTGGAACGACTCGTAGCAGTGCGGTCCGTTGTGGCTTTCAAGAATGCGGAAACCGCTGAATTGAAGGCGATCTCGCAACTGGCGCAGGGCGTATTCGGGGTGGCACGCGCGGCCGTGCATATTCTGGATGAGGACTGGCTCCACATTGCCGAGCAGGCAGGGCTGCAGTTCCAGGAATGCCCCCGTGACATTGCGATCTGCGACCGTGTGGTCGTCACGCAGAGTATTCTGACTGTTACGGATCTGAGCGCTCATCCTGAATTCGGCTCTTTGCCTTATGTAAAGGGCGCGCCCGACCTGCGGTCCTACGCTGGCGCCCCGATCGAACTCGAACCGGGTCTGGTGGTCGGGACTTTTTGTCTGCTCGACCCGCACGTTCGGGAGTACACCGCTGCGGAGGTCGATAATCTCCAGTATTTTGCGACACTCGCGGGCGCGCTTTTGAGATTGCAGAAAGCGAACTTCACCATGAGCCTTGCCGCCCGGGAACTGCGCGATGCGGCCATGACCGATCCGCTGACGGGCTTTTATAATCGCAAGGCTCTGGACGCGATCGTTGATCTGGAACTTGGCGCCGCGCTTTGCGAGAAAGACACTTTCGGTGTTCTCTATCTCGATCTCGACGGCTTCAAGACCATCAATGACACGCTTGGCCATGCGGCAGGAGACAGGGTGCTGGTCGAGGCATCCACCCGAATCCGCGATGCTGTAAGAGAAGATGATGTGGTGGTGCGCATGGGGGGCGACGAATTCGCAATATTCGTGCCGCGTCCGGATTCATCCACGCTCATCAACGGCCTTGCGGAAAAACTGCTCCACGCGTTTCGGCAACCGTTTCATGTGGAGGGTGAGAGCGTGCTTGCGCGCCTCAGCATCGGCGGCGCTATCGCGCCGCAGGCAGGCGCGGATCGCGCGACGCTGCTGCGGAGCGTCGATGAAGCCCTGTATCAGGCCAAAAAATCGGGGCGCGACCGGTTTGTCAGCCGCGCCCTCTGAAAGATTGCCTTGAAAAGCGTTTCGCTGCTCAGTCGTAGAAAGAATCCACGAATTTGTGGCGGCCGAGCAGGAAAGCATCGGCCACATGAGTCAGCGGCGCAAGATCGACGTCCGAGCGGCCTGACTTGATGATCTCGGCGAAGCGCTCGTAAAGGGCGGGATATTCCCGTTCCGGCTGGGATAGTTTTTCCTCGCCATTGATCGAAAGCTTCGCCCCGCCTTCCGAAAGCACCATGCGCCCCGCGGCGGTCTCGGCCACGATGTCCCAGCTCTGCTTGCCGGTCTGACGCCAGTCGAATTCGGCATGGACGGGCATTTTTGTCACGTCGGAGAAATGCAGGTCGGCCGCGATCGGCGCGTCGCGGTTTTCCGGGAATTCAAGCGTCGCCCTGGTCAGGAACAGCGCGCGCGGCAGGATATGGGTGATGATGGAAAGCGCATTGATGCCGGGATCGAACACGCCGAGACCACCCGCCTGCCAGATCCATTCCTGGTTCGGATGCCAGTGGCGCACATCTTCTTTCCAGATGACATGGACGCTGTTGATCGTCGTGGAGGCTAGAAACGCTTTGGCAGCCTCGACGCCAGGTGCATAACGCGAATGCCAGCTTGCAAACAGTGACAGGCCTTTAGAATCCGCGAGGCGGACGAGATCCTGTACCTCCGAAAGCGTCGCGCCCGGCGGCTTTTCGAGGAAGACGTGCTTGCCGGCATTCAGTGCCGCATAGGCTGCCTCATAACGATATTGAGGCGGCATGCACAGAGAGACGGCGTTGATATCGGGTACGGCCTCGAGCATCGCCTCGATGGTGCCGTAGGATGCGACGCCATCCACCGTGCCATGGCGGCTTGCGGTGCAGATCAATTCAAAATCCGCATTGCCTGCGATGGCGGGAAGATGCTGGTCGCGAACGATTTTGCCAACGCCGACGATGGCAAGGTTGGTGGCTGACATGAAGAGGAACCCGTGTGTGAGTGCTGCCTAAGATAAAGTGTGATTTTTACAGGTTTTTAGCAGAAACGCCCGCAGGAGCAAGGTGATCGTTTCGGCGAGACTGGCCTTTCCCGAGAACCCGACGTCATGACAATGTCCGGCAGGCAAAGCGAATTTCCGCGTGACCTGGAATATATAGAAGATAATAATCAATTTTAGTCGAGTTTTTTCAATTTTGACGACTGTTTTAGTGCGGGATTTGATGTATAGTCTAAAAGTATTAGAGTTTTAATTATTTAACATAAATATATATAAGATTGGATAATGGTGGTTTTGTTTAGGTATGACCGCTTGTCTGGCTTCGTTCAGAAAGTCAATGAGAGCAACCGCCAGTTCAATACGTATGGGCTTATTTTTGGTGTCATCCTGTACAATCTTTACATATTGGTGGATCTCAGTCTGGTGCCGGAGATCATCTGGCTTGATCTGGTCGTCCGGTTGGTAATTGTAACGCCGATTTTGCTTCTTTATTTTCCCGCCCGATATTATGCGATCGGGCTGCGGTCGGACGCGGTGGCGCATGAGGTGCTTCACGGGCTGGGCTGCATGTTTGTCGTTGCATCGATCATGTTCATCTATGCCAATGCCCGGACGTCATCGGCGAGCGAATATTACATGGGCATCGTCACCGTCGTCATTTACATGAATACGATCCATCGCAAACCGTTTCCGCTCGCGGTCATCGGTACGGTCGGGTGCATGGTGGTCTTCATTGTCGGCATGCGGTATGTCACGGTGACGAGCGAGGTTGCCAAGCTGCCGGCAATCATGTGCTCCGTTGGTATCAGCGCCGTTTCGCTGTTTGCGGCCTATCGTATCGAGCAGGTGGAACGGCGCGATTATCTGGCGTCGCTGCGCGAAAAAACGTTGCTGAAGCAAATTCAAAGTGCAAACCGCGAACTTCAGCAGCTCTCCAATACCGACCAGCTTACCGGTATCCGCAATCGCCGCAGCTTCGACGAGGCGGCGAGCGAGGCTTCGGCCGGCAGCGGCGGACCGCGAGCCCTCATTCTTCTCGATGTAGACTATTTCAAAAAATATAATGATTCCGAGGGCCATATTGCCGGCGATGACTGCCTGCGCAGGATCGCCGGCAGGCTTCGCAGCGCCCTGCGCAGGGACGATGGCGACAGAAGTTTCGTCGCGCGATACGGAGGCGAGGAATTTGTCGTCCTGCTCGACAATTGCGTTACTTCCGCTGCCCTGGCGATCGGTGAAAGACTGAGATTGGCCGTGATCAACGAGGCAATACCCCATCTCAACCGCCCGGACGGGCGGGAAATCGTCACCGTGAGCCTCGGGATCGCAGTCTCCGACGACGGCGGAGAAGTGATCTACGACATGGTCAACCGGGCGGATACCGCGCTTTACGAGGCCAAGCGCCAGGGAAGAGACCGGCTGGTGCTGGCCTCGGGACATATGGCAGCGATTGCCGGGTCAGCAGGACTCTATGACGCCCAAGCCTCAATGTCGGTATAGGCGGTTGAAGTCGGAGCGATGTTTTTCCTTCACGGAGCGGGACTTGCAAGGTTCATGAACCGGAATTTCTGGTGCCGAACACATGATGACAGGTAATGCAGATGATGGAATTGATCGCCGCACAAGCGGCAGCATCCGCTGCCGAACTCCCTTTCCTCCTGCTTCAGGCGGCAGCCGTTGTCGGCATGGTGTCCGTGCTGATTCTCCTCCGGCGAAACATCGCCCTCGAGGATCCCCGTTATAAGATCTATTATGGCATCGTGTTCGGCATGGCAGGGTTTCTGCTCACGATGCTCGTTTCCGAATTCATCAAACTTCCCTCCAAGCCCTATATCCGCACGGAGTTGCTGTTTCTTGCCGGGGTGCTGGGCTCATGGCAGGGCGGGCTGATAACCCTGGTTTTCGTTGCGGTCGGTCGATACGTCTTTGGCGGTCCCGTGCTGTTTGGTGCGGCCTTGCAGGACATGGTCGTCATTTCGGCCTGCGGCATCGCCATGTATGGCTGGATGCGCAACCGGCGCCTCGCCGATATTGGAAATCGGGATATTCTCACCATCTGCGCGGCCAGATTTATGACTGCACTTCTGGCCATCACAATTTCGTTTGCGCTGGGTCTGATCGATCAGGCACTGTACGTAAGCGCACTCGGTCGCCGGACAATAGGCGTCGCCTCCATTGGTTTGCCGATGATCGTCTGCCTGTTCATCCTCTTGCGCAGCGAGGCCCGGGCGCGGGAAGAGGTGAGGAAACGAGAGGAGGCAGCAAGAACGGATTCGTTGACTGGTTTGCCCAATAGGCGGGCGCTTAAGGACCATATGGAAAAGGTCATGCGGCAGGAACCGGCGGTTCCGCACGCCCTTGTTCTGATCGAGATCGTCAATATAGCCGATGTTGCCGCCTGCGAGGGAGAAGACTGGAGCGATCTTTTCTGGCCCCGGCTGGCGCGGGAGATATGCAATGGGGACTACGGCGTCCTTTGCGACACGAATGCGCCCTGTAGCTTCATGTTCGGCGATACGACACTCGCAGTCGTCATGCAGGGGATTTCACTTGAAAAGTCCGAAAGTGCGAAACTCATAATGCGTCTGCATGACGGTTTGAGCACGTTTTGTCGCTCGGCGGAGGCAGGGCCGGTCCCGCATCTCAAAATCGGCGCGGCAAATCTGGACAAGCTTTCGCAAGGGAACGTCGCCTCATTCCTCAGGCACCTCAGTCTGGCGCTCAAAGGCAGCGATCATCCGGTGCAGATTTTTCCCTTCTCCTTTGCCGAGAAAGCGACACTGGACGAGACGGTGCGGCAGATGCTCGTCAACTGGATCAAATCCGGCAGGCCGCCCATTTGCTATCAGCCGAAATTCGAAATGCGCAATCGCCGCATGATCGGTGCTGAGGCGTTGCTGCGCGCGGTCGATGCGCGGGGGCAGGCGCTTTCGCCCTATTACGTGCTGGAGATCGCCGAACGTCATCGGTTGCTGGCGGAATTCGAATGGTCGACGATCGAAGCCGTGGTGCACGACCTTCGCGATCTGCATTATTTCGATGCGGATTTTCATCTCGCGGTGAATATTTCCGCTTCGTCCTTTGCAACCGCGCACTTTGCTGACCGGGTCGTGTCGCTGCTGCAGGAAATGGCGGTGCCGGCGCATCGCCTGGCGATCGAAGTGACGGAGATGAGCAGGATTCCGACCAACGACGTCGTGCAGCAGAATTTCGATGCGCTGTTCGCCGCCGGCGTGCGACTGGCGCTCGATGATTTCGGGACCGGTTATGCCGCGCTCACTTTGCTGGCGCGGTTCCCGTTCGAAGAGGTCAAGATCGATCACTGGATGACGTCGAGGCTGGATCAATCGCGGTTCCGGGAGGCCATTGCGCTCGCCTTCGAGAGCGCGGAGCGTTATGGCGCTAAGCTGGTGACGGAAGGTATAGAAACCGAGGAGCAGAGCAGGCTTCTCATGCAGATGGGCATTCGCTTCGGGCAGGGTTATCTTTATTCCCCCGCCGTGCCGCTCGCACGGCTGCAGTCCCGCAGGGCGTGTGCCTAGCGCCAAGGGCGCCGCTCACATCTTCCCGCGCCAATGATGATCAGGGGTAAATTCGGCTGGGGCCGGATTGAATGTTCTCACTGTCTGTGCTGAGAAAAGTCACCTGTTGAACGAATGTCATGATCCGCTCTGTCGGTCATGCGGGCGAGCCGATGCTTGAAAAAAACGATGCATGGAACGACATGCCCGGAACGCCGGTCGAGCGCCGACCGAACGAAGCGGCCAAGGGCGCTGCTGCGGGCGGCCGCTCACTTGATGCCACCGCCCATTCCCTTTCAGGCAGCCGGCGCATGGCGGACGGGCCGTGGCCGCTGACGGGGCGGCCGTTTCTCAAGTTGTTTCTTGCCGTCGATGCCGGGCGGCTTCTCGCGTCCGACGCTGCGTTCTGGTCGGAAAAACAGGCGGTGATCCGTCTTAAAATGCCTGGCGGGACAGTCCTTCTCGGCCCACCCACGATGCCGGAAGCGCCGCAATATGTCCGGCAGCTCAGCAGCGCCAGCCAGCCTCTGACGCTGGAAGTCGCGCTCGCAATCACCTGGTGGGACCTTTTGCCCGGCCGCGCCCTGCTGGCGGGCGTGGCTGGCGCAAGCGTCGTTTTCTTGCTCTGTATCGTCATGACAAGACAGAGGACGCGCATGCGCGCCGCCGAAAGACGGGCCGAACTGAGCGGCATGGAAGCGAGACTGACCCACGCCTCGCGGGTTAACGCTCTCGGAGAAATGGCGAGCGGCCTTGCCCACGAGCTTACGCAGCCCCTGACGGCGATATTGGCGCAGGCGCAGGCGGGGAGGCGGCTGCTTGCCCGTCAGAATGTCACGGCTCTTTCCGGCGCTCTCGACGATATGATCGATCAGGCGCGGTGCGCCGCGAATATGCTCGACCGGTTCCGCAACTGGTCGCTGCCGCACCGCCAGCCGGTCGAGGCGCATGACCTGCGCGCCGCCCTGCGCAATGTCGATGCGCTGCTTGCCGGCGAAGCGGCCCGGCATGAGGCCAGCATTGATATCGCGATGCCGGAAGTGCCGCTTCCGGTGCGGGTCGATCCCGTCGAAATAGAACAGGTCATGTTCAATTTGCTGCGCAACGCGCTTGACGCACTCACTGCCATTGAAGGCAGACGTGCGATCACGGCAAGATTGAGCCGGAACGGTGATTTCGCCGTTCTCGATGTTGCCGATAACGGCCCCGGCGTAGCGCCCGAGCTGCGCGACCGGTTGTTCACACCTTTCACCACCACGAAAAACAACGGAATGGGGCTGGGGCTTGCCCTCAGCCAGAGGCTGGTGGAACGCGCCAGCGGTGAAATCCGATACGTCGCGAGTGAGAATGGTGCCCATTTCCGGGTTGTCCTCCCGCTTGCACCGGAGGCACGGGACCCATGACGCTGCCCGTCTATCTGGTTGATGACGATGACGCCGTGCGCAAGGCGCTCATCCTGCTTCTCTCCACCGTCGGCATAAAGGCGAAGGGCTTTGCTGATCCCGTGGCGTTTCTCAGCCAGCTTGCCGCCCTCGAGCCGGGCTGCCTGATCCTCGATATTCGCATGCCCGCCATAACCGGATTGAAATTGCAGGAGAAACTGACGGAAGAGGGGATAGACTGGCCGGTCATCATCATTTCCGGTCACGGCAACATCGAAGCCTGCCGCCGAGCCTTCCATAATGGGGCGGTGGATTTTCTCTCCAAGCCGGTCGACGAACAGGATCTCATCGACGCGATCCAGAAAGCGCACCGGATATTGGCCCGCACGCTTGACGCAAAAGCGCTGCAGGCGGAGAATTTGGCGCTCCTGTCGCTGCTGACCGCGCGGGAGCGGGAGATACTTGAACGCATCGCGCTCGGTTATACCTCGCGCCAGATCGCAGACGGACTTGGTCTGTCGCCACGCACGGTGGACAGCCATCGCGCCGCCATTGGCCTGAAGCTCGGCACAACCTCGCAGGCGGAAATGACAAGACTTTGGCTGGAAGCGGGTGCGGATCGGTAGAACTACCGAGCAGCCGGAAAGTCTTACGGATTCGCGGCTCAACGCCATCCGCTTAAACTGCAGTCCTCATCAAGCAAGAGGACCTTTTCATGATCCGCAACCTTCTCGTTGTTTCCACTCTGCTCGCTCCTTCGGTCGCCCTGGCGCAGACGCTGCCGACCGCACCTTACCTGCCACTCGAATTGGCGGAAAAGGCTGCCAGTGCGGCACTTCAGGCCTGCTCGGCCAAGGGCAACGCTGTCACCGTTGCCATCGTCGCCCGCGACGGCGCCGTAAAGACGGTCCTGAAAGCAGATGGTTCGGGTCCGCACACGGTCTCCAGCGCCACCGGCAAGGCATTCGCTGCCGCATCGCTCGGCCGTGATATCGGCGAGATCGCCGAATTCATCGCCTCCAAGCCCGCCAATGATGGCCTCCGCAACATGGATGAGCGCATGGTCATTCAGGCAGGCGGGCTGCCGATCAAGATCGGCGACGCGCTCGTCGGCGGTATTGGCGTTGGAGGCGCGCCGTCGGGTGCAATCGATGCCGAATGTGCGCGTGAAGGTCTGAACACGATCGGCGCGAAGTAAGTTTCGTCAATGCGATATGGCGGCTTCGCAAGAGGCCGCCGCTCCTGTGCCGTTGCGCATCAGCCGGCCATTGCTTCCTCGTATTCACTGGAAAGCATCAGCCATTGCTCTTCTGCATCCGATAGCCTGGCAGCGGCTTCGCCACGCTCCTTGACTTTCTGAGCGGCTTTGGCAGGGGCTTTTTCATATAGCGCCGGGTCGGCCAGTTCGGTGTCGAGCGTCTGAATCAGTTTCTCAAGTTTTGCCGTCAGGGATTCGATTTCGTTGATCTTTTTCTTCAACGGCGCGAGTTGGGCACGCTTTTCCGCGCTTGCCTTGCGCTGATCGGCCTTGGAAGCCTGATCGGCAACGGTGTCGCTCTTGTCGTCCTTCTTTTTACTGGAGGAAACGACGAGATCGCGATATTCCTCCATGTCGCCTTCGAACGTCTTGACCGTCCCGTCGGCCACCAACCACAGCCGGTCAACGGTCGCCTCAATAAGATGGCGGTCGTGGGAAATGAGGATCACCGCGCCATTATAATCATTCAGCGCCTCGATCAGCGCCCGGCGGCTGTCGATATCGAGATGGTTGGTCGGTTCGTCGAGGATCAAGAGGTTGGGTGCGTGGAAGGCAGCAAGGCCCATCAGCAGGCGAGCCTTTTCGCCACCGGAAAGGTCTTTGGCAGCCGTCGCCATCTTTTCCGTCGCAAGCCCCATCTGCGCCACGCGTGACCGCACCTGCGCCTCCGGTGCCAGCGGCATCAGCTTGCGCACATGTTCGACCGGAGTTTCATCCGGCACCAGATCGTCGAGCTGATGCTGCGCGAAGAAGCCGATCTTAAGGCCGGGCGCGACGCGAATATCACCCGCCTGCGGGGCGAGACGGCCGGAAATGAACTTCGCAAAAGTGGATTTGCCGTTGCCGTTGGAGCCGAGCAGCGCAATGCGGTCGTCATTGTCGATGCGCAGGTTGAGGTGTTTCAGAATGGACTTGCCCGGTTCATAGCCGACCGCGCCGCCATTGATGGCAACGATCGGCGAGGCCGGCTGTTTTTCCGGCTCAGGAAACGTGATCGGCTGCACATGATCTTCGATCACGGCGGCGACGGTGCCCATGCGCTCCAGGGCCTTGATGCGGCTCTGCGCCTGACGGGCCTTGGTGGCCTTGGCGCGGAAACGGTCGATGAAGCTCTGCAGGTGTTTGCGCGCGGCGTCGTTTTTCGCCTTGGCTTTCATCTGCAATTCGTCGGCCTCGGCCTTCTGCCGCTCGAACTGATCGTAGCCGCCGCGATAAAAGGCCAGCTTCTTCTGGTCGAGATGCACGATGGAATTGACGGCGTTGTTCAGCAGATCGCGATCATGGCTGATGATAATGACAGTGTGCGGATAGCGGCGGATATATTCTTCCAGCCACAGCGTGCCCTCAAGGTCGAGATAGTTGGTCGGCTCATCGAGCAGCAGCAGATCGGGCTCGGCAAACAGCACCGAGGCGAGCGCCACACGCATGCGCCAGCCGCCTGAAAAGGAGGAGGCGGGGCGGAGCTGCGCTTCATGATCGAAACCGAGACCGGCAAGAATGCTCGATGCACGCGCTTCCGCCGAATGGGCATCGATATCGACAAGCCGCATCTGGATCTCTGCGATACGATGCGGATCGGTTGCGGTCTCCGCCTCCGCCAAAAGCGCGCTGCGCTCCTTGTCAGCGGAAAGCACGATGGAGATGAGAGATTCCTCCGTGCCCGGCGCTTCCTGTGCCACCTGGCCGATGCGGGCCTGTTTCGGAATGGTCACCGAACCGCCTTCTGCCGCGAGATCGCCGGTGATGATGCGGAAAAGGGTGGATTTGCCGGCACCGTTGCGGCCAACGAGGCCCGCCTTCACACCGGCGGGAAGCGTCACGCTGGCGTGGTCAAGGAGCAGACGCCCGGCGATGCGGGCCGAAAGATCGGTAATCGTAATCATGGCGTCGTTTTGGCCGAACTGTGTGACCAAGGCAAGAGCAGGCACGCCACACCGCGGCAGTTATGAGGTCGGAAATGAAGAGGCGGCAAACGGGGACAAGGCGTGGGATGGCAGCTCGTTTTCCGGATATAAGCCCATCCTGAAGGCTTGCCGAAATGTCCTAGCAACCCAACTGCGCGAGATAGCTGTCGCGATTATGCTGCGCGAGGTCCCTGCAATAACCGACGACGCAGTTCCGGGTGCCGCACCGGGCGCAAAGCAGGGCCAATTCAGCCTGGCTGAAGAATTCCGCGGGCGTTGCGGTGCCGTCCACCGAGGCGACGCCGATTGAAACAGTCAGATGCTCGCCGCCGCCCTCACTCGTCACGAAGCGCAAGGCTTCGACGCTTTGCCGCAGACGTTCAGCGATCGCCTCAGCCGTGTTTTGCGCAACGCCTGCAAACAGGAAAGCAAATTCGTTGCCGCCGATGCGGGCGACAAAATCATCCTTCTTGATCTTCTTGCGAAAGAGCCCAGCAAGCCGCCGCAGGGCCTTGTCTCCGGCGGCGGGGCCGTATTTGGCGTTGATCTCGCGGAAATGGTCGATATTGAGGAGCATCAGCGATGTCGCGGAGGCGGCCCTGTCTCCGGCAAAAAGCTCTCCGAGTTTTTCGAGGAAAGCCGCCCGGTTGGGCAGCGCCGTCAGCACGTCGCGCAGGGAACCGGCCTGCAGTTCGGCGCGCCGCCTTTCGACGTCATGTATTTTCATCAGCCCCATGGAGATGAAATGCCTTAAGCTGGTCTGTTCCTCGTGGATGTCGTCCAGCAATCGGGCGACGCGGTCGGTGGCCGGGGACCCAACAGTTTCGTCTTCGCCAAGGCGTCCGATGAAGGCTTCCGTGCGCCTCTGGCCAGCTTCCAGCCGTGCGGAAATCTGTTTCAGCGTTTCAAAGGCCTCGCTGGCCATCTGTTCCGCTTCGATGCGGGAGAAGCCGGGCAAATTGTGCCTCTGGCCAACAAGATCGATCTCGTGCTGTTGCGGCGCATTACCGAGCGCCAGGATGTCTCGGCCCATGGCCGGGTTATGGCCCGACAATATTTCATAGATCAATTCGTAATTGCGCGGCAAGGGTGCAATATTCATCCTGGCGATGAACTGCGCGACCTTGGTAAGGACAAGACTACTTCTCGCCTGTTCGCGTTTTTTATCGCCAGCAGATGTCATCGCTGTCAGCTCCAGTATCGATGGTCTTATCAATCGAACGAAATAACCGTTTTCTGAATGGCCAAATCATAGGCGAGACGGCTTAAAATTGGCTAAACCTGCGAGCGAAATTCATCACCTCCAGGTTTTATTTCGGCCCTTGGCGAACGGAACCTTTCAAACGTCCTTTGATTGATAACATGACAAATGCTGATTTGATTTCCGGCTCCCGCCGATTTTATATCGCTTGGTCGTTATTGCAGAGAAGGTGCAGCCCATGACGAATTCCCGAACCCTCTATTCGCTCTGCGGAAGCGATGTCTCCAGGCCATTTTCCCCCCATTGCTGGAAAACCGTGTTTTCGTTGGCGCATAAGGGACTGGATTTCGAAGAGCGTCCGTTGCCCTTCACCGTCATCCCGACCGTGGAGGATGGTTTTTCGAAGACGGTGCCGATCCTGCGGGACGGCGACCGCCTGGTGAGCGACAGTTTCGAGATTGCCCTTTATCTGGACGAGGCCTACCCGGAGCGGCCATCGTTGTTCGATGGGGAAGGCGGCAAGGCCATGGCGCGCTTTGTCGAAAGCTGGTCCCAAACCCAGCTGCATCCGGCCATCGTCCGTATCGCCGTGCTGGATATCCACAATATGCTGGATGAGCCGGATCGTCGTTATTTCCGCGAAAGCCGGACAAGGGCGCTTGGCCGCCCGCTCGAGGATGTCGTCGCCAACCGCGAAGACGCGATCGCCGCCTTTCCTGCCTTGCTCGCTCCCATCCGCCGGATGCTGAGTTTTCAGCCCTTCATCGGCGGCACGTCGCCGCTTTTTTCGGATTACATCGTTTTCGGCGCGCTGCAATGGGCGAGGATCACCACCGGTGCTGATCTGTTTTCAGATAATGACCCTGTGCGCGACTGGTTCGAAGGGTGCCTCGATCTTTACGATGCAAGGGGCCGCAGTGTGACAGCGGCGTGAAATGTCTGCCGTCAGTGCCGCAATCTCATTGATCCCCCTTGTTTTCGGGCCTTTGGGCGGGTAAAGACCGCCCACTTTCTCTGAAGGAAAAGGAAACGGACACATGGCGATTGAACGCACATTTTCGATGATCAAGCCGGACGCAACCAAGCGTAACCTCACGGGCGCGATCACCAAGGTATTTGAAGACAACGGCCTGCGCGTCGTCGCCTCCAAGCGCGTCTGGATGAGCAAGCGCGAAGCCGAAGGCTTCTACGCCGTCCACAAGGAGCGCCCCTTCTTCGGCGAACTCGTTGAAGGCATGACTTCCGGCCCGACCATCGTTCAGGTTCTGGAAGGCGAAAACGCCATCCTCAAGAACCGCGAAATCATGGGCGCCACCAACCCGGCCCAGGCCGCTGAAGGCACCATCCGCAAGACCTTCGCGCTTTCCATCGGCGAAAACTCCGTTCACGGTTCCGACGCTCCGGAAACCGCCGCTCAGGAAATCGCCTACTGGTTCGCCGAAACCGAAATCGTCGGCTGATTCAAAGTCTCAACGGCTTGAATCGCTCTATCAGGCGATTGCTCGAAGCCGCTGAAAAGACTCGAAGAAGCGGAGCCGAAAGGCTCCGTTTTTTTTGTTTTTTGTTGCGATAAGGGGACGCCGCACCCGCCTTCATCATCATTCCTGTGACAAGCACAGGGACAAGGAGAGGTTGCACTCGCTCCGTCAGTCCCTACGACACCGGGCACCCCTGAGCCGGCCGCATATCAATCGTTCCGTCAGGTTTAAACACCTCCGGATTGGGCGTATAGAGCGGGCCGACGACCAGCGGCTTGGCGGGGAGAGCTGACTGGTCGGTATCGGAGCGGATGGTGGTCTCGATCGTCTGCAGAATATCGCCATCCGGCCCTTTGATGCGGACGGTGACCCTGTAGGGCCGATCCTGCTTCACACATTCGACCGGCGGGCTCTGAACGGTGATCTTTTCGTCCTTCGGAAAAATCTTCTCGCGGGTGGTGAGGTCGGGCCCTCCGCGAGGGTTTTCGAATGTTGCTTCAACGCTGCTGCCGTCGCGAATGGGGGCAATACGCTGCAGCGTCACCAGATAGGTGGCAATGGCCACGCGATAGTTGAAGACGAACATGCGGCCGGAAACCTTCGCCACCTCGCGCGGTTCTTCGCGCTGACAGCCGGAAAGGGTGAGTATCGCCACCATTGCCAGCAATGGCAGGCCGGTTCTTTTCATGACCGCGTCTCCTTCGTGCGGTGATAGTGCCGGCTGGCTTTCTGCCGGTTGCCGCACACCGCCATATCGCACCAGATCCGGCTTCTGTTTCTGCTGCGGTCGATGAACAGCCAGCCGCAATTGCCGCAGATCCTCAACCGCTGCCGTGGTTCGTCCGCAAGCAGCGACAGTGCGGAGTGGGCGGTGGCATTGGCGAGATGTTCTGCCTTCGGGAACATGCGCAGGGCGGCGCCGCAAGCGAAGAGAAACTGCGCCAGTTTCCCGTTGTCCTCGCCGCCATCGGCGATGGACGAGCGAAAATAATCGTCGATTGCCTCGCGCAGATCGAAAAGAACCGGCCGTCTCTCTTCGTCGGGCGCGACGAGGGCGGGAAATCTTTCTCGCTCCGCACCAAGCCGTGTCGCCGCTTCGGCAAAGGTGGCGATCTGCCCGGCCACGGCGAAGCGGTCTACCGATCTAGCGGCGTCTGAACGCAGGATCACGCTGTTGGCAACATCCAGCGCCAATGCGCCGCCCGCGAAACGATGTTCTGTCCAGCGAAAGGTCATGCCGCACATTATAACTATCAAAACTGGTTTTAATAGTTATAATCACAGCGGGAGGACGCGCTTGGCTTATTTCCTGCAACAATTGCTGAATGCAGTGCCGGTCGCCGCGCTTTATGCGGTTCTGGCCTTTGGTTATGCCATCGCCTTTTCAGTCACCAGACGCGCCGATGTCACCTATGGCGCCATATTCGCCTTTGCTGGCCAGACCTGCCTGCTTTTTGCCGATTTCGGCTGGAACCGCCTGTGGCTTGTTCTGCCGGCGACATTGGCGCTGGGGGCAGGGGCGGGCCTGTTCGGCGGGCTGTGGGCGGCGGGTTTCATCGGCAGGGTGGTGATGCGGCCGTTAGCGAAAGCCTCTCCCAACGCGGTGACGGTCGCTTCCATCGGGGTGTTGATAGCGCTGACGGAAAGTGCAAGGCTGGCCGCCGATACACGGCAATTATGGCTCCCGCCGCTTTTGTCGGAGCCGATACGTTTCTGGGCCGATGGCGGCTTCGCCGTGACGCTGACGCCGATGCAAATGCTGAATACGACGGCCTTCAGCCTGCTCATTTTCGCCGGATCGTTTTATCTTGGCCGCTCCGCTTTCGGCAGGCACTGGAAGGCAGTGTCGGACGATGCTTTTGCTGCAGCCTTGTGCGGGGTAAATGCAGGCCGGATATTTCTCATGTCCTATTGCGCGGCGGGTCTCGTCGCCGCCATCGCGGGCGTGCTGGCCACATTTTATTACGGCACCATGGATTTCGGGGCCGGTCTGGTCTTTGGCCTGAAGGTGGTGCTGATTTCTGCGGCAGGCGGTTATGCCAGTCCGCTCATCTGTGGGCTGGGAGCCGCCGCTGTCGGTTTTGCAGAAACTTTCTGGGTCGGTTACGGACCGGCCGCCTGGCGGGATGCGATGGTCCTCGCGATGCTGGTCGGCTGGCTGGTTATCATGCGCAGCAGGGTTGAAGCGCCTTAGGGCATTGACGAAAGCGGTGCCCGCTTCCACCGGACCATGCGGGAAGAACAAGGCGTTATCGCCACTTTTCCCTGGCGGTATCGTCGGTTGTCTTTGCCGCAACCCACTCGCCCGCCGTTCCATCCTTGCCATGTTCCTTTTTCCAGAACGGCGCGGATGTCTTCAAGTAGTCCATCACGAAATTCGCGCCATCGAAGGCCGCCTGTCGATGCGATGAAGCGGCGATGACGAGGACGATATTTTCGCCCGTGGCGATCTTGCCATGGCGATGGATGGCGGTGAGGCCAAGCAGGCCGAAGCGTTCCATCGCGAGCTTGGCGATGCGCGTCATTTCCGCTTCCGCCATGCCGGGATAATGTTCCAGTTCCAGCGCCGCGAGCGTGCCGCCATCATCCCGGCAGAGCCCGGTGAAGGCGACAACCGCGCCGATGCTCCTGTCACCTTCCGTCAGCCGGCGGGTTTCTTCCGCAGCGTCGAAATCCTCTGCCTGGACACGGACGGTCGGCCGCATTCGCTCATCCCCCCGTCATCGGTGGGAATATGCCGATCTCGCGCGCGCCGACGATGCTTTCATCATGCTCGACGTGTTCCTGATTGACCGCAACGCGGATGACATTGGGAAATTCGAAGGCAGCCTCGTAATTTTCACCGCGTGTCGCAAGCCAGGCAATCAGCTCGCCGGCCGTAGTGATGGAGGAAGGGAGGTCCAGCTCCTCTTCATCCGTGCCGATCTTCTCGCGAACCCAGGCGAAATAAACGATCCGTGTCATCATTCTTCGTCCACGATGTGCTTGAGGCCAGCCTTGAAGTAATCATAACCGGTATACATGGTGAGCGCTGCGGCCAGCCAGAGGAGCGTGATGCCCATCTCGGTCGTGTATGGCAGAACCTTGTCGCCAGCAGGACCCGCGAGCAGGAAAGCGATGGCGACCATCTGGATGGTGGTCTTCCATTTGGCGATGCGGGTGACGGGAACGCTGACCTTCAGCGCCGCCAGATATTCGCGCAGGCCGGAAACAAGAATTTCACGGCAGAGAATGGTGATGGCCGCCCAGAGCGACCAGCCGGCAATGGTGCCGTCGGCCGCCATCAGAAGCAGGACGGATGCGACCAGCAGCTTGTCAGCGATCGGGTCCAGCATGCGGCCGATATTCGACGTCTGGTTCCAGATGCGCGCCAGATAACCGTCGAGGAAATCGGTCAGCGAGGCGATGATGAACAGCCACAGTGCCGTCCAGCGCGCAAAATCCGAACTCTCCAGTTTTCCTTCAACGTAAAAGCAAAGGACAATGACCGGAACAGCGAGAATCCGGCCATAAGTGAGGAGGTTGGGAATGCTGTATGCGCGCGAAGCCATGGGGAAACCTGTCAGTCTGAGATCAGCTGCCTTGATGCCGCCGCTAGGGCATAGCGTCAACACGTGATTATGTTTTTTTAGCAGGTCAGCCCCGCCGTTCTGCGTCAATCGCTGCCGCTCTCGTGGAAGTGATTGTAAATTTGCCGCGCCACCGTCTCGGAAATGCCGGTGACGGCCATCAGGTCATTGAGGCCCGCGCGGGAAACCGCCTTGGCGGTTCCAAAATGCTGCAGCAACGAACGTTTGCGCCCCGGTCCGATTCCCGAGATTTCGTCCAGCGGATTGCGCACCATTTCCTTCTTGCGCCGGGCCCGGTGCGATCCGATCGCGAAACGGTGCGCCTCGTCACGCATGCGCTGAATGAAGTAGAGCACGGGATCACGTGGCGGCAGGGAAAAATCGCTGCGCCCGTCCGCGAAGAAACGTTCACGGCCCGCCTCGCGGTCCACGCCTTTGGCGACGCCGATGGCGGTCACGCAGTCGCGAATGCCGAGTTCGTCGAGGATGGCCCGCACCGCCGTCATCTGCCCCTGACCACCATCGATCAGGATCACGTCCGGCCAGGCGGGGAAGGGCATGTCGGCAGCTTCTTCTGCCGTCGATATGCGCTCGCGATCCGGCTTTCCTTCTTCTTTCAGCAGGCGTGAGAAGCGGCGGGTCATCACCTCCCGCATCATGCCGAAATCGTCGCCCGGCGTGATGTCGGTCGATTTGATATTGAACTTGCGATACTGGTTCTTCACGAAACCTTCCGGCCCCGCCACCACCATGCCGCCGACCGCATTAGTGCCCATGATGTGCGAGTTATCGTAGATTTCGATCCGCCGAGGCACGTAGGCAAGGCCGAAAGTCTCGGCAAAGCCCTTCAGCAGCCGCGCCTGAGACGATGTTTCCGCGAGCTTGCGGCCGTGCGCCTCGCGGGCATTGGCAAGCACGTGATCGGTAATGTCCTTCTTCTCGCCGCGCTGCGGCACGCTGATCGTGACCTTGTGCCCGGCTTTCTCCCCGAGGGCGGCCGCCAGCAGTTCCTGTTCCTCCACCGTTTCGGAAAGCAGGATCTGTTTCGGCACCGGCTTGTCGTCGTAGAACTGTGCCAGAAACGCGTTGAGAATTTCCGAGCCGGGCAGGGACGGATCGGCCTTGGGGAAATAGGCGCGGTTGCCCCAGTTCTGGCCGGTGCGGAAAAAGAACACCTGAATGCAGGAAATGCCGCCTTCGTGGTGGATGGCGAAGACATCCGCCTCTTCAATGCCGGCGGGGTTGATGCCCTGGTGGCTCTGTACGTGCGAAAGTGCCGCCAGCCGGTCGCGATAGATGGCGGCGCGCTCGAAATCGAGGTCTTCGGAAGCCTCGTTCATTTGTCGGGCAATTGCGGTCTTGACGCTCTGGCTCTTGCCGGACAGGAAATCCTTGGCTTCCTTGACCAGCTCCGCGTAGCCCTCGTCGCTGATCTCATGCGTACAGGGCCCGGAACAGCGCTTGATCTGGTACAGAAGACAGGGACGGGTGCGGGTTTCGAACACACTGTCTGTGCAGGTGCGTATCAGGAAGGCGCGCTGCAGCGAATTGATCGTGCGGCCAACCGCGCCGGCGGACGCGAAGGGTCCGAAATAGTCGCCCTTGCGCGCCCTTGCTCCCCGGTGCTTGAAGATCGCTGGGGCACGGTTGTCGGCGGTGATGAGAATATAGGGGAAGGACTTGTCGTCGCGCAGAAGTACGTTAAATCGCGGCCGCAAGCGCTTGATTAGATTCGCTTCCAGAAGAAGCGCTTCGGTCTCCGTGCGGGTGGTGACGAATTCCATGTGCGTGGTGTGACGCACCATTTGGGCGATGCGGTTGGAATGCACGCGGCCCTGCGCATAATTGCCGACGCGCTTCTTCAACGAGCGTGCCTTGCCGACGTAAAGCACGTCGCCCGCCTCGTTGAACATGCGATAGACACCCGGCGCATTGGGCAGGTGTTTGACGAATTCGCCAATGAGGTCCATGCCCTTCAGGCCGGATTCGTTCTTCCATCCCGCATTCCAGTCCATGCCGGCGACGTCGCGCGGAGCCTCGGCCGTTTCCGTTGCGGCAAGGCTTGCATCGTCATCTTCGTCGTCGGTGTCATCGAAGAGAATACCGCCATCAGGCAGCTTCTTTCCGTTCATTCAGGTATCTCCGCCACGTCAGGGGTTTCCCAGCCAAGGTGCTGGCCGCCGTCGAGCGCGATCATTTGTCCGGTGACCGACGGCGTGTCGTAAAGAAAGCGAATCGTCCGCCCGAACTCGTCCGGCGCAGGACCACGCTTTAATATAAGGCCGTCGATCTGCGCCTGAAAGTCCTCAGGCGCTTGTCTTTCGCTTTTGAAGGTGGGCCCAGGCCCGATGGCATTCACCCTGACGCGCGGCGCGAAGCTCTGCGCCATCGTCCGTGTGGCGGTCCAAAGCGCTGATTTCGAAAGGGTGTAGGAATAAAAGCGTGGCGTGAGCGCAAGCACACGCTGGTCGATGATATTGACGATCAGCCCGGATTTATCGGCGGGCAACTGTTCGACAAAGGCGGCGGCGATGAGGGAAGGCGCCCGCACATGCACGGCAAAATGCGCATCGAAGATATCAGGGTCAGGCGCTTCCGCCGTGTCGCCGAGAAAAACAGACGCATTGTTGACGACGACGCCGATGGGGCCGAGGGCGGAAGACGCCTTTTCGATCAGCGCCGCTGTCGGGGCTGATTGTGTCAGGTCCGCCTGAACGGCTGCAGCCCTGCCACCTTTCTGCCTTATTTCGTTAGCGAATTCCTCCGCCTGCGCGATCGATTCATTGGCATGGACCGCGATCGCAAAGCCGTGGCTGGCCAGATCGGTGGCGATAGCGCGCCCAAGCCGCCGCGCGGCCCCGGTAATCAAGACTGTCTTCGGTATATCTTCTTTCACAGCGGACCTGCATTTGCTCTTACACGCCCTATTTGCTGGATATAAATGCAAATCGCAAGCTGTCACTCGGCCCGAAAAGAATTGGGCGATTTTTTATTCACAATGCAATTTCGGTTTAATTTTAATATAACGAAGTTTAAAGGCGATCTATTTTTGTTTAGCCTTCTGTTAGGGTTAATAAAACCCTTGTGGCAATTAGGCAACGTCTAATTCTAGTCACGCGTCTGCCCCAAACAATTCACATTTTGGCTCTTTGATCTCCGCATTCTCCCATCAAATTCGGTTTCCAGAGGGGCGATCAACCCGACGAATTATGCCGCGTCTGAAAACAATGTTTTGAGTGCAGAGCGGTCCTGAAAGGAGAATAACATGCGTATTTTCGTAGCAACCCTTATGGCTTCGACCATGGCCGCCGCTGGCTTTTCGGCTGCTCACGCCGCTGACGCCGTAAACGAAGTGCCGCAGGCACCGGTTTCCTACGACCAGCCAGCACCGGTCAAGGACTGGTCCGGCGCTTACCTCGGTGGTACCGTCAACTACGATTGGGGCCGTTTCAGCTCCAGCAACGACGGCCGTGACGCCAAGGGCGCCGGCGGCGGTCTGTACGGCGGTTACAACTGGCAGAATGGCCAGATCGTTTACGGTGCCGAAGCTGACGTCAACATGGGTGACGAGCGCGGTTCCGCCGGTACGGTTGCAGGTCGCTCGGTCGAAGGCAAGCAGGGCGTCAACGGCTCGCTGCGTGGCCGCGTTGGTTACGACATGAACCCGTTCCTGCTCTATGGTACGGCCGGTCTTGCTGTCTCCGACAACAAGGTTCGTGACGGCGTCAACAAGGACAGCGCCACGGCTCTCGGTTACACGGTTGGTGCCGGTGTGGAAGCCATGGTGACCGACAATATCACCGCCCGTCTGGAATATCGCTACAGCGATTACCAGAAAAAGGACTATACGCTCGGCAACGACGCCTTCTCGCGCGGTTATGACGACCACTCGGTCAAGGCCGGTATCGGCGTCAAGTTCTGATCCTTTCCGGATCGGTCAAAGAAAAGCCGGGGTCATGCCCCGGCTTTTTTGTGTCTGTGATTTGCCGTTGAACGCCCGGCCAAAAGCCGGGTGTTCTGCGCGGTCACGTCAGGCGGCGGCCTTCATTTCCGTATAGGCGTCGAAACGCTTGCCGAAGGTTTCCGGCCACGCCGCCAGCGCATCGCGCCCTTCGGCCCACTCGCCCGCAAAACGAAGGTCTAGATAACCGATCATCGCAGCCAGCGCGAAATGGCCGCCGTGCAGCTTCTTGCCGGTCTTCGGCAGGTTGGCGTTGAGATGGTCGAGCCCGCGCACCACCTTGCTCCACTGCTTGTCGATCCAGGGCTGGTGAATTTTCTCTTCCGGTCGGAAACGGCGCTCGTAGACGATGGCCAGCAGGCAATCCATGATGCCGTCGCACAGCGCCTCCAGAATTTCCACATCCGTGCGCTTGCCGTTCTTTTTGGGGTAGAGTTTGCCGCCTGAAAGACGGTCGAGATAATGCATGATGGCCACGCTGTCGTAGACCGATCCGCCATCATCAAGCAGCAGCACCGGAATCTTTCCCAGCGGATTATTGTCCATCAGCGTGGCCGGCTCGGCGTTGGTGTCAACGCGAACGGAGGTTATGTCGATGTCGAGATGACGGGCCGCCATGCGCACCTTGGCGGAGTAGGGGGAGGCGGGCGAATAGAGCAGTTCCATGGTTGGGTCCCTGTGGGTTGATCAGCGAATGGGGATGATTTCGGTTGAACTCGCGCGGCAGCCCTTGCGGTCAAGCTCCGGGCAGTCGCGGAATGTCATGTCCCGGTTAAGGCAGATGCGCACTTCTTCGAGGCGCTTGCCATCGCAGCTGATGGAAATGCCGCGTTTCGACAGGCCGGGATTGGCATCGGTAAAGGCGGTTTCTATCGCATCGGCGGAAAGCGTGGCTGTTTCGGCGCCGGAAGCGATTCTCTCCGGCAGCCGGATGGCCTCGAAGGCGGCCCGCGTCGCCGAGAAATAGTCTCGCTGCGACAGGCCGGAACAGGAGCCGTGTTTGCGCCACTGATGGCCGATCAGGCCCATGGAGGGCATGATGTCGAACATGGTGCGGCCGATCGCGTCCGGCACACGCTCAGGCTCGTCGCTTCGGCAGAATTCGGGATAGCCGTTTTCGTTCTGCGGCCATAGCCCGTGCACCACGAATCCGTAACGCCTGTCGCTGCCGCACTGCTGTCGGTTGCCAGAGCCTTCGGAACTGGCGCAGAATGCCGGTGACCATGAAAGCGAGAGCACATAAAAATCGAAGCCGCTTCCGCGCGGCGGAGGCCTCTTATCCGGCTTCGCTTGAGAAACCGCGCGCCCTGGAGCGTCCGGCCCGGAATTGCCGGCGGTCTGCGATTGGGGTTGTGTCTGCCGGTCGGCCGGTGTGGTTGGGGCCGGATTTTGCTGCGCGAACCATAAGGCGCCGAGCGACAGAAGGCCCAGGGCGATGAAACCGGCATAACGCTTCATTCCGTGTACGTTCCCCGGAAAATGGACGACCTCATATCGCCGGCAGGCGACGATCCGGTCTTACATCAACTTGTGAACGGGGCAAACCGCCAATCTTTGATGAAAAGGTTGAAAGCTTCGCCGCATAACGAATAGAGTCGAACGAATCTCCGCAAAAGACGGAACAGGCTGGGGTGAAGCTGGAGGAAATAGGCGGGCATGACCGCATGAAATTCAAGAAATATATCTGGCCCGTCGTTGGCTTTGCGACGATCGGTTTTTCCGCCTGGTTGCTCTTTCACGAATTGCGCGGCCTGTCGCTCGATGATCTCTGGGACAGCCTGAAGGCCATTCGGGTGCGGGACTGGTTGTGTTCGGGTCTCTCCACCCTGCTGGCCTATGCCGCGCTTGCCGGTTATGACCGCATCGCGTTGCAGCATCTTGGCCGCAAGGTGAACTGGCTCTTCATCACGCTCACCTCCTTCACCACCTATGCGCTGTCCCACAATGTCGGCGCGTCGGTGTTTTCGGGCGCCGTGGTGCGATATCGGGCGTATACGTCGAAGGGACTAAGTGTGGCGGAAGTGGGCGTTCTCGTCGGCCTCTGCTCTTTCACCTTTCTCATCGGCACGATCATGCTGATCGGACTGGTGCTGCTTTACGAGCCTGACATCACTGAACGGTTCACGGGCATACTGCCGGTCGAAGCCTCAACCACGACAGGCGTCGTGCTGCTCTTTTTCGTCAGCCTTTATGTTCTCGGCAGCCTGCTCAGGCTGAAGCCTCTGAAGATCGGCTCCTTCGTGTTGCCATACCCGGCGCCGAAGCTTGTGGCGCAGCAACTGGTCATTGGCCCCATCGAGCTGATCGGCGCGGCGGGCATCATCTATTTCGCGCTGCCGGAAGCCGGCAATCCCGGCTATATGGTCATTCTCGGCATATTTCTGGTGTCGTTTTCCGCAGCGCTCATTTCGCATGCGCCGGGCGGATTGGGCGTGCTGGAACTCGTCTTCGTCACCGGCCTGCCGGACATGAACCCGGCCGACGTCATCGCAGCGCTCCTGGTCTTCCGCCTGTTTTATCTCATCATCCCCTTCATCATGGCGCTGTTCGTGATCCTCTTCTTCGAACGATCACAGCTGGCCGCGGCGCAGAAAAGGGAAGGGTTGAGGTAAGTCAGCCGTCTTCCGACTTTTCCTCGCCGCGCAGCCAGAAGGCGCGTTGCGAGGCGAACCTGTCCTGCGCCAGCCTTGTCTTGAGGTAAGGCAGCAGCGTGTGCAGCTCTTCTTTCAGCGTGTAGGGCGGATTGACGATGATGAGGCCGGAGCCGCTCAGCCCATCCAGCCGGTCGCTCCTGACGGAAAGTTCCGCGCATAGCATCTTCGGAATCTCGAAGGATTGCAGCCGCTCGTGGAAATCCTTGATCGGCGCGCCTTTCTTGAGCGGATACCACAGGCAATATGTGCCAGTGGAAAAACGTCGGTAGGCTTTGTTCAGGCCATCGGCCAAGCGCTGATATTCATTCTCCAGCTCAAATGGCGGATCAACGAGGATGAGCCCGCGTTTTTCTTTCGGCGGCAGATGCGCGCCAAGCGACAGCCAGCCATCGAGCTCGGTCACCCGCACCTGATAGTCACCTTCGAATAGCCGCGCGAGCGCGCGGCTGTCATCCGGGTGCAGTTCCATGGCCGAAAGCCGGTCCTGCGGGCGAAACAGCATACGCGCGAGTTTCGGTGAGCCGGGGTAGAATTTGACACCGCCTTCAGGATTGAGTTCCTTCACGGCGGCAAGATAGGGCTCCAGCAGCTCGGCGATAGGGTCGGGCAGATCACCCTCCATCAGCTTTCCGATGCCGGTCTGCCATTCGCCGGTTTTCTGCGCCTCTTCAGACGTCAGGTCGTAAAGACCGATGCCGGCATGGGTGTCCAGTACCCGAAAGGCCTTGTCCTTGTTCTGCAGGTAACGCACGAGGCGGGCGAGAACGGCATGTTTGAGGACATCCGCGAAATTGCCGGCGTGATAAATGTGGCGGTAGTTCATGGATGTGTCTCGCTTGCCGTTTATCCGGATGAATGGTCAGGATGAATATTCTTGATGGACGTCACTTCGGCCTTTTTGCCGCATCGTTGATGCAATATACAAAAGACATGAACGTTGCGACCCCGATTTCCGCTGAAAAAGCCGCCCTGAAGGCCGAAGTCCGTATCGGACACACGGTCTGCCCGCATGACTGTCCGAGCGCGTGCGCGCTGGAGGTCGATATCAATGCCGATGGCCGCATCGGTCGTGTGCGCGGCGCCAATGCCAACACCTATACCGCCGGCGTGATCTGCGCCAAGGTGGCGCGGTATTCCGAGCGCATCTATCATCCCGGTCGTCTGCTGACCCCGAAGCGCCGCAAGGGCGCAAAAGGGGCGGGCGACTGGCAGGAAATTTCCTGGGAAGCGGCGCTGGACGAGGTCGCCGACGCTTTTGTGAAGGCAGAAGCCCGGCACGGCGCGGAGGCCATCTGGCCTTATTTCTATGCGGGCACCATGGGGCAGGTGCAGCGCGACTCCATCGAGCGGCTGCGCCACGCCAAGAAATATTCGGGCTTCTTCGGCTCGATTTGCACCAACATGGCCTGGACCGGCTATGTGATGGGCACGGGCGCCTTGCGCGGCCCCGATCCGCGCGAGATCGGCAAGGCCGATGTCGTCGTCATCTGGGGCACCAATGCGGTCGCCACGCAGGTCAATGTCATGACCCATGCGGTCAAGGCCCGCAAGGAACGCGGCGCGAAGATCGTCGTGGTCGATATCTATGACAATCCAACCATGAAACAGGCGGATATGCGCCTCGTCGTCCGACCCGGCACGGATGCGGCGCTGGCATGCGCCGTGATGCACATCGCCTTCCGCGACGGTTACGCCGACCGTGGTTACATGGCGCGCTTCGCCGACGACCCAGCCGGGCTCGAGGCGCATTTGAAGACGAAGACGCCGCAGTGGGCATCAGAGATCACGGGCCTTTCGGTCGACGAGATCGAGGATTTCGCGAGGCTGGTTGGCGTCACGAAGAAGACCTTCTTCCGGCTCGGATATGGGTTTGCCCGACAGCGCAACGGCGCGGTCGCCATGCACGCAGCGCTTTCGATCGCCACGGTGCTCGGTTCCTGGCAATATGAGGGCGGCGGCGCGTTCCACAATAATGGCGACATCTTCCGGCTCAACAAGGCGGAGCTCATGGGCACGGCCTATGCCGACCCCGACGTGCGCCAGCTCGACCAGTCGCAGATCGGCCGCGTGCTGACGGGCGACGCCGAAGCGCTGCGCCACGGCGGCCCGGTGACGGCGCTGCTCATCCAGAACACCAATCCGGTCAATGTCGCGCCCGAACAGAGGCTGGTGAAGCAGGGCTTCCTGCGCGATGATCTCTTCGTCGCCGTGCATGAGCAATTCATGACGGAAACGGCCGAGCTTGCCGATATCGTGCTGCCCGCCACCATGTTCCTCGAACATGACGACATTTACCGCGCCGGCGGCCAGAATCACATCTTGCTTGGTCCTAAACTGGTGGAGCCGCCCGAAACGGTGCGTACCAACCTCTTCGTCATCGAGGAGCTGGCAAAGCGTCTCGGGATCGACCACATGCCGGGCTTTGGCCTTTCAGCGCGCGATCATGTCGATCATATGCTGAAAGTCAGTGGCTGGGGCGACTTCGATACGCTCGCCGAAGAGAAATGGATCGATGCGCAGCCACCGTTCGAGGTCGCGCATTATCTTGAAGGCTTCGGTTACGGTGACGGAAAGTTCCGTTTCAGCCCCGATTGGGCAACAGGGCCGTCTCCCAACAAACCGCCGAAGAACATCGGCGTGATGGGGCCGGTGTCGGAATTTCCGAAATTCCCGGATCAGGTCGATGTCATCGAGGTTGCGGATGCTGACCATCCCTTCCGACTGGCGACATCGCCCGCGCGCAACTTCCTGAATTCCACTTTCGCGGAAACCAAAACCTCCGTGCAGAAGGAAGGTCGCCCGGAACTGATGATCTGTCCTGAGGATGCCGCCATCAACGGCATTTCTGATGGCGACATCGTCCGCATCGGCAACGGGCGAGGCGAGGTCCGGCTCCACGCGAAAATCGTGGAAGGTGCTAGGCCGGGAGTGCTCATTGCCGAAGGGCTATGGCCGAACAAGGCGCATCTGGACGGCGAGGGCATCAACGTGCTGACCGGTGCCGACGCCGTCGCTCCCTATGGCGGCGCGGCATTTCACGACAACAAGGTTTGGCTGCGCAAGAGCTGACGGAAGATTTTGAATGACGAAGTTCGACAACGTGAAAATTGAAATTCTGAAAGACGAAACGCTTTCAAAGAACTGGTATCACCTCCGCAACATAACCTACAATTACACCAATTCCCGTGGCGAAACGAAAGTCATCAGGCGCGAAGCCTATGACCGTGGCAACGGCGCGACGATCCTGCTGTTTGATCCACGACGCCAGACGATTGTTCTGGTACGGCAGTTTCGCATGCCGGCCCATGTGAACGGTCATCACGGCTGGCTCCTTGAAGCCCCGGCCGGCCTGCTGGACGGCGATAATCCGGCCGAAGCCATCCGCCGCGAGGTGACGGAAGAAACGGGCTACGTCGTGAGGGACGTGCGGTTCCTCTTCAAATCGTTCATGTCGCCCGGTTCTGTCACCGAGATCATTCATTTCTTCGCCGCGATTGTCGAATCTTCGGATCGTGTCGAAGAAGGCGGCGGTGCGGCCCATGAGGACGAGGATATCGAGGTCGTGGAAATCCCGCTGGACGACGCCATGAAGATGATCGAGACGGGCGAGATATGCGATGGCAAGACGATCATGCTGCTGCAATGGGCGGCCTTGAACCGCGCCTCCCTGACAGCCTGAGATTTCATCATCTTTCGGAGACTCTTATGAACGTGTCGCTCTTAAAGTCGCCCGCTGCCGCGACTGACCGGATCCGGCTGGTGGAAAAGGAAACCGTCTGGAAGGGCTTCGTGCATTTGCAGAAGCTCGTTTTTGACCAGCGCATGCCTGACGGCAAGACGATCCGTATTGTGAGGGAGGTCCATGATCACGGCCTCGCCGCCGCCATTCTCCTTTATGACCCGAAACGCGACAGCGTGGTAATGGTACGCCAGTTTCGCCCCGCCGCCTTCGTCAACGGCGACCCGAACTTCATGATCGAAGTTCCGGCAGGGCTTCTCGATGGCGACGATGCCGCTGATGCAATCCGCCGCGAGGCGATGGAGGAATCCGGTTACGCCGTCGAAAAGGTTGAATACCTCTTCGACATGTATGCCAGCCCTGGCACGCTGACTGAAAAGGTCAGTCTCTTCGTCGCCCGCATCGATCTCGACGTGCAAGCGGGCAGCGGTGGCGGACTGGAGGATGAAGGCGAAGATATCGAGGTTCTGACCTATGGTCTCGACGAAGCTTTCGGAATGATCGCCTCGGGTGAAATCACGGATTCGAAGACGATCATTCTGCTGCAATGGGCGATGCTTAATCGCGACCGGCTTTAAAGGCGGGGCGGCTTGAGCATATCCAGTGAACTAACCCACGGATACGGCCATCGACGCTAAAATCGCCCTCTGACGCCGGCACCCACGAAAATCGACTGTAAGTCGCCGCCACCAGCGTTCTTCTCCGACGACAGGCTTCCGGCGCCCGCGCCGCTATAATGCGTGTTCCCGCGCCCGAGGCTGGTATAGTCGTAAGCGCCGTCGAGGTAGATCGAGGCGTTTTCCGTCACGTCATAGGCAACGCCTGCCTTCACCCCGAACATGCCGGCAACGTCGAATTTGTCAGTGAAGCGCATGTCGCGCAGCCAGTGATCGTCAGTCGCCTTGGCGTAGACCATGGCGCCACCTTCGAGACCGAGATTGAGCGACCAGTTGCCGAATCTCTGGCCGCCCGTCAGGTTGCCGTAGAAAACCGGTATCTGTTGGCGATAGGTGATTCCCTTGAGGCCATCCTTGAATTTGCCTGAGAAATCGCGGCGGGAGAAAACACTGTAAACGGCGTTGCCGCCATAGGCCGACCATTGCACATCGGTGTAGCGAAAACCGACGCCCGCGCTAAGATATTGCTGCGGATCCTCCAGCAATGTGCGATTGAGTTCGAGGCCTCCCGAAAAATAATGGTCGAGCCGTGTGTCATCATGCTGGGAGCGATCGCTCCAATTCTCCTTGGAGCTGTCTTTCGAAAAGGGCCATACCCAGTCGTAGTCGGTCATGTAGCCATCGCCTTCAAAACCGATGCGGCCTTCCGCCTTGACGCGCCAGCCGGGCGCTAGTTCGAGGCCGAGCGAGCCGCGCAACGCCACGGCGTTCTTCGTTTCCCATTCCAGTTCGCTCACCTTGCGGCCACCGAGATGAACAGTTTCCGTCGCCCGGAGATTGAGAACGCCGGCATCCAGTGAAGCCGTAATGCCGTTTTGTTCGGCGGCGAGTGGCAGGCAGGTACCCATCAGTAAAGCCGCAGAAAGCGGCAGGGGAAATCTCGAAAATCGCATAATCGCTCCTGAGCGTCCGGAGGGCCTGAAGTAAGGGCCGTTGCGGTCATTAAAGACGATTATGGTAAATGATCGGTTTATTTCAACGAAGATACCAATTCTGATTTATCTATGTACTTTAGGAATAACTACATCACGAGGCAGAAACAAGGATGGAATACTCGGTTTTACTTTCGTTCTTGTCGAAAACGGCTTTTCCGCCTTCCATCCGCACCTTGCCTTCGGCGAGTAATTTCAGCGCCAGCGGGTAGAGCTGGTGCTCGACGGTGAGGATCCGCGCAGCCAGGGTATCTGCCGTGTCGTCGGAAAGAACCGGCACAGCCCCCTGCGCAATCGTCGGGCCCTCATCCATGCCTTCGGTGACGAAATGGACCGTGCAGCCGGAAATCTTCATGCCGCTGTCGATGGCACGCTGATGCGTATGCAAACCGGGGAAAAGCGGCAGCAGGGAAGGGTGGATATTGATGATGCGGCCTTCATAGGGGGCAATGAAATCCCCCGAGATCAGCCGCATATAGCCGGCGAGACAGATGATGTCAGGCGCAATCTCCCCAAGAGCGGCCAGAATGGCGCCCTCATGTTCCGTCTTGCTCGCATAGGTCCTGCGTTCGAAGACGAGGGTCGGAATGCCGAAACCCCGTGCCTTTTCCAGCCCGCCGGCAGTTGCCTTGTCCGAGATCACGCAGGCGATTTCCGCCGGAAAATCCGCCGTCTGGCAGGCCTTTACCAGCGACACCATGTTGGAGCCGCTGCCGGAGATGAAAACGACGACACGTTTGCGGCCGGACGACAGGGCGGCGGGCATCATAGGGCGAGGGCGCCCTTGTAGATCGTGCCATGCGCGCCTTCTTCACGGGCGACCATGCGGCCGAGCGGGAAGACGGTCTCGCCTTGGGCCGTCAGAACTTCGGTGACCTTTTCGGCATTTTCAGCCGAAACCACGACGATCATGCCGACGCCGCAATTGAAGGTGCGCAGCATTTCCTTTGCTTCGACACCACCGGTTTTCGCAAGCCAGGAGAAGACGGCGGGAACCTCTATCGCTTCGAGATCGATCTCGGCGGCGAGATGTTTGGGCAGAACGCGCGGAATATTCTCCGGGAAACCGCCGCCGGTAATGTGCGCCAAAGCCTTCAGCGCGCCGGTCTCTCGGATCGCCTTCAGAAGCGGCTTCACATAGATGCGGGTTGGAGTCAGTAGCGCTTCGCCCAGCTTCTTGCCATCGGCGAAGGGAGCGGGTGCATCCCATTCGAGCCCGGAGATCGATACGATCTTGCGCACCAGCGAGAAGCCGTTGGAGTGGACGCCGGATGAGGACAGGCCAAGAATGACGTCGCCCTCGGAAATGTCGCCGGCCGGCAGCAGCTGGCCGCGTTCGGCCGCGCCCACGGCAAAGCCCGCGAGGTCGTAATCACCATCTGAGTACATTCCCGGCATTTCAGCGGTTTCGCCGCCGATCAGCGCACAACCGGATTCGCGGCAGCCGGCGGCGATGCCGGAAACGATCGCAGCGCCCTGGTCGGGATCGAGCTTGCCGGTGGCAAAATAATCGAGGAAGAACAGCGGTTCTGCACCCTGAACCACGAGATCGTTGACGCACATGGCGACGAGATCGATACCGACGGTGTCGTGATAGTTTGCGTCGATGGCGATCTTCAGCTTGGTGCCGACGCCGTCATTGGCGGCCACCAGAACCGGGTCGGTGAAGCCAGCGGCTTTCAGATCGAACAGGCCGCCGAAGCCGCCGATTTCGCCGTCCGCGCCGGGACGTCGCGTGGAACGCACCGCCGGTTTGATCTTCTCGACCATCAGATTGCCGGCGTCGATATCCACCCCTGCGTCACTATAGGTAAGACCGTTCTTGCCCGACTGGCTCATGGCTCTCGTCTCCGCTGGTTCCTTTGGCGTCGCCATTCGCACGGGACGGGGCCTGATGCAAGGGTTTGCGTGGCAAAACCTCCGGTTTTTAACGGCTTTGACGTTCCGCGATGGTCGCTCTCGGCAGCATTTGCCGCAATGCGGCGAAGGTGGGACCGGATATTCTGCGTTGTCGGCTTTTTCAGTCCCCTTATCCCTTTGCCGACGCAGTCTTGACCATGTGCCCACGCCCATCCTATCTCCATGATGCGGGATGACGATGCGGTGACAGAAGGATGAACGGATGCAACCCCATGTAAGCGGTACCAGCCTGCGCCGGCAGGTGTTTTTCTGGATCGGCGTGCTTGCCGTCTTTATCCTCTTCCTGATGGTCTTCAGCTCCATTCTCCTGCCTTTCGTGGCTGGCATGGCGCTTGCGTATTTTCTCGATCCGGTGGCCGACTGGCTGGAGAGGCGCGGCCTCAGCCGGCTGATGGCCACGGTCGTCATTCTCATCTCCTTCGTGCTGGTCTTCGCGCTGTCGCTCATCATCATCATTCCGCTCATTGCCGCCCAGGCCTCGGAATTCATCACGCGCATCCCGCAATATATCTCATCGCTGCAGCAGCTGATCGCCGGCGCGGATACCAATCTCCTGCCGGACTGGGTGAGCAGCCAGATCGACGCGGTAAAGGAGAACTTCTCGAAACTCCTCACCGAAGGTGCGGGTTTCATCGGCACATTGCTGACGCAGATATGGAATTCCGGGAAATCGCTGGTCGATGTCGTGTCGCTCCTGGTGGTCACCCCCGTCGTCGCCTTTTACCTGTTGCTTGACTGGGACCGGATGATCGACAAGGTCGACAGCTGGATCCCGCGCGATTACGTGCACACGGTGCGCCAGATCGCCCGCGACATGGACAAGACCATTGCCGGTTTCGTGCGTGGGCAGGGCTCGCTCTGCCTCATTCTCGGGGTTTATTACGCCGTCGGCCTGTCGCTGGTCGGGCTTAATTTCGGCCTTTTGATCGGCCTTTTTTCGGGCCTCATCAGCTTCATTCCCTATATCGGCTCCATGGTCGGCCTGATCCTGGCGGTTGGCGTCGCCATCGTGCAGTTCTGGCCGGATTATCTCTATGTCGTGCTGACCCTCGTCGTGTTCTTTTCCGGCCAGTTCATCGAAGGCAACATCCTGCAGCCGAAACTTGTCGGCAGCAGCGTCGGCCTGCATCCTGTCTGGCTGATGTTTGCCCTCTTCGCTTTCGGCGCGCTTTTCGGCTTCGTCGGGCTTCTCGTCGCGGTGCCGGCTGCGGCGGCGGTCGGCGTGCTTGTCCGCTTCGCCTTGTCGCGGTATCTTGAAAGCGATCTTTACCACGGGCACGCCGCCAACCTTCCCTGGGAAGCCAACCTCACCCTGGAAGAAAGGGAAACGTCCTCCGGCAAGGTTGACTCTCAGAGCTGACAATGACTGACCCAATCAAAACCGACAACGCCCGGTCGAAGGCCGAGCAGCTGCCGCTCGCATTTTCGCATCCGTCCGCCTCCGGCCGGGACGATCTCCTCGTGTCGGCTTCGCTGGAGGCCGCCGTCAGCCTCGTTGACGCATGGCCGCACTGGCCCTCGCCGGTGGTCGTGCTGGCAGGGCCGCCCGGTTCCGGAAAATCGCACCTTGCCAATATCTGGAAAAATATCAGCGAGGCCCGCGAGATTCATCCGCAAGCGGGCGCGGATGCCGCGCGCGCGGCCGAAAGGGGGGCGGTGCTATTCGAGGATGCCGATCGGCGTGGTTTTGATGATACCGAACTCTTCCATGTCATCAACAGCGTACGCCAGAATGGCACGACGCTTCTGATGACCAGCCGGCAATGGCCGTCGGCCTGGCCCGTCACGCTGCCGGATCTGCGCTCGCGCCTCAAGGCCGTGACGGTAGTGGAAACGGGTGAACCGGACGAGGCGTTGCTGGCGCAGGTGCTGGTGAAGCTCTTCGCTGACCGGCAGCTTTACATGGATGACAAACTCATAGGCTACATCGTCAACAGAATGGAACGTTCGCTCGATACGGCGCAGACGATCGTAGAGCGGATCGACAGGCTGGCGCTTTCGCGCGGAACGAGGATCACCCGCCCACTGGTGGCGGAAGTCCTCAACGCGATGGACAATGCCGAGAGACATAACGGACCGGACGACGATTGACTGTCACAGTTCCGTCGTCAAACTGTTATACGGGCAAGAAGGACGATCGCGGGATGCAGCAGGATCACGGATTGGAAATTGGTCAGGGGATGGAACAGGGCATGGACGCTGTCGCGCAGGAAGATTTCAACAAGGTTCAGCCGCAGACCGAGGGCGAGAACCTCTGGGATAGCCCCGCGCGTTTCATCAACCGCGAATTCTCCTGGCTCCAGTTCAACCGCCGTGTCCTTGAGGAAACGCTGAACACCGATCACCCGCTGCTGGAGCGGCTGCGTTTCCTGTCCATCTCGGCGGCCAATCTCGATGAGTTCTTCATGGTTCGCGTCGCCGGCCTCGAAGGCCAGGTGCGCCAGAAGATCACCGTCAGGACCCCGGACGGCAAGACCCCGGCAGAACAGCTCGAAGATATTCTGAAGGAAATCGACAACCTGCAGATGGAGCAGCAGGCCTCGCTTGCCGTTCTGCAGCAATATCTTGCCAAGGAAGAAATCTACATCGTACGCCCGGCTGCGCTTTCGGATGAGGATCGCAACTGGCTGGAGACCGAGTTTGAGGAACGCATGTTCCCGGTGCTGACGCCGCTCTCCATCGATCCGGCGCACCCGTTCCCCTTCATTCCCAATCTCGGCTTTTCCATGGGGCTGCAGCTGGACAGCGTCAACGGCCGCGAGCCGATGACGGCGCTTTTGCGCCTGCCGCCGGCGCTCGACCGCTTCGTGCGGCTGCCGGATGAGAAGAACGCCATCCGCTACATCACGCTCGAGGATGTGGTCGGTCTGTTCATTCACCGGCTCTATCCCGGCTATACCGTTCGCGGTTCCGGCACGTTCCGCATCATCCGCGATAGCGATATCGAGGTGGAGGAAGAGGCCGAAGATCTGGTGCGCTTCTTTGAAAGCGCGCTGAAACGCCGCCGCCGCGGTTCCGTCATCCGCATCGAGACCGACAGTGAAATGCCGCAGTCGCTGAGGCAGTTCGTGGTGCACGAACTCGGTGTGCCGGATAATCGCGTCGCGGTTCTGCCCGGTCTTCTCGCGCTCAACACGATCTCGGAAATCGTGCGTGCCCCGCGCGACGACCTGAAATTCGAGCCCTACAATGCCCGTTTCCCGGAGCGCGTTCGTGAACATGCCGGCGATTGCCTCGCTGCTATCCGCGAAAAGGACATGGTGGTTCACCATCCCTATGAAAGCTTCGACGTGGTGGTGCAGTTCCTCCTGCAGGCTGCGCGCGATCCCGAAGTACTTGCCATCAAGCAGACGCTTTACCGCACCTCCAACGACAGCCCGATCGTTCGCGCGCTGATCGATGCCGCGGAAGCAGGTAAATCCGTCACGGCGCTGGTCGAGCTCAAAGCGCGTTTCGACGAGGAAGCAAACATCCGCTGGGCGCGCGATCTGGAACGCGCCGGCGTGCAGGTCGTGTTCGGCTTCATCGAACTCAAGACCCACGCCAAGATGTCGATGGTGGTGCGCCGCGAGGATGGCAAGCTCCGGACCTATTGCCACCTTGGCACGGGCAACTATCACCCGATCACGGCCAAGATCTATACCGACCTGTCCTTCTTCACCTGCAACCCGAAGATCGCCCACGACATGGCGAATATCTTCAACTTCATCACGGGTTACGGCGAACCGGAGGAGGGCATGAAGCTGGCCGTCTCGCCCTATACGCTACGCGCGCGCATCCTCAAGCATATTCACGAGGAAATCGAGCACGCCAAGCGCGGCGCGCCGGCGGCGATCTGGATGAAGATGAATTCGCTTGTCGATCCAGAGATCATCGATGCGCTCTACCATGCCAGCGCCGCGGGTGTTGAGGTGGACCTCGTCGTGCGCGGCATCTGCTGCCTGCGCCCGCAGGTGCCCGGCCTGTCGGACAATATCCGCGTCAAATCCATCGTCGGCCGCTTCCTGGAGCACAGCCGCATCTTCTGCTTCGGCAATGGTTTCGGCCTGCCGTCGGACAAGGCGCTGGTCTATATCGGCTCCGCCGACATGATGCCGCGCAATCTTGACCGCCGCGTGGAAACGCTGGTGCCGCTGACCAATCCCACCGTGCATGAGCAGGTTCTTTCACAGATTATGCTGGGCAATCTCATTGACAACCAGCAGAGCTACGAGATACTTGCGGACGGAACGTCGAGGCGCATCGAGGTGCGTAAAGGCGAAGAACCGTTCAACGCGCAGCACTATTTCATGACCAATCCCAGCCTTTCCGGACGTGGTGAAGCCCTGAAATCCAGTGCGCCCAAATTGATTGCCGGGTTGATTTCGTCCCGCAAGAAACAGGCTGAATGACTCGATCAGAAGCACAGGGGCGGCTGACCGGCCTTGCCCCCGTTTCCGTCATAGATATTGGCTCGAACTCCGTTCGTCTTGTCGTATATGAAGGTCTTTCCCGCGCGCCTGCGGTGCTGTTCAACGAAAAGGTGCTTTGCGGGCTTGGCAAAGGTTTGGCGCTGACGGGGCGCATGCATGAGGAAGGTGTGAGCCGCGCGCTCCTGGCGCTCAGGCGTTTTCACGCCCTCTCCGAGCAGGCGCAGGCGCAGCAGCTTTATGTGCTGGCCACGGCCGCGGCCCGAGAAGCGGAAAATGGTCCCGATTTCATTCGTGAGGCCGAAGCCATCCTCGGCTGTGAGATCGAGGTTCTGTCGGGTGAGAAGGAAGCGCTTTATTCGGCCTATGGCGTGATCAGCGGTTTCCATGATCCTGATGGCATCGCCGGCGACCTCGGGGGCGGCTCGCTGGAACTGATCGACATCAAGGGCAAGAGCTGCGGCGAAGGCATCACCCTGCCGCTTGGCGGTTTGCGGCTTTCGGAGCAATCGGACGGCTCGCTGGAAAAAGCGGCGACCATTGCCAGAAAGCACGTCAAATCCTTCGCCAAACTTCTGGCGGCGGGTGAGGGGCGCACCTTTTACGCCGTCGGCGGCACTTGGCGAAATATCGCCAAGCTGCACATGGAGATATCCGGTTATCCCCTGCACATGATGCAGGGTTATGAATTGCCGCTAGAGGAAATGCTGAATTTCCTCGAGGAGGTCATCGTCTCCCGGGATAGCAAGGATCCCGCCTGGCAGGCGGTCTCCAAGAACCGCCGCTCGCTCCTGCCATTCGGTGCCATCGCCATGCGCGAAGTTCTGAAGATGATGAAGCCGGCCAGGATCGCTTTTTCCGCACAGGGCGTACGCGAGGGTTACCTTTATTCGCTGCTGACGGAGGCGGAGCGCGAATCCGATCCGCTGCTGGTGGCCGCCGACGAACTTGCCATTCTGCGCGCCCGTTCTCCGGAGCATGCGCGAGAACTGGCGGACTGGAGCGGTCGCACCTTCCCGGTTTTCGGCATCGACGAGACGGAAGAGGAAAGCCGCTATCGGCAGGCCGCCTGCCTGCTGGCCGACATCAGCTGGCGCGCGCATCCGGATTACCGCGGTCTGCAGGCGCTCAATATCATCGCCCACTCGTCCTTTGTGGCGATCACCCATCCCGGGCGCGCCTATATTGCACTTGCCAATTATTACCGCTTTGAAGGCCTGAACGACAACGGCACCACCGAGCCGCTTGCCGCGATGGCGGGGGAGCGTCTGCAGGAACTCGCCAAACTGCTGGGCGGCCTGCTGCGCGTCGTATATCTTTTTTCAGCCTCCATGCCGGGTGTCGTGGATCACCTGAAATTCCGCAAGACAGATAATCCGGATCTCGATCTGGAATTTGTGGTGCCGCATGATTATTGCGATTTTGCCGGCGAGCGGCTGGACGGACGTTTGCAGCAACTGGCGAAGCTGACGGGCAAGCGGCTGGCCTTCGTGTTCGAATAAGAAGCGGCGGAGTCTCCGTTCACGACAGAAACGACATTGGCCCCGTGCTAGGACCAGCGCTCGCAGAACGCTTCGATATCGTTTGACTGAAAGTCGCCAAGCCGAGCCATGATCGTCTCGAAGGGCCAGTCCCACCAGGCAATAGCGGTAAGCTTCTGCGCAATCGATCGTGAAAAGCGCTCGCGAATGATTTTTGCGGGTACGCCGCCGACGATCGTATAGGGCGGTACGTCCCTGGTCACCACGGCGCCGGCGGCCAGCACCGCGCCGTGTCCCACCTTGACGCCCGGCAGTACGATGACCCCGTGCCCGATCCAGACATCGTGACCGATGACGGCGCGATCCTGCTTCCGCTGCGCGAAAAAGGCATCGTCGCGCACCGCATCGGCAGAGTAATATTCCGGGCAGTAGCTGAAACGGTGCATGGATGGCCGGTCCATCGGATGGTTGGGAGCGCCTATCCTGACCTCCGCGGCGATGGCGCAGAACTTCCCGATGATCGCATCCCCCACCATGCAGCGGGGACCAAGATAAGAGTAGTCTCCGAGCTCAACATTATGCAGCGAGGTGTCGGCCAAAATCTCGCAGCATCTGCCGATGCTCGAGTCTCTTACGCTGGCTGTTGCATGAATGACGGTCTCTGCGAGCTTAGGGCGCTTGATCTGTGCGGTCGAATCCATTGCAGTCTCCCGATTTTGCGCCTGCTTAACCGGGCATGATGAAGGCCCTATGACGCGAGACGGCGGAGCAGTCCATCCGTGACCGGCATACCCTGTCAAGTTCAGATTACGTCTCTTGCTTCGTGTGACATTCTCTCCTTCCAGATCGGGTCACCTGCCGGCGACATTCGGGCGCATTATCGTTTCCAGTAGTGCTCCGTTATGTTTTGAGCATTCCGAATGATATGACCGGCGATTTCTGGGTCGCCGCCCTCGAAGGTCTGCGGATCGGCCCCGCACAACAACAAAAAGAGCTGTTGATGCGCGACCGCGGCAAAATAATCCCGGGGTGGTGGCTGCATGTCTGACCCGGTCGCCTCGAATGCTTCGGCGACTTCTTTGCTGGCGCGCTCAACCGCTGCATGAACACTCGCCATCATCGCCGCTTCGTTGCGTTCCAATATATCCTGAACCTGCCGTTCTGCCGGTGTCAGAACCGGACAACTCTCGCTCATTAAATGTCTCTCCTGTCGGTACAACCATTTCGCCAAGCAATATTATCGCGTGGATTGTGTCCGCTTTGCGGGAAACATAAATCTTGGTCTTGAAGTGTAGCGCGCCGGTTGACCTCCATGCCGTCTGTGCGGATCGAACAGCAATGGGCTGTCCTTTTTGCAAGCCGTTCAGCCATGGCCGAGTGCCTTTCGAATGCAGGCGCTGAGATAGGCATATTGCAGCGGCGTTATCGTCGCCATGACTTCGGTTCGATTGGCGGGATGATCCTGATAACCCACCGGCAGATCGAATTGGGTGAAGGTGAAATCCCAGCGGACGCCATCAATGATATTGTAGAAGTGTTGCGCGCCGCTGACAGCGGTTTTCGCAATTTCGCCGCCGAAAATGTCCTGAACCACCAGGGCAGTGACGCTTCCTTGCCCCCTGGCAGGATTTTCGCGCGACCAGAGGCCGCTGGTCTCGCCCGACCAGCTTCTCTTCAGGGCGTAGTACAGTCTTTCGGCATGGTCCTGCATGAAACGTCTTCTTTTCCGCAAGCATGTTTCTGTCGCGGCCGGAAAATCGGAAGGAGCGCCGCGCAGACGTTCGTGTCTGCCAGCGCTCCGTCCGGATCATTGGTGACCGTCAATGCAAATGACGGCAGCCGTGGCCTCACTTCGCCTCGAGCAGGTCCTTGACCTCAAGCAGAACGAATTCGTTGTCATCAGCCTTGTCCAGCGCCCGCCCGGCAGAGAAAGGCAGGTTGTTGTCATTGCCGACGATGATATGCGTGGCATCGACGCGGTCGACATTCTCGATGGTGACGAAAGGCATGTCGTAGAAACCGTTGCCGCCGCCCTGGCGCTTCTTGTTATCAGGGTCGGAGATCTTCATCAGGTCGATATAACCGATCTTGCGGGCGGCCTTGCCGACATTGGCGTCGTTGAATTCGATCTTGTAGATGCGCTTGACCTTGGCTGGGCGGGCGTAGCAGTCCGCAGTGGGAGCCTTCGGGTCGGCGCAGGCCTTGTCGGCCGTGCCGGCGCCGTTGTCGCGTTCGATGACGAGGGCAGTGGTCTCATCCAGCATGTTGAAGTCACCGATCGCCTCGCCGCCTTCCGCCAGCGGATAAAGCCAGCTGCGACCGGTCCACTCTTTCCTGGCGGTGTCCAGTTCGATGATGCGCAGCGCGGTCGCGCCGTCTTCGGTCTTTTCTACCTGCCCGTCCGCCATATAGAGCGGTCCTTCGAGAAGGCCGTAGAGCTTTGAGCCGTCCTTGGAGAGCGCCATGCCTTCATAACCGCCGGAGCGTTTCAGGTTGAAAGCGGGCATTTTCTGAGTCGGGTTGCCAGGCAGTGCGAGAGCCGGATGGTCGGGAGACTTCACCTCGATATCGCCGACCTTGGTGGAGATCACATCGGTCAGCTTTCCGTCGCGGGTGAATTTCAGGATGTAAGGACCGAATTCCTCACCCACCCAGAAACCGTCGGCAACAGGCTGAATGGATTCGACATCGAAATCGGCGCCCGTCAGGTAGCGCTTTTCCGTGCCTTCCAGAACGATGGGGAAGGGCGATTTCATGTCAGGGTCGGAGAGAAACACGGTTTCAAGCGCATTGACCTTGCCGGCTTCCCAGTCGAACTTCAGATGGTGAAGCATCAGCATGGCGTCGCTCGAATTGAGCTTGGAGCCGAAACCGTTGTCGGAAAGGCTCCAGAAGCTGCCGTCCGGCATGGCCTTGATGCCGGAAAAGCCCTGCATGGGCTGGCCGTTGAACGGCATGGAAAGGCCCGTCAGGCGCGCGCCGTCCTTGCCGGGCACGGTGCCGAGGCCTTCGGCGCGCTTGCGGTCGGCTGTGGTGAACTTGGCGGAGGTCTTGAGATGTGCCGGCGCATCGGCAGGCGCGGCGATGATGGTGTTGGCCGGCAGAATGGCATGTGAAACCAGCTTTGCCGGAAACTCCTTTTCCGCTGCCAGCGATGCGGAAGCGAGCGCGAGAACCGCGCAAGAGGCGAAAAGAACGTGCTTCATGTTGAGACCCCTCTCAGTACCTGTTGAAGACAGGATTGACGCGATAGGGGCAGCACATGACAGAGAGGTGATTGCCATTTGAAGCTTTGATGAATTTTGATGACGGCGCTGCTGGCGAAGGTGACGGCGACGTTGCTCCGCCCTAAGCGGCGGGGGCCTGATACTGGCTGAGCGTGCAGACACCGAGCGTCTGACCACGGCCCTTGACCGCGTGCTCGCCGAGATATTCGCTGCGCACGCCCTTGGGAAGCACCAGCTGATGGGCGAGGTCGGCGGAAATCAGCACGGGATGGCCAAGCATCTTGCTCAGCGATTCGAGTCTGGAGGTCGTGTTCACCGTATCGCCGAAATAGGTGATCTTGTGATGGTCGACGCCGATTTCCGCAGTGATGACAGGTCCGCCATGGATGGCGAAGCGCAGGCGCGGCACTTCACCGAAGCGGGAAAGCCACATGTCGCGCTTTTCCTCGATGGTCGCCTGAATATCGAAAACGCAGCGCACGCAGGCCGCGCGCCGTATCGCCCTATGGTATGGCCAGGTGATGATCGCGGCGTCGCCGATGTAATCGTCGATGACGCCGCCGTGTTTCCTGACCGGTGCGGCATAGCTCGCGAAGATTTCGCCGAGAAACTCCTGTGCCTTCAGGTCGCCATGAGTTTCGGCGAAGGAGGTGGAGCCTACAAGGTCTATGAAGATGAAGACACGGTCTTCGCTCACCGGTCTGCGATAGCGCCCGAGAATGAGGTCGATGAAGATATCGCGGCCAAGAAGTTCACGCACGCGCATGATGAAGACGATGATGCCGCAGACGATGAGCGTGAAGACCAGCGTCTGTACTTCGGCATGAACGGCGCGTTTCCAGGTGCCGGGAAAGATGCCGCTCAGCCACAGGATCGTGCCGCCCAGCCCGAAGCCGCAGAAGACGAGAACAGCATAGATGACAAGACCGACGGCAATGTAAACCGGTGTCGGCAGGGCGCTGACCTGCCGCGACAGGCCGGGCATGATGTAACCGCGCTCGAAGGCGAGGATTGGCGCGCAGGCAAACAGCGCATAGGTCGCGCCGATGAGCGCGCCACCGCCATATTCCAGGAAGGCGTAGGCCACGCCGCTGCCGGCCACGGCAACGAAGAGCACCACGTAATCCAGAATGGGCAGCAATTTTCTCATGTCGATTCTTGATCTCGGGAAGGGCAGGCCCGTCGCTCCTTGCGGGCAAAGCTTCTGTTCAGGTCATATGCGACATTAATGTGGAAAAAGCGCTGGAAAAAGTGAGCAATCGGTAAGGTTGCATAAAGGATCGGAAAGCCTGTTGCCCGGTTGCCGCAACGGACGGGGCCCGCACCCCGCCTAAGTTTATATTGTGTATTCGATGGCTTCACCGATTTTGTCGCCCGACGCGCTGTCGGGCGATTCGGGTGTTCAGCCAGCGCCCTTCAGGCGCAGCGCTAGCGAATGAGGCGACACGCGGTATGAGAAGGTCGCGGAAAGAGCGAGCGTTACGACTCGTTCGCCGCAACCTCTACAGCCTCGACCTTCTTGCCGGCAAAACGCAGGGCGACCTCACCATTGATGAGCTTCAGCGCCACATTGCCGAAAAGCTCCCGCCGCCAACCGGTCAGTGCTGCCACCGTTGCCTTTTCGCCCTCGGCGGCGATCTTGTCCAGATCGTCGCTATTGGCGATGACCTTGGCGGCGACGCCGTGCTTGTCAGCCGTCAGCTTCAGCAGAACCTTCAACAGTTCCACGGCAGCGCCCGAGCCTTCCGGCGCGTGGCTGTGACGCGGTGCCTTCGGCATTTCTTCTTTCGGCAGCGCCAGCGCCGCATTCACCGTCTCGACGATGGCGTTGCCGGACGCGGAGCGTTCCCAGCCCTTGGGAATGGTGCGAAGCCGCGACAGCGCCTCGGCATCCTTCGGCTGCTGCTGGGCGATTTCGAAGATCGCATCGTCCTTCAGCACGCGCGAACGCGGCACGTTGCGGGAGCGCGCCTCACGCTCGCGCCAGGCGGCGATGAATTTGAGGATGGCAAGCTCGGTCGGCTTGCGCAGGCGCGATTTCAGCCGCAGCCAGGCATCGTCGGGATGCATGTCATAGGTGTCGCGAGACTCGAGAATATCCATCTCTTCGGTCAGCCACAGCGAGCGGCCTTCGCGCTCGAGCTGGGCTTTCAGCGAGAGATAGACATCCCGCAGATGGGTCACGTCGGCCAGCGCGTAATCCAGCTGCTTTTCGGTCAGCGGGCGGCGGCTCCAGTCGGTGAAACGGGAGGATTTGTCGATCTGCACGTTTTTGATCTTCTGCACCAGCTGGTCGTAGGAGATCGAATCGCCGAAACCGCAGACCATGGCGGCGACCTGCGTGTCGAAGATCGGATGCGGAATAAGCCCGCCGAGATGGTAGATGATTTCGATGTCCTGTCGCGCCGCGTGGAAAACCTTCACGACGTCGGGATTGGCCATCAACTCGAAAAGCGGCGTAAGATCGAGGCCCTTCGCCAGCGGATCGACCAGCACCTCGAGAGTCGGGCTTGCCATCTGCACGAGGCAGAGTTCAGGCCAGAAGGTGGTTTCCCGCAAAAATTCGGTGTCGATGGTGATGAATTCCGATTTCGCCAGTTCCGTGCAGGCCTCGGCGAGGGCGGCAGTCGTTTCAATCATTGCAAATGGCCACTCGTGAAAATTATCCGTCTTACTTTCCCTTTGCCGGGCGCATGTCAATACAAAGCCCGTTTTTGAAGGCCTAAGGATCGTTTTTCTCCGGCGGAATGGGCTCCGACCCATTCTTTTTAGGTGGTGTGGGTGCGGCGAGCTTCTGGAAATAGGCCGAGGTGCGCAACAGCGAACTGAACCGCCAGTTCCTCTCCTCAAGCGGAACGCCCTCGCGCACCTGCAGCCGATATATGGTGTAGGCGATGAAAACGATCTGGATCGCGGCGGTATAGCTGAACAGCGCCTTCGGACCGAACTGATCGATCAGGACGGAGGCGAGAAGCGGCCCCACGGTTGCGCCCAACGACCAGAAGAACAGCAGTCCGGCTGACATCATCGCATGTTCGCCTTCCCTGGCGTGGTCGTTGCCATGCGCCGAACTCAGCGAATAAAGCGGCAGGGCGAAGGCGCCGAAGATGAAGACGCCGATGATATTGCTCCACTCGTCCGTGCCGGCGAAGAAAGCGAGAAACAGCCCGACGATGACAGAGGCGGCCGTGGTGGCGAGAATGATGATGCGCCGGTCATAACGGTCGGAATAAACGCCAAGCGGATATTGCAGCACCACACCGCCAATAATGCCCGCACTCATGAAGGTGGCGATGGCGGTAACGGAAAAGCCGATCTGTTCGGCATAGATCGGGCCAATGTTGCGGAAGGCCGCCATGCTGAGGCCGACTGCCACGCAACCGACGACGGCAAGCGGGGAAATGCGCCAGACGGCGAAAAGGTCGAAGGGAATCTGCTTCGGCGGGGCAGGGTTGGATTTGTCGGCAAGCGAGATCGGCACCAGAGACAGCACCAGCGCTATCGCGATCAGCGAAAACACCACCGGGCCTTCGACACCCATCACGGCAATGACATATTGCGCCAGCGTCACGGAGCCGAGATCGACGAAACGATAGATGGAAAGCGTGCGCGCGCGATTGGAATTCGTCACCTGGGCATTGATCCAGCTTTCGATGGCCGCAAAAAAAAAGACAGGCGACGGCAATGCCGATGACGAAACGCATCAGCATCCAGAATAGCGGGTGGATGATGAGCGGCATGGCGATGGAAGCGGCCGAGGCGACCGCTGCCATGGTGGCAAATGTTCTGATATGGCCGATCTTTCGCAGAAGCCGCGTCACCGAAATGCAGCCGAGTGCGAATCCGATGCTGTAGGCGGCGCTGATGACGCCGATGGTGCTGGCGGAAAAACCTTCGGAGATGCCGCGCAGGGCAATATAGGTTCCCTGCAGGCCGTTGCCGCCGATCAGGATGCCGGCGGTGACGAGAAGCGGGATGAGGGGTCTGATCTGGCTCATTGCGGGCCGACTCGGTTTGGCGGGCTGAATATGCACTATCTAAAGCCAAGGCGGGGGAAAGGACAGGCTGAAGGCGACATTGTTGCGCTTTGCCTTGACAAATCGGGCTGGCCATGCGCTTTTCCGGCAAATTTCGACAGTGCCGCCCATCTGGCCTCCAACGGGCCCACGACACGTTCCAGGATAAAAAAATGCATCGTTACCGCAGCCACACCTGTGCCGCTCTCCGCAAGTCCGACGTCGGCGAAACCGTTCGCCTTTCCGGTTGGGTTCATCGCGTGCGAGATCATGGCGGCGTTCTCTTCATCGACCTTCGCGACCATTACGGCATCACCCAGGTGGTTGCCGATCCTGACAGCCCGGCTTTCAAGGTTGCGGAAACCGTGCGCGGCGAATGGGTCATCCGCATCGACGGCCTCGTCAAGGCGCGTTCGGAAGACACCGTCAACAAGGGCATGGCGACCGGCGAGATCGAACTTTACGCTCAGGAGATCGAGGTTCTCGGCGTCGCCAAGGAACTGCCGCTGCCGGTTTTCGGTGAGCCTGACTATCCGGAAGACGTTCGCCTGAAGTACCGCTTCCTCGACCTGCGCCGCGAAACGCTGCACAAGAACATTGTCAAGCGCACGCAGATCATCTCCGCCATGCGCACCGGCATGGCCGATGCCGGCTTTGCCGAATATACGACGCCGATCCTCACGGCCTCCTCACCGGAAGGTGCACGCGACTTCCTCGTGCCGTCGCGTATTCATGAGGGCAAGTTCTTCGCGCTGCCGCAGGCGCCGCAGCAGTACAAGCAGCTTCTGATGGTGGCCGGTTTCGACCGTTACTTCCAGATCGCGCCGTGCTTCCGCGATGAAGACCCCCGCGCCGACCGCCTGCCGGGCGAATTCTACCAGCTCGACGTCGAAATGAGCTTCGTGACCCAGGAAGATGTCTGGACCACGATGGAGCCGATGATGACGGCCGTCTTCGAAAAGTTTGCAGAAGGCAAGCCGGTGACGAAAGAGTGGCCGCGCATTCCCTATGACGAAGCGATCCGCAAATACGGTTCCGACAAGCCGGACCTGCGCAACCCGATCGTCATGCAGGCCGTGACCGAGCATTTCGATGGTTCGGGCTTCAAGGTCTTCGCGAACATGATCGCCTCCAACCCGAAGGTTCAGGTCTGGGCAATTCCGGCCAAGACCGGCGGTTCGCGCGCCTTCTGCGACCGCATGAACGCCTGGGCGCAGTCTCAGGGCCAGCCTGGCCTCGGTTACATCTTCTGGAAAGAAGAGGACGGCAAGGTCGGCGGCTCCGGTCCGCTCGCCAAGAACATTGGCGAGGAACGCACCGAGGCGCTGCGCCAGCAGCTCGGCCTGGAAGCTGGCGATGCCTGCTTCTTCGTTGCCGGTGATCCCGCCAAGTTCTACAAGTTTGCCGGCGAGGCGCGCACCCGCGCTGCCGATGAACTGAACCTGATCGATCGCGACCGCTTCGAAATGTGCTGGATCGTCGACTTCCCCTTCTTCGAATACAACGAAGAAGAAAAGAAGATCGACTTCGCCCACAACCCTTTCTCCATGCCGCAGGGTGGTCTAGAAGCGCTGGAAGGGCAGGATCCGCTCTCCATCAAGGCCTTCCAGTATGACGCCGTCTGCAACGGCTTCGAAATCGCCTCCGGTTCGATCCGTAACCAGTCGCCCGAGTTGATGGTCAAGGCTTTCGAAAAGGTTGGCCTGTCGCAGACCGACGTTGAAGAGCGCTTTGGCGGTCTCTACCGCGCCTTCCAGTACGGCGCGCCTCCGCATGGCGGTTGCGCATTCGGCATCGACCGTGTGGTCATGCTGCTGGTCGGTGCGAAGAACCTGCGCGAAATCACGCTGTTCCCGATGAACCAGCAGGCGCAGGACCTCCTGATGAACGCGCCGTCGCCGGCAACGCCGACGCAGCTTCGCGAACTGGCGCTGCGCGTCGTTCCATCCAAGAAAGACTGATCGTGTTGAAGACGCTGCTCGACCGTGTTCGCGCAGCCTTCACCCGTGCATTGGCGGCCGCACTTGCGGCCGCTTTTGCGTTCTGGGTCGCGCATCGCTGGCTAGGCCACCCGCAACCCGTCTTCGCGGCGATCAGCGCGCTCATCTGTCTGGCGCCGGGAATTCCAAGCCATGTTCGTCAGGGCCTCGGCTTGATGGTGGGCGTCACCGTCGGCATTCTCGTCGGGGAAATAGCCCTCCTGGTCCCGCATGATTTCGCCGAAATCAGGCTGGCCTCGGCGACCTTCATCGCCATGATCCTCGCCTCCATGTTCGGCCTGCCGCCAGTCGTACCGATACAGGCTGGTGCTTCCGCCATGCTCGTGCTCCTCATGGGGCCGCAGGTTGCCGGCCTTGTCCGCTTCATCGACGTGATCGTGGGTGTCGCGACCGGTGTCACCGTAGCGCTGGTCTTCTTTCGCGAACGGCTGAAACTCTAGCTTTTACCGGTCAACTCTACTCCCCGTGCAGGAGATATGACGCCGTCTCCACCGCAGAGAGTTGCCCAAAAGAAAAGCCCCGGTTCGATGACCGGGGCCTCTGCGTTTTGCTTATGTGGTCTTATTCGTTTGCCGTCACCGTGACGCCGAGCATTTTCGGCAAGGTGTTCGGCGCGCCCATGGCAGCGCCCATGATCATGGGGAAGGGGACCGGTTTTTCCGGCGCTGCCGTGATCGAGAAGTTCTTCGGATCGTCGATATAGGTGTTGATCGCCGCCGACACCATGTTCTGCAATTCTGGAACGTTGAGCGAGGCCATCATGATCGGCGCCATGCCCTTGATGGTCTGTGCAAGCTGGTCGCCCGTCATACCCTGCTGGCTCGCTGCATAATCGATCGCGCGCTTGGTGATGCTGGCGTCTTCGAAGCTGATCTCGGCGTTGACGAAGGAGAGTTGCTGCATCAGGCCGAGCATGGCAAGGCTCGCGGCCTGGTCTGCCTGTTCCTTGTTCGGGTTGGCAGCCTGCGCCTTCACCGTTTCCTGCATCGACTTGATGAAGGCGAGCGTGTAGCCGGAGAAACCGAACGACATGTTCAGGCGGCCGACATCATCGAGGTCGATCGCGTATTCCTCGACATCGACAGTCCCGGAAGCCACTTCCCAGCTGCCGCTCATGGTCATGTCGCCGGAAAGCGCCTGCAGCTTCAGTTTTTCGATTGCGTCCTTGGTGGCGGGGTCGGTGACGTCGCTGAGGTCGGCCTTGAAGCCGGAGGCGTCGAGGTCAAAGCCGATCGAGTTCTTGTCGTCGCTGACCGACATCGTCGCACTGGTTTCCTCGAGCGAGAAAGCCTGCTTCCCGTCGACGGACACGGAAATCGGGCCGCTATGGGCTTCGTCGTAGAACATCAGCGCATCGACCGTGCCGGTGGTGGCATCAGCGGGGATGACAAGGCCGGACATGTAGATGTCGCTGGCCTTGATCTCGACCTTGTCCTGCTTGTAGTCGATATTGTCGAAGCGGGCGTTCTTGATCTTGTAGCCGCCGTTGTTTTCCTCGACGCCATCAAGCGTGATATTGCCAACCGGGATTTTCTTGGCCGGGTCGGCAGCGGCGCTGAGGGTCACGTCGTTCAGCGTCACCGTCGAGCCGTTGACGGCGACGGAGCCTGCATCAATTTGACCGCCCTGCGCGGCATAGGCCGCATTGATCTTCTTCAGCACATCCCCACCATCCAGCGCGAAAGCCGGCGCGGAAAGGGCAAGAAGCGCGGCGCTCGCAAAAAGAACCTGCCGGGTGGATTTCAGTCTCATGATGTTTCTTCCCTCAACGTACGGCTGCAAACCGAGCCTTAATGCTAATGGTGATACTTATATTCGCTGATAATCAAAGGTCTAGGGTATTTAGATCGATTCCCATGACGGCGGCATTGCGGCATTTGCAGCGCGGTTAACAAAAAACCGCATGGAAGGGATGGTTTCATCCACAGCCGCGACCCCTGTGTTTCTTGCCGGGAATCGCCATTTCCGCTAGTCAAGCACCATGGGAAAAAATCTTGTACCTCCGTCCGGCGGAGACGATAATATTCATCCGGTCGATTTGAAGGCAGCGCTCGAAGAGCGCTACCTCGCTTACGCCTTGTCCACGATCATGCATCGTGCGCTGCCGGATGTTCGCGACGGCCTGAAGCCGGTCCATCGCCGCATTGTCTATGCGATGAGCGAAATGGGCCTGAGACCCAATTCCGCCTTCCGCAAATGTGCCAAGATTGTCGGTGAGGTGATGGGTAACTATCACCCCCACGGCGACCAGGCGATCTATGATGCGCTGGCGCGTCTGGCGCAGGATTTCTCGCTGCGTTATCCGCTGGTCGACGGGCAGGGCAACTTCGGTAACATTGACGGTGATAGCCCCGCCGCCATGCGTTATACCGAAAGCAAGATGACGGCGGTGGCCGAGCTTCTGCTGGAAGGTATCGGGGAAGACGCGGTCGATTTCCGCGACACCTATGACGAATCCAATTCAGAGCCCGTGGTATTGCCCGGCGCTTTCCCCAATCTGCTGGCGAACGGTGCTTCCGGCATCGCTGTGGGCATGGCGACGTCGATCCCGCCGCACAATGCGCATGAACTGTGTGACGCGGCGCTGTACCTCATCAAGCATCCCGATGCGACCGTTGAAAAGCTGGTGGAATTCATTCCCGGTCCCGACCTGCCGACCGGCGGCGTGATTGTTGAAAGCCGCGAGAATATTCTCGATGCCTACAAGACGGGACGTGGCGGTTTCCGCGTGCGCGCCAAGTGGGAAACGGAAGATCTGGGCCGTGGCGGTTATCAGATCGTCATTACCGAAATTCCGTTCCAGGTGCAGAAATCGCGGCTGATCGAGAAAATCGCCGAGCTGCTGATTGCCCGCAAGCTGCCGCTTCTGGAGGATGTCAGAGACGAATCCGCCGAGGATGTGCGTATCGTTCTGGTGCCGAAGAGCCGCACCGTCGATGCGACGCTGTTGATGGAATCGCTCTTCCGTCTCTCCGATCTTGAAAGCCGCCTGCCGCTCAACATGAACGTGCTGTCGCTCGGCAAGGTGCCGAAGGTGATGGCGCTGAACGAGGTGCTGACGGAGTGGCTGGCGCACCGCAAGGACGTGCTGGTCCGCCGCTCGCGCCATCGTCTGGCGGCAATTGATCGCAGACTGGAAATTCTGGGCGGCCTGCTCGTCGCTTATCTTAATCTTGATGAGGTGATCCGCATCATCCGCGAGGAGGATGAGCCGAAACAGGTGATGATGGCGAAATGGTCGCTGACGGACCTGCAGGCCGAATCCATCCTCAACATGCGGCTGCGCAACCTGCGCAAGCTCGAGGAATTCGAAATCCGCAAGGAATTCGACGAACTAACGAATGAGAAGGCCGAGATCGAAGCGCTGATCGCCTCTGATGACAAACAGTGGCAAACCATCGCCTGGGAAATCGACGAGGTCAAAAAGAAATATGCCAAGGCGACCGAACTCGGCCGCCGTCGCACGCAGTTTGCCGACGCTCCTGACGCCGATATCGAGGCCATTCAGCAGGCGATGATCGAAAAGGAACCGGTCACCATCGTTATCTCGCAGAAGGGCTGGATCCGGGCGCTGAAGGGTCACATGTCCGACACCTCGACCCTGACCTTCAAGGAAGGCGACGGTCCAAAGCTTGCCTTCCCGGCGCAGACGACCGACAAGCTGCTGCTGCTGACGACGGGCGGTAAGGCTTATACGCTCGGCGCCGACAAGCTGCCGGGCGGACGCGGCCATGGCGAGCCGATCCGCATCATGGTCGATATGGAAAACGATCAGGATGTCCTCACCGCCTTCGTGCATGATCCGTCGCGCAAGCTGCTGCTCGTTTCGACGGCCGGGAACGGCTTCGTCGTGGCGGAAAGCGAAATGGTCGCGAATACCCGCAAGGGCAAGCAGATCATGAACGTATCCATGCCCGATGAGGCCAAGCTCGCGGTTCCCGTTACAGGCGACCACGTCGCTGTCGTCGGCGAAAACCGCAAGCTCCTGGCGTTCCCGCTGGCGCAGATCCCGGAAATGTCGCGCGGCAAGGGCGTGCGCCTGCAGCGTTACAAGGACGGCGGCGTCGTGGATGTGAAATGTTTCGCGCTGGCCGACGGCCTCAGCTGGTCCGACACGGCCGGGCGTCTCTTCAACAAGGTGGGTGAAGAACTGCGCGAATGGTTGGCCGACCGTGCAACGGCGGGCCGCATTGTGCCGAAGGGCTTTCCGCGCAGCGGGAAGTTTGGTGGGTAAGAGTTACGGGTATGGAACGATATGATCTTTGAGGAACCGGCTCACGCCATCCTCATCGATCTCTTCAGAAGCGACGGCCATAACGAATTGGTAGAGATGTGCTTCTTCCGTTTGGATCATGAAGCCGTTTTCCATCAGGAAAACACCGGCGGTCACGATAGCGATCCGCTTATTGCCATCCAGAAACGCGTGATTTCTCGCCAGTCCAAAAAGATAGGCCGCCGCGAGATCGCAGACGTGGTTGCCGCCATAGCCAGCTTTGTTGATGGGTCGGTTTAAGGCTGAATCCAGCATGCCCTCATCACGCAGTCCATGAATGCCCCCGAAATTGTCGATTTGCATTTTGTGGAGCTGCTTGACGGTCTTGACGTCTAGGAAAATAAACTCGGTCATTCAGCAAGTTTCTTCAAGGCTACTTTGTATTTATCCATGAAGATACGTGCATGTTCTAGTTGACGTGCGAAGGCTTCGTCTGCAACGCGCACACGCAGTTCACCGTTGCTTTCGTTAAGATCAAGCGTGTCGCCTGCCTTAACGCCCATGCGTTCCAGAACTTCCTTGGGGATAATGATGCCTTCGGAATTACCAATTCTGCGGACCGTCACGTTCATAGCTAGAGACTCCATGTTATAACCGCGTTATAACATTGCTGAGTCTCTGTTGCAACGGAGTGCAATATTTCGATCAAACTGGATCCGGCGTGTAAACCTCCCACCCGCGCGGCGTCAGATGCTCCTGCGGGTGGTAGCGGGTCTTATAGCCCATCTTTTCAGAGCCATCGACCCAATAGCCGAGATAGACATGTGGCAGGCCGAGCGCACGGGTGCGGGTGATATGATCGATGATCATGTAGGTGCCAAGCGAGCGCTTCTCGAGTTCCGGGTTGAAGAAGGAATAGACCATCGACAGGCCGTCGCTCATCACGTCGCTGAGCGCCACGGCCAGAAGCTCGCCGCGTTTGCTGGAATCGATGCCGGAGCCGGGCTCGCGGACGCGGTATTCGATGATGCGGGTGTTCACATGTGTGTCTTCCACCATGATCGCATAATCCAGCGCCGACATGTCGGACATGCCGCCAGACTGGTGCCGGTGGTCGAGGTAGCGGCGAAACAGGGCAAACTGTTCGGTGGAGGGTTCGGCCGCATGCACCGTGGCGACGACATCCTTGTTGGCGGCAAGAACGCGTCGCATCGATTTTGTCGGTTGAAACTGCTCGGTCAGGATCCGTACGGATACACAGGCGCGGCAGTTTTCGCAGGCCGGACGATAAGCGATATTCTGCGAGCGCCTGAAACCGCCCTGGGTCAGAAGGTCGTTCATTTCCGAGGCGCGCGGGCCAACCAGATGGGTGAAGACCTTCCGCTCCATCTGGTTCGGCAGATAGGGGCAGGTGGCCGGCGCCGTAAGATAGAATTGTGGAGAGGGCGTCGCCTGCGTGTTCATCGAACCGTGATCGCCTCCTGCGTCTGTTATAAAGCGCGCCGCGATTTCACGGGGCTGACGGCGGCGCTTCAAGCGACATGCATAATGTCACAGAATGGCAAAATGACGGAAAACGTCAACTGCGGGATGAGGTATTTGGCGGGGTGAAAGCCACGTTTCCGTGGCTTTCCGTAATATTAGCGTGTTCTGACGATGACGGTGCCGAGCAGGAAGTCGTGAACGAGGCGCGAGCGCTCCGTAAACAGGCCGGCAAGTAGGATCAGCGGCGTCAAAACCGAGTTGATGATCCAGAAAAGCACGATGTGAACGGTGGACAGCAGGAAATCGATTCGCCGCCCGTCCATGCGCGCCATCGCAATCCCCATCGCCCGCATACCCGGGGTGGCCTGCGACGGGCCTCCGAGCGTCATGCCGAAATAGAGTACCGCCACAATGACGAACAGCGCCGGGTAGAGGAAGAAGCCGAGACCCAGCGTGATCACGCCAAGAAAGAAGACAATCACGGCGGCCGGGATGCACAGGAGGAGAACGATTGCGTAATCGATCAGGAACGCGAAGACCCGCCGGCTCAGGACGCCGCTATAGGCGCGCCAGTCATCCGGTGCGGCATAGGTGGGGTTCTGGTCGAGGCTCATCGGTCGTTTTCTCCTGAAAGAACTGACAGCTCGGCATGAGTGCCGTGTCAGCAACAATATGGGTAAGGAACCACCGAATACAATAAGCGCTGGCCTTAGCCCCTGTTGAGTTTGCGTGCGGCTTCGATGGCGAAATAAGTCAGAATGCCGTCGCAACCTGCACGCTTGAAACAGAGAAGCGTTTCCATCATCACCCGCTCGCCGTCGATCCAGCCGTTCATCGCCGCAGCCTTGATCTGGGTATATTCGCCGGAGACCTGATAGGCGAAGGTCGGCAGGCCGAAATTCTCCTTCAGCCGCCAGCAGATGTCGAGATAGGGCAGGCCGGGCTTGACCATCAGCATGTCCGCGCCTTCTTCCACATCGAGCGCCGCGTCGCGGATGGCCTCCATGCCGTTGGCAGGGCTGATGTAATAGCTTGCCTTGTCGCCCTTCAGCAGGCCGGCGGTGGAAATCGCCTCGCGATAGGGGCCGTAATAGCCGGATGAGAACTTTGTCGCATAGGCCATGATCCCGACATTCTGGTGCCCGGCCGCATCAAGGCCGCGGCGGATGGCGCCGATACGGCCGTCCATCATCTCAGAAGGAGAAATAATGTCCGATCCGGCTTCCGCCTGCAGGATCGCTGCCTTGACGACCTGTTCGACTGTCTCGTCGTTGACGATCTCGTTGCCGCGCAGAATGCCGTCATGCCCGTGGCTGGTGAATGGGTCGAGCGCCACGTCGGTGATCATGCCAATATTGGGAACGGCTTTCTTGACGGCGGCAGTCGCCTGATTGATGAGGTTATTGGCCTCAAGCGCGTTCGAGCCGGTCTCGTCCCGCAATTCCATCTCGACATTCGGGAAGGTGGCGATTGCCGGAATGCCGAGATCGGCGGCTTCCTTCGCCGCTTCGACCAGTCTGTCGACGCTCATGCGGTTGACGCCAGGCATCGCCGGAATGGGCTCCAGAATATTGCTGCCCGGCACGATGAAGACCGGCCAGATCAGGTCGTCCACAGTGAGGCGGCTTTCCTGTACCAGACGGCGTGTCCAATCCGCCTTGCGATTGCGACGCATGCGGCGATGGCCGGTGATCTCGTCGACCAGGTGGGTTTTGTCCTGCATGTCAGAATGTCCTTCGATCAAATTTGGAAGGCTGCATACCATGAAGCGCGGCGCATGCGAATGCGACAATCTTCCCTCATTGCCGTCAGGCAATGACGATGATGCTTTGACAAGGCAGGCGGTGGAATTCAATATGGGCTGGTCGCCCGTTCGTCGAGACCGTATCTTCCGGCCATGGAACCTGATTCTCAACCTCTGCCGAAGCGCCCGCTCACCGAAATCCTGTTTCTGGTCTTCATGAGGCTGGTCGCGGTTTCGTGTTTTTGGTTCGGGCTGCAATATTGGGCAATGCTGACGGGCTATTCTCTGGGCGGTCACGGCAGGTTCGATATGCTGAACCTGCCCTGGCGTGTGGCCGGAAGTGCGCTTGCCGTCATTTTCCCGGTCGCCGCTCTCGGCCTGTGGCTCGGCGCCTCCTGGGGCGCTGTCATGTGGGTGATGGGCGCGGGCACGCAGATCGCGATGTACAAGGTGTGGCCGCACATCTTCGGCGCCAACACGCTGGTGCCTGTCATGCACGGTCTTGTGGCAACCATTTATATACTATTCCTGGTCGCTTTCTGGCTGGATCAGCGCCAGAATGAAGAACGCGCAAGAATTGATTTACCATAAGAATAAAGCAATTCGGCCTGATTTGCGGCCGAATTTCATATCTAACCCATTGATTTATAACGATTGCCTGTCAGGCATTCCCGCTTCGCCACAAGTTGGGGCCTCCAGGCAAAATGCAGGTAACCATTTGTTAATCGTAGCTTTTAAGTAGAATTTTATGCGCATTGATTAGGTTCTCACTCAAGGCGGGAGACAAACAAACACACCGCCAAACAAAACAGTGAGGCAGTCATGATCAATAGCAAAGTTAAGCCCCAGGCCGTTGTTGCCGATGCACATGAAGATACAATCCGCTCGCTCTACATGGAGTCGCTGCATCTGGTGGAACGTCTCCACCGCCGTCTCCTCGATGTCATCAAGGATGAGTTCGACCGTCAGGGTCGCGATGACGTCAACGCCGTTCAGGCCCTGCTGCTGTTCAACATCGGCAATTCTGAACTGACCGCCGGCGAGCTTCGTTCGCGTGGTTATTATCTCGGCTCGAACGTTTCCTACAACGTCAAGAAGCTGGTCGACCTTGGTCTCATCAACCACCAGCGCTCTCGCGTCGATCGCCGCTCGGTTCGCATCAGCCTGACCGAAAAGGGCCAGGAAATCGCCGAAACGGTTGCCCGCCTTTATGAACGCCACGTCGGCTCGATCGAAAAGGTCGGCGGCATCGGCACCGGTGAGTTCTCCGAAATGAACAAGCTGCTGCAGCGCCTCGATCGCTTCTGGAACGACTCGATCGCTTACCGCCTGTAATACCACGACGGTTTCACTGTTTAGGCCGGGGGCATTCTTGCTCCCGGCCTGCGGATTCGGCGGCTACATCTCTGCCGTTTCTTCATGTCAAGCCCAACCTGCAAAACTCGTAGGAACCCTGTTTTGTAGGGCATACACAGCTTCGTGAGAAATGGCCCGTGACACGAATTGGCCATATTGATATGGGACCCGCAAAGCTTGAGGAGCCGGCTGTTTCTCCTGCTGTCGCGGCAAGTCCCGACCGTTCTGCCAGACAATAGCGCCCAGGCGATGGGTGTCGAGTATTCCAGGCCGGCAGGCACGTTGTACGTGTTTGTTAATCATATTGATTTAGGCATTATAGAGAATGCCGAATAGAGTGGCTGGTAGGTAGAATGACAAAGACATCCGTTTCCAATTCCGTATCGCGCCGCACGCTTCTGCGCTCGGCCGTTTCCGCTGGTGTCGCCGCGCTCGCTGCGCCGGCCTTGGCGCAGGACGCGTTTAACGATCTCATGGGTTCCTCGCGCCGCGGCAACTGGGATGACCAGTTCGACGCCAATACGTCGCGTTCGGCTGTGGGCGTCGTTTCCAACAATCCGGTCCTCGGCCGCGAAGCCCCCGTCTATATGCAGCAGGCGATCATGCAATATCAGCAGATCGTGCAGAATGGCGGCTGGCCGGAAGTTCCGGCGTCGCAACAGCGTCTGCAGATCGGCGTCTCCGATCCCTCCGTTCAGGCACTGCGCCAGCGACTGATGGTATCGGGCGACCTGCCGCGTGAAGCCGGCATTTCCAGCGCCTTCGACTCCTATGTCGATGGCGCGCTGAAGCGTTTCCAGGCCCGTCATGGCCTTCCGGCTGACGGCGTCAGCGGCGAATACACCACCAAGGCTCTCAATGTGTCCGCGCAGATCCGTCTCGCGCAGCTGCAGACCAACCTCGTGCGCATCCAGTCCATGTCCGGCGATCTCGGTCAGCGTCACCTGATGGTGAACATTCCGGCCGCCGCCATTGAAGCCGTTGAAAACGAACGCGTCGTGCTGCGCAACACTGCCGTTGTCGGCCGCGCCAGCCGTCCGACGCACGTTATCAATTCGAAGATTTACGAAGTCATCCTCAACCCCTATTGGACCGCACCGCGCTCGATCGTCGAGAAGGACATCGTGCCGCTGATGCAGAAGGATCCGACCTATCTGGAGCGGAACAACATCCGCCTTATCGACGGCAAGGGACAGGAAGTCTCGCCGACCACGGTCGACTGGTTCGCGCCGAAAGCGCCGAACCTGATGTTCCGCCAGGACCCCGGCAAGATCAACGCCATGTCCTCGACGAAGATCAACTTCCACAATCCGAACAACGAATACATGCACGACACGCCGCAGCAGGGCCTGTTCAACAAGCTGATGCGCTTCGAGTCCTCCGGTTGCGTCCGCGTGCAGAACGTGCGCGACCTGACGTCGTGGCTGCTGCGCGATACGCCCGGCTGGTCGCGCCAGGAAATGGAACGCGTCATTGCCTCGCGCGTCAACACGCCGATCAAGCTCGCACAAGAAGTGCCCGTCTACTTCGTCTACATCACCGCATGGTCGGCGAAGGACGGCGTGGTTCAGTTCCGCGACGATATCTACGGCAAGGACGGCAATGCCGAACTGGCGCTGAACACGACGGCGGGCATGGAACAGCCGGCCGGTGCCGTGGACGACGATCTGCTGCCGCGCAACTGATCGGGCATTGCTGTCAGTTTCTTATCACGAATGAAGGCCGCGCTTCGCCGAGTACGGCGTAGCCTCATACGCCGTCACCCCGGACCTGATCCGGGGTCCAGTGCGATCAAGTCCTTGATCGCGAGAGAGTCCTTTCACGGCGCAGACGCGCCGTGGCTGGATGCCGGATCTAGTCCGGCATGACGGGAGCAAAGCTTGTCGCCTTTCCTCACAAGTCTGATCCTCCCGCTGCGTGCGGTTTTTTCTCCTCTCATCGCTGCTTTCATAAAAACAACTGCCACTTTTCGTCGCGACGTCGCAGTTTGACGGGCAAATCTCGCTCTCCGTATTGCTCTTGTTCGGGCAGGGCGCTAAGACGCCATCGCATTACTGTTTCAGGAGCCTTCACCATGTCGAACACAGATGCTTTCTTCTCCAGTCCGCTTGCCGATGTCGACCCGGAAATTTTCGGCGCGATCGAGAAGGAACTGGGCCGCCAGCGCCACGAGATCGAACTGATTGCCTCGGAAAACATCGTTTCCCGTGCCGTGCTCGAAGCACAGGGTTCGATCATGACGAACAAATATGCGGAAGGTTATCCGGGCAAGCGTTATTACGGCGGCTGCCAGTTCGTCGACATTGCTGAAGAACTCGCCATCGAACGCGCCAAGAAGCTGTTCGGCGTCAACTTCGCCAACGTTCAGCCGAATTCCGGCTCGCAGATGAACCAGGCCGTGTTCCTCGCGCTGCTGCAGCCGGGCGACACCTTCATGGGTCTCGATCTGAACTCGGGAGGTCACCTGACGCATGGTTCCCCGGTCAACATGTCCGGCAAGTGGTTCAACGTCGTGTCCTACGGTGTGCGCGAAGGCGATAACCTGCTCGATATGGACGAAGTGGAGCGCAAGGCCAAGGAACATAAGCCGAAGCTCATTCTCGCCGGCGGCACCGCCTATTCGCGCGTCTGGGACTGGAAGCGCTTCCGCGAAATCGCTGACGAAGTCGGCGCTTACCTCATGGTCGACATGGCCCACATCGCCGGTCTCGTGGCTGGTGACCAGCACCCGTCGCCGTTCCCGCACTGCCACGTCGCAACCACGACGACGCACAAGTCCCTGCGCGGCCCGCGTGGCGGCATGATCCTCACCAACGACGAGGATCTGGCGAAGAAGTTCAACTCCGCCGTCTTCCCCGGCCTGCAGGGCGGCCCGCTGATGCACGTCATCGCCGCCAAGGCTGTTGCCTTCGGTGAAGCGCTGAAGCCCGAGTTCAAGGATTATGCCGCACAGGTCGTGAAGAACGCCAAGGCGCTGGCCGAAACCCTGATCGAAGGCGGTCTGGATGTCGTTTCCGGCGGCACCGACAACCACCTGATGCTGGTCGACCTTCGCAAGAAGAACGCGACAGGCAAGCGCGCGGAAGCAGCACTCGGCCGCGCCTACATCACCTGCAACAAGAACGGCATTCCTTTCGACCCTGAAAAGCCCTTCGTTACCTCGGGTGTCCGTCTCGGCACGCCGGCCGGCACGACGCGCGGTTTCAAGGAAGCCGAATTCCGCGAAATCGGCAAGCTGATCGTTGAGGTTCTCGATGGTTTGAAGGTCGCCAATTCGGATGAAGGCAATGCCTCCGTCGAGGCTGCGGTGCGTGAAAAGGTCGTCGGCCTGACGGACCGTTTCCCGATGTATCCGTACATGTAAGGAAAGAAGACGATGCGCTGCCCATTCTGCGGTTCCGAAGACACACAGGTCAAGGACTCGCGTCCGGCGGAGGACAACACCTCCATCCGCCGGCGGCGCATCTGCCCGGATTGCGGCGGCCGCTTTACGACCTATGAGCGCGTGCAACTGCGCGAGCTGATGGTCATCAAGAAAAGCGGCCGCAAGCTTCCTTTCGACCGCGAAAAGCTGGTGCGCTCGTTCGAGATCGCGCTGCGCAAGCGGCCGGTCGATCGAGACCGGATCGAACGGGCCGTATCAGGTATTGCCCGTCGTCTGGAAAGCTCCGGCGAGACGGAAATTCCCTCGGAAGAAATCGGTCTTCAGGTTTTGGAAGCGCTGAAAAGCCTCGATGACGTCGCCTTCGTTCGTTATGCTTCGGTCTATCGCGATTTCAGCCATGCCGAGGATTTCGAGAACGTGATTGCCGAAATCAACGCCAAGATCGCGCGCGATACCGACGCTGGAGCATAGACGTGATGAGCCGTGCCGATGACGAAAGGTTCATGGCGCGGGCCATCGAGGTTTCGCTTCGCCACCAGGGCCAGACGCTGACCAACCCCTCGGTCGGCTGTGTTCTCGTCAAGGACGGACAAATCATCGCCGAAGCCGTGACCGCCATCGGCGGACGCCCCCATGCCGAACGCCAGGCGCTGGAACTGGCCGGAGAGACCGCACGCGGCGCGACCGCCTACGTGACGCTCGAACCCTGTTCACACTGGGGCAAAACCCCGCCCTGCGCCAACGCGCTGGTGGAATATGGCGTTGCCCGAGTCGTGGTGGCGGTGGACGATCCGGATGAGCGCGTCTCCGGCCGTGGTTATCAGATATTGCGCGATGCTGGTATCGTGGTGGAAACCGGTCTGCTGCGTGCCGAAGCCCAACGGGCGCTCGCCGGTTACCTCACAAGACAGGTAAAAAAACGCCCGCATGTGATTCTGAAGCTTGCGGTTTCTGCTGACGGAATGATCGGCAGGCAAGGTGAGGGGCAGATTGCCATTACTGGCCCTGAGTCACGCCATGCAGTGCACCAACTTCGGGCGCGCTGCGACTGCATTCTCGTTGGTATCAGGACCGCTATCGCGGATGATCCTGAGCTGACCGTGCGCATTGCCGGTCTGGAAAACCGCTCGCCTGTGCGGATCGTGCTGGATCGGCAATTTGAATTGCCATTGACGTCGAAACTGGTGCGGAGTGCGCGGGAAGTTCCGGTGGTGGTTGCCGCCTTACCCCCCTCTGCCCTGCCGGGCATCTCCCCCTCAAGGGGGGAGATCGATGGAGCGCTGCTCCGCCCTGCATCGACGGCTGGAGAGGGTGCGTCTAGGGCGCAATTTGACCGAGCGGACAGCCCCTTGCCGATCTCCCTCCTTGAGGGGGAGATGCCCGGCAGGGCAGAGGGGGGTAACCTCGACCTCCGCCGCCAACTCCTGACCAACGCCGGCGTCGAAATCCTCGAAGCCCCCACGCTCGAAAACCTCCTCCACATCCTTGCCGAAAGCGGCATGTCGGAACTTCTGGTCGAAGGCGGCGCCTTTGCCGCAAAATCATTCCTTGAAGCTGGATTGGTGGATCGTATCATGCTGTTTGAAAGCCCCGTCATGATCGGCAAGGGCGGCATTGAAACGCCGCTCAGCCGTGCCGACATCAAGGGCGACTATGCTCTGATCAGTGAAACCGCCTACGGGCCGGATCGCTGCTTCAATTATGAAAGGCCGATTTGATGTTTACCGGAATTGTCACCGATGTCGGAACCGTTTCCGAACTGGAGGCCTTGGCCGAGGGTGTCCGCCTGCGCGTGGCGACCAATTACGATCCCAAGACCATCGATATGGGCGCGTCCATCTCCCATGGCGGCGTCTGCCTGACGGTGACGAGACTGCCTGATGATGGCAGCAATGAGCGCTGGTACGAGGTCGAAGCATGGGAAGAGGCCTTGCGCCTGACGACGATCGCCAGCTGGCAGAAGGGCACGCACGTCAACCTGGAGCGGGCGCTCAAGATCGGCGATGAGCTTGGCGGTCATATCGTCTCCGGCCATGTGGACGGCAAGGCGGAAATCCTGTCGGTCGAGCCGGAAGGCGAGGCGGTGCGTATCCGCCTGCGCGCGCCGGAACATCTGGCGAAATTCGTGGCGCCCAAGGGTTCCGTGGCGCTCGACGGCACGTCGCTCACCGTCAACGCCGTCGAAGGCACGGATTTCGACGTTCTCCTGATCCGCCACACGCTTTCCGTCACCACTTGGGGTGAGCGCCAGCCGGGCGATTTCGTCAATTTCGAGGTCGACACCATGGCGCGTTACGCCGCGCGGCTTGCGGAATTCCCCTCTGCGTAATGTGACGACGCTTTGGAGAGGAGGACGCACCGACGCCTCCTCCGTCATTCCGGCCTCGAGCCGGGATCCAGTCAGCCCAAGTCTTTGGGTTGAAAGAACTTTTCCCGCCGCGCAGACGCGCGTCGACTGATTCCGGCTCAAGGCCGGAATGACGGAAAGGGGAGTGGCCAACACCTGAAATCGCGGCCTATAGCAATTGTTCTCAAGCACCCGCTTCCGATGAAGCTGGAAACGCTATAGGACTTTTGGGCCGTTTGAAATCGATCGCGAGCCAAACGGGGTAGGGGAAATACATCATGCCTTCCTTCGAACTGCTGACCGCCTTTTTCATAACCACCGCCCTGTTCGCCTATATCCCCGGTCCGGCCATGCTTTACGCGGCGGCGCAGACCATGGCGCGCGGCCGGTTTGCCGGGTTGATGGCAGTGCTCGGCATCCATGTCGGCTGCTATGTCCACATCTTCGCCTCTACGGCCGGTCTCTCGGTGTTGTTTCAGGCGGTTCCGTGGCTCTATCTCGCCGTGAAGCTCTGTGGCGCGCTTTATCTCGTCTGGCTCGGCTTCTCGATGTTGCGCAGCAAGATGGAAGGCGAGGCGGTCAATCTGACCATCGAGCCGAAATCGGCACGCCGCGCCTTCATCGACAGCATCATCGTTGATGTACTCAACCCGAAGACAGCGCTGTTCTTTCTGGCTTTCCTGCCGCAATTCGTCGATCCGGCCGCCGCCTTTCCCGTCTGGCTGCAGTTCCTGATCCTTGGCATCGCCGTCAATTTCATTTTCTCCTCCGCCGATCTCGTCGGCGTGCTTCTGGCAGGCGCAATGGTCGGGCGCTTGAAGCGTTCTAGCGCGGTGCAGGTGTTTGCCCGCCGCGCTGCCGGAACGGTGCTGATGGGGCTCGGCGTCCATCTCGCTTTCCAGAAAACCTGATTCACGGGGAGCCGCGCCAGGAGCGCAAAACCCGGCCAAATGCCCTGCAAACGCGGCCGCTTGCGCCGCCGACACATGAAATTACTTGCCAAAAACGGCCAGCCGTGGTTTGACCGCCGCAAATGCCGGTGTGATCCGGCGTCAAGCTTTTCGGGAAAATCCCCAGGAACCCTCACATGTCCAAACCCCATCTTCTTATCGTGGAAGCACGTTTTTACGATGATATGGCCGACGCTCTTCTCGAAGGCGCGAAGTTCGCGCTTGATGAAGCCGGCGCCACCTATGACGTCATCACCGTTCCCGGCGCGCTCGAAATCCCCGCCGCCATCGCCATGGCGCTTGATGGCGCCGACAATGACGGCACGGAATATGACGGTTTTGTTGCGCTCGGCATGGTCATTCGTGGTGAGACCTATCACTTCGATATCGTCGCCAACGAATCTTCCCGCGCCCTGATGGATCTGGCCGTCAGCGAATCGCTGCCGATCGGCAACGGCATCCTCACCGTCGAGAACGACGAGCAGGCCTGGGCGCGCGTGCGCCGCTCCGACAAGGACAAGGGTGGTTTCGCTGCCCGTGCGGCGCTCACGATGATCGAGTTGAAGAAAAAACTGGGTGGCTGAACGCATGTCTAATGTGGAAAATGGCGGTGAACCGCGCCAGCCTTCGGTAAAGCCCGCCAATCAGCGCGGCGCGGCCCGCCTTGCGGCCGTGCAGGCGCTTTACCAGATGGATGTCGGCGGAACCGGCGTTATGGAAGTCGTCGCTGAATATGAAGCGCATCGTCTCGGCCAGGAAGTCGATGGCGATACCTATCTCAAGGCCGACCCGTCGTGGTTCCGTTCGATCGTGTCGGGCGTCGTCCGCGACCAGACGAAGATCGACCCGCTGGTGCGCTCCGCCCTTCTCGAAGACTGGCCGCTGTCGCGACTCGATGCCACCGTCCGCGCTATCCTGCGTGCAGGAACTTTCGAGATTCTCGAGCGCAAGGACGTGCCGGTCGCCGTTATTGTCACGGAATATGTTGAAATCGCCCGCGCTTTCTTCGAGCATGACGAGCCGAAGCTGGTGAATGCGGTTCTTGACCGCATTGCCAAGCAGGTGCGCGGCGAGGCAAAACGCTGAACTAAAAGCAGATGAGGAAGAGATGAGCGCCGTTTCCGTCCCCGGACTTGAAGGTCAACTGGACGAGGCGAAGCGCAACGTCTTCCTCCTCACCATGGCGCAGGCGATCATGGGATCGGCCGCGCCCATGAGCTTTTCCGTCGGCGCGCTCGCAGGGTACCAACTGCTTGGCGCCGACAAGTCGCTGGCGACCGCACCGCTTACCGGGTTTAATATCGGTGTGGCGCTTGGCGCGATCTGCGTGGCGGCCGCATCCCGTTTCCTGGGCCGCAAGGCTGGCTTCATGGTCGGCGCACTGATGTGCTCGATCGGCGGCGGAGTTGCTGCGGTCGCGCTCTTCCGGTCGGATTTCTGGCTTTTTGCCGTCGGCCTGCTGCTGATCGGCATTTCCGGCGGCTTTACGCAGAAGATCCGATTTGCCGCAGCCGACGCATCGCCGTCCTTCTACAAACCCAAGGCTATCTCCTGGATACTTGCGGGCGGTATCATCTCCGCCATTGTCGGACCGCAGCTCGCCATCTTCGGCAAGGACCTGCTGGCGCCGGTCACCTTTGCCGGCGCTTTCATGGCGCTCGTGCCATTGGGGCTCGTTTCGATCGCCATTCTGGCGTTTTTGAAGTTGCCCGATCCCAAGGCCGCCACCCATGTTGAATCGGCAAGGCCGCTTTCTGAAATCGTCCGCACGCAGCGTTTCGTCACCGGCATGATCTGCGGCATCGGCTCTTATGCGCTGATGACCTTCATGATGACCGGCGCACCGCTTGCCATGGTGGTCGGCTGCGGTTTCCCGACCGAACTCGCCACGCTCGGCATCCAGTGGCACGTCCTTGCCATGTTCGGCCCGAGTTTCTTCACCGGGATGCTGATTTCCCGATTCGGCGCGGAAAAGATTGTCGCTTCCGGCCTCATCGTGCTGATGGCCTGTGCCATCGTCGCCCACATGGGCATCGAATTGTGGAATTTCTGGACGGCGCTGATTCTGCTCGGGCTTGGCTGGAATTTCGGTTTCATCGGTGCGACCGCCATCATCACGTCAAGTTACCGCCCGCATGAAGCGGACAAGGTGCAGGGATTTCACGATATCGTGCTGTTCGGCACGGTTGCCCTGTCATCTTTCTCCTCCGGCAAGGTCTTCACGGCATGGGGCTGGTCGGTCATGAACCTCGTCATCTGGCCCGTTTCAGGGCTTTGCCTCCTGCTGGTGCTGTCGCTCATCTTCACGGCACGCAGAAAAGCGGCCTCAGTCGCATAGCCGGCGCTACGCCTTTCAAGTTTCAGGCAAATTTGTGGGCTTGACGCGAGACGTCGCGCCAACGCAATCTCCCGTCGAGGACATTTTTCCTTGGGAGGGGAACAAATGCCCAATAGGGGACTTCGGACAGGCCGTCCGCGTCCCGCTGCACATGGTTTCGCCACGCCGGGGTGGGAGTGAGGCCCGGCCTTTTGGGAGGTAAGTGCGCATGACCGTAATACCCATAGTCATTTTATGCGGTGTCCTGTCCGTGGTTTACGCGGTATGGGCAACCAAGAGCGTCCTCGATGCCGATCAGGGCAACGAGCGCATGCGTGAAATAGCAGGTTATATCCGTGAAGGTGCGCAAGCTTATCTCACCCGCCAATATCTCACCATCGCCATCGTCGGCCTGATCGTCGCCGTTCTGGCCTGGTATCTCCTGTCATCCATGGCCGCGATCGGTTTCATCATCGGCGCTGTCCTTTCAGGTGTTGCCGGTTTCGTCGGCATGCATGTGTCCGTCAGGGCCAATCTGCGTACGGCGCAGGCCGCGTCGCACAGCCTGTCCGCCGGACTCGACATCGCGTTCAAATCAGGCGCCATTACCGGCATGCTGGTGGCGGGCCTCGCGCTGCTCGGCGTATCCATCTATTATTTCATCCTCACCTCGGTGATGGGCCATGCGCCCGGCTCGCGCGAAGTGATTGATGCGCTGGTGTCGCTGGGATTCGGCGCTTCGCTGATCTCCATCTTCGCGCGTCTCGGCGGCGGCATCTTCACAAAGGGCGCCGATGTCGGCGGCGATCTCGTCGGCAAGGTCGAGGCGGGCATTCCTGAGGATGACCCGCGCAACCCCGCAACCATCGCCGACAATGTCGGCGACAACGTCGGTGACTGCGCCGGCATGGCGGCCGATCTTTTCGAGACCTATGCCGTTTCGGTGGTGGCCACCATGGTTCTCGCCGCGATCTTCTTTGCGGGAACGCCGATACTCGAAAGCGCAATGGTCTATCCGCTGGCGATCTGCGGCGCCTGCATCCTGACCTCGATTGCCGGCACCTTCTTCGTGAAGCTCGGCACCAACAATTCCATCATGGGCGCGCTCTATAAGGGCCTGATCGCCACCGGTATCTTTTCCGTCGCGGGTCTTGCCGTCGCCACTTATGCGACGATCGGCTGGGGGACGGTGGGCACGGTGGCCGGCACGGAAATCACCGGCACCAATCTCTTCCTGTGCGGCCTTGTCGGTCTCGTCGTGACGGCACTGATCGTCGTCATTACCGAATATTATACCGGCACCAACAAGCGCCCGGTCAATTCCATTGCCCAGGCCTCGGTGACGGGCCACGGCACCAACGTCATCCAGGGGCTTGCCGTTTCGCTCGAATCGACCGCATTGCCGGCCATCGTCATCGTCGGCGGCATCATCGGCACCTACCAGCTCGGTGGCCTGTTCGGCACCGGTATTGCCGTTACCGCCATGCTTGGTCTCGCCGGTATGATCGTCGCGCTCGATGCCTTCGGGCCGGTCACGGACAATGCCGGCGGCATTGCTGAAATGGCTGGTCTTGATCCAGACGTTCGCAAGGCGACCGACGCGCTGGATGCTGTCGGCAATACCACGAAAGCCGTGACCAAGGGTTATGCTATCGGCTCAGCCGGTCTCGGCGCGCTGGTTCTGTTTGCCGCCTATGCCAACGACCTTTCCTATTTCGCAGCCAACGGTGACACCTATCCCTATTTCAAGGATATAGGCGAGATTTCCTTCAGCCTCGCCAATCCTTACGTGGTTGCCGGCCTGCTGTTCGGCGGCCTCATTCCTTATCTCTTCGGCGGCATTGCCATGACGGCGGTGGGCAAGGCGGCAGGCGCCATCGTTGAGGAAGTCCGCCGCCAGTTCCGCGAAAAACCCGGCATCATGGCCGGCACGGAAAAGCCTGACTACGGCAAGGCCGTGGACCTGCTCACCAGAGCGGCGATCAGGGAAATGGTCATCCCGTCGCTTCTGCCGGTTCTGGCGCCTCTCGTGGTCTATTTCGGCGTGTTGCTGATTTCCGGTTCCAAGGCCTCGGCCTTTGCCGCACTCGGCGCATCACTGCTCGGTGTCATCATCAATGGCCTCTTCGTGGCGATTTCCATGACGTCTGGTGGTGGTGCGTGGGATAACGCCAAGAAGAGCTTCGAAGACGGTTTCGTCGACAAGGACGGCGTGCGCCACGTCAAGGGTTCGGAGGCGCACAAGGCGTCGGTGACGGGTGATACCGTTGGCGATCCCTATAAGGATACCGCGGGTCCGGCTGTCAACCCGGCCATCAAGATTACCAATATCGTGGCGCTGCTGCTGCTGGCGGTTCTCGCCCACTGAAGGCTACCGTTTCGACAAATTGAAAAGGCCCGGGGAGCGATCCCCGGGCCTTTGAATTTTCCGTTCCTGCTGAGGTCAGGGCGTATTGCCACCCTGGCCGAGAATGCTCTTGGCGATATTGGCGCCCGAGGTGCCGCCGGAAAGCAGCTGCTGCAGGAAGGTGAGGTCCTTGCCGCCTGTCGGCGTGGTGCGCGAAATCGTGTCGAAGACCTTGCCGTCCTGCAGCGTGTAGTTGGCCTTGCGCTCGATGACGCCGTCCTTGTTGAAATAAATGGCGAGAATGTTCTGTTCGACCAGCGACGGCTTCATGAAGGCCGCACGGCGCACACGCTTCTGCGAGATGTAATAGAACACTTCATTGCCGAAGGTCGCGGTCGTGGAGGGCGTGCCCATGGTCAGGAGAACCTGCTCACGGCTCGAGCCTTCCGGGATCAGCTGGAGCGACTGCTCGTCCATGACATAGCCGTTATGGAATACATCTGTCGTGCTGGTGCAGGCGGAAAGCAGGCTGGATGCGAGCACGATTGCGATGGCGGTCTTGCTCAGAATTTTGCCGTGACTTGCGGATTTCTGCTTGCTCAACTGCTTTTCCCCGACTGCGATCATGAATGGCACCTTCCGGCATTGCGTGGTGCACAGTGTCTGTGCACATGATTGTGTCAATCCGGGGACGGAAAATCCCGATCACCCCCCAAATTCAATGCTTTCCCGGCCTTTTGGAACTCCTCCGGTTCTCTTCGACTGTTTCAGCGCAAAGACGAACGTGACCGCGACAGCATTGCAATTCGTGGATGCTTCGGTAAACCAGCTTTGACGATCATGCAACAAGTGCGATGGGCGGTAAGCGCATTCACCCGTCCCGTTCGGAAAAAAACGATGATATTCGGGCTGTTCAAGAAGAAAAACAACAATCGCGCCATAGTTGACAGGCAATATGCGACCTTGACGGCAGCAGCCCGCACACCCGAATTTTATCTCGATCTCGGGGTCCCCGACACTGTAATGGGCCGTTTCGAGATGCTGTCGGTCATGATGATTCTCTATTTCCGCCGCACCAAATCCTCCGGTGTCAGCGGGCAGGAGATTGCCCAGGAGATTGTCGACGCCTTCTTTCAGGACCTTGATCACTCCATCCGTGAGCTTGGCATTGGCGATCAGGGCGTGCCAAAACGCATGAAGAAATTCGCCGGCATGTTTTATGGCCGTCTCGAATCGTACGCGGCGGCGCTGGATACGTCCGACCTTGCGGCCCTTGCCGCAGCGCTCCGGCGCAATATATATCCGCAGGCAGACGAGAACGCGCCGGCGCTGGATGGGCTGGCGGGCTGGATGATGGAGGCTTCTTCCGCACTTGCCGCCTGTTCCGAAGAAACAATCGCAACCGGAAGCCTGACGCTGCCCTTGCCTGGACGATGAGGTTCACATGAACGCGCGACACGCCGCAAATGACGACCTGCCTTTCTCCTATCCCGTGAAGGTAGGCCATATTTCCGCCAATCCCGTCAGGATTGGTCTCGAAGCCGACGCCGAGGAACTCAAGGCGCTGGCGAAATTCTGGGACGTGGTTTCCGTCGAATATCTGAAGGCAGAGCTGCAGGTATCCCGCTGGAAGAAGGATGGCGTGAAGGTAAAAGGCGAGGTGCATGCGGCCGTGACCCAGTCCTGCGTCGTGACGCTGGAGCCGGTGTCGAGCAAGATCGATGAGACTGTCGAGCAGATTTTCGTGCCGGAAGGTTCGAAACTGGCGCGGATGGTCACGAACGAAGAAGGCGAAATCGTGCTCGATCCCGATGGTCCCGACATTCCCGATCAGTTCACCGGCGACAGCATCGATGTCGGCGCTGTCGTTGCCGAATTTGCCGCCCTTGCCATCGATCCCTATCCGCGCAAACCGGATGCGGCGTTCCCCGAAACGGCCGAAAAAGAACCTGAAGAAGAGAAGCGGCCATCGCCCTTTGCCGTGCTGAAAGATTGGAAAAAAGACTGAATGGCCCAGCCGGGCTGAAATAATTTTATTGTAACGAAGGCCGGAAAAGGTATTTTCGCGCAAAATCCGCTTGATTGGCGGCAAGTAAGGATAAGGGACGAGTGATCAGAATTGCAATTGACGTCATGGGCGGCGATTTCGGCCCAGATGTTGCCATCCCGGGTGCCGCCAAGGCGCTCGAACGGCACAACGATGTAACTTTTCTGCTCTACGGGCAGAAGAGCAAATGCGACCCCATTCTGGCACAATATCCCGCACTTCGGGAAAAGTCGGTCTTTCACGATTGTGAAGTCTCTGTCAGCATGGACGAGAAGCCCAGCCAGGCGCTGCGCCGCGGCCGCTACGTCTCCAGCATGTGGCGCGCCATTGAGGCCGTGAAACTCGGCGAGGCTGACGTCGCCGTTTCCGCCGGCAATACCGGTGCGCTGATGGCCATGGCGAAATTCTGTCTGCGCACCATGGCGCGGGTGGAGCGCCCGGCAATCGCCGGTATCTGGCCGACACTGAAGGGCGAAAGCATCGTGCTCGACATAGGCGCGACGATCGGCGCCGACTCCCAGCAGCTTCTGGATTTCGCCCTGATGGGCGGCGCCATGGCGCGCGCGCTCTTCGATATCGACCGTCCGACGGTCGGCCTGCTCAATGTTGGCGTCGAGGAGGTGAAGGGTCAGGAAGAGGTTCGCGAGGCCGGACGGCTGATCCGCGAGGCAGATCTCGGCACCATCGATTATCGCGGTTTCGTCGAAGGTGACGATATCGGCAAGGGCACGGTTGATGTCGTGGTGACCGAAGGTTTCACCGGCAATATCGCGCTGAAGGCGGCCGAAGGCACCGCCCGCCAGATCAGCACGTTGCTGCGTGAGGCGATCTCCCGCAGCTTCTTCGCCAAGATCGGTTATGTTCTCGCAAAGAGCGCCTTCGACGTGCTGCGTGAAAAGATGGATCCGCGCAAGGTCAATGGCGGCGTGTTTCTCGGCCTGAACGGCATTGTCATCAAGAGCCATGGCGGTACGGATGCCATCGGTTTTGCTTCCGCCGTCGATGTCGGCTACGACATGGTTCATAACGGCCTGACGGCCAAAATAGAAAACGATCTCAAGATTTACCACGCAAGACGGCTTCCGCCCCCGGCGCCCGAAGCACTCGTGGCTGACGAGGAATAACGGAATGATCCGCTCTATAGTTCGTGGTTTCGGGGCAGCGCTGCCGAAGCGTGTGATGACCAACAGCGAAATCGAAGGCGTCGTGGAGACGTCAGACGAATGGATCGTGCAGCGAACCGGCATCAAGCAGCGCTACATCGCCGGCGAAGGTGAAACCACCGCGTCTCTCGGCGAAGCGGCGGCGCGTGCGGCTCTCGACAATGCCGGTCTGGCGCCCGACGATATCGATCTCATCATCCTCGCCACCTCGACGCCGGATAACACCTTCCCCGCGACGGCAGTGAACATCCAGAACCGCCTCGGCATGACCCACGGCTTCGCCTTCGACATGCAGGCTGTCTGCTCGGGCTTTGTCTATGCCGTCTCTACCGCCGACCTCTATATTCGAGGCGGCATGGCCAAGCGCGTTCTTGTAATCGGCTCCGAGACCTTTTCGCGCATTCTTGACTGGAAGGACCGCACCACCTGCGTTCTCTTCGGCGATGGCGCCGGCGCGCTTGTTCTGGAAGCTGGGGAAGGCGAGGGTACCTCTGCCGATCGCGGTATCCTGACGGCGCAGCTGCGTTCCGACGGTTCGCACAAGGAAAAGCTCTATGTCGATGGCGGGCCCTCAACGACGGGCACGGTCGGTCATCTGCGCATGGAAGGCCGTGAAGTGTTCAAACACGCCGTCGGCATGATCACCGACGTGATTGAACAGGCATTCGAAGCCACGGGCACCACGGCAGACGATCTGGACTGGCTCGTTCCGCATCAGGCAAACAAGCGCATCATCGACGGATCGGCGAAAAAGCTCAACATCGACCCGGAAAAGGTCGTCATTACCGTCGATCAGCATGGCAATACCTCCGCGGCCTCCATTCCGCTGGCGCTTGCCGTTGCCGCAGGTGATGGCCGCATCAAGAAGGGCGATCTTGTCATGCTGGAGGCCATGGGCGGCGGTTTCACCTGGGGTGCGGTGTTGCTGCGCTGGTAAAGGCGCGATTTCAGCGTTTGCCGGGGCGGTGAAGCGAAATCCGCTGTGATTTTCGCGCTCACGCCCCGATAAGACGCGCCTTGACGGCTCGGCCTGTGTCAAAACCGTATCAGTTGCTCTAAGCCCTTGCAGCGATTGCCGAAAGCCGCAAATGAATCTGGAACAGTCCCTTGACCGGCCGCCACAAGGGAAATAATCTTGGCGTCTCCTAGAGAAGAATTCAGACACGGTTTGTGGGGAAAAATGGCCGGGAAGACAGTGACACGCGCAGATCTTGCAGAATCTGTGTTTCGTAAAGTCGGGCTGTCCCGCACCGAATCCGCCGAGCTGGTCGAAACGATTATCGACGAAATATGCAATGCGATCACCCGCGGCGAAGTCGTCAAGCTCTCCTCTTTCGCGACGTTTCAGATCAGGGAAAAGAACGAGCGCATTGGCCGCAACCCGAAGACGGGGGAGGAAGTTCCGATTTCCCCACGTCGCGTCATGACCTTCAAGGCTTCGAATGTGTTGAAGCAGCGCATTCTGAAAGCGCATACCGCTCGTAAAGCCAAGCAGAAGGGCCAGAAGTCCGGTACGTAAGCTTGCGCGCGAAGCAGCGCCATGGCGCGGTTTTGCGCCTCCGTAAGCCCTTTTTCCCATTCTTCCTGTGAACATGCTTGAATTTCAACGCGCAAGCCGTTGAAATCCGGTCGACTCACATCATAATCAATTTTAGTGATTTGTATCCTGCCGCAACCGGTGTTGGCGCGAAGGTCGGACCTGACCTTGCGTGATATGCGGGCCGGCGGGTGAAAAGCGTTCTCGTTCAGTGTCCGGCCGGATGCATGGCGCTCCGGTTCGGATGGGAGTGGAAATTTGGATAAAAGCCCCGACGCGTTTCGGACGATCAGTGAAGTGGCGGATGAGCTAAACCTGCCGCAGCATGTGCTGCGTTTCTGGGAAACGCGCTTTCCGCAGATCAAGCCGATGAAACGGGGCGGGGGCCGCCGTTATTACCGCCCTGATGATATCGACCTGCTGAAAGGCATACGTCATCTTCTTTATGACCATGGCTACACTATCAAGGGCGTGCAGAAGCTGCTGAAAGCCAATGGCAACCGCTTCGTGGCTGCCATTGCCTCCGGTGATCTCGCGACCATGGAAGCCATCATGGCGGCGAGCGGCGAAAAGGAAGTCAACGAGCCGCGGGTTATCGATACCGATGGCGATGAGGTCGTCGGCCGTCCGAAGGCGAAGCCAAGCGGCCGGTTTTTCGGTTTTGGCGGTGGCGGCAGCGACGCTGAAATATCGGTGGGCAAGTCCGGCATTGGCAAGGATGACCAGGCGCTTTTGCAGGAGGCCCTGTTTGATCTGCTCGAATGCAAGCGCCTGCTGGATCAGGTTCGCTAAACCTTTTCCACAGCTGTTTCGGGACGCCAACCTTTCAGAAACCCCTTTGGCCGATAATGCGGCTCCGTAAAAAGGAGTCCGACCGTGAGCAACCGAAAATCGACAGCGCGACGCCGCACGGCGAAGAAATCGAGTGGCGGTAGCGTTTGGCCCTGGGTGCTGATGCTGGGTGTGGTTGCCGGCGGCATTCAGGCCTACGAACATCGCGATAGTCTTTTGCCGCAGCGGGCTGTTGCGAAGGCGACGTCTTCGGCAGCCAACGCTCCTAAAGTCGCGACGGCGGCCAAGCGCGAGGCGGTTACCTCCGAGAAAGTCGCGGCCATTCGCCCTGCTGCCCCCGTCCTGCCCGGCAACGCACCGGTTCCGCCACGCTCCATCGCCATGCCACCCACGGCCTCTCAGAACAAGGTCGCAGCTATCCTGCCGGAAACCCGCCCGTCAGTCGAAAAGGTCTCGCTCGGCGAAAAAAGCGGCACTTTTGCCTTTTGCGGCCGCTCCGGCCTCAACAATTGTGTGGCCGATGGCAACACCTTCTGGATGAAGGGCGTCAAAATGCAGCTCGCCGGCATCGAGGTTCCGCAGATCGACCGGGCGCGCTGCATGGAAGAACGCCAGCGCGGTTTCATTGCGAAAGTCAGGCTTCGCGAAATGCTGAACGCCGGCGCCTTCGATGTCGCATCTACCGGTGCTGCGGGCGGGCAAGCTACGGAACGGACACGCCTTTCGCGTTCAGGCGTCTCCTTCGCCGATCAGCTCGTGCGCGAAGGTCTGGCCCATCCGCTCTCGGGAAAAAATCAGTCCTGGTGTGGCTGAGGCCCCGTTGACCGAAACGGCCCGGACTGTGTAGATGAGGCGCGGTCGTGTTTAAGGTCGGCCTTTGCGCCGGCCACCTGAACGATGACAGCATTTTTGCAGCGACTTGACCCCAAACGGTTCATGGCGCCGCAATGCGGACGTGGCGAAATCGGTAGACGCAGCAGACTTAAAATCTGCCGACCATTGGTCTTGCGGGTTCAAGTCCCGCCGTCCGCACCATAACCCCGATTAAATTTTCTTTTTTGCTTCCCTGCGGTTTCCCGGCGTCTGGGAGGGTTTTATGCCGAATTTTCCAGGTTTTCGGCATGGTTGGCGCTGAGATCCGCAGGATTGCCTTAAAAGTGTGCTTGATCACGCAGGCGGCATTTTTCCGTTGAAATCACCCGAAAGAACCTATTGACCTTGCCACGATGGGAAGCCCTATCTTTTTTTTAAATGAGAAAAGAGGGGTCATACGCATGTCACAAATGGAGATCCGGGCGAGCCATCAGATTGCGATCGATGGCATGACATGCGCCTCCTGCGTCGGCCGCGTTGAAAAGGCGATCGCCAGGGTGCCCGGGGTTCTCAAGGCTTCGGTCAATCTTGCGACGGAACGCGCTGACATCTCTTTTTCCGGATCACCTGACGTGCTGGCCGTGATCGCGGCGGTGCGGAATGCCGGCTATGGCGTCGAAGAAAAAACCATAGAGCTTGATATTGAGGGTATGACATGCGCCTCCTGTGTGGGCCGTGTTGAAAAGGCCCTGAAGGCTGTTTCCGGTGTTTCGGAAGCGAGCGTCAACCTGGCGAGCGAGCGCGCCACCATCCGCGTCGCCGGCAATGCCGCCTCTACCGCCACCTTGGGCGAGGCGATCAGACGGGCGGGTTACACGGCGAAGGAAATCGTCGCCGACAGGGCCGGCGACGTGGAACAGGACCGACGCGCCGTGGAGTTGCGCAGCCTGAAAATCAACCTGGCCGTGGCCGCTGCTTTGACCCTGCCAGTCTTCGTTCTGGAAATGGGCTCGCATCTTGTCCCCGCGATCCACGACATCGTGATGGAAACGGTTGGCATGCGGGAAAGCTGGTATCTGCAATTCGTTCTGACGACGCTGGTACTCTTTGGACCGGGTCTGCGTTTCTTCAAAAAAGGCGTACCCGCACTTCTGCGGCTCGCGCCGGATATGAACTCGCTTGTCGTGTTGGGCACCGCCGCCGCCTGGGGATTTTCGGTTGTCGCAACCTTCCTGCCCGAAATATTGCCGCGCGGCACGGCGAATGTCTATTACGAGGCCGCTGCTGTCATCGTCACTCTCATCCTCCTTGGCCGGTTCCTTGAAGCGCGCGCCAAAGGCCGCACCAGCGAGGCGATAAAACGATTGCTCGGGTTGCAGGCCAAGTCGGCGCGGGTGTTGCGCGACGGCGAAACCGTGGATGTGCCGTTGCAGGATGTGCGCGCCGGTGATGTGATCATTGTCCGTCCTGGCGAGAAAGTGCCGGTCGATGGCGTGATCCTCAGTGGCTCGTCCTATGTCGATGAATCGATGATAACCGGCGAACCCGTGCCGGTTACGAAAACGGCGGGTTCCGAGGTCGTGGGCGGTACGGTGAACCGCAACGGCTCTTTCACCTTCCGCGCCACCAAGGTGGGTGCCGATACGCTGATCGCCCAGATCATCCGCATGGTCGAGCAAGCACAGGCCGACAAGCTGCCCATTCAGGCGCTGGTCGACAAGGTCACCAACTGGTTCGTGCCGGCGGTGATGCTGGCCGCAGCCGCCACCTTCCTCGTCTGGTTCTTCTTCGGACCGGATCCGGCTCTGACCTTCGCGCTCGTCAATGCGGTTGCGGTTCTCATCATCGCCTGTCCCTGTGCCATGGGCCTTGCCACGCCTACCTCGATCATGGTCGGCACTGGCCGCGCCGCCGAGATGGGCGTGCTGTTCCGGCGCGGCGATGCGTTGCAGACGCTCCGCGATGCCGAGGTGATCGCCGTCGACAAGACCGGCACGTTGACGCTCGGCAGGCCGAAACTGGTGCATTTTACAACGACCGAGGGCTTCGGTGCCGATGAGGTGCTGCGCCTTGTGGCATCCCTCGAAAGCCGATCCGAACACCCGATTGCGGAGGCGATCGTCGAAGCCGCGAAACATGGCGGCCTGGCGCTTGCCGATGCGGAAGGTTTTGAGGCAACGCCGGGTTTTGGCGTGGCGGCGGTGGTTGAAGGGCGCAGGGTTGAAGCGGGCGCGGACCGGTTCATGGCGAAGCTCGGTTACGATACCGCGATGTTTGCGCATGAAGCAGACCGGCTGGGCAGGGAAGGGCAGTCGCCGCTTTATGCTGCAGTCGACGGCAGGCTGGCCGCGATTATCGCAGTGGCCGATCCGGTGAAGCAGACGACCCCGGAGGCGATCGCGGCGCTGCATGCGCTCGGCCTCAAGGTAACGATGATCACGGGTGACAATCGCCGCACCGCAGAGGCCATCGCCCGTCGCCTCGGCATTGACGAGGTGGTGGCGGAAGTGCTGCCGGACGGCAAGGTGGAAGCCGTCAAAAGGCTTGCCGCCGGTGGGCGCCGGGTCGCCTTCGTAGGCGATGGCATCAACGATGCACCGGCGCTTGCGGCAGCCGATGTCGGCCTCGCCATCGGAACGGGCACGGATGTCGCGATTGAGAGCGCCGATGTGGTGCTGATGTCGGGCGATCTGCGCGGTGTGGCCAATGCCATCGCCCTGTCCAAGGCCACGATCCGCAATATCGGCCAGAACCTGTTCTGGGCCTTCGCTTACAACGCCGCGCTCGTTCCCGTGGCGGCCGGAATATTGTATCCTGTCAACGGCGTGTTGCTGTCACCCGTCCTTGCTGCCGGCGCAATGGCACTTTCCAGCGTCTTCGTCCTGACGAACGCGCTGCGCCTGAAAAATTTCCGTGCGCCGCTCACGGACAGACCCGCGGGCTTGCAGCTCGCAGCAGCGGAATAGGAGGGGACACAATGGCACTCCCCCGGACCATCCACTTGCCGCAGATTGATCGCAGCATCGCGGTGGCGGAGGGCGAGACTGTCCTTCAGGCCGCCCTGGCAGCAGGCATCGCTTACCCGCACGGCTGTCGCATGGGCCGCTGTGGGGCCCGCAAGTCGAGGCTGGTCTCCGGTGAGGTCGACCTTCTCAAGCACACGCCTTTTTCGCTGACTGAGGAAGAGAAAGCAGATGGCCTGACGCTTGCATGCCGAGCCATACCATTAAGCGACGTGGTGATCGGCTGGCTGAATGGCGCTGACGCGCTCTCCGACAGTGATGCAGATCTGTTGTCCACCCCGGAAAGATAGGAGCAGGATCCATGAACATCGGCACAGCCGCCACCGCATCCGGCGTTTCTGCAAAGATGATCAGACATTACGAGACGATCGGCCTGATCAAATCGGCGAGCCGCACCGATTCCGGCTACCGGGTCTATACGGCCAATGATCTGGAAACACTGCGCTTTATAAGCCGCGACCTCGGTTTTTCAATCGAAAAGATAAGGCAGCTCATGACCTTGTGGCGTGATCCCGGCGGCGCCTCCTGCGACGTCAAACGCATCGTCATGGAACACGTCGTCGATCTCGAAGCCAAGATGCAAACGCTTCGCGACATGGCCGATACGCTCCGCCATCTGGCGACCTATTGCCCGGATAATGGCGAGCCGGAGTGTCCGATCATTCAGGATCTGGCGCAATCGGAAGATCCCGATTTCATCCCGGCGGCGGTGGTGCCGAAACGGTCGGGCATGTTGAAGGGCACGTCCGGCGCGGTAGCGGAACTACAGCGCCTTGCGAAATGAGCGGCCGTTCCAATCGCGGACGTCGTCGATTGCGGTAAAAATGCCAATGCGGTGAAGGAGACCAGCCATGTGGATACAGATATTACAGCGCTTCCTTATCCTGTGCCTGATGTTGGCGATCGTTTCCGTCATCGCGTTTCTTTTGCCCTATATGGCCGGTGGCGATCCGGCCCGTACCATCCTGTTTTCGCGCATGCGTGATACGGCGCTTGATCCACACGCCGTTGAAGCGCTGAGAACCAGCCTCGGGCTCGACCGTCCGCTCTATGTGCAATATTTCGCCTGGCTGTCGAACGCGTTACGCGGTGACCTTGGCTTCTCCTTCACCAGCAGCCAACCCGTCGCCGGTGAGCTTTTGCGTTCCCTCGGCGTGTCGGTGACACTGGCGCTGACGGCGCTGGCAATAGCGGTGGCCGTTGCCCTGCCGCTCGGCACGCTTGCCGCAATGCGTCCCGGCGGAAGGCTGGACAATTTCGCGACGCTGATGATCCAGACCTTCGTCGCCACGCCCGAATACTGGTTCGCGCCCATGTCTGCGCTCGTCTTTGCCCTCTATCTTGGCTGGCTGCCCTCCGCGGGATGGGACAGCTGGCGTTCGCTGGTCCTTCCTGCGCTGACGCTGACCCTGCGACCGCTCGCCTATTTCACGCAGGTGACGCGCGCGGCGATGGCCGAAGTTTTACGCGCCCCTTATATCACGGCGGCGCGCAGCCGCGGGCTGGGCATGCATGGCACGGTCATGCGGCACGGCATCCGCAACGGCTCGCTTCCGGTAGTCACGTTTTTTGCCCTGTGGCTTGCGGGCCTGCTGGGCGGATCGGTGGTGGTGGAGGTGATCTTCGCCATCCCCGGAATGGGTCGGCTTCTCTACGATGCGGTGGTCAACCGCGACATCCCGATGCTGCAGGGCGGCTTCATCTGCATCGTCGCGCTTTCCATCCTGATCAATACCCTGGCCGACAGCTTCTATGTCCTGATCAATCCGGCAATGCGAGGTCGCCATGACCATTAGTCACTTTCCACAGGCTGCCGCCATGACGATGACCGCGCCCAGACGTCCCTCGACCCTCAACCGGTTCACGGATTTCATTCGCCGGCGGCACTGGACCTTCTATGCGGGATCGGCGATCTTTCTCGCCATCATCCTGCTGCTCATCATTGCGCCGTGGATTTCGCCTTATAATCCGGCGCAGCAGAACCTTCGCCTGCGGCTGAACGCGCCGAGCGCCGCCCATTGGCTCGGAACGGACCATCTGGGGCGTGATGTGCTCAGCCGTCTGCTCATAGGCGGCCGTTTCACGGTTACCATCGCCGCGATCACCGTCATTCTCTCGGTCGTGATAGGAGCCTTGATCGGCATCGTCAGCGGCCGCAGCCGCGGCATAGTCGATCAGATTTTGATGCGCATCGTGGACCTGCTCATAGCCATACCCGATGTCGTGATCGCAATTTTCCTCGTCGCCATATTCGGGCCCGGATACGGCACGCTGATCGCCTCGCTGACCATCGTTGGCTGGACGCCTTTCGCACGGCTGGCACGGGGACTGACGCTTTCGATCAATTCCCGTGAATATATCCGCGCGGCAGAGGTGCTTGGATGTACGCGGAGCTTCATCATCTTCCGGCATATTATTCCCAACACGATCTGGCCCATTGCCGCTGTCGCGTTCCTGCGGTTCGGCCACAAGCTGATCACGGTGGGCGGACTGTCATTTCTGGGGCTCGGCGTACAGCCGCCGGCCGCCGACTGGGCGCTGATGCTGTCCGATGCGCAGGCCTACGCCGAACGCATGCCCGTTCTGGTTATCGCACCGGGTCTGGCGATTTTCCTGGCGGCGCTCAGCGTGACCTGGATCGGCCATGGCCTCAACCTTGAAACCAAGAAAACGAGCGGTCATTGACGCCCGCGAAGGGGCAATGGTCGATTTGACTGCCGTCAAACATAGATGACGCCACGGACAATGAAGGAGAGTAATATCGTCTGAAGCCGCATGAAAATCCGTAAATGCCTCCGATTCAATAAAAATAAGGGGAACTCTTATGAATATCGAAGGACACACGCATGCCAGCACGGCCATGTCTTCCGAATGCGCACCGCTTCTGGAAATTGAGGACCTGCACGTTTCGGTGCCGGCGCAACATGGCCGGAAATTCGTCATCTCCGGGCTGACGCTTTCCGTCAATGCCGGGGAAGTTGTCGCTCTCGTCGGCGAGTCCGGATCCGGCAAGAGCATGACGGCGCTATCGCTGATGCGGCTCCTGCCACAGGGTGCGGAAATCAACTCCGGCCGAATTTCCTTTGCCGGGCGTGATATTCTCGCCCTGTCATCCGCCGAACTCGACGCGTTGCGCGGCGCAGATATCGGCATGCTGTTTCAGCAGCCACAGGCCATGCTGGATCCCACCAGCCGGGTGAGGACGCAGGTTGCCGAACCGCTATGGGTCCATCGCAAGATGAGCCGGCACGCCGCTCTCAATCGGGTCGTCGGCCTTCTGTCCGATGTCGGTATTCCCGATCCGTCTGCACGGGCGCAATGCTTCGCGCACGAACTTTCCGGCGGCATGGCGCAACGTGTCATGATCGCCGCAGCACTCTCGGGCAATCCGCAACTGCTGATCGCCGACGAGCCGACGACAGCGCTCGATGTCACCGTTCAGGCACAGATATTGCGCCTGCTCGATGACGAGCGCCGCAAGCGCCGGCTGGCCACGCTGCTCATCACCCATGATCTTTCGGTTGTCGCCGCATTCGCGGACCGGATCGCGGTCATGTATGCCGGCCGCATCGTGGAGGAAGGGCCCACCCAGGCGATCCTCAAGGCGCCGCAGCATCCCTATACCAAGGCGCTCATCAGCTGCTCGCTTCTGACCACTGACGGCGAGGGGCAGTTGCTGACAATCCCCGGCTCCAGTTCGCAGGCCCACGACATGTCCTGCGGCTGCCGGTTTCACCCGCGCTGCTCGCTCGCCAAATCCGCCGGCATGGGCAGCCGCTGCATGGCAGCCGAACCGAATCTGAATGCCCTGCCGGAAGGACGCAAGGCCCGGTGCTGGGCAGTCGGTGACGAGCAGGTCAACCATGATCATGCTGGCCACGCAATGTGCTGAAGGAGGTGACGATGTTATCGCCAACGATGAAACAGGCCACGCCATCGGTCGGCAGCGACAGCCGACCCTATGTGATTGCCAAAAATCTTTGCAAATATTACCCCATATCAGGCTTCGGTCACCGGGTGGTGAAATCCGTTGACGACGTGTCGCTGACGATCGGCGAAGGCGAGGTTCTGGGCCTCGTCGGCGAATCCGGCTGCGGCAAAAGCACCGTCGCCGGATTGATAACGCGGCTGACGAACGCGACGAAAGGCGAGGTCAGCATCGGTAATCATAATATACTGCAAATCCAGGGCGAAGAGCTTCGGCGGATGCGTCGGGTCGTGCAACTGGTGTTTCAGGATCCCTATTCGGCACTCGATCCCCGTATGCGCATCGGGCAAAGCATGGAAGCACCGCTTGCCCAGCACGGCATCGGCTCTCGCGAGGAACGCGCGACGCGGGTTTTCCGGATGCTGGAAGAGGTCGGTCTTGATGCCTCATTTTACGATCGTTATCCCAGCCAGTGTTCCGGCGGGCAATTGCAGCGCGTCGTCATAGGGCGCGCACTTCTTCTCAATCCGAGTTTCCTCGTTTGCGATGAGCCGACATCGGCGCTCGACGCCTCCATGCGCACGCAGATACTGAACCTCCTGATGGACATGAAGCGTCGCCACGGTTTGACGGTTCTGATGATTTCCCATGACCTGCGTGTGGTGCGTTATCTGTGCGATCGCATCGCGGTAATGTATCTCGGGCGCGTCGTTGAAATCGCTGACCGTGAAGAGCTTTTCCGGGCGCCGACGCATCCCTACACCAAGGCCCTCATTGCATCGTCGATGCTGGACGAGACGGGGTTGTATGCACCGGAAATGCTCCTGGACGGTGATCTGCCGAGCCCTCTCAATCCTCCCGACGGATGCAAATTCCACACGCGCTGCAAATACGCGACCGCAATATGCGGAGAGGTAGAACCCGTTCTGGAAGGCGTTTCCGGCGAGCATTTCGCGCGTTGCCACCGCTGGCAGGAACTGGGTTGAAGGACGACGCAGCTACAGTTCTCTGATGCTGTAAAAACAGATGAATTGTGTGTTTGAAGCTTAATATCGGAATAAAATTCCGAGTATAAAACGTAAAATAGATGATATTCGAATGGATAATCTAAAGATATCCATAGGGTATTATTGTTGTAATTTTATGGAATAAGCGAATTTTCGAGAATATGTAAGAGATGTGAGCGTTGTCATCAAAAATAAAAGGGGAATCTTCTATGATGAAGCACGCACTTTTGGCGACGTGCGCCGTTGTTGTCTCATTCGGGGCACATGCGGCGACAGCCGGAACGATCACCTATGACGATTATACCGGCGTCAAGACCGGCTGGCAGATGGCTTCCGACGATGCCTATCTCGGCTCGCGGGCGGGATGTTTCGAAAGTCTGGTTCGTGTCGGTTATGACGCGACACTGGAGCCTGGCCTTGCCGAATCCTGGACGCAGACCGCGCCGAAGGTCTGGGAATTCAAGCTGCGCAAGGGTGTGAAATTCCAGAATGGTGAGCCGCTCAATGCCGCAGCCGCGGTCAATGCACTCACCAATCTTCTAAAAGCGCCTGTTCCGGCGCGCGCCTTCTCGCCCAAGCTGATCGCCGCTGTTGATGCCGATGGTGACGATATCGTGAAGATCACGACCATCGAGCCATCGGTGCTGCTGCCGGCGCAAATGGGAAGTCCGGCAACGTCGATCCTCGCGCCTTCAGCCTATAAGGATGGCAAGGTCGATCCGATCGGAACCTGCACCGGACCCTTCAAGATTACCAAGGTCGATACCAACCAATATATGGAGCTGACCGCAAACCATGACTATTGGGCCGGTATGCCGAAGCTTTCGGGCGGCCGCGTGAACTTCATCCCGGACGCCGATACGCGCGCCACCCAGATAAGAAGCGGTGAAGTGCAGATTTCGCGCATGATCCCGCCCTGGACGGTGAAGACCGTTGAAGCGGCCAAGGGCGTCAAGGTTGCGCCGATCACCGTGCCGCGGATCACCGAAATGCTGCTCAATAATTCAAAGGCGCCTTTCAAGGATATCAAGGTTCGGCAGGCGATCCGGGCTGCCATCGATACCGCCGGTATTGCGGACAGCATCTATGAAGGCGTGGTAAAGCCCGCAACGATGCCCTTCGCACCGGGTGAGCCGTGGGCGCCGCAAGACGTCACACCCGCTTATGACCTGGAGAAGGCAAAGGCTCTGCTGAAAGAGGCCGGAGTTGCTCCCGGCAGCCTGAAGTTGACGCTTCTCGCCTACACGGAAAGAACCGAACTCAAGGATGTTGCCGCCGTTATCCAGGCCCAGTTGCAGGAAATCGGCATCAAGGTCGACGTTCGCGTTGCCGATTACACAGCGATCGAGCCCGATCTCCTGTCCGGCAACTTCGACATGGTTCTTCTGTCGCGCGGTTACGCCACTGACGTTGCAGAGCCGATCGGTTTCCTGAACGCCGACTACACCTGCACAGGCGGTTACAACATCTCGCATTATTGCAGCGAAGAGACGGACAAGCTGATCAAATCGGCCTATGCGGTGGCCGAGCCGGCCAAGCGTTACGCCATCTATGCCGAGGCGGCGAAGAGGGTTTACGATGAAGCGGTCACCGTCTACCTCATCCACGAGACGGCTTTCGATGCCTATTCGGACAAGGTCGAGAACTTCAAGCCGCATCCGATCAACTACTTCATCATGACCAAGGATCTGGCGGTGAAATAGCCAATGTGACATTGCTGACGAGGTGTGGCCCGGTTCGCAAGAGCCGGGTCTCTTTTATGAGAAGGCCCCTGAACCTCTCCGCCGTCATTGCGGCCCTGTGCCGGAATCCAGCCAGCCCAGGTCCTTGGACTTAAAGGAGTCTTCCCGCCGTACAGACGCACGTCAGCTGGATTCCGGTTCAGGGCCGGAACGACGGAGGAGGGCGGATTCGATTCATTAAGCTGGGGAAACCTCCTCCGTCACCCTTGATTGAAAGGGAGAGGGCGTTTGCCGTCCGGGAGGAGAGAGGGATGGATGCCGTCCAAACCCGTCACACAATTCAGCGCGAAGCGGGGCAGGCAGTGCGATCCGGCGGCGGCTGTATGAAAGCGCCGCCGGTATCTCGTCTGATCAGGCGCGTGCTTCCGGCGTGTATCCAGCCGCGGTGATGATTTCTGCGATACGTGTCGCATCGGAGATGCCGCCAACCACCACTGTGCGGCTTGCCGGATCGGCATATACGGCAGCGCCGGGAACGGTCTTCTCGATCGCGCCCTTGATCACACCGGCGCAGTGCCCGCAGGTCATGTCTTCAACGTGGAAAGAAAGGTCGGCATTGACGGGTGCGGCAGTGGTTTCCGGGTGATGCTGGTGAGCGGTGCACATAGGCGGTTCTCCGTGATTGGGAATTCGTAACAGGGAGAGCCTGGACTATTCCAACGTGGGAAGGTCAAGCGCTTTATTCGCCCAAAGCCAGTGATTTCAGCTCTTCCAGAAAATCGGCATCAGCAGCACCAGAACCGTCAGGATTTCCAGACGCCCCAGCAGCATCAGGATCGACAGGAGATAGAGCGCCGGTTCGCTGATCGTGGAGAAATTGCCTGCCGGGCCGATGATCGGACCGATGCCGGGGCCGACATTGGCAAGCGAGGTCGCCACAGCCGAGGTGGCGGTGAGGAAATCATAGCCCATCAGGCTCATGGCCAGGCTGCCGGCAATCCAAAGTGCGATGAAACAGCTGATGAAGAGAAAGATGGTGCGGATGGTTTCCGGATCGACCACCTGCTGGCCGTAGCGCACGGAATAGACGGCATTCGGATAGATCAGCTTCTTGAGCCCGGCCCGCGCCACGTTGAAGATGATGAGAAAACGATAGGCCTTGATGCCGCCGGCCGTCGAGCCCGAGCAGCCGCCCATGAAAGTGGCGAAAAAGGCGACGACGACGACGAAGGGCCCCCACAGCGTGTAGTCATCGCTGGCAAAACCGCCGGTCGACAGGATGGAAGTCATGTTGAAGAAGGAATGGCTGAGCGCATCATCCAGCGGCACGCCGTTCCTGAAATGGTGGTAGACACCAACGGCAACCGAGATCGCGCAGAGGTAGCCGAGGAAGACGGCGATCTGCGGGTCGCGCAGCGTCTCCAGCCGGCGCCGCACGGCGAGCAGGATCATGACCGAGAACGGCAGGCTGCCGAAGATGAGGAAGATGGTGGCGATCCACAGCAGGGCCGTATTGTTGAAATAGGCGAAGGACGCGTCATGGGTGGAGAAGCCGCCCGTCGCAACCGTCGACATGGCATGGTTCAGCGCATCGAAATGCGACATGCCGGCAAAATCATAAGCGATGGTACAGGCGAGCGTCATGACGATGTAGATCGCCACGAAAGCCCGGGTGAAGCTTGCCAGCCGGGCGAAGGGGCGGTCGTTGCCGGTGTCGGAGGATTCCATGCGGAAGAAGGTCATGCCGCCGACGCGCAGCAGCGGCAGGATGAAGAGGCCGAGGGCGACAATACCGATGCCGCCGAGCCAGCACAGCAGCGACCGCCACAGGAGAATACCCTGCGGCGCATTGTCGAGACCCGAAATGGCGGTGGATCCGGTCGTCGTGATGGCGGAGACGGACTCGAAAAGCGCCTGGCCCGGCGTCAGGCCGAGTTCGGACAGATAAAGCGGCACTGCACCGACGATGGAAAACACCAGCCAGAGCAGGTTGACGAGCAAAAAGCCGAAACGCTTGTTGAACGAAGCGATCGGCCCGCGCGTGGCGAGCGCGCAGGCAAGCGCGAACCCGCCACACATGAAGCCGGAAAGCGCGAATACCATCCAGTCGTCATTGCCGTAATAAAGATCCGTCAGTGCGGGCAGGAACATGGCCGTGGCGAGATAAAGCCCGAAGATGGACGCTACATATATGACCGAGCGCAGAAGGTTACTGTTCAAGAAATGAAACCCGGAGTTCGTGGCCGCGCTGAAATGAGTCTTTGTCTCGGACGCCTTCCTATGGCATAGCGGGTGCCATTATGAATTTCAATGGATTGACTATCGTGGACAAGCAGCTTGTGGAAGCAGCGCGGCGGGAAGTGCGGGAAATATTCCCGGAAACGCCGCTGCAGTTGAATGAACATCTCAGCCGTCGGTATGGCGCGTCGATTTGGCTGAAGCGTGAGGATCTGTCCCCGGTTCGTTCCTACAAGATTAGAGGCGCATTCAATTTTCTGCGCAAGGCGGTGGCCAAGGCCGGCAAGGGCAAGATTTTCGTCTGTGCTTCGGCTGGCAACCACGCCCAGGGTTTTGCTTTCGCCTGCCGCCATTTCGGCGTTCATGGCGTTGTGTTCATGCCGGTGACCACACCGCAGCAGAAGATCGAAAAGACCCGCATCTTCGGCGGCGAGTTCATCTCCATCCGTCTGGTGGGCGATATATTCGACCAGTGTTACGCTGCTGCCCGCCAGCACGTGCAGGACAATGACGGCTACATGGTGCCGCCGTTCGACCATGAGGATATCATCGAGGGCCAGGCGACGGTTGCCGCCGAGATCATGGACCAGCTCCCGGATGGCACTAAGCCTGACATCGTCGTGATGCCTGTCGGCGGTGGTGGTCTTTCGGCTGGCCTGTCCGGATTTTTGGCCGGGACGGTCCGCAAGGAAAACTTCGTGTTCTGCGAGCCGGAAGGCGCACCGAGCCTGAAGAAAAGCCTCGAACGTGGCGAACCGGTGACGCTGAACAAGATCGATAATTTTGTCGATGGCGCCGCCGTCGCCCGCATCGGCGACCTCAACTTCAAGGCGCTGAAGGATTTCCCGGCCGATCAGGTCCAGCTCATCCCGGAAAATGCTATCTGCGTGACGATCATCGAGATGCTGAATCTCGAAGGCGTGGTGCTGGAGCCCGCAGGCGCGCTCTCGATCGCCGCGCTGGAAAAGCTCGGCCGCGAAAAGCTGGAAGGCAAAACGGTCGTCGCCGTGGTTTCCGGCGGCAATTTCGATTTCGAGCGCCTGCCGGATGTGAAGGAGCGCGCCATGCGTTACACGGGCGTGAAGAAATACTTCATCCTGCGCCTGCCGCAGCGTCCCGGTGCGCTTCGCGATTTCCTCAACCTGCTTGGCCCGGATGATGATATCGCCCGTTTCGAATATCTGAAGAAATCGGCCCGCAACTTCGGCTCGATCCTTATCGGCATCGAAACCAGCGCGAAGGAGAACTTCGCCGGCCTGCTGGAGCGCTTCGAAGCGGCCGGTCTCGGTTATGAGGACATCACCGAAAATGACATCCTGTCAAACCTGATCATCTGATCGGAAGAGGCAGGGAAGGGCGGGTGTCATCCGCCCTTCAAACGTGACACGAATTGAGGGAGTGCAAGCCATGGCATCGTTTTTTTCCAAAATCCTCTCGGCCTTCGGCTCCGGCCAGCCGTCTTCCGACGCCCCGCAGAAGACGGCGCAGGCAGAACCGCATGCGCATGGCGACTATCTGATCTATGCGACCCCGATCAAGGAAGGTGGCCAGTTCCGCCTGGCTGGCCGTATTGAGAAAAAGGCCGGTGACGAGGTGCTGGTGCATGAATTCGTGCGGGCCGACGTCTTCACCAGCCTCGATGATGCGGTGGAGTTCACCATCCGCAAGGCGAAGCTGATTATCGATCAGAACGGCTCATCTCTCTTCCCGGGAAAATGATGACGGCTGCATTGAGTGCCTGAACGCTACGGCCTTCAGGGACGGGCAGCATTTCTGTGCTTTGTTATCTGAATCAGTTGCGTGACCTACGTGGCAAAGAATAACGGCCGGGACAGGGTCCACGGCCGTTACGGTACGGAGTTCGGTCAATACCCGGCGGTCATGCCGGGATTGCCTTTGAATGAATGCCTCAGGCGGCCTGTGCCAGTTCTTCCACCTTGGCTTCGGCAGCCGCTACAGCCTTTTCGACTGCTTCGGGGCCGAAAGCCAGACCCTCGACGTAGATCACTTCCACATCGGTCATGCCCATGAAGCCGAGAACGGTCTTCAGATAGGGAACGGCATGGTTCATCGAAACGGCCGGGCCTTCGGAGTAAACGCCGGCAGCCGCCAGGACGATGTACACCTTCTTGCCAGTGGCGAGACCGACCGGGCCGGTTTCGGTGTATTTGAAGGTCTGGCCAGCGCGGGCGACGTTGTCGATCCACGACTTCAGGCCGGAATAGATGTTGAAGTTGATGAGGCCGGTGCCGATGACGACGGTGTCGGCGGCCAGAAGCTCTGCAACGAGCTTGTCGGAATAATCGGCTGCAACCGCTTCTTCAGCCGTGCGCTGATCGGGTGCCTTGCGGATTGCGGCTGTCTTGACGGTGTCGAGATGCGGGATCGGGTCAGCTGCGAGATCGCGGTGGACAAGGGTGTTGGAAGCCGACTTGGCCTTCAGCTTGCTGGCGAGCTCACCGGCGAACTTGTTCGAAACCGATTCGTCGCCGCGCGGGCTGGAAGTGATGAGAAGAATGTTGGACATGGTCTTTTCCTTGCATATTCGATGAATTGACGGGCGCCTTGGGAGGGCGGGAGAGCACGATGCCCTGCCTTTGCGCTCTATATGAAAAATTGCTGCCATCAAGAAAACTGTGATAATGTGGAAGCAATCTATCGATGAAATGGATGGGACATGGACGCGAACCCAACGCTCGATCAATTGCAGGTATTCTTGACGGTTGCCGAGACCGGCAGTTTTTCCGCCGCATCGCGAGCGCTCAATCGTGCGCAGTCGGTGGTCAGTTACACCATCGCCAATCTCGAAGCGCAGCTTGAGGTTACGCTTTTTGAGCGCAACGGTGTGCGCCAGCCGAAGCTGACGGACGAAGGGCGCGCCATGCTGGAGGATGCAAGGCGCATCGTCGCTGGCCTGCAGGAAATGCGTGCCCGCGCCAAGGGGCTGAAACAGGGGCTGGAAGCGGAACTTTCCGTAGCTATCAGCACCATGGTGCCGGCGGAGGCCGTGGTGGCTGTGCTGCGGGATTTTCGCACGCAATTCCCAACCGTAGCCCTCACTCTCAATGTTGGCGAGCTGGGCATGGTCATGGACATGGTGCTCTCCCGCAAGGCAGGCATCGGCATTGGCGGGGCGATGCTGCGCCAGGATGATGAGCTCGTCGTCGAAAAGGTGGGCCATTCCTTCATGCTGCCGGTCGTCGCGTCGGATCACCCGCTGGCGCAGATCGAACGCCCACTGGTTCTCGCCGACGTGCGTGAGGAGGTTCAGCTTGTCGTCACCGATGCCTCCGGCCTGACCAAGGGCCGCGATTTCAATGTTCTCTCCTACAAGACATGGCGGGTCAGCGACATCGCCACCAAATACCAGCTCATCAAGGGCGGTCTCGGCTGGGGCGGTCTGCCCGCATCGATCGTCCGCAACGATCTTACCAATGGCAGCCTCAAGGCGCTCGAACTCGAGGCCTATGAGCAGGGGGAATATCCGCTGTTTGCACTGCGACGGGTCGATTCGCCTGCGGGTCCGGCGGGGCAATGGCTCGCCGAGGCTTTTCAGCAGCGCCTGTCCGCCTGCCCGAACCACAAGGATTTCAACGGTATGCTTGCTGCCAGCAAACAGAGGACCATTGCTGTCGCCGCTGAGTGATATTGGCTAATTATATGTGGACCGGTCGGGCCTGCTTCTTCGCCCCGGCTGGGAGAGGAAACGCGCGGCAACCTCGGCGCTATGCCAGCAGAGACCAATTGACGTGGGCGGATCGCCTGCCTATACCTAATCACGGTCTGCAGTTCACCGAGGCATCGCCGTCCCGCATGGGAAGCTAAACCTGCATATGTATGGTTTGACAGCACTTATCCCGTGCCTTGTCGGAAGCCGGCGATCAGCGACACCTTTTCGGAATGGCACTTGAGGGTAAGTCATGCCACGTTCGATCCTTTCCATTGATATCGCCGATCTCTCGACCTTTGCTAAATCCGTGCGCGAGCAGATCGGCAGGCTGGACCGCCAGCCGAGCCATGTGGAGATGCTCAATCTTCTGAGCCGGGCTGCCGGTTTTCGAAATTTCCAGCATCTGCGCGCTGACCGGGCCTCGTCCGGAGAAAGCGGACCTTCCAAGTCAGAGCTGCTGCCAGCCGTCAATGAGGGCAGGGTGCTGAAGACGGTTCGTGTCTTTGATGTCGCCGGCCGGCTGATGCAATGGCCGGCCCGCCGGTCGCATCAGGAACTGTGCCTCTGGTATCTCTGGGCAAAAATTCCCGCGGGGCAGAGTTTTTCCGAGCGAGAATTCAGCAGCTTTCTGGATAGCCTGCACCTGTTCGGGGATGCGGCCATGCTGAGGCGCGACATGGTTGGCCTGAGACTCATCCGCCGTAACCGTGACGGAAGCGACTATCGGCGTATCGAACAGAAGCCGCCGCAGGAACTGCCGATGCTGTTACGCGCGTTGGCTGGGCGCGACTAGGAGAATACCTCCCGGCGACAGGTCGCCGGGAGGGCACGGTCGTTAAAGAATCAGGCGGAACTTCGCGAAACCTTCCGCGCCGTCGCCGGCATCCTCGATCCGGGCGCCCTTGATGTCGGCTGCGTAATGGCGTCCCTTGGGCCCGGTCTCGAAGACGGCGGTGGTGTTTGCCACCGGTGCAAAGGACCAGTTGGCATCCGCGGACGGGTTGATGGTGCCCTGATCGATGATATAGCGCACGATCACGTCGCGGTTTGTATCGGGCGCCACAAAGATCACCTTGTCGCCGGCGATATCGGGGAATTTGCCGCCGCCGCTTGCACGGTAATTATTGGTCGCAACCACGAATTTCTGTTCGGGATCGATCGGCTTGCCATTGAACTGCAGATTGACGATGCGGTTGCTGTCCGGGTTGACCGCCTTGCCGTCCTTGTCAAATTTCGCCGGTTTGGAAATGTCGATCTGATAAGTCACGCCATCGATCACGTCGAAATTATAGGACGGGAAGTCTGGGTTGAGCAGTGGCGCATCCTTGGCACCGGCCTCAACCGTATTGAACATGCCGGCGGACATTTCCAGCCAGTTCTTCACCTGCGCCCCGTTGATCAGCACTGCCTGCACCGTGTTGGGATAAAGATAGAGATCGGCGACGTTCTTGATGGCGATGTCACCGGCGGGGACATCGGTGTAATAATCCGCGCCGCCACGACCGCCCGATTTGAAGGGGGCCGCTGCCGAAAGCACGGGCAGATCCTTATACTGCCCTTCCTTCAGCATGTCCTTGATGTACCAGGTCTGGGCGTTGGAGACGATCTGCACGGACGGATCGTCTGCCACCAGCGCGAAATAGGAATAGAGCGGCGCGGATGTCTTGCCGACCGGGCGGCGCACATAGGCAAGGGCCGCTTCGTGATCCACCTTGGCTGCGGCGAGAACCTCCGGCTTGTCGGTATAGTCAGCAACGACCTTGCGATTTTCATCGCGATGGTAGATCGGGCGGGCTTCTGAGGTGAAGTCGACGATCTTCCAGCTCTTGCCATCCTTTTCAAGCAGCAGGTCGATAAGGCCCATATGGGAGCCCCAGAAGCCGGCCATGACCGCCGGCTTGCCCATCAGCGTCCCCTTGACCGCATCCGCACCCTCGATGCCGTCCCAGGTCTTCGGACCGGGGAAAACAAGGTGCTGGTGGCCGGTGAAGATCGCATCAATGCCTTCAACAGCTGCGAGATATAGCGATGCGTTTTCCATGCGCTCGGTCTGGCCCTTGCCGTCGATGCCGGAATGGGAAAGGGCGATGATGATATCCGCGCCTTCCTCCTTCATGACAGGCACCCAGGCTTTCGCCGCCTCGACGATGTCACGCGTCTGCGCCTTGCCCTCGAGATTCTTGGAATCCCACATCATGATCTGAGGCGGCACGAAACCGATGATGCCGACCTTGACCGGGCTGGTGACGCCGCCGCCATCGCGGATCTGTTTTTCCAGAATGACATAGGGCTTGAAGAACAGCTCGTCGTTCTTCGGATCGGAAGCCAGCTGCCCCTTGGTGAGGTTGGCGCACACATAGGGGAAACCGGCGCCCGCCAGCGTGTTCGACATATAGTCGAGACCGTAATTGAATTCGTGGTTGCCGAGCGTGCCGCAATCGTAGCCCAAGACGTTCATGGCATTGATGACAGGGTGCTTGTCGCCGGCCTTCATGCCGCGCTCATAGGCGATATAGTCGCCGAGCGGGTTGCCCTGCAGGAAGTCGCCGTTATCCACCAGCATCGAGTTCCCGGCTTCGGCGCGGATGGTGTCTATGATCGAGGCGGTGCGCGCCAGACCCATCGTGTCGTTCGGTTTGTCGGCGTAATAATCATAGGGAAAGACGTGAACATGGATGTCGGTCGTTTCCATGATGCGCAGATGCGCCTGGTTGGCCGCCGCACGCGCAGCAAAAGGGTGCAACATCACGAGCGCCGAAGTGGCTGCAATGCCACCCAGAAGTGAGCGCCGGGTAATGGGGTGTAGGGCGAGAAGCGACGACATGGGAACTCCTTCGGATGAAGCTTGCTCTGTCTTTAAAGACGACAGGGTAGAAGCAATCGCAGAGGAGTCCATCACCAAAATGACAGGCCCATGACAGATGGGCCGGTTTTCAACCGTTTGATAAATTTTTTGTCAGTAACGTGCGGCGCAGGTCCCGCCGCACTGGAAAATGCGCGTCATTTGTTCCGCGCATTGTAATGCTCCGGATCAGCGGGCCAGTGTCGGTTTCACGTCTTCGTGGAAGAAACGAAAATAGGAAGAGAGCTGCGCCAGCGTGTTGGTGGAAAGCTTGAGCTGCAGACCAAGACGGTTCATGTGCTGCCACTGCACGACGCCCTCGATGAAGCCCAGATCCTCACTCTGCACCTTGACCCGGCTACCCTTGGCGGCAGCGAAAGGCCCGTCCAGCTCGAGCGCCATTCCGGTTGCCGACAGATCGACGACACGTCCTCTGGTCGACTGGCTGAAATAATGCACAGTCGCAAAGATCCTTGTCTTGCTGCGAGGCGCGGTCCGGGTCGCCATATTGAGGTTGTTTGTCATTTTTCTACTCAAATCAATTGTTTCCGATGCGTGCAGATTAACCTGTAAAAGTTTGAAACCCGTTTAGCCGTTCGGTTAAAATTCTAGACAATGCTGTGATTATGCTTTGGCGATACGGCATTGGTAACAATTGTTTCGTGCGGAACGGACATGGACATAGGCGACGTCTTCGCGCCCCAGAAGTGCCCGCGCCCGCGAGACGATCTCGCCGGTGGCCGTTACCGCACCCGTGCCATAGACAATACGGTCATCGTCGCCATATCCGCGCACGATATAATCGGGGCTGTCCAGCATCGGCGGAAGGATATCTGTCAGTGGATAACGATCGCAGGCTTCGGCATGCAGGAAGACCGGCCCAGTCTCGGCGTAGGGCTGCAGCGAGGGAAACGGCCGGTAGGCGAGTACGAGCATGGCTTCACCCGCGCCGATCTGGTCGAGGCAGTGGCGACACGGCATGCCGCCGGGAGACACGGCTGTTTCCGGTCGATTGCCATAGGCATCGGCGGCGCCCGCGCGGAAATCCTCGGCGTCCTTAGCCGGCATTGCGGTGAAAACGATATTGGTCATGGCGGCCTCTTCTGGCTGGGATCGGCGTTGCTTCTTTGCAGCTATGGTCCCGAAACGCGCTGCTATCCACCCGATTCTTGACAGCTGATGCAACCAGCCCATTGCGTGACTCGTTAGGTTCGGGAATCAGTGACGCTCCTCGTTCCCGGAAGGTCTGATTTTATGTTCCGTCGTTTTCTGGCCGCCGTTCCGCTGGCTTTCGTATCGTTGACGGCTCCGATTGATGCCGAGGCGCAGGTCGCCTCCGGTATCGACGGCCTGTCCGACGATCAGCTCCAGCAGGCGGTCAATTTCGTCATCGGCAACGCGATTTTTTCGCTCTATCACGAGGGCGCGCGCATGCTGATCTCGGATTTCGGGACGGCGGACACGGCAAGTGTGCAGGCCCCGGCCGACCAACTGGCAGGAACGCTGATCCTGCAGGCCAATGAAGAATGGCTTGACACCGCGCTCGTGAACGCCACCGACAGCTGGTATCTCGCACGTGAGGCGGAGACGCTTCCTGAGCACGAAGCCCCTGTCTTCTCCGCGCTGGTGCCCGACAGGAGCCGCGACCGCAACATGGCCTGCCTGATGGTGGGCCGCGACAAGGACGGTTATGGCGACCTCGCCGCCATGATGGGGCTTCCCAATGCCGAATTTGACAAATGCGCCGCGGCCTATCCGGCGGTCGCTTCGGCCTGGGAGAATTTTCTCGCGCCCCACCGCAGTCAGACGCCTTCCAGATTCTCCGTCAGCTACGTGCCGCCGCGCGATCCGGAACTTGAACCCTATGCCATCATGATCAAGGAATCGAAGGTCCTCGATCTCATCAGCCGCAGCTTTGGCGGTTATGGCCTGAAAGGGGACGTGAAGCTGACGGCCAAGTCCTGCGGTCGCCCCGATGTCTACTGGTCGGCGGAAAAGCGCGAGATCACCTATTGTTATGAACTCGGCAAGTTCCAGGCGGAACTCATTGCCGATCATCTATTGAACACGGTCACCGAAGACAAGGGCGCAGCCGGCGGGCAGATCCCGACTGCCGCGGTTAATCTGGAACGGGAAATCTGAGGCCAGGGTTGCAGTCGCCGATAGCCTGGCCTCCTCATGATAGAGGAGAGTGCCGTGCCGAAGGTTGTCGTTCGCAATTTCGCCATCTCGCTTGACGGATATGGGGCAGGACCAGATCAAAGTCTGCAGAACCCGCTGGGTGTGAAGGGTGAAGAGTTGCACCAATGGGCCTTCAAGACCCGCACCTTTCACCGCATGTTCGGTAAAGACGGCGGCTCGACCGGCACCGACGAGGATTTTTCCGAAAAGAGCTTTGAAAATATCGGAGCATGGATTTTAGGCCGCAACATGTTCGGGCCGGTGCGCGGCGCATGGCCGGATGAAAACTGGAAAGGCTGGTGGGGCGACGAGCCGCCTTATCATGTTCCAGTCTTCGTCCTGACGCATCACGCGCGACCGTCCTTCACGATGCAGGGCGGTACTGTCTTCCATTTCGTGACCGACGGCATCGAGGCGGCGCTCGACATGGCGCTGGCGGCGGCAAATGGCAGGGATGTCCGCATCGGCGGCGGGGTTTCCACTATCCGGCAATATATGGCGGCGCGCCTGATAGATGAGCTGCATCTGGCGCTGGCGCCGGTTTTTCTCGGTCGCGGCGAGCAATTATTCGAAGGCATGGATTGGCCCGCCCTCGGTTACCGCTGCACGGGAACGGTGGCGGGCGAGGGCGCGACACATCTGATTATCGACAAAGCGTGAGCGCCGCGTCCCTTTTTACCATCCCTCCCGTGAACGACACGGGATGATAAGGCGCGTAAACCGCTACCCCTCAATTGCGTAGCGATATCTCCAGGAGCTCCGTATCGGCCAACGGCTCCACCCAGGCCTCATAGGTGCCCACGGGCGAAAAGCCCATCATCTGGTAAAGCTGCAAGGCGCGCGGATGGTCGAGCGTGTTGGTCGTCACCGTCACCCGCTGCGGATTGTCCTGCCAGGCGGCGTAAAGCGCCTGCAACAGGAACCACTTGCCGACACCAGCGCCGATCGCTTCTTCGAGCAGCCCGAAATAGGAAAGCTCTGTCACCTCGTCGCTTGTCTTGTTCAGCTCGAAGAAACCGGCGGGCGCACCGTTCATATAAAGAACCGTAACGCTGTTTTTCGGATCGCGCAGGATGGCGGAAAGTTCAGTATCGCTCATGCGCATGCGCTTTTGCCAATGCCATCGCTTTCCAACCCGCCAGTACAGATAGCGGTAAAAATGCAGGGGAATATTGTTGACCCGCATCAGCGCCGTCTGGATGTTGACGGGGATCGGCAGGCTGACCTTCGGCGGTGCCGTCATTTCGAGCTGCGTCACGTGCGCCTTCAATGGGCCGTGCGACAGCGTGGGGATCGCATCCGCCGGACCGGTAACCACCGGCGTGTCCTGTAATCCGCCCCATTCCGACCATGAGCCGTCATAGAGAGAATTGTCCTGATGACCGAGCGATTCCAGCGCCAGGGTAATGACGGCTGCCGTCACACCCGAACCGCAGCTCGTTACGACGGGCTTCGTAAGATCGATGCCGGCATCGGTCACCATTTTGCGGATTGCCGTAAGGTCCTTGAAGTGGCCGTTTTCGGAAAAGGCTGTCGCCGGCAGGCTGCGTGCACCGGGCATATGGCCCGAACGCATGCCCGCACGCGGCTCGGCCTCCTCGCCGGTAAAGCGGCCGGCACCGCGAGCATCTGCAATCTGCTTTTCGCCGCTGTCGACAATACCGCGCATGGTGCCAAGCGAGGTCACACGTTTTTCGTTGAAATCGGGTGTGAAGGTTGTGGGCTCAATTTGCGGCGCGCCGGTTTCCAGCGGCCGGCCTTCGCGCTTCCAGCCGTCCAGGCCGCCATCCAACACATAGGCCTTGTGCACGCCCATTACCCGCAGCATCCACCAGACGCGGGGTGCGGAAAAGAAGCCCGGACCATCATAGACCACGATCGTATCGGTCTCGCTGAGGCCGAGCGCGCCGGCCTGTTCCGCGAAAAATTCAGGCGAGGGCAGGGAGTGCGGCAGGCCGGTCGTGTGATCGGCGATTTTATCCTGATCGAAGAACACGGCGCCAGGAAGGTGACCCGCCGCATATTCTTCTGCGCCGTTGCGCTTATGCGCCGGCAGATACCAGGAGGCATCGACGATGCGAAACCCGGGCGTGCCGAGCTGTTTCTCAACCCAGTCCGCCGAAACGACGAAACGGCTCTTATCCGTGCTCACGATGTCTCTCCCGATCTCAGGCAACAGCTTCAGGCGCGCCGAAACGAATGCGGAACCGCCTGTTCTCCTTGCCCTTCTTTTCTATCTTGGCAATGTGAATATCGCCCACTTCCTGCGTTTCGGATACATGGGTGCCGCCGCAGGGCTGGCTGTCTATGCTGGAATTTGCGCCGATGCAGACGAGGCTGACCCGACCGAGGCCCATTGGCGGACGCACATTCTTGGATTTGACAATGCCGGGATTGGCCTGAAGCTCCTCGTCCGTGATCCATTGCAGGAAAACGGGATGATTGGCTCTCACCAGTTCCATCAGCCTGGCGGTTACGTCGTCTTTGTCAATAGTCTCCGACATGTCGAAATCGACACGCGACTCGTCCTCACCAACGGCTGCTCCTGTGATCGGCCATTGGCAGACGACGGAGAGCAGATGGCAGGCCGTGTGCATGCGCATCAACTTGTAACGACGCGGCCAGTCCACATGCAGCGTCAGCTTTTCCCCGACTTCAGGAGACGGCTGATCCTCAAGCGGGACATGGATGATGACGCTCTTGTCGGCGCCATGCTTTGTAATTCCGAGCGCGATGCGCGAACCATCAGCGCGCTCGAGAAAGCCGGTATCGCCAGGCTGGCCGCCCGAGGTGGCATAAAAACAGGTCTGGTCGAACTCGATGCCGCCGTCCTCATGCACCGCCGTGACGATCGCTTCTGCGGTGGAAAGATAAAAATCGTCACGGAACAGGGCATTCACAGGCATTTCGGCATGTCCTCAAACGGTTTCGTACGGAACCGAAATATCGGTTTTCGTCGCCAGCCACTGCGGAACGGGAAGGCCCTTGGACCGCAGGAACTCTGGATTGAAGAGCTTCGACTGATAACGATTGCCGTAGTCGCAAAGTATCGTCACGATTGTATGCCCCGGACCAAGCTCACGGGCAAGCCGGATTGCGCCGGCGATATTGATGCCAGTGGAGCCGCCGAGGCACAGGCCTTCCTTCGTTACCAGATCGAAAAGGATGGGCAACGCTTCCGCATCCGGAATGCGATAGGAGAAATCCGGTGTGAAACCCTCGAGATTGGCGGTGATGCGCCCTTGCCCGATGCCTTCCGTGATGGAGGTGCCTTCCGATTTCAGGACGCCATTCTTATAGAATTCGTAGAGGGCCGCTCCCTCGGGATCGGCAAGGCCGATCTTGATGTCGGGATTGAAATCGCGAAGGCCGTCCGCCACACCCGCCAGCGTTCCGCCGGAGCCGACCGCGCAGATGAAACCGTCGACCTTGCCATCCGTCTGGTCCCATATTTCGGGAGCAGTGGTCTCGATATGAGCCTGTCTGTTGGCGATATTGTCGAACTGGTTAGCCCAGATCGCGCCGTTCTCGTCCGTCGCCGCAAGCTGTCTCGCTAGCCGGCCGGAGACTTTCACGTAATTGTTCGGGTTGGAGTAGGGAGCTGCCGGGACTTCGACCAGCTTTGCGCCGAGAAGCTTCAGCGCGTCCTTCTTTTCCTGGCTCTGCGTTTCGGGAATGACGATGACCGTCCTGTAACCGAGCGCATTGGCGACCAGCGAAAGGCCGATGCCGGTATTGCCCGCCGTGCCTTCCACGATGGTGCCGCCCCGGCGCAATTGTCCGCGCCTTTCGGCGTCGCGGATGATGTAGAGCGCGGCGCGATCCTTTACGGACTGGCCAGGATTGAGGAATTCCGCCTTGCCGAGGATTTCGCACCCCGTCGCTTCAGAAGCAGCTTTCAGACGGATGAGCGGCGTATTGCCGATGGCACTGAGCGCAGAGGGGTGAATGGTCATGATTGAGCCTTCTTGTCTGAGCGGAAATTAGGTGCCGTTATGTCCCGTTACAACCGCTTCAAGGCAAGAAATTATCTTCCCGGCTTCGGCTTCGCCACGCAAAATTTTGCCGATACCCAGTTTTATGTCTTCTTCTTCACTCTGGCATAGGCAGCAAGTGCTCTCTCCCGCGCCCTGCCATGGTCGACAATGGGGTTCGGGTAGGTTTCCCCGAGCGTGATGCCCGCTTTGGTCAGCACCTCTTTCGGGGCCTCGAATGGTTGGTGAATATATTTGCGCTCTAGCCTTGCAAGCTCCGGTACGAAACGGCGGACATAATCGCCGTCCCCATCGAATTTTTCGCCTTGCAGGATAGGGTTGAAGATGCGGAAAAATGGCGAGGCATCCGCTCCCGAACCCGCCACCCACTGCCAGTTGGCGGCATTGGAGGCCGGATCGGCGTCCACGAGCGTATCGCGGAACCATTTCTCACCCTTGCGCCAATCGATCAGCAGATGCTTGATGAGGAAGGACGCCACGATCATGCGGACGCGTTATGCATCGTGCCGTGGCGCCATAGTTGCCGCATCCCGGCATCCACGATCGGATAGCCGGTCATGCCGCGCGTCCAGGCCGTGAAGGACTTGTCATCGTCCCGCCAGCTGAAGGCGTCGAAACTGTCGTTCCAGTTCTTTTCGTCCAGCTCGGGAAAATGAAACAGGAGGTGATAGCAGAATTCCCGCCAGACGATTTCCTTGCGAAAACGGCTGATATCGTTTGAGGCGATGTGGCGGGAAAGTCCCTCGTCGCATGCCAGACGGTGGCGGGTGAGATTTCTCCTATGCGAGGTGCGGTGAAAGCCGGGAAGTCGCGTCCTTCGCCGGCAGGTCGCGGCCCTCTTCATAACCTTTAAGTGCGCCGTCTATGAAATCGGAGAGCTTCTCCCGGGCCCCGTCTTCGCCAGGCGTCCAGATATCGCTAAACTCCCTTGCCCAGTCAGGCCTTTTGGGCAGCAGCTGCCATTCGTCGAGCGTTTCCGATCTTGGCCAGTTCCTGGGCGCGTTGAGTCTGTCTGGCCCATCCGCAGGCGCGTGGGGCTCTTCGCCGCCCTCCAGCGCGCGCCAGAACGGTGTATAGACCCGGTAGGGACCACCGGATTTCGTCTGCAGCTTCGATGGCTCATGCAGCAGATGTCCGGAAAAGCTTCGTACCGTCAGGCCTTCATCCCGGAGCGCGCGTTTTAAGGCCTTGTCGGTCGAAATACCTTCAGGATCATAGCGGCGGTTCCAGAATACGGTGTCTGCGCCGGTTTCCGCGATCAGCCTGCGCAAAACCTCCTCGGCGTCGCCGCTGGCGAGCACGAGGCGGCTGCCTGTTTTCTTGAGCGCGGCATGAAGCGCAGTGAGCGAGTGGTGAAGCCACCATTCCTGCGCACGCCCCAGCGCGCCGCAACATTTTTCCCTGATGTAGACGGGGATGACGGGACCTTTATGGTCGGCCGCCGCAAGCAAAGCGAGGTTGTCCGAAAGGCGCAGGTCCTTGCGGAACCACACGATGACGGGAGAGGCTTTTGTCTGCATGGGAGGGCCCGGTTCACTTCCGTTTGAACGAGTGTTGAAACGCTTTGTTCCGCAAATCGGCTAGAATGGAAAGATGGGGCACATGGTTTCTCGAGGGTTATTTTTTCGCTCTTGAAACCGCAGGTGAAGGGAACCAACTGGAGGAGCCGGCGTTTGTCGCGGGTTAATAGAGCATGGAAGTGCAATCAATGTTGCTGAATGACGTTAAGTGGGAAAAGCCCGTTACCATCTCCCTTGAAAACGGTGCCCCTCGAATTTTCACAGGCGTTTACGAAGCCTTCGATTTTCTCCAGCATGAGTGGCCCGAGCGGGGAGACAAGGCGCACGAACAGGCGCTTCGCCTGTGCCGCGCCTCGCTCATGGGCGATGTGGCGGGAGAGATAGCCCGCACGGCCTTCGTCGCCGCCAGCCGGCAGGCGCGTTGCCTCGTTGAGGAGCCGGAAAAAATCGCATCCTGAGCCGATTTTGGAACTGACGTGTGAAAGGCCACCCGCCCAAAACGGGTGGCTTTTTTGTTGTGCGGCAGGAAACGGGTTGTTTCGAATGCGGGATATGGCATCGTGCAGGCGTAAAGGCGAATGAGTGACGGTGATGGGCAGCCACTACGGCTATATTGTTTTTCCAACGGCGCTTGGCCATTGCGGCCTCGCATGGGCGGGGCGAGGTATCGTGCGTCTGCAATTGCCGGGAGCGGACGCCGGCGAAACGGAAAAGCTCCTTCAGAAGCGCCTGCCGTCCGCCTCCATCGCCGTTCCCGAGACGCGGACACGTGAGGTGATTGCGATGATCACCCGTTATTTCGGCGGTGAGGCAATCGATTTTAAGGACGTGGACCTTGATCTCGCCGGGCAGGAACGATTTTTTCTCGACGTCTATGCCGTCGCGCGACAGGTCGGCTGGGGCAATACGACGACGTATGGCGGCATCGTGAAGACACTCGGTCTTGGCATGGAGAGAGCACGCGACGTCGGCCAGGCAATGGCGAAAAATCCGGTGCCGCTGATCATTCCGTGTCACCGGGTCCTTGCCGCAGGTGGCAGGCTTGGCGGCTTCTCCGCCGTGCGGATGATGCGCAGGGCAGCCTGTTCTGAAGCAATGACAGATCAGCCCGCATGAATAGGCGTCTGATTTCTGCCCATTTCTCGTCAAATTGTCGCTAAATTGTCACAATACACGAACGCCCGCTAACATAAGGGCGAGACGTTTGAGAGTATCCGCGTTAATTCTATCCGTTGCTTTGTCTTTTACAGTCGTGGCACCGGCCTCGGCTGGCATGCTGAACCAGGCTGAGAAATACACCGGGCTGCATGAGTCCAAGAACAACAAAAGCCTGAAGAACATTCTTGGGGCAAATCCGAGAAGTACGCCGTGGTGCGGCCTTTTCCTGCATGCCGTAGCCAGCAAGGCCGGCCGGCAATCACCCAAATCCTACGGATTTGCGAAATCCTGGAGTTCCTTCGGTTATGCCGTCCCAGTTGGCCAGGCAAAGCCCGGTGATGTCGTCGTCATCCGCAACGGCCGGGGATATCATGCTGGTATTCTAAAGAGCATGAGGGGTAAGACCGCACAAATCCTGGGCGGCAACCAATCGGGCAGGGTGCAGGTCTCGAATTTTAACCGCAAGGCCATCGTTTCGGTTCGGCGATAAATTCCCTGCATTCTCTTGATAAAGGCGGGCCTCGACCCGCCTTTTCCTTTTAAGGCTGTTCTCTCGTGCCTGGCGCCGCCTCGCGCTGGTCGTCATCCTCCAGATCGGTGGCGACAATGAAAGCATCCTCGTGCTGCCTTGCAGCCTGCCGGCGTGCACGTAGGTTCATGCTCTCGTCCGGATAAATCTCGCCTTCCTTGTCTTTCAACTCGCTGTCTGTCTCGAAACGCGCAACGTCGTCGTCTTCAATATCAAGCGGTTCGGTTTTCGGCTTCTGCGGGGTGTTCATGAAGCGATCTCCTGCTGGTTTCTGCAGGCCAAACGCTCGGCAGCCGATGCCGGTTCCCTTTCTCGCCAAAATGCTCATTCGTCGCAGGTCGATGCGGAACTAACTCTGGCTTTTTTTGTTTTTTCAATGGCACAATTGAAGCTGGTGCAACGCAAAGAGGGAGGTCCGTTATGAGCCACGACCGCGAAGCCGCAATCCGTGAAAAAGCGCGCGCAATATGGGAGAGGGAAGGAAGACCCGACGGGCATCATGAAAGACACTGGATCGAGGCGGAACGGGAAATCTCCGCGGAGGCGGAACCGGCAAAACCCAAAAGCGGAAATGGCGTGAAGAAGTCCGCTTCCACCACCGCGTCAGCGGAGAAGGGGCCTGCAAAAAAGTCGCCCACGAAAAAAGCCAATTCGACAAAGGCAAAATCTCCTGCGGTAAAATCGCTGGAGAAAGAGCAGAAATCCACGGACAAGAACAAGGAAGACGATTTGACCGAAAGCCTTGAGGAGAGTTTTCCGGCCAGCGATCCACCGGCATTGACCAACGCCACGAAGGCAACAAAACGGGCGGTCAAGAAAAGCTGATGGCTTGACGGCCGCACAGCAGGAAGTCACGACAACTTCCAGGTCACGTCGGGCGAATTGCAGCTGCACTTCGCTCGACTAACGCGCTTTTGAGAAAAATGGCTCCCCGGGCCGGATTCGAACCGGCGACCTGTCGATTAACAGTCGAATGCTCTACCGCTGAGCTACCAGGGAACGTGCGCTGCTTGGCGCGGTGTGAGCGGGGTAATACAAATGCTTTTCCGATTTGCCAAGCGCTTTTTTCAAAAAAAACGCATTCCTCTTGTTTTATCCCTCCGGAGTCCCGATTTTCCGGGCTTATCGACGCTGAAAAAATTATCCACAGGCCAGATGCTGAAGGGCGGATTGGAATGAAATTCGGAATCGACCACAGAACGGGTCGTCTCAATCTCGGAAAATGGAGCCTTGCCATGCCGCGTTCGCGCGTCGGCAGGATCGCAACGGGTTCGGCGCTGGTCGTGGGCGGTACGCTGGGCTTTTTGCCCATTCTGGGTTTCTGGATGGTTCCCGTCGGCCTTGTCGTGCTTTCCCACGACCTGCCGGCTGTTCGTCGCCAGCGGCGAAGGCTGGTGATCTGGTGGGCATCGCGACGGAACCGGCGGGAGCCCCGCGACCGACAGTAGTCCTCCTACGCCCCGATGGAGCTGCTGATGCCCTGGCCTGCCCAGAAGGCGGCATAGGCGAGTGCAGCGAAATAAATCGTCGTCAGCCCTAGAAAGAGGTAACCGCCCAGCACCGTGACGCCGTCCCGCTGGATCATGCCCGCTGAGAAAAGCAGGATCGCAATGCCCGGCAGGGTGTTGGAAAAGGGAATGAAGCCGAGCGGCATCATCAGAAGCACGCCCGCCGTCATCAGGGCGAGGCCGTTTATCCTGTTGGCGATGACGCCCGTCGTCAGCGCCGGAATGCGTGGACGGATAAAGCGGTCCAGTCTCGATACGATCGCCACACCCTTTTGCAGCGCCGGGACCAGCTTTGCCGTTTCCATCTGCCGGTCGAGAATTTTCGCCGGCAGCCATGGCAGGCGATTCATCGTGATCGCGAGACTGACGAGAATGATTGCGGCACCGAAAACGGTGCTGACTCCGGGAATGGAAACCGGGATCAGAAAGGGCAGGGAGGCTATGGCACAGATGAGCAGCAGGCCCTGTTCACCGATCGCTTCCATCAATTCGCGCAATGTGATCGTCTGGCCCTGTAGTTTTCCTATCAGCTTTTCAAGCGTGGTGCTGAGCTTTTCAGACGTATCAGTGAATGCGAATTCGTTCGACATGCCGCTTCCCGGAAGTTGTTCAACTCCGGGATTGATACCATTCCTCCGGCCCGATGCCTATCACAGATGGAAACGGGCCTCTTCACATTTGGTCATGCCGTCCGAAAGATCTAATGCGAAACCCAGTTGCTATAGGCACCTGCAAGAAGAACCACCAGCAGAATGACAAGTATGACCGGATTGATTGATGTAACGAAGTTGACATAGTCCATGATAACTTCCTCCTCTTCCCGCCACCTCTTATTCTACAGCAAAAAGGCGAGTTCATCTACCTAGAGATGAAATTTCGCATCGCAGCAACCAGTCTCCGGTATGGATTGGAATCGTGGGACTTTTTCATTTTCCGCGATGCAAAAATAAATCTTCCAACATTTGCCATTCTCTTGAGTTGTCTCTAATCCTGCTTCGTGACGGGTTTCCGGACCCGCCGCCTGCCGTTGATTGACCGGGTGAAATTCCGCCTGTGTCTTGCCTCCGTCTGCCTCCTGACCATTCTTCCCCGGGGACATGAAAATGCTGAAAAACATCTATGCCTGGACGATGGCGCTCGCGGCGCGCAAAACCGCCGTGTGGTGGCTGGCGATCGTGGCTTTCGTGGAAAGCTCCGTTTTCGTCGTTCCTGCCGACGTGCTTTTTTTGCCCATGGTATTGGCGAAGCCGAAAAAAGCGATGTTTTACGCGCTCGTGGCCACGGTCGCCTCGGTTCTGGGGGCATAGCGGGCTGGTTCCTCGGTCATTATGCATTTGAGAGCATTGCCCGGCCCATTCTTGAATTTTACGGCAAGCTCGACAGCTTCGAGCATCTGAAGAACTCGGTGGATTATGAAACCATCGTTCTTCTGCTGGTGACATCGGGCCTTGCGCACCTGCCGCCAATCAAGGTGGTTACCATTCTGTCGGGCGCGGCCAATATCAGCCTTGGCCTGTTCATTCTGTCGGCGGTCGTCACGCGCGGCGCGCGCTTTTTCATCCTTGCCGGTTTGCTGCAGAGATACGGTGAATCGGTCCGCCATTTCATCGAAAAACGCCTCGGCGCCATCACGGCCGCGGCGGCGGCGGCACTTATCGCCATCTATGCGGTTTACGTTTTCGTGCGTTGATCGAAAGCAATTTTTCTACTCTTACAATACTGTCGCATAACTTTCAGCCTACTGTCAGAATCCACCTGTATCGGTTCCCGTGTCCAATCAGGGAACCGTTTTATTATGCGAAGATTTTGGAAGTGCTCCTTTGGGGGCATGGGCCTCGTCGTGCTTGCGGCAGGCGGATATCTCTATGCCATTCAACTCCTTGGCAACTTCCACGAGGTGATGGCCGGGCAGCTTTATCGCTCCAACCAGCCGAGCAGCGAGCAACTTGTTCGCTACACCAAGGATCACGGAATAAGGACGGTGATCAATCTGCGCGGGTCAAATGAATCCCAGGCGTGGTACCGGGATGAGGTCGAGACCTCGCGCAAACTCGGATTGAATCATATTGATTTTGGCATGTCCGCGAGCCAGGAGCTCAACATGAGCCAGGTAAACGACCTGGTCGCGATCATGCGTGACGCGCCGAAACCGATTCTCATTCATTGCAAGGCGGGTGCGGACAGGACGGGCCTCGCGACCGCGCTTTATCTCAGTCGCGTCGCGCGTCTTGGGGAAAAGGAAGCAGAAAGTCAGCTCTCGGTTCGCTATGGCCACATCGGCATTCCCTATCTCTCGCAAACCTATGCCATGGACCGGACCTGGGAAAATGTGGAGGATATGCCGATCACTGACGACTTTGCCATCGCTTCCAATGAATATTGAGCAAGGCTTCGACCGGTCGGGACGCAACTGATAACGCTCCGTTTCTGAAGCGCCATTGGCTGTAATGCTTCTGTGAATTGTCCACCCGCGCTTCGGCCCTCTGTCGGCAGGGGGAGCTTTTATCGGCGCGTGGAATCTGTTCGACTTGACCGCGTCATGGGTATCGGAGACCAGCTGTGGATAAGGCGATTTCTAATCGCGCTCCATGTCCGGCGTCCACCCGCGCGTATATCCTTTTCCCATGATGGCGACAGCGAGGGACAGCTGCTCCTGCAAATGCTCGATTTCGCCGAGTAGCGCCTCGACGGCCGCCCTTGCATTACCGTCATGACACTGGATGACGTATCCTGCTATGTCGTCAGGCCGTATGGGGGGGATCTTTTTAGCGTCGGACATGGTGGGTGACCTCTCTTTTGTTCACTAAATGTTCTAATTTTAGCAGAGAGTCAACACGGCAATGCACATCGTCGTTTGACGGAGGACGACGGCATATCGCGCCCGCTTTTTTTGTAGAATTTGCCGGTGAGCACCTAAGCAAAATGGGCCGGTGGACCTGGGGTCCTACAGGAGCTTTAACCCAACCCAAGCGCGGCGTCGCCCGATGGGTTAATGGACCGAAGGATCCTCGCTATCCAGAAAGCTGCGAATACCGTCTTTTTCGCAGGTAGCCAGGAATTCTTCCCATGCGTCTTTGTCGGTTGCGAAAGGTTCGTCCCAGGTGGTGACATCGTCGTGCTCGCTGATAACTTCCAGGGTCCAGTCTTGCTGGGTGCCCGCGGGCCGGTAGATGTCAACAAGGACAGTGATACCCTCGTCTTCAAACTCGCCTGAAAATTCCGAGTGTTCTATTTTCGGTTTTTTTGCCATCTCAGCACACTTCGTTTTCAAGGCTTGAATAAATGCACACCCGAACAGGATGTTTGAAACCTGCGCATAACGCTCGTTACTGGAGCGCTAAAACAAATATAGCCAGCTCTGGGGGAACTGGCTATCTATCTGATTTAATGGTCGGAGCGGCGGGATTCGAACCCACGACCCCTTGACCCCCAGTCAAGTGCGCTACCGGGCTGCGCTACGCTCCGAACCTGAAAGCCGTTTATATAGAAGCCTGTTAGGGCGCAAGCGGAAAATGGCCTTTTCTAAAAAAAACGAACAAAGGATGTGGACTGCGGGAATGGGATCAATGGAGCACCGCGTTTTGCTGGCTGCGTGGCTGTCAAACACCTGACACATCATCTTTTCATCATGGCCGGAACCTGCCGCGATCTTTAACGTTCATTCGCAGCGGAATTGAAACTCAGGGAGACAAACAATGTCCGAACTTGTCGTTGTCGGTTTTGACGGAACGGAAGAGGCCGACCGGGTCCTTCTGAAGCTTGCGAGCCTGAAGAAGGAGTATCTGGTCGATCTGGAAGATGCCGTTGTCGTGGTTCGCGATGAAAATGGCAAGGTTCATCTGAAGCAGAGCGTCAACCTGACAGCGATCGGTGCAAGTTCCGGATTTCTGTCCGGTGGCCTGTGGGGCGGCCTCGTCGGCCTGCTGTTCCTCAACCCGCTGGCGGGATTTGCGATCGGCGGTGCCATTGGCGCGGGAACGGGCGCGCTTGCGGGCTCGCTGACGGATTACGGCATCGATGACGATTTCATCAAATCCCTGGGCGAGACCATTCCAAACGGGTCGTCGGCTCTTTTCGTATTGATCCGAAAGGTGCAGCCGGAAAAGGTTCTGGCGGAACTGGAAGGGCTGCGCGGCAGGGTTATCAAAACATCGCTCTCGCCGGAGCAGGAAGCCGAACTACAGAAAGCACTTTCGGGCGGGAGCCATCAGCCTGCTACACCGGTTGCCTGAAACGGATAAAGCAACGCTGCGGCATCATCGATGTCGCAGCGCTTCTGCGTCAGCCGTTGCTGTCAAACGGTGAGTGTGCCGTCCTTAGCCTGCGGCCAGGTGAGATAATAATAACGGCTGCCGACACTGCCAAAAAACGCGTTGTCGCCGGAAATACCATCAATATAAGCCCCGTTGGCGCCCTTTGCATAGGCCGCTCCATCGCGTTTCAGATGATCCTTCAGGAAGTCGCTCCAGCCCGCCGTTGCGATCGCTGTGGCGGGTTTCGAGGCGGTCTTGGGGTCGTCTGTCACATCCCACGCTTTGATCTTTACGCCGTCCGCCGGGTTGAACACCGTCAGCGTGCCGGCAGCCAATGCTTCCAGCATCGCCTTGGCCTGCGCTGCCTTGGCGGGATCCCCGGACAGTTCTTCGAGCGTCGCTTTCAGATCCTTCATGAAATCCGCCTGGGTGATGTCCCCGGAAGCGGCCGTCTTGTCCGTATCACCGCTCTCCGCCTCATTGCCCGAGGTTTGCGCATATTGCGCCAGAAGCTGCGTCAGCCGCGTATTGCTGGACGAGGTGGAGGTGGTGGTGTCGATGCCATAGGAATTGAGGAGCGTCGTCCGTGATGATGTGGAAGTCGCAGCGGAGTTGTCTTCCTGTTCCCTGATGGCCTTGAGTGCCAGTTTGGTGGCGGTGAGACGTGTGGAAAGGTCGATGGAGGAGACCATTGCGCGGGATGTCCATGATCGGACCAGATACGCATCATCCGTACCGGGCCGGCGCGGCGTGAATCTGCGATTCCTGCCATTTGTCCTCTTTCATAAGAAGACCGGGTGCTTTCCAGCCGTTTTTTGGCTGGAACGCACCCGGTTTAATGGTCGGACTTTGCGCGACGCTTGCGGCTCAGTTTTCCTGAACGGAAACACCATTCGGGCCGATATTCATCTCGATCCCCTTGGGCTTGCTTTCTTCATGCCAGACGTAAATGCCAAGGCCTGCGATGACGACAATCAGCGCGCCGATGATGAGATAGAGATTATTGGTCTGCGTCATAAGATGTCTCCCCGTTTGACAATCAGAATCGGGGGCTAAACGCATGAAATCGTGGAAGGTTCCGTAAGGTCAGCTGTTTATGCGCCAACCGCACGCCGGCGCAGGCCTTCGCGTTTTTCCAGTGCCATGCAACCCCACAATATGCCGAGCAGCAGGAAGAAGTGTCGCCAGTGGTCGGTATCGATGACAGCACCAATCATCACATGCCCGACGAAAGCCACCCACGAAATGATCAGGAAGGCCTGCCACGGGCGCGGGCGCAAGAGATGTCTGAAACCGGCGGCGATGGTCCAGCAGATCAGGACGAGATAGATGACGAAGCCGAACCAGCCATGTGTCGTCAGGCTTTTCAGCCAGATATTGTGCTCGGCTGCTGGAAAGATATTGTCGAACACCATCGGGCCGATACCGAGCGGATGTTCCATCGCCAGCAGGAAACCGAGATAATGGCGGGCGAACCGTCCCAGATGGCCGCCATCATAAGATTGCACGGCCGAGGCGCGGCTGGAGAACAAATCGGCCACCTGTTTGAACTGCAGCGCGATGAGGACAGCCGCTACCATCAGTCCGGCGGCGATGAGAAACAGCACGAGGATTTTCAGGCGAAACGCCGCCGTACGTTCCTTCAGCATCATGACGAAGACGAGCAGTACGGTGGCAAACAGAAACAGCCCCCAGGCCGCACGCGAAAACGACAGGAACACGCCAAGCGACAGGATCAGCAGGCCGAGGATTCGCCAGGGTGCGTGCATCGTCTTGCCGGTCAGCAGGCCGTAGATGAGATAAAGCGATGGTGTCACCAGAAAGGGACCGAAGACGTTCGGATCCTGAAAGGCGCCCTTGGCGCGATCGTAAAGGGTGAAGACTTCGAAGCCCGGAATGGCATGAAAATAGCCGATGATGCCGAGCAGGGAGGTGATCACCGCCGCCGCCAGCCACGCCCGGAAAATCAAAAGCAGCCGCTGGTATCGGTCCTCGATGATTGCCGCGTAAAACACCGAAGTCAGCGCCAGAAATGTCGAAACGGCGAGATAAAGCGGCCCCTCATCCAGGTCGGCCATGGTGGTGAGCGAGAGATATCCGCCGATATTGAAGGCGAGCAACAGGCACAGCAGCAGGACGACGGTGCGCGAAAGTCGCAGGCCAAGCAGAAACCACAGGGCCACTTGCCCGACCATCATCAGCTCATAGGGCGCTGGCTCGGAGATAACGAAGCCGGAAAGAAACACGCCGAAGGCAATGAAGAACGAACCGATGAGCCGCATGGCAGCCAAAGGCGCATCGAAATCCGGGGCGTGCTGATAACCGGTGTGGGTCAATAGGCGTTTTCCGATTTGAGCAGCCGGATTGGCGTCAGGAACAGGATCTTGAGATCGAGAAACAGCGACCAGTTCTCGATGTAATAGAGATCATATTCGGTGCGAAACTTGATCTTGTCGCCATGGTCGATTTCTCCGCGCCAGCCATTGATCTGGGCCCAACCGGTTACGCCGGGCTTGACCTTGTGTCTTGCGAAATAATGCTCCACCACTTCGGTATATTTCAGGTCGCCGGTCTGGGCATGAACCGCGTGCGGGCGGGGCCCGACCAGCGACAGGTCGCCATGAAGAACGTTGAAAAGCTGCGGCAGCTCGTCCATCGAGGACTTGCGCAGAAAGCGGCCAACGGGCGTTACGCGCGGATCGTTCTTAGTGACGGCCTTTTTTGCGGTCGGGTCGCTGAGTTCCGTATACATGGACCGGAACTTCCAGACGTTGATGGTTTCATTGTTGAAGCCATGGCGCTTCTGCTTGAAGAGGATAGGCCCCTTGGACGTCGTTTTGACGGCGATTGCCGCGCCCACCATGACCGGCCACAGAAGGGCGATGCCGATGAGGCTGAAGGTGATGTCGAACAGCCGCTTCGCGACGGAATCCCAGTCCCGGATCGGTTTGTCGAAAACGTCAAGCATCGGCACCTTGCCGACGTGGGAATAGGCACGCGGGCGAAAGCGCAGCTTGTTGGCATGCGCCGCAATGCGGATATCGACCGGGAGCACCCAAAGCTTGCGCAAAAGCTGGAGAATGCGTGCCTCGGCGCTTAACGGCAGGGCAATGATCAGCATATCCAGTTTGGTCAGGCGGGCGAATTCCACCAGTTCGGCGAAAGTGCCGAGCTTGGGATAACCCGCGACGACGTCGGGAGAGCGCGCGCTTTGCCGGTCATCGAAGATGCCGCAGATGCGGATGTCGTTGTCGGATTGCTGCTCGAGCGAGCGAATGAGATCCTTGGCAGCATCACCACCGCCGACGATGACCGCCCGGCGTTCCATGACGCCATTGCGGCCCCAGTGGCGGATGGCGAAGCCAAGGATCAGTCTTCCGGTGAAAATGGCGATCGCGGCGATTGCATACCAGATGCCGAAGGCTTGCCAGGAATGCAGCGCATCGGGAAAAAAGAGCAGAAGGAAACAGGCTGTGCCAACGAAAGACAGGCAGACCGCGCCCTGAATGCGAGCGAACATCGACAGTGGCGTGCGTAGCGTCGGCAATTGATAACAGTCGCCGGCCTGAAGAAGAAAGACGCAGAGCGCGGCCCCCAGTACGCCGCCGCCAAAAACCGCCAAGAAGGTCTCAATACCCCGATCGGCGGCGACGCCGTTGATGATGGCGGCGATCACCACGAGCATGGTGAATTCCAGAAGCCGCAACTGGCCTATCACCATGTTCGGGGAGTGATTGCCGCCGCGAAGCTGGTTGGCAATCTGCCGTGCGAGGGGGTTGAGAACGACGGCTTCCGATGTCGAAGGCCCGTTGGCCTCTTGCTCGGAAATCTGTTTGCGCAACGACGCCAGATCGAATTGCAGTCTATCCTTGTCAGCCTTGGTCATTGCCTGGTCCGCACCCTCCAGCGCATCGGCGTGAAAATCGGCATCGATTTCCGACCGGACGATACGCAACTTCAAAGTGGTGGAGCGGGCCTGATGCATCCGGACGGACGCACGGCGCTCCACGATCTGGAAACTAGCCGAAACATGCTAAGAAACGTTTATGATGGGTTTCTTGAGGATGACGGAATATACAATCAAAAATCGTGTCTTTGAAATGATTTTAGAGCAACAGCAGGTCGCGATAGAGCTTCATCATGTCATCCGCCATGACCGGCGTCGAAAACTTCGCCCTGAAGCTGTCGGGGTGGGGCATGATCCGTTTCGCCCAACCGGCATCTTCGGCATCCCTGGCCATGACCCTCGCCAGCGCCTCGACGTCGCCGGCCGGGACGAGCGCGTCGCTTTCTTCTCCCAAGACTTCGGGAATCCCGCCGACATGGGAGGCGATGACCGTTTTCCCCGCCGCAAGTGCTTCCAGCACGATATAGGGCATGGCCTCCGCGCGCGAGGGGACCACCACCGTCGTGGCCAGGGCGAAGGCCTGTCTGGCGGGCATGGCGGCATGCATGGAAATGCGCCGGGAAAGACCGGCCTTGTCGATCATCGTCGCGTATTTGTCCCTGTCCGGCCCGTCGCCGACGATGACACCGGACATCGGCCGGCCGATGCCGCGCTCCATTTCCGCGAAGGCCTTGATGAAGAGGTCAGGCCCCTTAAGGTCGCGGAGCATGCCGATATAGAGGAAATGCGCCGCGCCCTCTTGCGCGGGGACGGGTTCGAACTCGTTTTCCTGTACGCCGTTATAGATCATCGCGGTACGGGTGCGCGGCTTGCCAACCTTGGCTTCATAGGCCGCCTGCTCGAACTTGCAGACGAAACAGAGCGCATCGGTGAAACGTTCCTGAAACCGCTCCAGCCGCAGGAAGAGCTGTCCTTTCAGGGTGTTGCGGGCATAATGCAGGCTTCCACCGTGCGGTGAATAGAGGCGGGCTACGCGATACCTGTTCGCCCGCAGCAATGAGCCGATCAGCCGGGCCAAAGCGCCACCCTTGGCGCTGTGCCCGTGCAGAATGTCCGGCCGCAAACTTTTGATGTGTTTGTAGGATTTCCAAAGCGCCAGCAGGTCGCCCGGGGTAATGGAGCGCCGGATGGGCAGGCGCGTCAGGCCGAGCTCCAGCAGCGGCGCAATCTGCGCGAAAAGCCTCTCCTCATGCGCGCCGCCGGTGGAGCTGTCGCAGACGATGCCAACCTTGTGGCCCTGCCTGACATGTTCTTCGATAAGATCACGCACATGGCGGAAAACGCCGCCCACCGGCGAGCGAAAACAGTGAATGATGCGCAGGGGAGGGCCGTCGTCCGACACGTTCGCCGCGCCCCTTTCAGAAGAATCGTTCACGCACATAGACGGTATCACCCGCAAGAATGGGTGCGGTGATACCGATCCGGCCCGTCATCACTTCCGCGTTTATCTTGCGGGTGACGTCGACATCTGCCTGATTGGCGCGCGGGCTGAAGCCGCCGGCAATGGCGATGGCGTTCTGCACCGTCATGCCCGGCACATAGGAATATTGGCCAGGACGGCCCACCTCGCCCATGATGAAGACGGGGCGATAACGATCTATCTCGATCGTGACATCGGGATCACGCAGATATCCCTGCCGAAGCTTGGCCGCAATCGCGGCTTCCAGCTGCGGCAGCGTCTTGCCCCGCGCGGGCACCTGACCGACGAGAGGGAAGGCGACATAGCCCGCCTGATCGACCGTATAGGTATTTGTCAGCCCGGCCTGTTCGAACACGTTGATACGCAGTCTGTCGCCGCTGTCGACGTGATAGGGTTGCAGTGCGGCCTCATTGAATGACCGTGGCGCAGGCTGATAGGCCGAACAGCCGGAAAGGGCCGTCAGAACGGCAAACGTCAGTGCGGTGACATGTCGTGATCCGGCGAGCGGCATCTCATCTGGCTCCGAGTCGAACTTTGATCATTCTTATCGTTCTGTTAGGGTTAATGCACGGTAAACGCGCAGCGTCAGGCCTGGTAATATCGGCTTTATTTCGTCGGAGTCTCGGTGATTAACGGTTGTGTTACCCGCAAGACTTAAACTTCGCGAAAATTGACCATCTTTATTTGAGCGCCCGAGGTTTATCTCGGTTACGGAGCCCGTATGAACGGCGATCGCATTGACGACAGGGATGTGGATATTGATCTTGCGCAACTCGTCGCGGCCATATGGCGGCGTCGGGGAAGAATCGCGGCCATAACGCTGCTGGCCGGCGGCGCCGCCTTTGTCGTTTCCAGCATGATGTCGCCCGCCTATAAGGGCGAGGCGCGCGTGCTCATTGAATCCCGTGCTGCTTCCTTTGGCGCTTCCCAGCAGTCCAACGCGCCGGCCGAGCCAGTGCTGGACGAACTGACAGTATCCAGCCAGGTGCAGATCCTGCAGTCCGTCGACCTCATCAAGCAGGTCGCCAGGGACATGAAGCTCTATGAACTCGAGGAATTCGATCCGGAGGCGCATCCTTCGCTGGTTTCGAGCCTGCTGGTTGCCGTCGGCGTCAAGAAGGATCCACTCCAGGTTCTGCCTGAAGAGCGGGTGCTGAAGGCGTTCCGCGAGAAATTGCAGGTCTATCAGGTCGAGAGTTCTCGTGTCATCACGGTCGAGTTTTCTTCAGAGGACCCGAAGCTCGCTGCGGCCATCCCGAACGAGATGATGAAGGCCTATCTCGCGCTGCAAAGCGGCGCGAAGCTCGATACCAGCACGGAAGCAGCGCGCTGGCTTGAGCCGGAAATAGCCACGCTGCGCGAAAAGGTGCGGGAGGCGGACAAGAAGGTCGCGGATTATCGTGCCTCCTCCGATCTTTTGTCGGCCGGGCAGGGCGAAACGCTCGCCACACGTCAGCTGAGCGACATCTCCACGGAACTCGGCCGTATCCGCGGCGAGCGCGCCAATGCGGAGGCGCGCGCAGAAGGCGTGCGCAACGCGCTTGCCAGCGGTCGTCCTCTCGATACCTTTCCCGATGTCGTCGCTTCTCCCACCATCCAGAGGCTGAAGGAAAACGAAACCAACATTCGCAGCCAGATTTCCGATCTTTCGTCTTCGCTGCTGGAAGGTCACCCCCGCATAAGGGCGCTGCGCAACCAGCTCGATGGCATCGAAAGGCAAATTCAGGAAGAAACCCGCAAGGTGCTGGCAAGTCTCGAAAATGAGGCCAATGTCTCACGCCTTCGGGAGCGGCAACTGGTGCAGCAACTGAACGTGCTGAAATCGGAAAGCGTGCGTGCCGGTGAGCAGCAGGTGGGCCTTAACGACCTGGAGCGGGAAGCATCCGCGCAGAGGCAGCTTCTGGAAACCTATCTCGCCCGCTATCGCGAGGCGACGTCGAGGGCTGGCTCTGCGGATTCCACGCCGGCCGATGCGCGTGTGATTTCGACGGCAGTTGAGCCACGCGAACCCTATTTCCCGAAAACCGGTGCCATCACCATCGTTGTCACGCTCGCAGCATTTCTGCTGTCCTGCATTGTCGTCATGCTGGTGGAACTCTTTACGGGTAGGGCGCTGAAACCGGTCGGAAGAAGTCAGGTTCCACCGCTTTCCGATCCGCCACCACCTGCACGCGGGCCGGTTGAAGCGGATGAGACGACGGATGCGCCCGAGCAGCCGGCGTCGGCACCTGCTGAAAATGTGGCGCCGGGCGTCCGCGCCATGCCGGTTGCGGCACAACAGCCCGCCGCCGTAGAAGAGAAACGGCGTGACCCGCCCGCAGCCACGGCCATGCCGCCGGCATTGGCGGCAGAAGATGTCGCGGCTGTGAAAGAGGCGGTGGTGGATGAGGATGCCGATGTCGCCAGTGACTTTTCGATCGACGCCGTGGCGGGCTTTCTGTCTACACGGCTCGCCAAACCCGTCGCCGCCATTGTATCTCCGGCCGGTGACAGCGGTTCGACCACGAGCGTCATGCTGGCGCGCGCATTGTCTGAAATGGGGCGTTCGGTCGTTCTCGTCGACATGACGGCATCTGCCTGCCCGACGCGGCTGATGTCGCCCGAGGCCGGACTTCCCGGTGTCATGGACCTTCTGGCAGGAGCGGCCGCCTTCGGTGAAACCATTCACGGCGACCGTCTGTCAGATGCGCATATCGTTCCACGCGGCAATGCGCAGCCGCGCGAGGCGATGCGTGCTCTGGACCGCCTAACTATGATCCTCGGTGCGCTTTCCGACGCTTACGACACGGTGCTTGTGGAGTGTGGAGCGGTGCAGATTTCGAGCCTTGAAAAAATGCTGCGCAATCTGCCGGCAGAAATCATCGTCTCGGTTCCAGGCAAGGACGTGGAGATGCTGGAGAAAACGCTCGGAGAACTGGTTGCTCATGGCTACGAGCAGGCTCTGCCGATGATCGGCATGCGAAAGCCGGACCACCTGAGCGCGGCCTGACCGGCTGTTCAGTCGAGACCCCTTGTCGAGGCTGCTGTCGGCCGGCCGGCGCGGAAACGCTGAATGAGCGCATAGAGAGCCGGATTGGATTTGATCAGGCTTTTCGTTCGGGCGATCGCGACATAGGCTGCTGCGGCGACGCGACCTTTCACCGTTATCGGCAGGAATATATCGTGCTGCACGGTGAAAAGCGGGCACCAGCTGCGCTTGTAGAGCTGGTCGCCGACCCCGAAATCGAAGATCGCAGCCCTTTGGTGGCACGCCCTTTCAATCATAAGCCAGAACAGCAATTCTCCGGGGCTGAGTTCCGAAACGGATTCATCGATCGAACCGAACTGGCAGATGATGTGGTCCTGCTTGCGCGAAAGACCGGCTATTGCGGCGATGACGCCCTCGTTCTCGCCGTGCAGGCGAATGGCATGCAGCTCCAGCAGACTGTCTGTGCCCATCTCGGGAAAATTGGCCAGGTCGTAAAAGAAATCCTTTACCGATTGGTCGCGAAAGACATCCGGAATGCCCTGCGATGCAAAACGGGCGGCTTTCTGCCGGAAGAAGGCCTGCAATAATTCACATCTTTCCTGTGGAGAATGCGCGATCACATGGCTGTAGCCGCCCATTTCCTCGGCTCTCCGGCTCTGGATCCGGAATTTCTTCCGACGTCTCTTGGCATTGACCTGCCGGAGCGTGGCCTCGAAACTTTCGAGCAACGGAAGCTGGAAGGCCGGATTCTGGTTTTCGACCGAAGCTAGATGCGACAGGGGGGTGGTCCTGCCGCGCCACGTCAGCGGTATGTTCTGCAAAGCCAGAATGTCGGCCCGGCCATGCAGCAGCTTCCGCGCCTCGCGGGCAATCGCCGCCGCGATTTCCTCTCCGGCCTGTTCGGCAAAGGAGGGGTCGAAAAGCCCGGTATTGATATTGTTGAAACGGCCGCCGGGGAAACGCGCCTTGCGAATGCCGCCCTCCAGCACGATTTCAAGCGGAAGCAGGAAGATCGTCTTGCCGCCCTGCCGGCCGCGAAGCGCCAGGAGCGCGCTGTCCTGCGTTTTTGCCCAGATGGAGCACCAGCCAAAACCCTGATGCAGGGAATTGAGCGGATCGTTTTCCAGCCGCTTCCAATCGCTATGGATGGTGGAAGCGTCATCGACGAGATCGACCGACAGACGGTCAGCGCCCCGCCGCTCGTTTTGCACGGCGGTCGGCGCTTCCTCGTCGCTGGTAAAGACCGGCCCCTCAGCCGCCATCCACTCTCTCCGGTTGTTTCGGTCGGACTATATCTTTGAGCGGCAAACAATCGGTTTATAAAATTGCGACCTTAAGGTGTCACGCGGTGGTCCCGCATCAGCCCTGTTTTTTTGGCCCGGCCATCCATTTGATGATCAGCATCGCCGGCAAAATCCACAAAATTCCTGTCAGCACGAAATAAGCGAGATGCACCCACCAGGGCGATTGCGCCAGCGCCGCCGATGCAATGGCCGTCGCCACCACGGCGTAAACGACGACGAGGCAGATGATGACGATGGTGCCGATAAGCGATCTGAGGCGAGGGTGCATGAAATCTTCCGTGATTGAACAGGTGCATGACTATAGCGCCGCGACCGGATGCCGCAAACCCTGAGGCCTTGTTTTGTGGTGCCGGTTGGGGCTAATCAACATGGCTGTATGAAGGAGACTGAAAGATGAGTTCGAGCGGCATGACGATGGCCAATGGTTCCGCGGAAATGGTGGTGCAGGCTGCCCTGCAGAAGCAGGAGAAGGACCGCCGCCTGCTGCGCGTCTGGCTGCGCCTCGTGCTTTTCACACTCTTCTGTCTGGTGCTCGTTGGTGGCGCAACCCGCCTGACCGAATCCGGCCTGTCGATTACCGAATGGAAACCGATCCATGGCGCGATACCGCCGCTCTCCGTTGCGGAATGGGAAGAGGAGTTCCAGCTCTACAAGCGCATTCCGCAATATCAGGAAATCAACAAGGGCATGTCGCTCGACGAGTTCAAGACGATCTTCTGGTGGGAATGGGCGCATCGCCTGCTTGCCCGCGCCATCGGCCTCATCTTTGCTTTGCCGCTCGCCTTCTTCTGGCTGACAGGCCGCGTCGAAAAGCGCCTCCGGCTACCACTGGTCGGTCTACTGGCGCTTGGCGGCTTCCAGGGCTTCATCGGCTGGTGGATGGTCTCTTCGGGCCTCGTCAACCGCACGGATGTCTCGCAATATCGTCTTGCCACACATCTGACCATCGCCTGCCTCATCTTTGCGGGCTGCATGTGGATTTTGCGCGGCCTGTCCCATCATTCCCCCGAGGCCACCGACGAAAAGACGGGCAGGGGCTTTGCCGCGCTGTTGACGGTGCTCTGTCTCTTCCAGATCTATCTCGGCGCGTTGGTGGCGGGGTTGAATGCCGGCCTGTCCTATAATACGTGGCCGCTGATGGATGGTTCGCTGGTGCCGGGCGATCTCTTCCTGCAGCAGCCCTGGTGGATCAACCTCTTCGAAAACCCCAAGACGGTGCAGTTCATTCACCGCCTGGGCGCCTATACGCTGTTTGCCGCCACGCTGTGGCATATGGCATCGATGGCGCGCGCCTTGCCGGGTACGCCGCACGCCCGCCGCGCGGTGCTGTTCTTCGTGCTCGTCTGCATTCAGGCGGCGCTGGGAGTAACCACGCTGCTCATGCATGTGGATATTCATGTCGCGCTCGCCCATCAGGGCATGGCGCTGGTCGTGCTCGGTTTTGCGGTTGCCCACTGGCGCGGATTCATTGGAGAATATCCGCCGCCAGTTGCGGTTGAAGTCAGGGACTGAACTCGCTCAGAACTGTTTCAGGACGGCCTTAATGGTTGCCGCGACAGCGAGTTCGTTGTCGCGTTCTTCCGCATTTTCGTCCTCTTCATGCCACGCGGCAGAAAGGCAGCCATAGGCAAAGGCATATTGCAGCAATAGCCGTTCGTCCCGTTGGAGAGCCTTCGCAAAAATCGCCGCCATGGAGGCGATGCGCGCTTCGCTGCGGGTGAGGTCAAAACGGTCGAGCGGATTGGAGAACATGTTGGCGACATCGAGCGCCGCATCGCCGATCAGGCCAGCCGGATCGATGATGATCCAGCCGCGATCGCTGCGCATGATATTCTCATGGTGCAGATCGCCATGCAGCGGCTTGATATCGCGCTGCTGGCCGATCAGTTCCTGCGCAAGCGTGGCGGCCTCGATATAGGCGCTGTCGATGCCGTCGGAACGATCCTGTTCGGCCTTGCGGAACAGACTTTCGAAATAGAGAGGCAGCGTCAGCAGACTTGAGGGCGGCGGCTGCTCGGACGGCTGGTGATATCGAAGCAGGACCTCCGCTGCGATTTCCGTGGTGGCATGATCGTCACCGTCTCGGAACAGCACGTCGCGCAGGGTCTCCGTGCCGGCATGTTCCATCAGAAGAATATCATCGGAGCGGTCAAGCAACTCCACGCAGCCGATCCCGGCGCGCCATTCGATGAAATCCGCGCCGCGAAGGCTGTCCGTCAATACTGTCTTCTTCAGAACCTTGGCGACCGCAAGGGAACCGTCATCGCGCACAAGCTCGTAGACCACCCCGGCAGGCGTATCCGCAATCTGCTTTACGGCCTCGATATTCCACGAGGCCGGAAAAGAGGGCGTGGTCATGGTCATGAGCAACGTCTCATGCAGAGAGCATCAGTTCCATGTTCTGCACGGCAGCACCGGAGGCACCCTTGCCGAGATTGTCGAGTAACGCGACGAGGTTGATATGCTCGCCGCCCTCGGTGCCGAAGACGAAGAGCTTCATCGTATCCTTGCCAGCCAATTCCTCGGCATCGATACGCGCCAACCCCTTGCTCTCGGCCAGAGGCACGACGCTGACGATATCCTGTCCAGCGTAATGGGCGGTGAGTGCCGCATGGATCGTTTCGATATCAGTGCCTTCCTTAAGGTCGGCGGCGAACAGCGGCACCTGGACGATCATGCCCTGCGGGAAGCGACCTACGGAGGGCGAAAACAGCGGCGCGCGGTCAAGCTGGCCGTGAATGGTCATTTCAGGCACATGCTTGTGCTTGAGCGTCAGGCCATAAAGGAAATTATTGGCACTGATGGCATCGTCGCGGCTCTGGTCTTCCATTTGCGCAATCATCTGCTTGCCGCCGCCAGTATAGCCGGAGACCGCATTGACGCTGACAGGATAACCGTCGGGCAGGAGGCCAGCGGCCCGCAGCGGGCGAATAAGGGCGATCGCACCGGTCGGATAGCAGCCGGGATTGGCGACGAGGCGGGCAGAGCGAACCTTCTCGCCCTGGTCCTTATCCATTTCGGCAAAACCGTAAGCCCAGTCCTGATGAACGCGATAAGCGGTGGAGGTATCGATGATGCGGACATTATTGTTGCCAGCCACCATGGAAACGGCTTCCCGGGACGCGTCGTCCGGCAGGCAGAGGATCGAAATGTCGGCGCTATTGAGCATATCCTCGCGCATCGCGGCATTGCGGCGCTCGGCTTCCGGAATGGACAGCAGCTCGATATCGCGGCGACCGGCAAGGCGCGTGCGGATCTGCAGACCCGTGGTGCCGTGTTCGCCATCGATGAAGATCTTCGCTGTCATGTCCTTGTCCTGACTTTTCAGAGGGTTGCGAGGGTAGTCGGAATCAGTTTGGCAAGTGCCGTCGTCTTTGTCAGCCAGCCTTGGCCAGCCGTTCGGCACGCAGGCCAAGCATATACATTGCAACGGTCGCTCCGGCAATGGCGGTAATATCCGCATGGTCGTAGGCGGGTGCCACCTCCACAACGTCGGAGCCGCGAATATCGAGCTGGCCAAGCCCACGCAAAACGGAGAGAATTTTAGCGCTGGTCGGCCCGCCGGCGACGGGTGTGCCGGTTCCCGGCGCGAAGGCGGGATCGAGGCAATCGATATCGAAGGTGAGATAGGTGGGCATACCGCCCGTGTGCTTGACGATCAGCGACGCGATATCGCTGGCCCGCATGTCCTCCACCTCGTAACCGTGAAGAATGCGGATGCCGAAATCGTCAGGCGCGTGGGTGCGGATGCCGATCTGGATCGAGCGGTCGGCATCGATCAGCCCGTCGCGCACGGCGCGGGCCACGAAGGAGCCGTGGTCGATGCGCTTGCCATCGTCGAACCATGTATCCTGATGCGCGTCGAACTGCACCAGCGCGAGTGGGCCGTGCTTGGCCACATGCGCTTTCAGCAATGGCCAGGTGATGAAATGATCGCCGCCGAGCGTCAGCAGGTAATCCGTCTTGGAGATGATCCTGCGCGCTTCCTTTTCGATCGTGTCAGGCGTTTTCCAGTGGTTGCCGTAGTCAAGCAGGCAGTCGCCATAATCAATGGTCGGCATATGGACGAAGAGATCGCGCGCGAAAGGATATTGCGGATCATTATCGAAAATCGCCGAAGCGCGGCGGATCGCCTGGGGCCCGAAACGTGCGCCGGGACGGTTGGAGGTCGCCGCGTCGAAGGGAATACCCCACACGGCAGTCGAAACGCCTTTGAGGTTTTTGGTATATTTGCGCCGCATGAAGGAGAGGACACCGGCATGGGTCGGGTCCGTGGCAGCCGATGTCAGGGACATTGCGGTAAAGGCATGGTCGATGGTTTTGGCCGGCATTGATCACCCCATTGCGATTTGCGCCGAGGTTGCTGTCTTCCCGATGAAAAAACAAGGGAGGAGGCCATAAAAAAGGCGGAGCCGAAGCCCCGCCTTTCACAGTTCTGAACGAACCGTTCCTGGAAGCGATTAGCGCTTCGAGAACTGGAACGAACGGCGGGCCTTGGCCTTACCGTACTTCTTACGCTCGACAACGCGGCTGTCGCGGGTCAGGAAGCCACCCTTCTTCAGAACGGAGCGCAGGCCCGGTTCGAAGTAGGTGAGGGCCTTGGACAGACCGTGACGAACGGCGCCGGCCTGACCGGACAGACCACCACCGGCAACGGTAGCGATGATGTCGAACTGACCCGTGCGGGCAGCGGCAACGATCGGCTGCTGGAGGATCATCTGCAGAACCGGACGTGCGAAATACGTGGTGAAATCGCGGCCGTTGATGATGATCTTGCCAGAACCCGCCTTGACCCATACGCGGGCTACGGCGTTCTTGCGCTTGCCGGTCGCGTAGGAGCGGCCGAGAGTATCAACCTTGCGGACATGCACGGGAGCCGAAGCTTCCGAAGCCGGGGCGAGGTCTTTCAGAGAGGAAAGATCGGCCATTATCAGGCGCTCCTTACGTTCTTCTTGTTGAGCGCGGCAACGTCGAGAACGACCGGCTGCTGTGCTTCGTGCGGGTGGTTGGAACCGGCGTAAACGCGCAGGTTCTTCATCTGACGACGGCCGAGCGGACCGCGCGGGATCATGCGCTCGACGGCCTTTTCAACGACGCGCTCCGGGAAGCGGCCTTCGATGATCTGGCGAGCCGTACGCTCCTTGATGCCACCCGGGTGACCGGTGTGCCAGTAGTACTTCTTGTCGGAATACTTCTTGCCGGTGAGGGCAACCTTTTCCGCATTGATAACGATGACGTTGTCGCCATCATCAACGTGGGGGGTGTAGGTAGCCTTGTGCTTGCCGCGCAGGCGGGTTGCAACGATGGTGGCGAGGCGACCAACAACGAGGCCTTCGGCGTCGATGATGACCCACTTCTTCTCCACCTCAGCGGGCTTCTGAACGAAAGTAGACATGAATTTCACTTTCTAACGTGGACCCGTCATCCTCTTCATGAAGAGCATACGGGCGTTTCTTGTTGCTTGGTTTGGTTGCCGATAAGGGCTACCGCAAATGACCCTATTCCGGCTGGAATCCGATCTGGCGCGCTTATACGGTGCGCGAACGAAAGCGTCAATATGATCGATTTTTGAGGTCGCAAAAATAATCAAGTAAAAACAAACGGTTGGTTATGGGGTATTATTTTACCCCATCATCTGACCTCGTTTTACCCCAGCCGCATCACCAGAACGCCCGCTGCAATGATGCCTCCGGCAAGGTAGCGCCAGATGCTGGCGCGTTCTTTCAGGATCACCACTGATATCACCAGCGCGAAAAGAATGGAGGTTTCCCGGAGCGCTGCGACGACGGCGACAGGCGCTTTGGTCATGGCGTAAAGCGCCAGCCCATAGGAGAGTATGGAGCCGCCGCCACCGATAAGGCCACGCCACCAGTTGCGCCGGACATGCTGGACGACGGGGCCAGTCCCCCGCTGGTAAAACGCGAAACCGAACAGCAGCACGGGTGGCAGCAGAGACATCCAGAGCGTGTAGGAGATGGCGTTGCCGGAAAGCCTTGCGCCGACACCGTCGACGAAGGTGTAGGATGCAATCACGAAAGCGTTGAGCAGGGCGACCATGATCGCCTTTCCGCCCCCGCGCCTTGCCTCGAAAGCAAGCGTCAGGATCCCCGCGGAGATAACGCCGATGCCCGCAATCGCCAGCGGGCTCAAAATCTCGCTCAGGAACAGGCTGCTCGTCGCCGCCACAATCAAGGGTGCCACGCCGCGCATGACGGGATAGACAAGGCCGATGTCGCCGATCGTATAGGCGGCGGCGACAAGGCGGAAATAAGCGAATTGCAGGACGGCTGAGGCGATCAGGAAGGGAATGGCGACTGGCGAGGGAAACGGCAGGAAAGGCAGAAACGGCAGCGAACAGGCTGCAGCTCCCGCCGCAATCAACGAGGCGTCCAGCGATTTATCGGAACCGGATTTGACCAGCGCATTCCATCCGGCATGCAGCATTGCGCCCAGAAGCACCAGAATAAGAATGTCGAATGTCACAGTCAGAGACTCGCTCGCGGGCTTTTCGGGCAATCTACAGCATTGGCCTCAGAAACTGGAAGTCATTTTCCGGACGGGCAGGGTACGCTTTCAATTGCCTCGCCGAGGTCGTCCCAATCCGGTGCCTACGGGCTTTGTTTTTATGGATTATGACACGCGTCAAATTTTTGATTTCTATGCGTCATGAACAAACGAGATCCAATATCGCGCATGAGACACGCTTTCCTGCTTCTGATTTAATCCGGAAAATAACGTCTGATGCACGGCTTGCGGCTCTGCCTCGCGCTGCGGATTTCCTTGAAAAATGACAGAGCACACCATTTATCCCAGTTGTTGGTATTGCGCCTGGCGTTTCAAATGAGCGTGCGGGCGACTAAAATCGTATGATCATCAATGAAAATAAATTTCAGAATCCCCATCGAAACTCCACTATAACGTTGCAGACTTATAGAATGGTTGGTTTACGAAATAACTTTTTGAAAATTAGTCGCGGCTAAATAACCGGTGAACGGAATGAAAACAAACAGGAGACGAAGAGCGCATGGAATGCACGCTAATGTTGTTTCCCCTGTTTCGATGGCCGTTCGGCGCAATTTTTGAAAAGTGGATGAAAATACTCAATACACCCGGTGTGTGCGCGATTTTGTGAAATCATTTTGCGTGGATGAAAACGGGGTTGCAGAGTGCCGATCCGGCGGAGATATTGTTTGTTGCGCTTTCGGGGTTCCGGAGAAGACCGGAGCGTCCCAGATGAGAATGGCATCGCATGAAACGGCGTGAAGGTTGCCGGCGCTGGAACCATGCTGGAGAGGAGAGGCTGGTGGGCATTGAAGCAACGCTCCAGACGCCTGCGCCTCTCTGGATCAGGTGGTATGCCAAAGGAATAAGTTGACATGCAGCATGATACTTACGAAGCGGATTACCTCAGGAAAATCCTGGCGAATGTCGAAACCATCGCCCTGCTGGGAGCTTCGCCCAATCCGGATCGGCCGAGCCATGGCGTCATGCGCTTCCTGCTGTCCAAGGGCTATCGCGTGTTTCCGGTGAATCCGGGTCAGGCGGGCAAAGAGATACTGGGACAGGCGGTCTATGCCCGGCTGGCCGATATTCCCGAGGCTGTTGATATGATCGATGTGTTTCGTGCGCCGGAATATCTTTCCGCGATTGTCGACGAGGCGATCTTGCTGCCGCAACGCCCAAAGGTGATCTGGGGTCAGCTATCCGTGCGGGACGATAATGCCGCCGCCAAGGCCGAGGCTTATGGCATTGACGTGGTGATGAACCGTTGCCCGGCAATTGAGTATCCGCGTCTCAATATCGCACGATAGTTGGTACGGATTGGGCTTATCATTTGGCGCCAAGGCATTATGATCCCTCCAGAATTCCATTGGAGGAAACATCATGCCGAGCAGCAATCCCGGTTTTTCAACGCTGGCCATCCATGCGGGCGCACAGCCTGATCCTACGACCGGCGCACGGGCGACACCCATCTATCAGACGACGGCCTACGCTTTCCGTGATGCGGATCATGCCGCCGCCCTGTTTGGGCTGAAAGAGTTCGGCAATATCTACACCCGCATCATGAACCCCACTCAGGCGGTTCTGGAAGAGCGTGTGGCCGCGCTTGAGGGTGGTACCGCAGCGCTTGCCGTCGCCTCCGGCCACGCCGCACAATTGCTGGTTTTTCATACGCTGCTGCAGTCCGGCGACAATTTCATCGCCGCCCGTCAGCTTTACGGCGGATCGATCAACCAGTTCGGCCACGCCTTCAAAGGTTTCGACTGGCAGGTTCGCTGGGCCGACGCCACCGATCCCGCCAGTTTCGAACAGCAGATCGATGAGCGCACACGCGCCGTCTTCATAGAAAGCCTTGCAAATCCAGGCGGCACCTTTGTGGATATCGCCGCAATAGCCGAAGTTGCCCATAGGCACGGCCTGCCGCTGATCGTCGACAACACGATGGCAAGCCCATATCTGCTGCGACCGCTGGAACACGGTGCAGACATCGTACTGCATTCGCTGACGAAATTCCTCGGCGGCCACGGTAATTCCATGGGCGGCATCATCGTTGACGGCGGAACCTTCGACTGGTCGGCAACTGACCGGTTTCCGGCCCTGTCACAGCCCCGGCCCGAATATTCCGGCGTCGTGCTCCACCAGACTTTCGGTAATTTCGCCTTTGCCATCGCCTGCCGCGTGCTTGGCCTGCGCGATCTCGGCCCGGCGATTTCGCCCTTCAACGCCTTCCTCATTCTCACGGGAATTGAGACCCTGCCGCTGCGCGTTCAACGCCATTCAGACAATGCGCTTGCCGTCGCCAAATGGCTTAAGGCACATCCCAAGGTCGGCTGGGTGAATTATGCCGGCCTGGAGGAAAGCGACAATCACGCCCTCCAGCAGCGTTACTCGCCGAAGGGCGCGGGTTCGGTCTTTACATTTGGCGTCAAGGGCGGTTATGCGGCCGGCAAGGCACTGGTCGAAGGGCTGCAGCTATTCTCCCATCTCGCCAATATCGGTGACACGCGCTCGCTCGTAATCCACCCGGCTTCCACCACCCATGCCCAGCTGACGCCGGAGCAGCAGACGGCGGCTGGCGCCGGTCCGGATGTGGTGCGTCTGTCCGTCGGAATCGAGGATGTCAACGACATCATTGCCGATCTTGAACAATCGCTTGCAAAAGTCTGAGAGGTCGGCGTCGCGATGAGCAACCTACTGACATTCGAAGATGCTCCCCTCGAAGCAGAGCATGGTGCGCCAGCGCCGGAGCGATTGATCTCCGGCGACCCCAAATTCACCACATGGAATCTGGAGGAAGCGCCGGGCGGTATTTATGCAGGCATCTGGCAATCCACACCTGGAAAATGGCGTGTCGTCTATGACGAATGGGAATATTTCAGCATCCTCGAGGGCCATTCCATCCTGACCGAGGATGGCGGGCCCCCGCGTGACCTCAGACCGGGCGACAGGCTTGTGCTGCGGCCCGGCTTTACCGGCACCTGGGAAGTCGTGGAGACAACACGAAAAGACTATGTCATCAGGCTGTGACGGCGGAAATCCACTCGGTCACGCTATTGCTGGTCGAACGAGATGATGGATTGAAGGAGCCCGGGAAAGCGGGCTTCCAAATCGTCGACACGGACGACGCTGATATTCTCGACACCCTGTTTGTGGGTTCGAATCAACCCTGCCTCCCGCAGGATCCGCATATGGCTGGACAGGGTTGAACGCGGCATGTCCTGGCAGGGTGCTGCGGCACCACAATTCTGTCCGGTCTCGGAGCCCCATAATTTTCGGATGATGCCCATGCGTGCCGGTTCGCCAAGAGCGGCGAGCACGGCCGTGAGCGAAATGTCTTCGCGTGCGGGATGAAAAAACTGAGCCATGGACCGCCTCTAGCACACGGATTGACAAGCTTCAATATTTCAATAAAACCGAAATACCGAATTATGGTTATTCGGAAATTACGACATTCATGGAGTTTGCAATGTCTGGATTATTCAGTGGGCAGGTCGTGGTCGTCACCGGTGGGTCGACTGGCATCGGCTTTTCCGTCGCGAGATTGGCTCTGGAAGGCGGAGCCTCCGCCGTTTACGTGACAGGCCGCAATACCGCCAATCTCGAGGCAGCGGTCGCCAGGCTCGGGCAGGGGGCGATCGGCTTCGCGTCCGATGTTGCCAAGCTCTCCGATCTGGAGCGGCTCAAGGCGCGCATTGAAGCAGATGGCCGGAAGGTGGACGTGCTCGTCGCCAATGCCGGCATCGCCGAGAACAATGACCTCGGTGATACCCACGAGGCGCTGTACGACCGGATTTTCGACATCAACGTCAAGGGCGTTTTCTACACCGTGCAGACATTGCTGCCGGTCTTGCGCGATGGCGGCTCGATCGTGCTCACCGGGTCGATCGTCGGCAACAAGGGCCTGGAGAGGTTGAGCGCCTATAATGCTTCCAAGGCGGCCGTTCGTTCATTCGCCCGCAGTTTTGCCAACGACCTCAAGGCGCGGGGCATCCGCGTCAATACGGTTAGCCCGGGCGTGACCCGCACGCCGATCATGGAAAACGGCCTGAAGCTTGATGAAGAAAAGATCGCCGGTTTCGAGGCTTATCTGAAGGATGCCGCGCCGATCGGCCGGATGGCCGACCCCGACGAGATCGCTGAGGCCGTTCTGTTTCTGGCCTCTTCAAAGGCCAGTTACATCACCGGCGTCGAGCTTTCGGTCGATGGCGGTCTGGCCCAGATTTAAGGCCTGCACACGCTACCAGCTGAGATCGAGCCGCTCCAGCCCATGGAAATGATAGACATCCTTGACCTTGGGCGGCTCGGCAATTTTCAGGCGCGGCAGGCGTTTGAAAAGCAGTGGCAGGGCAAGGTTCAGTTCCAGTCTTGCCAATGGGGCGCCGATACAGAAATGGATGCCGGCGCCGAAGGAGACATTGGCGCCTTCGTTGCGCTCCGGCCGGAAGGTCAGTGGATCAGGGAATTTTGACGGATCGAGGTTGGCCGCAGCCAGGATCAGGCTCACCTTGTCGCCGCGCTTGAACTGCACGCCGTCAATCTCGACCGGCTCCAGAACCCATCGCTGGAAGATGTGCACCGGCGCGCAGATCCGCAGGGTTTCCTCCACCGTGCGTTCCGTGGCGGCCTCGTCGCTGAACAAGGTCTGCGGCGATATCCCGCTCTCCAGAATGATACGCACGGAATTGCCGATCTGATGAACGGTCGCTTCATGGCCCGCGTTGAGCAGGACGATGGTGGTGGACACCAGCTCGTCGTCGGTCAGATATTGACCCTTGTGCTCGGTATGGATCATGTGGCTCAGCAGGTCGTCCTCAGGCTTGGCCCGCCGCTCGGCGATCACGCCGCGCACATAATCCGAAAATTCCTTCGCTGCCCTGTCGGCCAGAAGCTCGTCTTCCGGTGTGCGCTTGAACATGTACATGCCGACATAGGCATGCGACCACTTCAGCAGCTGCGGCCCCATTTCCTCGGGAATGCCGATCATCCGGGCGATCATCGTTACCGGGATGATATCGGCATAGGAGGAAAGCAGTTCCGTCTCGCCCTTCTCTTCGAAAGCGTCAATCAGCCGGTTGGCGAGTTCCTCTATTTCCGGCTTCATCTTGTCGACATGCCGTGACACGAAGGCGCGGTTGATCAGCGTGCGCAGCCGCGTATGCTCCGGCGGCTCCAGTTCCAGAAGCGAGTGCTGCTCGGCCAGGTCGAAATGCTTCACATGCTCAAGCGGCTCTGGCAGGCCGATCTCTTCACGACTTGCCACATGCAGGATCTGTCGTCCAAACCGGCGGTCGCGCAGCAGCGAGCTGACATGGTCATAAGAGGTGAAAAACCATTGCCGCTGCTCTTCCCAGTAGAAAGTGGGACATTGCGCGTGCAGGGCGGCGTAGACGGGGTTCGGATCGTTGTAAAAAGCCGGGTCGCGCGCATCGAGTGAAACGTGGCGGGTGGCGGAATCGATTTTGAGAAAGGGAAACGTCGCTGTCATGCTGATGGTTTATTCCGCGCTTGGCGCTTTGGGAAGGGCGGCAGGCGTTCCTTTATATGTCACCAAATGGTTACACCTTCACCGGCTGGCAATTGCGGATATCCGGTTCAGCGCCGCGACCTGCCGGTCGGCATTGTTATCCATAGGGTTTTCGTCACGGTCCGAGGCGGGCACGACGACATTGGCCGAATTTACGTGGATTACGGTCCGATTGCGCCCGGCTTTCTTTGCGGCATAAAGCGCTCGGTCGGCCTCGGTCATCATCACATTCAGCTCGGCGTCCTTGATCATCGCTTCGGATATGCCGACGCTGGTCGTCACCTTGATGGGTTCGCCGCGTGAGGTGATTTTCGAAAGAAGCAGATTGTTACGGATGGATTCGGCAAGCGTGACGGTGCTGGAGGGGCTTTCGACCTCCGCCACCAGCGCGAACTCCTCGCCGCCCATCCTCACGAAAAGGCCGCGGTCGCCGATCGCGCGTTGCGCGATTTGACAGAAATGCACGAGTACGGCGTCGCCGGACTGGTGGCCGTATCTGTCATTGATCTTCTTGAAATGGTCGATGTCGAAGAGAACAAGCGCCACATATCGGCTGGAGCCGTGTGAGCGCTTCTTGATGCGGTCGAACTCCTCCAGCAGACCACGCCGGTTAAGGACACCGGTCAGGTGATCGGTCATGGCGAGCCGGTGAAGACGAAGCTCCGTATCCTCCATGATGATCTTGGCGCTGATCATGATGATGGCCGTGAAGCCGAGCATGCCGGAAAAAGCGAGCGCCGATGTCAGAGGAATGGCGTTGGGCGCAGCCGCATTGGCCGGGATGACAATGGAGGCGACGACGGCGCCGGCAAAAGCCTGCAGGATCAGAATCGTCGCCAGAACTTTTCTGCTGCGCGACCTGCGCTCGCCATTTGCCAGAAGCACACCGGCGAGCATGAAATAGCCCGTGGCCGCACTGGCGTGATAAAGCAGGATTCGGGCCACCATGTTTTCTCGCACGGGTGGGACGAACATTCCGGCGATCCACAGGAGGGCCGGGATGGCAATCCAGCCAGCGAGCTTGCGCTTCTCCAGGGACAAGAGGCCCGCGAGCCAGAAGCCGAAGGCGGAAAGCGCCAGCGCGTTGCCGACCTGAATGGACAGGAAACTGGAAATATCTCCGCGAAACGCCACCATGACGGTGCCGAAGCCGGTGGCGAGAAAGCCGGCGGCGAAATAGAGATTGTGCCGGCGGGAAGGGCGGTGCAGCCACAGCGTTCCCAAAAGCACGGCAAGGGTGAACGTCTCCGCCGCCCATAGTAGCGTGCTCGTCTTTGCATCCAGCATTGCAAAATCCTATCTGCGCCATCATGCGGCAAAAGCGGAGAAGCTCGCACGACGTGCGTTATTCCCGCTGAATTGTTGAGCTGCCATTTCGCCCGGATAGGGCTGTTCGCCGATGGGAACCGAAATTCGTTTTTCAGTATCAGCAGCAAATACTAACGAGTTCTTGCTGGTTAGAAGTTATATCTGTGCATGAAGTACATTTTTTTGGTGCTCGCCAGTCTTGGTAAAAAATTGATGGCGGGGAGACAAATGGCTGCGGCCGGGACGAACGGGTGCAAAAGCCCGCCGCGGCCGGCCTCCGAAGCCCTGCAAACGCTGTTGAGCCGTTAAGGATATGCGGCTTCGTGTCTTGAAGTACGGGGCAGGGACACTCTATGTAGGGAGTATGAAGGTTAGAAGTGATTCCGGGGCGGTTTCCGCAACGGGCAGAGTTGACAAAGGACGGACATGAAAAATCCAGTTGATACCGCCATGGCTCTGGTGCCGATGGTCGTTGAGCAGACCAATCGCGGCGAACGCTCCTACGACATATTTTCCCGTCTTCTCAAGGAACGCATCATTTTCCTCACCGGCCCGGTGGAAGACCAGATGGCGTCGCTCGTCTGCGCGCAGCTGCTGTTCCTCGAGGCCGAGAACCCGAAGAAGGAAATTGCGCTCTACATCAATTCGCCAGGTGGCGTCGTGACCGCCGGCATGGCGATCTACGATACGATGCAGTTTATCCGCCCTGCGGTCTCCACGCTCTGCGTCGGCCAGGCTGCCTCCATGGGTTCGCTGCTTCTCGCTGCCGGTGAAAAGGGAATGCGTTTCGCCACCCCCAACGCACGCATCATGGTGCACCAGCCATCGGGCGGCTTCCAGGGTCAGGCTTCGGATATCGAACGCCACGCCCGCGACATCATCAAGATGAAGCGCCGCCTCAATGAAGTCTACGTGAAGCATACCGGCCGCACGCTCGAAGAGGTTGAAAAAACCCTTGATCGCGACCATTTCATGGATGCAGACGAGGCGAAGGACTGGGGCGTGATCGACAAGATCCTGACCTCGCGCCAGGAAATCGAAGGCGCCGTCGCGAATTGAGGCGCGACGCTTTTTGACGTTTGTTTGACCCCGCAAAAGTAATTTCGGGGCTTTCAACCGGAACAGAAAGCGATATTAGTATATATAAAGGCTATGTTGATTTTTTATGACGCGGCCTTTGGTTTAATGGGGAATTCGTTGCCGCCGGTTATCAGCTCCTGTATCTGATACGGTTAGTACCCCGGGAAACGAGGCGGATACGGCAATGCACCCCAAGGGCGGCCGTATCTGCGGGCGGTAAGTTGACCGCGATCCGTTTGACGGACCTGCGGCGTGCTGGAAGGAAAGAGATATGAGCAAAGTCAGCGGCAGCAACGGCGGCGACTCTAAGAATACACTCTATTGTTCATTCTGCGGCAAGAGCCAGCACGAAGTCCGGAAACTCATTGCCGGACCGACGGTATTCATCTGCGATGAATGCGTCGAATTGTGTATGGACATCATCCGCGAGGAGAACAAGACGTCTATGGTGAAGTCGCGCGAGGGTGTACCCACCCCGCAGGACATCATCAAGATCCTCGACGAATACGTCATCGGCCAGAAGCAGGCGAAGAAAATCCTGTCCGTGGCCGTTCACAACCACTACAAGCGCCTCGCGCACGCCTCCAAGAATGGCGATGTCGAGCTGGCGAAGTCGAACATCATGCTCGTCGGCCCGACGGGCTGCGGCAAGACCTATCTTGCCCAGACGCTCGCCCGCATCATCGACGTTCCCTTCACCATGGCGGACGCAACGACGCTGACCGAAGCCGGTTATGTCGGCGAGGACGTGGAAAACATCATCCTGAAGCTGTTGCAGGCGGCGGATTACAATGTCGAGCGCGCCCAGCGCGGCATCGTCTATATCGACGAAGTCGACAAGATTTCCCGCAAGTCGGATAACCCGTCCATCACGCGCGACGTATCGGGCGAGGGCGTTCAGCAGGCGCTTCTGAAGATCATGGAAGGCACGGTCGCTTCCGTTCCGCCGCAGGGCGGCCGCAAGCATCCGCAGCAGGAGTTCCTGCAGGTGGACACGACCAACATCCTGTTCATCTGCGGCGGCGCTTTTGCCGGCCTCGACAAGATCATCTCGGCCCGTGGCGAAAAGACCTCGATCGGCTTCGGTGCGACCGTCAAGGCGGAAGACGACCGTCGTGTGGGCGAAGTGCTGCGCGAGCTGGAGCCGGAAGATCTGGTGAAGTTCGGCCTCATTCCGGAATTCATCGGCCGTCTGCCCGTCCTGGCGACGCTGGAAGACCTAGATGAAGATGCGCTGATCCAGATCCTGTCCGAGCCGAAGAACGCTCTGGTCAAGCAGTACCAGCGCCTGTTCGAGATGGAAGACGTCGAGCTGACCTTCCACGAGGACGCGCTGCGCGAAATCGCCCGCAAGGCGATCACCCGCAAGACCGGTGCCCGTGGCCTGCGCTCGATCATGGAAAAGATCCTGCTGGATACCATGTTCGAACTGCCGACGCTGGAGGGCGTGCGCGAAGTGGTCATTTCCAACGACGTCGTCAGCGGTGTCGCGCGTCCGCTCTACATCTATGCGGACCGTCAGGAAGAAAAGACCAACGTCTCGGCGTAATCGGCTGCTGTGATGTTTGATGAAATCAGAGGCCCGCATCCGTGCGGGCCTTTTCTATTAGATGGGCCTTACGAAACTTGCGGCTAACTTGACGAAGCCCGATTTTGCGTTTGGAGCGGATTGCGCTTTGCTGATAAAGTCTTACAACTGATTTGCAGCGCGATATGACGGAAATGTGAATTTCGTCGGCGACCCGGTTCCTGAGCCCTCGAGGATAACCGGAAATGTCGGTAGTATTAGCCAGCGCTGAGTTTTTGTTGAATTTCACGGTCCTGCCGTCGGGTAAGGCCGTCTGCTCCGACGACTTGAAATCGGTGTTTCGAAACTCCACTTTCAGTCTCGAGAAATGAGTATGCCGGACGCCCCCAAGACGTTCGGCGAAGTGTCCCGAAAGGGACCATGGAAAGGAAATGATATGACGAACATCACGTCTGCGGCATCTGGCGGTACCTATCCGGTACTTCCCCTGCGCGACATTGTCGTTTTCCCGCATATGATCGTTCCCCTGTTCGTCGGGCGGGAAAAATCCATCCGTGCGCTCGAGGAAGTCATGGGCTCCGACAAGCAGATCATGCTTGTTACCCAGATCAACGCCAGCGACGACGATCCGGCGCCTGAAGCCATCCACAAGGTCGGCACGGTCGCCAATGTCCTGCAGCTTCTGAAGCTTCCCGATGGCACCGTGAAGGTGCTGGTGGAAGGCAAGGGCCGCGCCCAGATCGACAGCTACACCGGTCGCGAGGATTTCTACGAAGCCTCGGCCACGCCTTTGCAGGAGCCTGCCGAAGATCCGGTCGAGATCGAGGCGCTCTCGCGTTCGGTCGTTTCGGAATTCGAGAGCTATGTGAAGCTCAACAAGAAGATTTCGCCCGAGGTTGTCGGCGCTGCCGGTCAGATCGATGATTACTCGAAGCTCGCCGACACGGTCGCTTCGCACCTGTCGATCAAGATCACCGAAAAACAGGAAATGCTGGAAACCGTCAGCGTGAAGCAGCGGCTTGAAAAGGCGCTTGGCTTCATGGAAGGCGAGATTTCCGTTCTTCAGGTCGAAAAGCGCATCCGCTCGCGCGTCAAGCGCCAGATGGAGAAGACCCAGCGCGAATATTACCTGAACGAGCAGATGAAGGCGATCCAGAAGGAACTCGGCGACGGCGAGGACGGCCGTGACGAGATGGCCGAGCTGGAAGAGCGCATCGCCAAGACAAAGCTTTCCAAGGAGGCCAAGGAAAAGGCCGAAGCGGAAATGAAGAAGCTGCGCCAGATGAGCCCGATGTCCGCGGAAGCCACCGTCGTGCGCAATTATCTGGACTGGCTGCTTGGTCTGCCCTGGGGCAAGAAGTCCAAGATCAAGGCGGACCTCAACAATGCCGAGAAGATTCTGGATCAGGACCATTTCGGTCTGGACAAGGTCAAGGAGCGTATCGTCGAGTATCTGGCCGTGCAGGCCCGTGCGACGAAGATCCGTGGCCCGATCCTGTGCCTCGTCGGCCCGCCCGGCGTCGGCAAGACCTCGCTCGCCAAGTCGATCGCCAAGGCGACCGGCCGCGAATATGTGCGCATGGCGCTGGGTGGCGTTCGTGACGAAGCGGAAATCCGCGGTCACCGCCGCACCTATATCGGCTCCATGCCGGGCAAGATCGTCCAGTCGATGAAGAAGGCCAAGAAGGCAAACCCGCTCTTCCTGCTCGACGAAATCGACAAGATGGGCATGGATTTCCGTGGCGATCCGTCGTCGGCGCTGCTCGAGGTTCTCGATCCGGAACAGAACTCCACCTTCATGGATCACTACCTGGAAGTGGAATACGACCTGTCCGACGTGATGTTCGTGACCACGGCCAACACGCTGAACATTCCCGGCCCGCTGATGGACCGTATGGAAGTGATCCGCATCGCCGGTTACACGGAAGACGAAAAGCGCGAAATCGCAAAGCGTCACCTGCTGCCCAAGGCGATCAAGGAACATGCCCTGCGTCCGGAAGAATTCTCGGTCACCGATGATGCCCTGATGGTTGTCATCCAGCAGTACACCCGCGAGGCGGGCGTGCGCAGCTTCGAACGCGAGCTGATGAAGCTGGCGCGCAAGGCTGTCACCGAGATCATCAAGGGCAAGGTCAAGTCTGTTGAGGTTACCGCAGCAAACGTTCCGGATTATCTGGGCGTTCCGCGGTTCCGCCACGGCGAGGCCGAGCGCGAGGATCAGGTCGGTGTCGTCACGGGTCTTGCCTGGACGGAAGTCGGCGGTGAGCTGCTCACCATCGAAGGCGTGATGATGCCGGGCAAGGGCCGCATGACGGTTACCGGCAACCTCAAGGAAGTGATGAAGGAATCCATTTCGGCGGCGGCATCCTATGTCCGTTCGCGCGCCGTGGACTTCGGCATCGAGCCGCCGCGCTTCGACAAGAGCGACATCCACGTGCACGTTCCGGAAGGGGCAACCCCGAAGGACGGTCCGTCCGCCGGTGTCGCCATGGCAACCGCGATCGTCTCCATCATGACCGGTATTCCGGTCTCGAAGGACGTGGCGATGACGGGCGAGATTACGCTTCGTGGTCGCGTTCTGCCGATCGGTGGCCTGAAGGAAAAGCTGCTTGCAGCGCTTCGCGGCGGCATCAAGAAGGTGCTGATCCCGGAAGAAAACGCCAAGGATCTGGCGGAGATTCCGGACAATGTGAAGAACGAGATGGAAATCATTCCGGTGTCGCGCATGGGCGAGGTTATCAAGCACGCCCTCATCCGCCAGCCGGAGCCCATCGAGTGGGATGGCAGCATCGAGACGCCGGTGATCGCAACGGTCGAAGGCGTTGATGACGGCAGCCAGACCATCGCGCATTGAGACGCGTCGTCGCGAGGGCTGGAATCGGTGCTCGCGACAGGTCCTGCGTAGATTCAATGCGTTAGGCTTCACGACGAAGGTACGGCTTCAGGTCGGCGCAAGTGATGCGAAATTGGCACGATTATGGGGAAGGCCGGCAGAAATGTCGGCCTTTTTTGTGAAAAAAACCGCAGACCCCTTGTTTTTCAGGCAATTCCAGCGCTTTTGAGTTGCTGCGCGCGGATACGAACGTATTCTGCGCCGGCTTAATTTGAGTCGTTTCAAACCATTGAAAGGGGTGGAAACATGAACAAGAACGAGCTCGTCTCTGCTGTTGCCGAAAAGGCTGGTCTCACGAAGGCAGATGCTGCTTCCGCTGTTGATGCCGTATTCGAAACCGTACAGAGCGAACTGAAGAACGGTGGCGATATCCGCCTCGCCGGCTTTGGCAGCTTCTCCGTCAGCCGTCGTGAAGCCTCCAAGGGCCGTAACCCTTCCACGGGTGCTGAAGTCGATATCCCGGCTCGCAACGTTCCGAAGTTCTCCGCAGGCAAGGGCCTGAAGGACGCCGTCAACTCGTAAGGTTTCCGGAAAGCCGTAACGCCCGCGGCGGGCGGCGGCTTTTCAGGTTCACGAGGAAGCATGTTTTGACGCGCTCACGCCATCAACCGGTCTAAGGAGCGTGCCTTTCGAAAGTTCTTTCGAGCGGCGCCGTTTATGCCGAATGGTATGGAATGAAAGTCGGGCGTGCCTGTGTAGCCTCCATCCGGACACACGGCGTTGCGATATACGGAATATGCGCAAAACACGAAAGCCCGGCCTTTGCGGCCGGGCTTTTTGATTCCGGGCCATGAAGTGTCATGCCACTGTCATGTCCGTGACGCAGAAGCCTTGGGATATTTCTGAACCCAAGGGGGATAAAATGGCGTTCCGATTTTCTCAGATGGCCTTGACTGCGGCTCTGCTTACATCTGCAGCCTTTCCGGCGGCCGCAGAGCCGGTTTTTAACCGCATTGCTTCTTTCCCGGTAGCGAAAAACCTGCCCGCGGACAAGGACGCCAAGTCCGTGACCTCGGCTGAAATCATCACCGCCAGCGAAGACGGCAAGACGCTGATCTATTCGGACAGCCCGCTCGGCGGCATCGGCTTCATCGACATCACCGATGCCAAGGCTCCCAAGGCCGGCGGCGCATTGCTGCTGGAAGGTGAGCCGACCTCCGTTGCCGTGGCCGGTCTCAAGGTTCTCGCCGGCGTCAATACGTCGGAAAACCGCGCCAAGCCCTCCGGCAAGCTCGTGACTGTCGATATCGCCGCCAAGAAGATCGAGGCGAGCTGTGATCTCGGCGGTCAACCGGATTCAGTCGCGGTGTCTCCGGATAAAACCTTTGCCGCCATCGCTATCGAAAACGAACGTGATGAAGAGGTGAACGAAGGCGCTCTGCCGCAGATGCCAGCCGGTTATCTCGTCACTGTCGGCCTGAAGGACGGCGTTGCCGACTGCGCGACGCTGAAGAAGATCGACGTTACCGGTCTCGCCGAGATTTCCCCTGAAGATCCGGAACCGGAATTCGTTTCGATCAATGCCAATGGCGAGATCGCGCTGACGCTGCAGGAAAACAACCATATCGTGATCATCGACGGCAAGACCGGCACGGTGAAGACGCATTTCTCTGCCGGCACCGTCAATCTGGAAGGCATCGACACCAAGACCGATGGCCAGCTGAAATTCACCGACAAGCAGGAAGGCCGCAAGCGCGAACCTGACGCCGTCAAGTGGCTGGACAATGACCGTATCGTCATCGCCAATGAAGGCGACTGGCAGGGCGGTGCACGCGGCTTCACCATTTTCGACAAGACTGGCAAGCTTCTCTATGAGGCTGGCGCTTCGCTCGAGCACGCGGTAGCGGCCATTGGCCACTATCCGGAAAAGCGCTCCAAGGCAAAGGGCATAGAGCCGGAAGGCCTCGAAACGGCGACGTTTGATGGCCAGAAGTACTTCTTCGTGCTTGCCGAGCGCGCCTCGATTGCCGCTGTTTACAAGGATACCGGCGCAGAGCCGCAGCTCACGCAGCTCCTGCCTTCGGGCATTTCGCCGGAAGGCGCTGTCGCCATCCCCGCGCGCAACCTCTTCGTCATGGCCAATGAGGCTGATCTGGTGGAAGACGGCGGCGCCCGCTCGCATGTCATGATCTATGAACGCGCCGAAGGTGAGCCGGCCTATCCGCAGCTGGTATCCGCCACCGTCGATGGTGCGCCTATCGGCTGGGGCGCTCTTTCCGGTCTGGTAGGCGATGCCGAGAAGCCAGGCATCCTCTATGCCGTGTCCGACTCGGTCTACGGTAACCAGCCGTCGATCTACACCATCGACGCGACCAAGAAGCCCGCCACCATCACCAACGTGCTGCGTGTCAAGCGCGACGGCATTGCGGCGCAGAAGCTTGACATCGAAGGCATCACGCTGGATGGCAAGGGCGGGTTCTGGCTGGCCTCCGAAGGCGACAGCGCCAAGCTTGTTCCGCATGCGCTCTACAACGTCAATGCCAAGGGTGAGATCAAGGCCGAGATCGCCTTGCCAAAGGAATTGCTCGCCGGCGATACCCGCTTCGGTTTCGAAGGCGTGACCATGGTCGGCAAGGGCGACGACGCCACGCTGTGGATGGCCGTGCAGCGCGAATGGGGCACGGATGAGAAGGGCTTCGTGAAGCTCGTCTCCTATAATCCGAAGTCCAAGGAATGGGGCGCGGTGCGCTACCCGCTCGACAAGACCGAAGCCGGTTGGGTCGGCCTGTCTGAAATCACCGCGCAGGGCGATAATGTCTATATCGTCGAGCGCGACAACCAGATCGGTGACAAGGCCAAGATCAAGAAGCTCTACCGGGTGGCGATTGCCGACCTGAAGCCGGGCAAGATCGGTGGCGAGCTGCCGCGCGTTACCAAGCAGGAAACCCATGACTTCCTGCCCGACCTCAAGGCCCAGACCAACGGCTATGTCGTCGACAAGCTGGAAGGCTTCACCTTCGACAAGGCGGGAACGGCCTATGCCGTGACAGATAATGACGGCGTCGATGATTCTTCCGGCGAGACGCTGTTCTTCAAGGTCGAGATGAAGGCGATCAACTGATTGCACACGATAGCGCCGCATTAAAAAAGCCGGGCATAGCCCGGCTTTTTTAATGCGGTATGGGTCTGAATGCCGGGCGTTTATACGATACGTCATATGCAAGCCCTCAAAAGGCATTGCCGCTTCGCATCGGTGATCGAAAGTTCCCTCCGGAGGTCGTCCGGGATAATGGTGCGATCCCAGCGCCCGGATCACCGCCCCATGGAATTCTTGTTTTTGGAAATATCTGGTTTCTCCGAATCCTGCTGGACCCAGCGGAAAAAAATGTAAACAGGCAGCGCAATAAGCGCGAGTGTAACAAACGCGTCGAGTGACATGGTTTCATCCATCAGTTCTACCGCTCATCATGAAACGGCCTGAAAACAATGCCCGAAATCTCTTTAAAAATTCTAAATCTGCTTATTTTTCGGTATGTTGCGGGGTGAAACAGGGATGGCTGCGGCTGTGCGAATCTGAAACGAAAGTCCCGGTTTGGCACGACGCGGCAACTGGGAAATGTGATTCTACACCGCAGTAGCGCGCGACCATGGCCCCTTCCATGCCACCGAGGGCAGGGGCTGCGCATCGAAGCCAAGCATACATGGTGAAGCGCAACCGCATACGGTTCAAACCGCAATCGGCAAGGGTTCTTTAAATCACTGTGAGAAGGAATGGTGGGCGATGAGAGACTCGAACTCCCGACATCCTCGGTGTAAACGAGGCGCTCTACCAACTGAGCTAATCGCCCTTCGCGTCTTGCGGATCATGTCCGCCGCGTCGGTGGCCGTGATGTATTCGGATCGGAAAAAAACCGCAAGGGCTTTTGTGAAGTTTTTTTGTTTTTTTTCGGGGAGGTTTTTCCCTCCGCCGAAGGGGAGGGGTAAAAAGCCGGGAACTGCGGGCTTTTTGGTAAATTCAGAAACCAATGACGTCATGACGGCCCCGTAGAAATGACGTTGATAAAGCGGCTGGCTGTGGACAAGTTTTTTGTTTTCGTTGGGAAAAGCCCGCAAAACAGGGCATTTGCCGGAGCGTCGATAAAAGGCCCCAGGGTTTTTCCTGATCAAAATGAAAAAGCTTATTCTTTTGTCGTGAAACCTGCTTGACACCCCCGCACGAACGCCGTAGTTAGCCGCTCAACGAACAGCCGAGGCTGGTTCGTACGGCGGAACCAAGGTTCTGTCCGTCAGGATAAGCGGGTGTAGCTCAGTTGGTTAGAGTGCCGGCCTGTCACGCCGGAGGTCGCGGGTTCGAGCCCCGTCACTCGCGCCATCCTGTTCCTCGGAAAAAAACGCAGATGAATGTCTGTGGAGCGCGGGTGTAGCTCAGTCGGTTAGAGTGCCGGCCTGTCACGCCGGAGGTCGCGGGTTCGAGCCCCGTCACTCGCGCCATTTCTCCTTCTTGAAATGTCTCCATCTGAACAATCGATGCGCGGTCTACGCGGCTTTGTCTTCAGCGATTCAGGTCTCTGATTCCAGCCGTTTCCCGCGGGATTTTTCCTGCTTTTATTAGTCAAGTTTCGATTTCCCGATATCGTCACTTCGCCAACGTTTGGGCGTAAAAATCGCGTGACTTTTTTGCGGTTGCGTCCTTCAATCGATTATTATTGTATTTGAGGGGCTTAGGCCGGAAATGTGGCCCAAATTTGCGTCATTTCCGGCAATATTGTTGCCAATCAATGCGGCAGGTGTCTTGAAATGGTGCCTAAACTCTTGCAGAGAGGGCGCGGCTGCGCTAACCACTTTGGCGTTGCAACATATTTGTCCGCTCTTTGAGACTAAGGTCACAAAGGCAGGCCCGGCACCCGGCCGGGCAGGGAAGAGACCATGACTGAACTCCTCAGTTCCTACATTCCGATCGCAATATTCATCGGTATCGCTCTTGTCATCGGCCTGGCGCTTCTGATTGCGCCTTTCGCTGTCGCTTACAAGGCGCCGGACCCGGAAAAGCTCTCCGCTTTCGAGTGCGGTTTCAACGCCTTCGACGATGCCCGCATGAAGTTCGATATCCGCTTTTATCTGGTGTCGATTCTGTTCATCATCTTTGACCTTGAAGTCGCGTTCCTGTTCCCATGGGCGGTGTCTTTCGGTGAGATGGGCTGGTTCGGTTTCTGGTCGATGATGGTGTTCCTCCTCGTTCTCACCATCGGCTTTATCTATGAGTGGAAGAAGGGAGCGCTGGAATGGGCATGAGCCAGAACAACAGCACGCTCGTCGCGCCGCAGCCGAAGGGGATCATCGATCCCTCGACCGGCAAGCCGGTTGGCAGCAACGATGCCTACTTCACGGAAATCAACGACGAGCTGGCCGATAAGGGCTTCCTCGTAACCTCGACTGACGAACTGATCACCTGGGCCCGTACCGGCTCGCTGATGTGGATGCAGTTCGGTCTCGCCTGCTGCGCCGTCGAAGGACTGATGCAGGCTTCCGGTCCGCGTTATGACATGGAGCGCTTCGGTGTCGCCCCGCGCGCCTCGCCGCGCCAGTCGGACGTGATGATCGTCGCTGGCACGCTGACCAACAAGATGGCTCCGGCTCTGCGTAAGGTCTATGACCAGATGCCGGAACCGCGTTACGTCATCTCCATGGGTTCCTGCGCCAATGGCGGCGGTTACTACCATTATTCCTACGCCGTCGTGCGCGGCTGCGATCGCGTCGTGCCGGTGGATATCTACGTTCCGGGCTGTCCCCCCACGGCTGAAGCGCTGCTTTACGGCGTGCTTCTGCTGCAGAAAAAGATCCGGCGTACCGGTACGATCGAGCGCTAAGGGCAAAGGACGGATTTAGAATGAGCGAAGCTCTCAACGATCTTGCTGCTTACGTTAAGGAAGCGCGCGGTTCACTCGTGGTGTCGGCCGATATCGCCTATGGCGAGCTGACGCTGAACACGACGCCTGAAAGCGTAATCGCGCTTCTGACCTTCCTGCGCGACGATGTGCAGTGCGGATTCGTCAATATCATCGATATCTGCGGTGTTGACTGGCCGCAGCGCGAAAAGCGTTTCGATGTCGTTTATCACCTGCTGTCGCCGCGCCAGAATCTGCGCGTCCGCGTCAAGCTGCAGGTGGAGGAGGACGAGGGCGTTCCTTCTGCGACCTCCGTCTACATGGGTGCGGAATGGTTCGAGCGTGAAGCTTGGGACATGTATGGCATTCCGTTTGAGGGCCATGCGGACCTTCGCCGCATTCTCACCGATTACGGTTTCGAAGGCCACCCGCTGCGCAAGGATTTCCCGGTTACCGGGTTTGTTGAAGTGCGTTACGATGACGTTCTGAAGCGCGTGCTTTATGAGCCGGTCGAGCTGAAGCAGGAATTCCGTAACTTCGACTTCCTTTCCCCTTGGGAAGGGACCGATTACGTTCTTCCTGGCGACGAAAAGGCCAAGCAATGAGCCAGGTCTCCGCGACAGAGCATGGGCAATGTCTTTGCGGCGCCGTCGGCCTTGAGGCCGTCATCGGCGCCCGCGAATTCGGCGTTTGCCATTGCTCCATGTGCCGCCGCTGGTCCGGCGGCGCGTTTCTGGCTGTCGAATGCGCTGATATCTCCGTCGAAAACGAAGAGAGCCTCGGCGTCTATTCCTCGTCGGAGTGGGGCGAGCGCTGCTTCTGCAAGAATTGCGGCAGCACGCTGATGTGGCGTTCCAAGGATGGCAAGCATTTTGCCGTGTCGCTGCAGGCTTTTGACAACCCTTCCAGTTTCAGGTTCGCGTCGCAGATTTTTACGGATGAAAAGCCTTCGAGCTATTCCTTCGCTGAGATCACGCAGAACATGACCGGCCCCGAATTCATCGCCATGATCACCTCGGCGGAGCACTAGAATGACTGAGCATAACGTCCGCAACTTCACGATCAACTTCGGTCCGGAACATCCCTCCGCGCACGGCGTGCTGCGTCTGGTTCTGGAACTGGACGGCGAAATCGTCGAGCGCGTTGATCCGCATATCGGTCTTCTGCATCGCGGAACCGAAAAGCTGATCGAGACGAAGACCTATCTGCAGGCCGTTCCTTACTTCGATCGTCTCGACTACGTCGCGCCGATGAACCAGGAGCACGCTTTCGCGCTCGCCGTCGAAAAGCTGCTCGGCCTCGAAATCCCGATGCGCGGCCAGCTGATCCGCGTTCTCTATTCGGAAATCGGCCGCATCCTCTCGCACATCATGAACGTGACCACGCAGGCCATGGACGTGGGCGCGATGACGCCGCCGGTCTGGGGCTTCGAAGAGCGCGAAAAGCTGATGGTGTTTTATGAGCGCGCCTGTGGCGCGCGCATGCACTCGGCCTATTTCCGCCCGGGCGGCGTTCACCAGGACCTGCCGCCGGAACTGGTTGACGATATCGGCAAGTGGTGCGATCCCTTCATCACCGTCCTCGACAATATCGAGGGCCTCCTGACGGATAACCGCATCTATAAGCAGCGTAACGTCGATATCGGCGTCGTCTCGCTGGAAGATGCCTTTGCCTGGGGCTTTACGGGCGTGATGGTGCGTGGTTCCGGCGCTGCCTGGGATTTGCGTCGTTCGCAGCCTTATGAGTGCTATTCCGATCTGGAATTCGACATCCCTGTTGGCAAGAACGGCGACTGCTATGATCGTTACCTGATCCGCATGCAGGAAATGCGCGAATCCGTGAAGATCATGAAGCAGTGCGTCGAGCTTTTGTCCGGCAAGCACCGCATCGGCCCGGTCTCCTCGCTGGATGGCAAGGTGGTTCCGCCCAAGCGCGGTGAGATGAAGCGTTCGATGGAAGCGCTGATCCACCACTTCAAGCTCTACACCGAAGGTTACCACGTTCCCGCTGGCGAAGTTTACGCCGCCGTCGAAGCGCCAAAGGGCGAGTTCGGCGTCTATGTGGTTGCCGATGGTTCCAACAAGCCTTACCGCTGCAAGATCCGCGCTCCGGGCTATGCCCATCTGCAGGCCATGGATTTTCTGTGCAAGGGCCATCAGCTTGCCGACGTTACAGCCGTGCTCGGCTCTCTCGACATCGTGTTCGGGGAGGTCGACCGCTGATGCGTCTGCCGCTGGCCATTTCGGCTTTTCTCGCAGCGATGACGGCACCCGTTCTTGCCCAGACGGCAACGGACGAGGGTGCTGTAGCGCTGTCGAGCGGCGGCTCTTCGACCATCAAGCAGCTTCTGTCGTCGGGATACGAGATCAAGGCCTCGGTTCCCAATGGCAGCAAGTTCATTGTGTTCATGCAAAAAGACAAGGCGGCTTATGCCTGCGAATTCGTCACGGTGGCGAGATCGCGGTGTGAGACGTTAAACTGAAAAGGCGTGAGGAAGTATGTCCGTTCGTCGACTAGCCGAAGATCAGTTCCAGCCCGTGGCATTTGCCTTCAACGCGGAAAACACCGCATGGGCGGAAAAGACGATCAAGAAATATCCCGAGGGACGCCAGCAATCAGCGGTCATCCCGCTGCTCATGCGTGCCCAGGAGCAGGATGGCTGGGTTACCCGCGCCGCCATCGAAAAAGTCGCAGACATGCTGGACATGGCCTATATCCGTGTTCTTGAAGTTGCGACCTTCTATACGCAGTTCCAGCTGAAGCCGGTCGGCACGCGTGCCCACGTTCAGGTCTGCGGCACCACGCCCTGCATGCTGCGCGGCTCCGAAGCGCTGATGGATGTCTGCCGCAAGAAGATCCATCACGATCCGCTGCACACCAATGAGAGCGGCACGCTTTCCTGGGAAGAGGTGGAATGTCAGGGCGCCTGCGTCAACGCGCCGATGGTCATCATCTTCAAGGATGCCTATGAAGACCTGACGCCCGAGCGTCTGGAAGAGATCATCGATGCTTTCGAGGCAGGCAAGGGCGACACCGTTAACACCGGTCCCCAGATCGACCGTCACCAGTCCGTCCCCGTTGGCGGCCTGACGACGCTGACGGAAGAGATCAAGCCTGACCGTTCCAATCTCGACAAGCCGGCTGAAGTGCCAGCGGATGCCGCACAGGTTCCGCCGTCCAACGCCGCCAAGCCGAAGACGGATGCGCCGGAAACCGATCCGAAGCTGAAGACGCCGGCCAACGAGCCCAAGGCTGCTGCTGAAAACGCAAAGGCTGGCGAAAAGGAATCGGTCGGCAAGGAAGCGGCAGCATCAAAGCCGTCGCTGGATTCCGCGGATCGTCCGGCAGGCATCGAAAAGCCAGCTGCCCCTGATGACCTGAAGCTCATTTCCGGCGTCGGCCCCAAGATTGAGGGTACGCTGAACGAGCTCGGCATCTTCACCTATGCGCAGATCGCCGGCTGGAAGCAGGCCGAATGCGACTGGGTCGATGGATATCTGAATTTCAAGGGCCGTATCGGCCGTGATGACTGGGTCAAGCAGGCCGAGGCGCTCGCCAAGGGTGGCGAAGCCGAGTATATCAGGGTCTTCGGCAAGAAGCCGCGGTAAGAGGTGAAGCATGTTAAAAGATCAGGATCGCATCTTTACCAATCTCTACGGCCTCAAGGACAAGTCCCTGAAAGGCGTGCTGGCGCGCGGCCACTGGGACGGCACCAAGCAGATCATCGAAAAGGGCCGTGACTGGATCATCAACGAGATGAAGGCTTCGGGCCTTCGCGGTCGCGGCGGCGCTGGCTTCCCGACGGGTCTCAAGTGGTCCTTCATGCCGAAGGAAAATGACGGCCGTCCGCATTATCTCGTCGTTAACGCCGATGAATCCGAGCCCGGCACCTGCAAGGACCGCGAAATCCTGCGCAACGATCCGCACACGCTGATCGAAGGCTGCGTGATCGCCGGTTTCGCCATGGGCGCGCACACCGCTTACATCTATGTTCGCGGCGAATATATGCGCGAACGTGAGGCTCTTCAGGCGGCCATCGACGAATGTTACGATGCCGGTCTGCTCGGCGGTAACAACAAGAATGGCTGGGATTTCGACATCTACGTGCATCACGGCGCGGGCGCTTACATCTGCGGCGAAGAGACGGCACTGCTCGAAAGCCTGGAAGGCAAAAAGGGCCAGCCGCGTCTGAAGCCGCCGTTCCCGGCCAATATGGGTCTTTATGGCTGCCCGACGACCGTCAACAACGTTGAATCGATCGCGGTTGCCCCGACCATTCTGCGCCGCGGCGCTGCCTGGTTCTCGTCCATCGGCCGTCCCAACAACGTTGGCACCAAGTTGTTCATGGTCTCCGGCCATGTCGAGCGTCCCTGCACTTTCGAAGACGCGCTCGGCCTGTCCTTCCGCGAACTGATCGAACACCATTGCGGTGGCATTCGCGGCGGCTGGGACAATCTGCTCGGCGTCATCCCCGGCGGCGCATCGTGCCCCATCGTTCGCGGTGAGGACATGAAGGACGCCATCATGGATTTCGACGGCATGCGCGAAGTGAAATCCTCCTTCGGCACAGGCGGCATGATCGTCATGGACAAGTCCACCGACGTCATCAAGGCGATCGCTCGCATCGCGGCCTTCTTCAAGCACGAAAGCTGCGGCCAGTGCACGCCGTGCCGTGAAGGCACGGGCTGGATGTGGCGCGTGCTGGAGCGCATGGTCAAGGGCAATGCGCAGAAGCGCGAAATCGACATGCTGTTCGAAGTGACGAAGCAGATCGAAGGCCACACCATCTGTGCGCTCGGCGACGCCGCCGCATGGCCGGTACAGGCGCTGATCCGCAATTTCCGTCCGGAAATCGAAAAGCGCATCGACCAATATACCTACAGGGCCATGGATGATGGCGCTGTTCTGGAAGCCGCTGAATAAGCACCAAGGCTTCGGGCGGAGCCGGAGATTTCCGGCCTCGCGACACCATGAAGCGCCTGGCAGACATCATCAGTGCCGGGCGTGATTAAGGATTTGTTGCGGACCGTGTGAGACATGGGACGAACAGGCAACAGGACGTAAGTAGAACCATGGCAAAGCTCAAGGTTGACGGTAAAGAGATCGAGGTTCCGGATCATTTCACGCTGTTGCAGGCGTGCGAGGAGGCTGGCGCCGAAGTTCCGCGCTTTTGTTTTCATGAGCGCTTGTCGGTCGCGGGTAACTGCCGCATGTGTCTCATCGAGGTAAAGGGCGGACCGCCGAAGCCGGCCGCTTCCTGCGCCATGGGCGTGCGCGACGTTCGCGGCGGCCCGAACGGCGAATTGCCTGAGGTTTTCACCAACACGCCGATGGTCAAGAAGGCACGCGAAGGCGTGATGGAATTCCTGCTCATCAACCACCCGCTGGATTGCCCGATCTGCGACCAGGGCGGCGAATGCGACCTGCAGGACCAGGCCATGGCCTTCGGTATCGCCGGTTCCCGTTATGCGGAAAACAAGCGCGCGGTTGAAGACAAATACATCGGACCGCTCGTCAAGACGGTCATGAACCGCTGCATCCACTGCACGCGCTGCGTCCGTTTCACCACGGAAGTGGCTGGCATTGCCGAACTCGGCCTCATCGGCCGTGGCGAAGATGCCGAAATCACCACCTATCTCGAGCAGGCGATGACCTCGGAGCTGCAGGGCAACGTCGTTGACCTTTGCCCCGTCGGCGCGCTCACCTCCAAGCCTTTCGCCTTCACGGCCCGTCCGTGGGAACTGAACAAGACCGAAACCATCGACGTGATGGATGCGCTCGGTTCGGCCATCCGCGTCGATACCCGCGGCCGCGAAGTCATGCGTGTCATGCCGCGTGTCAACGAGGCCATCAACGAAGAGTGGATTTCCGACAAGAGCCGCTTCATCTGGGATGGCCTGAAGACTCAGCGCCTCGACCGGCCTTACGTCCGCAAGGATGGCCGCCTGCAGCCCGCAACCTGGGGCGAAGCCTTCAGTGCGATCAAGCAGGCTGTGGCTGCGACCTCAGGCAACAAGATCGGCGCGATTGCCGGCGATCTGTCGTCTGTCGAAGAAATGTTCGCGCTGAAGTCGCTTCTCGCGTCGCTCGGCTCGGCCAATGTTGATTGCCGCCAGGATGGCGCAGCGCTTGACCCGTCGCTCGGCCGCGCCAGCTACCTGTTCAATTCCACCATCGAAGGTATCGAACAGGCGGACGCCCTGCTGATCGTTGGCTCCAACCCGCGTTACGAAGCAGCTGTCCTCAACGCCCGCATCCGCAAGCGCTGGCGTCGCGGCGGTTTCCCGATCGGTGTTATCGGTGAAGCCGGTGAGCTGCGTTACAATTACGAATATCTCGGCTCGGGCGCTGAAACACTGTCCGATCTCGCCAATGGTTCGCACAGCTTCGTTGACAAGCTGAAGTCCGCCAAGAATCCGCTGATCATCATCGGTCAGGGCGCATTGTCCCGTGCTGATGGCGCTGCCGTTCTTGCCGCCGCTGCCAAGCTCGCCACCTCCGTCGGCGCTGTCACCGAAGAGTGGAATGGCTTCTCGGTCCTGCACACTGCCGCTGCCCGCGTTGGTGGTCTCGATATCGGCTTCGTGCCGGGTGAGGGCGGTGTTGCTGCAGCCGACATGGTCGCCTCGATGGATGTTCTCTTCCTGCTCGGCGCCGATGAACTCGACCTGTCGAACAAGGGCGCGAAGTTCGCCGTCTATATTGGCAGCCATGGCGATCAGGGTGCAATGAACGCCGACGTCATCCTTCCGGGTGCGGCCTATACGGAGAAGTCCGGTATCTGGGTCAACACCGAAGGCCGCGTCCAGCTTGGCAACCGTGCCGGTTTCGCACCGGGCGAGGCCCGCGAAGACTGGGCGATCCTGCGTGCGCTGTCCGACGTCCTCGGCAAGAAGCTGCCGTTCGATTCGCTGTCCGCCCTGCGCGGCCAGCTCTACGTCGCTCATCCGCATCTGGCGGAAACCGACGAGATCGTTGCCGGCAAGGCTTCGGATATCGAGGCTCTGGCTGCTAAAACCGGCTCGCTCGTGAAGTCGGCGTTTGCTTCGCCGGTAAAAGACTTTTATTTGACGAACCCGATTGCGCGCGCCTCTGCCGTCATGGCCGAGTGCTCCGCATTGGCCCGCAACAATTTCCAGGCTGCGGCAGAGTAAGGGTAGGGGATTATGGAATCGTTTTTCTGGAGCTACGTCTGGCCCGCGCTGATCATGGTCGGCCAGTCCCTGCTGCTTCTCGTTTGCCTTCTGGTGGCCATCGCCTTCCTGCTGCTTGCAGACCGCAAGGTCTGGGCGGCCGTACAGCTGCGCCGTGGTCCGAACGTCGTTGGTCCCTTCGGTCTTTTCCAGTCCTTCGCTGACCTCTTGAAGTTCATCCTGAAGGAGCCCGTCATTCCGGCCGGCGCCAACAAGGCGGTCTTCCTGCTGGCGCCGCTGGTTGCCGTGACGCTGGCGCTCGCCACCTATGCCGTCATTCCCTTCAATGAAGGCTGGGTCGTCGCGAATATCAATGTCGGCATTCTCTACATCTTCGCGATCTCGTCGCTTGAAGTGTACGGCATCATCATGGGCGGCTGGGCTTCGAACTCGAAATATCCGTTCCTCGGCGCGCTGCGTTCGGCGGCACAGATGGTGTCCTACGAAGTCTCGATCGGTCTCGTCATCGTCACCGTTCTGCTTTGCGTTGGTTCGCTGAACCTCACGGATATCGTTCTGGCGCAGCGTACCGGCCTCGGCACCATGCTCGGCTTGCCGGCATCGTTCCTTGACTGGCACTGGCTGTCGCTGTTCCCGATGTTCATCGTGTTCTTCATTTCGGGTCTCGCCGAAACCAACCGTCCGCCCTTCGACCTTCCGGAAGCGGAATCGGAACTGGTTGCCGGTCACATGGTGGAATATGGCTCCACGCCGTACATGATGTTCATGCTCGGTGAATATGCTGCGATCGTTCTGATCTGCTGCCTGACGACCATCCTGTTCCTTGGCGGCTGGCTGCCGATCGTCGATGTATGGTTCCTGAACTGGGTGCCGGGCATCGTCTGGTTCGCCATCAAGGGCTGCATGGTATTCTTCATGTTCGCTCTGGTGAAGGCCTTCGTTCCGCGTTACCGCTATGACCAGCTCATGCGCCTTGGCTGGAAGGTGTTCCTGCCGCTGTCGCTCGCCATGGTCGTTATTGTTGCATTCGTATTGAAGCTGACGGGGTGGGCCGGTTGATGTCTGAACTCCTCGCTCAAAGATCTGGAGACTGAGATGGCAAGCCTCTCCCAAGCCGTCAACTCGCTGTTCCTCAAGGAATTCGTCGGCGCGATCTTCCTGACCATGCGTCACTTCTTCAAGCAGAAGGCGACGATCAACTATCCTTTCGAGAAGGGTCCGGTGTCGCCGCGCTTCCGTGGTGAACATGCTCTGCGCCGCTACCCGAACGGTGAAGAACGCTGCATCGCCTGCAAGCTGTGTGAAGCGATCTGTCCTGCTCAGGCGATCACCATCGAAGCCGGCCCGCGTCGCAACGACGGCACCCGCCGCACGGTGCGTTACGATATCGACATGGTGAAGTGCATCTATTGCGGCTTCTGCCAGGAAGCCTGCCCGGTGGACGCCATCGTTGAAGGCCCGAACTTCGAATTCGCGACGGAAACCCGCGAAGAGCTTTATTTCGACAAGCAGAAGCTTCTCGACAATGGCGACCGCTGGGAGCGTGAAATCGCGCGCAACCTCGCACTGGATGCACCTTACCGTTAAGGTGCAACCGTCTTTCCGGGGAGCAACCCCGGAGAGCGATGAAAAGTAAAATGCCTGCGCGGTTTTCGCCGGCGGGGACGAAACGGGCGAGGGGGCTTCCGGCCATTTCTCCCGATGAGGACAAGAAGGCACCAAAATGGGTCTGCACGCTGTATTCTTTTATATATTCGCTTTCGTCGCCGTGGCGTCTGCGTTCATGGTCATCGCATCGAAGAACCCTGTTCATTCGGTGCTGTTTCTGATCCTGACCTTCTTCAACGCAGCTGCGCTGTTCCTGCTGACGGGAGCCGAATTCCTCGGCATGATCCTGCTGGTGGTTTATGTCGGCGCCGTGGCGGTGCTCTTCCTCTTCGTCGTCATGATGCTGGATGTGGATTTCGCCGAGCTTCGCTCCGGCGTGCTGCAATATGCGCCTGTTGGCGCGCTGATCGGCGTCATTCTTGCGGCTGAGCTGATCGTCGTCGTGGGCGGCAGCGTGCTCAACCCGCAGGCGGCCAAGTCCATCACCATGCCGATCCCGCCGGTTGCCGAACGCACCAATACGGCGGCGCTCGGTGACGTGCTTTATACCAATTACGTCTACTTCTTCCAGCTCGCCGGCCTCGTGCTGCTGGTGGCCATGATCGGCGCCATCGTGCTGACGCTGCGTCATCGCACCGACATCAAGCGGCAGGACATTGCCACGCAGGTCGGCCGTGACCCCAAGACCGCGGTTACCACGGTCAAGGTCAAGCCGGGCCAGGGCATCTGAGGCGCGAACGGATCCAAGGAAACAGAATATGGAAATCGGTCTTTCCCACTACCTGACGGTCAGCGCGATCCTCTTCACGATCGGCGTCTTCGGCATCTTCCTCAACCGGAAGAACGTCATCGTCATCCTGATGTCGATCGAACTCATTTTGCTCGCGGTCAACATCAACATGGTGGCCTTCTCGGCATTCCTGAACGATATCGTCGGCCAGGTCTTCGCCCTGTTCATTCTGACCGTTGCAGCCGCTGAAGCGGCGATCGGTCTTGCAATACTCGTTGTCTTCTACCGCAACCGCGGATCGATCGCCGTGGAAGACGTCAATATGATGAAGGGCTGATAAGGCTATGATCTACAAGGCTATCGTCTTTCTTCCACTGATCGGCTTCCTGATTGCGGGCCTCTTCGGCCGCTCCATCGGCGCCAAGGCATCGGAATATGTCACCACCGGTCTGATGATCGTGGTTGCCATCCTGTCCTGGATCGTGTTCTTCAATGTCGCACTCGCCCATGGCGAGCCGGGCGAGGTGATCAAGGTCACCGTGCTGCGCTGGATCCAGTCGGGCGGTATCGACGTCGAATGGGCGTTCCGCATCGACACGCTGACGGCCGTCATGTTCGTCGTGGTCAACACCGTCTCGACGCTGGTGCACCTCTATTCGATCGGATACATGCACCACGATCCGCATCGTCCGCGCTTCTTCGCCTATCTCTCGCTTTTCACCTTCGCAATGCTGATGCTGGTGACTTCCGACAACCTGCTGCAGATGTTCTTCGGCTGGGAAGGCGTGGGTCTGGCGTCCTATCTGCTGATCGGCTTCTGGTTCAAGAAGCCGTCCGCATCGGCTGCCGCGATGAAGGCCTTCATCGTCAACCGCGTCGGTGACTTCGGCTTCATCCTCGGCATCTCCGGCGTCTTCGTGCTGTTCGGCTCGATCAACTTCGAAACCATCTTTGCTGCCGCCGGCACTTATCTGCCGGCTGAGGGCGCTGCCTCGACCGAAACCGTCATCAACCTGTTCGGCATGCAGCTGGACAAGGCCAACGCGATGACGGGCGTCTGCCTGCTGCTCTTCATGGGCGCCATGGGTAAATCGGCGCAGTTCCTGCTGCACACCTGGCTGCCGGACGCGATGGAAGGCCCAACCCCGGTTTCGGCGCTTATTCATGCCGCAACCATGGTTACTGCCGGCGTCTTCCTCGTCGCCCGCATGTCGCCGCTGTTTGAACTCTCGCATGATGCCTTGACCGTCGTGACGCTGATCGGAGCGATCACCGCCTTCTTCGCGGCGACCGTCGGTCTGGTGCAGAACGACATCAAGCGCGTTATCGCCTATTCGACCTGCTCGCAGCTCGGTTACATGTTCGTGGCGCTCGGCGTCGGTGCTTACGGTGCTGCCGTGTTCCACCTCTTCACGCACGCCTTCTTCAAGGCCCTGCTGTTCTTGTGCGCCGGCTCTGTTATCCATGCCGTCGATGGCGAGCAGGACATGCGTTACATGGGCGGTCTGCGCAAGCATATCCCCATCACCTTCTGGACCATGACTGTCGGCACGCTGGCGCTGACCGGCGTTGGTATCCCGGGAACGATGATCGGTTTTGCCGGCTTCTTTTCCAAGGACGTCATCATCGAATCCGCTTATGCCTCGCATTCGGTTCTGTCCGGTTTCGCCTTCACGCTGCTGGTCATCGCCGCGCTGTTCACCAGCTTCTACTCTTGGCGTCTCGCCTTCATGACCTTCTTCGGCAAGCCGCGTGCGTCTGCCGACGTCATGCACCATGTGCATGAATCGCCGATGGTCATGCTGATCCCGCTCTTCATCCTTACCGTTGGCGCGATCTTCGCCGGCGTTGCCTTCGAAGGTTACTTCTTCGGCCACGAATATGCCGAATTCTGGAAGGGCGCTCTCTTCACGCTCCCGGAAAACGAGATCCTCGAAGAGTTCCACCATGTTCCGCTGTGGGTGAAATGGAGCCCGTTCTTCGCCATGGCCCTTGGTTTCGTGACCGCCTGGTACATGTACATCAAGTCGCCTGAGACGCCGAAGCGTCTGGCCGAGACCCATCGTGGCCTTTACCAGTTCCTTCTCAACAAGTGGTATTTCGACGAACTCTATGACTTCCTCTTCGTTCGTTCCGCGAAGGCGCTCGGCCGCTTCCTGTGGAAGAAGGGCGACGTTGCCGTCATCGACCACTATGGACCCAACGGCATTGCAGCGCGTGTGGTTGACGTGACCAACCGCATGGTCCGCCTGCAATCCGGTTACCTCTATCATTATGCCTTTGCGATGCTGATCGGCATCGCGGCGCTTGTCACCTGGATGATGCTCGGGAGTGCCCTCTGATGACCGATTGGCCCATTCTTTCAACGGTCACCTTTCTGCCGCTCGTCGGCGTGGTGCTCCTGCTTCTGACGAATGAGAACGGCCCCTATGGTCGCCGCAACATTCTCAATGTCTCGCTGCTGACGACCGTTTTCACTTTCATCGTGTCGCTGTTCATCTGGATCGGTTTCGACAATTCGAACCCCGGCTTCCAGATGGTCGAGAAGCATGAATGGTTCGGCAACATCGCCGCCTATCATCTCGGCGTCGATGGCATCTCCATGCTCTTCGTTATCCTCACCACTTTCCTCATGCCTTTCTGCGTGCTGGCAAGCTGGGATTCGGTCGAGAAGCGCATCAAGGAATACATGATCGCCTTCCTGCTGCTGGAAGTTGTCATGATCGGCGTCTTCGTGGCGCTGGATACCGTTCTCTTCTACGTCTTCTTCGAAGCGACGCTGATCCCGATGTTCATCATCATCGGCGTCTGGGGCGGCAAGGATCGCGTTTACGCCTCCTACAAGTTCTTCCTCTACACGCTGCTCGGCTCGGTTCTGACCATGCTCGCGATCATGGCCATGTACTGGCAGGCCGGCACGACCGATATGACGGAACTGCTGAAATACGGCTTCCCGGCCGGCATGCAGACCTGGCTGTGGCTCGCCTGTTTTGCCGCCTTCTCGGTCAAGATGCCGATGTGGCCGGTGCACACCTGGCTGCCGGATGCCCACGTTCAGGCCCCGACCGCAGGTTCGGTCATTCTGGCTGGCGTCATGCTGAAGCTCGGCGGTTACGGTTTCATCCGCTTCTCGCTGTCGATGTTCCCGCTGGCGTCGGACTATTTCGCACCTTTCGTCTTTACGCTGTCGGTTCTCGCCATCATCTACACCTCGCTGGTGGCGATGATGCAGGACGACATCAAGAAGCTGATTGCCTACTCATCTGTTGCCCACATGGGTTACGTGACCATGGGTATCTTCGCCGCCAACGTTCAGGGCGTGCAGGGCGCGATCTTCCAGATGCTGTCGCACGGTATCGTCTCGGGCGCGCTCTTCCTCTGCGTCGGCGTTGTTTACGACCGTCTGCATACCCGCGAAATCGCGGCCTATGGCGGTCTCGTCAACAACATGCCGAAATATGCGGTCGCCTTCATGATCTTCACCATGGCCAATGTCGGTCTGCCCGGCACATCAGGCTTCATCGGTGAATTCCTGACGCTGGTCGGTGTCTTCCGCGCCAACACGCTGGTTGCGCTGTTTGCCGCAACCGGTGTCATTCTCTCGGCCGCTTATGCGCTGTGGCTTTATCGCCGCGTGATCTTCGGTGCGCTGGAGAAGGAAAGCCTGAAGAGCCTGCTCGATCTCTCGGCCCGCGAAAAGGTCATCCTTTATCCGCTGGTTGTGCTGACCATCTTCTTCGGCGTCTATCCGGCTCCGGTGTTCGATGCGACAGCCGCATCGGTCGATCTTCTGGTAAACAACTATACGGCTGCATTGCAGGCGGCGCAAAATGTTGCGCTCACTATGAATTGACGACAGGACCCGTTGGACATGACCGCTGAAATCCTTTTTGCCAGTCTGCACATTGCGACGCCCGAGCTGATCCTTGCGGTCGGCGCGCTGGCGCTGCTCATGATTGGCGTCTTCTCGGGCGACAAGTCGACAACGACGGTCACCGGCCTTGCCGTTGCCCTCCTGCTCGTCGTCGGTCTCTGGATCATCTTTGCCCCCGCATCGGGTGTTGCTTTCGGCGGTGTCTACATCGCCGATGCCTTCGGTAATTTCATGAAGGTGCTGGCGCTGATCGGCTCCATCACCGCCATGATCCTGGCCGTTGGCCAGGGACGCTTCGAACCGATCGGCCGTTTCGAATATCCGGTGCTGCTGGTTCTCGCGACGCTCGGCATCCTGCTGATGATCTCGGCCAATAACCTGATCTCGCTCTACATGGCGCTGGAACTGCAGTCGCTGGCGCTTTACGTCGTCTGCGCCATCAACCGCGAGAGCCTGCGTTCTACGGAAGCGGGCCTGAAATACTTCGTTCTCGGTGCGCTCTCTTCCGGCATGCTGCTTTACGGCATGTCGCTGGTCTACGGCTTCACCGGCAATACCGGCTTCACGGAAATTGCCCAGGTTCTGGCCTCGGAAACCCGTTCGCTCGGTCTCGTTTTCGGTCTGGTCTTCGTGCTGGCCGGTCTGGCATTCAAGATTTCCGCCGTTCCGTTCCACATGTGGACGCCGGACGTTTATGAAGGCGCGCCGACCCCGGTTACGGCCTTCCTCTCGGCAGCACCGAAGATCGGCGCCATGGCGATCCTCGTTCGCATCGTCATCGAGGCGTTCCAGCCGGTCTTTGCCGACTGGCAGCAGATCGTCGTCTTCATCTCCATTGCGTCCATGCTGCTCGGTTCCTTCGCCGCAATCGGCCAGAAGAACATCAAGCGCCTGATGGCCTATTCCTCCATCGGTCACATGGGTTATGCGCTGGTCGGTCTTGCTGCTGGCACGCAGGCTGGTGTTGCTGGCGTTATCCTTTACATGGCCGTCTACATGGTCATGACGCTTGGCACCTTCGCCTGCATCCTCGCCATGCGCCGCAAGGAAATCGGCAATGTCGAGAATGTCGAAGATCTCGCCGGTCTTTCGTCTTCCAATCCCTTCATGGCGGTTGTGCTGACGATCCTGATGTTCTCGCTTGCCGGCATTCCGCCGCTCGCCGGCTTCTTCGGCAAGTACTACGTGTTCCTGGCCGCCATCGAAGCGAAGCTTTATCCGCTCGCCATCATCGGTGTGATCGGTTCGGTTGTCGGCGCTTATTATTACATCCGCGTCGTCAAGGTCATGTGGTTTGATGAAGCCAAGGACAAGTTCGAGCGTCCGTCGGGCGAACTCAAAGTGGTTTATGCGCTGTCGGCCTTCTTCACCGTCGCCTTCATCGTCTTCGGCGGTGCACTTGGCAACGCGGTCACTGCTGCGGCGAAGACCTTCTTTTGAGCAGTACACGAAGGAATACGGGCCGGATGTCCATCGACGATATCAGGCACGAGGCGATGGCGGAAACGCCATCGACCAATCTGGAATGTTTCGCCCGGGCGCGGGCGGGTGATGGCGGCAACCTGTGGGTTACCGCCATCCGCCAGACCGGCGGCCGGGGCCGCCGTGGGCGTCCCTGGGTGTCGGAGCCCGGCAATCTCTACGCTTCCCTTCTTCTGATCGATCCCGCGCCGATTGAGCGCATCGGCTCCCTGCCGCTCGCTTTTGCGCTCGCGGTCTATCGCGCCATTCGCGCGGTTTTGCCGCCGGGTGGTGAGGCTCTTGAGATCAAATGGCCAAATGACGTGCTGATCGGCCGCCGCAAGACCTGCGGCATTCTGATGGAAGCCGAGCTTTTGCCTGACGGCCGGCGCGCCATCGTCATCGGCATTGGTATCAATATCGCCCATAAACCTGATAATCCGCTTTATCCCGTTACGATGCTGTCGGAACATGGTGCGTCTTGCTCGCCCGAGGAACTGTTTGCCCATCTCTTCCGTGAAACGGCCGAGGTTCTGAGGGAATGGGATGAGGGCAGGGGCGTATCCGCCATCATCGCCAGCTGGCGGGCAGCGGCCTGCGGCATTGGCGAACATATCACCGTCAATTTCCCGGATCGTTCGATCGGCGGGCGTTTTGTCGGAATTGATGATAATGGTTATCTGCTGCTGGATGAGGACGAGGGCGCAAGACGCTCCATTGCCGCTGGCGACGTGTTTTTCGGATGAGGTGCACGGTGCGGGTAAAAAACCCGCGCCGAACCGGATCCCATAGGTTGGAGCTTTCCTGCAGCTCATGAAATGCAGGGTGACAAACCGGCTCCGCATCGGCCCGGTCGATCAGATGGTTCAAGAGGTCCGATGCTGATAGCAGCGGCATGGCGCGGCGTGATGCCGTCCTGCGCGCTTTTTTGAATGGATAAGAAAAACAATGGCTCAACAGGACGAACTGGTTTTTGTGCCGCTTGGCGGCGTGGGTGAAATCGGCATGAATCTGGCGCTTTACGGCTACGGGCCGGCGAGCAAGCGCCAGTGGATCATGGTGGATTGCGGCGTGACCTTTGCCGGTCTCGATCTGCCTGGTGTCGATCTCGTGCTGCCCGATATCAGCTATATCGAGGCGCAGAAAAAGAACCTCAAGGGCATCATCATCACCCACGCGCATGAGGACCACTATGGTGCGCTGAACGATCTCTGGCCCGGCCTCAACGTGCCGGTCTACGCCTCGGCGTTCACCGCTGGCATGCTGGAGGCAAAGCGCGCTTATGAGGGTAGCCGCGCGGAAATTCCGATCACGCCGTTCAAGGCGGGTGACCGCATCAATGTTGGCCCCTTCGAAATCGAAGCGGTTGGCGTCAATCACTCCATTCCCGAGCCGATGTCGCTGGTCATCCGCACACCGCTCGGTAATGTCATCCATACCGGTGACTGGAAAATCGATGAGGCGCCTTCACTTGGGCCGTTGACGGATGAAGCCCGCTTCCGCGCCATCGGTGAAGAGGGCGTGCTGGCGCTGATGTGCGACAGCACGAACTCCGTGCGTGATGGTGTATCGCCTTCCGAGCATGAGGTTTCGGAAGGTCTGCGCCAGATCATCGAAAATGCCGAAGGCCGCGTGGCCGTTACCACCTTCTCCTCCAATGTCGGGCGTATCCGCTCGATCGCGCAGGCGGCTGAGGCTGCCGGTCGTGAAGTGCTGCTGCTCGGCTCGTCGCTGAAGCGTGTCGTCAACGTGTCGCAGGACCTCGGCATTATGGAAGGCATCAAGCCGTTCCTCGCTGAAGATGAATTCGGTTATATTCCGCGTGATCGTGTGGTGCTGATCCTGACGGGTTCGCAGGGGGAACCGCGCGCAGCACTCGCCAAGCTTTCCCGTGATGAGATGCGTAATGTGGCGCTCGCCTCCGGCGATACGGTCGTCTTTTCGTCACGCGCCATCCCAGGCAACGAAAAGGCGATCATCGATATCAAGAACGGCCTGATCGAACAGGGCGTCCACATCGTCACCGACAATGAGGCGCTCGTTCACGTCTCCGGCCATCCGCGCCGTAACGAGCTTCTCAAGATGTATGAATGGACGAAGCCGCAGATCGTCGTGCCTGTGCACGGCGAGGCGGCGCATCTGGTGGCGCAGAAGGAACTGGCCGAACAGGCCGGTATCTCGCAGGTGCCGAAGGTGCGCAACGGCAACGTTCTGCGCCTCGCACCCGGCCCGGCGGAAGTGATCGATGACGTGCCGCATGGCCGCGTCTTCAAGGACGGCAATCTCGTCGGTGACATGGACGAGATGGGCATCAGCAATCGCCGCAAGCTCTCCTTCGCCGGCCACGTCGCCGTCAATGTTGTGCTGGACAGCCGTTACGACTTCCTCGGCGATCCCGATGTCGTGCCTTTCGGCCTGCCGGAATTCGATGATGAGGATGAGGCGATGGAGGACACGCTTTATGACGCCGTGCTCGGCGCCGTCGAGAGCATTCCGCGCGCCCGCCGCAAGGATCTGGAACTGCTGCGTGAAGCCGTGCGCCGCGCCGTACGCGCCGCCGCCAACCAGAGTTGGGGCAAGAAGCCGATCGTGACGGTTTTCGTAACCAAGGTCTGAGCCGGGAGGCAGGAGCTTTCAGGCGATAGTATCATCCGCACTCCGTCACCCCGGACTAGATCCGGGGTCCAGTGCGATCAAGTCCTTGATCGCGCAAAGACTCGTCTCACGGCGCAGACGCGCCGTGGCTGGATGCCGGATCTAGTCCGGCATGACGGAGGAGAGGTCGTCCGCCTTCGTCAGCGCCCTGATGGCACCTGCTCAAAGCGCGGTTCTGGTTGTCCTCCCAAGGCTTTTTGCGCTTCTTGCCGAGAATTGATTCCGGTTCGCCGATGAATGCGTTACAAGAAGCCCATTGCGCAGGAGGATCACATGCCGCTTCTTTCGGCCTTCGCCGTTTATTTCATCGTCTGGTGGACGGTGCTTTTCATCGTGTTGCCGATTGGCCTGCGCACCCAGGATGAAGACGGAGATGTCGCACTGGGCACGGTCGCCAGCGCACCCTCCCGCTTCAAGGGCGGGCGGATCGTTTTGTGGACGACCCTGATCTCGGCTTTGATCTGTGGCCTATGGTATGGCGGAACCTGGTGGTTCGGTGTCAGCCTTGATGATCTGCCGAGAATTATTCCCGTTTTCGACTAAAGACAGCGGGGCGGTATCCGCCCCAGTCGCGTCTTGACGGGTCGGCCCGAGAACGAACCCCGGAACTGCCTAAGCATCGGGCAGTCCGCCATCAATCCGGCCAAACACTGTCATATGGATGTCATATCTATCGTGCAAACAGCAGGAGCTTGCTGATCTCAATTCATCGCGGAGCTCTGCGGAATGACGAAGCGAGCGGGGCAATTTGCCAGGGCAAAAAAAAACAAGGCCTTTCAGCCTTGTTTTCCAGTTTTCGCGTGATCTGTAACCGTTACCGGGGCTGCGAACGAGCGCGCCTAAGATCTGATCCTCCCAAGACTGACCGCGAAAATGACAAGAATTTAAACTTCCTGCCTCTTTTGTAAGCTAAAGCTAGCTCAAACCCCCAGCCTTGTCATCTCATTTTTTGCATATTTGTTACAGTCGGCAAAAAATTCCCTGTGGTGCATTTTGTCGCACCCGATCAAGAATAATATTTCGGCCAAAGCGTTTTGGCGCGAATTAGCTATCGCGAAAATACAACGAAATGCCCATTAAACGCTCTTTTCATGGCGGGTTTTCATCCGCCCCGGAAACCGCTATATCCGGCGCCAATATCCCTCTATTCGGGGCGATTCCCGCAGCTTCGCGCGCTATCGTCCGCATCAATGGAAGCCGTCATGCGTCTCAGCCGTTATTTCATGCCCATCCTGAAGGAAAACCCCAAGGAAGCGGAAATCGTTTCTCACCGTCTCATGCTGCGCGCCGGCATGATCCGGCAGCAGTCGGCTGGCATTTATTCCTGGCTGCCGCTGGGCAAGCGTGTGCTGGACAAGGTCAACAAGATTATCCGCGAGGAGCAGAACCGCTCCGGCGCCATCGAGCTTCTGATGCCGACCTTGCAATCCGCGGAACTCTGGCAGGAAAGCGGCCGTTACGACGACTACGGTAAGGAGATGCTGCGCATCAAGGACCGCCAGGATCGCCAGATGCTCTACGGCCCCACCAATGAGGAGATGATCACCGACATCTTCCGTTCCTATGTGAAGTCCTACAAGAACCTGCCGCTGAACCTCTATCATATTCAGTTGAAGTTCCGCGACGAGGTGCGTCCCCGCTTCGGCACGATGCGCTCGCGCGAATTCCTGATGAAGGACGCCTATTCCTTTGACCTCACCAAGGAAGACGCGATCCATTCCTATAACAAGATGTTTGTGGCTTACCTGCGCACGTTCGAACGTCTCGGCCTTCGCGCTATTCCCATGCGTGCCGATACAGGTCCGATCGGCGGCAACCACAGCCATGAATTCATCATTCTGGCGGATACCGGCGAATCCGAAGTCTTCTGCCACAAGAGCTTCCTGGACCGCGCCATTCCCGCCGAAAACACCGATTTCGATGATGTTGCAGCGTTGCAGGGCGTGTTTGACGAATGGACAGCCGATTACGCCGCCACCTCCGAGATGCATGACGAGGCCGCCTATGACGCTATTTCCGAGGGCGAGCGCCTTTCGGCACGCGGCATCGAAGTCGGCCACATCTTCTATTTCGGCACCAAATATTCCGAACCGATGGGCGCCAAAGTGCAGGGCAAGGATGGCAAGGAACACCCTGTCCACATGGGTTCCTATGGCATCGGCCCGACACGCCTTGTTCCCGCCATCATTGAAGCATCGCATGACGAGAACGGAATCATCTGGCCGGCTTCGGTCGCTCCTTTCGACGTCGTGATCATCAACATGAAGGCTGGAGATGCGGCCTGCGATGCTGCTTGCGAAAAGCTGTATTATTCGCTCTCCAACGCCGGCAAGGATGTTCTCTACGACGATACGGACGACCGTGCAGGCCAGAAATTCGCCACCGCCGATCTAATTGGTGTGCCGCTGCAGATCATCGTCGGCCCGCGCTCCGTCGCGAATGGCGAGGTCGAAGTCAAGGAGCGCAAGACCGGGGAGCGGGAAACCGTGACGATCGAGGCGGCGATGAACAGGGTGCTCGGTTAAGCGCGAGCGGAATTGGGGCGGCTTCACACGAAGTCCGCTCTTGTTTCGTGGCGTGGATGCCGCAGAAATTTGGGCCGGTTTTCGGAAAAGACCGGCCTTGCAGTTTGAGATCAGGGAGACGACATGGCACAAGCCGAAGCTGAAAAGGGTGCGGCTGTTTCCGCCGGGGCAAAGACCGCCCGGCCGTTTTCCGCTTTTGAACGTATGGTGGCCTGGCGTTACCTGCGCTCGCGGCGCAAGGAAGCCTTCATTTCCGTCATTGCCGGTTTTTCCTTTGTCGGAATTATGCTGGGTGTGGCGACGCTCATCATCGTCATGGCCGTCATGAACGGTTTCCGCACGGAACTGATCTCCCGCATTCTTGGCATCAACGGCCACATGATCGTTCAGCCGATCGACCAGCCCTTGAATAATTACGATGAGCTGGCGAAGAAGTTCGCCGCCGTCCCCGGCGTTACCATGGCCTTGCCGCTGGTGGAAGGCCAGACGCTTGCCTCCGGCCGCGGTGGCGCGGGCTCCGGCGCGCTGGTGCGCGGCGTGCGCCAGGAAGACATCGACAAGGTCAAGGAAGTAGCGACCAACATCAAGACCGGCGATCTCGTTGGCTTTATGGCCGGAGACGGCGTCCTCGTTGGTTCCAGGCTCGCATCGCAACTGGGTGTAACGGCTGGCGACGATATCACCCTCATATCACCGGAAGGTGACGTGACGCCGATGGGTGTCAATCCCCGCGTGAAATCCTACAAGATTTCCGGTGTCTTTGAGATCGGTATGTCCGAATATGACGCCTCGATGATCTACATGCCGCTCTCCGAGGCGCAGCTCTATTTCAACGCTGACGGCGTCGTGCAGTCCATCGAGCTTTATGTAAGCCGCCCGGATGACGTCGATGGCATCCGCCCGCTGGTGGAGCAGGCGGCCGAACGGCAGGTCTACATCACCGATTGGCGGCAGCGGAACCAGACCTTCTTTTCCGCCCTGCAGGTGGAGCGGAACGTGATGTTCATGATCCTGACCCTCATCGTTCTTGTGGCGGCGCTCAACATCATTTCCGGCCTGATCATGCTGGTGAAGGACAAGGGCAGCGATATCGCCATTCTGCGCACCATGGGCGCAAGCTCAGGTGCCGTCATGCGCATCTTTTTCATGACCGGCGCGGCGATCGGCACGGTCGGCACTTTCGCTGGCGTGGCGCTTGGCGTCGTCGTCTGCCTCAATGTCGAATCCATCCGCCAGTTCTTCTCGTGGATTTCGGGCACGGTGCTGTTTGATCCGCAGCTCTATTTCCTCAGCCAGCTTCCGGCCGAAATGGATGTTGGTGAAACCATCACCGTCGTCATCATGGCCCTGACGCTCTCTTTCCTGGCAACGATCTTCCCGGCCTGGCGTGCTTCCAAGCTCGATCCGGTGCAGGCCCTGCGTTACGAATAAGGACCGCTTCGCAATATGGCAAAAAAAACAGTGCTGCGGCTTACCGGCGTCGAGAGAACCTATGGTCAGGGCGAGACGTCGCTTTCCATTCTGCGCAAGGCGGATTTCCAGTTGAAGAGCGGTGAGATGGTGGCGCTGGTCGCCCCCTCCGGTACCGGCAAATCCACCCTGTTGCATCTCGCCGGGCTTCTCGAACATCCAGACGCCGGCGAAGTCTATATCAACGATGCGCCCTGCAACGGCCTGCCGGATGAGACCCGCACGGCGATCCGCCGCAGCGACATCGGCTTCGTTTATCAGTTCCACCATCTGCTGCCCGAGTTTTCGGCAGTTGAGAACGTGATGATGCCGCAGCTCATCGCCGGCCTGTCACAGGCGGAGGCGCGTAAACGCGCGAGCGCGCTTCTGGATTACATGCGGGTCGGGCATCGTGGCGAACACCGTCCGGCCGAGCTCTCCGGGGGTGAACAGCAGCGCGTTGCCATTGCCCGCGCCGTCGCCAATGCACCGCTCCTGCTGCTGGCGGACGAGCCGACCGGCAATCTCGATCCGGAGACCGCCTCTTATGTCTTCGACGCACTGGAGGCGCTGGTTCGCCAGTCCGGTCTCGCAGCGCTGATCGCGACGCATAACCACGAGCTCGCCGGCCGGATGGATCGCCGCGTAACGCTCGCCGAGGGCAAGATCGTCGATTTTTGACCTGACCGAGCCTGTCCCGCCATCCACCGACCCCGAACGGCGGGCGAGGCGAGGGATCGGATGCGCCCTTGACGGAGGCTGGCCGCTTGGCTGCCGCGAGCAGGGATTTTTCCAAGTTTCATTTTTGGACCCCGAGGATTTTTTCTTCCGGGTTTTTCGCTTTGGAGTCAGCGGCTTGCGGTTCTGGAAGCGGGAACCGAAAGCGATTCTGCCACGTTGGCAAGGAGAACATCAGCAGAACCCTGTTGACAATCGAACGAAATGAGAACAAAGTTGGAACATAACGAGTAAGGAGAGACCAATGACTGATTTCATCCGTGACGTTGCCGCTTTCACCTCCATTGCTGTCTTCGTTGCCAGCTTTTCGGTAATCCTCACCGCGCTGTGAAGAAGATACCGGCGCAGAAGCCTGTATGGACATCGCAAAGCGGTGGACATCAAGCGCCGGAAATCGGAAAATCGCCCCCGTGATTCAGAATGACAGGATGATGATATGGGCGATACGGTTGTGCGGGCAGAAACCTCTGACGAAAACCTGAACACCCCGGGTTTCGTTCATCTTCGGGTTCATTCCGCTTACTCCCTGCTTGAAGGGGCTCTGCCCCTCAAGAAAATCATGTCCAAGGCCGTTTCAGACGGCCAGCCGGCCATTGCCATTACAGATACCAACAACCTCTTCGTTGCGCTGGAGTTTTCCGAAAAGGCGCGGGATGAGGGTTTGCAGCCCATCATCGGCTGCCAGCTGTCGATCGACATGCAGGATGCGGCGGAGGATCGCCGCAACCACAACAGCCACCTTCAGAAACTTCCCGCTATCGTTCTTCTCGCCGCCGATGCCGAAGGGTATGAGCGGCTGGTGGATCTTGTGAGCCGTGCCTATCTTGAGGGCGAGGGCAGTGGCCATTCCGTGCACATTACCCGCGCATGGCTGGAAGAGGACTCAAATGCGGGCCTGATCGCGCTGACCGGCGCTTCCGGCGGCCCGGTGGATATGGCCTTGAGGGAAGGTCATGCCGCCCAGGCGAAGGAACGGCTGCTGACACTGAAGTCACTCTTCGGTGACCGGCTTTATATCGAATTGCAGCGTCAGTCCGGGTATGACCGTTCGCATGAGCGGCGTATGATCGGCCTCGCTTATGACCATGATATTCCGCTGGTTGCCACAAACGAGGCGTTCTTCCCGTCAAAGGCCGACTACGAAGCGCATGACGCGCTGATGGCGGTGGCGCATAATGCCATTGTTTCGGACGACAGCCGCTTTCGCCTGACGCCCGACCATTACCTCAAAAGTCGGGAGGAAATGACGGCGTTGTTTGCAGACCTGCCGGAGGCGCTGGACAATACCGTCGAGATTGCGTTGCGCTGCTCTTATGTGCTGAAGAAGCGCGGGCCTATCCTGCCACGTTTCACCGGCGCCAGCGACGATCCTGAGGCAGCGGAACGCGCCGAAGCGGAAGAGCTTCGACGTCAGGCGGTGGAGGGGCTGGACCAGCGCCTTGCCGCGCTCGGTATGGCGCCCGGTTATACGGAACAGGATTATCGCGAGCGGCTCGATTTCGAACTCGGCGTCATCTCGCGCATGAAGTTCCCCGGTTATTTCCTGATCGTTGCCGACTTCATCAAATGGGCCAAGCAGCACGATATCCCGGTCGGACCGGGCCGTGGTTCGGGCGCGGGTTCGCTCGTCGCTTACGCGCTGACGATTACCGATGTCGATCCGCTGCGTTTCTCACTGCTGTTCGAACGCTTCCTTAATCCTGAACGCGTGTCGATGCCCGACTTCGACATCGATTTCTGCCAGGATCGTCGCGAAGAAGTGATCCGCTACGTTCAGGCCAAATACGGCCGCGAGCAGGTGGCGCAGATCATCACCTTCGGTTCGCTCCAGGCGCGCGCGGCCCTGCGCGACGTCGGCCGCGTGCTGGAAATGCCCTACGGGCAGGTGGACAAGATCTGCAAGCTGGTGCCCAACAACCCGGCCAACCCGACGCCGCTTTCGAAGGCGATCGAGGAGGAGCCGCGCCTGCAGGAAGAAGCGGACAGGGAGCCTGTTGTCGCCCGCCTGCTGGATATCGCCCAGAAGATCGAGGGGCTTTATCGCCACGCCTCAACCCATGCTGCCGGTATCGTCATCGGCGACCGCCCGCTGTCGAAGCTGGTGCCGATGTATCGCGATCCGCGGTCCGATATGCCGGTCACCCAGTTCAACATGAAATGGGTTGAAAGCGCCGGCCTCGTCAAATTCGACTTTCTTGGCCTGAAAACGCTGACGGTGCTGAAGGTAGCCGTCGATTTTGTCGCCAAGCGCGGCATCAAGGTGGATCTCGCCGCCATCCCGCTCGATGACGCCAAGACGTATGAAATGCTGTCGCGCGGTGAGACCATCGGCGTGTTCCAGGTGGAAAGTGCCGGCATGCGCAAGGCGCTGATCGGCATGCGGCCGGACTGCATCGAGGATATCATTGCTCTGGTGGCACTATATCGTCCCGGCCCGATGGAAAACATCCCCGTTTATAACGCCCGCAAACATGGCGAAGAAGAGCTGGAATCGATCCACCCGACCATCGACCATCTGCTGAAGGAAACACAGGGCGTTATCGTTTATCAGGAACAGGTGATGCAGATCGCCCAGGTTCTGTCGGGTTATTCGCTTGGCGAAGCCGATCTTCTGCGCCGCGCCATGGGTAAGAAGATCAAGGAGGAAATGGACAAGCAGCGCGAGCGCTTCGTTGATGGCGCCATCAAGAACGGTGTCTCGAAACCGCAGGCCGACACCATCTTCGATCTTCTCGCAAAATTTGCCAATTACGGCTTCAACAAGAGCCATGCCGCGGCCTACGCGATCGTCTCCTACCAGACGGCCTATATGAAGGCGCATTATCCGGTGGAGTTCCTGGCGGCCTCCATGACGCTCGATATGGCCAATACGGAAAAGCTCAACGATTTCCGTCAGGACGCCGGTCGTCTCGGCATTGAAATCGTCGCGCCGTCCGTCCAGACCTCGTTCCGCCAGTTCGAAACGGGCGAGAACCGCATTTATTATTCGTTGGCTGCCATCAAGGGTGTTGGCGAAGGAGCGGTCGAACATATCGTCGCGATCCGCGGCGACAAGCCGTTCACGAGCCTCGAGGATTTCTGCCTGCGCATTGACCCCAAACAGATCAACCGGCGTGTGCTCGAAAGTCTTATCAATGCCGGTGCTTTTGATTGTTTCGGCCGCGACCGCGCAGAGCTGATCGGCGGGCTGGACCGTATCATCGGTTATGCCCAGATGGCGCAGAACAACCGCACCATCGGCCAGTCGGACATGTTCGGCTCGGGCGGCGGCAATGGCCCGGAAAAGCTGGTGCTTCCTGCCTTCCAGCCCTGGCTTGCCTCGGAAAAGCTGCTGCGCGAATATCAGGTTCTCGGTTTCTACCTCACGGCCCACCCGCTGGATACCTATCGCCCCGTACTGGAAAAATTGCGCGTGCAGAATTTCGCCGATTTTTCCGCTGCTGTGAAACAGGGGGCGACTGCCGGGCGTCTTGCCGGCACCGTTACCGGCAAACAGGAGCGAAAGACGCGCACCGGCAACAAGATGGGTATCGTCACCTTCTCGGATGCTTCAGGGCAATATGAGGCGGTGTTGTTTTCCGAAGGTCTCGGCCAGTACCGCGACCTGCTTGAGGTCGGCAAGTCGTTGGTGATCACGGTGCAGGCGGAAGAGCGCCCTGAAGGTATCGGTCTGCGCATCCAGACGGCGCAGTCGCTGGAAGAAAAATCCGTGCAGATGCAGAAAGCACTGCGTGTTTATGTGCGTGATTCCGGCCCGCTGAAAACGGTTGCCCGCCACCTCAACACCAGGGGTGACGGCTCGGTCTATTTCATCGTTATCAAGGATGAGGGTAGCCGCGAGATCGAGGTCGAACTGACGGAGAAATACCGTATCTCGCCTGAAATAGCCGCTGCTCTTCGGTCGGCCCCCGGTGTCGTTGATGTGGAACTGGTGTGAGGCGCAGCGCCTTCGCGCCTCGCTCAGACCGGCCCTTCCTTCGTCACGGTGATGAAGTCCGTTCCCGATCCTGTCTCCATCTGGTGACTGAGGTCGGAAACGGTGATGGAGCTTCCGCTTGAGAGTTCCTGCTCAATCCGGGCGCGTATGTCCTGCGGAATGTCGAGACGGCTGAGCACGGCACTTAACTGGTCGAAACCGCCGGGCGCTTCGGTAACGGTGATGCCGAGCCGCTTGCGGGCAGCGGCTGGCAGATGATTGTCGAGCGTTACGCCGTTCCATTCGGCGGTTCCGGCAGCGCGATCCACGGACACCGCCTCGTAAAAATGGGTTCCGAGCGCGACTTCCGGGTCCTTGATGTCGATGGCGGCCTCAAAAAGCGGCTTGAAGTCCTGCCGCACCATGATCTGCCCGGTTGGCGGGTGGTCTTCACCGGCGGAGGCATAAAGCGCCGCCACGAAAGCGTCGGTCAGAAGGGGCCCTGACGTTTTCAGCCCCTTCCACCGCTTGAAACCGTTGATAGCGCTGATCGTCATCTCCCCGGCATAACCGTCGGCCGAACCGGCATCGAAGCCGAGACGGGTCAGCACGGTCTGAATATCCATTACCCTTTCCCGCTCGCCACGCCTTGTGATGAGAATGCGCAGCGGTGAAGGCTCTCTCGCCTTCGCCGTCGATTTGATGGCCTGGGTTTTTTCATTGACGGCGACTTCGACCGCGCCCAGAGCCGCATCGAAGCTCGCGGGCCGCAACTCTACATCCGACAGAAGCAGCTTGCCGTCATCTGCGTCGTCACGCGGCGAAAACAGCGCCGGATGTTGCACAAAGCGCAGCGAGACCGGGCGGTCGGTGATGATGACATGCACCCCGGTACGCGTATCACCGAAGAGTGACTTCGCGAATTTGGAAGGTAGACGCACACAGCCGTGGGAAGCCGGATAGTTCGGCACCTTACCCTCGTGCAGCGCGATGCCGGACCAGGTCAGTCGCTGCATGAACGGCATGGGGGCGGCCGAATAGATATTCGACTCGTGGTATTTCCGCTTCTCTAGAATGGAGAATATGCCGCTCGGTGTCTCATGCCCGGCCTTGCCGGTCGAGACTTTGGAGGTGGCGATGATTTCACCATTCTCATAAAGCGCGAGCGACTGGTCACTTTTCGATACAAGTATCTGCAGGGACCTGCTGTCAGCGGCGAGCGCCGGAAAGGCGAGAATGCTGGCCGACAGCATGCCGGCCATAAGACGGAGGCGAAGGGACATGACGCAATACACCACATGCACAAAACTTCCCTCACTCAACCACGCTAAGTTTAATGAAGTTTAAGGGTGGCGCTGCCGCGCTATCACTAATTTGTGTAAAATCTAAAATAAATAGTTCGGGAGATCGATGCACCGATATGTCGGCCGAAGGGCTTAACGGGTTCGGTTATTTCCGCGAGCCAAACGTATAGCCGGTCTCGACGCTGCCCTTGCCGAACTTGTCGCGCAGCTTGTCCATTGCTGCTTCCGCCGCGGCCCGGCGCCCCGCCTGTCTGTCGACGAGATCGGGAGGATCGGCAAGGCCGGCATCGCGCAGATCGCTGACGCCGATGCCGAGGAGGCGAAATTTCGTCCCGTCGGTTTCCTTTTCGAGCAATGAGAGGCCGGTGCGGAAAATTCGGTCGGCTAGCTGCGTGGGGTCGTCCAGCTTGCGATTACGGGTGCGAATCCTGAAGTCGGCCGTCTTCATTTTCAAGACAACCGTATGGCCGGCAATGCCATTTTTCTTGAGCCTCCAGGCGACTTTTTCCGAGAGCGACCGCAGGATCGGCACAAGGTCCTCATGGCGGGAAATATCGTTGAAGAAGGTGGTTTCGGAGGAGACGCTTTTGGCAGGGTCGTTATTGTGCACATGCCGCTCGTCAATGCCGCGCGACAGCCGGAAGAGCCGTTGGCCCATCACGCCATAACGGCGCATCAGCTCGGTTTCCTCCATCTCCTGCAGCTGTGCGATCATGCGGATGCCGTCGGCCTCCAGCGTCGCCGCGAAGGCCTTGCCCACGCCCCAGATGGTCGTGACCGGCCGCGCCGCAAGAAACGACAGCGCTTCCGCTTCGCCAATCACGGAAAAGCCGCGGGGCTTTTGCAGGTCGGACGCGACCTTGGCGAGAAATTTACAGTAGGAAAGCCCGGCTGAAACCGTCACCCCCACTTCCTTTTCCACGCGCCGGACAAATTTCGCCAGCACGCGCGCCGGTGGATCGTGATGCAGCTTCTCGGTGCCTGAAAGATCGAGAAACGCCTCGTCTATGGAAAGCGGCTGCACCAGCGGCGTCAACTCCTGCATCATCGCCCTGATTTCGCGCCCGACACGACTGTATTTCTCCATGTCAGGTTTGATGACCACGGCGTCGGGACAGGCTTCCAGCGCCTTGAACATGGGCATGGCGGAGCGCACGCCCTGAATACGGGCAATATAACAGGCAGTGGAAACCACCCCGCGCTTGCCGCCGCCAATGATGACAGGTTTATCGGCCAGTTCCGGATTATCCCGCTTTTCAACGGAGGCATAAAAGGCATCGCAATCGATATGGGCGATGCTCAGACCGTAGAGTTCGGCGTGATAGACAAGCCGCGGGCTTCCGCAGGCACGGCAACGTCTAAGCCCCTCTGGCTGGCCGACCAGACAGTCGCGGCAAAAACCGGGATCATAAGGATGCGACGTGGACATGGGCCGAAAACAAAACCAGAACGTCGCCGACCATACTCCGGTTGTAACAACGGCTCAAGGGCTCTTCCCTTAATACACACCCGAATCCAGCCCGGGTCCGGAAAAGTGGTGCCAGGCCGCAGCCACCGTTTCGGGCGACGTGTCAGTTGCGGCGCAGAACGCCATGAGATCGGGTTCGTGGCTCATCAGGAAATCGGTGAGTCCCGCCAGAAAACCTGGATCGCTGACGGCCTGGCGCAGCATATTGGCCTGTAATCCGCTCAACGCCAGAAAGCGTCCCAGCATTTCCGGCTCGTTTGCCAGCCAGCCAAGTATGGCGGCCGCCGTTTCTTGCGGATCCTGGCTGGCATTGCCTTTGTTTTTTGTATCGCGCAGCATTTCTCACCTGAAGTTACCTATTTTGAAACCAAATCCCTCTAGCCTTGCGCAACAAATGGACGATGGAATCGGTTCTCAGCCAACTTATATGTCTGGGTGAAGGTTTCAAAGCGAAACGGGGACTGCTCACCATGCCCAAGCAGGTCATGATAGTCGAAGACAACGAGCTGAACATGAAGCTCTTTCGCGACCTGATCGAGGCGTCTGGCTATACGACGATCCAGACACGCAACGGCATGGAAGCGCTCGATCTCGCCCGCAAGCACCGGCCGGATCTGATCCTCATGGATATCCAGCTGCCGGAGGTTTCGGGGCTGGAGGTGACGAAGTGGCTGAAGGAAGATGACGAGCTCCATGTCATTCCGGTCATCGCGGTCACCGCTTTCGCCATGAAGGGAGACGAGGAGCGCATTCGCCAGGGTGGATGCGAGGCCTATGTGTCGAAGCCGATTTCCGTCCCGAAGTTCATTGAAGTCATCAAGACTTATCTGGGCGATGCGTGAGGCGACTGGGGAACGGTTATGACGGCGAGAGTTCTGGTTGTTGACGATATTCCGGCCAATGTGAAGCTTCTCGAGGCCCGGCTGGTGGCGGAGTATTTCGATGTCGTTACCGCCGAGGATGGCTTCAAGGCGCTTGCCATCTGCGATAAAGAGCAGGTCGATATCATCCTCCTCGATATCATGATGCCGGGGATGGATGGTTTCGAAGTCTGCGAAAGGCTGAAAGCCAATCCGGATACGGCGCATATCCCCGTTGTGATGGTCACGGCGCTGGATCAGCCCTCGGATCGCGTGCGGGGTCTGAAGGCTGGCGCCGATGATTTCCTGACCAAGCCGGTTAATGACCTGCAGTTGATCGCCCGCGTCAAAAGCCTGGTGCGCCTGAAGGCCGTTAGCGACGAATTGCGCGTGCGCGCCGAAGCGGCCCGTCAGATTGGCATCGAAGAGATGCTGCGCAGCGATGGGCTGATGCAGACGCCGGGCCGGATTCTGGTTGCGGATGGCCGCGCCAGCTCGCAGGAGCGCATCGTTCGGGCGCTGAAGCCGGTCGCAGAGGTGGATGCCGTCACGGAGCCGCAGGCGGCCCTGCTCAAGGCAACAGGCAATCCCTTCGAGCTTGTCATCGTCAATTCGAATTTCGAAGATTACGATCCGCTGAGACTGTGCTCGCAGCTTCGCTCGCTGGAGCGGACCCGTTTCCTTCCGTTGCTCCTCGTGGCGGAGCAGGGGGCCGACGACATGGTGGCGCGCGCGCTGGATCTCGGCGTCAACGATTACATCCTTCGTCCGATCGATCCCAACGAACTCGTTGCCCGATCGCTGACGCAGATCAGGCGCAAACGCTACAATGAACATCTGCGGCTCAATCTCCAGCACACCATGGAGCTCGCCATCGTTGACGGCCTGACCGGCCTCAACAATCGTCGTTATCTCGACAATCATCTCAAGATACTCTTCGACCGCGCCGCTGTCCGCGGCCGCCCGATCTCCATCTGCATGACCGATATAGATCGCTTCAAGCTGGTCAATGATACCTATGGTCATGATGTGGGTGACGAAGTCCTGCGGGAATTTGCGGCACGCATCCGCAGCACGGTCCGCGGCGCCGATCTCGCCTGCCGCTACGGCGGCGAGGAATTTGTCGTCGTCATGCCGGACACGCCGATAGAGCTTGCTGCGAGCGTTGCCGAACGCCTGCGGACGATCGTGGAAGACAAGCCTTTCTACGTCCGTTCCATCGATCGTGAACTGAGCATCACGGCATCGCTCGGCATAGCATCCGGCAGCGGCGCCTTTGGAACGCCGGACGAACTGCTGAGGCAGGCTGACAGGGCGCTTTACGAGGCTAAACACGCCGGCCGAAACCGCGTCGTATCGGCGGCCGCCTGAACGGCTTTGCGAAGTAGCGGTGCGGGAGAATTGCACCGCCGTCCAAAATAATTTCGGACGTCCCAAGAAAACGGCAAAGGAAAGTCCGGTCTTTAGGAGCCAAGTCCCTGACTTCGCCTGTATTTTAAGTTCATGCAATGAAAAGGCGAAATCGCGCGAGGCAACTAGATTTCAAGTTGAAAAATATATTGAATTCAATCCCGTGAAAAACTATAGTGTGCCAGCGTTGTATATTTAACCATGTTTTTCAGGTGACTTGTCGCTGGCTTAAGAATTTGTTGATTTTTATTTTACTTCTGCGCACACTCCTTATTGAGAGTAACAGTTCTTCCGGCGGTTCTTCCGTCTTTTGATGATGGAATGAGAGCGGCGTGTGCCGCTGCGGTTTCGCTTGTCAGGGGCTGGTTTTGCGTAGTTTGAATGCCCCATGATGCTCAGGTCCGCCGCATCTCCTGAATCGTGGGGTCGGTCGGCTGACGATGTTCGATTCGGTTCCTCGTGCCGTAACGCATCGTTGGCCGGCCGCCTTATTCCCTGCTTGATGCGTTGGAGCATCGCTCGCTTTGAAAAGATCGGCGGCATTCCCAACGCCGTGAAGTCGACACGCCGTCGCTTTCTCTTACAATCACGTTCCGCATCGTAGGGGTAGCCGTCGGCGTTTTCCTTTGCCCCGCCGGGCAATCGGACGGCCTGTGGCCGCTGATGGGGGGCAGTGGTATCAAACCTGCAACATATGTTGTCGCCGGCGCGGCGGAGAGAATCAGGTGGGGCAGCCGGCCAGGCGTGAAGCCGTGTCGACAGGGCGTTCTGCTGAGCGAATGGCCTGTATCCGCATAAACAAAAAACGCGCCCGTGGGGGCGCGCTTTTGCCGGAACACCGATCAAGAAATTACTTGATCTTGGTTTCCTTGAATTCGACGTGCTTGCGTACAACCGGGTCGTACTTCGTCTTCGTCATCTTGTCCGTGAACGTACGGCTGTTCTTGGTGGTGACGTAGAAGGTACCGGTGTCGGCTGTCGACAGCAGCTTGATCTTGATTGTTGTAGCTTTCGCCATGGTCGTCCTGCCTTTAAACAAAAGAGAAGCCGCAGGCGCTTCTCACCTCGGCTAAATCTGGCGCGAAACTACGTATCGCGCCTGAAAAGTCAAGCCTGTTTTGCCCGGAAAACAAAACGGACGGCATAAAGGACCACGTAGAGCCCGAAAAATACCGCCAGCGACCAAGCGAAGCCGTCGGTTCCGGCGACGTCCATGGAAATGCCCACGGCCTGCGGCCCCGCGATCGTACCAATGGCGTAACAGAAGATGAAGGCGGCATTTGCGGCCACCAGGTCGGCACCCTTCAGACGCGACCCGAGATGGGTAAGGCCGACCGTATACATGCCGGAAACGAGGCCGCCCCAGAACAGCAGCAGTGCCGCCACCAGGATCCAGCTTTCCACCAGGAACGGCAGGGCCAGCGTGCCGCAGACGCCGGCAAGGGCCATCAGGCCCAGCATCGTCCGCCGGTCTTTCATCCTGTCAGAAAGCAGGCCGATCGGTATCTGGAAGACCATGTTGCCAATGCCCATCACGGTAAGGAGAAGGGCCGCCTGCGATTCGTTGAAGCCTTCTCTGGTGGCATAGATCGGAAACAGCGAAAGGCCGCCTGCCTGTACCGAGCCGAAGACGAAAGCGGCGGCTGATGCCATCGGCACCAGCCAGACATAACGGACGAAATGGTGGTTGGGCCGCTCGTCCAGTTCCGGGCTCTCACCACGCGCCATGAAGATGGGAATTGCCGCAAGCAATATGATTGCCGCCCCGACGAGGAAAGGCAGGATGCCTTCGCTGCCAACCGCCGAAAACAGAAGCGGACCAACGGCAAAACCGACCGCAAGGCCGGTGGCGTAGATGCCGAGAACCATACCGCGCTTCTTCGGCGGCGCCGTCATGTTGATCCAGTATTCGGAGAGGATGAAGAGCGTGGTGGTTGCGCCATGGAAGACGATTCGCAGCGGAAACCACATCCAGAAAGCATCGGCGAAATAAAAGCCGAGCGCGCTCAGCGCGGAGATGAAAACCGCAAACAACATGGTGCGGGCCACGCCAAAATCATGGGCGATCTTGGTGGTCACCGGGGCCGCCATCATGGCCGCGACGCCGGCCATGGCCGAGTTCACCCCGATCATGGTGGAGGAGATGCCGCGTTTCTCAAGGATGATCGACAGGAGCGGCAGGCCAAGGCCGATGGCGACGCCGACCGCACTGATGGCGGAAATGGCGGCGATCAGTGAGGGCCAGTGAATGGCATCCGCTTCTTCGCATTTCATTTGTGACATGACGGCCTTTATACAAAGTCTCGAATGAACTGGCCGTGGCGCGTGACATAAAGCCGCGCGGGGCTTTCATAGGGCAGTGAGGGATCACCTATCATGAAATTTGTGACATCTTCGAGAACCGTACGCGTGATTTTCGGCATGTTCAGACCGGAAAGGTCTGTCATGTCAAGCCATTGCACGTTGTGAAGCTCTTCGGAATCCCGGGTTAGCCGGATATCCAGCCGCAATTCGTCGGCGTAACAGCAAAAGAATCGCGTGTCGTAACGCCTGACATTGCCGGGCGGTGTGATGGCGCGCGCCACATAGCGGAAACAGGAGAGGTCCGGACCTTCAGTGGCCGGCCCAAGCTCGACCCCGGTTTCCTCCACAAGTTCGCGCGCGGCGGCAAGCGCCAGCGCCCTTGCCCCGGCGACGCTCAGGCGCCGCGAAGCCGACGCCGTCAGGCTGTCAAGGACAGCGGGATGCAGATCGCCGGAAAAGGGCAGCGCATGGTCGCGCGGGTCGCGTTTGCCGCCTGGAAAGACATAAGTGCCGGGCATGAAGACGTGGGCGCTGCTGCGCTGGCCCATCAGCACCCGTGTCGTCGGGCCGGATCGGTCGAACAGAATGAGGGAGGCGGCATCGCGCGGCCGCAATGGCGCGCTTGCCGCTTCCGCCTTGGTGGAATGCCGGGGCATGTACAAGACCCGCGCGCGTCAGTGCGAGGAGCCGTCTATCTGTATCTGCGGTTTTTTCCCGTCGAAGCCATGCATGCGCAGCGCCCATTGCAGACCGATGACGCCGCCCTTGATGGGCTGCAGCGTCAGAAGCGCGGCCAGAATTGTGATCGGTACCCAGATGGCGAAATGAGCCCACATGGGAATGTTTAGAACCATGTCCGTCATCATGAAGCCGCCGACCGCGATGTGGCCGATGATGACGATGGAGATATAGGGTGGCAGGTCGTCCGACCGATGATGGTGCATTTCCTCGCCGCAGGCCGCGCAGGCGTCCACCGGCTTCAGCCACGCGCGGAAGAGGCGGCCGCTGCCACAGGCCGGGCAGCGATTGGCCATGCCGCGCATGATGGACCGGCCAAGCGGCCGCTCGGCGCTGTCGTCTCCGAAGGTAACTGTCTCCGAGCCCTGATGTGCACTCATCCTTAAGTCCTTCCCGTCCGTTCAACCGCTGAGGCGGCTTTGTTATCGTCGCCTTCTCGGCGGCCGTGTTCCGGGCTTGGCGGCAGCCCGTGCTGTCCGCCGTCCGGCCTTGTGGAACGAGCGCACGCCCACCGGCATCTTCCGCCCGGGACTCAGCATATCGAATCTGAGCGCACCCGCCAGCGGCACCGCTTCCGCGAGCCTTACCTGCACCGTGTCGCCAAGCTGATAACCAAGACCGGTCTTTTCCCCCGTGAGAGCCTGATGGGCTTCGTCATACAGGAAATAATCCGTTCCGAGTGTAGATATAGGAACGAAACCATCAGCGCCAAACTGCGGAAGCGCGACAAATAGTCCCGCCTTGGTGACACCGCCGACCCGGCCCTCGAATTCCTCGCCGACCCGCTCGGAAAGATGATGGGCGATCAGGCGGTTGACGGTGTCGCGCTCGGCCGCCATGGCGCGGCGCTCGAAGGTCGAGATTTCAGCGGCGATGTCGTCGAGTGTCGCTTCTTCCTGTGGCGTGATGCCGCCTTCGCCTAGCCCCAGAGAACCCACCAGCGCGCGATGCACGATGAGGTCGGCATACCGGCGGATCGGCGAGGTGAAATGGGCATATTTCATGAGGTTCAGGCCGAAATGGCCGATATTTTCGGGGCTGTAAATAGCCTGGCTCTGGCTGCGCAGCACCATCTCGTTGACCATGATCTGGTGCGGCGTGTCGAGAGCGCGTGCCAGAATGCCGTTGAAGGAATTGGCGCGCATGGCCGCACCCTTGGCCATGGTAATGCCGATCGTGCCGAGAAATTCGCGCAGCACCTCCTGCTTGGAAAGCGTGGGCGCATCGTGGACACGGTAAACCAGCGGCTGTTTCTTTTTTTCCAGCGTCTCGGCGGCGGCGACATTTGCCTGGATCATCATTTCTTCGATCAGCTTGTGCGCATCGAGACGTTCGGGAATGACCACGGAGTCGACGGTGCCGTCAGGGCGAAGCTTGATCTTCCGCTCGGGCATGTCGAGTTCCAGCGGCTGGCGCCGGTCACGGCCTCGCTTCATCACCTCATAGGCGTGCCACAGGGGCTTGAGGATCGGCTCCAGCAGCGGTCCAGTCTTGTCGTCGGGCTTGCCGTCGATCGCCGCCTGTGCCTGCTGGTAGGAGAGCTTGGCGGCGCTCTTCATCATGATCCGATGGAAGGTATGGCCGGCCTTGCGGCCTTCCTTCGAGAAAGTCATCCGCACCGCAAGGGCAGGGCGGTCGACGCCTTCTTTCAGCGAGCAGAGATCGTTGGAAATACGCTCCGGCAGCATCGGTACGACGCGATCCGGGAAATAAACGGAGTTGCCGCGTTTCAGCGCCTCGCGGTCCAGTGGCGAACCCGACCGAACATACCAGGAGACATCGGCAATGGCGACGGTGACGATGACACCATCGGGATTGTCGGGCGATGTGTCCGGTTCGGCATAGACCGCATCGTCATGATCCTTGGCATCGGCCGGATCGATCGTGATGAGCGGCAGGTCGCGCCAGTCCTCGCGGTGGGACATCGTCGCTGCCTTGGCCGCATCCGCTTCGGCAAGAACATTCTGCGGGAATATATGCGGGATGCCGTGGGCGTGGATTGCGATCATGGAGATCGCCTTTTCCGAGGCCACGGAGCCGATGACCGAGAGAACCTTCGCACGCGTCAGGCCGTAACGACCGCTGTTGCGCGAGGTTTCGACCTCGATCAGATCGCCATCCTTGGCATCGCCGACGCCATCGGGATCGATGACCATTTCCTCGCCGCGGCGATCGATCGGCATCAGCCGTCCGCCGCCGCCGGGCGTCTCCTTGAACACGCCGAGCAGTGCATTCTGGCGGCGGTCGATCAGCTTGACGACGCGGGCGGTGTAGGCGGGACCGGTGCTTTCCTTCGAGGGGAAGATTTTCGCGAGAATACGGTCGCCGAGACCGGCGGCCGGGGCCTTCTTGCCACGGTCCTGCGAGGACTGGCGGATCAGCACGGCCGGCGCTGCGCCCAAATCCTCAGGCCATTCCGCCGGGCGGCCGATCAGCTCGCCGTCCTTGTCGCGGGTCGTGATGTCGAGAACCGTCACAGGCGGCAGGCCGCCCGGTCGCGTCAGCGACTTGCGGCTCTTGTGCACCATGCCGTCGACTTCAAGTTCCTTCAGCAGCGCCTTGAGGACAACGCGGTTTTCACCCTTCAGCCCGAAAGCCTTGGCAATTTCGCGTTTGGAGGCCTGTTGCGGATGGTCTGCGATGAATTTCAGCAGCACTTCACGCGAAGGCACCTCGCCGTGGATGATGCCTTCACCTTCGGTCACCCGCTTGCCGCGCCCGGTGCGTCCGAAACCGTCGCTGGCGGAACCCTGTCTCTGACGCGGCGCTTTGCTCACTCTGCTGCCTTCTTGGGTTTGGCCGCTGCCTTCGGCTTGGCGGCCGTCTTGCTCTTTGTCGCCGCCTTGGCCTTGGTCGCCTTCGGCTTTGCAGCGGCGTCACCATCGGCCTTCTTGGCGGTTGTTTTCTTGGCCTTGGCGGGCTTGCCGCCGGTGCCGGTCTTGGCAATGCGCTCGGCGATCAACACGAGCGCCTCGTCCAGCGTCACGGATGCCGGATCCTGCCCCTTGGGAATGGTGGCGTTGACCTTGCCCCAGTTTACATAGGCGCCGTAGCGCCCGTCACGAACGGTGATCGGGCCGCCATCAGGGTGGTCGCCCAACTCCTTGAGAGCAGCGGGCGTGCCGCTACGGCCGCGTCCCGGACCCTTGCTCTGCTTTTCAGCAATCACGGTCACGGCGCGGTTGAGGCCGATCGAGAACACGTCCTCAATACTCTCCAGGTTCGCATAGGAACCATCATGCAGCAGGAAAGGTCCGTAACGGCCGAGACCAGCCGAGATCATCTTGCCGGTTTCCGGGTGCTTGCCTATATCGCGCGGCAGGTTGATGAGCGCCAACGCCTTTTCGTGATCGATATCCTCAGGCTTCCAGCCCTTCGGCAGCGAGGAGCGCTTGGCTTCCTTGCCGTCACCGCGCTGGATATAGGGCCCGAAACGGCCGGAGCGAAGCGTCAGCTCCTCGCCGGTCATGGGATCAGCGCCCAGCGCCTTCGGCTCGTTGAGAGCAGCGGCTTCAGCTTCCGCGCCATCGGAGGTCAGCTGGCGGGTATAGTTGCACTCAGGGTAGTTCGAGCAACCCACAAAGGCACCGTATTTGCCGAGCTTCAGCGACAGATTGCCGGTGCCGCAAACCTGACAGATGCGCGGATCGGAACCATCCTCGCGCTTCGGGAACACCAGCGGCGCCAGAACCTCGTTCAGCGCATCCAGCACGTTGGTGACGCGCAGTTCCTTGGTATCTTCGATCTGCGCGAAGAAATCCTTCCAGAAATCGCGAAGAACCTGCTTCCAGTCCAGTTCGCCGGCGGAGATGCGGTCGAGCTTTTCCTCAAGGGCGGCGGTAAAATCATATTCGACGTATTTGGTGAAGAAGCTTTCGAGGAAAGCCGTCACCAGCCGGCCACGCGAATGCGGCACCAGCTTGCGCTTGTCGATGACGATATATTCGCGGTCGCTCAGCGTCTTCAGCGTCGCCGCATAGGTGGAAGGACGGCCGATGCCGAGTTCTTCCATCTTCTTGATCAGGGACGCTTCCGAATAACGCGGCGGCGGCTCGGTGAAGTGCTGGCTGGCATTGATCTTCTGCTTGGCGAGGTTCTCGCGCTCATTGATCGGCGGCAGACGGCCTTCGTCGTCACCATCGTCGCTCTGCTCGCCATCTTCCTTCTGGTCGGTATAAGCGGCGATAAAGCCGTCGAAGCGGATGACGGAGCCAACGGCGCGCAGGCCAGCCTTCTCGCCGCCGTTGCTGGCGAGAATTTCAACCGTTGTGCGCTCGATTTCGGCTGACGCCATCTGGCTCGCAATACCGCGTTTCCAGATCAGCTCGTAAAGGCGCAGCTGGTCGGCATCGAGGTAACGCTTCACCTGATCCGGTGTGCGGTTGAAATCGGTCGGGCGGATCGCCTCGTGCGCTTCCTGCGCATTTTTGGCCTTGGTAGAGTAGAAACGCGCTTTTTCCGGCACGTAACGGCCACCGAACTGCTCGCCAATAGCCTTACGCGCAGCATCGATCGCTTCCGGGGCCATCTGCACGCCGTCGGTACGCATATAGGTGATCAGACCGACGGTCTCGCCGCCGATATCGATGCCTTCATAAAGCTTCTGCGCCACCTGCATGGTGCGCGAGGCGCCGAAGCCCATCCGCGAAGAAGCCGCCTGCTGCAGCGTCGAGGTCGTAAAGGGAGGGCTGGGATTGCGTTTGACGGGTTTCGCCTCGACGCTATCCACCACGTAGGTCGCGCCTTCGAGCAGCGCTTTCAGCCGGTTCGCATCGTCGCCGGTCTTGATGGCGCGGTTCTGCAATCGCTTGCCATCGGCCGAAACCAGCCTAGCCTCGAACTCGTCACCGCGCGGTGTCTTCAAAAGTGCGCTGATGTTCCAGTATTCTTCGGAAACGAAACGCTCGATTTCGGATTCGCGATCGCAGACGAGACGCAGCGCCACGGACTGCACCCGGCCGGCCGAACGCGCACCCGGCAGCTTGCGCCACAGAACCGGAGAGAGGTTGAAGCCGACGAGATAGTCGAGCGCTCGGCGGGCGAGATAGGCGTCCACCAGCGGCACATCGATGTCGCGCGGGTTCGCCATCGCGTCCAGCACCGCTTTCTTGGTGATGGCGTTGAAGACGACGCGCTTCACCGGCTTGTCGCCGAGAACCCGCTTCTTCTTCAAAAGATCGAGAACATGCCAGGAAATGGCTTCCCCTTCGCGATCCGGGTCGGTTGCCAGAAAGAGGCCGTCGGAGGATTTTACCGCATCGGCAATATCCTTCATGCGCTTGGCGGAGGCGCTGTCAACTTCCCAGGACATTTCGAAATCCTGGTCAGGCAACACCGATCCGTCCTTGGCAGGAAGGTCCCTGACGTGGCCAAAGGATGCAAGAACCTTATAGCCCGAGCCAAGATACTTGTTGATCGTCTTGGCTTTGGCAGGAGATTCTACGACGACGACATTCATATTGTTCTTCTCTGGAACTGGTCCGCTAACATGGCACCGGTTGCAGCCTATTGCCGCAATTGGCCTTCTTTATAATTCGACATGGACAGGTAATGCCCGCTGGTCAAGAGGCAAGCCCGATTTTCTCGCTTTGAGACGACTGCAACCTATGGATAATCTATCGTTGTATTGCAATCTTTGGTAAATTGGTTATGATGGGCAACATCATTTGAATCTACTTGACGCTCTTCGTTTCAGTCCGGCATTCCCAGGATAAATATATGGTCCCGAACGCAACAAACAATAATGCCGATAATGAGGGGACCCGGGAGAACTTGGCTTACATCCGCCAGATGCTGGCGGAGCTGCGGCAGGTGGCCCACCGGGAAGGTGCCGATATGCTGTGCTATCTCATCGAGATGGCCTATGTCGAAGTCGGCGATATCCAGAGCGGAAGGCGCAAACTCTCAATCCGCGATGAAGAGCGACACGCGCCCCCCGGCATGCCGGTTTAGACGCCCGGCAATATCGAGCTCCAGCAGCACCAGATGAACGGTGGCGGCGGAGAAACCCGTGTGTCTGATGATGTCGTCGATCTCCACGGGCGAGGGACCGAGAGCAGCGGCGATGATGCTGCGCTCGTCGTCTCCCGGTGGTGACATTTCAGCGTCCTGCTGCGGTTCCTCGATCTTCCGCTCATTGGGCAATTGCGGCTCCATCAATGGTCGCAGTGCATCAAGAATATCGGCCGCTCCCGTAGTCAGCATGGCACCTTCCTTGATCAGCCGGTTCGTGCCTTCGCAGCGCAAGTCGAGCGGCGAGCCGGGCACGGCGAACACCAGTCGTCCCGCTTCACCGGCAAGCCGCGCCGTGATCAGCGAGCCCGAACGCTCCGCCGCCTCGACGATGACGACGCCGAGTGACACGCCCGCGATCAACCGGTTGCGCCGCGGGAAATCCCGGGCGCGCGGCTCCCAGCCGAAAGGCATTTCGCTGATCGTCGCGCCGCCCTGATCGTATATCTCCTGCAAAAGTCCGAAATTTTCCTGCGGGTAGGGCCGGTCGAGACCGCCTGCCAGCATTGCCACGGTGCCCGTTGAAAGGCTCGCCCTGTGGGCCGCCGCATCGATGCCGCGCGCCAGCCCCGAGGCGATCGTATAACCGGCCCGACCACAGTCGCGCGCAAGCATGGCGGCGAATTTTGCGCCGTTGATCGAAGCGTTGCGCGAACCGACGATGCCGACGCAGGCTCTCGTCGCCGTATCCGCCGATCCTTTCACGGCGATCAGCGGCGGCGCGCCGTCCACATGCCGCAGGGCCGGCGGATAATCCGGTTCGCCGATGCCGACGAAACGCGCGCCGAAATTCTCGGCCGCCTCAAGCTCCCGTTCCGCCTCTGCCTGTGTTGCGATGCGCGGACTGCGCGACGAACCGCCACGGCGCGACAGTTCGGGCAGGGCATCCAGCGCTTTTTCAGCGCTCCCGAAATGATTGATAAGTTCGCGAAAGGTGACGGGACCGATATTATCGCTGCGGATCAGCCTTAACCAGGCAATCCGCTGCCGCGCGGAAAGCTCTATGCCCTGCCGTGTCGTTTCCTCATGCGGCATGGCATATCCCCCGGGACGGCCTCAGCCCTTTTGACCGATCCTGCTTTCGGTGCCCGCCAGCAGCCGTGCAATGTTCTCGCGATGTTTCCACCAGGAAATCACGCTGAGCAGCATCACGAGCAGCGCTGTTTTTTCTGGTCCGAGGACCCAGAGGGCAACGGGGATGACCAGCATTGCCACGAGCGCAGAGAGCGACGAATAGCGGGTGATGAAGGCGGTCGCGAGCCAGATCAGCGCGAAGGCCAGCATCATCAGCGGAGCGGCGCCCAGCAGCACCCCGATATAAGTCGCCACGCCCTTGCCGCCCTTGAAGCCCAGCCAGACTGGAAAGAGATGGCCCAGAAAGGCGAAGAAACCGGCTACGAGGGAGGCCTCATAACCCCAGAGCGCATTGGCGACCAGAACTGCCGCCGTGCCCTTGAGTGCGTCCAGCAACAGGGTCGCGGCGGCGAGCTTCTTGTTGCCGGTGCGCAGCACGTTGGTCGCGCCGATATTGCCGGAGCCGATCTTGCGAACGTCGCCCAGCCCGGCCATGCGGGTCAGGAGGAGGCCGAAGGGAATGGAGCCCAACAGATAGCCGATCAGCGCTGAAAGCGCGAGAAGGGCCGGCGCGGTCTGCCAGTCAGTCAAAGCACTCATTCAATGTCCCCTCTGTCCCGCCTGCCGCGTGATCTGTTGATGATCTTATGCCAAGGAATGAACGGCTTTGCCAGCCACATAAGTGGCGATGGCGCGACCGCTGAACCGCGCATCCTCAAACGGCGTGTTCTTGGATTTCGAGACCAGCTGTTCCTTGGCCACGAGCCACGGTTCGTCGAGGTCGATCAGGGTGATATCGGCCTGGGCACCCGCTTTCAGCGTTCCTGCATCGAGACCGAAAATCTTGGCCGGGCGGGTGGAGAGCGCATCGATAAGCCGCATCAGCGGAACTTCACCACTGTGGTGGAGGCGCAGCGCCGCCGCCAGCATGGTTTCGAGCCCGACAGCGCCGCTCGCAGCATCCGAAAACGGCAGCCGCTTGGTATCGACATCCTGCGGGTCGTGCGAAGAGACGATGATATCGATGGTGCCGTCCTTCAGCGCTTCCACCATTGCCTTGCGGTCGTCTTCGGCGCGCAGCGGCGGGGAGAGCTTGAAGAAAGTGCGATATTCGCCGATATCGTTTTCATTGAGCGTCAGGTGATTGATCGAGATGCCGCAGGTGGCCTTCACGCCCCGCTGCCGCGCAACCCGGATCGCCTCTGCCGATTCCGGCACGGAAATCTTGGCGGCGTGGTAGATCGCCTGCGTCAGGCCGGCAATGCGCAGGTCACGCTCCAGCGGAATGATCTCGGCTTCCTTGGGAACGCCTGACAGGCCGAGCCAGCTCGCGAATAGCCCCTCGTTCATGTCGCCGCCGCCGATATATTTGTCGCGGGTTTCGAGCGCGATGACAGCGCCGAGTTCACGGGCATAGGTCATGGCGCGGCGCAGGACCAGCGTATCGGACAGCGCCTTGCGGCCGTTGGTGAAGGCCACCGCACCGGCTTCCTTCAGCATGCCGAATTCGGTCATTTCCTCGCCCCGCAGACCCTTGGTCAGAGCGGCTGCCGGATGCACATTGACGATTGCCTTGTCACGCGCCGTCTTTTTCACATATTCGACAAGGGCGATGTCATCGATCACGGGATCCGTATCAGGCATCATGATGATGCTGGTGACGCCGCCGGCCGCTGCCGCACGCGATGCGGATTCGATGGTTTCGCGGTGTTCGGCACCGGGTTCACCCACGAAGACGCGGGCATCCACCAGACCCGGAACGGCCACGACACCCTTGCAGTCGCGCACCGTCGCACCGTCGGGCGCACCCTGATTGTGAGAGTCTTTTCCTGAAGCAAGAATGGTACCATCGGCGCCGATGACGATGCTGCCGTTCTCGTCGAGATTACGGGAGGGATCGACGATGCGGAGGTTCTTGAGAACGGTAACGGCACTCATACGCGCTCACCCTGGTTTTGCGAGACAAGCAGGGTTTCCATGACGGCCATGCGCACGGCGACCCCCATTTCAACCTGGCTTTCGATGACGCTCTGCGGGCCATCGGCCACTTCGGAGGCGATTTCCACGCCGCGGTTCATCGGGCCGGGATGCATGACAAGCGCATCTTCCTTGGCCGCCTTCAGCTTTTCGGCATCCAGACCGTAATAATGGAAATATTCGCGCACCGAAGGCACGAAGGAGCCGGACATGCGCTCACGCTGGAGGCGCAGCATCATCACCACATCGGCATTCTTCAACCCTTCCTTCATGTCGTGAAAGACTTCCACGCTCATGTCGCGAATGCCCGAAGGAAGAAGCGTGGCCGGGGCGACGACACGAACGCGCGCGCCCATCTGGTTGAGAAGGATGATGTTGGAGCGGGCAACGCGCGAGTGCAGCACATCACCGCAGATTGCCACCGTGATGCCCGAAAGCTCGCCCTTGGCGCGACGGATGGTCAGCGCGTCGAGAAGCGCCTGTGTCGGGTGCTCGTGCTGGCCGTCGCCGGCATTGACCACGGAGCAGGCGACCTTTTGCGCCAGAAGGGCGGCGGCACCGGCCGAGGAGTGGCGCACGACAAGCACATCCGGGCGCATGGCATTCAGCGTCATCGCCGTGTCAATCAGCGTTTCGCCCTTCTTCACCGAGGAGTTGCCGACCGACATGTTCATCACATCTGCACCAAGCCTCTTTCCGGCAAGTTCGAAGGAGGATTGCGTCCGGGTCGAAGCTTCGAAGAAGAGATTGATCTGTGTCAGGCCCCGAAGCGTCGAGGTCTTTTTCTCGCGCTGGCGGCTGATTTTCACCGCCTCATCAGCCTTGTCGAGAAGCAGGGTAATATCCTGATGGGAAAGCCCCTTGATGCCGAGGAGATGGCGATGGGGAAAAAAGACCATGGAAATTGTCCTCCGGGTCGCAATAGTCAACGGGTCTATAAAGACAGGTGGCGTTGCGGGCAAGCATGCGATAAGCCGGGTTTTGGCATATACACGCAATAAAGCACGAATCCCGATAGAAGGACGCGAATGACAGGCATGAACCGGACAGAAGAACAGCTCGCCGAACTGAACCAGCCCAGCCTCTGGTCCGGTATCAACGCCTATCGTTCCGATCCGCTGATCGTCGATCTGACCTCCGGCCTGTCACGCAATCTGAGGGACGAGTTCGATCAGATCGGCCGCTATGTCACCTCGCATGAGGCGCAGGAACTGGCGCGTATGGCGAACCAGGGCGTGCCGCAGCTGCACACACACGGCCCGCGGGGCGAGCGTCTGGACCAGGTGGAATTCCACCCGGCGTGGCACGCGCTGATGCGCCGTTCCATGTCCTCGGGCCTGCATTCCAGCGTGTGGGAAAACTCGCCCGACACGCGCGGTAACGAGCACAAGGCCCGCGCGACGAAGTTCTACCTGACCTCGCAGCTGGAAGCCGGTCATCTCTGCCCGCTGACCATGACCAGCGCTTCCGTTGCCGCCATCATGGCGTCTCCGCGTGTGCAGAAGGAATGGGCGCCGAAGATCCTCTCGCGCAAATATGATTCCGCACAGAAGCCGGCCTTGCAGAAAACTGCCGTCACCATCGGCATGGGCATGACGGAAAAGCAGGGCGGCACTGATGTGCGCGCCAACCGCACCACGGCAGAGCGGGTGGGCGAGGGCATCTACCGTCTCTCAGGCCACAAGTGGTTCCTGTCTGCGCCGATGAGCGATGGTTTTGTCATGCTGGCCCAGATGGGTGACGGCATGGGCTGTTTCCTCGTGCCGCGTTATCTCGAGGACGGTTCGAAAAATGGTCTGCACTTCCAGCGTTTGAAGGACAAGCTGGGCAATCGATCCAATGCATCCGCCGAAGTCGAATTCACCGATGCCTTCGGTTATCTGCTTGGCGATCCCGGTAGCGGCATTCGCACGATTCTCGACATGGTGACGCTGACGCGGCTCGATTGCGCGCTGGCGTCGGCCGGCATGATGCGCGCCTCGCTCGCCGAAGCCGTGCACTACGCCCGCGGTCGCTCCGTTTTCGGCAAGATGCTGGTCACCCAGCCGATCATGACGCGCGTGCTCGCCGACATGGCGCTCGATGTAGCAGCCGCGACCGCGCTTTCCTTCCGGCTGGCGAGTGCTTTTGATGCCGCCCGCAACAATCCGGCCGAAGCCGCCTATGCGCGGGTGATGACGCCGATCGTCAAATACTGGTGCTGCAAGATTGCGCCGGCGCTTATCTACGAAGCCATGGAATGCCTTGGCGGCAATGGTTACGTGGAAGAGAGGCCGATTGCCCGCCACTATCGCGAAGCGCCCGTCAATGCCATCTGGGAAGGCTCCGGCAACGTCATGGCGCTGGATGTCCTGCGGGTTCTTCAGCGCGGCAAGGACCTGTTCGATCTTGTCTTCCAGACGCTGGAGCGTGATCTCGGACCTGCCGGGAAGAAGACAACGGACGTGCTGCGCGCCGCAATCGCACTTGCCGAACGTGATGAGGGGGCAGCTCGCCTTTTGGTGGAGCAGTTCGCGCTTGCGGCCGCTGCCGCCGAGCTTTGCCGCCTCGGCGCCGGCAAGATTGCCGATGCCTTCCTCGAAACCCGGCTTGCCGGTGGCTGGCGGCATACTTACGGCATGCTCGATTCCCGCTTCGATCCGACTTATATAATCGATCTTCTTTATCCGCCTGCAGCTTGAGCGATGGATGCGGATGAAGTTTTTACAGTTCCGGCGGGAGGGGTCTCGGATTTGAAGAACAGCAATGGCCTAGGACGTATTCTTGTCTGTCACGATAGCTTCGCACATCGAGGCGCGGCAATGGAGGATGGCGGCCGATGCTGACTTTTCGCTCCGCTCGTTCCGAGGATGAAGACGCGCTCTATGCCATAAGCCTCGCCACCGGCGATGCCGGCCAGGATGCCACGCCACTTTACAACGATGGCCGCATGGTGGGGCATATCTATTCCGTGCCCTATCTGCATCTGTGGCCGGATGCTGTATTCGTTGCCGAGGATGAGGAAGGCGTCTGCGGTTACATCGTCGGCGCGCTCGATACGGCCCTGCATGAAGAGCGACTGGAGCGGGAATGGTGGCCGCATCTGCGCGCCATCTATGCCGATCCTGGGGGCGACCAGCAGACATGGGACGCCGACCAGCGCCGCGCCCATTTCATTCACCACCCACGCCGCACCCCGGCCTGGCTCACCGACCCGTTCCCCGCCCACATACACATGAACCTTTTGCCACGCACGCAGGGTAAGGGCGGCGGCACCCGGCTCCTGTCGCGCTGGCTGGATATGGCCCGACAGAACAACGTCTACGGCATCCACCTCGGCGCCAGCGAACGCAACCTGGCCGGAATGCGTTTCTGGGAAACCCGAGGTTTCAAGCGTCTGGACAGCCACGAAACCCCCGGCAGCGTGTGGTTTGGCATGGGGTTGGAGTGAGCGGCTCACGCTGGGAATGCGGGGCGATATTGTTGGCCCTGCCACGTCATCCACAGGAACCTTCCGTCCAATCTTCCCATCACATTGTCCTTGCCTTCATGCTTTGTTAACCCGTGTAGTCAGGCTTTCAGAAAACGGGTAGGGAATCATGCTGGCGACCGCAGAGGCGATTTCAGCCGACAGACCGGAAAAGCGCATCAAGGATCGCGCTCAGACCGAGAAGGCGATTTTTAATGCGGCGCGGTCGCTGCTTGCCGAAGAGGGATTTCAGGGCTTCGGGATCAATGCCGTTGCTCGCCGTGCCGGCTGCGACAAGCAGCTGATCTACCGTTATTTCGGCGGCCTCGATGGTCTGATTGAGGCGATCGGTGAGGATCTCGGGTCTTGGGTGAAGGATCGCATTCCGGAAGATACCGGCGGCATGTTCCTTTTGACCTATGGTGATCTGATGGAAAAGCTGGCGCTCTACTTCATGGATGCGCTGCGCAGCGACCCTCTTGTCTGCAAAATCATCGCCTGGGAAGTTTCCGACGGCTCGCCGCAGGTGCGCCAGCTGGCGGAAGCCCGTGCCAAGTCGCTTGGCAAATGGCTGGAGCGCATGCGCGGTTCGCTGGCGGCGCCGAAGGGTGTTGATACCGCCGCCGTCAATGCCGTGCTGTTCGCCGCCATCCAGCACCTTGTCATTTCCGCCGCCACCAGCGGGCAGTTTGCCGGTGTTGCGCTCAAATCGGATCGGGACTGGGACAAGATCGCCACTGCCGTCAAAAGGCTGGTGCGGGGCGTTTACGGCTGAACCGGTCTCAGACACGGGCCCAGGCAGCCGCGCTGGAAGCTGGGCATTAAAGAAAAATCAGCCATGTTCTTACCGGGCCGGCAACCGCTCGGCGCGTCCGTCCGTTCAGCCGGTCACGTTGTTTTCCACATGCCGGCCGCCCGCCGTTAACCATAATCACAGCTTTCATTTGCCTCTCCATCGCGGCCGGTCCAGTGTGGATTAACGAAATGTTAACCATGCGCAATGATTGCGCATAAGGGAGCCGCAAGTGAGCCGCTGGACAGCTTTGGGCGTCATGATGACGTTTTTTGCTATGCTGCCGTTGGATATCGACGTGCCGGCGCTGAACCTCTGCCTGATGGCCGTGGCGCGCTGGGCGGTGCTTGCTGGCATCCCCGATACACTGTTTGTGCGGGGGCAGGCGGCATGAAGTGGTTTCTGATCCTCTGGGCCGGTCCTGTCGCGCTGCTGGGCAGCTGGTACTGGCTTTCCTATTACGACATGAGCTTCGGCTTCTACATGCTCACACGTCAGACCCACGATCTCGTCTTCGAGATATACGGGAATATTCTCGGACTTCCGCCAGAAAGCCTGCCGCCGCTGGTGGCGCGTGCCATTGCGGTCGACAGCCTGATCGTTTTTGTGATTCTCGGTTTCCGCAAGCGCAGGCAGATTTACGCCTGGTGGCAGGGCCGTCAGTCGGCCGCGCGGGTGACTGCGGAAAGCCTGTCCAGCGCACCCTGAAGAATGAAGCTCGCCGCCGCCGAATCGATGCGTTCGGCCCGCTTGGCGCGAGACACATCCATTTCGAGAAGAGCGCGCTCTGCCGCAACGGTCGAAAGCCGCTCATCCCAGTAAACGAAGGGCAGGGCGGTTTTTTCGCCCATGGTGCGCACGAAGGCGCGGGTTGCCTGCACGCGGGGCCCGGCGGAGCCGTCCATGTTCATCGGCAGGCCGATAATGAAGGCGGCGACCTTTTCCTTTTCAGCGAAGGCCAGCAGCACTTCCGCATCCAGCGTGAATTTCACGCGCTTGATAACGGGGCGCGGTGTCGCAAAACGCCGCGACAGATCCGACATGGCGAGCCCGATGGTTTTCGTACCAAGGTCGAGGCCGGCAATTGCCTGCGCGGGCTGAAGCGTTGCCGCCAGTTCCTCGATGGTGAGTGTTGCCATGTCGCGTGCTGTCCTTATCGCTTGCGGACGAATTCGGTGCGCAGCACCAGACCCTTCACCGCATCATGCCTGCAATCGATTTCTTCCGGATTATCGGTCAGCCGGATCGATTTGATGACCGTGCCCTGCTTGATGACGGTGCTGGTGCCCTTGACTTTCAGATCCTTGATCAAGGTCACGGAATCGCCATCCGCGAGCACATTGCCTGCTGCATCGCGCACTTCCTTCGCGCGTGCCGCTTCTGCGGCCAGTTCGGAAGCAGGGCGCCATTCGCCGGTCGCTTCGTCGTACACATAATCGTCATTGTCAGCGGCCATTGTCGCCCCTCTTAAATACAGGTAGTGCGGTTGTTCCGGCCGTCCTATGTCATATTATACCGGCAATACAAAGGAGAACTTCCCATGAAAATCACCTGGCTCGGCCATTCCGCCTTCCGTCTGGAAAACGGCAGCGCGAAGATTCTCATCGATCCGTTTTTCACCGGCAACCCCGGTTTTGCAGGGCAGGATGGCAAGTCTGCAGCCGAAGGCGTCACCCATATTCTGCTGACCCACGGCCATGGCGACCATGTCGGAGATACCGTGCAGCTTGCCCGCGAGACGGGTGCGACCGTGCTGGCGAATGCCGATCTAGCCGCGTGGCTTTCCGCCAAGGGTGTTGCGAAGGTCGATATGGGCAATACCGGCGGCACCGTTCATTTTGACGGTTTCTCGGTTACCTTCACCAATGCGCTGCATTCCTCCGCCCAGATCACCGAGGACGGCGTTTCCCATTCGCTCGGCAATGCCAACGGCCTAATGCTGCATTTCGAGGACGGTCCGGCCGTCTACCATATGGGCGATACGGATATCTTCTCCGACATGAAGCTCATCAATGAACTGCATCAGCCTGATATCGGTCTCGTGCCGATCGGTGACCGCTTTACCATGGGCGGAGCTGTGGCGGCGCTTGCCTGCCAGCGCTTCTTCAAGTTCCAGCACGTGCTTCCCTGCCATTACGGCTCCTTCCCGATAATCGACCAGACGCCGGAGAAATTCGTGGCCGGCATGGAAGGTGCCGAAGCGCGCGTCCACACATCCAGGGCGGGCGACGTCCTGTCCTTCTAAGCGTCAACGCCGCATGTCGTGAGCGCAAAACCGCCGCAGAGTTAGCCGCGACATGCTTTCTACCGTTGCGAAGGACGGACATGGTCATTATAGCGAATGGGAAATATCCCATCGGAGTAAAACCATGTCCGTCGATCTCGCCACCGTAAAGCGTGTTGCGCGCCTTGCCCGTATCGCTGTCACTGAAGACGAAGCACAGAACATGCTCGGCCAGCTGAATGGCATACTCGGTTTCGTGGAGCAGCTTTCGGAAGTGAATGTGGATGGCGTCGAGCCGATGACGTCGGTGACGCCGGTGGCGATGAAGAAGCGCGCCGACGAGGTGACCGATGGCGACAAGGCGGACGACATCGTCGCCAACGCGCCCGCGACCGATCGCAATTTCTTCATGGTGCCGAAAGTGGTCGAGTAATCGATCCATCTTGCCGCCCGATTTTTCCGAGATTTTCGAAAGCCGTTGCCGACCATGACCGACCTGACGAGCCTGACCATTGCCGAAGCCCGCGAGAAGCTGAAGGCGAAAGAATTTTCCGCCCTTGAGCTCACCGACGCCTATCTCTCCGCCATCGACACCGCCAACGGTGCGCTGAACGCCTATGTGGCGACGACGCCCGAAAAGGCGCGCGAGATGGCGAAAGCCTCCGACGGCCGTATTGCTGCCGGTTCCGCGGGTGAGCTGGAAGGTATTCCGCTCGGCGTGAAGGACCTTTTCGCAACGTGTGACATTCATACCCAGGCCTGCTCGCACATCCTCGATGGCTTCAAGCCGAAATACGAATCCACCGTCACCCAGAACCTCTGGGATCAGGGCGCCGTCATGCTCGGCAAGCTCAACATGGACGAATTTGCCATGGGCTCGTCCAATGAAAGCTCTTGGTACGGCCCGGCCATCAACCCGTGGCGCGCCAATGGTTCCGAGCAGAAGCTGGTGCCTGGCGGCTCCTCGGGCGGTTCGGCCGCTGCCGTTGCCGCGCATCTTTGCGCCGGCGCCACCGCAACCGATACCGGCGGTTCCATCCGCCAGCCGGCGGCCTTCACCGGCACCGTCGGCATCAAGCCGACTTACGGCCGCTGCTCGCGCTTCGGCATTGTCGCTTACGCCTCGTCGCTCGATCAGGCTGGCCCGATTGCCCGCGACGTGCGCGACGCGGCCATCCTGCTGAAGACCATGGCAAGCGTCGACGCCAAGGACACGACCTCGGTTGACCTTCCTGTGCCGGATTACGAAAAGGCTATCGGCCAGTCGCTGAAGGGGCTGAAGATCGGTATCCCCCGGGAATACCGCGTTGACGGCATGCCTGACGAAATCGAAAAGCTCTGGGCCAAGGGCGTCGAATGGCTGCGTGACGCCGGTGCAGAGGTGGTCGACATCTCACTGCCGCACACCAAATACGCGCTTCCCGCCTATTACATCGTCGCACCGGCAGAAGCCTCGTCCAACCTTGCCCGTTATGACGGCGTCCGCTACGGCCTGCGCGTCGACGGCAAGGACATTGCCGACATGTACGAAAAGAGCCGCGCCGCCGGTTTCGGTAAGGAAGTGCAGCGTCGCATCATGGTCGGCACCTATGTACTTTCGGCCGGTTATTACGACGCCTATTATCTCAAGGCGCAGAAGGTACGCACGCTCATCAAGCGCGACTTCGAAAACGTCTTCCACGAGGGTGTGGACGCCATTCTGGCGCCGATCACGCCGTCTTCCGCCTTCGCTGTCGGTGATGAGGAACTCGCTTCCGATCCGGTCAAGATGTACCTGCAGGACGTCTTCACCATCACCGTCAACATGGCCGGTCTTCCCGGCCTCTCGGTGCCTGCTGGTCTTGATGGCAAGGGCCTGCCGCTTGGCCTGCAGCTCATCGGCAAGCCGTTCGAAGAAGAAACGCTGTTCAAGACGGCCCACGCCATCGAGCAGGCAGCGGGCAAGTTCACGCCTGCCAAGTGGTGGTAAGCAGTCTCAAGCTCAGACAGATGAACGAAGCCGATCGCGATGCGGTCGGCTTTGTCGGTTTTGCCGCATGGCGTGCCGGTGAAGCCTTCGACGCCGCCTATCTCGATTCCCATGTCATCGAGCGGGTGAGGGGCGAATTCGAAAGCTTCGCCAAGTCTCCGACTGGTGATGTCGTTGTGGCCGAAATCGACGGTGTTGTCGTCGGTTGGGGCGCTTGCGATGCCAAGCCTCATCATATTTCCGATCTGTGGGTGGACCCTACCTGGCAGGGCAAGGGGATTGGCAAAGCGCTGATCCTCCACTTTCTCGACAGGATGCGGGCTGCGGGCCTGCCGCTTGCCACCATCGACACCCATGCGAGAAATCGCGCCGCCATAGGTCTTTACCAGCGTTGCGGCTTTCAGATCGTCTGGCGCGGCATGGAATGGTCCGACATCATGAAAGTCGAACTTGAGAAGGTGAAGCTGGAGCAAATGCTCTCTTATAATTTGTGACCGTCGATGCCGCGTGGCGAACTGCCGGGCGACGGCATTGCCGCCGCCCGGTCAGTTTATCGGTTGTCCAGCTCACCCCTCACAAGTTCCAGCCCGCGCGTGGTAATGCGGTAGGGCTTGCCACCGGAGGAGGCGATGGCTCGCTTCCGTTTCAGCTTGCGGAAGGTGAGGAGATCGAGGCCGCTGAAAATCCATCCTTCGCGCGTGAAGAGCGAAAGTTTTTCAATTTTGCGGGCGTCGTCTCGAACGAGTTCAATTCTGCCGCCCTGGGCGAGCAGGTGAAGAATGCGCTGTTCGGCGCGGGAAATGTCCATTGTTGGAAGTCCGGTCGGCGTCTTCTAGACGCGTGAAAGCAAACCCGGGTGCCGTTAGGGCATCCGGCTCGGTTTCATTTGGCCCGGCGCGCAAGAAACTTGCGGGCAGGGCCTTTACCGGGACTCCGATTGAGCGAACATAAAAACTCCGTTCTTGCTCCTTTTGGGTAATGGGCCAAACCGGCGCGGTCAAGTCCCGCAAGGAGCGGGAAAACCACGCTGGTCGAATCGCACCCGCAATGGTTTACTTCAAACGGCCAAGGAGGGCGCGGCTTGATCGTCATTCGCAACGCGTATGAGCAGGAAGCGGAGGTTCTGGCGGCCATCGGCCTCAGGGCGTGGCGGCAGGCAACCGCGGCTCTCGGCATCACACCGACGCTTTACGACAATGCGGCGAGCGCCTTTTCCAATTTCACCCGCTCGTCCTGGCTTGCAATACGCGTGGCGGAATTCAGCGGCGCGGTTGCGGGTTGGGCGGCACGGGAGCATTTTGACGAGGCGATTTCCGACTTCTGGATCGATCCGGAGTTTCAGCGGAGGGGCGTCGGCAGCCGCCTGCTGGGCGACATCGAACGTCTGATAGAGGAAAAGGGCTTCGAGACCATACGGCTTGAAACCCATGCCCAGAATGAACCGGCCGTCGCCTTTTTCCGCTACCATGGCTATAGCATTCGCTGGCTCCCGGTTTCCTATGCGCCGAAGCTGGACCGCGAGGTGCAATCGGTGGGCCTGCAGAAGCAACTGGCTGAGGTCGAGAATGGTCTTTACGGGCCGGCGTTCTGAAACAGGGTTTGTAGAGTGGCCATCAGCCGCATCGGCCAGTCCGGCGTGATGAGGAGCGATGCGACGAGGCCCGCCTGCAAGATGACGATCGATATCAGCTTGCTGCGAAACGGTTCCTTGCGGGTTTTGTGCCGCAGCAACCTTTGCGCCGAGATAGCGCCCGCACTGCCACCCACGAGCGCGAGCAAAAGCAGCGTGCTTTCCCGGATACGCCATCCGCCATTCCTCGCCGCTTCCTTGTCCCACCAATAGACAAGAAAGACGAAGAGATTGAAGGCGATATAGGCCAGGAAGCAGAGAGCGATCGCTTGCATGGCGTGAATTGAAACCTGTAAGGGTAAAAAACGCGTATCCGATGTCTTCGAAAATTCCGGCCGTCGCGCGACGGGGTGCAAGATGTCTTGCGCCAGCGCTTCATTTGTTCTACCCACCAAGGCCAAAGAACCCGTATATCGTGAGCTTGAGATGACCCTTGTAGACGTGCGCACCCCCGACCCGAAACGCTTCATTCCCGGCGCCACCGGCGATTGGGAAATCGTGATCGGCATGGAGGTGCATGCGCAGGTTCTCTCCAATTCCAAGCTGTTCTCCGGCGCCTCCACCACTTTCGGCAACGCGCCGAATTCCAACGTGTCGCTGGTCGATGCCGCCATGCCAGGCATGCTGCCCGTTATCAATGAGGAATGCGTGAAGCAGGCGGTGCGCACCGGTCTCGGCCTCAAGGCAAAGATCAACAACCGCTCGATTTTCGACCGCAAGAACTACTTCTATCCGGATTTGCCGCAGGGCTACCAGATTTCGCAGTTCAAGGATCCGATCGTCGGTGAAGGCACCATCACCATTTCGCTTGGTCCCGACCGCCAGGGTAATTTCGAGGATATCGAGATTGGCATCGAGCGCCTGCATCTGGAGCAGGACGCCGGCAAGTCGATGCATGACCAGCACCCGACCATGTCCTTCGTGGACCTCAACCGTTCTGGCGTGGCGCTGATGGAAATCGTCTCCAAGCCGGACATGCGTTCGTCGGATGAGGCGAAGGCCTATCTCACCAAGCTGCGCTCCATCGTGCGTTACCTTGGCACCTGCGACGGCAACATGGACGAAGGCTCCATGCGCGCCGACGTCAACGTCTCCGTGCGCCGTCCGGGCGAAGGCTTCGGCACGCGCTGCGAGATCAAGAACGTCAACTCCATCCGCTTCGTCGGTCAGGCCATCGAATATGAGGCGCGTCGCCAGATCGCCATTCTGGAAGATGGCGGCGTCATCGATCAGGAAACCCGCCTGTTCGATCCCGGCAAGGGCGAGACGCGCTCCATGCGCTCCAAGGAAGATGCGCATGATTATCGCTATTTCCCCGATCCGGACCTGCTGCCGCTCGAATTCGATGATGCTTTCGTCGAGGCACTGAAGGTCGATCTGCCGGAACTGCCTGATGACAAAAAGGCCCGTTTCGTCGCCGATCTCGGCCTGTCGGTCTATGACGCCTCGATTCTGGTCTCAGAAAAAGCGATTGCCGATTATTACGAAGCCGTCGCCGCCGGACGCGATCCAAAGGCTGCCGCCAACTGGGTCATCAACGACCTGCTCGGCGCGCTGAACAAGTCGGGCAAGGACATCGAGACGACGCCGGTGTCGCCCGAACAGCTCGGCGGCATCATCGATCTGATCAAGGCCGAGACCATCTCTGGCAAGATCGCCAAGGATCTGTTTGAAATCGTCTGGAACGAGGGCGGCAATCCGGCCGAGATCGTTGAAGCCCGCGGCATGAAGCAGGTAACCGATACCGGCGCCATCGAAAAGGCTGTCGACGAGATCATCGCCGCCAACCCGGATCAGGTCGAGAAGGTCAAGGCGAAGCCAACGCTCGCCGGCTGGTTTGTCGGCCAGGTCATGAAGGCGACGGGCGGCAAGGCCAACCCGCAGGCGGTGCAGGCGCTGGTGAAAGCGAAGCTCGGAATCGAGGAAGAGTAAGCGACGGCTGCCTCCCGCTCGAGTAACGGCAGAGGGTCTCCGTCATCCCGGCCTTGAGCCGGGATCCAGCCAGCCCAAGTCCTTGGGTGAAGGGTCTTTTCACCGCGCAGACGCGCGTCGGGCGGATGCCGGATCATCCTCGGGCTTGTTCCAGGGACCGGCATGACGGAAGTAATGGTTTTAGTCCGGATTATTCCGATTAAGCCACACGGTGGGGCAAACCAGAGGATGACGTCCAGCAAGGGCGACTGACATCACTTCTGCCGGGATCAACGCCCGGCATTTCTGTTTCAAGACGGAGCCAGATCATGTTTTTCATCCGCACAGCCAGCCTGCGTGACATCGAGCCAGTCCGGGCGCTGCTCGCGACGACATGGCACGCGACCTATGACGCAATCTACGGCGCGGATAAGGTCAACGAGCTGATCGCAGCCTGGCATTCGCCGCAGGCCATGAAAGACCGCGTCGAAAAGAAGGGCGGCGAGTTCCTTGTCGCCGATGACGGCAAGCGGATCGGCGGCATGGCTTACGGCTCCATGTCGACCAAGATGGCGAAGACGGCGCTGCTGCATCAGCTCTACGTGGCGCCCGATCTTCAGCGGCAGGGCGTTGGCCGCGATCTCTTCGCAGAGCTAGAAACCTGCTTTCCCGACGCGGAAATCATGCGGCTTGAGGTCGAGCCCAAAAATACTGTCGCAATCAACTTCTATGAAGGCGTCGGATTTGTCGAGGTGGACCGAATCGAGCGCATGGCGGGTATCGAGGGGCTGCCCGGCATCGTGATGGAAAAGAGCCTGACCCGATGAACGCGACCCTGGAAAATCTGATAATTCGAACGGCCCGTGAAGACGATCTGCCGGCGCTCGCCGCCATTTTTGCCGCTGACGAGATCGGCGGCCACGGCGATACGGCGGACGAATCGGCACAGCCCGATTATCTTGCCGCCTTCCGGGCAATCGAGGCGTCGCCGAGCGAAACGCTTTACGTCGCCGAACTGGACGGCGAGGTGGTCGGCACCTTTCAGACGGCGATCCTCACCAAACTCGTCGGGCGAGGGGCCAGGTCTATGGTCATCGAAGCGGTGCAGACACGGGCCGACATGCGCGGTCGCGGCATCGGCGCGGTAATGATCAATTATTGTCTTGATGAAGCCCGCTGTCAGGGCCTGAAAGCCGCGCAGCTCACCTCCAACATGGCCCGGCTGGACGCGCACCGCTTCTACGAGCGGCTGGGTTTCGAGAAGCGGCATCTTGGCTTCAGGATGAAGCTGAAATAGCACGGATATATCTTGAAATGCTGGACAATTGGCGTGAGGGGCGGCATAAGCATGTCTTGTGCCGTGCACGGAAAATCGCTGCGGCGCATTCAAGCCTGAGGAACGTAGAATGAAGACTCTCCTGACGCAAATCTTCACCTGGTGGAACGGCCAGACGATCGGAACGCGGTTTCACACTTGGCGTTTCGGCAAGAAGGTGGGGCAGGACGAGTTGGGTAACACCTATTACGAAGGCGGCACCACCTCCTGGGGCATGCCGCGCCGCTGGGTGATCTATAACGGCTACGCTGAGGCCTCTGCCATTCCGCCCGGCTGGCATGGCTGGATGCACTATCGCACCGACGTTCCGCCGAGCCAGGAAAGCTACGTTGCGCGCGAGTGGCAGAAGCCGCATCAGCCAAACCTCACAGGCTCGTCCAAGGCCTATCGCCCTCAGGGCTCGCTGGCTGTGGCCGGGGAGCGCCCGCGTGTGACCGGCGACTACGACGCCTGGACACCCGGCAACTGAGCTATCGCGATGCGCGGTGTTGTGCAAAACGCCGCGCATGCATCCGGCCTCACCGGTTTTTGCCACATTCCGCCCTTAGGCGTTGATCCGGTCGGCGTCCCGACACAGGCAAATTTTGGAGACACATCGTATGAGGAAAATCACGCGGGACCGTTCTTTGCGTGCGCTGACGGTGACGCTGTTCGCGGCGGTTTCTGCTGCCTTCCTCATTTCGCCCGTCTCCGCCGCCCGGCTTGAAAACCGCGTAGCGGTCTTTTCCGGCATCGACAAGATCACGGGCCGCATCACGTCCTTCGATGTCTATATCGATGAGACGGTGCAGTTCGGCGCGCTTCAGGTCACGCCGAAGGTCTGTTATTCGCGCGACCAGACGGAAGCGCAGAAGATCGACGCATTTGTCGAAGTGGATGAAATCACCCTCGACCGTAAAATCCGTCGCATCTTCACCGGCTGGATGTTCGCCGACAGCCCCGGCCTCAACGCCGTGGAACACCCGATCTATGACGTATGGCTGACGGGTTGCAAACAGGACTCGGAAGTGCCTGCTCCCTCTACGGCAAGCAAATAACCCAAGATAACGTCTAGAAATGCAGACTCGGCCGATTGACGGCGACGTCGAGCATTTTCGCATATTCAAGCTTCGGCACATCGATGGCGCCGAACGTTTTCAAATGCTCCGTCGTGAATTGAGTGTCGAGCAGCACGAAGCCGCTTGCTTTTAATCTCTCCACCAGATGCACGAGGCAAATCTTCGATGCATTGGTGCGACGGGAGAACATGCTTTCGCCGAAGAATGCCGCTCCCAGCGAAACGCCGTAGAGTCCGCCGACAAGCTCCTTGCCTTCCCAGGCCTCGACGCTATGGGCATGGCCGATCTGATGCAGTTCGCTATAAAGCCTGCGAATGGTGGCGTTGATCCAGGTACTTGGCCTGTCCGGGGCCTCTGCGGCGCAGCCCGCCATGACAGCCTCGAAAGCGGTGTTGAAGCGTATGTCGAATGGCTTCTTGCGCATCGCTTTGGCGAGGCTTTTGGAAATGTGGAAGGAATTGAGCGGAATGATACCGCGCACTTCCGGCTCGACCCAGAAAAGCTCGGGATCGTCAGCCGAATCGGCCATCGGGAACAGGCCGGCGGAATAGGCGCGCAGCAGGATATCGACCGTTATGTCGTTATTTCTGCTGCGCCGCCCAGCCATATCGTCTTAGTGAGACGCGTCACCGGCCAGATATTTTTCCAGCCAGTGAATATCATAATCGCCCTTCAGGATATCCTCATTCTGAAGAAGATCCTGGAAAAGCGGCAGCGTGGTCTTGATGCCGTCGACGACGAATTCGTCGAGCGCCCGACGCAGGCGGCGAATGCATTCGTCACGGTCGCGGCCGTGAACGATGAGCTTGCCGATCATGCTGTCGTAATAGGGCGGGATCTTGTAGCCCTGATAGGCGCCCGAATCGACGCGCACACCAAGGCCGCCCGGCGTGTGGAAATAGGTCAGCGTGCCAGGCGAGGGAACGAAGGTGCGCGGGTCTTCGGCATTGATACGGCATTCGATGGCGTGGCCATGGAATTCGATATCGGCCTGCGTGACCGAGAGGCCCTGACCCGATGCGACGCGGATCTGTTCCTGCACGAGATCCATGCCGGTAATCGCTTCCGTGACCGGATGCTCCACCTGCAGACGTGTGTTCATTTCGATGAAATAGAACTCGCCGTTTTCATAAAGGAACTCGATGGTGCCGGCACCGCGATATTTCAGCTTGCGCATGGCGCTCGCGCAAATCTCGCCGATCTTCATGCGCTGTTCAACCGTCAGAGCCGGAGAGTTGGCTTCCTCCAGCACCTTCTGGTGGCGACGCTGCAACGAGCAATCGCGCTCTCCGAGATGAATGGCATTGCCTTCACCGTCGCCGAACACCTGCACTTCGATATGGCGTGGCTTGCCGAGGTACTTTTCCATGTAGACGGCGTCGTTGCCGAATGCTGCTGCCGCTTCGGAGCGGGCAGTCGCAACGGCCTCTTCCAGATCGGCCTCGGTCTTCGCCACCTTCATGCCGCGACCACCGCCGCCGGCGGTTGCCTTGATGAGGACCGGAAAGCCGATCGTGCGTGCGATTTCCAGCGCGTTCTCAGGCTTCACTTCGCCATCGGAGCCGGGAACCACGGGAATGCCAAGTTCCTGCGCCGTCTGCTTGGCGGTGATCTTGTCGCCCATGATGCGGATATGCTCGGCGGTCGGCCCGATGAAGGTGATACCGTGCGCGTCAAGGATATCGGCAAACTTGGCGTTTTCCGACAGGAAGCCGTAGCCGGGGTGAACGGCGTCCGCACCTGTTATTTCGCAGGCCGCAACGATCTGGTGGATGTTGAGGTAGCTGTCACGCGAAGGTGGTGGGCCGATGCATACGCTTTCGTCGGCGAGGCGCACATGCATGGCGTCCGCGTCCGCCGTGGAATGCACGGCGACGGTGGGAATGCCAAGCTCCTTGGCGGCGCGCAGGACGCGCAGCGCAATTTCGCCGCGGTTGGCTATGAGGATCTTCGAAACCATGCTGAACCGCCTCTATTCGATGACCACGAGGGCTTCGCCATACTCCACGGGCTGTGCGTCGTTGACGATGATTTCCACGATCTTGCCGGACTTCGGAGCCGGGATCTGGTTCATGGTCTTCATGGCCTCGACGATGAGAAGTGTCTGGCCTTCCTTGACGGTTGCGCCGACTTCGATGAAGGGGCGGGCGCCAGGGGCTGGCGAGAGATAGACTGTGCCAACCATGGGCGAAGACACGGTGTTTGCCGGGTTGCGTGCCGGTGCAGCGGCTGCTGCCGGAGCAGCAGGGGCCGCGATTGCCGGCGCGGCGGGCGCTGCTGCGGGAGCCGGTGCATAAGCGGGCGGTGCTGCGGCATAAACCGTGGCTGCGGGAGCGGCGCGCGAAACGCGGATGCGCAGGTCATCCTGCTCCACTTCGATTTCCGAAAGGTCGGTATCGTTGAGGATATTCGCGAGTTCGCGGATCAGTTCCTTGTCGATACCCTGTTTCTTTTCAGACATGACAAACCCTATTCTTTGTTTCTTTTTATGCCGTGATGTTTTTCAGCGCGTGAAGCGCCATGACGTATCCATATGGTCCGAAACCACAGACCATGCCCTTCGCTGCCGGTGAGACCATCGATTTGTGGCGGAACTCTTCCCGGGCGTGGATGTTGGAAATGTGCACTTCCACGACGGGCGTGGAAATCGCGCGAATGGCGTCGTGCAACGCGATAGAGGTGTGGCTGTAAGCGCCGGGATTGATGACGACACCCGCCGCCCTTTCTCCCGCCTCATGCAACCAGTCCACGAGCACGCCTTCGTGGTTGGACTGGCGGAATTCCACTGCGAAACCGAGATCGGCACCGGCTTGAAGACAATCATTCTCGATGTCCTTCAGCGTCTTGCCACCATAGATACCCGGTTCCCTTTTTCCCAGCATGTTGAGATTGGGGCCGTTGATGACGATGATGATGTTGCTCATTCACGTTTCCATACGAAAATCAGCGACACCTATAGACTGCGCAGCCGCCAAGGAAAAGCCCCTGCAAGCCGTAAACCGGCCGCGAGGCCGGCATCTCACAGGGAATGCACTTGCTTTTTTAGCAATCAGGAGCAGGTGGCTTTACCGCAGCTGCGCATATTGGCGATTTTCTCCTTCAGCGGGTCGGCGCCGACGGCGCCGAAAACCGCCTCTTCGCCGACGATATAAGACGGCGTTCCCGTGATGCCGAGGCTGTTTGCCAGCTTGTAGGTTTCCTGCACCTGCGCATCATTGGGGTTTTCCGCCATCGACTTGCGGATATCGGCTTCCTTGAGGCCGAGCGAGGTCGCGACTTCCATGGCGCTGTCCTCATTCGCCCGTCCGCGGCCGCCGAGGAGCGTGCGCTGGAACTCCGGATATTTGGCCGGCGCCAGCAGCTTCACGGCATTGGAGACCCGATGTGCGGCGACCGATTCCGGTCCGAGGATCGGGAATTCCTTGAGCACGACGCGTATTTTCTTGTCGCTCTTCAGGATGTTGTCCATGTCTCCCATGGCGCGTTTGCAATAACCGCAGTTGTAATCGAAGAACTCAACGAGTGTGACGTCGCCATCGGGATTGCCGAGTGCCAGATCGAATTTCGATTCGAAGATCGCCTTTTTGTTGTCGGCGACCGCCTCTGCCGCCTTGGCGTTGCGCGCCGCATATTGCTTGCGCTCAAGCGCATCCTGAACCTCAAGCATGATCTCCGGGTTCTCGATCAGATACTGCTTGATGAACTCGCCCATTTCCTTCTTCTGCTGCTCATCGAGCGCATGCGCGGGCAGGGAGGCGAATACCGCTGAAAGGGCCGTCACGCTGGCAAGAAGGGTGGAACGGAGAAAATGCGCCATATCGGTCCTCATTCTGTGCGGCCGGAGCCTCTTGAAATCTTATGAAGGCAATTACCTTACTTTAAGCCAAATGCCATACGGCAAAAATACTTGTCCGCATTATGGTCGCATGATTGTGAAGATTGTGATTCTGCGGCAAGTCTCTGAAATACGGTTCAGGAAAGAGCATGCCCTTGATTACGATGTCGAAGCGGAGCGCAGTCGAACCCTTTCACGCCATGGATATTCTGGCGGAGGCGAACAGGCGCAGGCAGGCGGGCCGCCCCGTCATTTCCATGGCGGTCGGCCAGCCCTCCCATCCCGCACCGAAGGCGTCGCTGGCAGCGGCTCAAGAGGCGCTGAAACATGGGCGGATCGGTTATACCGATGCGCTCGGCCTGCGCGAACTGCGGGAGGCGATTGCCGGCCATTACCGGTTGCGTCACCAGGTCGCGATTGATCCGGCTCGCATCGCCGTGACAACGGGCTCGTCAGCGGCCTTCAATCTTGCCTTTCTCAGCCTTTTCGACGCGGGCGATCATGTCGCGATCGCGAGGCCCGGTTATCCGGCCTATCGCAATATCCTGAAGGCTCTCGGCCTCAACGTCGTGGAAGTGCCGGTCACGGCTGAAACCGGCTACACGCTGACGCCGGCAAGTCTGGAGCGTGCGGAAACGAAAGCGGGCTGCAAGCTGAAGGGCGTTCTGCTGGCAAGCCCGGCCAATCCGACCGGCACCGTCACAGGCCGCGAGGCGCTGAAGCGGCTTGCGACCTATTGCGAAAGCCGCGACATGGCCTTCATTTCCGATGAGATTTACCACGGCCTTACCTTCGTCGGCGAAGAGACGAGCGCACTCGAAATCACCGACAATGCGGTGGTCATCAATTCCTTCTCCAAATATTATTGCATGACGGGCTGGCGCATCGGTTGGATGGTCTTGCCGGAAAACCTCGTCCGTCCGGTCGAGTGTCTGGCCCAGAGCCTTTATATTTCCCCGCCTGAACTGTCGCAGCTTGCGGCGACCGCAGCCTTTTCGGCGGCCGAGGAACTGGATGTCTATCGGGAGAGCTATCGCACCAATCGCGATTTCCTGATGGCGCGACTGCCGGAAATAGGCCTGCCGCTGGCATCCCCAATGGATGGCGCGTTTTATGCCTATGTCGATACCAGCCGTTTTTCCAATGACAGCATGGATTTCGCAAAGCGTATGCTGGCAGAAATCGACGTGGCAGCGACACCAGGCATGGATTTCGACCCGGAGGAAGGCCACAGGGCGCTGCGGATTTCTTATGCGGGTTCCGTGTCTGACATTGCCGAGGCCGTTGGGCGTATAGCCGGCTGGCTGAAATAACCGGGTATCATACGCTGGGGAGATCAGGCGGGCGTGCAGCCAAAGGTGCTGTTGAACGCCTTTTCACCCTTGGCAGTAAAGGTCAGCACACGGCCGTTTCCGCGCCGCAACCAGTCGCGCTGCTGCATCGCTTCAAGAAGCGATGCGCCAAGCCCGCCGCCGAGGTGATGCCGGCGTTCGCTCCAGTCCAGGCAATGCAGGCAGACCGGGCGGCGGGCCTTTTCGAGCGGCGAAAGGTCTATGCCGAAGTTCGAGAAGAAGTCGCGTCCGCTCTCCGTTAAGGCAGGATCATCACCTAACGTCAGGAGACCCTTTGCGGTAATGGCGGCAAGCAGTGCCACGCCGCTTTCCCCGGCCAGATGATCGTAGCAGATGCGCGCCTCACGAAGCGCCTTGTCCTTCGGCCCGGTGCGCACACGTACCGCGCCAGTGCGTTGGGCAAGCCCCATCAACGCTTCCAGAACCTGCGCCACATCCTCATCGGAGAGGCGGAAATATCGATGTCGACCCTGTTTTTCCGCTTTCAGCAATTGTGCGTCCGAGAGCTTTGACAGGTGACCGCTGGCAGTTTGCAGGGTCACACCCGCGGCTTCCGCGAGCTCGCTCGCTGTCAGCGCGCGCCCGTCCATCAGCGCCGTCAAGATGTTGGCGCGGGCAGGATCGCCGATAAGGGCGGCAACATTGGCAATCACGGGTCCGTCTTTCATGCTTCGATGGTAACCGAAGCATCGAGGCATGACAATGGCGTAGAAGGGAGAGGCAGAACATGAGGAGACAAACGATGCTGACCTGTTTCATCCGCTACGAGATCGATCCTTTCAAGGTCGATGCCTTCGAACGCTATGCCCGCAACTGGGGAGAGGCGATCCCGCGTTGCGGGGCTGATCTGATCGGTTATTACGCGCCGAAGGAGGGATCGAGCACCATTGCCTACGGTGTCTACAACATCGAAAACCTCGCCGCTTACGAAGCCTATAGGGCGCGGCTCGCCGCCGATCCGGCCGGGCAGGAAAATTACGAATTCGCGCGCCGCGAACAATTCATCCGTCGCGAGGACCGACTGTTTCTGCGCCTCGCATCCGCTCCCCATGCGGGAGCCGGACGATGATCGCCGTTATTTTTGAGGTCTGGCCAGCCGCAGGCGGGAAGCAACATTATCTGGATATAGCCGCCGGCCTGCGGGCAGAACTTGAAACCATCGACGGTTTCCTCTCCGTCGAGCGGTTTCAGAGCATCGGCAATCCGGACAAGATGCTCTCCTTGTCGTTCTTCCGTGATGAGGAGGCGGTGAAGGCGTGGCGCAACACCCTGCCTCATCGCGCCGCCCAGTCGCTCGGCCGGACTGGCGTCTTCTCCGATTACAGGTTGCGTATCGCGCATGTGATGCGTGACTATGGTTTGCAGGAGAGGGAGGAAGCACCGGCGGATAGCCGGTCTGCTCACCCAACGGATGTCGGCCCGGGCTGACGCATCAGCATCAATTTTTCTGCATGCCTCGACAAGCCTTTCTGGTTCGAACTCGTCTTGGAAACCCGTTAAAGATGAGACAGTTTAAGCTGAAGAAGGACCGCCATACGGGCTTGTCCGTCAGAACTGGAATGGGAGAAAAGCGATGTCGGCAGAAAAAGTGGCGGTGGTGACGGCAGGCGGCAGCGGCATGGGAGCTGCCGTTGCGAAACGCCTGGCCGCGGATGGTTACAAGCTCGCTATCCTGTCGTCTTCTGGCAAGGGAGAGGCGCTGGCGAAAGAGTTGGGCGGCATCGGCGTTACCGGTTCCAACCAGTCCAATGAAGACCTGCAACGGCTGACGGATCTGGCGCTTGCGAGATTCGGCCGTATCGACGTGCTGGTGAACAGCGCCGGCCATGGCCCGCGCGCCGCCATCCTCGATATTACCGACGAACAATGGCATACCGGGCTCGATGTCTACCTCATGAACGTCATTCGCCCGACGCGCATCATCGCCCCGGTCATGGTAAGGCAGAGGGCGGGCGCGATCGTCAACATCTCGACTGCCTGGGCTTTCGAACCGAGCAGTATGTTCCCGACATCCGCCGTGTTCCGCGCCGGCCTTGCCTCCTACACCAAGATTTTCGCCGATACCTATGCCGCCGACAATGTCCGCATGAACAATGTCCTTCCCGGCTGGATCGACAGCCTGCCGGCGACGGAAGAACGCCGCGAAAGCGTTCCGATGCAGCGTTACGGCAAGAGCGAAGAGATCGCCGCCACAGTGGCATTTCTCGCATCTGAGGGGGCAGGGTATATTACCGGCCAGAATATCCGCGTGGATGGTGGTCTCACGCGGTCTGTCTGACGGTTGGCCTCTCCCACTCCTCATCCCGTGCCTTTTAAAGGGATCCAGCCAGCCCAGATCCTTGGGCTGAAAGGACGCTCCCGCCGCGGGCATGCGTTGACTGCGTTCCTGTGACAAGCATGGAATGAGGAAATGTCAGCGGCGCCAAAAGCGCCTGTCCTTAGCACCAATAAAAGAAAACGCCCGCAACGTCGTTGCGGGCGTCTTTTATCCAAAATGTAGCGTCTCTCAGAAGAAGCCGCGGCGCTGCCACCAGCCGCCCTTGCGCGGCTTCGGCTCGTCGCCATCGGGATTGGGAGACGACGACGTAACCACGGGCTCCGAAGTAGAAACATTGCTGCCCCGGTTCGCGCGGACCTTTTCTTCGCTCGCCGGTGCTTCCGCCTGCGGAGCGACATCGGCCGACGCTTCGGCTGCTTCTTCAACGGCGACATCCACGACGGTTTCCTCAACGATCACCGGCTCCACCGTTTCAACGGCTTCGGCCTTCGGCGCTTCTTCGGTTTCCGTCTTGGCCTTTGCCTTGCGGGTACGGCGCGGCTTCTTCGGTGCTTCCTCTTCCACGACGTCGGCAACGACACCTTCCACCACTTCGGCTGCGGTCGCCTCTTCGGTTACCGGTGCCTCAGTTACAGGCGCTTCGTCGCTTTCGTTTTCGCCTTCATCCTCAGCGCCGGAGGCGTCGAGAGCTTCGTCCTCTGCACGATTGCGGCGACCGCCTCGCTTCCCGCGGCGACGGCGCTTGCGCTTGCTTTCCTCTTCGGAGGTTACAGCTTCCGCAGTGCCGTTTTCGGTCTCAACGCCATTGTCATCGGTGTCGATCCCGTCGTCATCACCCTCGGCATCGTCGCCGTCAGCGTCGTTGCCGGAACCGGCCTCAAGCGAGCCGTTCTGGTCGTTCTGGCCGCCCTTGCCACGACGGCGGCGACGGCGCTTGCGCTTGCGCTTGCCTTCTTCGCCATTGTCGCCCTGCTGCTGCTGGCGGGGCTGGGCGCTTTCGGTCTTGACGATTTCTTCCTCGTCTTCGTCCTCTTCCACCTCGGCGACAAAATCGTCTTCTTCTTCCACGAAGTTCGGCAGCATCTGGATGAGGCTTTCGATCTTCACGGGATTTTCGACGGCTTCACCGCGATCGATGGCGAAATGCTGGGCGCCGACGCCGGAGTCGGCGGCAATGATGATCGACACGCCAAAGCGGCCTTCATAATCGACAATCGTGCCGCGCTTGTGGTTGAGCAGATAGAGCGCCGTTTCCGGCGTGCAACGCACGGTGATGTTGTGCGTGGTGTTGCGCAGCAGATATTCCTCGACGCCACGCAGCACATGCAGCGCGATGGAGGATTCCGAACGCACATGACCCGTGCCGCCGCAATGCTGGCAGACCTGCGTGGTCGATTCCAGCACCGAAGCGCGAATGCGCTGGCGCGACATTTCCAGAAGACCGAAATGCGAGATGCGGCCGACCTGGATGCGGGCGCGGTCGTTCTTCAGGCAGTCCTTGAGCTTCTTCTCGACGGCGCGGTTGTTGCGCTTTTCTTCCATGTCGATGAAGTCGATGACGACAAGACCGGCAAGGTCGCGCAGACGCAGCTGGCGTGCCACTTCTTCCGCAGCTTCCAGGTTGGTCGTCAGCGCGGTTTCCTCAATGGAATGCTCGCGTGTCGAACGGCCCGAGTTGACGTCGATCGAAACCAGAGCTTCGGTCTGGTTGATAATGAGGTAGCCGCCCGACTTCAGCGTCACCTGCGGCTGCAACATGCGGTCGAGCTGCGCTTCGATGCCGGAGCGCGAGAAGATCGGGTGAATGTCGCGGTAAGGCTGAACCACCTTGGCGTGGCTCGGCATCAGCATCTTCATGAAGTCTTTCGCTTCACGATAGCCTTCTTCGCCGGAAACGATGATCTCGCTGATATCCTTGTTATAGAGATCGCGGATCGAACGCTTGATCAGCGAGCCTTCCTCGTAAACGAGGCAGGGAGCCGTGGAATTCAGCGTCAGCGTGCGGACGTTTTCCCACAGGCGCATCAGATATTCGAAGTCGCGCTTGATTTCGACGCGGGTGCGGTTGGCGCCTGCGGTGCGCAGAATGACGCCCATACCCTGCGGCACTTCCAGATCGCGCGCGATTTCTTTCAAGCGCTTGCGGTCGGTCGGCTGGGTGATCTTGCGGGAAATACCGCCGCCACGCGCCGTATTCGGCATCAGCACGGAGTAACGGCCGGCCAGCGACAGATAGGTGGTGAGTGCAGCACCCTTGTTGCCGCGCTCTTCCTTGGCCACCTGCACGAGAAGGATCTGGCGGCGCTTGATGACTTCCTGGATGCGGTATTGTTTGCGCGGCTTGCGGGCAACGCGATCTGGAACTTCTTCCATGGCGTCTTCGGCGCCGACGGATTCGATCACTTCCTTTTCGTGGTGATCGTCATCGTCGTCGTCATCATCGTCATTGCCGCGGCGAAGACCTTCGACTTCCTCGGAAATCGTGTCGGTATCGACCATCGCGGCCATTTCACCGCCGGTGCTGCCATCGTCTTCGGAAGACGCGTCTGCCGCCTCGGCTGCGATTTCTTCGGCTGTCTTCTTCTTGGCGCGGGGGCGGCGAACACGCTTCTTCGGCTTTTCTTCCTCAGCCGGCGCTTCTTCCGCGACGACTTCGACGGCCGCTTCTTCGGAAACCGCTTCCACGACGGGTGCAGCTTCTTCCGTCACAACGGTCTCAGTGGTTTCGCTTGCGGAAACAATGCCGACATCCGGCTGATCCACCTGCGAAAGGTCGATCATCGGGGCGGCGGGCTCAGGCGCATCGGCCGATTCGAAATCGTCGCTGCGGCGATGATCCTCGGCTTCCGCTTTCAGCAGGGCCTGACGATCAGCGAGCGGGATCTGGTAATAATCCGGATGGATTTCCGCGAAAGCGAGAAAGCCGTGACGGTTTCCACCGTAATCCACGAAGGCCGCCTGGAGGGAGGGCTCAACGCGGGTGACCTTGGCAAGGTAGATATTGCCGCGGATCTGTTTTTTGTGTTCCGATTCAAAATCGAATTCTTCGATCCGGTTCCCACGGACAACGACTACGCGTGTCTCCTCTTCGTGGGAGGCGTCGATAAGCATTTTGTCTGCCATGTAAGCTGTGCTCCTCGGCGCAGCCTTGTTTTATACGAGAACAGGCCCGCCACACGGACGAGCCTTTCATATGAGTGCAAGGATGTGCCGGAAATGAAGTCTCCTGCCGGGCGTCTGTAAACTGGCAGCATCCGGACCGACGGCGAGGCGCTTGGCCTGCTCCTGGTATCCGGTTCATGTGAAAACTGCTGCGACATCATTGGCCAGGCGGAACGACAATAATATATAGACCCCTTGGGGTCCGATGAATTTGCTCTCCTCAGAGCGGCGGTGGCAGCGCCACCGGGTAGGTCTCCGGCCACGGCCGGAATTGATCGAGTTTCAGGATAAATGTAACGACGGCAGATGATTGCCCGATTTGCAGCGCCAGCGTCTTTTTCGATTGGCAGCCGGCGGGCATCTATCCCGTCAACACTTTTAACCCTCATCCATGTTGTATGTTTTCTCTGTCATAATAGCAATAGGCTGGCTAAATATGCCATATTGTTGGTGGAATTTCCGGGTTAACAATTGGTTCACCAAGGCCTGCGATGGTGAGGCGCAAACGCGCAAATTGTCGTCCGGCGTGGTTGAAACGGCACCGTTCCGGGTGTTTTACCGCGCCGGTTATCGAAAATGACTGAAATACGGAATTTCTTGAAGACCATGAATTTCACGCGCAGCGCAACGAAATCAGGTGGGGCAGGGTGGATTGCCGCGCGAATCGCGCGGCTTGCGGCTGTCGTGACAGTGTCTGCCGTCGCCTCGGTTTCCGTCGTTCCGGCCGTCCAGGCAACAGAGCCGCTTGTCGCGCATCAGGCCCGCATCATCGGTGATGAGGCGCGCACGCGCATCGTTCTCGATTTTGCCGAGGAGCCGGAGTTCGACGTTCACTATCTCGATTCGCCCGCCCGCATCGTGGTGGACTTCCCGGCGGTGAATTTCAGCTTTCCCGCATCCGATCTCAGGCCGACCGGCCTTTTTTCCGATATTCGCTTCGGCGGAATGGGGGAAAACAGCGCCCGTATCGTGCTGACGGCGAAGAAGCCGGTGCGGGTGGCGGTCGCTGAAACGAAAAAGGCCGATGACGGGCAGTCCTTCCGTTTCGTCCTCGATACGGAGATCACCACCAAGGGCAAGTTCGCCGAACTTGTGAAGGAGCAGCAGTGGCAGGCGCCTGCGCCCGTTACCACCGCCGCGATTTCTCCCGCGGACAAGACTTCCCGCCCGGCGGAATTCGTCATCGCGGTCGACGCCGGTCATGGAGGCATCGATGCCGGCGCCTCAGGTGGCACGACAGGCACCGAGGAAAAGGTCATCACCTTGATGTTCGCGAAGGAGCTCGCGGAGCGCCTGAACCGCGAGCCCGGCATAAAGGCCTTCCTGACGCGTGATTCCGATACATTTCTTGCCTTGTCCGAACGCGTGACGATCGCGCGGCAGAACAACGCCAATCTTTTCATCTCCCTGCATGCCGATACACTGAAACAGAAGGGCATACGCGGCGCGACCGTCTATACTTTGTCCGATCGCGCGTCGGACCGTATGGCGCAGGAATTGGCGGAGCGTGAAAACAAGTCCGACCAGATCGCCGGTGTCGCCGTTTCCAGCGAGCCGCCGGAAGTCGCCGATATTCTCCTCGATTTCACGCGCCGGGAAACCCAGGCGTTCTCGGTGACACTCGCCGAAAACATCGTTTCTTCCTTCGAGGGGCAGGTTGGTCTCATCAACAATCCACATCGTTACGCCGGTTTCATGGTGTTGCGCGCCCATGACGTGCCATCGGTGCTTCTCGAGCTTGGTTTCCTTTCCAATCCTGACGACGAGAAGCTGCTTCTCGATGCAGAATGGCGCAAGAAGGTGGCCGATACGCTGGCAACAGCCGTCGGGCGGTACCGTTCGAAGGCTCTGGCGAACGGCGGCTGAAGGGAAATGCACCGTGTCGGCCGAGCTGTTGCCGCGTTGCCATTGATCGCTAAAAATGCTGTTCAATTCGCCACCTTGCGGATGAATAACGGGGCCGAGCCCTATTTTACTCACATTCGCCGCGTTACTCGGAACTCGGATTCGGTGGCGGTCCGCAAAGCGTTGGCGCGGAGTTGCGGGCTGGTGGCCCGGTAACATATCAGCGAATGCTGCCGTATCCGGCTTGTCATCGAAGGTATGGTGTGCAAAACGGCACGCGATATGCAAAGATGCGCCCGTTTCCTCGGGCGTGGATGGTTACGATTCGAATTATCGGTAGCTTGGTATGATCAGACTGATTGGATATTTTTTCGGCTTGGCCAGCGTGCTCTTCCTGTGCGCCGCCGCCGCCGGTGCGATTTATTTGCACGGCGTGACGAAGGACCTGCCGGATTACGCAGTTCTGAGCACCTATGAACCGCCGGTCACGACCCGCGTGCATGCAGGCAACGGGGCGCTTATGGCGGAATATGCCCATGAGAAGCGCCTGTTCCTGCCGATCCAGGCCATTCCCGACCGGGTGAAGGCGGCCTTCCTGTCCGCGGAAGACAAGAATTTTTACAATCACCCCGGCGTCGACGTGTGGGGCCTCGGCCGTGCCATTCTCGTCAATATACAGAATTTCGGCTCCGGCCGCCGTCCGGTGGGCGCATCCACCATCACCCAGCAGGTCGCGAAGAACTTCCTGCTGACAAACGACCAGACCATCGACCGCAAGCTCAAGGAAGCCATTCTTTCCTTCCGCATCGAGCAGACCTATTCCAAGGACAAGATTCTTGAGCTTTATCTCAATGAGATCTTCTTCGGCCTGAATTCCTACGGCATCGCCGGCGCGGCGCTCACCTATTTCAACAAATCGGTGACGGAACTGACCATTGCGGAAACCGCCTATCTGGCATCGCTGCCGAAAGGTCCGGCCAATTACCACCCGATCCGCCGCGAAAAGGCGGCTCTCGAGCGTCGCGACTGGGTGATCGACCGCATGGCCGAAAACGGCTATATCACGGCCTCCGACGCCGCAGACGCCAAGAAACAGCCGCTTGGAGTGAACCTGCGCCGCGGTGGCGCGCATATCTTCGCGTCCGACTACTTTGCCGAAGAAGTCCGCCGCCAGATCGTCGAGAAATACGGCGAGGAAGCACTTCTCGAAGGCGGCCTTTCCGTTCGCACTTCCTTTGATCCCCAGATTCAGATGGAGGCCCGCAAGGCGCTTCAGGATGGTCTGGTGCAGTATGATGAGCGTCGCGGTTTCCGTGGATCCATCGAAAAGATCGAGACGGCCGGCGACTGGACGGCTGCGCTTGCCAAGGTCAAGGGCTTGAGAGACGTTCCGGAATGGAAGGTCGCGGTCGTGCTTGCGGTTGCCGCAGATGGTGTCGATATCGGCATCCAGGCCGACCCCGATGCGGAAGATGGCGACAAGCGCACGCGCGGTCACATCTCTGCGGAGAACATGCGCTGGGCCTATCGTGACGCGGCAGGCAAGAAAGCCACCGCCAAGTCTCCGGTTGGCGTCCTGACAGTCGGTGACGTCATCTATGCGCAACCGCTTTCCGGTTCCGGAAATGAATATCGCCTGCGGCAGCCGCCCAAGGTGCAGGGTGGTATGGTGGTGATGGACCCGCATACCGGCCGCGTTCTGGCCATGGTCGGCGGTTTCTCCTATGCGCAATCGGAGTTCAACCGCTCGACGCAGGCAATGCGTCAGCCCGGTTCCTCGTTCAAGCCGTTCATCTATGCAGCGGCGCTCGACAATGGCTATACGCCCGCATCGGTCATTCTTGATGCGCCCATTGAGGTGGTGTCGGGCGGCCAGGTCTGGAAACCGCAGAATTACGGCGGCGGTTCTGCAGGTCCCTCGACCCTGCGCCTCGGCATCGAAAAGTCCCGTAACCTCATGACCGTGCGTCTGGCGCAGGACATGGGCATGAATCTGGTGGCGGAATATGCCGAACGCTTCGGCATCTACGACAAGATGCCGCCGCTTCTCTCCATGTCGCTCGGTTCGGGTGAAACCACCGTGATGCGTATGGTTTCGGCCTATTCGGTCATCGCCAATGGTGGCAAGCAGATCAAGCCGACGCTGATTGACCGCATTCAGGACCGTTACGGCAAGACGATATTCCGCCATGAGGAGCGCGCCTGCGAAGGTTGCAACGCTACCAGCTGGCAGAACCAGGATGAGCCTGTGATCGTCGACAACCGCGAACAGGTTCTGGACCCGATGACCGCTTATCAGACCACCTCCATGCTGGAAGGTGTCGTGCAGCGCGGTACGGCCGCAGGCAAGATCAAGGTCGATCTGCCGGTTGCCGGCAAGACGGGCACCACCAATGATGAAAAGGATGCCTGGTTCGTCGGTTACACCCCCGACATGGTCGCCGGCCTGTACATTGGTTTCGACTCGCCCGCACCGCTCGGTCGCGGTGGTACCGGCGGCTCGCTGTCTGCGCCGATTTTCGGTGAATTCATCGCCGATGCGGCCAAGCATCTCCAGCCGAGCAAGTTCATCGTGCCTGCAGGCATGAACTTCGTTGCCGTCAACCGCAAGACCGGCATGGCGGCAGCGGAAGGCGAACCGGACACGATCATGGAAGCCTTTAAGCCCGGCACAGGCCCGGCCGATAGCTTCTCGGTCATCGGTGCTGAAGGCTACATGTCGCAGGAAGATATTCTGAAAACCTCGCCGCAGGCGCAGCAGGCCATCACCGGCGGTGGCGGCGGCCTTTATTGACATCAGCCATGACGTTTGGCGGGGGCGCGGGTCTTTACATCCGCGCCCCCCGCATTTATTTGAGCAACGAGTTTCAATGAAGGTGAAGAACCAGCGAAATGCGCAATGAAATCGTGAACGTAGTCGACGAAATCAAGCAGGCCATAAGCCTGCTGAGGAGGCATCTTTGACTGGGACCAGGCGATAAGACGACTGGACTGGTTGAACAACAAGGCAGAGGATCCGACCCTCTGGAACGATGCAGCAGAGGCGCAGAAGTTGATGCGCGAGCGCCAGCAGCTCGATGACAGCATCAATGGCGTCAAGGCGCTGGAGCAGCAGCTCCGGGACAATATCGAGCTGATCGAACTCGGCGAGATGGAGGGCGATGATGAAATCGTCAAGGACGCCGAAGACGCGCTGAAGGCGTTGAAGAGCGAGGCAAACCGCCGTCAGGTGGAAGCCATGCTCTCAGGCGAGGCCGACGGCAATGATACCTATCTCGAAGTGCACTCCGGCGCTGGCGGCACCGAAAGCCAGGACTGGGCGAACATGCTGCTGCGCATGTATACCCGCTGGGCCGACCGTGAAGGTTTCAAGGTCGAGGTTCTGGAAGTCCACGATGGCGAAGAAGCCGGCATCAAGTCCGCGACGATCCTCGTCAAGGGACATAATGCCTTTGGCTGGCTGAAGACGGAATCGGGCGTGCATCGCCTCGTCCGCATTTCGCCGTATGACAGCAACGCGCGTCGCCACACGTCGTTCTCTTCCGTCTGGGTTTACCCCGTCGTCGACGATTCGATCCAGATCGATATCAATGAAAGCGATTGCCGCATTGATACCTATCGTTCGTCCGGTGCGGGTGGTCAGCACGTCAACACCACGGACTCGGCCGTGCGCATCACGCATATTCCGACCGGTATTGCCGTCGCCTGCCAGCAGGAACGCTCCCAGCACAAGAACCGCGCCAAGGCGTGGGACATGCTGCGCGCCCGCCTTTATGAGGTGGAGCTGCAGAAGCGGGAAGAAGCGGCCAATGCGCAGGCGGCATCCAAGACCGATATCGGTTGGGGCCACCAGATTCGCTCCTACGTCCTGCAGCCTTACCAGCTGGTGAAGGATCTGCGTACCGGCGTGGAAAGCACGGCGCCAGGCAACGTGCTGGATGGCGACCTGAACGAATTTATGGAAGCCGCTCTCGCCCACCGCATCAGCGGCGGTGCGGATGTGGACGCGGCGGATATCGACTGAGGTCCCAGGCGCGTCGATTGAAAAAGATCACCCCTCGCGAACCCATTGCGAGGGGTTTTTCATTGGAGGAGATGCATGAAACAGGCGCTCTATATCGTCGACGTCCAGCCGAGCTTCAATCCTCCGGCAACGCTGGTTGCCGAGATATCCAGTCTCGCGCAGACCATGCCCAGCCTCGCGACTGTCGAACGCCATGACGAAAGCGTGACGCCATTTGAACGGCAACTGGGCTGGAAGCCGGGCAGGGATGATGAGTCGCTGGTGGTTGCCGATCGCATCTTCATCAAACATGGCTATGCGCCGCCACGGGAGGCCATCGACTATCTTCTGTCGCTGAAGCTCGACCGCGTGCTGGTCTGCGGCATCCAGGCCGATACCTGCGTTCTGGCTGCCGGTTTTGCGCTCTTCGATGCGGGACTTCATCCCACGCTTCTGCCGTGGCTGACGGTCGGCTCGAGTCTCGACCGCAGCGGCGAACTGGGCGCGCGCTTGTGGAAGCATCATTTCGGTGCAGTTCTGGATGGCCCTCATGAGTTGAACACCCAGACTATTGCATGACGACTGCCCACCGGCCAATCACGGGCTAGTTCGAAGCCTTCTCGACCTTCATCTCACCCAGCTCGTCGATCAGGATCGTCCAGCTTTCCGCTTCCTTGCTCATCGGATCGGTCTTGAGATAAACCGTCACGAAAAGGCCGGGCGAGGCGGGCGCTCCATTCGAGCTTTCGGGACGAATATCCGTGACATAGGACTTCATCTGACTGAATTCCTCAAGCTCGATATTTTCGAGAAGATTCGGCCCCTCGGCGGTAAAGGCGATGCGCTGCAGATAAATTTTCGCCGTACCATCGCCCTGGCGTATGGCGATGACCTTGTAATAGCCGCGCGTTGGTGAGGCAGGTGGGGGCCGCAGCTGCCCGTCAGGCCCCTTCACCGGCTCAAGATTGCGATCTTCCCACATGCCGCTGCTGGTGACAAAGATCGCCGAAACCGGCAGCGCGTCAATCGCTTCCGTCTGCGCCCGCGCCGGAAGCACGGCGGCGGCGAAAAGGCAGGCTGCGATGATGGTTCTTGTCAGTTGCATGGCATTGTCGATCGTTGGCTTCAATTGTTGAACTGTTCGGCGAGGACCCGGTCCGACCACGAACGGTCCGGATCCGAGAGAATTCTGGCCGTCCTGTCCTGCGATTGTGCGATCCGTACATGACGAACGGATTTCACCTCGGTGTGGTCGGCCACCGCGTTAACCGGGCGCTTGTCGCGTTCGAGAACATGAATGTCGACCGTGACCTTATTCGGCAAAAGCGCGCCGCGCCAGCGCCGCGGACGGAAAGCGCTGACCGGCGTCAGCGCAAGCAGCGGCGATTCCAGCGGCAGAATCGGTCCATGGGCGGAAAAATTATACGCCGTAGACCCTGCTGGCGTCGCCACCATCATGCCGTCGCAGATCAGCTCTTCCAGTCGCACCTTGCCGTCCACCTCGACCCGAAGCTTGGCAGCCTGATGCGATTGGCGGAACAGGCTGACTTCGTTCATCGCAAGCGCCGTAAACTCGTCGCCGTCGGAATCCGTCGTCGTCATGCGCAGGGGGTGGAAATCGTTGCCGCTTGCCACCGCAATGCGTTCGATGAGGCCTTCCACCCGGTAATCGTTCATCAGGAAGCCGACCGAGCCCCGGTTCATGCCGTAGACACGCTTGCCGGAATTCATCGTCTCGTTGAGAATCTGCAGCATGAATCCGTCACCGCCGAGAGCCACGATGACGTCCGCTTCGTCAAACGGCGTATTGCCATAAGCGCTTTTCAGCTCTTCCAGCGCCGCCTGCGCCTCCGCAGTCGCGGAGGCTACGAAGGATAGTGAATAGGTAGAATGCGACATCCGCTTCCCTCGACAACGGCGAAGACCGGGACCCGGCCTGCGACTGCAATGTAACCTGTTGAAGCGGTTCGCAATCTTCGAAAGTCGTTCAAGACCTCCGGTCGCAAGCCGCAAGACGCACCCTTGGTACATGAAGACGACTGCCGGCGACAAGGCCTTTCGGGCGGGGAGACGTTCTCCCGGCCATGCCATTGAATCGCGCCGTTCCACAGCTTCTTGATTTCCTGTCGCAACAAGGGTTGCGGTGTAAGGCGGCCTGATGCAGTTTCCGCAAGGCAGACGAGGTGTCGAATGGCAGGAGACGGGTGTGGCGCTGCACTACAATATCTATGACGTATTTACCGAGACGAAAATGGCGGGAAACCCGCTGGCGGTGATGTATGATGCCGATGACCTCGATCAGGGGACGATGCAGGCCATCGCCCGGGAGATGAATCTCTCCGAGACCGTTTTCATCAATCGCTCCAGCAACCCTGCGCACGCGGCTTCCCTGCGCATATTCACACCCTCGGGTGAATTGCCTTTCGCCGGACATCCGACCGTCGGCGCCGCAGTAGCGATTGCCGAGCGCAATCGCGGGGATGGCGATGACGACATCGATATGGTCTGCGTACTCGAGGAGAAGGTGGGGCCCGTGCGCTGCGCGGTGAAAATGCGCGCCGGCGCCGTCAGCTTTGCGGAATTCGATCTGCCGCGCAGATCTTCAAGGGTGGACCTGCCCCTCGATCATGCCGCCCTGGCCGATGCGCTGGGTGTCAGCGAAGGCCATCTCGGTTTTGAAAATCATGTGCCATCGATCTGGACGGCCGGCGTGCCTTTCCTGCTGGTGCCGATGCATAATATCGCCGCAGTGCGTGATATGGATTTCGACGCCGGTCTGTGGCTGCGCACCGCACCGCTGGTTGAGGGGCTGCTGACGGCGGCCTATATTTACTGTCGCGGCGGTGTCAATCACGCCGCAAAGTTCCATGCCCGTATGTTCTCCCCGGATATGGGCATTGCCGAAGACCCCGCAACCGGCTCGGCCGCCGCCGCGCTTTCCGGCGCCATCCACCATTTCGACGGGCTGACAGACGGACATTATCCGCTTCTGATCGAGCAGGGGGTGGAGATGGAAAGACCGTCTCACATCCACCTGCGCATGGACATCAAGGACGGCGAAATCGGCCGCGCCCGCATCGGCGGCCACGCGGTGCGGGTTGCATCAGGCACGTTCGAGATTTGATGCGGGCCATACTGGTCAAATACGTAGCGTAAAAGGATGGCGAAGCAACTGGCTCGCACAAAAGAAAAACCCCGGTCTTCACCGGGGTTTTTCTTTCAGTGTCGTTCAGATCAATTAAACCGACCCGCCGCATGGGCAAGCATCGTATAGACCTTGCCGGTATCGGAGGTGAGGTAGGATTGCGTCACGGTCCGGTCGCGGTCGGTCCGGGCCACATCGGCAAGCAGCTTTTCGAAATCGTTGATATAGCGGTCAACGGCGGTGCGGAACTCCGCTTCACGCTCATATTTGCGCTTGATCTCGTCGAAGGTCGTCTGGCCTTTCAGCGTGTAGAGACGACGGGTAAAGACGTCGCGTTCGCCACGCTGGTAACGGCGCCACAGTTCCACCGACGCATCGTGATCGATGGCGCGGGCGATGTCGACGGAGAGCGAGTTCAGCGATTCCACCATGTGGCGGGGATTACGGGTGTCGGCTGCGCGGGTCGGCTGTTGCTCGGTGCTGGCGCGCGGTGCGGAGGCTGCGGGCGTCTCCTGGGAGGCGCCGCGCAGCAGATCGCTGATCCAGCCGCCGCCTTCTTCGCGACGTCCCGCCTGGCTTGGTGCGACCGGCTGCGCCGGAGCGGGTGCCTGACGATTCTCGACTTGCCGGTTTTCGACCTGGCGATTTTCGAGCGGCAACGTGCCGCGCAGGGCAGGTGCTGGCTGCTGCTGCGCCGGGCGCTGCTGTTGAACCGGCGCCGGGGCTGCGGGCTGCGGGCGCGGCTCTACGCGGCGCTCGACAGCCGGCTGGGTTGCGGCGATGGCGCGGGCAACCGGCTCGGACACTTCCATCTGCTGCGTCGAGCGGCCGACGAGCTGGGAAATATCCTGCAGCGCCTTGATCTGCTCGGATACGGCGCGGCGCATTGCGGCCGCACTTTCCTTGGCTTCTTCCGGCAGGTCGAAGGCACCACGCTTCAGTTCGGCGCGGGTCGCGTCAAGTTCGCGGCGGATATCGTGGCTTGAGCGACGGATTTCATCGGTCGCGCCGGCGAAGCGGCTCACCGCTTCCTCGACAGCCTGGCGCAGCGTTTCCTTGAGGTTGGCTGCGGCCGCATTGGATTTTTCGGAAGCACTGCCGAGAAGGTTGTCGACTTCCGAGAGAGAGGATTCGACACCGCCGCGCAGGCGGTTGACCAGCTCGTCGGAGTATTTCTGCGCGTCGGAGAGCGTGCTCTCGATCGAGCGGCTGGCATCCTGACCGGCGGCGAGCAGGGCGCCCCGCATGGTCTGTGCCGCCGAACGGGCGCGCTGTTCGGTTTCATCAAGCGAGCGGCCGATATCGGAGAAGGAAGCCTGCAGATTTTCACGCAGGTTGCCGGCGACGTTTTGCGAACGCTCTTCAGCCTCGTTAAGTGTGGTTTCCACCACGCCAATGACATTGCGCATGGCGCTTTCGATTTCCTCGGAACGCTTGACGAGGCCGACAGACAGGCTGCGCAACGCATCCTGGCGTTCTTCCAGCGTGCCGACGAGGCTCGACTGGGCGGCATTCAGCAGCTCGGATGCCTGGCTCAGCACCTTAGAATGTTCTTCGAAGCGGCTGACGATGCCAGCGACCTGTGCCAGCGTCTGGCCGGAAATATTCGACAGACGGTCGATCTTTCCTTCCAGCAGACGGCTGGAACTGGACACCATGTCGGCGGCCTGCGACGCGGACTCCGAGAAACGGGCTGCAGACGCATTCAGCGCTTCATCCGCTGCGCCGAAGCCCTGAGCGGCCCGCTCAACGGCCGAATTGAAGTTGGTTGCCGACTGTTCGACGATTTCGGCCATGCTGTTATGGGTCTGCGACAGCATATCCGTGCTCTGACGGGTGGCGGCAACCAGCTTGTTGGCTGCTTCGCTTCCGGCGCGGGCATATTTGTCGATACCCTGTTCGACGGCGTCCGCCATTGCAGTATGGGTTTCCGACAACATGTCGGTGCTCTGGCGGGTGGCTGCGACCAGCTTGCTTGCCGCATCCGTTCCGGCGGCGGCATAATCGCTGATTGCCTGCTCCACCATGCCGACCATGCCGCTATTGCTCTGCGACAGAAGCTCGGCGCTCTGCTGGGCGGCGGAAACGATCTTTTCGGCGGCTTCGCGGCCGATGGTGGCATATTCGTCGACGACAGGCTTTGCCTTTTCCTCGATAAGACGCGACAGCTCCGCGGAGCGGCTGGCCAGCATCGAGTTGAGTTCGCGGGTGCGGTTGTCCAGTGCCGAACGGATCGATTCGCCGCGCGCGTCGAGGGCGGATTCAACACCCGTCAAAGTCTCGGAAATGACACCAACCTGTGAGCGGACAACGGCTTCAGCCTCGGCAACCTTGTTGACGATGATGTTGCCCGCCTCGGAGAAGGTCTGCGCCACGGCGGCAGCCTGGCCGGAGAGGCGCGTCTGTGCATCCGAAATACGGTTGACGATTTCACCCGAGCGTTCCTCGATGGCCTTGGTAAAGGCCTCGTTCTGTGCCTGCACCTGTTCGGCGAACTCCGCGCCGGACTTCGCCAGCAGGGCGGAGGAACGGGCAGCTTCGTCGCCGATGCTTTGCGTGGCAGAGGTAACCGCCCCACGCAGGCTGACAGCAAGATCGGTGGCCTTGCCTTCGATGGTGCGATTGACGTTTTCGAGACCGATCGTCAGTGCGCGGTCCATCGTGCCAAGGCGCTCATCGATGCGGGCCGTGCCGGTATCGAAGGTTTCGGCCAGGCGGCTGGTGCGGCTTTCGAAGGTGTCGGCAACGCGGGTCGTCTGCTCGTCCAGGATGCCGGTGATCCGCTCGGCGGCCTCATCGCTGGTGCGCGCAAAGACGGCTGTCTTGTCTTCCAGCGCCTCGGCGAAGCGGCGGCCGGCATCCTCAATGGACGTGTTCACATTGGCGAGATCGCCGCCGACTCGTGCCTGAAGCGTATCGAGAGAGGTCTCGATGCGGGTGCCGGTTTCGTCGAGACGGGTGGTGACGTTGCCGATAGAGGTCTCGATTTTCGAGGAGAGGGCGTCCGTCGCGCCGCCGATTTCGCGTGCGGCTTCGCCGATCTTGACGGCGATATCGCCGGCGCTGTTGCGAAGACGCTCTTCCAGCGTTGCCGCACTACCGTCAATCGTCTTCTGCAGCGTTTCCTGCTGGGTTTCGAGCGACAGTTCAAGCATGCTGGCGCTGGAGGCGACCGTGGTGCCGATCATCATCGCCTGCTCGGAGAGCATGTCGCCCATCTGGGTCGTGGCGGAGCTGAGCGTGGCCGCGATTTCTGCCTGACGCTGCTCAAGCGTGCTGCGGATGTCCTCGTGCGATTGCGAAAGATTGCTTTCGAGGCGCGAGACGCCTTCTTCCACGGTCTGCGCAAACCGGGTGCTGCCGTCCTCAACGACGCTTTCAATGCGGTTGGCCGCGCCCGAAACGCTTAGCTCGATCAGACCGCTGTTGCGTTCCAGCGATCCGGCAATACGCTCGGCCTGCGAGCCAAGCATGGTTTCGAGCCGCTCATGGCCGCTGGCAAGCGCATTTTCAAGCGTGAAAGCAGTGGCTTCCAGGCGTTGGCCGACGCCGGCCGCCGCAAGCGAAAGCGATGACGCCCTGGCGTCCATGGCTTCGGCGATCCGTTCTTCGACACCCGAAATGGTCATGTCGAGCGCCATGGTGCGGCTGTCGAGCGCATCGGCGATGCGTTCTTCCGCACCCGATACGATACCGGAAAGAGCCGCCGTGCGGGTGTCCAGCGCGCTGGCAATGCGGTCTTCCACGCCGGAAACGGCGCTGTGCAGGGCGGCGGTGCGGCCGTCGAGAATATCCGCGATCTTTTCCTCTACGCCCGAGAAGCTCATGTCGAGCGCCATCGTGCGGCTGTCGAGGACGTCGGTGATGCGCTCTTCCGCGCCGGAAACGACTGACTTCAGGGAATCCGTCCGGCTGTCGAGCGCGCCGGCGATGCGGGTTTCGGCGCTGGCCACCAACTCGCCGAGAACTGCGGTGCGTGTATCAAGCGTCTCGGTGATTTTTTCCTCGACTCCGGAGAAGGCCATATCCAGCGCCATCGTGCGGCTGTCGAGTGCATCCGTGATGCGTTCTTCCGCACCCGAAACCACGGCGTTGAGGGCTGCGGTGCGGCCGTCCAGCGTTTCTGCAATCCGGGTTTCGGCGCCCGCCACCACATCGCCGAGCGCGGCTGTACGGCTGTCCAGCGCGCCCGCAATTTTCTCTTCGGCGCTCGCTACGATGCCGGTGAGGGCGGAGGTGCGGTTGTCGAGCGTCTCGGAAAGCCGTTCCTCCACATTGGCGAAGGTCATGTCGAGCGACAGCGTGCGGCTGTCCATGGTGTCGGCGATACGTTCCTCGAAGCCGGAAATGGTGCTGGAAAGCGCAGCCGTGCGGCCATCAAGCGTTTCGGCGATACGGCTCTCGGCTCCGGAGACGACGTCGTGCAGGGCAGCCGTGCGGCTTTCCAGCGTGTCGGAGATGCGGTCCTCGATGCCGGAGACTGCGCCGGTAATGGCTGCGGCCCGCGTTTCGAGCGTTTCGGCAAGGCGACGTTCCACGTCGGCGACGACGTTGTTGATCGCAGCTGCACGTTCGTCGAGCATGGCAGCGAGGCGTTCTGCCGTGCCGGAGACGGAGCCGGTAATAGCCATGGAACGGCTGGCGAGCGCTTCGTCGAAACGGTTCTGGCTGGCCGAAAGCGCGCCGAACAGGGCGTTGCTGCGTTCCGACAGCACGGCGTCGATCTTCTCGTGCGAATTGGCGAAGACGTCTGTGATTTCGGCGGTGCGCTGGCCGATCGCGTCGCTGAAGGCCTGAGTCCGGGCCTCAAGCGCGCTTTCCAGCATTTCCTGACCCGTGCCGAGCGCGGTGGCGAGCGCCAGCGACTGATCGGTCATGGTGGTGCCGATGCGTTCCAGACCGGCGCTCAACATGGTGTCTAGCGCTTCAGAACCGCCCGCCACGGTTTCGTTGATCCGGGCAAGGCTTTCCATCAGCTTGCTATCGAGGCTGCCGGCGCGCTGGTCGAAGGCGCTGGCGAATTGCGCCACGTGTTCATCGAAGGCCGAGTTGACCTGACCCACCGTCGCCTGCATCCGTTCCTCATAGAGGCCGGAGCGGAGATCGAGATCCATGATGGCGTCGTCGGCCGTGCTCTGCAGGCTCTGGCGGAAGGAGAGGCCTTTTTCCTCGAGCGTCGTGGAAAGCTTGTCGAGCACGGTATCCAGCGAACCGCCGATGATCTGCTGGCCGCGTTCGATATTGCGGTTGAGCTCGAGCGTGCGGCTGGAAAGCGTCTCGTTGAGCTGGCGGGTGCGTTCCTCAAGCGCGCTGTTGAGGCTTTCCACGCCGCTGTCGAGCGTCGAGGCATGGATCGCGAAACGTTCGAGCAGCACTTCACCCCGTTCGTCCAGCGTCGAGGTGAGATTATGCAGCCGCATGTCGAATTCGTTGGAAATCGTCGTGCCGGAGGAGTTCAGCGCCTGAAGCAGGTTTTCGGTCTTGGCAGCGATCAGGCTGCCCATCGCTTCCGTCGAAGCGCGCGATTTTTCCAGGAGAGCCGCCGAACGTGTGTCGATCATCGACGCGAAGGCCTCGCCGGTCGTGGCGATCCGCATCGAAAGCTCTTCGCCGACGATGGAGAGCTCTTCCTTGATCTGTTCCTGCGCGCCGACGATGGAGGAGCGGATGCGCTCGGCATGGTTGACGATTGCGTCGCGTTCGGCGGTCAGTTCCTGCACGAGGCTGCGCACCCGCAGCTCATTGTCCGCATAGCTGCGCTCAAGCGCATTGACTTCGGAATGGACGAGGGTTTCGAGTTCGGTCGCACGCGCAATGGTTCGCTCGATACCGTCATTCATGGCCGAGACTTCACGGCGAACCGCCTGGCCAACGGACATGATGCGATCGGAGGCAACGGTTTCGGGTTCGGCAAGACGAAGCGCGACTTCCGCCATGGAGCGGGCGGCGTTGCGCAGATCGCGGGCACGCGCCATCATGATGGCGAAGGCGAAGAACAACATGACCGGCACCAGAATGCCGACGACGATCGCCATCAGGCCGGGGATCGCGGCGAGGTCGGAAAGCGAACCGATATTCCAGAGCGCATTGCCGTAAAGAAGATGCGCGATGCCAAGGCCGCCGAGCGCCCATATGACCGACATGATCGTGGCGTTGCGAAGCGCGCCGCCGATGGACCCGCCTTCCAGCGATTTGAGGATCATGGCCGGGCTGCGCTTGGACCCGTCATTGGCCGCTTCGAGATTGGGCGATTTCGGCGCCGGTTCGACAGGCGTGCGCGCGGCTTCGGGAGCAGGGGTCGGTCTGCTGGCTTCCTTCACTCTGGCCTCCGGCTGCTTCGGCGCTGCAGTCTTCCGCGTCTCCGGCTTTTCTTCGAAAGCGCCAAGCTGCAGGGCATCTTCCAATGCCTGGAAAGCAGTCTCGTCGACAGAGTCGCTGATCTTGTTATTCGCCATGCGGTTACGCCTCGTTACACATACGCCCGGCTTCATGCCGTTGGACCGCCTGCCTATGCAGGCGGACTGCCGCCATCATGCCAGCGGAACATATCCCTCATGAGAGAACAATCCCGCCACTTACCAAATCCCGAATGCTGGTGATCCAGCTTTCGGGCGAAATTACAACACTGTGCCGCAATAACAAAGCTTGTGCCTAGGCCTCGCAGCAACAGCAGTACCGTAGTGACACATTTAGGTGTTCGAAACAATTAATGCGGATTTGCGGTGGTGGCGAAGTGTCGGCTTTTTAACAGTTTTTAAACCTGAGTTTCACGCTGAACGCCTTGTTTCGCATAAGTTTAACATAAATTAACCATAGCAGAAGATTTTCAGCGGCGTCACGCCGTAATTTAAGCCGATAGCACCGGTTAGGATGCCTGAATACGACACAGATGTGACACGAAACAGGAAACGGCAAGACAGGAATTTGAGACATGGCAGCAGTCAGTATTGCTTTCGAAGCGCCCGATAATTGCGGCGGCGCGCCGGTCACTGGAAAAAAGCCTATCGATTTCGATCATCTGGCGCGTCAGACGATGGGCGACAAGGATCTTGAGATCGAGGTGCTGCAACTGTTCAGCCGCAATGCGCGCGCCGCGCTGCACGAAATGGCGGGCGCCGGCGACACGGGCGTGAAGGCGATTGCGCACCGTTTGAAGGGCGCAGCACAGGCTGTCGGCGCCTTTGATGTTTCTGTGGCTGCCGCCGCCGTGGAGGCCGGTGGCAATGACAGCGCCGCGATTGCAAAGCTTGCGGCCGCGATTGTCGAGGCGGAAAATTTCATCCTGAAACTTTGCCGCTGAGGCGTAATTTATCAAAATTGCGGTTTCGCAAGGCCGGTTGAGGCCTTGGGCGCCCTCCAAGCGGGTTGCCAAGGCGAACCGGCCTTTCTATGTGTTTAGAACAGTTCTTAGATCACATTCTGGATTTCGGCATGACAAAACTGACAATCGTTGCCTTTGACGGCACGCCCCATGAACTCGACGTGAGCAACGGTTCCACCGTGATGGAGAATGCCGTGCGCAACTCCATCCCCGGCATCGACGCGGAATGCGGCGGTGCCTGCGCCTGCGCCACCTGTCATGTCTATGTCGACGACGCCTGGTCGGAGCGCGTTGGCGGGCCGGAGCCGATGGAAGAAGACATGCTGGATTTCGCTTTCGACGTGCGGCCGACTTCGCGTCTTTCCTGTCAGATCAAGATGAGCGACGACCTTGACGGTCTTGTCGTTCACGTTCCTGAGCGGCAGGGCTGAGACGAAACGGCTTTGCGGCAGAAAAAGCCCCGCTCACCAAGGTAGCGGGGAGCGGGGCGAGGCGGGTACGCAGCATGCAGGCGAGGGAGGAAACACCTGCGAGCCCTCAAGTGCGCACCGGGAGAACCGGAGGCGGCTGCGACCATCAAAGCTTTTGAGACAGGATGGTCCGAAACCGTACGTAGAACGTACAATGAGTCTCGCCGGACGCACCATCACCAGAAGTCACGGGTGAGATCGGACATCACGTAACGTCAGTCGGCCAATCATCCAGCTTTGTCGGAAGAAAGGCGCAGGCCTCTCAGCGGCGGCTCTGTCCCTGTTCGAGCCGGTTTTTCAGGAGCCGTGTCATGCGGGCATCGAAATTTCGCGATTCCACCACGTCGAACCGCATCTGGTCCCTGTCGTGCTCGTCCATCACCGTCTGGGTGATCTTGCCAACCATTTCCTGCAGCGTTTCACAGTTTTTCTGGGGGCGAAGCGCGGTCAACTGCCTTTCGAGCGAACGGGCGTGAATGCGGGCGATTTCGGCGTGCCGTTCCTCGTGGCGCTTGATATCGGCAAGAAGCGTATCCCATATGAAGGCCAGTTCCGCCGTGGTGCGGCGGCGGTTTTTCCATTGCGGCAGGAGAATGCGGGTATTCAGCACCACTTTGGCGGTCCCGACGCTGCAAAGGCCGTTTTTCTCGACATAGGTGAGTTCGCCGCCGAATTTGATTTCGGTCGCGCCCGGATGGCGCGCGCCGGTATTGCGGGTCAGCGGCCCATGCTTCGAAAGCTGCTGGTCAAGATCGGCGGCACTTTTTCCGCTGATCGAAAAATAGGAATAGGTCTTGCGGACGATGGTTTCGGAAAAAGCCGGCCCGGGGATGGAAAGTGCGACTGCGGCCGCCAAAGCGGCGCAAAGAGCACGTGATGATTTGGTCATGACCCGGCCTTCCGGTTGAACTTGAAAAACGTTTGCTGCATAGGCGGAGCGGAACTTATAAGAATTGGCATAACACTCCGTTATTCCGAAAGGCACGTGTTACGTGATAACAGCCGGCAGCAACGCGTGGCAAGCGGCCCATGGCCGCTCCCTGAAACTTGATGGGCGTGGCCGTATTATGGCCATCGTCAATGCAACGCCCGATTCCTTTTCGGATGGCGGTCGTTATCTCGCCGTCGATGCGGCTTTTTCCCATGCGCTGACCTGCGTGGAAGAAGGAGCCGACATCATCGATATCGGCGGCGAGTCCACCAGGCCCGGGGCTGCCGCGGTAACGGAAGCCGAGGAGCAGGATCGGGTACTGCCCGTCATCGAGAAATTGCGCCGCGAGACGGATGTATTGATTTCCGTCGATACCTATCGCGCTTCGACGGCTCGGCTCGCCATTGCGGCAGGGGCGCATATCGTCAATGACGTTTTCGGTTTGCAGAAAGACGCCGAAATGGCGGGCGTGGTCGCCGCCACCCGCGCGGGCGTCTGCATCATGCATACCGGCCGCGACCGGCAGAAGCTCGCCGATGTCATCGCCGACCAGTTCGAGTTCCTCAATCATTCGCTCGAGATCGCCGAGGACGCGGGTGTTGCCCGCGATGCCGTCGTGCTGGATCCCGGTTTTGGTTTTGCCAAGGACGAACGGGAAAACGTTGAGTTGATGGCCCGTTTCAGTGAGCTTGCCGCCTTTGGCCTGCCGGTTCTTGCCGGCACGTCGCGCAAGCGTTTTATCGGGTCGCTGACGGGCCGGGATGCGGCCGATGAACGCGATATCGGAACGGCTGCGACGACGGCGATCCTGAGGCTTGCCGGCGCTTCGATTTTTCGTGTGCACAATGTCGCCGCGACGCGTGATGCGTTGGCAATCGCCGATGCGGTTCTTGCCAAAGCGTCGGCAAAGGCCGATGCCTAGATCAATGAGTGCCGGAATGTCATGTCCCGAGGAGGGTGCGGCTTTCCGGCGAAACAGTCCTGCCATGGAGGCGATGCGATGAGCCGCTATACCATCATCCTGAAAAACTGTTCCTTCTTTGCCCGTCATGGTCTTCTTGAACAGGAAGAGGTGTTGGGGCAGCGCTTTTTCGTCGACGCCGAGATGGAGGTCGAGGCGGGCGACGCGCTGGAAACCGACGATATTGAGAACACCGTCGATTATGGCGTGGCTTTCGCGGTCATCGAAAAGATCGTCGTCGGCCAGCGCCGGTATCTCATAGAGGCGCTTGCGAACGACATCGCCAAGGCGCTGCGTGCCCGTTATCCGCAAATCGTCTGGCTGCGCATCACGGTGCGCAAGCCCTCAGCGCCGGTTCCCGGTATTCTGGATTATGCACAGGTGAGCGTTGAACACCGAGCCTGAAACGATGACCGTCGCTACCTTGGGTCTCGGCGGCAATATCGGCGATGCGGCCGCCGCCATGGCCAGGGCACTGCGCGAACTCGATGCGCATGGCGATTGCCGCCTGATGGCCGTCTCCAACCTTTACCGCACACCTCCATGGGGCAAGACGGATCAGGCCGATTTTTTCAATTGCTGCGCTTTGGTCGAGACCGCGCTTCCGGCGCCCGCGCTGCTGGAACTGTGCCTCAATATCGAAAAAGGCATGAAACGGGTGCGGACGGAACGCTGGGGCCCGCGCACCATCGATATCGATGTGCTGACCTTCGGGAACCAGTCTATCGTTACGGAAAGCATTGAAGTGCCGCATCCGCGCATGACGGAGCGCGCATTCGTGCTGATGCCGCTTGCTGATATAGCGCCTGATCTCCAGGTCAGGGGAAAGTCCGTCCGGGAATGGCTTCAGCAGGCGGACAAGAGCGGCATTGTCAGCGCAAACGAAAAGCGGGAGTGGTGGACACTCCCGCCTGGCAATGGCTGAAAAAATGTAGTCTTTACGGCTTGATCGAGCCGACAGCCAGCTGGTCGATATCGCGCGCCAGCGTAACGCCGATGACCGGTATCATCTGATCGGCGACCTTCACCGAGATGGTGATGTTCATCGAATTGTCGTTGGAGACGCGGGCAACCATTGCACCGTTGAGTTTGGCGCGGTTGATGCCGACGACGACCTTGTCGCCGCTGACCTGTCCGGAGGTGATGTCCAGACCCTTGCCGGCCGCGCCATCAAGGAACCTGCCTTCGTAGCTGTTGCCCTTCTGGCTGATGACGGCGGACATGGGCTGGCTGAAGACGCCGACGCGGCAGGTGCCGCCGAGCTTTATGCCGGTCTGCTTGTCGTCAAGCGGTTCGCCCGTCAGGTCGCAGGTGAATTTCGTGCCCTTGTATTTGCCGGCGACGATTTCGCCCGGACCCTTCCAGACGCCGGCAACGGAGCGGAAAAACACGTCGTCGCGATCGCGTGATGCGGCATGCACGTCAGACATGCCGAAACCGCCGCTGACGGACAATATGGCGGCAAGTCCGCCCACAAGCGAAAAGAAGCGCGAATACATGATACTTTCCCCGGCGAAGAAGCCTGTTCGATAGGCTGCAATCTACCGGCGGAATGGTTAATGCTTGGTTTATTTCGCTCTCATTTGCGGCGTCGTCCGTAACCTTTTGAACCGCTCAAAGCCGAGCGATCAGGCTTTCTCGCCGCTTTTTCCACTGCTTAAATCGGGCGTGAGGTCGGACATGAAATCGCCGATTCCCGGCCGTTTCACAGCCCTGAACGGCAGCGGGCGGCAAAGATCCATTGCAGCAATACCGATTCGCGCCGTCATCAGACCATTGATGACGCCTTCGCCGAGACGTGCGGAGAGTTTCGAAGCAAGGCCGTGTCCGAGAACCTGTTGAGCGAGCCCGTCACCGACGGCGATCGATCCCGTGACGGCGAGATGGGCGACAACATCGCGCAGGAGTTTCAGCATGCCGAGCGTGCCGGGACGGCCGCCGTAAAGCTCTGCCATGGCGCGCACCAGCCGCGTCACTTCGAACAGCACATAAGCGAGATCGACGACGGCGCGTGGGCTGACGGCGGTGACAACCGAGACCCGTTTTGATGAATTGAGAATCAGCGCCCGCGCCTGTCGGTCGAGCGGCACCAGCAGTTCACGTTCGGCAAGCTCGATCAGATGCGGGCCGTCGATGACATCGCTTTCCGTTTCCTTCAGCGCCGCGCGCCCCTTGGCCGTTTCCGCCCGATGGGAAAGGACGGCATTCAGGCGGGTGACGATGGCGCGGGCGGGTTTCGGGCTCTTGTCGAGGCTTGCCGTCTCGGCATCCGCCTTGAGAGATTGTACGGCATTCAGCCGCATGATGCCGAAGACTTCGCGGCCGACGAGGGCGAGAACCGCAAAAAGCGCCACGATGAGGGCGATCGTTGCCGTGTAGCCCAGCCAGTCGGAGCGGGAAAACAGATTGCGGATGAGCTGATCCGCCCATAGCCCGAAGGCGAGTGAGAACAGGACACCCAAGGCACCCAGCGCCAGCTTGCCGAAGGAGAAGCGGCTTTTCTTCGGTATCGCCACGGGCAGAGCGGCAGCGTCTATGTCCTCAGGTGCCAGAAACGGATCGTCTTCATCTGGCGTCAAAGATATCTCCGCATCGAAACTGCGCGGCGCCCGCTTCTGCCTGGCGGACGGTCGTGCCGTCTCTTCCGTCTCGAGCGTGAAAGCGGAGGGGCGGCGCGTCTGCGGATCGTTTTTTGTGGGAGCTTTCATGCGAGCTTGTCTCCGAACAGGAACTGCATGGCGCGGTCGAGCCTGATATGGGGAACGGAAAGCCGAATGCCGCCGCTGCCCGGCTCGTCAATGTTGGGCGGTCGAAAACGCACGACATTGACATCAGGTAGTGTCGCCTTGTCGCCATCCCGGTCTATGCTGCGGAACAATGGCTCCGGATCGTCAGGCAGGTCGCCCGGAAAGATCGCTGTCTTGCGATTGCCGTCAAATGTCTCGCCATTGATGGTTTCGCCGGCCATTGGCGTGCCCACGATGACGGGCAGTTCGTGGCCATCCTGTCGAACGCTTGCCTCTCTCGTGGCGCGAACCGAAGCCAGCGCCATGACTTCGATACCGGCGCCATTCATGCCGATGGTGGTGATGGCGCGGTCGACCAGACGCCGGGTCAGGCGCTCCAGCCGGTCATGGCTTTCGTGATGCAGATGATCGGCCTTCGTGGCCGCAATCAGCACCTTGTCGATGCGACGGCCGATCAGCGACGACAGCAGGCTGTTGGTGCCGGGGCGGAAACAGGCGAGAACATCGCCCAGCGCCCGCTCCAGATCCTGGACGGCTTCCGGACCGCGATTGACGGCCTGCAGCGTGTCGATCAGGACGATCTGCCGGTCGAGGCGGGCGAAATGCTCGCGGAAGAAGGGTTTGACGACGATCGACTTGTAGGCGTCGTAGCGCCGCTCCATCATGGCGCGCAGGGAGCCTTTCGGCGCTTTTTCGTCCGTCAGGCCGGGAAGCGGCGCAAAGGTCAGCGCGGGCGACCCTTCCAGATCGCCGGGCATCAGGAAGCGGCCGGGCGGCAGGGTGGACAGCGATCTCTCGTCGGACTTGCAGGCCTTGAGATAGGCCGCGAAGCTTTCAGCCAAGCGTCGGGCCGTCATTTCGTCGGCGGGCGCGTTGATATCGAGCGAAGAGGCGATGGCCAGCCATTCCTGTGCCAGCTCGGCGCGGACCCCGCTTCCGGCCAGCGAGACTGTGGTATCGCTGAATTGCCTGTAGTCCTGCGACAGAAGCGGCAGGTCGAGCAGCCATTCGCCGGGGTAATCGACGATATCGATAGAGAGCTTGCCGGCCGAGAACCAGCGACCCCAGCCGCTGGCGCTCTGGTAATCCAGCGTGATCCTGAGTTCCGAGATCGCCCGCGTCGAATCCGGCCAAAGCCGGTCGCGCACCAGTGCCTGGATGTGATCTTCATATTGGAAACGGGGAATGGCGTCGTCCGGCTGCGGCTCCAGCCGCACGTTAGAAACGCGTCCGGAGCGCATGGCCTCAAACAGCGGCAGCCGCCCGCCGTTGAGAAGATTGTGGACCAGCGAAGAGATGAAAACCGTCTTGCCCGCCCGCGAAAGGCCGGTGACACCAAGCCGCAATGTGGGGTGAGTGAGGTTACTCGCGCGGTCGGCCAGATTATCGAACGCAATGAGCGCACTGTCTGTCAGGGACGTAAGAGAAGGCGGCAATGGCAATTTCCCGGCTGCGTTAAACGGTCACGGCTGCAATATAGGAAGATACGGTTGCCCAAAAAAGAAGCGCGCCATCGGATTTTCAGCGCGCCTTCTTTCCACAATTCATCGCACGCCGAAGCGATTATTTGCCCGGTGCGAGGAAATCGACCAGCCGCCAGCGGTCTCTGCCGTTGCTGGCACCGCCGTCGTGATCCAGAACCGCGAGGCCCGATGTCGGAAAACCCGAGGGCAGGGCGGCATGCAGCAGGTCCTCGCCTATCATCGCTTCCAGCGTTGCCTCCATGGTGGGGTTATGGCCCACCAGCATCACTGACTGCGCCTCCGTCTGAGCGGCGACAAGGGAGAGATAGGTTTCGCTGCGCGCATTATACATCTCATCGACATAGAAGATGTCTATGCCTTCATTGAAGGCCCGTTGCCAGGCCTCCGTTGTCTGCCGGCAACGCACGGCCGTGGAAGAAAGGAGAACTTCGGGCCGGTAGCGGCGGTCGGCGGCGAGGTCGGCAATGATCTCCGCCTCGGCAAAGCCGGCCTCGTTCAATCCCCGGTCGAAATCCCGTTCTCCCGGCGCCGCCCAGGCGGCCTTGGCGTGGCGCAGAAGATAAACTCGGCTCGGGGAAGATGCTGTCAAGGGCGGGGACCGGCGTTCGAATGTCAGGGCACGGGCGGAATGCTACAGGATTGGGTTGCAGGACCGCAAGTCCTCTTTCCTGTTGGTAAGTCGCATTGAAGTGATTGAAGAAGAGATCGCTTCAATACGAATAAAGAATAAAAATTAGTCATTTAGATGATTTTTGTGTCAGTTTTAAAAATGCCCGAAAACTGATCTGTAGACTTGAACCGGCCACTATCATTGGAGTATACACCGCCGCATTGAGATGTTCTTCGAGGAGAATCGCGTTGAGTGAGAAGATCGATCTTAGCAAATATGTGCTCTCGGAAGACGATGAGTTCATGAATGCCAGCCAGCGCGCCTACTTTCGCGCGAAGCTCATAGCCTGGAAAAACGATATCCTGAGAGAAGCGCGCGAGACGCTCGGACATCTCGCCGAAGAAAGCGCCAACCACCCCGATCTTGCGGATCGGGCCTCTTCCGAAACAGACCGGGCGATCGAGCTTCGCGCCCGCGACCGTCAGCGCAAGCTGATATCGAAGATCGATGCAGCCCTTCAGCGGATCGAAGACGGCACTTACGGTTATTGCGAGGAAACAGGCGAGCCCATCGGCCTCAAGCGTCTGGACGCGCGCCCGATTGCGACCCTCTCCATCGAAGCGCAGGAGCGCCACGAGCGTCGCGAAAAAGTCTACCGCGACGAATAAGGCTAAGCCGCGTCAGACCGGTGACACTATAAAAGAACAAGGGCACGGAAACGCTTCCGTGCCCTTTTTTATGCAATGGACCTCGGCCGGGCAAATTCGTCCCTTCAGCGGTCGCGGGTCACCGAAAGCTCACCGAAGATGCGTGCCATCTCCTTCTGGACGTCACCATCCGGTGATGCGCCGGTGACTGGTGGCGTGGCCGGCTGCGGTTTTGCCTGCTTTTCCGCTACGGGGAAAGTGGCCGGGTCACTATCGGCTTCCTTGCTTTTGGCGATCTCAGCTTCGAGGAAGCTTTCGAAATCGCTGGCCAGCTCGTCTGAAAATTTCGGCTGGGTGTCATTGGCGGCGACAGCCGGATTCTCAGGCTTGGGTGGGAACGGGACAGACGGTGCGCTCGCCGCCGGGTTCATACCGGGAAGAACCCGCTCCCGCGCAGCGTCGAGAAAATCGGCTGCGATGGATTGATTGATCACCGGCTCGCGCGCAGCGAAAACGGGCGGCGCAACGTCCGCAGGCCCGTCCTCTGCCGTCTTTGCCTCTATAGGTCCCTGGGCCGGGATCGGCGGCGCAACCGGTGCGGGGGCGGGTGCCGAGGGTTCGGCCCGCTTAAACTCCGGCCGCTCCGGGGCGATGGGGGGTGACGCGGCGGCGACGGGCAGAACGGTCGCGCCCGCGGCGGCTACGGTCACCGGTATTGGCGGCGGGGCAGGACGGGCCGCCTCCCGCTCGGGAGGTGCAGGTCTTGCCGGCGCGGCGGAATCACGCGCCGTCGGAGGCGGGGACGCAGGCGGTGGTGGCGTTGCCGGGCGCGGCGACGGTGGTGCTGCCGCTGCTGTCGGCGCGGGACGTTGGGCTTGAGCGGGCGGTTCCGGCCGTTGCGGCTGCTTCACCGGCTCCTCCGCTATCGAAGCGGGCGCAGGGGCTTGAGACGGTTGCTGCTGCGGCAGCACGGCGCGGCGTTCCGGTGAGATGGAAGGCTCGGTCCTTTTCGGCTCGCTTTCCTGACGCGGGAGCGCCTTGAGTTCCGGCTCCTGCACGTCCCTGACGATCGGGATCGCGCCTATGCCGCTCTCGATCACGATATCGGTTGGGCCGCCGATCATGACCAAATGCTCGACATTGTCGCGCCGCACCAGCACGAGCCGACGCCGCGCATCGACGGCTGTGGCGTCAAGCACCTGCAAACGTGGCTGCCGGTTGCGGCCGCCGCGGATAAAGGGCGCCGAACCGCTTCGTCTGCGCAGGATCCACAGAGCAATCGCCAGAACGAGGAGGGCCACACCCACACCGACAACGGCGACGATGAGACGGTTTCCATAGGTGCCGATAAAATCTTCCATCATGAAGATCATCCCTTCAGATTTTTGGCTTTTTAATTTCTTGGGCAATTAATATTGCCGTGGTTCTTATAATGTGAACATCAAGCACGAAAAGACGATTTTTTTAGGCGCAACACAAGGTTTATTCATTTCAGCACGGGCATCACCTTATCGATGGCAACGGCGCCACCAAAGCGCCACATCTCGTCCTTCAATGCTGGGCGAGAGCGAAAGTTGCAATTCTTCCAATAGAAGGGAGCGCTTGCCATGTTCCGAACCCGTCTCGTCGGACCCGTACTGAGGAGCTGCACTGCCGCCCTGTTGATTTCCTGTTCGGCAGCGGCGGATGATAAGGCGCCAGGCAAGGTTTTCACGATGGATGAGTTCGTTCGGGACAACCCATCGTGTGTGGACTTTACCGATGGATGTTCGGTCTGCACCGTCAGGGACGGCAGGATTGAGTGCTCCGCGCCGCGGATCCAATGCCAGGTGAGGGAACTCACCTGCACGCGCCATTAGTCTTTTGAGGCTGATATGCGGTTTTGAAGCCGTTTTCGCTGTGCGTTTTAAGCCTTTGTGTCGCTGCGGAGCTTTTTGAGGGTCGAGCGAGTTGCTACAAGAAATTCTGCTGCCCGATTCCGTCCGGAGTGCGGGACTGTTCGAATGACGACCTGCACGACTGCGAGGCCAAAATGACACGGGTGCGCGAGACAAGCGACAACGACCTTCCGCTGGTGGACAGGCGTGCCCGTTCCGGCACGGTGTTGCGCATTCTGCTGCTGGCGCTGGTGCTGATCGCCGCTGCCGCCGCCTTTGTCTATTTCAAGGATTCTCTCGAAAACGAAATCGTGCTCGGCATTCTTGGTGTGCTGGCCATGATGGGCATTTTCTTTCTGGTGTCGTCAATCATCGGTTTCATTGAGGTTATGCCACAATCGCAATCGGATGGGCTTGCACGCCGGTTTCTCTCTGCCCACCCCGATGGTACGCTGATAACAGATGCCAAGGGGCATATGGTTTATGCCAACGCCACCTATTGCAGGATGAGCGGCACCACCAAGGCGAGCGATATCCAGAGTCTTGAAACATTGCTGTCGCGCAGCCGGGAAGCGACGGAGGCTCTTTACCGTCTCATCAACATGCTGCGCGAAGGCCGCGACGGCTACGAAGAATTTCGCCTGCTGAAACCGCTGGGCGAGGATTCCAATGCGGGGCCACACTGGTACAGGCTGAAGGGCAGGGTGCTGAAGGATTCGGGCGGCGAGGGGCTGCATGTCTTCCAGATTGCCGATATCACGCCAGAGCGCGAAGATCAGGAGCGCTTTTTCCGCGAATTGCAGAATGCCATCGATTACCTCGACCACGCGCCGGCCGGTTTCTTTTCCGCCGGTCGCAAGGGTGAGATCGTTTATCTGAACGCCACTCTGTCGGAATGGCTCGGCATCGATCTCGCACAGTTTTCGCCAGGCTCGATGACGGTCTCGGACATCGTCGCTGGCGAGGGCATGGCGCTGATCGAATCCGTCCAGCCCCAGGGTTCAGCAAAGCGCACCGAAATCCTCGATCTCGACATGCGCCGGGTGAACGGCCAGAGCATGCCGGCCCGCCTCGTCCACCAGGTCACGGCAAAGGACGGCGCGCCGGGTGAGAGCCGTACCATCGTCCTGATGCGGCCCAAGGGGCAGGAGGATACCGAATCTTCCTCCGCCATGCGCTTCACGCGCTTTTTCAACAATACGCCGATGGCGATTGCCTCGCTTGACGGCGATGGACGCATCCTGCGCATCAATGCGCCTTTCCTCAAGCTGTTCTCCGGCGTTGTCGGGCGCGACGATATTGATCGCGGCGTGGCACTCGAGACAGTCCTTCACGACAATGAAAAGCCGCGCCTTGAACAGGCGCTCGCCGAGGCCAAGGACCGTCAGGGCGATATCGCGCCCTTCGATTCCCGCCATCCGAGCGACGAGACGAGGCATTTCCGTTTCTACGTCAATGCCGTCATCGACCAGGACGACGAGGCGCCGGAAGAGGTGGCAATCGTCTATGCGATAGAGGTGACCGAGCAGAAGGCGCTCGAAACCCAGATGGCGCAGACGCAGAAGATGAACGCGGTGGGCACGCTCGCAGGCGGCATCGCCCACGATTTCAACAACGTGTTGACCGCCATCCTGCTGTCGTCCGACCATCTGCTCTTGCAGGCGCGTCCGGCCGATCCTAGCTTCGCCGATCTGATGGAGATCAAGCGAAACGCCAACCGCGCCGCCGTACTGGTGCGCCAGCTTCTGGCATTCTCGCGCAAGCAGACCATGCGCCCGGCAATCCTCAACCTGACGGATGTGATCGGCGATCTGCGCATGCTGGTGGACAGGCTGATTTCCGGCACCAATGTCAAGCTGGAGGTCGATTACGGCCGGGACCTGTGGCCGGTGAAAACAGACCTGTCGCAGTTCGAGCAGGTGCTCATCAATCTCTGCGTCAATGCACGCGACGCCATGCCCGATGGCGGCAAGATCACCATCAGGACACGCAACGTCGACGCAGAAGAGATCGCCGCGCTCGGCCGTCCCGAATTCCCGGCCGAAGACATGGTGATGGTGGAAGTTGCCGATAACGGCACGGGCATCCCGCCGGAGATCATGGACAAGATTTTCGAACCGTTTTTCACCACCAAGGAAGTGGGCAAGGGCACGGGCCTCGGGCTGTCGATGGTCTACGGCATCGTCAAACAGTCCGGCGGCTATATTTATCCCGAATCGGAAGTGGGTAAGGGAACGGCCTTCCGCATTTACCTGCCGCGCCACATGGTGGAGGCGGTTCCCGGCACTGGACAGCAGCCAGGCGAGGCGGCGCTTGCGCCGGTCGCCGCGGCCGAGCCGGTGAAGGAGGAGCCGCTGGACCTCACAGGCAAATCCGCCGTCGTGCTGCTGGTGGAAGACGAAGAGGCGGTGCGGCGTGGCGGCAAGCGCATGCTGGAAACGCGCGGCTACACCGTGCACGAGGCAGGCTCCGGCACAGAGGCGCTGGAGGTGATGGAGGAACTGGAAGGCAAAGTGGATATTGTCGTTTCCGACGTCGTGATGCCTGAGATGGACGGCCCGTCGCTGCTGAGAGAGCTGCGCAAGTCCTATCCAGACCTGAAATTCATCTTCGTTTCAGGTTATGCCGAGGATGCCTTCGCGAAAAACCTGCCGGCTGATGCCAAGTTCGGTTTCCTGCCCAAACCCTTCTCGTTGAAGCAGCTTGCCATCGCCGTGCGCGAAATGCTCGACGACAAGGAGTGAGACCGGCGCCGTCGAACCGAATTCGGCGGTGCCGTCGCCTGTCGCAGCCGTCCGCATTTGGCGCGAAGGCGCGCCCATGCGGGCGAGGTATGTCTTCTCGGACTTCGGTTACCTGTCATATCCCGCACTTTTCGCGAGGTTTGCCTCTTCGCAAACGCAATAGTGATTGCACCGTCGCGCAAGGGGCTTAAAATCGCTTCTTAACGACCTAAATATGGAGAGGCGAAGTTCTCCCTCCTGGCAATCAGCTGTCGGTTTGAGAACAGTTTGGAGAATGATGAAAGATGATCGCTAAGCCGATCTACATGCAGGGCGAGGGCGAAGGGGAAGACGGGGGCGGTACCAACCGTGGAACGTCTGTTATCACCCGCGTTAAGCCGAAGACGAAAAGACCGAATTTGTACCGTGTTCTTTTACTGAATGACGACTACACTCCCATGGAATTCGTCATTCACATTCTGGAACGGTTTTTCCAGAAAGATCGTGAAGCGGCAACCCGCATCATGCTGCACGTGCACCAGCACGGCGTAGGCGAATGCGGGGTGTTTACATATGAGGTCGCAGAGACGAAAGTAAGCCAGGTCATGGATTTCGCCCGACAGCACCAGCATCCGCTGCAGTGCGTCATGGAAAAGAAATGAGGATCGCAACGTGCCAACTTTTTCCCCGAGTCTCGAGAAGGCGCTGCACCAGGCACTGACCTTTGCAAATGAGCGTCACCACGAATATGCGACGCTCGAACATCTCCTTCTGGCGCTGATCGACGACGCGGATGCCGCAGCCGTCATGGGCGCCTGCAACGTCGATCTCGATGCCCTTCGCAAGACTGTCAGCGATTACGTCGACAATGAACTGACCAACCTCGTCACCGGTTACGACGAGGATTCCAAACCCACATCCGGCTTCCAGCGCGTCATTCAGCGCGCCGTGATCCATGTTCAGTCATCCGGCCGCGAGGAAGTGACCGGCGCAAACGTGCTTGTGGCGATTTTCGCCGAGCGCGAGAGCCATGCTGCCTATTTCCTGCAGGAACAGGAAATGACCCGTTACGATGCGGTCAACTACATCTCTCACGGTATCGGCAAGCGCCCCGGCACGTCCCAGACGCGCACGCCGCGTGGTGCTGACGAACCGGAAAGCGAAAACAAGCCGAACCGCAGCAATCCCGAGGAGGACGGATCGTCCGCCAAGAAGCAGCAGGATGCGCTGAAGGCCTATTGCGTCAACCTCAATGAAAAGGCGAAAAACGGTAAGATCGACCCGTTGATCGGCCGTCACGACGAGGTCAACCGCACCATCCAGATCCTCTGCCGCCGCTCCAAGAACAACCCGCTTTATGTGGGTGATCCGGGCGTCGGCAAGACGGCGATCGCTGAAGGGCTTGCCAAGCGGATCGTGGAAGGCAAGGTGCCGGAGGCGCTCGCCAATGACACGATCTTTTCGCTCGACATGGGCACGCTGCTGGCGGGCACCCGTTATCGCGGTGATTTTGAAGAGCGTCTGAAGCAGGTCGTCAAGGAACTCGAAGAGTACCCGGGCGCGGTCCTGTTCATCGATGAAATCCACACCGTCATCGGTGCGGGCGCGACCTCCGGCGGCGCGATGGATGCGTCTAACCTGCTGAAGCCTGCGCTTTCGTCGGGTGCAATCCGCTGCATCGGTTCGACCACCTACAAGGAATATCGCCAGTTCTTCGAGAAGGATCGTGCGCTCGTGCGTCGTTTCCAGAAAATCGATGTCAATGAGCCGTCGATTGATGACGCCATCGCGATCATGAAGGGCCTGAAGCCCTATTTCGAGGATTACCATCACCTCAGATATTCCAATGAGGCGATCAAGGCTGCCGTTGAACTGTCGGCCCGCTATATCTCGGACCGCAAGTTGCCGGACAAGGCGATCGACGTGATTGACGAAACCGGTGCAGCGCAGATGCTGCTGCCCGTTTCCAAGCGTCGCAAGCTGATCACCGAACGGGAAATTGAGGCGACCATCGCGACGATGGCCCGTATTCCCGCGAAGACGGTTTCCAAGGATGACGAGATGGTTCTCGCCAACCTCGAAAAGGAACTGCGCTCCGTCGTTTATGGTCAGGACATCGCCATTGAGGCGCTTGCCACGGCCATCAAGCTGGCCCGTGCCGGTCTGCGCGAACCGAACAAGCCGATCGGCTCCTATGTCTTCTCCGGCCCGACAGGCGTGGGCAAGACGGAAGTGGCCAAGCAGCTTGCCGCCTCGCTCGGCGTCGAGATGCTGCGCTTCGATATGTCGGAGTACATGGAACGTCATACCGTGTCGCGCCTGCTTGGTGCTCCTCCCGGCTATGTCGGCTTCGATCAGGGCGGGCTCCTGACCGATGGCGTCGATCAGCATCCGCATTCCGTGGTGCTGCTGGACGAAATCGAAAAGGCGCATCCTGACATCTACAACATCCTGTTGCAGGTGATGGACCACGGCTCGCTGACCGACCATAACGGCAAGAAAATCGACTTCCGCAACGTCATCCTTATCATGACGACGAATGCGGGCGCTTCCGAAATGGCGAAATCCGCCATCGGTTTCGGTTCTTCGCGCCGCACTGGTGAAGATGAAGAGGCGATCAACCGCCTGTTCACGCCGGAGTTCCGCAACCGTCTGGATGCGATCATTCCGTTCTCGCCGCTGCCGACCGCCGTTATCCACAAGGTCGTGCAGAAGTTCGTCATGCAGCTGGAAACCCAGCTCTCCGAGCGCAACGTCACCTTCGATCTGCATGAAGATGCGATCTCCTGGCTGGCGGAGAAGGGTTACGACGAGAAGATGGGCGCCCGCCCTCTGTCTCGTGTGATCCAGGAGAACATCAAGAAGCCGCTCGCCAATGAAATTCTCTTTGGCAAGCTGAAAAAGGGCGGCGTCGTCAGCGTCACCGTCGGCAAGAAGGATGACGGTGCCGATGGCCTCATACTCGAGGTTCTGCCGGAGACCGCACCCGTCAAGCCGCAGCCGGAAGCCGAACTCAAGGCGGCGAAGTCCCCGGGCAAGACAAAGGCGAAAACATCTTCCAAGGCTGCTAAAGCGAAGGAAGAGGCGGATGTCCTCGTCGCCGAAGCTGACAAGTCCGACGATGCCGAAAAGCCGCGGCGCAAGGCCAACGCCGTACCGAAGGTACCGAAGAAGAAGTGACCGCGGTCTTTGATCGATAAACAGATGCCGGGCGAAAGCCCGGCATTTTTATGCATGAAGCGTGCCGCTCTTTAATGGAATCGGCGGCAAGTCTTCATTTCTCCGTCTGTATGACGTTGCCGCGATGCCACGGCATTTCAGACGACATGCACGAGTGGGTTCGCAATGCAAAATGCCGATAGCGACACCATCCCATTGCGCGGCTGGTTTTTCAGGGGAATGCGGGGCATATTCTCGCTGCCGTCCCTTATTCTCATGACATCCTTCGTCGGTTTCAGCGCTTTTGCACTGGAATCGGGCGTAGCCCGCGGTGAAGCCGTGTTCATGACGCTGTTCATCTGGGCGTTGCCCGCCAAGATGATCCTGATCGGCTCCATGGTCGGCGGCGCCAATCTTGCCGCCTGTTTTCTGGCGGTGACATTGTCATCGGTCCGTATGATGCCGATGGTCGCTTCCATTATTCCCGAAATGCGCGGCGCGAAGACGCCGACCTGGATTTTACTGTTCCTTTCGCATTTCGTTGCGATTACGGCGTGGGTCTTTGCAACACAGAACCTTTCAAAGGTGCCGCGGGAGGCCCGCGCCGTCTGGTTTGCCGGGTTTGGCATCACGCTCACCGTCGTCAATGCCATCATCGTTGGCTTGTGTTACGGTGTCGTCGCCGCGTTTCCGCCGCTGGTTGCTGGTGTCCTGTTCTTCCTGACGCCGGTTTACTTTATCGCGTCCATCTGGGCTTCAGCGCGCCACTCCGTCGTCAAGGTCGCCTTTGTCATCGGCGTCATCGCCGGTCCGGCCTTTGCGGTCCTCGCACCCGAATTCGACATCCTTTATGCCGGTATCGGTGGAGGCACGGTGGCTTATGCAATCGATCGCCTCATATTCCGCCGCAGGATGAAACCGGCCTCACCGGAGAGTGAACCATGATGAGCGACCATTGGTGGGCACCCTATCTCTTCATCGCAATCGCAGGCTGGCTGGCGACCGATCTCTGGCGCTGGCTCGGTGTTCTCGCCGGTAACCGGTTGAAAGAGGATTCCGAGGCGCTTTATTGGGTGAGGGCGGTTGCCACGTCACTCGTCATGGCGGTCACCGCCAAGCTGATCGTGTTTCCGACCGGAACGCTTGAGTCCTCGCCGATGTGGCTGCGTATCGGTGCGGCAGTACTCGGCTTTGTTGCCTTTCTGGCCGCCGGCCAACGCGTCATCGTCGGCGTCGCGGTGCCGATCGTGCTCCTGGCAGGCGGACTTTTCGCGCTGGGTTTCTAACCTAGTATTAAAACTCCCTGTTTAGACTGCGCGATCAAAACAGGGATCCAGCGCCATGCGATTATTTGCAGCGGAACGTTTCGTCGTTGGCTTTATCGCTTTATTATTTGTCGTTGATGCAGCCTTGATTGCAGCAAGGGGCATCAGCGTGGATTATGCCGGGTACTCCCTGTGTGTATTCGCGGGTGCCGGCGTCTTTCTTCTTGGTCAATTCTATCGCAGAAGCGGGCGCGATTACCGTATAGCTGCCGCCCTCATGTCGGGAGGGCTTTTTATCCTCTTCACGCTCGCGGCCTCCATCTTCAACTATATGTTCCTGCCAATTGCGTTCCCGACGATCGATCATGTGCTCTTCGCTGTGGACGCGGCATTTGGCTATAGTTGGAAGGACATTGTCATCTGGGCGGCAACGCATCCGTGGATCGGGACAATCCTGTTCTTCGTTTATGCGACATCACTTCCCCAGCTTCTATTGATTGTCCTCACTCTGGGCTTTACGGGCAAGAACCGGCTGCTGCATCATTTCCTCGTCACCGGGGTGCTGGGCGCTTTTGCGAGCATTGTTTTCTGGATATTTTTCCCGACATTCGGACCATCTGCCTATATGGAGCTGCCCCAATGGGTCTCCCAGGCAATTCCTCTGGCGGTGGGCAATGAGTATGGGCAGGAACTGAACCGTCTTGCGACGCAGGGTGTTGACTACCTTTCCCCTAAAAGCGTCCTGGGACTTATCGGTTTTCCGTCGTTCCACATCTTCATGGCGGCAATGTCTGTCTGGTTCGCACCAAGGCACTGGTGGGCGATGCTCGTCATACTGCCGCTTAACCTGTTGATGCTCCCGGCCGTCCTCGTGCAGGGCGGGCATCACCTCTCGGATGTTTTTGGCGGTCTCGTCGCTTTTGCCATCATCTGCGCTGTCTCGGGCCGGTTGCTCCAATGGTTGTCGGCAAAAGAGCGCATGGAAAGGATGGCCGAGGCGGCCGGTCAGGTCATGGTGGCGAAATAGTCGCCCCGGCTTCGCGTGCTTCTGCCAACAGCCAGTTCGCCAGAAGCCTCGCCGATGTACTCATTTCCGCCGTTTCCACCAGCCAGTAATATTTGTCCTTGTCGGCGGCGCGCTCGAAGAGAACGGTCAGTTCGCCTTTCGCAATCTCGTCGCGCAGAAGTTTTGTCGGACAGAGACCGACGCCCTGGCCGGCCTTCAGCGCTGTTACGAGAAGATTGAAATCCGCGAAAATCGGGCCGGTGCTATTCGGCGGGACCGTGCCGGCGGCGGCGAACCAGGCACGCCAGGCCATTTCGCTATCGTCATGCAGCAATTCCGCCTGCAACAGGCTGGCAACCGCGCTGAATGGACCGAATTGGTCGGCGTAACCGGGAGCGCAGGTGGGGCGTGTCTCGGCGCTGAAAAGCGCCACGGCATTTGGCCCGGCAGACACGCCATGCTCTATAGTGAGATCGGCCGGCACGGCATGCCTGGCGCCGAGATAGCTGATGGACACTTGAATATCGGGATGCATCGCCCGGAAACGCGGAAGCCGCGGCGTCAGAAAATGCGCAATGACTGAAGGCAGGCTGGCGAGGCGGACCGTGATGCGATCGCGACGGCCGCGTATGCGTTCTGCGCCGGAAGCGATCTGCCTGAGGCTTGATGAAACCGTGCCGCCGAAATCCTTCCCGGCTGGCGTCAGCGTTACGCCCCTGGCATGCCGTTCGAAGAGTGCAGCACCAAGCCATGCCTCGAGATTGCGTATATGCTGGCTGACGGCGGTCGCCGTCATGCCGAGTTCAACAGCGGCCAGGGCAAAACTGCCTTTCCTGGCGGCCGCCTCGAAGGCGCGGAGAGTGGTGAGCGGAGGCAACATCATGAGAAACAAGGGTAAGTAAAACTTGGTCTGAGCGCAAGAAGAACCCATCTTGTCACCCGGTCATTCGTACCGCAATTTCCCTCCGACATTACATTGCTCAGAGGATTTCATGCCCCGAATGCCTGTTGCCGAACCCGAAGACGCCGCCGCGCGCCGCGCCATTTCGCCTGTCGTCGTTTACCCGAACGGCACACTTGAGACTCCCGACCTTGCGCTTTTGGAAAAAGCACGCGGGAGCATGGAAAAGATCGATGAGGTTATCGTGCCGCCGCGTGACGGCCGAACCTTCAATGTTCCGAAGGGCCATTTTTTCCGCATCGTCAGTATCGAAGGCCCGCAGGTGGGGGATTTGAACCTCTGGAATGCGCATGATCTGAATGAACGGTTTTTCAGCGGCAAGACCCGCGCGCTGCATGCCACCCATGTTTCTGTCGGCAACCGGTTGTGGAGCAACCTGCCATCCCTTCGGTCGATGGCGACCATCACCCATGACACGCTGTCATGGTATGGCTGGGACGAGGACGGCGGCGGTGTGCATGACGTGATCGGCACGCGCTGCGATCCCTACACGAACAAGCTGCTCAGCGGCGGCGATTATCATCATTGTTGCCACTCCAACCTCACGAACGCGCTTGCTTCCGCCAAAGGCCTTTCGTTCCGGCAAGCGGAGCCGCATGTTCATGATGTGTTGAACGTCTTCATGTGCACGGGGTTCACCCGCGACACCCACCAGTATTTCATGAAGGCAAGTCCGGTGCGTCCGGGCGATTATCTCGAGTTCTTTGCGGAAATTGATCTCATCGGCGCGCTGTCCGCCTGCCCGGGAGGCGATTGCAGCGCCACGCATTCCAGCGATACGGCGGCCTGTTATCCGCTGCAGGTAGAGATCTACCGGCCGGATCTGACGATGCTTGAAGGCTGGCCATGGCCGGAGAGGAATGCCTATCGCCCTCCGGCGTGACTGCAAACAATATTGCCGCCGTGCGCGTTCCCGAACGGGCCAGAGGATGATGCCGCGTGCAGCCAGGGCGCTTCTGCGCCTTAAAGCTAGCGCGATCGAGAACTTGATCGCGCCAGCCGAGGGATCGCGTCTGTGACAACGGCGTGCGGAGGCCGCGACAAACGCGCAGATGTCTTGGCGCCCGTCACGAGGCGAGCGCCGCCTTTATCTTCTCTGCGTGAGCCTTCAGCACTTCACCATCGGCCATCACGCCCGAGTGCGGCTTCAGCGGCTCGCCTTCCTTGCGTGGAATGACGTGGAAGTGCAGGTGGAAAACGGTCTGGCCAGCGGCCGGTTCGTTGAACTGGGCGATGAAAACGCCGTCCGCATCGAAGGCTTCCTTTGCCGCGACTGCGAGTTTTTGCACCACCGGAATGGTTTTCGCCAGCACTTCGGGATCGGCGTCGAGCAGGTTGCGGGAGCCGGTCTTGGGAACGACGAGCAGATGGCCCGGGGCCTGCGGCATCACATCCATGAACGCCAGGGTATGCTCGTCCTCGTAAAGCTTATGGCTCGGAATTTCGCCGCGCAGGATTTTTGCGAAGATATTGTTGTCGTCATAGGCGCTGGCCGTCATTCTGCTCTCTCCGTATGTCGGACTATGCGTCCGGTTCCTATCTTTCGCCCTTGCGGAAAGGCGTGTGTTCATCAAGGTAATCGCCGATATGCTCGACCTCTTCGCGCTCCCGCTGAAGATAATCGGCAATGGCGCGGCGCAGGCCCGGGTGGACGATGAAATGCGCCGAATGGGTGGTGACCGGCACGTAGCCGCGCGCCAGCTTGTGTTCGCCCTGCGCACCGGCTTCCACCCGTTTCAAACCCTTGGACAGCGCAAAATCGATCGCCTGATGGTAGCAGACCTCGAAATGCAGAAAAGGATGATCCTCGATGCAGCCCCAGTGCCGGCCGTAAAGCGCGTCCGAGCCGATAAAGTTGATCGCACCGGCAATATAGCGCCCCTCGCGTTTCGCCATGACCAGCAGCACGTCATCGGCCATTCGCTCGCCGATCAGCGAATAAAATTCCCGGGTAAGATAGGGCCGGCCCCATTTACGGCTGCCGGTATCCATGTAGAAGGCGAAAAACTGGTCCCAGATGTCCTCCGTCAGGTCGGAACCCGTCAGCCAGTCGATCTCGATGCCGTGTTCCAGCGCTGATCGGCGTTCCTTCTTGAGCCCCTTGCGCTTGCGTGATGACAGCGCATCGAGGAAATCGTTGTGATCGCGATAACCGTCATTGATGAAATGGAATTGCTGGTCCGTACGATGCAGGAAATCGCCTGGCAGAAGAGCGGATAGGTCATCCTCTTGCAGAAACGTGACGTGAGCCGAGGAAACGCCGATCTTCTCGGTCACTTGTGCGAGACCGGAAGCAAGTAGCGGCTTGAATCGTCCGACATCTTCGCCGTTGGCAACCAGCAGCCGCGGGCCCGTCGCCGGGGTAAAGGGCACCGAGCATTGCAATTTCGGATAATAATGCCCGCCAGCCCGCTCGAAGGCATCTGCCCAGCCGTGATCGAAGACGTATTCGCCCTTGCTGTGGTTTTTCAGGTAGGCAGGAACGGCACCAATGAGGGTGCCTGCAGCGTTTTCCAGCAGCAGGTGGTGCCCCAGCCAGCCAGTCTTGGCGGTCGCCGAGCCAGAGTCTTCCATAGAAGACAGGAATTCATGCGATATGAACGGGTTGTAAGATTTTCCTGATGCATCGCGCGATGTTCCGGAAAGCCGTTTCCAGCTCTCCGGATCGATGTCCGCGAAGGACTGCGCAATGCTGATGGAATAATCTTCTGTCATGCCGTGGTGGACGGGTTCTCTCTCGGGTCGAAACCTTCGAATGTCATCTGGTCCGCATATTTATAGGTCGTCTCGCGCGCATTTTCATCCCTGACCGTCCAAGTAATCACCGGAAGCCCGAGTTTTCTTTGCGCTTCGATGAAGCTGTTGGGCAGGTGACCCCAATGATAGGAGATGAAATCGAGCCCCAACTGCATGGCTTCGTCATGTCTGAAGAAGTCCTCCGGCTTGTCGCCTTCGGCCGTCAGCCCAAGAGGCCAGGGCGAGCCCGCAGCCTTCAGGTCCTTCAGCAGATGGTGGTCGAAGCTCATCAGCGCCACGTGGCCGTTATAGCCCTCGAGGTCTTCCAGCACCGCTTCGGCAAAGCCGTCATCGACGCCTTCGCCCTCGCGGCCCTTCAGCTCAATAACCAGCGGCACCTTGCCGGCCACGAGAGCCAGAAGCTGCTTGAGGCTCGGAACGCGATCCTTGGTTTGGCCGACGGAAAGCATTGCCAGCTCCGCCGAGGTGCGTTCACGCACATCGCCCTTGATGCCGGTCAGCCTTTTCAGATCGTGATCATGGAAAACCACCGGCACACTGTCGGCCGCCAGCTGAACGTCGCATTCGATCGCAAAACCGGCCTCGACGGCGCGGGAAAAGGCGGAGAGCGTGTTTTCCCAGACCGCCTTGTTGAGATCATGATAACCGCGATGGGCGACGGGCTGGGCCGTCAGCCAGGAAAGTTTCAGTGTCATACGTCGATTTCCACGATGGCGTCGATTTCGACCGATGCATTGAAGGGCAGGGCGGCCATGCCGACGGCGGCGCGGGCATGTTTGCCGGCTTCGCCGAGAACATTGGCGATGAGGTTCGATGCACCGTTGATGACGAGATGTTGCTCAACGAACTCGGGAACGGAAGCCACAAAGCCGTTCAGCTTGATGACGCGGCGGACTTTCGACAGATCGCCATTCAAGGCGGCCTTGACCTGTGCGAGGATGTTCACGGCGCAAAGTTCGGCTGCGCGCTGGGCGCCTGCCACGTCGACATCGCGGCCAACGAGGCCCGTCACCGCAATCTTGCCCGATTCCATCGGCAGTTGACCCGATACATAAAGCAGATTGCCGCTGATGGTGAACGGAACGTAGTTTGCGGCTGGTGCTGCCGCAACAGGAAGCGTAAAGCCTAGTTCCTTGAGGCGGCCTTCGATGACGTCCGACATTTTCGTCTCCGGTTTTGTTGTAAATCCTTCAAGAATCCGGCATTCAGAAGATGTTGATCCAAAAGCCGGGCGGTTGCTTGTACAATATGAGCGGTGAGTCCAACAGGAGATATTGCATGTTTGTCAGGACGCTTGGTTTCGTTGCCGCAACAGGGCTTATGACCGGCCTGTCGAACGCCGCCAGCGCCTTGCCCGTCGCGGTTCCCGATCTCATTGCACATCGCGCCGTCTACGACCTCGAACTCAAGGATGCGTCCGATCGCTCCGGCATCGAAGGCATGACTGGTCGCATGGTCTATGAGTTCACCGGCTCCGCCTGCCAGGGTTACAAGACCGATTTCCGTTTCGTAACGCAGATCAACACGGGCGATGCCGTGCGGATGACGGATCAGCAGACGACGACGTTCGAAGACATTGCCGCCAAGAAATTCACCTTCGAGACCAAGTCCTACACCGATGACAAGCTGGACAAGGAAGTGCAGGGGGCGGCAACCGATAGCAGCGATGGCGTGAAGGTCGACCTGACCCGTCCGGATGCCCGCCAGGTCAGTCTGGTCGCAAGTGAGTTCCCGACACAACACATGTTTCAGGTCATCGAGCACGCGAAGCAGGGAAAGCGCATTTTCGAATCCCGTATTTTCGATGGGTCGGATGATGGTGATGAAAGCCTGATCACCTCGACGCTGGTCGGCAAGGCGCAGACACCGAAGGACGGGGACGCGGATGCCGGCAAGGCGGGCGATTTCGCCAAGGCCGCCTTCTGGCCGGTGACCATCGCCTATTACAACGACAAGACCGGCACCGACGCTTTGCCGATCTACCGCATGTCGTTCAAGCTTTATGAAAACGGAATCACCCGCGATCTCACCATGGATTACGGTGATTTCGTTCTGACGGGAAAGCTTGCGAAGCTTGATATTCTCAAGCCCGAAACCTGCGAAAACAAGCCCGTGCGCTGAAACGGGGCCATTTGCGCGGTTTTTTCGCATAAACGCTTGCATTTTTAAGCGGGCGACTGTATGCGGCTCACCATTCCACACGCGAAGCTTGGGATGTTCCGGGAGAAATCCGGTCCGTTCCGCCCGGTGGTGTCGATGAAAATCGGCGCTGTTCGCTTCGCGGGGGTTAAACCGGAAAAGGAGTAACAAGGCATGGCATTGCCCGATTTTTCTATGCGCCAGCTTCTGGAAGCTGGTGTTCACTTCGGCCACCAGACGCACCGCTGGAACCCGAAGATGAAGCCGTACATCTTCGGCGACCGTAACAACATCCACATCATCGACCTGGCTCAGACCGTTCCGATGCTGTCGCGCGCCCTTCAGGTCGTGTCCGACACCGTTGCCCGTGGCGGCCGCGTTCTGTTCGTTGGCACCAAGCGCCAGGCGTCCGAAATCATCGCCGACAGCGCAAAGCGTTCGGCCCAGTACTACGTCAACTCCCGCTGGCTCGGCGGCATGATGACCAACTGGAAGACCATCTCGAACTCGATCCAGCGCCTGCGCAAGGTTGACGAGATCCTGAACTCGGAAGGCTCCGGCTACTCCAAGAAGGAACGTCTGAACCTTGAGCGCGAACGCGAAAAGCTTGAAAAGGCTCTCGGCGGTATCCGCGATATGGGCGGCGTTCCGGACCTGATGTTCATCATCGACACCAACAAGGAAAAGATCGCGATCGAAGAAGCCAAGCGTCTTGGCATTCCGGTCGTTGCGATCATCGACAGCAACTGCGATCCGGATCACATCGACTACCCGATCCCGGGTAACGACGACGCGTCGCGCGCCATCTCGCTTTACTGCGACCTGATCGCACGCGCTGCCATCGACGGTATTGCCCGTCAGCAGGGCGCTTCCGGCCGCGACATCGGCGCTTCTGAAGAAGCTCCGATCGAGCCCGCTCTCGAAGACGAGGCTGGCGCCTGATATAGGCCCTGTCTGGCGGCGATCCCGTATCGCCGTCTCCTCGACCAGGATATGACAAGGCCGTCAAAGACCTTCAATGGGTTGACGGCCTTGTTTGTTTCTAACCGCTCCGCCACGGTTTCTGGAAACCACAGGCGTCCGAGGTGGTTGGAACGGCAGGCAGTCTTCATAACGCTGTCACACTAGAGCGGCACCCATCATTTCGATGTTTGGCGACGCCGCAGCACTTGGGAATGCGCATGCCCCTTGTCGGAACCTCAGGGTTTCAAAGGGTGTGCGGCCGGGTACAGTCATCACCCAGAACTTCGGCACGGCAAATTCCGCCGGCTGACCGATCGAACCGATAAGAGGCACACAATGACCGAAATCACAGCCGCAATGGTGAAGGAACTGCGCGAAAAGTCTGGCGCAGGCATGATGGACTGCAAGAAGGCTCTTGCTGAAACCAATGGCGACATGGAAGCGGCGATCGACTGGCTGCGCGCCAAGGGCATCGCGAAGGCCGACAAGAAGTCCGGCCGCACGGCTGCCGAAGGTCTGGTCGGCGTTGCCACCATGGGTCACAAGGCTGTCGTTGTCGAGCTGAACTCGGAAACCGACTTCGTTGCCCGTAACGACGCTTTCCAGGATCTCATCCGCGGCATCGCCCAGGTTGCTCTATCCACCGATGGCACCGTTGACGCTGTTTCCGCTGCCACCTATCCGGCAACCGGCAAGTCCGTTTCCGACAGCATCAAGGACGCAATCGCAACGATCGGCGAGAACATGACGCTGCGTCGTTCCGCTGCGCTGGAAGTGCCGCACGGCGTTGTCGCGACCTACATCCACAACGCTGCCGGCGACGGCATCGGCAAGCTCGGCGTTCTCGTTGCGCTGAAGTCGGAAGGCGACAAGGCAGTTCTCAACTCCATCGGCCGCCAGGTTGCCATGCACATCGCTGCAACCAACCCGCTCGCCATCCGTGCTGAAGAAGTCGACGCTGCCGTTGCTGAGCGCGAGCGCAACGTCTTCATCGAACAGGCCCGCGAATCCGGTAAGCCGGAAGCCATCATCGAAAAGATGGTTGATGGCCGCATGCGCAAGTTCTTCGAAGAAGTCGCCCTTCTGTCGCAGGCTTTCGTCATCAACCCCGACCTGACCGTCGGCGCTGCCGTCAAGGAAGCCGAGAAGGAAGCAGGCGCTTCCATCGAAGTTACCGGCATGGTTCGCCTGCTGCTCGGCGAAGGCGTCGAAAAGGAAGAAAGCGATTTCGCAGCTGAAGTCGCAGCCGTCGCCAAGGGCTGATTATATTTACCCAATCTTGGGAAAACGGGAGGGCATCGCGTGACAACGCGGTGCCCTTCGTGTATCCGCGTTTCGGTTACATTTCCGAGGAGTCATGATGTCTTCCAAGCCGATCTACAAACGCGTTCTTCTCAAGGCTTCCGGCGAAGCCCTCATGGGTGATCAGGGTTTCGGTATCGATGTGGCGGTGGCCGACCGCATTGCCTCCGATATCGCCGAGGCAAGGGCGATGGGCGTTGAAGTCGGCGTTGTCGTCGGCGGCGGCAATATCTTTCGCGGCGTGGCCGTGGCATCCAAGGGCGGCGACCGCGTCACCGGCGACCATATGGGCATGCTGGCAACCGTCATCAACGCGCTGGCCCTTGCCACCTCGCTCCGCAAGCTCAGCATCGACACTGTCGTTCTTTCGGCAATCGCCATGCCCGAGATCTGTGAGAGCTTCTCCCAGCGTGCCGCCCTTCATCATCTGGCCCAGGGCCGCGTGGTGATTTTCGCCGGCGGTACGGGCAACCCGTTCTTTACCACCGATTCCGCTGCTGCACTGCGCGCCGCCGAAATGGGCGCAGAGGCGATCTTCAAGGGAACCCAAGTGGACGGCATCTATTCCGCTGACCCAAAGAAGGACCCGACGGCAACCCGCTTTGACGAGCTGACCCATAGCGAAGTGCTCGGCAAGGGGCTCGCGGTCATGGATATCGCCGCTGTCGCCCTTGCCCGCGAAAACCACATCCCGATCATTGTTTTCTCGATCCATGAGAAGGGTGGTTTTGCACAGATATTGACCGGCGGCGGCCGCAAGACCATCGTGCACGACAAATAATCCAAAACGATGCCGCCCCTGGGGCGAATACGGCCGCTGGCCGACAAGATGGAGTATCAAGATGAGTGGTGTTGACCTCAACGATATCAAGCGCCGTATGGATGGCGCCATCAATGCGTTCAAGAGCGATATCGCGTCGCTGCGCACCGGCCGCGCGTCGGCCAACATTCTGGACCCAGTGACCGTCGACGCCTACGGTTCGCGTGTGCCGCTCAACCAGGTGGCCAACATCACCGTTCCCGAGCCGCGCATGCTCGGCGTCAACATCTGGGACAAGTCGATGGTCAACGCTGTCGACCGCGCCATCCGCGAATCCAACCTCGGCCTCAACCCGATCGTTGACGGCCAGAACCTCAGAATTCCGCTGCCTGAACTCAATGAAGAGCGCCGCAAGTCGCTCGTCAAGGTCGCCCATGACTATGCCGAAAAATCCAAGGTGGCGATTCGCCATGTCCGTCGTGATGGCATGGACGGTCTGAAAAAAGCCGAAAAGGATGGCGACATCGGTCAGGACGAAAGCCGTGGCCAGTCGGAAAAGGTGCAGAAAATGACCGACGACACGATTTCGGAAATTGACCGCTTGCTTGCCGAGAAGGAAAAGGAAATCATGCAGGTCTGATATCGCCTGCGATAGACCTGTCTTTTCCGTTTAATTCCGCGCTGCCCTGTTACTGGATCGATATGCCGACGACGACACGTTCCTCCATACCCGAGCACGTCGCCATCATCATGGATGGCAACGGCCGCTGGGCAAAGCAGCGCGGCCTCCCGCGCGTGATGGGGCATCGCCGCGGTGTGGAGGCCGTGCGCGAGACCGTGCGCGCGGCCGGTGACTGCGGCATACGCTATCTCACCCTCTTCGCCTTCTCGTCGGAAAACTGGCGCAGGCCCGAATCCGAGGTAAGCGACCTGATGGGGCTTTTGAAGGCTTTCATCCGCCGCGACCTTGCCGAACTGCACCGCGAGAACGTCCGCGTGCGGATCATCGGTGACCGGCAGGGGCTGAAGAACGATATTCGCTCGCTTCTGGAAGAGGCTGAGCAGATGACGGCCGACAACACCAAGCTGACGCTGGTGATCGCCTTCAACTACGGCAGCCGTGACGAGATCGCTCGCGCGACGGCGTCAATCGCCCTTGATGTTGCCGCAGGCAGGCTAGACGCCGCTTCCATCACCCCCGAGATGATTTCGGCCCGGCTCGACACCTCGGGCATTCCTGATCCTGACCTGATCATCCGCACCAGCGGCGAGGAACGCCTGTCGAACTTCCTGCTCTGGCAGGCGGCCTATTCCGAGTTCCTGTTCATTCCGGAATATTGGCCGGACTTCGACCGGCAGCTCTTCTTCTCCGCAATCGAGCAATATGCAACGCGTGACCGCCGCTTCGGTGCACTCACCGAGCAGGTTGCCGTGGCAGGCGCCTGATGAGCCGAGAACTCAGACTGCGGATTGTTTCCGCGATCGTCATGGCCGCGGTCATTCTGGCCGCAACCTGGTATGGCGGCATTCTGTTCCGCATCGTTGCGGGCCTTCTGGCGATTCTCATCTATTATGAGTGGTCGACGATTACCCGGATGTCGGAAAGCAATCCGACCGGCAACGCCTGGGGCTGGTTTTCCGTCGCCGTCATTGCCGGCAACACGATTTTCGGCGAATCCTCGCTCGACCTGCCGCTTTTGTCAGGCTTCACGCTGACAGCGGCGCTGTTTCCGGTATTGCGCGGCAAAAACTGGTGGCTGGTGGGGGGCATTTTTTATGCGGGTCTGAGCGGTATATCACTGGCGGCCATCCGCGGTGACGAACTGACGGGCTTTGTATCCATCCTGTTCATTTTCGCCGTTGTCTGGTCAACGGATATTCTTGCCTATTTTGTCGGTCGCGCCATCGGCGGGCCGAAGCTGGCGCCTTCTATTTCGCCCGGAAAGACGTGGTCTGGCGCGATTGGCGGGGCGGCGGCGGCCGTGATCGGCGGCGCGGCAGTCTCCATGGCCTATCACGGACGCATCAGCTTTCTGGTGCTGGGGCTTGCACTCCTTCTTTCCGTGTTCAGCCAGATCGGCGATCTCTTCGAATCCTTCGTGAAACGGCGTTTCCAGGTCAAGGATTCAAGCCATCTCATTCCTGGCCATGGTGGCGTCATGGACCGTGTTGACGGTCTTGTTTTCGCCTGCTTTACGGTATTCCTCATAGCTTTCGTGCACGCGGCGGCAACCGGCTATGTGCCCGGGTCGGGCGGCGGTCTGCTGCCGGGTTTCTAAGCGGCACGAAAGGTCACGACATGAAGGGCAGATTGTCATGAACACAGTAATGGCGGCGACCGGCTTTTTGACCGGCTATATCGTGCCCTTCATCCTGGTGCTTTCCCTTCTCGTTTTTGTCCACGAGATGGGGCATTATCTCGTCGGTCGCTGGTGCGGCATCCGTTCCACGGCATTCTCCGTCGGATTCGGCCCCGAGCTGCTCGGTTTCACCGACAAGCGCGGGACGAGATGGAAGATCTCAGCCATACCACTGGGCGGCTACGTGAAATTCTTTGGTGATGAAGACGCAGCGAGCAAGCCGGACAGCTCGGGCCTGTCCCATATGACGCTGGAGGAAAGGGCGCAGACGCTTTCCGGTGCAAAACTGTGGAAAAGGGCGGCGACCGTCGCTGCGGGCCCGATCGCAAACTTCATCCTCGCGATTCTCATCTTCGCAGTACTCTTCGGCATTTACGGCCGGATGATCGCCGATCCCGTTGTTGCAGAGGTGCGTGAAAACAGTGCCGCTGCCGCTGCGGGCGTGCGCCCCGGCGACCGTCTGGTGGCGATTGATGGCGAAAAAGTGGTGACCTTCGAAGATGTCCGCCGTTATGTCGGCATCCGGCCCGGCACGCCTATCACGGTCACCGTCGAGCGGGCAGGCGAGGAGCTCAAGCTGCCGATGGTGCCGACCCGGACCGAAACCACCGACCAGTTCGGCAACAAGCTGGAAATGGGCATCATCGGCATTGTCACCGACCAGACCAGCGGTAATTTCCGTCACATCAAATATTCGCCGTCGCAGGCGCTTCTGGAAGGTGTGCGCGAGACAGGCCACGTCATCACCGGCACATTCAATTATATCGGCAATCTCGTTACCGGCCGCATGAATGCCGATCAGCTCGGCGGCCCGGTGCGGGTCGCGCAGGCTTCTGGCCAGATGGCGACTCTTGGCATTTCCGCCGTGATTCAACTTGCAGCCGTTTTGTCGGTATCGATCGGGCTCCTCAATCTGATGCCCGTCCCGGTTCTGGACGGCGGACATCTCGTGTTCTACGCCATCGAGGCCATCCGCGGCAGGCCGCTGGGAGCGGGCGCGCAGGAGGTTGCCTTCCGCATCGGCATGGCGATGATTTTGGGTCTTATGGTTTTTGCAACATGGAATGATATCAGCAGCTTGATTGGCTGAGGATTGTGTTTTAACGGTTTTGTTAGTCGGTTGTTTACCTTGTTTTTATGCCAAAGTGGCGAATGAGCCACTCTGGAGCACGAAGTAAACAGAATTTAACGTTCGCGCTTGCTTGTAGGGGAAAAGCAGGTAAAACGACGCACATGGCCGGAGTCGGGTTCCGCCCGCTGAGGGACAACGTAAAAAGGTAAGAATTGAAATGAAGGCTGGTTCAAGATTTTTGAACGCTGTGTCGGCGGTTGCTCTGTCTGCCGGTGTTTCTTCGGTTGCGGGCCTTGGTGTGCTTGCCTCTGCTGGCGTTGCACAGGCAGCCGTCATCAGCAGAATCGACGTTCGCGGCGCCGAAAGATCGGGTGCGGATTCGGTTCGTTCCAACATCACCATTGCGCCCGGCAAGAACTTTTCCAATTCGGACATCGATGAATCGGTGAAGCGTCTTTACGCCACCGGTTATTTCTCGAATGTTTCCATGCGCGTTTCGGGCAGCACGCTTGTCGTGACCGTCAACGAGAACCAACTCGTTAACCAGGTAGTCTTCAACGGTAACCGCAAGATCAAGGACGACAAGCTCGCCGGCATCGTGCAGACGCAGTCGCTCGGCCCGTTCAATCAGGCCATCGTGACGGCGGATATTGCCCGCATCAAGGAAGCCTATGCCGCTATCGGCCGCAGCGATGTCGAAGTCACCACCCAGACGGTTTCCGTCGGTCAGGGTCGCGTGAACATCGCTTTCGTCATCAATGAAGGTGAGCGTACCAAGATCGGCCGCATCGACTTCGTGGGCAACAATGCCTACAGCGATGGTCGTCTGGCTGCTGTCATCAATACCAAGAAGTCCAACATGCTGTCATTCCTGACGCGTAAGGACGTCTACAACGAGGACAAGCTGCGCGCCGACGAAGAGGCGCTGCGCCAGTTCTATTACAACCGCGGTTACGCCGACTTCCGGGTCGTTGGTTCCGAGGCTGTGCTTGATGAGTCCAAAAACGAATACAACATCACCATCACGGTCGATGAAGGTCAGCGTTACAACTTCGGCAACGTCGCGGTCGAATCGACCGTTCCGGGTGTTGAGGGTTCGGAGCTTCAGGGCCTCGTTGAGACCCGCCAGGGCGCAAGCTACAGCGCCAAGGAAGTTCAGCAGAGCATGGAGGCGATTTCCAAGCGCGTCGCCGGTGAAGGTTATCCTTTCGCCCGTGTAACGCCGCGCGGCGACCGCGACATGTCCGGCAACACCATTGGCGTGACCTACATCGTTGATCAGGGCGAGCGCGCTTACGTTGAGCGTATCGAAATTCGTGGCAATACCCGCACGCGTGACTATGTCATTCGTCGCGAATTCGATATTTCCGAAGGCGATGCGTTCAACCAGACGGTTATCACTGCTGCCAAGCGTCGTCTCGAAGCGCTGGGTTACTTCTCGAAGGTCAATATCTCGACCGCCGGCGGTAGCGCGCCTGACCGCGTCGTCATCGTGGTTGACGTTGAAGATCAGTCGACCGGTTCGTTCGGTATCGGCGCCGGTTATTCGCAGAACGACGGTGTGCTGCTCGAAGCCTCCATCGAAGAAAAGAACTTCCTCGGCCGCGGTCAGTATATCCGTCTCGCTGCCGGTGCGGGTGAAGACGATGCGCGTAGCTACACGCTCTCCTTTACCGAGCCTTATTTCCTCGGCTACCGCCTTGCTGCAGGTTTCGACCTGTTCAAGAGCCAGAGCCGCAGCGAAGATTATTACGACTACGACGAGCAGGGCTTCTCGCTGCGCGTGACCGCGCCTATCACCGAGGATCTCTCGACGACGTTCAAGTATACCTACAAGCAGATCAACTACGACGGTGAGGGTGACTGGACTAACCTCAACAATCTCGCCGAACCTTATCAGGATTTGATCCGCGGTGGCGATTGGACGCAGTCCATCATCTCCAACACGCTGAACTACAATACGCTCGACGACCGCAACATGCCGCGTGAAGGCTGGCAGGCTGCTTTGACAAACGAATTTGCCGGTCTGGGTGGCGATTCCGAATATTACAAGATCTATGCCAAGGCGCGTTTCTACTACACCCTGTCGGATGAGTACGACGTCATCGGCTCGCTCACCGGTCAGGCCGGTCACGTGATGCCGACGGGCGACAATCTGCTGGTATTCGATCAGTTCAAGTTCGGCGGACGTCAGGTTCGCGGCTTTAAGAACGATGGTATCGGTCCGCGCATCGGTTCCGACTCCATCGGCGGCACGACCTATTTTGCCGCGTCTGCTGAAGTCACGGCTCCGATGCCTGGCGTTCCCGAGGATTTCGGTCTGCGTCTTGCTGGTTTCGTCGATGCTGGCACGATGTATGGTAACAAGGTTTCCACGTCTCAGACCGTCAAGGATGACAATTCCATCCGCGCATCCGCCGGTATTGGCGTGATGTGGGCGTCGCCCTTCGGTCCGATCCGTGTAGACTACGCGGTTCCGATCGCCAAGGAAGACTACGACGAGGAACAGCGTTTCCGGTTTGGCATGTCCAACACTTTCTGATATCGGCAGTCCAGAACTGCAACTCTGAACGTTCTGGAGTTTCCGGCTAATGGAATACAACGCGTTTTTTCCGCCCCACGAGGGACTGCGATTGAAAGACATCGCAGACCGCTTTGGGGCGGAACTGTCTGATGAGGCGGCGGGAGAGCGGATTGTCAGGTCCGTTTCTCCGGTCTATCGGGCAAAACCCGATCAGCTCTGCTATATCCTTTCGCGCAAGAACCGCGATGAGCTGCAGACCTGCGAAGCTGCCGCCGTCATTTGTGACGCTGCCCTTGTGGACATGCTTCCGTCCGACATCCCCGCGCTGATATCGAAAAATCCACACACGCTGTTTGCCCAGGTTGGTGCCTTGCTGCACCCCTCGGCGATGCGTCCCGGTCCGATCGCGCGGATGGAAAGCGAAATTTCTCATGCTGCGCATGTCGATCCTTCCGCGAAGCTGGAAGCGGGCGTCATTGTCGAGGCGCTCGCAGTGATCGGCGCCGGGGCCCATATCGGTGCTGGTACGCGGATCGGGCCCGGTGTCATCATCGGGCAGGATGTACAGATCGGACGCGATTGCACCATTGCAGGCGGCGCAAGCGTTCTTGCCGCGCTCATCGGTAATAATGTGATTATCCACAATGGTGCGCGCATCGGGCAAGACGGTTTCGGTTATGCCCCCGGTCCACGCGGCATGTTGAAGATCGTCCAGATTGGCCGTGTCATCATCCAGGACAATGTCGAGATCGGCGCGAACACCACGATCGATCGCGGCACCATGGATGACACGGTGATCGGCGAAGGCACCAAGATCGACAATCAGGTCCAGATTGGGCACAACGTTCGCATCGGCCGCCATTGCGGCATCGTCAGCAAGGTCGGCATTGCGGGCAGCACCCGTATCGGCGACGGTGTGATGATTGGTGGTGCGGCAGGCATCAATGGCCATATCAACATTGGCGACGGCGTGCAGATTGCTGCCATGAGCGGTGTTGTGGCGGACGTGCCGGCAGGCGCCCGTTATGGCGGAACGCCTGCGCGACCGATGAAATATTTCCTGCGCGACATGGCCGAAATTCTGGCACGCGCTGAAGGGCGTGATAAAAAAACAGGAGAGAAAAACAATGACTGAAGAAACGAAGACGACGCTCGGCGCGGCTGACATTCTGGAAGTCATGAAGCTTCTGCCGCATCGTTACCCATTCTTGCTGATCGACAAGATCATCGATATCGACGGTAACAATTCGGCGACCGGCATCAAGAACGTGACGGTCAACGAACCGCATTTCACCGGCCACTTCCCGGACCGGCCGATCATGCCGGGTGTTCTGATCGTCGAAGCCATGGCCCAGACGGCAGGTGCAATATGCGCCCGCAGTCAAGGTGAGGGCGGCCATCTGGTCTACTTCATGACAATCGACAACGCCCGTTTCCGCAAACCCGTGATCCCCGGCGATCGTCTGGAAATCCACGTCGTCAAGCAGCGGCAGCGCGGCAATGTCTTTAAATTTCATTGCGAGGCAAAGGTGGACGGCGCGCTGGTGGCGGAGGCTGACGTCGGCGCCATGATGATCCCCGAGGACCAGCAATGAGCACGATTGCCGCCTCGGCCAGAATTCACCCCACCGCCGTGATCGAAGATGGCGCGGTGATCGGTGAAAACGTCGTCATCGGTGCGCTGAGCTACGTCGGCGCGAAAGTCACGCTGCATGATGATGTCCGGCTGCACAATCATGCCGTTGTATCCGGCCTGACGGTCATCGGCCGTGGATCGGTCGTCCACCCCATGGCGGTCATTGGCGGCACGCCGCAGGCGGTTCGCCACGACGGTTCTGAAACCACGCTGGAAATTGGCGAGCGCTGCATCATGCGTGAAGGCGTCACCATGAACGCCGGCAGCTCTGATGGCAGCGGCAAGACGATCGTCGGTAACGACAATCTATTCCTTGCCAACTCACATGTGGCGCATGATTGCCGCCTTGGCGACCACATCATCCTGTCCAACAATGTGATGCTGGCCGGCCATGTGACGATCGAGGACCGCGCCATTCTCGGCGGCGGCTGTGCTGTTCACCAGTTCACCCGCATTGGCCGTCAGGCCTTCATCGGCGGGCTGTCCGCGGTCAATTACGATGTCATTCCCTATGGCATGCTGAATGGCAATCCCGGCATTCTCGGCGGCCTTAATGTCGTTGGCATGACGCGTGCCGGCATTGAGCGCGCGGATATCCACAAGGTCCGGCGCGTTTTCAAGCAGATTTTCGAGGCGGAAGGCACGATCCGCGGCAATGCGGCAGCGATCGACCGTAGCGAATATCTGGATTGCCCGCAGGCGCTAGAAATCATCGATTTCATTGGAGTGGACAGCGACCGCGCGATCTCGTCCCCCAACCGGGGCAAGTGAGCCGTGACAGGCGGCGGGCGTCTCGCCATTGTGGCCGGCAGCGGCCAGTTGCCGCTTTACGTGGCGAACGCCGCCCGTGAGATGGGAGAAAATCCTTTCATCGTGCGGCTGCGCGACGATTCCCGCTTCGACTGGAGCGGTTTCGACAACGCCGTCATCTCGGTTGGTGACGTCGCCGGGCTTGGCCGGCTGCTGCGTGACAACCGGGTGGATCGTGTCGTACTCTCCGGGGCCGTGGCGCGGCGGCCGGAATGGCGTGAAATCCGCCCCACCGTCGCCATCCTGCTAAAACTGCCATCCATCGTCAAAACGCTGTTGTCGGGCGGCGATGACGCCGTTCTGCAGATGGTCATAAAGATCATCGGCACGCTCGGTGCGAAAGTCATCGGCGCGCATGAGATCGCTCCAGGCCTCTTGGCCACGACGGGCGCTTTCGGCACGCAAAAACCGGACGAAGACGATGTGAAGGACATACGCAAGGCAGCTGAGGCGGCGCTTGCGCTCGGCAAACTTGATGTCGGCCAGGGCGCGGTCTCCGTCGGCGGCCGCATCGTGGCGCTTGAGGGCGTTGAAGGCACGGACGCAATGTTACTGCGCGTGGCGGCATTGCGCGCGGAGGGACGCATTTCGCCTCGCCGCCGGGGTGTGCTGGTCAAGCTCTGCAAACCGCAGCAGGATATACGCGCCGATCTGCCGACAATCGGGATCGAAACTGTCGAAAATGCCCGAAAGGCCGGGCTTGCGGGCATTGCCGTCGAAGCCGGACGCGCACTGGTGCTTGATCGTGACGCGATGTTGAAAGCTGCCGATCAGGCGGGCATATTCGTCTGTGGCATCGATACGTCACTTCGCGGAGACATGATGGAATGACGGAGAGATTGAAGGTGGCGGTCATCGCCGGCGAAGTGTCGGGCGATCTTCTCGGCGCGGATCTGATCCGGGCCCTCAAGGCCCGATATCCCGGTTCGATCGAACTTGTCGGCGTCGGCGGCGAGGCGCTCGAGGGGCAGGGGCTCACTTCTCTTTTCGATTATTCCGAACTCTCGATCATGGGGTTCACGCAGGTCCTCAAGAAACTGCCCAAACTGATCGGCCTGATCAACCGGGCGGCTGAGGCGGTGATACGGGAAAAACCGGATGTCCTTTTGATCATCGACAGCCCGGATTTCACCCATCGAGTGGCGAAAAAAGTCCGCAAGGAACTGCCGCATCTTCCGGTCGTCAATTATGTGTGCCCGAGCGTCTGGGCCTGGAAAGAACATCGCGCAACGGCGATGTTATCCTATGTGGACCATGTCCTGGCTCTCCTGCCATTTGAGCCGGAGGCGATGCGCCGTCTCGGAGGCCCGCCGACCACATTCGTCGGCCATCGCCTCAGCGTCGATCCGGACGTCCTCGCGGTGCGTCGGAAGCGGGCAGAACGGCCACTTCCAGCGGAGGGGCGGCCGAAGACGATTCTTCTTCTGCCCGGGTCGCGTTCCACCGAGACCACCAGGCTGATGGAGCCGTTCCAGCACGCGGCGAAGGCTTTTGTGGAGCGGAATGGTCCGACGCGGTTCCTGCTGCCCACCGTTCCACGTCAGGAACATCGCATCCGCGAACTGGCGGCGTCTTGGCCGCAGGAAATCAGACCCGAAATCGGCATCGATCCTGCTTTCAAGTGGAACTCCTTTGCGGAAGCCGATGCGGCTATCGCAGCGTCAGGCACGGTCATTCTTGAGTTGGCTCTTGCCGGCGTGCCGACCATATCTGTCTACAAGACCGACTGGATTTTCACCATGCTGAGCAAGCGGGTGAAGACCTGGACGGGTGCGCTACCCAATCTCATTGCCGATTACGCTGTCGTCCCGGAGTATTTCAACGAGGTGGTCAGGGCCGGATCGATGCTGCGTTGGGCGGAACGCCTGTCATCCGATACAATTGAGCGGAAGGCCATGCTCGAAGGTTATACTCTGGTGCAGCAACGTCTGCGCACGGATGTCCCGCCCGGCGAAACCGGCGCGGCTATTCTCCTCGAGGTCGTGAACGCCCGCAGACAGCGAGGTTGAAGCCCCGGCTGTGTCAGGGCCTGTGTTGCCGCCGGTCCCACCGCGTGTATCCCAATCCACAATGGCAAGCAAAAAGGCCGGCGAGTAAAACTCGCCGGCCTTTGACGTGACGTGGTTTGCCGATTAACGCTTGGAAACCGGAACGTAGTCGCGTTTGCCGGCACCCGTGTAAAGCTGGCGCGGACGGCCGATGCGCTGCTGCGGATCTTCGATCATTTCGTTCCACTGTGCGATCCAGCCAACCGTGCGGGCGAGAGCGAAGAGGACGGTAAACATGGTCGTGGGGAAGCCGAGCGCCTTCAGCGTGATGCCCGAATAGAAGTCGACATTCGGGTAAAGCTTCTTTTCGACGAAATACGGGTCGGAAAGGGCGATCTTTTCCAGTTCCAGCGCGACCTGCATGATCGGATCGTCGGAATTGCCAGTGGCTTCCAGCACTTCATACATCGTCTTCTGCATGATCTTGGCGCGCGGGTCGTAGTTCTTGTAGACGCGGTGACCAAAGCCCATCAGGCGGAACGGGTCGTTCTTGTCCTTGGCGCGGGCGATATATTCCGGAATGCGGTCAACCGAGCCGATTTCATTGAGCATGTTGAGCGCCGCTTCGTTGGCGCCGCCGTGTGCCGGACCCCAGAGGCAGGCAATGCCGGCCGCAATACAGGCGAACGGGTTGGCGCCCGACGAACCGGCAAGACGCACCGTGGAGGTGGAGGCATTCTGTTCGTGATCGGCATGCAGAATGAAGATGCGGTCCATGGCGCGGGCCAGAACCGGATCGACCTTGTATTCCTCGCACGGCACGGCAAAGCACATGTGCAGGAAGTTGGAGGCGTAATCCAGATCGTTCTTCGGGTAAACGAAGGGCTGGCCGATATGGTACTTGTAGGCCATCGCGGCGATCGTCGGCATCTTGGCGATCATGCGAAGCGATGCGACCATGCGCTGATGCGGATCGGTGATGTCGGTCGAGTCGTGGTAAAAGGCCGAGAGAGCGCCGACCGTGCCGCACATGACGGCCATCGGATGTGCGTCGCGACGGTAACCGGTGAAGAAGCGGCTCATCTGCTCGTGCACCATGGTGTGGCGCGTGACGCGGGTATCGAAATCTTTCTTCTGTGCAGCCGTCGGCAGTTCGCCGTAAAGCAGCAGATAGCAGGTTTCCAAGAAGTCGCCCTGTTCGGCGAGCTGTTCGATCGGGAAGCCACGGTGCAGGAGAACACCTTCGTCACCGTCGATATAGGTGATCTTGGATTCGCAGGAGGCCGTCGACGTGAAACCCGGGTCGTAAGTGAAGGAGCCCGTGTGTTTGTACAGCGTGCCGATATCGACGACGCTCGGCCCGATCGTGCCTTCCCTGACAGGGAGTTCGACCTGTTTGTCGCCAAGTGTCACTGTAGCGCTTTTTTCCGTCATACTGATCCTCCGAAAACATGCGGGTGGGGGCGTTGAGACACGCCCCGCGGTTAAGCGTCTACCGATTAGCTATATGATCCTGTCGCAGATGCCAAGCTATCCAAAGGTCAAATTGTGCATTGCGGCAAACGCAAATGCGTTGCTTTTGGCCTCGTCGATCGAAGCAATTCAATCTCGGTCAACGCGCGGTTAAAGGAAAGCATTGCAATCTCGGGCGTCCCTCTGCAAACCTGTTTACGGTGTGGCAGGGGCGCGGCGCAGAATGCTTGGTCAAGGGGAAAAACAGCATTTCGGATATGCCGAAACGATGCAGGGAAACGCCCCCGGCACGGTGGATATCCTGTTTCCGCTGCAGCGGACCGGCGCCGTCGCGATCCCTGTTCTGCCGCCTCTGGTCGACAGGCCCGAACCCGGCGTTTCCGTTTCTCGAAAAGTTGCCGTCTGGCTGACGGAAGAACGCGCATTCGGGCACGATTTTCTTTTCGTACCCGTTGTCATCGGTTTCGGAGCGATCCTCTGGTTTTCTCTCGACACCGCGCCTTCCTTGCCCCTTCTGATCGTCGCATTTTTAGTCGCGGCCCCACTGGCGCTTCTCAACCGATACCGCCTTGATACGGTGGGAAGGGCGTGCAGCCTTGTCGCCCTCTTGTTGCTCGGCATGCTTTTTGCGGAACTGGAAACCCGCCGTGCGGCGACCATCCTTCTGGACACGCCGGTCACCACCACGCTCACCGGCAAGGTGGTGCGCCGGGAGGTGGATGCGCGGGGCGACTGGCGGTATCTGGTGCAGCTCCACTCCACTGAAGCGCCGTCACTAACGCGTCTGCCGGGGAGGGTGTCGCTCCTTGCGCGCGGTGGCGGCGACGCCATGCCGATCGGCGCGACCATACGCGGCAAGGCACGGCTCTCTCCACCGTCCGGACCGGCTTTGCCGGGATTGAACGACTTCGCCTTTTCATCCTATTTCCGGGGCATCGGCGCGACAGGCTTTTTTTATCAGCCGCCCCAGGCGGTGGCGACGGCGGACCTTGGGGCCGAGGGTTGGCTGGAGATGGCCGACATGTGGCTTTATCGCCTGCGTGCCGCCATCGCCGAGCGCATTCGCACGACGATCGGCGGCGATGCGGGTGCCTTCGCCGCATCCATCGTCACCGATGAGAGACAAGCCATATCGCCGGAAACCATGGAGGCGCTGCGGGTCTCGGGGCTGGCTCATATCGTTGCCATATCCGGGCTCAATATGGCTTTGGCATCAGGCATCTTCTTTGTCGGCATGAGGCTCGCATTCAGCCTGTTCCCAGCCTTCGCCCAGCGATGGCCGGTCAAGAAGATATCCGCCTTCGCAGCGCTCCTGATGACACTTTGCTACTATCTGATTTCCGGTTTCGCGGTTTCCGCCGAGCGGGCCTGGCTGATGATGTCGGTGATGCTGATTGCGGTGCTCTTCGATCAGCCCTCGCTCAGCCTGAGAAATGTTGCGCTCTCCGCCCTCGTGATACTGGCGCTGTCCCCGTCCGAAGTGATGGGGCCAAGCTTTCAGATGTCTTTTGCCGCAACGATCGCGCTTGTTTCTGCCTATGCGGCCTGGAGCCGATGGCGCATTGACCGCGAGCGTCTTTTTAGGGGGCGAAAACCGGCTTGGGTGACGGTAGCGCAAACGGCAGGTGCCGTGATCGGCGGCGTTATCACAACGTCGCTGATCGGTGGGCTTTCGACAGCAATCTATTCTGCCGAACATTTCCAGCGTGTCACCACCTATGGACTTTTTGCCAATCTCGCCGCCACGCCGCTCATGTCGCTGATCGTCATGCCCTTCGGTCTGATTGCCATGCTGCTGATGCCGTTCGGGCTCGACGCGCCATTCCTGAAGGTCATGGGCCATGGCATGGCGCTGGTCATAGAGGTCGCGGACGAAGTCGCCTCCTGGGGTGGCAGCGCTGCGACCGGACGTCCGCATGGCTGGTTCATCGGCATCGCCTCGGCTGGCTTCCTGCTGCTGACCCTGCTGCGCAGCCGCCTTGCGCTTTTGGGCATTCCGCCTTTGCTGCTTGCCTTCGGCCTCTCGGCAGCGACATCTCAGCGCGATCTGCCCGATCTCCTCGTTCATGAAGACGGTTCTCTGGTCGCGCTTCTGGACGAGAACAAGGTTTACGCCACAAAAACCCGGCCGCATGGCTTCATCTATGACCAGTGGCAGAGGGCGCTGCTGCTTCCGGAGAAACCGCTCGCGCCCGTTATCCTCAGAAAAGACGTTCCAACCGCGTCCGGCATCGCACTCACCAGGAAATCAAAGCTCACGCGGGACGAAATAAAGGCTGTGGGACGAGACATGGCGGCTGCGTTGAAGGATGCAGCGCCTGGAATTTTTACATGCAAGTCAGGTCGCTGGTGCGTGGCGCGTGCGGAAAGCGGCGAATGGATCATCGTACTGGAAGACGGCCGCCTCGCCGGAAAAGCATGTGACATTGCCGACATCGTCATTGTTTCCCGCAGAACGTCGTTTGCACAGTGTCGCTCGGGCGCGTTACTCCTCAACCGCGACATATTGCGGCGCATCGGTTCCGTGGAGATAGACTTCGCGAGGAGCGATCAGCCCGGCGTTGTCGGTCGGCTACGGGCGTCGACCGCGGGCGCAAACCGCCCGTGGAGTGAACATCGATATTATGACTGGAAAACCGGACGTTTCGACCGGGAATTGCCTGAAACGATCACCCGTCTGCTGGCGGCGTCGCAATGATCGCCACCAGCGAGGATCGTCAGGCCTTTGCGCGTAGATCCATCGTCAATTCGCCAATTCCGGCGATCTCCTCTTCATGTGCCGCGTCACGCCAGGTCTCCTTCAGTCCCGCCTCATACCATTCGCGCATGGACGGCAGAGCGAGCAGTCGCTCAAAATAGGCTTTTGCCGCAGGAGAAAGGTCTGCGCCATACGTCTGGAAACGGAATGCCACAGGGCAGTAGAAGGCATCCACCGCCGTGAACTTCTGACCGGCGAGATAGGGACCGCCGAAATTCGACAGGCCCTCGCTCCACACCGCATCGACACGCTTTATATCCGCCGCAAGCCCGGCATCGCTGACGTTCGGTCTGACACGAACGCCAACGGACATGGGGTAGAGATTGCGAAGGGACGAAAATCCCGCATGCATTTCGCTTGCTGCCGACCGCGACCAGGCTCTCGCATGCTTGTCGCTTGCCCATACCCCTTGATGACGTTCGGCAAGATATTCGGCGATCGAGAGTGACTCCCAAATCGTCACGCCATCATCGACGAGGCAAGGCACCTTGCCAGTTGGGGAAAAGGTGGAGAATGACACGCCTTCACCAAACGGGACGAGTTTCTCCTCGAAGGCGATACCGAGCGTGCGCATCAGGACCCATGGCCTCAGCGACCAGGAGGAGTAATTCTTGTTGGCGATATAAAGATCGTACATTGCGGGTCTCCTGACTGTGAAGCGGGTTTTTATACCAGCGGCCCGGCCCGGAATATCGCAAAGAATCCATCGCTCCCATAACGCCAATTGATGGGTGGGGCGCCATCCCTGCCGACGTCCTCTGGCAAAGCCGCCTTCGCCGCCATTAAAAAGAAAAGGCGCATCACTCGAGTGGAATGACGCGCCGTTCATCTTGAAGGCATGGTTTATCGCTCATCGACCGCTCCGGCCTTATCCGGACCGGCAGCAGCATCAATGATACCGGCGGATCAGCCCTACCAGCTTGCCCTGGATTTTAACCCGATCAGGTCCGAAAATGCGGGTCTCATAGGCAGGGTTTGCGGCTTCAAGTGCGATCGAGGCACCTTTGCGACGGAAGCGCTTCAGCGTCGCTTCCTCGTCATCCACCAGCGCCACGATGATATCGCCGGGATTGGCGGTGTTGCCGTTGCGAATGATGACGGTATCGCCATCGAAGATGCCGGCCTCAATCATCGAGTCGCCCTTGACCTCAAGCGCGTAATGTTCACCCGAGCCAAGCATGTCCACCGGAACCGCCACGTCATGCGTATTGTTCTGAATGGCTGAGATCGGCACACCGGCAGCGATCCGGCCCATGACGGGCACGGTTGCCGCGCCTGCTATATCGTTCGCAGGCGCCTTGGGAGCAGGGGCGGGCTCGGGCATCTTGGGCTTGCCGAGACTGCCTTCAATAACGCTCGGCGAGAAGCCCCGTTGCGGCCTCGAGCCGGGCACATAGGCCTCCGGCAGCTTGATCACTTCAAGCGCTCGCGCCCTGTTAGGTAGCCGGCGAATGAACCCGCGCTCTTCCAGGGCAGTGATCAGCCGGTGGATGCCGGATTTGGAGGCAAGATCGAGTGCGTCCTTCATTTCATCGAAGGAGGGCGGCACGCCGGACTCTTTCATTCTTTCATGAATGAAGAGAAGCAATTCCTGCTGTTTGCGCGTGAGCATGAGGAAAACACCCTTGAGAATCGTCGTTGAAGTCGCGAAACAAATACAGAACGAACACTATATGTTCCATATGTGTTCCGCAATCCCCTAAAATTTCGTGAACTTGGGGCGAGAAAACAAAACGGGAATCGCACCCCAAGAACCCCGGTAGATAAGCCGCAAGATTTGTTCGTTTCTATTGGGTTTTTGCCCAAAAATGGGGGGCAATCGCTGTATCGACAAACCTCCGTAATGCGTCGTTCTCGCGCAGCAGCTAAGTGGCTGATTACTAGGAATATATTGAGGTCCTTCTTACGATTGAATGCTCTGCGATGTCGTGATTAGGAAGCTTATTGGAACCCCAGCTTCTTTTGTCTGTCTTCGCTGGCCGAGAATACGATCAGGAGACGGGCCTATCCCACTATCGTTCACGCGCCTACGATCCCTCGACCGGCCGCTTCCTGCAGGAATATCCGATCTGGTTCGAAGCCGGTGACCTTAACATCTATCGCTATGTCTGGAATTCGCCTGCTAACTGGACTGATCCGAGTGGAATGGCGGCAGCAGGACAATATGCGAGTACACTCGCTGTGCCAGTTGCACTGGTGGGTGGTACGATTGCTACACAACGCATGCTATCCACACCCTTGCCGATGCGCTGAACACAGCGATGCAACTGGATATGCAGATTGTTGGGGAAGTGGTTGTGGTGTTTTGGCGCGATCGATCCCGCCGGATGATAAATCACCTGGTCTCCCTCCATCTTGGGATGATCCGTGTGCCGCCCAAATGAAATAATGCATGATGAAATCGCTTGCGGACCAAAAAGGGACTGTATCGGGGAAAAGCAGAAGCGTATACTGTGAGCAAGTCTGGATATATTTGGCCAGGGGCTGTTCCTGTCGAACGCAAGATGCGCTCATACCAATATTGGACATTTCGAATATGAACCAAAGAATGGGAAAACTAGAGATTTATATTTCTAGCGAAATCGAAAAAATTTTGGTCGATGAGAGAATTTGTAGCTCAGCAGATTTTCTAGTGTTGTTCTCTCAGCTTAAAGATGCGTTTCCTTCTGCAGTTGAATATGAAATGTCGAAATTGACGAACTTGATGGAATTTTTACGTCGGCGGCGCGATCCACTACTTCTTTTGCATGCAATGGAAATATTCAATGAGATATTCATGCGAAAAGACGCTGGCACAATTCTGTTGTTCGAACGATGGATCGATTTGCGGACATTATTCGTCGACTTTCACCCTGGACATCAGTTCCCCCTTGACAGTCATTTCGGATATTTTCTCTCGCATAAAAAAGAATTGAAATACTATTCTAAAATAGTCGAAAGTTTGTCTGGTGTTGTTTGACTTGTTTGCTGCACGAGTTCGAATATGACGTCAACGGCAACCTGATCCGCAAAACCGTCAAGGCGAGCGAATTGAGCTGGCGTTATGGCTATTCCGCTTACGACGAGCTTGTTCTGGTAAGCCGATAGGGCTCGGCCTCAACCGGGGCGACAGTTGAGTTGACGGTGAGCTATCGTTACGATGCGCTGGGTCGTCGGGTGTGGGAGCGACGACAGGATGCGAGCGGAACGGAAACATCATTCAGGAGCTTCCTGTATGACGGCTAACATGTTGCGGCCGAAGCTGACGTTGATGGCGCAGGTGTTGCAAGCGAACCGCGTCGATACAGTCATACCGATAGCGTAGACGATCTTGCCGGCATCACACTGGCTGCCGGAGCGGGTGGGGTTCCGTCTTCCACGGCAACCGCGACCGGCGCGAATGCTCCGTCGGCATCTTCTTATTACGTCCATGCCGGCCATTTCGGCTCGGTTCGGGCTGCGACGGACGATGCCGGATCAGTTGTGAACGAATATAGCTACGACAGCTATGGTCAGCCTGAAACGGCAGTCGAAACAGTGCCACAACCGTTCCGTTCACCGGTCGGGAGTACGACCCGGAGACGGGCTATCCAAGAGGGTCGGCCTAGACAAAGCGGCCTTCTTCGGATCGCAATGGCGATGTCGATTATAGTGCAAATCGATTCCAATTGGAAATATTACCGGGAATAGCTATTTGGGCGGATTATGTTTCAAAGACTGCAGTTTGGTGACGTCGCGGAATTCAGTTCTTTTCTCACCCACTTATCAATTTCTTCTTTAGAGTATCCAAGTAGTAATCCTATAATTCGATCAATACCCTCATCAGGGCGTTGAATATTGTCCTGTTGGGCAACCAAGGCTGTCTTTAAAGCGGGAATGCGCCAAGCTTCCTCTGGAAGACTGTAGAAAATGTAAGTCATGCTAAAGCGAGGGTGCTCGGGATTTAGAAGTGTAAATTCCTCCATTAGGATCGATCCCTCATCAACGTATGGCTGGAAGTTATCGATGGGTATTAGGTCCTTATCGCCTACCGACTCAATATAGTAGAACATTGAGAGGGGTTTTTTCCCCTCTCGCATTAGCCTCAATTCATGGCCAATGATCTCTTTCATTTTAATTCCAATCAATTAGGAATTGTTGGTGCTAATCTGGAAAATGGCCATTCTCCGATTCGGCAGAGGCATTGATAGCAGACATTCGGATATTCTGGATTTATCCCCGGAGGACGATCTCGTGCTCCACATTCATAGCCATTGACACCGGGGCAATATAGGATCGTCCCCCGTTTCGATTTTTTTAGCGCCCGTCCGGATCTACGCCCATCTAAGGTGAATTAGTTACATAGGTCCACCTATTTGGTCCATCGGGCGTCCCAGGAGGATCGGCCTGGAGATAGCGGCCTGTCGTCGGATCGTAGTGGCGATGCCAATTGTAGTGCAAACCGGATTCCAGTTGAAACCATTGCCCCGGAAGCGTTGATCGAGCGTGGCCGATCCCAGGATTGTGTATGCCTCCCCATAAGGCAGGTAGGTCGCGCGCCAGACTAAATTTCTTGCGCTGTCGGTCATCATGATGGGACGTTCGAGATGATCGGTATGAACCTGGTAGATTGTAGCTGCTTCCGTACCGGCATCTGCAATCACTGCCAAAGGTCTCTCGTCAAGCCAGATACACTCCCGTCCCAGCGCGCCGTTGCCGTCATATTCCGCGATGATGTTGCCGCTGAAGTCGTAAATATAGTGAAGTGTGGTGGCGCGCGAAAATACAAACGCCTGATATCGGTCAGATGCACAGTGGCCAACAGCCGACCTTGCGTTTTCCGCCTTTAACCGGCGCTATACACCTGAAGTCACTGGCCATCCAAAAACGGTCGCGGCCGATCTCGCCAACAATCCGCAGGCGGATGAAAACTGGTAAACCGTCCGCATTCAGGTGAAGCCGAAGGACTGGTGAAACCCGGTAACCTCAGCCCACTGCCGATACCGGCATCGACGCGCAGGCCGGTCATTTGCATTCCCGGCGCTCTTCGTGCTTTTGTCAGCTTCAATACCCGGCATCTGCGCCGGGGCGCGTCAAAAAGGCAAGTTTTATGGCTGACAGGCATCGCATCGATCATCTCGTTCTGCCCGTTCGGGACCTTGCGGTAGCGGCCGCGCGGCTCAAGGTCCTTGGCTTTACGGTCGCGCCACAGGCTCTCCATCCTTTCGGCACGGAGAATGCCTGTGTGTTCTTCAGGGATGGCACCTATCTGGAGCCTCTGACAATTGCTGACCGGGTCAGCTATACTGCGTCGGTCGAGAGAGGCGATGTTTTCACCGGCAGGGACCAGGCATTCCGGCGATCGTACGGACAGGAAGGTTTTTCTGCCCTTGTGGCCTCCACCGCTGACGTTCGTGCCGATCACCGGAGCTTCGTGGCGTCTTGCGTATCGGCCGGCGAGGTCTTTGAATTTTCGCGGCCCATGCAAATGCCGGACGGCTCGTCAGGCGAGGCGGCGTTCCGGCTTGCTTTCGCGGCAAGCGGATCTGCTGCGGATTTCTTCCTCTTCAGTTGTCAGCGCCTGCAGGCACTGCCGGGGGACCGCGCTGCACTGGAACGTCACCAGAACGGAGTTCTGGGCCTTCGCGAGATCGTGCTGTGTTCCGGTAAGCAGAGTGACACCCACTTGATCGGAACGGTTTTCGGCTGCAACGGCGTTGTGTCTCCGGATGGTGATGTCGTTTTCGAAACCGGCAATGCGAGGGTGAGGCTGAGTGAAAGACCCGCCCTTTCTGGCGTTGACCCGAAGGCTTCGGGAAAAAGCGGTGAGGGTCTGCGCGGCATGGGCGTCGTCTTTTCCGTTGACGATCTTGCCGTGACAGCGACGGTACTTGCTGCTAATGGCGTGTCCAGCGCAGAAGCGGGCGGCCGTCTAGTGGTGCCCGCAGCACCCGGACAGGGCGTCGATTTCGCCTTCGAGGAAAAAAGATGAGCGTCACGAACAATCTCAAAGTCACCGCCGGCCAGGGCGCCAGCAAGGTTTCCTTTTGCAATAGCGAGCGTTTTTCACTGATCGCCGGCCCCTGCCAGATGGAAAGCCGGGAGCACGCCTTCATGATTGCTGGTGTTCTGAAGGAGCTTTGTGACGGACTCGGAATCGGCCTCGTTTACAAGTCATCCTTCGACAAGGCGAACCGCACCTCGCTTTCCGGCAAGCGTGGCATCGGTCTGGACAGTGCCATGCAGGTCTTTGCCGATCTCAAGAAGGAATTCGGCTTTCCGGTCCTGACCGACATTCACACCGAAGAACAGTGCGCCATCGTTTCCGAAGTGGTGGATGTGTTGCAGATCCCGGCCTTCCTCAGCCGTCAGACCGATCTTCTCGTTGCCGCCGCAAAAACCGGCCGTGTCATCAATGTCAAGAAAGGCCAGTTCCTGGCGCCATGGGACATGAAGAACGTGCTCGCCAAACTGAATGAAAGCGGCAACCCCAATGTGCTGCTGTGCGAACGCGGCGCGTCCTTCGGCTACAATACGCTGGTCTCCGACATGCGTTCTCTGCCAATCATGGCATCGCTCGGCGCACCTGTTGTCTTCGACGCCACCCATTCCGTGCAGCAGCCGGGCGGGCAGGGCGGTTCCACCGGCGGTCAGCGGGAATTTGTAGAAACGCTGTCTCGCGCAGCTGTCGCCGTTGGTGTCGCAGGCCTCTTCATCGAGACGCATGAGGACCCGGACAATGCACCTTCTGACGGCCCGAACATGGTTCACCTGAAGGATATGCCGAAACTGCTCGAAAAGCTGCTGGCCTTCGACGCCATCGCGAAAGCTTGAGCGGCGGGCGCGGCGCCGTGCCAATCGATTTTAAATGGCGGTGGTTCCCTTTCTACGGCCTGCCGTCATTGTAATTTCTTCGCCATCGTCTAAGACAGGCGACGGAAAATATCTGTTCCATTCCCAAGGGAGAGACCATGACTGCCATTACCGATATCATCGCGCGCGAAATCCTCGACAGCCGCGGCAACCCGACCGTTGAAGTCGATGTGTACCTCGAAGACGGCTCCATGGGCCGTGCAGCCGTTCCGTCGGGCGCCTCCACCGGCGCGCATGAAGCGGTTGAGCTGCGTGATGGCGGCAAGCGTTATCTCGGCAAGGGCGTGGAAAAGGCCGTTGAAGCCGTCAACACGGAAATCTTCGACGCCATTGGCGGTTTCGATGCTGAAAACCAGATCCAGATCGACCAGATGATGATCGCGCTGGACGGCACCCCGAACAAGTCGCGCATTGGCGCCAACGCCATTCTCGGCGTGTCGCTCGCCATCGCCAAGGCCGCTGCCGAAGCCTCCGGCCTGCCGCTCTACCGTTATGTCGGCGGCCCGAACGCGCATCTCCTGCCGGTTCCGATGATGAACATCATCAATGGCGGCGCACATGCCGACAACCCGATCGACTTCCAGGAATTCATGATCCTGCCAGTTGGCGCGGAAAACATCCGCGAAGCCGTGCGCATGGGCTCGGAAGTGTTCCACACGCTGAAAAAAGAACTGTCTGCGCAGGGCCACAACACCAATGTCGGCGATGAAGGCGGTTTCGCCCCTGGCCTCGAAAGCGCGCCTGCTGCGCTTGATTTCATCATGAAGTCGATCGAGAAAGCCGGCTACCGTCCGGGCGAAGACATGTATGTCGGCCTCGACTGTGCATCGACCGAATTCTTCAAGAACGGCAAATACGTTCTCGAGGGCGAAGGCCGCACGCTGGAATCGGGTGCGATGGCTGAATACCTCGCTGACCTCGTTGCCAAGTATCCGATCATTTCCATCGAAGACGGCATGGCTGAAGACGACTGGGACGGCTGGAAGACATTGACTGATCTCATCGGCAACAAGTGCCAGTTGGTTGGCGACGATCTCTTCGTTACCAACTCCGCGCGTCTTCGTGACGGTATCAAGATGGGCGTTGCAAACTCCATCCTCGTCAAGGTCAACCAGATCGGTTCGCTCTCCGAGACGCTGGATGCAGTGGAAACCGCCCACAAGGCTGGCTACACCGCCGTCATGTCGCACCGTTCTGGCGAGACCGAAGATTCGACCATCGCCGATCTCGCAGTTGCCACGAACTGCGGTCAGATCAAGACCGGCTCGCTTGCCCGTTCCGACCGGCTCGCAAAGTACAACCAGCTGATCCGTATCGAGGAAATGCTCGGCCCTCAGGCTGCTTACGCCGGCCGTTCAATCCTGCGCGGTTGATTTGCGTTCGGGTTTCCGAGCCCGCTGTCTTGCGGGCTCGTTTAAGCTGCGAGTGGTATGGTCCGCACTCCGTCACCCCGGACCTGATCCGGGGTCCAGCGCGATCAAGTCCTTGATCGCGAAAGACTCTTCTCACAGCGCAGACGCGCTGTGGCTGGATGCCGGATCAGGTCCGGCATGACGAGTGTTCTTTTAGCGTCTTTGCCAATCCAGCCCGCCCTCCGGCGGGCTTTTTCATGCCCATTTGCCAATCGCCTGTTAAGGTCAACGGATAGTTAAACAATCCACTCTAGTCTCAGACTCACGTTACGCGTTTTGAGGCATCTCTCCGGCATGTGGACCAGGCATCATAAAAAGAGACGATTCGGTCGGCTGATCGTTCCAGCTATAACCATCGCTTTTCTTTCCTACTTCGGTTATCATTCGATCCATGGCGATTTCGGTCTTCAGGCAACGGAGCGGCTGGAGCGGCAGCGTATTACTCGGACGGCGGAGCTTGCAAAGCTGACACAGGCGCGCGTGGCGCTGGAGCGTCAGGTGGAACTGTTGAGTGACGGTTCGCTTGAACGGGACATGATCGACGAGATTTCCCGGTACCAGCTGAATATGTCCCGAACGGACGAAATCGTCATCATGAACACATATTTCTGATTAACCGAGATTAGGTTAATTCAACATTTTTGATTTATTCACAGCATCTTAGCGTGAATATGTGCCATGCGTTTAAAGCATTGCTGCATGGCGCTTTCTTGCATATGGTACGCGCCACTCTATCCATTCAAACGGCAACTCAGGGAGGGATGAATGGCGCCGCGAAAATCAGCGACCGTATCCGGCCGCAAGACAACGGCAAAGTCCGCAACCGAATTCACCGGCAAGAACAGCCCCGACTTCTCGAAGGAAGAAGAGCTTCACGCCTATCGTGAGATGCTTCTGATCCGCCGTTTTGAAGAAAAGGCCGGCCAGCTCTATGGCATGGGCTTCATCGGTGGTTTCTGTCACCTCTACATCGGCCAGGAAGCTGTCGTCGTTGGCATGCAGATGGCCCAGAAAGAGGGCGACCAGGTCATCACCGCCTATCGCGACCATGGTCACATGCTCGCCTGCGGCATGAGCGCCCGTGGGGTCATGGCCGAACTGACCGGACGCAAGGGCGGTCTGTCGAAAGGCAAGGGCGGCTCCATGCACATGTTCTCGAAAGAGAAGCATTTTTATGGCGGTCACGGCATCGTCGGCGCCCAGGTGTCGCTCGGCACCGGCCTCGCATTCGCCAACCGCTATCGCGGTAACGACAACGTCTCCGTGACCTACTTCGGTGACGGCGCGGCGAACCAGGGCCAGGTCTATGAGAGCTTCAACATGGCCGCTCTCTGGAAGTTGCCGATCATCTATATCGTCGAAAACAACCGTTATGCCATGGGCACCTCGACCGCCCGCGCCACCGCCCAGTCGAACTATTCGCTGCGTGGCCAGTCCTTCGGCATTCCCGGCATTCAGGTGGATGGCATGGATGTGCGCGCCGTCAAGGCCGCAGCTGATCAGGCGCTGGAACATTGCCGTTCCGGCAAGGGTCCGATCATTCTGGAAATGCTGACCTACCGTTACCGCGGTCACTCCATGTCCGATCCGGCGAAATACCGTTCCAAGGACGAAGTGCAGAAGATGCGTTCGGAACACGATCCGATCGAGCAGGTGAAAGCACGCCTTCTGGAACAGGGCTGGGCCAGCGAAGACGAACTCAAGGCCATCGACAAGGATGTCCGTGATATCGTTGCCGACAGCGCCGACTTCGCCCAGAACGACCCCGAGCCGGATGCGTCCGAGCTCTACACCGACATTCTGCTCTGATCGGGAAAGGGAAACCCATGCCTGTAGAAATTCTTATGCCCGCCCTTTCCCCGACCATGGAGGAAGGCACGCTTTCCAAATGGCTTAAAAAGGAAGGCGACAAGGTCACCTCCGGCGACGTGATCGCGGAAATCGAAACCGACAAGGCGACCATGGAAGTGGAAGCCGTGGATGAAGGCGTCATCGGCAAGCTGCTGATCGATGCAGGCACCGAAGGCGTCAAGGTCAACACCCCGATCGCCGTGCTCATCCAGGAAGGCGAAAGCGCCGACGACATCTCTTCCTCTGCCAAGAAGGAAGAGCCGAAGGCCGAAGCTGCCAATTCCGGTTCTGATGCCGCTGGCGGCAAGACCCGCGAAGCGACCGAAGAGCCGAGCGCTTCCAAGGAAGCCGCGAAGGTTCCGGCAGCGCCCAAGATCGACGTCGCCGCTGACCCGGACATTCCGGAAGGCACCGAAATGGTGATGACGACGGTGCGTGAAGCGCTGCGTGACGCCATGGCCGAAGAAATGCGCGCCGATGAAAAAGTCTTCATCATGGGTGAAGAAGTCGCCGAATATCAGGGCGCCTACAAGATTACCCAGGGCCTGCTGCAGGAATTCGGCGAGCGCCGCGTCATCGACACCCCGATCACCGAACACGGCTTTGCCGGCATCGGCGTCGGCGCAGCCATGACCGGCCTGAAGCCGATCGTCGAATTCATGACCTTCAACTTCGCCATGCAGGCGATCGACCAGATCGTCAACTCGGCAGCGAAGACCCTGTACATGTCGGGCGGCCAGATGGGCGCGCCGATGGTGTTCCGTGGTCCTTCGGGTGCTGCTGCCCGCGTTGCGGCCCAGCACTCGCAATGTTACGCCGCATGGTACAGCCATATTCCGGGCCTCAAGGTCGTCATGCCCTATACGGCTGCCGATGCGAAGGGTCTTTTGAAGGCCGCCATCCGTGATCCGAACCCGGTCATCTTCCTCGAGAACGAAATTCTCTACGGCCAGAGCTTCGAAGTGCCGAAGCTCGATGATTTCGTGCTGCCGATCGGCAAGGCGCGCATTCATCGCAAGGGCAAGGACGCAACCATCGTTTCCTTCGGCATCGGCATGACCTATGCGGTGAAGGCAGTTGCGGAACTCGAAAAGCTCGGCATCGACGTTGAACTGATCGACCTGCGCACCATCCGCCCGATGGACCTGCCGACCGTTATCGAATCGGTGAAAAAGACAGGTCGTCTCGTCACTGTCGAAGAAGGCTTCCCGCAGTCATCGGTCGGTGACTTCATCTCCAACCAGGTCCAGCGCGCTGCTTTCGATTATCTCGACGCGCCGATCCTGACGATTGCCGGCAAGGACGTTCCGATGCCTTATGCGGCCAATCTGGAGAAGCTGGCGCTTCCGAATGTCGATGAAGTCGTCCAGGCCGTCAAAACCGTCTGCTACAAGTAAGGGGAGGCGTTTCGATGCCGATAAACATCACCATGCCTGCCCTTTCTCCCACGATGGAAGAGGGCAATCTGGCCAAGTGGCTGGTCAAGGAAGGCGACAAGGTCGCACCCGGTGACGTGATCGCCGAGATCGAGACCGACAAGGCGACCATGGAAGTGGAAGCCGTCGACGAAGGCACCGTTGCCAAGCTGGTCGTTCCGGCAGGTTCCGAAGCCGTCAAGGTCAATGCCCTCATCGCAATCCTCGCCGCCGATGGCGAGGATGTGGCCGAAGCGGCAAAGGGCGGCGATGCCGCTCCTGCCAAGACGGAAGCCCCGAAGCAGGAAGCCGCAAAGGCTGAAGCGCCGAAGGAAGAAAAATCCGAAGCTGCTCCTGCCAAGGCTGAAAAGCCCGCCGCCGATCAGACACCTGCTTCCTCCACACCGGCCCCGGTTGCAAAGTCCGGCGAGCGCATCTTCGCTTCGCCATTGGCACGTCGTCTCGCCAAGGAAGCTGGTCTCGACCTCTCGGCCGTTTCCGGTTCCGGCCCGCATGGCCGTATCGTGAAGACAGACGTCGAAAAGGCTGCCGCTTCCGGCGGTGCAAAGGCTGCGCCGAGCGCGGCTGCCGCATCCGCAGGGGCACCGACCCCCGCACTCGCCAAGGGTCAGTCGGACGAAGCGGTTCTCAAGCTGTTCGAAGAAGGCTCCTACGAGCTCGTGCCGCATGATGGCATGCGCAAGGTCATCGCCAAGCGTCTGGTCGAATCCAAGCAGACCGTTCCGCATTTCTACGTTTCGGTCGATTGCGAGCTGGATACGCTTCTGGCGCTGCGCGCCCAGCTCAACGCCGCTGCCCCTGAAAAGGACGGCAAGCCAGCCTACAAGCTGTCGGTCAACGATATGGTCATCAAGGCGCTCGCCCTTGCTCTGCGCGATGTACCGGATGCCAACGTCTCCTGGACGGAAAGCGCTATGGTCAAGCACAAGCATTCGGATGTCGGCGTTGCCGTTTCCATTCCGGGTGGCCTGATCACGCCGATCATCCGCAAGGCCGAGCAGAAGTCGCTCTCCACAATCTCCAACGAGATGAAGGACTACGGTAAACGCGCGAAAGAGCGCAAGCTGAAGCCTGAGGAGTATCAGGGCGGCACGACTGCCGTGTCCAACATGGGCATGATGGGCGTCAAGAGCTTCTCCGCCGTCATCAACCCGCCGCATGCCACCATTCTGGCAGTCGGCGCGGGTGAAGAACGCGCGGTCGTCAAGAACGGCGAGATCAAGATCGCTAACGTCATGACGGTCACGCTCTCCACCGACCATCGTTGCGTCGATGGCGCGCTCGGAGCCGAACTGATCGGCGCCTTCAAGCGCTACATCGAAAACCCGATGGGCATGCTGGTTTGATCGGAGAGTAAGATGGTGAAGTCGGTCCTCTGCTTTGGCGATTCCCTAACCTGGGGATCAAATGCGGAAACGGGTGGCCGGCACAGCCATGACGATCTTTGGCCGAGCGTCTTGCAGAAGGCGCTCGGTCCTGACGTGCATGTGATTCACGAAGGTCTGGGTGGTCGCACCACCGCCTATGACGACAACACCGCCGATTGCGATCGCAACGGCGCGCGGGTTCTTCCGACGTTGTTGCACAGCCATGCGCCGCTGGATCTGGTGATTATAATGCTCGGCACCAACGACCTGAAACCGTCAATCCATGGATCGGCGATCGTTGCCATGAAGGGTGTCGAACGGCTGGTGAAGCTCACGCGCAACCACATCTGGCAGGTGCCAGACTGGGAAGCGCCTGACGTGCTGATCGTCGCACCGCCGCAGCTGTGTGAAACGGCCAATCCGTTCATGGGCGCGATCTTTCGTGATGCGATCGATGAATCGGCGATGCTGGCGTCCGTTTACCGGGACCTTGCTGACGAGCTTGATTGCGGCTTTTTCGATGCGGGTTCCGTTGCCCGAACGACGCCGGTGGATGGCGTTCATCTCGATGCTGAAAATACGCGGGCCATCGGGCGGGGGCTGGAGCCCGTCGTCCGCATGATGCTCGGACTTTAAGAACAATTCCCGGTCGTGGCGCTGCTCGCGACCCGATAGGACAAGGCAGGATTTCCAATGGCTCAATCATATGACGTCATCATCATCGGTTCGGGACCGGGCGGTTACATTGCCGCGATCCGCGCAGCCCAGCTCGGCATGAAGGTTGCCGTCGTGGAGCGTGAGCATCTGGCCGGCATCTGCTCCAACTGGGGCTGCATTCCCACCAAGGCGCTGCTGCGCACAGCCGATGTCATGCACACCGCCACCCACGCCAAGGAGTACGGCCTGACGCTGGAAGGCTCGATCAAGCCTGACGTCAAGGCAATCGTGGCGCGCTCGCGCGGCATTGCAGCCCGCATGAACAATGGCGTCGGTTTCCTGTTCAAGAAGAACAAGGTCGATATCATCTGGGGTGAAGCCAAGATCACCAAGCCGGGCGAAATCGTGGTCGGCAAGTCCACCAAGCCGGTGGTGCAGCCGCAGGGTCCGGTTCCGAAGAACACGCTGGGTGAGGGCACGTACACCGCCAAGCACATCATCGTCGCCACAGGCGCCCGCCCGCGCGCGCTGCCTGGCATCGAGCCGGATGGCAAGCTGATCTGGACCTATTTCGAAGCGATGAAGCCGGAAGAAATGCCGAAGTCGCTGCTCGTCATGGGTTCGGGTGCCATCGGCATCGAATTCGCCAGCTTCTACCGCACCATGGGTGTGGACGTGACCGTTGTCGAAATCATGAGCCAGGTCATGCCTGTCGAAGACGCGGAAATCTCCACCTTCGCCAAGAAGCAACTCGAAAAGCAGGGCATGAAGATCCATCTGGAAACCAAGGTTTCGAAGGTGGAGAAGGGCGCTAACTCCATCACCGCGACGCTGGAGAAGAAGGACGGTTCTTCCGAAAAGATCACGGCTGATCGCATGATCTCCGCCGTCGGCGTTGTTGCCAACATAGAAGGCATCGGCCTCGAAGCTGCCGGCGTGAAGACCGATCGCGGCTTCATCGTCATCGACGGTTACGGCAAGACCAACGTTCCCGGCATCTACGCCATCGGCGATGTCGCAGGTCCGCCGCTGCTTGCCCACAAGGCTGAGCACGAGGCTGTCATCTGCGTCGAAAAGATCGCCGGTCTGCCGAATGTTCACCCGATGGACAAGCTGAAGATTCCCGGCTGCACCTATTGCAACCCGCAGGTCGCTTCTGTCGGTCTCACCGAAGCCAAGGCCAAGGAACAGGGCCGCGATATCCGCGTCGGCCGCTTCTCCTTCGCCGCGAACGGCAAGGCGGTCGCGCTGGGTGAAGATCAGGGCATGGTCAAGACCATCTTCGACAAGAAGACCGGCGAGCTGCTTGGCGCGCATATGGTCGGGGCGGAAGTGACCGAACTCATCCAGGGCTTTGTCGTCGCCATGAATCTGGAGACGACAGAAGAAGATTTGATGCACACGATCTTCCCGCATCCGACCATTTCGGAATCGATGAAGGAAAGCGTGCTCGATGCCTATGGACGTGTGCTGAACGCATAAGTGCCGCGAGATGCCCGGCATTGTCTAACCATGCCGGGTGTCCCATATGTCTCGATACAGCCATAAGGCGGGCTGTTATTTCAGGGAGCGTGGGAATGGAAAGTGTAGGCTGGATTGCAGCAATCATCATCGGAGGTCTCGCCGGCTGGCTTGCGGGCAAGCTCATGGACATGCGTTTCGGCATTTTCATGAATATTGTCCTTGGCATTGTCGGGTCGGTGGTTGCTGTTGCGGTGCTGCGAACCTTCGATGTTTTCGTGCAGGATAGCAGGCTCGGTTATTTCGTTACCGCCTTCATCGGCGCAAGCCTGTTGCTGTTCGTGGCTAAGCTCGTGCGGCGCTGACAAGGCGTCGTGACCGGAAGGGGCTTACGCTTTTTCTGGAATTGTTCTAAAGCATCGCACCAAAGATGTCTGGATCGCCAAGGGCGATGGAAGCAGGTTTTTATGGTCACTATTCTCGACAGGACGTCGTCTGACGAAAAGCGTATCCGCCACCCGGAAAAGGCGCACAAGCCTGATACCGAGGTGATGCGCAAGCCCGAATGGATCCGCGTCAAGGCGCCGACCTCCAAGGGTTACCACGAGACGCGCGAACTGGTGCGCAGCCACAAGCTGGTGACCGTGTGCGAGGAAGCCGGCTGTCCAAATATCGGCGAATGCTGGGACAAGAAGCACGCGACCTTCATGATCATGGGTGAAATATGCACCCGTGCCTGCGCCTTCTGCAACGTCGCGACCGGCAAGCCCAATCCGCTCGACATGAATGAGCCGGAAAATGTCGCCAAGGCCGTCAAGCAGATGGGACTTTCCCACGTCGTCATTACCTCCGTCGACCGTGACGATCTCGCCGATGGCGGTGCTGAACATTTCGAAAAGGTGATCTGGGCAATCCGCGCAGCCTCTCCGACGACCACAATCGAAATCCTCACGCCCGACTTCCTGAAGAAGCCCGGCGCGCTGGAACGTGTCGTTGCCGCAAAGCCAGACGTCTTCAACCATAATCTGGAAACGGTTCCGGGCAACTACCTCACGGTCCGCCCGGGTGCGCGCTATTTCCACTCGGTGCGCCTTCTGCAACGGGTGAAGGAACTCGATCCGACCATGTTCACCAAGTCGGGCATCATGGTTGGCCTCGGTGAAGAGCGCAATGAAGTGCTGCAGCTGATGGACGATCTGCGCAGCGCTGACGTCGACTTCCTGACCATCGGCCAGTACCTGCAGCCCACCCGCAAGCACCACAAGGTCGAGGCTTTCGTGACGCCGGAGGAATTCAAGTCCTACGAGACGGTGGCTTACACCAAGGGCTTCCTGATGGTTTCGTCGAGCCCGCTGACCCGTTCTTCCCACCATGCCGGTGACGATTTCGAACGCCTGCGTGCGGCACGCGAAAAGAAGTTGCTGGCGGCTGCGGAGTAAGCGACGCAAAGGTTCGCCAATACGGCATTGAGATTTGAAGTCTTCATGTTCTCACCATCGTCATGCTCGGGCCTGCCCCGAGCATCTGCAACCTATGGAAATGACAATGGGTGATTAGATCCTTGGGATATTCCCGAGGATGACGGTGCGTGAGACGCGGCGCCTGTGGATCAATACAATAGTCTTGACCCTCAGGCCGATCACGCCGCAACCTTTTCAGGCCTGTGCGCCCGCATGCAGAGCACGACGCTCAGCACGACCGAGCAGATCGCCAGGACCTCGACCAGCGTCGGGCCACGCCCTTCCCAGAGAAAACCGTAAAGCAGCGCAAACAGCGTTTCAAACAGGATCATCTGCCCAACCATGGTAAGCGGCAGCATGCGGCTCATACGGTTCCAGAAGGCATTGCCGAGGATGGACGCGGTGAAGCCGAGCCCGGCGGCGATGGCGGCGAAATACAGCCAGTCGCCTGTGCTGTGGCTTTCTCCACCCAGTGCGAAGGCGGGGATGGCGAGCGCCAGCGCAAGCCCGCCGGTCACTACACCCGTCATCATGTTCCAGTCATCGGCGCTCACATCGTGAAGGCGCGACAGCCAGCGGGCATTGCCTACGGCAAAAGCCGTCCATGAAGCCAGCGCCCCGAGCGCGCAGGCAAGGCCGATGACACGAGAAATATCCAGACCCGCATCGTTTTCCGTCAGCGATTGCCATGAGATGCCGAGAATGCCTATCGCGCCGAAGGCAAGCGACGGCCACAGCCGCTTCAGCGATACGGCACCGTGGTCGCGACTGCCGATGATGGTAACGGCAACAGGCAGGAAGCCGATGATGATTGAGGTGAAGGCGACGCCGCTCAATTTCACCGCGGTCGAGATGAAAACATAGTAGGCGATGTTGCCGATCATGCTCAGCCAGCCGAGCGCCAACCATTCGCGCGCGCCAAACCGCGCCGACACTTGTTTGAGGCGTGGCCCGATGATGACCAGCGAAATCAGCCCATAGGTCAGGTAGCGCGCGGTGGAAAGCTGCAGGGCGGAAAAATCCGGCACGAGTTTCGGAGCGAGAAATATCCCGCCCCAGAGCGCACCCGCCATTATGCCGTAAAAAACACCGAGACCAGTCCTGTTCATGTCCATCACATCCGCATTCACATTTGTCAGCGATGTGCCACAGGCGGTTGCGGCTGTCTTGACAAAAACTCCTGACGAATGTGAGCGGTTCTAATGAATGCCGTGGCGGCGGCGATACGCGGCGGGGGTCTCTCCCACCGCAAGGCGCATGGCCCGTGTCAGTGCTGTCTGGTCGGAAAAACCGGCCCTGAGCGCGAATTCGGAAATCGGCATGACGGAGTTGCTGAGCAGGGCGCACACCTTCTCCATGCGCAACCCGGAAAGCCACCGATGCGGGGGAAGACCGAATTCTTCGAGAAACAGCGCATGCAGGCGGCTGTCGCTGAGCGTCATGCAAGAGGCCAGCATCTCGATCGTCCACGGAAAGAAGGGCTCGGCCCTCACGACTTCGCTCAGCTTTCGCATGCGCTGGCGCATATCGCGCTTGTTGTTGGCAAGGCTGTCAACCAGCAGCGGCGCCCAAATGGCTGCAATATCGTCACGGCGTCCATCCGTTCCAACCAGGCTGCGCATATAGGCGATCAATTGACGTGTCTCAGGCGCAATATCGAGAAAGGGCGCGTGAGCGAATTTTTCAAGCGTCTGTTCGGGAATCACGCATTCATCGATATCCACCACCAGCGAATGATTGATGGCCGTGGCTTCCTGGGTATGCGGAAGATCGCGGTGGATAAAGACGCCGCGCCCGATGGACAACTCATCTTGCCGTCCTGCCACATCGATACGCAGGCAGCCGGAGACCGGCAGAACGATCTGAACGAATGCGTGTCGCTCCTTCGGTCTTTCCTGTCTGTAGGTTCTGATGTCGGCTGATGCGGCTGTCATGACGCTGTCGTTTCCATTGGGCAAAGAAACGGCCGCCTGGAAAAGCGGCCGGTTTCATTGGGTGATTATGACATTGTCTTGAAGATTGGGCCAGCCGGCTTTATCGGTCGGCCAGGCGCCGGCAATTAACAGTCTTCCTTGGCGGTCGATTCGCCGCGCTTGCGCTTGCGCAGAACCGGCTTGTTTTCTCTCGCCTCGCATTTGGCGACGTCGATCAGATAGGCGAGCACAGGCATGCCGTTCATCGATGCAAGCTGTTTGGCGGATTCGAGAAGGTTGATGATGTTGGAAAAATCGTCCATCGGCTCACTCAGTGGCTCAAAGCGGTTATGTATCGGGTCTGAACCCAAGGATGAATAGGCTGGGCGAAATAGGGAGCTTCCAGCGCCGTTGCATCCAATGGGTGTAATATTAGTCGCAAATAAATAGCAATCCCCCGCAAGGGGTTGCAATAGTCAATTTTCCGTAACTGCCATGCGCCACCCGGATATCGATTGAAAGCAATCGCCAGATGGGAGAGGGGCGCGCAGCGGTCGAATGGGGCTCAGAATATGCCGAACTACCTCGAAAAGGCGGATGATGCGGCCGCCATCATCGCTGGCGCGCGCCGCATCATGATCGTCGGCTGTTCCGGCGGTGGCAAGTCCACGCTCTCGCGCAAGCTCGTGCGGCGCTTTGGACTGGAATATATCTCGATGGACCGGGAGATCTTCTGGCTGCCGGGCTGGCAACTGCGCCCGCGTGCGGAACAGCGTGAAAGGATCGCGGACTTCGTTGCCGGCGAGCGGTGGTTGATGGATGGCAGCAATCCCTCGTCGTTTGATCTGCGTCTGCCGAGAACCGATATCGTGATCTGGGTTCGCATGCCGCGCTGGCTCTGTCTCTGGGGTGCCACCAGCCGAATCGTGAAAGGCTACGGCAAGGCGCGACCGGAAATGGCGCAGGGCTGCCCTGAGCGACTGGACCGCGAATTCCTGCGCTACATCTGGAATTTCGAGCGGCGACACGCACCACTTTTCGAGCAGAATTTCGACCTCTATGGGCCGGATGTGCCGGTATGGCAGCTGAAAAGCCGAAAACAACTCCGCCGCCTTCTTGATCTTCTGCACATCGAGGATTAACTGCCGCTCATGCCCAAGTTCGAAACGCATCGTTTTGTAAAACACTCGCCGGACCGCATGTACGACCTCGTCGCCGATGTGGAGAAGTATCCGCAGTTCCTGCCCTTATGCGAAGCACTTACCGTGCGCTCCCGCAAGGAGCGCGATGGCAAGACGCTGCTGGTGGCGGATATGACCGTGGGTTACAAGGCCATTCGCGAGACCTTCACCACGCAGGTTCTGCTCAATCCCGCGGAACGGGCCATCGACGTCAAATATATCGACGGGCCATTCAAATATCTCGACAATCGCTGGCGTTTCGATGCTGCCGAGGGCGGCTCCAACGTGCATTTCTTCATCGAATACGAGTTCAAGAACCGCCTCTTGGGCGCAGTCATGGGGTCCATGTTCGACCGTGCCTTCCGCATGTTCGCAGAAGCTTTCGAGACCCGCGCCGATAAGATCTACACCAATCCCGCCTGACGGAGGGCAATCAGCATCTCGAGCGCCGTCCTGACCGTTGCAAGACGGATGTCCGTACGGCCGATCTCGCCATAATGCATTTTCTGATGCAGGCTCCGGCCGTGACGGGCCTTGGCGGCCAGATGAACGAGACCTACCGGCTTTTCGGCGGATCCGCCCCCCGGACCGGCAATGCCGGTAACGGCAACCGCGAAATCGGCGCGTGACCGGAACAGGGCGCCGTGCGCCATCTGCAGTGCGGTTTGCCGCGAGACCGCGCCAAAGCCCGTCAGCGTTTCAGCGCCAACGCCAAGCATGTCCATCTTGGCCTCGTTCGTATAGGTGACAAAACCGCGGTCGACCACCGCCGAGGAGCCCGAAATCTCCGTCAACGCACCCGCGATCAGGCCGCCCGTGCAGCTTTCCGCGGTCGAGACCATGAGACCGTCTGCTGCAAAATCAGCAATGATCTGCCGTGCGAGCCCTTCAATATCCGCTGGAAACAGGCTCATAGCGGTCTGCCCTTGTAAACGACCGTGGCGGTGGCGATTGCTGCGATCCCCTCCCTGCGACCAACGAAGCCGATGGTTTCATTGGTCGTCGCCTTCACCGAGCAACGCTCCAGCGAGAGGCCGAGCATGTCGGAGAGCGCTTCCCGCATGGCCTGCCGATGCGGCCCGATGCGCGGCGCTTCGGCGATCAGCGAGACATCGGCATTCATGATCGTGCCGCCATTGTCGCGCACCACTTTCGCCGCGTGCTCCAGAAATATGCGGGAAGGAGCTCCTTTCCATTGCGGATCGGAAGGAGGGAAATGGTCACCGATGTCGCCGGCGCCGCAGGTCGCCAGCAAGGCATCCGTCAGCGCATGCAGCGCAACATCCGCATCCGAATGACCCTTGAGCTTCTGATCATGCTCGATGAATATGCCGCACAGCGTCACGCCTTCGCCGGGCTCCAGCTGGTGTACGTCGTAGCCGTTCCCGGTGCGCACGTCCGGCATTGCATGAGAGAGCTTTTCATCGGCCATGGCGATATCCCGCTTGAGAGTGAGTTTCACATTATCGACCGAACCTTCGGTCAATGTTACTGCCAGACCCGCCCATTCGGCAATCGACGCGTCATCGGTAAAATCCGATTTTCCCGAGGCGGCAGCAGCGCGATGCGCGGCGAGGATGTCGTCATAGTCGAAACTCTGTGGGGTCTGTGCGGCATAAAGGCCCTGTCTCGAAACCGTGTCGGTGACACGATTGCCCGCGCCGCGTTTCAGCGTGTCAGTGACGGGCAGGGCGGGTAGAACACCGCCCGCACCCTCCCGGTGCAGGGCGACAATACGTTCAAGCATATCGACGGAAACGAAAGGCCGCACCGCGTCGTGGATCATTACGTGGCTCAGGCCATGGCGGGAAAGCGCCTCCAGCCCTGCCAGAACAGACTGCTGCCGTGTCACGCCGCCAATAACCGTGGTGACGCGCTCCCCGGCATCAAGTCGCTGGAGAACCGGAGTGAGCAGCGCCGTATCGTCCGCATGGTTCACGACGACGATATGGGACGCGTTCTTCCACTGGAGGAACGTCGACAGAGTGTGCTCGATCACAGCCTTGCCGCCGATCGGACGATATTGTTTCGGACCCTCCTCGGGAGAGCCGGCTCTTTCCCCGCGTCCCGCGGCCACGATGACGATGCCGAGTTTCATAGTACGTTCCTGCATTGGTCGTATGCTTTGCGTGCAACCCTTCGTGGTTGACAGTCATGCTCTAGCGTTTCAAAACCCGGATGGCCAGCCCGATAAGGCGGGCATCAACCCCGCAAAGCGCAGGAGATGACGTTGCTGCGCTTTCGAAGCTGCACAATTTGCCGCCGACAGCAAAACAGGCAGGCAGCCGCTCAGCAAATAAAGGTGCAACCTTCTAAAAGTGCTTGGCAACTGCGCAAACACTGTCTAAAAATAATGCAAATAACCCTTCTGCATGAAAGATCATCATTTGGCCCTTCCGGAGTTGTCAGAACCGTTCAGCATCGGCTCAGTCACGATCCGTAATCGGGCTGTGCTGGCGCCCATGTCGGGCGTGACGGATCTGCCGTTCCGACAGCTCGCCTGGCGTTACGGAGCGGGCCTCGTGGTGACGGAAATGGTGGCAAGCCGGGAGCTTGTTGCCAATCGCGGGGAATCCTGGGCGCGGCTGAAAAATGCAGGCATGGTTCCGCACATGGTGCAGCTTGCGGGGCGCGAGGCGCATTTCATGGCCGAGGCGGCGAAGATCGCTGCTGGCAATGGCGCCGGTATCATCGATATCAATATGGGCTGTCCTGCCAAGAAGGTGACGGGCGGTTATTCAGGCTCGGCGCTGATGCGCGATCCCGATCACGCGCTTTCGCTGATCGAGGCGACTGTCAAAGCGGTCGATGTGCCGGTGACCTTGAAGATGCGGCTCGGCTGGGATGAAAACAGCATTAACGCACCTGATATAGCTCGGCGCGCCGAAGCAGCAGGCGTTCGCCTTATTACCATTCACGGTCGCACCCGCATGCAGTTTTACGAGGGGCGGGCGGATTGGGATGCCATCCGCGCCGTGCGTGAGGTGATTTCCGTGCCGCTGATCGCCAATGGTGACATCGAGACGGCGGAAGATGCTCGCGAAATCCTGCGGCGGTCGGGTGCGGACGCCGTCATGGTCGGTCGCGGCGCGCAGGGGCAGCCGTGGTTGCCGGCGGTGCTCGCGGGGCATGCAGCGCCGCATCGAGAGGATATCCCCGCCATCGCCGTCGAACATTATGAGATGATGCTGGAATTTTACGGAAGGGAAGCCGGCCTCCGGCATGCCCGCAAACATCTCGGCTGGTATCTCGACCGTTTCGCGCCAGGTATCGCCACGACCGACAAGGCAAAAATCATGACATCGCGCGAGACGGGGGAGGTGGCAGACCTGCTGCGTTCCGCCCTTTGCGAAAATGCGGGCGAAGATGCCGCAAGGAAGGCCGCATGAGCGCTGATAAACACAGCCCTGCAGATGCGAACCCGCTCGCCATGGCGGTTCTGAACGCGGTGCAGAATCCCGTAATTCTGGTGGATGCCGAAGGTTTTATCGCCTTCGCCAACTGGGAAGCCGAAGCCTTTTTCGGGGCCAGCGCCTCCCACCTCGCGCGCTATAGGGTTTCCACTTTCATCCCCTTCGGCAGCCCGCTGCTTGCCCTGATCGATCAGGTGCGGGAGCGCCGCGCGCCGGTCAATGAATATCGCGTTGATCTGAGCTCGCCGCGTCTCGGCCAGGACAAGCTGGTCGATCTTTATGTCGCGCCCGTCGTCAGCGAGCCTGGATCGGTCGTCGTCGTCTTTCAGGAACGGTCTATGGCCGACAAGATCGACCGGCAGCTGACCCATCGCGCTGCTGCCCGCTCCGTCACCGGTCTTGCCTCCATGCTCGCGCATGAGATCAAGAACCCTCTCTCGGGCATTCGCGGCGCGGCCCAGCTTCTGGAGACCTCGGTTGCGGATGAGGACCGGGCGCTGACCCGGCTGATCTGTGACGAGACGGATCGCATCGTTTCGCTGGTCGACCGCATGGAGGTGTTTTCCGACGAGCGGCCGGTGGATCGCGTGCCGGTCAACATCCATTCGGTTCTCGATCATGTAAAGGCGATCGCCAAGGCCGGTTTCGCCCGCAACATCAAGATATCGGAGAATTACGACCCGTCGCTGCCGCCGGTCTACGCCAACCGCGACCAGCTGGTGCAGGTCTTCCTCAACCTGGTCAAGAATGCGGCCGAAGCGGTGGCCAATCAGTCGGATGGCGAGATCGTGCTGACGACCGCCTATCGTCCCGGGATCCGACTATCGGTTGCCGGCAGCCGGGAGCGCATCTCGCTTCCGCTGGAATTCTGCGTGCATGACAATGGCCCGGGCGTACCCGCCGATCTCTTGCCGCATCTTTTCGATCCGTTCATCACCACCAAGACGAATGGTTCGGGCCTCGGTCTGGCGCTTGTCGCCAAGCTGATCGGCGCCCATGGCGGCATTGTCGAATGCGACAGCCAGAACCACCGCACGACTTTCCGCGTATTGATGCCCGTCTCGCCGGAAGTGGCGCTCGACGACAGCACTTTGCCGAACACGACAGGGAATGACCAATGACAGCTACGATCCTCGTCGCCGATGATGATGCCGCAATCCGCACGGTGCTCAACCAGGCGCTGAGCCGCGCCGGTTACGACGTGCGCATCACCTCCAATGCTGCAACGCTCTGGCGCTGGGTTTCGGCAGGTGAGGGCGATCTTGTCGTCACCGATGTCGTCATGCCCGATGAAAACGCCTTCGACCTTCTGCCGCGCATCAAGAAAGCCCGTCCGGACCTTCCCGTTCTCGTCATGAGCGCTCAGAACACCTTCATGACCGCCATCAAGGCCTCGGAAAAGGGTGCCTACGATTACCTGCCCAAGCCCTTCGACCTGACAGAACTGATCGCCATCATTGGCCGGGCTTTATCGGAGCCCAAGCGCAAGCCGGCGAAGCTGGACGACGACATGCAGGACGGCATGCCGCTCGTCGGTCGCTCCGCCGCAATGCAGGAAATCTACCGGGTTCTCGCCCGCCTGATGCAGACCGACCTGACGCTGATGATAACGGGCGAATCCGGCACGGGTAAGGAACTGGTGGCCCGCGCGCTGCATGATTACGGCAAACGCCGCAACGGTCCGTTCGTCGCCATCAACATGGCGGCAATCCCGCGCGACCTCATTGAATCCGAACTCTTCGGCCATGAAAAGGGCGCCTTTACCGGCGCTCAGAACCGCTCCACGGGGCGTTTCGAACAGGCCGAGGGCGGCACGCTCTTCCTCGATGAAATCGGCGACATGCCGATGGACGCCCAGACGCGCCTGCTGCGCGTATTGCAGCAGGGTGAATATACGACGGTCGGCGGACGCACGCCGATCCGTACCGATGTCCGTATCGTCGCGGCAACCAACAAGGATCTGAAGCAGTCGATCAATCAGGGCCTGTTCCGCGAGGACCTCTATTATCGCCTGAACGTGGTGCCGTTGCGCCTGCCACCTCTGCGGGACCGCGCCGAGGATATTCCCGATCTGGTTCGCCATTTCATCCAGACGGGCGAGAAGGAAGGCCTGGAAGGCAAGCGTTTCGAGACCGAAGCTCTTGAAGTCATGAAGGCCTATGCCTGGCCGGGCAACGTGCGCGAGCTGGAAAACCTGATCCGCCGCCTGATGGCGCTTTATCCGCAGGAAGTCATCACCCGCGAGATCATCGAGCAGGAACTGCAATCGGATGTTCCCGACAGCCCGCTTGACAAGATGGCGGTCCGCACCGGTTCACTCACCATCTCGCAGGCGGTCGAGGAGAACATGCGGGACTATTTCGCCAGCTTCGGCGATGGCCTTCCGCCGCCCGGCCTTTATGACCGCGTGCTGCGCGAACTGGAGTATCCGCTGATTCTGGCTGCGTTGACTGCCACGCGCGGCAACCAGATCAAGGCTGCCGATCTTCTCGGTCTGAACCGAAATACCCTGCGCAAGAAAATCCGCGAGCTGGGTGTTTCCGTCTATCGCAGCTCCCGCCCCAGCTGAGAATGTTGACAAGGCCGCATTTGTCGTTGCATTTTCGCCACATTGTGTTGCTTGGAAAACACTAGGAAGGACAGAGATTCGCCCCACATGTGCGAACCTCGCCTGACTTCATGACTGTGGCGCTGGCTGGCCAGCGATTGGGAGTAGTGCATGCGGAAACCCGCCGCCGAAAACGCCGTTGCCGACGAAGCAGCGGGCATGGTGGTCGCCGATCGCAGGATGTCTTTCGCTCTGCCGGGGCTGGTGCTCGCCGGCGTGGCCCTCGTGTGCGCCATCATCACGCTTTTCGTGCTGCTGGGCGTCACGCCAATCGCGCCGACATCGAATGTGGTCATCGCTTCCGTCGTCATCAACTCGATCTTCGTGATCGGCCTGATCTTCCTGATCGGTCGCGAAATCAACCGGCTGCTGAAAGCGCGCAAAAAGGGCAGGGCGGCGGCGCGTCTGCACGTGCGCATTGTCGTCCTTTTCTCCATCGTGGCGATCACGCCCGCAGTGCTCGTCGCCATCTTCGCCAGCCTGACGCTGAATGTCGGTCTCGATCGCTGGTTTTCGCTGCGCACCCAGTCGATCGTCGATTCATCAAGTAATATCGCCCAGGCATACATGATGGAGAATGCCGGTTACCTCCAGGGGCAGACCCTGTCGATGGCGACCGACCTCGACCGCAACCGCGCTCTCTTTTATCTCGACCGCACCGGATTCGTTGATCTTATGACCCGCCAGGCGAAGGGGCGCGGCCTTCTTGGTGCGTTTCTCGTGCAGGAGGATGGCGACGCCGTCGCCCAGGCCGACATCAAGACGGAAAAGCCGCTTCCCGCGATACCGCATGACGCGCTCGAAAAGGCGGCCGCCGGCCAGCCGACGCTGATCCCGCCCGGTATTACCAACCTCGTAGGCGCCATCATCAAGCTCGAAGGCATCAGCGGCACATTCCTTTATACGGTGCGTGCGGTCGATCCCAAGGTGATGGGCGCGATGCGGCTGATGGAAGAGAACCGCGCCGAATACAAGGCCATGGAGGCAGGCCGCGCCCCGCTGCAGATCGCCTTCGCAATTCTCTATCTCGGTTTTGCGCTGATCGTGCTGCTCGCGGCAATCTGGACGGCCATTGCGGTGGCCGACCGTATCGTGCGGCCGATCCGCCTTCTCATCAGCGCCGCAGACAGCGTTGCCACCGGCAACATGCATGTCCTCGTTCCCGTTCGCGCTGTCGATGGCGACGTCGGGCGCCTGTCCCGCACCTTCAACAAGATGGTGTCGGAACTGCGCAGCCAGCAGGAGCAGATCATCGAGGCCAAGGACGACATCGATGATCGCCGCCGTTTCATCGAGGCCGTGCTGTCAGGCGTGACCGCCGCGGTTATCGGCGTTGACGAAAACCGCAGGATCACCATCGTCAATCCGTCGGGCGAAGAGTTCCTCGCACAAACGTCGGAACAGCTCATTGGCGCACAACTCTCCGAGATCGCGCCTGAGATCGAACAGGTCGTCAACGAGGCCAACAGCTGGTCGCGCGGCAACTTCCGCAAGCAGATCAACATTATGCGGCGTGGCAAGGAACGAACGCTGAATGTGCAGGTGACGCGCGAAGACGCCCGCGACAGCCGTGACAGCTACGTCATCACGCTCGACGACATCACCGATCTCGTCATCGCGCAACGCTCGACGGCGTGGTCGGATGTCGCGCGGCGTATCGCACACGAAATCAAGAACCCGCTGACGCCGATCCAGCTTTCCGCCGAGCGCATCAAGCGCCGTTTCGGCAAGCAGATCGACGAAAGCGACCGCGCCGTCTTCGACCAGTGTACGGACACCATCGTCCGGCAGGTCGGCGATATAGGCCGCATGGTAGATGAATTCTCCGCTTTTGCGCGTATGCCGAAGCCAACGAAGGAAAAGTCGGACCTGAGGGCGATCCTGAAGGACGCAGCGTTTCTCCGGGAAATCAGCGCCGCTGACACCAAGTTCACGACGGAGCTGGGTGACACCCCGCTGGAGGGCATGTTCGATGCCCGCATGCTGGGGCAGGCCTTTGGCAACCTCATCAAGAATGCGACGGAAGCCATCGAAGCAGTGGAAGGCGAAAAGCGGCCGGGCAAAATCCTCGTTCGCGCGTCCTTCGACGAGGCCAACTCGCGTTTTGTGGCCGACATCATCGACAATGGCCGCGGTCTGCCGGTGGAAAATCGCCACCGCATTCTCGAACCCTATATGACGATGCGGGACAAGGGCACAGGCCTTGGCCTCGCCATCGTCAAGAAGATCATCGAAGAGCATGGCGGGTATCTGGAACTCCATGATGCCCCGCCGGAGTTCGATCATGGCCACGGCGCCATGATCAGAGTGCTGCTGCCCTATATCGAGGCGGTCGGCGGCGAAAATAACAAGGAAGCAGCATATGGCGTCTGATATTCTGGTCGTGGATGACGAGGCGGACATTCGCGAAATCGTGGCGGGCATTCTCTCCGATGAGGGGCATGAAACGCGTATGGCGTTCGACAGCGACAGCGCGCTGGCCGCCATTTCGGAGCGTGTGCCGCGCCTGATCTTCCTCGACATCTGGATGCAGGGTTCGAAGCTCGATGGTCTGGCGCTGCTCGATGAGATCAAGAGCCGCCATCCCGAAATTCCGGTCGTGATGATCTCGGGTCACGGTAATATCGAAACCGCCGTCAACGCCATCAAGCGCGGCGCCTTCGACTTCATCGAAAAGCCGTTCAAGGCGGACCGTCTGATTCTCATTGCCGAACGCGCGCTGGAAAACTCCAAGCTGAAGCGCGAGGTTCAGGAGCTCAAGAAGCGCACGGGAGATGCGGTTGAACTTGTCGGTGCGTCACTTGCGGTATCGCAGCTGCGCCAGACCATAGACCGGGTCGCGCCCACCAACAGCCGAATCATGATTCTCGGCCCGTCAGGTTCCGGCAAGGAACTGGTGGCGCGGATGATCCACAAAAAGTCGTCTCGGGCGACAGGTCCCTTTGTTGCCCTTAACGCCGCGACGATCACGCCGGATCGCATGGAGATTGCACTCTTCGGCACCGAAGGCCTGCCTGGACAGCCCCGGAAGGTGGGCGCACTGGAAGAAGCCCATCGTGGCGTTCTTTATCTCGACGAAGTGGGCGAGATGCCCCGCGAGACCCAGAACAAGATCCTCCGCGTGCTTGTCGACCAGCAATTCGAGCGTGTGGGCGGCGGCAAGCGGGTGAAGGTGGATGTGCGCATCATTTCGTCGACGGCTCATCACCTCGAAAGCCTGATCGCCGAGGGCCAGTTCCGTGAGGATCTCTACCACCGGCTCGCCGTCGTGCCGGTGAAGGTACCGGCGCTGTCCGAGCGACGCGAGGATATTCCCTTCCTCGTCGACATGTTCATGCGGCAGATTTCCGAACAGGCTGGCATCCGTCCGCGCAAGATCGGCGACGACGCAATGGCCGTTCTTCAGACCCATGACTGGCCGGGCAACATCCGACAGCTTCGCAACAATATCGAGCGGTTGATGATACTGGCGCGTCCCGAAGGCGGTGAAGCCCCGATCTCTGCTGACATGCTGCCGTCCGATATCGGCGACATGTTGCCGAAGATATCGGCTCAGGGCGATCAGCACATCATGACGCTGCCGTTGCGCGAAGCTCGCGAAATGTTCGAGCGAGACTATCTGGTGGCGCAGATCAACCGATTCGGGGGCAATATTTCGCGAACGGCGGAATTTGTCGGCATGGAACGCTCTGCACTGCATCGCAAACTGAAATCTCTCGGCGTATAAGGGGCCAGGGCCAGGTCGCCGTAACCGATTATCCGTCAGAGAGACAGCATGAGAGTCATCATTTGCGGCGCAGGGCAGGTGGGTTACGGCATCGCCGAACAATTGTCGCGCGAGGACAACGAAGTATCCGTCATCGATACCGCCGCGTCTTTGATAACCGCCATCACTGAGACGCTTGATGTCCGCGGTTACGTCGGCCATGGCGCGCATCCAGACATGCTGGCCAAGGCCGGAGCGGACCAGGCGGACATGATCATCGCCGTGACGCTGCATGACGAAATCAACATCGTCGCCTGCGAGGTTGCGCATGCCTTGTTCAGCGTGCCGACCAAGATCGCCCGCATCCGCGACCAGAGCTATCTTAAGCCTGAATATGCCGATCTCTTCAGCCGCGAAAACATGTCTATCGACGTGACGATCTCGCCGGAAGTTGAAGTCGGCAAGATGGTGCTGCGGCGCATCGCCTTTCCGGGCGCGACCGACGTGGTGCGTTTCGCGGACGACACGGTCTACATGCTGGCCATCGAATGTATGGAGGATTGCCCGGTCATCAATACGCCGTTGCAGCAACTCTCCAGCCTCTTTCCAGACCTCATCGCGACGGTTGTGGGTGTCTACCGGGATGGTTTCCTCAAGGTGGCGCATTCTTCCGAACAATTGCGGGTCGGCGACCTTGCCTACGTCATCTGCCAGCGGCAACACGCCCGCCGCACGCTCAGCCTGTTCGGTCACGAAGAGCAGGAGGCGCAGCGCATCGTTATTGCGGGCGCGGGCAATATCGGCCACTTCGTTGCAAGCAAGATCGAGGAGTTGCAGCCAAAGACGCGGGTGAAGATAATCGAAGCGGATCGCGACAGGGCAGTTGCCGCATCGGAACAGCTCAGCCACACCATCGTCATGCATGGTTCAGCGCTGGACCAGAAAATTCTCATGCAGGCCGACATTCAGGACGCGGACCTGATCGTCACCCTGACCAATAACGACCAGACCAATATCCTGGCTGCGGTCATGGCCAAGCAGCTCGGCTGCAAGTCGAACCTCGCGCTTTTGAACAGTTCCTCCTTTCACGAGGTTGCCGACTCGCTCGGACTTGACGCCTATATCAATCCGAGGGCGGTCACCATTTCCCGCGTTCTCCAGCATGTGCGCAAGGGTCGTATTCGTTCCGTCTATGCCGTGCAGCGCGGTTCGGCAGAGGTGATCGAGGCGGAGGCGCTGGAAACGTCACCGCTCGTCGGTCAGTCCTTTCGTGACGTTGAAATGCCCGAAGGCGTCCGTATCGGCGCGATCTATCGCGATGGCGTGGTCATCCGGCCGGATGGCAGCACCAAGATCAAGGCAAAAGACCGTGTCGTACTGTTCGCCTCCGCCGACGCGGTGCGGGACGTGGAACAGCTTTTCCGCGTTTCGATACAATATTTCTGACTGTTTCGACGGGAGAAAACGGGTCAATACTCGTACCCATTCGGCTGTTTTCGCCGTTGCCGAACAAGACACGATTTGATACCAGAGTTTGAGGTCGGCCAAACGGGGGACGAGATTTGGCCGGCTTATTATTGATTGATTATTTTCCGGTATCCCTGCCGGCAAAAAAGAAAGAAGCGGCGCCATGGCGGAACGTTCTCAAAACCTTCAAGATCTTTTCCTCAACACCGTACGCAAGAAAAAGATTTCACTGACGATCTTCCTGATCAACGGTGTCAAGCTGACGGGCGTGATAACGTCCTTCGATAATTTCTGCGTTCTGCTGCGCCGGGACGGTCATTCGCAGCTGGTTTACAAGCATGCGATCTCGACCATCATGCCTGGACAGCCGCTGGAACTCGAAATCGAAGAAGGTCCGGACCGCTCGCAGAACCTTCAGGACCTGTTCCTCAGCACGGTTCGCAAGAAGAACATTGCGCTGACGATCTTCCTGATCAACGGTGTCAAGCTCACGGGCGTGGTCACGGCTTTCGACAATTTCTGCGAGCTTCTGCGTCGCGACGATCACGCACAGCTTGTCTACAAGCACGCTATTTCGACCATCATGCCGGGTCAGCCGATGCAGATGTTCGAAAACGAAGAAGGCGCTGCACGCGAGGCGTCCTGACCTTCTCGCCTTATTGGAACCAACCGTACCGGGAACTTATTTGCCGCTGGGCGGTTGCTTCCTATTGACGTCCGCGCCAGCGCGGACGAATGCCCAACCACCTTTCCCGATGAGGACTGCCATTTCGACCCGCGACACCTCGAACGAATCGATCATTCCCGAGCAGGAAAAACACCGCGACGACATGCGCGCCGTGGTTCTTGTGCCGGTCCTGAAGCAACGCGACACCCGCGACGCCGCTGCATCACCTGCCGCTGCTGGCCGCTCGGTGGAGGCGAAGCTTGAGGAAGCGAAGGGGCTGGCGCTCGCCATCGATCTCGAGGTGACCCAGGGGCTTATCGTCGCGGTCAACCAGCCACGTCCGGCGACATTGTTCGGCACCGGCAAGATCGAGGAAATCGGTCATCTTCTGGATGAAACCAATTCCGGCCTGGTCATTGTCGACCATCCGCTGACACCGGTGCAGCAGCGCAATCTCGAAAAGCATTGGAACGCCAAGGTCATCGATCGAACGGGCCTGATCCTGGAAATCTTCGGGCGCCGAGCCTCCACCAAGGAGGGTACGCTGCAGGTCGATCTTGCGCATCTGAACTATCAGAAGGGTCGCCTCGTTCGAAGCTGGACCCACCTTGAACGCCAGCGCGGTGGCGCGGGCTTCATGGGCGGCCCCGGTGAAACGCAGATCGAGGCTGACCGGCGCCTGCTTCAGGAACGCATCGTCAAGCTCGAGCGGGAACTGGAGCAGGTGGTGCGAACCCGCCAGCTTCATCGCGCCAAGCGCCGCAAGGTGCCGCATCCGATCGTGGCGCTGGTCGGGTATACCAATGCCGGCAAGTCGACGCTGTTCAACCGCATCACCGGCGCGGGCGTTCTGGCCGAGGACATGCTGTTCGCCACGCTCGACCCGACATTGCGGCGCATGAAACTGCCGCACGGCCGCACGGTGATCCTGTCCGATACGGTCGGCTTCATTTCCGATCTGCCGACACATCTGGTCGCGGCTTTCCGTGCGACGCTGGAAGAAGTGCTGGAAGCCGATCTCATCCTGCATGTCCGCGATATGTCCGATCCGGACAATGCCGCGCAGTCGGCGGATGTACTGCGCATCCTCGGCGATCTCGGCATTGACGAAAAGGAAGCCGAACACCGTATCATCGAGGTCTGGAACAAGGTTGACCGCCTCGATCCGGAAGCCCACGACGCAATCATGCAAAGAGCCGAAGGCAGCGCCAATATTCGTGCTGTCTCTGCGATCACCGGCGAGGGCGTCGATGCCCTGATGGACGAGATTTCGAAACGCCTCTCCGGTGTCCTGACGGAGACCACCGTGGTCCTGTCCGTTGAACAATTGCCGCTGATTTCCTGGGTCTACAGCAATTCCATCGTTGACGGGCGGGAAGATCACGAAGACGGCTCGGTTGCCCTCGATGTTCGCCTGTCCGAAGCGCAGGCCGCAGAGCTGGAACGCAAGCTCGGGAAGACGACCACACGCGAGCGGGAGGACTGGGAACGCTGAGCGCTCCCGGCCGCCCCTTATTCCAAGTCATTCTTCCGCGCAAAGCCGAGAGTTGACGTTTGCCGAAACGTCTTACGCCGCAGACCAGACCGCCAGTTCATATCCATCGGGATCGGTAAAATGGAACCGGCGTCCGCCGGGAAAGGCGAAGATTGCGACGGTTATCTCGCCACCCGCCGCCACCACCTGCCGCTGGGCATCGTCGATATCAGCCGCATAGAGAATAACCAGCGGTCCACCCTTCGCGGAAACCGGCGCCGTGGTGGTAAAACCGCCGGTCAGGCGGCCGTCGGAAAATTCGCAATATTGCGGACCGTAATCCTTGAAACACCAGCCGAAAGCGCCGCCGTAAAAGGCTTTGCTGCGCTCAATATCGCTCACGTTGAACTCGACATAGTCGATTCGCCGGTCGTTGCCATTTTCCGTCATTATTTACTCCATCACGTCTCTTCGAGCAGCGCCTTCAAGGCTTCTAGATCGGCTGTGACAGCCCTCGCATCCCCGTTGAAATCCTCGTCCGTCATCCCCTCAAGACGAAGCAGCGTGAAACTGACCTCGGCGCCACTGCCGTTCGGGGTCACCCTGAGCGCGTTATAGACCTTCAGGCCATCGGGCAAGGTGACGACGTGATCCACGACCCCGAATTCGTTTGCTGGCGCAAAATTCACCCTGACCTCGCCGAGTGGTCCGCCTTCGGCGATCCAGTCTTCGCCATCGGGCCTGAGGCCACCTGCCAGTCCAGCAGCCCAGCGACCCATGTTGTTCGGATCGGAAACGAAGTCATAGACGTGACTCCACGGCTTCTCGATAGACAGATGAATGATTCTCGACTGCATGACAGACATCTGATCCTCCTCTTGCGGCAAGCTCCTCTTGCTGCGCCACTTTGTCGTCACTTGATGCAAGTCAAGGATGTTTCACCGCAGAGATGGGAGAAAGCAAGGAGATAAAAACCGGACTCCTATCATGAACATCTATCGCGCCGGACAGGAACGCCCGCAGCAGCCCGTTGAAAGGCTGGACGCGGAGGCCGTCAATTCCGCAAAAACGCGCAAACCGCTTTACGAAGCACGCAGGAAGATTTTTCCCAAGCGCGCGGAAGGTCGGTTCCGGCGGTTCAAATGGCTCGTCATGCTCGTCACGCTCGGCATTTATTATCTCACGCCGTTCCTGCGTTGGGGCCGTGGCCCCTATGCGCCCGATCAGGCGGTATTGATCGATATCGCCAATCGACGCTTTTATTTCTTTTTCATCGAGATCTGGCCGCAGGAATTTTTCTTCGTCGCGGGATTGCTGGTCATGGCGGGGTTGGGGCTGTTTCTCGTCACCTCCGCCGTGGGACGTGCATGGTGCGGTTATACCTGCCCCCAGACAGTGTGGGTGGACCTGTTTCTCGTCGTCGAACGGGCGATCGAGGGTGACCGAAATGCACGCATGAAGCTGGACGCCGCGCCACTTACAGTCGGCAAATTCCGCAAGCGAGTGGTGAAGCACGCGATCTGGTTGGTGATTGGCGCCCTGACCGGCGGCGCCTGGATTTTCTACTTCGCCGATGCGCCGACGCTGGCGCGGGAATTCGTCACCGGCCAGGCGCCCATGATTGCCTATTCGACCGTCGCCATCCTCACCGCCACGACCTATGTCTTTGGCGGGTTGATGCGGGAACAGGTCTGCACCTACATGTGCCCATGGCCACGCATTCAGGCGGCGATGCTGGATGAGAATTCGCTTGTCGTCACCTATAACGACTGGCGCGGCGAGCCACGCTCGCGGCACGCCAAAAAGGCCGCCGCAGCGGGGGAGAGCGTCGGCGATTGCGTCGATTGCAACGCTTGCGTCGCGGTCTGTCCCATGGGCATCGACATCAGGGACGGGCAGCAGCTGGAATGCATCACCTGCGCACTCTGCATCGATGCCTGCGACGGGGTGATGGACAAGATCGGCAAGCCGCGTGGCCTGATTGCCTATGCCACGCTTGCCGAGTATCAATCCAACATGGCGCTCGCGACCGGCAACGGTCAGCACGCAATCCACCCGGCCAACGTGCGTGAGGAAGACGGCAAGTTCAGCAAGCGCGTGCGCCACTTCAACTGGCGCATCATCTTCCGTCCGCGCACGCTGCTTTATACGGCGATATGGGCGGCTGTCGGCATCGGCATGCTGTTTGCGCTGGTGACGCGCGAGCGGCTGGCGCTCAATGTTCTGCACGACCGCAATCCGCAATATGTGCTGGAATCGAACGGATCCATCCGCAACGGCTACACCGTGCGCATCCTCAACATGGTGCCGCAGCCGCGCACGATGAGCCTGACCATCGACGGCCTTCCTGATGCCGTGATGAAGATAAACGGTATGCCCGATGCGGCCGCGCGTGCCTTTGAGGTGACGGTGGAGCCGGATGAAGCGACGACGCTGAAAGTCTTCGTCACCCGGCCGGGCGGGCGCGTCGCTCGGGCCGCGGAAAATTTCGAGTTCATCGTCAGCGATACGGGCGGCCATGAGACGGCCCGCTATGACGCTGTTTTCAACGCTCCGGGAGCTACAAAATGACCGTGAACAATCGTCACACGTCCGGTTTCACTTTCACCGGCTGGCATATGCTGGGCGTCATGCTGCTGTTTTTCGGCACCGTCATCACCGTCAACATGGTGATGGCCTGGAACGCGGTCAACAGCTGGAGCGGGCTTGTCGTGCCGAATACCTATGTGGCCAGCCAGCAGTTCAACGCGAAGGCGGAAGCAGCCAAGGCGAGGGCGGCGACCGGCATCAAGGGTAAACTTGCGGTGGACGAAAGGACGGTCCGCTACGAGGTCTTTCATCCCGATACCGGCCCGGTCGATACCGATCAGGTGATCGCGCATTTTCGTCGGCCCGTCGGGGAACGCCAGAATTTCGACATGGAGCTGACCCCGGTTGCCAAAGGGGTCTTTACCGGCCCGCATGACATGCTGCCAGGCCAGTGGATCGTAGAAATTACAGCCGTCAAGGACGGCCGGATCATCGTGCACGAGGGCACGCGGATCGCCGTTGTCAGGGGGCGCCAATGAGCTGTTGTGCACCGGGAACAGAAGGTTCGCTGCAGCTTGCCGATCCGGTCAATCCACCGTCGTCAGAGGAGCTGATGCTGGCAAGCCGTGATCTGGGGCAGGGGCTACGTCAGACCGATCTCAGCGTGCCGGATGTTTATTGCGGCGCCTGCATCACCACCGTGGAGAGCGCGCTCGGCCGCTTGCCGCAGGTGGAGCGGGCGCGGTTGAACCTTTCGTCCAAGCGTGTTGCGATTGTCTGGAGGGAAGAGGTCGAGGGTGTCAGGACCGATCCCGCCGACCTTGCCCGCGCCATTCTGGCGACGGGATACCGCACGCATCTTTTCGCCAGTGGTCAGGACGCTTCCGACGCGTTGCGTTCGCAGCTGATCAGGGCGGTTGCGCTATGCGGCTTTGCCTCGGCCAATATCATGCTTCTGTCCGTTTCCGTCTGGTCCGGCGCGGATGCGGCGACGCGCGACATGTTTCACTGGATTTCGGCGATGATCGCCGCCCCGGCGCTGATCTACGGTGGGCGTTTCTTTTATCAGTCGGCCTGGAGCGCGCTGAAACACGGCCGCACCAACATGGACGTGCCGATCGCACTGGCCATCACGCTGTCCTATGCCGTTTCGCTGTGGGAGACGATCCACCACGGTGAACATGCCTGGTTCGATGCGACGGTGTCGCTGCTGTTCTTCCTGCTGATCGGCCGCACGCTCGATCATATCATGCGCGACAAGGCTCGTTCGGCGATTGCCGGGCTCGCCCGGCTTTCGCCACGGGGCGCGACCGTCCTCGGTGAGAGCGGAACACGCGAATACCGCCCGCTTGCCGATATCGAGCCTGGAATGTCGATTGCGATAGCGCCAGGAGACCGTGTGGCGGTGGACGCGGTGGTCGAGAGTGGCAGCAGCGATCTCGACATGTCGATCGTCAATGGTGAAAGCGCGCCACGGCGTGTTGCGGCGGGTGACAGCCTGCAGGCGGGTACGCTGAACCTTACCGGTTCGCTGGTGGCCCGGGTGACCGCCTCGGCCAGGGATTCATTCCTGTCGGAGGTCATCGGTCTGATGGAGGCGGCCGAAGGTGGGCGAGCGCGTTACCGCCGTATTGCCGACCGGGCCGCAAGCTATTATTCGCCCGTCGTCCATCTTCTGGCGCTGGTGTCGTTTCTCGGATGGGGTTTCTTCGGTGGCGACTGGAAGCAGGCGATGCTGATCGCCATCGCGGTTCTCATCATAACCTGCCCCTGCGCGCTCGGCCTTGCCGTTCCCGTCGTGCAGGTGGTGGCCGCGGGAAGGCTTTTCCGGCATGGGATCATGGTCAAGGAGGGGTCGGCCATGGAGCGACTGGCGGAGATCGATACCATACTGTTCGACAAGACCGGCACATTGACCATCGGCAGGCCGCGACTGGTCGAGACGGGCGAGGTGAAGCCCGCCACCATGGCAATTGCGGCAGGACTTGCTGCCCATTCCCGCCATCCCCTCTCAAAAGCTCTGCATGCCGCCTACAGCGGCCCTTTGTCGGCGTATGAGACGGTGCATGAAATCCCGGGTTCGGGCGTCGAGGCGAAGACTGATGTGGGAACCTATCGGCTCGGCAACCGCCGTTTCGCGTGCCCGGATGATGAGGGCGTCGACAATGGCAATGCGCGGTCGGAGGTGGTGTTGTCACTCGATGGCCGCCTTCTGGCGAGCTTCGGTTTCGATGACAATCCGCGCGCAGGTGCGGCTGCGGCATTGCGTAGCCTGTCGGTGCGGGGTTTGGCTCAGGAAATCGTTTCGGGTGACCGGGCAGTGGCCGTCAGCGCCATGGCCGACCGGCTGGGGATCGCCAACTGGAGCGCGGACCTGTCGCCGAAGGACAAGGCGGCGCGTTGCGCCTCGCTTGCCGGGGTAGGGCACAAAGTCCTGATGGTGGGAGACGGTATCAACGATGCGCCGGCGCTCGCCGCCGCACATGTTTCGATGGCGCCCGCCACCGCGGCCGATATCGGCCGGCAGGCCGCCGATTTTGTTCTTATGCAGGAGGACCTCGATGCCGTGCCTTTCGCGATCGAGACATCGCAGCAGGCCGGAAAGCTCATCCGGCAGAACTTCGCGCTTGCCATCGGCTATAATATCATTGCCGTGCCGATCGCGATTGCTGGTTATGCGACGCCGATGATCGCGGCCATCGCCATGTCGACATCGTCGCTGATCGTCGTCGCCAACGCATTGCGCCTCGCCGGATCGGTTGAATCCGTCGGTCGTCGGAATGAACCAGAGACCGGGTTTGCGGGCGAGGGGGCGCAACTGGCATGAACATGCTGATCTATCTCATTCCCGTTGCGCTGCTATTAGGCGCACTTGGACTTTTTGCCTTCCTCTGGTCGGTGTGTTCGGGCCAGTATGAGGACATGGATGGGGCCGCCTGGCGGGCGCTGGACGATGGTGATAACCGGCCGCGATCCTCGATTTCGAATGGGCCATGACCTGCCGCAAATATGCAAAGCTGATTTGCGTCATCAAAATTTAATCGTTTCAGTCACGCCCAGCCTTGCCGTTTGGTGATTACAGTGCCACAACACGACCACCAAAAAGCAAGATGGAGGCACATCCGTGGAACAGGCAGAAATCGGTTTGATCGGTCTCGGCGTCATGGGCTCTAACCTGGCGCTCAACATCGCCGAAAAGGGCAACAAGATCGCCGTATTCAACCGAACCCCTGAAGCGACGAGAAAATTCTACGCTGAAGCCGGCGAGTTGCAGGGACAATTGATCCCTTGCGAAACCATCGAGGAATTCGTTGCCGCCATTCGTCCTCCGCGCCCGATCATCATCATGATCAAGGCTGGCGATCCGGTCGACCAGCAGATGGAAATCCTGAAGCCGCACCTTTCGAACGGCGACATCATGATCGACGCGGGCAATGCGAATTTCCGCGACACGATCCGCCGTTTCGACAATCTGAAGGACAGCGGCCTCACCTTTATCGGCATGGGCGTTTCGGGTGGCGAAGAGGGCGCGCGTCATGGACCGTCCATCATGGTTGGCGGCACCGAGGACAGCTGGAAGCGCGTCGAGAAAGTGCTCACCTCCATCTCGGCCAAATATAATGACGATCCGTGCGTGGCATGGCTCGGCAATGATGGTGCTGGCCACTTCGTCAAGACCATCCATAACGGTATCGAATATGCCGACATGCAGATGATCGCGGAAATCTACGGCATCCTGCGTGACGGTCTGAAGATGAGCGCTGCCGAAATCGCCGATGTGTTCGGTGAATGGAACAAGGGCCGTCTTAATTCCTACCTGATCGAAATCACCGAAAAGGTTCTGCGCGCCGCCGATCCGATCACCGGCAAACCGATGGTCGATCTGATCCTCGACAAGGCCGGCCAGAAGGGCACCGGCAAATGGTCCGTCATCGAGGCGCAGAACATGGGCGTCGCTGCAACCGCCATCGAAGCGGCCGTGGCTGCCCGTATTCTCTCCTCGCAGAAGGATGAGCGCGAAGCTGCCGAGAAGATCTTCGGCCTTCCGGCCCTTGCAGCCGCACCGGCCGACAGGAAGGCCTTCATCGCCGATCTGGAAAGCGCGCTTCTGGCCGCCAAGGTCGGTGCCTATGCGCAGGGCTTCGCCATCATGTCGGCCGCTTCGAAGGAGTTCAACTGGAACCTGCCGATGCCGACGATTGCCCGCATCTGGCGCGCCGGCTGCATCATCCGCTCGGAGTTCCTCGATGAGATCACCTCGGCCTTTACCAAGGATCCGCATGTGGCCAACCTCATCGTGACGCCGGCTTTCTCCGCCATCGTCAAGGAAACCGATGCGCCGCTGCGCCGCGTCGTTTCTTACGCTGCCCTGTCGGGCCTGCCGGTTTCGGCGCTGGCTTCCGCCCTCGGCTATTTCGACGCCTATCGTCGCGGCCGCGGCAGCGCCAATCTCATCCAGGCGCAGCGCGACTTCTTCGGCGCGCATGGTTTCGAACGCACCGACGGCGTGGACAAGCCGCATGGCCCGTGGGGCAGCGGCGCCGATATTTTCTGATCGGCCATTGGATAAAGATAAAGGCCCGCGCAAGCGGGCCTTTTTCATTTCACCGGTGCTTGGAATTAGCGAGCGGCGGCAAGGCCAACGATCAGGCCGCTGACGGCGTTGATGAGCAGGAACTGGTTGTCAACGCGCACCCAGCGCTGGTCGCGGCGCGGTTCGGCCAGGCGGTAACGGCGATAATCGCGACGATCGACGAAATGACGACGCTCTGCTGGCGAAAGGCGCTGACCACGATCCCAGCGGTGCTTCTTGACGATGACCTTTTTCGTGACATGACGCTCAACGGTGACGCCGCGGTGGCGATCATCGTGACGGCCCTGCGCCTGAGCCATCGGGGCCGCGAGAACGGTTGCAGCCAGAAGAATGGTGACGAACTTTTTCATGGAAGTTTCCTCTCGTGTTTCAATGAGAAGAACTTACGAATAAACGAATGAACGGAAACTGAATTTAAAATTACAATTATGTAATGGTTGTTAAGGCTTAGTGGCGGAAGTTAATCTTTTGTTTTGAAGTTTCTTGACACGGTGGGACCGCCCGGAATAACCGGGCGGTCTCTCCTCGGTCAGACGCGTTCGGCAGATTTTGCCCAGAGGTTGATATCAGCGTCCTTGGCGTAGCGGTCGATTTCAGCGAGTTCCTCGGTCGTGAAATCCGGTTTGTCCAGCGCTTTCACACAGTCTTCAAGCTGCTCGACGCGGCTGGCGCCGATCAGCGCCGAGGTGATGCGACCGCCGCGCAGCACCCAGGCGATGGCCATCTGCGCCAGTGTCTGACCACGGCGTTCGGCGATGCCGTTGAGCGCGCGAATGTTTTCAACATTGCGCTCGTTGAGGAAGGCCGGGTTCAGCGACTTGCTCTGCGATGCGCGGCTGCCATCCGGCACGCCGCCGAGATATTTCGTCGTCAGCATGCCCTGCGCCAGCGGCGAGAAGACGATGGAGCCGATGCCTAGTTCCTCCAGCGTATCAACGAGACCATCTTCTTCAATCCAGCGATTGATCATCGAATAGCTCGGCTGGTGGATGATGCAGGGCGTGCCGAGGTCCTTCAGGATGGCAGCTGCCTCGCGGGTGCGCTTCGAATTGTAGGAAGAGATGCCGACATAAAGCGCCTTGCCCGAACGCACGATCTGATCGAGCGCACCACAGGTTTCCTCAAGCGGCGTGTTGGGATCGAAACGGTGAGAATAGAAGATATCGACGTAATCCAGCCCCATGCGTTTCAGGCTCTGGTCGCAGGAGGCGATAAGATATTTGCGGCTGCCCCATTCGCCGTAAGGGCCTGGCCACATGTTGTAACCCGCCTTGGAGGAGATGATCATCTCGTCACGATAACCCCGGAAATCCGTCCTCAGGATTTCGCCGAAGGCGGTCTCGGCGCTGCCGGGCGGCGGGCCATAATTGTTGGCGAGGTCGAAATGGGTAATGCCGAGATCGAAGGCACGGCGGCAGATGGCCTGTTTCGTCTGATGCGGCGTATCGTTGCCGAAATTATGCCAGAGTCCCAGCGAGATCGCCGGCAGTTTCAGTCCGGTCTTTCCGCAATAATTGTATTTCATGGACGTGTAACGGTTTTCGGCCGGTTGCCAAACCATGGGTCTTCCTCCACTTGCTGATGATCGGCTGCCGAAGAACCCGGCAACCATTTGAACTGATGAGGGCAGGCCGCGACGCCTGTCTTCCCGAACAGGATGGTTATGCCTTTCTCCGCGTCGTTTCAATGCGGGGACTGGCAGCCATGAAGATCGAAGACACGGAAGTGCGGCTGTCCGCCGCCCGCTTTCGGGGTGAAGATGATACGCCGCGTTTCGCCGGCGGCGAGATCGAAAAGGTTGTCGGAATAACGCCCGGGCTGATCTGCCTCCAGCATGACGAAGAGCGCAAGCCCGCTTGCGGTGACATCTATTTCGAACTGCCCGTTTTTCAGTGAGCTGGTGGTGAATGTCAGACCGGCGGGCAGAAGTTCCAGCGCTTTATAGGTGTCGCGCACATGGTGGCCTTCCCCGGTCATGCCGTTGGAGGCGATGAAGCTCCAGGCAAGGATGGTGCCGTCAGGCAGGCTGCTCATGTCGATGTCGGTCAGCGTAGCGGCCTTGTCGGTCGTGCAGGTGCCGTTGGCGGATTTCAACGGCACTCGGTTGCCGTCCATGGTCAGGGCAACGATATTCATGTCGATCTCGACGTCTTCCGCCGTGTCGTTCACCATGGAGAAGTTTATTCGGCGTCCATCTTCCGCGGGAATAGCCGAAACCGCGACAGGCTGGAAGAAGCGGCGGGCGGCATAATGCAGCGCCTTCCAGCCGCCGCCATAATCGAGGCTTGACCACGAGGCGACCGGCCAGGTGTCGTTCAGCTGCCAGTATAGCGTTCCCATGCAATGCGGCTTCAGCGAGCGCCAGTAATCGACGGCCGTGCGGATAGCCAATGCCTGCTGGACCTGGCTCAGATAAACGAAATTCTCGAAGTCCTTTGGGAAGCGGAAGTAGCGGAACATCGTACCGGCGATCCGCTCGTTGCCGCCAGCATTTTTCTGGTGCAGTTCGATGACGGGGGAGGCGATGTTCATATCCCTGTCTTCCGCATAGGTGCGGATGACCGGCATGGAGGTGTAGGACTGGAAACCGAATTCCGAGCAGAAACGCGGCTTCACCGAACGGTAATTGTCGAATGACTTGTTCTCGTGCCACACGGACCAGTAATGCATGTCGCCGGAACCATCCGCGTGCCAGGCATCGCCATAATCGAGATAACCGGAGGCGGGGCTTGATGGCCACCACAGCGCTTCGGGAGCGGCCTTTTTCAGGGCCTTTTCAATGGTGCGGTTCAGTCGGTCATAAGCCACAAGATATCGGTCGCGATTGTTGCGGGACTCATCGAACCAGGTCAGTGCACCCACCAGCTCGTTATCGCCGCACCAGAGCACGATGGAAGGATGCGAGGAGAGGCGTTTCACCTGATAATCAACCTCATGTTCGACATTATCGAGAAAATCCTCGCTGCAGGGATAAAGATTGCAGGCGAACATGAAGTCCTGCCACACCAGCAGGCCAAGACGGTCGCAGAGATCGTAGAACCAGTCTTCCTCGTAAAATCCGCCGCCCCAGACCCGGATCATGTTCATGTTAGCCTCGACCGCGGAGCAGAGGAGGTCTTCGGTCTTTTCCCGGCTGGTGAGCGAATAGAGCGCATCTGCGGGAATCCAGTTGGCACCGCGGCAGAAGATTTCCCGGCCGTTGATGCGGAACGCGAAGCGGCTGCCGGCATCATCCTTATCGGTCAGAAGCTCGATGGTCCTGAAGCCGATCTGCCGGGTCACAGTCTCATCGGGCAGCTCCACCATCAGCGTGTAGAGCGTCTGCCCGCCACTGCCGGCCGGCCACCAGAGCTCCGGATTTTCCACGAAGAAGACGTGACGCACTACGGTTTCGCCTGCGCCGACGCCGCAATCGAGCCTCAGCCCTTCATCGTTGAGAGACAGATAAACCGGCAGGCTTGCCGGTCCCTCGGCAAAGAGGGTGACGGCCACATGCAGCTCGACGCCGCCGTCGATATGGCGCTGTGAGGTAACGACATGCTCGATCCGGGCCGTATCGAGCCGTTTCAGCAGGATTTTGCCGTAAAGCCCGAGCGGCGCAATCGCGATGTTCCAGTCCCAGCCGAAATGGCATTGCGGCTTGCGAAGCATATTGCCATTGGCGATAGGCGAATTCCCCGGGTGATAAGGTATATAAAACGGCTGGCGCGCCTGCCGCTCCGCCCCGGCGGTTATATTGGAGTGAAAATGGATGCGAATGGTGTTTTCACCGGGGCGCACTGCACGGGAAATGTCAGGGCGGTAGCGACGGAAGCAATTGTCCGCGCTGAGCACCGGAACGTCGTTCACGAAGACAATCGCGACGGTGTCGAGATAGTCGATGTCGAGATACCAGCTTGCGTCCGCCTCATCGAGGATGAACGTTCGCTCAAGAACCCAGTCCTGTTGGGCCACCCATTGCACAGCCTTTTCATTGGCTCCGTGGTAGGGATCTGGAATGATGCCCGCATCTTTGAGTGCCGTATGGATATCCCCAGGGACGGTAAGCTCGGTCGTATGATCTCTGTCCACTGATGTCAGGCGCCAGAGCCCTGCCAGATCGATGACGGTTTCGGGCGTGGAGGAAGAAATCATGACGGGACCCTGCATTTATGAATTCAAATAAGGAAGCCGGCATTGTGATGCAGGCTTGTGTCAGAATCTGGGGAGGATGGACGCCGCAAGTGGCTAAAGCCCGCTTGCTCGGTCTCATGACACCCTCCCTTCGGCAACGTTACCGTAAAACCTCCATTCCGTCATGTCTTTCAGGTACAACATATGTCAGGAAAAATCTCCGGAACGGCTCATCAATCGCGGCCGGATGGATCGGTCTAGACAATATTTTATATTTCTATTTTATATCAATAAGTTATTATGATTTTTCAATGTTTTTGATCAAATCATATATTGGCTACGCCGCCATCACGGGCGGGCCAGAGAAAAGCGCAGTAAGAACCGGACATTTTTTCGAGCTACATCGTTATAGCCCGAACGAGGGCCCCCGCGCGGAAAGCGGACCCCTGTTGAGGACCTTTGCCTTTGCAACGACGTAAAAGCTATCTATGATCACCGTTCGGTCAAGCATGGCGAAATGACATGAACGATACTGGTAAATCCGGCGGGAGCGAAGCGCCCGTGACGACGGGCGAGCGCCCGACCCTGAAGACCATCGCTTACATGACGGGCCTCGGCATCACCACCGTTTCGCGCGCTCTCAAGGATGCGCCTGATATCGGCGCGGAGACCAAGGAGCGCGTGCGGCTGATTGCCCGCCAGATCGGCTATCAGCCAAACCGCGCCGGCGTGCGCCTTCGCACCGGCAAGACCAATGTGATTGCCCTCGTTCTCAGCGTCGATGAAGAGCTGATGGGTTTTACCAGCCAGATGGTGTTCGGCATCACCGAGGTTCTGTCCTCGACCCAATATCATCTGGTCGTAACGCCCCATATCCACGCCAAGGATTCCATGGTGCCGATCCGCTACATTCTCGAAACGGGGTCGGCGGATGGCGTCATCATTTCTAAGATCGAACCCAACGATACGCGAGTCCGTTTCATGACGGAGCGCAAGATGCCCTTCGTCACCCATGGACGTTCGGACATGGGCATCGACCATGCCTTTCATGATTTTGACAATGAAGCCTACGCCTACGAAGCGGTCGAGCGATTGGCTCAATGCGGACGCAGGAAGATCGCCGTCATCGTGCCGCCGTCACGTTTTTCGTTTCACGACCACGCTCGCAAGGGGTTTAATCGGGCAATCAGGGATTTCGGCCTTACCGAATTTCCGTTGGACACCGTTACAATCGAAACGCCGCTGGAAAAAATCCGCGATTTCGGTCAGAGGCTCATGCAGTCCGATGATCGTCCCGATGGCATCGTTTCGATCAGTGGCAGCAGCACCATAGCGCTGGTGGCCGGGTTCGAGGCCGCGGGCGTGAAAATCGGAAAGGACATCGACATCGTCTCGAAACAGTCCGCCGAATTCCTGAACTGGATCAAGCCGCAGATCCATACCGTCAATGAAGATATCAAACTGGCGGGCAGGGAGCTTGCGAAAGCCCTTTTGGCCCGCATCAACGGCGCGCCCGCGGAAACTCTGCAGAGTATCAGCCGCCCGGTCTGGTCCTCCATGGCGCCGAAGCCTTAAGGCACACGCAAGACCGAGCCGGCATGGCGCATTGGCCATGCCGGGCTTGATGAGGTGCCCATCAGGACAAACAATTCTTCAGCGACCCGGCGATACCGCGCATCAGCTTGAAGTAAAGCTCCGGGCCCGGCTCCAGCGTTGCCGCTTCCGGATCAAGCGTAGCCGATTTCGCTGCCGTGCCTTCGGTGATGACCGAGACCAGCTTAGGCTCGAATTGCGGTTCGGCAAAAACGCAGGTCGCGCCGAGCTGGCGAACCTTTTCTTGCATCTGTTTGACGCGATCCGCGCCCGGCAGGGTTTCGGGGCTTACGGTGATCGACCCCGCCGTCTTCACGCCATAGCGATGTTCGAAATATTGGTAGGCGTCGTGGAAGACAATGAACGGCTTGTCCTTCACCGGCTGAACCGTTTCGGCCAGTTCGGCGTCAAGTGTATCAAGATCATCGATCAGTTTCTTTGTGTTGGACTGATAGATCGCGGCATTGCCGGGATCGGCCGCGATCAGCGCGGTTTCGATTGCCTGGGCCATGGCCTTGGCATTGGCGGGGTCAAGCCAGAGATGTGTGTCATAGGTGCCATGCTCATGGTCATCGTGGCTCTCACCGTCGTGACCGGCGTGACCGCCTCCGTCATGCTCGTGACCATGCTCGTGCGCGTCCGGCTTTTCGGCATGACCGTCATTCGCCTCATGGCCTTCTTCGCCATGATCATGCGCTTCAAAGGGCCCCCCTTCACGGAAGGGCAGCTTTTCCAGCCCCTTGGCATCTTCCAGTTCCACAACAGTCGCCTTGGCGGCCAGCGCTTCCAGCGGCTTCTCCAGAAATGCTTCCAGTCCGGGACCCACCCAGAAAACCACATCCACCGTTTCGAGCTTGCGTGCATTCGACGGACGGAGATTATAGGTATGCGGCGAGGCCGCGCCGTCGACGATGAGCTGCGGTTCCCCGACACCTTGCATGATGGCTGCAACGAGGGAGTGCACGGGCTTGATCGACACCACGACCTCGGGTGCAGCGGTGGCGTCCGAAGCGGCGACCGCGATTGCCATGGAGGCCGCGAGCGGGATCAGGATCGATTTCATGAAATGCACTCCACTTGAAGAACGTTAGTTATGTTATTACATTTATTGCGTAACTCTATAACGTATGCGATAGCGGTAAGCAACATCGCCAAACGGACAATCCCATGCTTCATTCCGCCCATCCGGGTAACGAGATACTGGTCTCCCTTGCCAATGCCGGCGTCCAGCGCAACGGCCGCTGGCTGGTGCGCGGCGTGGAGTTTTCCGTCAGCAAGGGCGAGATCGTCACACTGATCGGGCCGAACGGATCAGGCAAGTCCACGAGCGCGAAAATGGCGATTGGTGTCGTCAAACCAACCGAGGGGGTGGTTACCCGCAAGGCTGGTCTGAAAGTGGGTTATGTGCCGCAGAAGCTTTCGGTCGACTGGACAATGCCGCTTTCGGTGCGCCGACTGATGACACTGACAGGACCGCTCGCCGCCCGCGAAATAGACGCCGCGCTGAATGCGACCGGTATCGCGCATCTTGCCAATGCCGAGGTGCAGCATCTGTCCGGTGGCGAGTTCCAACGCGCGCTTCTTGCCCGCGCCATTGCCCGCAAGCCCGACCTTCTGGTTCTTGACGAACCCGTGCAGGGGGTGGACTTCTCCGGCGAGATCGCGCTTTATGATCTGATAAAAAATATCAGGAATTCAAATAATTGCGGAATTTTGTTAATCTCGCATGATCTGCATGTAGTGATGGCGGAAACCGATACGGTGATATGCCTCAACGGCCATGTCTGCTGCCGCGGCACACCGCAGGCGGTGAGCCAGAGTCCAGAATATATGCGCCTGTTCGGCGGCGCGGCGGCGAAGGGGCTGGCCGTCTACAGTCACCATCATGATCACACCCATTTGCCCGACGGCCGGGTGCAACATGCGGATGGCACGGTGACGGACCATTGCCACCCCGAGGATGGTCACCATCACGGGCATGATCTTCATCATGACCACGGGCATGACCATCATGACCACGGCCACCGCCACGATGATCATGGAGAATGCGGCTGCGGCCATGAACATGACGACGACGCCCACCTTAACCAGCGGCAGGGAGAACGCCATGTTTGACGATTTCTTCGTCCGCGCCATGGTCGCCGGCATTGGTGTTGCATTGACCGCCGGTCCGCTTGGCTGCTTTGTCGTCTGGCGGCGCATGGCCTATTTTGGCGATACCATGGCCCATTCGGCGCTTCTGGGTGTTGCCCTGTCTCTGCTGCTGCAGCTGAACCTCATTGTCAGCGTGTTTCTGGTCGCGTCGGCCGTGTCGCTCCTCTTGATTTTCCTGCAACGGCGGCAGGCGCTGTCCGCCGATGCGCTGCTGGGCATCCTGTCCCACTCCGCATTGGCGATCGGCCTTGTCATCGTTGCCTTCATGAGCTGGGTCCGCATCGATCTCGTCTCGTTCCTGTTCGGCGACATTCTCGCCGTCACCCGCAGCGATATTGCACTGATCTGGGGCGGCGGACTGGTTGTCATCGTCTCCATGGTGTTCCTGTGGCGATCGCTGCTTGCCTCCACCGTCAATACGGAGCTGGCCGAAGCCGAGGGGCTGAAACCGGAACGGGCGAAATTGATCTTCACGTTGCTGATGGCGCTGGTGATCGCCATCGCGATGAAGGTGGTCGGTATCATGCTCATCACATCGCTGCTCATCATACCGGCTGCGACCGCCAGACGTTTCTCCGCTACACCGGAGGTAATGGCGGTGGTGGCTTCGCTGATCGGTGCGGTTGCCGTTGTTGGCGGCCTCTTCGGATCGCTCACCTATGATACACCGTCCGGTCCATCCATCGTGGTTGCCGCGGTGATCCTCTTCGTTATAAGCCTGTTGCCGGCGCCGGGTTTGTCCCGCTCCGCGGATGAAGGAGGCAAGTCATGAATGCGCAGACCCAGCAGAACCTCACCAAGAACCAGTCGCTGGTCATGAACGCCCTTTCAAACGCGCATCAGCCGCTCAGCGCCTATATGATCCTCGACAAGTTGCGCGATGATGGTTTCCGCGCGCCGCTGCAGGTCTATCGGGCGCTGGAAAAACTGGTGGAATATGGCCTTGTGCACCGGCTGGAGAGCCTTAACGCCTTCGTCGCCTGCACCCATACCCAGGCGGAGTGCTGCTCCAGTCACCATGGCACCGTCGCCTTCGCCATCTGCGAGTCCTGCGGGCAGGTCACGGAATTCCACGATCACGAGATCGATCACCGGCTGGAGCGCTGGGTGAAGGACAGCAAGTTCAAAGCGGAAAAGACCACCATCGAAATCCGCGGTCTTTGCGCCGCCTGCTCGGCCTGACGGACGATAGATGGAACGGGTATTGTTGCCCGCTCCCGATCACCTTTCGATGATCGCCAGATCCTTTGAGAAACGCTTCCAGTTTTCGACGTATTTTTCCGCTGAGCGGAGAATCCCCGCGACGGCGTCGTCATCAAGCGTGCGGATAGCGCGCGCGGGCGAGCCGACGATCAGGGAATTATCCGGAAATTCCTTCCCCTCCGTCACCAGAGCATTGGCGCCGACGAGGCAGTTTCGGCCGATCTTTGCGCCGTTCAGGATCGTCGCGCCCATGCCGATCAACGAATTATCGCCGATGGTACAGCCATGCACGATAGCGTGGTGGCCAATGGTGCACATTTCGCCGATCGTTGCGGCAAAGCCGGGATCGCTGTGAACCATCACGCCTTCCTGGATATTGGTGCCGCGCCCGACGGTGATCGGCTCATTGTCTCCACGCAGCGTTGCACCGAACCAAATGCCGACGTCTTCGCCGAGCGTGACTGAGCCAATGACATTGGCGTCGGGAGCGATCCAGTAGCGATCCGCTGCAGGCGTTTGCGGCACACGGTCGGCAAGGCGGTAAAGCGGCATGTCGATGTCCTCCCTTATGTTCGTGCGTCAGACGACCGTCACCGACAGTGTGCCGACACCCTCGACGCCGCATTCTATGCGGTCACCGCGAACGATTGGACCAACGCCAGCCGGCGTGCCGGTCATGATGACGTCGCCAGCGGCAAGGGTGAACAGCTTGGAAAGCTCGGCAATCACTTCCGGCACCTTCCAGATCATCTGGGCGAGATCGCCCGTCTGCTTGCGTTCGCCATTGACGTCGAGCCAGATCGCGCCGGTTGCGGGATGCCCGATCCTGTCCGCTGGGACGATGGGGGACACCGGCGCGGAATATTCGAAGGCCTTCGCGCCCTCCCAGGAACGTCCCATCTTCTTCAGCCCGTCCTGCAGGTCGCGGCGTGTCATGTCGATACCGACGGCGTAACCCCAGACATGGTTCAGCGCTTCCGACGCCGGAATATCCGCTCCGCCGCTTTTCAGCACCACGACGCACTCAACTTCGTAATGCACATTCGATGAGAGCGACGGATAGGGAAAATCCTGTCCTGCGGGCAGCAGGTTGTCCGGGTTCTTCTGAAAATAGAAGGGCGGCTCGCGCGAGGGGTCGTGGCCCATCTCAATGGCGTGATCGGCATAATTGCGGCCGACACAATAGACCCGCCGTACAGGGAACAGATCGCTCGTGCCTTCGACGGGCAGGAGAACGGGCTTCGGGGCAGGGATGACGGTAGCGGCCATGTGGATTTCCTGTCGTCTTTTAGGGTGCAATTCTTGTCCCGCGATTCCGGCGCGATTTCCAGTTCAAAATTGCCTCGCCTGCAAAACTGGCTTTTTACGGTCCTTTGCTGTAGAAGCCGGCGCAAAGAGGTTAATCCATGTACAGACAAGCGCTTGCAAGCGGCGAAAAAATCTTCGCCGTGGCCCCCATGATCGACTGGACCGATACGAGGTGCAGGTTTCTGCACCGGCAATTGTCGAAGCGTGCGCTGCTTTACACCGAAATGATCGTTGCCGACGCCATCATCCACGGCCAGCGTGACAGGCTGCTCGGTTATCACCCTCAGGAACATCCCGTCGCGTTGCAGCTCGGCGGGTCTGATCCGGCCAAGCTTGCCGAAGCGGTGCGGATCGCCGGGGACTACGGTTATGATGAGATCAATCTGAATGTTGGCTGTCCCTCGGATCGGGTGCAATCCGGCACCTTCGGCGCTTGCCTGATGCGCGAGCCTGATGTGGTGGCGCAATGTGTGGCCGCAATGAAGGCTGCCGCCAGTGGGCCGGTTACCGTGAAATGCCGGATCGGGGTGGACGAGCAGGAGCCGGAAGCGGTTCTTCCTGATTTTCTGAAGAGGGTTGTTGCGGCGGGTGCGGACGCGGTCTGGGTTCACGCGCGCAAAGCCTGGCTGCAGGGGCTTTCGCCAAAGGAAAACCGCGAAGTGCCGCCGCTCGATTATGACCTCGTCTATCGCATGAAGCGGGAAAATCCTGACGTCTTTATCGGCATCAACGGCGGCATCGCCGATCTCGATCAGGCGAGCGGACATCTCCAGCATATGGATGGCGTGATGCTCGGCCGCGCCGCCTATCACAACACCTCCATCCTTGCCGACGTCGACCATCGCATCTATGGCGAGGAGGCCCGCCACCCGGACTGGATGGCGCTGCGTGACGCGATGATGGCCTATGCCGCCGATTACATCGCCGCGGGCGGACGTCTCAATCACGTCACCCGCCATATGGTCGGACTGTTTCAGGGCATGCCCGGCGCGCGCCGTTTCCGGCAAATCCTCTCCAGCGATGCCACGAGGCCCGGGGCAGGGCCGGAGGTCATCGAGGCCGCTTTCGCCAGCATTGATTTTAGCACCACGAAAGACATGGCGGGCTGACAGCGCTCAGACCGCCTTTTGCAGTTCCTGTGCACCATTAGGCGCATTGACCTTGCCGCCGGTAATGAAGAAAGCGAAAACATCGCGCGGGGTCTTCTCAACCTTCCGATCCGGCGCGATCAGCGGCAGATCGTCCGGAACACCACCCCTAGCATAGGTCTTTACCCGCTCAGCCCAGTGCGCGATCTCTTTTTTCGGGTAACAGGTCTCGATGTCGTCCTCGCCCTTCTGCAGGCGGCAATAAACGAAATCGGCCGTTACGTCAGGCAGCATCGGATAATCGTGATGGTCAGCGCAGACGACGGCGACCTTGTGCCTGGCAAGAAGTTCGATGAATTCCGGAACCTGAAATGTCGGGTTGCGCACCTCCACGACATGGCGAAGAGTGAGCCCGTCCTGCTTTTCGGGCAGCAGCGCCAGAAATGCACCGAAATCCTCCGCGTCGAATTTTTTCGTGGGCGCAAACTGCCAAAGGATGGGACCGAGATGGGACCCGAGTTCCGTCAACCCCTGCGTCAGGAACTTCGTCATCGACTCACCTGCCTCGGCCAGAACCCTGCGGTTGGTGACAAAGCGGCTTGCCTTTAGCGAAAACACGAAATCCTCGGGCACTTCGGATGCCCATTTCGCAAAGGTCTCCGGTTTCTGGCTGCTGTAATAGGTGCCGTTCACCTCGATTGCCGTGAGCTGCCGGCTGGCGTGTTCCAGCTGGCGTTTTTTCGGCAGTTTTTCGGGATAAAAAGTGCCTTCCCAGGGCTCGAAGGTCCAGCCGCCGATACCGGTGCGGATCGTGCCTGATGTCGACATATCTAGTTCCTCCTCCGGCCTTCGGCCTTTCGAACCTTTGCGACGAAAACTGCGGCTTACTCCGCAGCCTCCCGTTTTCCGGCCGGCCGGCGCTCCAGAAGCTCCTTCAGGAAGTGGCCGGTATAGGAACGCTCCACCTTGACGATGTCTTCCGGCGTGCCCGTGGCCACCACTTCGCCGCCGCCCGTGCCGCCTTCAGGCCCGATATCGATGATCCAGTCCGCCGTCTTGATGACTTCGAGATTATGCTCGATCACCACCACGGAATTGCCCTGTTCCACCAGCGCATGCAGCATTTCGAGCAGCTTGTTGACGTCGTGGAAATGCAGGCCCGTCGTCGGCTCGTCGAGAATATAGAGCGTGCGGCCCGTCGAGCGCTTCGACAGTTCCTTGGCGAGCTTGACGCGCTGCGCCTCGCCGCCTGAAAGCGTATTGGCCTGCTGTCCGACCTTGATGTAACCGAGGCCGACATCGAAGAGCGATTGCAGCTTGTCGCGCACGGCGGGAACGGCGGCGAAAAATTCGACGCCTTCCTCAACCGTCATATCCAGCACGTCGGCGATGGATTTGCCCTTAAAGGTGACGTCCAGCGTCTCGCGGTTATAACGCTTGCCGTGGCAGACGTCGCAGGTGACGTAGACGTCAGGCAGGAAGTGCATCTCGATCTTGATCACCCCGTCGCCCTGGCAGGCCTCGCAGCGGCCACCCTTGACGTTGAAGGAGAAGCGGCCGGGCGCGTAACCACGAGCCTTGGCTTCCGGCAGGCCGGCGAACCAGTCACGGATCGGCGTAAAGGCGCCGGTATAGGTGGCCGGGTTGGAACGCGGCGTGCGTCCGATCGGCGACTGGTCGATATCGATCACCTTGTCGATGAATTCGAAACCATCGATGCGGTCGTGTTCGGCCGGGATTTCACGCGCGCCCATGACCCTGCGCGCCGCCGATTTATAGAGCGTCTCGATCAGGAAGGTGGATTTGCCGCCACCCGAAACCCCGGTTACGGCCGTGAAAACACCGAGCGGCACAGCGGCCGTGACATTCTTCAGGTTGTTGCCGCGTGCGCCAAAAACCTTGATCTCGCGGCCCTTCTTGGGTTTGCGGCGCTCAGCCGGCACGGCAACACCGAGTTCACCGGAGAGATATTTGCCGGTCAGCGATTTCGGATTGGCCATCACTTCCTGCGGGGATCCTTCGGCAATCACCTGGCCGCCGTGAATACCGGCCGCCGGGCCGATATCGACCACATAATCCGCCGTCAGAATGGCGTCCTCATCATGTTCGACCACGATGACGGTGTTGCCGATATCGCGCAGATGTTTGAGCGTATCCAGCAGGCGCGCATTGTCGCGCTGGTGCAGGCCGATCGAGGGCTCATCGAGAACGTAGAGAACGCCGGTGAGGCCAGAGCCGATCTGCGAGGCCAGACGGATACGCTGGCTCTCCCCGCCCGACAGCGTGCCCGAATTGCGCGACAGGCTGAGATAATCCAGCCCTACGTCGTTGAGGAATCGCAGGCGTTCGCGGATTTCCTTGAGAATACGGACGGCAATTTCATTCTGCTTCGTGTTCAGGCTTTCCGGCAGCACCTCGAACCAGTCGCGCGCCGTGCGGATCGACATTTCGGTGACTTCACCGATATGCAGCTTGTTGATCTTGACCGCCAGCGCCTCCGGCTTCAGGCGGTAACCGGCGCAGGCCGGGCAGGGGGCTGCCGACATATAGCGCTCGATTTCCTCGCGCGCCCAGGCGCTGTCTGTCTCTTTCCAGCGCCGCTCCAGATTGGGCACGATGCCTTCGAAGTTCTTGACCGTCTTGTAGGAGCGGGCACCGTCCTGGTAGTTGAACTCGATCTTGTCGTCAGTGCCCTGAAGAATGGCGTGCTGCGCCTCCTTCGAAAGATCGGACCACTTGCTCGAAAGCTTGAATCCGAAGGCTTTGCCGAGCGCTTCGAGCGTCTGGTTGTAATAGGGCGACGATGATTTTGCCCAGGGAGCAATGGCCCCGTCACGCAGGGTGCGGGCCGGCTCCGGTACGATCAGGTTCTCATCCACCTTCTGCTGCGAGCCAAGGCCATCGCAGCTGGGGCAGGCGCCGAAGGGGTTGTTGAAGGAGAAGAGACGCGGTTCGATTTCCGGAATGGTGAAACCGGAAACGGGGCAGGCGAATTTTTCCGAAAACAGCACCCGCTCATGGGTCTCGTTGAGAGACTTGTTGGCGGAACCACCGGCGGCTGTCTCTTCGGGCGGCAGGGGCCTGTCGGCAAATTCGGCAATTGCCAGCCCGTCGGCAAGCTTGAGGCAGGTCTCAAGACTGTCGGCAAGACGCGCGGCCATATCCGGGCGCACGACGGCGCGGTCAACCACCACGTCAATGTCGTGTTTGTACTTCTTGTCGAGAGCAGGAACGTCGGCGATCTCGTAGAACTGGCCGTCCACTTTTACACGCTGGAAGCCCTTCTTCATCAGCTCGGCAAGTTCTTTCTTGTACTCGCCTTTGCGGCCACGCACGATCGGCGCGAGGATGTAAAGACGCGTGCCCTCCTCGAAAGCGAGGATGCGGTCGACCATCTGGCTGACCGTCTGGCTTTCAATCGGCAGGCCCGTGGCCGGCGAATAGGGGACACCGACACGCGCGAAGAGAAGGCGCATATAGTCGTAGATCTCGGTGACCGTGCCGACCGTGGAGCGCGGGTTGCGCGAGGTGGTCTTCTGTTCGATAGAGATTGCCGGCGACAGGCCCTCGATCTGGTCGACATCCGGCTTCTGCATCATTTCCAGGAACTGGCGCGCATAGGCCGAGAGGCTTTCGACATAACGGCGCTGGCCTTCGGCGTAGATCGTATCGAAGGCGAGCGACGACTTGCCTGAGCCGGAAAGCCCGGTCATGACGATCAGCTTGTTGCGTGGCAGATCGAGATCGATACCCTTGAGATTGTGTTCACGGGCACCACGGATGGAAATCGTCTTCAGTTCACTCATGACAAGGCTCGGACAAAAATAACAGGCTGGATGGCGGCGCGTCCTTATGTAGTGACGCAGCCGGACGTGTCGAGGTCTATTCCCTATCGGTCGCAGCTTTTCACGATGCTTGACTCGAAATCTGCAGTTCAATAGAACAAAAAAGGAACGAATTGCAAGCGCGAATGTCTGCCCCCACAGCTTAAGATTATTCTTTGTGGATAGTTCCATGCTTGCGGTGCCCTTTGCGGGCGGCGGCAGCTATTGTGTGCCGAATTTTTTGAAATGCAATTGCCGGTCATGATGGCCGGCGGACAGGATGACGAGATGGCTGGTAGCGTAAACAAGGTAATTCTGATCGGAAACGTGGGCGCTGATCCCGAAATCCGCCGGACGCAGGATGGCCGACCCATTGCCAACCTGCGCATCGCCACCTCGGAGACCTGGCGGGACCGCAACAGCGGCGAGCGCAAGGAAAAGACCGAGTGGCACACGGTCGTCGTGTTTAACGAAGGCCTGTGCAAGGTCGTCGAGCAATATGTGAAGAAGGGCGCCAAGCTCTATATCGAAGGCCAGTTGCAGACCCGCAAATGGCAGGACCAGACCGGTAACGACCGTTACTCCACCGAAATCGTGCTGCAGGGCTTCAACTCCACGCTGACCATGCTCGATGGTCGCGGTGAGGGCGGCGGCCGTAGCGGCGGCGGCGACTTCGGCGGCGGTAATGATTATGGCAGCGGCGGCTCCAGCTATGGCGGCGGTTACGACCAGCAGTCCTCCTCGCGCGGCGGTTCTTCCCGTGGCGGCAACCAGCCTTCGGGCGGATTCTCCAACGACATGGATGACGATATCCCGTTCTGATCGGACCGGGGACGAAGAAACGTGTGACAGGAGGTGAGCTTGACTGACGAAACCCTGCAGCCAAAACAGCCCGCCACCTGGCGCATCATCCTCGCTTTTTTTCTCGACTTCTGGACGGCGTTTTTCGCCGCCGGATTTCTGGTCGCGACGGTAGCGGGAGGGCGAACGCCCGAAGGTTTTGCCCTCAACGGTGCGCCCGCCTTTATCGCCTTTGCGCTGATCATTGCCTATTTTGTCGTGCTCGGGCGGTTCTTCGGTGGCACACTGTGGCAGCGCCTTTTGAAGGCGAGACGCTGACATCGGGCTTTGCCGTTTTTTTTAAGAGAAGAACACTTCGACGCCCGGGGCAGTCTATGCCGCGACCTTGTCGGCCAGCATCGCCACCATGACATCGGATTGCGACACGATGCCGACCATCTTACCCCTTGCGTCGATGACAGGCAGATAATGCAATCCTTCCTCCGCAAAGCGGATGATTGCTTCCTCGATTGGGGTTTCCGGCTGCACGATTTTAACGGGCGATGTCATGATGTCCTTGACCGTATCGTTGGGGGCACTTGCGCCTGACAGGATGAGGCGAAGCCGCTGCAGGAAACCGATCGAGGGACGACCGTTTCTCCAGCTCGCCTTTTCCAGAAAGTCCGTCTGGGTGACGATGCCGACGATTTCGGCGCTGTCATTGGTGACGGGCAACGCCTTGAAATGATGGCTTTGCATCAGGGCATGCGCGTGGCGCAGGCTGTCATCAGGGGCGACACCGACCACGTCCCGCGACATGACACTTTCGCAATCGAGATGCAGCGCGCGACGCCGGTAGGAGCGCAACTCTGTCTTCCGCAGGATGGTTTCCAGCGCATCGCGGTCGATATCGATGAACTCGTCATATTCCTTCAGGACCTCATCGAGATCGGTCGAGGAAAAGCCGATCTTCTGGACGGGAGCGGGGTCCGTGGTGCTGTGCGCGGCCTTTCCAAGCTTGAGACCGTGCGGATAGGCACGGCTGGTGGCATTGTTGTAGACGAGTGCCATGGCGAGGAGGATCAGCGAGTTTCCAGCAACCGGCCAGAGCAGGAATCCATAGCCGAGGCTGTGGACGGCGGGGCCACCGAGTACAGCCGTCAACGCGACAGCACCGCTAGGTGGATGCAGGCAGCGCAGCGCCATCATCGCCGCAATCGCAAGGCCGATGGCGAGCGCGCTGGCGAAGAATGGATCAGGCACCAGCAGCGCCACGGTTACGCCGACGAAAGCCGAGACCAGATTGCCGCACAGGATCGACCAGGGTTGCGCCAGAGGGCTGGAAGGTACGGCGAACAGGAGCACGGCCGAAGCACCCATCGGTGCAATCATGGCGGGCAGGGTGGGATCGAAACGCAGAGCCAGACTGCCCAGAAGGCCGGTTAGCAGAATGCCGACAAGGGCGCCGATTGCAGAGCGCAGCCTTTCCCTGTTGCTGACAGGTGCGGCATCCGGGATGAGGCGGCGCAGCATTGAACGCATGAGAAGAACTTTCGAATCCGGGAACGATGCCTGTCTTTAAACGAAGCGACGGCCGGATTTAAAGACAGGATTTTTCCCGTCCCTGATATCGATGGGAATTATGGTGCGCCCATCCCAGGCAGCAACAACTCAGAACGCGAATGCGGATTTGATCCCGTCGACCACGAACTGCACGGAAAGCGCGGCCAGCAGGACGCCGAGAAGCCGGGTAAGGATGGCGCGGCCGGTATTGCCGAGAAAGCGATCCATCCGTTCCGAGACGATCAAGGCCGCGTAAACGAGGGCCATCGCGAAAGCGAGGATAAGGATGAGCACCACCATCTCGACCGTGGTCTTCATTGAGCCGGCAAGCAGAACGGTGGCGGAAATAGCACCCGGCCCGGCAATCAACGGCAGGGCCAGCGGGAAGACCGCGAGATTGTGGAGATGGTCCTTGGTAATGGCGATTTCCGAGGTCTTTTCCTTGCGCTCCTGGCGCTTTTCGAAAATCATTTCAAAGGCGATCCAGAACAGCAGAAGGCCGCCGGCGATGCGGAAGGCGCCCAGCGAAATACCGAGCAGATTGAGGATTGCGAGGCCGAAGAGGGCAAAGACGGCAAGGATACCGAAAGCGATGATGGAGCCGCGCAACGCCACCTGGCTGCGCTGGTCACGGGTCATTCCGGCAGTCAGCGCCAGAAAGACGGGCGCAAGCCCAGGCGGATCGAGTGTGACCAGAAGTGTGGTAAGCGCATTGATGAGCGTTTCGCTGCTGGCCATTCTTTCCCCGTTGGTTTTGTTTTTAGGCCGGAGCCTACGCAAGTCGCGGGCACTTTGAAAGAGAGCGCCACGCATTTGGGCGGCTAAATCGTGAAAAGCGGCGTTCGTCTTGCAAATGACGCAAAAGCCTGTTCAAAACTCGCCGGGAAATTGGCTTAACGTGGCTGTTTCCGCTATAAAAATCCATCCGATTCTTAACAGAGAATGTGATCCGTTTTGACTGACCAGAGCCCCCCGGCGGCGGAAAGCTTCCGCCAGGCATTGAACCGATTTCCATCATGGAGGAAATGCAGCGGTCGTATCTCGATTACGCCATGAGCGTTATCGTGTCCCGCGCGCTTCCCGATGTGCGAGACGGCCTGAAGCCGGTTCATCGCCGTATTCTGTACGGCATGTCCGAACTCGGCATCGACTGGAACAAGAAATACGTTAAATGCGCCCGCGTAACCGGGGACGTGATGGGTAAATTCCATCCGCACGGCAACTTGGCAATCTATGATGCGCTGGCGCGTATGGCGCAGGACTGGTCGCTCCGCCTGCCGCTGATCGACGGCCAGGGCAACTTCGGCTCCATCGACGGTGATCCGCCGGCCGCTGAACGTTATACCGAATGCCGTCTGGATAAGGCCGCGCATTCGCTGCTTGACGATCTCGACAAGGAAACGGTCGATTTCCGTGACAACTATGACGGCACCTTGCAGGAGCCGGTCGTCATTCCGGCCAAGTTCCCGAACCTGCTGGTCAACGGGGCAGGCGGCATCGCGGTCGGCATGGCCACGAACATCCCGCCGCATAACCTGTCAGAGGTTATCGATGGCTGTATCGCCCTGATCGACAATCCGGCGATCGAGCTGCCGGAACTGATGCAGATCATTCCGGGCCCTGATTTCCCGACCGGTGCGCTGATCATGGGCCGTTCCGGCATCCGCTCGGCTTACGAAACGGGCCGCGGATCGGTCATCATGCGTGGCCGCGCCACTATCGAGCCGATGCGTGGCGACCGCGAGCAGATCATCATCACCGAAGTTCCCTATCAGGTGAACAAGGCGTCTATGATCGAAAAAATGGCTGAGCTGGTCAAGGAAAAGCGCATCGAGGGCATTTCCGACCTGCGCGACGAATCCGACCGCCAGGGTTATCGCGTCGTCATCGAATTGAAGCGCGACGCCAATGCAGACGTCATCCTGAACCAGCTTTACCGCTACACACCGTTGCAGACCTCGTTTGGCTGCAACATGGTGGCGCTGAACGGCGGCAAGCCCGAGCAGATGACGCTGCTCGACATGTTGCGTGCTTTCGTGTCCTTCCGCGAAGATGTCGTCAGCCGTCGCACGAAATACCTGCTGCGCAAGGCGCGCGAGCGGGCGCATGTGTTGGTCGGTCTGGCGATTTCCGTCGCCAATATCGATGAGGTCATCCGCGTCATCCGGCATGCTCCCGATCCGGCTTCGGCCCGAGAAGAATTGATGACGCGTCGCTGGCCTGCACAGGATGTGGAAAGCCTGATCCGCCTCATCGATGATCCGCGCCACCGCATCAACGAAGACGGGACTTACAACCTTTCCGAGGAACAGGCCCGCGCCATTCTCGAATTGCGCCTCGCACGTCTTACAGCGCTCGGCCGCGATGAAATTGGCGACGAGCTGAACAAGATCGGCGCTGAGATCAGCGAGTATCTGGAAATCCTGTCATCGCGCCTGCGCATCATGCAGATCGTCAAGGACGAGCTTTCCGCCGTCCGCGACGAATTCGGCACGCCACGCCGATCCGAGATCGTCGAGGGCGGTCCCGATATGGACGATGAAGACCTCATCGCCCGCGAAGACATGGTCGTGACCGTTTCGCATCTCGGTTACATCAAGCGCGTGCCGCTGACGACGTATCGTGCACAGCGTCGCGGCGGCAAGGGTCGCTCCGGCATGGCAACGCGCGATGAAGATTTCGTCAACCGTCTGTTCGTCGCCAACACCCACACGCCAGTCCTGTTCTTCTCCTCGCGTGGCATCGTCTACAAGGAAAAGGTCTGGCGTCTGCCGATCGGCACGCCGCAGTCCAAGGGCAAGGCCCTTATCAACATGTTGCCGCTGGAACCCGGCGAGCGCATCACCACCATCATGCCGTTGCCCGAGGACGAAACGACCTGGGAAACGCTTGACGTGATGTTCTCGACGACGCGCGGCACGGTTCGCCGCAACAAGCTCGGCGATTTCGTACAGGTCAACCGCAACGGCAAGATCGCCATGAAGCTGGACGAGGAGGGCGATGAAATCCTCTCCGTCGAAACCTGTACGGACCGCGACGATGTGCTGCTGACGACCGCGCTCGGCCAGTGCATCCGCTTCCCCGTGGACGATGTACGCGTCTTTGCCGGCCGCAATTCCGTCGGCGTACGCGGCATCAACCTGGCCGAAGGCGACCGCATCATCTCCATGACCATTGTGGGCCATGTGGAAGCGGAGCCGTGGGAGCGTGCGGCTTACCTCAAGCGCTCGGCTGCCGAACGGCGTGCCGCAGGCGTGGATGAGGACGATATCGCGCTCGTCGGTGAGGAAGTAACGGAAGAGGGCGAACTCAGTGAGGAGCGCTACCAGGAACTGAAGGCGCGCGAAGAATTCGTGCTGACGGTTTCCGTGAAGGGCTTCGGCAAGCGTTCATCGTCTTACGATTTCCGCACTTCAGGCCGCGGCGGCAAGGGCATCCGCGCCACCGATACCGCGAAGACGTCGGAGATCGGTGAACTTGTCGCTGCCTTCCCGGTGGAAGAAGGCGACCAGATCATGCTGGTATCCGATGGCGGACAGCTCATCCGCGTGCCTGTCAACGGCATCCGCATCGCCAGCCGCGCGACCAAGGGTGTGACAATCTTCTCGACCGCGAAGGATGAGAAGGTGGTTTCCGTGGAGCGCATCAACGAGCCTGAAGGCGACGACGAGGCTGAAAATGGCAATGGCGAGGAGGCAGATGACAATCTGCCGACCACGCCGGAGGCACCGGAAAGCGAGGCGTAAGCCGCCTCGTTTTTCACATCAGGATCAACAAAAACCCCGCGGTGCCTGTGCGCCGCGGGGTTTTTCTTTGGGTTTCCGTCTGGTGCGGTCTGTCAGCGAATACGTATATGAACCGGTGAGCGCCCCGACCGACGGGCGACGTGCAGGTGAATGCTGGCTTCCGGCTGGTTGGCGCGCCAGGCACGGGCGCCATGCGAGAGCAGCAACGCCACGAGATCACGCGTTTTTGCCTTGGAACGGTTGAGACCGAGATCGGCGATACGCATCGCCGCCTCATGAATGGGATGCAGAACCGACAGGCTGCCATGCCCGTTGCCAGACGCAATGTCCGAATAATTCTCGTTGACTGCCATCTTGGAAAGCCTCGCTACTCATTACACAATTCGAGGAGACAGGCGATGTTCGAAACAGAGAGCACCGCCTGCGGGAACGTCTTCACTGAAGGGATGCCCAGCAGCTGACGCCTTTCTTTTTCAATGCATTGCATGCATTCACCGCGGCGTTCTGGCCATCGAAGCCGCCGAAACGGGCGCGGTATATCTGGGAGCCGTCCTTGCTGTAGGCCACCGTGAAGGGCTTGGCGGAACGCAGTGCCGCACCGCCTTTTTCCTGGGCGCTCTGCAGCAGGCCGCGCGCGGAATTTTCGTCCGGCGATGCGCCAATCTGGATGACCCAGCCGCCCTGCGGCGCGTCAGACCTTGCCGCAACGGAAGGTGCGGAGGCTGCGGAAGCCGAGGTGGAAGCCGTGACGATATTATCGACCTTGGTGGAATTGGTTATCAGCTTGCGATCGGGCGCGGAGGGCGCCTGACGGATGGGGTCTTTACCCTTCTGCCAGGTAGCCGCTTCCATTGCCTTGACGGCTGCATTGGAAGAGGAGCCAGCAAAGGCGGTAACCGGCGCTTCCTCGTAACGCGTCTGCGGAACGGGTCCGGCATTGGGCAGGCCGGCATCCGTCGCGGCGACGGCGACAGAGGGAACGGCGGCGGCCACAGCGACCGGCTCTTCGACCGGGGCGGAACGCGTCTGTGCAATCAGGTTGCTGTTGCCGCCACGCGACGCCTGCGGCAGATAGGTTGCAACCAGTTTGCGCATGGTGGCGTCACGGGCAGCGCTGGAGCGACCGCCGAGAACGACGGCGACAATGGAGCGCCCGTCGAGCTGCGCGGAGGTGGCAAGATTGCTGCCGGCTGCACGCGTGTAACCCGTTTTGATACCGTCGACGCCCTTCACGGTTCCGACGAGGCGATTGTGATTGCCGATTACCTGCTTGCCGAAATTAAAAGTGCGGGTGGAGAAGTAACCGTAATATTGCGGAAAATGCTGGCGAAGCGCGATGCCGAGGCGGGCTTGGTCGCGCGCCGTGGTCATCTGGGCTGTATTGGGCAACCCGTTGGCATTGCGGTAGGTCGTGCGCGTCATGCCGAGGGCACGGGCCTTTGCGGTCATCATTCTGGCGAAACGGTCTTCTGAGCCGCCGAGATATTCACCGAGCGCCGTCGCCATGTCGTTGGCCGACCGGGTAACGAGAGCAAGGATCGCCTGCTCGACCGTAATGCTGCCGCCAGCGCGCACACCGAGTTTGGACGGCGGCTCCTTGGCTGCATTCGCCGAAACCGGCACCTTGGAATCAAGAGAGATACGTCCGGCACTGAGGGCTTCGAACGTCAGATAAAGCGTCATCATCTTTGTGAGCGAAGCCGGGTAACGCAGCCCGTCGGGATCCTCGCCGTAAAGCACCTTGCCGGTCTTCGCATCGATGACGATGCCCGCATATTTCGGATCGGCCTTTGCGGTCTGGACGGATGTTGCGGTTATGAACGCCGCCGCAAGTGTCAACGCCACAAACCTTACAAAAGACCCTGTACCCGCTTTGCGCGAATGTGCCCAAGATAGACTTTTCAACACTGCTGAACTCTTCAATCGCATATTTATGTTCCGCTCGGACACGCCCCGCCCGAATGCTCCGGGTAGAAACTTTATCGGGATGGCGTTACCAAGTGGTTTATGAAAGGTATCCGCCTTCCATAAAATGCGACTTTTCACACGCGATCTGTCTCGTGCCGTGTCACGGGTTTTCGTCTTTTACGAGGCGTTTCTCGACATAGCGTGTCACGGCCGCGTCTAGCGCCTGCCATTGCGGCAGCAGGTTGGCCGAGAATCGGTAGAACAGGCTCAGGTCCTGCCCGACGTGGATATCTCTCTGACAATCGCTACCCGTTGTTTCCTGAGGCGTCTGCGGCAGCAGGCAGCGCACCACATAGACGCTTTCGCCGTCGCGTCGGCCGGTCAATATGACTTCCTTGCCATAACCGGAATCAGCGCGCAGCCGATGGAGCAGCAGTCCGTGCTTCAGGGGCGTCGGCTCACCTTCTATAAGTCTGGTATAAATCGGCTCGAAACGTCCTGACATGTCCTGCGACATGGTGCTTTGCGACAGCTGAACGAAAATCAGCCCGACTGCATTTTTCGGATCGTCGAAAAGGGCACGATTCGAATCTCGATACCCCGCAAGGTCGGGCCAGGTGAGGTAGAGGTCGGCGCGCACATGTGCACTGTCACGATCAGACGGATTTCGAAGGGTGTTTTTTGCCAGTTTCAGCCGGTCGTTGCCGATCGTGATCTCCACTTCGTCGGTCGACGTGGTGTGTCCCGCCTGAATAATTCTGTCGCCATACCATTTCATGCCGAAATTGAGCGCAGTGAGAAGGGCGGCAAGGGCTCCGCATATGACGATGACGCGTCTTATGAGGGAAGAGGAAAGGAAGCCTGTGTCGCTATGCATGAGCTTTCAAACTCGTTCTGTCCGCCGGGTTTTCGGCGCGGAAATAACAGGCAAAGCTTTAACCCGCGGCGATCGCCATTGAAATGATGTTTTGCCGCTGCTACCTGATAAGCGCAAGCAAAGGACGGCATATGGCAGCGCGTGACAGATATTCCCGGAAACTCGAATGTTCCAAATGTGGCCATCAGGGTTTTGCCGAGGCGTCCGAGTCGGATGACAAAACCCGCCGGGACGTTGATTTCCGCATTGACGAAATGCCCCGGGGATTTCGCGCAGAACGCCCGTCGGGCGACCCCACTGACTTCATGATCCGCTGCGCCCAATGCGGCAACATATTCCGCTTCCTGCAGAAAACCGCCTATGCGCCGGGAGGCGAGCCGCGCGTCAAGGCCTGAACGGAGGGTGCCGGCATGACTTTACCGCAACAGCCCAACGGAGCGCCGCAAAGGCGCAAACCAATCTGGCCCTGGATCGTTCTGCTGGTGCTCACGCTATGCGCGATCTATTCCTATAACCGCGCCAACGAAATCATCGCTGAGTTGTCCGATACCTTGCCGCCGGCGCTGCTGAACCTCTTCGAGGACCTTCTCCGGGGGGAAGGCCGGCGCGGCCATGGCGGGCCCAGCATCGGCGTTTGAGTGAGACGCCCGCCGTAAAGGGTCGCCCATCCTCCGGCCGCACATCATGTAATGACCATAAAAGAAAAAAGCCCCGCAAAGAGGCGGGGCAGGTTGATCGCTCGGGGAAAGTTGGGCAATGCCCGGGAGCGATGAGTGGGATATAAGAGACAATGGTGCGGACGCGATAGGCCACTTCCGTCCCAAACAGTACGCCCATGCACAAATTTCACTTAATCCGCAGATTTTTGAACGATGAATTTGACGGATCTGTAAGACAACTTGACAGGCTTTCGCTTTATTCTTTGCTTGCCTCGAATTGCACATATTCTCCTTTAACGTAACGTGACATGAGCAGACGCATGGATAAATCCGGAATCCTCTTTGTGGCGCTTTTGTTGGTGCTTGTTGCAATCGTTTTGAGCCTTACGTTGTTCGATACAGCGCAGCAGGTCCCTTCGATACCTTCAGGTGACGGCTCCCTGCTGCCGCCCGCAGCGACCCCGGGGCAATGATCCGCCAACTGTGAGAGAAGGAAGACGATGCTTGTCGGAGCGGGATTGACGCCCTTTTTCAAACCGCTATAAAGCCTCACCACCATGGATGGGTGTCCGAGTGGTTTAAGGAACCGGTCTTGAAAACCGGCGTGCGTGAGAGCGTACCGTGGGTTCGAATCCCACCCCATCTGCCATCAAGCGCAACATCATTCGAATAATGTCGCGACGAGGCATGTTCCCGCAGCGTTTGGGGATCGCGTAGATCCGTACAAATAAGAAACCCGCCTTTCGGCGGGTTCCAGGCAGCGGTTGTGGATCAGATTTCCGGACAGCCTCGTTCATTTGCGAAGGTGATCCGGTCCGGTCCCCGGCGCGTGAAGCCTTCGACAACAACGCGGCCCGGCGTGACGCGCACGACTTCGGGATCACGAAGGCCTGCTTCACGGGCCGCGGCGCGGGCTTCGCGTTCGCTGCAGCCACGCATGCGTGGAGGACCCCGGCGGTCCATGTCCCGATCACGGTCGCGGATGACGGGACGGACGCCATCCGGGCCGATTCTGAGCTCCATATCCTGAGCACCGGCAGGCATAGGTGCGGCGAAGGATACCAGGGCGATGCCAATCGCCAGACCTGTGGTTTTCATAAAATTTATCATGTTTCCTCCCTCAGCCGAAACCGGCGGAAGCTCGTTTGTTTGCGCGGAGAAAACGCGGTTACCGCTGCTTTGTTCCTTGCGAGGCTGCGAGGGGAGGACTGACGGCGGGCGGATTCCGCCGTGGCGGGCGCGCCGAAAAGATAGAAATCATTAACCACGTTCGTTACAATTTTATCGAATTTGCAAAAGTCGTTCGCATTTTCGCCACGTTATGCACAAGATTAAGCGACTGTTAGGTGCTTCGATGGCAGGGGCAATATCGAGGCAAGTGAGGGTGCGGTTCTCCGAGCCAATAGCAGCGTGGGGCAGACGATTTGAATTCTACGGTCAAGAAAACAGGCATCAGCGCCAGGTCGGGCGTGAAGTGGCTTGCAATTTCCGTGCTTTGCGCTGCAACGGCGTCGTGTTCCACCACCTCCGAGACAAAGCCTAAGCCCAAGCGCAGCAAGGAATATTTCTCCGAATCCGAATATGGCGTAAAGGCCAGCCCGCGCGTTGCCGATGGAAAGAACATCCCGAAGGGTGGCGGACGCGAGCTGCTGGGTAACGCCTATACCGTCAAGGGCCGCCGTTACTTCCCGAAAGAGGAGCCGGGCTACAACAAGGTTGGCCTTGCTTCCTGGTATGGCTCCGCCTTCCATGGACGCCTCACGGCCAATGGCGAGGTTTACGACAAGGAACATCTTTCTGCCGCACATCCGACATTTCCGCTGCCGAGCTACGCGCGCATCACCAATATGGATAATGGCGCGTCGGTGCTCGTCCGTGTCAACGACCGTGGTCCGTTCCACGAGGGCCGTCTGATCGACGTTTCCAGCAAGACGGCAGATCTTCTGGACATGAAGGCGACGGGGACAGCAAATGTACGGGTTCAATATGCGGGCCGTGCGCCGCTCGACGGCCATGACATGCCTTACCTGATGGCTTCCTATATTCCGAAGGGTTCGCGTTCGCCGGGCGTCGCGCCTGAAGGGCAGATCGCGACCGGCGTGATGGTTGCTTCGGCCTCGCCGAATTTCGTGCCGGCGCCGACATCGAACCCGAATTATGCCGGCTCGGCTCAGACCGCGCTCGTTGGTTCCAAGAAGAATGCGGCGCTTCAGGCCATGCCACTCGTCAACGGTGTACAGCCCGCATTCGAACAATTCGCGATCCTGCCGGAAATCGGCCCGATCCTGGCGGAGCGCCCCGAAGGTAACTTCCTGCGGGAACCAGCGGCTCCAGGCGGCAATTATCTGCGTGTGCCCACGCCGTCTTCCAAATATGCAGCGGCCTATTCCGAAGAATCCGCCGCCGTATCCAAAACCGCAAAGGTGTTCGACACCGTGCTCGTCAATCGTGACGGCTTGAGCGAAGAGTCGATCCTCGCCCATGTGAAGCGTCAGCAGGCGAAGTCACGCTAACGGATTAAGGACACCGCCGCACCGTTCTCATGGCGGGTGGCCGGTTGTGGCAGACAGCACTGGGCGGTTTCATGCGCAAGACCTTTCATCGCTCCTATCTGTCGGCCGTCGCGGCGGCCGCTTTTGCATTTTTGAGCGCCGGCGCGGCGCAATCGCAGACAGCGCCCTTCATCGCCAAGGCCGAGCAGGCCTATATGATCGATGCCGAAACCGGTACGGTGCTTCTTGCCCAAAATGAGGATCAGTCCTTTCCGCCCGCATCGCTTGCCAAGCTGATGACGGTGGAGGTGGTGCTGGATGCGCTGTCGAAAGGACAGCTGGCGTCGGAAACGGCCTATCCCGTTTCGGAATATGCCTGGCGCACGGGCGGAGCCCCATCGCGAACGTCGACCATGTTCGCCGCCCTGAAATCCTCCGTTGGCATCAATGACCTTTTAACCGGAATCATCGTGCAGAACGCCAATGACGGCTGCATCATCATCGCCGAAGGCATGGCGGGATCGGACGCTGCCTTTGCCAAGCGCATGACGGCACGGGCCGGCGAACTTGGCATGAACCGCAGCACGTTTGCCAATTCCACCGGACTTCCCGATTCCGGAAACCAGACGACCGCCAGGGACATGGTGCGCCTTGCCCAACATCTGCATGACATCTATCCCGACCGCTACTCGTTGTTTACGAAGCCGGACTTCGAATGGAACCGGATTTTCCAGCGCAACAAGAACACGTTGCTGATGCCGGGAAGCGGTATAGACGGTCTTGGCCTCGGTTTTGCAGAAGGTAGCGGTTTTGCCGCCGTGGTTTCGGCGGAGCGGGAAGGGCGCCGCATCTATCTGGCGCTTGCCGGCATCGCAGACGACAAGACGCGGCAGGAGGAAGCGCGCAGAGTGGTGGACTGGGGCCTGACCGCCTTCGAAAAACGCCGCCTGTTCAGCAAGGACGAAGTGGTTGGCTCCGTCAGCGTGTATGGCGGCGATGCCTCCTATGTCGACCTTTCTCCGAAGGACGATGTCAGCGTCCTGGTGCCCGTCAACAATCCGGAACGCCTCTCCGGACGTATCGTCTATCGATGGCCGCTGAACGCGCCGCTCGATGTCGGGGCGAATGCCGGAACGCTGAAGATATTCTCGGGCGAGCGTCTATTGCGCGAAGTGCCGCTCTATACGAAGAGCCGGGTGAACAAGGGTTCGCTCACCCAGAATGCCGCAGGAGCATTGAAGGAACTTCTGCTGTTCTGGCTGTGAAGTGCGGTTCAGCACGTGCCTTTTCTCCTATGCTTTTGTTCAGGCACCGGTTTTTCTGAAAAGCGCTTCACACATTTCGGTCCGATGCTGTAAACAGGCATTTCAACATTGACGTGAATTCCTTGCAGGACGTGACATTGGCCGAAAAGACCGGATTGTTCATCAGCTTCGAAGGCGGCGAAGGCGCCGGCAAATCGACGCAGATTCGCACGCTTGCCGAGGCGCTTCGCGATCGTGGCTTCAAGGTGGTCGTAACGCGTGAGCCCGGCGGTTCTCCGGGTGCGGAGGCCGTAAGACATGTTCTCCTTTCCGGTGCGGCGGAGCCGTTTGGCGTCCGGATGGAAGCCATCTTGTTCGCCGCCGCGCGCAACGATCACGTCGAAGAGGTCATTCGCCCTGCGCTGGAGCGCGGCGAGATCGTGCTCTGCGACCGGTTTCTCGATTCATCCCGCGTCTATCAGGGCACGACCGGCAATCTGGAGCCGGATTTCATCGAGACGCTGCAGCGCATCGCGATTGATGGCGTCGTTCCGGAGCTGACACTGATTTTCGATATCGCTGCCGAAAAAGGCCTTGCCCGCGCCAGAAAGCGTGCGGATGAAGGCGCGAAGCCCGATCGCTTCGAGAAAGAGGAAATCGAAACCCACGAGAAGCGGCGGGAAGCCTATCTCGATATCGCGCTTGCCGAGCCGCGTCGCTGCCGGATCGTCAATGCCGATCAGCCGGAAGAAAAAGTTGCGGAGGATGTCATGTCCTTCGTCGAGCCCTTGCTCGAACAGCTGGGGACCGAGGCGGGCAGGGCCCATGAGTGAGGTCCAGGGCGTTCTCGACGGTGCAATCGCGCCGCAGCAGAACACGAGGCTTTTTGGCCATGAGGAGGCGGAGGCGTTTCTCGCGCAGTCCTATCGCTCTGGCAAAGGCCATCATGCCATTCTCATCGAAGGGCCGGAGGGCATCGGCAAGGCGACGCTCGCTTTCCGTTTCGCCAATCATGTGCTGAACCATCCCGATCCTTTGTCGGCACCGGAGTTTCTGCCAGACCCCGATCCGCAGTCGCTGGTCAGCCGGCAGATCACCGCCGGCGCCTCGCATAACCTGCTGCATCTCACCCGGCCCGTGGATGAAAAGACCGGCCGCGTGAAATCCGCCATCACGGTGGACGAGGTGCGACGGGCAGGGCATTTTTTCTCGCAGACCTCGGGCACCGGCAACTGGCGCATCGTCATCATCGATCCCGCCGACGATCTCAACCGCAATGCCGCGAACGCGATCCTGAAAATACTGGAAGAGCCGCCTAAAAGGGCGATGTTTCTCGTGCTCTCCCACGCACCGGGAAAATTGCTGCCGACAATCCGCTCACGCTGCATGCCGCTCAGGCTGCTACCGCTTTCGGATTCGGCCATGGTGCAGGCACTCGATCATCTCGGCATAAGTCTCACGGAGGAAAAGCGCGATGCCCTGCTTGCCGCTTCCAAGGGTAGCGTTGCGCAGGCGCTGAAGCTGATGAACTACGGCGGCTCCGATATTGTCGAGGCCCTTGCCGCAGTCATGAATGCCGACGGGCCGGGCGCCCGCAAACAGATGCACAAGGTCGCCGAGATCCTGGCCCAGAAGGATGGCGACATCGTCCTCGGTTTCTTCATGGAACATGTGACGGAAGATCTGATGGCGCGCGCGCGCGCGGCGGCCATGACGGGCGATATCACGGCTGCGGAAAGGCTGGCACGGCTTTCTTCGGCGCTCTCGGAACGCATCACCGTGGCGCAGGCCTATAATCTTGACAAGAAACAGATAGTGATTTCCATTCTTGAGGATATCCGGGGCGTCTAAGGCCGGAAAATCGTGAGGACCGAAGTTGCCTTTTCGGATTGGCCCACTCTAAGCCGCATTACCCCCGGGATTGACACGGGAATCCGCAACCCGCTGAAATTAATGGATACTCGGCTCGAGCCCGAGGATGACGAATAGTCGGCAATATTGATATCAGTGTACCAATTCGGTAGCTTTTTCTTTCGCTGCTGCGAACAATGGTTTAAGAGCGGTCTATCCAAAAAACAGCGCGTAAAGTCGATAGACCGTCATGACAGACAAGACACCATTCTACATCACCACCGCGATCTCCTATCCCAACGGCAAGCCGCATATCGGCCATGCCTATGAACTGATCGCAACGGACGCCATGGCACGCTTTCAGCGCCTGGACGGAATGGATGTGTTCTTCCTGACGGGCACAGACGAACACGGCCAGAAGATGCAGCAGACGGCACGTGCGGAAGGCGTTTCGCCGGAAGAACTCGCGGAGCGAAATTCCAATCAGTTTCTCGAGATGGGCAAGCTGCTCAACGCCTCGAACGACGATTTCATCCGCACGACGGAAGAACGACATCACGAGACCTCGCGCAATATCTGGAACCTGATGGCCGAGAGCGGCGACATCTACAAGGATAGCTATGCCGGCTGGTATTCCGTTCGTGACGAGGCCTATTACGCCGAGGACGAGACGGAAGTGCGCGCCGATGGCGTCCGTTACGGCCCGCAGGGCACGCCGGTGGAATGGGTGGAGGAGGAAAGCTATTTCTTCAAGCTCTCCGAGTACCAGGACAAGCTGCTGAAGCTCTATGAGGAAAACCCCGACTTCATCGGTCCGGCGGAACGCCGTAACGAAATCATCTCCTTCGTGAAATCCGGTCTGAAGGACCTGTCGATTTCCCGCACCACCTTCGACTGGGGCATCAAGGTTCCCAATGATCCGAAGCACGTGATGTATGTCTGGGTCGATGCACTGACCAACTACATCACCGCAACGGGTTACCTCGAAGACAGGAACGGACCGCGGGCGAAGTATTGGCCGGCCGACGTGCATATCATCGGCAAGGACATCATTCGTTTTCACGCCGTCTACTGGCCAGCCTTCCTGATGAGCGCAAAGCTGCCGCTGCCGAAGCGCGTTTATGCACATGGCTTCCTGCTCAACAAGGGCGAGAAGATGTCGAAGTCGCTCGGAAATGTCGTTGATCCCGCCAATCTGGTAAACCATTTCGGCCTTGATCAGGTCCGCTATTTCTTCATGCGCGAAGTCTCCTTCGGCCAGGACGGCAGCTATAGCGAAGAGGGCATTGCCACCCGCATCAATGCCGATCTTGCCAATGGCATCGGCAATCTCGCCAGCCGTTCGCTGTCGATGATCGTCAAGAATTGCGACGGCAAGATCCCTACGCCTGGTCCGTTCACCGACGAAGACAAGGCGATGCTCGCGTCTGCAGACGCTCTGCTCGCCATTTGCCGTGAGGAGATGGGCAAGCAGCTCATCCACCGCGCGGTAGCCGCCATCATTGCCGTCGTTTCCGAGACCGACCGCTATTTCGCCTCTCAGGAGCCCTGGGCGCTGAAAAAGACCGACCCTGAGCGGATGGGCACCGTGCTTTACGTCACGGCGGAGGTCGTGCGTCAGATCGGCATTCTCCTGCAGCCGATCATGCCGGGTTCCTGCGAAAAGCTGCTCGATCTCGTTGCGGCGCCAGCCGACAAGCGCGACTTTACGGCGTTGGGCGAAGCCGGTCGTCTGGTGCCGGGCACACCACTGGAAGCTCCGAAGCCAGTCTTTCCGCGTTACGTCGCGCCGGAAGCGTGAAGGCGACCACGATGCTGATCGATACCCATTGCCATCTGGATTTTCCTGATTTTGAGGCGGAGCGCGACGACATCATCGCTCGGGCGCATGCCTCCGGCGTGAGCCAGATGGTGACGATCTCGACCCGGGTGCGTCGTCTGCCGGAGCTGTTGAAGATCACGGAAAAATATCCGTCAGTCTTTTGCTCGGTCGGCACCCATCCGAACAATGCCGATGAGGAACTGGATATCTCCGCCGATGAGCTGGTGCAGCTTGCCGAAAGTCATGAGAAGATCGTGGCGATCGGAGAGGCGGGTCTGGATTACTTCTACGACACGCAGAAGCCCGAAGACCAGAAGACCGGCCTTCTTCGCCATATCGAGGCGGCGAGACGAACGAAGCTGCCGCTTGTCATTCACAGCCGCAGTGCCGATGACGACATGGCCGCCATCCTGCGCTCCGAAAGCGGGAAGGGCGCATTTCCGTTCATTCTGCACTGCTTTTCCGCTGGTCCCGAGCTCGCAAAAACGGGTGTCGAGCTTGGCGGATATGTGTCTTTCTCGGGCATTCTGACCTTCCCAAAGTCGCAGGATATTCGCGATATCGCTGCAACCGTGCCTCTTGACCGGCTGCTTGTAGAAACGGACGCACCCTATCTTGCGCCGAAGCGCTGGCGTGGCAAACGCAACGAGCCTTCCTACGTCGTCAATACCGCGGAGGTTCTGGCCGAGGTGCATGGCATCTCCTTCGAGCGGATGGCCGAGATCACCACCGAAAACGCCTTCCGCTGCTTTTCCAAGATGACAAGGGTGTAGGCGTGGCAATCTCCCGTCGCCGCTTCACGGTTCTCGGATGCGCCTCGTCACCCGGCGTGCCGCGCATTAACGGCGACTGGGGCGCCTGCGACCCCGATAATCCGAAGAACCGGCGCACGCGTGCGGCCTTCATGGTGGAACAGATCGGTCCTGATGGCGGCAAAACGACCGTTGTGATCGATACTGGTCCTGATTTTCGCGAGCAGATGATCGCCGCGAAGGTGGAGGCTATCGATGCCGTTCTCTACACCCATGCTCATGCCGACCATCTGCATGGCATTGACGATCTGCGCATCTATTTCGCACTCCAGAAAAGCCGCGTCCCGATCTATGCCGATCCCATTACCATGGCGCGCATCCGCGGTGGTTTTGCCTATTGTCTCGAGACGCCGGCGGGCAGCAATTATCCACCGATTGTCCGGCCTTATCTGATTGCCGATATCAACGAGCCGGTTGTTATTGATGGAGCAGGAGGACCAATCGCCTTTGGGGTGCATATGCAACAGCATGGGGACGTTCATTCTTTGGGTTTCCGCATTGGTGATGTGGCCTATTGCACCGACGTCAGCGATTTTCCGGCCGAAAGCCTGCCGAAACTCGCCGGACTTGAGGTGCTCATCATCGACGCCCTGCAATATCGCTACCACCCCAGCCATCTATCACTCGAACAGGCGCTCGGCTGGATCGAAACACTGGCACCCAAAAGGGCGATCTTGACCCACATGCATATTCCGCTCGATTATGAGACGGTGATGCAGGAAACGCCTGATCATGTTGAACCGGCTTATGATCAGATGCGTTTCGAAATTGAGATCGATCTCGAAACCGCCTGACGCCGCCTGAAAAGGAACAGCATGTCGACTAAGCCTTTCCGTGCACCGAGTATGGCGAGCTTCTTCGACAATCTGCGCGCCAGCCGCCTGCGCGCCATGTTCCGACGCGGCGAACTCGGCCTCGTCGCGCTTGCCGTGCTCATCGGCATCGCAGCCGGCCTGCTGGTGGCGTTGATCGGCGCTTTGAGCACGGCATTGCATGTGCTCGTCTTTGGCGTCGAACGTCTGAGCAGCAGCGATCTTTCCGGACAGATCGTGCTGGTGGGGCCGATCATGGGCGGTGTCCTGCTCGGGCTGATCATCTTCATCCTCTCCAAAACCCGCAAAAAGCCGATGGTCGACCCCATCGAGGCAAATGCGCTGCATGGTGGCCGCCTGTCGCTTACGGACAGCATCATTGTCTGCGTGCAGAACGTCGTTTCCAACGGTTTTGGCGCATCCGTCGGGCTCGAGGCTGGCTATACGCAGATTGCCAGCGGCGTTGCATCGAAGATCGGCATCAAGCTGAAACTGAGGCGAGGGGACATGCGCATCCTCGTTGGCTGCGGCGCCGCGGGCGCCATCGCGGCCGCCTTCAACGCGCCTCTGACTGGCGCATTTTACGCCATCGAACTCATCATCGGCACCTATACAGTCGTCACGCTCGCCCCGCTGATCGTTTCGGCGCTGGTGGCGACAACCGTTATCGGCCTGATTGGCGGCCATGGCCTTTCCATCGATATCGTCGATGCCAGCCGCGTGACCCCCGCCGATTACGTGCCGGCTATTTTCCTTGGGGTTGTGTGCGCGGCAATCGGTATCGTGCTCATGCAGGCGGTGTCCTTCATTGAGGAGACGGCGCGCAAAAGCGCTATTCCTGGCTGGCTGCGTCCTACGCTTGGCGGCATCGTTGTCGGCGGGCTGGCGTTGATTTCACCGCAGGTTCTCTCGAGCGGCCATGGAGCATTGCATCTCAACATCGATGCCGACCTGACGATCTACGGGCTTGCAGGATTGTTCCTGTTGAAGGCGGCGGCCAGCGCGATCTCGATAGGTTCGAATTTCCGCGGCGGCCTGTTTTTCGCCTCGCTGTTCATGGGATCGCTGCTCGGCAAGATTTTCGCACTCTGCGCGCCCTATATCGGCTATGGCTCGACGGCCCCGATCGTCTACGCCGTGATCGGCATGAGCGCCTTTGCCGCCGCCATCATCGGTGGTCCGCTGACAATGACATTTCTGGCGCTGGAACTGACCGGCGACTTCCAGATTACGGCGCTCGTGCTTGCCGCCGTCATCACCACATCGCTGGTGGTGCGCACCACCTTCGGCTACTCCTTCGCCACCTGGCGTTTTCACCTGCGCGGTGAGAGCATTCGCAGCGCCCATGACATCGGCTGGATCCGCGACCTGACGGTGGGCAAGATGATGCGCGCTGACATCCGCAAGGCCAATGTCAGCATGGGGCTTCCGGCCTTCAAGGAGAAGTTCCCGCTCGGTTCGACGCAGCGGGTCATCATGACCCACGATGACGGGCGTTATGCCGGGATCGTTCTCGTGCCGGAAATCTATGCCGATCCGATGGATCGCGACCCAAGCAAGATCAGCCTCGAGACCTATCTGCACTACAAGAACGACGTATTGCTGCCGACCATGAATGCACGGCAAGCGGCGGCAGCCTTTGACGCGGCGGAAAGCGAAGCACTCGTCGTCGTCAACGACAAGATCGAAAATCGTCCCGTTGGCCTGCTTACCGAAAGTCACACGCTGAGACGCTACAGTGAAGAGCTCGATCTGCGACGCCGAGAGGCATCAGGAGAATTATGATCGACCTGGATATGGATGTATCAATGCGATAAGCGGCGCTTTTCAATGATGACAGCAACGGCGCTGCGATCTGACAGCTTACGGTTTTCCCGGTAACTAAGTACGAAAAGTTCCAAAGAGTGCGGTTTCGGCTTTGAAGCTGGGTGAGTGAGTGAAGTATTCCCCCTTGTTGGCAAGGGAAGCAGCGCTTTCTTCCGACAAAAGGGTGTTGCACCGCTGCTTTCGCCCCCTTTGTTGCTTTTGAAGAGCCGCGATTTCACTACACTTGGCAACACTGTTGCGCCCGCAAGAACGCCGGTCTGTTGCTTTTTGATCGTGACGTTTGAATGAGGGAATCTTCACTCGACGCTCGACGCATTGCCCAATAGGTTCCGCGAACTATAACGCCGCCCTAAGGATTCTCGATGTCCGAACCTGCCACAGTGATGATGTCCCGCAACGCTCCAGCATCTTTCGGAGGAGGGGCCTTGGCCGTGTCTCGTTCAAGGGCCCGTGGTGGCTTTTCTATCGTGCGCCGCAGAACTTCCGGATCGCCTACGATGACGACGGTCTCCACGCCAAAGAGAGTATACTTGCCAACGGCAGTCCTGTTCGCGAATATGGGAGAGACGGACAAGCCGATCTCAATACGACATCCCATATCGAGTGCTTGGGTGCGAATGTATGCTATACTTGGGGGTGACGCTGGTTGGCTGAGCTAAAGGATCTGTTACAATGAGTGAAACTACTAAGGACTTAATTGACGCCGACTGCAGCGCCTTTAAACTTGAACCTGTCTGCGCGGAGCAATCTTCACCACTAAGGGACATGGTGGGGAAACTACAAGATGAAGTCGCGGGTATTTTGGGACCGAACCCGGAACCCTTCGACATGAAGATGTTCACCGATGAGATATAGGGTGACTGAGGGGTAGCAGCCTTATTGACAGCATCATTATATCCATTAATCTGGATATATGGAAAATAACATTGCGATAACGGCCCTCGCGGCCTTGGCCCAGAACACTCGACTCGAGACGTTCCGTTTACTTGTGCGGCATGAACCTGATGGAGTTCCGGCGGGGGAACTCGCCCGACTGCTTGATGTCCCTCAGAACACCATGTCGGCACACCTTGCAACCCTCTCAAGAGCGGGACTAGTGAAGAGTGAGCGGCAGAGCCGATCTATCATTTACCGCGCTGATCTCGACGGTCTGCGTGATATGACACTTTTCCTGCTGAAGGATTGCTGCGGCGGCTCGACAGAACTTTGCGCGCCACTCATCGCAGAACTCATGCCATGCTGCGCTCCGGAGGTAAAACCATGTTAAATTCGATCCTGTTGACCGAAGTGCAAGGCAGTTCACGAACTTCGCCCCGTCTAAAGGTTGGACCGTAGTGGACGTTTTGCGGGATCGACTTGCGGAGCTTGGAGTCCCGGTTTTAGGTGGGCTGCCGCTTGGCCACGGTGCAGACGCCGTGGCTATCCCGATCGGCACTGAGGCTGTCTTGGACGCAGACAGCAGAACGCTTACACTGACGTCGGCATTCAGCTAACCGCGGCGATCTCTAATTTACCCGTTTCGATGGTTTTCATCACTCATATTGGTCGGTGTTAGCCTTGCAGTGTTCGAGAACCGTCTCCAGCCATTTGTCGTACCAGACCCAGTGAGCCTTGTAGTCACCAACGCACCCCAATCCTTTAGCGGGGTCCTTGGCGTCAAGGTTATTCATGAGTCTAGTGTGATCACCAGGTCCAAAGTTCGGGTAACCGGCCTCGTGGACCTTGTCCAAAATGTCCTTCCGGATGTAGCGCGATCGATTTACTTCCTTGAAGACGACCTCAATCTTGTCCGCTAGGTCCGACCCAAGCGGAACCGTCACGACTGCTTGATCCGCTCCAGCCGCCTTTTTCGCTGCGATGGGAACGAACGCGACTTTCAAGCGGAAGGCGGGGTCTTTTACCTGTTCGTCGCTCAAGTCATGTTCGAACGCCGATATGAATGATGACACATGCGTTGGTAAGCTCGATGCCTTTTTCAACGCGGTCCGTTGATCCATCCCGAACGATACAAATTGAAGAGCAATTGGCAGGCGCTTTTCGAGCCCAAACTGATGACCAAAATGTTCCTTGAGGACCTCATTGAAGTTGAGGCAGCAGGCCTGAAGTTCTGCTCCGACCGCATCGTCGATCCTGGGGCTCCGTGGGCATTTCTACATTAATACACGCTAAGGGAATTTGAAGTTGTTTGGATTGAAGCGGTTAGCCCGGATTGGCCTGAAGCGTTCGAGGGGTCGGTCAATTTCGTTCCAGAGGTAGTCGCCGGTGAGCGCGATATGCGCCCATGGTAGTGGTGCGACCTGGGAGAGCAGCTCGTCCGGAATGATAATACCCTGACTGCTGATATAATCGACAGCACGGCTGAGATAGACAGTGTTCCACAGGATGATGGCGTTGACGACGAGGTTAAGACCGGACGCGCGGTAAGCCATGGTTTCGGCGACGCGGTTGCGCAATTCGCCGAGCTGGTGGAGGAAGATGGCGCGTGCGAGAGCATGACGGCTTTCACCCTTGTTGAGGATCGCATGCGATCTGCGGCGCAGTTTCGTATCGAGCAGCCAGTCGCAGATGAAGATCGAGCGTTCTATCCGGCCCATTTCGCGCAGGGCCTGGTTCAGCCGGTTTTGTCGCGGCGACGCTGCCAGCTTCTTGAGGATGACGGAAGGCGGCACCAAACCTGCAGCGATCGAAGCCTTCAGCCGCAAGACCTCATCCCAGTGGTGCTCGACGACATCCATGTTGACGGTTCCAGCGATCAGCGCGTCGAGCGGTTCGTAAGCCGGATCGCGATCAATGACAAAGAGCCTGCGATTGCCGAGATTGCGGATACGGGGAATGAGCCTGTAGCCAAAGGCGTGGAACATGGAGAACGTCGTTTCGGTGGCGCCAGCGGTATCGGTTGCGTGCTCATAGATTTCGACGGAGCTTTCGTTGTGAAGGAGGCCGTCGAGAACGTAGGGGGCTTCGCCCTCGGATGCCTGGATCATGCGGGAGAAGAAGGAAGCAAAACGGTTGGACAGGAAGCCATAGATCGACGCCCCCGGTCGCTTGCCGTATTTTGCATTGTAGTCGAGGCTGGCTTCGCCACGCCCGCCAGCCGGAAAGAACTGTCCGTCCGAGGAGGAGATATGGCCGTCACCCCAGATCGCGGCAAAGGGATGGGCCTGCTGCGCATCGACCAGCACGGCGGTCGCCGTGGCGTAGGTTTCCGATCGCATATGCCTGTCCACCATCAGCATCATCTGGTGGATCGTGACGCCGCGTGAGCTTTCCGCCATACGTTCGGCTCCGGCATTGGTGGCGTCGGCAAGGATCGCTGCCATCAGCGCTGCCTCGTCGTTTGCCGTCTCACCGGTACGATAATGCGTGAAGCTGTCGAGGAATTTGGTCCAGCTTTGCACCTCGGCAAGCAGGCTGGTGATCCTGATCCGTGGCACCAGAACATATAGTCGGCGGCTGAGCGCGACGATGCTGTCGCGCTCCTCCTCGCGGATCGGCGAGATCGACAGGCCCTTGTCGGAAATCGCTGCATCCGGAATAGCATTGGCAGCCGCCGCCTTTGCCAGCTCTTTCAGCTTCGCATCGAGCGTGGCGGTCCGTTCTGCTCGCCATTCGGCAAAGCTGTCGGGGAGTGCGAGCCCGAGCCGCCCCTCGGCGCGCATCAGCTCGAAGATCGGCCGAGGCAGAAGATAATCCTCGAAACTGCGCCATGCCCGGCTGCCTTCGACCCAGATGTCACCGGCCCTCAGACGCTCTCGCAGGTGAACGAGGACCGCCACTTCCCAGGCGCGCAGGTCGATATCGGCACTGTTCGGGCGCACGCAGCGTCGCCATTTGCGGGTCAGAAAGGCGAGCGGCACCTGCGCCGGCAATTTCCGGCCGCCATAGAGCGCGCGCAGATGGTCCACTGCTACAAGGATCGGATCATCAGCACGAAACGACCGGAACGAGAACGTGCGGAACATCAGTCTGCCCAGCTTGCGCAACGATTTGTGCCGCTTGATGAGCTCGTCGAATTCGTTACTGCGATCAGGGTGGACGACAGATCTGGCTGCCGCCATGCTGGCGACCAATCCGTCCCAGCCGAGGGAGGCTGCGATCGCCGATGCAAGATCGGTTTTGCTCGCACGAGCGGCCAGAAGCGCCTCGCCGAGCTTGAGATGCTCAAGCGCCACCCCATCAAGAACCTCGGCCTCTTTTAGCCGGCGTTCCGTGCGGCTGATCTCGGCCTTGCGGCGGTTGCTCCCAATCATTTTGCAGAACATGTCGATCGTCAGGTCGGTGATCGACGCCTGTCTCTCGATGACGAAGGCGGCCAGCGTGGCGTAGCGACGTTCGGATGTCAGGCGTCGTATCTCCCGGGCATGCAGAATGCGTGCATCCCTGGCGATGATGCCGTAGCGATTGGCATGGATCGTCTTGCGACGGTCGTCGGGAATGGCGGCTGAGCGCAATACCTCGAGGCGGGCGATCAAGCCTTTGAGGTTCTTCAGCTTCGCCCCTTCAGGTGCTTCCGCAATCCAGCCAAGGTGGCTCCGATCGCCGGCCCGCTCAGCGAGGAGCTGATCAAGCGCCTCGATCGAAGGCTGCTCCAGATCCCGGATCAATTCGCGATAGGCTTGTCGACGCGCCGCCGCCCGGCCGGCCAGTGCCAGACGGATCAGCAGCTCCGGCATAGGAACGAGCAACTTTCGTTCCTTCAAGGCTTCGATCACGGCCTTGGCGATCGGCGCACCTTGTTCAGTGGCCGCCGCCTCGCGTGCCGCCGCCGTTATCAACTCGCGATAGTCACTCGTCCGGACAGGCTGAAGCTCCAGTGCAGAGACGATCTCGCGCGCGTGTTCCCGGCGCGTTTCGTCGCGCTGGGCGTAGAACTCGAACACTGCAGGGTCGATGCCCAGCTGGTCGGCGACAACAGAGACAACCGCCTGAGGTGGAACTTCGCCTATTCGCAGCAGACGGCCCAGATCACGCACCAGTGCGAGTTGGATCGCAAAGCCAAGCCGATTATGCGACCGGCGATGTTCCTTGACGAAGACAATATCCTCGGAAGTCAGTGCATAGCGCGCTTGCGCATCTTCATAAGCTTCGGGTGGTTCGAATAAAACGGCACGCGATTGCTCATCGAGAAACGCCATCAGCCACGGTCACTCGTCAAACTACGGTTTCGGGCGTGCCGGTCTTGCCGGGGCCTGTCCATCCAGTCCGCTTCAACGTGTCGATCAAGGTCGAGCGCGCCACCTTGAACGTCCGGCACACGGACGCCTTGCTGGCGCCAGCTTCCAAAGCAGCTAGAACCTGCTCGACCTTTTCCGCATCGATCGTTGGAGGTCTCCCGCCCTTACGGCCACGTCGGCGAGCCGCCGCCAGGCCGGCATTGACCCGCTCGGTGATCAGCACTCTCTCGTATTCTGCAAGCGAGCCGAACAGGTTGAACAGAAACGCGCCGTGCGAATTCGTGGTGTCGATCGCCTCCGTGAGAGATCGGAAGGCGACACCACGTTCCTTCAAATCCTCGACGATACGGATCAAGTGGGAGAGTGACCGGCCTAACCGATCTATCTTCCAGACGACCAGGACATCGCCTTCGCGCAATTCGCCGAGGCATGCCTTCAGACCCGGCCGGTCATCACGCGCTCCGGAAGCGCGATCCTGATGGAGATGGCGCTCATCGACCCCGGCCGCGAGCAGGGCATCGCGCTGCAAGGCAACCGACTGGCGCTCGTCACTACTCGATACCCGCATGTAACCGATCAACATGTGCGACAAACCTCAAATCAGGTGTTGCCGCACAGCCTAACATTCCGACAGGGTTTGTCGCGCAAAAAATGGCCCTATTGCGTGGCCAGTTTGCCCCGCGATCACGGTGAGCGGAAATCATGTGTTTCCCGTCACCTGCAAAATGCCCTTAGCGTGTATTAATGTAGAAATGACCACAGAGCCCCATCCTGCTGGTCGACTGGTGCTCAATTTCATTTCTCAGACCAATCAGGAAACGGAGGTTGGTCTTCATCCCTTCCTGCAAAGGACACTTACCGGTGTCGATGCACTGGGTCAGGTCCCAGTAGCGATCCTGTCCCTGAGGGGTCCGTTTGTCCTTGTAAACGTAAGGAATACCGAGACGCTTGTAGTAGCTGTGAAGGAGATAGGTCCACGAGATGATAGCGCTCACGATGAACAACTCAGCCCGAAAGGTAAGACCTGCACTGTTGAAAATATGAACAGCAGCGATCATCGCCTCTCGCGCTTTGATCAACAGCTCATCACCCCGAACACTAAGTCCTGTCTCATGATCGACATCTGGCCATGTAGAGAGGAAGACGTTCAAATCCTCTTCATCGGCAGCCTTTATTGCATTATGCTTAGCCCCAGACCTAATCTCACCAATGAGACGGTGGTTTACCGTTCTGGTCGGGCGCGTGAAGTATGCAAGAATGTCCTGGTCGTTGTATTCTTTTCTGAGGAGCATAGCCTTAACAAGCGGCACCTCCCATTTGTCGAGAGTATTGCCGCCCCTTCGTTTAACTCGACGTTTTCCTTCAACGTCGGCAGGAGCGACCTCAATGACCTCGGCGTCAACTACGTTATCCACTTCCTCGACAGCAACCGCGCGCCCAAATAGATCATTCGAATTGCCCGCCATAATTCCCCCACGTCCGTTCTGCGGAATGATTAGTAGCGAATCGTCGGCTATTTGCTACATCTGGCTGCTCTTTATTGGATACCCAAAGCTTTACGGCAACAGTACTATCTTTCCAACACGGCAGTCGAGGCGATCTTGAAGGCGCCAGGGGTAAAGCACGAAGATTATCTCGTGCACGATACGGCTACGTGACAACCGTCTTCAAGTTTCTCCTGAAGCGCGGAGCGACGTGGAAAAGACGATATTTAAATCGACGCTGCAAGAGGATGGGACGCTCAATGATGAAGTAGGCAGGATGTTCTATCGGTACGACGTCGTGCCGAGTTGGCTCCTGTCCCGCATCACAGTTTGCTCGATCGCCAGCAAAACTCGACCACTTTAGAATGTAGTGGATTAGTTATACTACCTACTATGACTGGCACTTATCAAGATGTAGTTCTGTGCTGAACAGAGGATGGTAAGTTGCCCGTAAGCCGGAAGCGGAATCCTCCCTCGCATTCGGAATGGCGCAATGCGGTCAGGGGCGGAACAGATTTAAAGACCCCACTAGACGCTGTGAGGGCGTCTTATCCATTACAGGCGCTTCCTAAAATTGCTTCTTGGGTAGCGAAGAGCCAGCGTCATCGGTCTCCGATAGACGGCGTGTTTCCCAAATCTGTGGCCCGCATAAGCTCTATGCCGCCCTTCGCGACGCAATCTCTGGATAGGGAGTTAGCATGGGCTATTGGAACACTTATAGTCTATGAGGATGAACTCGGGAGATACGTCAACAAACGGGAGGCTCTAGATGAACTCCTAAGTCAAGCGAAGTACCTAGAGGCGGTGGAGATCGTTGATGATATCAACGGTTCGCTTTGCTGGTCGTTGGAGATGATGGCAGCGCGGATAGGCCTGACAAGCCTTGTGCACGGTCTCGAGGGACAGAAGAACTGGATATCGGCACAGACCGTCGAGGGCGCGTCAGTCGCTGCAAATTTCTACTGTTACTGGTTCGGTGTGCGGTCTGAAAACGATCAAAACCCAGGCAGATATCGGACAGAAATCAAAACCCGGATAGAAACCTTTTGGACCGATGCAAACGGTAAGCGATTTTTGGCCTATCAACTCGCCGGTGAGGATGTGGCAGACGGCGACGAAGCTGAAATGCTCGCGCAGGTTCAGACGCATTCGGTGATTGACCTATACGAATTCTGTGTTCAGCTGGCACGTGTGTGCGCAGCAGAGGGTAGGGCAGCTTCCTACCCGCTCTATAATTACTTTCTACCGTTCATGTCCCGCATCGGCGACGTCCGCGTCGATAAGATATCCTTTCTTATGGGCAACCTCTCCGCAGCGATCGGATTCGAGGCCGGAGCGTTGGAGACCGATATCGCTCTGATTGAGGAGGATGAATGCGGGCTGTCCGTTCCTACGCTTCACCAAGTCTATCAAATGTCGAACCTCGGCATCGTGCCAAGTTGTGACCTTACGGCAGTTGCTAGATCAGTGCTCGATATGCAACTTGCGCCGGACCGTCTTGATGCTGCACGAGAGCGGCTTCTTCAGCAGGCACTGTTTTTTCCGAGGTTCAGTATCGGCGAGGCTGCAACCAGTATATTCTTACTAAGCGAAAATCCGTCGCCTATTGCAGGCGAGGCACAGCACCGCAGGAGGTTCATGAGCCACAAGGCCCACGACCCGTCAGCACTCGCTTTCCTGCCGCCAGAAGTCTCCGTGCATTATGGTGAATTCTTGACGTCCGCTGTCGGGCTCCCGCGTGGCGTAGTCGAATACTGCCGCTTCGACAGTTCGGCCCTGCCCACATGTCGGGTTTCCAGTCGTGGGGACCTCTGGTGGAAATTTGCTTCTGCAATGAAAGCCCGGCAGAATCGAGAAGTCGCAGCACTGCTACAGGCCGAGCGGGGGGAAGGGCTCCCGGCGACCCGCATGGCGATGTGGTGTGAGATCGAAGCCATGCTGGCAGCAGGTGAAATTAACCGAGCCGTCGAGGTCTGCGCCGACTTCTACCGCCGCAGGCCTGAGCTTGTTCACTGGCTTCCCTGCGAAAGGCTGGCCGCGCGGCTCGACGACATGACAGTCGGCCAGTACGCAGGCTCTACAAGCATGGCTCTCGTGGTGTGGCTTCTTTCAGAGCACTACGACCGGGATTTTCGGTCCCCTCTCTCCTATGCGGTCGATAACTACCTTGATGAACACAACGTTGCTCGACCATCCCAGCTTAGGGCCGTAGACGCAGATGATGTGGCGGAGCTCGTGTTCTTCCTCTGGTCTATCTGCACCGAGGACACGTTGAGCCTTTCGCTGGTGTACGAGAGCCAGTTCGAACTCGAAGAAGAACGCTTGGCAATACTGTCGCAGTTGAAGACGCTCGATCCGGAACGCTCGTCGATCTTCGAGGACGAAATAACCCTCATTTTGAGGCGTCAGGAAGTTACCAAGGCTATAAAATCGCTGGACCGCAGCAAAATCTCGATGGATGAGGAGCCGATTAGAGATTGGGCGCGGAAGAATCTCCGAGGGAAATTCGACCGCTTTCGGGCGCTGATCGAAGCGGGAATGGAAACCGTGTCCCCTATGGTGGCGTTCGAAATCCTGAATCGGCTTGCCGCCGGCACGCCGGATACCAAACCCTTCGAGATACCCGACAACGAGGTTTCGGCACTTTTCGCGGAAATGCTTGGCGAGTTGTGCCGAGAGAGCAGCCTGAACAGCAGACACGGCATCAACAGCTATCTTAGCCTTCGTATCAGACACGGCACCATCTCGGGACAGCTGAGGCGACCGTCCCAGGAACAGCATCTTCTGACCACAGTCTCTTCTGGCGGGGCTTACGGTCCCAACCAACATTGGTATGACTTGCTGCAAGGACACCTCGGCCACGAGGACGCAGAGCAGGTATCTCAGCAACTCGGAGCGTTTTCCAGAGAGTACGATCTACTGGTAGACCGTTTCTCGTCCGACTATGTCCAGATACGTAGACCCGACAAGCCTAAGGGCCTTATAAGTTACCAGTTCCCGGAAGCAGTGGTACTGAGCTTCTCGTCGGATGCGAAAGAGATCATAGACTTTGATCAGTTTTTGGACTCCTTCTTTTCCGTGTTCTGGGCTCACATGGGCAACGTGCTTAGGACAGTCCAATCCTACATCCGCAACGAACTTCGTGACCAGTTCGACGAACTGTTCGCGAATGCCTCCGCTGACATCCTCCCCAACGTCAACGCGGCCAATTTTCCGTTGCTGAACGACGCGATGGTTCGGGCACGCTCTGGTCTTCACGACGCCCTGCACGAGATGGCCGAGTGGTTTGACGTACCCCAGACGATCGAAAACTCGCCGCTGAGCTTCGAAGTTCTCGCGGAGATTGGGAAGGAGATGGTGCGCCGTCTGCATCCACATTTCAACCCTCGGCTCAGCATCACCGACCGATTGGAGATGAAGCTAGGCAACGCATTGATCGTCTTCACCGACGCGATTTACATCTTGTTCGGGAACGTCGTGAAGCACGCCGACATGGAACAACCGGAGGTTCGTATCGAGATCGACGAAATCGACGGTGTACTCGAAATGTCGTTCGTCAGCGACTGCCGTGACATTTCGATCCATCGCCAGAAAATCGAAGATGCACGAAGTAAGCTCAAAACCTCCGATTCGTTGAAAGACCTGAGCACAGAGGGGGGCACGGGCTTTCCGAAACTTGCCAATATTATGGCGTTCTCAACCGCTTCCGAACCCGTAGACATTGGCATCAATGAAGAAACTGGGCATTTTACGTGTCGCTTGAGGTTCTCTTATCACAAAATTCGACAACCTACCGAGGAGCAAGATTGTGCGTATTTTGGTAGTTGAAGACGACGAGAATAAGCGCCGCGAGGTACATGAGTTCCTGCGGTCTAACTACCCAGCGGACGAGCTGATGTTTGGCTCTTCTCTCGTTGCGGGGCTCAGGGAGGCCAAACGCAGTTCTCCCGATCTCGTAATTCTCGACATGACGCTTCCGAACTATGAGGCTAGAGGGATGGAGCTGGACGGGCGAATGCACCCATTCGGCGGAAAGGAGTTTCTCAGACAAATTGCGAGAACCTCCGCTTCCTGCAAGGTCATTGTTCTAACCCAGTTCGAGAGCTTCGGGGAAGCGCCGAACGTCACGAGACTGGCTGACTTGGACGCGGAACTGAAATCGAAATACTCGAAACACTATGTCGGCTCCGTCTACTATCATGCATCGATTGATGAATGGGCGAAGAACCTTAACTCGATGATTCAGGGCTTGAAAATTCAATGAGGATTTTGATCGTAGACGACGATACTGCGAAGGCTTCCGCCATCTCCAAGGTCTTGCTGGAGGCGGGGGTCCCAACGCTAGATGACATCACTCACGTCACGAACTCCTTCGATGCGGCCGCCGAGCTTCGTAAGACCCAGTTTGACTTGTTAGTCCTTGACCTCATGATTCCTAAGACCCGTCTGGGTGAGGCTGAGCTGGATGGGGGGCAATCGTTGCTTCGGAGTATAATGGCCCGCGGGACATTCCTTCGCCCCAAGCATATCGTTGGCCTGACCTCTTTCGACGACGCGAGGGACCAATCAGAGGCCGATTTCAATAACGGACTCTGGTCGATCCTGAAATACGACACGTCCTCGGCGGACTGGATCGAACAGCTCTCGGGAAAGGTTCGTTACATCCAGTCGTCAATCGATGCGGTTGCCACGGGTTTGGACTACGACTATGACGTGGCCTTTGTCTGCGCCCTCGCCAAACCCGAGCTGTCTGCTGTACTCGACCACGATTGCGACTGGAAGGTGATCGATCGACGCACCGATCCGACTCAGTATTGGTCTGGAACGATCCGCGCAGGTTCGAAAACTCTTCGCGTAGTCGCTTGCCACGCCGCTCAGATGGGAATGGTCGCCACAGCAGCTGTCGTGGCAAAGGTTTCCAGCGCATTCCGGCCCCGCATTATCGTCATGACTGGTATCTGCGCTGGCCGGGAAGGAGACATCCAGCTAGGTGATGTTGTGGTCGCAAACATCTCTTGGGACTATGGCAACGGAAAGTTTCACCACAAGGACGGCGAAGTACGGTTTGCCCCCGATCCCGTCCAGATCGCTCTTGAGCCAATGCTGCGAAAACATGCGGAGGCGTTGTCAGCTAATCAAGAGGCGCTGGACGCAATCCGCAGAGGCTACAAGCCACAAAAAATCAACAGCGTGCTCAACGTAGTCGTCGGCGCGATGGCGACAGGGGCGGCAGTGCGCGCCGACGACGGTTTTTTCGATGAGCTCGCCGCCGCAAAACGTAAAGTAGTGGCTGTGGATATGGAGGCCTACGCCGTCTACGCAACAACGGCCGAAATGGTGGCACCTCGGGCTATGGCCATAGTCATTAAGTCAGTCTGTGACTTCGCAAACTCGCACAAGAATGATACTTACCAAGACTATGCGGCTTACACGAGTGCGGCCTGCGGAATGGAGCTCGTGAAGGCCTTCTTTTCGGAATGACGCGACATCTGAGCTCGGGGCACGCAGTACGTCCACCACCTCTCCCGCATTGTCATCAGTACACCATCAGCACAGGCAGAGCGCAGTATCTCTAGCTAGGCTCGCGGGTGCCGCTGAGATCACCTCGTTAATGAATTCAATATCGCCGACAAGAACGACAGTCTCTATGCCGCGAGTTATCGCAGTATAGAGCATCGTCCTATCTAACAGCTTCGACCGGACAACGGGGATGATCACCCGTTTGAATGCCGATCCCTGCGCCTTGTGGACGCTGATCGCCCATCCGTGGGTGAGCTTCTCAAGGTCGGCAGTGGTAATCGCGTCTTCAGCGCCGTCGTCGAATCGCACCCAAGCCCCTTTGGGATGAGGTTTGGTAATCACGCCCAGGGAGCCATTCATAAAGCCAGCGCAGATCGGATCGCCCGTCACCTTATCGACGACAGGCTTCCCTTCAGCATCGAGTTGAGGGGCCTTCGAGTAATCGTTCTTCAGCCACATGATCTTCGAGCCGACGCTCAGACCCCAATCCTCGACTTTTGCCTGCCTGGCCATGTACTCGACCTCGATGGCGCGGTTCATCTCCTTCGATCCTGCGACGCCGTTCTTCACCTGCGCGAGTATCTGGACGTCCATCTCGTGTAGGGTGGCCGTCTTGCCATAGGGTGGAACCCGCCCGCACATGGCGCGGAAGGCTGCTATGGTCTTCGCCGCCACGTCGTCTTTCGATGCCGGGAAGAGATAGACGCCAGGGGTCAGCGCGACGTTCGGATCGAAGCGTCGGAGACCGACCATCTTGCCGGTGCGTACGGCGGATGCGACAGCAGGAATGCCTGTGGCATCATCCTGCCTGTGAACGATGTCGAGGGTGACCGAGGGAATGCTCGCCGCCTTAACCATGATGTGGAAGGGCAGCCCGGGACCAATGGGCGGAAGCTGACCGGGATCGCCGATGAAGATCAGGTTGACCTCAGTAGGCAAGTGGGCGAGCACCCGGTAGATCGACGGAGTATCGAGCATCGAGGACTCATCGAAGATGACGGTTCCCGCCTCGATACGACAACCAGCATCCTCGATGTCGTGCACCAGCCGCGAAAGAGTGCTCGCCGGGCGGCCAGTCGCTTCGCTGATCCGTCTTACGGCGCGGCCCGCCAGAGCCACCTGCAGATGTTCGACACCAAGGCGTTGCGATGCTGGCAGATGATCGCGGATGGCTTCCAATGCTTCTAGGATCGCCCGAACGACGGTTGTCTTGCCCGTGCCCGCTCCACCGCTGATCACGCAGACGCCGCAGGTCGTGGCCATGAAGACCGCCTCGCGCTGCGCATCTGTCAGAGCGTAGCCGATCTCGGCCTCTACCTTGGTCATGGCATCAACGACGAGCTTGCCGCTGAATCCTGGAACTTCGCGGCCGATGCGCTCGCCAATCTCTCGAGCGACCTCTTCCTCCATGAACCGACACGCTCGCGACTGAAGAAGATCGGTCGATGGTGAGACCACGCGCCCCGTGGCCAAGGCCAGAGCGATGGCCGTCGCCGGATCGCCCGTCCAAGGTGCCAGCAGGCGTTTCACTAGAGGCTTCAGGACCGGGGAAGGGGAGGCCATGTTGCCTGCCCTGAAGCGGATCGCCAACGCCTCCTCGACTGCGGCTGTCAGCCGCCTCGAGTCGTCGAGGGCGACGCCCAGCCGCAGCGCTCGCGCATCAACGTCCTTCCAAGGCTCCAGCAATGTCATAGTGAACGGGTCGGCCTTGATGCGGTCGATAGCTCCCAGACCCCAGACGCGGGCGGCAGCACCAGCCACACGAGGGGAGACGCCGTATCGATCCAGCCATCGGAAGATTTCGACCTCGTCGGCAAGCATGCCGAACCCGTCAACAATGGTGATGGCACGATCCGCCCCGACGACTTCCGCGAGCGCCTTCAGGTCGCGATCCCGGATGATGCCATAGATGGTCTCGCCGAAGCGCTCCCAGACCCTCTCCGCCGTCGCCCAGCCGATACCGACGAAGCGCTTATCGGTGGCTAGGTGGCGAATGATCGCCCGCCCTTTTGTGACGAGGGGTAGGGCCACCTCGGCATGGAGCTGTGGACCATATTCCTGATGCAATTGGATGGAGCCCGTGACACGCCACGTTTCGCCCACCGCCGGATCGCGCGGTGATCTCTTAGAGAGCACGAGCGCACGACGAAGCTGCTCGGCCTCGTCACGCCCGATGATGACATGGTCGCCGAACCGGCTGGCATGGACCGACGTGATAGACAGCTCCCAGGAAGACTGCTCAGAACGCTCACCAAGGACCAGGAACGTCTGCCCCTCTGCGCCACCTCGTCGTTGATTGGCCCCTGCCATGGGCTCTAGCTCTCCGTTCACTGCGGCCATCCACGACGTGCCGTCGCGGGTCCCTGTGCCTCATTCACTGCGATCCAGCTCCCACGGCCTGTCGGGGCCACGACGGCGCGGCTCCGAGGACCAGACTTCAAACACCCAATCATGGAAGTCTCCCAGTCTCGGCGATCACCGCGCTCAATCGCTTCATGCGGTCCAGGTCCCGGCGTAGCGAGGCGTTCTCCGCCTTCAGACGGAGGTTCTCTTCCTCCAAGGCCATCTGATTGCCATCGACCTTTGCCTTCTGCTCGCGGTCCGCCTCCGACTGTTCCAGGCGCGTCAGGTTGGCCTTGCGATCACGGTCGTCGGCGTTGCTCAGGATTTCGGCGCAACGCGGGTTCGTGCGGAACACCTGTCGGTCGAACCCGCATTCCTTGGCGATGACGCTCTTGTTCAGATCGATACCGTATCTCGGAAGCGGCTCTTCCTTGTGGCGCTCCAGATATTCGATCAGGGCATCGACATGTTCCTGCGCAATCTCGACGCCGCTTTTTCCAGTTCCCCGCGCCATCAGTTGGGCCCTTTCGGAAGAAAGTCGACCACTTCGCCCGTCGGAATGGCATGTATCTTCTCAAGCCTGTCTATAACCGCCTGGTATCCATCGTAGAACTTTCTCCAAGTGGCGAACCCACCCATTTCGGCCACGGCGAGGATCATGGCGCGGTGCGATGCTATCAGAAGTTCCTTATCCTTCTGCAACTGCGCTATCTCGTCATTCTTCGCGGCGACCAGCCTTTCCAGTTCGCTGCGGGACTTCTTACTACTGCGCTCGACGGCTGTCCGGATGGTTTCCTGCCTCGCAATCGCCGCGTCGACCATCGACTTTCGCTTGGTATTGCGCGTGATATCGGTAGCGTGCTTGAAGACGCCGTCGCTCCGGCGGCAAACCGCTCTGATGGTAATGGTCTCGTTTTCGGCGATCATCGCCTCGAGCAGTTCCTCCAGTACCTTTGCCTTGTCAAACATCGAGGTCTCTCAGGTTCTTCATGGTGTCGATGATGGTGTTGCCGAACTGCTGCTTCGGGGTAACCGATAGGTCGACACCGTCGGGAAAGACCTGCTCGCCTGGGACCGTGTCGATCGCCTTACAGATGTTGTTGTAGCGGACGCGGGCGTGCCGGAGCTGGTTGGCCCATCCGATGTTGCGTCGGTTCTCAGGCGTCTGCTCCAGCTTGATAATGATCATGGCGAACCTATCCCGCAGGGTCTCCAGATGGGTCTGCTCGCTGGCGACCCTCGTCCTCGCGAGGTTGACGCAGCCGTTGAAGCATTCGAGGTTCTTGGGGCACGGATCGCTCGTGAAGCTATTCACGCAAAGGCCGTAAGGGGTTACATGAAGCCCATCCGCCTCGGCCTCAAGGAAGTCGAGCGCGGCTTCATCACCGTACTCGCGCTGGATGCTCCGGAATTCGTCGACGGTAGGGCCGTGCGCCTTGCTGGCGGCAATCAGTTTGTAGACTTGCCGGGCATTGTGCCCAAGGCGGTCTTCTGCCTCGGGCGGTACATCCACGAAAGCGATGTCCTCTTCGAGGCTCCGGTGATCGTACTCATAGCTCTGGGCGACGCTGCGTCGGTTGAACCTCTTGCTGATGAGGGTGTCAGCGACGCCGAGACGGAACAGTTCTGTGTTCTGTAAGTGGCGGATGGAATGCGACACCAGCGAAAGCGCCCGATCCTCTTCCGTTATCCCATAGCGGGCGAATAGGCTCGGCATCGTACCGCCACCGCTCAGAAAGTTCACGAGGTCTTGGCCGCTCGTCCGACCGATGGCGGAGTACAGTGTCGTATCCAGAATGCCGTTGTTCCTGCCTTCAATGAGGTTCCTGATAGGGACGAGGAACATCAAATCGTGTGGGTGAACGGCGGTGCCATCCGTGAGTATGGTCAGCGTCGTATCAGACAACTTCGTCAAGCTGTTGGTGCGGATGTGTTCCTCGATATCCCCGACCCGGATGTAGGCAAATCTCCATTCTATCCGCCCAGAATATGCTGTGCCATCAGGCGTTCTGACACGGATCATCGCCTGCTGGGGTCGGTTCCAAAATTTTGTAAGCAGTGCGTGTCGCCCATTCAGTTGATACTCTCTGATCTTGGACAGCGCATCGAGGCTATAGTCTTGGCGGTAGCGCGAGACGAGGTCAGTGGGCATGTTGGTGTCTGAGAAGGCTATATTGCCCGTCATTCTGACGTACATTTCCCACGCGGGAATTAACGCATCATCTGGATATTCCGGGAACATCCGTGCTGTTTCGACCTGCTGGCGCAACCGTTCCCGAAGGGGTGCAGTGATCCTATCAACGAAGTCCAGCGTTTCCACAAGGATATCCTGGAACATCGACGGTACATAAGCCGTGTTTTCGTAGAGCGCCATCCCATCGTCGGTCGCGCTTTCCGCCTGCTTTTCCGCGAAGTGGCGGATCATCAGCGAGCGCGAGATGCCGCCGCGCTCGCCTGCGGGACGCCCCTTCGCGTCGACATGGTCACGCCAGCGCTTCCAATCGTACGGTATTGAGGCGGTTTCCCCGATCCGGAAGCCCATGATGATATGCACCTTAAATGCGGCGAAACAGATCGCGTCGTTGAACGATCGCGGCGTCTCGGTAAAAACGATCCGTACCAGCTCCCAGAAGGCGCGCTCGTCGGGGAGCTTGGAGGCCGACTTGCGCTCGGCGAGCCTCTTTCGCAGGCCGTCGCGTCCACCGTGTGCGTTCTGGCGGGTCTTCGTCGCGTTGGCTCGTTCCTGTGCCTCTGAAGCTTCCTTGGTCGTGTAGGCAACGCAGAAACGATCGAGGGAAGGGATGTCGGCAAGATGCAGACCGTCAATAATGGTTTTGACCGTCGTCTTGAAGTCGAGGGCCACCTTTCCTGACGACTGCCCCTCCAGCGTCGCGTTGTACGCTTGCTGGATTTGATCCGGAGTAATCGACCAAGGCGGCGTATCACCAGCAACAGGAGCGAGTTGCCGGATCGGTCCTGCAATCTTCGTGGCGCTAAGCGGCTTGGTTTTCCGGACGAGAAGCTGGTGGATGAAGATGGCCTTATAGAGGTCTTGCCAATCCCTCGACATTGGGGAGGCGGTGATCGGTCCTTGCCCCATTCTCTTTCTGATCTCGTTCAGGCTTGAGAAAGAGTTCGCGTCGACACCGACCTGCCCGAGCCACAGCGTTGGCGGCGGCATCAATCCGACCAGAGCGGTCAGATTCCAACGAGTCTCCTTGCTTACCTTTCCGCCTTCGTCAAACTCGAGGTCCCAAACAAGGCCACGGCCTTCGGCCAACTCTCGGGCTGTCCTGATAAATTCGGCGTAGAAGCGGTTCACGGTTCACCCTCGTTGCGAAGTTCGTCGACTAGGCGTTGCACGGCGCTCAAGGTCGCCCTGAGCTGACCGTACGCTGGAGACATCTGGTTGTTTCGCGAGGCGGAGGCGAACTCGTTCACCACCGGACGCAGACCATCAAGAACCTCCTCGTGAATTTCAGGTTCGTCCAATGCCATGAAGTTTGTGCAGGTGTAACAGGCTATAACCGGGTTCTTCATACAGAGGCTCTGTCCGAGCTGACAGCCGCCGATCCCGGCGAGGGGAACCCCGTGCGGCACTCCGCCGATCTGCTTTTCCTCTGGAAGACCGCGGAGCATGGCAATGTCGATCGTCTTGGTCGTACCGACCTTGGCCACGTTGCTGAAGATCGGCGATAGTGCGAGAGCCTTGTTGATCTGCTCGGCCTGAGACGGTGACTGTTCGTAGTATACGTCGGCGATCCGGTCGCTCGTCTGGCCCAGAAATTGCGTCAAGACCGCACGTGACACACCAGCGTCTGCCATGCGCTGGGCCGCCGTGTGCCTGATGTCGGTCGGCGTCCAGGGCTCTCCAGTCAGGTGTTCGGTCAAGTCCTGTATCGCTTTTCTTACACCAGGGGGCGTTAGGCCGAAGAGCAGGCGAGGGGGAACGCCCTCTTCCGGCTGGAGAGCGCCGCTTTGCCTGCGCTTCGCCAGCTCCACGAAGAGCGGTCCCCATTCCCGTTTGATCTTCCTGGTTTCCCGGATGCGCTTGGACTGGTCCTGCTGCTTGATGATAGTGAAGGCGAAGTGTACCGCGACCGAATAGATTCTGAGGTCGGCCAGCTCGATCCTCGCGAGCTGCCCCGGTCTCAAGGCGTACTGGAACGACAGGACCAGCAGGCAGACGTCGAGCAGGGTGTCGTTGTCGAGCATCTCGGGATCGGCGGCGAGCATCTGACACATGTCGTCGATGTGGCCGACGATGATGGCCTGCTGGTCTAGCGGCATGAAGCAGTCGCCGGCGCGCACGACGCGGTAGCGGTCGACTTTCGGACTGGTCAGAGACCTGACGATTGATGCGTTTGGCTGGGTCCATTGGCCGATATTCAGGCGGCAAAGCGAGTGAAGGAGCGCTCTGAGTGCAAAAGATACTTTGGCGCTGACAACAGGTTGTATCTTCAATGTCCAGATGGTCCGACAGCTCTGCGGAGCGCAGATGAACAATTCGAAGAACGCGTCGGGACACTCGTCACGAACCGCTTTGAACGCCGCCTCAATGTAGATTTTCACCGTATGAGGATCGAGCCTCGTGAGCCAGTCGGCAATAACGTGCCGCATGATCGTTTCTGCGAAAGTGAATCTATTCGTGGCTAGACGGTATGGTGTGCCATCCAATAACAACACGGCTGTTTCTTCATCGTCCCACCGGATTGATCGCGTTTCATCGGCAAAATCATCGTGGTAGCGGACAACGAACGGCAACGGCGGTAGCGATCTGGTGATCGCCGCGATCTCGTCCAATAGTTGGGGGGTGTGCCGTTCCAATGGAACTCTCATGAGGGTATCTCCGGATTGATGCTCCTCAAGGCGTCGACATAGGTATCGAATTTCTCATTCCAGACCTCGGCCAGGCTGGTCTCGAAGTAGGCCTTGGCATAATGCCTCGGCATGTCCGACTTCTTCGACCAGCCGAAGTAGACGCGCAGCTTCTCGATCGATTGCTGGATATCGTATCCGGCCTCCTTATAGAGCGTCATCCGGACGACCGCCGAGGTATGGCGGCAGTCGTGGGGCGACACGCCGTCCAGGTCCTGCTTCTTCAGAGACGCTTTTGCCTCGACGGACAGCGCTTCCGTCGCGATGTCGAACACCTTGTTGATCGACCGCAATGCCAGCGGTTTGGCTTTCTGGGACATCAGTAGATGTGGAAAGTCGGCTCGGCCGCGGTGGTTCTTCCTGAAGTAGTCGACCAGATCGACGACCTCTTGCTGAACGGGCAACTGCCTGCGTGACATGGGTGTTTTCAGGCTGGGAAGCTCGTATCGCGGATCGCCGTCGTTCGTATCCTCGATGTCGACCCAGTGGATCGTCTTGCCGGACACCGGATCGAAGTCGTGCTTGAAGGAGTTGTCGATGAGAAGCGCGGCTTCGCCGCGCCGCAGTCCGAGGCGCAAGAGCAACATGAAGATCAGCAGGTTCCGCCAGCGGAGCGTCTCCGTCTTGAACGGGTTTCTTAGCGAGTCTGGTCTGAAGATTTCATACAAGTCTTCGACCACCAGAGCGGGCAGCGCCCGGATGGGTGCAGGAGGCCTTTCGGGATTTGGCGCAAGCTGGTTATAGAGGGTCTCGATCCTGAGAAGCTTCGCTTCGATCTGCGCCGCCCGTGTGCCGGCTACGTTTCCGGCTCGTCGGAGCATATCGACAACGAAGGCGACTGACGTTTGCCATATCGAAGACCGATCCACACCGTTGACGGCGGCTTCGTTCTGGAGCTGGGCAAGAAAGCCCATCAGACAGTCTTCGAGCGCATCAGCGTCGGCGTCGGCAATCAGTCTGTCGAGACAGTCCGTTCGCCGCTGGCGCGCGACAGCGACATAGAAGCGATCAAGAGATGCGAGGTGTTTCCGTCGGGTCGAAGCCTCGATGTCACGCTTGAGGATATCGCTCCAGACCGTTGCCCAGAACCGTGGAACGTTGGTGGGCCCAACGCTGATGACCGCATTCAAAGATGGCGGGAGACTTGACGAGTTGACGTTGACCGGCATGAATCACCACGGTGGAACCGTGAACAGAACATTCCAAGGTAGACGAGGAAAAGCAACAGCCATAACGGCAGTTAATTCAAAAAGCTCGCAACAGGATAACGCGTCATTTCAGGCCTAAAAGCAACAGCGGGAAAATGACTGGGCGGTTCCATAATCTATCTTATGCGATTTAAATGGGGAATTTCGTGAACATCTGAAAGGGATCGTTCATGAAAGGTATCGTTTCCGTTCTCGTGAAACCGATTGGTGCACGTCTCGGCGCTCTCGCCGCAGGTGCTCTTTCCGGCCTCGCAATCTCCGATCCGGTGATTGCCTCCCGCGTTGAAGCGTGGGTTCTTGCCGGTGTCTTGCTCGCTGCTGATCTGGTCGGTAGCTACCTGCGGTCCAAGACACAGGAGGTTCGTTAATTCATTCAATTTGCGGGTGCTGCTCTTGGCGCGGTTGGCAAACTTTTTGGCGCCAACTCCGCCAAGAAGGCCGCCCAAAAGGCCGCGCAGCAGCAATATGAGAATGAATGGGCGCAAGCGTGGCAACAGCGCACATGGTATTTCGATGATTTGTACGAAAACCGCGCTTGGGATTTGCGCATGCGTGATGAAGATCGCGCATACAACCGGCAAGAGCTTGATGAGGCGCGCACTTATAACCGGCAGCAACTTGATGAAGCGCGGGCTTACAGCCGTCAAGCGCTAACTCATCTTGTTGAGGACAGTCAAAACGCCGGGTTTAATCCCCTCACCGTTTTGCGCGGTGGCGGCGCGACTTCTTACAACGCTGGCGCTGGTTTCGCGCCGTTATCGTCTGCCTCTCTTGTTTCGCCGTCGGTCGGCGGCGGAAGCACCCCAACATTTACCCCGCCTGCGCGGCGGGCTGTTAATAGCGGTGGTTCCGGCTTTGGCGACGCTATTTCTTCGGTTGGGGATTTTCTCTCCAATTTCGACCCAATGGCGGACGACAGGCGGGAGCAAGAATATCGCCTTGTTGAAAGCCAGATTGCCGCGTTGAACGCCTCTGCATTGTCGGGGGTTCGTTACGGCCAAGGCTCTTATGCAACCGGCAATACGGACCGCCGCCCCTCCTCCGTTGGTGCTGCACTTGGCAAGCCGTCCCTTTGGACGGCGGGCGATGTCAACGTCACTAATCCCTTTAAGACTGAGCCGGTCAATGCGAATTGGTCAGATGCTGCGACGTGGGAGCAGCGTTATGGCGAGCCGGGAAGCTGGGTGGGCGGTGCCGTCGTTGGCGCGGCGGATGCGTGGGATTACGCTAATCGCAAAGCCAGCGCGTTTACCAAGCCGGGCGGTGCTATCCGCAACGCGGCGCGCTGGGTCGATAAGCTTCTTGGGACTGAGAAGTCGAAGAAGTCCGGTAGGCTCTCGATAGGCTCTACCGGCGGTGGCGGTGGTTGGTGAGTTAAGCCAACGCCGCCAGTATTCCACCCACGACGTATAGGCCGCCGATTGTCGCGAGCGCGAGCAAAGCGAGCGTCGCGAAAAAGTTCAACCCAAACCGAACGATAGGCCACATGGTAAGTCCTCGTAAGAAGTGTTCGGCGTGTATGCGCCGGGCGGCAAAGCTAAAGCAGTTTCTGAAAAGGTTCAAGAAAGGAACCCGTAAATGACAGGTCCAAATTCGATCACAAATAGCCGTACGAGGACGGAGGCGCTTGTTGCGCCCCGCACAGTTCGCAAACACTCGGCGCGTGGGATTACGTCCCTCCCCGCTGGCAAGATGGTTCCCCTCGCCGCGTTTCCGGTTCTCCGTGAAGATGCGGTGCGGTCTGGCCGTCTACGTTTCTCATTTGAAATGATGGAAACGGCGGAAGTCCTCATGAATGCCATCAACGTTCGAGTGATGGCGTATTTCGTTCCCATGCTGGCTCTCGACCGCTTTAACGGGTCTATGGACCAGCTCAACCTCTCCTATGAGGGCAAGCCGCCGCTTGAAGGTGAACAGGTTGTTCCCTTCATCGAACAGGTCGCCTTCGGCGCTCACGGTTCGAACGACATCTATCGTTACCTCGGCCTCCACGGCCGTGCTGACCAGATGGTCAATTCCTCCTATGTTGAGGCGTACAATCAAATTTGGAATTTCCGGGCGAAAAACCGTTCGCCGGATTTGACGTTGCGCAATCGGCTCGATACGGGTTTGGCTCCGGCGTTCTGGTTGCATGAGCGCTTCTCGCACATCGTCCCTGATTTCGATCAGGCGGTGATTGACGGCGAAGTTCCGCTCAATGTCGTGAACGCGGTTATGCCTCTGCGCGACAATGTCGGCGGTAACCGTTTGGTGCTCAAAGGTGCCAGCGACGGGTTTACTCGCGTGCTTGAGCATAAGGCTGGTACAGATGTGGTGACGAGTAGCCGTGGTGCGCTCGTCACTCAGGAACTTCTGCTGGATGGCATGTATGCCGAATTGCAGCAGAACGGCATTACTGTGTCACTGTCGAACATCGAAATGGCACGTAAAACGCAGGCGTTTGCCAAGCTGCGCCAGCAGTACAACATGCATGATGATCACATCATCAATCTGTTGATGGACGCGATTTCTATTCCCGATCAGGCGTTTAAGCAGCCGATGTTGCTTTCTGATCGTAAGACGATTTTCGGCATGTCGAAGCGTTATGCTTCCGACGCCGGCAACCTGACGGAAAGCGTTGTCAACGGCATGACTGGCTTGGATATGTCAATCCAGCTTCCGCGCATTAACACGGGCGGCATCATCATGGTGGTTGCGGAAATCACTCCTGACCAGCTTTTTGAGCGGCAGGAAGACCCATGGCTCAACACTTTGTCGGTGGACGGCCTTCCGCAGTACCTGCGTGACACGCTTGATCCTGAAAAGGTCGATATCGTCAAAAACAGCCGCATCGACACGTCGCATGCTAATCCGAACGCGACGTTCGGGTATGAGCCTCTGAACGGGCGCTGGAATATCGATACGCCGCGTGTTGGCGGTCGTTTTTACCGCCCCACGGTTAATACGGGCTTCGATGAAGACCGTCAGCGCATTTGGGCTGTCGAAACCATTAATCCGACGCTCTCAACGGACTTCTATCTGTGCACGAACATGCACACGAAGCCGTTTGTCGTGACCAATCAAGACCCCTTCGAAGTCGTCACCCAGGGCGACCTCTTTATCGAAGGAAACACTGTGTTCGGCGGCCATTTGGTCGAGGCCACGGACGATTATGAAAAGGTGCTGGCGGTTGCTCCGCAGGACCGCATTGAAAAGGTGTAACTCCGATGGTTGTGAAGCTTAATTCCCTTTCCCGCTGGTCTGCCCTCGCCCCTGAGCAGGCTATCGTCTTCGCCGGTTCGGATGTCGCTGAAAGGCGCGTCCGTATCGATTTCAACCTTGAAGCCGCGACGTCGTTCTTCATCGTTGATAATGATGGGGTCGAAAACTTCCTCTGCGCTTTGCCGCAGGGGCAGGAAACAATTGAGTTCAACGCCCTCGGAACGTTCCGCGTCTACGCCGAAAAGGGCTCCGGCGTCGTGCACTACGTCAGCGCCGATCTTGAGCCGACGTTCTCTGAAATTGTCGATCCGGTGATTTTCACCAAGATCGCAAACCGGCGTCATCGGAACCCGGAACTTGAAGAAATGATGTTCCGCATGAACCAGAACCTCGAACGTCGCCTTGCGCAGCAAGCGGACGAATTTGAAGCCGCGCTTGAGCGTCGGCGTATGGAGGAAGAAAATGGAAGGTCCGCTGAAACAGTCGTCTCCAACGCTCCGGGAACGGTTGCTGGCGCTGGTGGCCCAGAGGTACCAGCGCAAAGCGCAGCCGGTGAAGAATCCGGCGAAACTGCCCCTGCCCCGAATGGAGGCGAACAACAGGGCAGCACCGGAGGTGGACCCACCGGAACGGGTGGTTCCGTCTGACGGCGATAAATACGCCTCGGAACTGAGGGGGATGATCGATAGATCATTCCTTCTCAGCGAACGTCATAAGGGTCAGCACAATCGTGCTGACCGCTCACGCGGTCATCCGACCCTGCTCGAATTTGAGCGAAAGCTAATTAAGCGTTTCGCAAAACTCGGTGTGCCAATGTTCGCGCATTGCGTGTATCGCGACGATAAAGAGCAAACGCGGTTGTATGTGAAGGGTCTGAGCAAGGCGAAGGCGGGTCAGTCCGCCCATAATCACGGCTTTGCCGCTGATATCGTGCACGGCACGAAGGCATGGGACCTTACGCGGAAGCAATGGGAGGTTGTCGGTCATGTCGGCAAGGAAGTTGCGGCCTCCATGGGCGTCCAAGTTGTTTGGGGCGGTGACTGGGCGTTCTACGATCCGGCCCACTGGGAACTCGCCAACTGGCGAGACATAGGCCGCTCCCTCTAACCAAGCCTCTTTGGCGCATGAAAAGCGCACCCGCCGTCAACGCGGCGGGCGCGTAGCCGTGCCTCCCTCCCTCGATCCCAAGATCGCAGGAGGGAGGGAGGCGCGGCGGAACACCATCCCTTGGTAATAGGTGCATTTAGTGACAGGACACGAAGACGAATGTGTATCAATCCGGTGAAAATCAGCGATGTTGGCTTTGTGGCCTGTCGCGAATGCTGGCAATGCCGGGAGACAAAAGTTGACGATTGGGTCGGACGGAACATTGCCGAAAGTAAGACTGCAACAGCGTCCCATGTCGTAACACTGACCTACGGGCAGGATCGCACAACGGGCGATATCGATCATATTCGGGCGGCTGTGCTGACTTACTCCGATGTGCAAAAATACTTGAAGTATCTACGCGCCGATGGGTTCCCTGTTCGGTATTTCGTTGTAGGCGAATACGGCTCCATGAAGGGCCGCGCTCATTGGCACATCATCATGTACTGGCAAGGGCCTGTCCCTGAGCACGTACTTAGAGAAAACTTCATGGAAAAACATTGGCCCCACGGCTGGTCCTATTGGGACAAATCGACGCCTGAGGCCGTTCGATACGCCTGCAAATATCTCCTTAAGGAGGCCGCTGACGAAGAGCAGCAAGGCTGGGGGCCGATGGTTTCCAAGAAGCCGCCGCTTGGGCATGAGTATTTCAAGCGCTTGGCGCATGAATATCTCGATGCGGGTCTGTCCCCGCAAACTCTCATGTATCACTTTCCCGATGTGCGCCGTGTCCCCAGGACGCTTCGCGCCAAAACGCATAAGCAGTTCCGGGAAGCTGCCAAGCCGGTGCAATTTCACATGACCGGGAAAACGGCGGAAAACTTCCTCCAATATTTCATCGACATTTGGCGTGAAAAACACAATGACGAGCCGCCGCGCTCGGAAGTCGTGTGGGCGTACCTCCATGGGACGCTTGAGGAATATTGGGCTGAAATCGCTGCACCTCGTTACGAGCGTCAAGCGAAGGGGCCTGTCCCCCTCGCCCCGCCATTCGAAGGGGCGATCGTGCAGTTTTGCGAAAAAGCAAACTGCTACTTCACTGCCACTGCCGGTCAGCGGCTGTGGTACTCTCATGATCAAGAAGGAGATGCCGGATGGCACGTAAAAATAAAGCCCACAAGTCACAACCCGTACGAGACAGAACGCCTGTGGCGGCTCGCCGGGTTTCAAACTCACGTACCCACGATATCAATCGACCTGTAGGCCCGCCCGCTCGCGCCTTTTCTGTGAGGCGTGGCCCTAATCCGCACATTCAAATGGCGGTGAAGCGGTCGATAAAAGCTCCCGCGCATAAAGTTACCCTTATGGAACCATCGCGGGGCTATGCGCCCGCAACGTTTTCAGTGCGGTCCGCAAGGATTGCGGCGAAGCCGCTAGCGCTCCCCCGTCAGCCATTGGCGAAGCCAAAACAGCCTTTGAGGAACGTCAATAGGCCTGTCACCACAAAAGAAGCGCGCTATCATTCAAATCTGTCATTAGCTGCTACACCCTCTCCTGACGCGAGGAAGTCGTCCGAAAGGGCGCGAGATAAAATGGTGTGCAAAAAGCGTCCTGACAGTAGAAAAGCGGCGCGAGTTAAGAGCGGTAGCGGAAGCAAAAAAAGCTTTGTACCGTGGTGCTAGGGGCCTTGACGAGAATACCCAAATCAGTTCACACAGATTATGTAACGTGGGTTACTCAAGTGTATGAAAATACACTGTCACTAAACCTCCGAAATTCCACATTCTATCTTATGCGATTATTGTATGCGTGCTGGCGGGTTCGGGAATGACGTCAACCTGCAAATGTTCCTATGGGTTGTCTCCTGCAAGGCACATTCAGTGAAACACGCCTGTCCCAATATCGGCATGGATGAGAGAAGCCAGATCGCTCGCTGGCATAAATGGCCCCTCGTCTAATCACACAGAACCTTTAAAACTCGCTGATGGAACGCTTCTTGTGAAACCTCAGCGGCAGGCCCTTCGATCCATTCCAAATCGAGATGCAGTTTTCCTGCAGGAACCATTTGCTGTGCGATCTCAGCCGGTGTGGTTTCGTCGCTGGTTCCGTTCTCCCAGTCGTGAAAGGCTGATGAGTATCGAACGACCGCTCCACTGGTCGGCAAATCGAGCAACCCTCCCTCGGCAAAAAACGTCAGGCCGTCGCCCATTTCTTCCCCGACGAGCTTGAGCCTACGTCCCAGACGATGTTTGAGAATGGCCACAAATACTATCGCTGCAGAAAACGTGAACTTATCGACAAGCACAACAACCTGCCTGCCTGCGTTTTCAGAGATGGCGTCGATCAAGGGCACAGTTTGAAGAAAATCGCCACCGGTGTTTCCGCGAACATCAATCAAGAGTTTGTTGTTCCCGCAGGTTCTCACGCGCTCCGCTGCAGCGGAGATGGCTTTCGGCAGCGCACTTTCGCTTGGGTCGAAGAAACTCGGCAATAATATTGAAAGCCCAAACTCCTGCCGGTCCTCAATCTCCACAAATGCCCGAGGTTTCCAGGCCGGGTCAGCCTTGCCATGCTCGTTTCTCGGGTAGAGCATCGATGCCGGAACGGTAAGCCGGTTCTCCACTTTCAGGTCGGTGATCTGCCCATTCTCGCCTTTCAGGCGATATTCAGTGCTACTCTCTTTTGAAGAAAACCCGAGATGAGCCAATGCATATGGCCATGCGAGGAGAATCGGTCCGATCACCCGTTTCCGCTGGCGCGTTCCCGCCAGAAATTTCCCTGCGGCGGCTTCAATCTGACCAAGGGGTATGCCGTTGACTGCTATCAGCTCCCCTCTTGGCACAGTTGTTTCCAGTGCCGTGTCAGTTAACTGCACCCCCGTTCCAACGCTTACAAACCTCAGCGGGAGCACCGAAATGGAATCGTTCGGGATCAACCGTGTGTGTCCGTTGTCGGGAAGCGCAAGCAGGCGCATCGCGGAAAACAGAAAGGCCTCTTTGAAGCCCTCCAAAGCGTATCGTCGGGTATCATAAATGCAGCGGTCTATCATTGCCGGTTCGATGCGCCGAAAGCTGGGATCGATTGGCAGGACAGTGTCCAGAATTTTCTCGAGGTCTTGCATCAGCGACATGATTCACGATGCGCACAGCTGTCTGTCGATGTCCAGATTGGGCTTGAGCCAGACCTTCCCCTTTCCCCGTAAAATGCATTTCTGATATGAGTTTAATATTGGCCGACAAGCCATTGTATTTATTATAAATCGTTCAAAGATAAAAACTTGGTCGTCTTTTCTATGAGGGACTCCATCTGCCGCCGTTTATCTGTTATTGCTCCTAGCGAAGAGCATTGGCGCATCGAGGTAGACTTTGCCTAAGTAAATACCGGTCTCAATCCAGTTTCACCCTGTGCGGATAGCCACCGGCTGTCGCCGCATGATCATGTTCATCGGGTGGTGGCAAGAGACCGGTCTGGCATCGTTACAATGTGCCGTGCGCAGCTATGCTGTTTCAGCTCTTCACCACTCCAGAACACCGCCACGCCGTTCCCGCATGGGTTTTCTCCTGCACCATCTTGGTGGACTTCCGAATGGAAGACCAACCGACTATGTGCAATATATTTCGGGTCCAGTGGACCGTTACACCCAAAACCGCGCCGCAGCCCTGGATTGCCTGCAGCGGATGCGGAGAAGCGAGGCCATTTCAGCCGAGCGGCAAGATCCGCCTCAATGCCAATGGCCGCAAGCTGGATGCCTGGCTCATATACAGATGCCGGATATGCGACAGGAGCTGGAACCGGCCGATCTTTGAGCGGCGGGCTATTCGCGACATCAGCCCTTCTGTTCTCGAGGCGCTGCAGAACAATGACCCGCAATGGATAAGGTTGGAAACGTTCAATCTCGAGGCGTTGAGACGCAGATCGCCGCGCGTCGACGTGTTTTCCGAATTCGATATCGTGAAACAGATACGGGATGAACCTCCGGATTGGGCCGTGGCGGAAATTGATCTCATCGTTCCGTTCCAGACCGGTATACGCCTCGACCGCCTGCTGGCGTCTGAGCTCGCGCTTTCGCGGTCGCTTCTACAAAGGCTTCAGCGCGGCGGCCGGATTCGCACGCACGGCGACGCCTCCGATCCATGGCGACGCCAGGTGAAAAACGGCACGCGGATCGTGATCGAGCGGTGCGATGACCTCGATCCGGCATGTTTGTGGAAATCTGTCACGGCGGAGTGCTAGCACACAGCGAGGGCCTGAAGTTCGGGCCCTCGCGATGCGTATCAATCAGTTCGATGCGGCTTTGAAAACCGCCAGCTGATCGGCAAATGCGCGTCGGTAGGCGGGACGCGCCTCGCCTCTCGCCACATAGGCTGCAAGGTTCGCATATTCATCGAGAATGCCCGAGCTTTTTATCCGTTGCAGCACCGATATCATCAACAGGTCGCCGGCGCTGAACGCGCCGTCGAGCCACTCGCCCTCACCCAGTCGCTGGGACAGTTCGCCAAGTCGCTTGCGAATACGTTCATCGACGATTTCCAGGCGTTCACGATGCCAGCTCTTGTCCCTTTCGACAAAACCGGCGACAAAATGCTCGACTATCGGTGGTTCCACGGTGCTGAGCGCCGCAAACATCCACATGATCGCGCGCGCCCGCGCGTTCGCTTCCCGCGGCAACAGGCCGGCTTGGCGCTCGGCTATGTGGAATATTATCGCACCGGATTCGAACAGGACGAGATCGCCCTCCTCATAGGTCGGGATCTGCCCGAAGGGCTGAAGTGCAAGATGCCCTTGCTCCCGCATCGCCTTGAAGGAAAGAAGGCGAACCTCATACGGTTGCCCCACTTCCTCCAGTGCCCAGCGGACACGCATGTCGCGGGCAAGACCCTTGCCGCCATCGGGCGAGCGTTCAAAGGCGGTAATGGTGATTGTCATTGCTGTTCTCCATCACTCCCCCATGCAAACTTGCCCCGCGCAATTCTGTTACCTGGCGTTGTGTCACAATAGGCGCCGGAATGAGCGAAAACAACGCATCGTGTTGTCGGCACACGCTAAAGGGCTGGCCATTTCACGCAAAAACTCTAAGCTCCTGCGCTGGAGACGGATTGCCGCACCATCAGTTTTCAGTTCAAATGATTAGGGAGAAAGCACCAGATGAGCCTGCGTATCAACGATATAGCGCCCGACTTCACCGCCGAGACCACCCATGGTCCGATAAGCTTTCACGACTGGATCGGCGACGGCTGGGCGGTCCTGTTTTCGCATCCGAAGAATTTTACGCCGGTCTGCACCACCGAACTCGGCGCTATGGGCGGCCTGCAGCCGGAATTCGAAAAGCGCGGTGTGAAGATCATCGGTATCTCGGTCGATCCCGTCGAAAGCCATGAAAAATGGAAGAACGACATCCGCACCGCCACTGGCTTCAATGTCGATTATCCACTGATCGGCGATAAGGACCTGAAGGTCGCGAAGCTTTACGACATGCTGCCGGCCGGCGCAGGCGACAGCTCGGAAGGCCGCACGCCGGCCGATAACGCCACCGTACGCTCGGTCTTCGTCATCGGTCCTGACAAGAAGATCAAGCTGGTCCTCACCTACCCCATGACCACCGGCCGCAACTTCGAGGAAATCCTCCGCGCCATCGATTCCATCCAGCTGACCTCGAAACACCAGGTGGCGACGCCAGCCAACTGGAAGCAAGGCGAAGACGTCATCATTACCGCCGCCGTCTCCAATGAGGATGCGATTGCGCGTTTTGGTTCCTATGACACGGTTCTTCCCTATCTGCGCAAGACAAAGCAGCCGGGCTGATTTGAAGCCTGATGGGGCGGCGAAACATCATTGCCCCATCATCGCAATTTTCATGGCTTTATGATCCCGCCATGATAGTCGAGCCGGTACGTCTCGAAATGTCCGAGATAAATGCGCTCGACGCCGGTGAACGACTGGAATTCGCCTGCATTCGTGTCGACATAGACCAAATTCTCCACCGGGTGCGTGAAGCCGCCCAGAAACCGCCCTTCCCGATAGAGCGTGGAAAGCGAACGTTGAATGACCATGCCGGCCGTTGTGGCGTCGATCATATCGGGCCGGAGGATGCGGCCGTGATAGTTCATCGCCCACATGGCTGTCCCCCGGTGCCAGACGACCTCTTGACCGATGAAATCGGTTCCGCCGAAATAGCTGTCGATATAGTGCCAGTCTCCGTCGCGATAGCCGAGATCATGCGATCCCGTGCGAGTGGGCGTGGCGGATTTGTTGCCCCCGCCAACATATGTGGCGGACTTGGCCCTCACTATGAACTCTTCCAGCATGGAACCCTCTTGGGAAAGAACATAAGGGGAACATAATTCATTTCCGGATCCTTCGCAAGCGCCACGCCCTGCCCTTGCCTCGCCCGCAATTTACCAATCGCGGGCTTGGTAATCGCAGCATTTGCGCTTAGAAGCGTGGCAGAACGATCCAAAAGAGTGTCCATGCAGCAAAATCCGCAAATCTACGTCGATGCCGACGCCTGTCCAGTGAAGCCGGAAATCCTCAGGGTCGCGGAGCGGCATGGGCTGGAGGTAACCTTTGTTGCCAATTCCGGTCTGCGCCCGTCGCGCGACCCCATGGTCAGAAATGTCATTGTTTCCGCCGGTTTCGACGCGGCGGACGACTGGATTGCCGATCATGCCGGCGAGAACGATATCGTCGTTACCGCCGATGTGCCGCTGGCCGGGCGCTGTGTTGCCAAAGGCGCACTGGTGACGGGTCCGACGGGCCGCGTTTTCGACCAGTCGAATATCGGCATGGCAACGGCGATGCGAGACCTTGGTGCACATCTGCGCGAAACCGGTGAAAGCAAGGGCTATAATGCCGCGTTTTCGCCACGCGATCGATCCGCTTTTCTGGAGACGCTTGACCGTTTCTGCCGCCGTGTAAAAAAGTGATGCCGCAAGCAGAAAGGCCCAGCCCATGACCCCGGCCAGTTCCAACAGCAATACCTATCGCCGCCATCAACCTTTTTTCATCGCCGTTCTTGTCGGGGCTTCCGGCCTCGGTATTGCATTGGCTCTCGCGCCTTCCGTGGCAATAGAAATCGCGGCAGTTTCTTTCTTCCTGACCTATCTGACGCTGGTTGCCTTTCGTCTTTCTAAATTGACGGCGCAGCATTTGAAAGCCCATGCCGACAGCGACGATCTCCCCGCAATTGCCATCATCGCCGTGACGCTGCTGGCAGTGACCGTCGCCGTGGTGTCCCTTTTTCAGGCGCTCAACCATACCGGTGAAACCGTCTGGACGCTGGTCATCGCTTTCGCCTCGGTGATTTTCGGCTGGTTGACCATCCACACCATGACGGCCCTGCACTACGCGCATCTTTACTGGCGTCCGCACACGGTCGACGGCAAGCGCCAGCATCGCGGCGGCATGGACTTCCCCGCGACCAAAGAGCCCTGCGGTTACGACTTTCTCTATTTCGCCGTGGTGATCGGCATGACGGCGCAGACCTCGGACGTGGGTGTGACCACGACCGCCATGCGCAAGGTCACGTTGCTGCACTCCATCGTCTCTTTCTTCTTCAACACGGTTCTGGTAGCGGCAGCCGTCAATGCCGCAGTCTCGCTTGCCGGTTGAACCGGGATTTTTTCAAAGGAATGGCTTCATGAACATTATGTCGCAAAATACGGCCTTTGGTGGCATGCAGGGTGTATTTTCCCATGTATCCGAGACCCTGAAATGCGAGATGACCTTTGCGGTTTATGTACCGCCGAAGGCAATCCACGAGCCATGCCCCGTCCTGTGGTATCTCTCCGGCCTCACCTGCACCCACGCCAATGTCATGGAGAAGGGCGAATATCGCCGCATGGCTTCCGAACTTGGTCTTATCGTCGTGTGCCCCGACACCAGTCCGCGCGGCAATGACGTACCGGATGAACTGACCAACTGGCAGATGGGCAAAGGCGCGGGATTTTATCTCGACGCGACCGAGGAACCCTGGTCGGAGCACTACCGGATGTACAGCTATGTGACGGAGGAGTTGCCTGCACTGGTCGGCCAGCATTTCCGCGCCGATATGAGCCGTCAGGGCATTTTCGGCCACTCAATGGGCGGCCACGGCGCGATGACAATCGCCCTGAAAAACCCCGAACGGTTCAAAAGCTGCTCCGCTTTCGCGCCGATCGTGGCTCCCTCCTCCGCTGACTGGTCGGAACCGGCGCTGGAAAAATATCTGGGACCGGACCGGGCAGCATGGCGTCAATACGACGCCTGCTCACTGGTGGAGGACGGTGCGCGTTTTCCCGAATTCCTGATCGATCAGGGCAAGGCCGATAGTTTCCTGGAAAAGGGCCTGCGGCCATGGCTGTTCGAAGAGGCGATCAAAGGCACGGATATCGGCCTGACGCTGCGCCTGCACGACCGCTACGATCACTCCTATTATTTCATCTCCACCTTCATGGACGATCATCTGAAATGGCATGCCGAACGGCTCGGATAAGCGGCAAACACAAAGCGGGCGGCGCCTGCGAACGCCGCCCCTTTAGGCCCACCGCATCTCACGGGATGCGGGCGATCACCTTGATCTCAAAATCGAAGCCCGCAAGCCAGTTGACGCCGACGGCGGTCCAGTTCGGATAAGGCTGTTTGCTGAAAATCTCCTGCTTAACGGCCATGATCGTCCCGAACTGGTTCTGCGGGTCGGTATGGAACGTCGTCACGTCGACAATATCGTCGAACGTGCATCCCGCGGCCTTGAGCGTGGCCGCGAGATTTTCGAAAGCAAGCCGAACCTGACGCTCAAAGTCGGGTTCGGGCGTTCCGTCGGCACGGCTGCCGACCTGGCCGGAAACGAAAAGAAGGTCACCCGACCGAATTGCCGCGGAGTAACCGTGCTGTTCGTAAAGCGCGTGCCGGTCTGCGGGAAAAATTGCCTCGCGTTTGCTCATCTTGCATCTCTCTTTTTGGCTGAGTGGCGTCGGAAGAAGAACTCCGGACGCCCAATTCACATACGTTTCGTATGTGAGATAGTGACCTACACGACGCATGTCAATTGAGATACGTGACGTATGTGAATATCGAGACGCACTTTGTCAAAGCAGAAGATGGTTTCCGGCGCTGGCGCGCTGATGACTGCCGCAGTCCCGCTCACGCCTTTGGTCCAATCTATGGAAACAGCGCTGTCGCCAGCGTGGTCGGACCCGGCCGGTTCAATCTGAATTCGCGGATCACCCGCTCGGCAACGCCATAAGCAAGCTCCTGTTCTAAAGCCTCGTCATCGAAGCTTACGACGGTGGCGGTGAATTTGGCTTCGGCGATCACCTCGCCCGTGGCCACGGCGGCGGCCCGCACGATGACCTTGGCGGAGGCCTTTTCACCGAAAAGAAAGGGACCGCGTGTGACGGATGCAAGGCGGATGGTCAGCACCACGCGCGGTCGGGTCTCACCCCGTGCTGTGGTCTTGATCGCATTCTGAACCTGCGCATGAATGGACTGCATCAGCGCCGGCGCCACATCCGGTCGTGCTGCAACAAACGCGCCGCGCACGTCGTAAAGCAGCCGATCGGCACTGGTCGCTTCCGGTTCAAGCCTGAAAGACATGAGCATGAAACACGCCAGCACAATGATGCCAAGGCGTTTCAGCGTGGTTGTCATAATCTGTGGCTCCCCTTACGTGAGGTAGCCTGATGATCGTCGATCAGGGTTAGAAAAGCGTTAAGATGCGCTCGTCAGAGACTCCAGAACATTGACCGCAGCACGCATGTCGATGAGACGGACGGCCCGGCGCTCCAGCGCCTCCTCATCCTCACCCCATTGTTCCGCAGTCCAGTCTTCATCCAGATGGGCAAGCGCCCAGGCTTCCTCAAGCCTCAGCTCTCCTTCCGCCAGCGCCAGCGCCAGAATGGCAGACCCTGTCAGCGACGTCATGGTATGAAGTGCCGCGAGCGCGATCGGTGTATGGTATTTTTTCAGCGTCACTGCAAAGGCGGTGATGGCCTCCCGCGGCTGGTCGCGATGCATGACTCCCTCCACCAGAATGAAGCGCGCGCCAAGTACATTGGCCGCCCAGTCGAGCACGGGATCCCAATGGTCCGTCTGGCGCGCGACCAGCGCTTCCGGTTCACCAGCGCGGTAGCAGAGGAGATCGGAGGAGGAAAACCGCAATATATCCTCGAAAACCGCCTGCGTATCATTGGCGACGCCGTCGATGGCCGTGTTCACGTGGCGCGACACCGGCATGACAACCGGATTGACGACCTCGGTCTGGGCGTCCCATTCATCGCGAAGCAATTCCGCGAGCGACCTCGACGGCACGACCAACGGCTTCTTGGCGGGGGTGCGCAACGGCTTACCGTCTAGAAGGATGGTGAAGCCTTCCTCCGCCGCCTCGCCGACCGTCACATCTTTGTAGAACCGCTTGGGCAGCGGTTTCTGCATCTGGATCTGCGCGCGCAAGATCGGATCGGGGTGGCTCAGGCCTTCTGAAAGGTCGTTCAGGAGATCACGCATGGCACATCCTCATCGGTCGGTAGAAAGGACAATTAGGGATTATCGGTCGGAACATAGACCGGGATTTCACGCGGGTGGCTGACGACTGCATCGGCGCCCGCCGTCCAGAGTTCGTCGATGGACGCATAACCCCACGCGACGCCGATCGCTTTTGCGCCCGCAGCTTTTGCCATCTGCATATCATAGACCGCGTCGCCGATAACGACAGTATCGGCCGGAACCATGCCGGTTTCATGGCAGCATTCCATCACCATGGCCGGATGCGGCTTGGAAGGGCAATCATCCGCCGTGCGCGAGACAATGAAGTGCCTGGCAAATCCATGGGTTTCGAGAATGTGGGTCAGCCCGCGCCTCCCTTTGCCCGTCACCGCACCGATCAGCACGTCATCCCGCCTTGAAAGGGTGTCGATCAGAGGGGCAATGCCCTCGAAAAGCGGCTCGATCATCCCCGGACGTGCACGGATCGGATGGTAGATTTCCTTATAACGCTGGGTCATCGCCTGAACCTCGTCATCCACATGCGCCTTGCCGAGCATGCGGGCGATGGCGATATCCAGCGTCAGACCGATGATCGCCTTGGTTTCGGAGATATCGGGGCGCGGCTTGCCGAAATCGGCGAACGTATCGGCCATGACGGCATGGATAAGGCCCGCGCTGTCCACCAGCGTTCCGTCGCAATCGAAAAGAACAAGTTTCATCTGCCGTCAGTCTTCCCTATCGCCATCGGCCACGTCGAGACCGAGCAGGTTCCAGGTCTGTACCATATGCGGCGGCAGGGGTGCGCTGACCCGAAGCCGGCCGCCATTCGGATGCGGAATGTCGATATGGCGCGCATGCAGATGCAGGCGCTTCTGGATGCCGCCCGGAAAATCCCAGTTTGGATCGTCGATGTAATATTTGGGATCGCCGATGATCGGGTGCCCCATATGCAGCGCGTGCACGCGAAGCTGATGGGTGCGGCCGGTATAGGGCTCCATTTCCAGCCAGGCGAGGTTCTGCGCGGCGGTATCGATGACGCGGTAATAGGACACGGCGTGATCGGCGCCCTCCTCGCCATGCTTGGCGATGCGCATGCGGTCTCCGTCGATTGTCTGTTCCTTGACCAGCCAGGTGGAAATCTTGTCCTGGTGCTTGCGCGGCACGCCTTTGACGAGCGCCCAATAGGTTTTCTTGGTGTCGCGTTCGCGGAAGGCGGCGGTCAGTTTTTGCGCGGCACCTCTGGTACGGGCAACCACCAACACACCCGACGTATCACGATCCAGCCGGTGCACGAGACGCGGCTTTTCGCCCTTCTGGTTGGTCCAGGCTTCCAGCAAGCCGTCAATGTGCCGGGTCACCCCCGAGCCGCCCTGAACGGCGATGCCAGCAGGCTTATTGAAAACGAACACCTTATCGTCTTCATGCAGCAGCATTCGTGCCAACAGCTCGCCATCGGCGGAATTTTTGAGGTCCTTAGAGCCGATCGGACCGCTCTTGGTCTTCATATCGGAATCGACCGGCGGCACGCGCACCATCTGTCCCGGCTGCACCCGCGCGTCCGTCTTCACCCGGCCGCCATCCACACGCACCTGGCCGGATCGCAGCAGCTTCTGCAACTGCCCGAACCCAAGCCCCGGATAGTGAATCTTGAACCAGCGATCGAGGCGCATACCGGCCTCGTCGGCCTCGACCTTGATATGCTCGATACCTGCCATAAATTTTCCAGTCTCTCTGTCCTGATCGCGCAGCCGTTTCTTCGGCGCGCCGTTTGGATCAAGCCTTTAGAACAAGTTGCGGCCCAAGGCCAGCCCGGCGAAAACCGCAGCGATGGAAACCGAAAGGCTCGCAAGAACGTAAACGGCAGAAAGGCCGAGCGCGCCGCGTTCAAAAAGCGAGACAGCATCGAGCGAAAAAGATGAAAACGTCGTGAAACCGCCGAGCACGCCGGTCACGAGAAAAAGACGCATTTCCATCGAGGCATTCAGACGTCGCGCCACGAGCTCCACCAGGAGACCGATCAGGAAAGAACCCACCACGTTGACCGTAAGCGTTCCCCAGGGGAAATTCACCCCCGCCAGCCGGACGCTCCAGACGCCGACCAGATAACGGAAGACGGAACCGATTGCGCCGCCCGCTGCGACGAGGACTATATTGATCATGCATTTATCTCCGGAGGGAACGGCCGGACCTCACGGTCCGCTTAGATTTCTAGACCACGTAAACCGCCTGCGAAACCCTTGGCCGGGCACTGCCAGCTGTTAAAATACGATTAAATTGCGCCTCCGCGATTTAGCCTTCCAACAACACGCAGATGCTAACCTGCGATTTTTGAAGGTCGGCAACGATGGCCGGAGGTTGGATGACACAGGTTCTTTCCGTTTCTGCGAACACGGCAGCCTATGCGCTGGAGGCTGTAAAACCGTCACAGCGCGTGCCGCGCCGGAGCGAGGTCGAAGAGGCCATTCACGAACTCGCGCGCAAGGCCGAGAACAGCGACGACTTCCAGCTTCGCGGCATGATGACTGTGATCAAGCCACCAGCCCTCACCCTCTATTTCCTGACCGTCGCCAGCCAGCATCAGGAACCGCAGGCGACGCTTGAGCAGGCCGTGGAGGCATACGAGGAAAACAACCTCCCCCAAAAAGCAGATGATATTCTTTTGAATCAGGATGATAGACAGACATCCTGATGTCGCTTGTTAGATTTCAACCCTGTCGTTGCGGGAGTGGCATTCAGCTTGGTGTCAGGTTGAGTTTCTAGATATCTACACCCGGCTTCCGGAAATCACCAAAAGCGAGCGTCATCCGTTTTCCGCCGCGGCGCCGAAACAATAGACCGGACAAATGAGAAATCTTGCGGCTACCGGACCTGTCACGCGTTCCGGTAGCCGCTTTTCATTGGTCAATTATGTTGATGGTCGCCGCCGCCCTTGGCAGCTCCCGCAGACAGTATGACGTCGACCTTCCCGGCTTTTTCGAAGATCAGCGTTACCGGCACTTTGTCTCCTTCGGCAAAGGGCTTCTTCACGTCGAAGAACATCATGTGCAGGCCGCCGGGTTTCAATTCCACGGTCTGACCGGCGGGAATGACGATGCCCTCGTCCAGCTTGCGCATCTTCATCACGTCATTGACCATGGCCATTTCATGGATTTCAGCGCGTCCGGCGGCAGACGATTCGACTCCGATCAGCTTGTCGTCGCTATCGCCGCCATTCTTGATCGTCACATAACCGCCACCGACGGGCTGGCCCGGCAACATGGCCTTCGTCGCGCCGCCAAACACTTCGAGATTGCCAGCCTTCACGACATCCATATCCATGCTCATACCCGCGTGATCGTGGCCGCCCGCATGGGCTTTGGCGGTGACCTTGATGGTCGGCGCGGGATTTTTCAGCGAGTGGGGATCGACACCAGCTGCAGCCACTTCATCCCAGGAAACCTTGCCCTTGTCGCCGCAAAGCTGTGTCACCTTGAAGGGTAGTTCCTGCCCCACCTCGACGCCGGAAACCTTCCCCTGCACGGCAAATGTATCGTAGAATTCGTCCGGCAGATTGCCGCCCTTCCAGCGAATTTCGACGGGCCCGCTTTTGATCTCCTTGCCGTGATTTTTATAGGCCTTCCGGTAATCGCCCTTGATGACCTCCAGCTCCCAGCCGGCCTTCGGCTGCGGCTTGGCGGAAATGAAGCCCTCCGGCAGCTTGATCTGCACTTCCGTCGTGGCAAGCCCGCCTTCGCAACCGTGCGGCACCTGAAGAGCAGCGACGACAGTGCTTTCCTGTTCGGCCGAGCCGTCAACGAAGGTGGCGTGGGCAAAAGCCTGCGCGGTGGAAACCGCGGCGATAAAAAGGGTCGATGTGATGATCTTGGTGGTTTTCATTTGTCTGTCCCTGCGACTGCCAGCCCTTCGGGTTCAAGCAGCCGTTTCTTGCCACCGGTTCGGCGGCGATGATCCTGTAAGATGAAAAATCAGGCGGACAAGGCTGGCGGGCCGCGTGCGACCGGTTTGCGGATCGTCGGGACTGGGTGGAAACGCCAATCGGTGGACGGGCGGTTCTCAAGCCAGGCAAATTCGGTCTTCAGCCAGCTTTCCTTGTCGGGGACCGGAAGAAGAATGGACGAGGCCAGCAGGCAGGCCTCGCAAAACAGGATCGCGTCGCCCGAATGGGCGGGCCCCTCCTTGGCATGCGAGGCATTCACCCCGCCGCCATGGCCGAGGCAGATCTCCGCAAAGGTGCCATCAGGCAGCCGGTAGCTCTCATCGAGCACGACTGCGGGGGCTGCGGCAAGCGCGGGCCTGTGGGCAAAACCGAGCGACAGCATCAGGGTTGCACAGAAAATGCGAAGCATTTTCTCGATCCCTGTCAGCCGTCTTTTTCGATGTGCGCCCATGATCTCATGCGATATCGCGCTTCCCTTCGATTTCAAAGGGGAATTTTGCCGCAGGCTTGACGTGTATGAGGAACAATCGCCGCAAGGCGGCATTTTCCTGCAACACGGATCGTTCAAGGGAGACATGACATGCCTGCCAAATCGAAAGCCCAGCAGAAAGCTGCGGGTGCAGCACTCGCCGCCAAAAGGGGCGAAACGAAGAAATCCAGTTTAAAAGGTGCTTCAAAAAGCATGGAGAAGTCCATGACGGAAAAGGAACTTGAGGATTTTGCCTCAACGAAACGCAAGGGTCTGCCGGCAAAAAAATCGGAATGACGGCGTCTTTCCACCGCCATTCCCATTCGTTGGAATGATGACGGAACGACAATATCAAAACGTCGTTGCGAAAGAGATGAGGGATGATGGCGCAGATGGAGCAAGAATCTGTTCAGATGCGTCATTTGGTCCTTGCCAATAGCGGGTCTTCGAAGATAATGAGCGTCGCATCATCGTTGGGAGAAACCGCTTCAATGCGGTGCCGAAGGAGCAACCGCCCCGGAAACTCTCAGGCAAAAGGACCAGCGATGACGACGGAACTCTGGAGAGAAGCCACCTTTCATAAGGACGGCTCGCCGAAGGGATAACAATCTCAGGCGACAAGGACAGAGGGGGCTCTTGAACCGGCGCATCTGCGCCACGACCTGAGCCCGCGCGATTGCTCGCGCAACCCTGGAGGCGTCCTTGGACGATACCGCCGCGCTGAAAACCACGCCGCTTCATTCCCTGCATCTATCGCTTGGCGCCCGCATGGTGCCATTCGCCGGTTACGACATGCCCGTGCAATATCCGGCCGGCGTTTTGAAGGAGCATCTTCAAACCCGCACCTCAGCCGGTCTCTTTGACGTCTCCCATATGGGTCAGGTGATTGTGAAGGCAAAGTCCGGCAACAACGCCGATGCCGCACAGGCACTGGAAAAGCTGGTGCCGGTTGATATTCTCGGCCTCAAGGAAGGCCGCCAGCGCTACGGTTTCTTCACCGACGACAAGGGCTGCATTCTTGATGATCTGATGATCACCAATCGCGGCGATCACCTTTTCGTCGTCGTCAACGCGGCCTGCAAGGATGCCGACGTCGCCCATATGAAGGCGCATCTTTCAGACAGCTGCGAAATCACCCTTCTCGAGGACCGCGCCTTGGTCGCGCTGCAGGGCCCCCGCGCCGAGGAGGTACTGGCCGAACTCTGGACGGGCGTTTCCGAGATGAAATTCATGGACGTGCAGGAGGTGCCGCTGCACGATGTTGCCTGCATCGTCTCCCGCTCCGGTTACTCCGGTGAAGACGGCTTTGAAATTTCCGCGCCGGCAGACAAGGCAGAAGAGATCGCCAGGGCCTTGCTCGAACATCCCGATTGCGAAGCCATCGGACTTGGCGCGCGTGACAGCCTGCGCCTGGAAGCAGGCCTTTGCCTTTACGGTAATGACATCGACACCACGACCTCCCCCATCGAAGCCTCGCTGGAATGGGCGATCCAGAAGGCGCGCCGCGCCGGCGGTGATCGCGAAGGCGGTTTCCCGGGCGCGGAACGCATTCTTGGTGAACTGAAGGACGGCACATCGCGCCGCCGCGTCGGCCTGAAGCCCGAGGGCAAGGCACCGGTGCGTGGCCATTCGAAGCTTTTTGCGGATGCTGAAGGCAAGACGGAAATCGGCGAAGTGACCTCGGGCGGTTTCGGTCCTTCGGTCGAAGGCCCCGTCGCCATGGGTTACGTGCCTGTTTCTTACGCCGCTCCCGGCACGGCGATCTTCGCGGAAGTGCGCGGCAAATATCTGCCCGTCACCGTCGCCGCCCTGCCCTTCATAAAGCCCACCTACAAACGATAATTTCATCCCATCTCCGGAGAGAACACGATGCTGAAATTTACTGCAGAACACGAATGGCTGAAGTTCGAAGGCGATGTCGCCACCGTTGGCATTACCAGCCACGCCGCTGAACAGCTCGGCGATCTCGTTTTCGTCGAATTGCCGGAAGTGGGTGCCACCTTCTCCAAGGATGGAGAAGCCGCAACCGTTGAATCCGTCAAGGCGGCTTCCGATGTCTATTGTCCGCTGGATGGCGAAGTGGTCGAGATCAACCAGGCCATCGTCGACGACCCCTCGCTGGTCAATTCCGATCCTCAAGGCGCCGGCTGGTTCTTCAAGCTCAAGCTTTCCAACGTTGCAGATGCCGATACGCTGCTCAACGAGGCAGCCTACAAGGAGCTGATCGCGTAATGACGACGCCCACCGAATTCCATTTCACCGACTATCAGCCCTATGATTTCGCCAACCGGCGTCACATCGGGCCGTCGCCGTCGGAAATGGCCGAGATGCTGAAGGTCGTCGGCTATAAGAGCCTCGACGCGCTCATCGACGCCACCGTTCCCTCCTCCATCCGTCAAAAAGTGCCTCTCACCTGGGGTGCGGCCTTGACCGAACGTGAGGCGCTGGATCGTCTTCGCGAGACGGCCAACAAGAACCAGGTCCTGACCTCGCTGATAGGTCAGGGCTATTACGGCACCATCACGCCGCCGGTCATCCAGCGCAACATTCTGGAAAACCCGGCCTGGTACACGGCCTATACGCCATACCAGCCGGAAATCAGCCAGGGCCGTCTTGAGGCGCTGCTGAACTACCAGACCATGGTCTGCGATCTGACCGGCCTTGACGTCGCCAACGCCTCGCTGCTCGATGAAGCGACTGCGGCCGCCGAAGCCATGGCCATGTGCCAGCGCGTCGCGAAATCCAAGGCGACCGCCTTCTTCGTGGATGCCAATTGCCATCCGCAGACCATCGCGCTGATCGAGACCCGTGCGGCCCCGCTCGGCTGGAAGGTGATTGTCGGCAACCCCTTCACCGATCTCGATCCGGTCGACGTGTTTGGCGCGATCTTCCAGTATCCCGGCACGCACGGACATCTCAGCGATTTCTCCGGCCTGATTTCCCGCTTGCATCAGACGGGCGCGATTGCCGCCGTCGCCGCCGATCTTCTGGCCCTGACGCTGCTGAAATCTCCCGGCGAAATGGGCGCTGACATCGCCATCGGCACCTCGCAGCGCTTTGGCGTTCCGGTCGGCTACGGTGGTCCGCATGCCGCTTACATGGCCGTCAAGGATGCGCATAAGCGCTCCATGCCGGGCCGTCTCGTCGGCGTCTCGGTCGATGCGCGCGGCAACCGCGCCTATCGCCTGTCGCTGCAGACCCGCGAGCAGCATATTCGCCGTGAGAAGGCCACCTCCAACATCTGCACGGCGCAGGTGCTGCTGGCAGTCATGGCCTCGATGTACGGCGTCTTCCATGGCCCGCAGGGCATCAAGGCGATTGCCCAGCAGACCCACCAGAAGGCCGTGCTGATGGCCAAGGGACTAGAAAAGCTCGGTTACACCATCGAGCCGGAGACCTTCTTCGACACGATCACCGTCGAAGTCGGCCATATGCAGGGCGTTATCCTGCGTTCGGCCGTCGCGGAAGGGGTGAACCTGCGCAAGGTCGGCGCCACCAAGATCGGCATGAGCCTTGACGAGCGTACGCGCCCGGCAACGCTGGAAGCCGTCTGGCGCGCTTTCGGCGGCAATTTCTCGGTCTCGGATTTCACGCCGGACTATCGCCTGCCGAAGGAGCTGCTGCGTACCAGCCAGTACATGACGCATCCGATCTTCCACATGAACCGTGCCGAAAGCGAGATGACGCGCTACATTCGCCGTCTTTCGGACCGCGATCTGGCGCTCGACCGCTCGATGATCCCGCTCGGTTCCTGCACCATGAAACTCAATGCGACGGCGGAGATGCTGCCGATCACCTGGCCGGAATTTTCCGACATCCATCCCTTCGTACCGGCCAATCAGGCACTCGGTTACAAGGAGATGATCGACGATCTCTCCGAAAAGCTGTGCTCGGTCACAGGTTACGACGCCTTCTCCATGCAGCCGAATTCCGGTGCGCAAGGCGAGTATGCCGGGCTTTTGACCATCCGCAATTATCACCTCGCCAATGGCGGGACACACCGTGATGTCTGCCTCATTCCGACCTCGGCGCATGGCACCAATCCTGCCTCGGCGCAGATGGTGGGCATGAAGGTGGTGCCGGTGAAAGTGCGGGACAACGGTGATATCGATATTGATGATTTCCGTGCAAAAGCAGAGCAGTACGCCGAAAACCTCTCATGCTGCATGATCACCTATCCGTCCACTCACGGCGTGTTCGAGGAGACGGTTCGCGAGATCTGCGAGATCACCCATAAGCATGGCGGTCAGGTGTATCTTGATGGCGCGAACATGAACGCCATGGTGGGCCTTGCCCGTCCCGGCGATATCGGCTCCGACGTTTCGCACCTTAACCTGCACAAGACCTTCTGCATTCCGCACGGTGGCGGTGGTCCGGGCATGGGGCCGATCGGCGTCAAGGCGCATCTTGCTCCTTACCTGCCCGGCCATCCGGCGACCGACGGCCGCGAGGGCGCGGTGTCTGCCGCCCCGTTCGGTTCGCCGTCCATCCTGCCGATTTCCTGGAGCTACTGCCTGATGATGGGCGGCGAAGGGCTGACGCAGGCAACCAAGGTTGCGATCCTCAACGCCAACTACATCGCCGAGCGGCTGAAGGGTGCTTATGACGTGCTCTACAAATCCGAAACGGGACGCGTGGCACATGAATGCATTATCGACACCCGCCCGCTGGCAGACAGCTGCGGCGTGACTGTCGATGACGTGGCCAAGCGCCTGATCGACTGCGGTTTCCACGCGCCGACCATGAGCTGGCCGGTTGCCGGCACGCTGATGATCGAGCCGACGGAATCCGAGACCAAGGCGGAACTCGACCGGTTCTGTGATGCCATGCTGGCCATCCGCGAGGAAGCCCGCGACATCGAGGAAGGCCGCGCGGACAAGACGAACAATCCGCTCAAGAACGCGCCGCATACGGTCGAGGACCTCGTCGGCGATTGGGACCGTCCTTATAGCCGCGAAAAGGGCTGCTTCCCGCCCGGCGCATTCCGCATTGACAAATACTGGTCGCCGGTCAACCGCATCGACAATGTCTATGGCGACCGCAACCTCATCTGCACCTGCCCGCCGATGGAGGCCTATGCCGAGGCGGCCGAATAAGCTGTCCTTCGTTCGAGCCAGAAAGCCCGGAGCGATCCGGGCTTTTTCGTTTTCCGTCCCGTCGCAGGACGAACCCTCGGCTTTCGCGCGCCGGGACCATGTTTTAAATCAGCCATTTATCTTTTTTTTCCGGCTCGCCTGAAACTTTGCGAGACCGGCTTCCGTCTCTTGTGTCGCTACGGATAACCGATAGCGGCCGCTGGAAGAGCCACCTTTCGGGGCCTTGGATGTCACAAGGAGGAATAATGATGTACAAGCTTTCCGTTCGCGCCCTGACGCTGGCTGCAGCTCTTTCCATCGGCACGGTTTCGGCCTATGCCGCGAACCCCAAGGTGGGCGGCGCGGCGATGTTCGAGGACAAGAACATCGTTGAAAATGCGGTGAACTCAAAAGACCACACGACCCTCGTCGCCGCGGTAAAGGCTGCCGGACTTGTGGAAACACTTCAGGGCAAAGGACCGTTTACGGTTTTTGCACCCACCAACGAGGCTTTCGCGGCCCTTCCGAAAGGCGCGGTCGACGATCTTCTGAAGCCAGAGAACAAGCAGAAGCTGGTCAAGGTTCTCACCTGCCACGTCGTTGCAGCCAATGCACTGTCATCCGCCATCGAAAAAATGATCAAGGATGACAAGGGCGAGCACGACGTGAAGACGGTCGGCGGCTGCGTACTCAAGGCAAAAGAAAGCATGGGAAAAATCACACTTACCGATGAGAATGGCACGGTCGCCCATGTCACCATCGCTGATGTTAAACAATCCAACGGCGTCATACATGTCATAGACAAGGTGCTGCTGCCGAAAATGTAAGGCAGCGCCGCAGCGCCAATCTGGGCTCGAACGACTAAGGCCCGAAGCAATTCGGGCCTTCCTCATTCAGGTGGGCGTAATCCCGGCCGTGAAAAGGAACGGGGTGTGATTGATCTTCATCGCTTCCATGCTAAATCGGATCACACAATCAAGCGATGGAGTGTGCATGCGCCTTATCTGCCTGAACGGTTGGGGCGGAAAGCTCCACGATGAGCTGGTTCCTTACATCTCCCTGTCCGACCCGGATATCTTGTGCCTGCAGGAAGTGGTGCATACGCCCGCTGCCGAAGAGGATTGGTTGACCTATCGTGATCACGGCATCGAGCTTCCGCAGAGAGCGAATTTCCTCCGCGATGTCGCCGATGCCCTGCCGGATCATGTCGCGATGTTCTGCCCCGCGGCGCAGGGTGATCTCTGGCAGGGTACGACTAGATATTTTTCCCAATGGGGACTGGCCACATTCGTTCGCAAGTCCATCGCCATCGTTGCCCAGGCGCAGGGCTTCGTCCATGGGACCTTTTCTGCGGACGGATATGGCGATCATCCACGGTCACGCACCGGCCATGCCATCAGGGTTTTCGACTTTGCCACTGGACAGCCGGCTGTCATTGCCCATATGCACGGGTTACGCGACCTCGACGGCAAACACGATACCGCCGCCCGCCTGGCGCAGGCAAAACGACTTGTGAACCTCGTCAACAACATTGCGGAGAATGGCGACCGGGTGATCGTATGCGGCGATTTTAATGTCCTGCCCAACAGCGAAACCTTTACCGTGTTGAATGAACTCAATCTTGTCGAGCTCGTCACGACCCGCGGTTTCACAGATACCAGAACCTCACATTACGCCAAGCATAACAGATATGCCGACTACCTGCTGGTCAATCCGGCGGTGAAAGTTGATCGTTTCGACGTCGTTAGACAGCCCGAAGTCTCGGATCATTGCCCGTTGCTGCTTGAATTCAGCTGAAGAACTGGAGGTGCTATGCGTAGGCTCTTCAACGCACCAGCTGGATGTCGCTCGTCACCACCGTCTTGCCGGTCCTGCCGTCCTTATCGGTCGTGCGCAGCCGCAAGCCATTGGCTCCGACCTTTTCGATGGTCATGGCGGCAACGCGGTCGCCGTTGATATCGCGGTTCCATCGCACCGTCAGATTGATGGCGTTTCCTTTTCTTGTGCCCGATAGTGCGGACGGCCGACCGGAAGGGCCCGTATAGGCGCCGCTATAGCGCCCGCCCTTCTCCGAGAGATCGGCTGCGATCGCGCGCCTTACCACCAGAAGACCGCGGCAAGTGCCGGACATGTTGAGTGACGATGATCCCGCGTTGGAATTCAGCGTGCAGCTGACGTTAATGGGCGGTGTGCCGATCCGGGTAATTACGGTTCCCTTTCCCGCCCACGTGCCCTTCATCGAGGAGAGAAAAGCGCCCTCGTCCGCGTAAGCAGGCTGGGTTGCGAGCAATCCGACCGAAAATAAAACTGCAAGAGCCTTGATCTTCATGGCGATTATCCGTTTTTCCACGAAGCCTAACTCACAAATGCCGTTAAACGTTCCTCCAGCTAATCCCGCAACGGGCAAAAATATCGGAACATCCCTGCTGATGTCGTGCCAATGCAACCAAATGCGGGCACAGATGTTTCTCGCCAGCCTCGATCAATTTTTCGATTCCCTGCATATTTCTCGGAGTATTTTCATGACGACTGTAGGCGTTGCGGCACCACACGGCCGCCTTCCTTCCGGCGGCCTGCCGCATAGCGGTGGCATCTCGGATCGCACGCTTTTTGCCCTTGCTGCACTGAATTTCTTTCTCGCCGACGCCCGCGACGGTCTCGGGCCGTTTCTGGATGCATTTCTGGCGACACGGGGCTGGTCTTCGCTCTCGCTGGGCATGATCGCCACGGTCGGCGGCCTTGTGGGTCTGCTCGCCACGCCGCTTTGTGGCGCCCTGGTAGATGGAACGACGTGGAAAAGGACGCTGATTGCCATACCCGTCGTCCTCGTGACCATCGGCGCGCTGATCACCTTGATCTTTCCCGATGTTTGGATCGTCTGGACCGGCCAGATCATGACGGCCGTCGTCGGCGCCGTGGTCGGCCCGGCGCTTGCCGGCCTCACGCTCGGCCTTGTCGGCGAGCGCCTGTTTTCCCATCAGATTTCGCGCAACGAGTTCTGGAACCACGGCGGCAATTTCGCATCGCTCTTCGCGACTTATGTCGTCGTCACTTTCTTCGGCATGAACGGCATCATCGGCCTGATGCTGCTGACCGCTGCGGGTGCTCTGGTCGCGACGGCGGCCATCGACCCCGAACGCATCGACCACAAGGTGGCGCGCGGCCTTGGCGAAGACAGGGGCGAACCCGGTCCATCCGGCATCGCGGTCTTGCTGCAGGAACGCGGACTTATCTTTCTGGCCATCATCCTGCTCGTCTTCCACTTCGGCAACGCGCCGATGGGCCGGTTGATCGCGCAGGATTTCGCCATCGAACTTCAGACACCCTTCCGCACCACTGCGATCATTACCGGCGTCGCGCAATTTGCGATGATTTTCGTCGCCGCCATGGCGCCTTGGCTGATACGACGTTTCGGTCTCTCAACCGTCTTTATCATCGCGCTGGTCGCACTGCCGATCCGCGGCGTTCTCGCTTCCGCCTTTACGGACTTCTGGGTCATTTTCCCCGTCCAGTTTCTGGACGGTGTCGGAGCGGGGCTGCTCGGCATAGTCACGCCGGTTGCGGTGGAGAGAATTTTGAAGGGCACGGGCCGCTTTAATGTCGGTCTTGCCAGCGTCATGATGGTTCAAGGAATCGGCGCGTCATTCAGCAATGTCGTCGCAGGTTGGCTGGTGACGAAGGGCGGTTATTCACTGTCGCACCTTGTCGGCGGCGGCATTGCGGCAATCGCCATCGGGCTTTTCCTGCTCTATCGCAACGAGATAGCGCCTAAACAGAATAATGATGGCCTATCTCAAGGAAGGCAGTAACGGCGCAAACAGAAAAGGAGGCCATCTGGCCTCCTTATATGTCGTAGACCGTGTTCCGTCAGCCGACGAAAGCGCGTTCGATCACGAATTCGGCAGGCTTGTTGTTGGCGCCTTCGGTAAGACCGGCATTCTCAAGCAGTTCCTTGGTATCCTTGAGCATCGCCGAGGAACCGCAGATCATGCCGCGGTCAATGGCCGGATCGAGCGCTGGTACGCCGAGATCGGAAAACAGCTTGCCGTTTTCGATCAGCGTGGTGATGCGGCCCTTGAAAGGATAATCTTCGCGGGTCACCGTCGCATAATGCTTGAGCTTGTCGCCGACAATCTCGCTGAGGAACTCGTGGTTCTTGATTTCCTCGACCAGATCGAAACCGTATTTCAGTTCGGCCACATCGCGGCAGGTATGGGTGAGGATGACCTCTTCGAACTTCTCATAGGTCTCGGGATCGCGGATCAGGCTCGCGAAAGGCGCAATGCCGGTGCCGGTGGAGAACATGTAAAGCCGTCTGCCGGGCGTTAGCGCATCGAGAACCAGCGTGCCTGTCGGCTTCTTGCGCATCAAAACGGTATCGCCAGGCTTTATCGCCTGAAGATGGGAGGTCAGCGGACCATCCGGGACCTTGATCGAGAAAAATTCCAACTCCTCGTCCCAGGCGGGGCTGGCGATGGAATAGGCGCGATAGATCGGCTTGTCGCCGACAATCAGGCCGATCATGGCGAATTCGCCGGAACGAAAACGGAAGCCGGCCGGACGCGTCATGCGGAAACGGAACAGATGATCCGTATAATGTTCCACCGACAAAACCGTCTCGGCATAAACACCATCGGGTATCTTGATCGCGAAATCTTCCGTCTTGGCTGGCGCGTTCATTTAGGTTCCGTCCATTCTATTCGATGAGCGACATTCTCCGACCGGGCAATTATACCATTTCTGCTCCGGTTTGAAGGCATGAGAATGTCAATACTGCCATGTGCGTAGGAAATATGTATCAGAAACTCATATTTCCGTGCAACGTGTCACAGAGACGCACGTCGACGCCAGCTATAAGCCTCGCCGTCGCTCGCAGGCCTGGCCGTCGGCTGGTAATAGACCGGAATTTCCGGCAGGCGATTTTCGGACAGGCGGCGGATCGCCGTACCATTCGTCACCGCAAAGCTTGTGAAGCCGGTACGCAGCATGAGCGGCACCTGATCGATCAGCACGTCGCCAATCGCCCTCACCTCGCCTGTGAAACCGAGGCGGCTGCGCAGCAGCGACGCGTGGCTAAAACCACGGCCGTCGTTGAAAGCCGGGAAACTCACCGCGACAAGCTCGATACGGTCAAGATAAGGTTCCAGCCGGGTCACATCATCGGCCGGCGCAATCAGCACCCCGAGACCGATATCGTTGCTTTCGGCCGCACGAACCAGAAAATCGGCAAGCGGCAGCACGGACTTCTGCTCAGCCACCGCTTTTAATTCTTCCGTTTCGATCACCCAGGGATCGTTCTCCACGAAGCCGTCGCGGGTCCAGATTTTCGTCATGACATTCTCCTCAGGCGGCTTCGGCGGCGGAACCGTAGAGCGCATCCTTGAACGGTTGCGGCCCGACGCGGCGATAGGCTTCAAGGAAATTCTCTTCCTTTGAAAGGCGAAGCCCGAGATAGGTGTCGACGATGGTTTCAACCGCGTCGGTCACCTTTTCCGGTTCGAAGCCGCGACCGATGATCTCACCAATCGAGGTGTTTTCGTCACCCGATCCGCCAAGCGTGATCTGGTAGAGTTCCGCACCCTTCTTTTCCACGCCCAGCAGCCCGATATGACCGACATGGTGGTGGCCGCAGGCATTGATACAGCCGGAAATCTTGATCTTCAGCTCACCAATTTCCGCCTGACGCTCCGGCGAACCGAAGCGGGTAGAAATTTCCTGCGCCACCGGAATGGAGCGCGCATTGGCAAGCGCGCAATAATCCAGCCCGGGACAGGCGATGATATCGGTGATGAGCCCGGCATTGGCGGTCGCAAGACCCGCGCCTGCAAGTGCACGATAGACCGGCTCGAGGTCAGCCAGCGCCACATGCGGCAGGATGATGTTCTGCTCATGGCTGATGCGGATTTCGTCGAAGGCATATTCCGCGGCAATATCGGCGACCAGCTCCATCTGCTCATCCGTCGCGTCGCCCGGGATGCCACCGATCGGCTTCAGCGAGATCGTTACCATGCCGTAGTCCGGATGCTTGTGCGGGGCGACGTTCTGCTCGACAAAACGGGCAAAGCCCTCGTCGGCGCGCTTCCAGCGCGCCAGGCTTTCCCAGCCTTCCGGCCGGTCCTTCAGCGCCGGCGGCGCGAAATAGGCGGTGATGGCGGCGATATCGGCATCCGGCAGCTTCAATTCGGTGTTCTTGAGTTCCGCAAATTCGACCTCGACCTGACGGGCCAGTTCTTCCGCACCCGTCTCATGCACGAGGATCTTGATGCGCGCCTTGTATTTGTTGTCCCGACGACCATGCAGGTTATAAACCCGCATCACGGCCGTGGTATAGGACAGGAGATCTTCTTCCGGCAGGAAGTCGCGGATCTTCTTGGCGATCATCGGCGTGCGCCCCTGTCCACCACCGACATAAACGGCAAAGCCGATCTCGCCCTTGTCGTTCTTTTTAAGATGCAGCCCGATATCGTGAACCTGAATGGCCGCACGATCGCGTTCGGCACCCGTCACTGCAATCTTGAACTTGCGCGGCAGGAACGAGAATTCCGGATGCACGGAAGACCATTGGCGCAGGATCTCGGCATAAGGACGCGGATCAGCAACCTCGTCGGCCGCAGCGCCAGCGAAATGATCCGCAGTGACGTTGCGAATGCAGTTGCCAGAGGTCTGCAGCGCGTGCATTTCCACGCTTGCCAGTTCGGAGAGGATATCCGGGGTATCAGAGAGGCGCGGCCAGTTATACTGGATGTTCTGACGGGTGGTGAAATGGCCGTAACCCCGGTCGTATTTACGGGCAATATGCGCCAGCATTCGCATCTGCTTGGAATTCAGCGTACCGTAGGGGATGGCGACGCGCAGCATATAGGCGTGCAGCTGAAGATAGACACCATTCATCAGGCGCAATGGCTTGAATGCGTCCTCGGCCAGCTCACCGGATAGCCGGCGCTCCACCTGATCGCGAAACTGCGCCACGCGGCCTTCAACAAATGCGTGATCGAACTCGTCGTAACGGTACATATTCTTCCTCAGACTGCGATAAATGCTGCATCGGCCGGCTTGTAGCCGGTCGCATAGTGCACGGTCGGGCCGGCGGCGCGAATGCGCTCGCGCAGGCGCGTCGGCCAGAGCTTGCCGTTCTCTTCCACAACGTCGACGATATTAACGTCAACGACCTTGTTGGCGGAAAAATCCCGCTTGCCGATCTCCTCGAACGAGGCGACCGCTTCCGCATGGCGGGCGACGATTGCGCCCTGCAGGTTTTCCGTCCATTCGCCGTTGGCGTCGAGCCAGACGGCAATGCCATCGCTCAGGCGGTTGGCGGTCAAAACCTTGTCAGCCATTTACATACTCCCGTTTGAGGTCCGCCGGCCTTCCGGCAAGCGCAAGCGCCTCGGACCTGTCGAAATTGGCGCCTGCCACCGCATCGCCGATGATGACCATTACAGGACCGGTCAGTTCATCGCGATGTTCAAGGTCGGGCAGATCGTTTAATGTTCCGTGCAGCAGGCGGCGATCAGCGCGGCTGGCGTTTTCGATAACGGCGACGGTGGTTTCCACACCGAGCCCCGCTTCGATAAGCCTTGTGGCCACCGAGGCAGCGACGCTGCGGCCCATATAGACGGCAATGGTCGCACCGGAAACGGCAAGCCGGGCCCAGTCGGGCAGAACATCGCCAGTCAGATCGTGACCGGTGGTGAAAATCAGCGACGAGGCGACACCACGCAGCGTCAGCGGCAGTTCAAAATCCGCAGCGGCGGCGAAGGCCGACGTGATGCCAGGCACGATCTCGTAAGCGATGCCGGCATCGCGCAGCGCTGCCATCTCCTCGCCCGCACGGCCATAAACCAGGGGATCGCCGGATTTGAGGCGTACGACGCGCTTGCCGTCCTTGCCGAGACGCACCAGCAGGCGGTTGATCTCGTCCTGCGACTTGCTATGGCAGCCCTTGCGCTTGCCGACCGATAGCCTCTCGGCGTCGCGACGGCCCATATCGATGATCGCCTGCGGCACCAGCGCATCGTAAACGATGACGTCGGCTTCCATCAGCACGCGCTGCGCGCGCAGCGTCAGAAGATCTTCCGCACCGGGCCCGGCGCCGACAAGCCATACGCGGCCTTCGCTGCGTTCGGGCGACCGCAGAAGACGGTCGACAGCCTGATGGGCGGCCGGGGCGTCGCCGACGGCGACGGCATCCGCAACTGCACCGGAGAAAAATCGCCGCCAGAAATTGCGCCGCAACGCGCCCTTCGGTACGGTTTGTTCCGCTGCACTGCGGTACTGCACGGCAAGATGTGCGAGCTTGCCAAGTGAAGGCGACAGCATCTGGTCTATGCGCGCGCGGATCATCTGCGCGAGCACCGGCCCTGCCCCTTCGGTGCCAATAGCCACCGCGACGGGTGCCCGGGACACGAGCGCCGGCGTGAAGAAATCGCAGAATTCCGGCTGGTCCACCGCATTGGCGGGGATTTTCCGGGAACGCGCGGCAGCAACGATGTCCCTGTCCAGAACAGCCTCGCCAGTTGCAGCAAAAACCAAGGTCGCACCGTCAATCAGATGGCTGGCAAAAGCATGAGGCCGATGATCGATGCCGTGTTCGCGGAGATAAGTTGCGTAATCAGCCTCCGGCTCGTCGGCATAGGCAATGATATGCGCATTGGTATTGGCAAGAAGCCTAACCTTTGCGAAGGCCTCATCGCCATTTCCGAAGACGCCAACCTGCCTGCCCTCGACCCGGAAGAACGCGGGGAAGGTTGAAAGGCGATCGCTGGCAGCGGAAAAATCATGTTCGTTGTGCATTGGACATATATCCCGCATCGCGGCGCAAGATTGAAGAAACAGAAATTCAAGCCTTTCCGGCACCTGGATTTTTATTTCTCGAACACCCCGGTTTTGGAGGAAAACAAACCGGCCTCTGTTTCCCGCACGCCTGGAGGCTTCCAAGCGCAGCGCGAATCCCTTGACAAACCCGGCCCCCGCGCCGAACAAGGGAAGACAATTTGCCATCTGTTTTCCATGCGAAGACCGCTTTATACAAGCGGCAAGAAGGACCGCCCCCTTGACCAGCCAGCCACTTTCCGCCCGCCTTCTTGATGTCATCGAACACGATATCCTGCCGTTGACGGCGCGCGGTGTCAGCCTTGGCAACAAGGTTTTTGGCGCGGCAATCCTGCGTAAGTCCGACCTGTCGCTGGTGGTTGCGGAAACCAACAACGAGCTGGAAAATCCGCTCTGGCACGGCGAGGTGCATACGCTGAAGCGGTTTTACGAACTGGGCGAAAAGCCGAATACGAAGGACCTGATTTTCCTCTCCACCCACGAACCCTGCACCATGTGCATGTCCGCCATCACCTGGGCCGGTTTCGACAATTTCTACTCCTTCTTCAGCCACGAGGATTCGCGCGACGCTTTCGCGATCCCGCATGATCTGAAAATTCTGAAGGAAGTCTTCGGGTTGGAGCCGGGCGGCTATCGCCGCAACAACGCTTTCTGGAACTCGTATTTCATCACCGATCTGGTGGAAGCCGAGGAGGATCCGCTGAAGAGCACGTTGAAGGCGCAGACCGCCCGCATCAAGGCGGCCTATGACGATCTGTCCACCAGCTATCAGTCGTCGAAGGGCGGCAACGATATTCCTCTGAATTAAGCGCGGAACTGGACGGCCGGACCGGCATAAACACAAGCGAAGGTTTGAGCATATGGAAGCCTCGAAGGACATTTCCCGCCTGATCGAGATCATGGAAGCCCTGCGCCAGCCGGAAACCGGTTGCCCGTGGGATGTCGTCCAGACCTTCGAGACGATCAAGCCCTATACGATTGAAGAGGCTTATGAAGTCGCCGACGCCATCGAGCGCGGGGACATGGACGATCTTTGCGAAGAACTGGGCGATCTTCTGTTGCAGGTCGTCTTTCATGCACGTATCGCCGAAGAGCGCGGTGAGTTTGCCTTCGGCGATGTGGTGCATGCCGTCACCTCGAAAATGATCCGCCGACACCCGCATGTCTTTGCCGCCTCCGAGGCCGATACGCCCGACAGCGTCAAGCTGCAGTGGGACCGGATCAAGGCCGAGGAAAAACGCGAGCGCGCAGCGCGCCGTGCGCGCCGGGGCATCACGGAGGATTTCAAGGCCGGCTTTCTCGGCGGTGTGCAACGCAGCCAGCCGGCGCTGACCGAAGCGCTCAAACTGCAGGAACAGGCGGCGCGCGTCGGTTTCGACTGGTCGGACCCCGCCCCCATTCTCGACAAGATCGAAGAAGAAATCGCCGAACTGCGCGAAGCGCTGGAGGAAGGAAGGCCTGAAAAGGTCTCAGACGAACTGGGCGACCTGATCTTCGCCCTCGTCAATATCGGCCGTCACGTCAAGGCCGATCCGGAAAACGCGCTGCGCGGCACCAACACGAAATTTCGCAGGCGCTTCAACCACATCGAAAAGTCGCTCGGCGAAAATGGCGAGACGCTGGAGGAAGCAAGCCTCGAGAGGATGGAAGACCTCTGGCAAGCGGCAAAGCGCATCGAACGCTCGCTCGATAAGGTCACGTCCTGAGGGGCGGGACGCCTCACGATTCGAGCGCCGGTTTTCTCCGCCCGCAGCCGAGCTGCATCATCGAAGAAGAATGGAAACAGTCGAGGGCCGCACGATGCGGCCCCTGCTTTTGCTCAGGCGCTCTTATTCGCCGCCGCCCAGCGAGTGCACGAAGATCGCAAGCTGCTTGACGGTCGTGTCACCGAGGCGCTCACCCCAGGCGGGCATGACGCCATGCTTGGGAGAGCGTATCTGCGAAACGATCCCCTCTTCGCCATGAGATTTCAGCCAGATGGCGTCGGCAAGATTGGGTGCACCGAATTCGCGGTTGCCCTTGGCATCTTCCCCATGGCAAGAGGCACAATTGTCGGCAAACAGCTGCCTTCCGGGTTCCACCAGCACCGGGTTGGAAGGCGTTCCCGTGAGGCTGAACACATAAGCGGCAACCTGACGAATTTCATCCGGCTGCAGTATATCGCCAAAGGCCGGCATTTCTGAAGCCCGTGTGTCTGGATCATCCTGGAAGCGGATGCCGTGCTTCACCGTCGTATAGATATCATCGACGCTGCCGCCCCACATCCAGTCGTCGTCATTGAGGTTGGGATAACCCTGCCCGCCCTCCGCGCCAGAACCGTGACACTGAATGCAATTGACCTTGAAAGCGGCAGCACCGCCCGAAAGGGCAAATTGCATCAGCGTCGGGTCCGCCTGGATGTCGGCAAGCGACGAATTGGCGATCTTGTCGACATAGATGCTCTGAGACTGTCTGGCATCGGCCAAGTCCGCGGCGATTTCGGCACGGCTGTTCCAGCCGAGGACGCCCTGGGTTGCACCGGAAATCAGCGGCCATGCCGGAAAAGCGATGGTGTAGCCGATGGCCCAGACAATCGTGGCGTAGAATGTCCATACCCACCAGCGAGGCATGGGATTGTTCAATTCGCGAATGCCGTCCCACTCGTGGCCGGTGGTTTCGACGCCACTGATTTTATCGATGTGTTTTTCGGACATGTTCAGTCCTCCCTGAGCGGAATGCTGGCCGCATCGTCCGCAGCCCTTTTCGAGCCTGGGCGAAGCGTGAAGATGACGACGCCGGCGAAGAACAGAGTCATGGCAAGCAGACCCCAGCTATCGGCGAAGTGGCGCATGGCCGTGTAGGTTTCCATTGTTCCGCCTCCTCACCGGTAACCGGCGGCATCGTCATAGGTCGAGAAATCGACCAGCGTGCCGAGCATCTGGAGATAAGCGACCAGCGCGTCCATTTCCGTGAGCTTGGCCGGGTCGCCGTCGAAATCGCCGACCTTGGCCTTGGGATAGCGCGCCAGCAGTTCCGACGAATCCGCATTCGGGTCCGCCTGGGCGGCGAGATCGGCCGCGGATTTCTCGATCATCTCGTCGCTATAGGGCACACCGACAGCACGGTTGGCCTTCAGCTCCATGGAGATGTCAGTGATCTTGAGCGGCGTTGTCTTGAGGAAGGCGTAGGACGGCATGATCGATTCCGGCACCACCGAGCGTGGATCGGCCAGATGCTGCACGTGCCACTCGTTCGAATAACGGTCACCCACGCGTGCCAAGTCAGGCCCCGTGCGCTTGGAGCCCCACTGGAACGGATGGTCGTACATGGATTCCGCCGCCAGGCTGTAATGCCCGTAACGCTCCACCTCGTCGCGGAACGGACGGATCATCTGGCTGTGGCAGACATAACATCCCTCGCGAATGTAGATGTTGCGCCCGGCCAGTTCCAGCGGCGTGTAGGGCCGCATGCCTTCCACCTTCTCGATGGTGTTTTCGAGGTAGAAGAGCGGTGCGATTTCCACGATACCGCCGATCGAGACCACCAGCAGCGAGCCGACCAGAAGCAGGGTGGCGTTACGTTCGATGACGCCGTGTTTGTCGAGTATGGACATCGGCCCCTCCTATTCAGCGGGCTGCAGCGAAGGAGCCGCGCCTTTGCTGGCGCCCTCCTCGCGTTGATGACCGAGGATGGTCATGGTGACGTTGTAGGCCATGATCAGCGCGCCGCTGAGGAACATCAGGCCGCCCAGTGCACGCATCACATAATAGGGGAACAGCGCTGCCACCGATTCCGCGAAGGAATAGACAAGGAAGCCCTGGCTATCATATTCGCGCCACATCAGCGCCTGCTGGATGCCGGCCACCCACATGACGGCGGCGTAGATGACGATGCCGAGCGTGGCGAGCCAGAAGTGCCAGTTCACGAGTTGCAGGCTGTAAAGACGGTCCCTGCCCCACAGCTTGGGCGTCAGATAATAGATCGCGCCGAAGGTGATCATGCCGTTCCAGCCGAGAGCGCCCGAATGCACATGGCCGATGGTCCAGTCGGTATAGTGGCTGAGCGAGTTGACGGCCTTGATCGACATCATCGGGCCCTCGAAGGTGGCCATGCCATAGAAGGCAACCGCCATCACCATCATGCGCACGATGGGATCGGTACGGATCTTGTCCCATGCGCCCGAAAGCGTCATCAGGCCGTTGATCATGCCGCCCCAAGATGGCATCCACAGCATGATCGAGAACACCATGCCAAGCGTCTGCGCCCAGTCCGGAAGTGCCGTGTAATGCAGGTGGTGCGGGCCTGCCCAGATATACATGAAGATCAGCGCCCAGAAGTGGATGATCGACAGGCGGTAGGAATAAACCGGGCGGTTCACCTGCTTCGGAATGAAATAATACATCATGCCGAGGAAGCCGGCCGTCAGGAAGAAGCCGACGGCGTTATGGCCATACCACCATTGCGTCAGCGCGTCCTGCACGCCCGAAAAGGCGGAGTAGCTCTTGACGCCGAGAAAAGAGACGGGAATGGCGAGGTTGTTGACGATGTGCAGCATGGCAATCGTCACGATGAAGCTCAGGTAGAACCAGTTCGCCACATAGATATGCGGCTCCTTGCGTGTCAGGATCGTGCCGAGGAACGTGATGAGATAGGCAACCCAGACGATCGTCAGCCAGATATCGACATACCATTCCGGCTCCGCATATTCGCGTCCCTGCGTTATGCCGAGCAGATAGCCGGTGGCGGCCATGACGATGAAGAGGTTGTAGCCCCAGAACACGAACCAGCCGAGATCGCCGCCGAACAGGCGTGCCCGACAGGTTCTCTGCACCACGTAGAATGAGGTGGCGATCAGCGCATTTCCCCCGAAAGCGAAGATCACCGCCGACGTGTGCAGCGGCCTTACACGGCCGAAATTGAAATAGGGCGCAATGTTGAGATCCGGAAAAGCAAGCTGCAGCGCCACCACGACGCCGACCAGGAAGCCGACGACGCCCCAGAAGACGGTGGCGATGACACCGTATCGTACGACTCCGTCGAAATATTCCGACTTGCGCCGGGCCCGCGCGGCCGGATCGACGGGCGCAAAGGAGACACGGCGCAACAGAAGCACCGTGCTGACCAGCAGCGTAAAGAACAGCACCCACATATGGGCGGCGAAAAGACTGTCATGGGCGAATGCCGCCCCGAGCAACGCGAGAAAGGCCCCAAGGGCCACGATCGCGGTTTCCAGTGTGTAGTTCATTGTTGGTTTCCCCCAACGTGCAAGCCGACCGACGAAAGGCACGGCATGCGCCTGGGAGAGCGGACGTGCGCCTTTGCGTCGGCTGGAGCATTGCCACCGGGAATGGGAAGCGACCTTGATCCAGATCAAGAAAGCAAAGCTGTCGCAGCCTCGCCAAAATGCGGCTCGCATTTCAGGGGAAATTTGCCTATAAACAAGGATACGGCGATGTCGGCCGCGCTTTCGCGGGTGCCGCTTCAGCCCTTCATTTTCAGGGGCAACCCGGCGGCGACGAAAAAGACCTCACCGGCAATGGCGGCGATTCGCTGATGCAGCCGCCCCGCATGATCCCGGAATTCCCGCGCCATGCGATTTTCCGGCACGATGCCGAGACCGACTTCATTGGAGACGAAAATCAGCTTTGCCCGAGCCGACAGGATCGCCGCCTCAAGTGCCGCGAAGGCTGCATCGAAATCCGCATTTTCCATCATCAGATTGGTAAGCCACAAAGTGAGGCAATCGACGAGAACGACATTGTCCGGCCGGTCCAGCCGCTCCAGCATGGCGGCGATATCGAGGGGCGCTTCATGGGTGGTCCATTCGCCGCCACGCCGCGCCTGATGATGGGCGATCCGTTCACGCATCTCGTCATCCCACGCCCGGCCGGTGGCCAGATAATGCAGGTTTCCGCCCGCCTTTATGGCAAGCTCTTCCGCAAAACGCGATTTGCCGGAGCGCGCGCCGCCAAGAATGAAAACGGAGCGGTTATTTTCTGTCATGGGAAACCTGAAGGAAGAGAATAAACGGACCGGCATCTTCGCTGAATAGCGAGCCAGTGACAGGTGGACATGAAGGGAACGATTCGTAGAAAAGGCGTCCCCCGGTTGCTCACGCCGGACTGCCGCTGATACCGGGCCGGAAAAAACAAGACCTGCCTGCAGGATGCGGGGCATATCAGTCTTGATGCTCCGGATACCGGAAACACCGGTCCGGAATAAAAGCTAGGTGCGAACTGCCATCCTGTCAATCCGTCCCTGCCGTCGGTGAAAAACCAGGCGGAACCGGTACGCAAAACCTTAACCCGGAACCGGCAGACCTGTCGTCCGCGACAGGACTGATAAAGCGACTTGGTTACCGGAAGGTTAGCGTTAAACCGAATGATGAAACCGCAACGCCAAAAGAGAATATGGGAGTGACGTCAGCCGCCGCCATTGCCTTGCCATGGCCTTCAAATCAATATGGTTTCGAAGATTCGCAAACAGCAAGGTGGCCTGCCCGTAATGACCGTCATCGACTATATCGCGATTGTCGTTTTCATCCTTCTATGGGCCGCCTACACCCATGTGACGACGGGAACGAGGCTGTTTTCGCGCGCCAGCCTCAACCAGGCCATGGCCGAGCGCCGTCGCGACTGGATCATGAACTCGCTGAAGCGCGACCTTAAGATGATCGACACGCAAATCATGGCCGGCCTGCAGAACGGAACCGCCTTTTTCGCTTCCACCTCCATCTTCGCCATCGGCGGATGTTTCGCCCTTCTGGGGGCGACCGATCAGGTCGAGTCGGTGTTTCGCGACATGCCTTTCGTGCATTATGCCGGCCGCACGGCTTTTGAACTGAAGGTCATCGGGCTCACCTGTCTGTTCGGTTACTCCTTCTTCAAATTCGGCTGGTCCTACCGCCTATTCAACTATTGCACGATCCTCTTCGGCGCCATTCCGATGGTGCACGACGTGGGCGCCGACCGCGAGGCGGCGGAACGCGCGGCCGAGAACGTCATCAAGATGAACATCATCGCCGCCAAGAACTTCAATGACGGCCTGCGGACCATCTTTCTGTCCATCGGTTATCTCGGCTGGTTCATCAGCCCCTATGTCTTCATCGCCAGCACGGTCATCATCATTGTCGCGCTCTTGCGCCGCCAGTTCTTTTCCGAGGCGCGACGCGCCATCATGGAAGAAAACAGGCCTTGAAATAGCCGCACTTCAAGGGCCAAGCCGAGCAAGACACCGGCCTTACCGAAAGCTGAAAAACGGAAACCATGGACACAAACACAGTCGCCGACGAAAACCGCCGTAAAGGCCGCATAGGCGGCCTCGACACGCTCCGCGGGCTGGCCCTCATCGCCATGGCGTCCTACCACTTCACGTGGAATCTGGAATATTTCGGTTATCTCGAACCAGCAACGGCAACCACGGGGCTCTGGAAGCTTTACGCACGCGGCATCGCCACGTCATTTCTGTTCCTTGCGGGTTTCAGCCTGTTTCTCGCCCACGGCAAGGGCGTGTACTGGCCATCCTTCGGCAAGCGTTTTGCCATGGTGGCCGGTTCGGCGCTACTCATCACCATCGCCACCTATTTTGCCTTTCCGGACAGCTTCATCTTCTTCGGCATCCTGCATAATATTGCCGCCGCAAGCCTCGTGGGACTGCTGTTCCTCAGGGCACCCGCAGCCGTGACACTGCTTTTCGCTGTGATTGCTTTTATCCTGCCGCAATATCTGCAATCCGAACTGTTCAATGCAAAATGGCTGGCCTGGATCGGCTTCTCCACCCAGCCACCCCGTTCGAATGATTATGTCCCGCTGCTGCCATGGCTTGCGCCGTTCCTCGCCGGGCTTGCGGTCTCGCAATTCGTCACGCCGCGCGGCTGGCTCGACCGCTTCCGAAGCCCGAGTTCACCTCGCAACCTTCTTGCAAGCGCCGGCCGTCACAGCCTTGCCTTCTATCTCATCCACCAGCCGGTATTAATCGGCCTTGTTTACACCCTGTCGCTCGTCGCCCCACCCCCGCCTGTCGACCAAGTCGAACTATACAAATCAAGCTGCGAAAAAAGCTGCGTCGAACAGGCGAACGGGCTGGAGCTGTGCCAGCGCTTCTGCGGCTGCACGCTGGAGAAGCTCCAGGCGGAAAGCCTTTTTGACATCATGATGGAAGGCAAGCTGACCGCGGATCAGCAGACGAAGGTCAGCGAAGTGGCACAGCAGTGCACTGTTGAGGCGCAGTAGCGCAGGCAGCCAGAGCGTCAGCGGTCGCCGTCTTTCCTCCCCCTTTCCGGGGAGAAGGTGGCCCGAAGGGTCGGATCAGGGGGCGAACGTCGGTGATAAATCGAGATCATGTCCCACATCCCGCTGCCGCGACATTCTCGTCGGCGGGAAGAAAAGGCAAGCGGAACCCGCTCGTTTCCTATGAAGCAAAGCGGAGAGGCTTGGAGCCGTTCCCGACAGTTACGTCAACGGAATATCCGATACCGCTAAAAAGCAGTGCTCAGGTCCCAACGCCGATTTCGGCAAGACGCGTCAGACAGGCTTCTTCGACATTGTCGAGCTCCGCCAGCGTCTCCTCGATATCCTTGCGCTTCTGCCGAAGATCGGCGCGCTTTTCATCGACCTTCTTCATCAGGAGCACAAGCTGGCCCGATTCCCCCGGCGGCTCCTTGTAGACCTGAATGATCTCGCGGATTTCGGCTATCGTGAAACCGATACGGCGACCGCGCAGGATTTCCTGAATGAGACGGCGGTCCGCTGCACGGAAAAGCCTGGTGCGCCCGCGCCGCTCAGGATGGATCAACCCTTCATCCTCATAAAATCTGAGTGTGCGGGTGGAAACACCGAATTCTCGGGTCAGTTCGGTTATGCTATAATATTTGTTCACGGGCCTATCCGATTCCTAACCGGATCATTATTATTTGACCTTCACGTAAAAGTCAATTTTATGGCCGCCCTCGCCTATCCCGAAATTCCGTACCACCAGGTCGCTATTCCCAGGAAGGCAAAAAACCCGACAATGTCCGTTACCGCCGTTACGAAGACGGCGGATGAGACGGCAGGGTCAGCTCCGAACTTGTCGAGGACGAGCGGAATGAGAATTCCCGCCAGGGCCGCCGCGAGCATGTTGAGACACATGGCCGTGGCGATGATGCCCCCAATATGGATGTCCTGAAACCATAGCGCTGCGACAACGCCGATGGCGCAACCGAACAGCATGCCGTTCAGAATGCCCACCCCCGCCTCGCGCCGAATAATGCGGGCGGCATTGTTGATATCGAGGCTTTTGGTGGCGAGCGCGCGCACCGATACCGTCATGGTCTGCGATCCGGCGTTGCCGCCCATGCCGGCGACCGCAGGCATCAGGATCGCCAGCGCGACGATCTGCTGGATTGTCGCATCGAACAGGCTGATGACGGAAGCGGACAGAAAGGCAGTGATGAGATTGACGGCGAGCCACGGAACGCGGGAACGCGACGTGCTGGCGATGGAGTCCGACAGCTCTTCGTCACCCACACCGCCGAGACGCAGAAGGTCTTCCTCGGCCTCTTCCTGGATGACGTCGACCACGTCATCGATGGTCAGCACGCCGACCAGCCGGCCGTTATTGTCCACCACGGCGGCGGACAGAAGGTCGTATTGCTCGAAGAGCTGCGCTGCCTCTTCCTGGTCCATTTCGGCTGGAATGGAATGGTTTGTCTCATGCATGATCGTTTCGATCTTCACCTGGCGCTTGGCCCGCAGCACCTTGTCGAGATCGAGCGCGCCGACCAGCTTGAAAGTGGGATCGATGACAAAAATCTGGGTGAAGGAGTCCGGGAGTTCCTCCTCCTCTCGCAGATAATCAATAGTCTGCCCGACAGTCCAGAATGGCGGCACGGCGACGAATTCCGTCTGCATGCGCCGACCGGCCGAGCTCTCAGGATAGTCCAGCGCCCGCATCAACCGCACGCGTTCGGTGAAGGGCAGCTGCGAGAGAATGTCCTTACGATCCTCGTCGTCGAGGTCTTCAAGAATGTAGACGGCGTCGTCCGAATCGAGCTCGCCGATACCGGCAGCGATCTGCTCGTTCGACATCTGATCAACGATATCGAGGCGGATACCTTCATCCACCTCGGTCAGCGCCGTCATATCAAAATCGGAACCGAGCAGCCGCACAAGCGCGTGGCGCTGTTCCGGGAGAATGGATTCAAGCAGGTCTCCGAGTTCGGATTCATGCAGCCGCGCCACATTCTTGCGCAGGAACAAGAGGTCGCGATCGGCGATTGCCGCACCCACCATCGTCAGAAAATCGGAACGCACCGAGCCATCTTCGGCATAAATATCCGACGGGGCATCCAACGGCTTCAATTCATCGGGCGCGACAGCGTCGTCGTCACGGTCTGTCATCTGGCGTCCCCTTGTATTCAAATGCCGCAATGCTCGGATTCGAAGGCAGAATGGCGTTAAAAAGCATATTGTCAACAACCGGATAGCTGCAAATACCTAAGCTTCGTGCGTGTTGCGAAAATTCCATTCGTCATTCCTCTTCGCCTCTCCGGCAGGACCGGGCGGAGTGCGGCTTATAAGCATGAATAGCCGATCCGTGCCGCTTGTTTTACGACAACGCCCGCACCCTTTACGCCGTTCCGCAGCCAAGGTTGATGGCCATGACGCTGGTTTTACCGCACCGCACAACAAAGGCGTTGACAGCCGATGCGGATGGGCGCTTCTGAAGATATTTTTGACAAAGGACAAACCGCGCCGACCGGACGCGGAAAGTCAGTTTCGGGGTGGCAAACCATGAGCAAGACGGGTTTCATCGGCAAGGCATCGTCCGCCGCAGGCGGTTGGGGCGCACTTAAAAGCGTCGGCAAGCGCCTTCTGGAATCCGGGGCACCGATCTCGGGCGTCCGCACCCTGTTGAAGACCAATCAGCCGGATGGTTTTGACTGTCCCGGTTGCGCCTGGGGCGATCCGGAACACGGCTCCTCTTTCGAGTTCTGTGAAAACGGCGTCAAGGCGGTATCCTGGGAAGCGACCGAAGCCCGCGTGCCGCCGGAGTTCTTCGCCAGCCACACCGTCTCCGAACTGCGCGGCTGGTCCGATTACGAGTTGGAAAAACAGGGGCGTCTCACCCATCCCATGCGCTATGACCGGATGAGCGACAAATACCTGCCCGTATCGTGGGACGAGGCCTTTACCGAAATCGGCAGCATCCTCAACAGTCTCGACAACCCGAACCGTGCTGAATTCTATACGTCCGGCCGCGCTTCCAACGAGGCGGCTTTCCTTTATCAGCTGATGGTGCGGCTTTACGGCACCAATAATTTCCCCGACTGCTCCAACATGTGCCACGAGGCAAGCGGTGTCGGATTGAACGCATCGATCGGTGTCGGCAAGGGAACGGTGCTGCTCGAGGACTTTGAAAAGGCCGACGCGATTTTCGTGATCGGGCAAAACCCGGGCACCAATCATCCGCGCATGCTGGGCGACCTGCGCCGCGCCGCCCTGCGCGGCGCCCGGATCGCCGTCTTCAATCCCATTCGCGAAAAGGGGCTGGAGCGCTTTGCAGACCCGCAGGACAAGATCGAGATGATCAGTGGCGGCAGCACGAAGATTGCCACCAATTATTACCAGCCGCGCCAGGGCGGCGACATGGCGGCGGTGCGCGGCATGAGCAAGGCGGTCTTCGCCGCTGACGACGCCGCAAGGGCGGCGGGCGAACCCGCCATCATCGACTACGACTTCATCGCCGAACATGCAGCGGAGTTCGAGGCCTACCGTGCCGCCGTCGAAGCGACGAGCTGGAAGACCATTCTCGACCAGTCCGGCCTCACCCGCGCGGAGATCGAAGAAGCCGCCCACATCTACATGAAGGCCGGCTCCGTCATCGCGACATGGGCCATGGGCGTCACTCAGCATCGTCACTCGGTCGTCATCGTGCGCGAGATCACGAATTTCATGTTGCTGCGCGGCAATGTCGGTCGTCCCGGTGCGGGCCTTTGCCCCGTGCGCGGTCATTCCAACGTTCAGGGCGACCGCACCGTCGGCATCGATGAAAAAGCACCGCCCGCACTTCTCGATGCGCTGGAAAAGGAACTCGGCGTTACCATGCCGCGCAAGCCCGGCCACAATACGGTGGAGGCTGTGGCGGCCATGCTTGAGGGCAAGGCGCAAGCCTTCATTGCGCTCGGGGGTAATTTCCTGCGCGCCACGCCCGATAGCCCGCTTATTATCAAGGCATTCGAAAATCAGAAGCTCACCGTCAACATCGCCACCAAGCTCAATCATTCGCATCTCGTGCCTGGCGAAACCTCGTTCGTGCTGCCTTGCCTGGGGCGAACCGAGATCGACCGCAATTCGGCAGGCCGGGCGCAGATCGTCACGGTCGAGGATTCCATGAGCATGGTGCACGGCTCCGGCGGCATCAATCCACCGGCGTCGGACGAGCTGCGCTCGGAAGTCGCCATCATCGCCGGCATCGCAGAAGCGACGCTGGGCAGCGGGCCTGTGAAGTGGAAAGCGCTCGCTGATGATTACGATCTTATCCGCGACATGATCGAGCGGGTCATACCCGGCTTCGAGAATTTCAACGAACGCGTTCGCGTGCCGCGCGGCTTCCGTCTGCCCAATAGGGCTGCGGAACGGCAATGGAACACACCGGCGAAAAAGGCGATCTTTTTCAGCGGCCCCCTGCCGGAACAGACCGAACACCAGCAGGCGCTCACGCGCGAGAACCTTTTCGTCCTGCAGACCTTCCGCAGCCACGATCAATACAACACCACGATCTACGGCATGGACGACCGCTATCGTGGCGTTTATGGCGAACGCCACGTCATCTTCATGAACCCGGCGGATATGCAAGCGCTCGGCGCCCATTCCCGCCAGCGTGTCGATGTCGTTGGCGAATATGGCGATGGGGTCGAACGCATCGCACAGAATTTCCGGCTGGTGCCCTACAATATTCCGCGGGGCAGCATCGGCGGTTATTATCCGGAACTGAATGTGCTGGTGCCGCTGTCGAGCTATGGCAAAGACAGTTTTACACCGACGTCTAAATCCGTGCTCGTGTCCGTCCGCCTGCGCCCGGATGCCTCCTGATGAATGAGGAACAGTCCGCTGATGCCTTCATGGCCGCGGTGGCACGGGTTCAAGAGCGATCGCAGCCCTTGCTGACATCCACCGGCGCGGCGATACTGATTGCGGTCGACTTCAATATAGCCACCGACAGCCGCGGCATTGCCAACAGGCTGGGTCTTGCACATGCCCTCGTTCTGCGCGAAATCGCCGGTCTGTCACCGCGCTTCGTGCAGATAACGAGACGCCATGCCCGCACCCAGCGCAGCTTCCTGGAAGCGACAGCGGAGGGAAAGGCGCTCGCCGCCGCCGCCCGGATTTGAAACGAACGGAGCATTTCCTTGGCAACCAGGCCTATCCTGCCCTATCCGCATCCCGGCTTATCGGAAATCTGCGAGCCGGTCACGGTGTTTGACGGGCAATTGCAGGATCTTGTCAGCGACCTGATCGACACGATGCGCGCCGCCCCGGGTGTCGGCATCACCGCCGCCCATATCGGCGTGAAGCAGCGTGTTTTTGTGTTGGAACTGACGCCGGGGACCGTCCTTACCTACGTCAATCCCGAAATCATCGGCCGCGCCACGCAGACCATGCGACATGTGGAGGGCAGCGTCTCGATGCCGGGCTTCACGGACGAAGTGGAGCGGCCATCCAAGATCGAAGTGAGGTTTCAGGACATCGACGGCACGGAGCACCGTCAGGCCGTCGAGGGATTTCACGCCATCTGCATCCAGCACGAGATTGACCAGCTTGACGGCATTTTCTGGGTGAAGCGGCTTTCGAAGCTGAAACGCGACCGGCTGGTGAAGAAATGGGAAAAGTCGAGAAAGCCGTAACCGTCAGCTGGTAATCGACAGCACAAATTCCGCATCGCCCTTCAGCGTGTTGCTGACGGTGCAGATATCCTCCGCCCTGTGCGCAAGCGCCAGTCGCTCCGCCGCGTTGAAGTTTCCAGCGATCTCCATCCGAATGTCGAAGCGGATGATGCGATAGGGCTCATCAGCCGATTTCTCGCCGGAGACATCAACACGAACACCCTCGAACAGATCGAGCAGTCCCAAGCCGCTGGCTGCGATGCGGACGCTGAGCGCCAGGCAGGCGGCCAGCGAGGAGTATAAAAGATCGATTGGGTTAAACCCTGGCTCCGAAACCCCCGTGACGATGTCCAGAGCGCCACCGGTGACCGACGACACATGAGGACGGCCAAGCCGCCCCACGCTGACGGAAGCGCCGACCGGCCTCGATTTCATCCTCACGCTCTCGGTCATTCAGAAAATCCTAATTTAATCGCGCGCAATCGACCACATGGAACAAAATACCGGCTGGCGCCTTTTTACTCACGCAACGGTGAACCATCGTTGAATATCGAATTTCAATAGGGAGCTGGGACATATGGTTACATCTACGCTCGTCAGCATTCTGATCACCTTCCTGGTGATTGTGCTTGTCTTGTGGCTCATCGCGCGACTGCCCGTTGGCGGCGGCGCCAAACAGATCGCACAGGTTATCGTCATTATTATCGGCATTATTTCGCTGTTGAAATATCTCGCCGTGTTCTGATGTCCCGGCAAGGCGCAGACGAAAAAAGGCGGCGAAAGCCGCCTATTTTTTTGTTGTCGTTACTGGCGTGGTTCAAACTGGTAAGGTTTTTTCAGCGTGATATCCCGGACGCTGCCTATACCGAGAAAAGGCGTGCCCTCCGGATCGAAGATCGCCCTGCCCTTTGCCGCGATCCATCGGCTAGAGCCGTCAGGCAGGTTGACCTTGTAACGCTGATCGAAAAAGACGCCCGTGGTGATGCTGTCGAAAATGGCCTGTGCCACCCGATCGCGCATCTCAATATCGATCCTTTCCAGAATCTCCTCGATCGTTACCCCGCGTGATGCAACCGGTTCGGAAAATCCATGGCATTCCGCGGTAACCGCATCCATGATCAGCCTGTTGTCGGAAATGCTCCACATGTAATAACCGAGCGCATTGTCTGAATCCGTCTTGTCCCCCTGCACGAAAACCCCCGGACATTATTTCCTGACAAAAGCTAACATCAGACCTCTCATATTCCACCCCTCGTTTTGTGGGGGGAGCAGACGAGCTACCAAAGCGTGCATCAATATCCACCGGAATTTTCCGGCAATCCAAATTGTTGCGCCGTTCTAAAACGGACGACAAATTCCGACGAGGTATCGCAAAAATGCGGGCGTGCGCCTACATGGCTGGGATGACATTTCGAGGAGTTCAAGATGATGCGAGCCGCCCTTACTTTCGGATTGCTGACCGCAACCGTCTTTCTGGCCGGATGCCAGACGTGGCATAGCCCATATCGTGGAAACGAGTGGCGAATGGATCAGGTAATGGATGGGGACCCCTACCGTGTCGGGGACGGACAGCGTTACCGACGCTAGTTCAGTCCGGCCATTCAATTCGGGCGGCGTCGGGTCAATGATTTGCCGCCCGTAATTTTTATAATGCTGACGGCAAAATAAAACACGGTAGCCGAATTGGCTCCGACGCAGCCTGGCGTATTGTGGGGTCAGGGCTAACCGATTGTCTAAAAAAGAAAAAACCCGCCGAAGCGGGTTTCTTTGGTGCGGTCGAGAAGACTCGAACTTCCACGGGTTGCCCCACAGCGACCTCAACGCTGCGCGTCTACCAATTCCGCCACGACCGCATCGTGGTAGGCGTCGACTTGCGCCGACGGGGGTGCATGTAGCAAAAGGATTTTGGGTGCACAAGAGCGTCGTGACAGTTTTTTGAAATTAAAAATCGCACTGCACCATCCTATATGCAGGAAGCCCGGAAATGCTGGGGTTGCGGCCGTGACGCCATTTTGCGAGAAGGCTGTGGAAAGGACTTTTTCATGCTCACACGCACGGATATCGAGACAAAAATGCTCCCCGCCGCCGGTTCGCCGGCCGTTCGCTGGCGAATCTCCGACGGCCTCGTGCCTTACGAGCAGGCGGTAGAGGAAATGGAGCGCGAGGTTAGCGCCATCGCATCTGGCGAGGCGGATGAACTCGTCTGGCTTCTGGAGCATCCGCCGCTTTATACGGCCGGCACCAGCGCCGATGTGGCCGACCTGATCGAACCGGATCGTTTCCCGGTCTTCGCCACGGGGCGCGGCGGCGAATATACCTATCACGGCCCTGGCCAGCGGGTCGCTTACGTCATGCTTGATCTCAAACGCCGCCGCCAGGATGTCCGCGCCTATGTGGCGGCACTCGAGGATGTCATCATCCGCACGCTTGATAAGATGAATGTGCGTGGCGAGCGGCGGGAGGATCGCGTCGGCGTCTGGGTTAGGCGCCCCGAGAAACCTCTCCTGCCGGATGGCGGCATGGCAGAAGACAAGATTGCCGCACTGGGTATCCGTCTGCGCAAATGGGTGAGTTTTCACGGGCTCGCGATCAATGTCGATCCCGATCTCTCGCACTTCACCGGCATCGTTCCCTGCGGCATCAGCGCCTATGGCGTCACCAGCCTTGTCGATCTTGGATTGCCGGTTATGATCGGTGATGTCGACGTCCTGCTGCGCGAGGCCTTCGAGGAGGTTTTTGGCCCGGCAGTCCCCGAAACCGGCGCTGGCGGCTGACCGCCGCAACCCCTGCCGCAGGCCGGTGTTTGATGCATCGATCACCACAAGAGGAGGAACGACCATGTTCACAACATCCGCTTACGCCTGCGACGACGGATCTTCACCGATGAAGCTCGCGACCATCAAGCGTCGCGATCCCGGCCCGCGCGATGTCGAAATCGAAATAGAATTCTGTGGCGTCTGCCACTCCGATATCCACACGGCACGCAGCGAATGGCCGGGCTCTCTTTACCCCTGCGTTCCCGGCCACGAAATCATCGGCCGTGTCAGCCGCGTGGGTTCGGATGTCACCAGGTTCAAGACGGGTGACCGCGTCGGCGTCGGCTGCATCGTGGATAGCTGCCGGCAATGCGCAAGCTGCGCCGAGGGGCTGGAGCAATATTGCGAAAACGGCATGACGGGCACCTATAATTCGCCTGACAAGGCGATGGGCGGCGGCGCCCATACGCTTGGCGGTTACTCCGCTCATGTGGTGGTCGATGACCGTTACGTTCTCAGCATACCCGAAGGTCTCGATCCGGCCGCTGCCGCACCCCTGCTCTGCGCGGGCATTACAACCTACTCCCCGCTGCGCCACTGGAATGCAGGCCCCGGCAAGCGGGTCGGCGTTGTCGGTCTCGGTGGCCTTGGTCATATGGCGGTGAAGCTCGCCAATGCCATGGGCGCGACGGTGGTGATGATCACGACGTCGCCCGGCAAGGCTGAAGACGCAAAAAAACTCGGCGCCCATGAGGTGATCGTCTCCCGCGATGCGGATCAGATGAAAAAGGCCGCTTCGAGCCTCGACCTCATCATCGATGCTGTCGCCGCCGACCATGACATCAACGCTTATCTTGCCCTGCTGAAGCGCGACGGCGCGCTGGTGCAGGTGGGTGCGCCGGAAAAGCCGCTGTCGGTAATGGCGTTCAGTCTCATTCCGGGCCGCAAGACCTTTGCCGGCTCGATGATCGGCGGAATTCCCGAGACCCAGGAAATGCTGGATTTCTGCGCCAAAAAAGGCATCGCCGCCGACATCGAGATGATCGATATCGATCAGATCAACGATGCTTATGAACGCATGATAAAAAGCGATGTGCGTTATCGTTTCGTCATTGATATGAAGAGCCTGCCGCGCCAGAAGGCCGCCTGACCTGCGAAAGGGGGCAGCCTTTAGCGCCCCCTTTTCTCAATGGACCTTCCGGTCGAAAGCGCTATTCGAACCATGACCAGCCAGACCGGTTTCAGCGATGTCGCCAAGGGCATGACGATCATGGCGACCTGCATGTTCGTGCTGCCCGTCATGGACGCAATAGCCAAATACATGGCCGTGGTCGGCGGCATGTCACCGGCGCAGGTAACCTTCTATCGCTTCTTCTTCCAGGTGGTCTGCACCCTGCCGCTGCTGCTCATGGTCTCACCCAGCGCGCTTTTCAGCGCGAAGCGTCCGTGGATGAACTGCCTGCGCGGCGTATTGCACGCTTCCGCCAGCCTGATGTTCTTCGCCGCAGTCAAATACATGCCGCTTGCCGATGTGTTCGCGATCTATTTCGTAGAACCGTTCATGCTGACGATGATGTCGGCTCTGTTTCTCGGCGACAGGGTCGGCTGGAAGCGGTGGACGGCGATCGTGGTCGGTTTCGGCGGCGCGATGATCGTCATTCAGCCGAGCTTCGAAATCTTCGGCTGGACGTCGCTGCTGCCGGTGGCCTGCGCATTCCTCTACACGCTCTATCTCTTCCTGAACCGAGCCATCGGTGACGCCGACAGCCCGCTTGTGATGCAGACCATGTCGGGCATTGCCGGCACGCTATTCATGGGAGCGGCCCTTCTTGCCGGCGATGCGCTCGGCGACAAGGATTTCGCCGTCTCGCTGCCGCAATCGGGATTGGCCCTGGCTCTGCTCGTGCTGCTAGGATCGATATCCGGCTACATGCATCTGCTGATCGTCAGGGCTTTCAGGCTGGCCCCGCTCTCGCTGCTGGCGCCGTTCCAGTATTTCGAGATCATCTCGGCGACGATCCTCGGTTATGCGCTGTTCTCGGATTTTCCGACGCCGTCGAAATGGCTCGGTATTTTCATCATCGTCGCATCCGGCCTGTTCATCATCTGGCGCGAACGCCAGCAGGCAGGGGCCAATCGGCCGCCGCTCGACGGGCAGTGACGGGCCATGCGGTAGCCATCAGGTGCCGGAAGGCAGCGGTCCTTCATCGTGATGATCCTGCGCCTCGACGAGACTGCCGAGCAGCCAGAGAGAGACTTCGGCCGCCTCTCCTGCCGATTTGAAGCGGTATGAACCGCTATATTTCGGCATGTCGAAGAAGGTAACGACGAAACCGTCTCCGCTTTCCAGGCTCTCCACCCGGATCCGCTCGGGATCGATCATCACGCAGACGTAATGAGAACCCATGTTGCGCATGAAACCGGCCTTGTTGTCGTGCAGCCGCACAAAGGCAGCGCCTCCATCTACCGTCATGTGCAGGCTTCTGATCGCCTCATTGGGAAAGGCGCGGGCGAAATCCATGATCGCCTGCCCGACATCATGGCTGTTGTCCTCATCCGTCGCCCGCGACATGCGCCAGGCATAAACGGCAAAGACCAAAAGCAGCACGAAAACGATAATCCAGATCGCCATATTCATCCGGAACGCTCCCTCAGCAACCAAACATCATGGGTCGCGAATCGGAACGACGCGAACCCGGTTCGCTTTGATAGGAAACGAGGCTTGCGCGAAGTATGGCTCCCGCATCGGCGCCAGGAGCGACGATCAGAAGCGCTTGAGGAAAGATGCTTTTGCCAACAGCCATTGCCGACGAAGCTGCGATAATTGCACTTCGCCTTCAAACACGCCCGCGCCAGCCTTTCTCGCGGCCGTTATGACCGGCCCGGAGATGGCGACGGGCAAATAGGCCGCAAAGACGCTGCCCGAAATGCGAGCGCGTCTTGCCTTCTCGATATGATCCAGCGCATGGGCCGCGAACAGTTCGATGGCAATGCCGATCCGCTGTCGGTCCGTGCCTTCCAGGAACGTCTCGCGGTCAAGCCCGGCGGCCGAGAGCATGTCGGCTGGAATATAGACCTGACCACGGCGACGGTGCAGTGGCATGAGCAGCAGCATGCCGGCCATGGCCTGCGCCACACCCGCATGTCCGGCCGCTTCCGCGCTTGCCGCAGCCTCTTCCGGAGACAGAACGAGGCTGGCAAGCTGGATCAGCGCCGAAGCCGTTTCCCCTGCATAGCCTTCAAGCGCGTTGCGATCCTCGAAAGGATCGTCGTAGAGATCGAAGATGCGCGCCTCGATCATGTCGGAAAGCACCGGTCGCGGCAGCCTGTAACGCTCGATCGTTTCCAGAAGCGCCGACGCGACGGGGTGCGACTGGCTGTCCCCATGGGGACTTCCCTCGAGCAGATCGCGCCACCATTGCATGCGCACCTCACCTGGCAGCGCTTCACGCACGGAATCGCGAATACGCGCAATCTCGGCGTTAAAGGCATAAAGCGCTGAAAGGGCGTTGCGCCTGTCCGCGGGAGACAGAAGACAGGCGAGATAGCGGTCACGATCCGTATCGCGCAGCGTCGCAAGGCAGACGTCGAGATTTTCTGTGGGTGCCATGGTTCCCCGCGCGGAGCGTTACGTCAGCCTTCGACGGCAATCAACGCCGCAGCCACGGCGCGCGATTCCGAAAGCATGATATTGTAGGTGCGTACGGCGGCACCCGTGCTCATCGGATCAATGGAAATGCCCGCTTCCTTGAAAGCCGCGCGCAGCTCCTTCGGCAGAACCCGCATACCATCTCCCGTGCCGATCAGCAGCACTTCGATATCCTGCGCTTCCGCCAGAACCTTTTCGAAATGCCCGACGCTCAGTTCTTTGGCGTCAACGGGCTCCCACCCGTAAATGCCCGAAGGCAGGAGCAGAAGCGAGCCTCGATGCGACATGTCGGCAAAGCGGAAGCCGCCATTGCCATAAGCATCTATGGGCGCCCGGCCGGGAAAATGGGCCGGGCGTATTTCGATCCCGCCGGCCATCAGACGGCAGGCTTGCCGCCGATGGCGTTGCCGGACTTTTCATCCTTCTCGTCTTCCGCGTCCTTGCTATCAGGACGAAGCTTGAAGGCGATCAGCACCGGAGCGGCAATGTAGAGCGACGAGAACACGCCGATACCGACACCGAAGAGCATGGCGAAGGTGAAGGAGCGGATGACCTCGCCACCGAAGAGGTAGAGCGCGAGCAGCGCCAGAAGCACGGTCAAGCCGGTGAGGATGGTACGTGACAGCGTCTGGTTCAGCGACACGTCGATAATCATCGACAGCGGCATCTTCTTATAGCGCCTCAGGTTTTCGCGGATACGGTCATAGATGACGACGGTGTCATTCAGCGAATAACCGATAATCGTCAGGATCGCCGCGATACTGGTGAGGTTGAACTCTATCCCCAGGAACACGAAGAGGCCGATTGTGAAGACCACGTCGTGCACCATCGAAATGACGGCGCCGAGCGCAAACTGCCATTCGAAGCGAACCCAGATGTAGATCATGATCGCCGTCATGGCGAGCAGGATGCCGATCGTGGAGGTGAAGGTGAGGTCACCGGAAACGGCGGGGCCGACAACTTCAACGCGGCGGAAGTCATATTTGTCCTCAAGCTCGCCGCGCACCATGGTGATGGCGGATTGCTCGGCATTTTCGCCGCCTTCCTGCGCCTGAATGCGGATGAGAACATCCTGCGGCGTACCGAAATTCTGAGCCTGGATTTCACCCAGGTTTAGCTGGTTCAGACGATCGCGGATATCGGCCAGATCGGCCTCACCCTGCTTGGCACGGACTTCGATGACGGAGCCGCCCTGGAAGTCGATACCGAGGTTCAGACCCTTGGCGATGAAACCGCCAACGCAGGCAAGCATGATCACGCCGGTGATCATGAACACCACGCGACGGTAGCGCATGAACGGGATGTCGCGACCGTCGAACATGGCGGTACGAACGCCCTTCGGCAGATGCTTCGGACGACTGCGGCGAACCCAGTAACCGAACATCCACGCTGTCAGTGTATAGGCCGTGAAGACGGTCGTGATGATACCGACGGCCAGCGTAACCGCAAAGCCCTTGACCGGGCCCGTGCCCATGTAGAACAGCACGCTCGCCACGATCAGCGTCGTCAGGTTGGCGTCAATGATGGTCGCAAAGGCGCGGGTAAAGCCATTATCCAGTGACTGGATCAGTGGTTTGCCGCTTTTCACCTCTTCGCGTATTCGCTCATAGATCAGAACGTTGGAATCGACAGCCATGCCGATGGTCAGGACGATACCGGCGATACCCGGTAGCGTCAGCGTCGATCCGATCACGCTGAGGACCGCCAGCAGCATGATGACGTTGACCACAAGAGCGATATTCGCCAGCAGGCCGAAGAAGCCATAGAACACGAACATGAAGATGAGGACGCCCACGGCGCCAATGGCGCTTGCCGTCAGACCGGCGGTAATGGAGTCGTTACCGAGGCTCGGACCGACGGTACGCTCTTCAACCACCGTCAGCGTCGCCGGCAGCGCACCGGCGCGCAGCAGGACCGCAAGGTCGTTTGCGCCCTGCACCGAGAAATTACCTGAAATCTGGCCCGAACCGCCAATGATCGGCTCACGGATGACAGGCGCGGAAATGACCTGATTATCGAGCACGATGGCGAAAGGCTTGCCGACATTCTGCTGCGTCGCCTGCGCAAACCGCTGCGCGCCGCGGCTGTCGAAGCGGAAGGTGACGACGGGTTCATTGGTCTGCTGGTTGAAGCTTGCCTGCGCGTCGACGAGATTGTCGCCGGAAACGAGCGCACGGCGCTCCACGAGATAGGGAACCGGCGGATCGTCCTGCGAATAGAGAACCTCGGACGTCGCTGGCGGACGGCCGTTCATGGCTTCCTGCACCGGCATGGTGGTGTCAACCATACGGAAGGAGAGCTTTGCCGTCTGGTTGAGAAGTGACTTCAGGCGCTGCGGATCCTGAAGACCAGGCACCTGCACGATGATGCGGTCGGAACCCTGACGCTGGATGAGCGGCTCGGTCGTACCGACTTCGTCAACGCGGCGGCGCACGACTTCGATGGACTGCGAAACGGCTGATGACAGGCGGTAATCGATGCCCTCATCCGTGAGATTGAGACGCAGCAGATTGTCGCCACCATCATTCATCGTCACTTCGGTAATGGAGCCGCCGACCAGCGTACCGGCGGATACCGGCTGCGTCAGGTCGCGAAGTGCGTTCTTGGCGGCTTCCAGCTGCGCCGGATCGCTGATGCGGACCTGAATCTGCTGGCCGTTGCCGGTCAAGCCCGAATAACGGATGTTGGCATCGCGAAGCTGCGTTCGCACATCGCCCACGATGGTTTCGAGCCGTTCCTTGACGATGTCGGAACGCTCGATCTTGAGCATGATGTGGGAACCGCCCTGAAGGTCGAGACCGAGCGTTACCTTGTTGTCCTTGTACCAGGCGGGCATGCCCTCCAGCTGTTTGTCCGTAAACAGATTGGGAGAGGCGATGACGACGCTTGCCAGCACAAGCAGCCAGATGAAGACTGTTTTCCAACGGGAAAAATGAAGCATTTCGATCTCGGTCAGGGTTGGGGTCGCGCTCTGCGCAACCCGTCAAAATTCGCAATCGGGCATTCGGTTGTCCGGCAGGATCAGGAAGCTGCTTCCGTCTTGACCACTTCGCCCTTCACGCGCACTTCGGCAATGTAAGCACGGGCAGCGCGGATTTTCACGCCTTCGGCGATTTCGACTTCGAGTTCACTGTCATCGATGACCTTGGTCACCTTGCCGACGATGCCGCCGCCGAGAACGACCTGATCACCGCGGCGAATATTGGTCAGCGTTTCCTGGCGCTTCTTCATCTGTGCGCGCTGCGGACGGATGAGGAAAAAATACCAGACCACCATGAGCGGCGCAAACAGGAAAAGCATTTCAAGGCCGGAACCCAGCGCCGACGTGCCGCCCGCTGCATCCTGGGCAAAAGCTTGACTAATGAACATATAAAACTCCTCAACGATTACGGCACGACCTCGTATGCCGCCCCAGCTTTCAAGCCGCCGGAATATAGTGGGGAACGCCGGGATTGCAACAGATGCAGGGCCCTCGCCGTACCGATTCCGGACCTCTTAACCTTTATGGGCGCCAAACACCATGCTAGGCCGGGCGCAAAACAGACTTTTGAACATCAGACAAGCGGAAGAAACACCATGATTCGAGAAGAAACGGCCTCCCTGCTTCTTTCAGAACTGCGCCGGCTCACCGATGCCGTCGAACGGCTGGCGGGACCGGCGCCCGCCGTAAACGACTGGAATGCGGCGGATTGTTTTGTCTGGGCGCCGCTGAACTCTTTCCTGCAGCCTGTTGCCCGCCCCAACCGCATCGCGTTGAAACTCATCCGCGGCGTCGATCATGTCCGCGACATTCTCCACGAAAACACGCTGCGTTTCGCGGAAGGTTTCGCCGCCAACAACGTGCTGCTGTGGGGTGCGCGCGGCATGGGCAAGTCTTCGCTGGTGAAGGCCGTTCACGAAGATGTGCGTGTAGCGAGCGGTGTTTCGCTCAAGCTGGTGGAAGTGCACCGCGAGGACATTCACACCCTGCCCGCCCTGCTCGACATCCTCAAGGCCTCGGGCCAGCGCGTCATCGTTTTCTGCGACGACCTCTCCTTCGATCATGACGATACGGCCTACAAGTCACTCAAAGCAGCGCTCGACGGCGGCATCGAGGGCCGTCCCGACAACGTCCTCTTTTATGCGACCTCCAACCGTCGTCACCTCCTGCCGCGTCACATGATGGAAAACGAGCAGTCCACCGCCATCAACCCATCCGAAGCGGTTGAGGAAAAGGTGTCGCTCTCCGATCGCTTCGGCCTCTGGCTCGGTTTCCACAAATGCGGTCAGGAAGATTATCTGACGATGATCGACAGCTATGCCACGCATTTCGATCTGGGTCTCGACCGCGAGACACTGCATCACGAAGCGCTGGAATGGGCAACCACCCGCGGCGGCCGCTCAGGCCGTGTCGCCTGGCAATATATTCAAGACGCCGCCGGCCGCCTCAGGAAACCGCTCGACAGATAACACCACCGTGACATCGGGCGAAACGCGGTGTCGTTACGACCACACCGCGTGTCGTATTCCCGAACGCCACATCTCCCCTCTCATGGTTTGCTGCACCCATGAAGTCATCTGCCCGCGGAGGAGCGGACAGGTACGGTGTTCAAACCATGGAGGAGATGGATATGAGCAGGAACAGAGGCGTCGTCTACATGCGGCCGGGCCAGGTCGAAGTCCGCGACATCGACGACCCGAAGCTTGAGGCGCCGGATGGCCGCCGCATCGAGCACGGTGTCATTCTCAAGGTGATTTCCACCAATATCTGCGGCTCCGACCAGCACATGGTGCGCGGCCGCACCACGGCGATGCCGGGCCTTGTTCTCGGTCATGAAATCACCGGCGAAGTCATTGAAAAAGGCGTCGATGTCGAGATGCTCGAAATTGGCGACATCGTTTCCGTGCCGTTCAACGTCGCCTGCGGCCGCTGCCGCTGCTGCAAGTCTCAGGATACCGGCGTGTGCCTCACAGTGAACCCGTCCCGCGCCGGCGGCGCTTATGGCTACGTCGACATGGGCGGCTGGATCGGTGGTCAGGCGAAATATGTCACCATCCCCTATGCCGATTTCAACCTGCTGAAATTCCCGGATCGTGACAAGGCGATGTCGAAGATCCGCGACCTCACCATGCTCTCCGACATTTTGCCAACCGGCTTCCACGGCGCAGTGAAGGCCGGTGTCGGCGTCGGCTCCACTGTTTATGTCGCCGGTGCCGGCCCGGTCGGCCTCGCGGCGGCCGCCTCCGCCCGCATTCTGGGTGCTGCGGTCGTCATGATCGGCGATTTTAACAAGGATCGTCTTGCCCACGCTGCGAAAGTCGGCTTCGAACCCGTCGATCTCTCGAAGGGCGACCGGCTGGGCGACATGATCGCCGAGATTGTCGGCACCAACGAGGTGGACAGCGCCATCGATGCGGTCGGCTTTGAAGCGCGCGGCCACGCAGGCGGCGAACAGCCGGCGATCGTTCTCAACCAGATGATGGAAATCACCCGCGCCGCCGGCTCGATCGGCATTCCCGGCCTTTATGTCACCGAAGATCCGGGCGCGGTGGATGATGCTGCCAAACAAGGCAGCCTGTCACTGCGTTTCGGCCTCGGTTGGGCGAAGGCGCAATCCTTCCACACCGGCCAGACACCGGTGCTGAAATATAACCGCCAGCTCATGCAGGCGATCCTGCACGACCGCCTGCCGATTGCCGACATCGTCAACGCCAGGATCATTGCGCTCGACGATGCCGTACAGGGCTATGAGAGCTTCGACCAGGGCGCAGCCACCAAGTTCGTGCTCGATCCGCATGGCGACCTGCTCAAGGCGGCCTGACGCCTGCACCGGAAAACCGGAGTAATGAAACCGCCCGCTATAAACGGGCGGTTTTCCATTGGCGCAAATGTCCCCTGCCGGAGACACTATTTTTCGCCTTCTTCCAGCGCCTCCAGCTCGGCCATCGCCTCGGAAGAAAGATAAGGCCTGAACAGGCTGGAGACCTGCCGCAGCCCCCACTCCAGTTGCTGCGACCCGAATTCGCTGACACCTTCCTGCAGATTAAGATAGGACGCCCAATAGGTTGAGACGATCCACAAATTCGTCAAAACCGCCTCGCGCTCCGGTTCGGGAATATCCACCAGCTCCGCATTCTGCATCCGAGTGACGATGTGGCCGACCGCCAGACGCATGGCGGCGCTTATGGTTCGGACGGGCTCCACCAGCCCCGGTGCCAACGCCACCAGACCGACAAGATCGCGAAAAAGGAAGCGGTAGTTCCAGACGAGAGAGAACCACTGCCGCAGAAAGCCGGCATAAGTCGCCGCAGCCGCCTCGTCCGCTCCGTCAACAGTCGCGACGAGCGCCAGCGCATCGTTTTCGAAGCGGGCGAACAAGGCAAGGACCAGCGATTCCTTGGTGCGGAAATGATAATAGAGATTTCCCTCGTTGATTTTCACATCGCCGGCGATTTCGGCCGTTGTCACACGGTCCGGGCCACGTTCGTTGAAGAGACCGAGTGTAACATCTAGAATTTTTTCACGTGTCAGGGATCGCCCCGGCCGTTTCGCGCCGTTCATCATAGAAATTTCACCCCACCATTGAAAATTAAGGCGTACACCTTAAATTACCGGTATAAGGTAAACACCTTAACAGCATGTTGCCATTGTTCAACGCGCATAAAGGACCCGCAGATGACCGACACCGGCCTTCGCAACCCCTCGCCCGAGGCGATCGGGACACAAACCGTATCGAAGCTCGCCACCGCGCGTCTCGCTCTCTCCATTATCCGCAATCCGTTGAAGGCGTTGCCGCCGGAAATCTTTCATGAACCTGCGGTTTTCACTCGCCTTGGCGATACGATGCGCGTGCATCTCGCCGATCCCGTTTTGATCCACGAGGCTCTGGTCAAGAATGCCCATCTGCTCGGCAAGGGTGAAGATGTGCGGCGCGTCCTCGGCCCGGCCCTCGGTCAGGGACTTCTGACCGCCGACGGAGACCATTGGAAATGGCAACGGCAATCCGTCGCGGGCGCTTTCCGCCACGAAAAGCTGTTGGATCTGCTTCCGGTCATGATCGAGACGGCACGACGCACGGAAACGCGCTGGCGCTCTCCTTCCATTGGTGACATCGACGTGGGCCACGAAATGATGCGAACCACGTTCGACATCATCGTCGAAACGATGATGTCCGGTGGACACGGAATTGATGTAGCGCGGGTCGAACAGAGCATTACCGATTATCTGAAACCGACAGGCTGGACCTTCGCGCTCACCATGCTGGGGGCGCCGGAATGGCTGCCTCATCCCGGCCGGCGCAAGGCCCGGATCGCCGTCGGTTATCTGCGCGAAAGCCTTGCGAAGGTGATTGCTGGACGGCGGAAAAATCCATCCGAAAGGAACGACCTCGTCTCGATGCTGCTGGAGGCCAGGGATCCTGAAACCGGACGCATGATGACCGACACGGAAATCGTCGACAATCTCCTGACATTCATCACCGCCGGCCACGAAACGACGGCGCTCGGTCTCGCATGGACGTTTCACCTTCTGTCGAAGAACCGGGAGACGGAGAGAAAAATCCTTGAGGAAATCGACACCGTCACCGCCGGTGAACCGGTCGCGGCGGAACATATCGCCGGCCTGACCTATACCCGACAGGTGTTCTCGGAAGCGATGCGGCTTTACCCGCCAGCTCCGGTCATCACACGCACGGCGCTTGAAGACTTCAGGCTCGGCGGGCATGATATTCCGGCGGGCACCGTTCTTTACGTGCCCATCTATGCCGTGCACCGCCACTCCGCCTTGTGGGACGAGCCCGAGCGCTTCGATCCGTCGCGCTTCGAACCGGAAAAGACGAAGGCGCGCCACCGCTATGCCTATATGCCATTCGGGGCGGGACCCCGCATCTGCATCGGCAATGCTTTTGCGATGATGGAAGCCGTCGCGATTCTGGCCGTTCTTCTGCAAGGCCTTCATCTGGAAAACAGGTCAACGGCAACTGCGGCACCGCTGATGCGGGTAACATTGCGGCCGGAAAGTCGCCTGACGATGCGGATCGTGCAACGGAAAAACAAATCGCCCGCGGCGTGAACCACCGCGGGCGATGAATGGAGGCCTCCTGGGTCACCGAACGGTGACGATCACAGGTCGACGTCGAGGATCGCCATCGAGAAATTGTAGGAACGGTCGCCGTCTTCGTCATCGATGTAAACGACGCCGAGAAACTCTTCGCCAAGATACACTTCGGCGGAATCGTCCTTGCGCGGACGCGCCTTGACCACCATCGTCGGGTTGAAGGTACGCTTGAAGTAGGCGTCGAGTTTTTTGATTTCGTCGGCTTTCACCACTATTCTCCTGTGCGGTTCGCGTTGGCCCGCTTTTGGCATGGGACAAAGGCCAAAGTAAAGTGAAAGCGGCAGGTCATCCGTGTCTTCCACACGGACGACGGCAAAAAAACCGGCCACCTGTCAACGCGGCAGTGCCGCTCAGATATCGGCTCCGATGAGCTGGTCCATCAGGCGCGAGGGTTCAGAACACCCTGCTTCTCCCACCACCCGCGCCGGCACGCCGGCAACCGTGGTCTTCGGCGGAACCGGCTTCAGCACCACAGATCCTGCGGCAATGCGCGAGCAGCTGCCGATTTCGATATTGCCGAGGATTTTCGCCCCTGCGCCGATCATCACACCGTTGGCGATCTTCGGGTGACGGTCCGCCCCTTCCTTGCCGGTGCCGCCGAGGGTGACGCCATGCAGGATAGAGACATTATCGCCGATGACTGCCGTTTCGCCGACCACCAGCCCGGTGGCGTGGTCGAGGAAGATGCCCTTGCCGATGCGTGCTGCGGGGTTGATATCGGTCTGGAAAATGCTGGAAGACCGGCTCTGCAGATAAAGCGCGAAATCCTTGCGGCCCTTCTGCAGCAGCCAGTGGGCAAGCCGATGGGTCTGGATGGCCTGGAAACCCTTGAAATAAAGCAGCGGTTCCATGAAGCGCGTGCAGGCCGGATCGCGATCGTAAACGGCCTGGATGTCGACGCGGAGAACGCTTCCCCATTCCGGCCAGTCATCCAGCATGTCCTGGAAGGTCTGACGCAACAGCACGGCCTGTATGTCCGGATGGTCGAGAAGTTCGCAGATACGGTAGATCACACATTCTTCGAGAGACCGGTGGTTGAGGATCGTCGAATAAAGAAAGGCTGAAAGCAGCGGATCCTGTGCGGCGGCGCTGCGCGCTTCATGCAGCAGGCTGCCCCAGATCGGGTCGACGATCGCCAGCTGTTCAGGCTGACGGGCCTCGGTACGTGCGACCATGAACGGTCTCCTCGTTTGCAGTGGTCGTTCTTTATACAGAAAAAGACGTGCATTAGAAATGGGATTCGAATGACGACTTTAAAGGCGGCACGGCTTCAGTTTTTCTTCATGCAGCTTGAAAAACCGTTTCTTGCCGAACTGCGCTTTGCCGCGCTTCTGCGCGGAAAGCCTGCCCCGTTTTTCCTCGAAAATGCGTCAACTCAGAACGAACGGTAGAAATCCAGCACCGCCGCCTTGAACACGCGGTCGCCGACGGCCAGCATGTGGTCGCGGCCGGGAATGTCGATCGCCCGCGCATGCGGCATGATGGCAGCGAGCTCTTCACCGGAGCCGGCAATATCGTCCTTCGTTCCGACCGCGATCAGCGTCGGCGCATCTATCTTTGCCGCCTGGTCGCGTGTGACGAGAACCCGCGATGTCTCGATGCAGGCGGCAAGCGCCAAGCGGTCGCTCTTCGTCTGATCGGCAAAGGCCCGGAACATGCGGCCGCGCTCATGGGTCACGACATCGAGCGAAGGCGCGAGAAGCGCCTCTGCGATCGGGTCCCAGTCGCCCACACCTTCGACCATGCCGATACCGAGCCCGCCGAAAACCAGAGAACGCACACGCTCGGGGTGCGCCATGGCCAGGAAGGCGGAAATGCGCGCCCCCATGGAGTAACCCATCACATGCGTCTCTGCGATGCCAAGATGGTTGAGCAGCGCCACCGCATCTTCGGCCATGACGGACGGATAATAGGCCTCCGTATCATGCGGCTTGTCGCTTGCGCCATGGCCGCGATTATCGATGGCGATCACCCGGTAGCCGGCATCTCCCAGCGTCTTCAGCCAGCCGGGATGGACCCAGTTGACGTTGGCGCTGGATGCAAAGCCATGGATCAGCAAAACCGGGTCTCCCGCCGGATCGCCTTCGTCAAAATATGCGAGGCGAAGGCCGTCATGGAAAAAATCGGAAAACTGCGGCGTGTTGAGATTCATCAAGGACATCCTTTTTGCCGGACCATATGGCAGGAATTAGCAATGTTGAACATGTTTTGCTGACGATTTTTATGGAGATGCAATGCGTTTGAGGCTACATATCCGCAACGACGAGCCGGCATGCGAAGACGGATTGCGGCTCTACAACGATATTGCATTTGGAGACGAACATGGCCGGGCATACCATTCCCCACTTCCAGAACGATGGCGGACACCGCATGATCGAGATCGGCGTCAAGGAATTCATGTGCACCGGCGCTTCCGTTCCTTACGATCATCCGCATATCTTCATCGATATGGGCGACGACAATGAGAAGGTCTGTTCCTACTGCTCCACCCTTTATCGCTACAATCCGTCGCTGAAGGCCGAGCAGACCAATCCTCCGGGCTGCGTTTTCCACGTGAAGGCTGCCTGACCTCCACTTTTCCTGATCGGGGCGCATCATGCCCATAAAATCCGTAGCCATTATCGGTGCCGGCATTGCCGGTCTCACCGCTGCCCTTGCTTTTGCCCGGCACGGTATAGACTGCGACATCATCGAACAGGCCGGCGAACTGACGGAAGTGGGCGCCGGCCTGCAGATTTCGCCCAATGCCGCCCGCATTCTCGCCACGCTTGGCGTGCTGCCTGCCATCGAGGCGCGTTGGACCGAGCCCGTCAGTGTCGAACTCGCCTCCGGAAAATCGCTCGCAACGCTGCTCTCCCTGCCTGTGGGCGCGGTGGCGCGTACGCGCTGGGGCGCTCCTTATGGCGTGCTGCACCGCTCCACCCTGCAAAGCGCACTTCTCCACGCGGTGACAGATAATCCCCTATGCCGGTTGCATCTCGGCAAACGCATCGAAAACGCGACGGCCGATGTGATTGCCGCAACCACATTCCGCGACCATGATCTGATTGTCGGCGCGGACGGTGTCTGGTCGGCGGCCCGCTTTGCCGTTCCTGCCGCTCCCACCGCCACCTTCTCCGGCAATGTCGCCTGGCGCTTCACCGTTGCCGCCAATGCCGTGCCGTCGGCCATCAACAAAAGCGCCGTCACAGCCTATCTCGGCTCGGGTGGCCATATCGTCGCCTATCCGCTGAAAGAAGTCGGCGGTTTCAACATTGTCGCCATCGCGCTTGGCGCCGATCCCGGCGCGACGTGGCGGGCGGAATCGAGCGGGCGGCAGAAAGCCCTGCTTCTTGAACAGTTTCGCGGCTTCAGCCCTGACATCGTCCGGTTGCTCGATTCGTCCGAAAACCCGACCTTCTGGCCGCTTTATCAGGCCGGCCCCGGCCGCTGGCACAATGGCCGGGACACGGTGCTGATCGGCGACGCAGCGCATGCCATGATGCCGTTCGCCGCCCAGGGGGCAGCCATGGCGATCGAGGATGCGTTTGAACTCGCGGGAACCATGGTGGGCAGCGATGCTTCAGCCACCCTGCCCGCGCCGCAGGCTCTTGCCGCCTTCGAGGCCCTGCGCCTGCCGCGCATAGAAAAGGCCCGCAAGCGGGCCTCTCTCAATCGTTTTGCCTATCACGCCACAGGCCCGGTGCGTATCGCGCGGGACTTCGTGTTTTCCACGCGTCCCACCGACGCCTTCGTGAAGGACTTCGACTGGCTCTACGGCTATCGCGCCAAGGGCTGAGATCAAACCGCGGCCGCGGCTGCAAAGCCGGCCTCGAGGTCCTTCTTGAGATCGGCGACATCCTCAAGCCCGATCTGCAGGCGGATGACCGGTCCCTCCGAGGGACCCTTGGCGATGGTCCTGTCGACAAGCGAGACCGAAACGGCAAGCGATTCGTAGCCGCCCCAGGAGTAACCGAGCCCGAAAAAGGTCAGCGCATTCAGGAACGCGGCCGCCGTCTGCTTGTATCTGCCTTCTTCCGCCTTCAGTACGAAGGAGAAGACGCCGCTTGCACCCTTGAAATCGCGCTTCCAGAGATCGTGCCCTGCAAAGCTCGGCAGCGCCGGATGCAGCACGCGCACGACGTCGTCCCGGCTCTCCAGCCATGTGGCGATGTCGAGCGCGCTTTTCTGATGGTGCGCCAGCCTGATTCCCATCGTGCGCATGCCGCGCAGGATCTGATAGGCATCGTCCGAAGTGACGCAGATTCCGAGATTGGTATTGGCCTGATAAAGCGCCTTCCAGTGCTTTTCATTGGCCGAGACGAAGCCCATCAGCACATCCGAATGGCCCGAGGGATATTTGGTGGCAGCGTGGATGGAAACATCGACGCCAAAATCCAAAGGTTTGAAATAAAGCGGCGTCGCCCAGGTATTGTCCATCGTCACAACACAATCATGCCGATGAGCGATATCGGTGATCAGCCTGACATCCTGAATTTCGAAGGTGTTGGAACCCGGCGCTTCCAGATGCACCAGCTTCGTGTTCGGCCGGATGAGAGCCTCTATGCCCTCCCCGATGGCCGGATCGTAATATTCCACTTCGACACCCAGCTTCTTCAGCATCGTATTGCAGAAGCGACGTGTCGGAAAATAAACGGAATCGACGATCAGCGCGTGGTCGCCAGCGCCGAGATAGGCAAGGAACGGGACCGTGATGGCCGCAAGGCCCGAAGGCACGAGAATGGTTCCGGCAGACCCTTCCAGCTCATTGACAAGATTGCAGAGCGCATCGGTCGTCGGCGTGCCGTGGGTGCCATAGGTATATTTCTGGTTTTCGGTCGAAAGCGTCTCCGCGTCGGGAAAAAGCACCGTCGAGCCACGCACGATTGGCGGATTGACGAAACCGAAACAGTCCGCGGGATCATTGCCGCCATGGGTGAGGCGCGTATTCACACCTGCGGCGGAAAGCAGGTCATTTGTCTTGGTCATTTCAGATCAGCTTTCGAAGGAACATTGACGCGTGCGACAATGCTGAGAGCGAACCGCAAGGTCAAGTCCCGCCCGGACGCAACAACCGCCGGGATTGATCCATCGCCAGCCAGAATACAACAAGTATACAAATACTGTGCAAGTGCAAATTTCCGCAAAAATATGCTTATATTTTCACCCTTTGCACACTTCACGACCAAATTTTGGAAAATTCCGTTTTATAGGCACAATTATTGCCCGCACGTCTTGACCCCGCTGCCAATTGCGATTGTGATAGAAAAAGCGGATCGAAAAGATCTCGCTGAAGGGGGAGCTGGGGCAGAACAAACATGCCGGTCCTCTTCCAAGTGACGATAACAAACAAAGGTTGGGAAAAATGAAAAAGGCAATTCTGTCGGCCGCCATCGGCGCAGCAGTTTTGGGAGGAGCCTCGGTCGCTTCGGCTGCGACGCTTCAGGATGTAAAGGGCAAGGGTTTCGTCACCTGCGGCGTCAGCGCCGGCATTCCGGGATTCTCCAATCCCGATGACAAGGGCGAGTGGTCCGGTATCGACGTGGACTATTGCCGTGGTATTGCCACAGCGGTTTTCGGCGATCCTTCGAAGGCCAAGTTCGTCGCACTTTCGAGCAAGGACCGATTCCCGGCTCTCCAGTCCGGTGAAGTCGACGTTCTGACCCGTAACACCACCTGGACGATCAGCCGCGACACGTCGCTGGGCTTCAACTTCCGTACCGTCAACTACTACGACGGCCAGGGCTTCATCGCCAAGAAGAGCCTCAACGTGAAGTCCGCTCTCGAGCTTTCCGGCGCCGCCGTCTGCGTACAGACCGGCACGACCACGGAGCTCAACCTCGCCGACTACTTCAAGACCAACAATCTGCAGTACAACCCGGTGGTTTTCGAAAAGGAAGCCGACGCGACCTCTGCTTATGATGCCGGCCGTTGCGACGTCTACACCACTGACCAGTCGGGCCTTTACGCGATCCGCCTGAAGCTGAAGAACCCGGAAGAAAACATCGTTCTGCCTGAAGTCATCTCCAAGGAGCCGCTTGGTCCGGCCGTTCGCCAGGGTGACGACCAGTGGTTCGACATCGTCAGCTGGGTTCACTACGCCATGGTCAATGCCGAAGAACTTGGCATCACCTCCAAGAACGTCGACGAGCAGAAGAACAGCGCAAATCCGGACGTGAAGCGCCTGCTCGGCACGGAAGAAGGCACCAAGATCGGTACCGATCTCGGCGTGACCAATGACTGGGCCTACAACATCATCAAGCTGGTGGGCAACTACGGCGAAGTCTTCGACCGCAACGTCGGCGCCGGCTCGCCTCTGAAGATCGAGCGCGGCCAGAACGCGCTCTGGACCAAGGGCGGCCTGCAATACGCACCGCCGGTCCGTTGATCGGCCCCATCATCGGCTAGATCATAAGGAGGCTGGGCAACACCCGGCCTCCGCTTCAAATTATATAAATAAGCTCGCAAAGAGCATATAAAAGGGAAAGGTGCCTATGGCAGGCAACGCGGTCAGTTCGCAACGATCGCGCGCGCAAAGCGCGTCGTCACTTATCTACGATCCACGCATACGCGGCATTTTTTACCAGGTCCTGACGGTCGTCATCCTGGCCGCCTTCGTCTGGGTCATCGTGACGAATACGATCACCAATCTTCAACGTTCAAACATTTCATCCGGCTTCGGGTTCCTCAACGGACGCGCCGGCTTCGACATCGGCCAGTCGCTGATCGCTTATACCAGCGACGCGACCTATGGCCGGGCGCTGCTCGTCGGCATTCTCAACACGATCCAGGTTGCGTTTTTTGGCATCATCGCCGCCTCGATCATCGGCTTCATCGTCGGTATCGCCCGGTTGTCCAACAACTGGCTGATCTCGAAGCTCGCGCAGGCCTATGTGGAAATCTTCCGCAACATTCCGCCGCTGCTCGTGATCTTCTTCTGGTACAAGGGCGTTATCTCGGTCCTGCCGCAGGCACGCGAATCGCTCGAGCTGCCGCTCGGCACCTACCTCAACAATCGTGGCTTCTTCTTTCCAAAACCGCTCTGGGGGGACGGAATCTGGCTCGTGCCGCTGGCCTTCCTTGTCGCCGTCGTCGTCAGCGTGCTTGTTTACCGCTGGGCGAAAGCCAGACAGGAAAAAACCGGACAGCAATTCCGCACCGGAATAACGATAACGCTGCTCGTCATCGGATTGCCGCTCGCCACGTTCCTCGCAATCGGCGCGCCGCTGACATTCGATTACCCCATCGCCGGACGCTTCAACCTTTCGGGCGGCGCCGTCGTCGCGCCTGAATTCATGTCGCTGTTCCTGGCGCTGTCCTTCTACACTGCCTCCTTCATCGCCGAGATCGTTCGCGGCGGCATCAAGGCCGTGGCGAAGGGGCAGACGGAAGCTGCCGACGCGCTTGGGCTTCGCTCCAGCACCACGACACGTCTCATCGTCGTGCCGCAGGCCATGCGCATCATCATTCCGCCGCTGACAAGTCAGTTCCTCAACCTCACCAAGAACTCGTCGCTTGCGGTCGCCGTCGGCTTTGCCGACATCGTCTCCGTTGGCGGTACGATCCTGAACCAGACGGGTCAGGCGGTTGAAGTCGTTGCCATCTGGCTGGTCATCTATCTCTCGCTGTCCCTGCTCACGGCCGTCGTCATGAACTGGTTCAACGCGAAAATGGCTCTGGTGGAGAGATGACGATGACGATCAGCAACCACGCCTTCGTGCGCCAGACCATTGAGGAAGCCCGCCCCGCGCCATCGAGCGCGGTGGGCGTAACCCACTGGCTGCGTACCAAGCTCTTCGCCACGCCCAAGGATACGGTGCTCACCGTCCTTGCTATTGCCCTCCTCGTCTATATCGTGCCGCCGATCATCGAGTGGCTGTTTATCGACGCGGTTTGGACCGGCATCGACCGTATTGCGTGTCTCACCGCTTCACAGGGCGGCGCGCTTCCGGACGGACAGTCCGGCGCCTGCTGGGCCTTTGTCTCGGCCAAGCTCGGACAATTCGTCTTCGGCCGTTACCCCATTGACGAGCGCTGGCGTCCCATCCTCGTGATGGTGACGTTCGCGATCCTGTTGGTCCCGATGCTCATACCGAAGGCGCCGTTCAAGCGTCTCAATGCGCTGGCGCTCTTCATCATCCTGCCCTTCATTGCGTTCTTCCTGCTCATCGGCGGCGTCTTCGGCCTGCCAAAGGTGGAAACGCAGCTCTGGGGCGGCCTGATGGTCACGCTCATCCTGTCCTTCTTCGGGATAACGGTGTCGCTGCCCTTCGGCATTCTTCTGGCTCTCGGCAGACGCTCGAACCTGCCGGTCATCAAGATGCTCTGCGTCCTCTTCATCGAGGTCATCAGAGGCATCCCGCTGATCACCGTCCTGTTCTTCGCCAGCATCATGCTGCCGCTGTTCCTGCCCGACGGCTGGACTTTCGACAAGTTCCTGCGTGCGCTGGTCGGCGTGTCGCTGTTCTCCTCCGCCTATATGGCGGAAGTGATCCGCGGCGGCCTGCAGGCCATTCCGAAGGGACAATATGAAGGTGCGGACTCGCTCGGCCTGAATTACTGGCAGAAGACGAGGCTGATCGTGCTGCCGCAGGCGCTGAAGCTCGTCATTCCGGGCATCGTCAACACCTTCATCGGGCTTTTCAAGGACACGTCGCTGGTCTCGATCATCGGCATGTTCGACCTGCTCGGTATTGTCACACTCAACCAATCGGATGCGAACTGGGCCACGCCCGTCACCGCCATGACTGGCTATATTTTCGCAGGCTTCGTATTCTGGATATTCTGCTTCGGCATGTCGCGATATTCGCTGTTCATGGAACGGCACCTCGACACCGGGCATAAACGATAAGGGACGCTCAAAATGGCAGAAACCCAGGCAAAAAAACTGACCGTCTCGGCGACGGACGTCGCAATCGAAATCACCGGCATGAACAAATGGTACGGCGATTTCCATGTGCTGCGTGATATCAACCTGAAGGTCATGAAGGGCGAGCGCATTGTCATCGCCGGTCCTTCCGGGTCGGGCAAATCGACCATGATCCGCTGCATCAACCGTCTGGAAGAGCACCAGTCGGGCAGCATCGTCGTTGATGGCATCGAGCTTACCAACGACCTCAAGAAGATCGACGAGGTGCGCCGCGAAGTTGGCATGGTGTTCCAGCACTTCAACCTCTTCCCGCATCTGACGATCCTCGAAAACTGCACGCTGGCGCCGATCTGGGTTCGCAAGATGCCCAAGAAGGAAGCCGAAGAAGTGGCGATGCACTATCTGAAGCGCGTGAAGATTCCCGAGCAGGCGCATAAATATCCGGGCCAGCTTTCCGGCGGTCAGCAGCAGCGTGTGGCGATTGCCCGCTCGCTCTGCATGAAGCCCAAGATCATGCTCTTCGATGAGCCGACCTCGGCGCTCGACCCGGAAATGGTCAAGGAGGTGCTTGATACCATGGTCAGCCTTGCAGAAGACGGCATGACCATGCTGTGCGTGACCCACGAAATGGGCTTTGCGCGTCAGGTCGCAAACCGCGTTATCTTCATGGACCAGGGCCAGATCGTCGAACAGAACTCGCCCGCCGAATTCTTCGACAATCCGCAGCACGAGCGTACCCGCCTGTTCCTCAGCCAGATACTGCACTGAGACCAAGCATCATCGGACGGGGCCTTTGGGCCCCGTTTCTTTATGACGACAACCCAGCTCCAGATCTGGCGTGATCGTTGGGCTTCTCATGACGCTGCGCTTCTCCCGTCCCAGAGTCACTTGCGTGAATCACTGCCCACCAACGCGTTCCCCCACATCATTCTCTTCCGTTAGAAGCGCAAAACCGCGGGACCAAGCACGCTTTAACCTTTTGTTACGAAACAAGAAACCTTGTTTTTCAGGGCTTCTGGCCACCCGTGTCATTTTTTTGTCAAATCATGCGTTTTTCCGCTTGCGGAGCAACCGGAGCCTGACTATAAGGGCGCCACACCACAAGCGCACGCGCCCTTCGTCTATCGGTTAGGACGTCAGATTTTCATTCTGAAAAGAGGGGTTCGACTCCCCTAGGGCGTGCCACTTGCTTTGCTGGTTACCTCCCACACGACGAAATCATTCGATAAAATCGCAATAATTCCAGCATCTCATCATTGCTGCGGAACCGATTTGCCATAGGCACGTTAGATGCCTGTCCCCCCGATGGAAGGCAAGCCGGACGAAATGCCGCCGCGCAATTCACCCGGCTTGCCTTTCCCCTCTCCGAGATCATCAGGAAGTCCCAAGCTTCGGCAGAGCGTTGCCAGCTCAACATCAAGATGCTGGGCTTTGCCCACTTGCACCGCATCGTCGTGTCCCGTGCCGCGCGAGATTGGAGCGGTAATTCAAGGATTTGGGCCGGTCCGACCGGGTTTTCCACAGCCCGTTCCGCCCTGCCAAAAAAACTCGCCGCAAAGCGAAAAAAATCAGTTTTTCCGCTTGCGGAGCAACCGGAGCCTGACTATAAGGGCGCCACACCACAAGCGCACGCGCCCTTCGTCTATCGGTTAGGACGTCAGATTTTCATTCTGAAAAGAGGGGTTCGACTCCCCTAGGGCGTGCCACTTGCTTCTTCCTTAAAATCAGCAGCATAAACGAAAATCTTCACGCATCGCGTAAAGATATCCCGTTGTAGTGCATAGGTCAGCGACAACCGTTGGCCGGTGACAGTCGAGATAGATTGGTGGCCCCTCTCAGGGCGCGAAAGCGGCGTCCAGAACACGCAGTTGAACCCGCCTTTGCCCCTGCCAGAGATCGGCGCCCACAGTACCCGCGACGTGAATATTCCGTCCGCGGGCATTCATGAGCATCTGTCCCAGGGGCGCCTCGGCGGCGCGGAACGCGATTCCGTCCAGCCGTGAGCCATCCATGGCCTCCAGCGTGATCTTGACGTGGGATGTGCCCACCAGCCGCACATCACGCAGGCGATGCGCCGGAACAGCAAAGATCGGCTGAGAATGACCGGAACCATAGGGACCGGCCTGTTCTAGCTGGTCGACAAGCTGCAACGTAGCCCCCGAAGCGCCGATGGCGCCATCAATCTTCAATACGCTGCTCTCTACCAGCTCGTTTACGGTCTTTGCCGCGGCTTCTTCGAAAAAGGTCCTGAGCTTGCCGAGATTGGCGCGCTCAACCGTGAGGCCTGCCGCCATGGCGTGACCGCCGCCCTTGACCAGCAGGCCGGCCTCCACGGCAGCGCGCACCATCCGCCCCATGTCGAAGCCGGCGATCGAACGGCCGGAGCCGGTGCCCTTGCCGGAGGGATCGAAGGCAATGGCAAAAGCCGGGCGGCGGAAGCGATCCTTCAGGCGCGAGGCCAACAAGCCGACAATGCCGGGGTGCCAGTTTTCACGCGCGGTGACAATAACACCGGCACCCGAGCCGTCGCCATATTCGAACAGGGCCTCCGCTTCGGCCTCCGCAAGCATCGCCGCTTCCATCGCCTGTCGCTCGCGGTTCAGCTCGTCCAGCCGCTCGGCAATCACCTCGGCCTGCGAGGAATCATCGATCGTCAACAATCGGCTGCCGAGCGCAGCGTCGCCAATACGCCCCCCGGCGTTGATGCGGGGCCCGATCAGGAAACCGAAATGATAGGGTGTCACAGGCCCGCCCAGCCCCGCCTTCTTGAACAGCGCGGCAAGGCCGGCATTTTTCATGTGGCGTGCGGCAATCAGGCCCTTCACCACATAGGCGCGGTTCAGCCCTTTCAGGGGAACCACATCGCAGACCGTCGCAAGCGCAACGATGTCGAGCAATGACAGCAGATCGAGCGTGAAGGCCTGGCGGTGCCGCCTGTCCTTGAGAACGCGAAGCGTGGCGACGAGCACGAGGAACACCACGCCGGCGGCACAGAGATGCCCCTGCCCCGACAGATCGTCCTCCCGGTTGGGATTGACCAGCGCCACCGCCGGCGGCAGTTCCGTACCCACCTGATGGTGGTCTATGACCACAACGTCCGTTCGTGCCTCTTTTGCCGCCTCGAGCGATTCATGGCTGGTGGATCCGCAGTCCACCGTCACGATCAGCGTCGCGCCATTGGCGGCCAGCTGCTGCATCGCCGCCGGGTTAGGCCCGTAACCCTCGAAAATTCTGTCGGGAATGTAGATCTCGGGCGTCAGCCCGAAATGTGCAAGAAACCGGTACATCAACGCGGAGGAAGCAGCGCCGTCGACATCGTAATCACCGAAGATCGCCACCTTCTCACCCGCTTCAATGGCGCGCACAAGCCGCTCGGCGGCCTTCTCGCAATCGGTCAGCACATGCGGGTCGGGCATCAGGGAGCGAATGGTGGGATCAAGGAACGCCAGGGCATCATCCACCCCCACACCGCGCCCGGCGAGCACCCGGGCGATCAGTTCCGGAATACCGTGGACCTGGGACATGGCCAGCGCACGGTTCTGCCCGGCCTGATCCAGCCGAGACACCCACCGCTGTTCTGTTGCCGACCGCTCCACGCTTAAAAATGCGCGGGCCACGGTATCGGCCGGCTCCATCATTACCATCCTGTCCATTCGTCCTGTCATTCGCGCCAACAGGCGCTCTAATGGTTAGAACGGGCTAAATGGCGATGCTGCGTTTTTCAAGCAAAAACGCGCCTTGACGAAATCACGTCGAGAAAATCGAGAAAAAAGGGCTGACAATCGAGACGGCCGCGACAAGCAGCAGCAGCGAAAATACCGCGAGCGAACACCAGTTACGCTCATATTCGGCCATATCGAATTCCATGCTGCGAATATTGTCATTGGCATTGTGCGGCCGCGCCCGGTGATGGCTCGCCGGAGCGCCCTGGCGCTTGTTGTCCTTGAACAGGATGATCGATGTCACGGCCACGCCTCCCTCGCTTGGTGAACACGATTAACCATAAGGCCGAATCGCCCTGCTTTCCAGCGCTTCACGCACCGTCCCCTCAAATTTTGCGGCCGCCAGACCGCAGGAAGGCGCCGGTCCCCCAAGCAACAGAAAACCGCGTTTCCGGATGGAAACGCGGTTTTTGATCTCACGACAGTAGCGTCGCGCTTCAGGTCCGCTCGATGCGGATGACCTGGGGCTCGCTGACGAGATATTTCTCGTTCTTGATCGCTTTTACCGCCTTGCGGATCGCATCTTCCATTGTCGCGTGCGTAACAAGGATGATTGTCTGCGGCGCGCCTTCCACGTGCACGCGCTGGCGCTGCACGATGGATTCCAGCGAAATGTTATTGTCAGCCATGCGGCTGGCGATGGAGGCGAACACACCGGCCTGATCCTTCACCGTCAGGCGGATGAAGTAACCGCCCTCGTGGCTCTTCATCTTGGCGCGGCGATAGTCCGTCAGCGATTTCGCCGGACGGCCGAGCACCGGCACACGCTGTGCACCGGGACGGCTCTTGGCGATATCAGCGATATCGCCAAGCACGGCGGATGCCGTGGCGTTGCCGCCGGCGCCGGGTCCGACCATCAGCAATTCACCGAGAATGTCGGATTCGATCGCCACGGCGTTGGTGACGCCATCGACCTGCGCGATGACGGAATCGAGCGGCACCATGGTGGGATGGACGCGCTGCTCGATACCGGATTCGGTGACCTGCGCCACGCCGAGAAGCTTGATGCGATAGCCTAGATCGGCAGCCGCCTGGATGTCCTCGATCGAAATATTGGTGATGCCTTCGAGATAAATGTCGTCGGCAGCGATCTTGTTGCCGAAGGCAAGCGTGGTCAAAATGGAAAGCTTGTGCGCGGTGTCGTTACCTTCGATATCGAAGGCGGGATCAGCCTCTGCATATCCCAGCCGCTGCGCTTCCTTCAGACAGGCCTCGAAGGACAGGCCTTCTTTCTCCATCTTTGTGAGGATGTAGTTGCAGGTGCCGTTCATGATGCCATAGATGCGCGTCACGTGATTGCCGGTCAGCGATTCACGCAGGGCCTTGATGACGGGAATGCCGCCAGCGACCGCCGCCTCGAAGTTCAGAAGCGCGCCCTTGTCTTCGGCAATGGTCGCCAGTTCGACACCATGCTTGGCCAGCAGCGCCTTGTTGGCTGTCACCACATGGAGACCGCGCGACAGCGCTGCCCGCACCGCATTTTCGGCCTGTCCGGAAGCACCGCCGACCAGTTCGACAAACACATCGATGTCGGCTTCGCTCGCCATCTGTTCAGGCGTGTCGAACCAGGTAATACCCGTGAGATCAATGCCGCGGTCACGCGAACGATCGCGCGCGCTTACGGCAATAATCTCAATTGCGCGTCCGCAGGTAATCGCAAGTTCGTTGCTTCTCTGCTGGAGGATGCGCACGAGCGAAGCGCCGACAGTGCCGAGCCCCGCTATGCCGATTCTCAATGAATCTGCCATGGGTATGTTCCTGATTGCTGGTGATGGTGGCGGCCGAGACCCGGCCGCCCTGGGTTTGCCCTTATCTGTGGGCGTTGAGCGAAACGACGTTGTGCATCGTCTCGTCTGCTGTCGACAGGAAACGCTTCAGATTGCGCGCTGCCTGACGAATTCGATGCTCGTTTTCCACGAGCGCGAGACGGACGTAATCATCGCCCATCTCGCCGAAGCCGATGCCGGGAGCAACGGCAATATCGGCCTTCTCGACCAGAAGCTTGGAGAATTCCAGGCTGCCGAGATGGCGGAATTTTTCCGGGATCTTCGCCCAGGCGAACATGGTGGCCGCCGGCGGCGGTACTTCGAAGCCCGCCTTGCCGAAGGTGTCGACCATGACATCGCGACGGCGGCGATAGACATTGCGCACTTCGGCAATGTCCGAGCCGTCACCGTTCAGTGCATGGGTCGCAGCAACCTGGATGGGTGTGAAGGCGCCGTAATCGAGATAAGACTTCACGCGGGTCAGCGCCGCGATCAGCCGCTCGTTGCCAACGGCAAAGCCCATGCGCCAGCCGGGCATGGAAAACGTCTTCGACATGGAAGTGAATTCCACCGCAACGTCGATCGCACCGGGAACCTCGAGAACGGAGGGCGGCGGATTGCTTTCGTCGAAATAGATTTCCGAATAGGCAAGGTCGGAAAGCACGATGATCTCGTGCTTCTTCGCAAAGGCGATGACGTCCTTGTAGAAATCGAGCGACGCGACATGCGCCGTCGGGTTCGAAGGATAATTGACGATCAGCGCCAGCGGCTTCGGAATGGAGTGGCGCACGGCGCGCTCTAGCGGCCCGAAGAAGCTGTCGTCAGGCTCGACATTCATCGAGCGGATAACGCCGCCCGCCATCAGGAAGCCGAAGGCATGGATCGGATAGGTCGGGTTCGGACACAGGATCACGTCACCCGGCGCGGTGATGGCCTGTGCCATGTTGGCGAAACCTTCCTTGGAGCCGAGCGTGGCGACGACCTGCGTGTCGGGGTTCAGTTTAACGCCGAAACGGCGGGCATAATAGGCCGCCTGCGCGCGGCGAAGACCGGGAATGCCCTTGGACGAGGAATAACGATGGGTACGAGGGTCCTGAACGACCTCGCAAAGTTTGTCGACGATGGCCTTCGGGGTCGGAAGGTCGGGATTGCCCATGCCGAGATCGATGATATCGGCCCCGGCCGCTCGCGCGCTCGCTTTCAAACGGTTGACCTGTTCGAAGACGTATTGCGGCAGACGCCGGACCTTGTGAAACTCTTCCATCTCTTTCCTCATGGGAATGGACCGGTTCTTCCGGTCCATAACGAAGGTTCGTTTTTGTTGTTAAACGCCGCCGACACGAACCGACCCGGCAGGCGTTATTCATTGTAGCGCAAAGCACGGGAAAACCCACAAGGGTTTTCTCGGGCCAACGCCGCCTAGCGGTGATCCGCCCGTCCTACCGGCACCGCCTTTTCAAGCCCTTCGGCAAGGCGGATCGCGCACTATGATCAGGGAACTTGCATAACGCCAGATTCTGGGAAAATGCAAGGCAAGCCATGCTCAAGAACGGCCATTCCTGTCGTTCAGCCGCGCTCGCCCTTCACAATTGCCGCGCGGATGACCGAAAGCACGCGCTCCGGCTTGATATCCGTGCAGACCAGCTGGCTCGGATGCCCGTCCCAGTCGCCCGGCGGAAAAGCGCGTCCGTCTGGCTTCTGGATGGTCTGGCCGTCGGCAAGACCGCCGCAGACGACACGCACCGGGCCGCTGCGGGTGGTAAACAGTTCCGGCGCGACGAGATAAACACAGGCGCAGCTGTCGTGCACCACCATGCCGTCACCGGTACGGGTCTTGTAGAAATCGATGTAGAATTGCGACAGGTCCGAAAGCAGCTGCACCGGCTTGCCGCCCGCCTCTGCCATCTCAGCCATGAAGGCGCTGGTCATCACGGTTTTTGTCGTGACATCGAGACCGACAACAACCACGCGCCACGGCGCGGTGAAGACAAGATCGGCCGCTTCCGGATCGCCATGAATATTGGCCTCGGCCGCCGGCGAGACATTGCCGTTGATGTCGAAGGCGCCGCCCATGACGATGACGTCCTTCACCAGCGCCGCGAAATCAGGTTCTTCGCGCAAAGCCAGCGCCAGATTGGTCATGCGGCCAACGGCAATAAGCGTCACTTCACCGGGATTGGCCTTGACCGTCTCGATGATGAAGCGATGCGCGGGCCGCGGGTCGAGCGGCAGGTCGATGGTCGCTGGAATGTCGATATCGCCAAGGCCGTTTTCACCATGGATGAAGGTCGGCCAGTGGCCTTCCTTGCGGGCCGGATCGAAGGTCACGCCCGCCCCTTTCGCGACCGGCGCGGTCATCTGCCATTCCCGCTTGAGGAAAAGCGCATTGCGGGTGGTGATGTCGATGGGCGCATTGCCGAAAACGGTGGTGACGCCGATCAGATCGATATCGGGGTGGCGGTGCAGGAACAGAAGCGCCATGGCATCATCCACACCGGGGTCCGTATCGAATATCACTTTATGCATAATGCCCTCATCCACATGTGTCAGGCGCCATCCGTCGTTCCGGCGACGCGCCACGGAAACATAACGATAAGCGGCCACACCGCAATCCCCTGCCCGTTGCGGGATGCAGAGAAAGAGATTGCGCCATGGCCCTTTCGGTGAAAGAAGAAGCCCTCTCCTTCCGCCCGCCCGGACATATCAAGTGCAAGACATCGCCCTCAACGTTTTCATCGTCCTCTTCTGCGTCGCCATTTTCGCCGGCTTTATCGATTCCATTGCCGGCGGCGGTGGCCTCATCACCATTCCGGCAATGATGATCATGGGAATACCGCCACTCGATACGCTTGGCACGAACAAGCTGCAGGCACAGTTCGGTTCGGCCTCCGCCACTCTCGCTTACGCAAGACGTGGCCATGTCAATCTGAAAGAGCAATTGCCGATGGGGTTGATGGCGATGGCCGGCGGAATGCTCGGGGCGCTGACGGCCGCCTTCGTGCCTGCCGATCTTCTACGCACCATCATGCCCTTCCTGCTGATCGCCATAGCGATCTATTTCGCCTTCAAGCCACAGCTCAGCGATGTAGACAGCCATCGCCGCATCACACCGCTGGTGTTCGGATTTACCGCCGCGCCGCTGATCGGCTTTTATGACGGCGTCTTCGGTCCGGGCGCCGGTTCCTTTTACATGCTCGCCTTCGTGGCACTTGCCGGTTTTGGCATGCTGAAGGCGACAGCCCATACCAAGCTTCTCAATCTGGGCTCCAATTTCGGCGGGTTCGTCGTCTTCGCGATGGGCGGCGCGGTTTTGTGGAAGCTCGGACTGGCAATGGGGTTCGGCCAATTCATCGGGGCGCAGATCGGGTCGCGTTTCGCCATGAAAAACGGCGCGAAGATCATCCGCCCGCTTCTGGTTCTGTCGTGTCTGGCCATGGCGACGAAGCTTCTGATTGACGCCTCGTCCGCCTGGTCCATCGCCACGATCTGGGAAACCGTCTTCCCGAAATAAGGGACCGATCGGGCGCGTTCAGCGCGTCCTTCTGATATCAGCGGAGCTTGGGGTCAACCCGCAGCGCGGCGCCTGCGATCGGCAATTTCGCGGATGACCACCATGGCACCCACGAGCTTGTAGGCGGAAGAATAACAAGGCGACATTTCGAGCGACTTGACGATTGTGCGACCGTTCTGGTCTTCCGCATAGGTATATTTCGACGTATCGCCCTTGAAGCAATTATCGAGCTTTTCCCTGAGTGCGTTCTGGAAACGGTGGACACCGACGAGTTCGGCGATGTGGCAGCCGACGAGCCCTTCCGGCGCATTACGCTGGAAGGCGTCGAGCGCATTGGCAAAGGACACGCGGTAACCGGGGGAAACGATGACGACAGGCTCATCGAGATCGTTGAGCATATCTTCATCGAGGATCAGATGGCGGTGGTGCCATTCGAGGCTGTCCGCATCTTCGTCACCGATCACTTTCGCCTTGAGCGGCATGCCGACGTAACGGTCGACGAGCGTTCGCAGAAGTTCGGAATTGCGCTGCACGCAGCCGAGGTCTTCTGCCTCGTGGTTGAGGAGATCGATAGCAAAACGGAACTGCTCGCGAATGTCTTCGGAGCTTTCGGTCTTGCGTCCGACGACGCGCTCGAGAAGCTGCTCCAGTTCACGCTCCAGCACTGCGATCTTGTCGGCCTCGTTTTTACCAACAGCAGATTGCAGTTCCGTATAACGCAGCCAGAACAGCTCAATCAAATCTTTCAACCCAACTCTCCCTGAACGGGCAAACATCCCGATCCTAATCCGAAAGGATAGACCAATTATCCCTGATAATAGCGTCTCCGCGCTTAAAAATGACGTAACGAAGCACGAAAACACGGCGGGGATTGTTGTTCAAAATATCACAGCCGCTGCTATTTTTTCAATTTCGATAATCCATGAACGAAAAATGAGGTTCCACTACTATGGAAAAATTTCGAAAAGCACAGTTTCTGCGCCTGATTTTGTGAAAATTGCTCTGAAAGCAAGAGCCAGCCGGCATCCTCAAATCTGGTGCTTAACGTCCCACCGGTCGTGATACCACAGCCATTGGCCGGGATATTCGCGCACCCAGCTCTCCACCTTGTCATTCAGAAGCTGCGCTGTCGCCTGAATGTCGACATTACCCTTGTCATCGCGCGGAATCTCAACCTTCGGTTCGATTTCCAGCCGGTAGCGATTATCGGGCAGGCGCACGCAACGGGCAGGATAGACATCGCAATTGAACTGCCGCACCAGCTTGGCGAGAAGCGGATTGGTGCGAACCTCAAGTCCGAAGAACTTCGTCGTCAGTCCCTTGCCGAATTTCTGGTCGACGAGCACACCCACACCACCGCCCTTTTCCAGCTGCCGCGCCAGCGCGAAGGAGGAGCCGGCATGCGAGGGCACGAGATTGCCCATGCGCTCCTTGCGGAAACTGAACACTTTCTCGGCCACAAAGGGATTGTTCGGTGGCCGGAACAGCACCGTCACATCGAGACCGAAAGCCGAGCCGGCAACCGGCAGCAGTTCGAAATTGCCGCTATGGGCGGTAAAGACGATGAAAGGCCGCGGATTGTCGCGCAGCTCGAGGAAGGTCGGGATGCCCTGGACCTCGATGCGTCCCGGCTCGTTCTTTTCCGGATCGAAATCGAACAGCCGGTCGAGAAAGACATATTCCGCCGCCAGCCGGCCCATATTGGCCCAGCTGTCCATGGCGATTGCCAGCCGTTCCTCTTCGGATTTCTCCGGAAAGGCGCGGGCCAGATTGTAAAGCATCAGCTTGTGGCGGCCGGTTTTCGGCCCCACCCAGCGTGCCAGTCTGTCAGCGGCGCGAATGCCCGCATCGGCGGGAAAGAGCTTCAGCAGGTTGAGAAGGCCGAAGGCGAATGTCGCAATCAGCCACTGCCGGAAGTGGTCCAGTTTCAGGACGATCCGTGTCAGGAACAGCTTCAAGATGCTCAGTCCATCCGCAGCACGATCTTGCCGAACACCTGACGCGTCTCCATGCGCTCCAGCGCCCGGTCGATATCGTCAAAGGTCACTTCGGTGTCGATGACCGGATGCACGATGCCACGTGCCATCTTCTGCATGGCGTTGGCCATGTTCTCCATACGGCAGCCGAAGGAGCCGAGCAGTTTCAGCTGCTGCTGGAACAGCATCATCAGGTTGATGTCGGTGGAAACACCGGATGTGGAACCGCAGGTGACGAGACGACCGCCGCGCTTCAGCGAGAACATCGAACCCGCCCAGGTATCCTTGCCGACATGCTCGAACACGACGTCGACGCCCTTCTTTTTCGTCAGCTTGCGCACGACGCCTTCGAAACGGTCGGTGCGATAGTTGATCACATGATCGGCCCCGAGCGCCTTCGCCCGTTCGATCTTGTCGTCGGAACCGACTGTCGTGATGACGGTGCAACCCATCTTCTTCGCAAGCTGGATCGCCGCCGTGCCGATGCCCGAACCGCCCGCATGAATGAGGATGGTTTCGCCGGACTCCAGCTTGGCATTGTCGAACAGCATGTGCTCAACCGTGCCGAACGTCACCGGCGCGAGAGCAGCACCGACGGCGTCGACGCCATGCGGCGCCGGCACGAGCTGGCGGGCGGGAATGTTGATCTTTTCCTGCGCGAAACCGTCGAGATGGAAACCGTGCACGCCCTGGACATGTTCGCACAGATTGTCACGGCCTTCGCGGCAGGGTTTGCACAGCCCGCAGGTGCGCGCGCCATAGATCGCGACCAGCTGGCCGGGCAGCACGTTGGATACGCCCGGACCGATGGCTTCCACCACACCCGAGGCTTCCGCACCGATTGTGAGCGGCATCTTGCGCTTGGCGAAAGCCATCCCGCGCCAGCCCCAAACATCGATGTGGTTGAGCGCCACGGCCTTGACGCGCAGCGTTACCTCGCCCGGCGCCGGCGCATCCGGTTCGGGCAGATCCACTTTTTCGAGCTTCCGGTCGTCGACGAGTTGAAGAGCGCGCATATATCAGTCCTTCGCCCGAAGGCGTTATCTAAAATCATTCCAGCAAAACTCTGTAACGGTTTTGCGGCTGGAATGCGAAATCAAAGAAACGGGCGCGTTTCCGCAAGTCATTCGGAAACGCCCCTGTTGTAACGAACCGGTTAAGCCGGTTCCCGCGTCATGACAAGGCTTGCATTCTGCCCGCCGAACCCGAAGGAATTCGACAGAACCGCACCCACCTCGGCATCCCGCTTCACGTTCGGCACCACGTCGAGCGTGATGGTCGGATCGGGATTGTTATAATTGATTGTTGGTGGCAGCGTGCCGGTCAGCATGGTCTGCAGCGAGAACACCGCTTCCACAGCACCTGCGGCGGTCAGCGTATGGCCGATCATCGACTTGTTGGACGACAGCGGAATGTTCTTCAGGCCTTCGCCGAAGACGGCCAGCATCGAGCCATATTCCATTTTGTCGTTCTCAGGCGTCGAGGTGCCGTGGGCGTTGATATAGCCGATATCGCTTTCGGCCACGCCCGCATCGGCCAGTGCCGCACGGATCGTCGCAATCGCGGGGCCGCCATCGGGCGAAGAGCGTGTACGGTGGAAGCTGTCGGCCTTTTCACCGGCGCCCTTGATGATGCCGAGAACCTTCGCGCCACGTGCGACGGCGGCTTCGAGCGATTCCAGCACCAGCGTTGCCGCACCTTCAGCGATCACGAAACCGTCGCGGTCCTTGCTGAACGGCTTGGAAGCCTTTTCCGGCGGGTCGTTCTGGGTCGAAAGGGCAGACAGCAGCGAGAAGCGGATCAGCGCCTCGGCACTGACAGAACCATCGGTCGCGACCGTCAACGCCCGTTCGGCGCGGCCCTGTCGGATGGCCTCGACGCCGAGCTGGATCGCGGTCGCGCCGGATGCACAGGCGGTCGACAGGGTAACCGGCAGACCGCGCGTACCGAAACGGTCAGACAGACGCTCGGAGATGGCACCAAACAGCGCTGCTTCCTGGAATGCCGGATCGGGACGCTGACGGAAGGCCGTCAGGAACCGCTCATAGGCATCACCCGGCTGGGCGGCTGGCGGAGAGCGGTCGGCAAGCTCGAAACGGGCGCTCCATTCCGGTTCGATCGGCGGCGCTGCGAGAAACAGCGGGCCGTCAAAGTCACCGGAAATGCCGGCCTGCGCCAGCGCCTCGATGGTGGTTTCGCGCGCGAAGGCATAGGAACGTTCGACGGAATTCGGAACCGGAATATCGATGAAATCCACCGTGCCGCTGATCCTGGTCGAAAGCCCTTCAGTCGGGAAACGGGTGATTTTGTGAATGCCTGACTTACCCGAGGTCAGCGCCGCCCAGTTATCGGCAAGCCCCTGACCGAGCGAGGTAATGATGCCCATGCCGGTGACGGCGACGATCGGGCGACCGAGATGATCCTTAAAATTGGTCATGGTCTTTCTCCTCACACGTCACGGGACAGAACGGCGACACCTTCGCCGCGGACATGGCCAACAGTGGTGACGACAGCCTCGGTCGCCGCCTCGCCCATTGGCTTTTCCGCATTCGCGTCGAAGGTAGGAACCTTGGCACCGCTTTCAAGCGTCAGCGCCGCCAGAGCGAGCCCGAGCGGAAACTGCGCCTCAAGTCCATGTCCAGTGACACCGCCGAAACCGCGGATGGCAGCCTTCGGCAAGGTCTTTTCGAGAATGTCCTTCTCACGGGCCGTAACGCCGTCATAACCGCTGGCGCCGGAGAAGACGACGGTCGCGGTGCTGTCCGTTGCCGGGGCCAGAAGGCGCTCCATGCGCTTTTCCATCTTGCCGTCGTCGCGGCTGCCGCGATCACCTTCGATGGCGTCGATGCGGGCATAGATGCGCGCGCCGCGCTCGCTGGCATGCTTGCGTGATTCCAGCACGAGGAAGGCTCCGAGCGAGCCGGAAACCATGCCGCCGCCTTCCTGGCCTTCGCGCGACCACAGGGGCTGCCATTCGCCCTGCGCATGCGCGCCGATGGCTTCGAACAGCAGGATCATGTCTGGACGTTCGGCAGAGAAGGCGCCGCCCACGAGAGCGTGGCTCGATTCGCCCGAACGAATGCGATGGAACGCGGTTTCGACGGCGGAAATGCCGGCCGCTTCTTCGCCCATGAAGGTCCGGGAAGAGCCGGTGACCTTGTGCACGATGGAGATATTGCCGGCCATCAGGTTGGAAAGCTGGGCGAGAAACAGCGTCGGGCGCAGTTCCGTCGTCAGCTTTTCGTTCAGCAGCTTTTCGCGGTCGTTGCGCTTCAAAGCCTCGTCAACGATCAGCGTATCGACATTGATGTCGCGCTCGCCGCCGCCGGCAGCAACGATCATGTCCATGGTGGCGCAGGCTTCGGCATTTTCCTTCAAGCCGGCATCGTCAAGTGCAAGACCGGCGGCAAAAACGCCGAGCCGCTGCCAGTTTTCCATCTGGCGCTGGTCGCCGCGCTTGGCGATCTGGGCCGACCAGTCGATCTCGGGCATGGGATGAACCGGATATGGCTTGAATTTTTCCGTCTCGACAATCGTCGCCGGCGCGACGGTTCCCGAAAGAAGCGCCACATGCGCCTGGCTGCCGACGCCGTGACAGGTCACGATGCCGACCCCTGTTATCACCACATCATTGTCAGATTTCATCGTCTGTCATCCTTTGCAGCCGGCCCCGCCGAAACGGTCACGGCTATCCAACAGCGGTTGCGAACAACCACTTCATGCGTTGCGGAATAAAGCGCGCGGTGCGGATTGGCAATGGCGAAGACCCGATCCACCGTCGCGAGCCCACGATTTTCGTGCATCAAAACCGGGCCGACAGGAAAAACTGTCTTCTCCGAAACGAATGAAAAAGCTTATTTCCGTGCATCGGCGGCAATCGCCGCCGTCAGGCCGACTTCTTCCGCCCGCTTCTTGACGATAGGCCCAAGCGGGATCTCGCTGAAGGGCATGGTGCGCAGTTTCAGCTGCGCGTCGCAGACCTTCTTGCCATCGGAGGTGATCTTTGCCTTGGTAACCGCAAAGCCCGAACCGTCATACTCAAGCACTGCCTCGATGTCGAGAACAGCACCCGGCTCCACGAAAGTCCGCATCTTGGCGCCATCGACCGACATCAGGAACGGCATGGACGCGAAATCGGAAAATGCCAGAACCAGCATGCCGGAGGCCTGCGCCATTGTCTCGATCAGAAGCACACCCGGAACCAGCGGCATGCCGGGGAAATGGCCTTCGAAAACAGGGCTTTTATCGGGAACAACGGACCGCGCCTTCAACGTGCGCGCCGTCATGTCCACGGCCTCGACCTTGTCGATCATCTGGAAATATTCAAGCAGCATCCGTCCGGCCCGTCTCTGGTCGGTTAGTCATGGTTTGCCCGCAGGCGGCATCAAAAGAAAATGCCCGCCGGAAGCGGGCACCGTCATATCAGCCCTTGGCCGCGCGCAATTCGTCAATCTTGGCGCAAAGGTTCTTCAGCACGAAGTATTCTTCCGTGGAAACCTTGCCCTCATTGACTTCCTGCGTCCACTGCTCGAGCGGAATCTTGATGCCGAATTCCTTGTCGATCGCGAAAACGATATCAAGAAAGTCGAGGCTGTCGATGCCCAGATCGTCGATCGTGTGGCTCTCCGGCGTAATGGTTTCGCGGTCGATTTCGCTGGTTTCGGCGATAATGTCGGCAACCTTGTCGAATGTAGCTGTCACGCCCATAATCCTTATTGTCGTTCGTATGAATTATTCTTTCTGACGCACCACATAGGCAAGTCGCGCAAAAAAGCCAATGGTTTCGTGACGTAACTTTGAAATTTGCCCCAAAACTGTTGCCTAAACAGCAACCGAATGACGGCCGCGCCCATTGCCGAGATAGGTATCGAAGATTGCCGCGATATTACGTACAAACGGCCTTCCCACCTCCGTCACGGCAAAAATATCGGCATCCAGCCGCACCAGACCGTCCCTGTCGCCTGCGGCAAACTGCTGCGCCTGGTCCCTCACGGAATGGCTCACCTTGCCGAAACGGTGCTGCAAATCCGAAAGATCGATAGAGAAATCGCACATCAACCTTTCGATCACATGCGAGCGCAGATGATCGTCCTGCGACAACTCAATGCCCTTCACAGCGGCAAGACCGCCCTCACCCACCATGCGCTGATATTCACCGGTTGCCACCATGTTCTGCACATAGCCCTGCGGCAGCCGGCCGATGGATGATGCGCCAAGCCCGATCAGCGCATCGGCATTATCGGTCGTGTAGCCCTGAAAATTGCGGCGCAGGGCACCCGCCTGGGCGGCCTGGGATAATGTGTCGGTCGCCCGGGCAAAATGATCGATGCCGATCTGGCTGTATCCGGCCTGCCTCAGCATCTCCCCCGCCATCGTCATCTGGCGGTAGCGTTCGGTAACATCGGGCAGCGCATGTTCGGGGATCAGCGACTGGTGTTTTTTCATCCAGGGAACATGGGCATAGCCAAAAAGCGCGATGCGATCAGGGTCAAGCGATACGATCTGATCGACCGTTGTTTTCAGTGTCTCGCATGTCTGGAACGGCAGCCCGTAAAGAATGTCGCAATTGACTGAGTGAACGCCCCTCGCCCGCACGGCGTCCACCACGGATTTCGTCTGCTCGAAAGACTGGATGCGGTTGATGGTTTTTTGCACTTTGTCATCAAAATCCTGCACCCCGAGGCTCGCCCGCGACATGCCGATGGCGGCAAGCGCGTCATAGCGGCTGTCGTCCAGATCGTTGGGATCCATCTCGACGCTGATCTCGGGTGCAAGACCGAAGGTGAAGTGACGCCGCAGACAGTCCATCAGGTCCTGCATGTCCTGCGGGTCAAGCATGGTCGGCGAGCCGCCGCCGAAATGCACGGCACTCACCACGGCGTCAGGCGAAACAAGTGCGCCGACCGCAGCAATTTCCTGCTTAAGTGCTTCAAGATAAATAGCAATCGGCTCGTATTTCAGCGTGTGCTTGGTATGGCAGGCACAGAACCAGCAAAGCCGGTCGCAATAGGGAATATGCACGTAAAGCGACAGGCGATTCCTGTGACCGAGTGCGCCGAGCCAGCCGCGATAGGTCGTATTATCGATTCCCTCGTGGAAATGCGGCGCGGTCGGATAGCTCGTGTAACGCGGCACTGCACCCGAATATTTGTGAAGAAGTTCGGTATTCATCGCCCGATTTGCCTTTTATCAAGAAAATGTCGATTTCCTCTCTTTCAGTAACGGCTGCGACAGTTTGCAACTTTGACTTCAATCAAATTGCGCCATAAGTTCTTGCTAAAGTAGACGCGGGGGCGACGGCTACACGGCGCAAGCCTTCACAGAGACCGAAACTTATACCCACGGTCGTAATCGTCCTGAAAAAGCCAGCATTGGAAAAGGCTTATGGACACGCTGCAGAAAACCATCCACAACTCGGAATACCCCGTTGTATGCCGCTCCTGCGAGGCGCGTCACGGCGGTCTTTGCAGCACGCTGACACCGCAGCAGCTCTGCGACCTCAACCGTCACTCCAGCCGTAAAAAACTGGAGGCGGGCAATGAATTGCTGGGCCAGGGCGAACTCGTCACCTCCTACGGCAATATCCTCAACGGCGTGGTGAAGCTGTCGAAAATGATGTCGGATGGCCGCCAGCAGATCGTCGGCCTGCAATTTGCGCCTGATTTTCTCGGCCGCCCGTTTATGGCGGAAAGCAAGATGACCGCCGAAGCTGCAACGGATGTGGAAATCTGCCTCTTCCCGCGCCGCATCGTAGACCGCATGGTTTCCGAAGTGCCTGATATGGAACGCAAGCTCCACAACCAATCGCTGAAGGAACTCGACGAGGCGCGCGACTGGATGCTGACGCTGGGGCGCAAATCGGCGCTCGAAAAAGTTGCCAGCTTTCTTTATATGATCGCCACCCATATCGATCCGGAAAAAGATGACAAATCGGCTTTCGACCTGCCGCTGTCACGCGCCGATATCGCCGATTTCCTCGGCCTCACCATTGAGACCGTAAGCCGGCAAATGACCAAGCTGCGCAAGGAAGGCGTTATCCGCATTGAGAACAACCGCCACATCACGGTGCCTGATCTCAACGCGCTGAGCGAAGCCGCTGGCAACGACTGACGAGATTACCCTGTCACCGCCCTGTAAGCGCGGAAGTTCCGACATTGATGTGTGGCGCCCGCGCCTGAGCGGGTGCGAGCGCAAAACCGGCAAGAACCAGCAAAGCGGCGATGCATTTCATGATATTTCACCCTGTATGCCGCCTTTTCAGCGGCCTGTTTGTTATGGATGCATCATAACAGCCAAACCGCATCCATCCGCTTAACATCTTGGGTAAGCGGATGGTTCAAAGGCAGGGTAAATAAGCGGTTATGGTTGTTGCGCATTCTCCAGAAGAGAAACCGTCAAAACAAATCAGGCTTTCGAAGCTAGCAGCAACAGGACGAGGGAGAGAGGGCTGGACATGCCAAAAAGCACAAAAGAGAAAACGCAGGCCACTCCGTAAGCCAGCCACCAGAAACGATATCTCGTTGCAGCACCCAACAAGCAAACTAAAACACTGAGAATGAAGAAAGATGTACCGAGGAGCAATGACGGTCGCACATCGAATAGACGTAGGATGAGAGGCAAAGCGCCAAAAAAAACTATTAAGAGTACAAGCACCTTCGGATTGCGCATTTAGATAAAAACCGATTTTCGACTATCTAAGCATCAAAGCAAATTACGTAAGGGTGATAATAAAAATTAAATTAAGAGCTATTGCGAAGCCGCAGGCGTCGCAACCGGTTTCTGGTTTTCGGCAAGGGCCCGCAATTCGGCAACCCGACGATTATATTCCGCTTCGGAAATCTGACCGTTTTTCCGTGCAGCGCCGAGACGCGACAGGCTCGATTCCATGGTCGAAGCCTCATCCTCACCCATCTGCGTGCCAGCGGCCGTCAGCGGCTGCGAGAAGGTCGGATAGGTGCCGGTGTCGCGCTTCTGGCTCACCGCAGTATCGCTGACCGGGCGCGGGCCGACGATTTCGGCCGTCGGGCGGCGCATATGGGCGGGCGCGACGATCGGCTCCGGAGCCTTGCAGGCGGCAAGTGTGGCGGCGAGCATTGCGCCGGAGAGCGAAAGCACAGCGATTCTTGCCGCATTTTCCGCATATGTTCCCCATGTGCCGCATTTGCCCATGTGCTTGCCCATCGTCATGTTCCGCCTGTAAGGATATCTACCGATATCGAATTCGACCGCGGTTCGGCCCTTTGCGGCCTCCCCTTGCTGGTGGAACTTGTATTCGTTTTCATGCAGAATGTGCAAACACAAATTTGGTGGAGGATGGTGCATGGCAGGTGTTGACGGCGGGGGCACGAAAAAGGGTGACAAAACGCCCGGCTTCGACGCCAGTTCCGCCGAGGCCTACCTGATCCGCGACCCCGAAACCTTCGCGATCAACATCGCACGCGCGCTCGAAAACCTCGGCAAGGCTGCCGGTGAATGGCTGGCGCCACGCGAACGCGGCGAAATTCCGCAGACGAGCGCCGATCCCGTGACCGATCTGGTCAAGACGCTCTCCGATGTCGCCGAATATTGGATGGCCGAGCCGAAGCGGTCACTGGAAGCGCAGACCCATCTGCTGTCGAGCTATTACGATCTGTGGTCGAAATCGGTGGCGCAATTTTCCGGAGCCTCCGATTCGACCTCGGAGAAAACGGCCGAAAGCGGCCCCGCACAGCGCAGAAGCAAACGTTTTGCCGATGCCGACTGGCAGGCCAACCCGTTCTTCGATTTTCTTCTCAAGGCCTATCAGACGACCGTCGGTTTTGCAGACCGGATGGTGACGGAGGCGGAGGGGCTGGATGAGCACACCCGCACCAAGGCGCTGTTTTACATGCGGCAGGTGACAGAGGCGCTTTCTCCGGCCAATTTCGTCTTCACCAATCCGCAGGTCTTCCGCGAGACGGTAGCCTCCAGCGGCGCCAATCTCGTCAAGGGCATGGCGCAGCTGGCGGAGGATGTCGCGGCCGGAAACGGCCATCTGAAGCTTCGCCAGACCGATTACAGCAAATTCGTCATTGGCCAGAACATTGCCGTCACGCCAGGCAAGGTCGTTGCGAAAAGCGCGCTTTGCGAAATCATCCATTACGAGCCGACGACGGAAAAGGTCTTCAAACGGCCGCTGCTGATCGTACCGCCCTGGATCAACAAGTTCTACATTCTCGATCTCAACCCGCAGAAATCCTTCGTCGGCTGGTGCCTCGAACAGGGCCACAGCGTCTTCATGGTGTCCTGGATCAACCCGGATGCCGGTCTGGCCGAAAAAGGCTGGGACGATTATATCAGCGAAGGCATCGACTTTGCGCTTGATACCATTGAGGAACGGACTGGCGAAAAGGAGATAAACGCCGTCGGTTATTGTGTAGGCGGCACGCTTTTGGCCTCGGCGCTGGCGCTGCATGCACAGCAGGACAATGAGCGCATCCGCAGCGCCACGCTGCTCGCCGCCCAGACCGATTTCATCCATGCCGGAGACCTCAAGGTCTTCGTGGACGAAGGTCAGCTGGCCGCGCTCGACAGACACATGCAGGCCGTCGGTTATCTTGACGGTTCGATCATGGCCACCGTCTTCAACATGCTGCGCGCCTCCGATCTTATCTGGCCCTATGTGGTCGATAATTACCTGCGCGGCACCGAACCCCTGCCATTCGACCTGCTCTACTGGAACTCCGATTCCACCCGGGTGACGGCCGCCAGCCACTCGTACTATCTGCGCAACTGTTACCTCGAGAACAATCTCGCCCGCGGTCTGATGCGCGTTGCCGGCAAGCGCATCAATCTCGGCGATATCAACATACCCGTCTACGATCTCGCCACCCGCGATGACCATATCGCGCCCGCGAAATCGGTGTTCACGGGTGCTGCCCTGTTTGGCGGGCCGGTGGAATTCGTGCTCGGCGCTTCCGGCCACATTGCCGGCGTCGTGAACCCGCCGCAGCTCGAGAAGTATCAGTATTGGACGGGGCCATCACCAGCCGGAGACTTCGACGCCTGGCAGGCCGCCGCCACACCTCATAAGGGTTCGTGGTGGGTGCACTGGCAGAACTGGATCGAAAGCCAGAACGCCGAGAAGGTAAAGGCGCGGAAACCGGAGGACGGCAAGCGCCCGGTGCTCGGCGATGCGCCGGGAACCTATGTTCTTTTGTAGAATATCTGTGAAAAAGATGACCAGTACACGGCAGAAAGGCCTCTTCCACAGGCGTTCCCCGTCACCCTCATCCCTGTGCTTGTCACAGGAATCCAGTAGGCGCCGGTCTACGCGGCGAAAGACTTGCTTCAGCCCAAGGACTTGGGCTGGCTGGTTCTCTGTGACAAGCACAGGGATGAGGGATAAAAAGACCCTGCAAACACACAAGCTTACCTCAAGGCATCATGTTCTTCACGCCCCCGCTCGTTCCCGCAACGCTGATCTCCCGCTACAAACGTTTCCTCTTCGACGCAGTTCTGGAAGACGGCACGGCGATAACCGGGTCCTGCCCCAACACCGGCTCCATGCGTGGGCTGACGACGCCGGGTTCCCGCATCTGGCTGTCGCAGCATGACAGCCCCACCCGTAAATACCGTCATATGCTGGAAATGGTCGAGGCCGATGGCACCGTCGTCGGCATCAATACCGGCATGCCGAACCGGCTGGCGGAAGAGGCGATCCTGAACGGCCGTATCCCGGAACTCGCCGGCTATTCGATAATCCGCCGAGAACAGAAATACGGGCGCAATTCCCGCGTCGATTTCCTGCTATCCGAACCCGGTCGGCCGGACGCCTATGTGGAAGTCAAGAACGTGCATTTCATGCGCGAGAAGGGCCTTGCAGAATTCCCCGATACCGCCACCAAACGCGGCGCAAAGCATCTCGAGGAACTGGGCGATGCAGCGGAAGCCGGTCACCGGGCGGTGATGCTTTATCTCATCCAGCGCGGCGATTGCGACCGGATGCGCATCTGCGACGATCTCGATCCGGTCTATGCGCTGGCTTTCCAACGGGCAATGGCGCGGGGCGTGGAGGCCTATGCCGTGAAATGCGCGGTCACCCCGGCACAAATTTCAGTCAACGGAACGGTTAAGATGGACGAGTGGCGTCCGGCTGTTTTATGAACAGGGACGTAAAGAGACAGAAAGCACTATGATGGTCACCTATATCGACGCCGCCTCCGCCCCCCTCAAGAATACAGGCGTCATCCGCCTCTACACCCCTGAGGATTTCGACGGCATGCGCAAGGCGTGCCAGCTGACGGCGCGTTGTCTCGATGAACTCGCCGCAATCGTCAAGCCGGGTGTGACAACGGACGCCATTGACCGTTTCGTCTTCGAATTCGGCGCCGATCACGGCGCGCTGCCGGCAACGCTCAATTATCGTGGTTATACCAAATCCGTCTGCACTTCGATCAACCATGTGGTCTGCCACGGCATTCCCGATGAGAAGCCGCTGCGGGAAGGCGATATCGTCAACATCGATGTTACCTATGTGCTCGATGGCTGGCATGGCGATTCAAGCCGCATGTATCCGGTCGGCCAGATCAAGCGCGCTGCCGAGCGGCTGATGGAAGTGACCTATGAATGCCTGCTGCGTGGTATCGCGGCTGTAAAGCCCGGTGTGCGCACCGGCGCGATCGGCGCGGCGATCCAGACCTATGCGGAAGCCGAACGTTGCTCGGTGGTGCGCGATTTCTGCGGGCACGGCGTTGGGCGGCTGTTCCACGATACGCCAAACATCCTGCATTACGGCCGTCCGGACGAAGGTCCGGAAATCCGGGAAGGCATGATCTTCACCATCGAGCCCATGATCAATCTAGGCAAACCGCATGTGAAAGTGCTTTCCGACGGCTGGACGGCGGTGACGCGCGACCGTTCGCTGTCCGCCCAATATGAACACGCCGTTGGCGTCACGGCCACCGGCTGCGAAATCTTCACGCTGTCGCCCGGCGGCTTCGACCGTCCGGGCCTGCCGCCGCTTACCCCTTCATAAGGCCAGACCGCCCATGGCAAGACGCCCCGCCCCGCCTCCCGCCGAGCTTTCCACGACGTCCGGCTTTCAGGCGGGCGAAGGCGATCTCTTCGAAGGGGCGGACGAGCGCGGTTTTTTCGCCGAGCCGCGAAATGCGGTGAAGAAGCCGGTGCCTGTCATCGAGCCGCCGGCGGATGCCGCCCATTATCATGGTCACCGGGACCGGCTGCGGGCGCGGTATCGCGATGGCGGCGACGCGGCGCTTGCCGATTATGAGTTGCTGGAGCTTTTACTGTTCCGGCTGATACCGCGGCGCGACACAAAGCCCATCGCCAAGGCGCTCCTTGCCCGTTTCGGCACGCTGGGCGGTGTACTCGGCGCACCTCTGCCGCTGTTGCAGGAGGTGAAGGGCGTGGGCGAAGCCGTGGCGTTCGACCTGAAACTCGTCGCCTCCGTTTCTCAGCGCATGCTGAAAAGCGAAATCCGCAACAAGCAGGTTCTGAGTTCCTGGTCCTCGGTCATCGATTATTGCCACGCCGCCATGGCCCATGAAACACGCGAACAGTTCCGCATCCTGTTCCTCGATAAGCGCAATGTCCTCATCGCCGACGAAGTGCAGGGGCACGGGACCGTGGACCATACACCGGTCTATCCCCGCGAAGTGGTGCGCCGCGCTCTCGAACTATCGGCTACCGCCTTGATTTTAATCCACAATCACCCGAGCGGCGACCCGACACCTTCGCGTGCGGATATCGAGATGACCAAGACCATCATCGATACGGCAAAGCCGCTCGGTATCGCCGTCCACGACCATATCATCATCGGCAAGGATGGCCACGCCAGCTTCAAGGGCCTGCGCCTGATCTGAAGCAGACGCGAAGGTTTACACAGGCCTGCAACCCATAAGCGCACGTCAACACAAAATTAACACCTATAAATTAGCATTTCCGAAAATAATAAATCAAGGCATCGAACCTTGGTGCCTTAAGGAACGGGGGTGCTTTATGCGTAATGCAGTGCGTTTCCTTCGCGATCGGTCCGGCTCGAACGCTGTCGAGTTCGCCATTGTCGCGCCAATCTTCTTTCTTGTCCTCCTGACCATGATTGCCTACGGCATTTATCTGATGGCGGCCTATTCGGTGCAGCAGATCGCCGCCGACGCGGCAAGAACGGCGGTCGCCGGCCTTAACACAACCGAGCGCCAGCAGCTCGCCCGGGATTTCGTCGCCAAGAGCGATCTCGGTTACGCCTTCCTGGATAAAAGACACTTCACGGTCGACGTCGCCACTGATCCCGCCAATGCCAACCAGTTCACGGTGAAAGTCGAATATGACGCCCGTGATCTGCCGATCTGGAGCCTCTACAGCTACACCCTGCCCGAGCCGGTCATCCGGCGTTTTTCCACCATCCGGATCGGAGGAGCATGACATGAGGACCATCCCTTCCCTGCTCTCCGGTTTCCTGAGGGATCGCGCCGGCAACATCGCCATCTCCGCCGGCCTGACGGCGCCGCTTTTTATCGGCATCCTGGCGATTGGCGTCGATTACGGTTATCTGACCCTGCAGAAGCGGCAATTGCAGCAGACCGCCGATCTCGCGGCCATTTCGGCAGCAGCCAACGTCACCGACGCCGAAAAGACGGTGCAGCAATATTTTGCACTCAACGGCCTGGACCTCGGCGTCAGGACGGCGCAGGGGCTGCTAACGCCAACCGGGCTGCAGCCTTTCGATCCCCGGAATGAGTTTGCCAAAACCCACGGCTACGCCGAGGTTGTCAAAGGCCATTACGAACCGGATGCCAGCCTCCCGGTCGGACAGCGGTTCGTCGAAAACGCCCAGCCGACCAATGCGGTAAAAGTAAACATCTTCGAAAAGGGCCAGATCTTCTTCGCTTCGGCCTTTACAACGCCGCCAAGGATTTCGGCCGCCGGAACCGCCTCGTCTCAGAAAGTCGCCGCATTCTCGGTGGGATCGCGGCTTGCCAGCCTCAATGACGGCCTCCTGAACAGCCTGCTCGGCGGTCTGCTCGGCACCACGGTCTCGCTCAAGCTCATGGACTATCAGGCCCTTGTCGATGCCGATGTCAACGCGCTGCATGTCGTCGAAGCTCTAGCGATCGATCTTGGCCTCACCGCCGGCACCTACAAGGACGTGCTGCAGACGGAGATTACCTACGGCAAGTTCCTGAACGCGCTGACGAAAACGACGGGCCTGCAGCCAGCCGTCGTCACCGTTTTGAAGACATTGGAAAAAACCGCCGGCAAGAGCAACATCAAGCTCAAGCTAGAAGAAATCGTCAATCTCGGTCCCTTCACCGAAAAGCTCATTGGCAGCGGGGAAAATCTCAAGGTCAATGCCAGCGTCTTCGACCTTCTCAATGCCGCAGCCGTTGCCGGTAATGGCGGCAACCAGCTGGCGCTTGATCTCGGCGCTAATGTTCTCGGCCTCGCCTCGGCCAAGGTGACACTCGCCATCGGCCAGCCGCCGGTCGAAACGCCTTCGCTCGCCGTTGGCGGCCAGGGCACCGTGGTCCGTACCGCCCAGACCCGCCTTGCGGTCAATGTCGTGGTGGATGGGCTCCAGGCAATCGCCGGCCTCAAGGTCAATGTCCCGCTTTATGTGGAAGTCGCCCACGCGGAAGCCCGGCTTGCGGACATTCGCTGCACGGGCGGCGGACAGGGAACCGTTGATGTCGAAGTTGTTCCCGGCGTTGCAGAAATTGCACTTGGCAATGTCGATACCACGGCCTTCGCCAATTTCGGACGGGACCCGCGCGTGACAAAGGCGGCAATCGTGGATTCTGCCCTGCTTGCCGTCAACGGCAGCGCCCTCATCAACGCCACCAACATGACGAAGACCAAGCTGACCTTCACGCAGCTGGATATTGCCCAGGGCAAGATCAAGAGCGTCTCCACGAAGGATACCGTCACGACGCTCGTCAGCTCGTTGCTGAAGAACCTCGATCTCGACATCAGGATTCTCTTCCTCAACCTTGGCGGCCTAGGCGTCATCCAGACGGCGCTCGCCAACACGCTGTCCCTCGTCACCGCACCGGTTGATACGCTGCTTTACAACACGCTTCTGGTTCTCGGCGTCAAGATCGGCGAAGCCGATGTTCGTGTTACCGATGTCCGCTGCCAGCAGCCGGCTCTAGTACAGTAAGCCTATAGCCACAGATAAAAACAGCCGCCGGAAATCCGGCGGCTTTATCATTACCAGAGGCTGAAGCGTCCGCGAGCGGGAGCCTCACACTCCCGAAGCCGGACCAGATCTTCAGTCCGGCACGATCAGACCTCGCGCAAGCGCAGAGAGACTTTCAGCTCTTCCATCAAGCGCTGGCGATTGCCAGGCGCTTCTCGTCGCGCCCGCTTTTCATGCGCTCTGACAGCAGGAACGCCAGTTCCAGTGCCTGATCGGCATTGAGGCGCGGGTCGCAATGGGTGTGGTAACGGTCGGACAGCGAATCCGCCGTCACGGCGCGCGCGCCACCCGTGCACTCCGTCACGTCCTTGCCGGTCATCTCAATATGGATGCCGCCCGGATGCGTGCCTTCGGCGCGGTGGATCTGGAAGAAGCTTTCGACCTCCGACAGGATACGCTCGAACGGGCGCGTCTTGTAGTGGTTGAGCGTGATCGTGTTGCCATGCATCGGATCGCAGGACCAGACGACCTTGCGGCCTTCCTTCTCGACAGCACGGATGAGCTTCGGCAGGCTGTCCGCCACCTTGTCATGGCCGAAACGGCAAATCAGCGTCAGACGGCCGGCCTCGTTTGCCGGGTTCAGCGCGTCGATCAGCTCGATCAGATTGTCGGGCGTCAGCGACGGACCACATTTCAGGCCGATCGGGTTCTTGATGCCGCGGAAATATTCCACATGCGCATGGTCGAGCTGACGTGTGCGGTCACCGATCCAGATCATGTGGCCCGACGTGGCGTACCAGTCACCAGAGGTGGAATCGATACGGGTCAAGGCTTCTTCGTAACCAAGCAGCAACGCCTCATGGCTGGTGAAGAAGTCGGTCTCGCGCAGGCTCGGATTGCTGTCCGCGCTGATGCCGATGGCCTTCATGAAGTCCATGGTTTCGGAGATTCGGTCGGCCAGCTTGCGGTAACGGTCGGCCTGCGGGCTGTCCTTGATGAAGCCGAGCATCCACTGGTGAACGTTTTCGAGGTTGGCATAACCGCCCATTGCGAAAGCGCGCAGCAGGTTCAGCGTCGCCGCCGACTGGCGATAGGCGTCGAGCTGACGCTCCGGGCTCGGAATGCGCGAGGCTTCGTTGAATTCGATGCCGTTGATGATGTCACCGCGGTAGGACGGCAGCGTCACGCCATCCTGCACTTCCACGTTGGAAGAGCGCGGCTTGGCGAACTGGCCGGCAATGCGTCCCACCTTTACGACTGGCAGCTGTGCGCCATAGGTCAGCACCACGGCCATCTGCAGGAAGGCACGGAAGAAGTCACGGATATTGTCCGCGCCGTGCTCGAGGAAGCTTTCGGCGCAATCGCCGCCCTGCAGCAGGAAGGCGTTGCCTTCCGCCACATTGGCAAGCTGCTTCTTGAGGCGGCGGGCCTCACCGGCAAATACCAGCGGCGGATAGGTTGCAAGCGTGGCTTCCGTTGCCGCAAGCGCTGCCGCATCAGGATATTCGGGAACCTGCTGGATCGGTTTCTGCCGCCAGCTGCCGGGGGTCCAATTCTGTGCCATGTTCTTACCCTTCTTTCGACCGCGCAACCGCCGCGCGACCGCCTCGGAAATTTGAGCGGCTTATAGCTCCAAGCACAGGCTTTGCATAGACATCCGCGCGCCGCCCGCCCTCTTTCGGACCGTTTTGATCCGCCATGAAGCAGAAAAATGATTTCAAACGATTTAAATAGTTTCCGTGGATGGTTGCCCATCCCTCCGAAGTCACCGACTTCCGGGCTTGATGCAGAGATATCGGCGCAGGGAATGGTGCAGATGCAAGAGAAACACAACAAGCCGGTCCAGTGGCGAGCAAGGCCAGTTCTCCCATTCGGAAACACACCCTCCTCTTCCGTGGCGGATTTCCATGTGTCTAATCTTCTCCATAAGGAACATCGTTTCGGGTAACATGTCTGTCTCCTTTGTTGGAGACGAGTTAGGTTGCGCCCTGCAGCAAGCATAGAGGCAGGACTGAAAGACCCGTTTCATATCTGAACGGAGAGGACAGGCCCTGATGCGGCTAAGATGCTGCCATGATGTGGAGAGGATGCCGTGACAGAAGTGGACTGGGACGAGTTGAGGCTTTTCGACATTGTCGCCACAGAGGGCGGCCTCGCCGGCGCGGCGGGTAAAGCCGGGCTCAGTGCGCCAACGATTGGCCGAAAGATGATGCTTCTTGAACGCAAAATGGGGCGAACGCTCTTTATTCGGAGTCAGAACGGATACCGGCTCGCACCGGACGGCCAGGTCCTGTTCGAGAAAGTAAGGTCCATGCGCAACAGCGCGGCGGAAATCACTCAATGGCACAGCGACGCTTTTTCGCTACCGATCGTTTCTCTGTCGAGTGACATCTGGACTGCCGGTTTCATAGCCACCAATGCGGCGGCCATTCGCGGCCCGTCAGACGCTTTCCGCCTGTGCTGCAAGCAATGTGAGAATGACGACGAGTTGACTTACAGGCGCGGCATGATCGCGATCAGGCACGTCAGGCCAGCCACCGGGAATTTCGCCGTCCGGAAATCGGTCGACGTTGCCTATTGCGCCTATCGCGCGCGCGACGGCTCAAGCAAGAATGTTGAGCAATGGATTTCGATCGGCACCGAGGTCGCGAAATCCGACGCCGAAAAATGGGTGTTCCGGCATCGGGAACCGCTGATCCACACCTGGACGAATGCCCCTGCCCTTTTGCCGAGCCTCATCCAGAGCGGGGCAGGAAAAGGCGTCCTGCCCTGCTTTATTGGTGATAACGTCCCCGGCCTCGTCCGCGACGGCGAGATCATCGAGGAACTGTCCCATCCGCTCTGGATCATCGTCAACGACGACGACCGGCACGCCCCGGAAATGCGACTCGCCATAGATCGCCTCGTCGCTCTCCTGAAGGGCAACGAGGCGTTATTCGATGGCAGCCGCCATTATCAGGCAGAGACGAGCTGGAAGCCGGAGCGGAAGATGAGCTAGACCCGCTCACCGTTTACGACGCGATAGCTCGGCGAATACATCGTCACCAGTTCCTCTGCCGCCGTTGGGTGAACGGCCATGGTGCGGTCGAAGTCATCCTTCGTGCAGCCGGCTTTCAGCGTGATGCCGAGAAGCTGCGCCATCTCGCCGGCCTCATGGCCGAGGATATGCACGCCGACGACCTTGCGGTCAGCGGCATTGACGATCAGCTTCATGATCGTTTTCTCCTGACGGCCAGATAGCGTCGCCTTCATCGGACGGAACTGGGCGCGATAGACTTCCAGTTCCGGATATTTCTTGCCGGCTTCCTCTTCCGAAAGGCCGACAGTGCCGATTTCCGGCTGCGAGAATACCGCCGTCGCAATCAGCTCGTGATCCGGCTTGGTCGGGTTGTTCTTGTATTCCGTCTCGATGAAGCACATCGCCTCGTGGATCGCCACCGGCGTCAGTTGTACCCGGTCGGTGACGTCGCCAAGTGCGAAGATGCTGGGCACGTTCGTGCGCGAATAATCGTCAACGACGATCGCGCCGCGGGCGTCCACCTCCACACCGGCATTCTCGAGACCGAGCCCCTTGGTATTCGGATCGCGGCCAAGCGCCAGCATCACCAGGCCCACATGCAGCGAAGCGCCCTGCTTGGTGCGGGCCACGAAACCACCGGCGCCATCCTTGCTGACTTCCTCGATGATGTCTTCCAGAATGATGCGGATGCCCTTGGCCTCCATCGCCTCATGCAGGCCCTTGCGCATATCCTGATCGAAGCGCGACAGGATTTCCTTGCCGCGATAGATCAATGTCGTTTCAACGCCGAGCCCGTGGAAGATATTGGCGAATTCCACCGCGATGTAACCGCCGCCGGCAATCAGGATCGATTTCGGCAGCTCCTCGAGATCGAAAGCCTCGTTGGACGAAATCGTCAACTCGTGGCCGGGCAGCGCCTTGTGTTCGTTCGGCGTGCCGCCGACAGCGATGACGATACGCTCGGCGGTGAAGGTTTCGCCGGTTTTCGTCAGCTTGACGGTATGGGCATCCACGAGTTCCGCCCGGCTGTCGAAAATATCGGCCTTGGCGTTTTCCAGACCCTTACGGTAGAGCCCTTCGAGACGGGTGATTTCCTTGTCCTTCGCCGCGATCAGCTTTTTCCAGTCGAAGCTGCGCTCGCCGACGCTCCAGCCGAAACCTTCAGAATCCTCGAAATGCTCGGGGAACTGCGAGGCGTAGACGAACAGCTTCTTCGGCACGCAGCCGCGGATGACGCAAGTGCCGCCATAGCGGTATTCCTCGGCGATCGCCACGCGCTTGCCGAGCGAGGCAGCCACACGGCCGCTGCGCACGCCGCCGGAACCGCCACCGATGACGAAGAGATCGTAGTCATAAGCTGTCATAGTCAAAACCCCTGATCAAAACCGCCATCAGCCGCAAACGGGCAGCGGTGCATTCACGCCCACATATAGGTGCTGCGGCGCACAAATGAAAAGCCCGGTCTTGCGGCCGGGCTTTGAATATTTCTGAACCTGGAAAAGCGCCTTATGGCTTGGCAGCCGGAGCGCCACCCGTGGCATTGTGATCCGCGGGAAGCGGCTTCAGATCAGCGCCGGCGACCTTCTGCAGTTCGGTCATGCTGGCAGCGTTGAGATCGCGGTTGATACCGGCGGCCCAGATATCGGCAGCCTTCATCAGTTCGCGGGTCGCAATCGGGCCGTCCTTCAACAGCTTCTTGCCAGCTTCGCTGCTGTAGAAGGTGGAGATGGCGTTCAGTTCCTCGACCGAAAAAGCACGTGCATAGGTCAGCGCGGCCTCACGCTCGAGATCGGCGCGGCGCGGTGCAAGCTCAAGCGCCTTGGCGTCAACCGTCGCGGTGATCGCATCCTGAACATTCGGCGAAGCCTGAATAAGTTCTGCCTTCAGACGCTCGGCCAGTCCCGGCAGAATGTCGTCGAAACGGTCGGTAACGCCAAGAGAGGCGATCGCCTGCCGCGCGGCAGCAATATGCGCTTCGGAAATTTCCTGGGCGCGTGCGGCAGTACCGAACACGATGCCGGAAATGAGGATCGAAGCAGCGGCAGCTTTGCCCAGTCCCGCTAGTTTGATCATGAAAATCTCGCTCCTGTTATACTGCCTGCATCACGCGGGCGCCTTCAGGGCCAGCGATAATGGCAAGCGATGCCAAATTTATGAAAAGTCCGTGCTCGACGACACCGGGAATCGTGTTCAGCTCGCGTGCTAGCGCTTCTGCATCAGGAATACGGCCAAAAGATGCGTCGAGAATAAGGTGTCCGCCATCCGTCATGAAGACGCCGTCACCGGAAGAGCGAAGCTTCAACTCACCCGACAGGCCGGACCGCGATGCCAGCTTTTCGATGGCGATGCGGGTCGCAACCTGACCAAACGGATTGATCTCGATGGGCAGAGGAAAGGCGCCCAGCGTCTCCACAACCTTGCTCTGGTCGGCGATGACGATCACGCGTGCGGATGCCGCCGCGACGATCTTCTCGCGCAGCAGTGCACCGCCGCCGCCCTTGACGAGCCGCAACGCGTGGTCAACCTCATCCGCACCGTCAATGGTCAGATCCAGTTCCGGCAATTCATCGAGAGATTTCAGCGGCACGCCAAGCTCGACGCACAGACGCGCGGTGCGCTCGGATGTCGGCACGCCCTCGACCTTGAGGCCGGCGGCGACCTTCTCGGCCAGAAGCCGGACGAATTCCTCGGCCGTCGAACCCGTGCCGATACCGAGCCGCATCCCATCCTGTACATGGGACAATGCGGCCTCGGCGGCCTTGATCTTCATCTGGCGGGCATCCATGTGCCTGAAACTCCGGTAGCTTTGTCGTCGCCGTGCTGTTTACACGGGTCGAAAGCCAAACGAAAGCCTTTTTCAAGGCAACGAACAGAACGTTGTGATGCGGTTGCAAAGACAGGAGGCTTTGCCTAGGCTTGGCGCGAATGAAAGCATGAATAGCTCAGCCCCGCATTCTACAAGAGGCCGTTTCCGTGACATCCCGCCCGCTCGCCCCGCTCGCCATTTTCGATCTCGACGGTACTCTGGTCGATACCGCCGCTGATCTCGTCTCGAGCCTCAACCATACCATTGCCGCCGCCGGGCTAGCGCCCGTCACCTATGACGACCTGACGCATCTCGTCGGCCAGGGCGCACGGGTCATGATCAAGCGCGCCTTTGCACTGCGCGAAACGGAACTGCCGGAAGCCGAAATCGATCCGCTCTACGAACGCTTCATCACCCATTACCGCGCTGAAATGCCCGGCGAAAGCCGCCCCTACCCCGGCATCGTCAAAACGCTGGATGCGCTTTCGCAATCCGGCATCACGCTTGCCGTCTGCACCAACAAGACCGCAGTCCTCGCTGTACCGCTGCTCGAAAAACTCGGCCTGACCCACTATTTCGCCGCCATCACCTGCGGTGACACTTTCGAATTCCGCAAGCCGGATGCACGCCATATTCTCGGCACCATCGAAAAGGCCGGCGGCGATATCAGGCGCACGGTCATGGTCGGCGACAGCATCAACGATATCCTCGCCGCCCGGAATGCAAACGTCCCCTCCATCGGCGTCACCTTCGGTTACACGGATGTACCGATGGCCGAGCTCGAGCCAGATGTCGCCATCGATAATTTCGAAGCCCTGACACCTGATTTGTTCGCGAAGCTGATTGAAAAAGGCGCTGCTGCGGCTTGAGTGCTGCGTGCTGACGAAATCGGGATGGTCGACGAAAAGTTCTTTTTCCCGCGCAAGGCTGTAAGCATCATCGCGGTGGGCGACACAGGCGAAGCTCTACTTTTGCGCGCTATATTGGAGAGCCTGGGAGCCGCGGTTCGCCTGCACCTCCCGGGAACGCCGGAAGATATTCTGGCGTGCCTGAATCAACCTGATAACCCGCCGCCCTATCTCATCATCAGCGGCCATGGCGATCAAAATGGCCTCGTGATCGGAGACATCAATCCCGACGTGACCCAATTGAAATTGCGCGAGGGCAGCCTGCCTGTTGAAGCAATTCTGGGAAAAGTCCACCTGTCGGGCACTGTAATTTTCAGCACGGCGTGCTGCACGGGCTACGATGCTTTCGGGAAGGCCTTTATTGAAGGCGGCGCGAAAGCCTACATTGCTTCGGCGGGTTACCCGGACGGTGCGGCGACGCCACTTTTCGTCCATATGTTGTTTTACGAACTGCTAGTCGGCAAATCATCGCTTGAAGACGCGCTTAGCCGCGCTGCAACGATCGATGACGATGGCGACCTCGCATTCGCACTTTTCAAGCAGTAGCCAGAACCGCAATCGCCGGAACAAAAAAGCGCCGTTTCCGGCGCTTTTTCTAGGTGCGACCTATCAGATCGAAGCAGCCCTTGCCTTCGTCGTCACCGCAAAGGCCTTCTGCACGTAGCTGTCGCGATCATAGACATCATCGAAGAACTGGACCTTGCCGTCCTTATCCGGCCAGGCGGTGAAATAGGCCACATAAACCGGAATCTTTTCCGGCACCTGCACGGCGCGGTTCTTGCCTGACGCAATCTGCTCGCCAACCTTGTCAACGCTGGTGCCGAGAACGGCAGCCGCCATGCGGCGCGGGTCGACCAGGCGGATACAGCCGTGGCTCAGCGCCCGCATGTCGCGGTTGAAGAAGCTTTTGGCCGGCGTGTCATGCATGTAGATGGCATGTGCGTTGGGGAAGAGGATTTTCAGGTCGCCCAGCGCATTGTCGCTGCTCGGCGGCTGGCGCACGGAGACGGCATTGGTCGAGCCATACCAGTTGACGCTGGAGGACGACACGGCGCGGCCATTCACCTGCACTTCGTAACCCATGCGATCGAGGTATGATGGGTCACGGCGCAGCTTCGGCAGCATCTCGTTGATGATAATCGACTGCGGCACGCCCCAATAGGGGTTGAACTCGACGGTCTGAATCTCGTCCTGGAAGAAATAGGTCTGGTTGGCCTTGGAGCCGACCACGACCTTCATGCCGAACTGTTCGACGCCTTCATTGTGGTAATAGGCCATGAAGGCGGGCTGGTTGATGAAGACGTAACGCTGGCCGAGATCGGCCGGCAGCCAGCGGATCTGCTCCATGGCCACCTGCACCTTGGCGATCTTCGCGTCGTTGCTTTCGCCGACCATGGCGCGCACGGTCGCACGACCGATGACGCCATCCGCCTTCAGGCCATTTTCGCTCTGGAACGCCTTCACCAGATCGACGAGATCGGGCGTGTAATCCGGCGTCTGCTGGTAAGCGGAGATCGTTGCGGCATGTTCCGCCTTGAAGGCGGGAGAAGCCCGATGTTCGATAGCCTTGACGACACTCGCCATGTCAGCGCTGCTGTTGCCGGGCTTCAGCACCAGATCGGCGGGAACACGAACGACATGGGCGGCATCGCCCTCGCCACGCAGGCGGGCAAGCTCTGCCTTCAGCGCCTGATACTCGGTGCTGGAGGGCTCGCGGCTGCGCAGATAAGCGGCCACATCTGGGCTCAGGCCAGCAAGCTTCAGCACGGGAGCGAGGTTCACCGTCTTGCGCTTGAAATCATGGTAACCGGACAGCCGGTTCGGATCGACGCGGCCACGGGTCGTATCCTGCACATAGGCGAGAACCTTGGCGGACAGCGCCAGCTCGAACTGCATCTGCGCCCGCTGATAGGCATCGGAAACAGGCGCCGAAGCCGTCTCGACCGGTGTGCCGTTCGATGTGGTGCCGGCAACATTGCTGCTGATACTCGCGGTCACATCCTTGGCCGGTGCGGAAATGCTGTAATCGGCGGGATCGAGACCGCTTTCGCCAACCGTCTCCAGGAAAGCGATGGCGGCGTTGGCGCGCTCGGTCAGTTCGCCACCGGATACCCACAACGTCTTGCCGCCAGCGCCGTAATAAGCCTCAAGCGCCTTGGCGATCTCGGGCGTGGCGCTGAACTTGAGATTGGCAAGGCCTTCGCCGAAATTCGCGGTGTTCACCGCCCGGGCTGCATCCGCCTTGTAATCATAATAGCGTGGGCCGGAAACGCGGGGCAAAGGCTCGGGATCGGAAGCATCTGCACTCTGACCAGCGCCCGATCCGGAGCCGGATGGCGAGGTGACGATGCCGGCCGGCGGCAACTCGCCGCGATCCCGCGCGATCTTGCCGGGCCCGCCGCGCAGGAGGTCCATCAGGGTCACCGCACCGGCGGTGCCGGGAAGAGCGGTGGAAACGGAAAGACCGAGAGCCAGCACCAGTGCTGCCGATGATTTTCCAGATGTGACTTGCAATTTGATCCTCGTAGCACCCAGCACCACCGGGAAAACGGCGGGCATTAGTTTCATGCCTGTCTAGCCGATCAACGGCCTGTTGAAAAGAAAACGCCCAAAGCTCAAAATCGTGCCGAAATGAACCTCATAATACAGCCAAAGCCGTAAAAACGTAATTTCCAGAATTGGCGAGAATGGTTAAATTTCTATTTATTTCATTCACTTTGCTTTGAGCGCCCGCCCCGGTACAAGCCCGGTTTCCCTGCCTTTTCATGACGTAGTAAAAATGCCACGCGGCCGGGTTTTTCGCCTTGCTGCATTCGCTGCAGGCAAATCGCCGCGCAACGACGGGAAATATCTTCCCGCGCCGCATTGCAGCGGCTTTCTTTGCCGCCGCGATGATTCTATATATCGGCCGCGCAAGGCGGGCGAAGGCGCCGTTTTGGCGGAGGAACACGAGTAAAAAGGCAAGATTGATGACAGCCACACGGACGGAAACCGATACATTTGGCCCTATTGAAGTTCAGGCCGATCGCTACTGGGGCGCGCAGGCGCAGCGCTCGCTCGGCAACTTCAAGATCGGCTGGGAAAAGCAGCCCGCCTCTGTCGTTCGCGCGCTCGGCATCGTCAAGCAGGCCGCCGCCCGTGCCAACATGGCGCTTGCCGGCCTCGACCCGAAGATCGGTGAAGCCATCATCGCCGCCGCACAGGAAGTCATCGACGGCAAGCTGACCGAACATTTCCCGCTCGTCGTCTGGCAGACCGGCTCCGGCACCCAGTCCAACATGAACGCCAATGAGGTGATTTCCAACCGCGCAATCGAGATGCTCGGCGGCGAAATGGGCAGCAAGAAGCCGGTTCATCCCAACGACCACGTCAACATGAGCCAGTCCTCGAACGACACCTATCCGACGGCGATGCACATCGCCTGCGTCGAGCAGATCGTTCACCACCTGCTGCCGAGCCTGAAGCACCTGCACAAGGCGCTGGAAGCCAAGGTCAAGCAGTTCGAAAAGATCATCAAGATCGGCCGCACCCACACGCAGGATGCAACGCCGCTGACGCTCGGCCAGGAATTCTCCGGTTACGCCGCGCAGGTTGCCTCCGCCATCACCAACATCGAAACCACCCTGCCCGCGCTTTCCAAGCTCGCCCAGGGCGGCACGGCCGTCGGCACTGGCCTCAATGCCCCCATCGGTTTTGCCGAAAAGGTGGCCGAGGAAATTTCGAAGATCACCGGCCTTTCCTTCGTCACCGCGCCGAACAAGTTCGAGGCGCTCGCCTCGCATGATTCCATGGTCTTCTCGCATGGCGCGATCAACGCGGCAGCAGCGGCACTCTTCAAGATCGCCAACGATATCCGCTTCCTCGGCTCCGGCCCCCGCGCCGGTCTCGGCGAACTCTCGCTGCCGGAAAACGAGCCCGGCTCGTCCATCATGCCGGGCAAGGTGAACCCCACCCAGTCGGAAGCACTGACGCAGGTTTGCGCCCACATCTTCGGCAACAATGCAGCGCTCTCCTTCGCCGGTTCGCAGGGCCACTTCGAGCTCAACGTCTATAACCCGATGATGGCCTATAACTTCCTGCAGTCCGTCCAGCTTCTGGGCGACGCGGCCGTCTCCTTCACCGACAATTGCGTCGTGGGCATCGAGGCCCGCGAAGACAATATCAAGAAGGGCGTCGAAAACTCGCTGATGCTGGTGACGGCACTGAACGGCAAGCTCGGCTACGACATCTGCGCCAAGATCGCCAAGACCGCCCACAAGAACGGCACGACCCTGCGCGAAGAAGCCGTTGGTGGCGGATACCTCACCAACGAGGAATTCGACCAGTATGTGCGTCCGGAGAACATGATCGGGCCGAAGTAAGCCTGTTTGAATTTTGGTGGAATGCAAAACGGGCCTTCGGGCCCGTTTTTTTGTTTGCTCAACTAAAGACAAGCCCATTCCGAACGAATCTCAGGATGGTCAGTCGGGGAAGAGTTCTCCGTCATGCCGGACTAGATCCGGCATCCAGCCACGGCGCGTCTGCGCCGTGAAAAGAGTCTTTTGCGATCAAAGACTTGATCGCACTGGTGTAGGGGGGTAGTACCTTCTGGACACTGACATTCCGTCTAGAGAAACGCGCAAAGGCTTATGATATAAGGAAAAACCGCCCGTATAGGCTAACGGGGGTGCCAGAAAGCATTGCAAATGACCGGCCAAAGGCGTGCCAAAATCGCGCATTTTAAACCGCATATCGTACATTCTGCTGGCAAAGATAGCGCACTGGCGTGCAACCACCGCGCACCGGACGGAAAGCCTTGCTACATAGGGAATTTGGCACGAGAGCCGTCAAGCGACAGCGCAGTAAATTGCCTTCCCGCAGGCTTCAGGGGGCAAAAACTTCCGTAGAACAACGGCAGTTAAGTCGGCAGTTCGCGCCGACTTAACCTGCGGATTGCCGCCTTAAATTAAGATGCTGTTTTTCAATAGATTTTCGACAGGCCGTGTTTTCACGAGCGGAAATCTAAGTCGGCAACCAAAAAGACCGCTTTCCAGCGTTAGAAAACTAAAACTACGACTGATGACCGATAAAAATAACTCGCCCTACCACAGTTAGGTCTTCAACGCGATCCGCGTGGAAAGTCTCGACAGGATAATTCCCATCGACATTGTCAGACGTCAGTTCTAGCGTTCCGTCCATGCGCCATTTCGCGCGCTTTACCAAGACACCGCTACCGACCGCGAAAACGTAGATCCGCCCGTGATCAACAATGTTCTGGCTTGAATCGACAATGAGCAATGCGTTGTCATTAATTGTCGGAAGCATGCTGTCACCGGCCGCCCACATCATGAAGCAGAAATCTGGCGCACCACCGAGACTTCGCAAAAAACTGCGCTCGAAGGCAGTTTGTGAAACCGGCATCTCGTTGATTGGAATAAGGCCGCGCCCGGCCGATGCTCTAACATCGTATTGTGGAAGATTGACGAAATCCGCTTTTTGCAACCATGCCGGTAAACCAGTTTCGTCGCCGTTCTTTTCCGTCATATGTTCAAGAGCCTGCATGAGAAAACCACCCGAACCCATGGCCGGATCGTAGACTGTTCTGTCACCATGGGCAGCGAGTATCTGAACAACTTCTTTGGGGGTGAACATCGGTCCATCACCGGTGATCAGCCAGTCCAGATTAACGCCAAATCTCCGTTTATACATACTCAGAAATTCGTGGTCCGGCGTCGAATCACCACGCTCATATCCGCCAAGAGTATCCGGGTGCATCTCCAAAGACTGTGCAAAAGGTAGCCGCGCGGCAAAGCCGAGCGCCTTTCGAACATCTGTAAGCCGTTGAGCCAACGGCGTTTTAGCGACCTGTGGGCGAGCCATAGCGTTTACGGAATTTCTCCGTTTACAAAACGGCGAATCTCCGTTAATACTCCTATCAGCGAACCGCTTACGCGCTTCGCACTTGTACCGAAACGTTCCCAAAAAAGCGGGCGTTGCAGCGCCCGCTTTCTCAGCGGAGAAAAACCATGAGCAAACATAAGCCAGTTATGGACTGGCAGGCCATAAAGGCCGAAGTCCATCGAAGAGGAATGACGCTAACTGAACTCGCAGTTAGAAATGGATTTCATCGCTCCCTGCTACGGAAACTGAACACCACAACTCACTACAATGGACAGGCCGCGCTTGCCGCCTTCATTGATCAGAAGCCCGAAAACCTCTGGCCGACTCGTTACCCGAAGAAAAGCTCCGGGATACTGGATAGCGCAAAATGGCCGCCGTTAGAAAGTCAAAAATCTAACGCCTCTGCTGACATGATGGTGGCGGCATGAACAACATGTTGTCAAACGCCCGTCATTCTACTGACAGCGAAGTCATTCCCTTCTTCCACGACTTGCCGAAAGCCGCCGTCTCGTCTGCCGCTCGTCTATGGGATGAAGCGCAGTCTGCCAGCTACAACGGCCAGACTGCCTATCAGGACTTCGCGCAGGATTTGCGTTTCCTCCATATCGAGCCGCCGCCACGCGCCATTGTGAAGCGCTGGATTGCCGGTGTTCAGGCAAACCTCATTCCCCGCCCGGGCGAGAAGCCAAGGGCTGCCATTTCCGCTCCGGTTGCATCCACCGCCCAGCAGGAAAAACGATGGGAGCCGGAGAACGACCGCCGTCACCGTCACGGCATCGCACAGGAAAGGCTTGCAGCCGCACTGCCTGAGTTTCAGCCGTCACCGGTGAAGGCGAAAGCGGAGCTGGCAGTCCGCGCGGTCGATGCCATGGTGGCAGCGCCGGAGAGTGCGGAGCCCGTACGCCCATTGATTGCCGCCGAAATCGATCCAGAGACGCGTAAGATCAGCACGCTTGGGATACTTGCAGAACTCCCTGCGTCCAGCGACTTCGACACGCTTGCTGCTCGTCTGTACGAGGCAACCCTTGCCGATATCAGACGCGACGCTGAGGCCAAAGCCGCCAAGCTTGTGGCCAGCCGCCTGCGCGAGATTGCCGACAAGTACGACGCTTCCGCCGCCTGATCCTCCCCCTTTCATCGCGCCGATCCGGTTCTTGCGTCCGGCGCGATCCTGCGGAGCCGCCGCGCCGTCCCCCGTTGGCGGCTCCGCATAGACGACATCACCTACATTTCAGGTCTAATAGATGCCCAAACCGCAAGCCGCCGTCAAAATCGATATTCGCACGAAAGAAGTGCGTGATATTCCCCTTTCCGAAATCGACATTCCCGAAAACCGCGCCCGCTCGTTCGATCCGGATGAGGCCAAGGTGCTCTCCTTCATTATCGCTACTACCGGCCTTCAGAACCCCATTCGTGTCCGCGCGGTTGGCAACCGTTTCCGTCTGGTTGCGGGGCGGAAACGCCTCGAAGCAATCCGTCTTCTCGAATGGGAGGCAATCCCATCCACCGTTTCGACTGCTGCAACCGACGACGATGCTCGGCTTGAAGAGGTCATGGAGAACCTTGGCCGATACGATCTTAACAAGCTCGACCGCTGCCAGCATCTTTATGAGCTCAAGCTGGTCTATGAGCGCCTGCATCCAGAAGCGAAGCACGGCGGCGATCGCAAGTCGGAAATCAAAACGCAAAATTTGCGTCTTGATCCAGAAAGCCCGGAAATCTTCGGTTTTGCCGCCACGATGGCCGAGAAAATCGGCATGTCCCGCCGCTCCATTGAGCTTGCCGTTGAAATCTGGACGGGTCTCACACCGGAAAGCCGCCAGCGCTTGGCCGGGACGCGGCTGGCAAACCACCAGTCGGGTCTGAAGGAGCTTTCCGAACAGTCACCGGCTGCGCAAGCAGGGGTCTTGGACCTGCTTCTTTCTGAACCCGCCGCCGCTTCTACGGTCAGCGAGGCGGTGACGATTGTCCGGAAGGGAACGGTGATGACGCCAGCGGAAAAGAAGCTGGAGACCGTCAAGCGTACCCTGAATTCCCTACCTGCACCGGTCGCTGACGCGGCGGTGTCAGCACAGGTCGATGCCCGCATCGCAGAGATGAAGAAGAACATCGCGATCCTGAGCAAGTTCTTTGCCGACCTGAAGGATGACGATCTGGATAGCGTCATCGACCAGAATGAAGACCGCGTTATTGCCTCGCTCAAGCGCCGGGGACGCATCCAGTAATGTCCCGCCGCCGCGATCCCCTCACCAAAGACCTGTTCAGTTGGGAGCCGCCCAAGGTGGCTGTCGGCTACAGCGAAGACGTGGTCGGTCGCGGTCGGCTGGAAAACAAGATTGCACGGCTGATTGCCCATGCCCTTCGCGATGCCCGCGAAGACGGCCTTAGCCGTGACGACATAGCGCAGCAGATCAGCAAATTTCTCGACCGGAAGGTGTCGGTGGAAATGCTCAACAAGTGGACCTCCGAAGGCTCGGAAGGCCACCGCATCCCGCTCGACGCATTTATCGCCCTCGTTCACGCGACCGGCGCGAAAGACCTGCTCGGCTTTGTGCCGGGGCAGTTCGGATTGACGGTCATCGAGAACGAATATGCCGACCTGATCGAACAGCGCCTTCTGGAAGAACATCGCGAGGAAATCGACGCTCGTATTCGGGCGCTCGATACCCGCAGGAGAGCAAAACGATGATAGCCAAGGAATGGTTTACCGCAGGGGAACTGGCGAAAATCGCCGCAGAACGCGGGCTGAAAAGCAGCGTTTTCCCGAATTCGGAGCGCGGCGTTAGGGACCGCGCCAAAGAAGAAGGCTGGAACGACCTTCCGGAAAATCTGTGCCGCGACCGCGCCGCCGTAGGTGGCGGTCGGGAATACCATCTGAACATCCTGCCGGATATCATGCATACGGTCATCACCGGGCGCGAGATCAGGGCGCATCAGCTTGCCGCGCAGGAAAAAGAACGCGAGACCGCCCGCAAGAAGGTTGCGGCGCTTTCTGTCACATCGCTGCGGTTCCGTCAGCGTCAGGCCATGGAGGCGCGCGGCGAAATCCTCCTTTCCATCGACCGTTATATCACCATGAAAGGCGGATGGGGTCGCCGTAAGGGCATACTGGATTTCGTTCAGGCGCAGGAAGAACACGCTGAACGTCAAGCAGCCTTGGAAAAGGTTGAGGCAGGTAAAGCCCTGACAGACCGTGAGCGTGTCCTTCTGGAGCGTGTCTCGCTTCTTGCCGATCCGGACGGTTTCGGGCTGCTGGAAGATACCCTGCGCCTTGCCAATGACCGGTCTGGCGACAAGTTCCGGATTTCCCGCGCCACCGTTTATGAGTGGTTCAGCGCCCGCGATACTGGCGGCATCACCGCCCTTGCGCCCGCGTTGACGAAGACGGAAGAACCCATCTCGGAAGAGTTTTCCGCCTTCCTCAAATTCTACTGCAAGCCGTCGAAGCTGGCGGCAACGGAAGCGTTAGAGGACTACAAGGCAGAAAACCCCGGCAGCAAGCTGACGATTGAGCATGTGCGTTATACGCTGCGCCATAAGCTGAACGACATTGAAAAGAATGTCGGTCGTGAGGGACTTCTAACGCTTCGGTCGCGCATGGCCTATATCCAGCGCTCGACGGAAAACCTGTTTCCGACCACGATCTATACGGCAGACGGCAAGACCTTCGACGCCGAAGTCGAGAACCCGTTTTCGAAGAAGCCGTTCAAACCGGAAATCACCTCCATCCTCGACGTGGCAACCCGCCGGTGCGTCGGCTTCTCCATCGCCCTCAAGGAAAACGTCATCTCGGTGACGGAGGCCCTGCGCAACGCCTGCTGCGACCATGGTATTCCGGCGATCTTCTACACCGACCGTGGCCCCGGCTATAAAAACAAGACGCTCGACGGCGATGTGAACGGTCTCATGGGCCGCCTGTCCATCACCAAGATGCACGCGCTTCCCTACAATTCGCAGGCCAAGGGCATTATCGAGCGGTTCAACGGTTCTGTATGGAACCCGCTTGCCCGCAAGCTGCCCACCTATCTCGGCGCAGAAATGGACAAGGAAGCCGCCAAGATTGCCCACAAGGCAACCCGCAGCGACCTGAAGGAATTTGGCTCATCTCGCCTTCTGCCATCATGGGACGATTTCCGGGCCATGTGCGAAAATGCCATCGCCAAGTACAACGACCGTCCGCATGACGGCCTGCCACGCTTCCGCGATGAGCGCACCGGTAAATACCGCCACTATTCCCCCAATGAGTTTTGGGCGCTGCATGTTGCTGATGGTTTCGAGCCGGTCCCGGTTGATGACGATCTGCGCGACGATCTGTTCCGCCCCTACGAAATCCGCGTCGCCCGTCGCGGCCTCGTGGAATGGAATACGAACCATTATTACCACGCGGCGCTGGAGCGCTACCACGGCGAAGAAGTCATGGTCGGCTACGACTTCGCGCAGGCCCGTTATGTTTGGGTACGCGAGATCGACCGCGAGGAAGGCCAGCCGGGTCCGCTGATCTGCGTTGCCGACTTCACCGGCAACAAGACCGACTATGTGCCGCGTACCTTCCAGCAGGCGGCGGAAGACGCCCGCCACAAGGGGCGCGTCAAGCGCAACGAGGCGAAGCGCCGCGACATCGATGCCGAATACATCGCCCCGTATCTGCTGGAAGAAACCCCGATCCAGCCCATGCCCTTCATCGATATCGCGCCCGAGCCGGTTCCGGCCGGTCCTGTGCTGGTGATCGACAATTCTGAAGCCCCTTCAGCGGCGTCCGGAGCCGCAGAGACCGCCCGCAGGCTGACCTTCGCGACCGACGAGGCGCTTGCGGCATGGGCGTTAGAAAATCCGGAAAAACTGACAGCCAATCAGGTGGGTGTTTTGCGTCGATGCCTCCAGAGGCAAACCACCATTGAGCTGTTTCGACTGTCAGGCATCGACGTGGACGCCCTTCGTAACGTCATCCGCGCCGCTGCCTGACGCCAACACACACGAGGAAAAATACGCATGAAAAACACATTTGTCGAGACCAGCAACGTGAAGCGCTTTCTTTCGGCGTTGTCGGCTCTGGAAGATCGCGGCGCGCAGGAGGCTTGCCTTGCCGTGGTCGATGGTGAACCCGGCTTGGGCAAAACCACGACGCTCAAGAATTGGGTGGCCCAAAGCGGCTGGGTCTACCTGCGGGCCAAGAAAGAATGGAAATCCGCGTGGATGATGAACGAGCTGCTGGAAGCGCTGCCCGTCAAGCCGCCCTACAGCATCGAGAAGAAATACGAAACGATCCTGCGCGAGCTTGGCAGCCGTCATTCTGCCGCCCTGATGTCCAAGCGCACTTTCGGCCTTGTGATTGACGAGGCGGACCACATTTCGACCAAGGAAGCCCTGCTCGAAACCGTGCGCGACATTTCCGACATGCTGGAAATGCCCGTCATCCTCGTGGGCATGGGCAAGATCAACGACAACATTTCCCGCTTCCCGCAGATTTCCAGCCGCATCAGCCAGCGCGTCAAATTCCAGAAGGCCAGCCGCGAGGATATCCGGCTGCTGATCGACCGCAAATGCGAGGTCAAGGTGGCCGATTGCCTCGTTGATTTCGTGCTGAAGGTTTCACAGGGGTTTAACCGCGAAGTTCTGGAAGCCATCGCCAATATCGAAAAGTTCGGCCTGCGCGCCGATCCCGGCCCGGCAGGTGTGACCGTGGCCGATATGTCGGGCTTGAAAGTTCTCAGCGACCGGCGCACCAGCAAGCCCATTCATGTCCCGGAGTTCGCCTGATGCAACGGGATAGCTCGACCCTGCATTTTGACCGTGTTTTTGAAGCGCTCGACGGCACGGCGTGCCTGACGCTCGACACCCTTGAGGAAAAATCCGGCCTGACGCGGACACAGCTTGCCCGCGTCACGGCCAAGATGGTCACGGCCGCCCTGATCGAGCGCCGCAAGATGGGTTGCTACCAGCTCACGGCTGTAGGGCAAAAGGCGAAACGCACCGGCAATATCCCAATGCCGGTGCAGCCGATCCGCCCCGCCGCACCTCCTACCGACAGTTTCCGTCAGCGGCTTTGGTCCATCATGCGGATGTCCGGGACTTTCATGGCGGCCGAATTGGTCATGGCGGCGAATTGGCCGCTGAAGCGCCCGGAATTCGAAGCGGGAAAATACCTGCTTGCCCTGAAGCGGGCGGGCTACCTCATCGAATTGCCGAAAGGCCCGAGAGGCCAAATGCGCTACCGGCTTGTCCGCAATTCCGGATTGCTTGCCCCTGTCGTCAGCAGTGTCGATGGCAGCGTCTACGACCCTAACACCAGAGAGGCCGTGCCATGCGCCAAGCAAGCCTGATGCCTCTTGTCGATCCCGCGTGGCTGGACGTTCTGCGTGCTGAAGCCGCCAAGCCTGACCGCACGAAAAAGCAGATCGGTGACGAATTGGGCGTGTCGCGCACGGCGATATCGCTGCTTTGCTCCGGAACCTACAGCGCTGGCATGAACAAGGTGCAGGCGAAGATCGCGCACAAGGTCATGGCGCTCTACGGGCAGCAGGTTTGGTGCCCGCATGTTCGTGACGCCATCGCCCCCGGCACCTGCGTTAGCCATCGCGAAGCGCCGATGGCGAAAAGTGATCCTGTCAAGCTCAAACAATGGCTGGCGTGCCAGTCATGTCCGCAGAACCCAAAAAACCACAAGAAACCGGAGCCGGCCAATGCTGTCTGACGCCGCCGCGCAGCTGCGCGACCGATTGTTGCCGCTCGTTAACGGGCTGGATGCCCCGGAGCTTTTTCTAACGCTGCGCCTCATGGAGATGGAGGCGAAGCACATGGAAATGACCATCGAATACCTGACCGGCCGCCCGCATGTGCCGCTCAACGGTCAGTTGCTTTCTTCCATCGCCCTTGTTTCCGACCACTGAAAGGAACCCAAAGATGCTGAAGCTCTCGGCTCTCCTGTCCCTCCTGCGAATTCACCTGAAGGCCCACGAACGCGGCGGCGTTGCCATGCCGCCAGAAGCGGCCGGAACCATCGCAAGCCTTCTTTCGTCCTGCGAGGCCCATGCGAAAGACATGGAAGCGGCGCTGCAATCGACCACGGCCACTCCGGTCGATCTGCGCCCGCTGCTTTCGGAGAACGTCGTGTCCCTTTCCGCCTTCGCCAGCGCCCGCAAGACCACGCCTTCCAACAATCCTACCGAAACTGCCTGATACGAGGTTCATTTCACATGAAATCTGCACTGAAAAAGAAATCCAAAGCCATCTCCCGCGTTCCCCAGACCCGTGAGGACGCCATCCGGGCAGTTGGCCGCGTCGGCACGCTGCGCCGCGAGATCGCCGCCAGAAAGGCGTTAGCGGACGAGGCGATCCGTATGATTGGCGAACGGTTTGAAGCCGATACTGCCGATTTTGCTGCCGAGCTGGCGGAACACGAGCGCGGCGTGCAGGCATGGTGCGAAGCCAATCGCATGATCCTTACCAACAACGACAAGGTCAAATTCCACGACTTCGGCACGGGCACCGTCCGGTGGCGCTCACTTCCTGCCAGTGTCTCCATCCGTGGCGCGGAAGCCGTCATTGAGGCTCTCAAGTCTCTCGGCCTGAAGGCGTTCATCCGCGAGAAGGAGGAAATCAACAAGGAAGCCATGCTGAACGATCCTGACAAGGCGCGAACCGTTGCGGGCGTCACGATCAAATCCGAGGGCGAAGTGTTCGCAATCGAACCGCTTGAACTCGAAATTTCGACGGTTCAGTGAGGCGGTATCGCATGAGCTACGATTATATTCGCTCCTCTTATGGCGTTGAAGTGACCGTGAACCAGTTCGTCAAACATACCGTGACGGGCCGGATTGGCACGGTCATGCCGGAGAATCTGAGTGCCGGCCACTACGTCCAGGTACTCTTTCGTGGTGATAAGCACGTCATGCCTTGCCACCCTCGCGAACTGGAGGATGCGAATGAGTTCTGATCGCACTCTCCTGTCATCCTTCGCGCAGGGGTTCGCTCTTTGCTCCCCTGAAGGAACATTGCTGCCGCATAGCTTCCGCCCCACGAAAGCGGAAGCGATTGCTTCTGTTTTCATCGATCCTGCCACCTGCGATGCAAACTGGCAGACGGCTGAAGCGCAGGGCATGACGATTGAGTTCGTATATGCCCGTATCTTCCAGCCGCGCTTCTTCGCATCCGCCGTTCTCGATGCCATGGCGGAAAAAGAAGTGGCAGGTGCCGCATGAACAGGGAAACGTTAGCCAAACGCATCGCCGCCCTTCGCCAGATGACGGTAGAGCGCGGCTGCACAGAAGCCGAAGCGTTATCCGCTGCGGCAAAAGCTGCCGAGCTGATGCGCGAATATGGCCTTTCGGAAAACGACATTACCGTGGACGAGCAGGCCGTGAAATCCCGCACGAAAGGCCATTCTGCCCGTGATCCGCTTTGGGATATGCTCTGCCACTGCACCAATACCGTCGCCATCATCCTCGAAGATCGCAGCGAATGCCGCCGTGCCTTTGTCGGCATCGATCCCGGCCCTGCGATAGCGACCTATCTTTATGTAGTTCTTGACCGGGCAGTGGATAAGGAAATCGCCTTGTTCAAGGCCAGCCCATTTTATCGCCGTCGCCGCACGGTCGCGACCAGACGGCAGGCCGCGCAGGATTTTACTTCGGGCCTCGTGGCGCGCCTGCGCCGTCGCCTGCGTGATCTGTTCGCGGAAAGCGTTTCAGCCGCCGCCCTCAAAAACGCCATTGCTGCCCGTGCCGAGCGCTATCCCGACACCACGTCAATCGCAAACAGAGACACGAAAACGCGCTTCAATGAGGCTATTGCGGCGGGCTGGCTGTCTGGCAACAATATCAACCTGTCACATGGTGTTGATGGCACGGCGCAAGCGCCGAAAATGATTGGCGGTGCTGAATGAATACCATCGCCATGATCAACGTTGCCAAGTCGCAGCTCGAATTGGAAGAAACCGAGTACCGTGGTCTGCTGGTTCGGGTGACGGGAATTGCATCGCTCCGTGCCATGTCGGAACGCCAGCGCATCGCGGTGGTGGATGAATTCAAACGTCTCGGCTTCAAGGTACAGCCGGGGAAATCGGCCAAGGGAAAGCTGGAGAAACATCGCCCGACCGCCAACCGGCCGTGGTCGCGTTATATTCACGCGCTGTGGAAGTCCTGCGCGCGGCTCGGCGTAATTGACGACGCCTCCGTGAAGGCGCTCAACGCCTTCTGCAAGCGGTTCGTTTCGCCGGAAGATACCAAGATTGTTGTCGATGTGGATTTTCTGTCCCAAGCGCAGGCCGAGCCGATTGTGTCTGCGCTGAAGGCGATGGAGAAGCGCGGAAAGGCAGGTAAGCTATGAGCCTACTTACAAGCCGCCGTTCCCATCGCAGCACCGCCTGCCTTGTAGGATGCGGGGTCGTAAATCCACACAGTTTTCAACGATCCACTCGGAGCAGCATCGGTAATAACTTCGCAAAGGTATTCGGCAAAACCATCCCTGCTGCTGCCATCTGCCGCCATTGCCACCCAAAGCACGTTCTGGCTCGGCATACGCCATTTGGCGTCCAGCACGGTCTTTTCCGCCTTAACGGCGGAGAGCGCCTTTTTCTGCCAATCTGCACCAGCCTGGGCCGCGAAAGGCGTAGCGACAGACAAAATGGCGGCAATAAGCAACTTCATGGAAACATCCTCGTTTCTAACGCTCAACGTGTAGCAGCGGCGCTGACCGTTATGCAATCGGTTTTGCTGGATATGGTTTCCGGCCGTCAGGTGGTGCTGGCATGACCGACGCTCGCCCAATGCCCGCATCCATTGAAGAAATCGCTGAAACCATCGGCATGCGTCTGGCGTTGAAGATCGTGCAGACCTATGGCGGCATGGAGATCAAGTTCCCGAAAAACCCGCACGATCAGCATGCCGTCATTCTGGCTCTTGGCAAAGAGGATGGGTATGAGGTATGCAAATATATGGGCGGATCGCTTTTGTCGGTCCCGCACTGCCGCCCGCCGCGCAGCCTCAAGGCCGATATAAGGCGTCTGGAGGCAGAGGGGCTGTCCCGCGGGGAAATTGCCCGACGCCTTGGCATCACGCAGCGGTGGGTCCGCGAAGTTGCCAACGCCCCGCCAAGCAATCAGTTTGATCTCTTCGAAAACATCTGACCGGAACCGAGTTCCGGTCTTTTTCATATAGTGACCTTTGCCAAAGTCCTCGCAACTGCAAACCGCACCCGCGAGGCGACATGTCCACCATCAAAAACCAGACCACGTTCTTTTCTTACATTCGCCGTGCGCCTTTCGGTGGCCGCCTGACGCAAAGCCAGATCGACGGCATTAACGTCATTCTGGAACAGTGGGAATATTACAAGCTCATCGACCGCCGCTGGCTGGCAAACATCCTCGCGCAGATTTTCCATGAGACGGGCGGCAAGATGCAGCCGATCCGTGAGGCGAACGCCTCTTCCGACGCGCAGGCGAAAAGCCGTCTTGAAGCGGCATGGAAGTCGGGAAAGCTCGGCTCCGTCAAAAACCCTTACTGGCGTGATGGCTGGTTCGGTCGTGGCTTCATCCAGCTCACCCACAAGGTCAACTACGAAGAGCTTGGTGATGAACTGGGTGTTGATCTCGTCAGCAATCCGGCGAGGGCCATGGACCCGGTTATCAGCGCCCGCATCGCCATCGTCGGGATGACCAGAGGTCTTTTCACCGGCAAGAAGCTTTCCGACTATTTCAACGACAAGGTGGATGACGCTGAAGGCGCACGCCGGATCGTCAACGGTACCGACAAGGCGAAGCTGATCGCCGGCTATCACAAGAATTTCCTTGACGCCATTGAAGCCGCTTCCGTGCCGCTTCAAGAAACCGACGCCAATCACGCACTGGCGACGGCCGATGACGTCAAACCGTCCGCCAGTGGTTCGGTCAAAACGCTGATCGGCAGCACTGTTGGCACGGCCGTCGCGTCTGCCCTTGTCGGCGTTAATAACCCATGGGCCTTCGGCGTCACGGCGCTGTTGCTGCTGATGGGTGGCGGCGCGCTCTACATGTTCGGTTCGGGCCGCTGGTCGGTCAATCGCATCAAGGGGATTTGATGATAACTGCCCTGTTGCGATGGCTTTCCGGTGATTTGGCAGGCGCGCTCACCCGCGCCTACGACATGCGGCTGAAGGCGGAAAACGACCAGCAACGGCTTATTGCCGATGCTGCGATTTCCGATGTCAACCGCCAGATCGACGCGGCCCGGAACGCCAAGGAAATCCGGCTGGCGTCTTCAGGCTTCTGGGAAATGCGGCTTATCACGGCGATCATCGCCGGGTGCTTTGCGCTTCACCTTCTTCTTGTCACGCTCGACACCTGTTTCAAGCTGGGCTGGGCAATCCCGAAGTTTCCCGCGCCGTTTGACGAGTGGCAGGGCGCGATCCTCCTTTCCTTCTTCGGTATTCAGGCTGTCGGCGGCGGTCTGAATGCGATTGCCGCCGCCATTCGAGGACGCCGATGAACGGCTTTGATTTCCCTGCTCATATCGCCGCCAAGGTGGAACAGGCTCACACAAGGATCGATGAAGTGGCCGTTCGTGTAACCGCGTTGGAACGGGACAGCGCCGTCCGTGACGAAAGAATGGACGGCATCCGAACCAGCCTCACCAAAATCGAAACCTCCATCGGCAAGGTCGTATGGCTGGTGGCCGCTGCGATCATCGGCGGCATCATGACATTTATTCTGAAAGGCGGATTGAGTGGCTAACGATATGGAAACCCGCCGCAAGGCCCGCTCCGATTATGTCTATCGGCGGATGACGCTTGCCACCATCGCCGTGACGCTGAACGTCAGTCAGGCCACCATTGGCCGCTGGAAGGCGGCGGCGAAAGCCGATGGCGACGATTGGGACATGGCCCGCTCCGGCGCGGTGCTTGCCGGTGAAGGTCTCGACGTTGTCGTGTCGTCGGTTGTCGAAGATTTCGTCATCATGGCGCAGGCGCTGCTGGACGAGGTCAAGAACAACAAAGACCTCTCCATTGACCAGAAGATCAAGCACATGGTGGCGCTGGGCGATGCCATGGTGAAGGTCACGGCATCTGCCGGAAAGCTGGCGCCTAAAATCTCCGAGCTGGGCGTGGCGCAGTCCGTTGTCCAGCATCTCATTGCCTTCGTTCAGGAGCAGTTCCCGCAGCACATTTCCGTGGTGCAGGAAATCCTTGTTCCGTTCGGTGACAGGATCGCGAGCGCCTTCTCGTCATGATGAAAAAACCGGTCCTGAAGGCGAAGGTCAGCGACAAGGATTTTCGCGACTGGATCGCGGATGAAGCCGACAAGCTCGCCCGGTGGGTGGACCTGTCGGTTTCGGCTTTTGCAGCCGATCCGAAGGCCAAAGCCGAGCGCCTGGCTAAAGTCAGAATTCCCGAAACAGGCTTCCAGTATTTTCTGGAAACCTACCTGCCGCACTATGTGAAGGGCGAGCATAGCCTTTTTCACAAGACGATCTTTGCCCGCGTTCCGGAAATCCTCGCCTCCGAAAAGGGCGTTAGAGATTTGTTCATCGCGCCACGCGGTTCGTCCAAATCTACCCACCTGTCGCTCGGCTTTGCGCTTTATTGCATCTGCCTTGGCTTCAAGCGGTATATTCTGGAGGTCTGCGACGTGTACGCGCAGGCCGCGCTGCTGATAGAGGCGATCAAAGCCGAACTGACGGAAAATCCCCGCCTTGCCAACGATTTTCCCGAGGTTGCCGGTCAGGGACGTGTCTGGCGTGAAGGCGAGATCGTCACCAAGAACAATATCCGCGTCGAAGGGCTTGGCGCGAACCAGAAACTGCGCGGCCGTCGCCATGGTCCATATCGTCCGGACCTGATGTTCTTTGACGATCTGGAGAATGACGAGGCCGTGCGGTCGCCCGAGCAGCGCAAGAAGCTCGAAACTTGGATCAAGCGCGCCGCCTTGAAGGTCGGGCCGCCTGACGGCTCCATGGACGTGGTCTGGGTCGGGACCGTCCTTCATTATGACGCCGTGCTTGTTCGTGCCGCGAAATCGCCGGTCTGGCGTGTTGCCGAGTTTCAGGCGGTCATTCAGTTTCCCGACCGGATGGACCTTTGGGACCAGTTCGAAGAAGTCTACCAGAATGACGGTGAGGACGCCGCCCGCGCATTTTACGCCGAGCGCAAGGCGGATATGGACGCCGGTGCCATCGTCAACTGGCCTGCGATCCAGCCGCTTATCTTCCTTATGCTGGAGCGGGCGTCGGACCATGACAGCTTCGCGACCGAATATCAGAACAAGCCGATCAACGAGGCCAGCCCTTTCAAGGATATAACGTTCTGGGTTTTGCAGCAGCCCGATCTTATCCATTTCGGGGCCATCGACCCCTCGCTTGGCAAAAAGGGCCATGGCCGCGATCCGAGCGCTATTCTTGTCGGCGGCTTCAACCGGCTGCACGGCACCATGGATTTGCTGGAAGCCTCCATTCGCCGCCGTCTGCCCGATATCATCATTTCCGATGTCATCGCCTTGCAGCGGCAATATCGCTGCCTGCTTTGGTTCGTGGAAGCCGTCCAGTTTCAGGAATTCCTGCGTACCACATTGATGGCGACGGCAGCACGGCAGGGCGTGGGTATTTCCGCCGTACCGGTTACACCTATCGCGGACAAGGATTTGCGCATTGAGCGGCTTCAGCCACCCGTCGCGGGCGGATTGATCCGTCTCAATAAAACGCAACAGACGCTGATCGACCAGCTTCAGCAATGGCCGAACGCCGATCACGATGACGGCCCGGACTGCCTCGACATGCTCTGGCAGCACACGCTCGAATATGCGGGCGGTGCCACGGCCGGAGCAGGCGGCGGGATTAATACGGCTGCGAACAGCAGTCAGCAGAGACTTGGAGGGTATCGCTTATGAGCCGCCGCAGGAAACAGAAATCGGCCTCTTTTGCAGAAGAAGCGGTCACGGCAGCCGAACGCAAGAACCTGCCCGCAGACGCCCGTGCGTTGATTGCTAACGCAACGAACGACATCACCATCCCGTTTTTCAGTGGCGCGCTTCAGCATGCCGACGACACGCTCATCCAGCGCGGCGGCGGCAAGGGTCTCAAAATCTATGACGAGATCAAGCGCGACACCCATGCCTCCGCCATCCTTACCAAGCGCAACAAACATCTTGTCGCCCGCGAATGGGAATGCATCGCCGCATCCGACAAGCCGCAGGACGTGGAAGCGGCGGATTTCGTGCGCAAGACGTTAGGCAAATTGCCCTTCGACCGTATCTCCGAAGACCTGTCCGGCGGCGCTATCCTGAAAGGCTTTTCCGTTTCAGAAATCGTCTGGAAGCGTGACGACAACCGGATCGTGCCGGAAAAGATCGTAACCCACGATCAGCGCCGCTTCGCTTTCGGCCATGACTGGCGGCCGCGCCTCTTGACCTGGACAAACATGAACGAAGGCGAGGAACTGCCTGACCGCAAGTTCATCGTGCATCGCCATGGCGTCGTCGGTAATAACCCTTATGGGCTTGGCCTCGGCTCGCAGCTCTTCTGGGCGGTGCTGTTCAAGCGCGAGGGCGTTGCCTTCTGGCTGCATTTTCTGGAGAAGTTCGCAGGCCCGACCGTCATAGCCGAAACGCCGTATGGAATGCTGTCAGACGAACAGAACCAGCTTCTGCAGAAGCTCGCCAGCATCCAGACCAGCGCCGCCATCACCGTGCCAAAGGGGGCGGACGTAAAGTTTCTGGAAGCGGCACGCTCCGGATCGGTCAGCTACCGGGAATGGATGGAATATTGGGACCGCCAGATTTCCATCTGTATTCTTGGTGAGACCCTCACCACCGATATCGGTTCTCACGGTTCGAAGGCCGCCGCAGAAACCCATGCCGATATTCTTGACCTGCTGGTGGATAGCGATGCAGACCATCTTTCCGATACGTTCCACGAGCAGCTCGTGCAGTGGCTGATCGACTACAATTTCCCCGGCGCTGGCGTTCCCCGCGTCTGGCGCGTGCGTCCGAGCAACGAAAAGTCCAAGGCCGAAACCCGCAAGGCAAAGGCGGAAGCCGCCAGTTCGGAGAATGCGGCGCTGGTCGAAATCCTCAAATCCGCCGCCATGATGGATGATGACGATACGGCCCGCGAGTTCATCGTGTCGTTTGAACTGACGCATGCGCTTTCGGAAACGGCCATTGACCGGCTGGTGGAAGCGCGCTTCGCCTTCTCGGAACGAGGCAAGCGTGATGCTGTGTTGCGCAAGGCAGCCGCTGAGAACCCTGCCTTCGCCGCCCTGTTCGGGGCGCTCGACGTAAAAAAAAACTCCGTAGCTCGGTAGGTTTTGCGGCCGACCCCGATCCGGTCAGCGATGTTGCCGACCGGGTTGAGGAATTAGCGGCCGGACACTTCACACGCCGTTTGAATGCCATCCGCGCCGTCATAGACAGCGCCGCCGATCTTCCGGCCGCAGCCCGTGCCATTCTCCAGCTCGGCGCAAAATGGTCTCCGGACGCGTTGGGAAAACTGCTTGGGGACGCGCTGGAGCTTTCCAGCCTTCAGGGTCGCGAGGCGGTTTTCCTTGATGGTGAGGACGAGGCGAGTTTTGCCGACGCCGATGTATTCAACCAGCCTTTCAAAGAGCAGATAGAGTTCTTCAGGCAGAAGCGCGGCAAGCCCACCAAGGTCTGGACCGACGCCATGCGCGGCACCCATGACCGTGCTTTCGTCATTGCCGGTGCCACCGATCTTGCCATGCTCTCCGATTTCCAGACGTCGATAGCCGACATCATGGAAAAGGGCGGCACCCTTCAGGATTTTCGAAACGACTTCGACCGGATCGTCTCGAAATATGGCTGGACCTACAAGGGCGATTACGGATGGCGCACCCGCGTCATCTTCGAAACCAATATGCGCACCTCCTATATGGCGGGCCGCCTGAAGCAGATGCGCGATCCGGACGTGCTGAAGCTTCGGCCTTTCTGGGAATACCGGCACGGCGAAACCCGCAAGCCGAAAATCCCCCGGCCATCGCATGAGGCGTTGCACGGCAGGATTTATCGCCATGATGATCCATGGTGGAAGAAGCACTTTCCGCCGAACGACTGGTATTGCTCCTGCGGCGTCCGATCGCTCTCGCTGCGCGACCTGAAGCGCCGGGGCAAAGATGGTCCGGATGAAGCGCCTGCCGATCTGATGATGCCGATGATCGACCCGGTTTCCGGCGCGCTGATCGAACAGCCGCAGGGTATCGGTTACGGCTGGGATTATATGCCGGGTGATCTTTGGGAGCGCGGTCTAACGCCGTCCACCCTGATGGATGAAGGCCGCGAACTGCTCGACAATCCCCGCATGGCCGTTGCCATCGACACGCCGGAGCCGGTCTCCGATCTCGTCAAGGCTGCGAAACCCTTCAAGGCGAAACTGCTGAAGGACGGCCAGACGCCGGAGGATTATGTCCGCGAATTCCTCAAACCCTTCGGAGCCGATATCGACCGGGCCGTGTTGTTCGAGGATAAATCCGGCACGAAAATCCCGGTTTCCGATCTTCTCTTCAGAAACCGCCATGGCGAGCTGAAGGCGCTGAAGCGGAACCGGCATCGCGTCATGTCGATGATGGCGGAAGCGCTGCTTGATCCGGACGAAATCTGGATGGGCGTTGCCCGGAAGGCCGAAAGCGGCGATCTGGTCGTGGACCGGCGTTATATCCGCGTCGATCCGAAAACCGCCATGCAGATCGTCTTCGAGATCGGGGAGAAGACGTGGGAGGCGGTCACCAGCTTTGATTTTACCGACAAGAAGGGTGACGCGGATTTTGCGGCGCTGGAGAAGCGGCGCGTCGGCAAGCTGATTTACAAGCGCCCAAAAAAGTAAAAGGCCGGGAGCGATCCGGCCTTTGCGTCAGCGAACTGGCGTGACCATCGCCGGTCTCGCTCGCTGACAGTGACAATATAGGCCCAAATAGCGGGAAAGTCCAATGACAGGCATCAGCTACAAAACCACGATCAACGACGCCGATATGCGCGAGAAGCTGGCGGAGCTGGTGGAGCGCATGGCGAACCGCGAAGGGTTTCACAAGAATGTCGGTGAGCATCTCCTGAATTCTACCGATGAGCGCTTTGACAGCGAAACAGCACCGGACGGTTCGCGTTGGAAAACGTTGTCGCTGGTGACGCGTGATCTGCGCATGAGAAAATACGGCAACGCGCCGATCACGATCCTTCGCGCTTCCGGAGCCTTGCGCGGTTCGATCAATATGGTCGCCAGCCAGAACGATGTTCGTATCGGTTCGGCACTGGTCTATGCCGCCATTCACCAGCTCGGCGGCGAGGCGGGTCGGAATCGGAAAGTCACCATACCGGCGCGGCCGTATCTCGGTCTTTCGGCCGACGACGAGACGGAAATTTTTGCCATTGCGGAAGACTGGCTGGAGGTGGAATAACCCCCTCGAAATTTTCGCCCACAGGCGCGCATAACCCTTTCGGGTGTCCGCTCATACCGATTTTGGGTTACCCCCGCGTTAGAGACGCGTTAGAAACCGGCTGTGAGCCGGTTGCGGCCTTGCTCCCGCATTGGGGATGCGATCCGGGCTTGAAACCATTCCCGACATGGCGCATTGTCTGTCCACAAGCCAAGTACGCCTGACCGGAACCGAGTTCCGGTCATTTTCTTTTTCGGCGTGCCGCATGGTCGCTTCAGATGATTTCTGGAGCCGACATGACCACCGCTTCCGCCACCGCCCGTATCGAAGTTTTCCGCCCCGGCACTTTCAAGTCGATGGAAGGCATCGAGCTGACCTATACCGCCGCCGACCTTAAGGCGATGGCAGACGGTTACGATTATGAGACTGCGCCAGCACCTGTTGTCGTCGGTCATCCCTCGACGGATGCGCCTGCCTTCGCATGGGCCGAAAGCTTCGATTTTGACGCTACGACCAACCGTCTCTATGCGACGGTTAGCGAAATCAATCCGGCCTTTGCTGAAGAGGTCAAAAAGGGCACCTACAAAAAGGTATCACTTCAGCTTTTTTCGCCGGATCAGGCGGCCAATCCGACCCCCGGCACATGGTATCCGAAACATATCGGTTTTCTCGGCGGCGCGGCCCCTGCCGTCTCCGGCCTGAAGAACGTCGCGTTTTCCTCGTCTGAAGGCAGCGCCACCTTCGCCTCGTCCTTCGGGGAGCGCGGTTTCGAGGAGACCGCCAGCATCATGCGGTCGCTGCGTGATTTCATCATCGAGAAATTCGGCATGGAAGACGCCGATAAGGCGCTGCCTGCCTATCGCCTCGAATGGCTCTCGGAAACCGAGATCGAAAAGCCGCCCATTTCCCGCCCGTCATTTTCCGCCCCCGTTGTTCCCCCTTTGAAGGAGCCAGCCCCCGTGACCACCCCCAATCCGTCCTTTGCGGCTCAGGAAGCCGATCTGAAGGCGCGTGAAGAGCGCATCAAGAAACGCGAAGCCGACGCCGCCCACGCCGAGAATGTCTCCTTTGCGGAAAGCCTCGTCTCCGATGGCAAGCTTCTGCCCGATAGCAAGGACAAGGTCGTGTCGATCCTTGACGCCCTGCCTGCCGAAACCTCCGTTTCATTCGCGGCTGGTGAAACAGCCGTCCCGGTTGCCAAGGCGCTCCGCGACATTCTGGCGGCGCAGCCGAAGATCGTGTCGTTCGGCGCTTTCGACATGCCGGACATCAACGGCTCCGGAGGCCGCCCCGCTTCGTTCTCGGCTGACGGCAAACAGGTCGATGCCAATGGCATGGAAATCCATGCCAGGGCGGAAGCCTACCAGCGCCAGCATCCCGGCACGGCCTACCTCGACGCCGTGCGCGCCGTTTCCTGACAGGAGCTTCCCGACATGCAGTTTTTCAACTCCCTCTACAGCGAGACGCTGACCGCTACCACCGTCTTCGCCGCTTACGATCTGGTCGATTTCAACGATGCCAAGATCACGGCAGACGATGCGCCCGTGAAAGCCATGGCGCACGCCCCGGCAACGGTCGGTCTCGACGTCGCGGGCATGATGATCGGCACGGCCCGCCTGCGCGCTCGCGGCGCTATCGCCAAGGGCGACAAGCTCATTTCCGCAGCGGCTGGAGGCGTCAAGACCGCTACAGGCGCATCCGTCAACGTCTTCGCCCGTGCGCTCACTGCTGCGGCCGATGGCGAATTTGTCACCGTCTTCATGAAATAAGGAACCAGTTCCGAATGGGTAACAATGTCCTGAACCAGCGCACCGCCGCCGTTGTCGATCCGATCCTTTCGACGCATGCACGCGGCTACCGCAACTCCACCTTCATTTCGAGCGCGCTTTTCCCGCGTGTAACGATCCCGAACCGCTCAATGCGGACGATCCGCTTCGGCAAGGAAAGCTTCCGTCTGCTCAACACTCGCCGCGCACCGGGTGCCGACCGCAAGCGCATCCAGTACGGCTATGCCGACGATCCGGTGTCTCTGGCGCAGGACAGTCTTGAAGCTGTTGTGCCTACCGAACATCAGCAGGAAGCCGAAATCATTCCCGGCATCGACCTTGCGGCCGGAGCCGTCAACATGGTGCTGGATGTTCTTGACCTCACGCTGGAGGTCGATGCGGCCAAGCTCGCCCGCGATGCGACCAAGTACGATGGCAACCATAAGCTGGCGCTGGCGGGCGGTGATCGCTGGACGGACCCGAATTCCGATCCGAAATCCGATATCGACGCTGCCAAGGAAGCCATCCGCCGTTCCGTTGGCCGTTATCCCAACACGCTGGCACTCGGCCCCAATGCCGGCAATGCCCTGAAGAACCACCCGAAGATCAAGGAGCAGTTCAAATACACCTCCAAGGAAAGCATCACGGTTGAGATGCTCGCGGCGTATTTCGACCTGAAGAAGGTAGTCGTGGGGGCTGCTGTTTACCTGCCGGAAACGGCTGACGACAGCGCACTTGCCAACGATGTCTGGGGCGACGATGCCATCCTCGCCTATGTCCCCGAGCAGGGCAACAATTTCCAGGTGCCGAGCTACGCCTACACCTACGAGCTGAATGGCTATCCGCAGGTCAACAAGCCGTATTACGAGGATCGCAACGGTTCGTGGATTTATCCCACCACCATCGAGCGCCGCCCCACCATCACCGGGGCGGAGGCCGGTTTCCTTCTCCAGAACGCTGGCGCAGCTCCGGCCTGATAGGAGGCGATCATGGACGAATTTACCGTTTCCGTCACTCTGACCGGTCCCGCCAAGGTCAACGGCGTTAGAGAAAAGGCTGGCAAGACCGTCGCAGTTTCCCCGACGCTGGCGCTCCAGCTTGCCGCCTCCGGCGTCATCAACCCGCAGGTTGCGGAGAAGCTTTCGCAGGCCGTGGACATGTCCGATACTGCACTGGAGAGCGATTTCCAGACGGCGGTGGAAGATGCCGCCGCAGGCCGGATTGAGGTGCTGAAGGCGGATCATCTGCTCGATACCGCCCTGCTCGAAAATCGGATTTTCGATCTGACGCGTGATCTGGGTCGCGAAAAGAGCACGGTCAGCACTGCCATCGCTGATCTTCAAGCCAAGGATAGCCTGCTTGTCGAGGAACGCCAGAAGGTTGCCGATCTGGAAGCCGAGCTGACCAGCGAAAAGCAGGCCCGAACCGACGCGGAAACCAAACTGGCGGAAGCGCAGGCCGAACTGGCGAAGCTTGCCGAGCAGGCGGCAGACAAGGCGAAACCCGCCAAGACCCCGAAATAAGCCCCGTTCCGAAGACTCCCAAGCCGGGCCTTTCGAGCGGGATGGTGCACCGCATCCATCCCGCTCGTTTTCACTCTCACCCATGGACCTCTCCGATGCCACGTTTTCTAACGGTTGACGAATTTACGACGATGTTCGGCCTTGCCGAAGTCTCGCAGATCGCGGGCATCGGCAATCTGAACGACATGGCCGGTCGCACGCTCGACGTGGCCAAGATCGAAACCGCCATCACCTTTGCCGAAGATATTCTTGTCGGTTATTCCCGTGCCCGTTACGCCGTCATCGAAACGCTTACGCCAGAAAACACGCCGCAGCTCGTCAAGGGCCTGATCGGTGACGTTGCCCGTTACCGCCTGCGCGACAAGTCGGGCGGACAGGGACAGGTCGAAACCACAGTGCGCGAGCGCCATGACGCCGCCATGTCAAACATCAAGGCCGTCGCCACCGGGAAATTCGAGCTTCCGATTGCTGGCGAGCCGGTGAATGGCGAGGCCGGATCGACCCGCGCGGACGCCATTATTCCGCCATCCCGCGTGGCCGGTATTCTGTACGGGTGGAATTCATGAGCGACGTTCTGCGCACCGCCCGCCCGCCGCTCATCATCGAACAGGTCGAAGACGCGCTTCTGCCGCACCTGAAGGAAAATGTCTCCGGCCAGTGCAAGGTCGAGAATTTCCCCAACAACCCGAAGCTCTACGATTTTTCCAACCTGCCAGCGGCGCTGCTCATTCACTATGCCGGTTCGCGCTATGCGGCTCCGAAAGGTCCTTCCAACACCGCACAGGCCCGCGCCATGGAATGGTCGCTGGTGCTGCTAGTCCGGTCGCTGCGCGGTGAAGGCGGCGCTTACAATCATCTTGAGGACATCCGACTTGCAGTACAGGGCCGATCCTTTGCGGGTGCTGGCCCAGCCGTCATGACCCGCGACCAGCTCATTGAAGAGGTAGATGGCGTCTGGCGCTGGGAAATCCGCATTTCCCTGCCGATCCCGGCCGTGGCCCGCAGCACTCCGTCACCAGCGCCGTTCATGCGCCCCGCATTCGCAACCCCCTGAAGGAAAGAAGGACATGGCAAAGTCGCCTCTGAACCGCAAATCCTACCGCTACAGTGGTCCCGTCACGCCGCTGGAAGCGGACGGCACCTCCCGCATGCTGTTTCCCGGCACCTCCTACACCGATCTGCCGGAAGAAAACGACACCGTCAAAAACCTGATCGCCAGAAAGCTGCTCATTGCCGAAACCGGCAAGGAAGAAGTGCAGCCTGCCGACGCATCTGCTGAAGGAGCCTGATACATGGCGGCAACTTTCCATCACGGCCCGGAAGTCATCGAACACAAGGACGGCGTGACAGTCGTTCGCGACGTGAAATCCGCCGTCACCTACGTCAACGGCACGGCCCCCATTCAGGACGTGCATGCCACGGCTCTGGCACGAGAAGACTACATCAATAAACGCGTTATCATCCGCTCGCGGGCGGAAGGTGCGGCCGCGTTCGGTGTGCACAAAGCCGGTTACACCATCCCGGCCGCGCTCGATGCGATCTTCGATCAGGGCGACGGCGGCACGATTATCGTCAACAACGTCTTCGATCCGGACGTTCACAAGGAAGGTGCCAACCCCGATCCTTCCAAGGTGACGACGGTTGACATCAACGGCACGATTTCACCTGCCGGTCTCGCCTCCGGATTTTCTGGTGCCTACGAGTGCTACAACAATTTCGGTTATTTCCCGAAGCTCATCATCGCACCTGGCTATTCGCCTGCAGCGACGGTTCGCGCCGAAATGGACGTGGTTGCCAGCCGCCTTCATGCGCTGGCGATTGCCGACCTGCCGCTTGGTCTCACGAAACAGCAGGCTGTCGCCGCTCGCGGCGTGGCTGGCACGGCCAACACCTCCAGCGCCCGCACCGTTCTCACCTATCCGCATGTCGTTATCGAAGACACGACAGGGGCGACGGAAACCCGGCTTGATCCGCTGTCTTCGCGGCTGGCTGGCGTCATCATCGCTACCGATCTCAACGAAGGCTGGCAGAATTCGCCGTCCAATCGCGAAATCAAGGGCGTGGTCGATTTGGAAGTGCCGATCAACTTCTACCCGTCCGACTACCAGAACGACACCAACTTTCTGAACGAAGCCGGGATCGTCACCGCGATGCGGTCGTTCGCGACGGGCATCCGGGTATTTGGCAACCGCTCGGCGGCTTTCCCGACTTCGTCGCATGTCGAGAATTTCATTCATGCCCGCCGCATCCTCGACATGATCCACGAGGCGATCATCTTCTACACGATGAATTACGTGGATCGCCTCGGTTCCCCCATGACCGTCGAGGCGGCCGAAGAAGGCGTGAACGCCTATCTGCGCTCGAAAACCGACATCGCCATTTATGGCGGCACCTTCCGCTTCGACCGGCAGAAAAACACCGCCGAGCAGATCGCAGACGGGAAGTTCTATTACCGACTCGAATGCCACCCGATTTCGGTCATGGAGCGCATCACCATCGACTCCTACGTCGATACGAAATTCATCTCCAACGCGCTTTCGCTCGCGGCCTGACAGGAGGCATAATCCATGGCACGTAAAATCGGTCAGATCACGCAGTCCGACTGCTACATCAACGAGGTGGATGTCTGCGGGCGCGTGACGGAGCTGGACATGGGCGAAATCGCCCATGCCGAGATCGAGCATCAGACGCTCGGCATGATCGGCGTCCTGAAGCTGCCCGGTCGCCCGGTGCAGGCGATTGACGGCAAGATCACCTTCGAATGGCTGGATGAGGAAGTGTCGCGCAATATCCTCAACCCGACCAAGGTGCACAAGCTCCAGCTTCATTCCTACGTCGATATTTTCGACGGCGAAGGACTGAACACCGGGCAGTCCCACACATTGATCACCCATATCGGCTTCCAGATGATGAAGACGGGCGGCCGAACCGCCAAACTCGGGGAAAATCTCGGGCAGGAGCACGATATATCCATCAGCTCGTTCAAGCAGTCCGTCTACGGCGGCGAAACCCCGATCATCGAATTTGATGCGTGGAACAACATCTATCGCATCAATGGCACAGACGTCTGGCCGCGCTAAGGCGCGTCCGGACACACATTGAACCCCTTCTGAGGAACCTATGGTAAAGCGATATTTCCCTTATGTTGCGGTGGTTGGCGCTGTGACCTTCATGCTCGCCTCCCTTTTCTTCACGTCGCCGGTTCCGGCCGCGACGGAAAGCCGGAGCGATTTCTACAGCGTCATCGTCAGCGCCGACGATTTCGGTCCCTTCGTCATGCATGTTTCCCCCGTTGCCATCACGTCGATGGAGGTGGACGAATTCATGCCCTGGCATCAGGCAATCAGAACGGCGCAGCCTCTTGCTCCTGAATATGCCGAAAGCCTGAAAACGGACGCGCTCAACTTCATCGAAACCCGCATGCGCTGCTGACGCGGCAATCCTTCCAACCTATCGGGCCGCGTTAGAGGCGCGGCCCTTCTTTCAAGTTCTAACGTCACACAGGAGACAACAGTGGCAGCAGAAACGAAGCTCACCGGCGTTCGCGCCAAACTGAGGGCCAACAAGGACGCCAAATCCGGCACCTATGATTTTCCGCTGAAGGACTGCGGCGTTACCGCCAGCATCCCGAATTTCATCAATCATGGCCTCTGGATGAAAGCACAGCGCATCGCCAAAGGTGACACCCCGAAGGCGCAGGCGGCATTCATTTGCGAGACTGTCCTGTTCGACGGTGAAAAACTCACCATTACCGACCTTCAAGAGCTTGTTGCGGCAGGCGACACGTTGACCCTAATCAGCGAAATTTTCGGCGATGACGATGACGAGGGAAAGGAAAAGACGGCGGCGTAACGCTGTCGGCACCCGCCCAGCACTTGTTCTTGCTGGAAAAGGGCTGGACGCATGGCGATCTTAATGCCATGGATGAAGCCGAATTCGCGTGGTGGTATGCGGAACAGATTGAACTGGAAGAGGCGAAAGCTGCCGCTATAAAAGCCGCCTCAAACAAGACCTGACCGGAACCGAGTTCCGGTCATTCCTATCCAAGTAATGTGCGACCTCTGTTCAGGATATCTGACCAGAGGTTTTTTTATGCGTTTCGCGATGATTTTCGAGGGGGTGGATCGCGCCACCAAGGTCATGTCGAAAATCATGGCCGCTGAGAAGAAAACGGCCAAAGCCGCTGAAGCTGGTGCCAAGGCTGGCGCTGCCGCATCAGCCGGTGCCACGCGGGCAACGGAGCGTCACGCATCTGCCCTATCTAAAATCGGGTCCGTTGCCCGTTCGGCGTACAGAGGCGTAGTGGCAGGGGCGGAGGCGGCAGCGCGTGCAACGGTTGCCCTTCATAATAAGACCGTTGCGTTAGCGAAGTCAGGCTTTGGACAGGTCGCGTCTGGAGCAGGCAAGACCTTTCGCGGGTTAGCGCTTGCCGCTGGCGTGGCGACAGTTGCCGTTGGCGCTGCGAGTTTGGCTGCGGGCCAGTTGGTCGGTACTGCATCGAAATTCGAAAAATTCCAGACCATCCTTGAAACGACAGAGGGTTCCAGCGCCAAAGCCAAGGACGCAATGGCATGGGTAACCAACTTCGCCGCAAAGACGCCGTACGAATTGGACGGTGTCATGGACAGCTTCGTGAAATTGCGCGCCTATGGACTTGATCCGACAACTGGCTTGCTTCGCGATCTTGGCGACATGTCGGCCGCAATGGGTAAGCCGTTGGAACAAGCGGTAGAAGCTATTGCCGACGCTGTTACGGGTGAGAACGAGCGCCTGAAGGAATTTGGCATCCGCGCCGCGAAGGATGGCGATGAGATCGCCTATTCCTACACCATCAACGGCCAAAAGAGAATCGCGAAAGCGCTGGCGTCGGACCCCGGCGGCATCCAGAAAGTGCTGCAAAAGATTATGTCTGATCGCTTTTCAGGAGCGATGGACAAGCTATCCCGCACATGGGAGGGCATGGTCTCCAATCTTGGTGACCTTTGGATGCAGTTCCAGCTCGCCATCATGAATGCCGGTCTTTTCGACTGGATGAAGTCGAAACTTGAATTGGTCCTCGCAACCGTCAACCGCATGGCGGATGACGGCACCCTTCAGCAATGGGCGTCCTATATTAGCGACCGTGTCGTGACGGTGCTGACTGCGGCTTGGGAGTTCGCCAATGGCGTCTATCAGGTGCTATCTCGCCTTGGCGAGTATCTTTCCGTCGCGGCTGAATATGTCGGTGGGTGGGAGCGCCTTGCCGGAATTCTGGCGGGCATGGCCTTTGCGCCGATCCTGATTTCCACGGCGGCCGGTCTCGTCCAGATCGCCATGGGCCTGTCGATGCTGAGCGCCGCCCTGATGGCTAATCCGATAACGCTTGCCATAGCCGCGATCGTCGCCGGTGCAGCGCTGATTTATCTCAATTGGGAACCGATCAAGGCGTTTTTCATCGATCTTTGGAACTCGATGGCAACGGCTGCAGCCAATGCCTGGAATACGGTCAAGGGCTGGCTCGGCTTCGATCCCATGCCGATACTCTTTCAGCTTTGGGACGCCCACAAGCTTATTGCCGCGATGGGCATCGAGGCGCTGCGTGGCCTTGTGGAAGCGGCATGGACCAATCTTAAAGCCGTCCTTGAATGGTCTCCTGTCGAGACGATTTCGAGGCTTTGGGCTGGCCTGTCCACGACCGCGACAGCGGCGGTGGAAAACGCGTTTGCCGCCGTGGATGCTGTATGGTCGCGCATCAAGGCGCTGTTTGAATGGTCACCTGTTGAGGCAATCCAGAGGTCGTGGGCCGGGATTTCCGACGCGCTTGGCGGATTGATCGACGGCGCGGCCGCCCGAGCTGGTGCAGCATGGGAAAAGGTCAAATCGGTTTTGAGCTTCAGCGGTGATGATCCCACTGAAACGCCCGCCGCACCCGCCACCATGACGGATGCGGTGGCCTTGCGCGAAAACGCGACCGTCGCCATGCAGAAACTTGCCGAGCTCGACGCCGCAGCCGCCAAGCTGGTGCCGTCGATCACGGATGTTATCGGTCAGGCGCGGAGCTATCTTGCCGGGGTGTCGTTCTACGATCAGGGCGCGGCGCTGATGGACACTATGGCGGCGGGCATGCGGGCGCGTGCTGCCGTTGTCGTCAACGAAATCCAGCGCATGGCGCAGATGGTGCGCGATCACCTCCCGTCCTCGCCTGCGAAGGTCGGGCCGCTTTCAGACATTCACCGTCTGAAGTTCGGGGAAACCATCGCCGGATCGATCCGGGCCGAACCGATGGTGAAGGCCATGCGCGCCGCATCGGCTGCAACCATGGCGGCTGCCGCGATCTCCGCGCCGAACGTCGCGACAGCTTCCACCGGCGCTGACGCCGCCCGCGCACAGGTTGCCCGCGCTTCCGTCCAGTCGGCGGCGTCGGGCGGTTCCGGCAGCACCTATCATTTCAATCCAACAATTTCGGTCAATGGCGGAAATGGTTCTCCAGCGGACATCAAGGCGGCCGTGAAAGATGCCCTTTACGAAAGTTCCCGTGAGTTGGCGGCGCTTATCGATGAAGAGAATCGTCTTAGAGAAAGGCGGCAATTTTGACTCGTCACCGCAACCGGTTCGAAACCCGTAAAACCGTACTCAGTGCCATGGCTGAAGAACAGTCATGGAAGTGCGATTGCGGCACCATGCTCGAAGAGGGACAGAAGCGTTATTGCCGCTCGTGCCAGTCTTGGCTTGAGGATGCTCCTCGCTATTATGATGAGGTCGATCTGTGATCTACCTTCTCGGCTCCATTCCCCTTGGTGTTGCGCCGCTGACCGGCCCCGTTTCGCACGGCATCGAGCGGGCGGGCACATTCGTCCAGCACGCCACCACGCGGGGCAAACCTGCTCTTCAGGAGATTGGCGAAGAACTGGATACGCAGTCCTTCAGCTTCTTCTTCTCTGAAGAATTCTGCGATCCGGCCGCCGAACTGGCAAAGCTGGAAATCGCCTTTGCAATCAAGTCGCCGCTGCCCCTGTCGCTTGGCGACGGCACATTTACCGGCAAGCGTTATGTCATCGAAAGCCTGTCGCTCGGCATCACCAAGACGAACCGCAGCGGCAGCCCCGTTAGAATTGAGGCCACGATGGGCCTGCTGGAAGACCCGCTGGCGGGCGGCCTGTTCGCGCAACTGACGACCATTGCCAAGAGCCGCGCCACGGCGCTCTCCGGTAGCGCCGCCACCAATCCGCAGGTGCGCAAATGACAGTCAAGCTGACGGGAGAGTATTTCGAGTACAGGACGATTGCCGGGGATCGCTGGGATTTGCTGGCCTATCGTTATTACGGTGACCAGTACAAACAGACGGTCATTCTTGAGGCCAACCGCCACCTGATCCTTGACGACCTGGCTGTGCAGCCGCTCATGCTGCCGCAGGGCGTTACGCTCAAAATTCCGGTAATTGAGGAAGAGGCTACTAATACCAGCCTGTTGCCGCCGTGGAAGCGCGCCAACCCGGAATACAGTGTCTGACCATGGCGACGAAACCGTATTTCTCGCTGATCTATCAGGGCGTGGATATTTCTTCCGAACTCGATCCCATGACCACGTCTATCACCTATACCGACAAGGCTCATGGTGAGGCCGATGACATAGCGGTTACAGTCCAAGACAAAGACGGACGCTGGAAAGGGGAGTGGTTGCCGGAGACCGGTGATACGATGAAGCTCACCATTTTCGACGGAGCAGGCGGTGTGTTGCCCTGCGGCACTTTCGAAATGGACGAACCGGAACCGTCTGGAAATCGCGGTGGCGACACTGTGACGATTCGTGGGCTTGCCGCGCCGATCTCCAAGCCGCTCCGCACCCAAAAGACCCGCGCTTTCGAGAAGCAGTCGCTGCGCCAGATCGTGGAAAAGGTCGCGGGTGAAAACGGCCTGTCGGTCGAAGGCGACATCGAGCAGCAAATTTTCCAGCGAGTGACACAGCGCCGGGAACGCGACCTTGAGTTTCTAACGCGGCTTGCCGAAGACACCGGGCATTATTTCAGCGTGCGGGGGCAGCGGGCGATTTTCACCAGCATCAAATCCGTGGACGGTCGGGCCGCCGCGCTGACCATCAGCCATGCTCAGCTCGGCGTGCAATTGTTGAACTACCGTTTCCGTTTCCAGACCGACAAAACCTATTCCAAGGCCAAGGTGACGGCCATGGATGAGAACCAGAAATCCAAAATCGAAGCCGAAGTCGAGGATAGCGACGTAACGACCGGTGACGTGCTCAACATCACTGGAGAGCGGGTCGAGAATGCCGCGCAGGCGGAAAAACTCGCAAAATCCCGCCTGCATCGCAAGAATCGGAAATCGCTCTCCGGATCGGTCGAGATGGTCGGCAATGTTTCGGCCGTCGCCGGCGTCGTGGTCGAGACCAACGGTTTCGGCCGTTATGACGCGCTTCTGGTCATCGACAGTTCCAGTCACACCATGAGCCGTAGTGGCTATACAACGGGGGCAGAGCTTGTCAAAGCGAAGCGATAGTGAATACGGGCAGAACCCAACAGCACGGCGCGGCATCGTCGTTGACCGCGATCCGAAGACGATGCGTGTCAAGGTCCAGTTTGAGGATGAAGACGAGCTGGTGACGCAATGGATCGACGTGCTTGCGAAATCCTCGACCGGCGTTTCCGCCTTCCAGATGCCCGGTGAGAATGACGAGGTGTGGTGCGCCATGGACGCCAAAGGCGAAAGCGGCTGCGTCATAGGCTCCCGCTACAATGCGAAAGATGCGCCTTCAGGCGATGCCAACGACCAGATCGTGATCACGTTTCCGGGCGGCTATGTGCGGTTGGAAACGGGCAGCGGCAATCTGGACATCAAGATACCGGGCAGCGTCAGTATCGAGGTTTCAGGCGAGTTCAACGTGAAGGCCGCCAAGGGGCATTTTTCCTGATGCCGAAAATCGTTCGTCTTGGCGACACGTCTACGCATGGGGGCACCGTGATCACCAGCGCCGCGAACTGGAGCGCCGAAGAGGCGCTGATTGCCCGCAAAGGTGACATGCATTCCTGCCCCATTCCCGGCCACGGCGTCACGCCCATTGTCTCTGGCTCGGGAAAGTACAGTTGCGAGGGAGCGCCCATTGCCCGCGACGGCGATATCTGCGGATGCGGCGCGGTTTTGATATCTGGTGCTACGAAATGGGAGGTTGATTAGGCGCGGGCTTGTTATTTCAGGCTTTTGCGGCTAACCTTCCTTCACCTTCAGCATCTGACCGGAACCGAGTTCCGGTCATTTTTGTTTGTGGCGTGCGGCACTCTCTTCGCATGATCGACAAGGATAAAATCACCCACCGCCATTGGTCCATTAAGGTCGGCCGCGCCGATCCGCAGACCGCTATTGCGCCCGACACCTATGGCGAGATCGTCACGGCGGTCGAAGACCTGTCGCAGTCGATCACCAATCTTATCCTGACGCCGAAAGGCTCCGTTCCGACCGAACCGGAAAAGGGCGTCGATATTCTCGGTTCCATCGACCGGAACCCGGATATCGGTATTCCGTATCTGACCCGCGAGATTTGGGACGCCATCGCCCTTTGGGAGCCGCGTGTCACCGTCGAGCGCGTCGTGGTTGACATGGTGCAGTTCTCCCATTTCCAAACACAGGTTTTCTGGCGGCCGGTTCAATCCGTGCTGGACGATCTTCAGGTAACGGAGGTCGTTTACAATGGCTGATCCCGTCAAGCGCACACTTGCCGAGTTGCGCGAAAATGGCGCTCCCGAATTCTTCGAGCGCGATCCTGCGGTGCTGAAGGCGCAGTTCAAGGCAAAGTTCGAAGCGGTTGCCAACCGCACGCTCTATCCCGCACAAACGGAAATGTACCTGATCGAAGTCGCGGCTTATGCCCTGTCGCTACTCAACGAAGCGGCGCAGACAGGCGTTCTTCAGAACACTGTCGTTTTTTCCGAAGGCGTACACCTCGAAAACCGCGCCGCCAACGTCTCGACTTTCCGGCTTCTGGCACAGGCCGCTGCCACCACAATCGAGTTTCGTCTATCCGCCATCCGCCTGCTGGATACGGTCATCCCGAAAGGCACCCGCGTCGGTGCTGGCAATGCTGTGACCTTCGCAACCGATTCCGATCTCGTCATTCCAGCCGGGATGCTGGCGGCAACCGTCGCCGCAAAAGCGACGGCGGCAGGCGCGACATGGAACGGTCTCGGTATTGGCAAGGTGACGGATATTCTCGATCCGGTCGCATTCGTCATCAGCGCCACCAATCTGACGGATATTTCGGGCGGGACCGATATCGAGGATAAAGAGCGTTTTCGTCTTCGCGCCGCTAATGCCCTGCACACGATCAGCAAGGCCGGGCCTCGCGACGGCTATCGTGAGCATGTCATGGCGGTCAATCCGGCGATTGTAGACGTTGCCGTCATCCGGCCGGAACCCGGTCACATCGACATTTACCCGCTTATGAAAACCGGCCTGCCTTCGAATGAGCTGAAGGCGGAAATTCTTGCCTACCTCGATCCGAACACCCGCCGCCCGATGGGTGACTATGTCGTTGTCCATTCTCCGGAGCCGGTCAATTTCAACATGGTGCTGACCGTTCGCGTTCGCGAGGCGGCGGCTGGTCAGCAGGCGCTGTTCGAAAGCGTGGCGCAGGCGGCTTTCCAGCCTTGGACGCAGGAGCTTGGCGCGCAGATCGCACCGTCCGTCATCACGTCAGCCCTGAAAGCCCTGCCGCGTGTTGCGGACGCCAAGCTGACCAGCTTCGATTTCACCGATCTTGCCGCCCACCAGTTCCCGGTTCTGGCATCGCTCGTGGTCAACATCGTGGTGGTGCCGAATGAGTGACTTCATTCCCGCCATCCTTGTTCCTCCTGGCATCAGCGACCAGCGCGACCGCGATTTCATTGAGGCGCTGTCCCAGACGCTCGCCACCTTCAACCCCTCCGCCCTTGTTGTTCAGGACGCCTTGACGGCTCCGGCCGCCTTGCTGCCGATCATGGTGGTGGAAGCCGCACTGCTGGATTTCATCTCTCCGGACATGCGCGAGGATTTGCTGCGCGCCATGATCGACGCGGCCCCTGAAATCCATGCTATGCGTGGAACCGTGGCGGGCGTGCGCAAGGCGTTAGAAACAATCGGCGTTTCCGCCCGCTGGACGCAATGGTGGCAGGAAGAGCCGAAGGCGTATCACGACACGCATAAGGTCGTTCTGTTCATCAACGATACCGTCATCAACGGCCACGCGCCGCTCGATCTGCCGAACCAGAAGGCTGCGGCCCGCATCATCGCCGCCGCCAAGCGGCACAGTCAGGATATCGCCATCCAGTACGGCGTGCGAGGCGAAGCGACCCTTCGCCTTGGCGCGGCGTCCCGGCGTGGCCGCACCGTCCGCATCATGGCTCCGCAGCTCGGAGACGCGGCCTATTCAATTTCCACCTTCGCGGGGACCGGAGCCTATGCGCTCCGCTCTATCCGCATCAACGCAAAGGCAGCTTGAGGCATGGCGCAGGCTTATTTTTCGCTCGTTACGAACACCGGCAAGATCAAGATCGCACAGAGCGCAGCCGGTGGCGATGCGGTCGTTATCACCCATTTTGCCATTGGTGACGGCAATGGCGCTGAAACCAATCCGACCGCCGCCGCGACGGCTCTGGTTCGCGAGGTCTGGCGCACGCCGGTCGAAAGCGTCATCACTGATCCGGACAACCCTTCCGCCATTCTGGTCACGGCGATCATTCCAACCAATGCCGGTGGCTGGTGGATGCGGGAGTTCGGTATTTTCGATCAGGCCGGATCGATGATTGCCGTCGCAAAGCCGGTCAGCCAGTACAAGCCAACTGCGCTTGAAGGGCAGCTTGAAGACATCCGTTATGAATTCCAGATCATCATTGGCGAAAACGCCAATGTGACCTTGCTGGTCGATCCTTCCCTGTTGTTTGCCACACGGGCTTGGGTCGAAAACCGCAAAATTCCCATGGGTCAGCTCATGCGTCTCCCGTGGATGCCCGTCCTGTCCATGACGCTCTCCAGCGCACCCGGCAATCCGGCCGTGGGCGACAGCTACCTTGTTCCGTCTAACGCCACCGGCATCTGGGCCGCAAATATCGGAAGGATTGCCGAGTGGAACGGTACGAGCTGGAACTACGTTTTGCCGCCCGATGGTCACGGCATCAGCTTGCCGGATGGCCGCGTCTTCGAATGCGTTGGCGGCACTTATGTCGAGAAGTTGGCGCTTGACGCGCAATCCGGCAAATGGAGCTATGCCGTTGCGGGCGGCACCCCGAATGCCCTGACAGCGTCCCTCAATCCCGCACCGCAGGCATTGACGGTCGGCATGGTCGTGGTCCTCAAAATCGCTGCGACTAATACGGCCGCCGCCCCGACGCTCAATGTCAACGGCACGGGTGCCGCGACTATCAAGCGCGCCTCCGGCCAAGCGGCCGCTGCGGGCGATGTACCTATCAACACGTTCGTTCCCTTCATTTGGGATGGCGCGAGCTGGCGAATGTCTGGTGGGTCACCCGCGCATATGGTGCCAAAAAGCATCCAGATTTTCGACGTCGTCGGCACCACCAATTTCGTCGTGCCGGACGGCGTGTTCTCCATTTATGTCGAGGTCTACGGCGGCGGCGGTGGCGCCGGGGTTCAGGAATGGAATACCGGTCGGGCGCACGGAGAGGGCGGTGGTGGCGGCGGCTTCGCGGGTGGCTGGGTGTCGGTGACACCCGGACAGGTTATCCCTGTCACGGTGGGCGCGAGGGGCGTTGGGTCCGGCACTGACTCGGGAACGGCTGGGGGAACATCTTCCTTTGGATCGTTCATGTCCGCCACAGGAGGTTCTCCGGGCTTAAGCAACGGCGCGGCAGGCAGCGGTGGAACAGGCATCGGGGGGCAGATCAATCTGACCGGCGCGATGGGGCTGGATGGCACCGGCTTTGAGCCATATGCCTTTGCGTTCGGGGGTGACGCGGCAGGTCCGCACGGCGGCAAAGGTGCGCGCGCAGCCACTGTGCAAGCGACGTGGCCGGGCGGTGGCGGCGGGCTAGGTGTGCCATCGACAGGCGAACCGGAACGTGGTGGCGTGATTGTGAGGTGGTAAAATGAGCAAAAGATTTGCACGCACTGAGAACGGCGTCGTTCTCGAAATCATCGTTCTGGATGTTGCTCCTGAAGATGCATTCCATCCCGCCATTGCCGCTATGCTCAAAGAGTGTGCGGCACAGGTTGAACCCGGTTGGCTGCTGAAGGGGAACAAGTTTGAGCCGCCCGTTGTGGTGCCCCCGACGCTCGATGCAGTCAAGGCAGCTCGCGTCGAAACTTTGAGGGCAGCTTGTGAAGCAACAATCATAGGGGGCTTCAAATCCAGCGCACTTGGGGACGCTCACACCTATCCGAGTGACATTAAGGCGCAGATTAATCTCATGGGTTCCGTTACCGACAGCATCATGCCGGAGTTGCCGGCTGACTGGCAGACACCATTCTGGGTCTGTGATGTTGCCGGTGTCTGGAGTTGGAAAATGCACAACGCGGGCCAAATTCAGCAAGCCGGACGCGACGGCAAGGCACATGTCGTTGAGTGCCAAACGCTCCTTGGTGAACTGACCGCGAGCGTGCTGGCCGCCACGACGGCCGGGGCTGTAACATCGATTCGTTGGCCTGAAGGAGTGACGGCGTGATCGTTTTTCGCGGAAGGATTGCGTCCGTTAAAGGCATTGAGGGAGTGACGGGCGGCGGGCCTTATTTTACTGAGGCGATGCTTTCAATGCCGATGCCTCATGAAGCTGATTGGAGAGGAGGCCTACCAGTTGCGCCACCTGATCGATCGGGAGAGCAAAACCAACTGGACCAAAGGCGGGATGCTGAAAACTCAAACAAGATAGCTCCCCAAGCATTCCCGGCTGTACATACCATCGCGTATTGACGACGGCCTCGATGGACGCGCCTTCCAGTACGGGGATAGGCCTGTTTTTGACAAGCTGTGCATGTATCTGCCCGAGCTGACGGATAAGCGCTAAGAGCTGCTCACCTGTCAAATCGAGAATTCCCGTCGCTCCACTTGCTGGAAGAAGTTCAATAGCAACTCCTGTGTCGTCGGGCTTCATTGTGACTTTCATTCGCTCGCTCATACCAGAATCCCTTCGTTGGTTTCATCAAGGAGAACAGGTTGCAAACAAAGAGTCCAGTGGCGCTTCAGTTGTTGGCGGTCTTCAACGCTGACGTTGTGATAGCGCAACTGAAGGAATTCATCGAACTGCGCGATGCCGAGAGCAAATGTTAGACACGCCCATGCAGATAAATAGCGATCCCGACATTGATCGTCTTATAGTTTCTGATGCGCCTGTCGCCATAGGCGTTTCCGGTGGCAAGGACAGTCAAGCCGCCGCCCTCGCCACCTTTCATCATCTGGACAGAAAGGGCCACTGCGGACCGCGTATCCTCATCCATGCCGATCTCGGTTCCGTTGAATGGGAAGATAGCCTGCCGGTGTGTGAGGTTCTTGCTAAGCACCTTGGTTGCGATCTCGTGACCGTACAGCGTAAGGCAGGCGGCATGATGGAGCGGTGGGAAGCGCGGTGGCAATCCAGCAAGACTCGGTACGAGATGTTGACTACTGTCACGCTCGTGCCTTGCTGGTCCACACCCTCACTTCGCTTCTGTACTTCCGAGCAGAAAACCCACGTCATCCTTGCCGAGCTGAAGCGACGTTTTGGCGGCCAGCCTGTTATCAATGTGACCGGCGTTCGCCGTGCGGAAAGTAGAAAGCGTGCACGGATGAACGTGGCCGATCTGGACCGCGACGGACGGGTTTGGAACTGGCGGCCGATCATTGATTTAAGCGAGACCGAAGTGTTCGCTATGATCGTCGCTAGCGGTTTGGCTCCGCATCGAGCCTATCGTGAATTCGGCATGAGCCGGGTATCGTGCCGCTTCTGCATCATGTCCAGCCTTCCAGACTTGACCGCCGCGAGTGCGCAAGAAGAAACCCATGACATCTATCGGCGGATGGTGGCGCTTGAGGCCGATAGCGCCTTTGCGTTTCAGGGTGCGCGCTGGCTTGCCGATATTGCGCCGCATCTGCTAGATGCTGGTTTGACAGAGCGGATAGCAGAGGCGAAAGAAATCGCCCGTGCCCGCAGGGAACTGGAAGGCGCACTTACGCCGGGAATGCTCTATGTGAAAGGCTGGCCCACGAGGATGTTGACGGATGAGGAAGCGGAGACGCTTTCATTCGTGCGGCGGTACACCAGCGGGCTATACGGCTTTCAAAGTCGGTTCATTTATCCAGAGGAAATCCATCAGCGCTATTCCGAGCTGATGGACCAGAATGCGCAGCGGCTGGCGGCGTAATTCCAAGGGCCTAGAAAAATTTCTGTCCAGAAGCTATTTCATTTCCGTCCAGAAGGTGGCGGCGCGCCACAACTGGACCCCGGATCAAGTCCGGGTGACGGAGGAGATGTCCAGACTTCCCGCAATAAAAAAGGGCCGCTTTCGCGACCCTCTTCACAATCCTTCAAACCGTCACACCAGCCGGCTCTGTTCCACCGCCGCTTCGATGAAGCTGGCGAAAAGCGGATGCGGGTCGAGCGGGCGGCTCTTGAGTTCCGGGTGATACTGAACGCCGATGAACCACGGATGATCAGGATATTCCACCGTTTCCGGCAGCACACCATCCGGAGACATGCCGGAGAAGACGAGGCCGCATTCTTCCAGCCGGTCCTTGTAGTCCACGTTCACCTCGTAGCGGTGACGGTGGCGCTCGGAAATATCCGTGGAGCCATAAATCTCGGCGATCTTGGTATCCTTCTTCAGCGCCGCCTTGTAGGCGCCGAGGCGCATCGTGCCGCCGAGATCACCCTTGGAGGAGCGCTTCTCCAGCTCGTTACCCTTCACCCATTCGGTCATGAGGCCGACAACCGGCTCGGAAGTCGGACCGAATTCGGTCGAAGAGGCATTTTCGATGCCGGCCAGATGACGAGCGGCTTCCACGACCGCCATCTGCATGCCGAAGCAGATGCCGAAATAGGGCACGTTGCGCTCACGCGCAAACTGCGCCGCCATGATCTTGCCTTCCGAACCGCGCTCGCCGAAACCGCCCGGCACCAGAATGCCGTTGACCTTTTCAAGGTATGGCGTTGGATCTTCCTTTTCGAAGACTTCAGACTCGATCCACTCGAGCTTGACCTTGACGCGGTTGGCAAAGCCGCCGTGATGCAGCGCCTCGATCAGCGACTTATACGCGTCCTTGAGGCCGGTATATTTGCCGACGATCGCAATCGTCACTTCGCCTTCCGGCGTGCGGATACGGTTGCAGACCTCTTCCCACTGCTCCAGACGCGGCTTGGGCGCCGGCTCGATGCCGAAAGCGGCCAGCACTTCCGAATCGAGGCCTTCCTTGTGGTAGGCGATCGGAACGTCGTAGATATTCGCCACATCCAGCGCCTGGATGACGGCGGAGGGACGCACGTTGCAGAACAGCGAAAGCTTGCGGCGTTCCGCTTCCGGGATTTCCCGGTCAGCGCGCACCAAAAGGATGTCGGGGTGAATACCGAGCGCCTGCAGTTCCTTGACGGAATGCTGGGTCGGCTTGGTCTTCAATTCGCCCGCTGCCGGAATATAGGGCATCAGCGTCAGGTGAAGATAGATCGCCGTGCCGCGCGGCAGGTCGTTGCCGAGCTGACGGATCGCTTCCATGAACGGCATCGCCTCGATGTCACCCACCGTGCCGCCGATCTCGCAGATGACGAAGTCGTAATCGTCATTGCCTTCGATCACGAAATCCTTGATCTCGTTGGTGACGTGCGGAATGACCTGAACCGTTGCGCCGAGATAATCGCCGCGCCGTTCCTTGTCGATGATGTTCTTGTAAATGCGACCGGTGGTGATGTTGTCGGTCTTGGTGGCCGAACGCCCGGTAAAGCGTTCATAATGGCCAAGGTCGAGGTCCGTCTCGGCACCGTCGTCAGTCACGAACACTTCGCCGTGCTGTGTCGGGCTCATGGTGCCGGGATCGACGTTCAGATAGGGGTCGAGTTTGCGAAGCCGCACCCGATAACCACGGGATTGCAGCAAAGCTCCGAGTGCAGCAGCTGCGATGCCCTTACCGAGAGAGGAGACCACGCCGCCTGTGATGAATACATATCGCGCCATGGGATTCACCGGATACCTTTTTACCTCTGATTCCGCCAGCCCAAATTTCATGCTGTTGCAAATTCGCTGTTGACGAATTCACAATTCAACTGGCCGGAATGCGAACAAAAGAAAACCGGCAGGCTTTTGGCCTGCCGGAGCGTTAAATCAGAACCGGGCTTATTGACCGGTCGGAACTGCGTTCGGATCGGCGGGCTGCGCCGGGGCCGGAGCGGCCGTGCCGGAAGCGGCCGGAGCCGGTGTGGTCTGTGCGGGAGCAGCAGCGCCGTTATTGGTCGGAACACCATTTTCAGCCGGAGCCGGAGCCGGCGTCGAAGGCGTCGTCGACGGGCCGAGCGTGTCGAGAATGCCGTTACCCTGACCCTGCGTGGCCGGAATACGGTTCAGGATATCGGTCGGACGCGATTCGTAACGGGTCAGAAGACCAAGGCCGAGCGACGTTGCGAAGAACAGCGCCGCAAGGATCGCGGTGGTGCGCGTCAGGGCATTGGCCGTTCCGCGCGCGGACATGAAGCCCGAACCGCCGCCGATACCGAGGCCGCCGCCTTCGGAACGCTGGATCAGGACCACGCCGACAAGCGCCAGCACGATCATGAGGTGAATAACAATCAAAACGGTCTGCATGACAATCCATTCCATGCCCCGCGCGGAGCACCATAAAGAAGGTTTTGCGGCTCTTTACATGAGGCGAAGGCTTATTCCAAGCCCCTTTCCCGATACTCTTTCAGGAAAGCCTCATTCAGGCCGTCAGTCGCTCATATGCCGCATAGATGGACAGGAAGTCCGACGCTTTCAAGCTCGCGCCACCAATCAGCGCGCCATCGACGTTTTCAACGCCCATCAGTTCCAGCGCATTGGCCGGCTTTACCGATCCACCATAAAGGATGCGCATGGTCTTTCCGGCATCGCCGAAGCGCTTGACGAGCTCGTCGCGCATGAAGGCATGAGCCTCGCGCACATCGTCCACCGTCGGCGTAAGGCCGGTGCCAATCGCCCAGACGGGTTCATACGCGATAACGGTATTTTCCGCCGTTGCCTCATCCGGCAGCGAGCCGGCAAGCTGGCGCTTCAAAATATCGAGCGTCTGGCCCGCCTTGCGCTCATCGGCCGTTTCGCCAATGCAGACAATGGCGATGAGATCGGCCGCATGGGCGGCAGATGCCTTGGCGCGAACCAGGTGATCAGTCTCGGCATGGTCAGTGCGGCGCTCGGAGTGGCCAACGATGACGTGGGTGCCGAAGCAGTCGGCAATCATCTCGGCGGAAATATCGCCAGTATGGGCACCGGAGGCGTTCTGGTGGCAATCCTGAGCGCCGATCATCAGCGGGCTGTCATCGCAGAGCGCAGTCGCGACGTAAAGCAAGGTCGAAGGCGGGCAGATCAGCGCATCCACCTTCTCGGACAGCGCGCCCTTGACACCCTCTGCCATGGCCTTGATCTGGTCGAGCGAGGCACGCGTGCCGTTCATCTTCCAGTTTCCGGCAACAAGCGGTCGAACATTCGGCGTCATGCGTATCCCATTCCCTTTGTCTCGGGGCGCAGCCCTGGCGGCGCCCTATCCCTCAGCCGCTGACGGCCCTTGATCACGACAGAAGCTCTGCCGCAATTTCCCGGATATTCCTTTAACCGCAGCGGGCAGCAATTGGTACAAAAAAGCGGCCCAAGGGTTAAAACCAGCGGCAAATCTGGCAAAATTTGTCGTGACCGAGCCCGCCGCGATCCCTTATCGGCTCAAAATCCAGTTCAGAACCGCCCGCCAGTCGGTCATCCGCACCGGCGTGCCGTGACTGCCGGTCTCATAGCGCGTGAACCGCGCGGGCTCCCCAGCCTTCAACAACGTGCGGAAGATCGTCGCCTGCTGATCGGCCGAGTAAACCTTGTCGGCGCTGCCATGGGTAAACCAGACCGGCTTCTTCGCCTTCGCGAAAGCGCTTTTGGGAAAGTCGGGATCGACCGCGCCACCCAGGATCGCCATTCCCTTGAGATTGGCAACGGCTGCCTTGTCGCGGCTAATGCCATAGCAGATGGAACTGCCCATTGAAGCGCAGGTCAATATGACAGGCTTGCCGCCGGATTTTCTGGCCGCATCCGCAATCAGCGCCGTAATGTCGGCAACGCCGTTCTCATCGAAGGAACGAACACTCGGCACGTAATAGGTGCCGCCATTGGCGACGGCCAGATTCTTCAGCCGGTTGAAATTTCCGCCGAACGTATAGTCGTTCATGCCAAGCCGCCGGTCACCGCCGCGCCCGTGGATGAAGATGACGGTGAACGCCTGCCCGCTGGCCGGGCCGACGCGGCCGACCTCAAGCGCCCTGCCCGCGAACGTCACGGTCTCCAGTGCCTGCACCTTCTTCGGCGCCATATCCACATATTGCCGCTTCACCCGCCGCTCCGGCACCTCGTCGCGGCCGTTGATGTCGCGCATCTCCTTGTAGTCGATGACTTCGGATGCGCCGCCATCGCCAGTGGAAAGCACCGTCTGCGCGGAAAACAACTCGTCCTTGAAAGGCCGCAGCGGCCCGTCAGCCGCAAAGGCCGTAACCGGCATTGCCGCCACAGTCAGGCTGAAAAGAGTACAAAACGTGAAATGAGCTGTGGACATGCCTTGGCTAACCGTTCATTCGTGGCTGCGAGACTTGCCATCGCAAGGCCGGCAGCGCAATCCTCCTGTTGCGAAACCCTGACACAATCGTGACATAGGATGCGCCGCGCTTGCCCAGGCGGACCCCGGTTCAATCGGACGGGAACCACATTTGGCGGTATATTGACGCTGATGGCAAAATGATTCGCATGGCGAAATTCTGACACACGCTTTTGAACTTTGGACATGATGGACGACAGCAACGATCTCTTCTCCGGTCTTCCGGCGTCACGAAACAGCGACACGGACACGAACGAGGACGCGGCGAAGCCCGCGAAGGCCCCGGCGACCGCTGCTGCCAATGTGAACGTGCAGCAGAAACCCGCAGCCGTTGCAGCCGCTGCCCCCGTCGCGTCGTCTGCCCCTCCGCCGCCCGCGTCTCCTACAGGTGACGACTACGGCGCATCATCGATACGCGTGCTTGAGGGCCTCGAGCCGGTGCGCATGCGTCCCGGCATGTATATTGGCGGCACGGACGAGAAGGCGCTGCACCACCTCTTCGCCGAAGTCATCGACAACTCCATGGACGAGGCCGTCGCCGGTCACGCCAATTTCATCGAGGTCCATCTCGATGCCGAAGGCTTCCTGACGGTCACCGATAACGGCCGCGGCATTCCCGTGGAGAACCACCCGCAGGTTCCGGGCAAATCGACGCTCGAAGTCATCATGACCAAGCTGCATGCCGGCGGCAAGTTCGACGGTAAGGCCTACGAGACCTCTGGCGGCCTGCACGGCGTCGGCGTCTCCGTGGTGAATGCGCTCTCCGATCTTCTCGAAGTGGAAGTGGCGCGAAACCGCAAGCTTTACCGCCAGCGTTTTTCGCGCGGCCTGCCGATCGGTCCGCTGGAAGAGCTTGGCGACGTGCATAATCGCCGCGGCACCCGCGTGCGTTTCCATCCCGATCCGCAAATCTTCGGCGATCACGCGAAATTCGAACCGGCCCGCATCTTCCGCATGGCCCGCTCCAAGGCTTACCTCTTCGGCGGCGTCGAAATCCGCTGGAGCTGCGATCCCGGCATGGTGCCGGCCGATGGAGAAATCCCCGAAAAGGCGGTGTTCCATTTCCCGGGCGGCCTGAAGGATTATCTCGCCGCCACGCTCGGCAAGGAATTCACCGTCACCCGCGAGATTTTCTCAGGCCGTACCGAAAAGACCGGCGGCCACGGCGCGCTGGAATGGGCAGTCACCTGGTATGGCGGCGACACGCAGATCCATTCCTATTGCAACACCATCCCAACCCCCGAAGGCGGCACGCACGAAGCGGGCCTGCGCATCGCGCTCACCAAGGGTCTGAAGAACTATGCCGACCTGACGCAGAACAAGCGCGCCAAGGACATCACCACCGATGACGTGATGATTTCGGCTGCCGGCATGCTCTCCGTTTTCATCCGCGAGCCGGAATTTGTCGGCCAGACAAAGGACAAGCTCGCCACCGTCGAAGCCCAGCGCATCGTCGAAAACGCGCTGCGCGATCCATTTGACCATTATCTGACCGGCAACCCGGCCGAGGCGGCAAAGCTGCTCGACTGGGTCATCGAGCGCTCGGAAGAGCGTATGCGCCGCCGCAAGGAAAAGGAAGTCAACCGCAAGACCGCCGTGCGCAAGCTGCGCCTGCCCGGCAAACTGGCGGATTGCTCCCAGAACACGGCCGAAGGCGCCGAACTTTTCATTGTCGAGGGTGACTCGGCTGGCGGCTCGGCCAAACAGGCGCGCAACCGCGCCAATCAGGCCATTCTGCCGCTGCGTGGCAAAATCCTCAACGTCGGCAGTGCCAGCCGCGAAAAGCTTTCCGCCAACCAGCAGATCGCCGATCTCATCCAGGCGCTTGGCTGTGGCACCCGCACCAAGTACCGCGAAGAAGACCTGCGTTATGAGCGCATCATCATCATGACCGATGCCGACGTCGACGGCGCCCATATCGCCTCGTTGCTCATCACCTTCTTCTATCAGGAAATGCCGGAACTCATTCGCGGCAACCACCTCTATCTGGCAGTGCCGCCGCTCTACGTCATCCGTCAGGGCGCGAAATCCGCCTATGCCCGCGACGACGCCCACCGCGCCGAGCTGATGGAAACCGTCTTCAAGGGCAAAAAGGTCGAAGTGGGCCGCTTTAAAGGCCTCGGTGAAATGATGGCCGCCCAGCTCAAGGAAACCACCATGGACCCCGAAAAGCGCACCTTGCTGCGCGTCGAGATCGATGACGTGGACTTCGAGGGCACGCGCGAGGCTGTCGACAATCTGATGGGCACCAAGGCCGATGCCCGTTTCCGCTTCATTCAGGAGCGGGCGGCTTTTGCAGATAATCTGGATATCTGATCATCCGGATAGACCTTTGAAAGGCAGCGCATTGGCGCTGCCTTTTGTGTTGATATGGAAACAACATCTTGCGGATAGTAGCCGGCACTACGCCGCGATATCCTCACGAACGCCCAGAACGCGGTCGATCAGACCCCATTCCAACGCTTGCTCCGCCGTCATGAAAAAATCCCTATCCATGGCCGCTTCGAATTTCTCATAACTCTGTTTGCAATGTTCGGCGTAAAGCCGCGTCATGCGGTGCTTGGTCTGCTGCATCTCCTCGGCGTGGATCAGCATGTCCGATGCCTGTCCCTGGAAACCGCCCAGCGGTTGATGAATGTGGATGCTGGCATTGGGAAGTGCTGTGCGCTCGCCCGGTTCGCCCGCCATTAGCAGGAACGATCCCATGGAACGGGCCGTGCCCATACAGAGTGTGTGAACCGGGGCGCGGATGTAATGCATCGTATCATACATCGCCAGACCGCTCGTCACGACGCCACCCGGAGAATTGATATAAAGATAGATCGGCTTCTTCGGGTTTTCCGCTTCGAGAAACAGCAATTGCGCGCAGACGAGCGCTGAAACTGCATCGTTGACCTCGCCATTGAGAAAGATGATCCTTTCCCGCAGCAGGCGCGAATAAATGTCGAAAGATCTTTCTCCCCTTGATGATTGTTCGACGACCATAGGGACGAGTTGCATCACTTCGCGCATCGGCGAACTCCTGTGTTTGGAAATGTCGGGAAACGAGTGGGATCAGGCGGCGAGCTTGATCGGCGGGCCGTTGTGGTTTGCAGCGGCCTTCATCGTCCGGCCGGTATTTGTGGGCAGTTCATGAATGATGCGAAGGCTGGTGCCGCCCTCGGCATTGGCCGCGATCCTGAAGGTTACGGTGCTTTCCAGAAATGGTGGAATGTCTTCGCGCAGCCGGTAGCGCACTTCCTCGCCGGGTTTGATGTCGATCGCGTCAGGTTCCGCCAGAGCCTCGTTCGGCAGCCAGTTTTCACGGAACGCTGCAATGCTGATGGCGCGCCAGACCTTTTGCGGCGGCTCGTCCAGATCATATTCAAGTTCAATGCCGTTTTTCGGCGCTTCCGCTGCATCCCTGTTCATTGGTCCATATCTTTCAGCAGGAGTTTGAGAGCCTCAATTCGCTGTGGCCAGTAGGCGCGATATTTGCCGAGCCACGCAGCAATGCGTGTCAGCCCCTCCGGATCGACCTCGTAATTGACGAAACGGCCCTGCCGTCTCTCAACCACTAGCCCGGCGCCGCGAAGAACCGAAAGATGCTGCGACATGGCCGGCTGACTGATCTCGATCCCTTCGCGCAGGGCAGAGGCATTCATGGCACCATCCGCCAGCTTTTCGAAAATGGCACGGCGCGTGGGATCGGCCAGTGCCCGGAATATATCGTTCTCTGTCATAAACACACATAAGCACCCACTTATGTGTTTCGCAAGCCCGTTGTCGCGCCTGTACCGGTTTTTCGTACTGCCGCCGAACCGAAATGAACGCTTTATTCCCTCGCGCGTTTCCATCCCGCCTGATACTCTCCAGGCCGGGAGCGATCAAAACAAGTGACTGCATTTACGGTCTTCATCATCATTCTTCTGCTGCTCGTCGGGCCGAGCCTGTTTGTCGTCATCGGTAAACAGCGGGAAAAATCCATTCCCAAACGCCCCTCCGCCGCCCTGCCCGTCACTGAGGACGAAACCGTTCTGGATCGGCACTGGCAGACCATAAAAAATGGCTGGAGCGAAAAGAATGCGCTGTGCCTGCTACATTCCAATCTCGATGCATTTGCGGTACGCGTCGCGGCGGCGCGCGCGGCCGGGCGTAGCCTCGATCTCATGTATTACATGTGGAATGCGGACCTGACGGGACGGCTGATGATGCGCGAGGTCATCGCGGCGGCCGATCGCGGCGTGCGGGTACGGCTGCTGCTCGATGATCTCGGCGTCTCCATGTCAGACCGAATTTTCCACGCCATCGACAGCCATCCCAACATCGAACTTCGCCTGTTCAACCCCACCCGGGCGCGGGAGAACATGCTCCATCGCGGCATGGAACTTTTGCTGCGCTTTCGCAGTGTCAATCGCCGCATGCATAACAAGGCCTGGATTGCCGATGGCCGCGCGGTGATCGTTGGCGGTCGAAATATCGGCGACGCCTATTTCGATGCGGCCGAACGGGCGAATTTCCACGATTTCGATATTCTCGGCTTCGGTGACGTCGTGGCCGACGCAACGGAAATCTTCGATGATTACTGGAACAGCGCCGTTTCCGTCCCCGTTCGCTCGCTTCTGGCGCGCAGGCCGAGCAAACTCGCAAGATTACGGCGCGAGCTGGACGCCCTGCCAAAAAGCGAAGCCGCCAAACCTTATCTGGAGCGCGTTGAAAGCCAGTATGACCGAGATCATTTCCTGATGTCGGACCGCATGCACTGGGTGGATTCCGTGGATGTGCTTGCCGATCCTCCGGAAAAAGCGGCAGGCAAACGGCGGAAGGGCCACAACTTCCTGATGGAAAGCCTGCTGCCCCTGCTGCAGGCGGCAAGCGACAGCCTGCACGTCACATCCCCCTATTTCATTCCCGGCAAACAGGGCGTTGAGATTTTCCTTGATATTGCCGAACGGGGCGTATCGCTGGCCATCCTAACCAATTCCCTGGCGGCGACGGATGTGGCCGCCGTTCACGCCGGATATGCCCGCTATCGCAAGCCGCTTCTCTCGGGCGGCGTACGCCTGCACGAGCTGCGTTCGCAGGTGGACCAGCCGAACTTCACCCTGCGCGGTTCCGGACAGGCGAGCCTGCACACCAAGGCATTCACGCGTGACGGCATGACAGGTTATATCGGCTCGCTGAATTTCGATCCGCGCTCGGCCTCCCTCAATACGGAGATGGGCGTGGTCTTCACATCGCCGCCGCTGGTCGCTTGCATGGACGAAATATTCGCCGAGGAAATCCGCCGCACGATGAGCTTTGAACTGGAGATCGACAGCAGCAACCGCATCGTCTGGACGACGGAAGAACAGGGCCGTACCAAGACCTACCGGCGCGAGCCAGACGCCGCTATCGGCCGCCGCCTCATCGCCGGCATCATGCGTTTCCTGCCGCTTGAATCTCAGCTTTGAAGACGAGCGTCCGGCTCACGCAGCCGGCCGCACCCCGGACTTCGCCAGCTGTATCTGCACCAGCGTATCGAGGTTCTGGTTGACGCGGCAATAGAACTCTTCATCAATGAAGGGCCGCAGCATGAAATCATTGCCGCCAGCCTTCAGGAAACGCGCCGACAGCAGCCGGTTGGTGGAGGAGGAAACACCGATGATGCGCAGTTCATGGGAGCCGCGCACGGTGCGGATGCGCCGCGTCAGCTCGAAACCGTCAATGTCGGGCATGTTATAGTCGGTGACGACGAGGCCGATATCGGGATTGGCCCTTAGAATATCGAGCGCCTTCGCACCGCTGTCTGCCAGGCTGACGCGGAAATTATAACGCTTGAGACGGCTCGAAAGCAGCGCCCGCGCCGTCGGGCTGTCGTCAACGATCAGCACATGATGGCGGTGGTTGGTGAGGAAGCGGCAGACGGATTCCGTCAGCATATCCACGGCGAAGATATTGTCTTTCAGAATATAATCCACCACGTCCTTGGCGATCAGCGTTTCACGCGTCGCCTCGTGAAAGGTGCTGGTGAAAACGATGGTCGGGATCGATAGATCGATCAGATATTCCAGCGCTTCGCCCTTTTCCGCGCCCGGCAGGTTGATGTTGGAAATGGCGAGCGTCACGGGCTCGGAAGAATGTTCGTAGCAGGCCTGCAATTCCTCGAAGGAGCGGCATACTTCCACGGTAACGCCCAGCATCTCGTTGAGCCGCCTGCTCACCATCTGGGTAAACACGTTGCTGTCTTCCGCCAGTAAAATGCGGTTATTGGTAAAAGGCACGCCCGAATATTGCATGCCCGTGATGCCCAGGAAATTCATTCTGCCCCGATCCCCCATCGTATGTCAGCGGAAGATAGCAGGCTCATTTTTCAGAATGATTAATAGCACTTTTCCTGAAACATCAGTTGAGCACATGCTTACTTAAACGGAAATACGGCCCGCGAGGGGCCGTATTCCGACTTTGGGAGGGGATTTTGGTCTTATGCGCGCAGAAGCGCGTTGTCGGTGTCGAACGGGCTTTCTTCCACCACCTCGGCGTCATAGGACGTGCCGAGAATACGGATCTTCAGCTTGGTGCCGACTGCGGCATATTCCGGCTTGAGCATGGCAAGCGCAATTGATTTGCCCATACGCCAGCCGAAACCGCCGCTCGTCGCGCGCCCTGCAAGTGCGCCGTTTTCATCGAAGATCGCTTCCGAACCGCGCGCATCGACATCCGTATTGCCCGACACGGTGAGCGTCGAGAAGACCGACTTCAGGCCCGCCTCCTTGTAGGCCACCAGTGCGTCGCGGCCGATGAAGCTCTTCTCCGGGCGCAGGAAACGGTCGAGACCCGATTCATAGGCATTGTATTCCACCGAAAGCTCGCGGCCCATATTGCGATAGGACTTTTCGAGCGACATGGAAACCATGGCGCGGATACCGAAAGGCTTGATGCCGAATTCGGCACCGGCTTCCATCAACCGGTCGAAGATGTAGTTCTGCATCTCGATCGGGTGATGCAACTCCCAGCCAAGTTCACCCACGAAGTTGACGCGCAGCGCATGCGCCGTCGCAACGCCGACGGAAATCTGCTTGCCGGTGAGCCAGGGGAAGTCCTTGTTCTCAAGGCTGGTGCGGGTCAGCTTCTTCAGGAGATCACGCGATTTCGGACCGGCCAGAACCAGCACGCCGTATTTCTGGGTGATCGGCTGCAGCACGACCGAGCCATCGGTCGGCGCCAGGCGGAATAGCACGTCATGGTCATGCGCTTCGAGACCACCGGCCGAAACCATGTAGAAGCGGCCCGGCGCCCATTCATAGACCGTGAACTCCGCCTTCACGCCGCCATTCGGCGTCAGAAGATGGGTGAGCGCGATGCGGCCTCGCTTCTTCGGCACCGCATTGGCGAGAATGCTGTCGAGCCAGGCACGCGCGCCAGGGCCGGAAACCTCCATCTTCGCGAAGGCCGACATATCGAGCACGCCGACATTCTGATGGACGTTCTTCACTTCGTTGCCGACATGCTCGAAGTAGTTCGAGCGGCGGAACGACCACTTCTCAACGATACGGCCGTCATCCAGAGCCGGTGCATGGTTATGACTGGTGATGACGTCGGCGCCAACGCCGAGGTCTTCCTCACGCAGCGCGTAACCTTCGGGCGCATACCAGTTGGCGCGCTCCCAGCCATAGACGGAGCCGAACACGCCGCCGAGCTTCTTCAGACGGTCGTAAACCGGCGTCGTCTTCAGCGGGCGGGCGGCAGAGCGCTCTTCATCCGGGTAATGCATGGTGAAGACGTTGGCATAGGCTTCCTCGTTCTTGGCGATGAGGTAACCTTCCGTTGCGTAAGGGCCGAAGCGGCGCGGATCGACACCCATCAGGTCGAGCGTCGGCTCGCCATCGACGATCCATTCGGCCAGCTGCCAGCCTGCACCACCAGCGGCGGTGATGCCGAAGGAGTGGCCTTCGTTCAGCCAGAAATTCTTCAGGCCCGGCGCAGGACCGACGATTGGATTGCCATCAGGCGTATAGGCAATCGCGCCGTTATAGACCTTCTTGATGCCCACTTCGCCGAAGGCCGGAACGCGCACCATGGCGGTTTCGATATGCGGCATCAGTCGGTCGAGTTCTTCCTGGAACAGCTCATATTCGCTGTCATCGGATGGACCGTCGACATAACAGACCGGCGCGCCAACTTCATAAGGACCGAGGATCAGCCCGCCCGCCTCTTCACGCATGTACCAGGCCGAGTCGGATTCGCGCAGCACGCCCATTTCCGGCAAGCCCTGGCGGCGGCGTTCCTGAATGGCCGGATGCGGCTCGGTGACGATGTACTGATGCTCGACCGGAATGACCGGAATGTTGATGCCGACCATCTCGCCGGTCTTGCGCGCGAACGAGCCCGTGCAGGAGATGATGTGTTCGGCGATGATCTCGCCCTTGTCGGTCGTCACCTTCCAGTGACCGTCTTCAAGCTGCTCGATGGCGGTGACTGTCGTGTTGCGATAGATGGTCGCGCCGCGGTCACGCGCGCCCTTGGCCAGCGCCTGCGTCAGATCGGCGGGCTGAATATAACCGTCATCAGGATGCTGGATGGCGCCGAGCAGGCCGTCCGTCTCGCAAAGCGGCCAGATCTCCTTCACCTGCTCCGGCGTCAGCATGTTAACGCGCACGCCGATGGTCTCGGCAATGCCGGCATAATACATATATTCGTCCCAGCGATCCTTGGTGCGGGCGAGACGGATGTTGGAGACCTTGGAGAAACCGACATTCATGCCGGTCTCTTCCTGCAGTTCCTCGTAGAACTTCACGGAATATTTGTGGATCTGGCCAACCGAGTAGCTCATGTTGAACAGCGGCAGAAGCCCGGCCGCGTGCCAGGTGGAACCGGAGGTCAGCTCCTTGCGCTCGATGAGCACGCTGTCGCTCCAGCCCTTCTTGGCCAGATGATAAAGCGTCGAGACGCCGACGACGCCGCCACCGATCACCACCGCCCGTGCATGTGTCTTCATTTACAGAACCCCTGAAAAGCGCTGGCTTTGCCTTATTCCGCCAGCTTTGGATGGGAGGAATATGAAGCGCTTGCGGGTCGTTCAGCCGCCTGATTGCGACATGGCCATAGGGTGCTGCGACAGGGAAGAAATTGCGGAGCGTGCCGGACGAACGTTGCACAACTTTGCAGCTCTTTTCTTCTCCCGCCGGAGAGAAGCTGGCGCGAAGGATCGGATGAGGGGCAACGTTGCCGGACTCCGCAGAGCGCGCCCCCTCAACCCGCTGCCGCGACCTTTGTCGCTGGCGAGGAGAAGTGGAAAAGCGGCGAGCACCCTTGGCCGGAACTCAATGTCCGCGATCAACAGCGATCTACGCTTTCGCGCCGGGTTTCTCCTTCGGCTCTGTCGCCTTGTCGTTTTTCGGTGCCTCTTTCTCTGGCGATGCGGCGCCCGTATGGGCCACCACCGCCTTGTCGCCCTCCTCCGAAAGCAGGGCTGCCAGCATCTGCGGATTGGCGTCGCCTTCCACGTGGATGTTGAGGTTGCGCTGCGGGAACGGGATGGCGATGCCCTCCTCGCGGAAGCGCTGGAGAATGGCGATCCTCAGGGAGTTCTTCACGGCAAGCCCATTCGAGAGGTCTGCGAGATGGAAGCGCAGTTCGAAATCCAGCGAAAAGTCGCCGAAACGGAGGAATTCCACATGCGGCTCGGGATTGCGCAATACCGGCGGCTGGGCGCGCACCAGCTCAAGCAGAATGTCCATGACCCGCTGCGGGTCGGAATCATAGGCAACGGAGACCGGGATTTCAGCGCGCATGATGCGGTTGCGGTGCGTCCAGTTACCAACGGAGGAATTGATGAATTCGGAATTCGGCACGATGATCGATTGGCCGCGGAAGGTCTCGATTTCCGTGGCACGCACCGAAAGCCGCTTGACCGTGCCCTCGGTCGTGCCGGTCACCACCCAGTCGCCAACCTTGAAGGGGCGCTCCACCAGCAGGATGAGGCCGGAGACGAAGTTCGACACGATATTCTGCAAGCCGAAACCGATACCGACCGAAAGGGCGGAAGCGACCAGCGCCAGGCTGGAGAGGTTGAGGCCGGCGGAAGACACGCCGAAAATGGCCGCAACCGCAATGCCGAGATATCCAATGCCTGTTTTGACGGAGTTGCGCACGCCGGCATCCACCTGGCCGCGTGCCATGACGTTGCTGTCCAGCCACTTCTGGAACCAGCGGGTGATGATGTAACCGATGGCGAAGACGAGAATGCCGCCGAAAATGCCGATCAGCGAGATCGAGGCATTGCCGACGGTGATACCCGTCAGCAGGCGATAGGCCCAGCTTTCTATATCGCCGGGCTGGAAGCCCCAGGAAAACAGGATGAGCGGCACACCGAAGGTCAAGGCCACGGCATAGATGCCAAGCCCCGCCACAAGCCCGGCCTGATCGAGCGGCACGGGTCCAAGGCCATAACGGCGGGCAAGGTAACGGCCGACGAGCGATTCGGCGAAGGCGCCCTGCCGGGAAATGGCCTTGCCTGAGAGAATGCCGATATACATGGTGGCCAGCACCGCGCCTGTCGCAACGATCTGCGTGGCGAGGAAGCGCGCAAGACCGACATAACCCGTCAGGCACGCGCCGATGAGAACGAGGCCGCCGATGCGCAGCAGAATGACGAGCCAGCGCGGCAGGCGCTGGTTGCCGGTCTCGTAATCCTGCCCCTCGCCGATCACCGGCCTCAGGAACGATACGGCGAGCAGAATGAGACCGATGATGATCGAGGCGACGAAACTCTTGGCAACGGTGACGATAAGCGGCGAATAAAGCGTCTCGCTGATGGTGCCGAACAGATAATCGAGACCATTCACCAGCGCCATCAAAAGCACGGCCGAGGACAGCTGATGTGCGCCGCGATTGGAAACCTTCAGCAGGCGCCATTCCGGCTGCGTCGGCGCAAAGATCGCATAGCTCAGCCGCGACACGAAATAAACGAAGCCCGTGACCGCCATGGCGCCGAACAGGATCGGCGCGATGTCGGACCGCAACACGTTGAAATTATCAAGGAAAAACGCCGACGTGAGCAGAAACAGGAACAGCGACAGCGACTGCACCATGGTGGACCAGAAGGCCACCGATAGCCGTCTCAAATAGGATGGTGCCCCCGTAAAGGCGCGCCGCTCCATACGACTGCCGAAAAGACGGTAGCCGCCAACCAGAAACAGCAATGCGGCCATGATCGACAGCGTCACCGCCCCGAACATCGGCAGCCGCTTGTAATTCCATACATAGGCTGCCCAGCTGCTGAACGCATTGTTGAGGTTGGTGAGTTCCGTCAGGAAGGCGGACGAGGCATCACCGAGCGTCTCGGCGGAGACTTCCGTTCGCTTGAACAGCGTTGCGGCAAACAGCGCCCGGCGGACGGCTGTTATATTGTTGGAAATTTGTGCGGCATTATTGGCCGTGGCCTCCACCTCGCCGGCCATGGCATTCACTTCGCCGCGTTCCGCCGTCAGCCGGTTACGCTCGTCCGTCACCATGTCGGCTTCCGGAGGCTGCCCTTCGCCGGGCGCGGCACCCAGTGCATCCAGCCGGGTCTTGATCTGGTCCAGCCGCGCGCGAAGCTTGGTGTTGGTTGCGGCAGCATCGGCGGCGATACCGTCCGCCCGCCCCTTGAGATCGACAAGCTGGGCGTCATCGCGTCCGCCTGCCTCCACCTGTCCCGAAATAAACGCCAGATCCGATTTCCATTTTTCCAGATCGGCTTTTGCCTGCTCGATGGTCGAGGGCTGGATGGCGCCCGGCGCCGTTGGCGTCGTCGCCTCCTGCGCCGAGACAGGCGCAACGCTCAAGACGCTGAAAAGCGCAAAAATCGCAACCAGAAAGGCGGCAAGTCCGCCGCTCCGCCGGCCACGGCCCGCCCGCTTGTGAAGCACCCGCCTGCCGCTCATCCATTCGCCAAACATCAACCGCACATCCACGCCTTTCATCTCTTGCACCGCATCAGGCTATTTAGCGCCTGCAGCGCGGAAAACCACCCGCATGAAGCGAGGTTTTCAGGAGTTTACCTTGCTTTTCCCCGCGCGAATCATCACCTTTGATCGTGCAGCAAACATGGGAGGAAATCATGGAATCTGCTGGCATTGGCTGGATTGCAGCCATCATCATCGGTGGCGTCGCGGGGTGGCTCGCCGAACAATTCATGAAAAGCAATATGGGTGTTTTCATGAACATCCTTCTCGGAATCGTCGGCGCCATCATCGCCAACGCCATCCTTTCGGTCTTCGGGATCGTTTTGACCGGCTGGCTGGGATATTTGATCGCCGGCTTCATCGGCGCTTGCATCCTCATCTTTATCGGGCGGGCGTTCAGGCGCGGATGACGAAAAGAAAAAATCCGTAAAACCCCGGATTTCCAGGCTTTTCCAGCGCGGCCGAAATTTTTTCGTCACAAAAATCAAAGAAATTTCATTTACGCGCTGGACAAGCCCAAACTTCCCCTTTATACGCCCCCTCACACCGCCACACGGTGCCGGTCGGGTGATTAGCTCAGTTGGTAGAGCAGCTGACTCTTAATCAGCGGGTCGTAGGTTCGAGCCCTACATCACCCACCAAATTTCTCCATAATGACAAGACGTTGCGATGCCGGATTGAAGCATCGCGTGAGCTTCGGAAGCCTCGTCTTAGGTCGGGCATTCCGCGCGATAGCAGTAAAATTGCTGCGGCAGTCACGACGCCAGCGCTCGAAGCGTCGCGTGTTTTCGCCTGGCCTCTAAAGTTCCAGCGTCGGCACAGGCTCTTCTACACCGACAAAACGCGGCGCCAGCGGCCGGCCGGCGATACGGCTTCCAAACTGCTCGGTAAAGGGAACAGGTGCCGCCCGCCTCACCGCCTCGATGGCGGATTCGATGAAGGCCCTGCGTCTTGGACTATCCTCCTGCGGGCGCGCGGCAATCACCACCACCTTGTCCCTTATCCTTCCGTCCTTGTGCAAAATGAACTGCAGCGTCACCACCAGTCCCTCCGTGTCCTCCGGCGGCACCCAGCAGGCGAAGATGGCATCGAACATTTCGTTGAGATTGCCGACGGGCGTAGGGTCGTTGCAGGCGCGCGACTGAGCGGAAGCCTGCGTCAGGAAACCTGTCAGCACGATGGCGCAGGCCACAAGGCCCGAGAGCTTGCCGGCCGGGCAAGCCGGGAATGAAAGAATGAACAAATCTGCTATCCTTTGCTCGCGACACAGCCGCAGGATGGTGAGCCCGTGCCGCTTGTCAGTAAGTGATGGTTAAAATATCAATGAAATAAAATCGGATATATTTCCCAACCTAGATACAAAATTATGAAGCAAAAACAGTCATGAACCTTCTAAAATCTATCACAATAATATTTATATTACACAATATATTGCAAAATATACCGCTCTTAATCAATATATACATTAAAACCGCGCCCCAGAAAGGAAATTGACATAATCCCCGGGCGGTTTTTCAGTCATGCTGCGTCGAGGCAACCAACGATCCCGGAATGCCTCTTCAAATTCTTGCGATGAAGCGGACGAAAGTGCGATTCTCGGCGTTGCGGTGACGTTACTTCCGCAAAGCTGTCTCAATCATCCCTATGATCGAGATTATGAGATTACTCATCACCATATTGCTGTTCGTCCTCGGCGCGGTCGGGAGCGGGGTATGTGCGTTTTTATTATCGGCAGCCCTTGCCGATTCCGGGCTCCTCGGCTCCTGTTTCGAGGGAAGCTGTGCTTTCGCGGCGCTTTTCATGGTGCTTCCGGTCACATGGTTCGTCCTTTTCGCGCTTTATGTCATGGCTCTGCTGATCTGGAGACGAAAACCCTTCCGCAACCGAAGCCTCTGAAAAAGCGCATCCCCGCCTCATCGCTACCGGGCATTCGTTGACAGCGACAGGTACTTGCCGTTAACTCCCGCCTGCTGGGGGATTCGCTGCCAGTGATATCGGGCCCTGCGGGGCATATCCGGTATCACCGGCCTCTGAATGTGCATGTTCCAATTTGCGTTTCGCGTTTGAAGGACATGACGGAAAACAGGGAGACCAAACGATGCGGGCCGCAATCAATTCCCCGTCGCTTTCGATCGACACCATGGACTATCAGGCCGAGTGCCAGTTCGCACTGGAACCCTCCATTCAGGGGCTCATTGAAAAAGCCGAACATGCCGGCTGGAACCGCCAGCAGGCCGCACTCGCCATCGTGGCGCTCGCCAGCGAACATCTCACCGATATGTTATCGACGCTCGCAGCGCCGGACCAACGCCCCCACTCCTGAATGCACCCTGCCGCCGGGGCGGATCAGCGCCCGGGCACTCCTGATATCCATCCCCACACACCGATCCCCAGGCTGGCGTAAGCTAAACGCCTCCACCGCAGGCGCATGATGCGCCTTGCGGAGCCGTGCCGGGCCCCACGCCCGCTGCCACGTGATACGCCCCTGTTTACCCAGCAATGTCGGAATGGCGCTGACAGCCTGCCTTAGTGTTGACACAAGCGGCCAATAATGAGAACATATAGTGAACATTATGGAGGTCAGCGATGAACACAGCAGACGCAACCATAGAAAATGCCCTCACCGTCGTGGCCCGTTCCCGTGACATGCGCGAGCGCGCGCTGGAACGCCGGCGCGAATTGCAGCGGCGCACCGAGGTCATCATTACCCGGCCGCTTTACGTGCTGAAGAAGAGCGAAGGACCGCATCAATTGTCGCTGAAGCTCGACAGCTGAGGCTGTCTGCCTTTCTGGTAACGTTCAAACGCTGCAAAACGGCGGCGGCGCGACGCAGCAGACAATGAAAAATCCCGTGCGGATCACATCGCGCACGGGATTTTCAGAATGAAGAGATCATGGTTCTGTCTTATTGCATGCGTTGCATTGCGGCTTTGGGCTCGCCGGTGGTGGCAACCGCCGCGGCGGGAAGGCGATCGGTCTTTTTCAGGATGACGACGGGCTTGTCAGCCGGTTCCGTCGGCGGAACGATGCTTGCGGTTTTGAATTCGCGGTCGACGGCAGGGACGGAAGCGTTGATCTTTTCATGACCCGCGCATTCCGCAAGCGCTGCGCTGGCGGAAAAACCAAAGACAGCGGCGATAATGAGAACTGATTTCATGTCATTCTCCCTTCGCTTTTATGGCAATCTCCAGTCTAGGTGGAGACGAACCGGATTGAAAATCACACTTTAGAGACACCTTATAAACTTCACGTCGGCAGTCGTCGTTTCGATATGCGAATGGTGCGCCAGAACTGGCCATGCTTTGTTATTTCTTCCGCAGATCCAGCGGATTTCCGCAAAGCGGTCTGCGAAATATCATCGCCACGTAACTTCCCTTGAGGGAAATCAGGCTTGGCGTGTAAGTCGAAATCTTCGCCTGGTTGGCGGCCTTGATCGTTCTTCCTTCGAGGGAATTCTGCTGCATTGCACGACTCCTTCCGTAAGCGATAACGAAAATGCACTGTTCTTGTTCCGATCACGGTTTCGTTGGTGCAGTCGAAAGAATGAACGTGTCGCCGCCTGTTTTTTCTTCCGCGGCGGCGAGACGAAGCAGGCGGAACACTCCCCAAGTCCCCCATGCTTGAAAAATCCGCCCGAAAGCTATATATGACCAGGCGCGAGGACGACCTCGGCCACATCGGCGACAGCATGCGGGACGGCCCGGTCACAAACCGGAGAATAGAATGCGCTCCCTGCAAGATCGTATCCGCCACGCCCTCAGTTTCGAGATCATCGGGCTTCTGCTGGTCATTCCACTCGGCGCATTGTTGTTTGGCATGCCCATGGAGGATATCGGCGTCGTGGGCCTCGTCAGCGCCACGCTCGCGACCATCTGGAATTACGTCTATAATCTCGGCTTCGACCACGCCATGCAGCGCCTGAAGGGCACGACGCTCAAGACACCCGCCATTCGGGTCGGGCACGCGGTGCTGTTCGAAGTCGGCCTGCTGATCGTCCTGATGCCCTTCATCGCCTGGTATCTGAATATCAGCCTTGCCCACGCGCTGGTGATGGATATCTCCTTCGCGCTTTTTTACGTGGTCTATGCTTTTGTCTTCAACTGGAGCTACGACCGCGTCTTCCCCCTGCCGGAATGGAAGTCGCAGCAGGACGCCGCCTGAAACGATCGGGAAAATACCGATAGCGTCCGTGCCGGCACCGCGCCTGCACGGACCAACCGTCAGAGAGACTTCAGCGTCCAGGCGACAATCTCGCGCGTGGCGGCGGCAAAGGCCTGGTCGAGTGCTTTCACGAAATTGGCGTTGCCGGAACCGCTGACGCGGGCGCTGGAACGGAACACCTCCTGCGCCTTCACCGTGCCGTTGCGGTCGTTCAGCAGCTTCACCGAGATTTCGATATTGGCGAGATTCTTCGCCGTATCGATCTCGAAGGCGCGGATATCGCTCACGACCTGATAATCGATCGCCAGCCCCTGCCCCGGCCGACCGACGCCACCGAGCTTGCCGGTATCCTCGAACGCTTCCACGAGCTTGGATTGCACCATACGCGGCAGGCGGTCGCTCCACTGCGAGTTGCCGAGATATTGCACTTCCGAGCCAGAAAGCCGCACCACGATGTTTTCGCTGTCCAGCGCCTTTAGCGCAGTCGGATCGGCGATCAGCAACTGACGGCTTTTGAGCGACGGCCCCTGCGTCACCGCCGCCGGCGAGACGGAGAGATCGAAGGTATCGTTCTTCGGCGCGCCCGCGCAGCCCGCCATCATTGCAGCAAGCAACGGGGCCAGAACGAAGGCGCGGCGTTGGCCGTTCATCGATAGTCTCATTGGCCCATACCCCTCTTAGCGCCTTGTTCTGCCGTCATATTGTTTCACGGTTTCGCCGCCGAAAATCAACCGTTGCGGATCGCGGTCGATATTGGTGATGGCATTGTTGAGATTGTCCACCGTCTGTCGCGTGCTGCCGATCAATGCCTGGAAATCTTTCAGGCCCGAGCTTGAGAAGCGGGTCAGATTGTCGGCGATCGGTCCGATGCGGGCATTGAGATTGTCGGCCACCGCCTTGAAGGAGGTGAGCGTCTCACGCGCCTTGGCAAACAGCGAATTGGCGTCGTCAGTGCCGAGCATGCCGTCCACCTTGGCGAGAATCCCATCAACGCGGCTGGAGGCCAGGTTCAGCTTGCGGCCCATCTCGGTGAAATCGGAAACCGCCTGATCGATATCGGCGCGCCGTGCGCCCACATCATCGGCGATCCGCTTGAAGTTCGCGACAGCATCGCGCGCATCGGCGGTCGCAGAGGAAACGTCGTCAACCACGGTGCCCACCTTGGCGGGATCGACGGAGGCGAGAAGCTCATCCGCGCGCTTGACGACCGTCTGCACTTCCGTGCTTGCCGCCTCGAAATTGCGCGCCGTGCTCTGCACCGTTTCCATGATGCCCTGAATATCGCTCGAAGCCGACGCGACATCCTTCGTCACCTTGTCGACATTGGACAGGATGGAATCGATCTTGCCGGCATCCACTGCCTTCACCAGATCTTCGATGGCGCTCAGCGTGCCGTCGAGGCGCACCGAGACCGACTGTACGGTGGTGGAAAGCGAGCTGAGGCTGGCAATGAAATTCTTGATGCCATCGGAGTTTGCCGCCAGCGCATCGGAGAATTTTTCGGCATTGCGAACCGTCTGCGTCAGCGGGCCGCGCGCATCCTGCACGAAGCCCTGCAATTCGCCGATGGCGCCATCGGCGCGCTTCAGTATCTTGTCGGCGGTGGCAAGCAGGTTGGTGACGCTGGAAAGATCGGCCGTCAGCTCGGCCGGAACACCGCTTTCGACGGCTTTCTGCAGAATGCGCTCGCCATCCTTGTTGCCGCCGGAAAGCTCGATATACGCGGCTCCGGTCAGGCCCTGAATTTCAAGCACGGCGCGTGTGGAAGGGAAAACCGGCGCATCCGCCTGTACCTCTGTAAAGGCGATGGAATAGGCCGGGTCGTCGCGGTCGATTGCAAGCCCGCGTACCGTGCCGACGGGAATACCGTTGAAGCGCACCGGAGAGCCTACCGAAAGGCCATTGGCGGAGCCCGGAATACGCACCACAAGCTGTGCTGTCGGGCCACCGCGGCCGAATTCCGCCATCCAGTAAACGAAGCCAAATGCAGCGGCGATCACGATCAGCGTGAAAATTCCGACTATGGTGTAGTTCGCCTTGGTTTCCATGCTTCTCGTTACTCCACCGGATGTTCCTGCCTGTCGTCCGGAAGAACGACAGAGCGCGCCCGTTTACCGCGGAAATAGGACTGCACCCACGGGTCGTCGCAGGCAAGCATGTCCTGCAGCGTCCCTTCCACCAGCACCTTCTTCTGGCCGAGAACCGCAATGCGGTCACAGACGGAGAACAGGCTGTCGAGATCGTGCGTCACCATATAAACGGTCAGGCCGAGCGAATCGCGCAGCCGCGCGATCAGCATATCAAATTCCGCCGCCCCGATGGGATCGAGGCCGGATGTCGGCTCATCAAGGAAGACGAGGTCGGGATCGAGCGACAGCGCCCGGGCAAGCGCTGCGCGCTTGATCATGCCGCCTGACAGTTCCGACGGGTATTTGTCGCCCGCATCGGGCTTCAGCCCCACCATCTCGATCTTGAGATAGGCAAGCTCGTCCATCAGTTTCTTCGGCAGATCGAGATATTCGCGCATCGGCAGCTGGATGTTTTCCTTCACTGTCAGGCCGGAAAACAGCGCGCCCTGCTGGAACAGCACCCCAAGCCGCTGGTCGAGCCTCATGCGCTCGTCCTCGCCCGCCTTGTCATAATCAGAGCCGAGAATGCTGATCGTGCCCGCCTGCCGTGGCAAAAGCCGCAGGACCGTGCGCATCAACACGGATTTTCCGGCCCCGGAGGGACCGATGAAACCCAGGATTTCGCCGCGATAGACATCGAGATTGAGATCTTCCAGCACGTTCCGGCCGTTAAAGCCGACTGTCACGCCCTCGACGGAAAGCACCACCTCGCGGCCGTCTTTTCCGGTCTTTGCCTGCTGCTGCGGTTTCTGGTCCAGTGTTTCCAACGCGCCCTCCCTAGAAATCGATGGCTGCGTAGAAGATGGCAAAAAGACCATCCACCAGAATGACGACGAAGATCGACTTCACCACCGAGGAGGTGACGTGCTGGCCGAGCGATTCCGCCGAGCCGCCCACTTTCATGCCCTCCACCGCCGCGACGATGCCGATGATGAGCGCCATGAACGGCGCCTTGATCATGCCCGCTGCGATGGTCGATTCCTCCACCGCGCCATGCAGGCGCGAGAGGAACACCTCAAAAGTGATGCCGGAATAAAGCAGCGCCACGATGGCAGCACCAAAAAGCGCGGCAAAATTGGCGAGAATGGTCAGAAGCGGCAGCGCAATGGTGAGCGCCACCAGCCGCGGGAACACCAGCACGCCCACGGGATTGAGGCCAATCACCTTCAGCGCGTCGATTTCCTCGCGCATCTTCATGGAGCCGATTTCGGCGGTGATGGCGCTGCCGGAGCGGCCGGCGATCATGATCGCAGTCAGCAGAACACCGATTTCACGCAGCTGGAGAATGCCGACCAGATCGACGACGAAGACCTCAGCCCCGAAATATCTGAGCTGGAACGCGCCTTGCTGGGCGATGATGGCACCGATCAGGAACGACATCAGCATGATGATAGGCACGGCGCGCACGCCCATATGGTCGATCTGGTTGACGATTGCCGCCGGCGAGACGCCGCGCCCGCGTCCGAGCTTCATCTGCGCACCGCGTACTGCGGAACCCAGAATATACATGCCCGCCAGGAAATCCGCGCCGTTCTGGACCACGGCCTTGCCGATCGGAGAAAAGATGCGCTCCACCAGTCCCTCGCGCGCGACCGGCTCCGCCTCCATCTCCGCCTTGTCGGGCAGCTGCCCGATCACCTGCTCGATACGGTCGTTGCCGCTGAGCGTGACGGTCGCACCATTCGCCTCGAGGTCCTTGCGCAGGCGCTGGATGATCCAGGCGCCGGTCGTATCGATGGACTCGACGGAGGAAAGCTCGATCTCCACCGGGCCGGCGGGTCTGCTTTTTTCGATCTTATCGAGATCAGGTAAAACGGCGGAGAGATTACTGTTGCGCCAGGAGCCGCTCATGACATAGCGCAGGCCGCCGCCGGAGACGGCGCCGTCTTCGGTGATTGCGGCCGGGGTCGCCTGTTGCCGTGTGTCCTGTTCTTGCATAATGCTCCGAGCGAATGCAGCCGTCACGAGATTCTTAAAGGTTTCATAACGTTTCGGCCTCCGGCAAGCCACAGTGGCAGCCGACAATTCGTGATAAATTTGGCGTCATGTGTCATTTGACGCCCAATCGGAAGTGAAAAAACATGCCCCGTTACCTTCAAGCCACAACAGAACGTTTCGCCGTTGCTGGCAGCTTCACCATTTCACGCGGCACCCGGACGCATGCGGATGTCGTAACGTGCACCATCCGCGATGGTTCCTTCACCGGCAGAGGTGAATGTGTGCCCTATCCGCGATATGGCGAAAGCATCGAAGGCGTCATTGCCGATATCGAGGCGATGGCGGAGCGGATCGCCGCAGGCCTCACGCGGCAGGAGTTGCAGCAGGCGATGAAACCGGGTGCGGCCCGTAATGCGGTGGATTGCGCGCTTTGGGATCTCGAGGCGAAGATGAGCGGCCAGAGCGTCGCCGAGCAGGTCCTCGGACAGGAGGCAGAGCCGCTCGTCACAGCCTATACGATTTCGCTTGCAGACCCGGAGACCATGGCCGCAAAGACCGCAGAGAACGCCGGACGTCCGCTTCTGAAGATCAAGACCGGCACAGCCGACGATGAAGCCCGCCTGCGGGCCGTCCGCGCAGCCGCACCCGAGGCGCGCATCATCATCGATGCCAACGAAGGCTGGAACGACGACAATATCGAATATTATCTGAGGCTTGCGGCAGAGCTGAAGATATCGCTGATCGAACAGCCCCTGCCCGCCGGCAAGGACGCCATTCTCTCCCGTATCGACCATCCGGTGCTGATCTGCGCCGATGAAAGCGTGCATTCCACCAAGGACCTCACGGGCCTGCGCGACCGCTACGACGCGATCAACATCAAGCTCGACAAGACCGGCGGCCTGACGGAGGCGCTTGTCATGAAGGCGGAGGCCGAAAGGCTCGGTTTCACCATCATGGTCGGCTGCATGCTCGGCACCTCGCTGGGCATGGCACCTGCCGTGCTTGCCGCGCAGGGCACGGCCTTTGCCGATCTCGACGGCCCGCTGCTTTTGGCCGAGGATCGGGAGCCTGGGCTGGTTTATGAAGGGTCGCTTGTTTATCCGGCGCGGCCGGAATTGTGGGGGTAGAGCTCTCGCTAAGGGTCCGGACTGGGTTGGTGCCTAGAGGCTGCATTCGCACCCTCTCTCCGGTGCGTCACCGGAAGGTTACTGAGAAGCCTCTAAAGCCTCACCTCCGTCATGCCGGACCTGATCCGGCATCCAGCCACGGCGCGTCTGCGCCGTGAGAAATAAGTCTTACGCGATCAAAGACTTGATCGCACTGGATCCCGGCTCAGGGCCGGGATGACGGTATGCGGATGCTACAATTTCAACCAACAATCGTTTACAGGTGAGCCTACCATCAGCGCCCGTCAAACGCTCCAATCACGCCGCGTGCTTGCCAATCAGCCCCGGAATATTCACCGGCTCCATTTCGTCCGATGTCTGCTCGGCAACCACTTCGCTCGTCTGCATCCAGGTGATCAGCTCGAAGCTGCCATCGGCGTTCTCGGCAATCGCCGTGCAGCTTTCCACCCAGTCGCCGGTGTTGATGTAACGTATGCCGTCCATGTCTTCCATGACGGCGTGGTGAATATGGCCACAGATCACGCCGTCGACATTGTTGCGCCGGGCTTCATCCGCCACCACACGCTGGAATTCACCGATGAAGTTGACGGCGTGTTTCACCTGCAGCTTGGCCCAGGCCGAAAACGACCAGTAAGGCAGGCCGATGCGGCGGCGTACGGCGGCGATGGCGATATTGATGGCGATTGCTGCGTCATAGGCCCAGTCGCCGAGATAGGCGAGCAGGCGGGCGTTGCGCACCACCACGTCGAACTCGTCGCCATGGATGATGAGATATTTCCTGCCGTCGGCCGCCTCATGGATCATGCGCTCGGCCACTTCGATGCCGCCGAAATGCATGCCGGGGAACTCCCGCAGGAATTCATCGTGATTGCCGGGAATATACACGATGCGGGTTCCCTTGCGGGCCTTGCGCAGCAGCTTTTGCACCACGTCGTTGCAACCCTGCGGCCAGTACCAGCTGCGGCGCAGGCGCCAGCCGTCGACGATGTCACCGACGAGAATGATCGTTTCGGCCTCGTGATGTCTGAGGAAGTCCAGCAGATAGTCAGTCTTGGCCGCCTTGGAACCAAGATGAACATCCGAAATGAAAAGCGTTCTGAACTGTCTGGTTTCGATTTGACCGGCCACGGATTTCATCCCCCTGTTCGGTTGCGTCCCTGCGGCTTTCTTCCCTCTCAGAACCAGACTCGTGTTTCAGCAACATGACAGCGGCCGTTTTTTGCAGGGAATATGACGAAACGCTTCACGAAAACGCGAATAAGCCGTGGCCGCATTTGCATGAGACGCCCGTAAATAACGGCTGTACCACGGGGAAGTTTGTTGTATTCAGGGGTCCGAAATAAAACCAGATACGACGGTGGAAGACATGACCTCTCACGATAAGAACAACACGCCCGCCAACACGGCAAAGGCCGACATCGAAGAACAGGCGCTCTTTTTCCACCGCTATCCGCGCCCCGGCAAGCTGGAGATCCAGGCCACCAAGCCGCTCGGCAACCAGCGCGATCTGGCGCTCGCCTATTCGCCGGGTGTCGCCGCACCCTGCCTCGCCATCCATGAAAACCCGGAGATGGCGGCGGATTACACCGCCCGCGCCAATCTCGTCGCCGTCATCTCCAACGGCACGGCCGTGCTTGGCCTCGGCAATATCGGACCGCTTGCCTCCAAGCCTGTGATGGAAGGCAAGGCCGTCCTTTTCAAGAAATTCGCCGGTATCGACGTGTTCGATATCGAGATCGACGCGCCCGGCATTAACGACATGGTTTCCACCATCGCGGCGCTGGAACCCACCTTCGGCGGCATCAACCTTGAAGACATCAAGGCGCCGGAGTGTTTCGAGGTGGAGCGCCAGCTGCGCGAGAAGATGAACATCCCCGTCTTCCACGACGACCAGCACGGCACCGCGATCATCGTCGCCGCCGCTGTCACCAACGCTCTGGAACTGGCCGGAAAGTCCCTGTCCAGCGTCAAGATCGTTGCCTCGGGCGCCGGTGCGGCAGCCCTTGCCTGCCTCAACCTCCTCGTTGCGATGGGCGCGAAGAAAGAAAACATCTGGGTCCACGACATCGAGGGCCTCGTTTATGACGGCCGCAATACGCTGATGGACGAGTGGAAGGAAGTTTACGCCCAGAAGACCGACAAGCGCGTGCTGGCCGAAACGATCGACGGCGCCGATGTCTTCCTCGGCCTGTCGGCGGCAGGCGTTCTGAAGCCGGAACTGCTGGAGCGCATGGCGGAGAACCCGCTGATCCTCGCGCTTGCCAACCCCAAGCCAGAAATCATGCCGGAAGAGGCGCGTGCCGCCCGCCCGGACGCGATGATCTGCACCGGCCGTTCGGATTTCCCGAACCAGGTCAACAACGTGCTTTGCTTCCCCTATATCTTCCGCGGCGCGCTCGATTGCGGCGCGACGACGATCAACGAGGAAATGAAGATGGCCGCCGTGCAGGCCATCGCGGAACTCGCGCGTGAGGAAGTTTCCGAAGTGGCCGCCAAGGCTTACAGCGGCGAAACGCCGATCTTCGGCCCGACCTACCTCATCCCCTCGCCCTTCGATCCGCGCCTTATCCTGCGCATTGCCCCGGCCGTTGCCCGTGCTGCCGCCGCAAGCGGCGTTGCCGCCCGGCCGATCACCGATTTCGAAGCCTATCTCGACCAGCTGAACCGCTTCGTCTGGCGCTCGGGTTTCATCATGAAGCCTGTCTTCAACGCCGCAAAGGCCGCCGAAAAGAAGCGCATCATCTTTGCCGAAGGCGAAGACGAGCGCGTGCTGCGCGCCGCCCAGGTGCTCTTGGAAGAAGGCACCGGCATCCCGATCCTCATCGGCCGTCCGCAGATCATCGAAACGCGCCTCAAGCGTTTCGGTCTGCGCATCCGCCCGCATACGGATTTCGCCGTGGTGAACCCGGAAGACGATCCGCGCTACCGCGACTACGTGGACGATTATTTCGCCCTGGTCGGCCGCGCCGGCATCAACCCGGAAGCGGCACGTACCATCGTGCGCACCAACACGACTGTCATCGGTGCGCTGTCGGTCAAGCGTGGCGAAGCCGATGCGCTGATCTGCGGCCTCGAAGGCCGTTACGACCGCCATCTGCGCGATGTGAACCAGATCATCGGCAAGCAGGACGGCGTCCGCTCCTTCGCCGGCCTCAGCCTACTCATCACCCAGCAGGGTGCGCTGTTCCTCACCGATACCTTCGTCAACAACGACCCTACATCGGAAGAAGTGGCCGAAATGGCCATTCTTGCCGCGAAGGAAATCCGCCGCTTCGGCATCACGCCGAAAATCGCGCTCGCCAGCCATTCCAATTTCGGCTCGCGCGATTCCGAAAGCGCCCGCAAGATGCGCCGCGCGCTGAAGATCGTGCAGGCGGCTGCACCCGAACTGGAAGTGGACGGCGAAATGCAGGGCGGCTCGGCCCTGTCAGAAGCGCTGCGCAAACGCGCCATGCCCAACAGCGTGCTGACCGGCGAAGCAAACCTGCTAGTCTTCCCGAACCTCGATGCGGCCAACATCACGCTGGGCGTCACCCGCACCTTGACGGAAGGCCTGCATGTCGGCCCGATCCTGCTCGGCACGGCCCTGCCCGCCCATATCCTGTCGCCCAGCGTCACCTCGCGCGGCGTCGTCAACATGGCGGCCTTTGCCGTGGTGCAGGCCTCGCACCCTTCGGTGTGATGAAGGCGCATTAACGCAGTTTTGAACATGCTGTTGCCGCAATGCGGCAACAGCTTATGTTATCTTCCTGAAACACGGATTTCCTGAAGCATAACACCCCTGCCACCGGCCGGGGACATTAAACGGATCGCACAATTGACCCGGCGCAGCCGCATCATCGGCCTTCTGCTTCCCCTTGTTTTCATTGCTCCTGCCGCCGCTCTTGCGGATCAGGTGTGCGATACGCTTTATCAACAGTTGCGAGAACCACCCCGTGTCATCGGCAACACGGGCGAGGTGCGGCGCTATGCCAATGCGCTTGCCCACCAGAACATCGTCATCCGCAAGATCAGGAACGACATGCGCAGCTATGGCTGCTCGTCCGGCAGCGTCATCGTTTATGGCAATCCCAATGCCGGGCTCTGCGCCGAGATCGGCGATGCGCTGGTGGATGCCGAGGCCGAACGCGACGCGATCATCCGCGATCGCGACGACGCCATGGCGGCGGCGAGGAGCGACGACGGCGATACCAGGCGCGAGCGCATTCTTGCCGCCCTCGATGCCAATGGCTGCACCCCCGCTGAGGAGATGAACCGTCAAGCATCGCCTGCACCCGATGTGACGCGTTATCCCGATGCCTTCAGGCAGAATGGCGGTGAGCCGGGACAGGCGGGCCTTTCCCCTTACCCCAACGCCGCGGAGGGCGGGCTTCGCACACTCTGCGTGCGCACCTGCGACGGCTCATTCTTCCCGATCGCCTCCAACGCCTCGCCGCTCGATTTCCGCGCCCAGGCCGAACAGTGCCAGAAAATGTGCCCGGGAACCGAGACGGAGCTCTATTTCCACTCCATGACGGATCAGGAAACAGCAGACATGGTGTCCGCTGAAACCGGCAAACCCTACAAGGACCTGCCGACCGCCTTCGCCTATAGCAATGCCTCAACGAAAGCGCCCGGCTGCGCCTGCAACATGGCCGCCTATCACGAGGAGATGCAAAAGCAGGAACAGGCGTCCCGGCCGGAAGCCGAAAAGCCCTATTCCAGCATCACCACCATTCCATCGCCGCAAGGTGACAAGGCCCCGAAGCCCGCCGAGCAGCAGGCCGCAAAGCCGCCGGAACAACCTGTTCCTGAGCGCGACTATGACCCGAACGACACAAAAGTACGCGTCATCGGGCCCAAATTCCTGCCGGACCAGACCGGCAAGATCGACCTGAAGAACCCGGCGCTGAAGGGTATCCAGCCACAGCAGTGAAATCTCTTCTGCACGCGGAATGGTGCGAGCGCGTGCCCCTTGTTTCTTCTCCCCGGCGGGGAGAAGTCCGCGGCAGCGGGATGAGGGGGCAAGCTCTCCGTAAATCTCTGTCTTTGCCCCCTCATCCGACCCTTCGGGCCACCTTCTCCCCGGCGGGGAGAAGAAATGCGCGGCAACGTCCCGCCCTGTTCGCAGGCCTCCGGGCCTACACCCCACCCCAGCGGTTACGAAACACAAGCTCTTCCAGCGGCACGCGCTGCCGCCAGCCCTTCACCGCCAGTTCCGGTTCGGTATAAAGTGTATCGACGCGACCGAGGCACAGCCAGGCGACAATCTCGATATGATCAGGGATATCCAGAATGGCCCTGATATCGCTGTCGTGGAAAATGCTGACCCAGCCGACGCCGACGCCTTCGGCGCGGGCCGCGAGCCAGAGGTTCTGGATGGCGCAGACGGTGGAATAGACATCCGTGCGTGCATTATGGGTGCGACCCAGCTCCACCTTGCCACCCCGTGTCGGATCGCAGGTCACGCAGATGCTGAGCGGCGCCTTGCGGATGCCTTCGAGCTTCAGGCTGCGATAAAGCGCCTGCTTTTCACCCGTAAACATCGCCGCCGCCTCTTCATTGGCGCGGCTGAAGGCCACCCATGCCGCCTGGCGCACGGCGCCATCGGTGACGAGGGTGAAGTTCCACGGCTGCATGAAACCGACCGATGGCGCCGAATGCGCCGCCCTCAAAAGGCGCTCGATGAGATCATCCGGCAGCGGGTCCGGCAGGAACTGGTCGCGCACATCGCGGCGGGTTTCGATGGCACGATAGACGGCCTCACGCTCCTCGCCGGAAAACGGGCGGGCGGGCGAAAGCGCGTGATCGAACGGGTTGGAGTCGGGCGGCATGGTGACGGGCGACATGGTGACGGGCGGTTCGGTCGGCATCGTTTATCCCTAACAATGCGGGGCGGGCCGGTGCCGAAACCATGGGAGGTTTGCAGCGACGACGCGCTTTTCCAGCGACCTGCCGCCGTCCGCGCGGTTCGGTCCATCCTGCCAGGCCGGTCTTCTGACTAAGCTTCATCCGCCCCGTTTCGCCTTCCCGAATTGCTCCAGTGGCATGAGAAACAGAGCATCCGCCTCACAGCGTTGGGCACGTTCCGGTTTTTCACCGGATTCCCGATTCTCCCGCCGAAGGGCGGGCACCTGACGGGTGAAGCTATGGGCAAAAAAGCTTGCGAACACAAGTGCGGTGCAGGTGGTGCGGCAATGTGGCCTGCCGCACCTTACCTTCATCACTCCACCGGGAAATATCTGACATAAGCGAACTCGTCGCCATCAGGTGACCAGTTGGGGGAGTTCATCGTGCCCTGCCCGCCAAACAGCTCGAAAAGCGTTTCGACATTGCCGCCATCCATATCCATCAGCCGCACCCGCACGTCGAGATCGCGGGGATGATCGAACACGTCGCCGTCATAGGAAATGAAGACAACCTTGTCCCCCCTTGGTGACGGGTGCGGAAACCAGTCGCCATAGGAGCTGTCGGTGATGCGCTCCACGGCTGAGCCATCCACCCGCACCCGCCAGATTTGCATCCGTCCGGTGCGGCTGGAATTGAAATAGATCCACGCGCCGTCAGGCGAATAATCCGGCCCGTCATTGCGGCCCTCGCCATGGGTAAGGCGTGTTTCAACGCCGCTGTTTATGTCCATGGAATAGATATCGAAAATCTGATCGCGAATGCCGCAATACGCAAAGCTTTTCCCATCCGGTGACCAGCCGTGCCAGTAGGAAGGAAGGTTCCTTGTCATTAGCCGCGGCGCGCCGCCCGCCGATGACAGGAGATAGATGGCGCTTTTGCCGAACTCCACCTTGTCGGAAATGGCATAAAGCGAACCGTCAGGCGAAATGCCGTGGTCGTTGTTGCAGAGCGTGGCAAAGCCGGTATCGACCTTCTCCGGCGACACGTCACCGGCAAGAGACAGACGATAAAGCAGCCCTTCGCTGTTCAACAGCAGATATTGTCCATCCGGCGACCAGTTCGGCGCTTCGAAAAGATCGGGCGTCTGCCACATCACCCGCATCTGCCGGGTGCGGATGTTGAAGATTTCGATGGAGCTGCGCATTCTGCCTCCGTTGTGGAACGATCGCATGCCACCTGTTTCTTCTCCCCGCCCGGGGAGAAGTCCGCGGCAGCGGGATGAGGGGGCAAGGGTCGATGTATACGGAGAGCTTGCCCCCTCATCCGACCCTTCGGGCCACCTTCTCCCCGGCGGGGAGAAGAAATATGCCGCACCGCCTCACAATGCGCTTGCCCAATTCATTAAGCAGGGACGGCGTTAAACGCGCCTTCCCAAAACGCCCTACCGATCACGGAACCGGTTGGTGATCGGATAACGCCGGTCCCGCCCAAAGTTCTTCTTGGTGATCTTCACACCCGGCGCCGATTGCCGGCGCTTGTACTCGGCGAGGTAAAGCAGATGCTCCACCCGGTGCACGGTCGCCACATCATGGCCGCGCGCCAGAATTTCCTCGACCGACATTTCCTTCTCGACAAGGCACTCAAGAATATCGTCCAGCACGGGATAAGGCGGCAGCGAATCCTGGTCGGTCTGGTTGGGGCGCAATTCGGCCGATGGAGCCTTGGCGATAATGTTGGCGGGGATCACTTCGCCGGAAGGGCCAAGCGCGCCCGGCGGCACATGGGCGTTGCGCCAGGCGGAAATGGCATAGACCTGCATCTTGTAGAGGTCCTTGATGGGGTTGAAACCACCATTCATGTCGCCATAAAGCGTCGCGTAACCCACCGACATCTCCGACTTGTTGCCCGTCGTCACCACCATGGATCCGAACTTGTTGGAAACGGCCATCAGGATGGTGCCGCGCGTGCGGCTCTGCAGGTTTTCTTCGGTAATGCCCTCTTCCGTGCCCTCGAAAAGTTCTGACAGCGCAGACAGGAAACCTTCCACCGGCTCCACGATCGGCACGATATCGTAACGGCAGCCGAGCGCTTTCGCACAATCGGCGGCGTCCTTCAGCGATTCTTCCGAGGTATAGCGGTAAGGCAGCATGATGCAGCGTACCCGCTCCTCGCCCAGCGCATCGACGGCAAGGGCGGCGCAGATCGCCGAATCGATGCCGCCGGAAAGGCCGAGAACCACGCTCTTGAAACCGTTCTTGTTGACGTAATCGCGAAAGCCCAGCATGCAGGCGCGGTAATCCGCCTCCTCACCCTCGGGAATCTTGGAAAATGGCCCGCTTTCGCAGCGCCAGCCATCCGCTGTGCGTTTCCAGTCGGTGACGGCAAGCGTGGCTTCGAACTGGCTCATCTGGAAGGCGAGCGTCTTGTCGGCGTTGAAACCGAAGCTCGCACCGTCGAACACCAGCTCGTCCTGCCCGCCCAGCTGGTTGGCGAAAACCAGCGGCAGGCCGCTTTCGATCACCTGCCGGAGTGCCACCTGATGGCGCACATCCAGCTTGCCGCGGTAATAGGGCGAGCCGTTCGGCACCAGCAGGATTTCCGCGCCACTTTCGGCCAGCGTCTCGCAGACGCCCATGTCGTTCCAGATTTCCTCGCAGATCGGAATGCCGATCCTCACCCCGCGGAAGTTATAGGGCCCGGAAATCGACCCTTCGGAGAAAACACGCTTTTCGTCAAACTCGCCGTAATTCGGCAGGTCGATCTTGTCGCGCAGCGCAATGATCTTGCCGCCATCGAGAAGCGCCACGGAATTGTGCCGACCCGTCTCGCCCTGTCGCGGAAAACCGATAACGATACCCGGCCCGCCATCGGCGGTTTCCGCAGCCAGTTCTTCCACCGCTTTCAGACATGCTTTCAAAAAAGCAGGTTTCAGCACCAGATCCTCTGGCGGATAGCCGGAAATGAAGAGTTCGGTGAGAAGCAGAAGATCGGCGCCCTGCGTTGCCGCATCGGCCCTTGCCTCACGCGCCTTGGCGAGATTGCCCGCCACGTCGCCAACGGTGGGATTGAACTGCCCGACGGCAATCCGGAGATGGTTCTCTATATCGTGTCTGTCGCTCATAAACCTTCAATACCGCGCCCGTGATCGCTCCGCAACGCAGCAATTCCCACTTGCATTCATTCGTGCGCTTCTCGACACAGCCGCCCTCACGCGAAGGTTATCGCGCTTATATGCACATCTCATAAAGTTCATGTCGCGTTCATCGCGCTTATGTGACAGTTACATGACACTTTTGCGACACCCGATTCACCTCCCCGGATCGGTGCTGGCGCCTGAAATACCGGAGTATGGGTTTGAGAGATTCGGCGCCAAAAACAACGGCTTCCGAAAAGGCTGGTTTTGTCTTTTCGCCTGCATGGACAAGGAGCCTTTCGAAGCTTTCTGGCACGGCCTACACGCTTGCCAACCTGACGGTCGCGTCCGTCGTGCTGGTCGTGGCGTTGGAATGGGTCGTCCGCGGCTCGCTTCAGGATGTCGGCACTTTCATCACCTCCTCCGCGCGTCCGGGCATGACAACCATTGCCGCCGTGCTCGCCCTTCTCGTCGCGCTGGATTCGATCCTCGGCCGGCGTTATCTTTCACTGATTGCGGTCGCGCCGCTCTGCGCACTGGTGTGGCTGATCTCAGCGCAGAAACAGACCTATCTTTCCGATCCGCTTTATCCCTCAGACCTGTTGTTCGGGCGGCAGATTCTCGAACTTTTGCCAACCATGCTGAAGGCGCAGCCGTTTACGGCGATGCTGGTGGGTCTCGGCCTCAGCGCGGCAATTGCCTCTCTCGCGGCTCTCTGGCTGCTGGCGCGCCGTCATTCGCCGGTGTTGCGCTGGCGTGAGCGCGCCGCCGGCCTTGCGCTGGCGCTGCCGCTTCTCGCCAGCCTCGCCTCGCTGATGGACTATTCGCATTATTCCTGGGTGCGCGATCGCCTCAACATCATCCCCATGATGTGGGATCAGCAGGAAAACTACCGCCATAACGGCTTCCTGATGGCCTTCGCCTTCAATATTCCCATGGCCAATGTCTCGGCGCCGGAGGGTTACGGCGAAAACAGCATCGCCGATCTCATCTCGGAACCGGCATCTTTCGCCGCCAATAAGGGTGATTACCCTGACGTCATCATGCTGATGAGCGAATCCCTGTGGGATCCGACCCGGCTTGAAAACGTGAATCTCTCGGCCGATCCCATGCCGACCATCCGCGCCAAACAGTCCGGCAACGTGTTTTCGCCCGAGTTCGGCGGCATGACGGCAAATGTGGAATTCGAGGCCTTGACCGGCTTTTCCAACGCCTTCCTGCCCTATGGCAGCATTCCCTACCAGCAATATATCCGCCGCCCGGTGCCCTCGCTCGCCAGCTTCTTCCGCGGCGAAGGTTATTCCGCCATCGCAGTTCATCCGTTCCAGGAATGGTTCTGGAACCGCAAGCAGGTCTATAAAAATTTCGGCTTCGAGGAATTCCGCTCCGAAGAGACGCTGCCGGCGATGGAAAAACGCGGCAATTTTGCCTCCGACGACGCGCTGATGGAAGAGATCATGGCGACGGCGGACCGGACGCAGAACCCGCTCTTCCTCTTTGCCGTCACCCTGCAGGGACATGGCCCCTATGAGACAAACCGTTACGCCGAAAACACCATCGGCATTGAGGGCGAACTTTCGGCTTCGGCCTCGCAGGCGCTCGCCACCTATTCTCAAGGGGTGGTGGAAGCGGACGAAGCGCTGCTGAAGCTGATGCGCTGGGCAAAGAAGCGCGACCGCGAAACCATCATCGTTCTCTTTGGTGATCACCTGCCGCCGCTCGGCCAGGCCTTTGTGGAAAGCGGTTACATGCCTGGCATGGTGGCCAGCCGCCGCGCGCCGCTGGAAGTAATGAAGAAGGAACATGAGACGCCGCTCGTCGTGTGGTCTTCGAAGAAGGGCGTGCGTAAGAATATCGGCACCATCAGCCCGGCGCTTTTGCCCTATCACGTGCTGAAGACCGCAGGCTTTTCCGATCCCTTCTATACCGGCACGCTGGGTGAAGTTCAGCAGGCCTTTTCCGTGATCGACCGCCACATGCTGGTGACGGCCGGCGGCGATGCCCTGCCCGACTGGTCGATCGCGCCGAACGCGGTCCCTGACGTGGTGCGCAATTATCGCCTGCTGCAATTCGACATGATGTTCGGCAAGCAATATGGAAAAGAGCGCTTTTTCCCCGGCTTCAATTGGCTGCACGAGGGCGCGCCGTCGGTGTAATGAATTTCGGCGAGGGACGCCTGAACGCATGGTGGCGGAAAACGTTTGAATTCCGCCATCATGCGGGTTTATCTTCGGGAAAGCTCCGCACCGCCAATCAGAACCGGAGACACGCCCGTGTCAGATATCTCCGACTATATCGTCTCTCATTTCAAGCGCTCCTCTCGTGAAATCGGCGAGGTGGAACGGCGCATTCTCGAGCTGGCGCACCAGAAAAAGCTGGTTTCGAGCGATATTAATGCGGAATTTTCCGCCGGCGCCAGTTTCGGCGACAGGCTGGCAGACAAGATCGCCAGGGTCGGCGGTTCCTGGAGTTTCATCCTCGGCTTCTGCTTTTTCCTGATTTTCTGGGCTATCATCAACACCATCGTACTGACCACCCGCGCTTTCGATCCCTACCCCTTCATCTTCCTCAACCTGCTTCTTTCCATGCTGGCGGCCATTCAGGCGCCAATCATCATGATGTCACAGAATCGTCAGGCCGCCCGCGACCGCTTCGAGGCCGCCAAGGATTATGAGGTGAATCTGAAGGCAGAACTGGAAGTGCTTTCACTGCATGAAAAGATCGATGTGAAAGTGCTGGCCGAACTGGCTGCGCTGCGGCAGGACCTTGCAGCACTTCACCGCCACGTCACCCGCAAGGAAGACTGACACCGGAAAAATTCACCCTCGCTTTTCCCCGCTCCGCGACAGGCTGTTATATTGGTCGCAGTCCTGCCGGGTGGACGCCAGACGTGGCGGAAACCAAAGGACGGTCCTGGTGGTGGAACGCTGGCAACGTTCGTGGAAAGGACCATGTCGCAGGGTGCAGTGCACGGCCCTTGCGAGATACGGCATGGTGAAAGACCCGGCTGCGCAACGCATCCGACCCACACCAAACCAAATCAAGGCGCAGCCGGGCAATCGCCCGACCTCTCTAGCGATCACCCGTTCGGCAGTGCCGTGCGGGATGAAGCTGTTGGGGTTTTAGGCGCATGTTCAGGAAAAGTGGACGGAGGTGGGTGTGGCTTACCCCCCTCTGCCCTGCCGGGCATCTCCCCCTCAAGGGGGGAGATCGATATGCGGCTAGGTTTCGACTATCTCGAAGTTTGAGAATGAGCCGTGGGAGAGCCCCTTGCCGATCTCCCCCCTTGAGGGGGAGATGCCCGGCAGGGCAGAGGGGGGTAAGCCACACCCACCTCCCTCCGATGTGAATAGCGCGACCCTCCGAATATCCCCACCCAGTTACGAATCCGTCAGATTCTTGCGCTACAGATTGACGCAGGCGTTTGTTGCATTGCACTCTAGCGGTCAAGGCAAACGGGGGAATCACTCCCCATCGTCAAAATGGCATCACGACCATTTCGCGGCGACGCCATGCCGGATGCGACATCCGGTATCGAAATGCATTCTATTCCGGGGTTCTTCATGCACCAGTTCGATCTGATTGTTGTCGGCAGCGGTCCGGCGGGAAGACGGGCCGCCATTCAGGCCGCCAAGCTCGAAAAGAAGGTTCTGGTCATCGAGAAAGGCAGCCGCGTCGGCGGCGTTTCGGTGCATACCGGCACCATCCCTTCAAAGACCCTGCGCGAAACGGCGCTCAATCTCACCGGCTGGCGCGAGCGCGGTTTTTACGGTCGCTCCTATCGCGTCAAGCAGGAGATCGACGCCGAGGACCTTCGCCGCCGCCTGCTCATCACCCTGGATCACGAAGTGGAAGTGCTGGAACACCAGTTCGCCCGCAACCGCGTGCAGCACATTCGCGGCACGGCAAGCTTCGTTGACGCCAACACCATGAAGGTGGTGAAGAACGACGGTGAGATCATGAATGTCACCGGCACTTCCATTCTGTTGACCATCGGCACCCGCCCCTACCGGCCGCCGCATATTCCCTTCGATGGCGAAGCGGTGCTCGATTCGGACGAGATTCTCGAAATCAAGGAACTGCCGCGCTCCATGATCGTGGTTGGCGCCGGCGTCATCGGCATCGAATATGCCACCATCTTCAGCGCGCTCGACACGCAGGTGACGGTGGTGGAACCGCGCGAAACCATGCTCGAATTCATCGACAAGGAAATCGTCGAGGATTTCGCCTATCAGCTGCGCGACCGCAACATGAAGCTGATCTTCGGGCAGAAGGCGGAAAAGGTGGAGCGCGACGAGAGCGGCAAGTGCCTCGTCTCGCTCGGCAATGGCCGCGTTCTGAAGGCCGAGACCGTTCTCTTCGCCGCCGGCCGTGTCGGCGCCACCGACACGCTCAACCTTTCGGCCTGCGGGCTGGAAGCCGACAGCCGGGGTCGCCTGAAAGTCGATCCTGAAACCTTCCAGACGTCCGTGCCGAACATCTATGCCGCCGGCGATATCATCGGTTTCCCGAGCCTTGCCTCCACGTCCATGGAACAGGGCCGCATCGCCGCCCGCCATGCCGTTGGCGCACCGGCCGGCGAACCGCCGCAGTTCTTCCCTTACGGCATCTATGCCGTGCCGGAGATCTCCACCTGCGGCCTGACGGAAGAGGAAGTCATCGAACGCAACATTCCCTATGAATGCGGTATCGCCCATTTTCGCGAGACCTCCCGCGGCCACATCATGGGTCTCGACAGCGGCCTCCTGAAGATGATCTTCTCGCTGAAAACCCGCCGCCTGCTCGGCGTCCATATCGTCGGCGAAGGCGCCACCGAACTGGTGCATATTGGCCAGGCGGTGCTGAACCTCAAAGGCACGGTGGAATATTTCGTCGAGAATACGTTCAACTACCCGACACTGGCGGAAGCCTACAAGATTGCCGGGCTTGATGCGTGGAACCGCATGGGTGAGATCAAGAAGGATTGAGGTTGCGCGGGGGCGGCTTTTGAGACGGCGGAGTTGCCGTAATCGGCCTTCTGAGAAAGCACAGCATCCCCATCCGTCATCCCGGCCTTGAGCCGGGGTCCAGCGCGATCAAGTCTTTGATAGCGAAATACTCTTTCACAGCGCCGACTCGCCGTCACTGGATACCGGGTCAAGTGTAGCGCGCAAAATCGAATGGCGCGAAGCGCAACATCAGTTGGCAACAGTTTCGGGTAGTGCGGTGCCACCGAAACGGTAGCAAATGAGATCGGCCTTCGCCAAAGTTCCGGCCGGAACAAAGGTGTCACCTTTCACAGTATCAGTGCTACCCGGCGCGATGAGGTCAAATGGCGGATTTGCACTCAGCGCCGCTAGGGGCAAACTATCTTTGTCGAGCGCCAGCACGTCGGCCGACAGGTAAGCATTCTCGTTACCCCTATTTACAACGGAGAAGCTAACCACGAGCTGGGTCAATGGTTTTGCCGTGAATGCCTTTTTTTCGACTACGCTAAGATTATTGATTTTGAATGCTGGACCTTCAGCTTTGAAATTTTCCAGTTCGGAGGCCTTCACGCATGAGTAGCTCCAAGTTTTGGCATCACGCGCAGGCTCTGCGGCTGACAAAGAGCCTGTAGCCGAGATGGTCGTTATCAGAAAAACAGTGAAGTGTTTCATCATAAGCTCTAAGCCCCCTAGTCATGATAGAGGGCTTTGAAGCATGAATTTGAGCGGTGTGCAATTCAGCGGCGCGGTCCGGAGATGACAACCTCTTTTACCGCCTTACTGTTTCCAGCTCCCTGTATGGAGTAGGTGCAGTCCACTTCTTCAATTCTAAAATCCTTGAAGGTCTCGAAGACACCTTGAACGGCGTTTAAAGACAGTATGAAGCGGCCTTTAATCTGGCCGAGAACATGCGCCATCTCGGCGAACTCCTCCCGACTGAACACGCCGGAGCCGTAGTCCGTTTCGTTCCCGAAGTATGGCGGATCGAGATAAAACAGCATCTCTGGCCGATCATATCGTTCAATGAAGCGCCGCCAAGGAAGCTGCTCGATGACGACACCTGCCATCCGTTCGTGGATCGCCTCCAGTTGCGGGGCAAGCTTCAGGAGATTGAAGCGAGCGCCCTGCATTGTAACCCCGAAGTTTTGCCCGGCGACTTTGCCACCAAAGGCCGTCCGCTGGAGATAAAGGAACCGCGCCGCACGTTCCAGATCGGTCAAGGTCGTGGGATCGACACGAGACAGGCGGTCAAACTCACGGCGGCTCGTAACCTGATATCGGAGCGTCTCCATGAACTGCGGATAGTGCCGCTGCAGTATCCTGAAGAGATTGGCGACATCACCGCTGATATCGTTGATGACCTCCATGCGCGGCTGGAGGTTCCTGCGGAGGAAAACACCGCCCATTCCGACAAACGCCTCCGCATAGCCTTCGTGCGGCGTCTCGTTGATACGGGCGATGATGGCTTTCGCCAGAACACGTTTTCCACCGATATAAGGGGCGGCGGGAGTGGCCGGAGCCACCGGTGTCAGATTCACCATTTCAAATATCTCTCGACTCAGTCACAGCAAATCCGCCCTGCAGGGTACGGGTGTGACAGTTATCGAATTGCGCTGTCGGACGGGTTAGGTCGCCAAACTTTGGCCCGTCGCTTGGGGTGCGTGCAAACACCCCGGCCACCCGGTCTACCGGCAGGCCGAAATCTTCATTCTCCTGCTACTCCTTGCCGCTCTCTGGTGCTTCGACGGCAACGCCGGTCTTGTAGCTGTCGGCCGCGAAGGTTTGAGTGACTGTTCCGGCGCGCCACGCCCCGTTCGCCTCCGGCCGAAAACCTGTGAGGTTCAAGGGGGTGTCGGCCATCAACTCGGGTCGGCCGAACATCATGAGGTTGCCTGAGCCGGTTGCACGGCCGAGTTTGTCGCCCTCCGACCCCGCCGCCGCTTCGGCCTCGGCCTTGGTGGCGTAAACGGTGCGCAGACGACGAACGGGACCCTTTAACCCGGTCGAATGCGAGACGGTTTCCGTTCTGCCGGTTGCGCGGTCAAAATAGGACGCCTCGACCTTGCCGAACTTGGTGCGGGGTTCGACCTCGAAATCGCCGCTCTCGCATTCGCTTTTGTCGATCGTGATAGTCGGCAAGATGCCGCGAGACAGGAACAGGAATTTATTGCCCTTGATCGAAAAGAGCGCCCGGTTGCGATCGGCAAGGCGGGTCAGGAAATCAAGCGAACTCTGTCCAACGCGAGCGATGTACTCGATTTGCTTCGAAGCCAGCTCGGGACTGACCTTGGCGTCGTAGCCGTGCCGTTTGGCGAGCTGCTCAACCACATCACCGATGGTGGTCTGATCAAAGTGTTCAGAGCCTTGCTCCTTGACGTCTTCGCGCATGTCGGCCGAGTGGCCGGAAATGGTCAGTTTGTCGCCGTCCTGCCCGAAGCTGATCCTGTTTTTCTCGACTGTGAACTCGCCCATGACCCACGACCCAAATTCCTTGTAGCCGAACGAAACAGAGAGCTTGGCTCCCTTTTCCGGAATTTGGATCGCGTTGCCGGAATCATCGAAAACCAGTTCAATACGGTCGGCCTCCTGACCTGCATTGTCGGTGACCGTCGCTGTCGACAAGCGATCATAGAAGCCCGGCGCGACGGCTTTGCCGCCGACGAAGCACTCGATGAATGGTTTGTGCCGCATCAGTCCCACAGCCTCACAACCGATGTCGATGTTGCCCGGATGGTGAACTCGGGCAGGATGATTGTGCTGCCAAGCGGAAGAAGGATGCCGCGATCGGCGATACTTGGGTTGGCTTCGAGAGTCGCCTCGACGTAGCCATCGAGTTTGCCCGCCACGCGCCGATCATTGAGGGCCTTGAAGGCGTGATCAAAGCAGACGAGATCGATGCTCAGGTCTTCAAATTCTATGACGCGGGTCCCGGCCGGGATAATGGTGGCGCTCATATGAACAGCCCCACGGGCTTGCCGCCATCATGGAAGGGCGCAACCTCTATGGTATAAGTCACTTTCCGTCCGAGGCCTGCCCTGTTGATGGCTGACTGCTCGTCATCGACAAACAGGATCACGACGCGGCCGTAGACAGTGGCGACGGTGGAACTGGCGTCGGCCCAACCGATCAGCATCACGGGATTGGCGGCGCGTTGCGTTGTGCGGACTGCCTCGAAATCCGCCCTGTCACCGAATTCATCAGGAAACAGCAGACCGGAGATCGTGATCGTGTCGTCGCCATAACCTACAAACTGGCGGCCGGGATAAGTGCCGAAGCGCGGGATGGATGCCCACTTCGCTTCCGTCGACCGGGCGAACTGCTGATAGTTCAACCGGTCGATCTGGAAAATATGCGGACCGAGCGCGAGCAAAGCGGAACTCATGGCGCAGCTCCATCATTCAGGGCGCTGGATCGAGCAGAGGAGATCGACGCGCCCAATTTTGATGCTGCGGCATTACCCGCTGCCTTCGGATCGGGTGACGAAATATTTTGGATCACGTTCTGGTTTATTGTGACGTTCGACGTGGTGTCGCCAGCGGCGGGCGCTGACGCGGCTGACTGTTGAGGCTGGTACGGTTGCGTAACGGAAATATCATCACTACCGCCAAATATTGCAGGCCACTTAAAAAGGCCGGTGAGATCGATGCTGCCGATGGCATCACGAATTCGTCCTGGCACACCAGCCAACCAGCCATAGAGCGCTTCAAAGGCCATTTTGAAGCCATCGACAACCGCGTCTCCAAGCGCTGCACCGGCAGAACGCATCGCTTCCTTGTCGCTGTCAGACAGTTTTTCCTGAGAGAAGAAGGACGTAATAACCTTCCAAATCTCGCTGAGCTTCTGCTTTGCGGCTTCGATCATCTCACCGAAATCGAACATCTTCGCCATCGAGGCTTTGAACGCTGCGATCGAGGCGGGATCGATGTTGAGAGCGGAGCCGATGCGGTCCACGAGACGCGACAGCGCATTTGTGACACCCTCAACGCCGGTATTAAAGAACGCGACGATCGGCCCTGCAAAACCGGAAGCGAATGAGGAAATGCGGTCCCAATACTTCCAGACGGCAAATCCGGCTGCCGCCAGAACGGCTGCAATTGCCCAAACCGGCGCTGTGATCCCGGCGACTATGCTTGCAAGACCAGAGGCAAAGGCGGTCAACGCCGCCGTGACGGCCGAGAGCGAACCGGCAAGCCCTCCGCCGCTCGCGGCCGAGATGAAGGAAAGACCGCCGATCGCGTTTCGCAGCATCGGAATACGGCCAGCGACAGGCAGGAGCGCCGAGCCGAGCGCCGAGGCGCTGCCCGCCGCAAATCGCCACGCTCCGGCGATGATGCGCCAGCCGGTAGCGATGTTCCTGCCATCCTGAAAGCGAAGGAACGTCGAGGTGAATCCGATCGCGGACAGTCGCATGGCGGCGAAGGCATAGGAGGCAACGCGCATGGCGACCGATGCCGCCAGTAGCCCGGCCGTGATTTTCACGATCGTCGCCGTCAGCTCAGGGTTCGCCGTGGTCCAGTCGTTGACCATCCGCACGATGGCCGTGCCGCGAAGGACAATATCCTGCACCACGGGCAGCAATGCGCCGCCTGCAGAAAACAGGTTGTCGACCTCGGTAACGAGGCCCTTGATCTGGGTTTTCAGGCCAGACATGACGTTGACGAAATCCTTGTCGATGACGCCGCTGGCTGCACCAGCCTCATCACGGATGCGCTTGTAATCCTCCAGATTGGGGATCAGGGCGCGAAGGAAATCGAGAACCTGCTTGTCGGCGAACAGCTCGCCCATCTTGTACTGATCGCCGCCCGTCGCCTTTTTGATCAGCTCCAGCGAATGCAACAGGGGATCGGTACCCTTGGCAGCGGCCGACTTCATCTCCTTCTCGATGTCGATACCCATCTTCTTGAAGTTCTTCACCGTGTCCGGCGAAGTGATCTTCCCTAGGAAATTCGACATGTTGTTTGCGGCCTGATCGGCAGAACCTGCCGACTTCATGGCGATCTGGAGCGCGGCGGCAAGCGATGCCACGGCCGGGACACCCTGCATCTTCAGCGCCGAGGCGTTGGCGGTCAGCTCGGGGAAATTCCGTGCCATGTCCTTCAGCTCGAATGAGCCGGACTTGCCGGTGGACGCCATGACATCAAACGCTTTGGCAAGATCGGTCGCGGCAACCTTCAGGTTATCCATGACGGCGTAACCGGCATTGCCCATGTCGCCGACTTCCGCCTTGGTGGCAGTCGATGCCTGGCCGGTCGCCTCGATCGCGGCAAGGCTCTCGTCAAGGTCCATGCCCTTGCCGACATAGGTGGCAAGGATTTGCAGCAGCTCGGTCTTGTTCTTGCCGGTGGTGCGGGTCTGTGCAATCAGCCGCGCCTCGATCTCGCCCATGCGGTCGATCGGAATCTCGGCGACGTTGGCGAAGTCGATAAAGGCGTCCTGAAAATTCGCGCCCTTGAAGATCGGCGCGGCAAGCGTCATGGCCTGCCCGAACGCGCCAAGCATCCGGCCGCGAGCATCGCGCAGCGCCGCCTCGGCGTTTCGAGTGGCGGTCTCGATATTCTCGACGGTAAAGCCGTCCCTGATCGCGCCGGAGAAACCTTCCTTGGCGGCCTGCCCCAAATCGAGAAGGCCGGACTTCACCTTTCTGGCGGGTCCGGTCAGTTGGTCGATCAACCGAATGACAAAAGAGATATCCATGTCATTCGGTCCTTTGGGCGGTTCCGGTCAAGCGGGGGAGTTCGGCGCGATATGAGAGAGCATCCAGCCAAGGCATCTGTGCGATTTCCGAGGGCTGAAACTTGTAGACGGCCGCTAGGTCTGCGGCGTATTCGAACGCCCGAGGGACCGGAGTGCCGGAAAAAAATCGAGCAGCGCCTTGCCGACAGAAACGAGGTCAAGCCAGTCGAGCTGATCGATGAAGGCCGTTTCCTCGCGCGACATCGAGGCGACGATGCCGGTCAGGCTGTCGAGGCCATCGGTGGTCAGCAACGTGCTGGAAAGCTCGGTAATAAGTCCGCCGATATCGACATCATCGATATTCGCCTTGCCGTCGCTCATCAGCTGCGAGGCGAGCTTCGGGCCAATCAACACGGCGAGCTGCTTGGCGTGAGCGACGTTCGGCCGGTACATCGTGAAACTGTCCCGCTTCGCCGGTTTGCCATCCGCGCCCTCAACAGGGACAGGGACGGCGAGCGATATCTTGACTTCTTGAACGAGCGACATGGCGAGACCTTACGAAAAGAGGATGGAGCGGCGGGTGGAATTGATGGCCTGATAGTTCCAGATGTCCCAGCCACCCTTTTTGAAACTGAAACGGTGCATCACGCGGCCGTCCCAGTATTCGGTGTAAGACCAGATTGACTTGATCTCGTGGTCGTAGCCGGTGGCCTTACCGCCCGCCATGGACTCGCCTTCGACTTTGGAAAGACGACCGGTTACGTCGATGGCGTGCTCATGCTCGGTTCCGTCTTCCTCGGATATCACCAGCTTCTTGCCGGTCCAGTTCTGACGCACACCGGGAGGTCCGCCGAACAGGCCGAGGGTTTCGGGCGTGTGGCTCTTGAGCTTGAACGGCATAGTCAGAGCCTTGACGCCGAGGCCGCTGATTTCCAGTTCCATATCAGAGCCGCCCGGCTGGAAGGTCTCGGTGATTTCTTCCAGCGGCGGAAGCTTGAGCGTCTCGATGTCGAGCGCCATGTTGATGTTGTCGTTGACGTAGAGCGTGAAGCCCCGGACGATGCGAAGTGTCATGGTGGCCCCTTATGCGGCGGAGAGATAATCGGCGATCGTGCCGCCGAACTCGGCAGTCACACGACGCTGGATTTCGTTGGCGAGGTTGTCGAGGTAAGCCTCGTTACGGCGAGAACCGAAGATCAGGTCTTCGAGCGGTGGTGTTTCTTCGGCGTCGAACTCGACCCGGAGCTTGCCGAGCCGCAGGTTTGCGTTGCTGTTCGCGGCGCGGTCCCAGAACACTCGACCACCGAGGATGGCACCCACGTTCTGCATGCTGTCCAGCAAGTCCTGAAGGCTCCGCATCACCGCAATGACATGCTGCGCGGTCAGGTTCTCGTCATTCGCCCACGGCCGGAAGCCGTTGATGATGGCTTTCTCGATCGTTGCGCGTGTGCGCACCACGTTGACGAACTGCCAGAGCGTGTCTTCCGAGGCCGTGCGATTGCCCCACAGGATGCGACCATTCGTGGCGAACTGGCCGTTAGCGCCCTGCGAAAGCCGCGACGGAATGAAGGTGGCGATTCCGTTCTGATTGAGCTGGTTTGCCTCGTGATCGATCTCTCCGTCGAAATAGGTAATGGGCCGAGCAGTGCCAAGAACGCCCTTTACCTCTTGGTTCGACGGCGACCAGTAGGCACCGCCCTTTTTCTTGTCGCGCTTCACGAACATGGCGGCCGCAAAGGGAGAAGCGGGCTTGGTGACGATCGTCGCACCGGAAGCGACACGCACAAACGGGTCGACTAGATAAGTGTAGCGCGACGAGAAATCTGCACGGAACGCGAGGCTAGTGGCCGCGTCCGGGCCGCCAGTATCGAGAATGGCGATAGCCTTCAGCTTTTCAGAGACCTGCTCCACTGCATCGGCTAGGGGGTTCTTGGCATTTTCGACGCGACCGGAAGAATAACCCGGTGCGATGACGAGACCCGGCTCGACGCCCACATGACCACGGGCAAACGAGAGCGCATGAACGCCAGTCATCGAGGCGGCCGAACCCTGCAGCTTAGCGCGGGTTGCTTCCGGCGTCTGACCTGCCTCGCAACGGACGAATACGCACTGCGCTTCGATACCCTGCGCCCGGATCGCATTAATAATGTCGATCGCGGTACCGGTAGTGCCGAGCGCTGCAACCTTGTCAGCCTCGTGAGTATAAAAGGCTACCGGTTCATCGTAGGGGAAAAGCGTGTTTGAGGCGTCCGGCGCAATGACGGCCGCGCCGATCGCGGAGCTGTCGGCCGTTTCAAGCGGCCTGCTTTCGCTGCCAGCATCAATTACGCGGACGCCATGATTAAAATCGAGTGCCATAAGCCGTCTCCAAAGGTCTAATTGGAGACAAATTAGGTTCCGAGGCGAGGAGCGGAGAGCCTGACACTGTCAGTCCGACAAAGAAAAAGGGCGGTTTGAAGCCGCCCTTGAAGACTATTTAATGACCTATTTACGGCCGCCTGTCCATCCGGTCAGGCGTAGTTCGCGAGAGCCCACGTCCAGAGGTCGTCAAGCTGTGCCTGCGTGATGTTTTCCAGCTCGGCCATTTGGTTCAACAGCGGATCGGTGCGTCGATAAAGCTGCGCATCCTCGAAATACACAATCGCCTGCTGCTTTTCGACGCCTTCGGGCATGGCGTCTATATGGGCTTTCACGCCCGCTTTTGTGACGCCGATTTCAGCGGCAGCCAGCCAAAAGCCAAGTCGAGGGATCGGCGGAGCAACAGGCGTGGGCGCAACAAAGGCTACGGGTACGTTGCCTGCCGCGAGCCACTCATCCCGCATACGCCTAATGTGGCTGTCGGCTGGCAGGGAAAGATCATCCGACCATTCCGTACCGTCCGACATTACAATTTTCGCGGTTGAATACGGAGGCGGCGCTGTAAGTCTGATTTCAGTGATCATAATCAAAGCCTCGCGTTCGCCGTCCAATAGATGCGGCTGTAATTATTCCCGCCATTGCTCTGCATGTAGTGGTAGAAGCTTTCGAAAGTTTTCGGGTCCACTCCGGAGAAACTCCCCTCCAGCACGCTTGAGGACATGTTAGGGACAACCCGCTTCTTTTCAGCAAAGCCGATATTGACGCCGTAAGTCCAATTTGGCCCCGGCACGTAAGCGTTGAATGTCGCCTCGCCATTTTCGAAATACCTAAGGCAATCACGATAAACGGCCTTTGCGTCAGGCAATTCCCATTCTGGAAGGTTGTTGCCCTCATAAAGCCCAACATCCGCGACCTCGAAAACATTACCTACTGTGCCGACCGCTGGGCTTTGTGCGGCCGTCCCGACAAGGTTGCCGTTAAGCCATTCACCTTCTTGACTGGTGATGAAGTTACTGCCGCTGGCGAACGTAATTCGCGCGGACAAGCCGACGCCAGTATTGTCCTTGATCCACGTGCCCGTTGTGCACCCCGGAACTACAGCCGTCACCAACTTATCCTTGTTCGCCTCCGCCGCCGTGACAGTGAACATTTTCACATAGGACATGGATGAGGCTTGATTGTTGGTGAACGAAAGGCCGTAAGTACCTTGTGGAAGCTTAACCACACCGCGCCATGTGAACGGGCGCGCGTCAGTTGTTCCGAATTTTAGATCGGCAACATCAAGACCTTCGATATTGAACGCAACGCCGTAATAATCGCCAGTGCCATACGCTGCATCTGCTGTGATTACTGTTGCCCGAAATCTAGTCCCTGAACCGCCGGGGGTTACCGCTAGAGCTTGACCTGCCCTCAATACGCCGCCACCTGTACTGTTCAGGAAAACGCCGTCAAATACGTAAAGTGCCGAAGCGACATCAATAGTTGCCCCTGCCGCGCGATCTTGGCAGACTTGAAAAGCGGGGTTGAGGTGGCGATTACGCCTGCTGGCCTTCGTGGACGCCGACCGTGCAACCGCATCAATAGCAGCCCCCTGTAAGTCGCTGACCGGCTTGTCCTTATCGGAGGTGTTGTCGGCATTGGCAAGCCCGACATCACCTTTAGCCAAGGTCACATCACCAGACAGTTCCTTGCCGTTGACCTTGCGGGTGGTTGGCACTTTGCTCGCGAGGCCGTCAGCGAGAGCGCTTGCCGTCGCGTAGTAGGCTGGCAATTGACCGCCGAACTTGAGTGCATCCGGTGCCTTGCCGCCAATAATGATCTGATCAATCTGGTTTTGGGCCAGCGTAATGGACTGCTGCAGATTTACGATCTGCGGCGCGACGTTGATCTGAATGTAGTCAAGCGAGGCCTGAATACCCTGTGCCTTCAATGTCTCGAAGGTGGCTTCAAGCTGCTCACGATCGGTGACGCGATCGGCAAGGTCGCCCATTACCGCGTTCCACAGGTCCACCGTGAACTCGGTAGGAGGCCAAGAGGGAAGCTGGTAGCGATTATCGCGCGTTGGCGTAGTCAATGACATCCTCCCCTTCCTGCTCGATGACGGTTTTCAAAACCGAGCCGGACATTTCGATTTCGTTGAGTGGTCGATACCGAAACGGTCCGAGCGTCACTGGCCGTTTCAATTTGACGTCATAGGTTTTCTTCTCATCAATTCTCATGGGTGCCTCGGGCTAAAGGGCGGAAATGAAGCCGTCCTGAAGGAACGGGACGGTGACAGGGTTGTCGGTGTTGGCCGCAAAATGCATGCGGGCGTTCTGTGTGGCAGCGCCCAGTGAATAGGTGGAGACGAAGGTTCGCCGCGCCGGATTGTTCGGGTCGGTCGTGACTACTGTGGTGCCAGGAGCAATCACGTTGTTGCCCACCATGATCCGGGGTGTGAAGGTGTGGTGAGCCGGGTCGAAAGCATCCAGCGTATACTGCGTAACGATGGCGCTGGTTGAGATGCCGAAATCGAAGGCCTTGGTGACCGCTTTCATGTTGGTGCGGTTTCGAGCTACCCGCGAGACAGCTTTCGCGTCCAGCTGGATCATCGGCTGAAGATCGGCCGTGCCGACCATCACGAGGCGCAGCTCCACCGATGCTGGCAGGCCAACAAGCGGGTTCGTGGTTGGGTCGCCATCATCCAGTTCGACCCACGCGGTCGTTCCTATAGGGCGGATTTCCCATACAAGTGCTGTGCCGCCCGGCACCCAACCTGAGAAGAGCATGTCGATCTGTGTCATGCCGTCAGCGAGATTGAGAGCCTGCATCGGGATCACCGTGCGCGGGCTGTGATAACGCGCTCCATTCACCCTGAAGCAGAAGTCGATGTCCATCGAGCCTTGGGCGAACACGCCATCCGTGCAGATAAACTGCGTTCCACCGGTGTACTTGTTGCCGGTGGAAACAGAGAGCGCGTGCGCGCCAGTGGTCACGGTCACGATGGCATACCGCTTGCCGCTCTCCATCAACGTGTAGGGCATGACGCAGTTAACCCAGCCGACCGCCATGTCTTTGTGTTCGATCGTGCTGATGGCGAGGACACGGTCAAACAGCGGGGTGCCTCCCGTCGAAACTTCGACCACGGCGACGTGAACATCGCCATCAAGTCCAACCTTGGCGAAATGCAGGTCGATCGACGTCATCAGCATGGGCTGGGCGACAAGAAACGACTGAGCGTAAATGGAGCCGTTCATCCCAACCTTCTCGGTGACGTACTCCCAATAAGGTTCGCTATAGATTTCGTAGCGGATCTGGCGAACGCCGTATTGCGAGTGGCCATTGTTGCGAGTGTAGACCTCGGCGACCTCGAAAGTTTCACCCCCTACGTTCAACATCTGGCCGACACGCGAGTCCTCGCCAAGACCAGACCATCCTGCCTGATTTTCGCACGCCCACATGGTCGGTCCATAAGTCAGGCGCACGCGGGAGGCTTCCAGCCGCTTGAGCGTCGTCTGAGTATGGACGAGCTGCGAGATGTTGAGCGTGCTGTCGAGAGACGTGTTCTCGATTTTCACGACCTCGTCAAAGGCCGGGATCATGCGGCGGTCCCGGAAGGCGATCTGCGGATTGTCCTCGGCCTGCACTTCGAGACGCGCCTGCACAATCGCGGCAAATCCAAAGCGAACGCCTTCCTCGACCCGCGCCAGCCAGTCCACATGCTGCAGGTCCCACCGATCGGGGATCAGGCCATTGTCGAAGACATAGGCGCGGGCCTCATCGGGCAGGTCGACCTTCAGTCTTGCGGCACCGATGTCGCGCTGCATCTGGCGGATGATCGCCGGGCGCGGAATGTCGGTCAGCCGGGTGGCAATATTGGTGATTTGTGTCTCGATGGTTTCGGTACGCAGGAACAGCCCGGAGAGGTTTATTTCCAGCGCCGTCACGCGCCCCTCGACCTCGTAAAGCGTCTTGACGCGAGTGGTGTTGCCCGGCTCGATCGTATCAACACCGGTTGATCTCAGCAGGACGAACGCGATGCAAGCATCGGTCTCCGCCACCACCGGCTTTGCCGGAACCGGGTTCGCCTCTCCAGCTTGCACGATCAGATTGACGATGCGGCGAACAGTTTTGGGCGTGACGCGCTGCACCGGGATCGATGTCTCAGGGTCCTGAGACGTTTCGAACGGCCGGCTCGCCGTTTCGGTTATTTCTTCGCCACGCAGCAAGATGGCGACCCAGCGCTGATCAGACGCCGCCGGCGGGATTTGGAGCTGAAGGTTGACGTCCTTGGACGCCGCCTGCGCGTAGACCTTCTCACCGGCCACATAGCGGCCCGGCGATACGGTGATCTCTTGCACGGACTTGCGGGCAACGGTGAAGTGCGACCAGTGAGCTGGATAGCCGATTGCGTCCCGCCAGACGCCATCAATGTCCTGCTGCGCAAACAGGCTGATATTTTCAAAGTCGCTGTGGTCGGCGATTTCGGCATTAGAGAAGGTAACGCGGGGCATAGGCTGGTCCTCGTATCAAAGATATTGGCGGTGGCGATAACCGCCCGGCGAAGTGCTGCCGTCGATCTTGACGGCGTCCTGCAGGGTGATTGGTCGACGCCATGCGAAACTGACGGTGTAGAGGGTGTCCGGCGTCTTGGCGGTGATCATGGCGCGCTTTGCGCGGCGGATCGGTTCAAGATCGACAGATGTAAGAGCGGCGCGGCCGAAAGCCGATCGGCCGATCTGGAAATGGTTCTTCGGAGCACGCAAGGTGACATGCACGAGGTAGTGCGCCGTGAACGGCTGGTGCGCGATCGGCGTGCGGCCGAGAACGGCGCGACCGAACGTGAACCGAGCTGGATGCGCGATCCGGTCAACAATCTCAGCGTCGACAAATGCGAGATAGCGCTTAAGGCCGATAAGCGTGCCTTTCAGCGCCGCCAGCCGCGAGCCGGGATATAGGACGGAACGCCCGGCGCATTGGGCAATCATTTCGCGCTTCCGTTCCTCGGTCCAATCGTCATACCAGAGGTCAACCGAATGGTGCGCGGCGAGGTAAGGCAGCAGCCGCGCCTCCGTCTTATAGGGGTCCATCAGGTCGGCGAAAGGCACAGCCAGGTCGTCGGACATGCCACCGGCAAGCGCGTATTCAAAAGCCTCGGAATTAGAGGGCAGAAGTGCGACAACGTCCCTCATGCACGGACCTCCGTCACCACTGTCAGCTCAGTCATAACCGGCACGGTGTATGGATCGGGTTCGATCGCCACCGGCGAAAGGTCGTGCACCTTGACGATGTTAGCGCCATAAGCAGCACCCGACAGGAGGCCCTCGGGGATTTCGCCGCCAACGGTGGTCCGCTCGATCGCTGCAGCCGTCACGCGCTTCACGGCCTCGGCCTTCAGCAGATCAGGCGACGGCCCGGTTCCGACAATCTCCAGCACCAAAGACACCTGATATTCCCTGCGTGATGCCGCCATGATGGAAACACTGACAGCCTCTGGTGTGCGGTCGGGGTCGAGAACAGCGGCGCGCACTGTCGCCAGTTCGGCCGGGGTGGGCTCGCGGCCGAACGGCCCGATCAGCACCACATCGGTATCGCCGCGACGGCCATGGACCGCCCGGCCGTTGATCCGGGCGTCCCACAGTCCAAGCATCCTGTCCTCGGTCTGCGGCCAAGCGGTCCATGCGTCATAGAGGTAACGGCCCGGAGAGCCGGATGCAGGCGCATCGAGCGAAAGCAGGTAGCGGCGCAGTAAGGACGCATCGCCTTCCATGACGGCGTCCGTATTCGCAGTTGCCGGTGACACGATCTGGCGCTCGACGTTGTTGTCGGCCGCCACCGCGTCGAGGTTGGAACCTTTGGCATAGGGTGCAAGCAAGGCACGGAAAGCGTCGTTGACGCGCTGGCGATCGAGAAGCCGGAGATAGGTCCAAGCCTGACCGACGATATTGGCACTGTCGGTCTCGAGGTCGAGTGTCTCATAGGCAGGCAGCGTCGGATCAAGCTGACGCTGGATATCCCATACCTGAAGGAACCGCGCCTTGAACCCGGCAATCATCGCCTCGGCACTCAATGTCTCGATCGCGTCAGGAACCGGCAGGCGGGAAAGGTCGATAATCTGAAAGCTCATGCGGCCTCCGGCCAAGACGTATTAACGGTTTCGTAGACGGACCAGTCGCCGAGGTGGCCACGCGGGAACCAGACGCCGGTCAGAATAAAAATGAAGCGGCCGGTGCGCTCGTATTCGACCAGCTCGATCTTCTGCAGGCTGAAACCGGGTTCGCCGCCATCAGGGTCATTGAGCGCATCGGCAATCGCCCGATAGGCTGCAAGGATAGTTGTGGCATCGGCATTGCCGTCCTGCAGCTCGCGCAGAACCGAGCCGATATGACGGCGAAGGACGCGACTTCCTAACCGTGTCGTCAGGCACTTCCTGATCGACTGGACGCAATGCTTCCAGCCGAGCAGCATCTTGCCTGTCCTCGCGTCGATACCGGCCCGCATGGTTACTCCTTCACAGCCTTGGCTTTGGCTGCGGGCGTGGTTTCGGTTCCACCTGCAGGCGGTTCCGTCTTCGTACCCGGCTCCTCGATCTCACCCGCGATCAGCGGATAAGCCGCCTGTTCGTCGGTCAGCTCGATGGGCTTGCCGACGCCGGGCGAACGGACGCCCGCGACAAAAAGCCCGGCTCTGGCAGTGACGGTGAAAGTCTTTTTAGAGGTCATTAAAGGCTCCTTTATTCGTTGGGTTCGTAGGTGTTTTCGCCGCCCCTGCGGATGCCGCCGTGGTTGTGGCTATCGCCGACATTCTTTTCGTTGTGGCGCAGGCGGGCCGAAAGAGCGTGAATGGTGTCTTCCGAAAGCGTGATGCTGGAGCCGCCATGCGAAAGCTTCAGGCCCTCGGCCGTCATGCGGATCGCGGACCCGGCATAGGTGATTGCCAGCTCCTTCGGCGTCCCGGCCGGGTTCTGTGCATCGTCCGTGTGGCTATCGCGGATTGCGAGCGACTGACTGCCGATCTCACCATTCGGCGAAAACAGCCGCATGGGATCGCCGATCGCGACGGGCATGTTGGTACCGGTGGCTCCGGCCGCTTCCTGCACCTGCACCCATGGGGAGAGAAACGGTTTGCCATTGGCACCGACTGCGGCCAGCTCCAGCCGCACGCGGCTGCCCTCGATCTCGGCGACACGGCCGGTCATCTGTGATGCCACGAGGCGGCGATTGAGATCGTCAATATTCTTGTAGATGCCGCGAAACTCGCGGACGATGATATCGGCATCAGACATGACCGGCCTCCGGCATATCGATCCGCTCTCCATTCACCTCGAACTCGGAGATGACAACACCGTCAGGACCGAACAGGCCGTCGCCGAGCTGGCGGAGCGTCTGGTTCCACTCGACGGACATGACGCCGACGCCGCGCTGTTTAACGGCTGCGGAAATGATCGGCTGGATGACGACAGAAGACGGCGCGGTGAGCTTCGTCATGCCCCAGAGCTGGCCCGGATGAAGAAGCGTTCCGATCGCCTCGGCGATATTCCAGCCGTCTTCCTCGCGCTTGGAACCCTCAGTGATGACAAAGGCTACCATGCTCAACGCGGCCTCGGCCTGTCCGTTCGGTTGCCATGCAAGCGGACTGCGCAGGATCGCAAGGCGCACGCCGGGTGCACGGATCATTTCGCGCTCCAGCTCCGACAGATCGAAGCGGCCGAACTGCGCCTCGCATGATCGAAGGTTGGGAAGGATGCGCTTGATGTCAGTCAGAACAGATTCACGGAAGGTGATAAGACGGCCGCTCATCGCTGCACCAGTCTGGAAAGCCAGTCCTCTGTTGTCTCGACCAGTTCATTCTGGTTGGCGACGGACATGCCGAGATACGGCCGGGCAGGCATTTCGACCTGCTTGACCACGGCGAAATTGACAAAGCCGCCGGAGACCCACCAGAACTTCAGCGCGCTGCCGTTCTTGGGCTTGACGATGCCGCCGAGCTGGTGAATGCGGGCATAGACCAGACCGGAACCGATCATGATGGTGGAGGCGTCGGCGATATAGTCGATCGAGCGGGAAAGCGCGCCTGAAGCAAACAGGATGCTGGTTCCCTGATTGTTGCGAACCCACGGCGTTCCGTCCGGCTCGGTCTTTTCGACCTCGATACGGTGACGTATCTGGCCTTGCACGAGACGGCCTAGACCTTCGTTCAGTTCGCCGAGCGGCGCGTTCTCGATCCCCTCAAGGGCGAAAATCGCTTCCTCATAGCCGACAAGTTCAGTGACGATACCGCTCATGGCAGGCGATCCCGACCGAACAGACGAGGCCCGGAATAGAATGCAGCACCACTGGAGGACAGGCCGTCATCGGTCGGCACCTTCGGTTCGTCAGCGCCGAGACCCGCCTTGCCATCGGCAATGCGCTTCAGCAGCTCGACGGCCTGCTTGTAGCGGTCCTCGATCGTGGTGGTGAGACTGGTGTGGCGGATCGCCAGATAATAGACGGCGATGTTCACGCAGGGCATGACAAGCGCCTGAGGCGTGCCGGGAATCGGCGTGGCATAACGGGCAGAAAGATGGGTGTCGATTTCGCCGCTGGCCTGTTCGACGGCGCGGGCGATGGCAACCTCGGCGTCCACGTCCTCGTGAATAAGGTCCGCGATGAACTCGGAACCCCACAAATCCTCGATATTGGTGCGACTTGCGTATGCCATGGAAGAAACCCGTTGAAGATGCTCCCGCAGCCGGATTGCTGCGGGAGCTGGTCGCGCCGCTTGGGAGGCGGATCAAATAGCGCCAAGCGCCATGAAGGTGGCGAGATCGGCCTCGTCCACGTCGCCGGGCAGGTGTTCACCCGGCGCGTAGGTCTTGCCGGAAAGGCGAATTTCCTGTTTGGCCTTTGGGCCGGGCGTGGCGGCAATAGCTGCGGCTTTCGCGTCCGCCTCGGCTTTGGCCTTCTCGGCCGCGTCAGCCTTCGCCTTTTCTTCTGCTTCCGCCTTGGCTTTCGCAGCGGCCTCGGCCTTGGCCTTCTCCTCGGCGTCGGCCTTGGCCTTCTCCTCGGCGTCGGCTTTTGCCTTCGCATCAGCGTCGGCCTTCGCCTTTACGTCGGCTTCCGCTTTTGCTTTCGCCGCAGCTTCCGCCTTGGCCTTTTCCTCGGCCTCGGCCTTTTTCTTCGCTTCTGCGTCAGCCTTTGCCTTCGCGTCCGCCTCTGCCTTAGCTTTCGCGGCCGCTTCGGCCTTGACCTTCTCTTCTTCAGAAGTTCCCATGTGACTGTCTCCGGTCGGATTAAACGACCGGCCCCGCAGGGCCGATGATGGTTCAGGAGAGAAGGCCGGTCAGGCGACGGCGTTCTGGATCAGGTAGCCGACGCTCTTGGCGCAGACGAGTTCGCGGACCTTTTCGCCGACACGCACGCGCTTGCCGCCTTCAAGGCCGATATCCTTGTCCTCGATCGAACCGGCGATGCGCTTGCCGTTGGCGGCGGTGAAGCCCCACGTGATGACCGAGCCATCCGCCTGCTTTTTCGTCGGATCGATGTAGAGCAGCGAGACCGACTTGCCCCAGACGCGGCTAAGGTTCACCTGCTGACCCTTGCGGGAGAGGTTCACCTGGGCGACGCCAATCAGGAGGTTCTTGACGTCGATTTCGAAGAGTTCGGCAAACTGCTGTTTGGTGATGGCGCCATCTTCGGTCAGACCGCCCTTGACGGCCTTGATCAGCTTCGGGTGGCGCTTGATCTTCGACCATGCGGGCTGGCCCATGACGATGGTGTTCGGGCGATAAACCAGCGTCTTGTCCATGCCCTCATCAATGACCGCATAAGGATCGGAATTGGCGAAGTCGGAAAACTGCTGGTTACCGGCCAGAACGAGACGGCGCGCGGCGTCATAGTTGTCCGGGTTCTGAACCACGGCGGCAGCACGCACCTCGCGGCCGAGCTGGACAAGGTTGGTGAGACCTTCCGTCGCCAGCGCCTCGGGATCGATCGTGGACCGCTTCTCGCGCCGGGCCTTCTCGGCTTCCTTGATATCCGAATAGGGAATTGGATCATCAAGGCCGTAATTGCGGACGCTGCTGTCGCGCTCCTCGCCGGTGAACTCGATGCGGCCGGGCTGGCCGGTGCGGCCGACTTCCAGTTCCGGCACGGTGAAGGCTTCGCCGAGCGGGAACTCGGTCCATTTGAAGGTGTCGCCGAGGACATCGACTTCAGGCAGCACGCGATCATAGATCAGCGTGGCGGCCGGATTGCGATATCCAATGGAGATCGCCGTCAGCGTCGGCGAGACCGGAAAAGGTCTGTTGGTGGTGTTCACTTAAAGCGTCCTCGAAGTTAGGCGGGCGTGGAAAGAACGCCGGGCGCGACCTGATAGGGAATGACATCGTCGGCAGAGCCATCCGACATCGCGAAGCCGATGATGCGCACCACTGACCCGGCCACCGGCACGGCCTTGACGGCCTTGGCGTTGGCATTCGAGGTCAGCGGGTCACCAAAGGAAACATTTCCGCCGCAGCGAACCTCGGACCAACCGGCCTGATCGACATCAAGGATGCCTTCAGCCGGAGCGCCGAGCATGGTGGCTGCGCCGATAAGCGGATCGGTCGGGCCAGCCGCAGCGGCAACCTTGCCTTCAGCCGCAGCCTTGACGATGAGATAGCCGGCGATCGCGGCAAGGCCGACACGGAAAGATTTGATGAGAATGGGCGTCGTCATTTCGTCTTCGTCTCCTCGACATGGCGGACGGCCTCGGAGATCGTGACGCTGATGCCGAGTGCGGCCTGATCGTCCTGATACTTGCGGGCAAGCGAGGCGATTACGACCGGGTCGCGGTCATCCTCGGCAGTCCGGGTGTTGACGTTGCGGTTGTCCAGATCGGACGGTGCGCAGATGACAGGCAGGGTCGCGGCAAGAGCTTTGAACCGCTCCAGCCCGCCGTTTTCGGCGCACATGGCGCGATAGCCGTCACGGGATGCCGGGGTGATTTTCCCGGCCGCGATCTCGGCATCGAGGGCGGCGTCGATCTCGCGATCGGCGTCCTTCTTCTGGAGCGCGGCAAGTGCCGTGCGGGTCTGGTCGAGATCGGTTTTCAGCGCCTTGACCTCGGCGGCAGACGTATTCGACTTGACGGACGCAAGCGCCGTTTCGGTCTCTGTCTGCAGCTTGGTTACGGCGGCGGTGATCGCCTCGGCATTGCTGCCGTTCTCGATCTTGAGCAGGCCGCACAGGGCGGAACGCTCATCCTGACGCGCAGTCAGTGCCGCAAGGATCGCCTTTTCATCGGCATCCTCCGCAAGACCGAGCGCCTTGGCAATTGCCTTCGACATCGGTGGATTTTCCTTTTCTTCAGGGGAGACACGGCTCAAAGCCGTCATGACCAGTGCGGGCCGGTTTACGAGGCCTGCACCGTTGAGGCGCAAAATCAGGCCATCAATCGTGTGATCGAAATCGGGAGACAGGAAACGGTATTCCTTGTCGACGATTGCCGCAGATGCCTTCGGGGTCCAATCGACCTTTCCCCAGACACCGCCGTCGCGCTCCTCGACAAGCACGATCCAGCCAGCAGCCGGAGCGGCAATGCCCTGCGGTGCGAGATGGGCCTGACCATGCTCATAGTCGATCGCGAGCGGGCCATCGTTGAGCTTGAAGGCTTCAACGACGATCTGCGGCTGGAGCGTCCAGTTGCGGCCGTCCCGCGCCTTGATCTCGGGTCCGGCCGGAAACAGCTCGACCCATTCCGGAGGGGTCTTTCCCTTCGAAGCGGCGATTGCGGCGAGGCTGAAAATTGCGGTTGCGGTTTTTTTCGTCATGGGCGATTAATGCCCTGACGGCGGGAGACCTAAGAGACTGACACTGTCAGTGCCACGCCGATCTTTCCCAAAACCTGATCTGTGATGAAGAATACCCGAACGGCATCAAAATTGAAGCCGGATTGAAAGCCGTACAGGCGATTTCTCGGCCGGGACGAGCGATTGAGCGTTTTAACCCGTGATCGCGCTCTGTGGCCGTTTATTTCAATCCGGTGCTGGAGCAAAGCCCGGCTTGATAATTTCGGGGTTCGGGCGCATATTGATGACAGGCGCGAGCAAGGTTTACTTGGACGGTTTTACCGGATCAACGAGGGAGTGCCGACCCTCCGCGCCTTTCAATCCCCCTCAATAAGATTTCCAGCCCGCTTCGCCCGCTCGATGACCTTGTATGTCTCGGTGTAGCTTTTGCGATGGAAGCTGGTCAGCCACCATTCCGAACCGTTCCCGGCCGTCTTCACGGCGAGCCGCCACCAGAAGCCGTCCGATGATTTACCAAGCAGGGAGACTGCATTGGTCGAGGCGCTGCGGATGATCGCGGCCGGATTGATGATGACCTCGATCGCCGCCTCGATATTGTCGAGATCAAGCCCGCGCTCGGCGCGCTCCTGAAGAATATGGATGAGGCTGTCCGACGACAGGCGAACAACCGAGGTGGATGCGCCAAGCGCCTCGACAGCCGGTCCCGGCATCTGCGCTACCGGCAGGTATGATTTCGGCATTTTGCCGCCTGCCATCGCCTGCAGGAGCGGAGAGCGGACTATATCGCGGATGGCGATGCGCTGCCGATCGGCGGGCATGGAGCCGAGACGCTCCTCAAGAAAGCGGGAGACATTCTGGCCGCGATACTTGCCGGGGTTCGTGTCCCAGCCCGGATCGATGCCGACCGGCACCATGCGGGTTTCGCCGGTACGCTTGTTCACCCACGGTTTTTCGACCAGCGGCATGACGGGCGTGTCCTCACGCCAGCCGAGGCGGATTGCCTCGCTGCGCGAGATCTGGCGCACGCCGCACATGCAGCCCCAACCGTTCGGCGGATAGAGGCGGTTCCATATCGGATCGTCCACAGGAGCGACAAACCCGACCCAGCCTTCATGCTCCAGCCGTTTCCGCTCGGCCGTGGACAGGGTGTAGACGAGGAAGGGCAGGAAATCCTTATTGCGTTGCGTCCGCTCCCATTCGCCCGCCGCATGGGCGGACATCGTGTTTGCCCAATAGATCGTGCGCAGGCGGCGTGGCGAGCCGAGCTGGACGAGCTTCTCCTCGCCGGTCTCCGGGTCAAATGCCAATGCCTTGCCCCACCAACCCTTCTGCTGCAGCACGGGCATGAGGTTGCGCTGAAATTCCTCAAACGGCGTTTTGCCGGTGATCGCCTCGGAGATCGCGGAGCGGATATCGTCCAGAATGTCGTAACCGGCCGACTTCGCGACCGTGAAGGAAAACGCGTGTTCCTCCGGCGCGATATCCCGCCAGTCAAATGTCGGCAGGCTGGCCTTGCCGTCGAAATACCGGGTGACTTCCTTCGGCGCGGTCTTGAAAAGGTCAGCTACGCCCATCGCCGATATCCCCCAAACCTCTGGCCTTCATCTGCAGCTTGGCAAGCCTGTCAGCGAGCGGCCCGGCATCCATCTTGGCAATCAGGTCATCGAGACCGGTTTCAAGCTGCGCATAACTTTTCGAGGTTTCAAAGAGCCTTTGAAGCGGCTTTACGAGCGGCTCAAGATCAGTTTCCCATTCCGACAGGGCGTCGTCAGCAAGCGCCTCCAGTTCAGGGCGCTGGTCAGCAGCAACGGCGTGGAAGCCGCCGCAATGGGCGCACGGCTGTAGGCGGGCCTGCGCTCTGTCCTTCGGCTGCAGCGGGTTGTTTTTCTCTTGCGCTGACGGTTCCTCGGGCTTTGGCAGGGCTGTGCCAGGCACAACGGTTTTGAGAAGTTTTTCGCCTTCGTCCGGCTCCTCGAAACCGATACGCTCGCGCACCTTGGACATGGAAACCTCAAGGCCGAGCGGCACCAGCGCCTGTACTGCCTCGACCAGCGCCTTGATGTCCTCGTTTTCGGTGATCGGAATGATCATCGTCGGATATTTGTCGCGAGGTCCGAAATTCAAGTCCACGAAAGGCCGGATAAGATCGCGGTTTGCCGTCACTGCCGTCTGGCGTGCATCGGCGCGGGCAATATCATGACGGACGTTTTCATGCACGGCCGCCTGACCGAGCGAGGAGCCGTCATCCGTGGTCATGGTCTGGCCGAGGACGCCCTTGGAAATCTGCCGGTCGAGGTATTCCGCCTTCGCCGAGAACACGGCATTACCGGTGCCACCCTTGGCCTCGATAAACTCAATCTCCATTTCCTTCGGGATAATGGCTGCAGCGTCCGAGCTGATGTTGCGCACTGCCGTCAGAAGCACGCGCTTCTCGGCATCCTTTGCGTTGCGGCTGTAACGGCCGACGCGGAGTGGCATGCCGTAAACTTCCAGAAAGGCCATCCAGTCCTTGAGCGTATAGCTCTTGTAGAGGAACGCCCATGCCGCCAGCCGGGCCAGACCGGCGCGGATCGGCAGGCCGGACATCAGCTTCGGGCGATGAATCGAGAACTTGAAGGGCGGCAGGTCAACGCCTTCAATGCTGCTGTCCTTCAGGCGCAGCGTGCGGCCGTCGCGCTGATCGATCACGAAATGCCGCTGGTCGCGCCACTCATATCGTTTCGGCCACCATTCCTTGGCGCTGCGGTCCCAAATGGTCTCGACAACCGAATAACCCTTGCCCAAGGCGTCGAGCAGGTCGGTCAGATAATCGTCCACGAACTCCGGCTGACCGATCATTTCCCGCACGGCCTCGGCGATCTTCTCGTCCTCGGCCGAGTTCGACGCGGGAACAACGAGCGGCGTGATGCCGGTCAGCGCCCGCTTGCGGGTGCCAAGCACGGCGGCATAATGCAGGTCGCGTTCCTCCATTTCCGTTGCGAGCGAAAAGAAGCGGTCGGGATAACCGCGACCTGCCTGCCGCAGAACCTCCGCAAGCGCATGCGGGGTCAGTCCGCTGACAATGGTTTCCTGCCATACAGAGTGAATGCCGCCCATGGTAGGGGCGGCGAATTCATCCTCAAGGACTGTGGTCGAGATCGGGTTTCCCCACTGGTCGATGATCCGGGGCGGCGTGGCCATCAGTGAAGACCTCCATTCAATGTCGGGATAAGGATGTCTCCGGTCGAAACCGCCTCGAAGAGCTGGACGCCGTCCATGGTGTCCAGTTCCTCGATCGTGGTGTAACCGAAGTATTCAAGTTCGGATCGCGAGGCGAAATAGGCCAAGGCTCCGGCAATCGCGGTGTCGCCGTGGCGATTGAAGCCGTTCGCACCCTTGAAGCGATGACCGTCCGGCACCTTGATGTAACCGCCGCTGACATAGGCGAGCGCCTGATGGTCGGCCAGAACATCGGCATCGAGCGGAAGGACGATTGTCTGATCGCCGAAGGCCGCGACATAGGCGGTCATTTCACGGCGATACCATTGTTCGGAGAATTTCACCTCAATGATGCTGGAGCCGTATCTCTGGGTCGCCTTTTCCGCGAGATAGGAGCCATTGCCACCGGCATCGAGCGCGCCACCGGCAAGGCTCGGGATGCGATCGCAAACATAAAAGAGGATTTCGCGCTGCTGGTCGAACGGCATGTTGTGCAGCTCGACAATGAAGCGGGTGCGCCTGACGAGGTCCTGACCGATCTCCATCACCACGATCGCGGTGGCATCGCCGCTGCGGGCAAAGTCCACGCCGAACACATGCTGACGGCGATGATCGAGCCGCTCCAGAACGGCGATCAGGTTTTCCCTGCACCACTTTAGCGCCTCGGCCGTGCGGTCCTCATCGCTCCAGTTCTTGAAATCGTCGGTCTGGGCGTGCCGCAGGATGGGGATATCCTTCTCCATGCGGTTTTCGATCTGGACGCGGGTGAGCGCCGCACCTTCCTGATCGGCCGGGATTGCATCCAACTCCTGACGCATGGCGCTGAGACGAACGCCGTAGGAGCCACGGATTTTCTTTTCCCATGCATCCTGTCCCGCTTGGGTCCACTGTTCGCCCTTGAGCATGCAAACGCGGCGGAAAAGACCATTCTTGACAGCAAGCGAGAACGGAATGTGATGGACGGAGAAGGGAATTTTTCCCGCATGGGCTTCCCTGATCAGTTCGTTGAACGGATTGAGGACGCCATTATGTGTCGAGATGACACGGATTTTCCCGCCCCAGATCAACAGGGCGTTGACGGCATCAAGCACTCCTCGCACGTCACGGTGATAAGCCGCTTCGTCAATGCAGACGGTCCCCTGAAGGCCACGGATGTTTTCCGGCCGCGACGAAAGCGCCTCGACACGATAACCCGATCTGAAGCGCACCCGGTAGGCGGCGATGTACCGCGTCGAGCCGTCCTTCAACTCGTCTTCAAACAGGAACTCCTCGATCTGGCCGAGATCGTCGGCGATCGTTTTAGCAAACTTGGCGACATAGCCGATGAATTCGCGGCCCTTGTCCTTGGTATCGCCGATATAGAAATAGTTCTGGCCACCGGCGCTCGGAGCCGATGACGCAATCAGGGTCGCGTCCGTCGCCTCGGCAAAGGTAATGCCGGTGCGTCGGCCCTTTTCGCCGAGCTTCAGATCGGACTCGTCGGCGAGCCACTCAGACTGATGTTTCATCAGCACGCCTTCGGCAAGCGGATCGAGATCGTCCGGCACGTCTGCCCCGCGGGGCAGTTCAGCGGGGAGGTCTGCCAGACTGGCGAGAACGGCCGAACCGTCCCACTTGCCACGGGGCAGGCCGGGAAGCGCGCTGTCAGTCACGGCGCACCTCCATGCAAGCAAGGCCGCTTCCCTTGCAGGGCTTGCAGATCACCTTCAGGTCGTAGACGACGCTGGAGATCGTGCCGTCCCGGCGACGGTTGATGCGTTTCACAGCCTGCCCGACGCCACCGCACCGGCTGCACGGCTCTTGGCGGGCAGCTTTTATCATTCCTGCGATCCTCTGGTCGTGACGGTCTCAGGTTCCGTCTTGTGCTCCGGCCGCACGCCGAGGAAGTCACGGCGCAGTTGCGCAACCCGCTCGGACGAGAGGCCCATTTCCTTCGAAACCTTGTCGATGACGTTTTCGGCCTTCTTGGAAAACTCGGCCTCGACCTTCTGGCGTCGGGCGGTCGAGACGCCCTGCGCACGGCTCGCCGAAAAAAGAGCATCAGCAAGAGCCTTTGCGCCCTTCGGATCAAACCCGGCTTCGCCACCGGCCGTCACCAGTTCGAACACGAGCGTCTTGATCGCCTCGGAAGCGATCAGGGTGAGATCGTCGGAAGCGGCGGCATCGAACTTGCTGGCGAGCGTCGTGGCGATTTCGCGGGTCTGGTTGAGACGCTGCGTCAACGTTGCGAGACGGATCGAATAGCGATTGAAAGCCGAAAACGAAGGAATGGTGAATTCCAGCTCGCCACGGAATTCTTGGTCGAGCGCCTCAAGCTTGCCGACGAACTCCTCATAGATTTCCGTCTGCGTTCGCTCACGCTTCTGAAGCTCTTCGGCGGCCCATGCGACAACATCCGCGCAGGCTTCGGGCAACAGTTCAATGCCGGAAAGGCGACCGCGACCCATCGTCATTCACCCGGCTCGGAGGGGCGCAGAATGCCTTCGATAGCAATGTCGCGCTGAAGGTGGCGGCGACCACGCTTATTGAGAGTGGCAATCATGACCGTTCCGGCCTTGGTGAGCGTGACCGCATCCCGTTCCGCCAGATACTCCATCTGCTCGTGTATCCAGAGACGCGTTTCCCGAATGGCAAAGCTTGGCATGATTTCTTCGATCATGCTGCTGTCCAAGGAACCATTTACCTGCTCGGCAAGCGCCTTCAGAATAATGAGCCGTGCACGCTCGCGGCGCATCCGCGCCCAATCCACACCGATATCAGACATTGGCCTGTCGCGCCCTTTCCAACAGCAGTTCGTTCATAGCCTCGCCGTTCGCCTTGATCGGCTTGAGGGTTTCGTTGAGGGTGTCGAGACGCCCGTTCACCTTTTCGAGCGCCAGCTCCAGCCGGTGCTGGCTCTCCCGGTCGGGTAGGTATTTCATGTCGCTCTCGACCGACTGGATGCGCCGATCATGCTCGATCAGCTTTTTCTCGTGCACTTCAGTCTCGACCTTCAGCGCAGCGACATCATCAGTGAGCTTCTTTTCGCCGCTGTTCATCCAGCCCTTGATGTGGCCGAGCAATGCGATCAGGCCCAAGGCGAGACTGACATAGGGGATCATTTCACCGGGGGTCATCGGCGTGCTTTCTGTTCGTGGCGTGTCTGGCACTGGATGCACCGGATTGCGGATGGGAGGGCGATGCGGCGTTCGCGGGGTATGTCGTTTGGGCAATCCTCGCACTGGATGGTGCCGGGACTCCGCAAGGTGCGCGAGGCAGCGGCGATGCCTGCCTCGCGTTCCTGCTCGGCCCGCATGTCGGCCTGTTCAAAAGCAGCATTTCCACCAAAATTCATGGAGTGCGCTTCCACGTCTTGACGGCTTCGACCGCCTGCTTGCCGAACTCCTTCAGCGTATGCCCGCCCATGTAGAGGGAGATGAACCACCCTGTCAGCGTCATCAGCGTGGTGCTGTCGATCGGATCGATATAGATGCCGAAGACGCGCAGAATCGGAAAAAGAAGGAATGCGCAAATCCAAAGGAACGCGAGCAGATACATCCAGCCCCAGCGCCAAGCGCTTTGCCAGAAACCTTCGGCCTGCTCGGCCTGGAGGAGCGCGAACTGCCCCTGAAGGCCCTTCTCATAGAGGACGATCAGCTCCGGCATATTGGCGTTGACCTCGCTGACGGCATCGCCAAGCTCAGCCTGATCGACGGAAGGCAAGACCTCCGGCTCGACACCGAGGCGCTCGGCAACCTGATCGACGACGGTACCGGCGAGCGTTCCGGCAAGCCCGCCAACGTGCTTTTCCAGCACGCCCTTGACGATGGGAGCGCCGACCTTTGCGGCCGCTCCGATAAGAATGGAGGTGATGGCTGCGCTCATGTCAGAAGCTCCGCAGCCAGTTCGCAAGACGCGGGGCCTTGTCGGCCACGCGAACGGCGATGATGTCACGGTACTGGTACGCCTGCCATGCGAGATAGGCGACGGCGATCACGGCGATGCCGCCACCGATCCACGAGGCGAGATGATCCGGCACCACGGAAGTCGGATCGGCGGGCGCTGGCGTAGTCACCGTGCTGACGGCCTGATCCCCCGCCGCGACGGTGGTGCTGGCAGCGGTCGTTACCGCACCGCTCTTTGCCTTGCGCCGGGCATCCAGTTCGCGTTGCAGAGTGGACAGAGTTGCCCTGCCAATCTTGCCGTCGACCGTGAGATTGTAGGCTTTCTGGAAGCCTTCAACCGCCGATCGGAGGATTTTGCCGGTCGCGACACCAGCATCAAAACCGATACTGGTGAGGCCGGTTCTGACCTCCTCGATTTCCGGCGTCGTCACCGACACCACAAAAGCAGCAAACCGGGCCGTGTCGGTAGTGGTCACGGATGCCGCCTCGATGTCGGCGGGGTATTTACCGAGCAACAGGATGTTCGCTTCTTCAGCACGGCGGCGCGTCAGGCCGCGCAGCACCTTGCCGCCTGCCTTGTTCCAGAGGCCGAGGCGCTGACGGGCCTCGTCCTTTTTCCCGGCAAGGAAGGATTTCACCCAAGAGGCCTTGTGGATTGCGCCGGTGTTCCAGTCAAAAGAGACGCCCGCGTCGATCGCGAAAGGGCTGACATTCGCACCGAGCGCTTTCACCACGCGGGGCAGATAGTTGCGTCCGACAGCGAGGTCGAACAGCTCATCGCATTTTTGGGAAGTAATCGTCATGCCCGCCTTGGGCGTGATGACACCGGAGGCAGCGGTCAAGCCGGGGCCGATCGTCCACACGCCGACAACGTCACGATAGGCTTTCAGGACGACGCCTTCGTGTCCGTAGATGAATTTCCGTCCTTTCGGACTGACGTTGGGAGACATAAAAAAAGCACCTTGAACGGTTCGTTGAAATCCGTTCAAATGTGCTTCAAAGGTTGTGCCGTCGCGCCCCTGACACTGTCAGTGCCAGCCTATGTTTCTTCAGAAAAGACTGCCCTGATCGTCGTCGCTGTGCTTCATGCGCTTGCGGGCGCGAAAGGCTGAGCGCACATGCATCCCAGCGGCTGCGGCAGCATCCGGGGCCGACATGCCGTCAGCCAGTGCCTTGACCAATCTTAACCGCTTCGCGGCGTCCTTGGCAATCGGGACCAGAATACGGTAGCCGGAATCGCCTGCCTTATAGAAATTGCAGATTTTGGCGGCGGCCTCCATGCCAACCAGTTCCGGCAACCAATGGCCCGGCGCGGCCTTGGCAGGAATATAGGCCACACGGCCGCCCTGCGCCTGCACGATCGCCCATGCGGCTTCCAGACCGGCAACCTCGGCGATCTCGCGCATGACCACGGGCAGATGGGCGAAACGGTCATCTTCCATGATTGATCCTGCTCGATAATCTCAGTTGTTCTTCGGTCAAGGCTTTCAGCCGCACTTCCAGCTCTAGGCGTTTGTGTGAAAATCGCGGGAGCTTGGCAGCGCGTGCTGCCAGTTCATCCCTCTTCATCTGCAGAACGTCTATCTCCCGCTGCTCCGGCCAGCCGAAGAGCGGCATGACGGTCATGGGAGAGACGTCCCGGTTCATGGCGTCGGTGCCTCCGGTTGCCAGCGGATCAGGACGCCCGTGAACTTGGAGACGCCGGGATGATTGGCGATCCAGAACCGGCCCATCGTCTCCCGCGCTGTCCGGCCGTAGAGTTTGGCCGGATAGCTGTTGCCGAGCAGCTCGGGCGCAAAGCCGTCACGGCGAGCGAACGCCTCGACCTCGACACGGTGCAGATGCACGCCGTCGATGACGATGCTGGCGATCAGCTCGTTGATGAGGTCGCTCACCACGATTTCGATCGGAACGACATGCGTGCAGACCGGATCGGCGATGATCTTGCGGCAATATTGAGTGCGCAGACCTTCGTAGAGCTGGACGCGCTCGCCCGGCCGGGCGTGGCGGTCGCGATTGCCGCGCACCGTCTGCCGCTTGTGGCCGCTCTCGATCTGCGGGCTGAAGTACTTTTTGAAACCGTAGGCGACCATCAGGAAGTGGCCTTCGTCTTCGGTGCACGGCGGCCGCGAATAAGCTTGCCGTAGTAATCCATGACCGTGATCCATTCCTTGTCGGTCACGGCACGATAGGTGATTTCCTGATCGAGAATGCCGGTCACCGAAGGCCAGAAGCCATCGCACAGCATGGATTTGAGCATGGCATGCTGCGCAAGGGCGATCTTGTAACCGTAGCGCATGGTGTAGGCTTCGCAGGGCTTGCGATCGGCCCACACCACACCGGCCTCGCGGGCGATCCAGCTTTTCAGGGCTTCGACAACCGCTCTGGCATCGTCGGCGTTGTTGACCCACCGGCCGCTGTCGAGACCGGTCTGGCGCTTGACGAACGCCTCCAGCGCCCGATCTTCGCGGTCCTCGACAATGCCGAGATTGTAAGCCGCGATCCACAGCGACTGCATCTTCGGCGCATAGCGGCCGTCGAGACGACGGCGACCGTTGCGGCGCACTGCCACGGGCTTATAGCCGAGGCGGCGCAGTTCCTTCATGACAGCGTCCTGTTGCTGCGCGTTCATCAGGGACAGGCGAGACTGTCCTGTCACGCGAGCGTAGATGTCGCGCTGCGCGTTTTCCTCAGTGATACCGAGTTGGCGGAAACCGCCGAAAATTGCACGTTGAATGCTCATGCTGCTTCTCCAAATTTTCCGGTTTCATCACCCCACACCGTCCAGCCCTTGCGGTTGGTCCGGCTGAAAAGCTCAAGCCGCCGGGCGTTCGGCATCAGCTTTTCAGCCTGCCGGTAGCCTTCCTCGGGTTTGCGGGAATGGCCACGGACTACGCCCCGGAATGACGAGCGGACAGACTTCGTGGTTTTCGGCTCTCCGCGTTTTCCGATCAGGTAAGGTTCATTGGATGTGCGTAAGACGTAGCCCGGCCCGAACGCCTGTTTTCCGTTCTTCGTGATCTTCTCCCACGAACCTGCCGAGACAAAATTAAAGCCCCACGCGAGCAGAACCTCATAGGCCTGAAAGACCATAGGATTTGTTGCCCAAAGCCATAAGAGGCAGTTTTCCGAGGCAAGATCGAGAACTGGCATGGCTTTGATCTGATCGAGCGACATGCAGTTGTAATGAGCCTGCGCGGACTTGCCTTCGCCCTTCTCCGACCGAAGCTTATATAGCCACGGCGGGTCGGCCATGATGAGGTCGAAGGAGAATGGCGGGAGGTCACCAAACGGCCAGAGTTCGGGAAACAGTCTCACTGGATCGACCCTCCGCCGTAAGGGCGGTCGCCGTTCTCGCGGGCATAGTCGACAGTATTCAGAATGGTGTTCGCCCAAAACTGTGCGTTGCCAACAGGATCGTCCGACTGGCTGACCGCATGCGAAATGATGGACACCATGGCGGTCAGAACATTGTCGGCGCTGTGGGGCTGAATGACCGCGATGATTTTGAGCGCGATCGCTACCTGCTCATCTGAAAGGGGATGGTTCTCAATGTCGGTCATCGGTCGGCTCCCATGAGATCGCAAATGACAAGAAGAAGGATGAAGCTCGCAAACAGGAGCACCGTCATTGCCGCGCTCCCCCGATGATGATCGTCTCGACAGGCGCCATCGGCCGCGTTGCGGCCTGAGCGAGCGCAAGGGAAACAGCGCGATCGAGCTGGTCGCGGAACATTTTGCGGTGACGGCGATCGGATATTGAGGCCAAAACCTCCGCGATGTTGGTGGCAAGCGCGCCGCCAACCGCATTCAGGATCGGAACATCGAACTGTTCGCCGGTCTCTATAATGGTCTTATGGATTGCATCGGCGAGGATTTGTGACTGGCGGGCCTCCTCGGCCTTCGCCTTGGCGATAGGGTCATTCATGATCTTCACCGTGATAGCTGATCTGTTTCGGGGGAGCGGGAAGCGCCAACAAGGGCGCTTCCGTCTTTTTAGCGGGTGCTTTGCGAGGCGTTTTCGCTGCCTTCTGCTCGGCCTCGATCTCATCGAGCTGGTTGAGGATGCTGGCCATCTGGTAGCGATCGGCCGTCTCGATCTCGATCTTGATCGTGGACTTTCCGCCCTTGGTGGCGGCGGAGAAGGATTTGAGGGTCGCGTCAGAGAAGTAGATGCTCGTCATTGCGCATCACCTTCCGCGTCATCGAGAACAGCGTCCACAAGGTTGCCGTCAGCGATCGCCGTCACAAGATCGGCGATCAACCGATCGGTGCTCACGCCGCGCTTGGCAGCGTGAGGGCGAAGACGCTGTCGCGCGGTGAGCGGAATAAGTTCCGCGACCGTAGAACCTGAAACTGAAATCCTCTTGGCGGATCGGTTTCTGGCCCGCTTTGCGCAACTTTCGAGGCCGGACGCGGCGTTCTCGCTAATGCCAAGTATTTTGGCGATCTCGCTTATCCGCTTTCCCTGCTCGCGCATGGCTAGAACAGCGGCGGTTTTTGTGGCGTAGCCCATGATCTCCGTCATGCCGCACTGCCTTGTTCAAGAGGGACGATCGCGGCAATGGCGACATGACCGGCAGCATTGTTCAGAACCATGACGATATTTGCAGCGAGCAGCGCGACGGTGTCGTCGGGCATGGCACCAGCGGAATCAATTGTCAGAAGCTCATCACCATCTGCATCCAACAGGACACCCATATCCCGCTGAGAGCATGTCAACGGAAAGGCAACGCCCAACTCGTTCAAAGCCTGAATGAAGGCTTCCGGTGTGGCAGGATTTTCGACGCGAATGTTCTTCATGGACCCGCCCTCAGTTCAATGCAGAGGTTTCGAGTTCGGCGGGTTCGATAACGAAATCCTCGCCCTCGGAGGAGATCGTCACGCCGTTGACGAGGCGGGCCTTGTCAGGATCGGCGAGCATGGCATCCTTATTCAGCTCCTCGCGGGTGCGGATGAATCCACTCAGGCCGAGCTTCTTGAATGCTTCGATCGCTGCCTCGACACCGCGAATGGACACCTTCGGCGGGCGGGACCGCCAGTTAATCCGGCCGTTGCCAAAATCGTGGTATTTCACCTTTCCGTCATTGGTCAGGGCAAGCCGGTTTGCCTCACAGTAAGTCTGCACGCCGCGCTCATGCTCAGCCAGCTCTTCGAGCATCGCAGCGGTATCAGCTTCAAACTTCTCACCGACAAGGCGGATGGCTTCGTCAGCCAGCGCCTTCTGTGCTGCGATGGAGCGGCGCAAAACACCAATCCGGCCGACTGCGAAAATCGCGTCCTCACGGTTCTGCGGTACGCGCGAGATGGCTTTCGTCTTCGTCTTCAATGCGTTCTTCAAGGTCGTTTCCTCAATTCTAAAGGGGGGTTGAAAGGGCGCTCAAGCGCCCTTCGAAGGCGGCTTCAGGAGCTGTGCGGAGAGCGCGGGAACGGCACAACGTTGGTGCCAGGGCGCATCATGTGCAGGATCGTCGCACTTGCCGGAGGGACGAGCTTGTTCAGCTCGGCGCTGTTTAAGAGCTGCATGTCGTTGAGCTGCGTTTCCATGGCGACGGCCATCTCGGCGTAGCCATCGAGACGCTTCACCAGCAGCTCGACCTCTTCGCTGGACATGACAACGCCGCCATGCCGGTGTTCGGCAATCCTGTTGCGGGTGTCGCGTAAACGATCGGAAAGGTAATCAAATCGCTTCACTGTTCGTCTCCTTTATGCGGCTGTGAGGGCAATTATTCCGGCAGGCCTGATGCATGCGGACCGCGTTGGCGCTGGCGGTGCTGAAGGGGCGGCGCTGCCAACCGAGGCAGACATCCCGGCCGATCTCCTGCAGGACCGGGCAGCGCACGGTCTCGGACATGAGAGCGCCGCGCACGAGCTGCTCGATGCGGCCGACATCGCCGGGATAGCTGTTCGAAAGGAGCTGGCTGACGGTAGAACCGGCATAACCAATGCGCTTGCCGACCAGCGTCTGGTTTTCGGCGTTGCAGGCCTCCGCCAAAGCGATAATCCATTCCGGGGGCTGCTCACCCCATGCGGCACGGGCCTTTTCCAGATTGTCGGGCTTAGGCTTTGTCGGGGTCATGGCTCGACCTCGACAGTCTCCGGCTCGCCGAAAATCTTCTCGGCGTTCGGGTCATAGACGCATTGGGTTTTCAGGAGCTTCGGCGCGGCCGGGCCGGTATTCTGAACAAGTCGCCAGATCGTCGGCTCTGTGCGGGTTCCCTTCTGAAGCACGATCAAATATCCGGCCCGCAGGAGGCAGGAAATATAGAGCCGGGCCGAACGCTGCGCGACCGGCATGGTATCCGTCGAGGCGTGAACGGAAATATCGATCAGCTTGAAGCCGTTCCTGAAGAAAGGCGAGCGCATGGCGTTCCAGAGCGCCTGTCGCGCCGTCATCTGGTCGGCGAGCGGCGTGCCGTCACGTTTGAACATCGGCGTGGCAGATTGGCGGGCAGCGACACGATAGAGGGCCATGCCACGCGGGTTCACCTCGCCGGTGCGACGGATGATCTCCGCCTTTTCGAGCATGTCGATAAAATCCGATATCTGCAGGCGGCTACGGTTGTTGGACAGGCCGAAGATATCGTCCACGCTGAAGGGCTGGTTTCGCATGTCGGCGTCCATCATCAGCTTCCAGTAATGATCGCGGCCAGTCAGGACGCGCTGACCCTTGGCGACGGCAATCTTGAGAGCGATCGGAGTGACCCGCATTATGCTGCCTCCTTTCTGGAGGGCAGACGCGAGCGCGAGAACAGACCGTTACCGCCCTCGTAGGCCGCAAGGTCGATCGAGCTAAGGCCCATCCTCGCTGCCGCCTCGGCAATGTTATGCAGAGAATTGCCGACGCGGCGGACACGGCCTTCGCCCTCGGTTCTGGCCTTTTCGAGCAAGTCATCCGAAATCGAAAGCTTCGGATAGAACGTCCGCGCCAACGTGCGGGCATCTTCCATGTCGCAGGGATGGGCATACTTCGTATCGAGGACGAGATCGCGGAAGCGGTCGCCGACATGTTCCAGTTTCTTCGGGAACAGCTCCTCGCCGATCAGCATCACGGGGACGCCACTTGCCTTGGCAATACCGCGCACCAACTCGATCAGGTTCTTTTTGATGAGCAGGTCACCTTCATCAATGATCAGCGGGCGGCGCGGATCGCGGCAAAGAAGGCCAATGACCTCGTCTTCCATGTCGGACAGCGTGCCGCGTGGCTGATAAACGCCGAGTTCGGAGAGGATCGAGCGCAGTAGCTTGGCGCGGGTCCATGTGTCGCGCACTTCGACATAGGCAGCGCCGGTCTTGTTCTGGCAATAGAGCGCCGCGACGCTTTTGCCATAACCGGAGTAACCGGCGAGAACGCCGAGGTTCGGTTGCAGGGGATGACGGTTCTGCAGCGACCGGACAAGAGTAAGCGCCGTAGTGACGTTCTTGATCGGTGCCGTGTCGCCATTGACTTTCATCGGTTGTGTCGTCATTTTAATCCTCGTAATTATTGCAATGCAGAGGGGTCGATGGCAGTCGGCCCCTTTTTCTTGACCTAGCCGCGCAGTGCGGCGTCGATCCCGAAATCTTCAAAAATGTCCCGGCGCGTCTGGTAATCGGCGCTGGCCTTGTAGCGGGCGAGCTTGCCTGCCGTGGCGTCATCAATGACGACACCGGAGGCGATCTGCGCTTCTATGGCCTGCGCCCATTTGAACATGCGGGCGCTGTCGGAAAGTGCCGCGTCCGGGTCCAGATGAATGACAGTGGAATTGCCCTTCTGCTCTGCTTCGCGAACGATGGCCGCGTGGATTTCCGCCGCCTTCTCATTGAGCGTGGCAGACTGCGGCAACTTCGGCGCGGTCATGGCCTCCAGTGCGGCGGCAATGGCGGGCGTGCTGTGCTGCTGTTCGCGCTTGGGCAACTGGATGACGTTGGCGGTTCCGGCTTCGCGCTCTGCCTTCTCCTTCTTGGCAAGGCGGATGGTGCGCTCGATGCCGGACGGTCCCTTCTTCAGTTCGCGAATATCGGCCTTGATCTCGCGTTCCCTCTCGCGGATCAGCTCGGCGGCAATCTGTTTCTGCGCCTTGACGTAAGCCTGTGGATTGACCTCGGAGAGTTCCGGGCAGATGGCGACATCGAGATACCGTCCGGTTTCCCCGTCAAAGACGTACATCTTGCCCATGTCGAGCGGATCGAGGCGGCAGAACACATCGGTGCCGACCATGATCGAACCGGCGAGATAGAAGAAACCGTCATTCTGAATGCCACGCTTCTGCATGACGCGATGGCCGTTCTTGCCAGCCACCGGCATCAGCAGCGCGTCCAGTGCGCGCTCGTCAACGCGGTTGATCTTCGCAAGAGACGCGGCTGCGATCTCGTTGGGTGTGCGGTCTTTCAGGCCGCCGTGTTCACGCTCGTGATAGACATATTCCAGCCAGTCATCGATATGGCGCTGGAGCTGCTCGGCGGTCAGCGCGACTTCGAACAGGTCTTTTTCGTCAGCGCCGAGGCGTTCAGCGAAAGACCTGCGACCCTCAATCGCTTTCCGATCGGCGACAGAATGGCCGATATAACCGGGCAACTGCGGACATACCTCATGCTGGAACGTCTTGATGACGCGCTCGACGTGGCCTTTCTGCTCAGGGGAATAGGCGTCGGAAACATCCGGCTCGATACCGAGATCGGCGAAGAGACGCTTGATCGAAACGGCAACGAAATCGCTTCCGTTGTCGGTCTTTATGACCTTGGCGACACCCCATTTGAGAATGGCTTTACGCATCATCAGGCCAACGGCAGAGGCACGCGGCGTTTTGGAAAGGGTGATGACCAGCCTGCGCGTGGCGATGTCAATGCACGCATACAAGGAATGGCGGCCGTCAATGCAGAGCGCATCGACCGGAGACGCATCGATCATCCAGAGCGCGTTCGGATCGGTAATGTGGCGGAAGGTGCCGGTACCGGAAATCTTCATGTGCGACCGGAACTTGTCCGGGTCTGTGATCTTGGTAAGGACTATCTTTTCCGAAGACTTCAGCTGCGCGATGAAATGCTGGAAGGTCCGCTCCGGCGGCAATGGCTTCAGTTCGCCGTTGCGGTCGATCAGCTCCGCACCAAAATGATCCTTGCAGTAGCCCCGGATGACATCGGCCGACAGCGCCGGGTTCTTGGCGATCCATGCCAGCACAAAGGCGCGGACTTCACCGGCATTAGCGGTGTCGAGCAAGCCCTTGCCCTTGCGAGCTTCTGACCGATCGACGGCGAGCCTATCCTTTGCGCCTGCCTGCTTGGCCGAACGCCACCGGAAAACCGAACGCTGCGAAATCTGCGGAAGGATGTCCTTCACCCAAGCATCCGCTTGGATCATGTTCATGTTCCACCGGTCGCAGAAGATGAACATGGAGGCCTGAACTGAGATTGAAAGGCCCTTTGAGAAGGTCTCAAAGGCGGCGACAACAGCCAAGCGGGCATCGCGTTCGCGGCGGGCGCGATCGGTCAACGATGCCGAGGCAGCGGGTTCTGGCTCGGGTCGTTGGTCCACCGGCTCGCTGCCGACAACCATGTAGCGCTGCACATAGGTGACCTGGGCGAGCGTCGGGAATAACCGATAGTGATACTCCAGACCGCCGCCATAGCCAGCATGGTTGCGCGTCAATGAGGGAACGTCGTTCCAACCCTCGCGTTTCGCGAAACGGATTACGGCGCTCTTTGTGGTGGGCAGGCCGGGCAAGGCTTCCTCCGCGATCTCACGCGCGGTTAGCCATTCCTTCAGGTGGCGCTTTTCGGAGGCAAAAGGGATAGTGTTCAACGCATTGCCCTCACGATCAGGACAAGCGTCGTGGCGACCTGCGAGAAATAGATCATTCCGAGGATGAAACAGAGGATGGCCCACAGGGCGGAAACGTCTTTTACGATCTGGCTTTTCGCGACACGGCAGACGAGCTGCAGGAATGGCGCGATGCTGCTGGCTATATTCATCGGCGTGCTCTCTTCCTTACGGCGCGAGCTGCTCTCAGCGCCTCCATTTCCTTAATGTGATCCTCAAGAAGCTGGTCCTCGATCATCTCGGCGTATTCGTCCTCGATGACGGTCAGGCCGAACTCGCCCGGCACGAAACCGAGCAGCTCCTTGGCTTTGGTGGCGTGGACAAGCGCGATGAAGGCATCGAGCGGAATGCGGTGTTCGCCACTTCCTTCCGACGCCCACTTGTCGAGCATCGCGCTTGAGATCGTGCGGCCGAGGTACTTGCTCATTGCGCTGGCGATCTCTGACCGCTGAAACCCGTCATCGCGGGCATCGCGCAGGGCGCGGGCGATGAGGCGGGAAATGCGGTTATCGAGTGGGCCGCGACCGGTCACGCCTTCCTCGTAGCGGATCGCCACCTGTGGGGGTGTCCACTCGAAGAGGTCTTTCGTGAGAGGGTCGCGGCGTTTGCTCATCGGCGAGCAGCCTTCCGCTCGGCAAGCCAACGCATGACGGAAGCTTCGTTCAGGGCGAAGAACGCGTCCTGTTCATTGGGCTTTAGCCGTGTGAAGCGGTCGTTGAGCTTTTCCCATGCGGCCAGCGGATTGGCGCGGGGAACTTGGTCAATGATGGCAATGGCGTCGGCGTAGTTCGTCGCCTCGCCGGAAATGAGCAGCTCCACGATACGAGCGGCGCGCTCGTAAGGCTGGCCAGCGATATCCAGAAGGGTCTGCTGGTTGTCTGCCAAGCCCTCATCAAGCGCGATACGGTCCCGCAGTTCAGCCGGGATACTGGCAATCTTGAGAGCGTTGAAAACATTGCGGCGGCTGATCTTGAGGAAGCGCTGTGCCGCCTCGCTGAAAGTGCCGGAGAACGCGGCGGCGGTCTCGATTGTCTCGTCATCGGAGTTTAGTGCAGAGTCTGCACTTAATTCCTGCTTTGGCTTCGGGCCGCGCCGGACCGGGTTTGCAGCCCGCCAGATTGCACACCAGTCGGCAACGTCGACACTATGCTCCAGCGCCGTCAGTTCGTGGCGATAGAGGGTTTCGGAAATCTCGGTCAGGCGGATTTGAGCGTCGTTCGCGAATTCGTCTGATTGGCGAACGATGGCGGATATTTCGATACCGAGCGATGTGGCTGCGGCAAGGCGCTTGGCACCGAAGACGAGGCGATATCGCCCCTCGGTACCGGCGATAACTTCGACCGGAACGCGCTGCCCGATCTGTTGGAAGCTTTCGGCCAACGCCTGAATGGCGTCAGGGGAGACTCTTTTCGCGTCGGAGGGGACGTCGATGAGTTTGGGAGACAGAAGGTCAATCTGCATGTGGCACTCTGGATTGTCAGGAAAGGTTGCGCGGCCTGACGAAAACATCAGGCGGCGCTCTGCGCGCCGTCAGGCTTCGACGACTTTTTTGCTCTGGTGTTGCCGCTCTTCTTACTGCTACTGTCATCGCGGTCGTGACGACCAAGCGTGTAGCTGTCGGGAAACATCTCGCGGAAAGGCACGCCCAGTGCGTTGGCAAGAGCCTCGGCACCGGGACGGCTGGCCCCGATCAAACCTGCACGGCAAGCGCTCGCATAAAGGCCAGCATCGAGAGCGATTCCGGTCAGGGTTTTATTCTGACGTAACAGTTCCTCTTTGATGGTCGTGCGAGTCCACGTTTTTGTGGGCGTCATGATTGCTCCCTGTTTTTCTGACCTTCGGCAAAAGGTTGGTTTGGTTGGGGGTTGGCGTTCAAACTTTGTTGCAACGGGATATTCGCGTAATTACGTGAAAATGTCAATCAAACTCTCGCTATTGCGCGGGTCACAGTTTTGAAATTCACGTAGTTCCGAAAATCCCATGGAAGGCATTGAAAATGTTCGGGAAATTTCGGGGAAATGCGCGGTTTTCCAACCGTGTCGCTTGGTCACGGTTTGCGTTATGACGGGAGAAACGTTCTCGCAGCGCCTTGAAATCGTGCTGGACGGCGAATCAATTCACGCTTTTTCAAAAAGAGCGAAAATCCCTGATTCTACCTTTCGCCAATATTTGGCTGGCACCATGCCCGGGCTGGAAAAGCTCATCTCGATTTGCGAGGCTGGGAATGTATCGTTGGATTGGCTAGCGACGGGGCGCGGGCGTATGCGGCCAGACAACGACAACGTTGCTGGAACGTTGATCGTCGCAGGAGAGCCGAACATCATCTCAGTTGACGGAAGACAGCACGATATAACACTGGTTCCGCGCCTTGACGTTCGCGCATCTGCCGGGCTTGGCTTGGTCGCATTTCAAGAGCAAGCTGTTGAAATAATAGCGTTTCAGTCTGAGTGGCTTAGGTCGATCGGCGTTGCGCCGTCATTTGCCCGCATCATCACAGCGCGAGGCGATAGCATGGAGCCGACGATCCGCGACGGCGATGTTCTTTTGATAGACACGTCCGTGACCGAAGTGCGTGATAACGGCATCTATTGTGTGGTTTACGGGAATATGCTGCTGGTTAAGCGCGTTCATCCGAGAATGAACGGCTCCCTGCAGTTGATCAGCGACAATGCGGTGTATCCGCCAGAGGAGGTCACCTCCGCCGAGGTGCCGGGGCTGTCTATCGCCGGTCGGGTGATGTGGTATAGCCGGTCATTGTGAGAGCCAGCGGCCGGGCGTGCTGATTCCGTTCCGGCCGCGTTGCCTGCCATTTGTTCTTGCGGGCGAATTTTCTTAGAAGGCCCTTTAAGACGTTCTCTATGGTGTCGTATGTCCCGAGAAAATAAGGCCTCTAACCGCAGGTTCCCGGATTTTCCCAGATATTCCCGGTTAAAGCCTCCTCCTGCCATCTGGTGTTGCGGGTTACATCAAGCCCGGCATGACGGAGGAAAGGTTTTCGCCCCTAAAGAGACTTTCTCACCTGCGAACTAACCGTATACAGCCAGCCCGCCCCCTCACCACCGAATACTGTACCGCGCACTTACCCCCGGCCGGAAATGATCCGCATAACCCTGATCCAGCGTCCCGCGCACCGTCAGGTGATCGCCCAGCTTCTGTTCCACCGCGACACCGCTGCTGAACTCGTTGAAACTGTTGCGGCTCGCCCCCGTCAGCACGAAGGCCGTGCCGGTTTCCGAGCGGGACAGGCGCAGCGATTGTGAGACATCAAGCCCGTTCCATTGCTGCGCCGTGCCGTCATACCGCACGGTGAAATTGCGGTTCGCCTCGATATCCAGCTCCGGCGTAACGATACGCTTCTGCTGCGAGGTCATGGAAACGCTGCTCGACCCTGTCAGGGCGTTGAACATGACGCCGACATCCCGCGCAAGCGAGACGCCCGGCAGCTGTTCGGCCAGCAACGTGACATTACCCCACAGCCGCACCGGCGTATCCACCACCTGCCCCGTCTTTGAGGCATTCATGCCCATTTCCAGCCCGGCCCGGATCGGGGTATCGACCGGCAGTTTCGCGCCGATGCGCGCCGTATAGGACCGATCGGAATTCTTGACCGGCTTCCAGATCAGCCCCGCCTCATCGGCATGGGCGGCCGCGGCTGCGGTGAAGAACAATAATACAAGGGCAGAACCCGTTCGGATCGACATACTTGTCCCCTGGCAAATTAAGGGCGCGCCGGGAGAACCCGGCAAGCACGGTAAAAGCTAAGGCCAATGGTTTGGCTGCGATGAAGCCACATTCAAGCGGCGCAATGCCCGAACGGCCGCTTGATACGACCAGGCAAATCATGCTGCGCAGGGTGCCAGATGAACGGGAGATGAACAAGAGCATATGCAGCAAAAAATCATGCTGCACTGCATTGTGATCGGGAAGCTTCACATGGCCAGGTATCCCGGCCGCTTGACGAATCGGCGTTTTCCAACGGATATTCGTGAGCGCGTGGCCTGCGCCTAACCTCCACGACCTTCCCCAGCAGGGTCTTCCACGGAGGCAAAGGGACTAGTGTCTCAGGCAATTGTCTTGGTCCGATCGTTTCGGGCGGGTTGCTGGGGAACTGCGTCTGAGACGTGAAAGGCCTGACAATGACGCAAATAGCAATTTAAAACGTCGGGTGAGAGCTCGCGCGGCCAAAACAGGCGAATCTTATACAGCTGCTCTCCAGCATATTCGCAGAATACCGGACGCTCCTATCAGCAACTCAATAAGGGTGGCGGTCGCGCAGACATCCTTGGTCAACGATCCTCGTGATATCTCCGCCCTAAAAAACTGCGGACAGGAAATACGCCGTCTTATGAACGATGCCCATCTTGCTGGCGCACGTCTCATACACTTCCCTGAAGGGGCAACGTGCTGGCCGCATAAACGGATCATGTCAGAGACTGGTCCGCGGGAAATAGGCCCTTCCGACTGGACACGCTTTGAATGGGACACTCTGCGCAAAGAACTGGAGGCGACCAGAAAACTGGCGCGCAAGCTGAAACTCTGGACAGTTCTCGGTGCTGTCCATCGACCGACGCCGCCCCACAGACCATATAAAAGCCTGTACGTCATCTCAGATCGTGGCGCGATTATAACCCGCTATGATGAACGTCTGTTGTCGAAAACCAAAATCTCGTTCATGTACTCGCCGGGACACCTCCCCGTGACGTTCGACGTTGATGGGTTCCGCTTCGGTTGCGCGCTTGGCATGGAGGCGCATTACCCGGAAATATTCATGGAATATGAGAAGCTCAGTGTTGATTGCATGCTGTTTTCTACCGCAGGTGAAGACGCTTCAAATGCCCCTGCATTTGCCGCCGAGATATTGGGGCATGCAGCAAGCAACACCTACTGGGCCAGCTATTCCACAATTGCCACCCAAAGTCCCGGCGCCCCATCGGCAATAGCAGCGCCGGATGGTCAATGGGCGGCTCAATGCCCGGTCAGTGGTTTACCGGCCATTGCGGTGGCGGACGTCATCATCAATCGAGAACATCCCGCGCGACCATGGCGGCAAAAAGCGCGTGGCGATCTATATGCACCTCACCAGGTGGATAACGATCCTAGAAGCGATAGCCGGAACCAGTTCTAGCAATCTACACCTGCCAGTGGCGCTGATTTGTGCCACTGGCTACGTCGCTCAGGGCGGAACCATTCGCATCTTCCCAAACAAAAAGGCCGCAGCTTTCGCCACGGCCCTTCAATTCAAATCAGCTTGCGCTGAAGAAGATTATTCGGCGTCGCCTTCAGCAGCCTTCTTCTTGGCCGGAGCCTTCTTCTTCGGAGCGGCTTCTTCGCCTTCAGCGGCGTCGTCAGCCTTGGCAGCAGCCTTTTTCTTGGCAGGCGCCTTCTTCTTGGTTTCCGTGGCTTCTTCGCCGTCGTCAGCCAGCAGCTCTTCCTTGGAAACGGTCTTGTCCGTTACCGAGATTTCGGTGAGCAGCTTATCGATGACCTTTTCTTCGAAGATCGGAGCGCGCAGAGAAGCGGAAGCGCCGGGGGTGTTGCGGAAGAAATCGAGAATTTCCTTCTGCTGGCCCGGGAACTGCTGCAGCTGCTGGAACAGCGCGCGCTGCATTTCCTCTTCGGTCACTTCGACACCGGCCTTTTCGCCGATTTCGGAGAGAACGAGGCCAAGACGGACGCGGCGTTCAGCCAGCTTGCGATATTCTTCGCGGGCTTCTTCTTCGGTCGTGTCTTCGTCAGCGAAGGTCTTGCCGGACTGAGCGAGATCGGTGTTGATCTGGCGCCAGATGTTGTCGAACTCGGCGTCAACCAGGCCAGCCGGCGTGTCGAACTTGTACATCTCGTCCAGCTGGTCGAGGATCTGCCGCTTGACCTTCTGACGGGTGACGTTGCCGTACTGGCTTTCGATCTGACCCTTGACGATTTCCTTCAGCTTTTCAGCCGATTCGAGGCCAAGCTTTTCGGCCAGGTCGTCGTTGATTTCAACCGGAGCGGCAGCAGCAACTTCCTTGACGGTGATGTCGAAGTTGGCTTCCTTGCCGGCAAGGTTCGCCGCCGGGTAATCGGCCGGGAACGTCACGGTGATGGTCTTTTCGTCGCCGGCCTTGACGCCAACCAGCTGGTCTTCGAAGCCGGGGATGAAGCGGCCCGAACCGAGAACCAGTTCAGCGTCTTCAGCAGCGCCGCCGTCGAAGGCAACGCCGTCTACCTTGCCGAGGTAGTTCATGGTGACGCGGTCGCCTTCAGCGGCCTTGCCGTTCTTGGTCTCGTAGGTGCGGGCGCTTTCGGCGATCTTGAGGATCTGCTCGTTGATTTCGTCTTCGGTCACTTCCACAACTTCGCGGGTAACCTTGATGCCGTCATTAGCCTTCAGTTCGATGGCCGGAATGATTTCGTAGGCAACGGTGAATTCGAAGTCGGATTCGGCCGACAGGATCTTTTCAGCTTCCTGCTCGTCTTCGGTCATGGAGATCGCAGGCTGCGTTGCAGACTTCTCGCCGCGGCTGGAGAGGATTTCGGACGGCTTTTCACGAACCAGCTCGTTGACGAGGTCGGCCATGATGGACTTGCCGTACATCTTCTTCAGGTGGCCAACCGGCACCTTGCCGGGACGGAAACCGTTGATGCGAACCTTGTCCTTGGCGTCGACCAGGCGCTCGTCCAGACGGGCCTTCATGTCGGCAGCCGGAATAACGACCTTAAGTTCGCGCTTCAGCCCTTCAGCGAGCGTTTCGATAACCTGCATTTTCCTAACCTTCACATCATGGCGGCGGTGCTCAGACAGCCGTTGGTTTACTTTCGAGCACTGCGCCGGAAACATCGTTCCCCGGCCGTGGCTTCCGTTATTTCTTACGCAAGCGCCTGCCGGACACCGTTACGCCTGCACCGGAGAATAAAGACCAAAGGGGAGAAATGAACCCCGAAGCTCCCCGCATCCTGTAAGGATGCACTCTGGCGCAAGCGTGGCACAGCCATGCCTTGCTTGTGGTGCGGGTAGAGAGACTCGAACTCCCACGCCGAAGCGTTGGTACCTAAAACCAATGCGTCTACCAATTCCGCCATACCCGCACGTTGGGCGGCGGTATGTCACAATGTTCAGAAAGGGTCAAGCACGCCGTTCCGTTGCCTTTCGTTTCGCCCGGACTTTTCTTGCCGGCCGGGCTGGGCAGAAGGAGGCGCGGCCCGCTTTCGCGACCGGCCAATGGATTTTCGGAACACGAAAGCCTCCAGGATACAGGGACGGCAGCGGCGTAGCGCGCCATCGTCCTCCCCGATTACCGACCCCCTTCATATGGCCGCTTCATGCTAACACGCGGCTGCATTGACATTATATATATTATGGCATGGCGGGCACATGATGGCGCCGGTACCGCCGCACGCAGCCGCCGCATGACGCACCGCCGCAGGGCTGCAGGCGGATGACTCCATCAAAAGCACACAAATTGGTCACAAATTATGCATGAATCGCCGCAATCGGGGCATTTTACCGGATTGCATTGCGTTTAATGCATAGGTGGCATCTTGCTTTGTCTGTTTTTGTTTTGATTAAACCGATTATATTCGTGGTCATACAGAGATCGAGTTCAGCCCCGGACCAAAGCCTCCCAAGACTGGCCGCGGCGACTGAACAGCACGAAGAGGAAGATGAAAATGAACATTGCACGCTCGCTCACCAACTGGCGCAAGTATCGTCAGACCGTAACCGAACTCGGCCGCATGACCGACCGCGAACTGAATGACCTCGGCATTGGCCGTCAGGACATCCGGCGCGTCGCCAAGACCGCCGTCGGCTTCTAATTGGACGTCCCGCCGCTCTGCGGCGGATGCGAGACGACCTACCCAAAAAGGCCTGAGGCTTCCGCCTCTGGCCTTTTTTCGTTTTGGGCGGCTCCCCACCTCGAAGCAATTCTTCTGTACCGCCTGCTGGGCCGACGGATAAATGCATTGATGCCGAGTGTTGGCGTACGGCAGGATGATGTCCGGGCCTGCTCCGATTGCCCTCTCACGCCGCAGAGCCCCTTCGAAAGCCGTCTAAGGCCGCCATACCCCTCGAAGCCGCCTCAGAGGCAGGCATTTCCGCTCATATTTTGCCCATATTATACCCAAAGCCGCAAATTTAGACGACATACTGCACAAATGCATGGCAGTAGCCTAAATTCTGCACTGCACAACATGGCTTCATGTCTATATATAAACCTCAACAGCCGAGAGCACAGAGAAACCGCTGAGCCGGCAGACGAAATCAACAGAGATAGATTGAGGAAACGACCATGAACCCTATCCGCATCGCAAAGAACTGGATCTCCTACCGCCGCACGATCAACGAACTCGGCAGCCTCTCCAACCAGGCTCTGAGCGACATCGGCCTGACCCGTTACGACATCCGTAACGTAGCAGCCCGTTCGTTCCGCTAAGGCGTAAACGATCGTCCCGCTGCCCGACCTCCAGGGCGCGACGATTGAGCGACAGGTTAAGAAAGCGGCGCCTCTGGCGCCGTTTTTGATTCTGGAGTTTCCGCTGCAAGCGGCTTTTTTCCGAAGATGCACTCCTGGCTTCCGCCACCATTCGGTTTTACAGGGCCGGCCGGCATTTCGGATACGGGCGCTACGCCAAATACATCGGGTTCGAGATCGCCGCTTGTTTCTTCTCCCCGCCGGGGAGAAGGTGGCCCGGAGGGTGGGATGAGGGGGCTAGCTCCCCTGATATCTCCAACCTCGCCCCCTCATCCCGCTGCCGCGACCTTCTCCCCGGCGGGGAGAAGAAGCAGGCAGCATCCGCCCGCTTCAAAATGCGCGCCTGCTCCTCGATCCCGGCGGGAGCTTCGTAGCCCACTAGCCTCCATCCGCCAAAACCATTTGGCTGCCCCCGCCATGCATGCTAGTGCATCGGCAAACAATGCCGCGTCCTTTTAGGACCCGCGCGGAACTCTCACTCGAATGACGGCCGCCGGACGGGAGCCTTGGCCCCGCGGCCGCCCATGGACATCGACATGCAGGACAAGACCATTTCTCCCATTCACGTCGTCGGCGGCGGGCTGGCCGGCTCGGAAGCCGCATGGCAGATTGCGGAGAGCGGCGTTCCCGTCATCCTGCACGAAATGCGCGGTGTGCGCGGCACCGATGCGCATAAGGGCGATACGCTGGCGGAACTGGTCTGTTCCAACTCCTTCCGCTCCGACGATGCGACGGCCAATGCGGTTGGTGTCATCCATGCGGAAATGCGGCTTGCCGGCTCGCTGATCATGGCCTGCGCCGATAAACACCAGGTGCCGGCCGGCGGCGCGCTTGCCGTTGACCGCGACGGATTTTCCGAGGCCGTGACGAAAACGCTGGAGGGTCACCCACTGGTGACGATCGTCCGCGAAGAGGTGAACGGCCTTCCGCCGAAGGAATGGGGCAACACGATCATCGCGACCGGGCCTCTCACCTCGCCGGATCTCGCCGCCGCCATCCAGGCCGAGACGGGTGAGGATGCGCTCGCCTTTTTCGACGCCATCGCCCCGATCGTCCACCGCGACAGCATCAACATGGATATCTGCTGGTACCAGTCGCGTTACGACAAGGTCGGCCCCGGCGGCACGGGTAAGGACTACATCAACTGCCCCCTGGATGAGCAGCAATATAACGCCTTCATCGACGCGCTGATCGCGGGAGACACGGTCGGTTTCAAGGAATGGGAAGGCACACCCTATTTCGACGGCTGCCTGCCGATCGAAATCATGGCCGAGCGCGGACGCGAAACGCTGCGACATGGCCCGATGAAGCCGATGGGCCTCACCAATGCCCACAACCCCACCGTCAAGGCCTATGCTGTCGTCCAGCTGCGCCAGGACAATGCGCTCGGCACGCTCTACAACATGGTCGGTTTCCAGACGAAGCTGAAATACGGCGTTCAGGCGGATGTGTTCCGCATGATACCCGGACTCGAAAATGCGGAATTCGCGCGCCTCGGCGGCCTGCACCGCAACACCTATATCGATTCCCCCACCCTGCTCGACCCCTCGCTGAAGCTGAAATCCCGGCCGGACCTGCGTTTCGCCGGCCAGATCACCGGTTGTGAGGGTTATGTGGAAAGCGCCTCCGTCGGCCTCCTCGCCGGCCGCTTCGCCGCCTCCGAGCAAAAGGGCGAAACCCCGAGCCTGCCGCCTGCCACTACCGCGCTCGGCTCGCTGCTCAACCACATCACCGGCGGCCATCTGTCTTCCGATGATGAGCCGGGCAAACGCTCCTTCCAGCCGATGAACATCAATTTCGGCCTCTTCCCCGAACTGGAGCCGGGCTCGATCGTCAAGCCAGAAGGCGTCAAGCGTTTTCGCGGCAAGGACAAAACGATCATGAAGCGCCAGCTGGTTGCAGCGCGGGCGTTGAAGGATTGTGCGGCGTGGCTCGGCGAAGGTCAGACAGCGACAGAAGCGCAATGAGGCTGCTCAGTCTGGTTTGGGTACGGCTTTGGGTTTGGGCGTGCGCGTGAGGTTCCATTTTGCGAAATCCGATTTGCCGCTCTGGTATGGATATCGCTGAGAAAAGAATGGGTTGACCGCTGCGACATACTCGAATTTGAGCGTGATATCGGTGAGGACCGAGATCAGCGGCTTATAGCTGTACCGCCCGGAGACGACGATGATAGCTTCCTGGGCAACGAAACCGTTGGCAATCACGGTTTTCTCCCATGGCACATCTTCGGCAGAACCCATAAAATTGTGGGCGGGAAATTGCAGCCGGGCGACCTTATCCACCAGTTTGACGCTTCTCAGCGTCAGGTCAAGTTTGCCCGTCTGGAGAATGCCGCTGCCGGAAAGGACGACGAAACTCGGCACGCCCGTGCGCACCCGTTCCTCGAATTCAGGAAATCTCGCCGCCCAACGCGCAGAATTGTCGACGATCGCCATGAACCGGTCATAGCTCAACCAGCCGCGCCCTACCTCAATGACCACGGCAAGCATAAGGACGAGCAGCGGTGCCAGAAGCCCCATTTCCACCGCCGCAGCGCCAGAACGGCAACGGCCGAAACTGCCAAGACGAAAAAACCATCTCGTCTTTTTCATTCGGTCACCCGTACCGCAGTGATGGCCAGGGAAATGTTGCGCAACTGATGAATGCCACCCGTGTCCGGCACGAGGAGCCGCGTCGTCGGCATCAAAAAATTCCACTTGTAACCGATTGCCAGAATGTACTGGCCGGCGGTATCGGCGGGCGGGCGAAAATCGTTCACGATCGGTGTGGGCACCTTGGCTTCGGCAATATCGTCGTCGGGGATCGGCAAGAGAGCGATCTTGAGGTTGGTTTCGTCCGTCCCACCAATGAAATGAGAGGCAATTGCCTTGCGCAACGCAATCTCGGTCGCCGGCCGACCGTCCGCCGCCGCCTTGCGGAGATACTCGACGCCCGCATTCGACGCAAAAGAGAGATAGAGGTAATAGAGCATCAGCAGGCCGATTTCGAGCGTCCCGAAAATCAGCGCAAAAAACAGCGGCAACAGCAGCGCCGTCTCCACCGCCGTTGCCGCCTTTCGGTCGCCAAACAACCGGTAACATGCCGCATGCGTGAACCGGCATCCCCGCGGGCCGCCGCAGCTTTTATCCTGACGCAGGGAAAGAAAAGACTTCATCTCAGTCTTCTTCCACTCGATCCACATAGATGAGCCGGAAGCCCGTGATGATGCCGCCGAAACTGTCGCTCAGTCCGGTAGCCTCGATAGTCACCCGATAGATGGAGTAGGCTTTGACCCTGAAACTGTACTCCTTCGGCGTCCAGGCAATACTGTTTTTATCCTGGGTCAACTCCCACACCGGCCGCTGGGGTTTCAGGTCAGGAAGGCGCTGTTGGAGCGAGATCTTGATTCCGTTGGTTTTTTCCACGTCCTCGACGGCCCGGCGCCCATTATACCAAACCATGATCTTATATATTCCGGGGTGAAGCTCGACATCCTTGTAGATCGAGCTATTGGCTTCGTTATTTTTTTTCTTGCCGGGCGCAGGCGGCCCCCAGTCGCTGTCGAGTTCCATGACATAACGGGTTGGCAATGAGAGCTCGGTGCCCACCTTCTTTTCGATTTCGATCTTGTCGGTGGTCTTTGCCTTATCGACTTCCTTCAGAGTGCAGGCTTTGTCATTGGCGGTAGGGGCCTCGTTGAGTTTCTTGCTCTGCATTCCGGCCGGATAACCCTGCCAATTGTGGTTACGGCGGCAGCAGGGGCTGCTCCAGTCCTGCAACTCGACACCGGGCCCGGTGCCACCATCCCATCCAATTTCAGAATAGGGATAGACACCCCAGCAACCGCCGGGTGTTTCCTTGGTGACGCCGTTTTTCAAAATCCGCTCGACGCCGAGAGCGTTGCTCTCGAACATGTTGTCAATAATGACCGCATCGTCCTCAGGGTAAGGCGGGATGCCTTCGCACGACTCCTTGAGGCGATATTTCAGCTCATCGAGATTGAACATCTCCGAGAAAATCAGACGGTAGCTGAACTCGGCGTTGATGTCCGTCTCGGTCCAGTCCACGTTCACCTCGCGCGAGAGAACCTTCTGCTTGGTGGATTGAATCATGGCATCGAAGGCCGCGGCCACGTTCTCGCGCCTGACGCTGTCAAGCAACGTGTAGGTGCGCGTCGGCTTTGTGGCTCTTTCGCACGCCATCGCTATGACGCGCTTTGACTGGTTGTAATAAGCGAGCGCTCGACCACCCTCGAAAAGCAGCCCCAACAAAATGATGAACATCGGCAGCAAGAGCGCGGTCATAATGGCGAAGGCGCCCGCGCGATCCTTGAGGAGCGACGAATACGGCCCGCTTTTCCATGCTGCTTTTTTTACCCACCTGCTCGTCATCAAAACACCGTCTCATGTCGCTCATCGCCATGGGAAAGGCGCGCTATGAAAAGCGGCAGGCCTGGCTTTCTGCGACGTTTAAAAATACCCGGCTCGCACCGGTCGCTTGAAAATTGCTCGTCGGTCACCGGCCGGGCTGCTTTTCGAGCAACCTCGCCTGACCACTGAAAATACAGGGGTCAATTAACACGCAAACCGTAAATCAAAACTCAACCGGAACTCAAAAATATGAAGCAAATTCATATGCTTAATTTATTTATTAATAAATTAGCGAGTATCTGTAAAAGCACATGACCGCTTGAAGGCAGCGCGGGGTTTCAATTCACGGCCACCTGCGAAAACACAAACTTGGGCTTGCCCCTTGTCCCTCCAGCCAAGCTCGGGCAAAACAGCCCCATCCGATCACAAGACAATGCCAGGAGATAAGATATGGACGTCCGCGCCGCCGTTGCCATTCAGGCAGGAAAACCGCTCGAGGTCATGACCGTTCAGCTCGAAGGTCCCCGGGCCGGCGAAGTGCTGATCGAGGTCAAGGCGACCGGCATCTGCCACACCGATGACTTCACCCTTTCCGGCGCCGATCCGGAAGGCCTGTTTCCGGCCATTCTCGGCCATGAAGGCGCCGGCATCGTCGTGGATGTCGGACCGGGCGTCACCTCGGTCAAGAAGGGCGATCATGTCATTCCGCTCTACACGCCGGAATGCCGCGAGTGCTATTCGTGCACCTCTCGCAAGACCAATCTCTGCACCTCCATCCGCGCCACGCAGGGCCAGGGCGTGATGCCGGACGGCACCTCGCGGTTCTCGATCGGCAAGGACAAGATCCATCATTACATGGGCTGCTCGACCTTCTCGAACTACACGGTTCTGCCGGAAATCGCCGTCGCCAAGATCAACCCGGACGCCCCCTTCGACAAGGTCTGCTACATCGGCTGCGGTGTAACCACGGGCATCGGTGCGGTCATCAACACCGCCAAGGTCGAAATCGGCTCCACCGCCATCGTCTTCGGTCTCGGCGGCATCGGCCTCAACGTGCTGCAGGGCCTGCGTCTTGCCGGCGCTGACATGATCATCGGTGTCGACATCAACCCGGACCGCAAGGCCTGGGGCGAAAAATTCGGCATGACCCACTTCGTCAACCCGAAGGAAGTCGGCGACGATATCGTGCCCTACCTCGTCAACATGACGAAACGCAACGGCGACCTAATCGGCGGCGCGGATTACACCTTCGACTGCACTGGCAATACCAGGGTCATGCGCCAGGCGCTGGAAGCCTCCCATCGCGGCTGGGGCAAGTCTGTCATCATCGGCGTTGCGGGTGCGGGCCAGGAAATCTCCACGCGTCCGTTCCAGCTCGTCACCGGCCGCAACTGGATGGGCACTGCATTCGGCGGCGCGCGCGGCCGCACGGATGTGCCGAAGATCGTCGACTGGTACATGGAAGGCAAGATCCAGATCGACCCGATGATCACCCACACCATGCCGCTCGAAGACATCAACAAGGGCTTCGACCTGATGCACAGGGGCGAAAGCATCCGCGGCGTCGTCGTGTACTGATCGGCCAGCAACGTCAGCAGGCGCGCAGCACGCGCGCCTGCCCATTCATGCAAATGTGATCGCGCCTTCGGCCTTGCAGCCAGCGCGATTAACGGGACGGTAAATCTATCGTTGTAATCCCATAACGCGCGGTGGGGTTGAAAAATCTCTTCCTCAGGCCGAGTGACGCCAGACAGCGGAGAGCGCCCCTGAAAATCGTATCGATCGATAACGGAAACCGCGCCGCCGCCATCAGTCTTCTGACGAAAGGTTTCCCTGAAAAGAGCGAGGCCTTCTGGTCCCGCGGGCTTGCGCTGATCGCCGAACATCACGAACGCCGGCAACTCGGTCCGGTCGGGCAATTGCTGATGAAAGGTGACGCCGCCGCCGGTGTATTGCTGACAATCAAAAGCCGCCTGCCGGAAACCGGCACTGTCGTCGTCAATCTGTCCAGCTGGTATGTCGAGCCGGCTTGCAGATGGTTCGCGCCGCGCATGCTGCAAATGGCGTCGTCTTCAGAGGATGAGGTCTTCACCGACCTCACCCCCTCGGCCGAAGCCTGCAGGCTGAATGAGAGGCTGGGCTTTCACACGGTGACGGACTGCACGCTTTTTTATCCCCTGCCGCTGAAGGCGTTGCGCCGCTCGAGCGCCCGCCTCATAACGCTTGCCTCCGCTCAACCCGGTACGCTGACCAGCGAGACGCGTGAGATGCTTGAAGATCACGCGCGCCTCGGCTGCATCGTCGCCATCATGCAGGCGGATGGCCGTCATTACCCGCTGGTCTTTCTGAAAACGTCGACCAAAAGGGCGCCCTCCGCGCGCCTCATCTATTGCGAGGACCGCGCAATCGTACAAAGACACATTTCCGCGATTGCCCGCCATCTCCTCCGCCACGGCAGATTTGCCATGACAATGGCTGCACTCGAGGGTGAACGAAACGCGGGCGGCTTCGCTGCACATAAATCTGCGCCGATACAAGTAAAAGGCGCATGGAACCCACAATTTATTAACGAAACATACTCAGAGTTGGTGTTATTGCCACCCTAGGTATTTTAGTGGTGCTAGGGTTGTCCTGACCGAAACCTGGCCTTTACAGATAAACGGGGTTCCGGGGCGGGAGCCATGGAAAATATGCGGGGAGAGCGGGAATGAACATGCTTGCAGCAAAAACGAGCGAAATAGAGATTGCTGATACCATTCACTCCTATCTTTCGGATCGTTTCCCTGCCTATGCACCTTTTTCGGCCGACACGCCGCTTCTCGAGGGAGGCGTCATCGATTCGCTCGGCTTCCTGGAGCTGATGATCTTTCTCGGTGAAGGCTTCGGCATCATTCTCGATGACGAACATTTCACCCCCGACAACCTTGGCACGCCCGCCGATCTCGTCGCCTTCGTCCTCAGGGAACGGAGGAGATGACACCTCCTTTCCTGCTGCACCACCTGCTGGGCGCGCGCGCGGCAAGCGACGGGCAGGCGATCGTTTATAAAGACACATCCCTGAGCTACCGGCAATTTGCCGAAGCGGCGGAACGATGCGCGGCTGCCTTGCAGCAGGCTGGGGCGCAACGCGGCGACCGGGTCGTCATTTTTCTGCCGCGAGGCACGGAAGAATGCTGGGCGATCTTCGGCGTCAGCATGGCCGGATGCGTCTTCGTGCCGGTCAATGCGCTGCTGAAGGCGCAGCAGATACGCCATATCATCGTGGATTGCGGCGCAGAACTTGTCATCAGCAATGCGACCATGCGCGACGAGCTGAGCGCGGCGCTGGAAGGTCTGGCCGGTGTCCGCGTGCTTCTGGCGAACGATATCGCCGAAGGCAGCAAGACGTCAGTCAAAAGCCCGGCGGCAATCGGCGAAGACCTCGCGGCGATCCTCTATACATCCGGTTCTACCGGCTCACCCAAGGGCGTGATGCTGTCGCATCGCAATCTCCTGGCCGGCGCGCGCATCGTGCGCACCTATCTGGAGATTACCGGCAAGGATCGCATTCTTTCCCTTCTGCCCCTCAGCTTTGACTATGGCCTCAACCAGCTGCTGACGGCAGTGGAACAGGGCGCGACAACAATCATCTCCACCTTTAGGCTCGGTGACGACATCGTCCGCGACCTGCGCGACAATGCCGTGACCGGGCTTGCCGGGGTGCCGACAGTCTGGGCGATCCTGACGAGGGCGGCGCCGTCGCTTGCCAGGACGCCGCTTCCGCATCTGCGTTACATCACCAATTCTGGCGGGCGCGTGCCGCAGGAAACTGTGAAGGCGCTGCGCGAAAAGCTGCCGGACACGAAAATCTACCTGATGTACGGCCTGACCGAAGCCTTCCGCTCCACCTTCCTGCCGCCGGATGAAATCGATCGCCGCCCGACCTCCATCGGCAAGGCCATTCCCGAATGTGAGATATTCATCGTCACCGCCGAGGGACAGCGGGCAAAGCCCGGCGAACCCGGCATTCTCGTGCATCGAGGCCCGACCGTTTCGCTGGGCTACTGGAACCGGCCGGAAGACACGGCGAAAGTCCTGCGCCCGCATCCCTTCATTCCGGCGGCACTGGGCGGAGAAACCGTATGTTACTCCGGCGATCTGGCGGTGGAAGACGAAGACGGGTTCTTCAGCTTCGTTGCCCGTAACGATGCGATGATCAAGTCTTCGGGTTATCGCATCAGCCCGACCGAAGTCGAAGAAAGCCTGATGTCGACAGGCTTGTTCCAGCAGGTCGCCGTCATCGGCCTTCCGGACCCCTTTGCGGGGGAAAAGGTGCATGCCGTGGCGACTGCCGCCAATGAAAATATCGATGTTTCCGCGGCACTGAAGAAGGCCGCTGAAATGCTCGCACCCTTCATGATCCCGCGCGCCATCGAGCTGGTCGACCGGTTGCCGGTCACCGCCAATGGCAAGGTGGACTACCGCGCGCTTGTGCGCGAACGGACGGACGATGGCGCCCACGGATAAACCCCAGAGCCACGGTCACGCCCTTGCGGCCGCGTCATTCGATATCAGTGAAAACGATCTTGTGATCGGCGGGCTTGCCGTGCGCGATATCGTCGCCGAAACCGGAACCCCATGCTTTCTCTATGATGCTGGCGCGATGCGCCGCGCCTACCGCGATCTCCAGGCGACGCTCTCCGGTTTTGCCGATATCTATTATTCGGTGAAGGCCAATCCCCTGCCCGCCATCATCGCGCTCTTCCGGCAGGAAGGCGCCGGCGCGGAAATCGCTTCCGCTGGCGAATATCGCGCCGCTATAAAGGCCGGTGTCGCGCCCGAAAACATCATCTTTGCCGGGCCGGGCAAAAGCAGAGCCGAATTGCACGAAGTGATCACGGGCGGCATCGGCGAAATCCACGTGGAAAGCGCCGAGGAAATTGCCCGCATCGAGGCAATCGGCAAACCCGTCAAGGCCTCTGTCCGCATCAATCCGGTGCCGGATGCGCAAGCCGGCGCCATGCGTATGGGCGGCAAGGCCACCGCTTTTGGTTTCGATGAGGAAGAACTGGAAAATATCCTGCCGCTTTTCCGGCATGCGGGCGTTATCGATCTCGTCGGCATCCATATCTATGGCGGCACGCAGATTCTCGATGCGGACATGCTTGTCTGGCAATGGCGACATGCCATCGCAATTGCCGCCCGCATGGCGGAAATGCTCGGCAAGCCGCTTGAAACCATCGATCTCGGCGGCGGCCTCGGCATCCCCTACTTCGCCGGCGAAGCACCGCTCGATCTCGCGAAGGTAAAAGCCGCCGTCCCCGATCTGAAGGCACTGCTGAAAGCGCATCCGCTGATCGCCGACGCCCATGTCATCGTCGAGCCCGGCCGCTTCCTCGCCGGTCCGGGCGGCATCTATACGGCCGAAGTCAATTCCGTGAAGACCTCGCGCGGAACCACCTTCGTTGTGACGGATGGCGGCATGCACCATCACCTGGCCGCTTCGGGCAATCTCGGTCAGATCGTCAAGCGCAACTATCCCATCGTTGCGCCCGCCATGATGCAGGCCGAGCACGCGGAGACTGCAACCATCGTGGGCCCGCTCTGCACGCCGCTCGATACGCTGGCTCGCAACGCGGCATTGCCGAGGCTCCAGGCCGGTGACCTCATCGCCATCCTGCAGTCAGGCGCCTATGGCGCCAGCGCCAGTCCCGCGGGTTTTCTAAGCCACGCGGCGGCGAAGGAAGTGCTGGTGGAAAATGGGGCGTTTGAGATGATCGGGCGATAATCACCCTCGCAGCAGCCTGTCCCCCACAGCGAATTTCGATTTCAGCAGGCACTCGTCATATTCCGCCTCAGCCACGGAATCGAAGACGATGCCGCCGCCGACATTAAAGACGGCGCGACCGTCATCGAACAGTGTCATCGTACGGATCGCCACCGAAAAGCGCATTTCACCACCAGGAGACATGAGGCCGATGGCGCCGCAATAGGCGTCGCGGGGCGTCGCTTCCAGTTCGCGCAGGATTTTCATCGCCCACATTTTGGGCGCACCGGTAACCGATCCGCAGGGAAACAAGGCGGCGAAAATGTCTTCCACCGTCATGCCAGGCAAAAGTTTCGCCCTGATATGGCTGACCATCTGGTGCACGGTCGGATAGGTCTCGATATCGAAAAGCCGTGGCACATCGAGGCTGCCGACCTCGGTGATGCGGGAAATATCGTTGCGCAAGAGATCAACGATCATCCGGTTTTCGGCGAGCGTCTTTTCATCCGCAAGCATCGCCGCGATGATCGCCCTGTCCTCCTCCGCATCCGCTCCGCGCGGCGTCGTTCCCTTCATGGGATGGGTTTCGATGAACCCCTGCCCGTCAACCGAGAAAAACAGTTCCGGCGAGCGTGACAGGATGACCGGGCCGCCGAGATCGACCAGCGCGCCATATTTCACCGGCTGGCGCTCGATCAATGACCAGAATGCCGTCAGCGGATCGCCGCTCCAGCGGGCATGGACGGGCATGGTCAGATTGCCCTGATAACAGTCGCCCCGGCGTATATGGTCGTGCAACAGCTCGAAACGCCGCCGATACTCGGGAGGTGTCCATCCCGGGACCGGATCGGCAAGAAACGCATCCGCGCCCGGAACTTCGTCAGGCCGCGCAAAGCGGCCGTCATCCGGCTGCGGGCCGGAAAAGACCCCGAAATTCAGGAACGGCACGTTGCGCGGTTCTTCCGCAAAAGGCGCAAGCTTCGGCTCGAACAGGAAACCGGCCTCATAAGACATATAGCCAGCTAAATACTTTCCGGCACGGCGCAGTTCTTCCATGCGCTTCAGCGCTGCAAAAAACGCTTCTCGCTCATCCGCGACGATGATTTCCTCCGGCTCGGTGAAGGCTGTCACCGTGCCGGTCGTGTCATCCCGGAAAAGAACGTAAGGCGCATGTGCCAAGGAAAAATCCGTAGAAGGTAAATCTGGAGACTTCAGGGCGTCGGAAAGATACCTTTCCATCGTCATCCCCGGTTCCCGGATCAAGTCCGAGGATGTCCCGAGGATCTACCACCCGTTGACTTTAGCGACCTCGGCAGATCCTCGGCACGAGACCGAGGATGACGTCGAGTGTGGAGACAGGTCACGAGGCATTAAACCGGGTCTATATCGCCCCGCGCCCACATTTCGATGGTTTCCGCATAAAAATCGGCGAAACGGCCTTCCTCGATCGACTTGCGGATACCCTGCATCAGCTCCTGATAATAGGCAAGATTGTGCCAGGAAAGGAGCATGCCGCCCAGCGCCTCGTTGGCGCGTACGAGGTGATGCAGATAGGCGCGGGAGTAATCGCGCGAGGCCGGGCAGTTGGACTGTTCGTCGAGCGGGCGCATATCCTCCGCATGGCGGGCATTACGGATATTGACCTTGCCGCGGCGCGTGAAGGCCAGACCATGACGGCCGGAACGCGTCGGCATCACGCAGTCGAACATGTCGATGCCGCGCGCCACCGATTTCAGGATATCGTCAGGCGTGCCGACGCCCATCAGGTAACGCGGCTTTTCAGTGGGCAGCACCGGCAGGGTAATATCGAGCATGCCAAGCATCACATCCTGCGGCTCACCGACGGCAAGGCCGCCGACCGCATAACCCTTGAGATCGAGCTGCTTCAGCCCTTCGGCGGAGCGAATGCGCAGGTCCGGCTGGTCGCCGCCCTGCACGATGCCGAACATGGCCTTGCCGGGCTGGTCGCCAAAGGCGACGCGGCAGCGCTCGGCCCAGCGCAGCGACATTTCCATGGCGCGCTCGATTTCCTTGCGCTCGGCCGGCAGCGCGATGCACTCATCGAGCTGCATCTGGATGTCCGAATCGAGCAGGCCCTGAATTTCGATCGAGCGTTCCGGTGACATGTGATGCAGCGAACCGTCCACATGGCTCTTGAAGGTCACGCCCTTCTCATCCAGCTTGCGCAGACCGGACAGCGACATCACCTGAAAACCGCCGCTATCGGTGAGGATCGGGTGTGGCCAGCGGATCAGCTCATGCAGGCCGCCAAGGCGGGCGACACGCTCGGGGCCGGGCCGCAGCATCAGGTGATAGGTATTGCCAAGAATGATATCCGCCCCCAGCTCGCGCACCTGATCAAGATACATGGCCTTGACGGTGCCGACAGTGCCGACGGGCATGAAGGCGGGCGTGCGGATGACGCCACGCGGCATGGCGACTTCGCCGAGGCGCGCGCCGCCGCTCGTGGCTTTCAGGGTGAAGGTGAATTTGTCGTGCATCAGTTTTTCCGGAACAACAGGCTGGAATCGCCATAGGAATAGAAACGGTATCCGGTTTCGATGGCGTGCTTATATGCGTCACGCATCGTTTCGAGACCGCAGAAAGCCGAAACCAGCATGAACAGCGTCGATTTCGGCAGGTGGAAATTGGTCATCAGCATATCGACCGCGCGGAAACGATAACCGGGCGTGATGAAAATGCCGGTCGCATCGGACCACGGGTGAATGGTGCCATCCTCCGCAGCCGCGCTTTCGATCAGACGCAGCGACGTCGTACCCACGCAGACAATGCGCCCGCCCCGCGCCTTGACCGCATTCAGCCTGTCGGCTGTTTCCTGCGAGACGTGGCCGATTTCGAAATGCATCTTGTGATCGTCGGTATCATCGGCCTTGACCGGCAGGAAGGTGCCTGCCCCAACGTGAAGCGTCACGAAATGCCGCTCGATACCGGCCTTGTCGAGCGTCGCAAATAGCTCAGGCGTGAAATGCAGCCCGGCGGTAGGCGCGGCAACGGCGCCCTTCTCGCGGGCGTAGATGGTCTGGTAGTCGGTCTGGTCCTGCGCATCTTCCGGCCGTTTGGCCGCGATATAGGGCGGCAGGGGAATATGGCCGACGGAGGCAATGGCCTCGTCCAGAACGGGACCGGAGACGTCGAACAGCAGCGTGATCTCGCCCTCCTCGCCCTTCTGCTCGACGGTGGCCTCCAGATGGGCAAGGCCGCAGGCATTATCGCGCTCATAACCGAAACGGATGCGGTCGCCCTGCTTGATGCGCTTGCCGGGACGCGCGAAAGCCTTCCAGCGGGACTGATCGGCGCGCATGTGCAGCGTGGCCGAAACGGCCGTCTCCGGCGCGCCTTCGCGCAGCCTGACACCTTCAAGCTGGGCGGGAATGACGCGGGTGTCGTTGAAAACGAGCGCATCGCCGGCCCGCAGGAAGGACGGCAGGTCGAAAACGCGATGGTCTTCCATGCGATTTTCATTCGGATCGACCACCAGCAGGCGCGCGCTGTCGCGCGGGTTCGCCGGGCGTAGGGCGATATTCTCCTCGGGCAGGTCGAAATCGAACAGGTCTACACGCATTGCAAGGGCTCTCGAAAATATCAAAACCCGCCCTCAATGGGGCGGGTGGTGGGAGTGACAAGGCTTCGTCTAACGAGACGTCATCCTCGGGCTTGATCCGGAGACCGAGGATGACGGCTGAGAGGTTGGCACCCTTGTCATCAATGTGAAACGCCCCGCAGTTTCCTGCGGAGCGGGTAAACACCTTATAAGCTATTCTCAAGCCGCCGAAGCGAGCTTCATCGAAACGATCGAATCGGGGTCCTTCACCGGCTCGCCGCGCTTGACCTTGTCGATGGCTTCCATGCCCTCGATGACCTGGCCCCAGACGGTGTACTGCTTGTTGAGCCACGGGGAATCCGTGAAGCAGATGAAGAACTGCGAGTTGGCGGAGTTCGGGTTCTGCGAACGGGCCATGGAGCAGGTGCCGCGCACATGCGGGATGGCGGAGAATTCTGCCTTCAGGTCCGGCTTTTCGGAGCCGCCCATGCCGGCGCGGGCCGGGTTGAAGCTTTCGGAACCCTTCTTGCCGAATTTCACGTCGCCGGTCTGGGCCATGAAGTCTTCGATGACGCGGTGGAAAACGACGCCGTCATAAGCACCTTCCGATACCAGTTCCTTGATGCGGGCAACGTGGCCCGGAGCAACTTCCGGAAGCAGCTGGATCAAGACCTTGCCGGTCGTCGTTTCCATGATGATGGTGTTTTCCGGATCCTTGATCTCGGCCATGATTATTCTCCTCTGTTCGGGCTCTATTGCCCTGTCTTACTTCTTGCCGACAGTGACCTTGATCATCCGGTCGGGGTTGGAAACTTCGCCGTTGCTGCCCTGCCCGCGCTTGATCTTGTCCACGGCTTCCATGCCGGACACGACCTTGCCGACCACGGTGTACTGGCCGTTCAGGAACGGACCGTCGGCAAACATGATGAAGAACTGCGAATTGGCGGAATTCGGATCCTGCGAACGGGCCATGCCGACCACGCCGCGCGTGAACGGAACCTTGGAGAATTCGGCCGGAATATCCGGCAGGTCGGAGCCGCCAGTACCTGCGCGCTGGGCGCTGAAGCCCTTCTCCATGTTGCCATACTGCACGTCGCCGGTCTGCGCCATGAAGCCGTCGATGACGCGGTGGAAGGCGACGTTGTCGTAAGCGCCCTTCTTGGCCAGCGCCTCGATCTGCGCCACGTGCTTCGGCGCGACGTCGGGCATAAGCTCGATGACAACGGGGCCGTCCTTAAGCTGGACGGTGAGAAGTTCGGCGGCAGACGCAAAGGTGCTGGCGGCAAGCGCGCCCGCAAACATGGCGCCGGCAAAGGCAAATCGAACGAGTTTCATCGGATTGGCTCCAAATGTAAGGCTGAAGTCAGCGCTTCAGCTTGGCGTTAAGGGCTTCAAGCACGGCTTTCGGCACAAAGGCTTCGACATTGCCGCCCATGGCGGCGATCTGCCGAACCAATGTGGCTGTAATGGGTCGCGACGAGGTGCCGGCGGGCAGGAACACGGTCTGGATATCGGGCGCCATCTGGCGGTTCATGCCCGCCATCTGCATTTCATAATCGAGATCGGTGCCGTCACGCAGGCCGCGCAGCAGAAGTCGCGCGCCATGCTGACGGGCCGCATCGACAACCAGATTATCGAAGGAAACGACGTCCATGCGCGCCGCTTCGCCCGGCAGCTGCTCCGCAAGCGCCTGCTTTATCAGCCCTGCCCGTTCCTCGAAACTGAACATCGGCGCTTTTCCGGGATGAATGCCAACCGCGACAATGACCTTTGACGCCACGTTCAGCGCCTGGAGAAGCACATCCAGATGTCCGTTGGTCATCGGATCGAAGGATCCTGGATAAAAGGCAATCGTCATATCGCTCTCAGATGGTGGGCGCGTCTCGACGCTTCAGCATATGTGCCGCCTTTTGTCATGGAGAAGCACGCGGCGCAAGACTTTATAACCACCCCTCACAAGCGCGGCCGTGCCGTGAACCCCCGATGAACGGGCCGTTCAGTGCGGTTTCAGAGCCATTTTGTTTAATTGCACAGCATCGGGAAACCGAAACGCCTTTCGCCCGTTAAGCAACCGGAGAATCGAAAATGCTGGCCTTCATGATCGTCGTTTCGGTCATCTCGTCATTCGCAGCCGAGTATCTTTTCCTCGAATGACGGCCTCAGCCAGTTTCCTGAACGCCAGATGAACGAGCCATTCAAGGAAGTTTCACCGGGGCGATGCTAATCGATTTTTATGATTGACGCGGAACATGATCGGACATGGTGCGTTAACAAGAAACCAAAGGAACAGACAAATGTTTGTAAGAGAAAAACAGTCTACTTCGGCGAAAATCAGCGTCATCAGCACCGCCTGGACAGTTCTGGTTATCGCAATGGTAGCAACGACGTTTAGCCTTTATGAACAGAAGCCTGAAAAGCTTGGACCTGACTATCCGCAACTGACCGCCCGCTACCAGTATATGAATTATTACTGATAACGGGGAGAAACTCTCGAAACTCCGGAGACGACATCATGTTCACATTTCTGACGATGCTTCTTGCCCTGATCAGCGTAATGTTCGTGATGTCAATGATCTCTGTCGTCGCCGAGATGCGACGCGAGGACGAGGAGTTCAAGGCGATGATCCGGCGCGACCGCGCTTTCTGAGTGCGGCAGGCTGGCATAAATCCGCTTTTAAAAATGATTGTTCTCAGCCGCCCTGGAGCCTCCGGGCGGTTTTGTTTTGAAAGGCCTGCGATGGCCGCCCTCGTTCCTGTGCTTTTCACGGGAATCCAGTCAACACACGTCTGTGCGACGGAAAGACTCTTTTCAGCCCAAGGACTTGGGCGGGCTCGATTCCTGTCACAAGCACAGGAATGACGGTGTGGATGCCGCTGATATCCATCCGTTGCCTCCATTTCGGCGCCTCCAATCACACAACCGTTTTCAAAACCCCGTTTTTCCAAGGGAAATTCCCTTCAATTTCCGAATGGATTGATTTAAGGAACGCCGATACGTTGCGGGCCGGACAGCCGGCGACCGCGATGACGTTCCTGTGAGGTTTGCATAACGATGCTCGATTCCCTGAGAAATGCTTCTCGAACCATGGCAGCCAAGCTGCTGCTTCTCCTGCTTGTTGTTTCTTTTGGCATCTGGGGCGTTTCCGCATCGCTTGTCACCGCCAATTCCCACGCCGTCATGACGGTAGGTGACCAGACGGTCAGCCCGGAGGAATTCCGCCTCGCCTATCAGCGGCAGATTTCCGATCTCAGCCGCCAGTTCGGCACAAGGCTGACGACCGAACAGGCCAAGGCCTTCGGCATCGACCGCCAGGTCTTCAGCCAGCTTGCAGCCGGGGCATCGCTTGACGAACTCGCTTCGAAGATGAACCTCGGTCTTTCGGAAGACCGTCTTGCCAAACTCATTGCCGAAGACCCCGCCTTTAAATCGGTCAATGGCCAGTTCGACCGCAACCTCTTTACGGAGCGCCTGCGCAATTCCGGTTTCCGCGAGGACGACTACATCAAGGAACGCAGCAAGGTCGCCGTGCGCAGCCAGATCGTTGAAGCCGTCTCGGACGGTTTTGCCGCACCGCAGGTTCTCGTGGATGCCCTGAAGCAATATCGCAACGAGCAGCGCGCCGTTGATTATGTCATTCTTTCGAACGCCGTCATCCCGCCGGTCAAGGCCCCCGGCGACGACGTGCTCGCCCCCTGGTTCGAGACGAACAAGACGAAATATCGCGCGCCGGAATTCCGCAAATTCACCTATGTGAAGCTGGAACCTTCCGACATCGCGGAGCCAGCCTCGGTAACGGACGCCCAGATCGCCGATTATTATAACAGCCACAAGGACAGCTTCCGCACCGCCGGCCGCCGCACGGTCGAGCAGCTGACCTTCCCGGACAAGGAAATGGCCGCCGCCGCCGCCGAGCAGATCAGGCTCGGCAACACCACCTATGACCAGGTGGTGAAGGATCAGGGCAAGACGCCGTCCGACGTCACGCTTGGCGAATTCACAAAGGATACCATCCCCGACCAGTCGATTGCCGATGCCGCTTTTGCCATCCAGAAGGATGGGGGCGTTTCGCCAGTGGTTGAAGGTTCGTTCGGCCCGGTACTTCTGCGCGTCACGGGCATCAAGCCGGAAACCACCCGCACGCTGGAAGAGGCAAAGGAAGACATCCGCAAGGATCTCGCCACCGCTGCCGCCGCGGAAGAAATCACCAATGTGCACGACCGTTACGAGGATCTGCGCGCCGGCGGTTCTTCGCTTGCGGACGCCGCACAGCAGTTGAACCTGAAACCGGTCACCATTGCCGCCATCGACGCAGCCGGTCTCGACGAAAAGGGCGATGCGGTCGAAGGCCTGCCCTCCCCGCAGCTCGCCCAGGACGTGTTCAAGACCGAACCCGGAACCGAGGCCCTGCCGATCAATCTCGGCCGCGAAGGTTACATCTGGTTCGACGTCGAGCAGATCATCCCTGCCCGCGACCGCACGCTTGCCGAAGTCCGCGACGATGTCGTGGCCGACTGGACGGCAGAGCAGCAGCGCACCGCACTTGCCGCCAAGGCCGACGAGCTGAAGGCCCGCGTTGAAAAGGGCGAGACGCTGGAGGCTGTCGCGGGTGAGCTGAGCCTTGCAGTCGAACAGAAATCCGGCCTGCGCCGCACCAGCGAAGATGCGATTTTCGGTCGCCAGACCATCGCCGCCGTCTTCTCGGGCGCCGAAGGCGTGGTCGGCACCGCGGCCGATGCCGATGGTTCCAGCCGCATCCTCTTCAAGGTCACCTCTGTCGACACCAACGCGACGCCGGACGCGCTCGCCAATGACGACCAGCAGTTTGCCGCCATTGCCCGCGCGGCCGGCGACGACATGCTGGACCAGATGGTCAACCGCCTGCAGAATGACTATGGTGTGACGATCAACCAGGCCCTCGCCGATCAGGCGATGGTCGGCTTCTAACCCGGGAGGCGACGAGATGGCCGAACTGAAGCCGCTGATCGCCAGGGTCGCGAATGGAGAAAGCCTGAACCGCGAGGATGCGCGCACGGCTTTCGACATTCTGATGTCGGGCGAAGCCACGCCGTCGCAGATCGGCGGTTTCCTGATGGCGCTGCGCGTGCGCGGTGAAACGGTCGACGAAATCGTCGGCGCCGTCTCCTCCATGCGTTCCCGGATGTTGCCGGTTTCCGCCCCCGCCAATGCCATCGATATCGTCGGCACCGGCGGTGACGGCATCGGCACCTACAACATCTCGACACTCGCCTCGATCATCGTCGCCGGCACGGGCCTGCCGGTCGCCAAGCATGGCAACCGGGCATTGAGTTCCAAATCCGGCACGGCAGATGCGCTTTCCGCACTCGGCGTGAAGCTCGATATAGGTCCCGATCTCATCGCCCGCTGCATCAGCGAGGCGGGTCTCGGCTTCATGTTCGCGCAGATGCACCATTCCGCCATGCGCCACGTTGGCCCGAGCCGCGTCGAACTCGGTACGCGCACGATCTTCAACCTGCTCGGCCCCCTCTCCAACCCGGCCGGCGCAAAACGGCAATTGCTCGGCGTGTTTTCGCCACGCTGGCTGGTGCCGCTTGCCGAAGTGCTGCGTGATCTGGGTTCAGAAAGCATCTGGGTCGTGCATGGCGACGGCATGGATGAAGTCACCACCACGGGCGTCACCCGTGTGGCGGCGCTCGAAGGCGGCAATATCCGCACCTTCGAGCTGACCCCGAAAGATTTCGGCGTTGAGCCGGCGCGGATGGACGACCTCAAGGGCGGCGACGGCATTGCCAATGCGGCGGCGCTGCGCGAGGTTCTTTCAGGCAAGCGCAATGCCTATCGCGACGTATCGCTTTGCAACGCAGCCGCAGCGCTTGTCATCGCCGGCAAGGCGGAAACGCTTGGCCAGGCCATGACGATTGCCAGCGATGCCCTCGACAGCGGCAAGGCCGCCGCCGCGCTGGAGCGTCTGGTCGCCGTATCAAACGAGGAATGAGAGCGAGATCATGAGCGACATTCTCAAGAAGATCGAGACTTACAAGCTCGAAGAAATCGCCGCCGCCAAGGCGAAGGTTTCACTGGCCGATCTGAAGGCCATGGCTGCCGACCAGAGCGCACCCCGCGGTTTTTACAGGGCGCTGAAAACAAAGCAGGCCGAGGGCAAGTTCGGCCTTATCGCCGAAATCAAGAAGGCCAGCCCCTCCAAGGGCCTCATCCGCCCCGATTTCGATCCGCCGGCGCTGGCTGCGGCCTATGAGGCTGGCGGCGCTGCATGTCTTTCTGTCCTGACAGACAGGCCGAGCTTTCAAGGCGCTGCGGAGTTCCTGACCGCCGCCCGCAACGCCTGCGCCCTGCCCGCGCTGCGCAAGGATTTCATGTTCGACACCTATCAGGTGCACGAAGCCCGCGCCTGGGGCGCGGACTGCATTCTCCTCATCATGGCCTCGCTGTCGGATGACGACGCGAAACGGCTGGAAGACGAGGCTTTTGCGCTTGGCATGGATGTGCTGATCGAAGTGCACGACGAAGAGGAAACGGAACGGGCGCTGAAGCTCGACTCGCCGCTTTTCGGCATCAACAATCGTAATCTCCGCACTTTCGAGGTTGGCCTCGAAACCAGCGAAAGGCTGGCGGGACTGGTGCCCGCCGACAGGCTGCTGGTGGGCGAAAGCGGCATCTTCACCTTCGAGGATTGCCAGCGCCTGAAAAAAAGCGGCATCAGCACCTTCCTCGTCGGTGAAAGCCTGATGCGCAAGGACGATGTGACGGCGGCCACCAAGGCGCTGCTGACGGGCCAGTCCGGCATTCTGGCAGCGGAATAAACCCGGATGAGCGACGACCAGAAGCTCACCCATATCGACGCGGCCGGTGAAGCGCATATGGTCGATGTTGGCGACAAGGCGGAAACCGTGCGTGTTGCGGTGGCCGAAGGCTTCGTGAAAATGAAGCCGGAAACGCTGGCGCTTATCCACGACGGCAACGCCAAGAAGGGCGATGTCATCGGCACCGCACGGCTGGCCGGCATCATGGCCGCGAAGCAGACCGCCAATCTCATTCCGCTCTGCCACCCGCTGATGCTGACCAAGGTGGCGGTGGACATCACCGAAGATGCCACCCTGCCCGGCCTCCGCGTTGAGGCCAGGGTGAAACTGTCAGGCAAGACCGGCGTGGAAATGGAAGCGCTGACCGCCGTCTCCATCGCCTGCCTGACGATCTATGACATGGCGAAGGCCGCCGACAAGGCGATGGAGATCATCAATATCCGCCTGCTTGAAAAGAGCGGCGGCAAATCCGGTGATTTCAAAGCCAGCGATTTCGGGCGACAGGAGAACTGAATGAAGCCGCTGCTGCCCGTGGATGAGGCCATCGCGCGCCTTCTGGACGCAGCGGTTCCGGTCACCGACACCGAAACTCTGCCGCTCGCCGAATGCGACGGCCGCGTTCTCTCGGTCGATCTCATCGCAAGCCTCACCCAGCCCCCCTTCGATGCCTCAGCCATGGACGGTTATGCATTGCGCAGCGCCGATGCACCGGCCATCGGCTCGGTCCTCACCGTCATCGGGCAGGCCGCCGCCGGTCATGCTTTTGCCGGTACGGTGGGTGAAGGACAGGCCGTGCGCATCTTCACCGGCGCGCCCGTGCCGCAGGGTGCGGATACGATCCTCATTCAGGAGGATGCCGAAATCCTGGAAGGTGGAAAGATCCGCACGGCCTTCGATGTCACCGCAGGGCGACATATCCGACCGCGCGGGCAGGATTTTACCAAAGGCGAAACGGTGCTGGAGGCTGGAAGGGAACTCGGCTTTGCCGATCTCACGCTGGCGGCGGCGACGAACCACGCCACGCTTACCGTCTATCGCAGGCCGCGCATCGCCATCCTTGCCACCGGCGACGAGTTGCTGCCGCCTGGAAGCGTTCCGCAGCCGGCGCAGATCATCGCGTCCAACACCTTCGGCGTCGCCGCGCTGGCCCGCAAGGCCGGTGCAGAGGTACTGGATCTCGGCATTATCCCCGATGATGACGCGCTGATCCGCGCCGCCATCGGCGAGGCCGTTGCGGCGAAGGTTGATGTGCTGGTGACACTCGGCGGCGCCTCCGTCGGAGACCACGATCTGGTGCAGGCTGCATTGAAGGCGGAGGGCATGCAGCTCGATTTCTGGCGCATCGCCATGCGGCCGGGAAAACCGCTGATGGTGGGCTCCATCGGCAGCATGCAGGTTCTCGGCCTGCCCGGAAACCCCGTGGCCAGTCTCGTTTGTGGTCTGCTTTTCCTCGAACCCTTGGTCAGCCGGATTGGCCGGCACCTGCCCCCGCAACGCATCGCGACCGCAAGAACCGCGACGGCGCTGAAGGCCAACGACCACCGCCAGGATTATCTTCGCGCCCGCCTGGTTAGCGGTGGTCAAGGCGGCGTGGTCGTGGCGGAACCTTACGCCAGACAGGATTCATCCATGATGAACATCTTGGCCCATTCCGACGTCCTGATCGTACGCCCTCCCCATGCGCCGCAGGCTGACGCCGGGGCCGAATGCCCGGTCATCAAACTCAGGGCCTGAACCCGCAGCCAAACGTAGACAACACGCTTTCACGGCACTCGGATGAGGCATTTGTACACCCGCCTGCTGACATCGCCCGGAACGGCGCCGCGTTCAATCCCCTCAGGTCCGCCAGACAAACTGTAACGTTACGCCTTTGGAGGCGACAAATATCGGCGCACCCAAAACCATGTCTTGGCGAATGGAAATTCCCCGCCCCTTGAGCTTTTTTCCTCTCCACGAATCGCGTTGCTGTGCCAAAATAAATCAGCTGCAAAGCGTTATCGGGATTGACAGAATAAATGCGAAACTGTCACCAAGGCGGATAGTAGAGGTCAAAAATTCCGAAAATTCCAAAAAATGAAAATTACTTATAATTATCAATTAAATAAGATAAAAATCGTACAAAATGGAATTTCCTGCAATAAAAATTAGTTCTCCATAAATTAAGCTTTCCAAAACAGCCTCCATAATAATAATCATAGTCTATAAGCAGACTCACTGGAGTTTCTTGATGAACACGGCATCCACGCCCAAGACCACGGGACCCGACATTGCCGGGCAGATTGCCCACGCCATGCGGAGCATGGGTGTTTCGCCGATCCCGCGCAACTACAGCCTTTTCTACGAAGCCTATATCGGTTCGAACCCCGCGCTGACCAAGGATCTGGCGGCGCTGGGAAACCGGGTGACGCAGGAGGATCTGGACGAGCTGTCCGCGCGTTATGGTGATGGCGGTCCCGCGCGTTTCATCGACGATGCGCATGAAAAGCTGCGACGCGAACTGGAAGCCCTTCTGGGGACCTTACGGCGGGAACAATCCTCCATCGAGAACTACAACAGGATCCTCGGCGAGACACGGCAGCGTATCGATGACAAGAATGCCGCCAGCAGCAATATTCTGAGAAACGCAATTGCGTTGCTGGCCGAGGCCACCGGCTCGAAGATCATCGACGGCGAAAAGGCGTTCAACGACGTCAACCGCCATGCCGAGGAAATGCACCAGGTGCGCCTGGAGCTGGATGAATACAAGCGCATCGCCAATACCGATTCGCTGACCCGCCTTTCCAACCGGCGGGCTTTCGACGACCGGCTGGCAACCGTTTACGACACCTCCATCGGCCTGCAATACACGTCGCTCGTCCTGCTCGATATCGATCACTTCAAGCGGATCAACGACACGTTCGGCCATCCGGTCGGCGACAAGATTCTGGCCACCGTCGCTTCGGTCATTCGCGCCAATGTCCGCAAGGACGGCTTCGTCGCCAGAAGCGGCGGCGAAGAATTCGCCATCATTCTCGACGGCAATACGCCGGAGGAAGTCATGGTGATGTGCGAGCGCATCCGCCTGTCGCTGGAGAGCACACCTTTCCGCAATTCCAGATCAGGCGCGGATTACGGCACGGTAACGATCTCGATCGGTTTTGCCGCTGCCGCGCAGGCCACCAATCCGACCGAACTTTACGCCCATGCGGATACGGCGCTCTACCACGCCAAGGAAACCGGCCGGAACCGCTCGGTCTTCTACGAGGACGGTATGCAGAAGAACTATACCGGCAAAAACTGGCTGATTTATCGGACTTGAGGCAAATTGCGCCGATTTGGGCGCATTAAAAACACAGCGCTCTCCCCACCCTCATTCCTGACAAGCATAGGAATGAAGGCGAGAGGGGGAAGCCTCACCACATCGTCTTCGCCGCGCGCGCCGCCCATTCGCGATCATAGGTCTCCTGATCGAATTCCGCCTTGGCCGCCTTGAGCAGCAGACCCGGCGTCGGAAGCGACGACGGGTCGACAAAATTGTCGGGATTCCACAATTCAGACCGCATCAGCGCCCGTGCACACTGGAAATAGACTTCGTCGATCGTGACCACGATGACGGTGCGCGGATGTTTGCCATCCATCTCGAAGCTCTGCAACAACGTGGGGTCAACGGAAACCACGGCGCGGCCATTGATGCGCATGGTCGTATTCGAGCCGGGGATCAGGAACATCAGCGCCACGCGCGGATTCCGCACGATGTTGAGAAGCGAATCCACGCGGTTATTGCCGCGCCAGTCCGGCAGCAGCACGGTCTTGTCATCGGCCACGCGCACCACACCGCCCTTGTCGCCGCGCGGTGAACAGTCCATGCCCTCCGGCCCCACCGTCGCCAGAGCGAGAAACGGTGACGTTTCGATCATCAGCCTGTATTCGGCCGTCAGCGCGGCTGTCACCTTGGCGATGGATGCCTCGCTCGTGCCGTCATAGATGGCCTTTAATTCCTCGACCGTGCGAATGATCGTCATGTCAGTTCCTATCCCTCGAAATCACCCTGCGACACCGCCGGGCGCAATCCCTTAATCTTCCGCCGCTTCCGCCTTTTCCCGCTCCGCCCGCTCACGCGCCGTGCGCGCGGCGACGAGATCGGCTGGCTGGGCGTTGCCACGGATCAGCGAACGGCCGGCATAAATGCCGCCGACGACCTCCATGGCGAAACGCTCCTCGTCGCGGTCGCGGAATTCCTCCACCAGACGGGCGGCGTCTTCCCGCTCCTCGCCCATGGCGCCCAGAACCTCCTCGCTGAAATTCAGCGCTGATTCCAGCGTCTCGCGAATCTGGTAATCCACGCCGGCCTTCAGCAGATCGATGGCGTGGCCGCGGTCATAGGCGCGGGCAAGAACCGGAACCAGCGGGAATTCATGTTTGACGATCTCCGCGATCCGGACGGCTGCTTCCTTGTCGTCGACGCAGATGAGAACAGCACGCGCCGTGCTGGCGCCGGCGGCATGGAGGATTTCCGCCCGCGAGCCATCGCCATAATAGACCTTGAAACCGAATTCCGCCGCATCGCGCACGAAGTCGGCATCCTTGTCGATCAGCGACAACGTGTAACCGCGCGCCAGAAGCGGCTGGCTGACGATCTGACCGAAACGCCCGAAACCGATCAGGAGAATGCTGCCCTCGACATTTTCAGGCACGTCGAGATCGTCAGTATTGGGCACCGCCGCCGGCACCAGCCGGTCATGCAGGATGACCATCAGCGGCGTCAGCACCATGGAGATGATGATCGTCGCCGTCAGGATGGCATTGGCCTCCCGGTCGAGAATGCCGGCGCTGACAGCCGCCGAATAGAGCACGAAGGCGAATTCGCCGCCCTGCGCCATCAGCACCGCCCGTTCCAGGCTTTCACGCCTGGTGGTGCCGAGCGCCCGCGCCACGCCATAGATGAGGAAGGCCTTGAGCAGCATGTATCCGGCGACACTGACCAGCACCAATTGCCAGTTGGAGGCAATGACGGCAAGATCGATCGCCATGCCGACGCCGAGGAAGAACAGGCCGAGCAGAATGCCGCGAAACGGCTCGATATCCGCCTCCAGCTGATGGCGGAAGGAGGATTCCGACAGCAGCACACCGGCCAGGAAAGCGCCCATGGCCATGGAAAGGCCGCTGACCTGCATCAGAAGCGCCGAACCCAGCACCACCAGCAGCGCCGCAGCCGTCATCACCTCGCGCGCACCGGAGGCCGCCAGCAGGCGGAAGAACGGGTTGAGCAGATAACGTCCGGCAAGGATGAGCGCACCGACGGCGGCAAGCGCAATGCCGACGGAAACCCAGCGCTCCGACGCCGTGACATGTTCCCCGCCCGAACCGAGGAAGGCGACGAGCGCCAGCAGCGGCACGATGGCCAGATCCTCGAACAGCAGGATGGCGATGATGCGCTGGCCCTTCAGGCTCGACATGCTGTTGCGCTCCTGCAGCATCTGCATGACGATCGCCGTCGACGTCAGCACGAAGCCCGTGCCAGCGACGAAGGACATGATGACAGGAAAGCCGAGACCGACCCCGATCAACGTCAGGCCGCCCATGCAGACCAGCACCTGCAATGCGCCGAGCCCGAAAATATCCTGCCGCATGGACCACAGCCGCGACGGCTGCATTTCAAGGCCGATGATGAACAGGAACATCACCACGCCGAGTTCCGCTATGTGCAAAATGGCCTGCGAATCGGAAAAGAAACCAAGACCGTAAGGCCCGATCACCAGGCCGGCGGCGAGATAACCCAGCACAGAGCCGAGGCCGATGCGCTTGAAGATCGGCGCGGCGACAACGCCTGCCGCCAGCAATACGACCACCTGGGCCAGATCATTTCCGTTCGCTTCTACAGCCACACGCCACCCCGCTGAAAATCAATAAGACGAGGGTGTTCCCTCCCTCACTTCCTAGCGCATCGGCGTGAAAAGCGAAAACGATTTTACTGAAGGACGATGCGCAGATTCAACGGGTTACTTGTCCCTCAGGCATGCGGGCTTCAGAGGCAGCTATCCTTCTCCCCCTCATTCCTGTGCTTGTCACAGGAATGAGGGGGGGGGCCGCAGGCCTTGCGTCCGCCTAACGGTACCGTGGCTCCCTGCTCAAGCCTTTTTCGGCGAGCTCCCGTTCATAATCCGCAAACAGCCTGTCCCCGGTCTCACCCAGTTCCTTCAGGTATTTCCAGGTGTAAATGCCACTGTCATGGCCATCGTCAAAAACGATGCGCACCGCATAGTTGCCTGTCGCGACCATGGAGCGGATGGCGACATCGCGTTTGCCCGGCACCGTGACCTTTTGTCCCGGCCCGTGGCCCTGCACTTCTGCCGAAGGCGAAAGCACGCGCAGCATCTCGGCCTTCAGCCGGTAAACGCTTCCATCGTCGAAGGAAACGGTCAATTCGCGCCGGTCTTTCGACACAAGCAGCTCTGTCGGCCAGGCATCACTCATTTTTCACTTCCGCAAGCTCATCACATGCGTCAGAATTACGGACTTGCCTCAGGATAGGCAAGCCACTACATCATTTGAGGGGCACATCGCGCAATGAGGATGGAGACGTGAACAGTTTCCCCGGATCGCTTGGAAAAGCGCAGTTCCTGACGGAAAACAACGCACCGATGGTGGACCCTTTCGGCCGCGCCATCACCTATCTGCGCGTTTCCGTGACCGACCGCTGCGATTTTCGCTGTACCTACTGCATGTCCGAACACATGACCTTCCTGCCGAAGAAGGACCTTCTGACGCTCGAAGAACTCGACCGGCTCTGTTCCGTCTTCATAACGCGCGGCGTCCGCAAGCTCAGGCTGACCGGCGGTGAGCCGCTGGTGCGCAAGAACATCATGTCCCTGGTGAGGAACCTCGGGCGGCATGTCGAGAGCGGTGCGCTCGAGGAATTGACACTGACCACCAACGGCTCACAGCTGGCGAAATTCGCAGCCGAACTCGCCGATTGCGGCGTGCGCCGCATCAATGTCTCCCTCGATACGCTCGACAGCGATAAATTCCGCCATATCACCCGCTGGGGGGATATCGACCGGGTGATGGAGGGGCTCGATGCCGCACAGGCGGCAGGCATCAAGGTGAAACTCAACGCCGTTGCGCTGAAGGACTTCAACGATGCCGAAATGCCGGAGCTGATGCGCTTCGCCCACGGCCGCGGCATGGACCTGACGGTCATCGAGACCATGCCGATGGGCGAGATCGAGGAAGACCGCACCGACCGTTATCTGCCGCTTTCAAAGTTGCGCAGCGATCTCGAGCAGAGCTTCACGCTCATCGACAGCGATTACCAGACCGGCGGCCCGGCCCGTTACGTGACGGTGAAGGAAACCGGCGGCCGGCTGGGCTTCATCACGCCCATGACCCATAATTTCTGCGAAAGCTGCAATCGTGTCCGTCTCACCTGCACCGGCACGCTCTATATGTGTCTCGGCCAGGACGACGCTGCCGATCTGCGCACGGCGCTGCGCGCTTCCGACAGCGACGCCTATCTTTCCAGCGCCATCGATGAAGCCCTTCTGCGCAAGCCGAAAGGACACGATTTCATCATCGACCGCACCCACAACCGACCCGCAGTCTCCCGCCATATGAGCGTGACAGGCGGCTGAGGCTGGCTGAACGTCTTTCTCATCCACCCACCCATATAAACGGTTGAATTGCCCGCTCTGCCGTGCAACGTCTCTTTATATGGAGGAATGCGTGGTTGCGCCGTAACGGCGGCTCCAGATCGCCCGGAGGGGCGGACGGAGTAAACCGCGCATGGTCTGGGATATTTGGGAATGGCATTGACGGACAATACGCGCGGCGCGCTTTTCATGGCGCTCGCAATGGCAAGCTTCACGGCCAACGACGCGCTGACGAAGTCCGTCACCCCCTACATCAACACCGGTCAGATCATGTTCGTCCGCGGCATCATGACCGTGGTGCTGATCTATATCGCGGCCCGGCATTTCGGCGCGCTCCGGCCCCTGAAAACCCTTTTGCGCCCCATCATCATCCTGCGCTGTCTCTGCGAGGTGACCGCCGCCGTTCTTTATCTGACGGCGCTCGGCCTCATCGAATTTTCCAATGCCTCGGCCATATTGCAGTCCCTGCCGCTGGTGGTGACGCTGGGTGCGGCGTTGTTCCTGCGCGAACCTGTGGGCTGGCGGCGCTGGGTGGCGATCATCGTCGGTTTCATCGGCGTGCTCGTCATCATCCGGCCCGGCCCGGAAGGCTTTACGCCGGGCGCGCTGCTGGTTGTCGCATCGCTGGCCGTCACCGCCGCGCGTGATCTGCTGACGCGGAAAATGTATGCCGATGTGCCTTCGCTTGCGATCACCGTCATCACCGCCTTCGTCAACATGGCAGTGGGCGGCCTCTTGATCCTGCCCTTCGGCGGCTGGCAGCCCATGAACGTCACGATCGTCTCGCATCTGGCCGCCTCGGCCATTCTGGTGCTGGTCGGCTACCAGGCGATCATATTGTCGATGAGATCGGGCGAAATTTCCTTCGTCGCGCCGTTCCGTTATACCGGCCTGCTCTGGGGTTTCATGATCGGCATATTCTTCTTCAACGAGAAGATCGACAATTACACCATCATCGGCGCCATGATCATCATCGGTTCGGGCCTTTATACCTTCTACCGGGAAAGCCTCCGAAAGCGCTCGCAGATGGCCAAGCGCGCGGCCGCCACCCCCACTGCCGTGACCACCGTACGGCCGGCTTCCGTAACGAAAGCTGCCGTTACGGAAGAGGCGGGAGAATGACATGAACGGCGGCCGTTTTCTGGACAGAACCACCCCACCCCACATCATCACGCTGGTCGTCATCGCCGGTGTCGCGGCGCTGTGCATGAATGTGTTCCTGCCCTCGCTTGCAACGATGGCAGTGTATTTCGAGGCCGATTACGCGGTGATGCAATTCGCCGTCTCGGGTTATCTCGCCGCCACCGCCTGCCTGCAGCTCGTCATCGGCCCGCTCTCCGACCTCTTCGGGCGCCGCCCCGTCATGCTCGCCAGCATCGCCGTCATGATCGTAGCGACGCTTGTGTGCATGCTGGCGCCCAATATCACTGTCTTCATGATCGGGCGCGTGGCGCAGGCGGCCGTCGTTTCCGGCTTCGTGCTCGCCCGCGCGATCGTGCGCGACATGGTGCCCATGGAACAGGCGGCCTCGATGATCGGCTATGTGACGATGGGCATGTCCGTGGTGCCGATGGTGGGACCAACGGTTGGCGGCCTGCTCAATGACATCTCGGGCTGGCAATCGAGCTTCGCCCTCCTCTGCCTGCTTGGCCTCGGCATCCTGGCGCTCGCCTGGCTCGATCTCGGCGAAACCAACCACAACAGATCGGCAAGCTTCTCGCAGCAGTTCCATGCCTGGCCGGAACTTCTGCGCTCGCCGCTGTTCTGGGGTTACGCCCTGACCTCGACCTTCTCATCGGGCATGTTCTTCTCCTTTCTCGGCGGCGCGCCTTTTGTCGGCAGCGTGCTTTATGGGCTTTCGCCGGCCATGCTCGGCCTGCAATTCTTCTTCATGGCCAGCGGATACATGCTCGGCAACTTCATCTCCGGTCGTTATGCCAGCGAAATCGGCATCACCCGCATGATGCTGTCGGGCAATGTCATCGGCATTGCCGGCATCATCGCCGCCATCGCGCTGATCTCGGTCGGGGCGGAAAGCGCCTATGCGTTTTTTGTGCCGCTCGCCCTGATCGGCGTCGGCAACGGCGTGACGCTGCCCAGCGCCAATGCCGGCATGGTCAGCGTCCAGCCGCATTTGGCTGGCTCAGCCTCCGGTCTCGGCGGCGCCATGACCATTGGCGGCGGCGCGGCACTCTCGGTTCTCGCCTCCTCGGTTCTTTCAAAAGAGGATGGAACCTGGCCGCTTCTTCTGGTGATGCTGGCGACCGGCCTTGTCGCGTTCCTCACCACCTATATCGTAAGGCTGCAGGAAAAGCGGGAATGACGGCCCCTTTTGAAATACCGGGCCTGGTACTCGCCGGTGGGCTTTCGCGGCGTATGGGCAGCAACAAGGCGATGGTGCAATTGGGCGATGCGCCTCTCATGTCCCATGTCATCAGCCGCATCACGCCGCAGGTCTGCGACGTCACCATCAATGCGGCCAATGGCTGGGCGGAAAGTTTCGGCCTGCCGCTGCTGCCCGATACGCTGAACGGCCACGCCGGTCCGCTCGCGGGCGTTCTGGCCGGCATGCGCCATTTCCAGCATCGCGGCGACGCGGTCAGCCACTTTCTGACAGCGCCCGCCGACAGCCCGTTTTTCCCTGACGATCTTGTGATGCGGCTTTGCGAACACCTGTCCGACAATGCAATCGTCATTGCCGCCTCCAGCGGCCAGCTTCATCCGGTCTTTGCGTTGTGGCCGGTCGCTCTCGCCGATGATCTCGATGCATGGCTGAAGAACGATGCCAACCGGCGCATCCGCGCTTATCTTGCCCGGCATGTCACCATTGGGGTTGCTTTTGCGCCGCTGGAAACGGCAAAGGGCAGCCTCGATCCGTTCTTCAACATCAACACGCCGGATGAGCTTGCACTGGCGCGCAGCTATCTGGAGAGCATGGAAGCATGACGGCACAAAAGGTCTTTGGCATCGCCGGCTGGAAGAACTCAGGCAAAACTGGTCTTGCCGTGCGCATCGTCACCGAACTGACCGCGCGCGGCTACCGTGTCTCCACCATCAAGCACGCCCATCACGATTTCGATATTGACAAGGTCGGCGCCGATAGCTGGCGTCACCGGCAGGCCGGCGCGCACGAGGTCACCATCGTTTCCGGCACCCGCTTCGCCATCATGCATGAATTGCGCGGCGAACCGGAGCCCTTCTTCGAAGACATCCTCTCCCGCCTCGCGCCGTGCGACCTGGTGCTGATCGAAGGTTATAAATACGAACCGGTCCCGAAAATCGAAGCGCGCCGGGTTGAGGCGGCGAAAACGGAACCGCTGGCGCCGCTCGATCCGCATATCGTCGCCATTGCCGCCGATCACGCGGTGACGGACACGGCGCTTCCGGTTTTTGATCTCGACGATACCGGCGCGATTGCCGACTTCATCGAGACGACGGTGGGTCTGGTCAGGGGTTAGACACGTAGCGGTTCGACGTGACTTGGGCTGCATCCCAAATCCGTCATACCGGCCTTGAGCCGGTATCCAGCCAGCCCAAGTCCTTGGGCTGAGGAGACTCATTCCGCCGCGCAGACGCACGTCGGCTGGATGCCGGATCGGGTCCGGCATGACGGAGGAGAAAACCGCGAGAAACCAATGCCCACTAAGCCCGAGGCACCCATTCCAGAACTTTTTCCGCACGCATCACCCCATAAAATGAAAAAGCCGGGCTCATCACCCGGCTTCATCATTCCTTGAGACGCAATACCTATTCAAGGAAAGTGGATGGGTTCACCGGCGTCGCATCCTTGCGAACTTCGAAGTGAACCTGCGGACGTTTGGCGCTGCCGGTCATGCCCGAGGTGGCGATGGTCTGGCCGCGCTGAACCTTCTGGCCACGCTGCACGTCGAGATTGGCAGCGTTGCCATATACCGTGACCTTGCCGTCGTCATGGCGGACAAGAACCGTGTTGCCGAGCTGCTTCAGGCCATTGCCGGCATAGATGACGACACCGTTTTCAGCGGCCTTGATCGGCGTGCCCTCGGGAACCGAAATGTTGATGCCGTCGTTGCGGCTGCCTTCGACATTGTCACCGAAATTATTGATGACCGCGCCGCGCACCGGCCAGCGATATTTGCCGATGCCGGTGGATTCCGGTGCGACCGACGCCATGTCGGCCTTTTTCTCGATATCGCTGACACTGGCGGTGGCCGGAGTTGCGGGCGCAGCCGGAGCGGCGGCGGCGGCCGGCGCCTTATAGGGCTCTGGCTTGACGGATGCGGTTTCGACGGGCTTTGCGGCTTCCTTGGCGGGAACGGAAGCGGTCTTGATGGCATCCGTCGAAGCACCCGGCATGTTGAGCGTCTGGCCGACGCGGATGCTTTCGTTGCCGAGACCGTTTGCCGCCTTGAGAGCAGCCACCGACACCCCGTTTGCACGGGCGATCTTGGCGAGGCTGTCGCCCGGCTGAACCTTGTAGCCACCAGAAGGCGGCAGCGGCTTGCCGCCCGGAGGCGTCAGTTTGCCAGCTTCAGCAGAAACCTTGTCACGGGCGGCGGCCTGCGACGGCAGCACGGCCACGTTTCCATCCGGCGCACGCAGCGGTGTCGGCTGGTCGCCATTGCGGTTGAGCGCAATATCGCCGGCGGCATCCTTGGCGGCGTTGCGGACCTGGCCGAACTTCGGAATGAGGATCGACTGGCCGGCCTGCGCGGCGGAAGCGGTCTTCAGGCCATTGACCCGCAGCAGTTCCTTTTCCGGAACGCCGTAGCGGTTGGAGAGGGTCGCAATGCTTTCGCCGGGACGCAGGGTCACGGAGGCGGCGCCATCGGTGTGCCAGCCGTTTTTGTCGGAACGAACGGTCGCGGTGGTCAGGTTGTCAGCGGCGGGTGCGGCAGCCTGCCGTGCGGGCGCTGCCAGAGACGGCGCGGCCTTGGGCTGGGCGGACGGGAAAGGCTGGGCCATGGCTTCGTTGCGGGTCGACGGATCGCGGCTCGCCACGGCTGTCGGCGCGGACAGCTCGGAACGCTGCACCGGCGAGGCCGAGGCACGGGCCGTGGACGGCTGAACGCCACCGTAACCACCCGATTGCTGCGGATAGGAATTGCCGGCCATGTTCTGGTTGGCATAACCTCCCTGTGGCGCGGCAGAGGCGTAACCGCCATTCATGTCGCCCTGCGGAACCGGGGCCTGCCCGTAAGCACCGCCGCCCTGACGGGCAGGAATTGACGCCGTGGTCATCTGATCCGGTCCACTGGAAAAGAGGCCGCTGAACCGCGTTGCATCCGAGCTACAGCCCGTTGCGACGCTTGCCAGCAATGCCGCTGCGAACATTTTTGCGACTGATTTTCCGATTTTAGACGAATGTCTCATACGCATGACTCGATCTACACTGACGCCAACCCGCCGCATCGAGATCGATCCGGCACAAATTTCAATTCTTGCAAGGCCCATTTCCCGAGGTGGGGAAAACCATGCGTCGATGTTTATGATTAAAGCGCGTTAGTGTTACCACGCCGTTAAAACGTTAAGCCGTTTGGCGCTTTTTTGACACTTCGATAACCATGACGAAGAGAGGATGCGCCATGACGAAACAATAAAATCTCTTAAAATCAGATGTTTGCGAAAATTCAGAACATTAGGAGACCAAAATACAATGTCTCGAAAATTTTCATTTTGTCACAAATGACGCGCAATATGGGTGCTGAGCGGCAGGTAGGGCGCCTCGAACAGTTCTTCCTTCTCGAAGCGGCTGCCGGTCTTGGAAAAGCGCGTCATCACGCAGCGATCACCTTCAACGATGATCGGCGCGATCATCATGCCGCCGGAAACGATCTGCTCGGCAAAGAAACGGGGCATGGTGGTGAACGCCGCCGTGGAAACGATTCGGTCAAAAGTGCCCTCACCCACCAGGCCGTTGCTGCCATCCGCCTGGCGGATGACGACGTTGCGGATTGCAAGATCATCGAGACAGTTTTGCGCCTGCTGCACCAGCGTCTTGTACCGTTCCAGCGAAAAGACGCGCTCAACCCGGCGGGCAATGATCGCCGTCATGAAACCGCTGCCGGTACCGATTTCCAGCACGCGCTGGCCGGGTTTCAGCTGCAGGCGGGCGAGGATTTTCACCGCCATGTCGGCCCCTTCCATGAAGGAACCGCAGTCGATCGGGATGGTGCGGCTGGAATAGGCGTCGGCGGCAAATTGCGGCGGCACGAATTTGGATCGTGGCGTCTGCTCAACCGCCGTCAGCAGGTCGAGATCGGAAATCCCCTCGCCCCGCAAGCGCAGAACGAGAGCTGCAAAACCTTCCTTTTCGACCATGGCAGATTTCAATCGGCGACTCCGAATCCAAGCGCTTGCGCAACCCGATCCTTCACCGTGTAATCCGTCAGGTCAAGCTTCAGCGGCGTGACGGAAATCTTGCCATGCTTTAAGGCGTGGATATCGGTGCCTTCGCGGAAGGTGCCCATGCGTTCGCCGAAACGCAGCCAGTAATAGGGAAAACCGCGGCCATCCTGGCGTTCTTCCACCGTCAGGCCGAAATCGAGCTTGCCCTGCCCCGTGACGGACACGCCCTGCACATCCTTTGGCGCGCAATTGGGAAAATTGAGATTGAGGAAGGTGCCGTCAGGCAGATCGACATCGATGAGCTTGCGAATGAGATCGGGCGCATAGGTCTCGGCCACCTCCCACGGCACGACGCGGCCTTCGGCATGGCTAAAGGCTTGGCTGAGCGCAAAAGACCGCACGCCCTGCAGCGTACCTTCAATGGCGCCGGCAATCGTGCCGGAATAGGTCACGTCATCGGCCATGTTGGCGCCGGCATTGACACCTGACAGGACGAGATCCGGCTTTTCCGGCAGAACCTCGCGAATGCCCATGATAACGCAATCAGTCGGCGTGCCACGCAGAGCGAAATGCTTGTCGGAAACCTTGCGAAGACGCAACGGCTCGGACAGCGTCAGGGAGTGAGCAAGCCCGCTCTGGTCTGTCTCCGGCGCAACGATCCAGACGTCGTCGGAGAGCGTGCGAGCGATACGCTCCAGCACGGCCAGCCCTTCGGCGTGGATACCGTCGTCGTTTGTCAGCAAAATCCGCATGTTTTCCTCCCGCTCTTCATTTTGCTCAGGCAGAACACTCCCCGAACCGTCATCCCGGCCTTGAGCCGGTATCCAGTCGACGCGCGACTGCGCCACGGGAATAGTCCTTTTCAGCCCAACGACTTGGGCTGGATGGATGCCGGATCAAGTCCGGCATGTCGGCATCTTTGAAATCAAGCCGCCTTTTCGATCCGCGTCAGACCGCCCATATAGGGCAGCAGCACATCAGGAATTGTGACAGAGCCATCGTCGTTCAGGTAATTTTCGAGAACGGCGATCAGGCAGCGGCCGACAGCCGTGCCGGAACCGTTCAGCGTATGCACGAACTTCGTCGCCTTGTCGTCCTTGCCGCGATAGCGCGCATTCATGCGGCGCGCCTGGAAATCGCCGCAGACCGAGCAGGACGAGATTTCGCGATAGGTATTCTGACCGGGCAGCCACACTTCCAGATCGTAGGTCTTGCGCGCGCCAAAGCCCATGTCACCGGTGCAGAGCGTCATGGTGCGGAAATGCAGGCCCAGCCGCTTCAGCACCTCCTCGGCGCATGCCGTCATGCGCTCATGCTCGGCGACAGCGCTTTCCGCATCCGTGATGGAGACGAGCTCGCACTTCCAGAACTGGTGCTGGCGCAGCATGCCGCGCGTGTCACGGCCTGCCGAACCCGCTTCCGAGCGGAAGGACGGTGTGAGTGCGGTGAAACGCAGGGGCAGCTTTTCCTGCTCGAGGATTTCGCCGGCCACGAGGTTGGTCAGGGTCACCTCCGCCGTCGGGATCAGCCAGCGGCCATCGGTGGTCTTGAACAGGTCCTCGGAGAATTTCGGCAATTGCCCGGTGCCGAACATCGCCTCGTCGCGCACCATCAGCGGCGAGGAAACTTCGGTATAGCCATGTTCCGAGGTGTGCAGGTCGATCATGAACTGGCCGAGCGCCCGCTCCAGCCGCGCGAGCTGGCTGGTGAGAACGGTGAAACGCGAACCCGAAAGTTTGGCGGCCCGCTCGAAATCCATATAACCAAGCGCTTCGCCGATTTCGAAATGTTCCCTGGCCTCATGGTTCCAGCCGGGCTTCTGGCCGACGACGCGGGTCACCACATTGTCATGCTCGTCCTTGCCATCGGGCACATCGTCGAAGGGCATGTTCGGCAGGCGCGACAGGGCGTCGTTCAACTCGGCGGTGACCTGACGGTCCTCCTCCTCGGCGCGCGGCATCTTGTCCTTGAGGTCGGCGACCTCGGCTTTAAGTTTTTCCGCAAGCTCCATGTTCTTCTGCGCCATGGCGGCGCCGATTTCCTTGGAGGCGGCATTGCGGCGGGACTGCATGTCCTGCAGGGACTGGATGACGGAACGGCGCTTTTCATCGAGCGCGATCAGACCTGCGGCCGCAGGCTCCGCGCCACGGCGTGCGAGCGCCGCGTCAAAAGCTTCGGGGTTTTCACGTATCCATTTAATGTCGTGCATCGTCGTTCCAGACCGTTGTTGCATCACCGATGTTTTACAGCAAAACGCCGGGCAGAAGCCCGGCGCGAGGAGATGTCTTGAGCGGCGAGACCTTCGAAAACTCAGGTCTCCTCCAGCTCCGTGCTTGCGGATTCCGCAGCGCGCTTCCTCTCCACGAGTCGAGCCATGTAGATGGAAATCTCGTAGAGAATGATCGCAGGCAGTGCAAGACCGATCTGGGACATCGGGTCCGGCGGGGTCAGCACGGCGGCGACCACAAAGGCCATGACAATCGCGAACTTGCGCTTCTCACGCAGCCAGTCGCTGGTCAGAAGGCCCACGCGCGCCAGAAGCGTCGTAACCACGGGCAGCTGGAACACCAGACCGAAGGACAGCACCAGCGTCATGATGAGGCTCAGATATTCCGACACCTTCGGCATCAGCGAAATCGCAACCTCGCCATCTTCTGGCAATTGCTGCATGGCGAGGAAGAACCACATGACCATGGGCGTGAAGAAGAAATAGACGAGCGCCGCTCCGATGAGGAACAGGATCGGCGATGCGACGAGGAAGGGCAGGAAAGCGGCGCGCTCGTTCTTGTAGAGGCCGGGTGCCACGAATTTATAAAGCTGCGAGGCGATCACCGGAAAGGAGATGACCATCGCGCCGAACATGGCGACCTTGATCTGCGTGAAGAAGAATTCCTGCGGCGCGGTATAGATCAGCGACGACTTCGTCACATCAAGGCCGGCCCAGAGAACCGCCCACTTATAGGGAATGACAAGCAGGTTGAAGAGATGCTTGGCAACGGCAAAACAGGCGATGAAGGCAACGAAGAACGCACCCAGCGACCAAATCAGCCGTGTGCGCAGTTCCATCAGATGTTCGATAAGCGGCTGCGGCTTGTCCTCGATGTCCCCGCTCATGCTTCATCCTTTTTGGGCTTTGCAGCCTTGGTTCTCGCCGGCTTCACCGGCTTGGCATCGGCGGCCACGACAGGCTTTTCAGCCACGACTTTCCTGGCGGCCGCTTTTCTCGCGACGGCTTTTACGGTCGGCTTTTCAGCTGAAGTCTCCGTCGAATTGACAGCAACGGGTTCGGACGCCGCGACCGCTTTGGCGCGGCTGGCGCGTTTCGGCTTGGCGGCAACCGCTTCCGCCTCGACGGCCGCAATCGATTTAGCCCGGGCACGCTTCGGCTTTTCCGCCGGCACGACCGGTGCCGCAACGGGGGCGCTGGCAGTCACGGGCGGGGTATCCGGCAGCTTCATCTCAGGCTCGGGAATGCTGACGAGCGGTGCAACCGGCTCACTGGTCGCCGGTGCTGCGGTCGACGTAGCAGGCGAGGATGACAGGCCCTCAGGCGGCGTGGTCGCCTTCTGAAGATCGGACTTGATCTCTTTGCCGAGCTGGCGAAGCGGGTTCATCGCATCACGCAGCGAGTTGGTCGGGTTGAGATTGCGGACATCCGATATGGTCTGGCGCACATCGTCCATGTCGGCCTCTTTGAGGGCCTCATCGAACTGGGTACGGAAATCCCCCGCCATCTTGCGAAGGCCAGCCATGGTCTTGCCAAAGGCGCGGATCATGGGCGGCAAGTCTTTCGGCCCGACAACCACGATCAGTACGACCGCAATCACCAGCAGCTCGCTCCAGCCGATATCAAACATCAATATGCTCCCGAGACCCTAACGCGCGTCAGTCTCAAACCAAACGGCAGGGCCGCTTACTTGATCTCGTCAGCCTTGTGGTCGACGGTCTTCGTGTTGGCATCGGCCGGCGGCGGCGTCTGGTCTTCGTCAGCCATGCCCTTCTTGAAGCTCTTGATGCCCTTGGCGACATCGCCCATCAATTCCGGGATCTTGCCGCGTCCGAATAGAACGAGAACGATCACCAGCACGATGAGCCAATGCCACACACTAAAAGAACCCATAACTGAAACTCCTGAATTTCGCTTTCAGACGATGTAAGACGTTTGAAAGGCTTTTTCAAACAACAAATTGCCGCTTCAACAGGGTGTGAGCATAAAGTTTTTGCGTCGTGTCGCCCGCGCGATAACGATCTCAATCGTCGCCGTCGCCACCACCAGGCGCAAGCAGGCCCAGCTCTTCCAGATCAAGTTGCGTGATCGGGTCTTCATCCTCACGCAATTCGTCGCTCATCATCGGCAGGGGCACGCCGAAATTGGAAGGTATGCGGCCGGAAAGCAGCCCTGCTCCCTTCAGCTCCTCGAGCCCCGGCAGGTCGCGCAATTCCTCGAGGCCGAAATGGTCGAGAAACTCAACCGTGGTACCGATCGTCACCGGCCTGCCGGGTGTGCGCCTGCGGCCACGAAACCGGACCCAGCCTGCCTCCATCAAGACGTCAAGCGTGCCGCGCGAGGTCTGAACACCGCGGATTTCCTCGATTTCAGCGCGTGTGACCGGCTGATGATATGCGATAATCGCCAGGACTTCCAGCGCCGCGCGAGAGAGCTTCTTCGGTTCCTTTTCCTCGGCGCGGATGACGAAAGAAAGATCGCCGGCAGTGCGGAAGGCCCATTGCCCGCCCACCTGCACGAGATTGACGCCCCGGCCCGCATAGGCGGCTTTCAGATGCTGAAGAACGGCGTCGACATCGATGCCGCGCGGCAGGCGCTCCGCAATGAAACCCGGAGAGACCGGCTCGGCCGAGGCGAAAACCAAAGCCTCGGCGATCCGCTCGGCCTCTTTCAACTGGCGCTCGGAAAATACCGTGGGTTCTAGTCCCACCCCATCCGTCGCGATCGTCGCCTCGGCTGTCTCATCATTATCAGTCATCGTCAGTCCTCTCGGCGACCGCCGCACGATCATCCCTCGTGCCACGGCGCATATAGATGGGCTGGAAAGCGCCCTCCTGCCGGATTTGCAGCGTACCCTCGCGCACAAGTTCCAGTGACGCGGCAAAGGCGCTGGCGATCGCCGTCACCCGCATCGCGGGATCGGGGACATATTGCAGCAGATATTGATCGAGCGCGGTCCATTCTCCGACATCGCCGAGGAGACCGGTTAAAAGCTCCCGCGCCTCGACCAGCGACCAGACCTGCCGTTTTTCAATGGTGACCTGGGTGATCGCCTGTCTCTGCCGCAGATTGGCGTAGGCGCTGAGCAGGTCATAAAGGCTCGCCTCGTAGGCAGAGCGGTTGATGTGCGGAATATGCTCCGGCGCGCCGCGGGCAAACACATCGCGGCCGAGCTGGGCGCGGTTGACGAGGCGTTCCGCCGCCTCGCGCATCGCCTCCAGCCGCTTCAGCCGGAAGGCAAGGGTTGCGGCCATTTCCTCACCCGAGGGGCCGTCATCCTTGGATTGCTGCGGAATGAGAAGCTTGGACTTGAGGAAGGCGAGCCACGCCGCCATGACCAGATAATCGGCCGCCAACTCGATACGCACGCGCCGCGCGCTTTCCACGAATTGCAGATATTGCTCGGCAAGCGCCAGCACTGAAATGCGCGACAGGTCCACCTTCTGCGTGCGGGCAAGATGCAGCAGCAGATCGAGCGGGCCTTCGAAACCCGCGACATCGATGACCAGTCCGGCCTCACCCGTCAGCCGCTCCGGCGTCACATCCTGCCAGAGCTTGTCCATCGGTGTCGAATTGCGAGATTTGTCTGCGGCCATCGTTCCATCCGCCGGAGCTTCCGGCCTTGATCCCGAGTAAGCGGCCGCCCGACTATCAGGAAACGGCCCACATGGCGTTGAATTCGGCTCTCAGTTCCGCTTCGTCGGATGGGTCCGCAGTCGGGAAACCCGCTTCAACTGCCCGCACCCGCTCCAGCGACCGGCCGGAAAGAACGGGAACCTCTTTCACAACCTCGAGCATTTCACCCATCACGCCGTTGCAATGCAAGACTATATCGCAGCCGCCAGCAACAATATTCGCAGCTCTTTCACCCAGCGTGCCCTTCAACGCGTTCATCGAACTGTCGTCGGACATCAGCAGGCCGTCAAATCCGATCCGCCCGCGAATAATCTCCTCGATCACCTTCGGTGATGTCGTCGCCGGCCGTTCGCGGTCGACGGCGTTGAACACAAGATGCGCGCTCATCGCCATCAATTCGCGGTTCAGTGCCCGGAAGGGCACGAAGTCATGCGCATCCAGCTCATCGAGCGGCACGTCGACCACAGGCAGTTCATGATGCGAATCCACCATGCCGCGACCATGACCCGGCATATGTTTCATGACAGGCAGCATGCCACCCGCCTTCAGCCCGTCGGCCGCCGCCTGCCCCATCTCGGCCACCATGGTCGGCGTATAGCCATAGGCACGGTTGCCGATGACATTGCTGGCGCCTTCCACCGGCACGTCGAGCACCGGCAGGCAATCGACATTGATGCCGAATTTCATCAGGTCAAACGCGTGCAGTCGCGACATCAGCCAGGCGGCACGCAGACCGGCACCCCGGTCGCGCTCATAGATTTCACCGAGAATGCGGGCATTCGGATAAGCCTGCAGGATCGGCGGCTTGATACGCTGAACCCGTCCGCCCTCCTGATCAATCAGCACCGGCGCATCTGTCCGCCCGACGGCATCGCGCATGGCGGCGACGAGATCGGTGATCTGCTGCGGCTCGCCAATATTGCGCCCGAACAGGATGAAACCCCAGGGCTGCTCATCTCGGTAAAGGGCAATCTCGTCGGCAGTCAGCGAAAGCCCGCTGCATCCGAGGATCATAGCTTTGCAATCGGTCATGGTGTCACGCCTGTTACAGAATAGATGGGAAGAACTTTGCCTGCTCCTCGGCCAATGCCGGGGCAGCGACGTTTACCGTCCGTCACCCCGGCCTCCGAGCCGGGGTCCAGCGCGATCAAGTCCTTGATCGCGTAAGACTCGTTTCACGGCGCAGACGCGCCGTGGCTGGATGCCGGATCAAGTCCGGCATGACGGAGGTTAGCTGCTCCGTCACTGTCGTTAGACAATCAGCGCCGGGGTACTACCCCCGGCGCATCTCTGTCACCGCGCCACCAGGCAGCTGCCACCGGCCGAACGGAACTTTTCGCACAGCGCCACGGCTTCGTTCTTGTCACCGGCCGGGATACGGACGCGGTAGAAGGTGCCCTTGCCGGCGATTTCGGCAGCCTTGATGTCGACGCCGCGTCCACCGATGACCGAGCCGAACTTGGCCGACATGTTCTGGTAGGACTTCTGCGCTTCCGCCTGGCTCGGCAGCGACGCGATCTGGATATAGTAGCCACCGGCGGACGGCGTGCTGGTCGCAGCCGGCGTAGCGGCTGCGGTCTGCTGCTGCGCGGCCTGCGGCTGAGCAGGCGCAGTCGTCGTCGGACGAACATTGCCCTGATTGGTCACCGTCGCCACGACGTTTGCGGGCTGCGAGGACGGACGTGTTGCCGGAAGCGGCGCGGCGGACTGCGCAGCCGGCTTGGTGGCGGCAGGCGTGTTGGCCTGCGGCTGAGCCTGTTCCGGCGCGACCGGAACCCGCGATGCGGCGATGACGGCGGGAGCGCCCTCACCCGGCTTGGCGGTCTGCGGCGCAGCAAGTTCCTCGACCTTGTCAGCCTTCGGCGGCTGGGCTGCCGGCACCTCGACTTCCTGTGCGACAAGCGTGCCGTCAGGCTTGACGATCATGGTGCGAACCTTGCGCGGGGAAACGCCGGTCGCGGCCGAACCTTCGTTCTGTGCGGCCTTTTCTTCCGGCGAAAGCAGGCGCGGATCCTCGGTCTCGCCAACCGGCGTGCCAGCGGCGTCCATATCGGCGTCGTTTTCGCCTTCCAGCGGCAATTGTTCAGGAATCAGAGTCCGCTGAACCACGTCCACGGGCTGTTCGTTGCTGGAAATCAGCGCCGGCTGCTTCGGATCGGCAGCGCTGCCGCCGGCAACGCGATCATAAACCGCCTTGTCCTGGTTCGGCACGACACGACCGCCCGGATTTTCCGGCACGACCTTCATCGGGTCGTTATCGGCGGAGATGATGACCGGCGCGCCGTTGGAACCGGTGCTCGACGAACCGCCGGAGACCAGCGCGTAAACACCGCCGCCGATCAGCACCAGGCCGATGGCAGCCGCAACCGGCATGATCCAGCGGCGACCGCCGCGTTCATCCTCATCACGATAAGCAGCCTGATGGTCGACGTACGTATTTTCGGGCTCGCGAGGCGCATTGCCACGGGAAGCGGCAGCCTCCTGCATGGAGCGGCGGAAATCCTCTTCCAGCGCCCGTTCGAACTCGTCGGCCTCTTCCGGAGCCTGAACAGGACGAGCCTGGGCAGCTCCGCGGTTTTCCGCGTGCTTGTGGCGGTCGAGACCACCGGCAACAGCAGGAGCGAACAGCGTCGCAAGCTCGGTGTCGATGTCGAGGTCTTCCTCATGGCGGCGGGGAGCCGGCTTCGGCTCAAAAACGCCAACCGGCAGTTCCGGTACATCCATCTCGACGATGGTTTCCGGATGCTCTTCCGTCTCACCGATCTGCGAGGGATCGAAAGGCAGGCTTTCCAGCGTCTGTGGCGCGACAGGCTGGGGAGCGGCCGGGCGCGGCTGAACCGGAGCGGCAGCAACGGCAGCAACAGGTGCGACAACGGGCGCAGGCCGGGGCTGCGGTGCGGGCTGCACCTTCACCGGCTGCGGTGCGGGTGCATGAACGGCCACCGGCGCGGCCGGCTGCTGGCGAACCGGCTGCGGTGCAGGCGCTGGCGCGACCTCCGCTTCAGCGATGTCGGACAGATCCAGATCGAGATCGAGATCGTCAAGCGCAAGCTCGAAATCATCATCGTTGAAGCCGGCGAAATCAAGCTCCTCGGCGGGTGCTGCGGGCGCTGCATCGGCAACCGGCGCTGCCTTCACCGGAGCGGCAGTAACCACGGGCGGTTCAACCTTGGCAGCCTGCGCTGCGGGGACCGCCTGCACGAGCGGCGCTTCACCGCGACCGGGAATGGAATATTTCGCGACGTCGTAAATCAACTCATCCATCGGCGAGAGATGTTTCGCCGCCGGCTTCTCGGCAGCCTCAAACGTCAGAGGCTCTGCGGCAGGCGTAAAGACCTCGGCGACCGAAGGCGTGAAGGATGGCGCGGTCTCTTCCGCCTGGACGACGGCAGGCACGGGAGCGACTTCGACCTGCGGCTCTACCCGGGCCGCGGCAGGCTGCCGTTCGGAGCGCGGCTCAACCCGCTTCGGGTCGGCAGCCGAAACATCGCGGCGGGCGCCGAAATTGGCAAGCGGCAACCGCAGGCTCGAAAATTCCAGCGAAGACCGGCCGCCATGCGATGGCGGACGAACGGAAATCGGAGCAGGCGCCTGTTCGGCCACGGCGATTTCCACTTCATCGGCGAGATCGAGGCTCTGGGACTCCGGTGTAGCAGCATAAGCGGCGGCAGCAATATTGCTGGAGACATCTGCCGGAAGCTCCGGCATGGCGTGCCATTCCGGCTGGACGGGTTCCGCGGCCTGCGGCTCTTCCCATGCCACCTGTGAGGCAGCCTGCTCGTAGACCATCGGCTCGGCAGGACGCGCCTGGCGCGAATGCACATCGAAAACTTCAGCCACCGCGCCGGCATCATCGCGGAAATCCGCCCGGATATCCTGCGTGGGGGTTTCGACGTAATTGTGGATATAGGCCTCATTGACCTCTGGAAGCAGCTCTTCCGCTGCTTCGGGAGCGAATGTCACCTCGGGTTCCGGTTCAGCTGCCGGCGCAAGTTCGGGCTCGCGGCGAGCGAAAACGGATTCGACCCGCTGCATGAAATCGCTTGGATGGATGCCTGCACGAACATCGTTTGCCGGATCAAGAACGATCGGATCGGCATGCGGCGCATCGTAAACCTCGAATTCCCGAAGCAGCTCGTCCTCGAGATTAAATTCGGGTTCGCGGCGGCCAACCGGTGAGGCAGCGCGTGGCGCAGCTTCGGAACCCGCATGCGAAGGACGATCTTCGAAGCCGACGATACGCGCCAGTTCTGCCAGAGGATCGTTGTCAGCGAAGCCTTCGGACCGGGCGTCCCGGTTATACGCGACATTTTTTTCGACCATTACGTGTTCCACCATCTACGCATTGCAGCTCTTGCCAGCGTATTGTGAGCAAATAATGGTGAGATGTTATCGCATTTCGTCAGGTGCGTCCGCTCCTAAAAGCGTCAGTCCAGACCTCAGAACATTCGCGACAGCATTCACCAGCCCAAGTCTGGCAATGCTCAATTCTCGGTTTTTATCGTTAATAAAACGTAATTCCTGATGGTCTTTACCCTTGTTCCAGTGTCCATGGAAGGAACTGGCGAGATCATAGAGGTAAAAAGCAAGCCGGTGCGGCTCATGCGAAAGGGCCGCGGATTCGATCAGGCGCGGATATTCCGCGAGTTTTGCAACCAGCTGCAACTCATTGATATCGCTGATCAAAGATACAGATGCCGCCATCTCCTCAGCCGAAGGAGAAAGCCCCGGAAACGCTTCCTGCGCCTGCCGGAAGATCGACATTGAGCGGGCATGCGCATATTGCACGTAAAAGACCGGATTATCCTTCGATTGTTCGGTCACTTTTGCAAAATCGAAGTCCAGCGGCTCGGAATTCTTCCGATAAAGCATCATGAATCGCACCGGATCGCGACCCACTTCGTCGACAACGTCGCGCAGGGTCACGAAGTCGCCGGAGCGCTTCGACATCTTCACCGGCTCACCATCGCGGAACAGCTTGACGAGCTGGCACAAAAGAACCGTCAGCTTCGACTTGCCCTCGGAGACGGCGCGCGCGACGGCTTCCAGACGCTTGACGTAACCGCCATGGTCGGCGCCGAGCACATAGATCATCTCGGAAAAACCACGGTCGAACTTGTTCTTGAAATAGGCGACGTCGGCGGCGAAATAGGTGTAGGAACCGTCCGACTTCATCAGCGCGCGGTCCATATCGTCGCCCACTTCGGTGGAGCGGAACAGCGTCTGTTCGCGGTCTTCCCAGTCATCGGGCAATTCGCCCTTCGGCGGCGGCAGCGTGCCCTTGTAGACATGGCCCTTGAAGGTGAGGTCGTTGATGGCCGAGAGGATCGGCCCGCCATTGCCCTCATGCAGCGTGCGCTCCGAGAAGAACACGTCGTGCCGGACGTTGAGAAGCGCCAGATCCTCGCGGATCATCGCCATCATCGCGTCGATCGCCTTGTCCTTGACGATAGGCATCCACTTTTCTTCAGGCATAGCGCGCAGCTTGATGCCATATTCATCGGCCAGCGCCTGGCCGACGGGAACGAGGTAGTCACCGGGATAGAGACCGGACGGGATGGTGCCGATATCTTCGCCGAGCGCCTCGCGATACCGCAGGAACACCGAACGTGCCAGCACATCGATCTGCGAGCCGGCATCGTTGATGTAATATTCCTTTGTGACGCCGTAACCGGCGAATGCGAGCAGGTTCGCCAGCGTGTCGCCGACCACGGCGCCACGGCAATGGCCGACATGCATCGGGCCGGTCGGGTTGGCCGAGACATATTCGACGTTGATCTTCTGGCCCGCACCGATGGTGGAGCGGCCAAAATCGATACCCTGGTTGATCATATCTGCCAGCAGACGCTGCCAGTAACCAACCGACACCTTGAGATTGATAAAGCCGGGACCCGCGACATTGACGCTATCGACATCGCCATCCGCCTGAAGCGCCGGCACGATGAGTTCGGCCAGGGCGCGCGGGTTGGTGCCGAGCGGCTTGGCCAGCACCATTGCTGCATTGGTGGCAACGTCGCCGTGGCTGAGATCACGCGGGGATTCGACGGTAATTCGACTGAAATCGACCTTTTCGCGGTTCTCTTTCACGAGGTCGAGGGTCTCGAGCGCGTTTTTGATCCTGGTATCGAAATCGGCAAAAATGTTCATCGTTCCAACCTGCGCGAAGGGCTTCTGTTCATGTCCGGTATTTTAGCCGGTCGGCTTCGCGATCGCCCGCTGCCCTATCTCAAATCGGGGGTGTGGTCAAACAGCCGCTGGTGGGCGCGCAGTGCATAACTATCGGTCATGCCGGCGAGATAGTCGCCCACATGCCGGGCTTTTGCGGCCACGCTCATGCCGGAAATGCTGTCTACCCAGTAGTGGCTCTGCATTTCCGCCGGCGTTTCCATATATCGGTGGAAAAGATCGGTGACGATCTGCGTCGCGCCGGCGCGAATGCGCATGATGTCCGGGTGCCGATAGATATGGGCAAACAGCAGCTTCTTGATCTGCCTGTCAGTCTCCGCCATCTCGGGCGAAAAGGTGGCGACGGTAAAATCGGCGGCCCTGATGTCGGCAGCCCGCTGCGGCTTCAGCCGGGCAAGATTTTGCTGCGCCACGCCGATCACATCCTCAACCATGTGAGTGATCTGGCGGCGCATGATCTCATTGGCGAAACGTTCCTTGTCGAGCACGGGATATTTCGCCCGCACCTGCGCCATCAAGCCGCTGAGGAATGGTACCTCCTCCAGCATCTCGAAGGTGAGATAACCGGCGCGCAGACCGTCATCGATATCGTGGGTATTGTAAGCGATGTCATCGGCAATCGCCGCCACCTGCGCCTCAAGGCTGGCATAGCTGCCGATCTCGAGATCCTGCAACTCGCAATATTCGAGGATGGGCAGCGGAACCGGCCCCTTGATCCCCTCACCCTTCGCGTTCACCAGCGGGCCATTATGCTTGACGAGACCTTCCAGCGTTTCCCAGGTCAGGTTGATGCCGTCATATTCGGCGTAGCGGCGCTCCAGCTTGGTGACGATACGCAGCGACTGTGCATTGTGGTCAAACCCGCCATAGGGCAGCAGCACCGCATCGAGCGCGTCTTCGCCGGTATGGCCGAAAGGCGTGTGGCCGAAATCATGCACCAGCGCCACGCCTTCAGCCAGATCCTCGTCCAGCTTCAGCGCGCGGGCCAGAGCGCGGGCGATCTGCGCCACCTCAATGGTGTGGGTAAGCCGCGTGCGGTAATGGTCTCCGTCGGGGCTGATGAAGACCTGCGTCTTGTGCTTCAGGCGGCGAAAGGCTGTCGTGTGGACGATGCGGTCCCGGTCACGCTGGAATTCGGAACGCGTCAGGCTTCCTTCTTCCGGAAACAGACGCCCGCGCGTCGTCCATGGATCCGAGGCGAAAACCGCCCTCTCCCCACTTCCGAAACCCAATGCGCGCTGGTCTATGATCATGCATCCACCTGTTGACTTCTTATGGCCGCGACTTCCTTTTGGGCTCGGCCATTGACCTTTTCATTCACCCTTCATACCTATCGCAGAGGTCAGCGCAAAGCATCATCGCCGCGCAGACGCCCTCACACAGGCTATAGACCGTTAATTTGACCGGTTTATAATAGTGACAACGAGATTATTGCTCTCCGGATCTTGACCCCGGCAGGAGGAACGACATGGAAAACAGCGACATTACCCTTTCGGAAGCAGCGGCAAAGCGAATCGCCCAGATCGTCGCCGCCGACGCCGGCAAACAGGCGCTGCGCGTCTCCGTCGAAGGCGGCGGTTGCTCGGGCTTCTCCTATAAGTTCGATCTGGCCGAGAACCCCGCCGATGACGACATCGTGATCGCCCGCGGCGACGCCAAGGTGCTGATCGACAGCCTTTCGGTCGTCTATATGGCGGGCTCTGAAATCGACTTCGTCGATAATCTGCTTGGCCAGTCCTTCCAGATCAAGAACCCCAATGCCGTGGCAAGCTGCGGTTGCGGCACCAGCTTTTCGATCTGAGTGAAACGGCCCGCGGCTCTGCCTCAATGCTCTCAGCTTTAAGGTGATCCGCGTCCTCTCCTGCCTCATCCCTGTCTCCCCGCCGCGCAGACGCGCGTCGGCTGGATTGCTGTAACAAGCACAGGAATGAGGGGGTAGAGACATGACGCTGACTTCGCGGCCCAGTTCACTCTACCAACCTCCCCTCTATCCACCACATCCTCGCCACCACCTTCCAAAAACGGTGGCAATCGCTTTTGCATCGGGTAAAAGTACCCTCACAAAAGGGAAACTCCGATGAAGATTGCCACCTGGAACATCAACGGCGTCAAGGCGCGCATCGAAAACCTCTGCCAGTGGCTGAAGGATTCTTCGCCTGATATCGTCTGCCTTCAGGAGATCAAGTCGGTCGACGAGGGGTTTCCGCGGCTGGAAATCGAGGCGCTTGGTTATCACGTCGAGACCCACGGCCAGAAGGGCTTCAACGGCGTTGCCCTGCTTTCCAAAGTCAAGCCCGATGAGGTCAATCGTGGCCTGCCGGGTGATGATGCCGACGAGCAGGCGCGTTTCATCGAAGGCGTGTTTTCCGTCGACGGTGGCGCCATCCGCGTCTGCTCGCTTTACCTGCCAAATGGCAATCCGCCTGACGATCCGGTCAAATATCCCTACAAGCTCGCCTGGATGGAGCGGCTGCGGCGCTTTGCCGAAGATCGCCTCGCGTTCGAGGAGCCGCTGATCCTCGCGGGGGACTACAACGTCATTCCGGAACCGTTCGATTGTCACGACCCCCGCGTGTGGGAAGGTGACGCGCTGTTTCTGCCGAAGACCCGCGCAGCCTTCCGCAAGCTGGAGAACCTTGGCTTCACCGATGCCGCACGCGCGACGACGGATGAAGCAGGACTATATTCCTTCTGGGATTATCAGGCCGGCGCATGGCCGAAAAATAACGGCATCCGCATCGACCATCTGATGCTGTCAGCCGAAGCAGCCGACAGGCTGGAATCGGTCAGCATCGAAAAACATGTGCGTGCGTGGGAAAAACCATCCGACCACGTGCCGGTCTGCGGTTACTTCGATTTCAGCCCCGCTGGCTGACAGGCCATCTTTACCGAGCTCTGGCGCGGCAATTTTCAATCCGGATCGTCAATCCGCATGGTCTGCGCCATTGCGATTGCCGCACGGCGATCGTTCTCACCCGCCAGCGAAAAGGCCTGCTCCTGCAGGTTCTGAATCCAGGTACAGTCCGCCGCCGTGCATTTATCCAGCGCCGCCGTCATGAAGGCGAGGCCCTGCGTCGTCTGGCCTTCCTGGAAGATCAGGTTGCCGAAAATCGACATGGCGCCGGCATGGCCGTGTTTGCGGGCCTGGTTGAGCCATTTCTTTGCCTGCTGCACATCCGCGCGGCCACCCTCGCCGGCAAGAATCATCTCTGCCAGACGGAACTGGGCCTCAGCCACACCGAAGGTGGAAGCAACCTGGAAATAAAGCTGCCGGGCCTGTGAAAGGTCCATTTTGACGGGGCTTCCGGGAATGCCGTGGCGGTAATAATCAGCGAGAGACAGCAGCGCATTGACGAAAAAGCCCGTATCCTCCGATCCCGGCTCGACACCCTGATTGGCGATTTCGCTGTAGATCTTGAAAGCTTCGAAGTCGTTCTTGGCGACGCCATCGCCATAGGCATACATGTTGGCAAGCGCCCAGCGCGAGCCTGTATGGCCCTTTTCGGCCGCGTAGCGATAGGCCTCGACAGCTTCACCCTTGTTGCCGTTCTTGTAGGCCTTGAAGCCGAACTTGAACAGGTCGAAGGGGCCGGATTCCTTGGTCACGCCCGCATTGATGTCAAAAGCCGCGGCAGGCATTGCGAGCGACGCAAGCAACATGCCCATGAGGAGCGGCTTTAAAACGTTGGCTTCACATTTCAGCATTTCAGCGAACTTCTCTCACTCTTCCCGGCATATAGCCAATACTTGCGGAATACTGCAAAGCCGAACCCCGCCGGGTCGCGATTTTTCGAACACACTGCGTCTTTCCGGCAGCACTTTCCAGCGCACCACCGGTGGTCTCCTGCGGCAATTGCCCAAATTTTCCAGTTAGACAGATATAGGCATAATTTCCGGCAATATAACGGCGTTCCGCCATCCACCGGTCAGCGCCAAACAAGAAATCCGGATGAAATTCCCGTATTACTTGCTTAAACCCTGAATCCAAACCTGTTTTCACTTTCTGCAACCCCGCGTGCCCACATCAAACGCCTGCATGTTCTTCCGATCCCGCTGCCCTAAACATAAGCCAAGCACCCTGTTTGTGGCGGGAAATGGACAGATATGCTCACATTCCAACGCGACCCCACGCTTGCAGAAAAGTGTTGCCAAATCGTCACAAAACTTTCGGGCCAGAAAATTTTATCGAGAAGGAATCATAGTCGGACATGAAAAAAGGCCCGGTTGGTAAACCGGACCTTTAATTTAGCATCAGCGAAAGGATCAGATCAGAACTTGACCTTCACACCCGTCGAGATGGCTGCCACGAGGTCGTTGCCGAAATCGTAGCCTGCCTCGTTGCCGCAGGTGAAGCCAGCGCCGCAGGGTCCGCCATTGATGGAGGAGCTGCCCGAGGTCAGGAGGCCGAGAGCACCGGCAATCTTGAACTCGATGTTCTTGTTGGGCGAATAGACAATCTGCGTGCCGAGCGTCCACGTATCTGTCTGGGTGCCGATGACCGTGGACGTACCGCGATCCCAGGTCAGGCTGACGGCTCCGCTCCACTGTTCGTTGAACTTGTGACCAACGCCGCCGGAGATCGTCCAGCCGTCGCGATAGAACAGGTCAAGCGTGTTCAGGGTGTCTGCGCCACTTGGGACGCAGGGAGATGTGCCGACCGCGCAGAAAGGAATGACCTGAATCTGGCTCCAGTCTGTCCACTTCACGGAACCGAAAGCAAGCCAGTCTGGCGCTATGCCGGATTGAACTTTTAGTTCGATGCTGTCTGGCATGGAAACAGAGCCATAGATCGGCACGAGCTTGCCGCCGTATTTTGCAAGCGTCGGAGATATGGACGGCGGTGTCTGTGGGATCCCTCTAACATCGGCGAAGCCGGTCAAATCGTGATCGACAGCGCTGTTATAAACAAGGCTGGCGCGGAACGCGATCTCGGGAATCTCGTAGGCCATGCCGGCGCGCCAGCCCCAGCCGTCACCTTCCATCTCAAGTTTGCCGACGCCGCTGAAGCTGGACCAGGCCGGATTGAGGCCCAGAACGGCCGGCCCGAGAACCTGACGATACTTATAGCCGCTCAATTCCTGATAGAAGCCGCCGCCGATAATCGAGAAGTCACCCTTGCCAAGATCGAACTTCACCCGGCAGGTGGTCGCGTAATTGTGCGACTTGACCTTGGTTTCGATATTGTAGCTCGATCCCTGCCAGATACCGGGATTGAGATGCGCGCCCCAGGGCTGTGAATAGTCGAACATGCAGTCGCCGAAATCGCCGATCGATGCCTTGGCCCCGATGCGGGTCGACCAGAAGTTTTCGGAATCATCTGCCGTCCTGGACCAGGATGCAGGCAAGGGACCACTTTTCAGCGGATTGTCCCGCGCATTCTCTACCTTGCGCTGCGGTGCGACGAAGGTCGCGGAGCTGTCGAGAACGTAATCGGACGGATCGAACAACAGATCGATATTATAACCGCCGCGCTCGAGACCGCCGGCCAGTGAAGGCGTTACCGCCGCGATGCTGACTGCGAAACATACCGCGCCGCGAAAAATTGCAGTTTTTGCCATCTCTCTCCCCAATCAAGGCAATGTGATCATCAAAAGAGTGAAGCGCTTCGCGGAAAATGACAATCTGCCGCACACTGGCACAGTTCTGCGACACTTCTCCATTTTTTACGTAAGAATTTCATGTCGATCCCCTTGCATAATCATTTTAGGTTATTTTTCTAATTAAACGGAAGCGATCCGACACAAAATGAAACAATTTCCCACGCGTGACGGGAATTGTCGCCAAATAACCACACACGCGCGTTTCCCGAAGAAAGGCGCTTATCACGCCGTTTTTGTTGGCTTTTTTGACTGTTCGGGAGATTTTCGAGCGCGAGATGGCGAGAAATGATCGCCCTCCAGCGAGCAACATGATTCGTCGTTGCAACGCAGCAATCGATAGACGGCGACCCTGTCGCTCCATAGCAAAAACGCCCCGTTTTTAGCGGGGCGTTTTTGTTCATGCAAAGCCGCAAGCGGCATGTTACCCCGCTTCGCTTACCCGCGTGAGCGCCGTTCTCAGGCTTGTGAGCTGAATTTCAAGCTCAGCCTTGCGCTCGCGTTCGGCGGCAACGACTTCCGGATCGGCATTGGCCACGAATTTCTCGTTCGACAACTTCTTGTCGATGCGTTCCATTTCCGCGTCCACCTTGCCGATCGCCTTCTCGAGACGAGCCTTTTCGGCCGCAAGATCGACCAGATTGCCAAGCGGCAGGCAGATGGTCGCCTCACCGACGATGATCTGGGCCGATCCCTTCGGCGCGACGTCGGCGGCACGGATTTCATCGGCCCGCGCCAGACGCCGGATAGCGGCGGCGTGGCGATCGAGCCGTGCTTCCGTGGAGGTATTGGCGCCAACGACCACCAGCGAGGCAGTGGCACCCGGCGGCACGTTCATCTCGGCGCGCGTCGAACGAATGCCGGACACGAGATCGATCAGCCAGTTGATTTCCGCAGCCGCGGCGTCGTCGCGGAACTCCGGCTCCGGCCAGTCGGTAAGGCAAAGAAGATCATCGCGCTCCTTGCCCTCACCGGCCGTATGCGCCCAAAGCTCTTCCGTCATGAACGGCATGAAAGGATGCAGCAGCTTGTAGATCTCATCCAGAACATAAGCCGCGCAGGCCTGCGATTCCGACTTGGCCTTTTCATCGTCGCCGCCGAAGACCGGCTTCAGCAGTTCCAGATACCAGTCGCAGAACTGGTTCCAGACGAAACGGTAGAGAATGCCTGACGCATCGTTGAAGCGGAAGTTCTCAAGTGCCGCCGTCACGTCGCGGGCCGTGTTGGCAAGCTCGGTCAGGATCCAGCGGTTGATCGTCAGCGAGGCGGTTTCCGGCAGGAAATGCGGGTCACGCTTCACACCATTCATCTCGGCAAAGCGCGTCGCATTCCAGAGCTTCGTGCCGAAATTGCGGTAACCCGCAATACGTGCCGGATCGAGTTTCACGTCGCGCCCCTGCGCCGCCATGATGGCAAGCGTGAAACGCAGCGCATCGGCACCATATTCATCGATCAGTTCCAGCGGGTCGATGACGTTGCCCTTGGATTTCGACATCTTCTGGCCGTTCTTGTCGCGAACCAGCGCATGAATATAGACCGTGCTGAACGGCTCGACCGGGTTACCGGCGTCGTCCTTCATGAAATGCAGGCCCATCTGCATCATCCGCACCACCCAGAAGGGGATGATGTCGAAGCCGGTGACAAGCACGTTTGTCGGATAATAGCGCGCCAGTTCCGGCGTCTGTTCCGGCCAGCCGAGCGTCGAAAACGGCCAGAGCGCAGAAGAGAACCAGGTGTCGAGCACATCTTCGTCGCGCGTCAGGATTTCGCCCGGAGCGAAGTTCTCAAGCTTTTCCTCGACCCAGGCCTTCCACGGGCCTTCATGGGCGATGTAATGCTGGATGGCCGCCTGCAGCGCCTCTTCCTCGGTCTTCTCGACGAACACCTGCCCGTCCGGGCCGTACCATGCCGGAATCTGGTGTCCCCACCACAATTGCCGCGAGATGCACCAGGGCTGGATGTTCTCCATCCATTGGAAATAGGTGTTTTCCCAGTTCTTCGGCACGAAATTGGTGCGGCCTTCGCGAACCGACGCAATCGCCGGCTGCGCCAGCGTCTTGTTGTCGACCCACCACTGGTCCGTCAGGCGTGGCTCGATCGGAACGCCGCCGCGGTCGCCATGCGGCACCACATGCTTGTGCGGCTCGATCCTGTCGAGCAGGCCGGCTTCCTCAAAAATTTCGACGATGATCTTGCGGGCGGCAAAACGGTCCTGACCTTCCAGCCGGTCCCATGCGCCGTGCAGCGCCGCCGGATGGTCGAGGCCGTCGAGGAAATCCTCATTCTCCTTGATGGAGATGGTACCATCGATATTCATGACATTGATGGCGCGCAGGCCACAGCGCTTGCCGACTTCGAAGTCGTTGAAATCATGCGCGGGCGTGATCTTGACCGCACCCGTACCGGCGGTCGGATCGGCGTAGTCATCGGCGACGATGGGAATCCTGCGACCGACAATGGGCAGGATGACGTGTTTGCCGACGATGCCCTTGTACCGTTCGTCTTCCGGGTTCACGGCAATACCGGTATCGCCAAGCATGGTTTCCGGACGCGTCGTGGCGACAACGATATAGTCGCGGGTCTCGAACTCGGTGGGCTTGCCCTCCTCGTCGAATGCGGTCGGGTACTGATAGGTAACGCCCTTTTCGAGCGGATAGCGCAGGTGCCAGAGATTACCCTTGACCTCGATCTGCTCGACTTCCATGTCGGAAATCGCAGTCAGCAGCTTGGGATCCCAGTTGACGAGGCGCTTGTCCTTGTAGATCAGGCCCTGCTTGTAGAGCGTGACGAAAACTTCGAGAACAGCCTCGGAGAGACCTTCATCCATGGTGAAGCGTTCGCGCGACCAGTCGCAGGACGCGCCGAGACGTTTCAGCTGGTTGAAGATCAGGCCGCCGGATTCGGCCTTCCATTCCCACACCTTCTCCACGAAGGCCTCGCGGCCCATGTCGCGACGGCCTGGAAGCTGCTGCTCCATCAGCTTGCGCTCGACGACCATCTGCGTGGCGATGCCGGCATGGTCCATGCCCGGCTGCCACAGCACATCCTTGCCGCGCATGCGCTCGAAGCGGACCAGAATATCCTGCAGCGTGTTGTTGAGCGCATGGCCCATGTGCAGGGACCCCGTCACATTCGGCGGCGGGATGACGATGGTGAAGGTTTCCGCGCCCGGCTTGGCGTTGGCGCCGGCACGAAAAGCGTTAGCCTCGTCCCAGGCTTTGGCGATCTTCGGTTCGACGGTGGCGGAATCGTAGGTCTTTTCGAGCATTTCCTGACCTGAATTTTAGAGTTCTTGTGTGGATTTTTTAAATAAGGATGGACAGTCGAGAGTCAACAGAAACCGACCCTCAGGACGCTCCGTGAGCGACCCGATGGCCGACTATGCCCCGATAACGCTTTCATCTTCAATAAAAAAGCCGCCCCTGTGCCGGGCGGCCCCTGTTTAACGCCAATGCCACGCCTCCCGACGCGGGCGGGAGGCACGCGGCCCTGCGGCCAGCGTAAAATCAGCGGCGCGAGCCGCGCGCCACGCGCTCGATTTCTTCGCGCACGAGACGCTCAACCAGGGTTGGCAGATTGTCTTCCAGCCATTCCTGCAGCATCGGACGCAGCATCTCGGCCGCCATGTCCTCGATCGAACGACGTTCGACGCCATCGAAAACCTCGGCCAGCTCACTGAAGGAACGCGCGATCTGCGCGCCCGCGGCGGCCGAGATGAGGTTGAGCGACAGGTCGGAGCCGGCCTGCGCTTTGTCTTCCGGCTGCGGCGCAACCAGATCGAGTGACGGTGCCTCGGCAATGGGTTCCTGCACGTCGATGTCGAAAACCTCCTCGGCGACAGCGGTTTCAATCGCACCGCGCAGCGCCATATGATCAAAATAGTTTTCCGGTACAGGCGCGCTTTCAATGGCAGCGGCAGCGGCCCGGTCCTCGGAAGCAGCGGTCGCCTGCTGTTCTGCAGCAGTTGCCGCAGCCGCCACCATCAGCGGCCGTACATCCGTCGGACGCTGTGGGGCGGGCCGTTCGGTCTGCGCCACGGCGGGAGAAGAGGAAGCCGGAGAAGCCTGCATCGCCGCGCGCTGGCCCTGCGAGGCGAAGGCCTGCGGCCCCATGGCGGCGTTGCGGTCTGCGGCAGCGCGAACCCGCGCGGCGACATCGGCGAGCGACATCGTCTTTTCGACGGGGATTTCCTGGGGCTCGGCCAGGGATTGTTCATAAGCCGGTGAAAAATCCTGTGCAGGCCGTGCGCCAAAGGCCTGGTTTGCCGGCGGAGGGACGCGGGCCGGCGGGCTGGCTGGCTCCGTCATGTAAGTTGCGTCGCCTGCCGCCTCGTCCTCATCGTCATAAACCGGCGGTAACTGGCCGGAAAATGCGCCGGCGGGCCCTGGCTCGTTGCTTTCGATGATCCGGCGTATCGACGCCAGAATCTCTTCCATGGACGGTTCACGCGCTACGCTTGGCTGAGCCATATCAATCCCCGGTTTCCACTCTCTAGCACCCGGCCTCGCATCACTTCGGATGCCAGGGGCACTTCGCACCTGTTCAATCTGCACATCACGGCAGCGGCAGCCGAAAACAACCGCCGCGCCGACAGTCTGCAACAGGCCTGAGAAAGACGCTCCGCATCTTCGCAACCCGCTGCAGGGGTCATGCGGGGCAGAAATACGCACACCCCGAATCACCTTAGTTTAGGGTAGCATAGCCACGAACTAAATCACTGATTCGACAAGTTTCGTGATGATACACAGCTTTGTGGGCGCGATGTTCTCGAAGACGCACACGGGATGAATTTCCAATCCTCACAAAAACGCCGGGGTGGAAATTCCACCCCGGCGTCAAGAACAGAATGATGGTACGGTGATCAGAAAACGAATTCGGCTGCCTTGGCGAAACCCGGCAGCGGCTTGACCGAAGCATTGAAGAAGGTCGCGGCCGACGTGCTGGCGCCATCGCGGCGATAGACGGTGGCCTTTGCGGCATTGCCGTATCCGACAACGACGACGAGACGCCCGCCATCGCGCAACTGCTCGGTAAGTGCCGCCGGCACTTCCTCGACAGCGCCGTTCACGAAAATCAGATCGTAAGGCGCTTCGCTCGCATAACCTTTTTCGAGATCGCCGGTGACGACAGCGACATTGTCATAGCCAAGCGAAGCGAGCGTTTCGGTCGCCTGTGCGGCGAGCGCTTCATCGCATTCGAGCGAAACGACGGAGCCGGCAAGCTGGGACAGGATGGCGGCCGCATAACCGGAACCACCGCCGACTTCCAGGACCACGTCCTCCCTCGAAACGGCCGCGAGCTGCAGCAGCTTCGCGAGCGGCGAGGCCTTCATGACATAACGGGCCGGGCGGCCATCCCGGGCGGGACAGATCTGCAAATCCTCATCCACATAGGCAATCTGCCGTGCACCCGTCGGCACGAATGCCTCGCGCGGCACACTCAAAAACGCCTTCAGCACCGAATGCGAAGTCACGTCGGTCGTACGCAGCTGGCTGTCGACCATATTGGCGCGCGCGGTTTCGAAATCCATCATGTCGTTATCGCCTCAATTTCACGGATGCCGGTCGGGAAGTCCCGGCTCCAAAAGCTCAAAACGGCGCGGGCCTCCCCTCGCCTTTGAGTAATCTCATAATTGGCCAAGAGCGCGCTTTCAAGCGCGGTAAGACGGATGTGGGGTAAAAAGCAGGATGGCAGCGGTTTTCTTCGCGGAACAAACGGCGAGACGTCGCCAATCGTGACGCGGAACAGGAAAAATCATCGTACCGTGGGAGAATTTTGGAGGCCTCGCCCGGAATTGAACCGGGGTACAAGGATTTGCAGGCTTTCACCCGCTCTTGATTTACCATCGCAATTTCCCTGTTTGTCGCAACCATGTTGCAGTCAGTCGAGCAAAATGTTCGCGGCTTGTGCTAGTTCTGTCCCATCATCCAGCCGCGGGAATAGGTGTCCGTAGGTGTCCATGGTCATCACGATCGAGGAGTGGCCCATGCGCTCCTGCACCATTTTGACCGGCAGACCTAAGCCGCCGTCTTCCTTCCTGTTGATGAGCCAGGAGGCGTAGAAGTGGCGCAGCGCGTGGAGACCAGTATATTTAGCCTCGATGGCATCCCCCTCGCCCACGGTCACGCCAGATCGAATCATCGCCGGCTTGAGGCCCTTGTTCACGATGTTCGCGTGTGACCGCGGTTCGCCGTCTGGATTGGCGAAGACCAGTTCGAAGCCAGGCGGCTGCCGGAGCTTATGTTCCTTCAACGCCGCGATAACGACAGGCGGAACCGGGATCGTTCTAACTCCAGCCTCTGACTTCGTCGGGCCGATTTCCTTGAACTGGTCAGCGCGCTGATTGACGTGGATCTCCGCCTTCTTGAAATTCACGTCCTGCCACCGCAGGCCCCTCAATTCTGAGGAACGCATACCCGTGAAGATGGCCGTCACAAGCAACGGCCTCCAGTTGCCATCCAGAGCCGCCACCAGCGCTTTGACCTCGCCTCTGGTGGGTATGTCCACCCCAACAACCAGCTTGCCCTTCTGGCGCTTCTCCTGGCGCCTGTCGCGACCTTTGCGGCTGGACCGGATGTCTCGCACTGGATTGCGCGTTGCCAGCCCCCGCTCGTTTGCGTCAGACAGGATGGAGCCGAGCGAGGTCAGAACCTTTTTCACCATAGCTGGCGATCGGCCATTCTGGCGCATCGTGTCCTCGAAGTCCCTGACGGCCGGCACAGTAAGCCGCGATAACAGTGTCTGACCGATCAAAGGATTGATGTGGTGTTTCAGGTGGCTTTTGCGCTGATCCATAGTGGAGCGCTCAAGGCTCGCGCTTTCGCCCGAGGCGATCCACAGAGAGCCAGCCTTCTCGACCGTCACACTCGCGCTGTCAGCGACGTGGACGCCCTCCCTGACCTCCACAGAGGCGGTTGCAGCGAACCTATCGGCATCCTTCTTCAACTTAAAAGTCTTCAGCCGGCGCTTGCCGCCTGTGTCGAAATAATCAACCACCCAGGCGCTCTTTGCCTCGCCCTTCGGCGTCGTCCATTCGCGCTTTCGAACGCTCATCGGTCACTCTCGCACTTTAAACGGATCGTAATTTTCTGCCGGAGCCCCTGAGGCTGGGTCGCTGCGGCGTTTCTCTTGCTCAAAGACCGAGAGTGAGTGAAACTCTAGACGTTTCTGGATTTCGTCCTTCGGGATTCTGCGCATTATTTCTGCCGCTCCCTCAGTATCCCCCATGCTCAACTTCTCAGCGATTTCGGAGAGAGGGCCGCGCGGCACGATGTCCATCAAATAAAAGCTGTCTTGCATAGGATTTGGTGACTTTGGCGGCGGTACCGCATACTTCTCGAAGTTGCCTGTGAGTTCGTACGCCTCCAACTCCTCCTCCGTGTAATCGCCATCCCTTTCTGCCTCATGCGCCTCTTCTGAAGCTCGCATCTTGTACGCCCTCCACAATTCCTTGACGGATTCGCGGGTTTCCGCATCAACTCCGGTTACCCTACCGGACACGATGCCGTTCACGGTCTCCTCAAACTTGGTTATGAAGTCTTCTATCCTGGGATCGCTAGTGCCTGCGCTCAGAACCTCGAGCATTTTTGCTAGCTCCTCAAGCCTGTCATCGACGGTCCATTGCTCCGGAAATTCGCGCTCAAGTACGCGGACTATCTCACTGTTAATGCTGGTTCCGCGCCTCTCAGCATATGCCTTGATGCGATCCCGCAGGCCATCCGGAAATCTCAGCATGTATTGGTCGGCCCCTCGGCCTGCTTTTGCCATGACGATATACCCCTAAACTTTGCGACATAGCACTGTCTTATATCCCTCTTGACGTCAACCCTATTACTGTATTACCCCTATTACCGTGTTAGGTACAGTTAATGAGGTTTCGAAAATGCAAGACGGTGAAACAAACACGCACGGAGACCTAGACTTACTCTGGGGAGCGGAGGAGATCGGCAAGGCGCTCGGCCGCTCTATGCGGGCGACCTATGAGATCCTCGACAAAGGGGAGATCCCGGCACGAAAGCTCAATGGGCGGTGGGTCATCTCAAGAAAACGCCTTGTCTCTTTTTTTACGGAGTCAGCATGACCCTGGATGATCACGATAAAATCGCCGCTCTCTGCATGGCGCAGCTGGAAGAGCTGGGTCGTTCCTCGGGACGATCTCTTTTCCAGAAAGCTTTGATGTTTGAACTGCCATTTGATGGCCTCGAAGCTCAGGTCGAAGCGGCAGTTCAAGACCTTCAAGATCATTTGGCCGATGGCGGCACTTGCGACAACGATCTACGGATCGCTTGCAACACTTTCAAACTCGCTCTTCTCCAAGAGGGTCGCCGGTTGATCGCCCTCATCCCCGACCAGGTTTACGACGGAGGTGTTCAATGATGGCAGAATACATCGCAGTCGGCGCATTCATCGCCTTCGCCGTTACTCACCTTGTCGTCAACCTGATTGCCTTGCAGCGCGCACGGAAGAGAAAAGCTCTTTCCGACGCCAAGGCCCACCAGGTTTGGCTAAACAATCACAGCAAACTCTGAGGTTGTCGACATGACGTCACTTACTCCCCCAGAACACCAGCACAGCGAAACAGTCATCACCGCCGCACAGTGGCTTGCGGAACAAAATCCTATCCCAACGCCGATTATTCCTAATCTTCGGGAGCGCTTCGGCCTCTCAGCATTGGAGGCGTGCGAGGCGGCCGCTCTGTCGAACAGGTATAAGGTTTGGCGGAGGGCGCACGGCTGATGGTTCACGCCCAACACATCGTCGAGCACGGAGAAGAGAAGAGCAAATTCCTCTTCACCAAAACCGCTCGGAAATTCCCGATCGTTGATGCGCGGCCTCTTCGCTGGCCGAACAGTCCAAAGGCCGCTGATGAGCTTGTAGAGGACTGGCGTGATCGTGCTGGTCGAGCTCTCGGTGCTCTGAAGCTTTCGAAAAGGGCAATGATGATGATTGCTTCCCACACATCGAGACGAGACGGAAGGTGCACCCTCTCTGATGCGTCTTTAGCCAGCAGAACAGGGAGGTCGATCCCTTCCATTAAACGTGACGTCTGCAGGCTAAAGAAGATGGGTTTTCTCATAGCCGAGACAACCTCCGATGTTGCCTATCGGGAGCGTCGGCGCGTTCTCTATCTGTCGATCCCCGACGTGCTGGATGAGGATCAACGTATACCCCTAAATGACGATCAACGTATCGATATAGAACTTGGGCACTACTCAGGATCAACGCATACCCCATACGTTGATCCTTCTGATAAAGGAGAACGCCGAGATGTCTGAGCAACTGTCTCTCCTGGATTGGTATCCGCCGGCAGAGGTTTTACCGTTTCCCCTTCACCGCTCCCACGGTGCCACAATCGCCGTTGCCAGATCGATCGTAAACATTGAGACCGCAAAGCGATCCGGAAAGCTTAACAGCATACGCGCACAGACGCGCAAACGGCTTGAGCCGCTTATTGGTGTCGATCGGGCAGACAAGGCCGCAGACGATCTCATTCGCGCAATCAAGGTCGGTTTCGCTTATTGTGAGAGCCACAACTTTCATAAGCAAAAGAGCCATTCTGAAACGGTGATTTCTTTTGCAACGAAGCAGCCACTTAAAGCGATACCGTATGGTGACGGCGCTGGCGAAGCCAGTGCTTTGGGTCAAGGGACGAAGTTCCTTGCGGGTTTGGGCGGAGCCCAAGAAAGACCTGAGTATGACGCTGCGCGCGCGCGCGAAGGCGGTGCTGCATGAATTTGCAATCGGGGAGATCGTATCTCGATAGCGCTGGCCGAAGGTTTGAGTTCTACGGATTGGGCAAGCATACAGGGTTCGCATTTGGTCAAGCTTATGACCCTCGGCCAAAGAGGTGGAAAAAGAAATCCACCGGATATGACAATAATCGACGCGATGTGAATGGCGGCAAAGGCATCCTGATCTGCCCTTATCCAGTCAACGATTATCACCCTTCAGCTTTTCCATTTTATAGACACGGCAAGCACCGTGGATTTTGTTGCAACTTTCAAGGAAGGCGAGTCGCATGAGTGAACAGAGCGAGACCGGTGAGAAGATTACCGTTATCCCTCACCAGGATTATGTCACCTTTGAAGTTTTCGACGACACTATCTGGATCACCCAGGAGGGATACGCCGAAGGTGATCAGACGATTTCAATCATTGGCCGGGCCAACCTCGATTTGATGATTTCGGCCCTGTCTAAGGTGCGGGAGAAATGGTCATGATCGTAGTCGAGCGCGGAATAGGAAGTGGCACTGGTTACTTCGTTGTTGAACACCCTGACGAAGTAGAAATCGCGGGGCCATTCAACACCCATAGCGCGGCTTGGCGATGGATCGACCGGAACGAAGGGCAACCCGTCTCACGCAGCGAATCTCTCGGCATATTCATTCGCGAGAGCAATGGAGGCGTGGCATGAGCGATCAGGTAACGAGAATGCCAATTATCGCTGATGAAGCTTCGGCGGTGGATTATCGCACGCTCGACATTCTCGGGTGGGCGGTGACCGACAAGCCAACGCAGGAAGCGTATCGGAAATGCACTGGCGAGGATGCCGGCGCTGTCCTCGATCGGTATGTCGCCTGGGCGCGCGAGAACATCATCGGGGATGCCTTTTGACTAATCCGGCCCCCTCTCTCCTCGACCACGACGAAATGCAGCGTGGCATCGCCGGCGGCCGAAAGCTGCCGGTGCCAATGCTACCGTCAGAGGTCATTAGGATTGAGACGGCAATGCATTTCGCCTGTGTTGGTGACAAGACAATTCGAGCGTGGGCAAAGACGTATGGCATCGGTAGGCAGGCCGATCGCCACGCTCCGCTCCAGATATCCTTCCCCGCACTTCTCATGAAGGTTGACGGCGAAATTCGGACCTTGGATCGCTTTAGAGCCGGCGACAGGTCGCACCCATCGGTGACGTTTTATCTCGATCGTGCGGTCATGCTTCTGGAGGAACTTCGGAAGCCACGGGCAAAGCGCTGAAAAAGCGTTCAAAAACTAGCACATAGTTCCAAATTCTTCGAATACCGCCAAAGCTCTCGGCATGGTCTTATGGTTCTCAGCAAAGGAGAACCGAATGAGCAAGGAAGCCGCCAGCCTGGATGATCGCATTGCCGATGCATTCGCGGGCGAACAAACCTCCCAGACCATTGCCGCGCTGCTTCAGGAAGTCCAGCAGACTAGCGCCGACGCCGAAGCTACCAGCAAGGCCGCAGAGCAGCGCGCCCTCAATCCTCGCCTTCGCCCCGCTGACGTTGATGCGGCCCGCAAGGAAATGGAAGATGCCAATTTTCGCAGCAAGCGCATGGACGCCGCCGCCGATCAGTTGAGCGAACTGCTTCAAACGGCAAAGGGCAATGAAGCGGCCGCCGCGCGCGCCGCCGAGTACGAGGCGGCGAAGGAAGAGCGCGACCAGCTTGTGAAGGATCTGGCGGCTTACGAGAAACACGCCTCCGCAATCGTTCAGTTGCTCGACCGGCTCGCAAAGAACAGCGACCGCCTGCAGCGCGCCAATGCCGGCCAGAGTGCTGACACCTGGCTCTACTCCGCACAGAAGATTGCACGCGATGCCAGCTTCGAATTTGGCATTCAGCACGATTCCCAGCTTCCGAACCTGATCAACGGCGTGCGTCTTCCGAAATTTCGCAAGGACAAAAATTCGGTGCACGGCTTCATGTGGCCGCCGGCCGCTAACTGACGAGGAACCGCACAATGCTTTTCAACCGCAAGAAAGAAGATGGCGCTCATCAGCGCGTCGGCCTCAGCGATGGGGTCGAGGCAAAGGTTGCCGAGTTCGTCAAGGATTGGGCCGCCCTCCAGCGTGGGCAGCGCCAGATAGTGGCAGACCGGAAAGAGGAGCCGCTGAAGCTGCTCACTGACGCTGACGTGGCATATTTCGTCAAGGCTATGGAAGACGAGGCCGCACTGATCGAATCCGAGATCGAGGGTGCCCGCAAACGTCACATCGCTGACATCGCGCAGAAGGACGCTGAGATTGCCGCGATTAATCGTGAGATAGAGGCTCAGAAAGCTCGCATCGCTGACCAGGAGCAAGAGGTTCGACGCCGTGCGAGCGAGATCAGGGCAACAGCCGAGATCGCCTCGAAAATATTCCCGACGTTCGATGCCGAGGGCTTTGTACACGCATCAGACATCCGGAAGGAAATCGTTCGCCGCCGATGCGGTGACGGTGCCGTTGATGGCAAGACTGAAGCCTACATCGATGAGCGCTTTGAACTCCTCGCAGCGCGCGTCAACACCGATCCGTTCGCGGTCGTGATGGCTGATGGCATCAGGCGGAATGATCCGAAGGATGCGGCCGAGAAAGCCTATCAGGAGTCCGTCCAGCGCCTTCGTGACGCTCACAAGCAACCACCGGAGAATTGATATGCCCGCGACTGGTAACCGTCGGCATGAGGTGGCGGGGGGATGGGTTGTCTCCGCCCGAGGGCTCCTCGCCACCGCTCAACTTGAAAGGAACTGAACATGCACCTTCAGGACAAATTGACGATCGACGGCCAGCGCCGCACCCGCGACGGTTATCTCACGGTAAACGCCAAGGTCGCCCGCGCGAACAATGTACAGCTTTACGCGGGATCAGAGGTGGGCAAGCCAGAAATGCCCGTGGTTCGAGTTTTCCGGCCCGCTGACGAGGTTTTCAGCAACGACACGATGCAGAGCTTCGCTCACCGGCCGGTGACGCTGGGGCATCCAAATCAGGCTGTATCAGCCAACAACTGGAAAGACGTGGCAAAGGGCTGGAGCGACGGCGAAGTGGCGCGCGATGGCGAGTTCGTCCGCGTGTCTATGCTCCTAGCCGACGCCGGCACCATCCGAGAGATCGAGGACGGCACCAGAGAGCTTTCCATGGGCTACGAATGCACTCTCGACTGGACGGCTGGCGTATCGCCCTCTGGCGAGGCCTACGACGCGATCCAGCGCGGTATCCGAAGCAATCATATCGCAGTGGTGCCGGCCGCTCGTGGCGGCTCTGAATTGCGCATTGGCGACAGCGCCAACGGCAAGGAACCTCGTGTGATGACCGACGCTGAACGCCAGACGATGAAAGACAGCGTGAAGGGTATGCCACTCGACCAGGCTGCAGCGCTTCCGCTCTATGACGGCGTGCGCGGCGTGGTGACCTCTGGAATGCCTGCTGAGAGGTATTTTGCCATCCTCGACGGAGCGGACGTAGGCGCCCCGAAGGTGTCAGACGCCGAGGCAAAGTCCATGGCGGCTTACGATCAGATGGTGGCCGATCTGAACGGCTCCTGGCGGCGCGATCGCTAATGATAACCGTGTTTATCGAGAGGAACTGAATATGATCCGGTACGCATGGGCAGTGGATATCAGCGATAGCTCTCTGAAGGCTGGCGAGTGGGCAGGCGTAAGGCCTTCCACCGCGGCTGAGCGTCGGCTTGTCGCAGCCGGCCGGAGGGATATCTGCTGCACCTTCGCGTTCCGGCAATGCCAGCGCGTGCTGCGCCTGGTTGTCTCCCAGGAAGGCGTCAAACAGCCTTTCTTCTCGACCAAGCGCAAATTCGAAAAGGCTATCGACGCCATGGTGCGCGAGGGTCGCATCCGGGTTGATGAGCCTTACTCGACCACCGTTCTTGCGGTCGCAGCCACCGCAGTTCCCAGCGCCCGAGCGGACATCGAGCGCATACGAGACACCATGCAGTGCGCGGATTGCTCCTGCGTTCTCAAGGATGAGGGTCCGGTCGATCCGAAGTCCGATCAGTACGCTTTCGTGGTCGGCCAGCTTGTTCAGAGCAAATTCGGCAAGGGAGTGGCGCTATGATCGTTGAAGAGCTGATTGGCGTTCTCGGCTGGGACCTGAAAGGTGAAGCCGACCTGAAGAAATTCAAGCAAGGCCTGGCCGATGCTGAGCGCGGTATGTCTCAGTTCGTCACCCGCATGGCCACGTTTGCCGTAGCTGCTGGGACGGCGTTCGCCGGCGGTGCGGCTTTGCTCGGCAAGTCTGTGATTTCCGTATCGGCTCAGTTTGAAGGCTATGCGGCCACGCTGGAGACCATCGAGGGCAGCGCCGAGGGTGCGGAAAAGGCTCTCAACTGGATCTCGGACTTCGCCAAGAGGACGCCTTATGACGTGGCCGAGTTGACGGAGGCTTTCGTCAAGCTACGTGCCTACGGCATGGATCCTACCACCGGTCTGCTGGAAGACCTCGGCAACGCATCGTCAGCCATGGGCAAAGGACTGATGCAGGCGGTCGAAATGATCGCAGACGCCAGCACGGGTGAGTTCGAACGCCTCAAGGAGTTTGGTATCCGCGCATCTCAGGCCGGTGACGAAGTGACCTTCTCGTGGACCGAGAACGGCAAGCAGTTGTCGAAGACGGTCAACAAGACCTCCGATGAGATCACGAAGTTCATTCGCGACCGATTCGGCTCTCGCTTCTCAGGCGCCATGATCCGCCAGTCAAAAACCTGGAATGGCATGATGAGCAACCTGGGCGATAGCTGGATAGATTTCCAGCGTCGTATCGGGCGCGGCGGCTTCTTCGACACCGCTAAAGGCCATCTTGGCGACCTTATGGATTACATCCAGAAGCTGGACGACGATGGAACTATTGATCGTTGGTCCAAGTCCCTGAGCAGAGGTTTGACAGCAGGAGTTGACGCTGCTGGCGCCGTATTCGGAAGGCTCCGCAACCACTTCGATTTCCTCAGCAAATGGGTAGACGAAAACTCCGAAGTTTGGGCGAAGATAGAGACCGGGCTCAAGCTCGTTGCGGCTGTGAAATTCCCATGGCTGGCTTCGCTGCTTGTGCTGGAGGACATCCTTACATGGATGGAAGGCGGCGACAGCGTCATAGGAGACTTTGCGAAGTCGCTCAGTGAGCTAAGTGGCGTCGATGCCGGCAAGATCGGAGCCGTCATGGCCGCTCTGGCAGGCGGTGGCGCTGCTGTCGTCGCCCTAGGCGGCCTAACGCCGGCTGTGCGCGGTCTCGCTGGTGCCGTGGGGCTGTTTGCCACTGGAGCGGCCGCAGCGGGCTCGACAAACCTGCTCCGCCTTCTGGGGGCGGTCGGTATCGGCGTTGCTGGTGAAGCGGCGATCGTCAAAGCCGGCGAAAACTCAATCATGAACGATCCGGCAAAGCGTGAGCGTACCGATCAGGGTAACGCCTGGATTGATAACGTGCGGAAGAAGGTCCGAGGGACCGTCTACGGGGAAGGCCAGCAAAGCAGCTTCGATCAAAACCGGTTCGGCAGTGGCGTTGCGCCCTACATCGAGTCCGATGCTCTCCGAAACTACATTGAGAACGCGCGGCGCGCGAGCACGGTCACTCCTCCCAAAAATGAGGTCACTGATAACCGCAATCAGTCGGTCACCGTCGAAGTTGGCGGCGTGGTTGTCCAAGGCGTCCAGAATGTGAACGCCGCAGTAGGCGGGGCAGTTGGCAAAGCAGTCGGGCAAGCCGCGGTACCGCGCGCTTCTCGCTTTGAGAAGGACGATGCGTTCTAATGGTCGGCTACCTGGGAAAACACACGAACCTGCCAAGCGATTCGATCGGGCAGACCGCGCAAGCCGCCGTCGATAGGATGTGGGGCCCGATACCCGGCGTTACCGTCTCCGCATGGAACGGGCGGACAGTGGATGTGCAGCCTCTTTACCGGCCAATGCACAACGGGCAACCAACAGTCATGCCCGTTCTCTTTGACGTGCCACTCGACCAGCCGATGACGGCAAACGGCGGCATGACGTTCCCTATCCCGGTAGGTACGCCCGTCATGCTCTCGCCTATGATGAGGGCAATGGACGATTGGGAGGAAGGCGGAGAAGCAACAGCGACAGACGCGCGAGCTTTCCACATATCGAGCATGAGGGCTTCTATCTCGGGGGGCGAGAGCCTGGCCCAAGATATCCCTTCCATTGACCTGGAGAACTTTCACGTTCGGTTCAATGCCGATGGCTCGTTCGGGCTGAAAGGATCGCCCGATGGCAAGCTTCAGATCATGGGTGCCGAGGGCGACATAGTTTCACTGATCGCAGATTTCATGGAGTTGGTTGCTGGAGACGAACTGCAGATCAATTACGGCTCATCTGCTGGAAGTGGCCATGCACTGAAAAACCGCAACGCCTTGACGATCATCGCAGCGAAAATTCGGGGGATGGTCCTTTGAGCATGGTTACAGTCAAACGCCGCTCGGCCGGCAAGGGCATCAAGGGGATATCGTCCCTGATAGGCGGTCCAAATCAAGTCAAGGTCGGATTTCCCGCCGGCGTTGCTGATTCTGACAACATCAACAAGGCTGTTTGGAACGAGTTTGGCACAAGCCGAGGCATTCCAGAGCGGCCATTTATGCGCAACGCCATGAGAAACAATAAGGCGGCCTATAAGGCTGCGATGAAAGCTGCTGCGGCAACGATCATCGAGCAAGCGGCTTTAGGTAAGTCCGCAGCGGACGAGAAGCGCAAGGCGCTCAAAAAGCTCGGCGTCCTGGCCCAGGGCGACATCCAGGCCGAGATAACCTCGCTGCGCACTCCGCCAAATGCAGCTTCCACTATTCGACAAAAAGGCAGCTCTAACCCGCTGATAAATTCGGGGGAAATGAGAGCGGCCGTTACCTTCCAGATCAAGGAGAAATGACATGGCAGAACGCAAGATTGCAGGCATGGAAATCAAAGTCGAAGCCCCGCTGGCAACGGACGCGCTTCGCCTTCAGGCAAGACTAACCCGGATGCTGGAGGCGGCAGACGCTAAGCTTGAGGATCTCATCATGGGCTTCAGCGGTGCCGGAAACACCCCTGAGGAGCGCGCCAAGGGGATTGCCGCCGCTATCAGCACCATCGGCAGGATTTTCCGCACCCTGTCTCCTGATGAATACGCTTCTCTCGTTGGTGACATCATCGGCATGGCACAAATCCGCCGACCTTCAGGCCAGTATGATCAGGCTGATCTCGATGGTGACTTCTCGCAGAACCTGAAAGCAATTCCGGAAGTTGTTGTCTTCGTCATCGACGTGGTGCTGCGCGATTTTTTTACCGGTCTTTTGGGCAGTGGCAACCGGCTGCGAAAGGCGAAGGTCTAAGCAGCGCGAGCGTTAAGCGCATTGCCCCGAACGTTGACCTATTCCTCTGGCGGCCAATCATGGCCGACCCACCGATCTATTCGGCGCGTTGCCTCAAGGAGTGGGTCACGCTCAGCGATGTGTTTGACGCTCACGAGATACTCGACCTGCGCGAAGCCATGATCGAACACGCCAACAGGAGCAACCGATGACTAGCGATAACGGGAATTCTCGCGACAAGAAGCTCAAGCTTGCGGCGGATGCGATAGAGCGCCTAGCGGCCGGTGAAACCGTTGAGCAGATCAAGGCAGGACCAAGGGCGGAATACGATCCAACGCCGGCCGAGAAAGAAGCCATCGAAGAATTTCTAGCCCTACCTGATGGGCTACCTAAATATATCCTGGTGCCGCACTTCCCCAACATGCTGAAGTTTCATCACCCGCGGCAAGAGGTGGCAATGGCTGTGGTCATGAAGGCGCTGGGAATCACCGACCAACGTCTATACGCGTCCATGATCTCTCAGGTCACAAACGCACTCTCACGCGGGCAAGAAGCTGATGTTTCTGAATTGAATAGCGCCATAGCGATGGTGGCGGGCATCGAGCCCAGAGACCACCTTGAGGCAATGCTGGCCTTCCAGATGGCGACTGTGCATGTACTGTCGATGCGGCACGCACGATCTATGGTCACCTCTGAAACAATCGATCAACTCGACATACAGGAGCGTGTCGTCAACAAGCTGATGCGTACCTTCACGACCCAGATGGAAGCCCTTCGCAAGCATCGCAATGGCGGTAATCAGAAGGTGGTTGTCGAGCACGTTTATGTTGGCGAAGGCGGGCAGGCCATCATCGGCAATGTCACCCACGGGGGCGGGGTAGAAACAAGAAAGGTGCGCAATCCCATGGACAAGAAGATTTATCCGTACCAGCTCGCGCCTCGGTGCTCGGCCATGTCGAAGCGGACAAAGTGCCAATGCCAGGCGCCAGCGGAACGCGGGAAGACGGTTTGCCGGTTCCACGGAGCCCGCGCCGGAGCGCCAAAGGGGAAAAAGAACGGCGCGTATAAGCACGGTCGTTTCACCTGCGAAATGATCGAAATCCGCAAGGAAATTGCCGAGATCGGGCGCCAACATCGCGACATGATGGCGCTTCTTTCCAGTGGCGGCCGATAAAAGCATGTGTAAAGCAATTCAAAACAAATTCTGATGATATTGCGCCCACCCATCAACTCCTGTTATATATCCGCCAGCGACCACGGATGAACTGGCGCATAGGATTGGCCGGCCTTCCGAGGTGACGGCCTTTCTTTTTGCCTAGCCTGGAGATCCCGCCTTGCCTCATTCCAATGAAGCCGACGCCCGCCGCCTCTGCGCAGAGTTCGATATCGAGATCATCCCCGCCAATGAGATGCCAACGCCTGGACAGACCAGAGCCATAGGCACGATCTGCCGGATACTAGGCAAGCACGGCGATGCTCATATGCGCCTCGTGCTGTCCACGCTGGCAGAGACGAAGAATAATCAAGGCCTGCTCACCGAAACATCGCTGTGGGCTGTCAGTGACCTTGTTCTGTCCTGCAGCGCATGGATCGAGAGCGACCTCTCATCGTGGTATGAGGCATGGGACGCAATACCGCTCGGCCACATCCTTTGGCATGTTCAAGAACTCTCAGGGAAAAGCCACATGCGGCACGCGCTCGCCGGCGCCGTCTACCTGATGCTGGTCTACTACAGCAAGGGCAAGAAGGCGGACAAGGAAATCAGCTATTCCTTCCTCCGCCGTGTGCAGAAGGCCGAGGGCGATCTGTCTACGCAGCAACTCGGCCGGCAAGAAGCGATCGAGATCGGCAAGGAGTTTCTGGAGGTCAAGAGCAGCATGTCCCGCGGCGAATGGCTCCCATGGGTCAGAGCGAAGGCTGGCTTCAGCTATGGCACGGTGCAGCGATACATGCGTATGGCGCGCGAGGCTGACGCGGTTGCAGTTTGACCGACTTGCACTTCATCCGCTTTTGCTACAGCATCGCCGTCGAAATTCGAGGGGAACCCATGAGACAGACACTTGCCGCCGCCATCGTTGCTTTACTCGGCGCTTCGCCGGCCTTGGCAGATGCGAATGAGGATTTTGTATGGGCAACACAGATCGCGGCTGTGATCGGAAGCGCCGACGCGTGCGGCTTTAAACTGGATGATGCAAAGGTAAAGGCTCTCGCGTCCAACAAAATCGCCAAGATGGATTCAGGTACACGAAGCAATTTTTACGCGACCCTCACGCTTACACCGAATGAGCTTTCCCAGCTTTCAGCCACAGCGAAGGTAGCTCAGTGCGCCATGCAGAGCGAGGTAGCGAAGCGCGAAGGGCTCGCTCCGTAAGGTATTGATAATCACCCTTATCGGGAGCAATCCGCCAGCAAATCTCACTACTTTACAGAGGCAAAATCGAACTCAGTTCGAATTTGGACCGGATGCCAAATCGCTCACGCTGAGCGGTTTTGAGTTTATAGCGGGATGCGCTGCACAACTCTCAGAGGGGACGCACTAAATCTCTCGAAGAACGTTTCGGTCGGCAATCCTGGCCAGATCGCGGCATGTTGAGGGTGCGGTTGTCCGCTCCAGTATTGCGTAGCCCAAGAGAAGTCTGCCGGTCCCCAGGGAGACAGCATCCTGAAATCAGTTTGAGCTTCCGTCGCGTCCTCGTCCGTCTTCACAACCTCGTACACGTTCAGAAACTGAAGGTTATTGTTGACCATGTAAGCTTGTATCTGTGCCAGCGTATCGCAGAAAAAAGCTGCTTCAAACCTAGATGGCATTGCCGGGAAAGACTGGACTCTTACGTGCTCCAGAACGCTTTCTCGAAGAGCAGCGGCATGAGATTGGCCGAGCGCTCTGACAATTCGCCCGTAATTGCCAGGAAGGATGATCGAGCCGTTACCAAGAAGGGCCTGCGTGCAATGATATGGCATCTTCGTTCCCCATCAGGATCAGCAAAAGGTAACCCTCAGTTACCATAAGGCTAAAACGTGCGCCTTATCATTGGTCTACGAGCTAAGCGGAAAATTCCCATTTGCCACGGATCGCTCAGCTACGTACCCGAACACATCGATGAGGAAGGCAGGGCGCGGGGCAATCGTGCCAGGCGCAACGGTGTACCTCAGGGCGAAGCCGCTGCTGACGCTGTGAAGTTCTGCGAGTTTTCCCAGCGCTGCCACGATCTCGTCAGCAGGAGATTTGTCGAAGTCATCCTGCGGCCACTTGTTTGAAGACCGAGCTTCATTCCAAGCGATCACCGCTTCATCAAGCACAAGCTGTCGCAACGTTGCATTCGCGTCCTGTCGCCAAAGCTTCATGATGCTGTGCCCGAAGGCGTGCTTGACCTCCTCTGTCGTCATTCCTCCGGCAATCAATGGGTACTTCAGCAACAGCTCGATACCGTGGGCCAGTAGGTTCAGCGTCGGTGTTTGGAGAAATGTCGGACGCTCTTCCCACGTCTTGCTGTAGCGAAGCTCTTTTGCGGCGCTAATGTACCTGTGCGCTCCGGCAACGATTTGCCCCGCGTCGGTAGCAAAAAAGTTCTCATCGAAAATCATAGGAACCCATCCCCGGCATGATCCTTGAACCGGTCGGCACGGCGCACATAGGTTTCGACCGTGCGCGGGTCTCGGTGGCGTGTCACTTCCATGATGCGGGATATGCTCGCTCGGTTCTCTGCAGCCGAGGTAACGAAGCCAGCACGCAGTGAGTGACCGGATAGGCTCGCAACATCGAGGCCGGCAGCATCGGCATACTTCTTGACGATCAGAGCCACTGCTTGATCCGTCAGCGTTTCAGCCGTCAGGCGGTCACCACGATTGAATCGGCGGAAGATCGGGCCCGAGGTTATCTCTGCCGCCTGAAGCCATTCCTTGAGCCTGTCAGCGGGTTTCAGCACCTTGCCGTTCAGGATGGCAACGGATTGGCCTTTAGCCTCCTGGTCGGTCTTGGACTTCGGCAGGAACACGTCCACGCCTTCTTCGCTGAACGTCAGATCCTCGACAGTGATCGCCACAAGCTCCGATCGACGGAAGGCGCCAGCAAAGCCGAGCAGGAGCAATGCCCTGTCACGCTTGCCCTGGAGGCTGTCAGCGTTGATCCGCGCCATCATGGCATGAATGACATCGACAGTCGCCGGTGCCTTCTGGCGGGCCGCTGTGCCCACTGTGCGACGTATACCCTTCAGGATGGCCGCCACGCCCGCATTGTCGGTCGGGTTGTCCAGACCAGCGCCGCGGTGAAAGAAGCGAATGGCGGCCAGCTTGCGGGCGATGGTGGGCACCTTTTTGCCCGCCTCTGCCAGAGACGATGCGTAGTTTGCCACGGTCGCAGGCGTGGCCGGCAGATGCGATCGGTCGCGAGGTGCGCACCAGTCCTGAAAATCCTGCCAATCGCTTCTGTAGGCCCGCATGGTGTTGCTGGACAGCGCAGCGCGGCCGTAGTCGAGCGCAGCGTCAGAGAGATCGGAGACAGCCTCTATTCCCGGCTGCGAGGAGATCAACGTCAATGCGGACATTCAAAGCTCTCCTGTCGAAGGTGTTGCCATGGTGGCAATTCTTGGGGCGCCTGTATGATGCAGGTGCCTTAGGGTATGTGTGTCATGCACATGCGAGAGGTATTCGTGTCATGCGAACACCCCCGAGGAATGGTCATCATGACCACACCTTTGGTAGTGATAAGTGGTCTTCTCGTTAGTCGCCTTGGGTACCGTGATCAAGACGCACGCCAGCGCCGCCGGCTTTCATCTCATCTGCCGCAATGAATATCACGCCGCCTTTTTCCAGAGCTTCCTGAATATCTTCGAGGGTCCGTTCATACGGGGATCGTTTGCCAGCCTCAAAGTTAGCGATGGTAGCTTTTGCGACTTTCGATTCTTCCGAAAGCTTGTCTTGCGACCAGCCGATAAGGGAGCGAGCGGCACGGCACTGAGCAGGAGATATCGACAATTTTATATAACCTTGCATTAAAAGTGTTGACTTAGGTTTGATGTAGCCTTATATCAATAATGCAACATGATAACAAGGGAAATCGAACAATGACGCACAATACAGTTAACGTCCGCCTTTCCAGCCTCTTTACCAACCCGGCTTTGAAGGCCGCTTTCGAACGTGCCGAGCGTGACAATGGCGCGGCTCTGGTTGTCCCGGCTCCTCGTGAGCCGCAGTTGACCGGCGGTGCTGCTCTCGAGCTCGCATAAAGACTGCCTCCCTTTGTAGGGAGTGACAAAACCCCCTCGACAATTTGGAGACTGACGATGCCGAACACGATTCCGGCCGCTGGCGAAGCCATGCCCGCAAAGATTGATATCGCAGACTTAGAAAATCCTCTCGCTGATGCCACCCGCATGGCGTCGATCGCCTCGCGACTGATCGGTGATTGTCTGGGTCAGCCGAACACGGGCAACAAATACTATCTCACCAGCAACCAGGTCGAGGACATGCTTTTTGCGACCTACCAGACGGCAGACCTGATCAAGCGCATCTATCAGACGTGGGAAACCATCCTTGAAACCCATCGCCGGGAAGGAGCTTCCGCATGAGCACCACCATCAACGCAAAGCACAAGCTGCATGAAATTGCCGACATGATCATTACGGCCAAGAACCTTAACCGCGCGCTCTTCATGGCCTGCGGTGACGTGAAAGAGAAATATGCGGTCGATGCCCTTCAGGCTTTGTCGGATGAGATAGATGAACGCATTGAGCTCATCCGGGGCCGTGTGGATGAAGTCCGGGAGGAGCTGGCATGAGCAAGTTCGTCATCGACAAGGCCGATTGCCTCGATTCCGCGGCCCGCAATCTAAACGACCTTCTGGACGTGATCTGCGAACTTCAGTTCGATGCGCAAGACGGCCCCGTTGACCGTCGCATTGACAGCCTGCTCTGGATTGCGCGCGACATGTCCGAGGGCATTGTGGACCGGACCAGCAATAGGTCAGCGCCGCCGGCCACGGCTGACAGTATCGAAGGCATTTCTGACGGTGCTGGTGCAGAAATCGAACTTCTTTCCGAGATCATGGCGTTGACTGCAAAGTTTCAGCGCCGCCGGCCAGCGCTTGAAGGAGCGGCAAAATGAACGCTCTCCTCAATCGCCCGCAACAGCATAACACGCTGAACGTCTACCGCACCCTGCCGCCGCACTGCATCGCCTTTGAAGTGACAGACCGGCACAGCCTCCCATTTATCGAGCCGGGAGAGGTCGTTGTTGTCGACACCGAAGACCGGACGCCGCGCGTGGGTGATATCTACGTCATCGAGTGGACCGGTGGCCGGCGCAACGTCTGCCAGGCCCGCCACAGCGCAGGACCGTGGCAGAAGGATGGGCAGGAGCCGCGCTGGCATGTGGGCTCTATGCGTACCACGACGCCAGCCGAGTTCGAACAATGGCTTACCGCCGCCAGCGAAGCTATCAGCAAAGGCATGACACCCCAGTGGTGCGGTGGCTGGGCGGAAGGCCCTTTCACTCTCGGTCATCTGGAAAGCAAGCTCGTTGGCGCTGTGGTCGGCCTCTACAAGCCAAAGAAGGAGGGGCGCCAATGAAACGATCCCCCGCTGTCTTGCAACTTCGCCGCGCCGAACTGGAGAGGCGGATTGAGGAACTTATCGCGCTCCTCGACCTTCTTGATGGCGACGAAAACCTTGAGCCGTATCTGACCGATACAGATCCACGGCATGAAGACCGCGAATCGGATGATGATTTCGAGCCACCCATGAGCCGGGAGGAGTCTGAGGGCTTGAGGGTGCATATTCGCAGCGAACGCAAGCAGCTTCAGGCCATGGGCTATGACTGCGGACTTTGGAGAGCATCATGAAGAATGTCATCTGCTTTCCTGTCCATCGTCAGCGCAGCGAGATCAAGCGTTGCGCCGGCAATCTCGACCGGCTGAATGGTGAGGCCGCAAGCCGATACTGGCGGGAGGAAATGCGCCACCTGGCCGCCCGCCTGTCAGCGATCGGCATGTGTGAGGCCGAAGTGTCGAGGCAGGCTTTGCTCTTCACCGGTGCCGTCATGGAGGAGATGCAGCGCGCCTACGCCGAGCGCGCTCTTACAGCGGAATGACAGCAGATGACTGCATTACGATTTCTTTTTTCGCCGGCACTGAAAGTCATGCCGCATGTCGCAATACATGTTGCATGGAGTAGCCGTCGCCCTAGGGGAATAGGCGGAAAATCAGGGGTAATCACGTGTGACATGATGCGACACACAAAAACGAATGAAGAGCCTGAGTTTAGGCGCAACATATTGTTTTTATTGGTGAAATTTTTGGAGGCCTCGCCCGGAATTGAACCGGGGTACAAGGATTTGCAGTCCTCTGCGTCACCACTCCGCCACGAGGCCTCACACGCTCATCAATGGAGCGATGGCGGGCATTTAGAACGAATCCATTTGGGGCGCAAGAGGGATCGTTCCGAATGTCGTGTTTTTTCAGCCGGGTACGTGGAGTTCAACCGCCCACCTTGTCTAAGTCACTAAGATGACGTGGCTTTTGGCGTCATCCCGTTGCTCCGGACGAAAAATTGCCCGCAGCCGAATGACTTTCGACTGCGGGCAACCCGTGCATTTTCAGGAACGGTCGATCAAATCCGTCCCATCAGAACCAGGATCAGCACGATGACCAGCACCAGTCCGAGACCGCCCGAAGGGCCGTAACCGTAATTATGATAACCCCAGCTTGGCAGCGCGCCGATGAGGAACAGAATGAGCAGGATGACAAGGATGGTGCCGAGCATGTTTAACCCTCCACTATTGGCATGTGTCCGACTGCTTCAATGACGCAGCGCGTGAAAAGTTCCCTCTTCCGGCCTCTCCAGCAGGCTGAAAGAATGACGGCAGACGTGCCGTTTCAACAGGTTACACCGCTTTTGCACAGACATGCTGGTCCGGCCGGAAGGGGCGTGCCGTCCCCCGCGCCTGGCGGATCAATGTCCCGGACAGTGAAGATGAGGAACTGTGCATCGTCTCGCGCGTCGCATCCATCGCGAGTTCTGGATCGCTGCAATTTATTCGAGGTAATTTCTCGCTCTATGTCTATTTTCGGTTGTCCGCCATAGTGAAGACAGTCCCCCGTACCCTGAAACCGGCGGGAGACGGAGAGATCCGGCTTCGCTGGCAGTGCGCCGGATCTCTCCCGCCCCCTCCCTCGCTCCGTCCTACTCCTGCCGCAGGCAGGTCGGCACACGTACATGTGACCGACGACCATGCGTGCTACCCCTTGCCTCGTCTCAGCCTCTCCGGATAGACCCCCGTGACGGGAGGGAGAAACGAGAATCATATGTCCGGTTTTGCGAACCTCATCCCGCTTTTCATCTTTGGCTTCCTCGTCTATTTTTTCTTTCGCTGGGTCGCGCGCGACATTCAGAACCCAAAGCGCAAGTAGTCGGAAGGAATAATACTGCCGCATCCGCCGCTTCCGGGAACCTCCGCGCCTCCATATCGTTTTTGCAGATGGACCTCGGAGGACAGGATGAAAACGCTCGCATCATCGGCCGCAATAGCCCTTTCGCTCGCGCTTGCGGGATGCACGACCGCCGGTCCGGCACCCTATGTGGAGCCCATTCCCGGGAGCATCATCTATAAAGGCCAGCCGCGCACAAAGCTGACGAAGTCACCGATCGGCAGCACCTTCACCCATGAGTTCCGCATAGACAGCAGCACAAGGGCGGTGGAAACCTATCGCATCGCGCCGGATCGCTCACTGGAACTCATTGACCGGCGCATCCTTCGCGAATGGCTGTTCGGACGCGACGACTGACCGCACCGGTCGGCTCCGAAACGGATTGCGCATCCCGCCTGCTTCGTTTAGAGCCGGGCGCGAAACCAACATGGATGAGCGATGAACACGCGCTGGCAGAAACCCGTCCTGATCGCCTTCGAAACGCCGGGTGATTATACGAGCATCGAAACAACCCAGGCCGCCTCCTGGGCCCTGATCGAGGACTGGCCGGTGGAGGATGGCGAGGCGCTAGACAAGGCGCTGCTGGTCTGCGCCGCCGTGGATGCCGGCAGGAAAAAGCCTGAAGACGCGCGCAAGGCCTTCATCGCCGCCGCGATCGAAGCGGGGCTCGACATCAAGGCGTAACGGCCCAGCCACGCGTCGCGACGGAGGCGCCAGGGGCGCTAACGTCAAGTTCATGGTTCGATGGATCGATACAGAGGAAAGCGTCCGGATATATGAAAAAAGCCCTGTTCATCTTTCTTCTCTCCTGCCTGGCGATCGGCCTTCTCGGCCACCTCGTCGTGGCTTTCGTCGTCACCGGCTGACACGCCGTAAATCAGGCGTTAAGAATCCCTAAATTTCATTCTGCTGTTATGGAACCGCGTTAAACTTTTTCCGTTCTCTTTTCGATCGAACAAGGAGGATTGAAATGCGTGACGGACTGAACGGTTTTCTTGAGATTTCGATGATCGGCTTCGTGGTTGCAAGCTGCCTCTTCATGGTGAACCTGCCGATCTGATCGGGGAACGAGCTTCGCAGGAGAGCATTGCGGTAAAGCTGGTGATGATGCCACCGGCACAGAAAATGCGGCCTTTTGGGCCGCATTTCTTTTTCATAGGACTTTCAGGATCAGGCAGAAAGCTTGGCGGCGATTTTCGCCACATGCGCGCCCTGGAAGCGCGCACCTTCAAGTTCGACTTCGGATGGCTGGCGGGAGCCGTCGCCATCGGTAATGGTGGAAGCGCCGTAAGGGGAGCCGCCCTTGATTTCATCGACACCCATCTGGCCCTGGAAGGCATAGGGCAGACCGACGACGGCCATGCCGTGGTGCAGGAAGGTCGGCAGGAAACCGAGAATAGTCGATTCCTGGCCGCCATGCTGGGTGGCGGAAGAGGTGAAGGCGGAACCTACCTTGCCGACGAGCTTGCCGCCGAACCACAGGCCGCCCGTCTGGTCCCAGAAATTGCGCATCTGCGAAGCGACCGTGCCGAAGCGGGTGCCGGCGCCGACGATGATGGCATCGTATTCAGCCAGTTCGTCCACGGTGGCGATCGGCGCCGCCTGGTCGAGCTTGAAATGCGAAGACTTGGCAACCGCTTCCGGCACCAGTTCCGGAACGCGCTTGACGACGACGTCTGCGCCCGCCGATTTTGCACCCTCGGCAACAGCATAGGCCATCGTTTCGATGTGACCGTAGGAAGAGTAATAGAGCACCAGAACTTTCGTCATTTTCTTTGTTTCCTTTGGGTTTATCGTTTCCGGCGTCCCGGCCAGAAGCCTTTTCAAAAACGTGATGATGATTAGCGGCGACCCGTTACAAGCATGTGATGAAAATCTAGCTCACAGGCTCCTTCCACGCCAGCGGCCTATCGGCATACGCACTGTTCACCATAAGTGAACGGAAAAGCGAGACGTCAACTATTTGCCGAAATACATTTTTTCAAAACCGCTTTGCAATCATCGGGCGCGGGGCTAACGTCTGATAAAACAGATGACGAGTACACCCATGTCCAATCCCTCTTCCGCTCAATCCGTCGTGACCGCCGCCATGCTCGCCATTGGCGACGAGTTGCTTTCGGGCCGTACCAAGGACAAGAATATCGGCCACCTCGCGGACGTGCTGACCATGTCCGGCATCGACCTCAAGGAAGTGCGTATCGTTGCCGATGAGGAGGACGCGATCGTCGAAGCGCTGAATGCGCTACGCAGCCGCTATGATTATGTCTTCACCTCGGGCGGCATAGGCCCTACCCATGACGACATCACCGCGGATGCGGTGTCCGTGGCGTTTGGCCTTCCCTGCGAGCACGATGCCGAAGCCTTGCGGATACTTGGCGACATGTATCGTGCCCGTGAGATGGAATTCACCGATGCGCGCAAACGCATGGCGCGCATGCCGAAAGGTGCTGCCCACATCGCCAACCCCGTTTCCGTCGCCCCCGGCTTCATCATCGGCAATGTCTATGTCATGGCCGGCGTGCCGCAGGTGTTCCAGGCGATGCTCGACAACGTCATGCCGACGCTCCGCACCGGCGCCAAGGTGATGTCGCAGGCCGTACGCTCACCGTATGGCGAAGGCGATATCGGCACGCCGCTGACGGCCATCCAGAAAGCCCATCCCGAAACCAGCATCGGTTCCTATCCGAAATATGACGGGCAACGCTTTTCGACGGAAATCGTGGTGCGCGCCCGGGATGCAGGCGTGCTGAAGGCCGCGGCGGATGCGGTCGCGGCCATGATCGAAGCGATCGGACAGGAGAAAAGACTGGCGGCAGGCAAGGGCGACGCAACGGCTTGAGCGAGAAAGGGCCTTTGACGAACGGGCTTTGACCGAAATCAAGGTGGCGGCCTGCAAAGGCGGCCACTCTCCCCACAGAAATTAGATGTCACCGAGGAGAGATAAATGGGTTACAAAACGATATTGGCAGTGGTCGACAATGTTTCGAACACACAGAAGCTCGGCGAATTCGTGGTGAGCCTTGCAGACCAGTTTTCCTCGCATGTCATCGGCCTGCACATGGAAACGCTGGCCGCCGTTCCCCTCGTCGCGCCGATGGAAATTCCCGATCCCGCCACCGTGCAGGCCCTGCAGGATGTGGCACACAAGGAAACCACCGATGTCGGCACGCTTTTCGAGCGCACGCTGTCGGCCAACGGCATCTCGCATGAATGGCGAAGCTTCGTTACCTCGGTGGGTTACGCCTCCGCCTCTGCCATCGACAGCGCCCGTTGCGCCGATCTCGTCGTCGCCCGCCAGAGCAGTTCCTCGGCTTTGTCGGACAGCCGCACCGATATTGACAGCTTTCTCTATGAAAGCGGCCGTCCCGTTCTCCTCGTCCCGCATGTGCTCACCGTCGCCAAACCGATCAAACGCGTCCTGATCGCCTGGAATGGCTCTCGCGAGGCGACGCGCGCCACTTTCGACGCCCTGCCCTTTCTGAAAGCCGCCGACAGCGTCGAGATATTCTCCGTCGACCAGGCAGAAAGCGAAACGCAGTCCTCCGGGTTTGCCGGTACGGAACTGGCCGCCACGCTCGCCCGCCACGGCGTGAACGTGACGGTGACCTCACAGGAAAAGATTGCCGGCCTTTCGCCGCAGGCGGCTATCGAAAATCGCCTTTCCGATAACAGCATCGACCTTCTGGTCATGGGCGCTTACGGCCATTCCCGCTGGTGGGAACTGCTGTTCGGCGGCGTTACCCGCACGCTGCTCGATTCCATGACGGCGATGACGCTGCTGTCGCGTTGAATATGGATGCGGCGCAAATGGCGCCGCCAGCCCCCGCGATCTCGCTCGAAAGGAGCGTCCGCCACTGGTTTCTTCTCCCCGCCGGGGGAGAAGTCCGCGGCAGCGGGATGAGGGGGCGAGGGTAGAGATAGACCGAGAGCCAGCCCCCTCATCCGACCCTTCGGGCCACCTTCTCCCCCTAAGGGAGAAGAAACAAGCGGCATTCTCTCAGCCAAAATCACGCTGGATAAGCGCAAAGCTTGCCTTTTTGCCGGTCTTGCGGCTATTAGCCAAAGCCATCGACAATTTTGACCAGATGGTAGACGACATGTCCCTTCCCGATAAAGCCTTTCCCGTTTCCTGGGACCAGTTTCACCGCGACGCCCGTGCGCTTGCCTGGCGTCTTGCCGGTCTCGACAAAGAGTTCCGGGCAATCGTCTGCATCACCCGCGGCGGCCTCGTTCCGGCGGCGATCATTTCCCGCGAACTAAACATCCGCATGATCGATACGGTCTGCATCGCCACCCGCCATGACTACGTCAACCAGGGTGATACCGTCCTCTTGAAAGGCGTAGCCCCCGAGCTGACTGTTGATGCCGGCGAAGGCGTGCTTGTTGTTGACGATCTGACCGATACCGGCAAGACGGCGCTCGAAGTGCGCGAAATGCTGCCGAAGGCGCATTTTGCCTGCGTTTACGCCAAACCGAAGGGCGTGCCGACCATCGATACTTTCGTCACCGAAGTGAGCCAGGACACCTGGATCTATTTCCCCTGGGACATGGGCTTCACCTATCAGGAGCCGATCGCCAAGGGATCGCGCGGCTGAGTGCCTGAAGAATGGCGCTTTTTCTTTCCGTCATGCCGGACTAGATCCGGCATCCAGCCACGGCGCGTCTGCGCCGTGAGTCTCTCCCGATCAAGGACTTGATCGCGCTGGACCCCGGATCTGGTCCGGGGTGACGTATTGCGGATGCACCAACCGCGCAAGACTTCCCCCAGCAATATACACTCTTTCGCCGTCCCACCCGGGGCGGCTTTTTTGTGTGAAAAGGCCTTTTTGCCGACAACGGAAAACACGGAAAAACCGCAGTGTCGCCATTATGCCTCACCCCGGAAATGCGGGGTTTTGCCTTTCCGTTGCGGAAACCAGCCTGGCGCAAGCTTCAAATTTTTCCGCCAAGTCACTGATTTTTCTGAGAGCTTTTCCTATCCCCGTTTTCCACAGGCACTCCACACAATATCTTGTGGTTAAAAATGGGTTTCAATCTATGGCTTGACGAATCTGTGTCGCGAGAGGAAAGTGACAAATATGTTGCGGCGGCAACGAACCGGAAAGTAACGAGGCCGGTTCTTCTCCATCTTTAGCGCGCACGTCCAGACGGCGTCCCGGCCATGAGGGGGCGGTTCGCCGATGGCTTTTCTGCGCCTTCGGAACCGCCAAAAACATTACGCGGGGACTGGCAGCAAGAATGTGTTAATACTATATATAGTAGGCTTGCAGCCATCTTAAACACGAGATACAGGGATGACATCCAAGGATGAACATCCCATCAGATCGGCAACAACCGGCTGCGCGAAGGCATCGCACGGCTGGAACGAATTTTTGCGCCCTTCACCGGGCGCCCAATGGACGAGGACAGAAACCATGCGCATTGAACGCCGCTTCACGAAGCCCGGCCAATCGCCTTATGCGGAGATCGACTTCCGCAAGGCCGTCAGTGAAATCAAGAACCCGGATGGATCCATCGTGTTCCGTCTGGCTGACATCGACGTTCCCGCGCAGTTCAGCCAGGTTGCGACCGACGTTCTGGCGCAGAAATATTTCCGCAAGGCCGGCGTGCCGAAGTTCCTGAAGAAGGTTGAGGAAAATGACGTTCCTTCCTTCCTCTGGCGCTCCGTGCCCGATGAAAAGGCTCTGAAGGATGTTCCGGAAGCCGAGCGCTACGGCTCCGAGACCGATGCACGCCAGGTTTTCGATCGCCTGGCAGGCACCTGGACCTATTGGGGCTGGAAAGGCAAATATTTCTCGTCCGAAGAAGATGCCCTCGCGTTCCGCGACGAGCTTGCCTATATGCTCGCCACCCAGCGTGTTGCCCCCAACTCCCCGCAATGGTTCAACACCGGCCTGCACTGGGCCTATGGCATTGATGGTCCCGGCCAGGGCCACTTTTATGTCGACCCCTTCACCGGCAAGCTGACCAAGTCCAAGTCGGCTTACGAACATCCGCAGCCGCATGCCTGCTTCATCCAGTCCGTTGAGGACGACCTCGTTAATGAAGGCGGCATCATGGACCTGTGGGTGCGTGAAGCGCGCCTGTTCAAATACGGATCCGGCACCGGCTCCAACTTCTCCTATCTGCGTGGCGAAGGCGAAAAACTCTCCGGCGGCGGCAAATCGTCCGGCCTGATGAGCTTCCTCAAGATCGGCGACCGCGCAGCCGGCGCCATCAAGTCCGGCGGCACGACCCGCCGCGCAGCGAAGATGGTCGTTGTCGACGCCGACCACCCGGATATCGAAGCCTATATCGACTGGAAGGTGAACGAGGAGCAGAAGGTTGCCGCTCTCGTCACCGGTTCCAAGATCGTCGCCAAGCACCTGAAGGCGATCATGAAGGCCTGCGTCAACTGCGAAGCTGACAACGGCGATTGCTTCGACCCGGCCAAGAACCCTGCCCTGAAGCGCGAAATCCGCGCCGCCAAGAAGGACATGGTGCCGGAAAACTACGTCAAGCGCGTCATCCAGTTCGCCGAGCAGGGTTACAAGGACATCCAGTTCAAGACCTATGACACGGACTGGGATTCGGAAGCCTACCTCACGGTGTCGGGCCAGAACTCCAACAACTCCGTCTCGCTGAAGGACGATTTCCTGCGCGCTGTCGAAAATGACGGTGACTGGAACCTGACCGCCCGCAAGGACGGCAAGGTCATGAAGACGCTGAAGGCCCGCGACCTCTGGGAAAAGATTTCCCACGCCGCCTGGGCGTCTGCCGATCCGGGTCTGCACTTCAACACGACGATGAACGACTGGCACACCTCGCCGGCGGCCGGCCCGATCCGCGCTTCCAACCCGTGCTCGGAGTACATGTTCCTCGACGACACAGCCTGCAACCTCGCCTCGCTGAACCTTCTGCAGTTCAAGGATCAGGCGACGAAGCGCATCGATATCGCAGATTACGAACACGCCGTTCGCCTGTGGACCGTCGTGCTCGAAGTGTCCGTCATGATGGCGCAGTTCCCCTCGCGCCAGATCGCCGAACTCTCCTATGAGTACCGCACGCTCGGCCTTGGCTACGCGAATATCGGCGGCCTCCTGATGTCCTCGGGCATTCCCTATGACAGCGCCGAAGGCCGCGCTATTGCAGGTAGCCTCACCGCCATCATGACCGGCGTGTCCTATGCCACCTCGGCCGAAATGGCCGGCGAGCTTGGCCCCTTCCCGGGCTTTGCGCCGAACCGCGACAACATGCTGCGCGTCATCCGCAACCACCGCCGCGCCGCCCTTGGCCAGTCGGAAGGTTATGAGGGCCTGTCGGTCAACCCGGTCGCACTCGTCCATGGCGACTGCCCGGATCAGGACCTGATCGCCCACGCAACGGCCGCCTGGGACAAGGCGCTGGAACTTGGCGAAAAGCACGGCTACCGCAACGCCCAGACCACCGTTATCGCACCCACAGGCACGATCGGCCTCGTGATGGATTGCGACACGACCGGTATCGAGCCCGATTTCGCGCTGGTGAAGTTCAAGAAGCTCGCCGGTGGCGGTTACTTCAAGATCATCAACCGCGCCGTTCCGGATGCGCTGCGTTCGCTCGGTTACTCCGAAAGCCAGATCGCCGAGATCGAGGCCTATGCCGTCGGCCATGGCAATCTCAACCAGGCTCCCGGCATCAACCCCTCGACGCTGAAGGCCAAGGGCTTCACCGATGAGAAGATCGAAGCCGTCAATGGCGCGCTGAAAAGCGCCTTCGACATCAAGTTCGTCTTCAACCAGTGGACGCTCGGCGCCGACTTCCTCAAGGAAACGCTGAAGGTTTCCGACGAGCAGCTTTCCGACATGAGCTTCAACCTGCTCGAGCACCTCGGCTTCGGCAAGAAGGACATCGAAGCGGCCAACGTTCACGTCTGCGGCGCGATGACGCTGGAGGGCGCACCGTTCCTGAAGAACGAGCACCTGCCCGTCTTCGATTGCGCCAACCCCTGCGGCAAGATCGGCAAGCGTTACCTCTCGGTCGAATCGCATATCCGCATGATGGCGGCGGCTCAGCCGTTCATCTCCGGCGCGATCTCCAAGACGATCAACATGCCGAACGATGCGACGGTTGAGGATTGCGGCGCAGCCTACATGCTTTCCTGGAAGCTGGCGCTGAAGGCCAACGCCCTTTACCGTGATGGTTCCAAGCTTTCCCAGCCGCTCAACGCGTCGCTGGTGGAAGATGAGGACGAAGAAGACCTGATCGAAGAACTGATCCAGCAGCCCGCCGCACAGCAGGCCGTGACGATCACCGAAAAGATTGTCGAACGCGTCATCGAGCGTGTCTCACGCGAGCGTGAAAAGCTGCCGAACCGCCGTCAGGGTTACACCCAGAAGGCAACTGTGGGCGGTCACAAGGTCTATCTGCGCACCGGTGAATTCGGTGATGGCCGCATCGGCGAAATCTTCATCGACATGCACAAGGAAGGCGCTGCCTTCCGCGCAATGATGAACAACTTCGCCATCGCCATTTCGCTTGGCCTGCAATATGGCGTGCCGCTGGAAGAATATGTGGAGGCCTTCACCTTCACCAAGTTCGAACCGGCCGGCATGGTGCAGGGCAACGACGCGATCAAGAACGCCACGTCGATCCTCGACTACGTGTTCCGCGAACTCGCCGTCTCCTATCTCGGCCGCCATGATCTCGCCCATGTCGATACGTCCGACTTCTCCAACACGGCGCTCGGCAAGGGTATCCAGGAAGGCAAGACCAACCTCGTTTCCACCGGCTGGACCCGCGGTTACAAGCCGACCATCGTGTCCCGCAATGACGGCGAGCGCACCGCTTCCGAGCCCAAGGGTTCGGCAACGGCAGCCCCTGCCCGCGCCTCGGCCAACGTGACCTCCTTTGCAGGCTCCGCTGCCCGCAAGCTGGAACCGACAGTCGCCATCGCAACCTCCGAAATCGTCTCCTTCAAGCGGGACTATGAAGAGCGCGCCAAGGAACTGGCCGAAGAAATCGCCGAAGAGGTGATCGACGAGGTCGTCCAGGAAGCCCAGCAGACGGCAACCGCCCTCTTCTCCGACAAGGCCGCCGCAGACGCTGCTTCGGCCAAGACGGAAGCCAAGAAGGTCGAAAACGAACGCCGCATGCGCTCGATCGCTCAGGGGTATACGGGCAACATGTGCTCGGAATGCCAAAACTTCACGATGGTGCGGAACGGCACTTGTGAGAAGTGCGATACTTGCGGTGCGACGAGCGGTTGCAGCTGAGCGTTAGCTTAGACACCACCAAAAAACGACTAGTCTTGAGGGCTCTTTCAGATATGAAAGAGCCCTTCTTCTTTTGATATTTTATCCCTTTCACTACTGGAAACCCGTAGTCCACAATGTTATCTTTCGAGTGGAATGACCGAAAGGCTTTAACCAATCTCGCCAAACATGGCGTCAGCTTTGAAACGGCCCGCAAGGTTTTTGAGGATCCATTTGCCGTGGATATCGAGGATCGTTCGGCTAATTACGGCGAAGTCCGACGACGTATAGTGGGGTTGGGCAACGGATTGGTTCTGACTGTGATCTATACCGAACGCAGCGAAGTGATCCGCATCATCTCCGCACGAAAGGCGACACGCGCGGAGCGCAAGGAATACGACGACAATGGCTGGTAAAATCGATCAAACAGACTGGGCCCGCCTTCACGCCATGACCGACGAAGAGGCGGAGGCGAATGCGCTTGCCGACCCCGACAATCCGCCGCTTTCTGCCGAGCAACTTGCCGCGGCTCCCAGAATGCCGCGCATCAAGATCATTCGCCGGGCCCTGAAGCTGACGCAGGAAGAGTTTTCCGCGCGTTATCATATTCCGCTCGGCACCCTGCGTGATTGGGAACAGGGACGTAGCGAGCCGGACCAGCCGGCCCGCGCTTATCTTAAGGTCATCGCCGTCGACCCGGAGGGCACGGCCGCCGCGCTTCGTAAAGGCGCGGCCTGACCCGCCTCACCCGATAAAATCCACCAGCAGCTTCACATTCAACGCCGCAATCACCACCGCGATCAGCCATGCGAAGCCTGAGAGCCAGAGCGGTGAGCGCAGCTCGCCCATCTTGGCCTTGTCACCGGTGAACATCACCAGCGGGAAGACGGCGAAGGAGAGTTGCAGGCTCAAGACCACCTGCGTCAGGATCAGCAGTTCGCCCGTGCCGCTGTCTCCGTAAAGGATGGTCACGCCGGCGGCGGGGATGATGGCGATGGCGCGGGTGATGAGGCGGCGCAGCCAGGGGGCGAGCCGCATCTTGAGAAAACCTTCCATCACGATCTGGCCGGCGAGCGTTGCCGTGACAGTGGAATTGATGCCGCAGCACAAAAGCGCCACGCCGAACAGCGTCGGCGCAATCGCGAGGCCGAGCAGCGGCGCCAGCAGATTATGCGCCTCGCCGAGTTCGGCGACATTAGTCTGCCCCGCCTTGTTGAAGGTCGCCGCCGCCAGAATGAGGATCGATGCGTTGATGAGAAGCGCGAACATCAGGGCGATGGTGGAATCGAGGGTCGCGAATTTCAGCGCCTCGCGCTTTTCGGCAATTGTCTCGCCGATTTCGCGGGTCTGCACGATGCCCGAATGCAGATAGAGATTATGCGGCATGACGGTCGCGCCGAGAATGCCGAGCGCCAGATAGAGCATGTCAGGATTGGTGACGATTTCAGTCGTCGGCGCAAAACCAAGGATCACCTGCCCCCAGTCAGGGTCGGCGAGCGCTACCTGAATGGCGAAACACACGGCAATGACGCCAAGCAGCGTGATGACGAGCGCCTCCACCCAGCGAAAGCCGAGCCTCTGCAGATAAAGGATCAGGAACACATCGAGCGCGGTGATGAGAACACCGAGTTCGAGCGGAATGCCGAAGATGAGGTTGAGGCCGATGGCCGTGCCGATCACCTCGGCAATATCGGTGGCGATGATGGCGATTTCGGCGAGCAGCCACAGCAGCATGGCCACCGGCTTCGGATAGGCGTCACGGCAGGCCTGGGCGAGATCGCGGCCGGAGGCAATCGCAAGACGGGCGCAGAGCGATTGCAGCACGATCGCCATGATGTTCGAGACCAGCGCAACCGTCAGCAGCGTATAGCCGAACCTGGAGCCGCCGGCGAGCGACGTCGCCCAGTTTCCGGGATCCATATAACCGACGGCAACGAGATAGCCGGGACCAAAAAACGCCATCGCCCGCCGAAACGTGCCGGCATTCGCCTTGACGCGGATCGAGCTGTGAACGTCGGACAACGAGAGATCGTCGCCGTTTCGCCGCCATCCAAAGACTGGCTTCTCCATACTGTGCGCTTTCTGAACGGAAATCTGATTAATGCAATTGCAAATCATTCGCATAAAGAGACGCAGGACGCAAGCTGACTTTTGACGCCGCATGTGGCGCTTAGCCCTCTCCCGGCACTGCGACCGGTCACGCGGGTGCTGGACGATTGACAATGTGGTTACTTGATACCGCGCGCCATTGCCTCGCCATGTCAGCCGTCGCTAGAAAGATCGGTGCCATCAGAAATTTGAAAGTGCGTCAGTCCAGCTGAGGAGAAGCGTATGAATATTGTCGCCCATGTCGAAATCCCCGTGACCGATCTTGATCGGGCGATCCGCTTCTATCGCGCGGTTTTTGATGTGCCCTTTGCCGAAATCGTCGCGATCCACGATAGCAGAATGGCCTATTTCCCTTTTGACGAAAACAGCAATGGCGCCAGTGCCGCGCTTGCCGAAGGCCCGGCCTATGTACCGACGCGAGATGGAGCGATCGTCTATTTCAGTGTCGCTGATGTGGATGATGTTATTGCCAGAGCTCTTGCCGGTGGAAGCGAGCTCCTATTTCCCAAAACGGCGGTGAATGATGCGCTCTTCGTCGCGGAGATTTCCGATAGCGAGGGAAACCGCATCGCCATTCAATCCGCCTGATCGGCCTTGCAAAGACAGAATGACCTGACTCACGTCCTTGTCATCACCTGTTCGCCACCCACACGGAACGGTCGCGGTAGCGCTGGCGTTGATCTTTCACCAAAACGCTTAAATCTGGGGAAGTTCATGCGACAGCACCGGAATAACGACGTGGTGAACCATCCAGGCCGGTGGCCGAACTATATCATGGGGCACAGAAAGCCCCGCGAATGGCTGATGACGATCAGCGGCGTCCTGCTGCTCTTCGTCGTCGCGGCCGCCGTCGCCATGGGTTACCTCGTCAGCAGCCATCCCGGCAAGCCGGAGCCAAACCCCGGCATCGTCGAAGAACGGGCAGCAGAAGGCTGAGCGACGTGCGGGCCGGTCAGCTGAGGCCCGCGAGATGACCGCTGAACTGCGCCTCGTGCAGACGGCTGTAATGGCCCTTGGCAGCCAGGAGTTCGGCATGAGCGCCGGTTTCGGCGATGCCGCTCTGGTCGACCACCACGATGCGCGAGGCATCGCGGATCGTCGCCAGCCGGTGGGCAATGACGAGGGTGGTGCGGCCTTTGGCAAGCTCGGTCAGCGATTGCTGGATGGCCCGCTCGGTTTCCGTGTCGAGCGCCGAGGTGGCCTCATCGAGAATGAGGATCGGCGGATTTTTCAGGAACATGCGGGCAATCGCAAGACGCTGCTTCTGCCCACCGGACAACTTTACGCCACGTTCGCCAATGACGGTGTCGAGCCCGAGCGGCATGGCCTCGATGACGCCATCAAGACGGGCGCGCCGCGCCGCCTCCATGATCTCCGCATCCGAAGCGCCAAGCCGTCCATATTCGATGTTCTCACGGATCGTGCCGCCGAACAGGAAGACATCCTGCTGCACGATGCCGATCTGATTGCGCAGCGAGGCGAGCTTCATCTTTCTGATATCGATGCCGTCAATGGTGATCGCACCGCTGGTGACGTCATAAAAGCGCGGCAGCAGCGAGCAGAGCGTCGTCTTGCCCGCACCCGACGGGCCAACGAAAGCCACGGTCTCGCCGGCGCTGATCTTCAGGTCGATGTTGCTCAGAACCTGCTTGCCCTCGGCGTAACCGAAGCCCACATGGCGGTATTCGATATCGCCGCGCAGCAACGGCGCTTCCACCGCATCGGGCGCATCGACAATATCGGGCGCGGTGTCGAGAAGCTCGGTGAACCGGCGGAAACCGGCAATGCCCTTGGGATAGGTCTCGATGACCGAATTGATTTTTTCCACCGGGCGGAAAAACACGCCGACCAGCAGCAGGAAGCCGACGAAGCCACCTTCCGTCAGGTCGCCATTCAACACGAACCAGGCGCCGCAGATCATCACGATCATCTGTGTCAGCCGCATGCTCATGTAGCTCAGCGAGGTGCTGGCCGCCATGATCTTGTAGGCGTCAAGCTTGGTGCGGCGGTATTTCTGGTTGTCTTTTTCGAACAGCGCCCTCTCGTGATCCTCATTGGCAAAGGCCTGCACCACTCGCATGCCGCCGACATTTTCCTCGATACGGGCGTTGAAATCCCCCACACGGCCGTATAGCGCGCGAAAATTCTGCGTCATGCGGCCGCCATACCGGCTGGTGACCCAGGCAGTGACGGGCACGACGGCGGCGGTGATGAGCGCCAGCGGCACATTGACCGACAGCATCAGCAGGAACGCGCCGATAAAGGTCATGATGGCGATGAACAGGTCTTCGGGACCATGGTGGGCCACCTCGCCGATCTCTTCCAGATCCTTGGTCAGCCGCCCCACCAGATGGCCGGTCTTCTGGTTGTCGAAATACCGGAAGGAAAGCTTTTGCAGATGATCGAAGGCCAGACGGCGCATGTCGGTTTCGATATTGATCCCAAGCATGTGTCCCCAGTAGGTGACAGTCGCCATCAGCCCGGTATTCAGCACATAGATGAGGAGCAGCCCGACAGAGGCCGCAAGGATGATCGCCCATTCACCGCCCGGCAGCAGCACGTCGACAAAGGCCTTCACCGCCATCGGAAAGCCGAGTTCCAGTACGCCCGACAAGACAGCGCAGGAAAAATCGAGAATGAACAGACCGCGATAGGGGCGATAATAGGCGAAGAAGCGGCGGAGCATGGCGTGACCTGGAGATCGGGCGCGGCAACCTTACGCCGCAAGAAAAACGGAGTTCAATTGTCATATTTCAATGCGCGCGCCAAGACCGATGTTCTATTTTTACCAAAATCGTTCAATAGGTTCAGCAATAAACACACAACGGTAATGTGATCCGATTATATTGCACTTATATGTATCGGTGTGACAGAGTGAATGCACCCTTCGGGGAGAATGCGAGAAAGAGCCTGCCGTGAGTAAGAATGACAGCCGTAAGCAGAGTGGCGAACCGAGATGGCTTGGTCCGGCCAGCCCGACGCGGATCGCCCTGATCCCGCCCATTTCGGCTGCACGCTGGCTGCTCGTTCTCGTTGCCCTGGCCGGCATCTACTTCTTCCACGGCTTCCTGGTTCCGGTTCTCGCCGCCCTCGTCATCGGTTTCGCCAGCTGGCCGGTCTATACACGGCTTCTTCGGCAGGTGGGCGGCAACACCACGCTCGGCGCCACCATCGCCATCATTCTCATCCTCGCCTTCCTTGTCGTCCCGATCTTCATCGCCGCTTCCTACACGGCCAGCGAAATCCGCGAATGGTTCGGCTGGGCAGTGCATGTCAACAAGACCGGCGCCCCCGTGCCGGACTGGATCGCCGCCCTTCCCGCCGTCGGCCCATGGCTTGGCGAACAATGGGTGAAATACATCGGCACGCCGGGCGCCATCGGTGAAGTGATCCAGCTCGTCAGCGGCGCCAATATCGGCAATATCTACAGGGCGATCCTCGCCGCCGGCAATGGCGCGTTCCATCTGGTGCTGACGTTGCTGTTCATGCTGATCGCGCTGTTCTTCGTCTATCGTAACGGGGCCGGTTTCACCCGTCAGGTCGATCTGGTCGGTGAGCGCATCCTGCCGACGCGGTGGGAACGCATTTCCCGCGTCGTGCCCGCCACCATCAGCTCCACGGTCACCGGCATGACGCTGATCGCCATCGGCGAAGGCATCATCCTCGGCATCGCCTACTGGATCGCCGGCGTCCCCTCGCCCGTCACGCTCGGCGTGCTGACAGGCGTCATGGCCCTCATTCCGGGCGGTGCGCCTCTGTCCTTCACGCTGGTGTCGATCTATCTGGTCGCCAGCGGCTCGCCCGCCCACGGGTTGGCCCTGTTTGTCTGGGGTTCGGTGGAACTCTTCATCGTTGACAAAACCATCCGCCCGAAACTCGTCGGCGGGCCCATCAAGCTGCCATTCCTGCCAACGTTTTTCGGCCTGGTCGGCGGCGTCAAGACCATGGGTTTCCTCGGCCTCTTCATCGGCCCGGTGCTGATGGCGCTTCTGGTTGCGATCTGGCGCGAATGGGTGCGTGAGGTCGAACTTTCCGCGGCCGCCGAAGCTCCGACACCGCCTCCTGCGCAGGGTGAAGCCCTGGACGAGGTCGCCGTGCTCGAGGACAATAGCGAGGAAACGACGGCGTTTCGGAAGGCCGCTTTCTGATTGAAGCCTGCGCCAGACGCCGCAGCTCCGGTAACGACAGATATCCGCGAACCTCGCATCCGCCCATGCTCGGCCTCGTTGCGCATCCGCAACTATCGCTTCTCCGGTACGGGACCTGATCCTCGGCGCGTTGCGATCATTCTTAGTTCTAAGTTTTATTCAGGTCTGAAACGGATGAAGAGCGGGAAATGCACCATCGCCGCCATCCTCACCTTGTGCCAAGGTTCTAATCAAGTCAGATAAATCACTCGGATGCAGTTCCTCGTGACACACCGAGGATGACGTTGGGTGTTTTGGCGCGATCCGTCGCTCGCGCTGCGTTTCATGTCGCATGAATTCCTTCGTTTTTGGACACCGCAAAGCGGCCGCGAACCTCTACCGCCGACTTAAAGCACCTTCTCCATGAAGAGGCTGAGCGGATCAGGCTTATAGGGCGCAAAAGCCTCGATCTCCACGAAACCCGCCTTGCGGTAAAGCCCTATCGCCTCCGGCTGGCTGATGCCGGTTTCGAGACGAATGGCAGAAAGGCCAAGCTCCTCACCACGCGCGATGAGCGTATCCATGATCAGCTTGCCGATGCGCAGACCCCGCGCCTCCGGATCGACGAACATGCGCTTGACCTCAGCCGTGCCATCGCCCGCTTCCACCAGCGCCCCGCAGCCGACCACGCGGCCACCATGCCGCACCACGAAAAAAGAGACATTATCCTTCTCAAGCGCGCCGATATCGACCAGATGATTGCTTTCTGCGGGGTAAAGCGACGCCATATAGGCATTGGAAAGGTCGATGAGGCGCAGAACCGCGTCCTGACGGGGTGTCTCAAGCTTGATTTCGATGGCCAATGCGATGCCTGCCTTCTCTCAAAAAAATGCGTATTTCGTCGTAATGTCACTGCAATCGGGATAGATGAGTTTCTAGAGCATAATTCCCGACAGAGGCAACACACACCATGAAAACAGCCCTCGTTCTCATGACCTTTCTCGGTTGCGACGACAGCGCCACCGATTGCCATTACCTCGCCACCTCGCAACAGCGGTGGACGAGCATCGAACTGTGCGACGCTGTGTCGGAAAAGGAGCTGGAGCGTTTTGCGAACGCGTCCTATCCGGTGGTCGTGGCCGTGTGCCAGACACCGGGTGAACAGAGCCCGCAAACGGCCGGCACGCAGCCCGGCACTCCACCACCGGCCGATGCCCAGCAGGCCACGGCGGAAGTGACGTCGAAAGAAGAGGAAAGTCTCACCAAACAGGCGATCGGCCGCGTCAGCCGCGTCCTTCCTTCCACCGAAGGCATAAAGCACTTCCTTGGAACGCCTGTGAGGATGGTCGAAAACAGCTATTCATGGATTGCCAAACGGTTCGATAAGTGATTGCGGGCAACCGATCTTCCCTCATTCCTGTGCTTGTCACAGGAATCCAGTCGACGCGCGTCTGCGCGGCGGAGAGAGTCCTTCCAGCCCAAGGATTTGGGCTGGAAGGATCCCTGTGACGAGCACAGGGATGAGGATGAGAGGATGCCCCCTCCGGGAAAATTATGATACTCATGTGATTTGTATCAGCCGAAATTAACCCGACCTTACGCCGCCTCCACCGCCAGCGCCTGCGCATAATATCTCGCCTTCTGCCGTTCTTCCGCAATGCTCAGCTTGCGCAACGCGTGCAACAGTTCGAACAGCGTTTCGGAACCGCTCACGTCACGGAAATGCGACAGCAGTTCGGCAGAGACGGAGGCGGCCGCCTCAGGAAGCTGCGAGCGGGCGGCACGGCGCCACATCAGCGTCGCTTCGCTGAAGACGTCAACGACGTCGCCCGACAGACCAATGGACTGGAACAGCGCCTTCAGCGCATGCGGCCGGCCCGTGGCCAGAATGGCGCGCACCTTGCGGTCATCAAGACCGGAGAGATTGACCATGGCCGCCGTGAAGAACTCAAGCCGGCCCGAACAGACGGCATGGATGAGCAATGCGGGCGTCAGCTCCAGCCTCTGGCGCAGATGCTCCACCAGTGCCGGCAGTTCCGGCGAGGAAACGCTCGATGCGATCAGGATGGTGGCGGAATCTTCCGCTTCGCGGAAAAGACTGTCGGCGCGGTTGCGCGTGATCAGCGCATGAACCAGCGCGGAATCCGCAAGAGCCTCGCTCACGCGGCCCACGAGCAGATGACGCGCATCGGCAGGCAAGGCCTCGCGGCGGAGCAGGAGATCACGGATATCGGCGTCGCAACCGTGACGTTCGGCGATGCGCCGGAGCGAAAACGGTGTGATGAAGGCTTCGTCATTTTCTAGCAGGATGGTGGTTTCGGGCAGGTCGCCAACTTCCGCAAGCGCGGCGCAGACCCCGCGCGGCAGGCCGGGCCTGGCGGCAATGAGCGCGCGGGTCAAGCTTTCACCACGCCCCGCCAGATCGACCAGATCGGCCTCGGCCAGAACCGGCGAACGGGCGATTACCGTGCAGGCGATTTCCGGCTGGTCTTCGGCAAGGGAAACGATAATGGCACGCGGCGCATCATGGGCGTCCGCAAGCGCTTCGGCAAGCGCCAGCCGCACGCGCGGCGAAGGATCGTCGAGAAGATAGGTCATCGCCATATAGGCAGCATCGCGGTTTTCGCGCGCCATGCCGGAATGCAGATAGGCACGGCCGAGAGCATTGGCGGCATTCGCCCGCTCGGTCGATCCAGCCTTTTCAGACCAGCGAAGAAATGCCTGTACGATCACCTGAGCCTCGAAACACATTCATACAATGGATGGCGGCATCATCGCCGCCACCATGTATAAAACTTTAGGCGCAAATGGTTTACGTTTGGTTCACCATAAAAATTAACCCTCGCCGAAGAAGGCCTATATTTACGGCGCAGTAGAGGGGCGCTGCAGCTGGAATACATCGCTGCCGCCATCGCAGTAATCCATATAGCCCATGCGCGCCACTGGACGGGCAAGTCCCATGTCGATGCGCCCGTCGCGAATGATCGTTTCGTCGATGTGGATCGCCATGACCTGACCGATGACCATCCAGGAATCCGCTGGCTCGCCGTCAATGTCCCTGAGCTGCTGAATCTGGGTTACCCGGCATTCGAGAACCGCCAGTGCCTCACCCACAAAAGGCGCATCCACCACGCGGCCATCGACAGCGGTAAGACCGGCAAGGGCGAATTCATCGACATCATAAGCGACGGGTGCAGAAGACGCATTCATCCGGTCTACCAGATGGCGGCTGACGAGATTGGCGGTAAAGACGCCGGTCTCCTCGACATTGCGCAGACTGTCCTTCCTGCCGCTGGACGAGAACATCACGAGCTTCGGCCGGTCCGAAATCGCGTTGAAGAAGGAATAGGGCGAGAGGTTGAGGGAACCTTCCCTGCCCCTCGAGCCGATCCAGCCGATCGGGCGCGGCGCGACGATGGCCTTGAACGGATCATGCGGCAGGCCGTGCTGGTTGGTGTCCGTGGTGTAGAACATCAGACGTCCCCAACCCAGGTGACGACATCGGCAAGCTCCGGCCGAGGCCGTTCCACCGGCGGGAATGTCGTCGAACCGACATGAATGAACCCGGCGACCTTCTCCGCCGCATCGACGTCGATTTCCGCGAGAAAGGCCGGATCGAAAGCGAGCCATTCCGTCAGCCAGTTCGCTGCGAAACCGCTGGCATTGGCTGAGAAGATGAGATTGAGGCACACCGCGCCGGCCGACATGATCTGTTCCCACTCCGGAATCTTGAAATGCGGCTTTGCAGTGCTGATGACGGCAATGACGACGGGTGCGCGGGTGAAGCGGGTGCGCTCGGCTTCCTGCTGCTGCAGGTCGAGGTCCGGGTTCTTTTCGAGTGCGATCCGAAGCGCCGTTTCACCGAGACGTACGCGCTCCTCGCCGCGGAAAACCATGAAACGCCACGGCGCAAGCTTACCATGGTCAGGCACGCGCACGGCGAGCCGCAGGATATCTTCAATTTCCGCCTTCGAAGGTCCCGGCTCGGCAAGTTGCAGGGCCGGCGTGGAACGGCGAACCCTGAGGTAGTCGAGGAGCTTGATATCACTTGTCATGATCAATAATCTTCCATTCTGCTGTCATCGCAAAAACATGGGCCTTGAAATAGCCACGGCATTGGTTTTGAAGTGATCCGGGAAAATCAAGAAGTCAATCGGTATCGAAAATGTCGGCAATCAAAATCGCGGCGCGTCTGAGCATTGCATGTGCCGCGCTTGGCCTGTTATCGCAAGCTGCTTTTTCGCAGGACGCCTTCAAGGACTTCAAGCAACTCGGCGGCACGCCGAAAATGCCGAAACTCAATGCTTTCACCGCTCCCTCCGCCCCCAACGCGCCGACTAGCACCGCCCGCGACATAGTCATGGAAGCCAAGCTGACCGGCGAAGGCGAAGCGGTGAAGGAAGGCCTGTCCTGGCGCGTATTCAGCCCCATCCCCGGCACCGACGGTAAATTGCCGATGCTGGCAAGCTCAGAGGGCGGCTCGGCGGAATTCCATCTGGTGCCGGGCGAATATTTCGTCAACGTCGCTTTCGGCCGCGCAGGTGTCACCAAGAAGCTCAACGTGCCTGCCTCCGGCAGCGTCCAGAAACAGGTGCTGATTCTCGATGCCGGTGGTTTCGTGCTGAACGCCGTTGCAGGGTCCGACAAGCAGATTTCCGCCAACCAGCTGAAATTCGCTATCTATTCCTCCGACGCCCGTCCCGATGGCGAACGCGGGCTGGTTATGGAAGACATTAAACCGAACACCATCGTGCGCCTTAATGCCGGCACATATCACGTCGTTTCCCAATACGGTAACGCCAACGCCTCCGTGCGCGCCGATATCCAGGTGGAAGCCGGCAAGCTGACAGAAGCGACCCTTCAGCACCGGGCGGCACAGATCACTCTCAAGCTGGTATCCGACGCGGGCGGCGAAGCCATTGCCGATACAGCCTGGTCGGTGCTGAACGGCGGCGGTGACGTTGTCAATGAAAGCGTCAGCGCCTTTTCGACCATGGTGCTGGCCGAAGGTGAATATACCGCTATCGCCCGCAACAAGGACAAGGTCTACCAGCGCAATTTCAAGGTAACCTCAGGCCGGGATTCGGATGTGGAAGTGCTCATGAAGGATCAGGCGCCGGAAGAGATGTCCGGGGATTTCGAGTAGGCGTCACCCACATCCATCCGTCATGCCGGACTTGATCCGGTATCCAGCGACGACGCGTCTGCGTCGTGAAGAGAGTCTTTCGCGATCAACGACTTGATCGCGCTGGGCCCCGGATCTAGTCCGGGATGACGGAGGTGAATGCGTCGCCTTTGGCAGTGAAATTACCCGCACATCCCCACAAACAAAACGGCCCCCGAAGGGGCCGTAACTGATATTAGGCAACCTGCTTCTTCGCCGCCAGCTTGCGCTTCACATCCGGCGGCGTCGCTTCGTCCACGAGGCTGGTGATTGCCTCCTCAAGCGACATCGATGTCTGGTTCTGCGAGCCGAGACGGCGGATGTTGACGGTGCGCTCTTCCGCTTCCTTGCGGCCGCAGACGATGATGACAGGAACCTTGGTCACCGAGTGCTCGCGGATCTTGTAGTTGATCTTTTCGTTGCGGAAGTCGGTCTCGACCGCCATGCCCGCTTCGCGCAGCGCTTCCGCAACCTCACGACCATAATCATCCGCATCAGAGGTGATCGTCGCGACCACGACCTGGAGCGGTGCGAACCACAGCGGCATGTGACCGGCGAAGTTCTCGATCAGGATACCCAGGAAGCGCTCCATCGAGCCGCATATGGCGCGATGGATCATCACCGGCTGCGTCTTTTCCGAGTTCTGGTCGATATAGAAGGCGCCGAAACGCTCAGGCAGGTTGAAGTCCACCTGCGTCGTGCCGCACTGCCATTCGCGGCCGATGGCGTCCTTCAGGGTATATTCGAACTTCGGTCCGTAGAAGGCACCCTCACCCGGCAGGATGCCGGTCTTGATGCGTCCTTCCGACTGCTCCTCGATGGTCTTCAGAACCTCCATCATCACGCTTTCGGCGCGATCCCACAGATCGTCGGAACCAACGCGCTTTTCCGGGCGCGTGGAGAGCTTGACGACAATTTCGCTGAAGCCGAAATCTTCGTAGACGGAAAGGATCAGATCGTTGATCCGCAGGCATTCCGCCGCCATCTGCTCTTCCGTGCAGAAGACATGCGCATCATCCTGCGTGAAGCCACGAACACGCATCAGGCCGTGCAAAGCGCCGGACGCTTCATAACGGTGCACATTGCCGAATTCAGCAAGACGAACCGGCATTTCGCGGTAAGACTTCAAGCCATGCTTGAAAATCTGCACGTGACCGGGGCAGTTCATCGGCTTGAGCGCAAAGACGCGCTGATCGGCTTCCTCGTCATCGGGATGGGTAAAGGCATGGGCGGATTTCACCGCGAACATGTTTTCCTGATACCAGCCCCAGTGACCGGAGGTTTCCCACAGCGACTTGTCGAGCACCTGCGGCGCGTTGACTTCCTGATAGGTGTTGGCGAGCCGCCGGCGCATATAGGCCGTCAGCGTCTGGAACATGCGCCAGCCCTTGCCGTGCCAGAACACGACGCCCGGACCTTCTTCCTGGAAATGGAACAGGTCCATTTCGCGACCGAGACGGCGGTGGTCGCGTTTTTCGGCTTCGGCCAGAACGTGAAGGTAATTATCGAGCTCCTCCTGCGTCGCCCAGGCGGTGCCATAGATGCGTGACAGCATTGCATTGTTGCTGTCGCCGCGCCAATAGGCGCCGGCCACCTTCATCAGTTTGAAGGCAGTGCCGATCTGGCCGGTGGAAGCCATATGCGGGCCACGGCAAAGATCGAACCAGTCGCCCTGATAATAGATCTTCAGGTCCTGACCTTCCGGAATCGCATCGACCAGCTCGACCTTGTAATTCTCGCCCTTGGCGGCGAAGACTTCCTTGGCCTTTTCACGCGACCAGACTTCACGGGTAAACGGCTTGTTGCGCTGAATGATTTCCTTCATGCGCTTTTCGATCTTCGGCAGATCTTCCGGCGTGAAGGGCTCGTTCTTGGCGAAGTCGTAATAAAAGCCGTTCTCGATAACAGGGCCGATCGTCACCTGCGTGCCGGGCCACAGTTCCTGCACGGCCTCGGCCATGACGTGGGCGGCATCGTGGCGGATGAGCTCAAGTGCACGCTTGTCTTCGCGCGTGACGATCTCGATCTTGCCATCGGTGATGGTGTCGGACAAATCGCGCAGGGTGCCATCAAGCGTTATGGCGACGGCTTTCTTGGCGAGCGATTTGGAGATGGATTCGGCAACCTCGCGGCCGGTCGTGCCGGGGGCGTAGCTGCGCACGGAACCATCGGGAAATGTAAGGGAAACGGCTTCAGACATCGTCTAGTGCTCCTGTCCAGTCCCGCCAACGAATGCGGGTGGTGTTGGAATAATGATTTACCCGCGACAGGCGGGCACGCAGGCTGATAAAGGCTTTTGCCATTGCAGTCAAAGGTGAAGGCCGCTCAGCGAAGCATTTCCGCGAGACCATTGACCGTGTTGGCGTTGCGGGTCGTGCCTATACCGAGCCTTCTTGTGGTCAGCGCAGACAGCAGCCTGCTCTCGCTCGGTTTGCCCTTGAAATCTATCCACAAGTCACCGCCGATCACGGCGATCGTCTCCTGTCGGCGGTACTTATCGAGAAATCCAAGGATACCTTCGCCAAGCGGTTCACGCATCACCCGCACGCAGACATCCGGCGGATTGCCCTTGGCGAAGGGATTGTCCGCCGCCAGCTTCAGCCAGTCGCCGCCGGAACGAACGAGAATATCGACATGTTTGCCGAAGCGATCTTCGAAGGCGCGCTCCAGCCTGTCCTCTATCTCGCGGACACGTGCCGCTTCAGCGCGAAAAACAAGATTTCCGGTCGCGACAAGCGTCCTGCAGTCGGTAAATCCCAGCTCTTCCGCCAAGGCCCTGAGATCGGCCATGATAAGCCGCTTGCCCGCGCCGAGAACGATGCTGTGCAGCAGGGCCACATAGTCATTCATCGATGTCGGCTCCAGTAGCGCCACGGCATCCACCAGCGCCTGCTTCCATCAAGTACTTCCGGCACCGGATCCAGACCGCTTGTGCCGCCCGGTCCGCAGCGCGCCACACGAAACAGCGTCATCCAGCCGCCGGCCCAAAGCCCGTGGCGGGCAATCGCCTCGTAGCCATATTCCGAACAGGTGGGGATATGGCGGCAGGAGTTTCCGATGAAGCCGGAAAGCGTCAATTGATAAAGCCTGATAAAGCCGACACCGAAAAGCCGTCCTGGCGTCCTGGCAAAGCTGCCCGTCCAGTTACGTGATCGCCCGGATTTCACCTGGGTCTGCTGGTGCCGGCAGCCCGGTTCGCCGCACATTGCCTAACCCGCGGCGTCGAGAGCCTGCCGCCCTTCGATCTGGTCGAGCGCATCGACCACGGCTTCGAAGGTCAGCATGGTGGAGGCGTGGCGGGCCTTGAAATCCCTGACTGGTGACAGCACACGCATGTCCTCGAAACGGCCCGTCGGGCCATCGCCACCCTGTTTCAACATGGCAAGCATGTCTTCCCGCGCCTGCCGGACTTCGCCGCTGGAGGCCCCGACGATGTGGTGCGCCATGATGGAGGCGGAGGCCTGGCCGAGCGCACAGGCACGAACCTCGTGCGAAAACGCCGTTACGATACCGTCTTCGACTTTCAGATAGACCTTCAGCTTCGAACCGCACAGCCGGGAGTGTTTCTCGGCGCTGGCGTCAGCATCCTCAAGAACGCCGATGAGCGGGATATTCCCGGCAAAGTCCAGAATGCGAGTATTGTAGATATCGTCCATCATTGGTGCCCGGCGCGCTCAAGAATGCCCAAAACAGGACAGGTCAAATTTTTCTAACACAGCGTTTGTCGCAGTGAAGCTTTCCTGCCCTTCATTCTCATTATATGCTAACGAGCTTTCTGGACATCAAGCCGTGATCAAATTAACGGCTCCGATACCGAAAAAACAGCATCGGCCTTGCCAAAATGCTATAAAACAACCAGATAGCAGCAACTGCGAACATGGGTTCGCGATGTAAAACGAATTCAGGTGCGGCCTTTACCCGCATCGGGAGAGACGGAATGGATGCGATCGTGAAGAATTTCCCCGGCGCTGGCGCAAAACCCGACGTGGCCGAAGCTCGCCCGAGCCAGGCCGAAGCGGAAGAAGCAGTGCGCGTTCTCTTGCGCTGGGCTGGAGAAAATCCCGCCCGCGAAGGACTTCTGGATACGCCGAAGCGCGTCGCCAAGGCCTATCGCGAGCTTTTTGCCGGTTACGAGCTGAATGTTCAGGACGTGCTCGGCACGACCTTCGAGGAAGTCGGCGGTTATGACGATGTGGTGCTGGTGCGCGACATTCCGTTCTTCTCCCATTGCGAACACCATATGGTGCCGATCGTCGGCAAGGCGCATGTCGCCTATCTTCCGGCCGGTCGCGTGCTTGGCCTGTCGAAGATCGCCCGCGTTGTCGAAATCTTCGGCCGCCGCCTGCAGACGCAGGAAAACATGACCGCGCAGATCGCAAGATCGATTGAGGAAACCCTGAAACCGCGCGGCGTGGCCGTCATGATCGATGCCGAACATATGTGCATGTCCATGCGCGGCGTCAACAAGCAGGGCTCGACCACCCTCACCACCTCCTTTACCGGCACGTTCAAGAACGACCCGGCCGAACAGGTGCGCTTCATGACTATGGTGCGGAACCGTTAAGCACCGGCCCGAAAGCCGTAATGCGGCTTTCGGAAAATCCGATGCGCAAGAAAATTCAGAGTGGCGGGCACTCGTCCGTTTCATCCGCCCCTCTCATCGTTCCGCCAGATGATTTTCCGAGGTTGCCATGTCCATTCCCTTTCCGTCCGCGCCCGCGGACAAGGAAGCGCTTGAAAACGCAGGTCTCTTTTCGCCGAAATTCGACGCCCACGGCCTCGTCACAGCCGTAGTCACCGACGCGCGCGATGGCGAACTGCTGATGGTCGCCCATATGAATGCACAGGCCCTGTCGCTGACGCTTCAGACCGGCATCGCCCACTATTACAGCCGTTCGCGCGACAATATCTGGAAGAAGGGCGAAACGTCGGGCAACCTGCAGACCGTGAAGGAATTCCGCACCGATTGCGATCAGGACGCCGTGTGGCTGAAGGTCTCGGTCGCCGGCCACGATGCTACCTGCCACACCGGCCGCCGCTCCTGCTTCTACCGCACGGTCGAACTGGCTGATGGCCAGGCGGTGACGAAAATCACCGACGATACGCGCCATTTCGATCCGGCGACAACCTATTCAGGCACATAAACCGCCGCCTTCCATCGGCCGCACCAATTTGCTACCAATATAGCGGGTTCCGGGGCCAAGGGCGGAACCCGAAGAACTGGCAGGGAGTGCGGTCATGTTGGGATGGGGAAATCGTCAGAACCACCTTGCGGCGGGTAATACCGACGTCATCGGCAATGAACCGCCCGTTACACAGATCGTCGACAAACACCGGATAGCGCTCGCGCTTGGCGGTGGCGCAGCCCGCGGCTGGGCCCATATCGGTGTCCTGCGGGCCCTCGATGAAGCGGGCGTCAAGATCGGCATGATCGCCGGCACCTCGATCGGCGCACTGGTTGGCGGATGTTATCTCGCCGGCAAGCTCGATGAGCTTGAGGAATTCGCCCGTTCGCTGACGATGCGCCGCATTGCCGGCCTGCTCGATCTCACGATCGGCGGCGGCGGGCTCTTCGGCGGAATGCGGCTCACAAAACGCATGCAGGAGCATCTGGAAGGGCTGCGTGTCGAAAGCCTCGATCATCCCTTCATCGCCGTCGCGACGGAGTTGCGCACGGGTCATGAAGTCTGGATTCATCAGGGTGATCTCGTGACCGCCTTGCGTTCATCCTATGCGCTGCCCGGCATCTTCGAACCCGTGCAATGCAACGGCCGCACCCTCATCGATGGCGCCCTCGTCAATCCCGTGCCGGTTTCGGTCTGCCGGGCCTATGAGCAGGCGCTGGTCGTGGCGGTAAACCTCAATTACGATCTCTTCGGCCGCTCCGCCGTCGTCAAGCACGCCGCTGCACCGCCCGGCGGCGCACCGCACGACAGCGCGCCGCGCCCCGGCCTGCCGGGCGTCATGGTGCAGGCCTTCAACATCATCCAGGACAGGATATCGCGCTCGCGTCTGGCAGGTGATCCGCCCGATCTGATGCTTCATCCCCGCATCAACGATATCGGACTGTCGGAATTCCATCGCGCCAGTGAAGCCATCGATAGGGGATATCAGGAAACGCGCGCGCGCATTCCGGAACTGGAGCGCATGCAGCAGGCGTTCCGGCGGTGAGGCGAGAAGCTCCCTCATTCCTGTGCCTGTCACGGGAATCCAGCCGATGCGCGTCTGCGTGGCGGTAGGAACTCCTTTCAGCCCAAGGACTTGGGCTGACTAGATTCCTGTGACGAGCACAGGAATGAGGAAGAGGACACTAACTCACCCGGCAATATAAGCCTTGATATGCTCCGCTTCGGCCTCGATTTCGCCGATCCGCGCCTTCACCACGTCGCCGATGGAGATGATGCCGGCAAGGCGGCCATTCTCTTCGACCGGCACATGCCTGAAGCGCCCGCCCGTCATGATTTCCATCAGCTCATCGGTGGTGGAATCGTGGTGACAGCGGATGACATTTTTGGTCATGGCCACTGAAACGGATTGCTGGAGGGAAGCGGCACCCTGGCCCGCCACGGCCTTTACGAGATCGCGTTCCGTGAAGATGCCGAGAACGACACCATCGCCATCGGTCACGACGACGGAACCGATCTTATGCGCGTGCAGCGTGGCCGCCGCCTCACCGATGCTGACCTCAGGATTGACAGTCACGACGTCCCGGCCCTTGCGGTCGAGAAGATCCTTTACGAATGTTGGCATGCCTTCCTCCTCTTTGCAGCGATCCGCAGTGCCGCAGTCTCCCCCGGCGGTTGCAAATCATGAGGTATGGTGCGCTGAGGCCCGCGTGAATGCAATCCCGGATGGGACGCCCGAAAGCAAATTTGCGCCACGCCCGACAAGGAGCGTGATCGGCCTAGCGTAACGGGCGATCGAAAAGGCCGAAGAACAGGAAGCCGAGCAGAAACCCGAAAACATGGGCATCCCAGGCGATCTGACCGCCGACGTCGCCGAACAGCGGCACGCCGACCGCAATCAGCACATTGCCGAACAGCCACATCAGCGTGAAGATCAGCACCGTACGGTTGGAGAGCGCCGCAAGAATGCTCTGCCGCGGCATCAGATGGCCGAAAGACGCGCTATATCCGCCCCGCGCCGGAAAGGCGAACCGGCAGGCCGCTCCCATCAGCGCCGAAACGACACCGGACGCTCCGATCAGCACCGTCACGTCCCCCCAGTTCAGAACCGCGTGGCCAAAGGCCGAAACGGCGGCGGAAATGCACCATAACAGCACGAAACGCACTGTTCCGATCCGGCGCAGAACCGGCGCGCCGAAGGCCATCAGCCACAATCCGTTAAAGAGGATATGCTCGATACCGCCATGCAGGAAAGAATAGGTCACCGGCGTCCACAGCCATTCCAGCCCCTGCTGGGAAAACGGCACCGCATAACGCAGCGGAATGAAGCCGAAGGTGAAGATGAACCAGCCATTGCCTTCCTCCGACAGAAGATAGGCGGGAACGACATAAGCAACGATCAGCACGACCAAGATGCCCACCAGCAGCGATGGCAGATTGAAGACGGGATTGTTCGCATCGTCTTTCGGCTCCGGCGTTTCCGAAACCGGCGGCTGTTCGCCGTCCTCGTAGGACATGGTTCATCCCTGTCTTGGTCGAATTTTGCGTTTCCCGAGCAATATAGGAAGCCTGAAAGAAAAAAAAGCCGTCCCGCCTTCGAAGCGCGCGACGCCGGAACCGTAACCGGAAAAGGCGCCGGGCCAAAAACGGTCCGGCTTGCAGGCCCACCGTAAAAGAACGGGCGGGGCCATTAAATCGTGCTGAAGGAGCTTTCCCCGACAGGGCCGCACCGATGCCACGACAAATGCCGTCAGGCAATATCAACCCTTTGTTAACCTTAACAAATCCAGTTGGCACGAAAATCGCTACACCTCCAGATACAGACGTTCGGATGGACATGATGTCCCAAAAACGAACATGGAGAGATGCTATGAAGAGCATGGCCGGACTGGAGATATATGCCTATTGGGATGAATTGCGCGGCAAGAGCGCCGCTCCACGCCGCGAGGACATTGAACCCTCGAAGCTCAAGACTCATCTCGGCGACCTTTTCATCCTGACAGACAAAGGAGAGGAAACACCCTTCTTCCGTCTTGCCGGCACCCGCCTTTGCGACCTGTTCGGCCGCGAATTGCGGGACCGCCCGTTTTCAGAACTCTGGCCGGCGGCCGGCGCGTCCTTTCCCTGTCGCGTGGCGCTCGGCATCCTGCAACATCAGTTGCCCGTGGTCTTCGACATCGATGCTGACGACGGCTACGGCGACGAACCCCTGGCGTTTGAAATGCTGCTGCTGCCGTTGCGCACGGAAGCAGGTGTCGCCCCGCGGCTCCTCGGCGCGCTGCTTCCACAGCAGCCACGGCACCACACATTGATGGTGCCGATACACTGTCTGTCGATGAAAAGCAGTCGGCTGCTGCGTATGGACATCAACCCGGCCGGATATTCGGCCAATGCAGCAGCCGCGTTACGAACGGGTAGATGCTGAGGCGTCCAGGATCGACGAAGCGATGCTGAAAGCCCATGGCCGCACGGAGCGCGGGGCAACGAAACGTAACGATTTGGTCGATTAGAAAAATTGTAGAGATTAGGCAATACAGTCTGTTAACTCGCACAGGGTAGAAATGGACGATCATCATTCATTACAATTTGCGCTGCCCATGTTTTCGTCCCGTTCGGTCAACACCGCCCAAATTCTGCGCCCGGTTGAGGAAGTTCGCCTCGACGACGCCGTGCGTGTGTCCTTCAATGGCCGGCTCATGTTGCCCGATCACGAAGAATATGATTGCACCGCCACCGAGATGACCGCCGAGAGAGCACAATTCACCTGCCCGGGTGTCGCCCGCAATGGCGATCGCGTCATCGCCTATCTCCAGCATATCGGCCGGATCGAAGGCACGGTGACGTCGCTGACTGCATCCGGTTTCCTCATCGCCATCAATGCGCCCGAGCGCAAACGCGAAAAGCTCGCCGCCCAGCTCGCATGGATCGCCAAGCGTCAGTTGCTGGGCCTGCCGGAAGACCGTCGCCACGACCGCCTGACGCCGCGCAATGCCAGGGCGCAGCTGGTTCTCGAAGACGGCATGCTCGTCGCCTGCCGCCTGATCGACCTGTCGCTCTCGGGCGCAGCAATCGAGATAGAACACCGGCCGCCGCTCGGAAGCCGCGTCCAGCTTGGCAAAAACATGAGTGGCAAGATCGTGCGTCACTTCATGGAAGGCGTCGCCGTTGAATTCGATCGTGTCCAGTCACCCGACGCATTGATCGAGTTTCTGTAAAATGGCCCCGCACGGCCCGACGCCATTCCTCCGCAAAGCGTGAAGTCAGGCAGCGTACAAGGCTGCAGTCAGTCCATCGCACCATGATGGGCAGTCGGGACCGGGCGGCTTTTTCAACGCACCTTTACCGCAGCCTCGCCTCCTCGTCCCTGCCCGAAAATCCGGTCGGCGTGTGTTCGCGACGCGGATATCCCCGTTCAAAAACAAGTCCGCGGACGCAGTTTGCCGCTTTCGACCTGTCGCCCAAACAACGTCCCGACAGGAACGCTCCCCTTGGTAATTTGCGGCACGACCGGGGCACGGACGTAGCCTGCAACACGCCGTCCGAACTTTTTTTCGAGAAAAAAGCAGTTTTTTTGAAGTTTTTTTCGGCGCTTTTTCGACGCGCGCCAGCAAGGAACACCCATCCCAAAACGGGAAATCCCCTACATCGCCCGCTTCCGCTACGGCGATGAACATGGGTATGAAAACACCTGCGAACGAAAAATCGCTGTCGATACAGCGGCATAAATGGCTACCAAAAACCTAAAGCCGGAATGCGTAAAATTCTAATAAAATTTGCTTCAAACACGTGTAAAAAACACTTCAAATACAGTTCAAAACATCGGCTAATTTGCTGAAATTTAAGCTCAAATTGCGCCACGCAAATTTCCGCCGGGTCAAAAAATACCTGCGAATGTCTCCTCAACACGGGGAGACAAGCAATGAACAACAACCGTATCGTTTTCATCCTGATCGCGTTCATCGTCGGCGCCTTCGCACAGCAGGCCAGCGCATCGCCGGCAGCGGTCATGCGCGTCATCGGCAAGGCCAATCCACCGATCGGCCACTATGAATTCTGCCAGACCTATCAGAGCGAGTGCCAGCCGACTTCGCTGGACAATGGCCCGATGAAGCTGACGGAAGAGCGCTGGAAGACGATGCTTGACGTCAACTACACCGTCAACACCACGATCACGCCGATGACCGACATGGAAATCTACGGCGTCGAAGAACGCTGGGCCTATCCTACCACCGTCGGCGATTGCGAAGATTTCGTATTGCTGAAGCGCAAGATGCTGATGAACAAGGGTTTCTCCGCCTCCAACCTGCTGATCACCGTCGTTCTGCAGCCGAATGGCGAAGGCCATGCCGTTCTGACCGTTCGCACCGACCGTGGCGACTTCGTTCTCGACAATATGCGCAACAAGGTCATGAACTGGTCGGAAACCGAATATACCTATCTGAAGCGTCAGGACACCGCCAACCCGGGTCGCTGGGTGAAAATTCAGGATGGCCGCGCCACCAATGCAGTCGGCGGCATCAACTGACCAACCCGTCTCCCCAAATAAAAAAGCCGGCCACCAAAAGGTGCCGGCTTTTTCATTTTCGTCCATCATGCGTCAGAGCAGACCAAGTTCGGCCAGTTCGCGCCTGAGATCGGAAGGCATGTCCTCGCCGCCTCCTCCACCCCCGAGATCGCGCGGCGCCTCGTCATCCTTCAGGTAGCGCCAGCCCTGAAACGGCCGCTTCGGCGCAGGTGAGGTCTCGATCACCTCGGGTCCGAGAACGAGATCGCAGCGCGAAATACCGTCGTCTCCCTTGAAAGAACGGATATCGAGCAGCTTCTGTCGAGCCTGCACCTGCCCCTTGATGACCCAGTAGAGTGAGCCGCCTTCAAGCAGTTCCTCTACCCGTTTGGGGATCATGCGGGTGGTGTGGACGCTGTGCGGCTCCAGGCCCGCAGCCATGGCGGTGAGCGATCGCTGCGCGACCCAATCCCTCAGGTCCTGGAGTGAATCCGCGCCGACGCAAAGTTTGATGAGATGTAGAGGCATGTCTCTATCAATGCCTTTTTGCGGCGGGCGTCAAGCATGCCGGACATGCCGGGCGCCCAGCCCGCTCAACACTCCACAACGTTGACGGCAAGGCCGCCGGTTGAGGTTTCCTTGTATTTCTCGCTCATGTCGTTGCCGGTCTGGCGCATGGTTTCGATACAGGCATCCAGCGGCACGAAGTGCTGACCGTCGCCTTTCAGCGCCAGCGACGCCGCCGTGACCGCCTTGACCGCGCCCAGTGCGTTGCGTTCGATGCAGGGCACCTGCACCAATCCGGCGATCGGGTCGCAGGTCATGCCGAGATGATGTTCGAGCGCGATTTCCGCCGCATTCTCGATCTGCTCGGGCGATCCGCCCATCACCGCCGCGAGACCTGCCGCCGCCATGGCCGCAGCCGATCCCACTTCCCCCTGACAGCCCACCTCCGCGCCGGAAATCGACGCGTTATGCTTGATGATGCCGCCAATCGCTGCCGCCGTGAGGAGAAAGTCCCGCACGTCGTCGACGGTGGCATCCTCATGGAAATGCCGGAAATACCGCACCGTCGCCGGCACCACGCCCGCAGCGCCATTGGTGGGCGCGGTGACGACACGGCCGCCGGCCGCGTTCTCTTCGTTCACGGCCATGGCATAGACGCTCAACCAGTCATTCGCCATGACGGGATTCAACCGGTTGCTACGCCATTCCGCATTCAGTTTTTCATAGATCGAACGGGCACGGCGACGCACCTTGAGGCCGCCGGGCATGATGCCGTCCACCTTCAGCCCGCGCTCGATACATCCGTTCATCGCGTCCCAAATCTGGTCCAGCCGTTCATTCAGCTCTTCGCGCGAAACAACCGTCTCCTCGTTCGCCCGTTTCATCTGGGCGATGGTGCGGCCGGACCGCGCGGCCATTTCCAGCATTTCCTTCGCCGTGGCGAAAGGATAGGGCACGCGCGGGCCGTTATCGATGGTCTTGCCGCGCTGCTTGATCGCCTCCAGTTCCGTGTCGGTGACGACAAAGCCACCGCCGACGGAATAATAGATGCGCTTGACCAGCAGCCTGCCCTGGTTATCGAAAGCGGAGAAGGTCATGCCGTTCGCATGGCCCGGCAGCGGGTTCTTCTTGTCGAAGACGAGATCTTCGGCCGTCCTGAACTCGTAGGTCGGATGGCCGGGCGGCGTAACCGTACCGGCCTTCTCCACCGCCTCTATGATGGCGTCCATCGCGTCGGGATCGACAAGGTCCGGCCGCTCGCCGGTCAGGCCGAGAATGACTGCCCGGCCGGTGCCATGACCAATGCCGGTGAAGGCGAGAGACCCGTGCAGGCTGACCTTCAGGCGCGCAACGGCGGCACCGGCGGGGCGCGGCCACTCGTCGCTGAGGATCAGCGCCAGAAAGCGGTTGGCCGCCGTCATCGGTCCCATCGTATGCGAACTGGAAGGGCCGATACCGATCTTGAAGACGTCAAAGACCGAAAGAAACATTGAGTTTTTCCTGCGTAATGGATTCCGTCACATCATATCCAAAGCTGGAACTTATCGCCACAAAAGAGCGGCACCGGCTTTTGCAGCTGCGACATGGGCCTCCCGGAAACGAAAACAGCACGGTTTCCAGAGGAAAACCGCGCCGTTTCAAAACCCGTCAATCAGGAGAGATGCTTATGGGCTGCCAAAAATGTACGTCAATGCGAGAAAAGCGGCAAAGCCTGCGAGTGCGCGCAACGTGACGCCCCAGCAGGATTTCTGAGCGGTTTCTTCCATGATTACTCCAGCTATTCACTCTCCGGGCGATCTTCAAGACCCGGCCCGTGGAGGAAGCATTTATTAAAATCCGGCGCGGAAGGCAAATGCAAAAAGCGGCTAAATGAAGGCGTTTTCGACGGGCTGCCATTCGCGCCTTGCATAGGTATGTTAAAAAACAAAGCGTTAGCGCGACCCTGAAACCAGTGCCATTTCTGGCCTCGCCGCAATTTAGGCTAAAGTGTAACCGTTTTTTAAAGGTTTCATACAAACACCTGTTGAAAACGGCGGACGCGGGCACGTTGCGGTCGCAATTCTTCCGCTGAAACCCATCTTGAATGGCTGCGACCGCTGCTTTATCGACCATGGTCAAACAGCAACGATGCGAGTCCCACATGCAGACATCCTCTTTCCCCGACCGTGAAACTGTTGCTTCGAAACTGACCTCGCTTGCGAGTGAGGATAAGGCCTGGGTGTCGTTGCTGATGGAGAACGCGCTGCAGGACGAGAACCTGCTGGCAGGCCTTAACCTTTATCTCGACCAGCAGGCCGGCGCCCGTTTTCTTAATAGCCTGAAGCTTGAAGCCACTGGCGAATGGCTGGGTGGCCACGCCCCTGCCCGTCTGCAAATCCGCTTCGCGGAAATTGCGAAGGCAAGCCAGCATCCTGCTTATCTCGCCTTCCGCAAGGGGCTGACGGCTTCCGCCGGCCTTGAAAAAGCCTATCCCAAGGCGCCGATCTGACAGGCTCGACTAATCCGGCACCCTGTCGACCACGGCGATGATCGGCCCCATGGGGAACAGTGAATCTCGCCTCTTCATCGCGGGAATATCGACGCTGGAAATGGTGCCGTCGAGATAGAGCGCATTCGGTGAATCCAGCACATCCCTGAACAGCGTGGCGAAATCGTAAAAGCGCACGGTATTGTCCGAAATGGCAAAATGTACCATGCCATCGCGAGAGACTCCGACGCCGTTGCGGCGCTTCAAGCTGTCGCTGTCGGGCAGAAAACGCGGATGCAGTCCGCCGTCGATAACAAGCATCGGCCCGGACTGGGTGGCAAAATCGGGCTTCGGGTCGGCCGCCAGATAGGCTTCGGTCGCCAGCACGACCGCCCTGTGATCCTTCAGGTAAAACACGCCATTCGGAAGAAGATGGAAATTGCCCCAGCCACCGCGGGTGCTGAGTGGCGAACGTTCCACGCCGTTTTCGATAAACAGCCCGACCGGGGAATAATCGGAATGATACATGCCGCCATTCATGGCGAAGACACTGAACATGTGCTGACGCCAGAGCGCGGAGGATAGATCGGCGAAAGAACGATATCCCTGTCCTGAGACATGGTCGCGGTCGTAAATCCGGATGGTGCTTTTCGCCGGATCGAAACTGCAGACGGTATAGCGGCCGCCCGCATGATCCACGATTCTGCAGAGATCCACCTGCCCGCCCGCTTCGGCCGCAAATGGCAGCAGCAACGGCAACAGCAGCTTCGCCAGTCTTTTCATCGATCTGTTCATGCCCACCCCGTGATTCTCTTCAGGGGAACATTCGCAGGGAAATTCGGTCAAAGAAAAGGCGTCACCCTGGCTTCAGGGAGACGCCGGACTTTCAGGAGGGGAGATGTCGTCAGCGACGGGCGGCGCGGTCGACGCTGCGGCCGGCATCCTGGGTTGCATCCACGGCGTTCGCCGTATCCCGGCCCATGCCGCGAATGGTGTTGCCGCAAGAGCTGAGCGTCACGACGGTCAGCAGAGCCACGAAAACGGTCGAAAGAATGCGTGTGATCATTTGAAACTACTCCCCTATGACTTGCCGTCCGAGGCAAGCGCCGATGTGATATGCGTCACAATAACGTGAGTCCCAAAATTCGGTTCCAGCGGCGTTTCAAAAAATCCTGTCGATGAAAATTAACACGGTTTTGAGCTTCGCGAGGGAAACTGCGCGTGGATCGTGGCTTGAGAAATCCAATGGGTGACATGACTGACATCAATAATCGGCTTCTGGTGATGACGGCGGGCGGCGTGAACCCTAACGTCATGGTCAATGCGCTGGCAGCGCGATTTCCCGACATCCATGTGTTCATGGAACAGCCCGAAAGCAAATCGGCCATCCTCAAGCGCCGGGCAAGACGCCTCGGCTGGATTGTCGCAGTGGGCCAGCTGGCGACGATGGTCGCATCGCGGCTCGGCAAACGCTTCACGGTACGAAGAAGCAAAGAGATCATTGCGGAGCATGGTCTCCTGCCTGATCTGGGCGGCACCATTCCGGTCACGCATTTCGCCTCGCTGAACGATGAAGAATGTCGCAAGGCCGCCAATCTCCTGAAACCGGCTGTCATCTTCACCATTTCCTGCCGTCTGCTAACGCCGGCGACGCTCAGGGACCTGCACTGCCCCATCATCAATTTTCACGCCGGCATCAACCCGGCCTATCGCGGCCAGATGGGTGGATACTGGGCGCTGGTGGAAAAGGACCGGGGCAATTTCGGCGCAACCGTGCATCTCGTTGACAAGGGTGTGGATACCGGCGCCACACTTTACGAAAAACGGCTGAAACCCTTACCGTCCGACACCATCGCCACCTATCCCCTTCTCTTGACAGCAGCCTCGGTCGATATCGCCATCAATGCCATCGAAGACGCCTTGTCCGGCAGCCTTGCGCCGCAGCCGCCCTCGCCCGGAAAGTCGGTGCTCCGCTTTCCACCAACGATCTGGACGTGGCTCTGGAACGGTCTGACGAAACGGATCTGGTAGCGCCGCCGGCACCGCGCTCGGCTCAAGCTTCGTCGCAGATGCAGGGCTGTCTTGCCGCAACAGGCACAGACTTGGCCTCAAAAACGGTGCATGATAATCAAAAGGATCATGCACACATTGCCCGATATCTCCGCCACTTCCGTCATCCCCGCCTCCATCGAGGCCTCACCCGCGCAGGTGCTTGGCCCGGCAAGTCTTGCCGGTCTTTTTCCGCAGGGCGTGCGCGTTTATCTGACAGATACCGGAGCCGCCTCGCAGGTGAAGCTGGTCGATGCCGCAAAGCATCTGCGTGATCTCGGTTATGAGCCCGTTCCGCACCTTGCGGCGCGCCGTATCGCCTCTCGCATCGATTTCGAGGAACAGGTGAAGCGGCTTGCCGGCGACGCCGGCGTGACCGACGTGCTGGCGGTCGGCGGTGGCGTCGAGAAGCCAGAGGGCCCGTTCACGTCTACCATCGACATGCTTTCCACGGGCATTTTCGACCGTTGCGGCATCAGGCATATCGCAATTGCCGGTCATCCGGAAGGCAGCCCCGATTTCAACGACGAAACGGCGACGGCCGCGTTGCGGCTGAAACGCGATTTTGGCGAAAGAACCGACGCCGCCATGCGCATCGTCACCCAGTTCGGTTTTGATTCCGCCCGCTTCATCGCCTGGGCAGAAGGGCTTGCCGCATCCGGTATCGATCTGCCGGTGCATATCGGCGTTTCCGGCCCGGCCAAGATCACCACGCTCCTGAAATACGCCGCGCTCTGCGGTGTCGGCAATTCCATTGCCTATCTCAAGAAAAACGCGCTTTCCCTGACCACGCTTGCCAGGGGCCATTCACCGGAAAGCATCGTCGGGCCGATCGAACGGCACTGGCGGGACAATCCGCAAGGACCGATCCGGCAGATCCATGTCTTTCCCTTCGGCGGGCTGCAGGCGTCGTCAGACTGGCTGGTCAGTCGTGGCAGCTGGCGGACCGAAAACGCGGATCACGCCGCAGCGACGGGTTCGGTGGCGATCTAAGCGGCGCGTCGACGGCGCATGATGGCCGTGACGCGTTCCTTCGCCTCATGCCGCCTTCGCGACCTCGACGAATGCATTGCGAATGCTTTCCGCCACCGCGAGCACCGGCCGCGACGCCTTGTCGCCCATAATCAGCCGGATATCGAAATAGCCGAGTTCCGGCAGGCCTTCCTTCTCACCCAGAATGACCATGTCGTTCAGCACATAGGATCGTGGCAGCGGCGCGATGGCGAGATCTGCGGCAATCGCCGCACGCTGTGCCATCGTGTGGCCGCTGAGATAGGCCACGCGGAAATTGCGCCCACGTTTTTCCAGCGAATGAATCGCCTCCGAACGCCAGATGCAGCCCTCTTCCCATATCGAGATCGGCAGCGGATCGCGCAGATAGGCCGTGCCGCATTTCGCACCCGCCCAGACGAGCCGTTCGCGCATCAGCACCTCGCCGGTATCCCTCAGCGGATGTGAAGCACAGTTGACGAGGGCGAGATCAAGACGCTGCTCGTCCATCCGCTTATAGAGATTGGAGCTGGCATCGATTGTGACGTCGATCATGATGCCGGGGAAAGCCTCGGCGAAACGCTTGAGAATGCCCGGCAGCAGCCCGCGCTCGCCAATATCCTCCGGTGCGCCGAGACGCACTACACCGGACAATTCGGGCATCACGAAACGCGACACGGCCTCGTTGGACAAGGCAATCATGCGGCGCGCATAAGTCAGAAGCGTCTCCCCATGCGCCGTCAATGTCACCGAACGCGCATCGCGCAGGAACAGCGTCGTTTTCAGCTGCTCTTCTAGCTTCTTGATCTGCATCGAAACGGCCGATGGTGTTCTGAACACGACTTCGGCGGCGGTCGAGAAGTTTCCCGTTTCCGCAATGGCGACGAAGGTCCTCAATATGTCGTTATCCAGCAACGGCAGCGGTTGGCGGAAAGTCACGGTCATGGCACGCACCTTCAAATATTTTGATTTATAGATGGATATCATTTCGTTTGATTGAATGTCAACAACGGCGCACCATCCTCACATCAATCGTGGTTCAGGAAAGGATGAAGACATGACCATGATACACTACCTGCCCGCGGCGAACCGCTCCCCGCATCGCCCGTCATCCGCCGGTTGGCTGCAGCGCCTGTCAGGCAATATCGCCTCCCATTATGCGTCATGGCGCCGTGCGAGGATGCTCCGCGCGCTGGAAGCGCTCCCGCCTGAAACATTGAAGGATATCGGATGGCCCACAACCGACAACTACGGCAGAAGCGTCATTCGCAAATGACCGCCGGCCGATGGCTCCCAGCCTTTCTTACGCCCGCGAGCCATCGCCCTCTGCGGGTAAATGGCGGCCCCCGGGCGTAAATTGGCCTGCCTGTTTTACATGCGACGCGACGCCCTTTAAAAAGGCTTGTCGCAAAATTTGCATATTTCAAAAGCTATTTTTTGACAGCCCCGATTCCACGGCGTATTTTTCGTTAAAGATGTCGCATACAGGACATCCAGAAGACCAATTCCAAGGGAGGAATTGCGTATTCGCAACGGAGCACGGGCAAATGAGCAGAAACTCCCAGAAGAAGCGCTCAATCGTCTTTTTTCTCATTCCGCAATTTACCATGCTGCCCTTCGCCGCAGCGGTTGAAACGCTTCGCATCGCCAACCGAATGTTGGGCTACCAGGCCTATGAATGGCGCATCGCCTCGCTCGATGGCCAGAAGGTCATGTCATCGAGCGGCATCTGTCTTGAGGCCGATACCTGTCTTGCAGATGAGCGGCGTTATGTCAGCGGCGAAAACCGCCCGGAAATGGCAATCATCTGTTCGGGCATCGATGTGGATCAACACATCAACAAATCGGTCAACGCCTGGCTGCGCGAAGCCTATAATCGCGGTATCGCCATCGGCAGCCTCTGTACCGCCGCCCATATCCTTGCGCAGGCTGGCCTCCTCAACGGCAAACGTTGCGCGATCCACTGGGAAAACCTGCCCGGCTTTTCCGAAGCCTTCCCGCAGGTGGAAGTCTACGCAGATCTCTTCGAAGTCGACAGCAACATCTATACCTGCGCCGGCGGCACGGCCTCGCTCGACATGATGCTGAGCCTGATCGGCCAGGATTTCGGCGAGAACCTCGTCAACCGCGTCTGCGAACAGCAATTGACCGACCGCGTGCGCAGCCCCAACGACCGTCAGCGCCTGCCGCTGCGCGCCCGCCTTGGCGTGCAGAACAGCAAGGTTCTGTCGATCATCGAATTGATGGAAGGCAATCTTGCCGAGCCGCTGTCGCTGCTCGATATCGCCGACGCCGCCGATCTGTCGCGCCGGCAGGTGGAACGCCTCTTCCGCCAGGAAATGGGCCGCTCGCCCGCCCGCTATTACCTTGAAATCCGCCTTGACCGCGCCCGTCACCTGCTGGTGCAATCGGCCATGCCGGTGGTGGAAGTCGCCGTCGCCTGCGGGTTCGTGTCAGCGTCGCATTTCTCGAAGTGTTATCGCGAAATCTACAATCGCACCCCGCAGCAGGAGCGCGCCGAGCGCAAGCTGCTGATCAGTGCTTCGCGCATGGCAATGGCGAGCCAGGCAGGCAAGGCCGCCCATTGAAGGCGGAGTTGAAGGTCCCGAGCGCGACAGAACTTGTCTCAGAGCAAAAACCTGTCCTCCGTCATGCCGGACTAGATCCGGCATCCATTCACGGCGTGTCTGCGCCGTGAGAAGAGTATTTCGCGATCAAGGACCTGATCGCGCTGGCCCCCGTATCCAGTCCGGGGTGACGAAGCGCGGATGATGGAACTGTGGTAAGATCGCAGGTTCAGGGAGCAGCCAGCAAATCAGACCAATTCACCCAAACGGCCGAACCGCATGGGCGAGGTCCTCCGCCGTCATGCCGGCGCCCGCTCTGTCGCCCGCCTCGCCATGCAGCCAGACCCCGGCTGCAGCCGCTTCGAAGGCAGGTGTGCCCTGCGCCAATAGCGCGCCGATGATACCGGCCAGAACGTCACCCGATCCTGCCGTCGCAAGGCTCGCCGGGGCGTTCGTATTGACCAGCGCCCGGCCATCGGGCGAAGCGATCACCGTGTCCGCACCCTTATAGACCAGAACCGCGCCGCTGCGCGCCGCAGCGACCTGCGCCTTCTCGATCTTGCTCAGCGTCCCATCGGCCGCCAGATCGGCAAACAGCCGGGCGAACTCGCCCTCATGCGGTGTCAGCACGAATTTCCCCGCACCGGACGTGATACGCTCGAACAGGACATCCGTATCATCCCTGAAGGCCGTGATCGCATCGGCATCCAGCACCACCGACTTGTCGCCAAGCAGCGACACGAAGTGCCGCGCCTTTTCGAGATCGCCGAAGCCCGGGCCGAGAACGAAGGCGCCGTGACGCTCATCGTCAAGCCACACGCGCAGATCGTCGGCATTGTCCATCGGAACGTTCATCACGGCCGTCAATGTGACAGACAGCACGTCGAGCGCCGCTTTCGGCGCTGCGACAGTAACGATCCCCGCCCCCGCCTTCAGCGCTGAAAGCGCGGTCATGCGGCTAGCACCCGTCGTATGGGCGGGGCCCGAGAAGACCGTCAGGTGCCCCCTGCGGAATTTATGGGTCTCCATACCGGCGCGCGGCAAGGCATCCCGCCAGACAAACGGATTATTTTCCGCCACCGATCCCCTATGAGCATCGAGGATACGCAACGGTATGCCGATATCGAAAACCTCCAGCGCTCCGCAAAGCTCCCGCCCCGGCATCAGCAGATGACCCGGCTTGCGCGCCATGAAGGTGATCGTGCGCTCCGCCCTGAACGATGCGCCAAGCGCCACGCCACGCCGGCCGCAAAGCCCCGAGGGCAGATCCACGGCAAGAACCGGCACCTTCGCCTGCATGACCGCCTCGATCAGCCGGACTAACTCCGGCGGAACATCGCGGGACAGCCCGGCTCCGAACACGGCGTCGATCACCACGTCGCCGGAAAGAGGTGTATAGGCATCAAGCGGCAGCGGCGTCACGCCGCTCCGCTCCAAGGCCACGCGTGCATCCCCTTGAGAAGGCCGATATCGCCGAGGTGATGGACAACGACTTTAGCGCCGCTTTGCGCCAGCGCCCGCGCCGCAACATAACCGTCACCTCCGTTATTCCCGCTGCCGCACAGGACGACGAAGCGCAGCGCCTGCGGGTAATGCCGAAGCGCCGAAGCAGCCACCGCCTGCCCCGCACGCTCCATCAAATCGTAAAGCGGGATGCCGGATTGGCCGGCTGCCGCATCGATGCGCGCCATCACAGCCGGGTCGAGAAGGAGGAACTCGGAAATGGAGGTCATGCCACATCATTCCTTCAAAACGCAGGAAAGGCAATCGATACAAAAATAAGCAAAATTCGGAGACCAAAAAATACTCAAATGCATATAATATGTGCAATAGCTCAACCCGCGACCACAGCATAATCGAATTTTAAAAATTTCTAATATTAAAGAAAACCGCAGAAATGCTGATGGATTTTTCGGATTCTAGTGACGAATTGCCGGTAGAACCGCGAAAAGCGAATGCATTTTGTGCGGGAAAGGCCGCGGGGCGAAGTTTTTTCTTCAAGCCCGCTTCCGATCTGGCACAATACGTGCATTCTTGTGGCAGAGCGGGAGTTACCTGCTTTAACGGGAGAAGCGGAGAGATATTTTCTCATGAAAAAGATCGAAGCGATCATTAAGCCTTTCAAGCTCGACGAAGTGAAGGAAGCCCTTCAGGAAGTCGGACTTCAGGGAATCACGGTCACGGAAGCAAAAGGCTTTGGTCGTCAGAAAGGCCACACGGAACTCTACCGCGGTGCAGAGTACGTCGTGGACTTTTTGCCGAAAGTGAAAGTCGAAGTCGTATTGGCGGATGAGAATGCGGAAGCCGTCATCGAGGCGATCCGCAATGCGGCGCAGACCGGACGCATCGGCGACGGAAAGATTTTCGTTTCCAATGTCGAGGAAGTCATCCGCATCCGTACCGGTGAAACAGGCGTGGACGCCATATAATTAAAAAAGTCCCGAGCCGGGGAGGCTTGGGTTTTCACCTCGTCATCATCACACTCAAGGAAAAGTTTAAATGACGACCGCAAACGATATCTTGAAGCAGATCAAGGATAACGACATCAAGTTCGTGGACCTGCGCTTTACCGACCCCAAGGGCAAGCTGCAGCACGTCACCATGGACGTGGTATGCGTCGACGAAGACATGTTCGCCGACGGCGTCATGTTCGACGGCTCCTCGATCGCCGGCTGGAAGGCCATCAACGAGTCCGACATGGTGCTGATGCCAGATCCGGCCACCGCCCATGTCGACCCGTTCTTCGCCCAGTCCACCCTGGTCGTCCTTTGCGATATTCTCGACCCGGTCTCGGGCGAAGCCTATAACCGCGACCCGCGCGGCACCGCCAAGAAGGCCGAAGCCTACCTCAAGGCATCAGGTATCGGCGACACGGTTTTCGTCGGTCCCGAGCCTGAATTCTTCGTCTTCGACGACGTGAAATACAAGGCAGACCCCTACAACACCGGCTTCAAGCTCGATTCGTCCGAACTGCCGTCCAATGACGACACCGACTACGAGACCGGCAACCTCGGCCACCGTCCGCGCGTCAAGGGCGGTTATTTCCCGGTTCCGCCGATCGACAGCCTGCAGGACATGCGCTCCGAAATGCTGACGGTTCTCGCCGAAATGGGCGTCGTCGTTGAAAAGCATCACCACGAAGTGGCTGCCGCACAGCACGAGCTGGGCGTGAAGTTCGACACGCTGGTCTCCAGCGCCGACAAGATGCAGATCTACAAGTACGTTGTGCACCAGGTCGCCAATGCCTATGGCAAAACGGCAACCTTCATGCCGAAGCCGATCTTCGGCGACAACGGCTCGGGCATGCACGTTCACCAGTCGATCTGGAAGGGCGGCAAGCCGACCTTCGCAGGCGATGAATATGCAGGCCTTTCCGAGACCTGCCTCTATTACATCGGCGGCATCATCAAGCACGCCAAGGCGATCAATGCCTTCACCAACCCTACCACCAACTCCTACAAGCGTCTGGTGCCGGGTTATGAAGCGCCGGTTCTGCTCGCCTACTCCGCGCGCAACCGTTCCGCCTCCTGCCGTATCCCCTTCGGCTCCAACCCGAAGGCAAAGCGCGTCGAAGTCCGCTTCCCGGACCCGACCCAGAACCCCTATCTCGGTTTTGCGGCCATGCTGATGGCCGGCCTCGACGGCATCAAGAACAAGATCCATCCCGGCAAGCCGATGGACAAGGACCTTTACGACCTTCCTGCCAAGGAACTGAAGAAGATCCCGACCGTCTGCGGTTCGCTGCGTGAAGCGCTGGAAAGCCTCGACAAGGACCGCAAGTTCCTGACCGCCGGCGGCGTGTTTGACGACGACCAGATCGATAGCTTCATCGAACTGAAGATGCAGGAAGTCATGCGTTTCGAAATGACCCCTCACCCGGTCGAATTCGACATGTACTACTCGGCCTGATCGGCCCTGCGGGCGCTCCACCGGGGCGCTCCATTCATCGCGGCGGTTTTCCCCGGAAAGCCGCCGTTTTCTTTTGAAGTTCAACCCTGACCGTGAAGAATGCCGAACACGCCAGCCACGCAGCAAACCCGCCTCACGGACTGGCTCATCTTTCTGGCCGTTCCCTTCTTTTTCGCCAGCAACGTCATTTTCGGCCGCGGCGTCGTCGGTGAGGTCTCGCCTTTCATTGCCGCCTTCATCCGCTGGATGGGCTCGACGCTCATCATCGCGCCCTTCATGATCGCCGACTGGCGCAACTGCCTTGCTTTCGTGCGGCACAAGACGCTACTCTGGCTCGTCCTCGGCATTCTCGGCATGGGCATCTGCGGCGGTGTGGTCTATTGGGGCCTCACCATGACCACGGCCGCCAACGGCACGCTGATCTATACCACCTCCTCGCTGTTCATCATCCTGTTCCAGCACATCTTTCAGGGCCGGCCGATCCGGAAGCTTGAAGTGGCGGGCATGATTATCGCCTTCGCCGGCGTCGCCGCCATCGTGCTCAAGGGCGATATCTCCGCTCTCCGGCACATGAATTTCAACATCGGCGACTTTGCAATTTTGACCGCAGCCATTGCCTTTGCGATCTATTCCCTGCTGCTGCGCGATCCGGCGGCGCGGCAGATGGCGTCCTTCAGTCTCTTCGGACTGATTGCTTTTTCCGGCGCGCTTGTCCTTCTGCCGCCGGCAGCACTGGAACTGGCACAGGGCGGCATGCTGCCGGCCACGCCTGTTGCATGGGCGAAGATCGGCGGCATCATCCTGTTCGCCTCACTTCTGGCCTTTTATTGCTTTACCCACACGGTGCGCGTTTTCGGTCCCGCCACGGCGGGAATTACGCTGTACATGATGCCACCGGTCTCGATCCTCATGGCGACGGTGTTTCTCGGCGAATCCTTCGAGACCTATCATGCCATCGGCATCGTATTGGTCACCGGCGGCGTCATCATCGCCACCGCGCCGATCGGCAAAGGGCGCTGAACACGAATGGCAGAGCGGCGTCAAAGCGCCAGGTCTTGATATTTCGCGTTCCGATACCAACTAGTATTGGGAAAGGAAGTACATGCCATGAAACAAAGAAACGCAAAATTCACGCTTGGCGAGATCGTTCGCCACAAGGTGTTTCCGTTCCGCGGTGTGGTAATCGACGTGGACCCGGAATATGCCAATACCGAGGAATGGTGGAACGCCATTCCCGCGGAAATCAGGCCGGAACGCGACCAGCCCTTCTATCATCTTCTCGCCGAAAACGAGGAGACGGAATATGTCGCCTATGTTTCCGAACAGAACCTCGTCCACGACGAGAACGAGACGCCGCTCCGAAATCCCAATATCGGCCGCATCTTTGACAAGGCGCCGAACGGCGAATGGCGCCCGAAAATGTCCACGGCGCACTGACGCCCGCCAAGCATCTCCCTCCTCCCGGGGATATCGAACGCGCATAAAAAAACCGGTCTGTCGCCAGACCGGTTTTCTGTTTTTTCGAGCTTGCGCGGCAATCAGGGCTTCGGCGCGCCCTTGGCAGCGTCCTGAGCAGCTTCGAGCTTCTTGCGAGCTTCTTCCGCCTTCTTCTGCATGCCTTCCTGCAGGCTTCGCTGGCTTTCGGCCAGCTGCGACTGGGTGATTGCCGGGCCGTCATAAGCGCCGGTGAAACCGGAAAGCGCGATCTTGATGGGGTTCGGTGCGCGGCGGAAGTTGATGGAGGTGAAGACCACCTCGCTACCCTTCTTCAGCGAAGCGATCATGGCGTCCGTCAGCGGCACTTCAGCCGTGCACTTGTCGGGAAGGCAAACGGCGTAATCGAGCTTCTGACCCTTACCGCCATCGATCTGCATCATCACACCCGGAGGAATGAGACGCGCGGTCGGAACGGAAACCTGCAGCAGCTTGCGGTTGACCTTGCCTTCAACGGTAATGAGGCCAACGGCCGTGATCATCTGGCCGTTCTGGGCGAGAACCACGTTCTGCACAACGCAGACATCGTTGTCTTCCTGCTTGGAGCAGGTCTTGAACCAGCCGAGCGGCGGAGCGCCAGCGCCCTGAGCAGCCGGAGCAGCATCCTGCGCCTGCGAGATGGCCGGAGCGGACACAGCGCCGAGAGAGAGGACCAGAGCGGACAGAGCCGTCCGGGTGAATGTGTTTGCCTTGTGCATCATAAGAGTTCCGTCTCCTGAATGTCTGCCAGAACAGAACCGCTCAAGGTCCTGTTCGTCGATGGCGGTATCCTTCTGCCCGTTCAACTGTCGTTTAAATGAGGCAAATGCGTGACCCGTCTCTTCCGGTCCCCCTGTTACATGCCGTTCGCGGCGATATCCAGCACTTCTTTAACTTTTTCTTGAGCGGAGCCAAGATTTCCCGCGCTTGCATGGGTCATGCAATGTCCGTGTGCTACATATCTGCCAGAATCATGACGATAAACGGTCCTGACGCACATCGGACGGACAGTTGAGACAGGACAGTGACATGCGCAACCTTGCGGCCCTCATCCCCGCATTGTTTCTTTTGGGATCATCCCTGCTTCCCGGCGGGAGTGCGGTAGCGCAACCGCTGCACGCCATCTCGATGCATGGCACGCCAGCGCTTCCCGCAGATTTTTCACACCTTCCTTATGTCAATCCTGACGTGAAGAAAGGCGGCCGCATTTCTTATGGCGTGGTCGGCACCTTCGACAGCCTGAACCCCTTCGTTCTTAAGGGAATGCGCACCACCGCCCGTGGTGTTTGGGATCCGGAATTCGGCAATCTTCTTTACGAGCCGCTGATGTCTCGCTCCAGCGACGAGCCCTTCAGCCTCTACGGGCTGCTCGCCGAAACCGTGGAGTGGGACGACGAGCGCAGCTTCGTTCAGTTCAACATCAACCCCAAGGCGAAATGGTCGGATGGCGAGCCGATAACGCCTGATGACGTGATCTTCACCTTCAATCTCCTGAAGGAAAAGGGCCGCCCGCCATTCAACAGCCGTCTCGACGGCGTAGCCAAGATGGAGAAGACCGGCGAACGCAGCGTGCGCTTCACCTTCAACGAAAAGGCGAATCGCGAAACGCCTCTCATCCTCGCCTCTTCAACGCCGATCCTGCCGAAACACGCGACCGATCCGGAAAAATTCGAGCAGGCGGGCCTCGGTGCGGTTGTCGGCTCCGGCCCTTACCGAATCAAGACGCTGCGCCCGGGTGAACGAATCATCTGGGAGAGAAACCCCGACTACTGGGGCAAGGACATTCCCGGCAAAGTCGGTTTCGATAATTACGACGAGATCAGCATCACCTATTTCCTCCAGGTCACGACCATGTTCGAGGCCTTCAAGAAGGGCGATATCGACATCTACCCGGAAGGCGATGCCATCAATGGCACCTCCGATACCTCTCACTGGGGGCAGGCCTATAATTTCCCCGCCGTGCATCGCGGCGATATCGTCAAGGACGTATTCCAGCCGCGCCTGCCGACCGGCATGTTCGGTCTCGTCTTCAACACCCGCCGTGCCGTCTTCGCTGACGAAAAGGTACGCGAAGGCCTTACCTATGCCTTCGATTTCGAGTGGATGAACAAAAACATCCTCGGCGGCTCCTTCAAGCGGACGCAGAGCTACTGGCAGAACTCGCCGCTCGGCGCCTATGGCAACGCCGCCGACGCGCGCGAGCTGGCGCTGCTCGGTGACGCGGCAAAGTCCATGCCGCCGGAGCTTCTGGCCGGCACCTATGCGCTGCCGACCACGGACGGCACGGGCGCCGACCGCAAGGTTCTGAAAATGGCCGTCGACAAGCTGAAAGAGGCTGGCTACAGCATCAAGAACGGCAGGATGTCCGATGCCAATGGCCGCCAGCTCGCCTTCGAGATCATGACGCAGAACCCGGCGCAGGAGCGTATCGCGCTCGCCTATCAGCGTTCGCTGAACCTGATCGGCGTCGCCATGGGCATTCGCTCGGTTGATGACGGGCAATACCAGTCGCGCTCGAACAGCTTCGATTACGACATGATCATCCGCTCCCTGCCCTCGTCGCTTTCGCCCGGCATGGAGCAGCTGAACCGCTGGAACTCACTCTCGCGTGATGCGCAGGGCAGCTTCAACTATGCAGGTGTTGCCAATCCCGATATAGACCGGATGATAGAGGCGCTGTTGCAGGCCCGCTCGACGGAAGATTTCCAGGCGGCCGTGCGCGCTTATGACCGCCTGCTTGTGGCCGGACATTATATCATTCCGCTCTATTATATCGGCGCCCAATGGGTCGCCCGCTGGAAATATATCGACCGCCCGGATATGACACCGATACAGGGCAATCAGAAACAGACCTGGTGGGACGCGCGGGCGCAATAACCTGCCACCGTCAGGTCGATCATATAAGGAACATCAGCCATGGAACGCATCGTTGTTGACGTCGTATCGGACATGGTCTGCCCGTGGTGTTATCTCGGCAAGGCCCGGCTCGATCTCGCCATTGCCGAGGTGCAGGATGAAATCAGCGTCGACGTGAACTGGCGTCCCTACCGCCTCAACCCGGACTATCCGCCGGAAGGAGTCGACCAGAAAGCCGCTCTCGAGGAAAAGCTCGGCAAGGAGCGTCTGGAACAGGCCCATGCCACGTTGGTTCAGCTCGGCAGGGAAGTCGGCATTACCTACGATTTCGACGCGATCAAGATCGGGCCGAACACGCTCGATGCCCATCGCCTGTCGCTCTGGGCCCATTCCGAAGGCCGCGACGTCCAGGAACGCGTCGTGACCGGCCTGTTCAAGGCCAATTTCGAGGAAGGCCGCAATATCGGCGATCATGCCGTGCTGGTCGACGTTGCCGCAAAGGCCGGCATGGATGCGAAAGTCGTCGAGCGGCTGCTGGCTTCGGACGCGGACAAGGATACGGTCGTCGCTGAAATCGATGCCGCCCAGCAGATGGGTGTCGCCGGCGTGCCCTTTTTCATCATCGACCAGAAATACGCCATAAGCGGTGCACAAACACCCGATGTCCTGATTGCTGCATTGCGGGATATTGCAAAAATCAAGGCGGACGAGCATAGATCGATGAACTGACGGTCAAACCGCCGGCGGTTTTCAACAACTCGATTTTTGCCGGTGTTTCCGTGTCCGACCAGACCCTGAAAGGCATTCTGCTCGCCTTTGCAGCCTTCGCTGCCTATGCCTGGAGCGATGCCAGCGTTAAACTCATTGAAGGTCAGATTTCTCCCATAGAATCGGCCTTCTTCGGGGCCCTGTTCGGCCTCGTCGCCCTGCCCTTCATCCGCAAACGCAACGACAGCTGGCTGGATGTGGTGAAAACAACCAACCGGCCGCTCTGGATCATCCGCTTTTTTTCGGCCGGCACCGGCGCTGTCGGCAGCGTGACTGCCTTTACCTATCTTTCCATGGCGGAAGCTTTCGCGCTGATCTTCCTGCTTCCGTCCTTCGTCACCATCATGTCGGTGATGTTTCTCAAGGAACAGGTGGGCATTCGCCGCTGGTCGGCCGTCATCATCGGTTTTCTGGGTGTGCTCATCATCCTGCGGCCCGGATTCCGTGAACTGGGCATAGGCCATCTGGGCGCCATCATCGCCGGCTTCAGCGGCGCGCTCAGCATCGTGATCTTCCGCGCCATGGGCCCATCGGAAAAGAATGTTTCGCTTTACGGTGCGGGCGTGCTGGGCTGTCTCGTCATCAGCGGCGTTGCCATGGTGCCGAGCTTCGTCATGCCGGGTGGCGAACAATGGCTGCTGCTGGCAGGATACGGCCTGCTCGGCGCGCTTGGCAACATTCTGGTCATGTACGCCGCCCAATATGCGCCCGCCGCCATGATCGGCCCGACGCAATATAGCCAGATGCTCTGGGCCATCCTGTTCGGTTATCTGATTTTTGGCGATCGTATCGACGGCTGGATGTTGATCGGCATTGCCCTCATCGTCGGATCCGGCCTGCTGACACTGCTCCGCGAGAAACAGAGAAAGGTGCCATTGCCCGCCTCCATCGCCGCGACAGACCAGAACGTGGCTGTCGGTATTACGCCGGAAGACAGTCACTAGCCACAGAGAGCGAAAAAACCGGCGGCGCTTCAGGCACCGCCGGTCCGGCGTTCAATCAATCGCAAACCCTGACCCGATACATGTCGCCCCAGGCGTTCTGCCTCCAGGCCACATGGCAGCGGGGATAGGCGGGTTCATAAACGACCGGCGGGCCATAAGCGGGCGCAGCGTAGACGGGTGGACCATAAGCAGGCGCGTAATAGGCGGGGCCGTAGGCATAGCCCGGGTGTCTTGCACCCGCAATCAGCGCTCCGCCAATGATCGTGCCGGCAATACCGGCGGCAAGGCCGCGGCCGAAATTATTGCGCGCTTCCGCCTGACTGGTGGTGGCAATTGTGGTGCCCGCAATTGTCAAGGCAACCAGACCAGCGGTGGCAAACCTGTTGATATTGGTCCACATCGTCCTGCTCCTTCATCACCCGGCGGCATCCACTCATCCGCCGCACCGGGTATGAGGAGGAGATTACGCCTGCGAAGACTACCGGTAGATGTCCGTTTCGTTACATTGCGGTAATTTTGGCTGAGCCGCGTGGGGGCATTCGTGAGTGGCCAAAGGTGGGTGTGGCTTTACCCCCCTCTGCCCTGCCGGGCATCTCCCCCTCAAGGGGGGAGATCGATCTGCGGCGATGTCTCGCATTATCTCGACGTTAGAGGATGGAGTGGTGACAGTGCATCTTGCCGATCTCCCCCCTTGAGGGGGAGATGCCCGGCAGGGCAGAGGGGGGTAAACCCCACCCACCTGCGGTACCAAATAGCCCACCCTCTGAAACTCAAATCTACGACCGAGCCAGCTCCGCCAGCTGCGTCATGATCATCGCCGCACCCGTCAGCCGCTTTTCCGGCGTCGGCAGATCACGGTTGAGGAACAGGCTGTGATCGGGACGGATCTTCGCCATCGATCCCTGCTTGCCAATGTAACCGACAAGCGCCGCCGGGTTCGGGAATTCCCTGTTGCGGAACTGAACGACAACGCCCTTCGGCCCGGCATCCAGCTTCTCGACGTTGGCAATGCGGCAGAGCGACTTGATGTAGACGATCTTGAGAAGATGCTGCACTTCTTTCGGCAGCGGGCCGAAACGGTCGATCATTTCAGCGCCGAAACCGTCGATCTCGCTGATATCGGCAAGCTCGCCAAGCCGGCGGTAAAGGCCCATGCGAAGATGCAGATCGGGAACGTAATCTTCCGGGATCATGACGGATGTGCCGACCGAGATTTGCGGCGACCAGCCGCTATCCTGCACCTGCTCGTCACCCTTCACTTCGGCGACAGCCTCTTCCAGCATCTGCTGATAAAGCTCGAAACCGACTTCCTTGATATGGCCGGACTGTTCTTCCCCGAGCAGATTGCCCGCACCACGAATATCAAGATCGTGGCTCGCCAGCTGGAAACCGGCGCCGAGCGTATCGAGCGATTGCAGCACCTTCAGCCGGCGCTCAGCAGTCGTGGTCAGTACCTTGTTGACCGGCAGGGTGAAGAGCGCGAAGGCGCGAACCTTGGAGCGGCCAACGCGGCCGCGCAGCTGGTACAGCTGGGCAAGACCGAACATATCGGCGCGATGCACGATCAGCGTATTGGCGGTTGGAACGTCAAGGCCGGATTCGACGATGGTGGTCGACAGCAGAACATCATATTTGCCGTCGTAGAAGGCGTTCATGATGTCTTCCAGCTCGCCCGCCGCCATCTGCCCATGCGCCACCGCCACCTTCAGTTCCGGCACATCCGATTGCAGGAAGGCATGGATATCGGCGAGATCGGCAAGCCGCGGACAAACGTAGAAACTCTGGCCGCCACGATAATGCTCACGCATCAGCGTCTCGCGAATGACGAGCGGGTCAAACGGCGAGATGAAAGTGCGCACCGCCATGCGGTCGACAGGCGGGGTGGTGATGAGCGACAGTTCGCGAACCCCGGTCATGGCGAGCTGCAAGGTGCGCGGAATGGGCGTCGCCGATAGCGTCAGCACATGCACATCGCTTTTCAGCTCCTTCAGCCGCTCCTTGTGCTTGACGCCGAAATGCTGCTCTTCGTCGATGATGAGCAGGCCGAGATTGGCAAAGCTGATGCCCGCACCGAGCAGCGCATGCGTGCCGACCACGATATCGGTCTTTCCGTCAGCAACTTCCTTCTTGGTCAGCGCCAGTTCCTTGGAGCCGACGAGACGGGAAGCCTGCTGCACGCGGATGGGCAACCCGCGGAAACGCTCCGAGAAAGTCCGGAAATGCTGGCGGGCGAGCAGCGTGGTCGGCACCACGACAGCCACCTGCACGCCATTCATGGCGGCAAGGAAGGCGGCGCGCAGCGCCACTTCGGTCTTGCCGAAACCGACGTCACCGCAGATGAGACGGTCCATTGGCCGGCCGGCCGCGAGATCCTCCCGCACCGCCTCGATGGCGTTCAGCTGGTCCTCAGTTTCATCATAGGGGAAACGGGCAGCAAACTCATCATAGAGCCCATCGGGCGCGACAAGCTCCGGCGCATGGCGCACGAGACGCGCCGCTGCGATGCGGATAAGCTCATCGGCCATGTCGAGCAGGCGCTTCTTGAGCTTGGCCTTGCGCATCTGCCACGCGCCGCCGCCGAGCTTGTCGAGCGTTGCCTCCGCCGCGTCCGAGCCGTAACGCGAGAGGAGATCGATGTTTTCAACCGGCAGAAACAGCTTGGCGTCATCGGCATAGTGCAACTCGAGACAGGCGCGTGGTGCGCCCGCCGCCTCGATGGTCTGCAATCCGACGAAACGACCAATGCCGTGTTCGGCATGAACGACGAGCGAGCCCTCGTCCAGCCCGGCCACTTCCGAAATGAAATCCGCACCGCGCTTGCGGCGCTTGGAGCGCCGCACCATGCGGTCGCCGAGAATGTCCTGCTCGCCGATAACGGCAAGATTCCCGGTTTCGAAACCGGCTTCAAGGCTCAGCACCGCGGAGGCGGCCTCGCCTTTGCCAAGCTTCTCCACCTCTTTTAGCGAGGTAACCGGCTTGATCTTCTCAAGCCCGTGTTCGTTCAGCACCTGCAGCAACCGGTCGAGCGAGCCTTCCGACCAGCCTGTTATCAGCACCTTCCAGCCCCTGGCGCGGCGCTCGGCTATGTGTTTCACAGCCAGGGCAAAGACATTGACCCGCTCTTCGCTTTCGCCTTCGGTTGGCTGCCGCGCCCAGCGCGGGCCGACATGCGCGTCCAGCGTGGCGACGGGTCTTCCCTCGCTATCCTGCTCATTGAAGGGCGTCAGACGCACCGCATTGACGGCAAACAGGGCCGTGTCGAAATCCTTGCCGTTGAGATAAAGCTGGCCGGGAGACACGGGTTTGTAGGGCGCACCCTGCGTCGATCCCTTCGTCTCACCGGAAGCGCGCCGCGCCTCGTAATAATCGAGCACCAGCTTGGAGCGCTCCTTGGCCGCCTCGCGTGCCGTGTGATCGGTGACGATGCGGAACCCCTTCAGATAATCGAAGGCGGTCTCCAGCTTCTCGTAAAACAGCGGCAGCCAGTGCTCCATGCCGGCATAACGGCGGCCCTCGGAAACGGCCTGATAAAGCGCATCGTCACGCGTCGCCGCACCGAACAGCGAGAGGTAATTCTTACGAAACCGGCTGATCGTATCGGGCGTCAGCGTCACTTCGCTCATGGGGTTCAGATCGAGCGAGCGCGCCTGGCCGATGGTCCGCTGGCTGGCCGGATCGAAGGTACGGATGCTCTCCAGCGTATCGCCGAAGAAATCGAGCCGCACAGGCTCCTCGGTGCCCGGCACGAAAACATCGAGAATACCGCCGCGCACGGCGAACTCGCCCACCTCACGCACCGTCGCAACCCGGTCGAAACCGTTGCGCTCCAGCCGCGCGGCAATATCCTCCATGCGGATCTGGTTGCCGGGTCTGGCAGAGAAACCAAGGCTTTCGATGATGTCGCGCGGGGCCATCTTCTGCAGCATGGCGTTGACGGTGACCAGCACGATGGCCGGATGCGGTTTCTTCGCGTGGCTGATGAGACCGGCAAGCGCCGCCAGGCGACGCGCCGACGTGTCGGCGCTTGGTGACACGCGGTCATAGGGAAGGCAGTCCCAGGCCGGCAGCGTCATGACCGGAATATCGGGCGCAACAAAGCCGAGAATTTGTTCGAGATCGGCGATGCGCTGGCCATCCGACATCACATAGGCAACCGAGGTGCCTGCGCGCGCCATCTCGGCAAGCAGCAGCGCCTCCATGCCTGCGGGCACGTTTCCGATGCTCAGCGGCGTATCGGCCGACGACACCAGCTTTGCATCGAATCCGGCTATCATGGTTTCAGGCTTTCACATTGTCTGCGGTGACGAGATCGAAATCGGGACGATAGGATGCGATCTTCATGAACAGGGGGGTCTGGAACTTTTCAGGAATGGCAAGCGCCCCCGTCACCATCTTGACGAGGTCGTTATCCTCTTCCGCCATGATGACTTCAAGCTCATCGAGCTGGTCATCGGAAAGCAGCGCGATATTGTCTTCCGCGAATTGCCCGAGAACGAGGTCCATCTCGCGAATGCCGCGGTGCCAGCAGCGGTAAAGTATCCGCCGGCGTCTCGGATCGAGGTCGGCACTCGTGCGCACCAGTCCAGTCATCGCATTCACCTTTCGGTTGACCATTCAACAGCACGTTGATCGCGACCTCCTATAGAACAGGAGGCGAACGCTTGGGAACCGGTTTTTATCGAAATAATACCACGGCCACGAAAATCTGCCGGTGATAACCCGGCTTTGTGACCTGCGAAGTCTTGCATAAGCCGTCCCCTTCCCCGATTTTGCTGCCCATGCGCCCGGCCATTCTCGATCCGCTGTTTGCCTCCGTCTCCACGCTTGCCGGCGTGGGGCCGAAGCTTGCCGATCTCCTGGCAAAACTTCTGGGACGGGAGAATGCGGACGATACGCGCGTTATCGACCTATTGTTCCATGCGCCCTCCAACGTCATCGACCGCCGCAACCGTCCCGGCATCGCGCTTGCAGCACCCGGCGCCATTGTCACCATTCAGGGACGTGTCGACCGCCATCAGCCGCCACCGCCGGGTAACCGCAACGCGCCCTATCGCGTCTTCCTGCACGATGAAACCGGCGAACTGGCGCTGACCTTCTTTCGCGCCAAGGGCGACTGGCTGTCAAAGGCCCTGCCCGTCGATGAAGAGGTTCTCGTCAGCGGCAAGGTGGACTGGTTCAACGGCCGCGCCTCCATGGTGCATCCGGATTTCATGGTGAAGCTTTCCGAGGCGGAAAATCTGCCCCTTGTGGAAGCGGTTTATCCCATGACCGCCGGCCTTTCCGCCAAGGTGTTGCGCAAGGCGATCGAAGGCGGGCTCTCGAAGCTGCCGGTTTTCCCGGAATGGATCGATGAGACGCTCAAGACCCGGCAGGGCTTCGGTGACGTGGCATCAAGCTTCCGCGAATTGCACGATCCGCGCGACAGCGCCGATATCGATCCTCAGGCGCCGGCGCGCAGACGGCTTGCCTATGACGAATTCCTCGCCGGGCAGCTCTCACTGGCGCTGGTGCGCCAGCGGCTGCGCAAGGTGGCGGGCCAGCCAATCCGCGCCAAAGGCGATATCGCCGCAAAGATCCTGTCGCAACTGCCCTTCTCGCTGACGGCAACCCAGAGCGCCGCCGTCAAGGATATCCTGACCGACATGGCTGGCGAAGACCGCATGTTGCGGCTGCTGCAGGGCGATGTCGGTGCGGGCAAGACGCTGGTGGCGCTGATGGCCATGGCGACGGCGGTGGAAGCCGGCGGACAGGCGGTGCTGATGGCGCCCACCGAAATCCTTGCCCGTCAGCATTACGCCACCATTTCCAAACTCGCGCAGGCCGTGGGCCTCACGGTGGAAGTGCTGACCGGACGTACCAAGGGCAAGGAACGCCGCGAGATAGAGGATCGCGTCGCCTCGGGCGAAGCGCAGATCGTCATCGGCACCCATGCGCTGTTCCAGGACAGCGTCACCTATAAGAACCTTGTGCTCGCCGTGGTGGACGAACAGCATCGTTTCGGCGTGCACCAGCGCCTGCGCCTCACCGCCAAGGGCATCACGCCACATATGCTGGTCATGACCGCAACGCCCATTCCACGCACGCTGGTACTGGCCGCCTTCGGGGACATGGATGTCTCCAAGCTCACCGAAAAACCGGCGGGCCGCAAACCCATCCAGACCGTCACGATCCCCACCGAACGCATCGGCGATATTGTTGAGCGGCTGCGCGCAGCGCTGAAGGACGGCAAAAAAGCCTACTGGATTTGCCCGCTGGTGGAGGAGACGGAGGAGTCCGACCTCATGTCGGCAGAAGAGCGCCACGCGGTTCTCTCGCAGATGCTCGGCGCCAACATCGGCCTCATTCACGGGCGTATGAGCGGCCCGGAGAAGGACGCCGCCATGCTCGCCTTCAAGAACGGCGAAACCCGCCTGCTGGTGGCAACTACGGTGGTCGAGGTCGGCGTCGATGTGCCAGATGCCACCATCATGGTCATCGAACACGCCGAACGTTTCGGCCTCGCCCAGCTGCACCAGCTGCGAGGCCGCGTCGGACGCGGCGACGAGGCCTCCACTTGTATCCTGCTCTACAAGGGCCCGCTCAGCGAAAACGGCCGCGCACGGCTCTCCATCCTGCGCGACAGCGAGGACGGCTTCCTGATCGCCGAGGAAGATTTGAAGCTGCGCGGCGAAGGTGAATTGCTCGGCACGCGTCAATCAGGCACGCCTGGCTTCCGCATCGCCAGCCTTGAGGCCCACGCCGATCTTCTCGAAATTGCCCGCAAGGACGCAGCCTACGTCATCGAGCGCGACCCGGAACTGATAGGTCCACGCGGCGATGCGCTACGCACCCTCCTCTACCTGCACCGCCGCGACGAAGCGATTCGTTTCCTGCACGCCGGCTGAAAGAGAACACCCATGAACATGATCGACCCGCGCCGCCCGCCACCCGCCTTCCGCAAGGGCTACGCGCTCTGCTCGCCGCAGAATATCCTCCAGCCCGAGACATTTGCGAAGAGCGAGAAGAAGGCGATTGGCAAGGCGTTCAAGAAGCCCGGCCGCAAAAAGGCATGGAGCCGGGCGCTGGAAGAAGGCTGGAGCGTGAGGCTGGTCTATATGCGGCTCTTCGTGCCGGTGTTCCACGCCACGACCACAGGAACAGACGTGGATGATCTGGACGACGAGGATTGATATGGTCCATTGAATGGACTAATATAACGCTAACTTTAACGCCCGAGGTTAGCCGTGCAGATATCCGTGACTGATGCAAAAAGTCAGCTTACCGAACTGGTGCGCCGCGCCGAAGCCGGTGATGAGGTCATTCTCACCCGTCATGGCCACGCAGCCGTGCGGCTGGTTCCGGTCACCGTCGTGGCGGATAAAACATCCCGTAGCGCCGCGCTCGCAAAAGTGCGCGCGACTGTCGCCAACAAAGGCGATAATGGCCCGGATGCCGCGCATAGTCAGGATTTTCTCTATGACGAGCACGGCCTTCCGAAATGATCGTTATCGATACGTCGGCTCTGATGACGATCCTGCTCGATGAACCCAAAGCGGATGCCTGCGCCTCAGCGCTCGAAACTGATGAACCTCTGCTCATTTCAGCGGGGACGCTTGCGGAGGCCATGATCGTGGCGCAGCGGCGCGACCGTAGCCGAGAACTAGAGATGCTGATCGAAGGTCTGGGCGCCGAAATCAAACCCGTCACCCCCAAATCGGCGCATGGCGTTTCGGAAGCTTATCGCATTTGGGGCAAGGGCGTTCATCCTGCCGGACTAAATTTCGGCGACTGCTTTGCCTACGAGCTGGCGAAAACAGAGGGTTGCCGTTTGCTTTATGTCGGTAACGACTTTTCGCAGACGGACATCCCGGGCGTTCTCTAGATTAGACCGGCGCGATCATCTTCGGCGGCTTGAAATCCGGCGCCACAAGACCACCCGAGATCAGCAGCTTCGCCGCATCCTCCGGGGTCATGTCCAGCATCACGATCTTGTCCTTGGGCACGAACAGCAGGAAGCCCGCCGTCGGCACCGGTGTGGGCGGCAGGAAGACGGCGACCATCTGCTGGCCCATCTCGTTGAAGCGATGGGCGAGTTCGCCCTTTGCCTCGGAAGCCACAAACACCATCGCCCATGTGCCTGACGACGGGAACTCGATCAGGCCAACCTTCTTGAAGGAGTTCGAGTGCTCCTTCAGGACGGATTCGAAAAGCTGTTTGATGCTTTTATAGATCGGCCGCACCAACGGCATGCGGTTGAGGATGGATTCACCGACGCCGACAATCCATTTCCCGATCAGGTTATTGCCGAGAAAGCCGATGAGGGTGATGCCGATGACAGCGATCAGCAGGCCGAAGCCGGGAATGGCCACATCGAAATATTGCTCGGGATCGTAACGGGCGGGAATATAGGGCTTCACCCAGCTATCCGCCCATTGCAGGAAGCTCCACACAAGCCACATGGTAATGGTGACGGGTGCGAGGATCAGAACGCCCGTAAGGAAGCTGTTGCGCAACCGTGTCGCAAAGGAAATTTTGGGAGGAATGTCGGTCATTTACCGTTCGCGTTAAGCGCTGTCGCTATCGAAACCCGGATGAAAACTGACAATGCCGGATGGCGTTCCCCCATGCAAGCGAAGAACTGTGAAATATTCGTCAGGAATCCCCATAGCGCTTAGGCCCTCGACGGCTTGAAAACCGAAGCGTCCATAATAATCGGGATCGCCGGCAACGACACATCCCGATGCGCTCAGCCGATCAAGCGCAGCAAGCCCTTCACGCACCAGCCGGGAGCCGATACCCTCGCCCTGCCGTTCCCGCGTCACCGAAAGAGGCGCAAGGCAAAACCAGCCGCTGTCGCCGCTTGAAAGTGTCACGGGCGAAAAGCCGATATGGCCGACGATCCCTTCGCTGTCTTCGGCCACGAGCGAAACCGTGAGCGCACCGGCCTCCCGCAGCCGCGCCACGATCAGATGTTCGGTCTTGTCGCTATGCTCGACGTTACGAAAGGCTTCTTCCGTAACGCGGGCAATCGCCTCTTCGTCACCCTGGCGCTCCGGCCGGATGATCATTCCACCGTGACCGATTTTGCAAGGTTGCGCGGCTGGTCAACATCCGTACCCATGAAAACGGCGGTGTGATAGGCCAGCAGCTGAATGGGCAGCGAGAAGACTATCGGTGCGATCAGTTCGTCGACGGTCGGCAGCGTGATCGTCGCCATGGTGTCGAGCTTGGAAGCGGCAGCTCCCTTCTCATCCGTGATGAAGATGATACGGCCGCCGCGGGCGGCAACCTCCTGCATGTTGGAGACGGTCTTTTCGAAGAAACGATCATGCGGTGCAATCACGATGACGGGCATGTTCTCGTCGATCAGCGCGATGGGGCCGTGCTTCAGCTCGCCGGCAGCATAACCTTCGGCGTGAATATAGGAAATTTCCTTGAGCTTCAGCGCGCCTTCCAGCGCCAGCGGGAAGCTGGTGCCCCGGCCGAGATAAAGCACGTCCTTGAAGCGCGACAGATCGCGCGACAGGCCCTCTATCTGGGGCTGTATGATGTTGAGCACCTGGCTCATGATGCGCGGCATCTCGATCAGATGTTGCACAAGTTCCTTTTCCTGACCGGGCTTCAGAGTGCCGCGCGCCTTGCCGGCGGCGATGGCGAGCGAAGCAAGCACCGCAAGCTGGCAGGTGAAGGCCTTGGTGGAAGCGACGCCGATTTCCGGTCCGGCAAGGATCGGGAAGATGGCGTCCGATTCCCGGGCAATGGTCGATTCCCGCACATTGACGATGGCGCCGATCTTGAGATCGCTTTCCTTGCAATAGCGCAGCGATGCCAGCGTATCGGCTGTCTCACCCGATTGCGAGATGAAGAGCGCCGCCTGCGTTGGCTGAAGTGGCATTTCGCGATAGCGGAACTCGGAGGCCACATCGATCTCCACCGGCAGGCGCGCATAACGCTCGAACCAGTATTTGCCGATCAGGCCGGAAAGATAAGCCGTGCCGCAGGCGGAGATCGCAAGTCCGGAAAGCTTGGCGAAATCGATGGCCTTATCGGCCTCTTTCACGGTCTTGGAGGCGAAATCCACATAATGGCTGAGCGCATGGGAAATGACTTCCGGCTGCTCGTAGATTTCCTTTTCCATGAAGTGGCGATGGTTGCCCTTGTCGACGACATAGGCCGTCGCCTGCGATATCTGCCGCTCGCGCTTCACCGGCTTGCCGGAGAAATCGATGATCTCGGCGCCCTGCCGGGTCACGATGGCGCAGTCGCCATCCACCAGATAGGTGATCTCGTTGGTGAAGGGCGACAGCGCAATGGCGTCGGAACCCAGGAACATTTCTCCGCGGCCATAACCGACGGCAAGCGGCGGGCCGGAACGCGCCGAAAGCAGCGTGCCGGGATCGTCCTTGAACATCACCACCAGCGCATAAGCACCGGTCACGCGGTTCAACATCTTCAGCATCGCCTCCCGATGGCCAAGGCCATCGCGGGTATATTTCGCCAGAAGCTGCGCCACCACTTCCGTGTCGGTCTGGGTGGTGAAGGTGGCACCATCGGCGGTCAGTTCTTCGCGCAGTTCGGCGAAGTTTTCGATGATGCCGTTATGGACGACGGCCACGCCATCGACAAAGTGCGGGTGCGCGTTGGTTTCGTTCGGCACGCCGTGAGTCGCCCAGCGTGTATGCGCGATGCCGACCACGCCCGGCAGCGGCTTTTCGGACACCAGCTTTTCCAGATTGAAGAGCTTGCCCTCGGCACGGCGGCGATCCATCGCGCCATTGTCGATCGTTGCAACGCCGGCTGAATCGTAGCCACGATATTCGAGACGCTTCAGCGCATCGACAAGCCGTTCAGCAACGGGCTCAGTTCCGACAATTCCGACAATTCCGCACATATATATCTCCAGACGGCGATCTTCTCGCCGAAACTTCTAATCTTTCCCGTGCAATCCGCAATTATGGCGCCGGTCACTTTCGGTATCGCTTCGTAACGTCCTTCAAGGCGACTTTTTCTTCGCTTCCTTCAGCGCCTTCGCCCGCTCCCGCACCACGGTTGCGCGGCCCGGCTTCACCTCCTGGCGCGCACGCCCAAAAGCCAGCGCATCATCGGGCACGTCATCGGTGATGACGCTGCCGGAGGCGATGTAGGCCCCCTCGCCAATCGTCACGGGAGCAACCAGCGATGAGTTGGAACCAACGAAGCTGTTCGCGCCGATCCGCGTCTCAGCCTTGTTGTAACCGTCATAATTGCAGGTGATGGTGCCGGCACCGATATTGCTGCCCGCGCCAACGAAGGCGTCGCCGATATAGGTGAGATGATTGACCTTGGCCCCCTCGCCGATCTCGGCCTTCTTGACCTCGCAGAAATTACCTACCTTGGAGTTGGCGTGCAGGTTGGCCCCCGGTCGCAGCCGGGCATAGGGACCAACAGTGGCACCTTCCGCGACATGCGCGCCTTCGAGGTGCGAGAAGGCATGGATCACGGCACCCGGTTCGACCGTCACGCCGGGACCAAAAACGACATTGGGCTCGATCAGCGCGTCCTGACCGATCATCGTATCGAAGGAGAGGAAGACAGTTTCAGGCGCGATCATCGATACGCCGTCGACCATCAATTCATGGCGGCGGCGCTCCTGCCAGAGCTTTTCGATGAACGCCAGTTCGGCGCGGTTGTTGCAGCCGACCAGTTCTGTTTCCGGTGCATCGATGGCAACGGCGCGGCGGCCGAGCGACCGGGCGATTTCGACCACATCCGTCAGATAATATTCGCCCTTCACATTGCCGTTGCCGATCCTGTCGAGCAGATCGAGGGCATTGCGGCCATTGATCGCCATCAGTCCACTATTGCACCAGGTCACCCTGCGCTCTTCGTCGGTCGCATCCTTTTCCTCGCGGATCGCCACCAGCTCGCCATTCTCGACCAACAGCCGGCCATAACCCGTAGGCCGGTCGGTATGAAAACCGATCACCGCGACATCGGCGCCGGAAGCAATGGCCTCGCGGGCCCGGTCGAGCGTGGCGGAGGTAATGAGCGGCACGTCGCCATAAGCGATGATGAGATCGTCGAAGCCGCGTTCGATTGCCGCACGTGCGGCAAGCACGGCATGGCCGGTGCCTTTGCGTTCCTTCTGAAGAAAAGTCTCAACCTGAAGTCCCGGCAGGCTCGCCGCCGTGGCAACATTGTCGGCGTCACGTCCGACGACGAGCGCCACCGTGCCCACGCCCGATCCAGCCACCGCCTCGACCACATGCGCAATCATCGGACGGCCGGCGACCGGATGCAGCACCTTGGATTTCGACGACTTCATGCGCGTGCTGTCGCCCGCTGCGAGAATAACGGCTAGAGAGCTGCGCTCCATAAGACCTCCAACACCCCGTCGGCGACTGCCTGGCAGCCGATACAGCGGCACATGTTTGACTTTGCGCCGTCCGGCAAAACGGACGGGCGCATCGGTAATTTCATTCCGGATTGCTATAACGGCGGCCCACTTAAGAAACCATGCAAATCTGCACCAAATTTCCGCACCGGTTTTCATCAAACGTGATGGAGCGGGATCACATCCTGCTCCCACCGTCTGATTTATCGCCGGGAGTTGCGGGCAGTGAATTCCAGTACCTGCTGGCGGCCGTTCTCAATCAATCTTTCCATCTCGCGACGCGCGGCGGCCTCGTCATGCAGACGAAAGGCTTCCACGAGCTTCAGGTGCGAGGCTGAAACATCGGAAATTTCATTGGGATCGGTGTCCGGATTGCTCATCCGGAAAATGCCCGCCAGAGCCGCCTTTATCAGCGAACCAACGGTGCGCATGAACGGGTTGCCCGACATTTCGGTGATGAGGACATGGAAATTCATGTCTGCGAGCGCGCGCTTTTCTTTCGAATAAACAGTATTGCCCATCTCATTGGCATAGGCGGCAAGCTTTGCGATATCCGCATCCTTTGCCCTGATGGCGGCAAGCCCGGCGCCATAGGGTTCGAAGGCTTTGCGGATGTCGTAGAGGTGCAGCAGGAACTCATCGCTGACGCCGGCCTCGAAGTGCCACAGCAGCACTTCGCTGTCGAACATGTTCCAGCTTTCGCGCTCCGTCACCCGCGTGCCGATCCGCGCCTTGGGGGAAATCATGCCCTTGGCCGTCAGCGTCTTCATCGCTTCGCGCAGCACGGTGCGCGAAACTTTAAGCCGCTCCATCAGCTCCGCATCGCCTGGCAGGATGTCGCCGGTCTTGAAGGTGCCGGACACGATGTCGAGACCGAGCTTGTGAACGACCTGTGCATGATTTGTCCGCAGCTTTCGTAGACCGATCGCCGCATCGAGCATTCCGCGCTGCAAGTGCCATGTCCTTCCGTTCGGTTGGCGATTTTAAAAATCGCGCCAGACGTGTATCTTCAGTCAGAATATAGTGAAAGACATCAAGTTGCCGGAAAAGCAAAGGCAAACTTCATCTACGCAATAAAACCCATGAAAATAAGCAAGGCTGCACATGCGTCGATGTACAGCCCCGATCTTTGCGAACTCAATTTCCCACGTCATCCTCGCCCTTCAGGCGAGGATCCATAGATATGGGGAGTGTCATCCAGGTCAAGGCCGAGGATGACACCCTGTCCCACAACGCAGATTATTGCGGCAACTTGTCGTCCACGCCGGCAACGTAGAAGTTGAGGCCGAGCAGGACCTTGTCCTCAGCCTTTTCACCAGCCTTCAGCCATTCCGAGCCGTCCTGCTTCTTCACCGGGCCGGTGAAGGGGTGCAGTTCGCCGGACTTGATCTTGGCTTCGGTGTCCTCGGCCATCTTCTTCACGTCGTCAGGCATGTTGGTATAGGGCGCCATGGTCAGGATACCGTCCTTCAGGCCGTCCCAGACGGATTCGGATTTCCAGGTGCCATCGAGAAGAGCCTGCGTGCGCTTGATGTAATAAGCGCCCCAGGTATCCTTGATCGCGGTCAGCTGCGTCTCAGGACCGGCCTTGATCATGTCGGAGGCCTGGCCGAATGCCTTGATGCCGCGCTCGGCTGCAACCTGCATCGGTGCAGTCGTGTCGGTGTGCTGCGTCAGGATATCAACGCCCTGGTCGATCAGCGCCTTCGCGGCATCGGCTTCCTTGCCGGGGTCGAACCAGGTGTTGGCCCAGACGACCTTGACCTTGAACTCAGGATTGACGGACTGCGCGCCGAGAACGAAGGCGTCGATGCCCATCACCACTTCCGGGATCGGGAAGGACGCGATGTAACCGGCAACGCCCTTTTTCGACATTTTCGCGGCGATCTGGCCCTGAATGTAACGGCCTTCATAGAAACGCGAATTGTAGGTCGCGACGTTTTCAGCCGTCTTGAAGCCGGTTGCGTGCTCGAACTTCACCTTAGGGAATTTCTGGGCAACCTTCACGGTCGCATCCATGAAGCCGAAGGAGGTGGTGAACACCAGTTCGCAGCCGGAGCGGGCCATGCGCTCGATGGCGCGTTCAGCATCCGGGCCTTCCGGAACGCTTTCGAGGAACGGCGTTTCGATCTTGTCGCCGAAGTGCTTCTGCAGCTCTTCGCGGCCGATATCATGCGCCTGCGTCCAGCCGCCATCGGTGCGGCTACCGACATAGATGAAGCAGACCTTCTTGGCGTCGGCGGCTTCAGCGGAGGAAACAACGCCTCCCAGCGCCGCGATGGAAGCGGCAAGTGCGATGACCAGTTTTTTCATTTTTACCCCTGTTGGTTTGGAGACGTGAGAATGCTTTACCTGTCCGGCACGAAGGACTTGCCCAGCGATGCCGGTGTATTGATCAACGTCGTGCGGCGATTATGCGAGATGATGACCAGCACGACAATAGTTGCAAGGTAAGGTAGCGCCGACAAAAGCTGCGACGGCACCCCGATGCCGAAGGCCTGCGCGTGCAATTGCCCGATGGTGACGGCGCCGAACAGATAACCGCCGGCGAGCACCCGCCATGGACGCCAGGACGCGAAGACAACAAGTGCCAGCGCGATCCAGCCACGCCCGGCCGACATGTTTTCCACCCATTGCGGCGTATAAACCAGCGAAAGCTGCGCGCCAGCGAGACCGGCACAGGCACCGCCGAACATGACAGTCAGATAGCGTGTGCGGATGACGTTGATCCCGAGCGCATGGGCCGAGGCATGACTATCGCCGATGGCGCGTATCTTCAGGCCCGCCCGGCTTTTGAACAGGAACCAGCCTATGCCGGCCACCAGCCCTATGGAAAGGTAGAAGATCAGATCCTGCCGGAAGAGCAGCGGGCCAATGAAGGGTATGTCCGACAGAACGGGAAAGACGATCGGCTGCAGCTTGACGCCTGGCAGGCCAACGAAGCTTTCGCCCAGCATACCGGATACGCCGAGGCCCAGAATGGTGAGCGCAAGACCCGTCGCCACCTGATTGGTAACCAGCGTCAATGTCAGAAAACCGAACAGCAGCGAAAAAACCGCACCCGAAGCAATGCCGGCCAGAATGCCGAGATAGGGCGAGCCCGTCATATGGGCGGTCGCGAAAGCGCAGACCGCACCCATGATCATCATGCCTTCGACGCCGAGATTGAGCACACCGGATCGCTCCACCACCAGCTCACCGGAGGCGGCTATGACGAGCGGCGTCGCGGCGGTGATGACGGTGAGGAGAATGGCCTGAAGCATGTCCATCATGCCGCTCCCTGCTTGTGATGCGCCTTGCCGGCAAAAACGACCTTGATGCGATAGAAGATGAGCGTATCGCAGGAGAGCACGAAGAACAGCATCAGCCCCTGGAACACGCGCGTGACCTTGTCCGATACACCGATCGAAAGCTGCGCCGCCTCGCCGCCGAGATAGGTCAGCGCCAGCACCAGCCCTGACAGGATAATGCCAAGCGGGTTAAGACGGCCGAGAAACGCGACGATGATGGCTGTAAAACCATAGCCCGGCGAAATGCTGGGCTGGAGGTGGCCGATGGAGCCGGAGGCTTCCGAAATGCCCGCAAGACCGGCCAGCGCGCCCGATAGCAGCAGCGAAAACCACACCATGCGGCTCGACGAGAAACCGGCAAATCGCCCTGCCCGGGCCGACTGGCCAAGCACGGTGACTTCGAAGCCCTTCAGCATGTAGCGCATCATGAACCACAGCGCGATCGCCGCGACGATGGCGAAAACGAAGCCCCAGTGCGCCCGGCCCGATGCCAGCATTTCCGGCAACACGGCGCTATCGTTGAACGGCTTGGTCTGCGGGAAATTATAACCGCCCGGATCACGCCAGATTCCGCGCGTCAGCCAGTCGAGGAAAAGCTGTGCAACGTAGACCAGCATCAGGCTGACGAGGATTTCGTTGGTATTGAACTTCGTCTTCAGGAGAGCGGGAATACCCGCATAAAGCGCCCCGCCGAGAGCTCCCATCACCAGCATGAGCGGCAGAAGCAGCGGCGAATGCCAGTCCGGATAAAGAACCGGCAGTATGGAGCCAGTAATCGCACCGATGGTGAATTGCCCTTCCGCTCCGATGTTCCAGTTATTGGAGCGATAACAGATCGACAGGCCGACACCGATCAGGATCAGCGGCGCGGCCTTGATCGCCAGCTCGTGCAGGGACCAGACTTCGAGCAATGGTTCCACGAAGAAGGCATAAAGCGCATGGGCCGGGTTCTTCCCGAGCATGGCGAACATGATAGCACCGACCAGCAGGGTCAGCACCAGCGCCAGAAGCGGGGACAGAAATGTAAAAAGCCGGGAAACCCCTGCGCGTTTTTCAAGCTCAATGCGCATGCTGGGCGGCTCCCGAATGTGTCGTGTGAATGCCGCCCATCAACAGGCCGATCTTTTCGAGCGTCATTTCCTCCACCGGATGGGCCTCGGAAAGCTTGCCGTCGGAGATGACCGCGATATTGGTGGCGACTTCAAAGATTTCATCCAGATCCTGACTGATGACGATGACCGCCGAGCCCGACTTGGCAAGATCGACAAGTGCCTGACGGATGCGGCTTGCAGCACCCGCATCCACGCCCCACGTCGGCTGGTTGACGACAAGCACGGCCGGCTGGCGGTCGAGCTCGCGTCCCACGATGAATTTCTGCAGATTGCCGCCTGAGAGCGAGCCTGCCAGCGGATCGGCCCCGCTTTTGCGCACATCCATGGTTTCAGATATGCGCCGCGCCGCTGCCCTGATGGCCGACCCCCTGACAATACGCAGGAAACCGCCGGTCAGGAACGCCTTGCGATCGGAGCGGGCCCGCGCGAGCAACAGATTGTCGGAGAGGCTCATTCCGGGAACGGCGGCGTGGCCATGGCGCTCTTCCGGTACGAAACCCGCCCCCATCAGCCGGCGACCGTTGATGCCGATCCGGCCGACCGGCTTGCCGCGGAGATGGATCGCATCGTTATTATAAACCGGGTATTCCCCCGAAAGCGCGTCGAACAGCTCACCCTGCCCGTTTCCCGCGACCCCGGCGATCGCCAGCACCTCCCCGGCGCGCACGGTCATCGAAATCGATTTCAATGCCACGGCGAACGGCGTGCGCGGCGCGACCGAAAGCCCCATGACTTCGATCTGCGGCGCACCCAGCGCTTCGCCCGTCGCGCGCGACACACTGGCGACATCGCTGCCCACCATCATGCGCGCCAGCGATGCCGGTGTCTCCCGGCGCGGATCGCAGGCACCAGTCACCTTGCCATGGCGCAGAACCGTGGCGCGGTCGCAGATGCGTTGAACCTCTTCGAGACGATGGCTGATATAAAGCACGGAACGGCCTTCGGCCTTCAGCTTCTCCAGGGTCTCGAAAAGCTTGTCGGCCTCCTGCGGCGTCAGAACCGACGTCGGCTCGTCAAGAATGATAAGCCGCGGGTTCTGCAGCAGAGCGCGGACAATTTCGATACGCTGGCGCTCGCCGACCGAAAGATCGGCCACATGCGCATTGGGGTCGAGCGGCAGGCCATAGGCGCGCGACAGGGTCTCCGCTTCCCTGGCGATTTCCTTCAATGAAATTTTCGGATCGAGCGACAGGGCAATGTTCTCGGCAACCGTCAGCGCCTCGAACAGCGAAAAATGCTGGAAGACCATGCCGATGCCGAGCCTGCGGGCTTCGCTTGGCGAACCCACCGAAACCGGCTCACCCTGCCAGATGATTTCGCCCTCGGTCGGTGCGAGAACGCCGAACAGCATCTTGACGAGCGTGGATTTACCCGCGCCGTTTTCACCCAGGAGCGCATGGATTTCACCCGGCGCAATATCGAGATCGATACCGTTGCAGGCGGCGAAATTGCCGAACAGCTTGGTCAGCTTGCGAACGGACAGGAGAGGCACGGCCTCCGGCGCCAAAGTTCCAGTCACGAGTTCCCTCTCTCACCAACCGTCCATGCCTTCTTCGAGGCGTTTCAGACGGTCGCGGTCATTGTTCCCAATCCCGCACCAAAAAGTATGCAATGATACGTGATCAGAACTTATTGATAACGGTTTTGCTGCTGCGCACAACTGAAAAAGAAGCTGCTTAAATGCAATTTGCACAAGCAATAAACGGCTTTACCTCTTCATCATTTCGCGCCGAGCGTTGGGAAAAACTGTAAAATTCCTCCGATGCAATACAGGTAGATGCCGCTCGCCACGAACCCCACCACCGCCCATGTCGGCGTCTGGAAATGCATCAGCAGCGCGTAACCACCAAGGGCGCACCAGATGGCCACGACAAGGAGATTAAGGGACCGCAGCCGCTTCACCCGCACGGGATGCAGGAAATTGATCGGCAGAAATGTCAGGAACACCGAAACAGTCACGACTGTCATGGCGGTGGTGGCGCTGGCATCCATCACGAAGAGCGTGAAGATCACCATGTTCCACACCACGGGGAAGCCCGAGAAGAAATATTCGTCGGTCTTCATCCCCATGTCGGCATAGTAGATAGCACTGGACACCACGATCATGCCCGCCGCCACAAAGGACCATGGCTCTCCAATCATGCCGCTCTGATAGAGCGCGAAGGCAGGCAGAAGAACATAGGTCACGTAATCGATGATGTTGTCGAGCGTATCGCCCGACCAGTTTGGCAGCACTTCCTTGACCCGGACCTTCCGGGCGATAGGGCCGTCTATCCCATCCACCAGCAGCGCAAGACCAAGCCACCAGAACATATCGACAAAACGGTGCTCGGAAGCAGCGACGACGCCAAGGAAGGCAAGAAAGGAACCGGACGCCGTTAGAATATGAACGGAAAAGGCGCGGATTTCCGCATAGGGAACACGCTTGTAGTTGAAAATTTTCATGGTCAGCGTCTGCGCCCCGCTTTTCATCCGCCCTGCTTATTCCGGTATGCGGCCATTCACCACGCTTTGCAACCGGCTCAGTCCGCTTATCCTAAGACTAATGTGGCGGCAGACCCAATGAATCTTCACAACCGGATGTTCCCGGCCGGAAGTGGATTTGCCGATGCAAAGCCTTTATGATGCTCTGGAAATAACAACGGATCAGGACCATGAGACACTTCGATATCGCCATAACAGGTGCAGGACTTGCGGGTCAGATCGCGGCCATCGCACTGGCACGGGCGGGTCGCCACGTGGCGCTCGTAGCACCTTCCACCGACAGGAAGGACCGGCGCACCACGGCGCTGATGGACCAGTCTATCCGCTTCCTGGACCGTCTCGGCCTGTGGTCACGCATCGCGCCTTCGGCCGCCCGCCTTTCCACCATGCAGATCATAGACGGAACCGACCGTCTGTTGCGAGCACCGACAGTGCAGTTCCGTTCTTCCGAAATCGGCCTGGATGCATTTGGCTGGAACATCCCCAACGAGGCCTTGCTCGGTGTTCTCAGCGAAGCGGTGGAGCAGGAACACAATATTATCCGCCTCGACACCTTCGCCGAGGCGATCGATATCGGCGACGACCGCGTGACGGTGACGCTTGCGGACGGCGAAACGCTCTCTGCCGATTTCCTCATCGGGGCAGATGGCAGGAAGTCGATGGTCCGGGATGCAGCCGGCATCGGCGTGAAATCCTGGTCCTATCCGCAGACCGCCGTCGTTTTGAACTTCGGCCACAGCCGACAGCATGGAAATGTTTCGACGGAATTCCACACGCCCACCGGCCCTTTCACGCAGGTTCCCCTTCCGGGCAACCGCTCCAGCCTCGTCTGGGTCGTCACCCCGCAACAGGCGGAAGAACTGACTGCCCTGCCACTGGAAGCGCTGAGCCTTCGGGTCGAGGAACGCATGCAGTCCATGCTGGGCGCCGTTACCGTCGAGGATAGCGTCCAGGCATGGCCGCTCTCTTCCATGACCGCCCATCGCTTCGGCAAGGGCCGCGTCGCCCTGATCGGCGAGGCGGCACATGGTTTTCCGCCCATCGGCGCACAGGGACTGAACCTCAGCCTGCGCGACATCATCTCACTGACGGAATTGCTGAGCGCCGTTTCCGACCGCCCCATTGCGGCCGATGCCGGCAGCAGCTTCGACCGCAGGCGGCGGGCGGATGTCTATAGCCGCACACTGAGCGTCGATCTCCTGAACCGCTCGCTGCTTTCGGATTTCCTGCCCATCCAGATGGCGCGCGCAGCCGGCCTGCACGTGCTTTCCGGCATCGGCACGCTCCGAAGCATTGTCATGCGCGAAGGCATCGAACCCGGCCGGGGCCTGAAGGCCCTGCCCTCACTGCTGTTCGGCAGCTTCAAAAAGGCTGGATGAAATAAACCACGCCCGTCAGCGTGAGAACCGACAGCACCGTCGAAATCAGGATCGTCGCCGACGCCCGCTCCTGCCACACATGATATTGCTGGCCGATGACGAAGACATTCGTCGCGGTCGGCAAAGCAGCCAGCAGCACGGCGGAATAGATCCACACCGGCTCGAATCGCCCGAGCGACGACAGCACGAGATAAACGGCGAGCGGATGCAGGATGAGTTTTGCCGGCACGATGTAGCTGATCTCCACCGGCACCCGCTTCATCGGCCGAAGTGCCAGCGTCACGCCCATTGCAAACAGCGCACAGGGTGCGGCTGATTGCGCCAGATAATCCACCAGCCGCTGCACCGCCTCCGGCGGTTGCCATGACAGCGAAGCGGCCAGGAAACCGGCGATGACGGATACGATGAAGGGATGGGTGATGACCTTGCAAGCCACATCCAGCGCAAGCTTCGCCGGGGAACGCTTGTCGCCGCCTGCAACGGCCATCATCGCCGGCGCGACAATGAAATGCGCGGCGTTTTCGAGGCAGACGATGAGCGCCACAGGCACCGCCGCCTTTTCGCCGAGCGCCAGAAGCGCAATGCCCGGGCCCATATAGCCGATATTGCCGTAACTTGCCGCGAAACTTTGGATCGTCGTTTCAGCGAGGCTGTTTTTCCGGACAAAACGACCGATCAGGAACACAACCAAGAAAATGCCATAGGTACAGACGAGGCTGGCGGCAACGAAATCCATCCGCGCCAGTTCTTCCACCGGCGTTTTCGACACCAGCTTGAAAAACAGCGCCGGCAGCGCCGCGTAGATGATGAAGGTGTTCAGCCAGCCCATCGCCTCGACCGGCTGTTTCGTGATGCGCGCAGCGCCGTAGCCGATCAAGATGAGGCCGAAAAACGGCAACAGCAATCCCACGATGTCAGTCACTATGTCTCCCCCGCAAGCAACTCCAGCGGGAGGCTTAGCCGATTTGCATCAGGATCGGAAAGGTCTCCTGGAACCAGATCGCCACATTGGTGATAAAACCGGATATGAAAGCGAGGCCGGTCAGCACCAGCAACACGCCGAGGAGCTTTTCCACGAGGCCGAGATGGCGACGGAAGCGGACGAGGAAACGCATGAAGGAGCCGGAAAACGCCGCCGCGATCCAGAACGGTACCGCAAGGCCAAGGGAATAAACCGCAAGCAACATTGCGCCGTCGCCGACCGTGTCGCGTGAAGCAGCAACGCCGAGAATCGCGCCAAGAACCGGGCCGATGCAGGGCGTCCAGCCAAAGGCGAAGGCGAGTCCCATGATATAGGCTCCGGACAGCGTCGCCGGCTTGCCCGCGCCCTGAAATCGGGCCTCGCGTAAAAAAAGGCCGATACGGAACACGCCCAGGAAATTCAGGCCCATCAGGATGATGATGAAACCGCCGATCTTGGCGAGAATGTCGAGATTCTGGCGCAGAAGCGTGCCTATCGTCGAGGCGCCCGCGCCCAGCGCCACAAAGACGGTGGCAAAACCGAGTGTGAAAAAGAAGGCCGAAAACAGAACGGCCCTGCGAATCTCCGGCCGTGGTGCCGCGTCTTCCGTCCTGAACTGCTCGACCGACACACCCGCCATATAACAGAGATAAGGCGGCACCAGCGGCAGAACGCAGGGCGACAGAAACGAAAGAGCGCCAGCCAAAAGCGCGCTGAACAGGGAAATATCGGCAATCGACAAGAGAAACTCCGCATCCCGCAAAGCCGCCGCGATTCTTGAGAGCCGCCACCGCTTCACGCTTCATTTTCACGCATGTCATTGCCGCAAAACGATTTCAGCCGCCAGGCAGACACACTTGACGCCGGTTTTATCCCCGGCCGCCCCCTCTCTCCAATCACCTTTTCGGGGGTGCGACAAAAAAAACCGGATTGATCGCCGAAAGCGCTTTTTTTGGGTTGACCGAACGGATCGCTCTACATATGTTCCGCGCACTTCCGAAGGGCAGCCAAGCCCGCCACGGGAGAGCGTAGCTCAGCCGGTAGAGCAACTGACTTTTAATCAGTAGGTCCAGGGTTCGAATCCCTGCGCTCTCACCATCTCATAATATTTTTCGTATTTATTTCCATGGACTTACCCAACCGGCAGGCAATCATCCCGCCGGGTGTTCAAAGCGTTTCCAACATCAATACAGGAAACAAAAGCGTCGCCACCACGGACGCCTAGCGGTACGCGTAGATGTAACGTGCTATATTGTCATAAAAGCTGGAAAGATAAGCGGGCAGTCGCCTCAGTCGGGTGAACTTGCTGCCTTTATATTCCTCGCGCGTTCCGACGAGCGTATTCGGGTCGCCAAAGGGCAGAAAGTCCCTGTCGGAGACGTAAACGTTGGTGCCATATCCCCAACCGCACTCCAGGGCGCGGTCGAAAGGTAGCGTCATCACACGCGCCGTCTTCAGGAAACGCTCAGCGGCGCTGCGCGAAACGATGTAGCACGCAGATGAACCTTGAGGCCCATAGATGCAGCGGCCAAACGTATCCCCAAATGCACTCGTTCTGCGGCCTTTGAAACCCTTGCGGCGATGATTGGTCAATTTCACGACTGCATCGTCAGGCATGATCGCCACCATTGCCCTCACCCGCTCCGAAAAATCCGGCGTGAACGCCACGTCGTCTTCAACAATCACCGCGACAGGGGCATTGGTTGAAAGAAAGATCTCAAGCGCTTTAATGTGGCTGGCATAACAGCCATATTCTCCCGGCAGCGCGTGGCGCCCGTTGCGCAGTTCGAAGCGGCGTCGGTCGAAATCGCGCCAGTTTTCAGGGAGGACGGTCTTTCCATCAATTCCCTCCACCGGCCGCAAATCAAGATCAAGACTCGCGGCCCCTTCGAGCATTTTTTCCAGTCGCGCCCGCGCACGGGCAATCGAAATGATGTAGACGGGCAAATTGGACACAGGCTGCATTTCGCAAGGCACCATAAGCGGGAAACAATGAACCGCCGCGTCCTACAACAATGGGAACGTTGCGTCCACGGTCACGCTCCACTGTCCATCGTCAGGAGTGCGGTGGCCGTAAGCCGGCAAGGAATGGTCGCAATCACTTCCGCGCGGCGGTACGGCGGCAGCGCCAGTTCCAGTCTCTCGGTTCACCGGTGTCCATATGGACCGATTCGGTATGGCAATAGGTGCCGACACCCCCGCGGTTCGGCAGGGAACGCAGATAGGTTGCGAGTTCCCACTTGGAGACACCCTTGATCTGTATGTCAGCCGCATCGCAGGTATAATGTTTTGAACCCTGCCTTATTCCCTTTGGCGGACGGTAGCCGGAGGTGACAATGGCCGGGCTGTTATAATGTCGCTCCACATCCTTGATCATGCTGATGAGCTCCGGCTTGAAACAACCGACTTCAACGCGATCTGTCTGCAGGAAAAGCCCGTTCGGCGCGACGCGGGTCAGGCCGGAGAGCGAGGCAAGCTTCATCAGCCCGGTGGGTTCATCGTCCTCTTCATCGAGATGAGCGTCGTCGAATTCGTCGGACATCATCGAGCGACCGGAGAGCGCAATGCCCATCGTCTTGTCCGCCGCTCCCGGAAGTGCGGCCACCTGCGTGCCACCTGCCGAACCGCTTTCGATCATTTTCGGCAGGCGCTTCTTGGCTGCACCGGCGAAAAATGCTGCAAGCGTAACGCCCTTGCCTTCGCCTTCCTGCTTCTCGTCGCCCATGGCGGCACTGGTCGCGGGCTGCACCGAAGCAAGCTGTTCCGATGCGGTTTGTGGCACCGGCACGGCAGCGGGCTGGCGGTTCTCGCTGTGCTGCTCCGGTACCTGCGCGGCTGACGGCACAGCAACAGGCGCGGATACCGGCTGCGGTTGCGCCGCCTGCACAGGGGCGAAGTAAACGCTGCTGAGCGCAGGTGTGATTTTCTGGGAAGGCACACCCGCCGCGGCCGCGCCGGGCGCCGTGGCGGCCGGGGAAGGCACTGCGGATGCGGTAGAATAGATGCTTGATGTTCCAGCGGAAATTCCCGTTGGCTGCGTCGTCAGTCCGGCGATATCGGCGGCAGCGCCGTAACCCTGTGCCGGACCGCCCGCTGCCTGATGCTGCGCCGGAGCCGTGGTCGCGCCAGCCGCTGACGCCACGGCGGGATCCACATAATGCCCCTGCTGCGCACCGGCCGCCGGTGCAGCAGTTGCGGCCGTCTGCTGCTTCTGCTGTCCGGCAACTTCCGGCTTTTTGGCAGTGGCGGCCATCTCCTCGTCAGTCACCGCCGAAACGCATCCGGAAAGCCCCAGCAACGAAACCGCGATGACGAGACGCCGACAAGAAACGCGTCCCTTTGCGCCCTCGACAGTTTTCATGGGTGGCCTCCGTATCTTTTATTTCCAACAGCAGCACGGGAACGGAATCGTGTGCTTCCCCCAAAACGGGACTGGCCGTTTCGATTCGCGGACTATGCCTCATCCCCTCAGGACAAGGCAAGAGCGCCCGAAAACGCTGCTGCTCACCGGAAAATCCCTACCAGGAACCGGTATTCTGCATAGATATCCACGGTTCGGCTGGTGCGAGGCTTTCGCCTTTCTGCAAAATTTCGAAAGAAATACCATCCGGTGAACGTACGAAGGCCATATGCCCGTCTCGCGGTGGCCGGTTGATGATGATGCCGTTCTGCTGCAGATGCGCGCAGAAGTCGTAGATATTATCGACCTCATAAGCGAGGTGACCGAAATTGCGGCCGCCGGTATAATCTTCGCTATCCCAGTTATAGGTGAGTTCGAGGCACGGCGCCTTGTTTTCCTTCGCCGCAGCAACGTCGTCGCGAGCTGCAAGAAACACCAGAGTGAAGCGGCCTTTTTCGTTCTCGATTCGGCGTATTTCGGCAAGGCCAAGCAGGTCGACATAGAATTTAAGTGATTCGCCAAGGTCTTTGACGCGAACCATCGTGTGCAGATACCGCATTTTATTCCTCTCCATTACACGGGTCCGAAGCCGTTAAACGCATGATCGCAAGCCCCGGACAAGGACGGCGACATAAAAGCAGCTGCGTAAATCAAAAACTAGGGCTTGCGTGAAACCGTTACCAAGATGTTAATCTGGCGCACAGGAATCAGTTGACCGGTGTATGGCGCGTAATCGAGGGGTTGGCAGGATATGGCTGATAGGATGTCATCGAAAACGATAGTCGATGTCGAGGACCTTTCGGGCGATGCCGTGGACCTGACCGAGATCACCGGCGTCGTGAAGTGGTTCGATGTCGCCAAGGGTTTCGGCTTCATCGTGCCCGACAACGGCACACAGGATGTGCTGCTGCATGTATCCTGCCTGCGCCGCGACGGTTACCAGACGATCCTTGAAGGCACGCGCATTGTCGCCCTCATCCAGCGGCGCGACCGTGGCTTTCAGGCATTTCGCATTCTTTCCATGGATCAGTCCACCGCCGTTCACCCCTCGCAGCTGCCGCCGGTGCGCACCCATGTGCAGGTGACGCCGTCCAGCGGACTGGAGCGCGCCATCGTCAAGTGGTTCAACCGCACCAAGGGTTTCGGTTTCCTGACGCGTGGCGAAGGAACGGAAGACATTTTCGTGCATATGGAGACACTGCGCCGTTTCGGCCTGACCGAACTTCGCCCCGGGCAGGTTGTGCTGGTGCGTTATGGCGATGGCGACAAAGGCCTGATGGCCGCGGAAATCCACCCGGACAACCCGGTTTCGATCGGGATGTCGCATTGATGTCCGCCCTGCCCGATATGGTGAAGAGCGCCGTTATGGCGCTTCTTTTTTTCACACTGGCCAGCGCCGCCCAGGCGCAGCAACAGCAGACATTCACCTCCGAACCTCTGCAGATTGAAACCGCCGGGGGAAAAAGCCACGATTTCACTGTGGAACTGGCGCTGAACAATGCCCAGCGCGAACAGGGCCTGATGTTCCGCAAGAGCATGCCACCGGAAAACGGCATGTTGTTCAATTTCGGTGAACCGCGTGATGTCGCCATGTGGATGCGGAACACGCTTATTCCGCTCGACATGCTTTTCATTGGCCGTGACGGTCGCATCACCCACATTCACGAAAACGCGGTTCCACATTCGGAAGCCATCATCAGCTCCCGCGGGCCAGTCAAATTCGTGCTTGAACTGAATGGCGGCGCTGCGAAACGTTACGGCATCAAGCCTGGCGATATTGTGCGCAGCGCGCAAATCGGCAACCGGAAGTGACTTTGCCGCGTTATTGCGTCTGAATGAGCCGGACGATGTTTCGCCCGGCTGGCGCAATGTTCAGTAGACCGGCTCTATATGACTCAGAATCCTGCAGTTGGAAATGGAAGCGGCAAGGTTGATGGCGATGTCGATCGCCTCGACCGAATCAGCCGTGCCTTCCAGATAGATCACGTCATTTTCGACAGTGGCGGAAATGCGCGACTTTTCGAGACCTGATTCGAAGGCGAGTGCCGAAGTAATGGCCTGGCATACGCCTGCCATGCGGTCACCAAAGAAGCTTTCCTGAATACCTGACAGATTGAACATATGTGTTCTCCTTCTTATGGACATTACAACGCCTTTGGTGGCGGTTTTGTTCATCTCCGGTTCATCTATTTGTTCATCTTCCATTCATCTTGAAAAATTGGAACCCCCCAATCGATCACATTTTAGGTGATCGGGAACCATTTCGTGAGGCGGGCATTTCGCGCATGGGAGTGAAAAGAGAGTGAAAACCGCCATGAAGGCGCGTGAAACAGGAGGAGAATGACATGCTGATCAACAGAACGGAGCCGTGTCACCACGCCTCGTGGATGAAGCCGGTGGCGATCCACCTGCCCTTGTCCGCAGCAGTGGAAATCTACAGCCCGCTGGTAGCGCTGGACATGCTGATGTACCGCTGGCCGGAAGAACACGGCCCGGAATATGAAGAAGCACGCAGAAACTGCCTCGATGCCATCGCCGGACGATGCGACATCGAAAAAGCGCGGGAGTCGTTTCTCATCGCAAGCAGCCACGCTCATATTCTCAACATGCACTGACGTTCATTATCCGCGTTGATGACTGGCCCTTCTCCGCGAAGGGCTTTTCTTTTGGCGTTCACTGTTTCAGGCACGAGGTCGCGCGTGGAAAACTCCCGCCTGCCGCCGGTGACATGTAACTGTCACGCAAACGTTATAATCGGCAGAGACAAATTCCGTGGAATCACCGGGCGGACAAACCGCCGGAAGCTCGGGAGTGGACCTGGCCAGCATGGAAACCGTCTTTGCCCTTTGCGCAATTCTGCTCGTCGCTTTCAACCTTCTCGGTATCTGCCTTGCCGGGTGGCGGCTAAAGCGGCGCGACCCGGAAAATTCCCTTGCGCGGCAAAAACCGCCTGTCTCGATCGTTGTGCCACTGCGCGGTGTGGAAAGTTTCACCCCTCTTACGCTGTCACGCGCCTTCGAGCTCGATTGGCCGGATTACGAACTGCTTTTCTGCGTTGCAGATGAATTCGACCCCGTCATTGCGCAAGTACGCAAAGCCCAGAGCGCCGTTCCTTCCGTTTCAGCGCAATTGCTCATCGGCGACGACCGGATCAGTGCCAATCCAAAACTGAACAATTGCGTCAAGGGCTGGCTGGCCGCCCGGCATGAATGGGTCATCCTCGCCGATTCGAACGTATTGATGCCGAAATCCTACGTGACGCGCATGATGTCGGCCTGGCGGAAAGACAGCGGCCTCGTGTGCTCCCCGCCGCTGGGCTCGCGGCCGACGGGTTTCTGGGCGCATGTGGAATGCGCCTTCCTCAACGGCGCGCAGGGCCGCTGGCAATATGCGGCAGAAGCCATCGGAATGGGTTTCGCGCAGGGCAAATCCATGTTGTGGAACAAACCGTTCCTCGAAGACCATGGGGGTATCCGCGCCCTCGCCGCCGAAATCGCCGAAGACGCCGCCTCGACGAAGCTGGTGCGGAACGCTGGCCGCAGGGTGCATCTTGTCTCCGCCCCTTTCGAGCAACCGCTCGGCCAGCGTCACGCCGGCGAGATCTGGTCACGCCAGGCCCGCTGGGCGCGGCTAAGGCGCGTGACATTCCCGCAATATTTCGCGCCGGAAATCCTGACGGGCGCACTTCCCCCGCTTCTGTTCGCACTCACCGCGGCGGCCATGATGGACGTGAACCTCTTAGCGACCGCCCTCGCCGTCCTCGTCCTCATATACGGCCCCGAATTGGCCCTGACCGCCCTCAACGGGTGGCCAATATCGCTCCATACCCTGCCGGCCATGATCGCACGGGACATCATCATGCCCGTCATCTGGACGAGAAGCTGGATTGGCAGCGCAGTGGCATGGCGCGGCAATGTCATGACAATCGGTACGGCGGAAAGCACTTTGGCCGGCCCGCCAGCGGAATAATGACAATTTATGGGAAGAGGTTACGCCGGAAAGCTGATGCTTTGCCTTAAAATGGTCGGAGTGGAGAGATTCGAACTCCCGACCCTCTGGTCCCAAACCAGATGCGCTACCAGACTGCGCTACACTCCGCCGAGGCGATGGCTGGGGAATACACGGTTCATACGCAGTCCGCAACAGGGAAATTCATCTTTGTTCAGCCGCGACACAGTTGAGCAAAACCTAAGGTCGAGCGGGCAGCGCATGAACCGACAGCAAGGGGATAATCGTCTTGACTCTCACTTGAACTCGGTCCATTTCAAATTCTACGTTCCTGACACGATTTGGTTATTCTATTCAGGTACGTGATGAATAATCCGGGGTTTCACCCCGCTGTCCAACCGGAGCAGTTTCGACATGTCTGCGAAGATTTACCGCCCTGCAAAAACCGCCATGCAATCCGGCAAGGCGAAGACCAATGTCTGGGTTCTGGAATTCGACGCCGAGGTTCCGCGCAAGATCGATCCGATCATGGGCTACACCTCCAGTTCCGACATGAAGCAGCAGGTCAAGCTGACATTCGAGACACAGGAACAGGCCGAAGCCTATGCCCAGCGCAAGGGCATCGAATATCGCGTGATCCAGCCGAAAGAGGCGACCCGCAAGGTGGTTTCCTACACCGACAATTTCCGTTTCAACCGCACCCAGCCCTGGACGCACTGAAACAAGACGACCAAAGTTTTTGCCGGAGCATCGATTGCCCGGCATGACGGCCCCTTAGCTCAACTGGATAGAGCAACTGCCTTCTAAGCAGTAGGTCGCAGGTTCGAGTCCTGCAGGGGTCGCCACCGCTTTCTTGCATTCCCCACAAATGACTGGTTTGGGTTCGATCGCAAACACGGTTTCATTCCGTATTTGCGCTCCGGCGATCCTTCGCTCTTCTCCATTTCATGAGATACCCGAAACCCGGTCCGATCAGCGTGCCGCCGATAACCCATTCCACCAAAGTCAGAGGTCGCTCGTCCGGATCGTGGCCAGTCACGTAAAGAAAGAGAAAAAACGCGATAACGCCGCCGATCAAGAGGGTGATCGGAAACAACACACTGTCGCGAAAGCCTTTCATGCGATCCACTCCCTTGGCCGTGTTGATAGGTATTGGATATGATGCCGTTGGCAAACGCCTTTTGCAGCCGTCACGGCAAGTTATCGATCGGGCGGGATTGCGCCGGGGTCGGTCCATTGTAAGCGACGGAAGACGACCTACCTAGAGGCCGAGTTTAACGAGGCCGCCCCGGAGTTCCCGGAGGGGCAAAAATCAATCAGGTACTTGATGCAACTTCAAAAATTAGGTGCACCGCTTTCGACCGACCGCCTTGTCCTGCGCGAATTCACAAGAGGCGATTTCCCCGGCTATTCAGCCTACCATTCTCTGCAGGAGGTTTATCGGTATCTTTACGCTGCACCTCCAACTGGAGATGCTTTGCGAGAGCAGTTCTCTGCGATTTTGGCGGCACCATTTGAGAAGGATGGCGACACCTATCGACTGGCCGTCGAGCGAAAGGCTGACAACGCACTGGTCGGTGAAGTCCTGTTGAAGCTGGCAAGTGTTGATGCACTGCAGGGAGAGGTTGGATATATTTTCAATCCAGAATTCGCGGGGAACGGGTATGCAACGGAGGCTGTTGGCGCGATGGTCAGCATAGGCTTCTCGTCAATCGGATTTCATCGAATCTTCGCGCGGCTGGACGCTGCGAACAAGGGTTCGGTCGGCGTTGTTGAGCGCCTTGGACTGCGTCGAGAAGCGCATTTGATCCAGAACGACCGCTTCCGAGACGTCTGGGGAGACGAGTATATTTACGCGGTTCTTGCTTCGGAATGGAAATCGCGCGCCGGCGTAATTTTGCCGTCCGCTTAGGGCCGACGGCCATAATCGCGCAGAAGCGCCAATTGTGGTCATTGATTAATTGTTTGCTGTCCCCTAAAAGACGCCCAATAGCAGAGGAGATTTATGCGCAGAGGCTTGTGATTTCGACCGCAATTTGCGGCTTCACCTGGCACCAGCATCGGTAGCCGGACCTTTTTGCATATCTTTTCTGCGGAGTTCTCATGAAATTCGAGGACGTTATCATCCGGCCTTTCGAGGCCTCGGACACAGTAAAACTCTCCAACATCTGGCTCGAAGCCTCGTTGCTTGCTCATCCGTTTATCGGCGAGCGTCGTTTGATGGAGCAAAAGGCACTTATTGAGGAGCAATATTTGCCTGGCGCCCAAACGTTGGTCGCAACATTAAACGGCCAAGCTGCGGGCTTTATCAGTCTGCTCGACACTTTCATCGGCGGCTTATTTGTTTCCCCGTGCCATCAAGGCCTCGGTATCGGGCGTAAACTCGTTTCGCACGCGCTGAATTTGAAGGGCGAGCTTTCGCTTGAAGCCTATACTGAAAACGTGCAGGCGATGGGCTTCTATAGATCACTCGGCTTTCAGGAGCTTTCCCGTCGCGCGATTGATGATGAAGGTTATCCGTTCGAAAATGCCCGTTTGCGGCTAGTCGGCTAAGGGCAACTTGTCGGGCGACACGGTAGTCGCCCGACAACCGCTTTGGCCAATCCCCGTGATCGGAATGAGCGGCGGAGGCCCACCGCTTTAGCCGATTTGCATACTTCCATCCTGCTCCCAAGCAGAACGCCTATGCCAGCACTTTGCTCTACCCCTGCCCCATCAGCGTGAAATAGCCCCATGCGGCGGCGAAAAACAATATGACAGCCGCAATCGTCAATGCCCTCTTCGCTTTTGGCCCGAGCGGTTCGCGCGGCTTCTTCGGCGGCACCGGTTTGCGGAACTTCACCACATTGTCGTTCATTTCATCATCGTCCTGAATGTCACTGCTGAAACCTCTGCCGCATCTGTGGCATCGGCGTTTCGAATACCTATCTCTAGCAGACCAGAACTATCATAAATATTACCAAGTTTTCACTTCACCCTTGGGGCAAGCTATGTCACTTCCCACAATCAGAGGAATATAACGGCGACGGACGGACGAACAAACCGGAGAGCGGCGGCAACTCTCTGTAGTATTTTGAACTTTGCGGGTGACGAGAATGAATGACGCCAATACCAGTGGCAGCGATACCAAAAACAGCCAGCCCGATCTGCGCGAGATTTTGGGGACGACCAGAAACGGCCGCAAGAAAAAGTCGCGTCGGTTCCTCTATGTGGCAGCAGCCATTATGCTGATTGGCGGCGGTCTTGGTTATTATTACCAGTCACGCGCAGGCGGTGTGGCTTATAGCTACACCACGGAAGCAGCGCGTCAGGGCGATCTCTCGGTTATCGTCACCTCCACCGGCTCGGTTCAGCCAACGGATCAGGTTGATATATCGAGCGAACTGTCCGGCACGGTACGCAAGGTCAACGTGACCTACAACACCCCGGTCAAGGCCGGAGACGTTCTGGCGGAGCTGGATACCAACAAGCTGGAAGCCGACGTGCAGAGCGCCCGCGCCAAGCTCGCTTCCGCCAAGGCCAATGTGCTGAAGGCCCGCGCCGACCTTGGCTCGGCAAAGACATCCATGGAGCGCCTGCGATCCCTGGTGCAGAACCGCGTCTCCAGCCAGCAGGATCTGGACGCCGCGCAGTTCACCCATGATGCAGCGGCCGCAACGCTTGAGGTCAACGAGGCGACCGTGCTCTCGGCGGAAGCCGATCTGCGGCTCGCCGAGGTCAATCTGGGCAAGGCCAAGATCGTTTCGCCGATCGATGGCGTTATCCTCACCCGCAGCGTCGATCCCGGCGCCACGGTCGCCTCCTCGCTCAATGCCCCTGTTCTCTTCACCATCGCCGGCGATCTGCGCCACATGGAGCTGCAGGTCTCGGTGGATGAGGCCGATGTCGGCAAGGTGGAAACCGGGCAGAAGGCCACATTCAACGTCGATGCCTATCCCGACCGCAGCTTCCCGGCCGAGATCGAGACCGTGCGCTTCGCCTCGGAAACCGTATCCAACGTGGTGACCTACAAGGGCATATTGACGGTCGACAATGCAGAACTGCTGCTTCGCCCCGGCATGACGGCAACGGCCAATATCATCGTTGAAGAGATCAAGGATGCCCTGCTGGTACCCAATTCCGCGCTTCGTTATACACCGCCGCGCGAATCCGCTTCGCGTGGGGGCGGGTTGATGAGCCTGTTCCGACCGCCCCGCATGGGCCGCCCGCAAAACCGCGATGCCGGCCAGGCCGCCCAGGGTAAAAGGACGGTCTGGGTGCTGCGCAACAACAATCCGGTTTCCGTCGCAATCGAAACTGGCTCCACCGACGGCCAGCATACCGTGGTGAAATCTGGCGAATTAAAAGCGGATGACCAGGTAATTACCGACGCAACGGCCCGTAACGCCGGCTGACGGAGGACAAGCGCATGCAACAGCCGCCGCTCATCGAGTTCCGTGATGTCGTGAAGCAATATGGTCGCGGCGAAGCGACGATCCGCGCGCTCGACGGCGTCAGCCTGTCGATCCGCGAGAAGGAATTCGTCGCCATCATGGGACCGTCGGGATCGGGCAAATCCACCTCGATGAACATCATCGGCTGTCTGGACGTCCCATCGGCTGGCGAATATCTCTTCCAGGGCGTGCCGACCAGCGGCTTCGATAACGAACATCTGACGCTCTTGCGCCGGCACATGCTCGGTTTCGTGTTTCAGGGCTTCAACCTTCTCTCCCGCACCTCTGCGGTGGAAAATGTCGAACTGCCGCTGATCTATCGGGGCATGAAGGCCTCGGAACGGCGTGAGCGCGCCATGGAGGCGCTGGCGCAGGTGGGCCTCAAAGGCCGCGAAGATCACACCACGCAGGAGCTTTCCGGCGGCCAGCAGCAGCGTGTGGCCATTGCCCGCGCCATCGTCACCCGCCCCGCGCTGCTTCTGGCCGACGAGCCGACCGGCAATCTCGATACGAAGACGAGCGTCGAGATCATGGAACTGATAACCTCGCTCAATCGCGACAAGGGCATCACCGTCGTCATGGTAACCCATGAGGAGGATATCGCCGCTTATGCCGGGCGCCTGCTGCGTTTTGTCGACGGCCACCTCGCCTCCGATAGCGCCGCGGATCATAAGGAGACATTGGATGTTCTTTGAAACATCGCGTCTTGCGTTGCGCGCCATCAGCCGCAACCTGTTGCGCTCCTTTCTCACGGTGCTCGGCGTCGTCATTGGTGTGGCCGCCGTCATTGCCATGGTCACCATCGGCAACGGTACGACCGAGCAGGTAAAATCGGAACTGTCACGGCTCGGCACCAACATGCTGTTCGTGCGCCCCGGCCAGTTTGGCCCCGGCCGCGCCAGCACCGAAGCCAAGCGCTTCGATGACCGCGATGTCGAGGCGATACGCAACCAGATATCGGGCATACGCGCCGTCGCACCGCAGAACCGCAGTTCCGCCGCAACCGTCATTTTCGGCGGCAAGAACCACCAGACGAGCGTCATCGGCACCACGAACGACTATCTGATCGCGCAGGACTGGACCATCGCACTTGGTCGAGATTTCCAGCCCGCCGAAGATCGCGGCGGCCAGATCGGCTGCATCATCGGCGAAACCGTGCGACAGGAACTTTTCGGGGCGGAAAACCCTGTGGGACAGACGATCCGCGTCAGCAACATCTCCTGCCCCGTCATCGGCGTTCTCGCCCGCAAAGGCCAGTCCGGCCTCGGCGACGATCAGGACGACACAATCATCATGCCGCTCAAAATCCACCAGCGGCGCATTGGCGGCACCACCACCATTTCCTCGATCATGGTTTCGGCGCAGGATGGCGTTTCCACCGCCAAGGTGCAGAGCGACCTGCAAAACCTGCTGCGCGAGCGCCGCCGCATCAACATCGGCCGCGAGGATGATTTCACCGTCAACGACATGACGCAGATCGCGTCCGCCATGACCGGCACGACGACGCTTCTCACCGGACTTCTCGGCGCAGTCGCCGCCGTCAGCCTTCTCGTGGGCGGCATCGGCATCATGAACATCATGCTGGTCTCGGTAACAGAACGCACGCGTGAGATCGGCATTCGGCTTGCCATCGGCGCGCTGGAAAAACAGGTGCTGACGCAGTTTCTGGTGGAAGCCGTCATGCTCTCGGCATTCGGCGGCATCGTCGGCATTCTGACGGGTCTTGGCCTCGCCTATGGCGTCGTCAGCTTCCTCAACGTGCCTTTCGTCACCAGCCCGTCCATCATTTTCCTCGCCGTCGCCTTTTCGGCGGCCATCGGGGTGATTTTCGGCTATTTTCCGGCGCGACGGGCAGCAAGCCTGAGCCCTATCGAAGCTCTGAGGCATGAGTGAGAATCAATGTTCAAATCCGTATCCGATAGCGCTGCGGCTGCAGATGGCGGATCGCTGGCCCTATTTGTGGAGCGACAGGACGGGCAGACGGAAGTGTTTGTGATCCATCGCTCGCTCGCATCGCGCGGGACGCCTGACTATAACAGGATCACGTCAAGCCTCCGGCCACTCTCTGCAGAAGATTGCCGGGAGGTCGCCGCGGCTCTCGAACCGCTATTGATGACCACGCCATCAATCCATCCGCTGGCCGATTTCATCGAAGCCTTCAAACAGCAGCCATGATCCTTGGAAAGCTGATTTTGCATGAGACGCAGCCTGCGATAAGAATCTGAAACTTGTCATCCGTCATCCTCGGGCTTGACCCGAGGATCTACAAACGTCTCAAGCGATTTGACGGGGATGGATCCTCGGGTCAAGCCCGAGGATGACGTCGCGTTTGTCGGAGCGCTGGGTGCAAAAGAATATCTACCTATCCATCGCAGAGATAGCGCAGCAAATCAGACGCTGGCTTCAGCCTCACGCTGCTTCGCCAGCGCCGCCAAATCGGCCGGCTTTAGCTCAACCGATTCACCGCAGCCGCAGGCAGAGGTCTGGTTCGGATTGTTGAAGGTGAAACCGGAGCGCATCTTGGTCACTTCGAAATCCATCTGCGTACCGAGCAGATAAAGCACGGCGGAAGGCTGAACCCAGACTTTCGCGCCTTCGAATTCCACCAGATCGTCCTTCGCATCCGGCTCGGTCACGAGGTCGATGGTATATTCCATGCCCGCGCAGCCGCCCTTCTTGATGCCGACGCGCACGCCCTTGGCGTCCGGTCCGGAATTTTCGACGATCGCTTTAACGCGCGAGGCAGCAGCCCCGGTCATGGTCATGATTGCAAAGCCCATGGGCCCGTTCTCCTTCGACAATCGAGTTCAAGGCTCGATGCTTATGGAATTCAATTTAAGTGCGCCTGACAATGTCATCAAGGGATGACACCAGTCAAAATCAAATCAGTACCAGCCGACGGCAACCTGCGCTTCTTCCGACATGCGGTCCGGCGTCCACGGCGGATCGAACGTCATTTCGACGGTGACACCGGAAACACCTTCGACGGCGCCAACGGCGTTCTCCACCCAGCCCGGCATTTCGCCAGCGACGGGGCAACCGGGGGCCGTCAGCGTCATGACGATCTTGACCATCCGGTCATCTTCGATATCGATCTTGTAGACCAGCCCGAGTTCGAAGATGTCGGCCGGAATTTCAGGGTCATAAACGGTCTTCAGCGCCGCGATCACATCGTCGCTGAGGCGTGCAAGCTCATCCGGCGGAATGGTGGATACCTTTTCCTGAGCTTCGGTCGCATCCTGGGTCTTTGCAGTGGCATCGGCAGTCATGGTCTTAAACCTCAATCCTGATTTCAAGCTGCGATATCAGGCGAAAAATTTGCGCGCATATTCCAGCGCCTCGACAAGAGAGTCTACTTCGGCGCGGGTATTGTAAAGGCCGAACGATGCCCGGCATGTGGAGGTGACGCCGAAGCGTTTCAAGAGCGGCATGGCGCAATGGGTGCCGGCCCGCACGGCAACGCCGCGCCGGTCGATCACCATCGAGACGTCGTGGGCGTGAATGCCCTCAAGCTCGAAGGAGAAAATGCCGCCCTTCTCAGGCGCGTTGCCGATGATGCGAAGCGAATTGATCTCGCGCAGCCGCTCCGCGGCATAAGCGGCAAGATCGGCCTCATGTGCAGCAATCGCGGCACGGCCGAGATTGTCCATGTAATCGAGCGCATAACCGAGGCCGATCGCCTGCACGATGGGCGGCGTACCCGCTTCGAAACGATGCGGCGGCTCGTTATAGGTGACATTATCTTCGGAGACGTCGAGGATCATCTCGCCGCCGCCCTGGAACGGCCGCATCTCGCGCAGCCGGTCGGCCTTGCCATAGAGCACGCCGATGCCCGAGGGGCCGTAAAGCTTGTGGCCCGTCATCACATACCAGTCGCAATCGATATCGCGCACATCAACAGGCATATGAACCGCACCCTGCGAACCGTCAATCAGCACCGGAATGCCACGTTCATGCGCAATGCGGCAGATTTCCTTGACCGGCACGATGGTGCCGAGCGCATTCGACATATGGGTGATGGCAACGAGCTTGGTGCGCTCGGTCAGGCTCTTTTCGAAAGCCTCGATATGAAACGCGCCGTCATCATCGACGGGCACCCAGACCAGCTTGGCGCCCTGCCGCTCGCGGATGAAATGCCATGGCACGATATTGGAGTGGTGCTCCATGATCGAGATGACGATCTCGTCGCCCTCGCCGATCTTAGGCATGCCATAACCGTAAGCGACCGTATTGATCGCCTCGGTGGAGGATTTGGTGAAGACGATCTCGTCCACCGAACCGGCATTGAGGAACCGGCGCACTTTTTCGCGCGCCGCCTCATAGGCATCGGTTGCGGCATTGGAGAGGAAATGCAGGCCGCGATGCACGTTTGCGTACTCATTTGCATAAGCATGCGAAACGGCGTCGATCACCACCTGCGGCTTTTGAGCAGACGCGCCGTTGTCGAGATAGACCAGCGGCTTGCCATAGACCTCGCGCGACAGGATCGGGAAATCCCGGCGCACGGCTTCGATGTCATAAGGGGCCGCCATTGCGGTCTGGTCCATTTCTCGGGCCCTTTCATGGTGCTCTTCTGGAGAGCTCCGGGTTTTGCAGCCGTTACCGCTGCTTCACGTCACCCTCGGGCTTGTCCCGAGGATGACGACGGAGAGGTTGCTAAGCGTGATGCTCCAGCCAGCCGGAAATGATCGTCTCCAGCGCCTCTACCAGATTTTCTTCTTCCAGTTCCTCGACGATCTCGGCAACGAAGGCGTTGACGAGCATCGCCCGTGCCTTCGCCCGCGGCACGCCGCGCGCCATCAGATAATAGAGATGGTTGTCGCTGATATCAGCAACCGTCGCACCATGGCCGCACTGAACGTCATCGGCGAAGATTTCCAGTTCCGGCTTTGCCGAGAACTCGCCATCGTCGGACATCAGCAGCGTATTGCACGCCATCTTCGCGTCGGTCTTCTGGGCATCCGGTGCGACCCGGATCATGCCCTGGAAAATGCCCTTGGCACGGTCGAACACCACGTTGCGGAAAACTTCCGTCGAGGTCGTGTTCGGCACGTTGTGGCCAAGAACCATCGTCACGTCCGTATGGGTTTCGCCACCCAGAAGGTTGACGCCGCGAACGATGAGATCAGTGCCCTCACCTTCCACATCGATGCGCAGTTCCTGACGCACCAGCTTGCCGCCGGCATTGATCAGGAAGAGACGCAACTTGGCTTCCGCGCCAAGCTTGATGCGCAGCTGGCCAAGGTGAATATCGGCTGCACCCTGCTGTTGCAGAAGGATCCAGGTTGCTTCCGCACCATCCTCAACGACGATATCGCTGACCGAGGAGACAAGCGCCGCATCGGGCGTCACCGAAAGGTGACGTTCAACGACGGTCGCTTTCGAACCCTTGCCGAAGCGCACCGGGAAGCGGCTGTGAACCTGGCCTGCGCCATGGATAGCCTGCAGTTCGATCGGCTTGTCGAGCTCAGCATCGGCGGGAATTTCGACCACGAGGCCGTCACGCACAAAGCTGCCATTGATGCGGCCAATCGTGTCATCCTTGCTGGCTTCCGCAAGGCCAGCCGCGGCAGAGCCGTCGAGCAGGCTGTCGGCAAAGCGCGATACGCTGACACCATCGACCTTGCCGATATCGGCCGTGCCATGCAGCATGTAAGCCACAGGCGAACCGGCAATAATCGACGCAGCCTTCTCGATGACAGGCGCGGGCCGGTCTTCCGGAACCGTGCGCAGCAGGCTCTTCAGATCGGTATAGTGCCAGGCCTCGATGCGGCGTGTCGGAAGACCACCGGTCTTCAGATCGTCGAACAGCACGTCACGCGCGGCAACCACGGCGCCGTCGCCGGGCAGCTCGCTGAACTTGGCGGTGTAGGCATCGACCAGCGCGGTTTCCGCTGGCGTCAGCCGGTTGGTAGCTTGAATGTTCATGGACATCACCTCCTGGCCTTCGATCAGGCCGCTTCACCGATGATGTCGGCGTAACCGTTGTTTTCCAGTTCCAGCGCGAGAGCCTTGTCACCCGAGCGGATGATCTTGCCCTTGTAGAGAACGTGAACGCTGTCAGGCACGATGTAGTCGAGCAGGCGCTGATAGTGGGTGATGACAACGGTGGCGCGATCCGGCGACTTCAGCGCGTTGACGCCGTCAGCCACGATCTTCAGCGCGTCGATGTCGAGACCGCTATCGGTTTCGTCGAGAACGCAGAGCTTCGGCTCCAGAAGCGCCATCTGCAGGATTTCGGCACGCTTCTTCTCACCGCCGGAGAACCCGACGTTGAGCGGACGCTTCAGCATCTCCATGTCGATCTTCAGATCGCCGGCCGCTTCCTTGACGCGGCGGATGAAATCAGGCGTCGTCAGCTCGGACTCGCCGCGCGCCTTGCGCTGCTCGTTCATCGCAACCTTCAGGAATTGCATGGTAGCGACGCCCGGAATTTCGACCGGATACTGGAAGGCAAGGAAAATGCCCTTGGCCGCACGCTCGGCAGCGTCCAGTTCCAGAATGCTTTCGCCGTTATAGAGAATGTCACCGGAGGTGACTTCATAGTCCTCACGGCCCGACAGGATGTAGGACAGCGTCGACTTGCCGGAACCGTTCGGGCCCATGATGGCCGCAACTTCACCAGCGGCAACCTTCAGGTTGAGACCCTTGATGATCTCGGTTTCGGTATCGGCGATCTTCGCGTGCAGGTCGATGATTTCAAGCATGGTATTGTTCCTGTTCATGGTGCGGTTTCAAGGACCGCCTCGTGCGCCCCATCCGGGCTTGTCTCAAATCTCTCATCCGTCATCCTCGGGCTTGACCCGAGGATCCAGGAAGTGGGTTGTCTCTGCTCAGGCCAGGGCCGTAGATCCTCGGGTCAAGCCCGAGGATGACGAGGAAAACTTTATCCCACAGACCCTTCCAGCGAAATGCCGATCAGCTTCTGCGCTTCCACGGCAAATTCCATCGGCAGTTCCTGAATGACTTCCTTCACGAAGCCGTTGACGATCAGCGCGATCGCCGCTTCCTCGGGAATGCCGCGCTGCAGGCAATAGAACAGCTGGTCTTCGGAAATCTTCGACGTCGTCGCCTCATGCTCGAAGTGCGCGGAGGAGTTCTTCGCCTCGATGTAAGGCACGGTATGAGCGCCGCACTTGTCGCCGATCAGCAGCGAGTCGCACTGCGTGAAGTTACGTGTGTTGGTCGCCTTGCGGTGGGCCGAGACCTGGCCGCGATAGACGTTTTCCGAGAAACCGGCGGCGATGCCCTTGGCGATGATGCGGCTCGACGTGTTCTTGCCGAGATGGATCATCTTGGTGCCGCTGTCGATCTGCTGGTGACCATTGGAGACCGCGATCGAATAGAACTCGCCACGGCTGTCATCGCCGCGCAGGATGCAGGACGGGTATTTCCAGGTGATGGCCGAACCGGTCTCCACCTGCGTCCACGAGATCTTCGAGCGGTTGCCACGGCAATCGCCGCGCTTGGTCACGAAGTTGTAGATGCCGCCCTTGCCTTCCTTGTCGCCCGGATACCAGTTCTGGACGGTGGAATATTTGATTTCGGCATCATCGAGCGCCACGAGTTCAACAACGGCGGCGTGAAGCTGGTTCTCGTCGCGCTGGGGAGCGGTGCAGCCTTCCAGATAGGAGACGTAGGCACCCTCTTCGGCGATGATCAGCGTGCGCTCGAACTGGCCGGTGTTCTTCTCGTTGATGCGGAAATAGGTGGAAAGCTCCATCGGGCAACGAACGCCCTTCGGCACGAACACGAAGGAACCGTCAGTAAAGACGGCGGAGTTCAGCGTCGCATAAAAATTGTCCGTTGTCGGAACGACCGAGCCGAGATATTTCTTCACCAGCTCCGGATGCTCGCGCACGGCTTCCGAGATCGACATGAAGATCACGCCGGCCTTAGCCAGTTCCGCCTTGAAGGTGGTGACGACCGAAACACTGTCGAACACGGCATCAACAGCGACCTGACGCTTTTCGACGCCGGCGAGGATTTCCTGTTCTTTCAGCGGAATGCCGAGCTTTTCATAGACCTTCAGCAGCTCCGGGTCGACTTCATCGAGCGACTTCGGGCCGGGGGTGCTTTTCGGCGCGGCATAATAATAGAGATCGTTGAAGTCGATCTTGGGGTAGCTGACGCGCGCCCAGGTCGGCTCTTCCATCGTCAGCCAGCGCTTGTAAGCCTCAAGACGCCATTCCAGCATCCATTCCGGCTCCTGCTTCTTGGCCGAGATGAAACGGATCACCTCTTCCGAAAGACCCTTCGGGGCCTTGTCGACTTCGATATTGGTTTCGAAGCCGTATTTATACTGGTCCACATCGATCTGGCGGACCTGATCGATCGTTTCCTGAACCGCTGCCATGTCGTTCTCCAATCTCGCCGGAGCCAAGGTCCGGTGGCTTGTCAACGTATCAAGGCGGAAAGCCGCCTTATTCATCTTCGGGCAAATCGCTCCGAGCCGTCAGCCGGGGCAGAGCTTATACCCATGTAGGTGCGGGATGGCGCTTTTCACACATCCCGGCAAGCGGAAAATTGCTAATCCGCAATTCTTTGCCGCATTTTACGCGGCCTGACCGGAAAGCTTGCGCCGTCCGGCAATTTTCGCAAACGCCGCGAGCGTCCGTTCAATGTCCGCCTCGTCAGTCGCGTGGCCAATCGAAATCCGGAGCGCGCCGAGCTTGGGATCGCGCCCCATCGCGCTCAGCACATGGCTTTCGCCCACCTTGCCCGATGAGCAGGCCGACCCTGCCGACAGTGCGATACCTTCTATATCGAAGGCGATCTGCCCGGTCTCGGCCTTCAGGCCCGGAAGCGTGAAAAACGTTGTGTTGGCGACACGCATGACATCGTCACCGTGGATGATCACATCAGGCGCGTTCACGCGCATACCGTTTTCCAGCCGCGCCCGCAGCGCGGAAAGACGCGCCGCCTCAACCTCGACATTCCGGGAGGCAAAAGCCGCAGCGGCACCGAAACCGATGACCGACAGGGTATTTTCCGTACCCGAACGATGGCCCTTTTCCTGGCCGCCACCATGGATCAGCGGCTTCGGCATCATCACCTCGCCGCGCGAGATAAGAGCGCCGGCACCCTTCGGGCCACCGAGCTTGTGAGACGAAATCACAAGGAAATCCGCATCGAGCGCGTTGATATCGAGCGGCACGCGGCCGGCAGCCTGAACAGCGTCGACAACCATCAGACCGCCCGCCGCATGAACCAGCCGCGCCGCTTCCGCCACAGGCTGAAGGATGCCGGTCTCGTTATTAACCAGCATGCAAGCGACCAGCGGCAGCCCGGACGACCTGTCATGCGAAGACAGCAACGCTTCAAGAGCGGCAAGATCAAGGACACCCGCTGACGTAACGGGAACTTCCGTTACGTCACTCTTTTCGAAACGGCCACCTTCGCGGAATGCCGGATGCTCGATGGCGGAAACATAGAGCCGGCTTACCCGAACCGGGCTGCGTCCCATCCTGAATTCCGGCACAAGCACCAGATTGGCCGCTTCCGTCGCACCGCTGGTGAAAGTCACATGCGCCGGCTCAGCGCCGCCAAGAACCGCAACCTCCCGGCGAGCCGTCTCGACGGCCGCGCGGGCGGCACGCCCTTCCCGGTGGACGGAAGACGGATTGCCGGCAAGATCAAGCGCAGACACAAGCACCTCCCGCACGGCCGGCAGAAGCGGCGCCGTGGCGTTCCAGTCCATATATGTGCGCGTCAAAACCGTCATCGCCGAAAGGCTTCATCCAATCTTCAATGCGCGAAAACGCATTTTTCTTGAAATTACAGTTGCGCTTGCCTTATGACACCACCCGAGTGCTTTAGCACACGCAAAGTTTCGAATTATTCTAAACTGCGTTCTAGAAAAGATGACAGAGTTCGTCAAGTCTTCTCATCGGAAGAATGCGGTTGGAGAATGAAAAAACACGACCGGAGTACCAATGCCCGAAGTCATCTTTAACGGCCCTGCGGGTCGCCTCGAAGGCCGTTATCAACCCTCCAAGGAAAAGAGCGCGCCGATCGCGATCATCCTTCATCCGCACCCGCAGTTCGGCGGCACGATGAACAACCAGATCGTTTATCAGCTCTTCTATCTTTTCCAGAAGCGCGGTTTCACGACGCTCCGGTTCAACTTCCGTTCGATTGGCCGCAGCCAGGGCGAGTTCGATCACGGTGCGGGCGAGCTCTCCGATGCCGCCTCGGCGCTCGATTGGGTGCAGAGCCTGCATCCGGATTCCAAGAGCTGTTGGGTGGCGGGTTACTCCTTCGGCGCCTGGATCGGCATGCAGCTTCTGATGCGCCGCCCGGAAATCGAAGGTTTCATGTCGATTGCCCCGCAGCCGAACACCTACGACTTCTCCTTCCTTGCGCCCTGCCCGTCTTCTGGCCTCATCATCAACGGCGATTCCGACAAGGTCGCGCCCGAAAAGGATGTCAACGGCCTGGTCGAAAAGCTGAAGACGCAGAAGGGCATCCTCATCACCCACCGCACCGTCCCCGGCGCCAACCACTTCTTCAACGGCAAGGTGGATGAGCTGATGGGCGAGTGCGAGGACTATCTCGACCGTCGCCTGAACGGCGAGCTTGTGCCGGAACCGGCTGCCAAGCGTATTCGGTGATTTGGGGCGTTTAATTACGCGTCATATCGTTATAGACGGCGGAGGGGGGGGTAAGCCCCACCCGCCAACGTCATCAGCATCGCACCAAAACCCCACCCGTCACCGGCTCCTTCACCCCCGTCGTACCGGGATAGGTCAGCGGCAGCCCCTTCAGCGAGCGCACGGCCAGGTAGGCCCAGGCCTCCGCCTCCATCGCCCCACCATCGAACCCCGCCTTTTCAGCCGCAATCACCCGCGCACCGACCTTGGCGGCAAGGTCTGCAAACTCCGCCATGATCACCGGATTGAGCCGCCCGCCACCACAGACCACATAGGTCTTCGCCGCCTCCGGCAGATAGCTTGCCGACTTCAGAATGGCGGCCCCCGTTAGATGCGCCAAAGTCCGTGCACCATCGGCCAGCGAGACCTCACCCTTTTCCGGGGGCGCAAAATCGCTGCGATCCAGCGAACGGCGAATATTTCCGGAAAAGAACGGGCTTTCCATATAGCGCGCCACCAGCGACGCGACGACGCTGCCGCCCGCCGCCGTCCTGCCGCCTTTGTCGAAGGCCTTGCCCGTATGGGCCTCGATCCACTGGTCGATCAGCATATTGCCGGGGCCGCTATCGAAAGCGGCAAGTTGGCCAGATTCACCGATGAAGGTGAGGTTGGAGATACCGCCGATATTGACGAAGACCGCAGGCGTCTCAAACCCATCAGGTAGGTTGGCAGACAGTGCCATGTGGTAGGCGGGAATGAGCGGCGCGCCCTGCCCGCCATGCACCATGTCATTGGCGCGCATATCGTAGACCACGTCGATACCGGTTTCTTCAGCCAGCAAAGGTCCGTCGCCGATCTGCACCGTCAGCGCCTCATCCGGCCGGTGCAGCACCGTCTGGCCATGAAAACCGATGACATCGATTTCACCGGGCAGAAGCCGGTGACGATGGAGAAAGGATTTCACCGCCGCCGCATGGGCAAGCGTCAGCTTGCGCTCTGCCTCATCAAGATCTCCGGGGCGTTCGCGCCGTTCACGGATGGATTTGGCCGTGACCAGCGCCTTCTGCCAGATGGCCCGCAGGCCGGGATCATAGGGAAAATAGCCGCTTGGCCCATGCCGCACCACGCTCTCGCCATCGGTACGCAGAAGCGCGATATCGATGCCGTCCATCGACGTGCCGCTCATCAGTCCGATTGCCGTTTTCACCTCGCCCACCTGCCGCTCTCCCGCAATCTCGAATCATGCTGACCTTGAATCCCGACATTCATGGCCGAAACGGGTGCACATTTCAAAAAACAATGATAAAGCCGCGACGGTCACCGGTTTTCGATGGCCGTAAAGATCAAACCAGAAAGTAAAAGGTTATGTCCAGGTTCAAGTCCGATTTCCTCCGCACGCTCGATGAGCGCGGCTTCATTCACCAGATCTCCGACGAGGCAGGTCTCGACGAATTGTTCGCCAAGGAAACCGTGACCGCCTATATCGGCTATGACCCGACGGCCTCGAGTTTGCATGTCGGCCACCTCACCCAGATCATGATGCTGCACTGGCTGCAGCAGACCGGCCACCAGCCGATCTCGCTGATGGGTGGCGGCACCGGCATGGTAGGCGACCCCTCCTTCAAGGAAGAGGCCCGCAAGCTGATGACGATCGACATGATCGAGGACAACATCACCTCGCTCAAGCACGTCTTCGCCAACTACCTCGATTACGACCGTCCCGGCAACCCGGCGCTGATGATCAACAATGCCGACTGGCTGCGCGGATTGAACTATCTCGAATTCCTGCGTGACGTCGGCCGCCACTTCTCGGTCAACCGCATGCTGTCCTTCGACAGCGTGAAGACACGCCTCGACCGCGAGCAGTCGCTGTCCTTCCTCGAATTCAACTACATGATCCTGCAGGCCTACGATTTCGTGGAACTGAACCAGCGCACGGGCTGCCGCCTGCAGATGGGCGGCTCTGACCAGTGGGGCAACATCATCAACGGCATCGACCTCGGTCACCGCATGGGGACACCGCAGCTTTACGCGCTGACCTCGCCGCTTCTGACCACCTCCTCGGGTGCGAAGATGGGCAAGTCGGCCTCGGGCGCCGTGTGGCTGAACAAGGACCTGCTGCCGGTCTATGATTTCTGGCAATACTGGCGCAACACCGAAGATGCCGACGTCGTTCGCTTCGCCAAGCTCTTCACGACCCTGCCGATTGAAGAGATCGCGCGTCTGGCTACGCTCGGTGGATCGGAAATCAACGAGGCCAAGAAAATCCTGGCGACCGAGGTAACCGCGATCCTGCACGGCCGTGCCGCTGCTGAAGAAGCCGCGGAAACGGCGCGCAAGACCTTCGAAGAGGGCGCGCTGGCCGAAAACCTGCCTTCCATCGAGGTTCCGGCCTCCGAACTTGAAGCTGGCGTCGGCGTCCTCTCGCTCATCGTCCGTGCAGGTCTCGCCGGTTCGAATGGCGAGGCCCGCCGCCATGTTCAGGGCGGTGCGGTGAAGATCAATGATCAGGGCGTTTCCGACGAGCGCCAGATGATCGGCACCGGCGAAGTGACCGGTGACGGCGTCATCAAGCTGTCGGTAGGCAAGAAGAAGCACGTGCTGGTTCGCCCGGCCTGACGCCCACACCGAACCTGTCATTGAGGGCCGCGAAAGCGGCCCTTTTTACTGGAACTCGAAAATCTGCCTGAAAACACCGGGCGCAATCAGCGACAGCGGGTTGATCGTCAGCTTCGGCTGGTCCGTCTGGCCGGAAAGCTTAAAGGTAATGCCGAGCAGGCCGCGGTCGCGGCCGTTGCCGAGGAAGATGCCGATGAAGGGCAACTCGCCGAACAGCCGGTTCAGCCCGTAGGCGGGCATGAAGGTGCCGGTCATGTCCATGCGGCCATTCTGATCCTTCAGCAGCCCCTGAAACGTTGCGCCGATCTGTTCACCGCGCACAACCCCGTTTTCCACCGCGATCGAACCGTTGACATAAACGACGCGGGCAAAACCCCGCTGGAATTTCTCCGAACTGACATCGATATTGCGGCGGACCGCATTGTTGAGGCTCCTGCCATCCTCGCCCGTGGGCGTTGCGACGATGTCCTGCAACTTGGCCTCGTTGACCACGGAGAAATTGCGCAGATCCAGCGAGCCGCTCCAGTCGCTGCCATTGGCGGTCGTCAGTGCTAGGTTGAGAAGACCGCCACGAATGCGGCTGTAGATATTGGCAAACCGCGCGAGCGAACCCGCATCGCTGCTGGTCAATGTCACAGTCCCAGTCGCGCCGCGATTGGTGGTCTGCGCGACCACCGCCTGTCCGTTGCCGGTCACGCCGCGAAAATCGATCGAGCGCACCTTGCCGTCACGCACGCTGACATCGGAATTGACATTGGCAAGGATCTCATCGTTGAACCCGTAGACCTTGTCAAACTGCGCCTTGATGGAAAGAGATGGCTGCGAACGAGACGTACCATCGCCACCGCCGGCGGGACTGCGCAGCTTCGACAGGAAAGGCCTTAGATCCGCGGATTTTCCGGAAGCATTGATAATATAGCCGTTTTTCGAAGCAGCTAACGAAACGGCATAATTATCGGAGGGCGAAAGCTGCACGCGGCTGAGATCGGCCGAGATCAGACCGCTCTTGTTGAAGGCAATGTCGCCGGCGGCGCCGAAACCATCACCATCGAGGGAAAAATCCGTGATTGCGGTGCGACCGTCCGCCACTTCCATGGTAAAGGCGGCTTTTGCCGGAATGCCGATGCCCTTGCTCCAGCCAAGCCCCGGAAGAATGATCGACGCCTTGGTCAGATCGAGCCGTACGTCCTGGCGTTTGGGATCGGCACCGTCGATCTCCAAAACGGTTGTGCCACCGAGAACCGAGGACAGCTCCGGCGCGAGTTTGGCAACCTGTGTCTCGGTCAATGTGGCCTTCAGGGACAGGGCGGGAGCCACACCGCTGTTCTTGCGCACGGGCTCCGTCATCTCGATATCCATCGGCACGTCATCGACGCGGCCTTTGCCCTGAAGCAGGAGCTGACGGTCGTTCAACGTCATGAAGCCGTCCAGCGCCGTCACCTTGTGGCCGGCGAAGGGTTTCGTCAGCGACAGGTTTTTCAGATCGAGATCGGCCGTCCACACCGGCGGAGGCGGGTTCTGGCTGGAAAGCAGGCCGATGGTCAGTTTCGCATTGGCTTGCACATCGCCGGCGAAATCCTCCGGCTTGAACTGCGTGTCCTTGAGCGCGTTGATCGGCTTCAGTGTCGCAAGCTCCGCTACGGCGTCTGCGGAGCCCGATACGCTGAGTTCGAGATTTCCAAGCAGAGGCTTGTCATAAACCGAGGAAATCACGAACCGGCTGTTCTCAAGCGCCAGCGAACGGTTGGACGGGAAATAGGACGTCGCCCGCTTGATTTCGACGGCCATCTTGCCGCCTACGAGATCGAAATGCGCATCGACATCACGCAGGGGCGGAATGTCGCCGGTGGTGTTGAGGCGCGTATCGTCAATGTCGAAACGAATCTGCATTTCGCTCTCGCCGAGCACCAGCGGGCAACCGGGACCGCACATCCGGCCCTGCGGGATGAAGATTGCGATGGAGCCATTGGTGACCGTGCCGCCATAAAGATTGGAAACCACCCAGTCGCGCGGCTTGTGCGCCATCCAGAAAGGCCAGAGCTGCTTGACCGCCGTGGCCTCCATCTTCGGTATCTGTCCGCCGAAGCTGATTTCGGGCGACCCTTCGCCGAACCGCATTTTCAGCGATCCCGCCATGTCTCCGAGTGGGCTCGTGACATAAAGCGATGAAACGTCGAGTTGCTTCGTCGCAGCCGTGAAGTGACCGTCCGCCTTCAGGCTGAAAGGAACCGGGGCCTCGCCCGAGGCTTCGGACGAAGCAACCGCATCGTCGATGCGGAGGGACAGACCAAAACCCTCCTCCGTATCGCTGATTACGCCGGCGACCGGAATGATCGTGCGTCCGAGTTCCACCCGCGAGTTGTCGATGACAAGCGTGCTTTTTGCGAAATCGTAGCGCGCGTTCACAGTGCCGGCCGTGAAGGGTTGGGCCTCGCCGCCGATCCGAAGCGTGCCGTTACCGAGGCCGAGCGAGATGTCGAGACGCGGCTCCTGCCCCTCCTTGGCCCGGCGGGCAACGATGTTGATGCCCGTCTTGACATTCAGCCCCTCATGGAGGTTTCCGTCCGGATCGTATTTTTCCAGAAACGGGCCAATGTCGAAGCCATCGATACGGGCCTGGAAACCGTCGATAACGCCGCCCGCACCTGAGGTCTTGAGTGACACGCTGGCGATTTCGCCGTTGAACAGCGTTTCCCCGTCAAGCGAATAGCCGCCCTGCTGGTCTGGCGTCAGCGACAGTTCCCGCACCTCGATGGTGCGCGGCTTGCCCAGTTCGCCCGGCGGCAGATGAACGGAAACGCTGGAAATATCGATTTCCTCGGTTCCGCTGCTCAGGAAAGCCTGTGCCAGCTTGTCGAGCTGCCCGAAGGCTTCCTGCAATTGCAGCGGCACGGCGTCGAGCTTGACGCTGGCAAGATCGAACCCGCTGCCCTTGGGTAAAAGCGCCGTATCCAGCTCCATCCCGTCGGCTTCTAGGCTCTCCACCGACACGCGACCCGCCAGAAGCGCGAGGGGATCGAGCGCCATGCCGATCGCCCGCGCCCTGCTCAGATGCTGGCCGGATTCCTTCTCGACGATATCCACATCCTCCGCCACCAGCGCAAGGCGCAGTCCGGTGGAGAACCTGATCGCCGATGATCCGATTCGCGCGCTGTAATGCGGTCCGAGCGCCCGTTCCAGCGCCTGCTGCGCCTGGCTGGACAGCGCATTGTCAATCGAACCGGTCTCGACGGAAAGAATGATGCCGCCGATGGAGAGGAAGGCGAGCACGAAAAGAGCCGCGAAAATCTTGAGGAAAGCACGCGCCATGGAACGCGGCGGCGGGCAATGCACGATGATGGGATCCTCGGCCTGAGCCGAAGGCAGATCGTGCAGCGCAACGATATCGCGCCTGCCGAACTTGACCTTTTCACCCCTGACTTCAGCCATACGCCCGTATTTGCCCCTGAATAGCTCTTGTTTCGCCGCAACACCGGAGCGGGATGGCGAAAAGTGTAAGCGGTCCTCGTCTGGAATCCCGCTCAAATTCCTTAACCCGGATCACGGTTGAGATTTGAGGTCGAAACGATCTGAAATCCCAATCGTGATCTGGACGACGCGCGGTTTCGCTATATATCGAATGTGGCAACTTTCACTCAACATCCCGGCGAAAGAAAGGTAGATTATGACAGACTTGACGATTGGCGGCCCGGCTCCCGATTTCACTTTGCCCCGCAACGGTGAAGGGACGGTGACATTGTCCAAACTCCAAGGCAAGGCCGTCGTTCTTTATTTCTACCCCAAGGACGACACGTCCGGCTGCACCGCCGAAGCGATCGATTTCAGCGCGCTGGGCGGCGAATTCGAAGCGGCCAACACGGTTGTCATCGGCATCTCGCCCGACAGCGTCAAAAGCCACGACAAGTTTGCGGCAAAACATTCGCTTTCCGTCATGCTCGCGTCTGACGAAGAGAGGAAGGTTCTGGAAGCCTATGGCGTCTGGAAGGAAAAAAGCATGTATGGGAAAAAATACATGGGTGTCGAACGCACCACATTCCTCGTTGGACCGGACGGCAAGATCGCGGAGATCTGGAACAAGGTGAAGGTCGCCGGCCATGCCCAGGCCGTTCTCGACGCAGCGAAGAAACTCTGAGGGACCAACCCGTTGTGATGCCCCCGTTCAAAATCATGTCACTGCGCGGCGGTGCGACGGATGCTATCGCAAGCGCCGATCTCGACAGGAAGACCGCGCTCGCACAGGAGACGGCGACACGGTGGTTCGAGCGCCGCCTGTCGCTGCGCTCTCCGCTGGACCCGCCCCTGCCAGAGCGCCCGGGCAGGCCGGAAAAGCCGGAACTCGTTCCGCCGACCGCAGTGGAACGCCGCTCGCTTCACAGCGTCAAGGGCCGTATCGCGCTGCTGCACGCCATTGCCCATATCGAACTTAACGCCGTCGATCTCGCGCTCGACATTGTCGCCCGTTATGCCAGCGAGCCGGTGCCGCACTCCTTTTTCGATGGCTGGATGCAGGTCGCCTTCGAGGAGGCAAAACATTTCCGGCTGGTGCGCGACAGGCTGAGAAGCCTCGGTGCCGACTATGGCGATCTGCCCGCCCATGACGGGCTGTGGCAGGCGGCGCATTCCACCCGCAACGATCTCACCGCACGGCTTGCCGTCGTGCCGCTCATCCTCGAAGCGCGCGGACTGGACGTTACCCCTTCCCTGCAGGCGAAGATGCGCGAAACCGGCGATCTCGAAAGCGCCGCCGTTCTGGACGTCATCTATAATGACGAGAAGGGCCACGTCGCCATCGGTGCAAAATGGTTCCGGTTCCTCTGTGCCCGTGAGAAGAAGGATCCGGCCGCAACCTTCAGGCAACTGGTGCGCGCCAATTTCCGCGGCCCTTTGAAACCACCCTTCAATGACCTTGCCCGCGCCGAGGCCGGCCTGACGCCATCCTTTTACCGCTCGCTCACATCCGTCAGCCAGTAGCCGACGCTGCCGAAACTCCACTCCGGCAAAACTTCGTTAACCTTAACGAATTATGATTTCCTTCAAGAAATCGGCCAGTCCGGAGAGAGATTGTGACTGATACGGCGGAAAACCGGGTATTTGGCAAAAAGCGTGAGCCGCACGTGCTCATTCTCGCGCGCGGCGACAAGGTGCGGCACATGACCATCCGGCCCTGGATGGCAGCGCTTGCCGGCTGCACGATCGGCCTTTTTTCGCTCGGTTATCTCGGCGCCACCGGCTACCTTATCCTGCGGGACGACCTGATCGGCGCGACAATGGCGCGCCAGACCCGCATTCAGAACGATTACGAAGACCGCATCGCAGCCCTGAGAGCCCAGGTGGACCGCGTCACCTCCAGGCAGTTGCTGGATCAGCAGGTCGTTGAAAAGAAAGTAGAAAAGCTTCTGCAACAGCAGGCGGCGCTGACCTCGCGGCACGGCCGCATGAGCGAACTGCTGGAACGCGCGGAAAACTCCGGCGTCGCGACGTCGCCGACAGCACCCTCGTCCCTTTCAAACGCCATGGCGCCGGAAAAACGCGCCGATCTGTCGGGCGGTCTCTCGGCGATCGAAAAGCTGATGACATCGCGCCCACCACAGCCGGAACAACCCACCGCTAACGACAGACGTGCTGCTTACCAGCCGGAAGGCGGCGAGACGCCCTCGGACCGCGCCGATCGCGTATTTTCAAAGGTAACTCTGTCGCTGAAGGACATCGAGCGCCAGCAGATATCGCGGATAGCGCAACTGACGAGCGACGCCGAAGACAAGGCGAGTGCGATGCAGGACATTATCCGCCAGGCCGGGCTCAAGATCGATGAGAGCGGCACCGCCGACATTGGCGGACCCTATGCGGAGCCAGAGCGCGGCGAAACCGATCCCTTCAGCCTGTCGCTGACCAATCTCGACACCGCTCTCAACCGGCTGGACGTCGTCAGGGAAACGGCGACGACCCTGCCCTTCGGCAACCCGGCACCCGGCAGGGCGATCACCAGTCGATTCGGCAATCGGATGGATCCGTTTCTCGGCCGCCCGGCGCTACATACCGGCATCGATTTTCGTGCCGAGACCGGCGCCGACGTCAAATCCACCGGCGCTGGAAAGGTGACGGTAGCGGAAAATTCCGGCGGTTACGGCAATATGGTCGAGATCGATCACGGCCAGGGCGTGTCGACCCGATTCGGCCATCTCTCCGCCATTCTGGTCAAGGCCGGCGACCGGGTCGAAGCCGGCGACGTAATCGGCCGCGCCGGCAGCACCGGCCGTTCCACCGGTCCGCACGTGCATTATGAAGTGCGCCGCAACGATACACCCGTGGATCCGATGCGGTTTCTGATCGCCGGGGCAGAGCTTAAAACCTATTTGAAATAGCGTCCCGGTCTTAACGCTTTTTTTGCTCTTTTAACGATAAATCCCGAAAAACCACGCCTGAGGCTTAAAAGCCCAGCCGCAAGCGGCACGTTTAACGCGCTTTTCCCGTTGTTTCCTTGACTTTCCGGCAATTTGGGCATATCCCCGCGCCAAGTCTTTGCAAGTGCCGTCGCGGCACGCAGGTATTCTTACCGAACCAGAACGGAAAAAGTTCTTCCTTTGACAACATTCTCTGATCTTGGCCTGAGCCAAAAAGTTCTTTCCGCTATTGCAGATGCCGGCTACACGACGCCGACACCCATTCAGGCTGGCGCCATTCCGCCGGCGCTGGAAAAGCGTGATATCTGCGGTATCGCACAGACCGGCACGGGCAAAACCGCGTCATTCGTTCTGCCGATGCTGACCCTGCTTGAGAAGGGCCGCGCACGCGCCAGAATGCCGCGCACGCTGATCCTCGAGCCGACGCGCGAGCTTGCGGCACAGGTGGCGGAGAACTTCGAGAAATACGGCAAGAATCACAAGCTGAACGTCGCCCTCCTGATCGGCGGTGTTTCCTTCGAAGACCAGGACCGCAAGCTGGAACGTGGCGCCGATGTGCTGATCTGCACCCCTGGCCGCCTTCTTGACCATTGCGAACGCGGCAAGCTGCTGATGACCGGCGTGGAAATCCTTGTCATCGACGAAGCCGACCGCATGCTCGACATGGGCTTCATTCCTGACATCGAGCGCATCGCCAAGATGATCCCCTTCACCCGCCAGACGCTGTTCTTCTCGGCCACCATGCCGCCGGAAATCCAGAAGCTGGCTGATCGCTTCCTGCAGAACCCCGTCCGTGTCGAGGTCGCCAAGCCCTCCTCTACTGCAAAGACCGTTGCCCAGCGCATCGTCGCCGCCCATAACAAGGACTACGAAAAGCGCGCCGTCCTGCGCGATCTCGTCCGTGCCGAAGAGGCTGAACTCAAGAACGCCATCATCTTCTGCAACCGCAAGAAGGATGTGGCCGATCTTTTCCGTTCGCTCGACCGCCACGGCTTTTCCGTCGGCGCGCTGCATGGCGACATGGACCAGCGTTCGCGCACGACGATGCTGCAGAACTTCAAGGACGGCAATCTGAAGCTGCTCGTCGCCTCGGACGTCGCCGCACGCGGGCTTGATATCCCCGATGTCAGCCACGTCTTCAACTTCGATATTCCCATTCATTCGGAAGACTATGTTCACCGCATCGGCCGCACCGGCCGTGCCGGCCGCTCGGGCAAGGCTTTCACCATCGTCACCAGAAGCGACACCAAATATCTCGACGCCATCGAAAAGCTGATCGGCGAAAAGATAGAGTGGCTGAACGGTGATCTCTCCACCCTCCCCGCGCCGATGGAAAGCTTTGAAAGCAATTCCGGCCGTCGGGGCAAGGAACGGGGCGGCAGAGGCCGCGACCGTAACCGCCGGGACGCCGCACCGGTCGAAAACATCAATCAGGGCGCACAATCCGCTGCGGACGCAGATATCGCGGCTCATGGAGACGACAAGGTGAAAGCAGAACGCAAGCAGGAAAAGGCCCCGCGCAATTCCGACCGCAACAGTCGCAATCCGCTGCACGCCAATGACGACAACCGCGACCGTCGCCGCCACTATCGCGACCATGACGATGGCCCGACACCGGTTGGCTTCGGCGATGACATTCCCGCCTTCATGCTGATCGTGGCCAACGCCAAGGCCTGACCACAGCAATGGACACGATGACGTCGACCATCAAGCCGGGCCTCGATTTTCCGGGCGTCGGCGTGGGCCTTGTCATATTGCGTGAAGGCCGCCTCCTTTTATGCCGGCGCATGAAAGCGCCGGAAGCCGGGTATTGGAGCATCCCTGGCGGCAAAGTCGATCATCTCGAAACGTCGCTAGCCGCGGCGCGGCGCGAAGCCGAGGAAGAGACCGGGCTGACGATCGGCCACGTCGAATTTCTCTGCCATAGCGAATTTATCGACGCAGTAGACCGCCATCACTGGGTCTCCCTGATCTTCGTCACCCGCGACACAACGGGTCAACCTTCGCTTACGGAGCCGGATAAGCTCTCCGCCATTGACTGGTTCGATCTCGACAAACTTCCTCAGCCGATCTCCGCCTTTGCAAAGGACGCTCTGGCCGCTCTGAAATAATGCTGGGGCAGCCCCGGGCGTCGAATAATGACGTCGGATGCGGAATTTTCACAATCGAAAACGGCGGATCAGATTGGGTCGAAGCCAGAATTTCGGACAACGGCACGCTTAATCCACGCCATTTCTTTCCTGGAACGCTTATCGCGAGAGAATGGCTTTGCGTAAAGCTCTCCAAACTCAATTTTAAATTGCTTAAATTAGAGATATGCAAAAAACCGCCCCAGTTTCCTGAAGCGGTTTATACGTAATAAAAAAAATAGAATATAGAAGCGAATATAGTCTGGCAGTGCTTATAATCGGAACACTTTCCGAGGCTTTTTACAGCCAATTTCAGTCGTCCCCTGAAACAATTTTATCTAAGCTAATCATTTACTTTCCGTCAAGCAAATCTTCTCGCAAATGCGAAAAAAACATGGCGAAAAAGAGGTGGGGAATTAGAAGGTTTCTATATTAAACTTAGATATCAATAAATTACAGATATGAAAATAAAATGTGCAGATTTATAACGTGCACTGCAAAAGGCATAATCAGCAACAAGGCCTTCGCTGGAGTGTGCTTATACGCGCCACTTGTAATAGTTTTATGAAGTAAAACGGCACGTGGCGGATTTATGAAATACTTCTTCAGTAAAGCGGTACAGAAAGAAGATAGCGGGGCGAAAAAGAGCAGCGCTGCGGCATGGCCGCGAGGCACCATTAGCGGCCGACGGCAACAACCACAAGGTGCCGCGTCCATCTCGTCATTCGGATCGCCCGACATCGAAGCCAAGCCGCCGCAGTCCAGGCGCCGGCGTGCGATTATGATGGACGACCGGCGATTTTTCCTTTGGAAAACCGATTGGTGCCGATAAACATCAGATCGGGACAACAGGATTTCGACCACGTCATGCTTTCACTTCGCCTGCTAACGATCATCGCCGGTTTTGCCTTTGCGGGTTCAGCAAGCGCGGCATCGATCGGGATCGTTGCCCCGCAGAGCGGCCCCTACGAGCTTCTCGGGCAACAGGTCCGGCAGGGCGCCAAGGCGGCAGCTGCAAAACTCGGCCTTGATGTCGTGGAGATTCACGAGAGCTGCGAAGACGGCAGTGGCGGCGCGATTGCCGATGGCCTCGTGGCGGCGAAAGTCAGCGCCGCGATCGGCTTCCTGTGCACGGAAACGCTTCAGGACGTTCTGCCGCCGCTCAAGGCCGCGGCCATTCCGGCCATCACGCTTTCCAGCCGCGCACCCATCCTGATGGAGGACGCGCTGAAATATGGCTGGCCGCTTTTTCGCCTCGCCCCATCGGATCGGGCCGAATCGGCAAGGGCTGCGGAAGTCATTCTTCGCGACTGGAAAGGCCATCCAATCGGGCTCGTGGATGACGGCACGATCTACAGCCGCGAATTGGTGGACCGTATCCGCTCTACGCTGGAGGAAAACGGGCTGAAGCCCACCTTTGCCGATACGATGCGACCCAATCAGGAACAGCAGGTGGCGCTTGTGCGCCGGCTGGCGCGCACCGGCATTACCCATGTCTTCATCGGCGCGGAACGAAACGATATCGCCGTCGTAGCACGGGACGCCGCTTCAGAGAATTTTCCGCTCACCATTCTGGGCGGCGATACGCTGAACGCCGCCAACACCCCCCTCGCACTGGCTGCGAACGTGATGGCCATCACGCGCCCGGCCTATGACACACTGCCTTCGGCGCAGGGGGCAGCCGGCGAACTGCGCGCCGCAGGCATCGAACCCGAAGGTTACGTCCTTCCAGCCTATGCCGCCACCGAACTGACGGCGGCGCTGGCGGAAGCGGCCCAGGCGCAGTCGAAACCGGCGCCGGAGATACTGGCGTCCGGCACGGCCTTCAAAACCGTGATTGGCGATCTCGCATTCAACCCGTCGCATGAGCTTTCGGACAATCCCTACCGCCTGCAGCGCTGGAACGGCCAGCGCTTCGAACCGGCGGACAAAGCCGAAAGGCAGTAGCTGCAGCCAGCACCGGGACAAATTCGCGGGCGGCAGCGGAAAACCATCAGCAACCTCACTGCTGACCGTTTCAAACCCCGATGCATGGTGTTAAAGGCAAACTTACGCAACGCGTCGAGAGGAGTTTGCCCATGTCCCTGCCCATCCGGATAGCACCGTCGATCCTGGCTTCCAATTTCGCCAAGCTCGGACAGGAAGTCGCCGATGTCACCGAGGCCGGCGCGGACTGGATTCATCTCGATGTCATGGACGGGCATTTCGTGCCGAACATTTCCTTCGGGCCTGATGTCATCAAGGCGCTTCGGCCGCACAGCAATGCCTTCTTCGATTGCCATTTGATGATCGCCCCCGTCGATCCCTATCTCGAAGCCTTTGCCAAGGCCGGCTGTGACAGCATCACGGTGCATGCGGAGGCCGGGCCCCACCTGCACCGCTCTCTTCAGACCATTCGCGGACTGGGCCTGAAGGCTGGCGTCACGCTCAACCCGGCAACGCCGCTTTCCGTTATCGAAAACGTTCTCGATGATGTCGACCTCGTGCTGATCATGAGCGTCAATCCCGGCTTCGGCGGCCAGAAATTCATTCCCGCCATGCTCGACAAGATCCGCGCAGCCAAGACGATGATCGGTCAGCGGCCGATCGAACTGGAAGTGGATGGCGGCGTGACGGCGCAGACCGCAGGCGATATCATCGCCGCCGGCGCCAATGCACTGGTAGCGGGCTCCGCAGTCTTCAAAGGCGATGGCGTGGAGGATTATCGCAAGACGATCGCCCTCCTGCGCACGGCCGCGGAAGCCGGACGGGTGTAATCCGTCACCGCCGAATACGGAAAGCCGGATGCGGCACAACGAGGCGTCGGGGGGAATGTCATGGAAAGCGGCATGCGGAATTTCCGCGACAGGGCTCTTCCAACATTGTTCATTCTGCTTGGCGCGCTTGGCTGGAGCGTTTGTTCAGCGGCGTCGGCCGCCATCGGCCTCTATGCCCGTAACAGGCTGGAAACCGATCACGTCGCCGATATCATCACGCTTTTCTTCACGGGCGGATTTTTCGGCTGGCTGCTGGCGCTGGCAGCATTGCGCGTTCTCCCTGCCTTAAAATCCCAACAATTGCGTCTTGCGACAGCATGTCTCGCAATCGCTTTCTTCACGCTCGCCGTGGCGGCAGCATTGTTCGCGTTCGAGTACCGCATCTTTTATGCGCAATGGCATGCGCCAACGTTTTCCCGCATCTGGTTTTTTCAGCAGCTTTTCACGTCGCTCGGTGCAGTCTACCAGTTCGTCGTTCTGGGACTTGGTCTTTATTTTCCCTTCGCCGCACTTCCGCTCGTGCCCGCAGGGGCAATGCTCTGCCGGCGTGCACCGCAAGCGGCGTAGGCATGCAGCTTGATAGATTGAGATTAGCGGAACACTTTGCTAAACGGGCAGCAAATTTCCTCTACTAAGAAAGTCATTGTCATGATCCCTCGTTACTCCCGGCCGGAAATGGTCGCCATCTGGTCGCCGGAAACAAAATTCCGCATCTGGTTCGAGATCGAGGCGCATGCCTGTGACGCGCTGGCCGAGCTCGGCGTGATCCCGAAGTCAGCAGCCCAGACCATCTGGGAAAAGGGCGGCAGCGCCACCTTCGACGTCGCCCGCATCGATGAGATCGAGGCCGTCACCAAGCATGACGTCATCGCCTTCCTCACCCATCTCGCAGAATTCGTCGGTCCCGACAGCCGTTTCGTGCATCAGGGCATGACCTCTTCCGACGTTCTCGACACCACGCTCAACATCCAGCTCGTGCGCGCCGCCGATCTGCTGCTCGCCGACATGGACCGGGTGCTCGCGGCTCTCAAGACCCGGGCCTTCGAACACAAGAACACGGTGCGCATCGGCCGCAGCCACGGCATCCATGCCGAACCGACGACGATGGGCCTCACCTTCGCCCGCTTCTACGCCGAGATGCATCGCAACCGTGAGCGCCTTGTGAATGCCCGTGCGGAAATCGCCACCGGCGCAATCTCCGGCGCTGTCGGCACCTTCGCCAATATCGACCCCCGCGTCGAAGAACATGTCTGCGAAAAGCTCGGGCTCATCCCCGAGCCGGTTTCCACGCAGGTCATCCCGCGTGACCGTCACGCCATGTTCTTCGCCACCCTTGGCGTCATCGCCTCGTCGATTGAAAACGTCGCCATCGAAATCCGCCACATGCAGCGCACCGAAGTTCTGGAAGCGGAAGAGTTCTTCTCTCCCGGCCAGAAGGGCTCGTCGGCCATGCCGCACAAGCGCAACCCGGTTCTCACTGAAAACCTCACCGGCCTCGCCCGTCTGGTGCGCATGTCGGTCGTCCCGGCCATGGAAAACGTTGCCCTCTGGCACGAGCGCGACATCAGCCACTCCTCCGTGGAGCGCGCCATCGGCCCCGACACGACGGTCACTCTGGACTTCGCATTGAACCGTCTGGCAGGCGTCATCGAAAAGCTGGTGATCTACCCGGACAACATGCTGAAGAACATGAACAAGTTCCGTGGTCTGGTGCATTCGCAGCGCGTTCTCCTGGCGCTGACGCAGGCTGGCGTATCGCGCGAAGACGCCTATCGTCTGGTCCAGCGCAATGCGATGAAGGTCTGGGAACAGGGTGCGGATTTCCTTGAGGAACTGCTGGGCGACGAGGAAGTGCGCGCTGCGCTCCCCGAAGAGGTCATCCGCGAAAAATTTGACCTCGGTTACCACACCAAGCATGTCGATACGATCTTCGCCCGCGTCTTCGGCAACGCCTGAGACTTGAGCTGAACCCGAGAGCTTGACGTTAATGCCGCCGCGACCTTGATCGCGGCGGCATCACAACACAGATATGGCGCATGAAAGTTTCAGAAGCAGATATCCTGATCGTCCCCGGTTATACCAATTCCGGCCCGGACCACTGGCAGAGCCGCTGGGAGCGCAAGCTCTCCACCGCCCGCCGTGTCGAGCAGGCGGAATGGTCGAAACCGGTGAAGGAAGATTGGGTCGCCAGGCTGGTAGAGGAGGTCAACGCCTCCACCAGGCCCGTCGTCCTCGTTGCCCATTCGCTTGGCGTTCCAACGGTGATCCACGCATTGCCTGAAATCGGCAAGAAGGTATCCGGCGCGCTTCTCGTTGCGCCGCCTGATGTCGCCAATCCCGAAATCAGGCCGAAGCATCTCATGACCTTCGGGCCTTACCCGCGCGATCCGCTGCCCTTTCCGGCGATCACCATCGCCAGCCGCAACGATCCCTTCGGCTCCTATGAACACGCCGACGACATCGCTGCTGCCTGGGGTTCGCTTTTGATCGATGCCGGCATGTCCGGCCACATCAATGCCGAGTCCGGGCACGGCCCGTGGCCGGAGGGCGGCATGGTCTTCGCGCAATTCCTGAGCCGCCTCAAAGGCGTCGAGCCATGACGAGAGCCGCCAACTGAAATCCGCATCGCCCCCGCCCCTGCCGCGGCCCGGTTTTGCGGATGAAACAGTTCGGCGGCCCTGTCACAAGAATTGAAGGGAAATATGCCAGCCGCATTGTAGAATGCACTCTTTTCCTTTATGGGACCGCTTCAAAGACCAAACGCAACGCCACCAGAATCGGCGTCAACCAAGAGACCTGCAATTATGAACCGTCGCCGCCGTATTTACGAAGGCAAGGCCAAGATCCTTTACGAGGGTCCGGAGCCAGGCACGCTTATCCAGTTCTTCAAGGACGATGCGACCGCCTTCAACAAGAAGAAGCATGAAGTCATCGACGGCAAGGGCGTGCTGAACAACCGTATCTGCGAATACGTCTTCACGCATCTGAACAAGATCGGCATTCCCACCCACTTCATCCGCCGCCTCAACATGCGCGAGCAGCTGATCAAGGAAGTGGAGATGATCCCGCTCGAGGTCGTCGTGCGCAATGTCGCCGCCGGCTCGCTTTCCAAGCGCCTCGGTATCGAGGAAGGCGTGGTGCTGCCACGCTCGATCATCGAGTTTTATTACAAGTCGGATGAGCTCGAAGACCCGATGGTCTCCGAAGAGCACATCACGGCTTTCGGCTGGGCCAACCCCGCCGAGCTTGACGACATCATGGCGCTCGCCATCCGCGTCAACGACTTCCTCTCCGGCCTGTTCCTCGGCGTCGGCATTCAGCTCGTCGATTTCAAGATCGAATGTGGCCGCCTCTTCGAAGGCGATATGATGCGCATCATCCTCGCCGACGAGATCTCGCCCGATAGCTGCCGTCTCTGGGACATCGAGACCCAGAAGAAGATGGACAAGGACCTCTTCCGACGCGATCTGGGCGGTCTTCTGGAAGCTTATTCCGAAGTGGCGCGCCGTCTCGGCATCATCAATGAAAACGAACCGATCCGCGGCACCGGTCCTGTTCTGGTAAAGTAATATCGGCTCGTGAAATAATATTGGCCTCGTAGGGTAAAATCAGGAGAAGATCAGGTGATCAAGGCACGGGTGACTGTTACGCTGAAGAACGGCGTTCTCGATCCGCAGGGCAAGGCAATCGAAGGCGCGCTTGGCAGCCTCGGTTTTGGTGGCGTCGGCCATGTCCGTCAGGGCAAGGTTTTCGATCTGGAACTGGAAGGCGCCGACAAGGCGAAGGCCGAAACCGATCTGAAGGCAATGTGCGAAAAGCTCTTGGCCAACACGGTCATCGAAAACTACGCCATCGCCATTCTCTAAGCTCCAGGAGCCGCCGTCCATGAAATCCGCTGTCGTCCAACTTCCCGGCCTCAACCGCGACCGCGACATGATCGCGGCTCTGACGAAAATTTCCGGTCAGGCGCCTGTCACCATCTGGCAGACGGAGACGGATATTCCCGATGTCGATCTGATCGTCATTCCCGGCGGCTTCTCTTATGGCGACTATCTGCGCTGCGGCGCGATTGCCGCCCGCATGCCTGTCATGCAGGCCATCCGCGAGAAGGCGGAAAAGGGCGTGAAGGTTCTCGGCGTCTGCAACGGCTTCCAGATTCTGGTCGAAGCCGGCATGCTGCCGGGCGCCCTGATGCGCAACGCCTCGCTGAAATTCGTCTGCCGCGAAGTGAAGCTCGAAGTCGCCAATAACGACACCGATTTCACCCGTGCTTACGACAAGGGCCAGATCCTGCGTTGCCCCGTCGCCCATCACGATGGCAACTACTTCCTCGATGCGGATGAGTTAAAATCGGTCGAGGGCAACGGCCAGGTCGTGTTCCGTTATGCCGAAGGCACCAACCCGAACGGCTCGCTGAACGACATTGCCGGCGTCATCAATGCCAAGGGCAACGTTCTCGGCATGATGCCGCATCCGGAAAACCTGATCGAAGCCGCCCATGGCGGCAATGACGGCCGCGGCCTCTTCGCTTCGGCGCTTGGCGTCATCGCAGCCTGACAGACGGGCGGGCTTTGAGCCCGCCTTTTTTGATGCCGGCTGACGGCGTCGTTTTGGCCCTCTCTTCTGGATGACCTGATGTCTTTTGCCCGTCGATCGAATACCCTCAAGGCGACCGGATTGTTTCTAGCTGCGGCGACCCTCGCTGCTTGTCAGCCGAAACCACAGCCGACAGCCTCGGTCTCCCGCGCCGCTCTCCCCACAATGGAACGGATAGCGCTCGGCGCGAATGCCTGCTGGTTCAAATCGGGGGATGCGGCTTTCAAGGCCTATCGTCTGGCTCCTGAACTCAATTCCTTCTCAGGCCGTCCGCGCATCCTGCTCGTGCCGCGCAACAGTCCGGAATCGCGGCCCATGCTGGTCGTTCAGGCTGAAGGCAACCCGGCAAAGCTCGACGCTTTTGGCCCGGTGATGAACGAGGCCATTTCCAGCCGCATCGCAACCGACGTCAAGCGCTGGGCGAATGGCGGCAACGGCTGCTGATCTCATCGTAGTATTCTAGCCCTGCATATCGGGCGAGACGTATCCGCGTTCCTCATTCCTGTGCTTGTCACAGGAATGAGAAGGGGAACGCTCGGCAAAAGGCAGACGCCGGCACAAGAAGCTCTTGCCACGTACCGTTTATCAATTTGCCGAAGCTGCTCTAAGGGACGTAAATAAAAAAACCCGCCAACGCCGGTTGGGAATGGCGTGGCGGGCTGCCGCACGGCTTGATGGCGCCGGGGAAAGAAGGCGCCGCTCTCCGGCAAAAAATTAAAGCGGCCGTGTTGGCCATGAAAAAAGCTGGGATTTCGCCGCTTCCTTCAGGGCTTCATCGCGCGTTACGCCGATATCTTCCAGAAGATCATCAGACAGTTCCCGCAAAGCGAGCCGTCCCTGCCGCTTCCGGTGCCAGTTGAACATGCCCGCAATCAGGCGACCAATTGGCGTGCTGGCGATCTTGGCCGGAAAAGGCGCCGGTGCGACCATGTCGCCGGCATCGCGGAACACGCGTTCCCGTTCGTAACCATCAGGATAGAGCGTATCCGCTGTCGAAAGGTATTGATCCATCTTGCGCATATTGCACCTATTGTCTCCGTGCGTTTGTCTTCATTGAATGCAGACAATAAATACAATTGACTTGCGAAGAGATACAATGCATAAATTGTCACCATGACAAATTGGCTTCCTGATCTCGCTGTGGGCGATGGCCCGATATATCTGCGCCTCGCCGACAGTATCGAGGGTGCAATTTCCGATGGCACCCTGCAGGCGGGCTCGAAATTGCCGCCGCAGCGCAACCTCGCTTATGACCTCGGCGTGACAATAGGTACAATCAGCCGGGCCTACGCGCTTATCCACGAGCGCGGCCTGGTCAGCGGCGAGGTCGGCCGCGGCACCTATGTCAATGAGCGCAAGACCCCGGCCCCCTCAGCGCCCATGGAGACGGTGGCGGCAGCCTTCGGCAGCACACGCCACGCTGTCGATAGCAGCGCCGAATTCCGGCTCAACACCACGGCGGCACCCGATGTCGGCCAGAGTGTGCTGATCGCCAGACATATCGAGGCTGTCGCCCGCGAACATGCTTACGACGTCACCAATTACGCCCGTTCCTTTCCTGACAACTGGTGCATGGCGGGCGCTCGCTGGCTTTCCCAGAACGGCTGGTCGCCAAAACCGGAAAACATCGTCTCGACGCTTGGCGCCCATGCGGCGGTGATGAGTGTGGTGACGGCCATGACCGCCCCGGGAGACCGTATCGTCTTCGAACCCGTGACCTATTCCCATATCAGCCGCAGCGCCACACTTGCCGGACGGCGGGTGACGCTGGTTGAAGCGGATGACAAGGGCATTGTCCCTGACGATTTCGAGCGCGTCTGCGCCCAGCAGCATCCCAAGATGATCTTCCTGATGTCCGCCGGCCAGAACCCGACCTGCGCCACGCTGCCAGAAGAGCGTCGCCGTGCGATAGCCGATATTGCCCGCCGGTATGGTGTCTGGGTGGTAGAGGACAATCTTTATGGCGCGATGACGCGTGAGGCGATCCCGCTGATTGCTGAATTTGCGCCCGACATTACCTTCGTCGTCGGCGGCCTGTCTAAATCCGTTGCCGCTGGCGTTCGTGGCGGCTGGGTCGCCTGCCCGGCGCAATATTCGTCGCGCATCCGCATTTCCCACTCGATGCTGACAGGCGGTCTGCCCTTCATGCTGGCCGAAGTGAATGCCCGCCTCGTCAACAGCGGTGACGCCGACGACATTCGCAAGGACTGTATAGCCGAGATCAACCAGCGGGAGGCGATTGCCCGGCGGGCCTTCGCCGGACTGGATTTCAATTCGCTGCCCGACATCGCCTTCCTGTGGCTGAGACTGCCCGAACCCTGGCTTTCCGGCACGTTCCGAAACGCGGCGATGAAAGAAGGCGTGCTGATAGATGACGAGGATGAGTTCAAGGCCGGCCGCACCGACAAGGTTTTCCATCGGGTGCGTGTCAGCCTTTCTGGTCCATCGAACCAGCAAGAGTTGACCCATGCCCTCGGCATCCTGCGCCACCTGCTCGACAACGGCTCGGCCGGTTACGAAAGCGTTGCCTAAGGGGCGGAGAGTCTTTCCTGCAACACCCGGCCTAATTCAGTAACTTATCATTTACCAAACCGACAAACCTGCCATCCTTTCCGCAATTCGAGGTGGGGAATGATTCGATGGCAGCATTCAATTCCACAGGTGTGAGGGCGTGTTTTGCGCTGGCGATCCTTCTTGCGGCATTGATCGGCATCATGCCCGCCACTGCTGCGGAAGGCACCGTCTTCGACGAATTGCGCTTCGGCGCAACCACCTCGATCTCCAATCACGACAATGGCGGTGAGGATGGCGTCTTTCCGGCCTTCACCGCCTATTTTGATCCCTTCGCCAGTGCATCTGCGGTAACGCTCGGCCAAAAACTCTCCCGCCCACGGCTACATATCGGTGGCGAGATCGGCACTGAGGGCTCGGCGAATACCATTTACGGCGGCGTCAACTGGACCTTCGATCTCAACCCGAAGATCTTTCTCGATTTCGGTTTTGGCGGCCTCTGGCACGATGGCAAGCTGAGAAACAGTGCCGGCGAAACCGGTGCGGAATTCGGCTGCCGGGTGCTTTTCCACGAATATGCGGCGGTCGGCTATCGTTTCGATAATAACTGGAATATTTCGACCCAGATCGAGCATGCATCACATGCCAATCTGTGCGATGGGCCCAATGACGGACTGACCCGCGTCGGCCTCATGGTCGGCTACAGGTTCTGAAGAAGCCAAGAAAGCAGCGTTTTGCGGGTAAAACCGCGCATTTTCCTGTCGCACCTTTGAGCCTCTTGCGCTAAAGAACCGGAAACTTCCCTCGGCTCGAACCGCGTGAGACCTATGTCGATTCCAAACTCCATCAAGATCACCCCGGAACTCGTTGCATCCCACGGGCTGAAGCCCGACGAATACCAGCGTATCCTCGACCTGATCGGACGGGAGCCGAGCTTTACCGAGCTCGGCATCTTCTCGGCCATGTGGAACGAGCACTGCTCCTATAAGTCGTCCAAGAAGTGGCTGAAGACCCTGCCCACCAAGGGACCACGCGTCATCCAGGGCCCCGGTGAAAATGCCGGCGTTGTGGATATCGACGATGGCGATTGCGTCGTCTTCAAGATGGAGAGCCATAACCACCCCTCCTATATCGAGCCCTATCAGGGTGCGGCGACCGGCGTCGGGGGTATCCTGCGTGACGTCTTCACCATGGGCGCGCGCCCGATTGCAGCCATGAACGCCCTGCGCTTCGGTGCGCCCGACCACCCGAAGACCCGCCATCTCGTGGCCGGCGTCGTTGCCGGTGTTGGCGGCTACGGCAACTCCTTCGGCGTGCCGACGGTTGGCGGCGAAGTGGAATTCGATCCGCGCTATAATGGCAACATCCTCGTTAACGCCTTTGCCGCCGGTCTTGCCAAGTCCGACGCGATCTTCCTTTCGGAAGCCAAGGGTGTGGGCCTGCCGGTGGTTTATCTCGGCGCAAAGACCGGCCGCGATGGCGTTGGCGGCGCGACCATGGCCTCTGCCGAATTCGATGAGTCCATCGAAGAAAAGCGCCCGACCGTTCAGGTCGGTGACCCCTTCACCGAAAAGTGCCTGCTGGAAGCCTGCCTTGAGCTGATGAAGACCGGCGCGGTCATCGCCATTCAGGACATGGGCGCCGCCGGCCTCACCTGCTCGGCCGTGGAAATGGGCGCCAAGGGCGACCTCGGCATCGAGCTTGACCTCAATGCCGTGCCGGTGCGCGAAGAGCGCATGACTGCCTATGAAATGATGCTGTCCGAAAGCCAGGAGCGCATGCTCATGGTTCTCGAGCCCTCCAAGGAAGAAGTCGCCAAGGCGATTTTCGTGAAATGGGGTCTGGACTTCGCCATCGTCGGCAAGACCACCGACGACCTGCGTTTCCGCGTCATTCACAACGGCGAGGAAGTCGCCAACCTGCCGATCAAGGAACTGGGCGATCAGGCTCCGGAATATGACCGCCCGTGGACGCCCGCGAAGGTGCCCGCCCCGCTTGCAGAAAACGACGTCCCCGCTGCCGATATCGCCGATGCGCTGGTATCGCTCGTCGGTTCGGCCAACAATTCTTCGCGCCGCTGGGTCTACGAGCAGTATGACACGCTGATCCAGGGCAATTCCCTGCAGCTGCCGGGCGGCGACGCCGGTGTGGTGCGCGTCGAAGGCCATGACAAAAAGGCGCTAGCCTTCTCCTCCGACGTTACTCCGCGCTACGTCGAGGCCGACCCCTTCGAAGGCGGCAAGCAGGCCGTGGCCGAATGCTGGCGCAACATTACCGCAACCGGCGCCCTGCCGCTCGCGGCCACCGACAACCTGAATTTCGGCAACCCGGAAAAGCCCGAAATCATGAGCCAGCTGGTTCATGCCATCAAGGGCATCGGCGAAGCCTGCCGCGTGCTGGAATTCCCGATCGTTTCCGGCAACGTCTCGCTCTACAACGAGACCAATGGCCAGGCGATCCTGCCCACCCCAACCATCGGCGGCGTCGGCCTGCTGAAGGATTGGGGCCGCATGGCGCGCATTCGCTTCGCCGCCGCTGACGAAGCGGTGCTGCTTGTCGGCGCACCTGCCGGCCTCGGTACCCACATCGCGCAGTCGGTGTACATGCGTGATATCCATGGCCGCACCGATGGCCCTGCCCCGCATGTCGATCTGGCCGCCGAAAAGAAGAACGGCGATTTCGTGCGTGGCATCATCACGGATGGCCTCGCCACCGCCGTTCACGATTGCTCCTCGGGAGGTCTGGCGCTCGCAGTTGCCGAAATGGCGATTTCCTCCGGAATCGGCGCGACCATCGATGCGGTCGAAGGCCACAACCCGGTCCTCACCTTCTATGGCGAAGATCAGGGTCGTTACGTGCTCACCGTGAAGAAAACCGATCTCGACAAGGTACTGGGTGCTGCGAAGGCAGCCGGCGTTTCCTGCGCCAACATCGGCGTTACCGGTGGTTCCACCGTAAAGCTGGGCACGGCGCGCGCCGTCGAGATTAAAGAATTGCACTCGGCCTATGAATCGTGGTTCCCTCAGTTCATGGACGGCGAAACTCTAGTCGCCGCAGAATGAATTAAGGAGAAACACCATGCCCATGAAACCCGGCGACATTGAAGACATGATTAAGGCGGGAATTCCCGGGGCAAAGGTCACGATCCGCGATCTGGCCGGTGATGGCGATCATTACGCGGCGGAAGTCGTGGCAGATGCATTCAAGGGCAAGACCCGCGTGCAGCAGCACCAGATGGTCTATGACGCGCTGAAGGGCAATATGGGCGGCGTCCTGCATGCCCTTGCCCTGCAGACCTCGGCGCCCGAATGATGACTGAGATCACCGGTCTCTGTCCCATCGGCTGAAAGACCTGACGGCTGAAGAATAAAGAAAGGCCCGCGTGATAGTCCCACGCGGGCCTTTTCATATTCGACGTTATCGAAACCTCTAAAGAGCAGGCGGCGTTTGTGACTCGAGATCGGCAAATGAGTCGGCTGGCAGAGGCCCGGCCGTCAGCAGGGTAAAGTCGTAACCGGACCTGCGATCAGGCCCGAGAACATATTGCCGGTGCATTCTGAGGAAATTCCGCTTGTTCTTCTTGTAACGCTCCGGTGAAAGCGAATGCTTGAAGCGGATCGGCACGATTTTCGGTTGCGGCGCATCGCCATGACCGGTCAGCGCCACCGTGTTGCAACGATATAGATGGATCGGATCTGTGAGACACTGGATATCGAACCATGTCACCCCAGGGTGACGTGCTATGACGCCAATGCTCTGACGAAGCCGCACGGCGCTCGACAGAAACGCGCATTGCAGGGCCGCCCCACCCAGCGTTGCGAAAGACAACTTCCGTCCATCCAGTGCCTCCGGCTTCAGCTCCAGCACGCGGCCGATGACCGCGAGGGCCAAGCTGGCGCCCATGCTGTGCGAGACCACCAGAACCTCATCCGAAGACTGCTCCAGCGCCGTCAGAACAAGCGCTGCCTTCTCTTCGATCCAGCCTCGGGCAATCGGCTCGTCGCGGCCGACTGCGAGTGCGAACCGCCAGTCCGCATAAAGATGCAGGGTGTGAAAGCGCTCGGCAAACGGCAGGAAAGCCTTGGTGAAAAACAGGGCCGCAGCCGGAAGGCTGACCACCAGCAGCCACAGCGGTAAGGCGAAAAGCCAGGGCGACAGGCCAATCACCGCCGCAAGCACGCCACCGGCAAGCATCAGCAGGAACGGAAAAATAAAGAACAGCCCAAAACGCCATGCATGGCGGAAGTAGCGCGCCGCGCCCCCCTCACCGATAATGCCCGCTCCCGCCTTGAAGCCCCGCCAGATCTGCCGCCAGACCGGCGCATTCCGCAATTGTGAGATGACGGCATTATGATCATAGACGATGATGTCCGAACGCGTCCGCCAATCGCCTGACGAGGATTCCACGGTGAATGTTTCGCCGCCCGGCCTGTTCTCCAGCGGCCCCACCGCATAATCGACGGCCCATGTTTTTCCTGCCAGCGCGGCGGCACGCTGATAACGCAGATGATGGGCAGCGGCATCAAGCGGATCGAAACCCGGGAAATAAAGGACAAGTCGTGACGTGACGGTCGGCATGCATAAACCTTCGGGCTGGAGGCACCCGAAAGGATCGCTTGATACAGTGGGTGATGCACGTATAGTAAAAATCGCGACGGAAATATGATTTATTTAAAGGCGGAGAAAATTTGTCTGGCATCGTCGATCAACTGATAAACGGCGTCGTCAAGGGCGCTTTGTCGGAAGTCCTGACCAAGACCGGCATCCGCAAGACGCGCCGCGCACGCCGAACGAAAAGCACCGGTTCTCTCGCCGGCGGTATTGTCGGCTCCGTTCTGGAAGCCGCAATCAAGGCCGCAGTCAAACCGAAGCCGGCCAAAAAACAGGTCAGCAAAAGACGCACCGCCGCCGCGCGCAGCCGGCAGAGATATCGCTAGGCGTCGGAAGACCGTTTTTTGGCGCGTTATGCGTTGCAGGAGGCACGCATTTTTTCCTTCCGACGGGTGGAAATCGCGCCACGACATGTTATTTAGAGGCTAACAGAAAGCAGCGGCCTTGAACCGCATGTGAAAGGAATAGGCCTATGAGCGGCATTCACGACATGATCGACAGCGAAGTGAAGAGCAACGACATCGTTCTTTTCATGAAGGGCACCCCGCAATTCCCGCAATGCGGTTTTTCCGGCCAGGTGGTACAGATCCTCGATTATCTCGGAGTCGACTACAAGGGCATCAATGTGCTTGCCGATGCCGACATCCGTCAGGGCATCAAGGACTATTCCAACTGGCCGACGATCCCGCAGCTCTACGTCAAGGGTGAGTTCGTTGGCGGCTGCGACATCGTGAGAGAGATGTTCCAGTCCGGCGAATTGCAGAGCCACTTCCAAGAACAGGGTATCAGCGTCCGCGGCGCGGCCTGATTTCGGCCGGTTCATCCGGCCCACCCTGATTGTCAGAAATTTATGCCAGGCGTTGCTTCATGCAACGCCTTTGCCGTTCTTTTTGGGGCAATCCTGTGACAAATCTTTCACAATCCACCGCTTCGCGCGCAGGCTCGATGGGGCGTACGGAATTCATTGCGCTGGCCGCAATGCTGATGGCGTTGAACGCGCTCGCCATCGATATCATGCTGCCCGGGCTTCAGGAAATCGGCGCCTCGCTGGGCGTCGAGAATGAAAACCATCGCCAATATGTCATTTCGGCCTACCTTCTCGGTTTCGGCGTCGCCCAGCTTCTCTATGGGCCGATCTCGGACCGTTTCGGTCGCCGCAAGCCGATGCTCTTTGGTCTCGCGATCTACATCGTTTCAGCGCTTGCGGTCGTTTTTGTGCCGTCCTTCTCCGGCCTGCTGCTCCTGCGTTTCATTCAGGGCATCGGTTCTGCGGCAACACGCGTCATCACCATCTCGATCGTCCGCGACATCTATGGCGGCCGCCAGATGGCTGAAGTCATGTCGCTGATTATGATGGTTTTCATGGTCGTTCCGGTCATCGCGCCCGGCACTGGCCAGATCGTGCTCTTCTTCGGAAACTGGCACCTTATCTTTGCCTTCATGGCCGGCATCGCTGCCGTGGTAACGGCCTGGATGTATTTCCGCCTGCCTGAGACCCTGCATCCGGACGATGTCCGCCCTTTCACCGCCCGTTCGGTGCTCGGCGGTTTCAAGATCGTGCTCACCAACCGCATTGCGCTTTGCTACACGCTCTCCAGCACCTTCATCTTCGGTGCGCTGTTCGGCTTCATCAATTCCGCTGAACAGGTCTACAAGGGCATTTACGGCCTCGGTCCATGGTTCGCGGCGGCATTTGCCGGCGTCGCCCTGTTCATGGCCTTTTCGTCCTTCATCAATGCGAGGCTTGTTGGAAGGTTCGGCATGCGCAAGCTGTCGCACGGGTCGCTGCTCGGCTTCATCGCCATCACCTTCATCTGGCTTGTGGTGCAGGTGCTGGGACCGGATCCGATGCCTTTCGCCATCTTCATCGTGTTCTTCGCGCTTGCCATGTTCCAGTTCGGCTGGATCGGCTCGAACTTCAACTCGCTGGCCATGGAACCACTTGGCCATGTCGCCGGCACGGCCTCCTCGGTGATCGGCTTCATGGGAACCATTGGCGGTTCGCTGATCGGCGCCGCCATCGGCCAGGCTTTCGATGGTACCGCACTGCCAATGGTGGCAGGTTTCTTCGTCGTCTCCATCATCGGCCTGATCTTTGTACTGATCGGCGAAAAGGGTGTGTTATTTCATGCCCACAACAAGCCGATCCGCTAAGGGACGTGGAAAAATAAAAGGGCGCGGAATTCTGTTCCGCGCCCTTTTTTGTTTGCTGGTGGGTCTCGCCGACGGCCGTTACCCCGGAGCTGATCCGGGGTTCAGCCAGCCCAAGTCCTTGGGCTGAAAAAGGTCCTTCCGCCGCGCAGACGCGCCGCAGCTGGATGCCGGATCAAGTCCGGCATGACGGTGAAGGTTGTGCACCCCACAAATCCGGAGCCTCAGACCGTGAAAATCTTCTCGCGCAGCAATTCCCACGTCTCCTGATTAGGCGCCAGCAGCAGCCCGCCATCCACATGGCGTGGCAGATAAGGCGAGCCATCAAGGCGGGCGGCATAGGCGCCCGATTCCTGCGAGATCAATGTGCCGGCCAAGTGGTCCCAGGGCATCAGCTTGTTATACATCAGGAAATGCATGTGGCCGCCGCAAAACAGGCGATACTCATGCGCGGCGCAGCGATAGCTGGTGAAGAGCCGCACATCGGCCAGGTTCACCAGAATCTTGCGGCGCGTCTCCACGTCGAAATAACCGGTATTGGCGATACCCACCATCTGCGACAGTTCCGGCGCCGGCACGACCGACATCTGCGTCTGCGCGCCATCGGCGCTGCACAGCCATGCGCCGGAGCCCTTTTCGGCAATGGCCCAGTCATTGCCCATGGGATCGAAGATCAGGCCGGCGACAGTCTCGCCCTTGGAGATGACGCTCATCATCACGCCGAAAAGCGGCAGGCCGGACGCAAAATTATAGGTGCCATCGATCGGATCGACCACGACAGCCAGATCGGCATCGGCAAGCTTGCCAAGCAGCGAAGCATCGGCCGCCACAGCCTCCTCGCCGATGAACAGAGCATCCGGCATGATCTCCTGCACGCGGGCGCGGATCAACCGCTCTGCGGCCTCGTCAGCCTCGGTAACCAGGTCGATCGCTTCGGTCTTGATCCTGACGTCGCCATCGCCCAGATTGCGGAACCTCGGCAGGATTTCAACCGCAGCAGCCTCCTGAAGCGCATTGGCAAGAGAGGCGATGTCGAGTTCGAGAGCCATGGGCGAGATCCTTCCATTTGAGCATAAATCTTATAAGGCGACGATTTCCCGCCGCAGCATCTTCCAGCTTTCCTTGTCGGGAGCAGAAAGTATGCCCCCGGTCGTCTGGCCGGGCCGATAGGGCGTGTTGTCGAAACGCGCCGTGTAGCCACCCGCTTCCTGATGGATGAGCACGCCTGCAAGGTGATCCCATGGCATCAGCTTTTCATGGCCGATGAAATGGAGATTGCCGGCGGAAGCGAGCCAATATTCATGTGCGGAGCAGTTAAGCGACAATGCCATCTTTATCTTCGCCATATTGGCGGCGATCACCGGCCGGCGATCCGGATGGCTGTGACCCCAAGAAAAGAGGCCGACCATGTCGGACAGTGGCGCGGGATCGGCAACCTTCAGCTTTGCCTGCGATCCGTTCTTGCGGTTGAGATAAGCGCCCTCGCCTTTCAGACCAATGACGGTGTCCCCCATGACGGGATCGTGGATAAGTCCAGCCACGGTCTCACCCTTGACGGTGACCGCGAGCAGCGTACCGAAGGCGGGAAAGCCGGAAGCGTAATTGAAGGTGCCGTCGATGGGATCGATCACGAAGGCAAGCGGCGCGTCGGCAAGGGCGGGAATGACGGAATGATCCGCGTCATAGGCCTCTTCGCCAACAATATGCGCCTTTGGAAACCGCTCGAGCAGCGCTGCGGTTATCAGCTTTTCGGCCAGAACATCCGCCTCGGTGACGAGATCGACGGCGGATGTCTTTTCGGAGATGGCGCCAGCGCTCAGGTTCCTGAAGCGGGGCATGATTTCATCCGTACCGGCTGCGGCAACGGTGGCAACGAGGAAATCGATATCTTTATCGGAAAGGGTCATCGCGCGGGGCACTTCTTCATAAGGGAGGGTGGGCCTCCCTAGGCTCTTCAGATGACGCCCCCGTGACAGAAAGCGCCGAAAAATCAAAAAGTCTGGGGTCGAGGAGATGGGAAGGGTTCACATGTGCCAGCGCCCGCAGCATCACATCCTTCCGACCGGGCATACGCCGCTCGATATCCGCCAGCATTTCCTTCATGGCGTTGCGCTGAAGCCCGTCCTGCGAGCCGCAAAGGTCGCAGGGAATGATCGGAAATTCCATCGCCGCCGCAAATTTCGCCATGTCTTCTTCGGCGCAATAGGCAAGCGGGCGCATGACCATCAGGTCACCCTCGTCATTCAAAAGCTTTGCCGGCATGCCGGCCAGACGTCCGCCATGGAAGAAGTTCATGAAGAAGGTCTCGAGAATATCCTCGCGGTGATGGCCGAGCAGCAGCGCGTCGCAGCCCTCCTCCCGCGCGATGCGGTAAAGATTGCCGCGCCTGAGCCGCGAACAGAGCGAACAGTAAGTGCCGCCGGCGGGCACCTTCTCCTTCACCACCGAATAGGTGTCGCGATATTCGATGCGATGGGCAACGCCGATCTTCGCCAGATACTCCGGTAAGACATGCTTGGGGAAATTAGGCTGGCCCTGATCCAGATTGCAGGCGATCAGTTCAACGGGCAGCAGGCCGCGCCATTTGAGATCGAGCAGCAGCGCCAAAAGCCCGTAGCTGTCCTTGCCACCGGAAAGGCCGACTAGCCAGCGCTTCTGGCCTTTCAGCATGTCGAAATCTTCAAAGGCCTGACGCACATTGCGCAGCAGCCGCTTGCGCAGCTTGTTGAAGGAGACGGAACGCGGTGCATTGTCAAATAGCGGATGCGAACTGCCAGCTTCTTCCGGCGATTCCTGATCTGCCACGATCTTTTCCGCGATGTCATCGACCCTGGTGAGAATATTCATCATCCGCTCGCTCCGGCACGACTGCCGTTATCCATGCAGGCAATGCTCCCATCCGCCCGGAAGATCAAGCCCCGAATACCGACCAACCTGTTTTCGTCGCCAGCATTTCCAGCGCATGTGACCCGAGCGCCGAGTTGCCGACCTTGTTGAGGCCCGGCGACCAGACCGCGATCGATGCCTTGCCGGGTGCCACCGCCATGATGCCGCCGCCGACGCCGCTCTTGCCCGGCAGGCCAACATGATAGGCGAAATCGCCCGACCCGTCATAATGACCGCAGGTCAGCATCAGCGCATTGATGCGCCTTGCGCGGCGGTCCGACACGACGGTATGCCCCGTCAACGGGTTGCGGCCGCGATTGGCCAGAAACAGGGCGGCGCGGGATAGCTGCGCGCAGGTCATGGAAAGCGCGCACTGATGGAAATAGACCCCGAGCGTATATTCCACGGGGTGATACAGATTGCCGAAGGAGCGCATGAAATTGGCGAGCGCGAAATTACGGAAACCCGTCGCCTGCTCGGATTTCGCCACCGTATCGTCGATGCTGATCGTGTCATCATCAGCGAGATACCGCACGAAGCGCAGGAGCTCGCCGATCGCCTCGCGCGGCTGATGGCCGGACAAAACGATATCGGTCACCACGATCGCCCCGGCATTCACGAAGGGGTTGCGGGGAATTCCGTGCTCGTGCTCCAGCTGGACTATGGAGTTGAAGGACGATCCCGACGGTTCGCGACCCACCCGGTTCCATACCGTCTCACCGGCCTTGCCGAGCGCCAGCGTCAGCATGAAGACCTTGGAAATGCTCTGGATCGAAAACGGCGTCAGCGCATTGCCAGCCGTATAAGTCGTTCCATCGACCGTGGTGATGGCGATGCCGAACTGATTGGGATCGACCTTGGCGAGTTCGGGAATGTAATCCGCAACCTTCCCCTCGCCCAGTCTCGGCAGCATGCTGTCATGGATGGAATCGACGATACCCTGAATGTCCTGCATGCAAAGCCTTCCCCAGCAAACAAAAAAGCCGCCCCGAAGGGCGGCTTCCTGAATACTGAAACGCGTCGATTAACGCGAGTAGAATTCGACGACCAGATGCGGTTCCATGACGACCGGGTAAGGAACGTCGGAGAGCGACGGAACGCGAGCGTAGGTCGCAACCATCTTGTTGTGGTCAACTTCGATGTAGTCAGGAACGTCGCGTTCAGCGAGCTGAACGGCTTCCAGAACTGTTACGAGCTGCTTGGACTTCTGGCGAACTTCGATAACGTCGCCCGGCTTGCAGCGGTAAGAACCGATGTTGACGCGAACGCCGTTAACCGTGACGTGGCCATGGTTGATGAACTGGCGCGACGCGAAAACGGTCGGAACGAACTTGGCGCGGTAGACGATGGCGTCCAGACGCGACTCGAGCAGGCCGATCAGGTTTTCAGAGGTATCGCCCTTGCGACGGTTTGCTTCGTCGAAAGTAGCGCGGAACTGCTTTTCGCGCAGTTCGCCGTAGTAGCCCTTGAGCTTCTGCTTGGCGCGCAGCTGCGTGCCGAAGTCGCTCATCTTGCCCTTGCGGCGCTGGCCGTGCTGGCCCGGGCCGTATTCGCGGCGGTTAACCGGGGACTTCGGACGGCCCCAGATGTTTTCGCCCATGCGGCGGTCGATTTTGTACTTAGCCGATTCGCGCTTGCTCATCGTATTTCCTTCTCAAAGGTTTATACCGGCTTGTTGCCAAACCGGGTTAAGGAAACACGCCCTCCTCTGAGGCCCGTTGCAGGGCCTCTGACAGGCTTCTCACATGCGAATGGAGAAACCACGGGACATGTCGGTGATATTGACCGCCGAACGTCAGTTCTTAAACTGCAGGGCAGTCAACAAAACACACCGGACATCACTGCCCGGCGTTGGGGCGGCTTCTACAGAGCTTTCACGGTTTTGTCAAACAAGGCCTTTCGCTTTTTTCTAAAGCCTGCCCTTGAAAAGCAAAAGCGCCCACCCATCTCTCCATCGTGATCAGAACTCGGGCCCCTCTGGCGTGTTACCGGACAACACGTGATGTCGAGTTTGTTAAGGTTGGGGCCCACGTATATTCTTGACACACGTTCCCCATCCGTAAAGCCAACCTCGTCCGGCTAAAGGTTGACTGATGGACTTTCTTCTATCGGATTTTCTCGGCACACCCACCTGGATGTGGGGTGTCTTTATTTCTCTTGTCCTTGGCCTGCTCGCGCTCGATCTCGGCGTACTTCATAAGAATTCCAAGGAAATCGGCGTTCGTGAAAGCCTGCTGATGTCAGGCTTCTATATTGCCATCGGCCTCGCCTTTGGTGGCTGGATTTGGTATCAGTCCGGCCAGCAGTCCGCCATGGAATATGTCACGGGCTTCGTGGTCGAAAAAAGCCTGGCGATGGACAATATCTTCATCATCGCCATGATCTTCTCCTATTTTGCCATTCCGCGCCAATACCAGCACCGCGTGCTGCTCTGGGGTATCCTCGGCGTTATCGTCCTGCGCGGCATCATGATTGCCGGCGGCGCGGCCATCGTCGAAAACTTCCACTGGGTGCTTTACCTCTTTGCGGCCTTCCTCGTCTTTACCGGCCTCAAGATGCTGTTTTCCTCCGACCATGACGAGAACGACATCGGCAACAACCGCATCCTGAAATTCCTGCGCAGTCACCTGCCGGTGACAAACAGGCTGCATGGCGAAAAGTTCTTCGTCAAGGAAACCGATGAGACAACCGGAAAACTGAAGACCTTCGTGACGCCGCTCTTCCTGGCGCTCATCATGGTCGAAATCGCCGACCTCATCTTTGCCGTCGATTCGATCCCGGCGATCTTCGCGATCACCACCGATCCCTTTATCGTCTATACCTCGAACATCTTCGCGATCCTCGGCCTGCGCGCCCTCTATTTTGCGCTTGCCGCCCTGATCCACCGCTTCGCCTATCTGAAATATGCATTGGCTGCGGTTCTGGTCTTTGTCGGTTCCAAGATTTTCGTGGCCGACATGCTCGGCATCGCCAAGATCCCGCCGGCTGTTTCGCTCGGCGTCACCGTCGCCATTCTCGTCACCGGCGTCGTCGGTTCGCTGATCGCGACACGCAAGGAAGCGAAGGCCATCGAGTAATTACACGCGCGAAGGAGGCAGAAAAGCTGCCTCCTTCGTAAAATTTTTAAGAACTATTCTCCTTGGTTACTTTATTGAGATGAAATATTACCGCGACGCGTCACGTACTTTTTCGCAATTATTGGAAAAAACCTGATAAAATATCTTGAAGCAGTTTAAATAAACTATATTTCTTTGAGGCAAGAATAGAAAAGGATATCGCAAAATCAATAATAGAATTATCAATGTCCATTGACACAATTCTGGGGGAAATGTTCGAATGCATAGAAAAAATATCTGATGAAAAAATTAAATTGACACTCAATAAATCAGCAAATGATTTAATGGGATATGTTGCAAGAGACCTTATATTTCCCTTGATTGAAATACATCCTGACTTGAATCCTGATCGTTGATTGGTCGATAGTTCACCTGGGATTTAAATCGATAATTATGCGTATCCTACTACGGTATATTATCTCGACATAGACGTCTTTATTTCGAAATTTATAAGTGCAAAATATGAAATTTGAATCGATCGACCAGGCAATTTCTGAGAAGAAGCTTTGGCGAGCGAAGGAAATACTTCAAGAAAGGCTCAGCCATCCCGAAGTCGATCTGGCGCTCTTTCAAAAATATGGCGAAGTGCTGCTTGAGATGAACGATCTCATCGAAGCGGGGCGTATGTTGTTCTGCTCGGGCGCAAGGGACGAGCGCTTCCGGGAAGCGATCGATATCTTCCTCTCAAGAAATGACAGGCGCGAACCGCAACGCTTTCTGGCGCGGTTGCCCTCTTCCATGAGACGGCAACGGCATCTTGCGGAATTTGTCGCTTCGCCGGAATTCGAACGCAGCGGATGGACTGCGGCGCAACTCTCCCACATCGTTCCAATACAAACTGATGTCGACGCTCGTCCCTGTCAACGGTCGCATCGCATGACCTCGATACTGGCGATCGTCTCTTTGGTTTGCCTCCTGGCCCTCAGCCTTGTGGGTCTCTACACGACAATCGGCTCCGCAGTGCGGCTTTTTGCAGATTGGTGATTACTCCGCCGCCAGCCTTGCATCATCCTCAGCCGCATCCGCATCGCCGGGCGCGGTTTTTGCGTCGAGATCGGGAAATGCCACGATACGCTTGCCGGAGAAATCGGCATGCACCACCACAAGCTCCTTCTCCTCGAAATAACTAAGGAGACGCCGTGCGCGGCGGGCGGAATGGGTGCCGTAGGCGCGGGCAATTCGGGCATCGGACGGGCAAGGTTCCTCGCCGAGCGCTGCCTTGACGAGCAGCAGGAAAACGCCCTGCAGGTCATCGGAAACCGACATCGACAATTCCAGCGCCTTCTCCCAGCCTTCGCTTGCCGCCATTGCGGCATCAACGCCTGAACGGGCAATCGCCACCTGCCGGCGGAACTCCGCCAGCGTCATCGGCGTGCCGGGAATGCGGCGCATGCGGGCGCGCACCAGGAAATCCTGATACAGCACGGCGTCGGTACGATAGGCGGATTGAGGGTCATCGAGAATTTCGACGAGAACCGCTGAAATCTTTTCCTCGCGCTCCTCGGGCGTTATTTCCGGCTGGCCCGCACGAGGCGACTGCTCCGGTGCTGGACCGACGGCCGCGGGAGTAGACCGGGACAATTCAGCCAGAATATCCGTTGTTGGACGCGGAGCCGGCGGTGTGCGACGAACTGCGGGACGCGTGAATTCTTCCGGGTCCGGCGTGAAAATCAGGTCTTCAACATCCTGCGGCGCATCCGGCAGCGGCATCAGCTTCGGTGAAGAGGAGCGCGCCGAGGTTTCCACCGCCCCGATGACGATGGGCAGCGGACGGCGCGAAAGCGCCGGGCCGAGCGCCACGAAATTGCCGCGCTGAAGATCGCGGAACATTTCCGCCTGCCGCCGGTCCATGCCGAGCAGATCGGCAGCGCGCGCCATATCGATATCGAGGAAGGTACGGCCCATCAGGAAGTTGGACGCTTCCGCGGCCACGTTCTTGGCAAGCTTGGCCAGTCGCTGCGTGGCGATGACGCCGGCAAGACCACGCTTACGGCCACGGCACATCAGATTGGTCATCGCGCCAAGCGAAGCCTTGCGTGCATCTTCCGTGACTTCACCGGCAACCGACGGCGCAAACATCTGCGCTTCATCCACCACCACAAGCACCGGATACCAGAATTCGCGATCGGCATCGAACAGGCCATTGAGGAAAGCAGCGGCCGCCCGCATCTGCTGTTCGATATCGAGACCTTCCAGCGTCAGCACGCAGGAGACGCGGTGCTGGCGAATGCGGTTGGCGATGCCCGCGAGCTCGGCTTCCGTGCGCTCGCCATCCACCACAACATGGCCGAATCTGTCTGATAGCGTGACGAAATCACCCTCGGGATCGATGATGACCTGCTGCACCCATGGCGCCGATTGCTCGAGCAGCCGGCGCAGCAGATGCGACTTGCCGGAACCGGAATTGCCCTGCACCAGCAAACGCGTCGCAAGCAATTCTTCAATATCGAGCTTGGCCTGCTGCCCGCCCGATAGAGTTCCCATGTCGATGCCGACCTGCAATGTTCCGTTCCTCGTACTGCCTCAGATCCGGCCGATTCCCCTCGGGGCGGCCGAACATGCTCTTTACCAAAAAATCGTCGATTGCGTCTCGCCCGTGCCGGTAATGCACAGGCATTTGCGTTCCGGCCTAAGCAGGACGGCGCCAGGCGCGGGCAAAGGCAATACGCCGCCCGAAGACATTGAGCGCCAGCCCGAGAATCACGAGCGCTGCGCCGGCCACTTCGAAGACTGTGATATGTTCCGCAAAAGCGAGATAGGCGCTGATGAAGCCAACGACGGGCACCAGCAGAGAAAACGGCGCCACCGTTCCAGCCGGATACCGCAGAAGCAGATAACTCCAGATACCAGCGCCGACGATTGTCGCACCATAGGCCATATAGATCACCACGAACGCCATGGTCGGCGTCGCATTGACCACCCCACCGACTATCGCCTGAGGACCCTCCACCACGAGCGAAAGCAGGATCAACGGCAGAACAGGCACAAGGCTCGTCCAGGCAACGAAGGAGACCGCATTGACCTGGCCGATGCGGCGATTGACGATGTTACCGCAGGCCCAGGCAATGGCGGAACCGACGCCCATCAGAAGCGGCACCAGCGCCGCCGCCGTCATGCGCTCGACGCCGATGACCGCAAGCCCGCCAAAAGCGATGATTGCACCGAGGATTTGCGACGGCAACGGCCGTTCCCCGAGGAACACCACGGCAAGCGCCAGCGTGAAAAAGGCCTGCGACTGCATGACGAGCGAAGCAAGCCCCGCTGGCAGCCCGAGCTTGATGGCCGGATAAAGCAGGCCGAACTGCACAAAACCCATGGCCATGCCGTAAACGATCATATGCCGCCAGGGCACATTGGGCCTGGGCAGGAAAAACACCAGTGGCACTGCCGCAAAGAGATAACGAACCCCCGTCAAAAACAGCGGCGGCATATCGTTGACGCCGATCTTGATGACAACGAAGTTGAAGCCCCACAAGAACACGGTAACCAGGGCCAGAAGTATATGCGGCAATGCCATTTTATTATGTCCGAATGTCAGTCGATGGAGGGCGTCATACGCTGGCCGCCCTCTTCCAGCCAAAGGCAACGAGACCAGCGCCGATCAGGAGGCCACCGCCCGTGCGGTTGACAATCCGCTGAACCTTCGGCTTGCGGATCGTATTACGGGCGGCACTTGCCAGGAGTCCATAAAGCGCCGCGTTGACAGTGGCAAGCACAAGGAACGTCGCCTCGAAAATCAGCACCTGCGGCCAGAACGGCAATGTCGGCACCAGAAACTGCGGCAAAAAGGCCACGAAGAACACGATGCTCTTCGGGTTAAGCGCGGTAACGATATAGGCATGCAGGAAGATTTTGAGCGGTCTTTCCCGACCCGTCACGCCGGTTCCATCAGTACCATCGCCACCAACCGGCGAACGCCACAGCTTGATGCCGAGATAGATGAGGTAAGCCGCACCGATCCATTTCAGCCCGGTAAAAAGCGCTGCGGATGTGGCGAGCAGCGCCCCAAGCCCCAACATCGAGGCCGTCATGGCGGTGAAATCGCCGAGCGCCACGCCTGTCACCGTTGCCGTGCTCGCCTTGCGGCCATGGCCCAGCGCATAAGAAATGACCAGCAGGATCGTCGGTCCTGGAATGGCAAGCATGATGGCGGACGCGGCCACGAAGGCCAGCCAGTTTTCCAATGGCATGATGAATCTCCTCTATCCCGAGTCTTGAGCAAGCCACGGAAAATGTTTTGCTTCAAGCCGGATTGTACGAGCTGTGCAGCTCTCTCCTAATGCCCCCGGGAAACGTCCCGGTACGAGTTTCTCCGTAATCCGCGGTCAAACTGGGACCGGCCTCTCCCGCATGTGCGTGCGGAAGAGGCCACCATTGTCAAAACCGCGGCGCCCAGTAGGGCTTTTCCCAATCGGGCCGCCTCTTCACGCGCGAAGGGTCGAGGCCGATATCGACCAGAAGGCGCTCTGGCAGATCGGCAGGGTCAGTTGGTGGCGCGCGGGGCACGACAGCGGCAATGAGAACCGCTTTGAGAGTTTTCCAGACGCCGAATGTGACGAACAGACGGTCCACCGCATCCGGCAGCGCATATGCTACCAGTGGTTGATTTTTTTGCATGGGAAATCCATCCCGGCGCGGCAAAGCGGCCAGGTCCTTTATCGATGAAAAACGACAGGACGAAACGACGGGCACAGCAATGATGCCGCACAAACGCGCAGGTCACATGTCGAACGAAATGAAAACGCCAAACGGCAGGGAAATCAGGCCTAAGCCTTATCGGAGGGAGATGCCTCGCATCCCATAACCGCCGATATTCATGCCGGAAAGGCCAGACATGCCGTTAAGGCGCATATTCATGTCATTGGTCATTCCACGCCTCCATTTATAGCGGTTACAGACGAGAAACACCTTACACAGGAAATCCGGCGCGACAAGAGGTCGCAATCTCGAATTGTAAAGAGTCGCAAAAAAGATGCAAAAATGCAACAGACTCATGGAAGGGAAATCAGGACACGGAGACGCTGAGGCCAAAACCCTGCATCAGCCGCCGCGTGGCAAAGTCCGGCTTGCCTGATGTGAAGACGGCGAAGTCGAATCCATCGGGGTGTTCGGCATCCTGGGGCATCGGCACCAGATGACGGGCACGTCTTGCAATTGCCTCGGCGGGATCGAGCCAGTCTACCGGCCAGGGGGCCAGACGGCGAAACACGTTGGCCATGAAAGGATAGTGGGTGCAGGCGAGAACGACGATATCGGTGCGTTTTCCATCGCTTTCGATAAAACAGGGTTCGATTTCGGCAAGCACCGCCTCCTCCGACACCGGCTCCCCCCTGATCCAGCTTTCGGCCATGCGCGCAAGGTTTTCCGAGCCGACAAGGCGGACATGGCATTGCGTCGCGAAGGACTGGATGAGATCGCGCGTATAGGCACGCTTGACGGTGCCGGGCGTCGCCAGAACGGAGACGAGGCCGGAACGGGTGCGCTCCGCCGCCGGTTTGATGGCGGGTACTGTTCCGACAAAGGTCATCTGCGGAAACCGGGCACGCAGATCGGCACCGGCAAGCGTGAAGGCGGTATTGCAGGCAATGACGCAGACTTCCGGGCTGAAATCCTGCAGCAGTTTTTCAAAAAGCGAGAGAATGCGCGCCCTGAGCGCCTCCTCCTCCCAGCCTCCATAGGGAAAACCGGCGTCGTCGGCCACATAGATGAAGCCGCGCTCGGGCATCAGCACGCGCGCTTCGCGCAGCACAGTCAGCCCGCCAATGCCGGAATCGAACACCAGCACCGGCTTCAGCACGTCGGTGGCCGCCTCACTCGTCTTCAGCATTCTCCCCTGCTCCCTCGGCCGATGGCCCCGTTGCCCGACCGGCCTGCTTCGGCCACTGCCGGGGAAAACGGTCGAGCGAATTGATCACGCCGCGGAAAACACTGATTTCCTGCTCGGAAAAACCGCGTCTCGACAGCACGGCACGCAGATTGTCGACCATTTTCGGCTTTTTTTCAGCGGGATGGAAATAACCGCGCGCATCCAGCGCTTCCTCGAGATGTTCGAACAGGCCAAAAACCTGCTCCTTGGTCGAAGGCCGCTGCTCGACGGACTGGAAAAGCGTCTCGCCCAGATCGTCCATGCCTGACTTCATCCACTCATAGGACATCAGGAGCACGGCCTGCGCAATATTGAGCGATGCAAAGGCGGGGTTGACCGGAAATGTCACGATCTCATCGGCCAACGCCACTTCCTCATTGGTGAGGCCCCAGCGTTCACGACCAAACAGGATGCCTGTCTTTTCGCCCGCCTTGAATTTTGCCCTGAGCGTATCGGCCGCAGTGACTGGCGATCGTACCGGCTTGAACCCATAACGCTCGCGCGCGGTCGTGGCATAAACGAAATTGAGATCCTTGATCGCCTCTTCCAGCGTATCGAACACCGTCGTCGCGTCGATGACGTGATCGGCCTTGGAAGCGGCGGAGCGCGCCTTTTCGCTTGGCCAGCCATCACGCGGGTTGACGAGGCGCAGCTCGGCGAGCCCGAAATTGGCCATCGCCCGCGCCACCATGCCGATATTTTCGCCGAGCTGCGGTTCGACCAGAATGATCGCCGGGCCTTCCGCCAGAAGTTCAAGCTCGCTGTTTGTGCCTGCCATCGTTGTTTGTCCGTTTTTTTTAGAAGCGCGGCATAGACTTTGACGCCGATACCGTAAAGCGCGCTTCACTGGCACAGATTGCCGCTAAAATCAAAGTCGGATAGAGCGCACACCCGCTCGGCTTTGCTGGAGATGAGAGCAACACCGCTACCCCGTCATCCTCGGGCTTGAACCGAGGATCCACAACCCGTTGAAATCAATGGATCCTCTGGCCAAGCTCGAGGATGACGGGGAGTGTGGCGAAAACCTCGCATCACTCTCCACCGGCTCAAACGGGACCCATTACTCCCCCTTGATGATGTTCGCCATCTCCTGACGCAGCGAGTCCCGGCCTTCGTCGCCAACCCGGTGAATGTCGCTGATGACAGGCCGCCCCTCCTCCTCGATCACATCGAAATGCACCTCGTCCACGGTCGCCTTCATCTCCGCCTCATCCATGCAGGCCCAGAGCTTGAATTTGGCCGTCACGTCAGTCACGCCATCCTTCACCGCGCCCGCCGTCACGGACACATCCTGCAGCGGGCAGCCATCCTGCGAGTTGGTCACGACATCATAACCGAATGGATCGCCCTTCTCGCCGCTTTCGGCCTCGTAAGCCGGCTTCTTGGAGGCTTCGCGGTATTGCGCGACGAACTCCTTGCTGAAGAGGCTCGTCAGCATGTCCTCGTCGAATATGTATTTCCAGTTTTCCGCATCGCCGGACCAGTTCTTGACGGTGATGTCCATCACCTTCTGGACGGGATCGGTGGGACCGGCGGCGAGGGCGGCGTGGGAAAAGAGGGCGGCGGCAGACAGAAGCAGAATTTTCCGCATGATATGATCCCGGTAGAGGCCCAGAGACGGGCGAAGCGATTCGCCTGACTGTATTCCGGCATTATGGTTTGGCAATGCGCAAAGCGTTATTGCGCTGCGCCAAAAAAGCGCCCCCCATGGCTTTGCCTCAGGCGCGTGCGATGCTATAGCCCCACCGGATATTTTTCCGACTATGGGCGTCAACAGGCGCCACAGCTTCGAAGGTGAGGAATTCATGGCAAAGATCAAGGTAGCCAATCCAGTCGTCGATCTCGACGGCGACGAAATGACCCGTATCATCTGGCAGCTCATCAAGGACAAGCTGATCCTGCCATACCTCGATCTCGACATCGAATATTACGACCTCTCAGTTGAAAACCGCGACGCCACCAACGATCAGGTCACGGTTGACGCGGCCCACGCCATCAAGAAGCACGGCGTCGGCATCAAGTGCGCCACCATCACCCCGGATGAGCAGCGCGTCGAGGAATTCGGCCTGAAGCAGATGTGGAAGAGCCCGAACGGCACCATCCGCAACATTCTGGGCGGCGTCATCTTCCGCGAGCCGATCATCTGCAAGAACGTTCCGCGCCTCGTTCCGGGCTGGACGAAGCCGATCGTTGTTGGCCGCCACGCTTTCGGTGACCAGTACAAGGCAACCGATTTCAAATTCCCCGGCAAGGGCAAGCTGACGATCAAGTTCGTCGGTGAAGACGGCCAGGTTATCGAAAAGGACGTTTTCGACGCTCCGAGCGCCGGCGTGGCTCTTGCCATGTATAACCTTGACGAATCCATCCGCGAATTCGCCCGCGCCTCCATGAACTATGGCCTGATGCGCAAGTGGCCGGTTTACCTCTCCACGAAGAACACCATCCTCAAGGCCTATGACGGCCGCTTCAAGGATATCTTCGAAGAAGTCTACCAGACCGAATTCAAGAAGCAGTTCGACGAAATCGGCATCACCTATGAGCACCGCCTCATCGACGACATGGTCGCTTCCGCGCTGAAGTGGTCCGGCGGCTACATCTGGGCCTGCAAGAACTATGACGGCGACGTTCAGTCGGATACGGTTGCTCAGGGCTTCGGCTCGCTCGGCCTGATGACCTCGGTTCTTCTGTCCCCCGATGGCCGTACGGTCGAAGCCGAAGCGGCACACGGCACGGTCACGCGCCACTACCGCCAGCACCAGAAGGGTCAGGAAACCTCGACCAACTCGATCGCCTCGATCTTCGCCTGGACCCGTGGCCTCGCCCACCGCGCCAAGCTGGACGACAATGCGGAACTGGCTAAGTTCGCGGCAACGCTCGAGACCGTCTGCGTCGACACCGTCGAAAGCGGCTACATGACCAAGGACCTGGCGCTCCTCATCGGACCGGATCAGCCCTGGCTCTCCACCACCGCCTTCCTCGATAAGATCGACGAAAACCTCAAGAAAGCGATGGCTGCCTAAACCTGCTTTACCAAGACGTCAAAACCCGGCCTCAGTGCCGGGTTTTTTATTTGCACGGTATAGACGAGGCATTCGTTCAATAGAACCGAAATGGACAACCAGATAGCGAACAAATATCGTTACGTGCCGGCTGGTTGAGCCAAGAGAAAAAACTCTGACACAACGCAGATTTCTTTTTGTTCACGGCATCTTGATTAGCGGTTGCACTAAGCGCAGAATTTGATTCTGCGTGTCCAGGGCCAGCAGGACAATAAGACTAAGATTAAACAGCATCTACTTGCACACAACTTGCCCGACACAGTCAAACGTTCATCGTAGCATCCACGCGATCTTGGAAAGACGCTAGGGATGTTGCGGACTTTAAAAATATGAAACGCAGGCCGAAAGCCCTTTGGGTTCGCCTGATGTTTCGACGATTTTGCTTGGGGAGGCAAAAGAGCATGAGTGAACTGATCTTTTACACCAACCCCATGTCGCGCGGGCGCATCGCGCGGTGGATGCTCGAGGAAGTGGGCGTTCCCTATCGAACCGAGATACTTCGTTTCGAAACCTCGATGAAATCGCCCGCCTACCGGCTGATCAATCCGATGGCCAAGGTGCCCGCCATCAAACATGGCGATACCATCGTCACCGAGGCCGCCGCGATCTGCGCCTATCTGGCTGACGCCTTTCCCGGCGCGAACCTTGCGCCCACACCCAAGTCACGCGGGCTTTATTACCGCTGGATGTTCTTTGCCGCAGGCCCGCTGGAAATGGCGGCGAGCATGAAGGCAATGGGTTTTGAAGTGCCGACCGACAAGCTGCGCATGGCCGGCTGCGGCAGCTATGCGGATGTGATGAACACCCTGGAACGGGCTGTCAGCGAGAACCGCTTCATCGCCGGCGATCTATTCACCGCCGCCGATGTCTATGTCGGCGCCCATGTTGGCTGGGGCCTGCAATTCGGCACGATTGAAAAACGCCCGGCCTTCATCGACTACTTGTCGCATCTGACCGAGCGCCCGGCCTTCAAGCGAGCCACGCAGCTTGACGAGGAAGCGGCGAAGGATATGAAAGCGACGCACTAGGAGCTTGGCGCCGCCGAGCGCAGAATAGTCGTTAAACCATCAACAAACGGAAATTCACAAGAAAAAGGCGGGCCAAAATCCCGCCTTCTCTTATTCTGTCGATCAGGCCGCCAACGCCGCGGCAACCGCTTCGATGGCCTCCTGCGCCTTGGCGCCATCAGGACCACCTGCCTGCGCCATGTCCGGTCGGCCGCCGCCGCCCTTGCCGCCAAGTGCGGCGGAAGCAGTGCGGACGATATCGACGGCGCTGAAACGGGACGTCAGATCTTCCGTCACGGCGGCGACAGCGCTTGCCTTGCCATCTTCGGAAACGGCGATCAGCAGCACGACGCCAGAGCCAAGATTGGCCTTGGCCTCATCGGCGAGCCCCTTCAGATCCTTGGCATCGATACCAGCAAGGGATTTTGCCAGGAAGTTGACGCCCGCGACCTGCTTGACGTCGCTTGCCCCGGCATCGGCCGAACCGCCGCCCATGGCGAGTTTGCGGCGGGCATCGGCGAGCTCACGCTCCAGCTTCTTGCGCTCGTCCAGCAGGCCTTCAACGCGCGACAGAACATCGCCCGGCTGAACCTTCAGCGACGAGGCGAGCGCCTTTACCCGCTCGTCCTGTTCCGCGAGATAGGCAAGCGCGCCCTGGCCGGTTACGGCTTCGAGGCGTCGCACGCCCGCACCCACGGCGCTTTCACCGAGAATGCGGATGAGGCCGATCTGACCGGTGGCGCCCACATGCGTGCCGCCGCAAAGTTCGACCGAATAGGGACGATTGGCCTTTGCGCCATGCAGGCCGGTACCCATGGAGACAACACGAACCTCGTCGCCGTATTTTTCGCCGAACAGCGCCATTGCGCCCTCGGCAATGGCGTCATCGACGCTCATCAGGCGGGTGACGACAGGCGAGTTCTGCAACACGATTTCGTTGGCCATCTCTTCGACGACCTTCAACTCCTCAGCCGACATCGGCTTCGGATGTGAAACGTCAAAGCGCAGGCGCTCGGGCGCGACCAGCGAACCCTTCTGGGCGACATGGGTGCCGAGCACTTCGCGCAGCGCCTCATGCAGCAAATGGGTGGCGGAGTGATTGGCGCGCAGACGCGAGCGGCGGTCATGATCGACCGTCAACTGAACGGCATCGCCCACTTTCAGGCCGCCCTTGGAGACGGTGCCCATATGAACGAAGAGGCCTTCGCCGCGCTTCTGGGTGTCGGAAACGGCAAAAGCGCCGTTATCGCCGGAGATTACGCCGGTATCGCCCATCTGGCCGCCGGACTCGCCATAAAACGGCGTCTGGTTGACGACGACCTGCACGGTCTCACCATCCGCAGCGCTTTCGACAGCCTTGCCGTCCTTGACGATGGCCTGCACGACGCCTTCGGCGGTTTCCGTATCGTAACCGAGGAACTCGGTGGCGCCGAGCTTTTCCTTGAGTTCGAACCAGATCGTTTCGGTGGCCTTGTCGCCGGAACCGGTCCAATGCGAGCGGGCTTCCGCCTTCTGGCGCTCCATGGCATCGGTGAAGCCGGAAATATCGACGCCGATTTCGCGGGCGCGCAGTGCGTCCTGCGTCAGGTCGAGCGGGAAACCATAGGTGTCGTAAAGCTTGAAAGCGGTCTCGCCATCCAGCATGTCGCCCTTGTGCAGGGTCGAGGTGGCATCCGACAGCAGCGACAGGCCGCGTTCCAGCGTCTTGCGGAAACGGGTTTCCTCAAGCTTCAGGGTTTCGGAGATCAGCGCTTCGGCGCGGACCAGTTCCGGATAGGCGCGACCCATCTGCTGCACCAGCGACGGCAGCAGCTTGTAGATCAGCGGCTCGCGCGCGCCGAGCAGTTCGGCATGGCGCATGGCGCGACGCATGATGCGGCGCAGAACATAACCGCGGCCTTCATTGGACGGCAGCACGCCATCGGCGATCAGGAACGCAGACGACCGCAGGTGGTCGGCGATAACGCGGTGGCTGGCGCGCTTTTCGCCTTCAGCCGGAACACCCGTCGCTTCGACGGAAGCGGCGATCAGTGCGCGGAACAGGTCCGTATCGTAATTGTCATGCTTGCCCTGCAGCAATGCGGAGATACGCTCCAGACCCATGCCGGTGTCGATCGACGGGCGCGGCAGGTCGATGCGCTCTTCCTTCGTCACCTGCTCATATTGCATGAAGACGAGGTTCCAGATTTCGATAAAGCGGTCGCCATCCTCTTCCGGCGAGCCGGGCGGGCCGCCCCAGATATGATCGCCATGGTCGTAGAAGATTTCGGAACAGGGGCCGCAGGGTCCGGTATCGCCCATCGCCCAGAAATTGTCGCTGGTCGGGATGCGGATGATGCGGTCGTCGGAGAAACCGGCGATCTTCTTCCAGAGGTTAAAGGCCTCGTCGTCGGTGTGATAAACCGTGACCAGCAGGCGATTGCGGTCGATGCCGAATTCCCTGGTGATCAGGTTCCAGGCGTGCGTGATCGCCTCTTCCTTGAAATAATCGCCAAAGGAGAAGTTGCCGAGCATTTCGAAGAAGGTGTGGTGACGGGCGGTATAACCGACATTGTCGAGGTCGTTATGCTTGCCGCCAGCGCGCACGCATTTCTGCGCGGATGCCGCAGTAGAATAAGGACGGCTTTCCAGACCGGTGAAGACGTTCTTGAACTGCACCATGCCGGCATTGGTGAACATCAGCGTCGGATCGTTGCGCGGCACCAGCGGGCTGGAGGGCACAATCTCGTGTCCGTTCTTCTTGAAGTAGTCGAGGAAGGTCGACCGAATTTCATTTACACCGCTCATGCCCACACACCGCTCACAGCTGGAGTCCATCACCGCCATCGGAAATGATGGCTATATTGCAAAATCAATGGCTTTTATCGTCCGCATCCTGCCCTGTCCAGCCATGGAGACCGGCGAAGGCGTACCGACAAAGAAAAAGGGCCATACGACAGAAATCGCACGGCCCATTTTGTTCAATTCGATTCACATCGAGACAGGCGATCCGGCAACGGATGCCTGAAGCTCGACGGCAGGATCAGCCTTCGTCACCGTCGCCGTCATCGCCGGAATCAGGACCGCCATTCTGCAGGAAACGATCCGCAATCAGGCCAGCGTTCTGGCGCAGCGCCAGCTCGATCTCGTTTGCCGTATCGGGGTTGTCGCGCAGGAAGGTCTTGGCGTTTTCACGCCCCTGCCCCAGACGCTGGCTGTTATAGGAGAACCAGGCACCGGACTTTTCAACGATACCGGCTTTTACGCCGAGGTCGACAAGCTCACCGGTCTTGGAAACTCCTTCGCCATACATGATGTCGAATTCCACCTGCTTGAAAGGCGGCGCCATCTTGTTCTTGACGACCTTGACGCGGGTCTGGTTGCCGACAACCTCTTCGCGTTCCTTGACAGCGCCGATACGGCGGATGTCGAGGCGAACGGAAGCGTAGAACTTCAGCGCATTACCGCCAGTTGTCGTTTCCGGCGAACCGAACATGACGCCGATCTTCATGCGGATCTGGTTGATGAAGATGACCATGCACTTCGACTTGGAGATCGAAGCGGTCAGCTTGCGCAGCGCCTGGCTCATCAGACGCGCCTGAAGACCCGGCAGGCTGTCGCCCATCTCACCTTCAATTTCCGCCCGCGGCGTCAGCGCCGCAACGGAGTCGACCACGAGAACGTCGACCGCTCCGGAGCGCACCAGCGTATCGGTGATCTCAAGCGCCTGCTCGCCCGTATCCGGCTGCGAGATCAGCAGGCTCTGCAGATCCACGCCAAGCTTGCGCGCATAGACCGGATCAAGCGCATGTTCGGCGTCAACGAAGGCGCAGATGCCGCCCTTCTTCTGGGCTTCCGCAATGGTCTGCAGCGCCAGCGTCGTTTTACCCGAGCTTTCCGGACCGTAAATTTCAATGATGCGCCCCTTCGGCAGTCCGCCGATGCCGAGCGCGATATCCAGGCTGAGCGAACCCGTCGAAACGGTCTCCACCTCAACCACATTTTCATTGGAACCGAGCTTCATGATCGATCCCTTGCCGAACGACCGTTCGATCTGGGAGAGCGCCGCTTCCAGTGCCTTGCTTTTATCCACCGATTTATCCTCTACGAGACGCAAAGAATTTTGTGCCATCCGAACCACCTTTAGGTTATTGAAGCCGCACAGGCAATGTAGCAGTATGGGAACGGTATGTACTCTATTTGTTCTCATTTAACAAGGCTGAGCCAGCATATTGAAAACAAATAGTGATAAGTCGTTTGTTCTGCTTTCGTTTTTCTGTGCGCGGCCCTTGCCGCAAACCGGAGGCGAGGTCAGGAAGACGTCAGTTTAGGCCGAATCGTCCGGCCTTACCATCCGCCAGAGAGGGAAACGCAAGCGTGAAGAAAATACTCGTTCTGGGCGGCGCGCATATCGACAGGCGCGGCATGATCGAGACTGAAACGGCGCCGGGCGCCAGCAACCCCGGCTCCTGGATGGAAGAGGCGGGCGGCGGCGGTTTCAATGCTGCACGCAATCTCTCCCGGCTCGGCTTTCAAGTCAGGATCATCGCGCCGCGGGGCGGCGACGTGACGGGAGAAGCCGTTGCGGAGGCTGCACGACAGGCTGGCGTGGAGGACACGCCGTTCACCTTCCTCGACCGGCGCACACCGAGCTACACCGCCATTCTGGAGCGTGACGGCAACCTCGTCATCGCGCTCGCCGATATGGACCTCTACAAGCTCTTCACGCCGCGCCGGCTCAAGGTCCGCGCCGTCCGGGAGGCCATCACCGCAAGCGATATCCTGCTCTGCGACGCCAACCTGCCCGAGGATACGCTGACTGCACTTGGCCTCGTTGCCCGCGCCTGCGAAAAACCGCTGGCGGCCATAGCCATTTCGCCGGCCAAGGCGGTGAAGCTGAAAGCGGCGCTCGGCGATATCAACATCCTCTTCATGAACGAGGCGGAAGCGCGCGCGCTCACCGGCGAGACGGCCACTGACGTTCGTGACTGGCCGGATATCCTGCGCAAGGCCGGGCTTTCCGGCGGCGTCGTCACCCGCGGCGCCAGCGAAGTCGTGGCCTTCGACGGAAATGAAAAAGCAATCCTCCACCCGCCCCTCATCCGCGAAGTGAAGGATGTAACCGGTGCGGGCGACGCCATGGCGTCTGGCTACCTCGCCGCCATTGCCGAAGGAAAGACGATTGCCGAAGCCCTGAGACGGGGCGCTGCGGCAGCTGCAATCACCGTGCAATCGCCCTTTGCCACCGCGCACGACCTATCAAAAGACAGTGTCGAAGCCATGTTGGGGCTTGTTCCCCAGGCTGAAATGCTGGCATGAACCGCTTTTAAGAACTGGAACAAAGTAAATGACCCGCCCCATCTCCCCTCTCCTGCCCATCGTCTATTCTCAGGAAGTCGCCGCCGCCAAGCAGCGCGGTGCGCCGATCGTCGCGCTTGAATCGACCATCATCACTCATGGCATGCCCTACCCCGGCAATATCGAGATGGCGGAAAGCGTCGAGCAGATCATCCGTGATCAGGGCGCGGTTCCGGCCACCATCGCCGTCATTCACGGCACATTGCATATCGGCCTCGAGAAGGATCAGCTCGAGGCCCTGGCCCAGACCACGGATGCCATGAAGGTGTCGCGCGCCGATATCGCCTTTGCGATCGCCGAGCGCCGCACCGGCGCCACCACGGTTGCCGCGACCATGATTGCCGCCGCGCGCGCCGGCATCCGCGTGTTTGCCACGGGCGGCATCGGCGGCGTGCACAAGGGTGCGGAAGAAACCTTCGACATCTCCGCGGATTTGACGGAGCTTGCAAAGACCGGAGTGATCGTCGTCTGCGCCGGCGCCAAGGCGATCCTTGATATTCCGAAGACGCTCGAAGTCCTCGAAACCAACGGCGTACCCGTCGTCACTTTCGGTTCGGAAGAATTCCCGGCCTTCTGGTCTCGCTCCTCCGGCCTGCCAAGCCCGCTTTCGCTCAACAGCCCGGCCGCAATCGCCAACTTCCAGGTAACCCGCGAACAGCTCGGCATCGATGGCGGCATGCTGGTGGCCAATCCTGTGCCGGAAGCTGACGAGATTCCGCGCGAGGAAATGGAAATCTACATCAACCGCGCCATCTCGCACGCCGAGCGGGATGAAGTGACCGGCAAGGCTGTCACGCCGTATCTGCTGGGTGACATTTTCCGCCTGACGGATGGTCGCAGCCTCGAAACCAATATCGCGCTGGTTCGCAACAACGCGCAATTAGCGGCTGAGATTGCGGTGGCGCTGAGCTAACCGTCGGGGTTGGGATCATCCTCAAGCTTGCGGGTGACGCCAGGGTTCGAAAACCTCGCCTCCGTGATGCCGGACTAGATCCGGCATCCAGCCGCGGCGCGTCTGCGCCGTGAAAGAGTCTTTCGTGATCAAGGACTTGATCACGCTGGACCCCGGATCTGGTCCGGGGTGACGGATTGCGGATGATCAAGTTCTGCCAAACGCCTCGGCGCTGGGGACATCGTAAGCAATAAAAAGGCCCGGAGAGCTTTCGCTTCCGGGCCTTGTTTTTCTATTTGAACCCGATCAGTTCTGAGCGACCGGCTTCACCAGCGGCGTCACGCGGCGGATGGTGACGCGGCGGTTCTGCTGTTCCGGGCCGAGTGTCTGGACTTTCAGGTAACGCTCGCCATAACCCTGCGTCGCGAGGTTTTCCGGCGGGATGCCGTAAACATCGGTCAGCACGTTGGCGACGGAGGCAGCGCGCTCGTCAGACAGTACAAGGTTGCTTTCATCCGAACCGACGGCATCGGTATGGCCTTCGATGAGGAAGGTTTCCGCCGGGTTCTTTTCCAGCGCCTTGTTGATTGCGTCGGCCACCTTGCGCAAGGAGCGAGCCTGCGCCATCGGGATTTCAGCGCTGCCGGTCGCGAAGGTGATCGTATCGAGGTCGATACGGCGCACCTTGTCACGGATGCGAGCCGAATAGCGCACTTCATCCAGCGAATAGACACGTTCCACCGGCTCGACAGGCGGCTGTTCCAGGAAGCGGTAATAATCGCGATCCGGATCGCTCGACGTGTCGATGATGTAGTCCGTCACGGGAATGCGCAGACGCATGGGCGGCAGATCGAGACCGGGGTCGCGATAAACGTAATCGCGGTCCGGGTCGTCCATCAGCTCCGGTGCGTAGAACAGCACATATTCGCGGCCGCGATCGTCAATGCGCGAACGCTGGATCACGTCGCCATAACGGTTGCGGATCGTCACGACCTGCGTGCCATCCCGGCGCTCCACGGTTTCGCGGACACGGCCGCCCTGCAGGCGCTCGTAATAGGGCTCGCCGCCATCGCGGATGAAGCGCTGGTTGTCATCGCCACGAACGACGACGCGGTCACCGAACTGCAGAATGATCGGCGCATCGCCATCGCGATCACGCGGACGACCCTCGCGCGGCTGCCATTCGCGTACACCGTCCGGCCGCTCATATTGCGGGCGGCGGTCGATGCGCTCGCCCTGCTGGGAAGTGATGGCTTCCAGCTTTACGGGTGGCGGCGGAGCCTTGCCTTCAGCAGCACCGGCGCGTTGCGCCTCGGCGTCGGAGGTCGGGACCTTGAAGTCGCCGGCCTGTTCGCGTTCACGACGGCGTTCCTCGCGGGTCTGGCGGTTGCCGGAGCGCTCCACTTCCTTGTCGCTGTCGAGAACGGCAGCCCCCTTGTCGACCGGCAGGATGACGGTGTCGGCCGTCTTGGACGGGTCCTTGGCGATCGCCTTGGCCTTGTCCAGCTCCTCCTTCGTCATCGGCGGGGCTTCCGTCTGCGGAACGGCAACCTGGTTCGGCACCGGTTCGCCGGCAGGCGCCTGCCCGGTCGTCGCACCGCTGGGCGGCGGGGTCGGCGCGCCTGGCAGCGGGGCTGCGGGTTCCGTTCTACCCTGACCTTCTACCGGCGGCTGTTCGGAAGGCTGGCGGCCAGGTGCAGGGTTTGGTTGGGCCTCGGGTGCCGGCGGGCGCGCGGGCGTCGGCGCTTCTGTCGGAACAGGTGCTTCCTTCGCGGCGGGCTCGGGAGCGGCAGGCTTTTTCTCGGGAACGGCTTTTTCGGCCGGTTCGGCTTTCTGTTCAGGGGCCTTTTCCTCTACTGCCGGTTTTTTGGCGGGTGCCGGCTCACGGGACTTGGCCGGCTGCTCGGCATTTTCAGGGCGAGCTGCGGGCTCCTGTTCGGCCGCAGGCTCCTTCGCACGCTCCTTACGGGGACGCTCGGGACGCTGTTCGCCCTCGCCTGCAGGCTGCTCGGCCCGTTCCGGGTTGCGCGGACGTTCCTTCGGCTGCTGTTCGGCAGGCGCAGCTTCAGGCGCGGCCTCACGCTGACGAGCCGGGCGCTGTTCACCCTCGCCCTGCGGCTCCTGCGCCCGTTCAGGCTTGCGGGGACGCTCCTGCGGCTGCTCGTCCGGCGCAGGCTCCGGGCGGGCCTCACGCTGCTGTGGTTCCGGCGGCGCTTCGCGCTTGGGCTCCGGCTCGCGCTGGGGCTCCGGTGCGCGCTCTTCACGCTTCGGTTCGGCAGGTTGCGCCTCTTCGGCGCGCTGACGCTTCTTCTTCAGTTCTTCTTCAGGGTTTTCCTGCGCCGGCTCCGCCTGCGCCAGGATTATCTGGCCGGGCGCGGTTTGAGAAACAGGCGCCTGGGCGCGGGCCGCGCCGGCAAAGCCTGCCGCTGCTGGCTCAACCGCGATCGCGAGAGACATGAGTGGAAAAACCACCCCGGTCAGCAATGTGTTTTTCTTTTTCAGCATCAGTGCTTCCTCATCTGCCGTCATTTTATGGGTCGCGAATGACGCGACGTCGTGGGCCCGGCTTGGCACGCAGGCGCTGTTCAACGCCTTACACACGCTCAGGTTCCCATGATGACCAAAGCCTTCTGTACCGGAAATGAACAGATCAAGGCCTTTTCGTGGAGGCTCTGCGGCACAAAGAAGGTCGCTAATATTGCAGTTGCATTTTTTGACCAAGCGGATGAATAATCACATCCGCGCTGAAGGCCACAGGCGGTATCCTCCGTCCTGCCGCGCCTTGGCGCCCATGACGTCCGCACTGAAAACAACAACAGACCGCGGATGAACGACCAAAAGAGAGGATCGAAATGCCTATTTCCACCCGTCTGCTCGCAGCCGTATCGATTGCCGCCATCTCGCTCTTTTCCGGCGCGGCTCTCGCGCAGGACAAGATTGTCATCGGCACCGAAGGCGCCTACCCGCCCTTCAACAATCTCGAAGCCGACGGCACGCTGACCGGCTTCGATATCGACATCGCCAAGGCGCTGTGCGAACAAATGAAGGCCGAGTGCACCTTCGTCACCAATGACTGGGACGGCATCATCCCCGCCCTTCAGGCCAAGAAGTTCGACGCCATCATCGCGTCCATGTCGATCACCCCGGAACGTCTCCAGAAGGTCGACTTCTCCAAGAAATATTACAACACGCCGCCGGCGATCGCCGTGCCGAAGGATTCGCCGATCAAGTCCCTCGACGATCTCAAGGGCAAGTCGCTCGGCGCACAGGGCTCCACCACCCACTCCAACTACGCTGAAAAACACTTCCCGGATTCCGATGTGAAGATGTATCCGACCGCAGACGAATATAAGCTGGACATCGCCAATGGCCGTATCGACGCCGTCATCGACGATATCGTCGTGCTGTCGGAATGGCTGAAGACCGATGCCGGCAAGTGCTGCAAGATCCTGACACCGCTCAAGGTCGACGTCGACATCAACGGCAACGGCGCAGGCATTGCCGTTCGCAAGGGCGACACGGCGCTGGCCGACAAGTTCACGGCTGCCATTGCCGGCATCCGCGCCAGCGGCAAGTACCAGGAGATCAACAAAAAATACTTCGATTTCGACGTTTACGGCGAGTAAGCCGGTTCGATCTGTTGAAATCTCGTGGCGGAAGGCTTGCCCTTCCGCCATTTTTGTTTGAAAACGTCACCATAACAATCACGGCGGCTTAAGACCGCAGGGGAAAATTGGCATGAGCGGAGCATTTTCCGCCATAGGTGCGTTCTGGACCTATGTCTCGACACTTCTCGATCCCTTCTGCGGGCCGGTCGGTCTCTTCTCGCTTTTCGGAAACGGCACTCTCGTCGCCTGCGGCGATGCGGGCTGGGGCGATGAAATCGCTTTCGGCGTCAAGGTCACGATCTCGCTGGCGCTTGCCACCCTGCCAGTCGGGCTATTGATCGGCTTCCTGATCGCGCTCGCCGCGCAATCGGAAGAAAAATCGCTTCGGCTGGCCGCCGGAATCTATACCACCATCTTTCGTGGCCTACCCGAACTGCTGACGCTCTTCATCGTCTATTACGGCATCCAGATGCTGCTGCAATCCGTGGCAGGTTACATCGGCATTACCGGCCCCATCGAAATCAACGCCTTCGTTGCCGGCATGGTGGCGCTTTCGGTGGTGTTTTCATCCTATGCGTCTGAGGTGCTTCTCTCGGCCTTCAAGGCCATACCGAAAGGGCAATATGAGGCGGGTGACGCACTCGGACTTTCCCGCAGCCGCACCATGGTGCTCATCATCATTCCGCAGCTGGTGCGGATCGCCCTTCCCGGCATGACCAACCTGTGGGTCATCCTGCTGAAAGACACGTCCTACGTATCGATCATCGGCCTTGCCGATATCATCCGCCAGACCGGCATCGCCGCCCGCGTCAGCAAGGAAGCCTTCTTTTTCTACGGCATCGCCTGCCTGCTTTACCTCATTCTCGCGCTCCTCTCATCCATCGGCATCGGTTTCATAGATCGCTGGTCGCGCAAGTCGGAGGCCAGACGATGAGCCATATCAAGGAACTCATTCCGCCACGCCCAGCGCCCATCGTTGCGGACAAACCGCTGAACATCTCCCGTGTCGTCGGCATCGCTGTCATTACGCTCTGGCTGCTTCTCGCCGCCGGGCTGTTATTTGCGATGATCGAGGGTTGGGATTGGGACAAATTTGAACGGTATGGGCCCCGTTATATCGATGGCCTCATCACCACAATCACGCTGGTCGGCAGCTCGATCATTCTCGGCGCCATCCTGTCCGTGCCGATCGCTTTCGCCCGCATGTCTGAAAATCGCGTCATTGGCGCGCTCGCTTATGCCTACGTCTATGTCTTCCGCAGCACGCCGCTCCTGGCGCAGCTTTTCCTGATCTATTACGGTCTCGGCAGCTTTCGCCCGGCGCTGGAAGCCGTTGATCTCTGGTGGTTCTTCCGCGAAGCCTGGTATTGCGGCCTCCTGTCGCTGACGCTCAACACCGCCGCCTATCAGGCGGAGATCCTGCGCGGAGCGATCCAGAGTGTGCCGCGCGGCCAGCACGAAGGGGCGGCGTCGCTCGGTATTTCCAAGTTCATCACCTTCCGAAAGATCATACTGCCGCAGGCGCTGATCGTCGCTTTGCGCCCCTATGGCAACGAGATCATCCTGATGATCAAGGGTTCGGCGGTGGTCTCCATCGTCACCGTCTTCGACCTGATGGGCCAGACCCGTTACGCCTTTTCCCGCACCTTCGATTATCAGGCCTATCTCTGGGCTGCGATCTTTTACCTCACGATCGTCGAGACGCTGCGCCATGTCTGGGCCTGGCTGGAGGCCCGCTTGACCCGTCACCTCAAGCGCTGAGCCCAACGTTGGCAGCACTCATCAATGAGTACTGCCAACACTTTGAAAAGTATAACAAATTTGTGACGCATCCATTCTTTTGGCAAGGTTGGGTTAACCCTGCCGTGTTCCCATCTAAGATACAGCGGCAACGCTGTGATCGGTCATCATCGATATGGGAACCGCCACCATGAACAAGGACATGGAAATGATGCTGCGAGGCTATGGCCTCACCACCGCCCAGATATTCTACCGCCTGCCAGACCATCCTCTGGTTCTCCAGACCTATGTCTGGCAGAATTACGATCTGGCCCCCGATTTTCCTGAAATGCACGGCTTCCTCAAGTTCTGGCAGGAAAAGCTCGACGGCCCCCTGCACTCCGTCCGCTATGTGCACCGGCAGGTTATCTCGGCGCAGGAATGGCGCGCGCTCAAAGGGGAGTTCATCCTCCACTGAGCCCTCACGCCACATAAACATTGCGCCGGTCCCCGATGCGGCTTACAGCAAACGTCAATTGAAGACGCTGACGGATAAGGCACGATGACCAAGAACCAGAAGATCGACGAAGAGGCGCTCGCCGAGGCCTATAACCGCGCACTCGCGCTTGAAAAGGCCGGTGATGTGGACGCGGCGGTGAAGGCCTATGAGGAGGTCCTCGCCATCGATCCGGAAGACCACGGTGGCGCAGCCGTGCGCATTGCCGCCATGGGCCGCGGCGAACAGCCTTCCAAAGCGCCCGACGCCTATGTCGAAACCCTGTTCGACCAGCATGCCGAAGCCTTCGAGGATATTCTTGTCGAGCAACTGGGTTACGCCGTCCCCATGATGGTGCGCCAGCGGCTGCAGACGCTCAATCTCGGCCCTTTCAAACGCCTGCTCGATCTCGGCTGCGGCACCGGCCTCACCGGTGAAGCGCTGCGCGATATGGCTGACGACATCACCGGCATCGATATTTCCGAAAACATGGTCGAGATCGCTCATGAGAAGGACCTCTACGAGACGCTCTATGTCGCCGAAGTTGAGGATTTCCTTGAGGACAATGACGACGAGCCCTTCGACATCATCACCGCCACCGATGTGTTGCCCTATCTCGGCGCGCTGGAACCGCTGTTTTTCGGCGCTGCCGAAAACCTCAATGCCGGCGGCCTGCTGATCTTCTCGTCGGAGACCCTGCCCGAAGAAATCATGGCCGGGCGCCCCTACATGGTCGGCCCGCACCAGCGTTTCGCCCATGCCGAAACCTATGTCCGCGAACGACTGGCGGCGACCGGTTTCGAGGTGGTTGAAGTGACCGACATCAATGTGCGCATGCAGGACGGCAATCCGACACCCGGTCATCTGGTGATTGCGAAGCTTAAGGGCTGATGCGGTGACCTTGAGGCAATTTTCTTCTCCCCGCCGGGGAGAAGGTGGCCCGAAGGGTCGGATGAGGGGGCTGGCTCTCAGTCTATCTCTACCCTCGCCCCTCATCCCGCTGCCGCGGACTTCTCCCCCACGGTGAGAAGAAACAAGCGGCATCCAATCGCCTCACATTTAACACCAACGGCCTGAATCAACCTCTGAGCAACATCCGCCAGCCGGTTGAAGAGACTCCACTTTCCGCCCATCAACTCGCCTTCGGGCGCCAGACGATATCCGTCACCTTGAGTTTCTTCGGCACGATTTTCAGATCGTAGAACTCGTCGGCAAGCGCCTGCTGATAGGCAATGGCCTCATCCGGAACCAGTGACACCCGCCCGAGATCGGCGCCCGGCCGCGTCAGCGAGACCTTGGTGACATCCTCGGGAACACCGGTGATGGCCGAAAGCGATTTGGCTGTCGCGTCGATGTTGGTCTGCGCTTTCGCACCCACATTCGCCAGTTCCTTGAGGATCAGCGGCACGAGATCGGGATTGCTTTCAACAAAATCGCCATTGGCGAGGAAGTAGCTCCACGGATCGACGATGCCTTCGGCTGTCGAGAGAACCCTCGTCGTCGGCTCTTTCTCCGCCACGGCGAAATAGGGATCCCAGATCGACCAGGCATCGATGCTGCCGCTTCGAAAGGCGGCCGCCGCATCCGGCGGGGCAAGATCGACGGGCGTGATGTCTGCCAAGGTCAGCCCCGCCTTTCGCAACGCCTTCACAGTGACGTTATGGGCGCTGGAGCCACGCTTGAAGGCGACCTTTTTGCCTTTTAGGTCTTGGAGCGTCTTCAGCGGCGAATCCTTCTGCACGAGGATCGCCGATCCGCCTGCTGCCGCCTTGTAGGTGCCGACATAACGCAGATTGCCGCCGGCGGCTTGCGCGAAAAGCGGCGGCACATCGCCGGTCGGGCCGATATCCAGCGCACCGGCACCCAGCGCTTCAAGAAGCGGCGGCCCGGAGGAAAATTCAGACCACTTGACCTCGATGCCGCGATCCTTCAGCAGCGCTTCGAGCGCGCCCTGGCTCTTCGCGAGCGCTATCACGCCATTCTTCTGCCAGCCAATCCGCAACGTCGTGGTTGCGGCGCTCGCGCGCCGGATATGCGGCAGAAACACCGCCCCGGTCGCACCCGCAATCAATCCCAATGTTCCGCGTCGTGTCAGCATATGGATATCCCTCGCTATTCCATCCTTCGACAGTAAAAGCGTAGATATTCGAGCGATTTTATCAAAATCCTGGTTTGCGCGCAGACGGCGTTGAGAGAATTGAATGTGCGAATTTGCCGTTACCGGCGAAATAGAATTGTCGTGCCTCTGCGGCAGCTACCGGACGGAGCTTCCGACAGTATCAGCCCTGGCAGGCCCGACCGACGCCCAAAAAACCACCCACGAATTAAAACGCCCTCCCCGGCGGCCGGAAAGGGCGTTGATCAAAAACTGACCGGCGACGGATCACTCTTCGCCGGATTTAGGATTATCCAGCAGCATGTAATCGAGCGGCAGTTCCGTCGTATATTTGATCTGCTCCATCGCAAAGGCGGAGGAGACGTCGCGGATTTCGATCTTGGCGATCATCCGCTTGTAGAAAGCGTCATAGGCGGCGATATCGGGCACGACCACGCGCAGCAGATAGTCGACATCACCGCTCATACGGTAGAACTCGACAACCTCCGGGAATTCGGAAACCACTTCGGAGAAGCGCTTCAGCCATTCGATGGAATGGGAGGCGGTGCGGATGGAGACGAAAACCGTGACCTTGGTATTGACCTTGACCGGATCGAGCAGGGCCACACGCCGGCGGATGACGCCGTCTTCTTCCATCTTCTGGATACGCCGCCAACAGGGCGTCGTGGAAAGGCCGACCTTCTTCGCCAGATCGGCAACAGCCAGCGTGGAATCCTCTTGCAGAATGCGCAAAATCTTACGGTCTAGGCGATCCAATGCGTCTACCCTCCTGAATTAATTTCCTTTCAATACACTAATTTTTGCGGAAAAACAGAAAATTGTTTCACCAAAGCCGCATTTCCACATGTTGTCGCAGAACCGGCAACAGTTCCTCCGTAAACCACGGGTTCTTTTTCAGCCACCCCGTGTTGCGCCAGCTCGGATGCGGCAAAGGAAGAATGCCGGGGCCGGAATTGGCGTGAAGATAGCTGCGCCAGTTTTGCACCGTTTCGGTCATGGTTTTGCATCGTCTTTCACCCAGGTGAAAAGCCTGCGCATATTGGCCGATCGCGAGGATCAGCTCCACCTGCGGCATCGCCGCCATGACCCGCGTGCGCCAGTGCGGGGCGCATTCCCGCCGTGGCGGCAGGTCGCTTCCCTTGTCATCATAACCGGGAAAACAGAACCCCATGGGAACGATGGCGAAACGATCCGGATCGTAAAATGTCTCCCGGTCGACATTCAGCCACTGGCGCAGCCTGTCGCCGGAAGCATCGTTGAATGGCAGGCCCGTTTCATGCACGCGCAGCCCTGGCGCCTGCCCGGCAATCAGAATGCGTGGTCTTGCCGACATGACGACCACCGGCCGGGGTTCATGCGGCAGGCGGTCAGCCATTCCCTTGAGCGGCATGTCGCGACAGAGACGACAGCGGGCAATCTCACCGCGCAGCCCGTCCAGCCCATCATCATGCACTGGCCCAACCCTCTCCCCTTCAGCCATGATCCCACCCCAGAAGATGGCGGACGATGGTGAGGAAACCCGCCGCCGGCGTTTCCATATCCGCGGCATGGTGATCCCTCCGCCACTGCGAGGGCTTTTCGAATTCTCCCGCCCAGATGCCGAGCGCCTGCCTGCGCGCGGCTTCCTGCTCGCTCGAAAACTGGAAATATCCCGACGCGACGGCAAAACCGGCCGACACCATGTCTGACGAAACATCCCTGCCGCCGGCGGAACAATAGACGAGCAGTCGCCCGTATCGATCTCTGGAACTGCCGGAGCAGGAGAAATCCGCTGGCGCGGCCAGCCGTTGCAGAACACGGCGCGCCTCCTCGCCACATGGCCAGCTTTCGCCCCCGCGCAGACATGTCTGCGCAAGCTCCGGCGCATCGATGCCGAGCAGCCGGAAACGTTCCTTGCCCTTGGAGAGCGTGTCGCCATCAATCACGAAGAAGCGGCCGCCATAGGTTTCGCTGTTGATATGATCGAGCTTGGCGGCAATCAGAACCCCTAGAAAAACCGTAGCAAGGAACAGGCCGCCGTCGCGGACTGCGGAAAAACCCCCGCGCCTGCCTCCATTTCGTCTCATGTAACAACAAACCCTTGTCAGAGATGGCAAACAAATCCTTTCACGGCAGCATCTTCTTAAGATTTTGGGCGTAGTCTGCAAGGGTTCATGTCACCCTGCGTTGTAACAATGAGTAAAAGCGTCAGCACGTCCACCGACAAGATCATCGTCGACCGCTCGAAAAAACATCGCAACAAGGCGGTTTTCGACGCGGTGAAGACGACGCGTGAACGCTTGCAGCAAGGTGCAGGCGCAAGCGACGCCTATGAACGCGAGATGCTGACCATGCACATCGCCGAGACCCTGCAGGGCGCGATGATCATGCCGCTTTTCATCGTGCTTGCCTCCATCATCGGCGTTTACATAACCCGCGATATCAGCCTCATCATCTGGTCGCTGGCTGCATTGAGTTTCCACGCCATTTCGCTGGTGCTCGCCAAACGGGCTGCAAAACAGGAAATCACCGCCGAAAACCTCCTGCACTGGAAAAATCTTTTTCTCGGAATGCAGATCGTCATCGGGTGCATCTGGGCGATGTTCGCGCTGGCGGAGCCAACGCGTAATGACCCGACGCTCGTGCTTTTCTTCAAGGGCTCGACGCTGCTGATCGCGCTCTCACTCACCGCCACGGCCAATTTCATGCTGCGGCGGGCAACCTTCATGACTTTCCTGCCGGTGCTGGCGGCTCTGTGCGTCACCTCTGTCTTCTCGCGCGATCCATTCGATGTCGGTCTTGCGCTGATGTTCGGCATGGCGATCCTGTTCTGCCACCGCATCACCAGCCGGCTTTACCAGACCAGCATCAAGCTCCTCTCCTCGCAGACGGAAAAGGACGACCTGATCGCCGAGCTCGAAGTCGCCAATTCGGTTTCCGACGAGGCGCGGCGACGCGCGGAAGAGGCCAATCTGGCCAAGTCGCGCTTTCTCGCTTCCATGTCGCACGAGCTGCGCACGCCCCTCAACGCCATTCTCGGCTTCTCCGAGGTCATGTCCTCGGAGGTGCTGGGGCCGCTCAACAATCCGCTCTACAAGGAATATTCCGGCGATATCCACCGCTCCGGCCAGCATCTGCTCGATCTCATCAACGAAATCCTCGACCTGTCGCGCATCGAGGCGGGCCGTTATGACCTGAACGAAGAAGCGATCTCGATGCTGGAAATCGCCGAAGATTGCATCGGCATGATCCAGCTTCGCGCCCGCGCCAAGAACATCAGGATCTCCCAGCAGTTTGAAAACAGCCTGCCGCAGGTCTGGGCGGACGAAAAATCGATCCGCCAGGTCGTCCTCAACCTGCTGTCCAACGCCGTCAAGTTCACCCCGCAGGGTGGAGAAATTCTCGTAAAGGCGGGCTGGACGGCCGGCGGCGGCCAATATGTGTCGATCAGGGACAATGGCCCAGGCATTCCCGAGGACGAAATTCCGGTGGTGCTGTCAGCCTTCGGCCAGGGATCAATCGCGATCAAGAGCGCCGAGCAGGGAACAGGCCTTGGCCTGCCCATCGTTCAGGCCATCCTCGCCAAGCATGACGGCCAGTTCATTCTGAAATCCAAACTGCGTGAGGGCACGGAAGGCATCGCCATCCTGCCCGCGAAACGCGTGCTCCAGAGCCTGCCAGCGGTCGAAGAAACCCATGCCATCCAGCCACGCCGACGGTCCTTCGCTTAAGGCGCCCACAGGAAGGCGTCGCCCGGCTTTCCACCTGGAAATGCCTCGAAGCTGGCAACCTCAGAAGAACAGCGTCGTCACCAGCGAATACAGCACGAAAAATCCGTTCGCCATCAGCAGGCAGAAGACGGCAAAGGAGCCGAGATCCTTGGCGTGCCGGCCCACGGAGGAAATTTCCGGCGAAATGCGGTCCACCAGTTCCTCGATGGCGGTATTGAGCGCTTCCACCGAGAATAAAAGCAGCATCAACACCGTGAAAACGAGAAGATGCGCAAACGGCGCGCCCACGACCAGAAGCAGGCCAAGCCCGACGCAGAAGGCAAGAACTTCGTGACGAAAGGCAGCTTCCTGCCAAAGCCGGCCGAGCCCCTGCAGGGAATAGCGCGCGGCAGCGAACAGATGCCGCCAGCCCTTTTCTTTACGAAAGACCGGTTCTGGCGGTGGCATGTGCGGCGTCGCGTCCATCTTCAGCCTCAATGATTGGTGGGCGCGGTGATGCGGGTGTCGACACCCGCTGCCTCAAACGTCGCCATGCCGGAATGGCAGGCGGCGGCGGCCTTGACGATGCCGGCGGCAAGGGCCGCACCGGTGCCTTCGCCAAGACGCATTCCAAGCGCCAGAAGCGGCGTCTTGCCAAGCTTTTCGATGGCTGCCAGATGGCCGGGCTCACCCGAGACATGGCCGATAAGGCAATGATCGAGCGCCGAGGAATTGGCAGCCTTCAGCAGCGCCGCGGCGGCCGTTGCCACATAACCATCTATCAGCACGGGAATGCGCTGCACGCGCGCAGCAAGAATGGCACCTGCAATCGCCGCGATTTCGCGTCCGCCGAGACGACGCATGATTTCCAGCGGATCGGACAGGTGGTCCTTGTGGAACTCTACCGCCGCCTTCACCGCCGCAATCTTGCGGGCCATGACGTCACCTTCCGAACCGGTGCCCGGACCGGTCCATTCTTCCGCCGTGCCGCCATATAGCGCAAGATTGATCGCAGCCGCTATCGTGGTATTGCCGATGCCCATTTCACCGACGCAGAGAAGATCGGTGCCGCCGGCAATCGCCTCCATGCCGAAGGCCATGGTGGCGGCGCAGTCACGCTCCGAAAGCGCCGGTTCACAGGTGATATCGCCGGTCGGGTAATCCAGCGCCAGATCGAAAATCTTCAGGCCGAGATCATTGGCCACGCAGATCTGGTTGATCGCCGCGCCACCGGCGGCAAAATTTTCCACCATCTGCTGGGTCACAGACGTCGGATAGGGCGTGATGCCGTGGCGGGTCACGCCGTGATTGCCGGCGAAGATTGCCACCAGCGGACGGTTGACGGCAGGCGAACGGCCGGACCAGGCGGCAAGCCACATGGCGATTTCTTCGAGACGGCCGAGCGAACCGGCAGGTTTCGTCAGCTGCGCATTGCGCTCCTTCGCCGCAACAAGCGCGTGCGTGTCCGGGCCGGGAAGCTCGCGCAGCAGCGCGCGGAAATCATCGAAGGGCAATCCGCTCATGCTCATGATATCAGTCTCTCTCATAGCCGGTTTGGCTTTCGCATCGGCTCATGCGTCCGGAAACTTGTGTTTTCCGGCAAATCGGTCTTTGTTGCGCCTCTCATAATAGCGGATGCGCCGCGGAACAACCGGAAATGCAGCGACTGCAACGGAGAGAGCATGAAGGCCCGGGATTTTATAACAGATGTCATGCATTCCCTCGCCTTTCTGAGCCGCCTGCCCGTCCCTTCGCGATTCTTCGAAGGTGACTCGTGCGTGTCGATGGGCCGGGCCGCCCGTGCCTTCCCCGCCGCGGGACTGCTGATCGCCCTGCCCGCCGCTTTCCTGGTTGTCGTGTTTGCGCGCTTCGATGCCTCTCCGCAGCTCACCGGGTGGCTCGCCATCGGCCTGACGGCGCTCATGACAGGCGCGCTGCATGAGGACGGGCTTGCCGACACGGCCGACGGTTTCGGCAGCGGCAGGGACAAGTCTCGTATGCTTGAAATCATGAAGGACAGCCGTATCGGCAGTTATGGCACCATTGCCATGGTTCTTTCCTTCGCGCTCCGCGCCACTGCACTCGCCTCGCTAATCGAAACCCTGCCGGACAAAACCGCTGCCGCCTGTCTGATTGCAGCGCTTGTCACGAGCCGCGCGCTGATGGTGTGGCACTGGCAGTCCCTGCCCGCCGCCAAGACCTCCGGCATCGCCGTCAATGCCGGCCAGCCCGGAGAAAGCGAACGCAACATCGCGCTGGCCGCCGGGCTTCTTCTCTTCATATTGTTCACGCTGCACGCGCTGCCACTGTTTGAGATCGCGCTTGTGCTGGCGGTGGCGGTCATCGCGGCCATGCTGTTCGGCAGGCTGTGCGAGAGGAAGATCGGCGGCCATACCGGGGATACCATTGGGGCTTGCCAGCAGATCACGGAGATCGTGATTCTCGTCGCACTTGCCCTTGCGGCATGAGGGCCTGATATAGATCACCATGGAAACACCCTGCGTCCAGATCTGTCGCCTCGACACGACCCACACTCTCTGCATCGGCTGCGGCCGCACGCTGGATGAAATCGGCGGCTGGACGGGTTATAGCGACGAGACGCGCCGCTTGATCATGCGCGCGCTGCCGCAAAGATTGGCAAATCTGTCCGAGTCCGCCAAGGAGACACATACCGCATGAACAGACTGACCATCGTTCTCCTTCTGCTGGCCGTCGGCCTTGGCCTGCTCGTCGTTAATCACAATGGTGGCCGAACGCTCGGTATCGATAATGATCAGTTTGCCCAGGTCCTTTATCTTCTGCCCATCGCAGGGCTGCTGTCGGCCGGCATTCTGGCGGGAAGACGCGGCAACTTCGGCACCGTCATCCGGCAGCTCGCCGTCTGGCTCGTCATCATCCTCGGCCTCGTCTCGCTCTATCTCTATCGCTACGACCTGCAATCCTTCGGCGACCGGCTGCTCGGCGGTCTGATGCCCGGCCGCGCCGTCGTGGTGACAACATCGGCAGGCGAGCAGGAAATCGTGCTGCACAAATCCATGAGCGGCCACTTCGAAGCGAATGTCGGGATTGAGGGCAGGACGATCCACATGCTGGTCGATACAGGCGCCAGCTCCGTGGTGCTCGCAAATGCGGATGCGACCGCAATCGGCATCGACACCACAGATCTTCGCTATACCGTACCGGTAATGACCGCCAATGGCCGCACGGCGGCAGCCCCCGTCACGCTGTCGGAAATCAGCATTGGCCCGATCGTGCGACGCAACATCCCCGCCCTCATCGCCCAGGATGGCCAATTGGGCCAGAGCCTGCTTGGCATGAGCTTTTTGTCGACGCTTGGTTCGCTGCAGATGCAGACCGACGAATTGCGGTTGCGGGATCGGTGAGCACTGCCCCCTCGAGATTCATTTCGGGGAGTTTTCTCACGTCTTGGTACCGGAAAGGAAATTCCTCGTAGCGTCTGCAATCGGGATATTCTTTTCACGCACAAGGGCTGCGGCGGGCCATTGCCCCTTGATTCCCTCGCATTTGATAATTTAAGTTGTTGCTGTTCTCAGGGCGGGGCGCAATTCCCCACCGGCGGTATCGGGACTTTCCCGGAGCCCGCGAGCGCTTCCGGTTTCCAAAGCCGGAAGGTCAGCAGATCCGGTGAGAGGCCGGAGCCGACGGTATAGTCCGGATGGAAGAGGACAAGGCATGGGACGCCTGCGCGTTAGCGGGCTTCGTATTGCATTGTTCGCCCAAGGGATATTTGGCGCTTCTCGAAGCGCGAAAATGCCGCAAAACGGCATAACCCTTGAAAGGCTTGAAATAGAATGACAGTTGCCAGAATTGAAGACGCCATTAACGCCATTTCCCGCGGCGAGATGGTGATTGTGGTTGACGACGAAGACCGCGAAAACGAAGGCGATATCATCGCCGCCTCCGACAGCATCACTCCCCAGCAGATCGCCTTCATGATGAACCATGCACGCGGGCTGATCTGCGTGGCCATGCCCGGAGAGCGCCTCGACGCGCTAGACATTCCGCTGATGGTGTCGCGCAATACCGAATCCCTCAAGACGGCCTTCACCGTGTCGGTGGATTACATTCCCGGCACCACGACGGGCATTTCCGCCGCCGACCGCGCAAAGACCGTGCGCGCGCTGGTATCGGAAGGCTCGCGCCCCGAGGATTTCGCTCGCCCGGGCCATATCTTCCCGCTGCGCGCCAACCCGCAGGGCGTCCTCGGACGCACGGGCCATACCGAAGCCGCCGTTGATCTCTGCCGTCTCGCCGGGAAGTTCCCCTCCGGCACGATATGCGAAATCGCCAATGACGACGGCACCATGGCCCGCCTGCCCCAGCTCGAAGTCTTCGCCGAGCGGCACGGCCTGCTGGTCGTGACGATCAAGGACCTCGTTTCCTATCTCGAGGGTGAGGTTGTCGAGGAAGTGGCGCAGAAGCAGGTCGCCTGACCTGCGCTCGCGTTGTGCTTTGAATACGAGAACGCCCGGCGCAGACCGGGCGTCGAATTTTCGGGAAAACGTTTCTGATCAGTTGCGCAGCCGATACCCTGTCTTGAACATCCAGCCGACAACGCCGAGGCATAGCGCCAGAAACAGCGTGATCATCGCCAGGCTGATGACGGGATTGACGTCAGCGATCTCGTAGAAACTCCAGCGGAAGCCGCTGATGAGATAAAGCACCGGATTGAAGTGGCTGACCGTCTGCCAGAAGGGCGGCAGCATGTCGATGGAATAGAAGCTGCCGCCGAGGAAGGTCAGCGGCGGCACCACCAGCATGGGAATGAGGTTCAACTGCTCGAAATTCGTTGCCCAGATGCCGATGATGAAGCCGAACAGGCTGAAACTCACAGCCGTCAGCACAAAAAACAGGATCATCATGAACGGATGGGCGATGCTTATATCCACGAAGAACGACGCGGTTATCAGGATGATCGTACCGATCATCAGCCCCTTTGTCGCCGCCGCTCCGACATAGCCGACAAGGATTTCCGTCATCGCCACCGGTGCGGAGAGGATTTCATAGATGGTGCCGGTGAATTTCGGGAAGTAGATGCCGAAGGAGCCGTTGCCGATGCACTGCGTCAGAAGCGTCAGCATGATGAGGCCGGGCGTTATGAAAGCGCCATAGGAAACCCCACCAACCTCCTGAATCCGCGAACCGATCGCTGTGCCGAACACGATAAAATAGAGCGAGGTGGAAATGACCGGAGAGACCACGCTTTGCAGCAGGGTGCGGCGGGTGCGCGCCATTTCGAACAGGTAGATGGACTTGATGGCTTCGAAATTCATTTTTGGCCTCCCACCAGCGAAACGAAGATATCTTCGAGCGAACTCTGCCGCGTGGAAATATCCTTGAAATGGATGTTGGCGGCGAAAAGCGCGCTCAGGACATCGGCAATGCGGCCCTGCTCGCCATTATCCTCGATTTCATAGGTAATGGTGCAGCCATCTTCGGAAAGCGTGAGGCCGAAGGGCGCGAGACTTTGCGGCAAAGTCTCCACCGGCTGGGAAAGCTCAAGAAAAAGCTGCTTGCGGCCGAGTTTCTTCATCAATGCCGTCTTTTCTTCCACCAGCAGCAATTCGCCACCATTGATGACACCCACCCGGTCGGCGATTTCTTCCGCCTCCTCAATGTAATGCGTGGTGAGAATGATGGTGACGCCCTTGGCGCGCAGTTCGGAGACCACATTCCACATGTCGCGGCGCAGGGTCACATCCACGCCCGCTGTCGGCTCATCGAGAAACAGGACCTTCGGCTCGTGCGCCAGCGCCTTGGCAATCAGCACACGCCGCTTCATACCCCCGGAAAGCTCCCGCAGCATGTTGTCCTTCTTGTTCCAGAGCGACAGGGATTTGAGGATGCGTTCGATCAGCTCCGGATTCTTCTTCTGTCCGTGCAGGCCGCGCGAAAAGCTGACGGTGTTCCAAACCGTCTCGAACTGGTCGGTCGTCAGTTCCTGCGGCACGAGGCCGATGAGGGCGCGGGTCTGGCGAAAATCCTTCACCACATCGTGCCCACCAACCAGCACCGAACCGTCACCCGGATTGACGAGACCGCAGATGATCGAGATCAGTGTCGTCTTGCCGGCGCCATTGGGGCCGAGAAGGGCGAGTATCTCCCCCTCCCGGATATCGAGGCTGACACCTTTGAGCGCCTGGAAGCCATTTGCGTAGGATTTGGTCAGATTCCGTATCGAAACAATGGCATTCATGGCGAATTCTTTCGAAAAACCGAGTAAGATGAACGCCATATAGACCGCAGAGGTTGCAAATGCCAGCCCGGCGGACTGAACACTGCGTTCGGCGGGAGCGGAAAATCAGCCGTAGACGCTATAGAAAAACTGCGCTGCGACGAAAACCAGAAACACGCCGAAGGCCCGCTCCAGCTGCTTCTTGCTGAGCGCATGCGCCAGCCGTGCACCATAGGGTGCGACGACAAGAGTAATGGGGATCAGGAGCACCACGGCGATCCAGTTGATGAAGCCGGTGGAAAATGGCGGCAGCCCCGCATCGCCCCAACCGGCCCAGATGTAACCCGCAAGCCCCGGCAGCGAAATCAACACGCCGACACCGGAAGAGGTGGCAACCGCCTGATGAATGCTGCGTCCGTAAAGCGTCATGAAGGTGTTGTTCATCACCCCGCCGCCCACGCCCATCAGCCCGGAAAACAGCCCGATGCCGGTGCCCACCAGAAAACGGGCCGGGTTTGGCGGCAGATCGGAACCGAGATGCCAGCTCGCCCGGTTGAAGATCATCCGGAAGGCAAGCGCGAGCGCGATGAAGGCAAAGATCAGGCGCAGCGCCACACTCGAGGCATAGGCTGCAACGATAGAGGCGAGAACGGTGCCAAGCGGCACGGCGACGACCCAGCCTTTCAGAAGCTCGATATCGACGGCGCCCTTCTGGCGATGCGTCAGGAACGAGCGGATGGACGTCGGCACGATAATGGCGAGAGACGTTCCGAGCGAAAGATGCATGCGCACCGCCTCAGGCACATCCAGTAGTCCGAAGACCTGGTAAAAAACCGGCACCAGCACCGCGCCGCCGCCGATACCGAACAGGCCGGCCAGAAGGCCTGCAACTACACCCGCAGCAGCAAGTGCCGCAGCGAAGATCATTATCTCTGAAACTGGGGGCATGAAGGCAGGCTCCCGAAGGCCGTTGTCACAAACATGTGACGCTCATAGCGTATCAGAAAAGGGCGGCAAGCCATGTTGGCCGCAGGTCAGTACGGCGCGACGTCTTTTGCCGCAAATCCGCGCCGGATGGACCGTTCTGTGGGATCGCTTCCCATTTCATGCCCTTGCAAAGACGCCGATATCCCCCCGATAAGGCTGTCTTCTTCAACCGGCCTTCGGGCCGGTCTTTTTTTGTGGGAATGTGGCGGGCGATTATCGAGCTAGCGGCAGCGAAACATCCTCAAGCTTCGTCATTCCGACCATATCCAAAAATCCTTCGCCTATGTCATCGGCGGCAGCCCTATGACAAGCCACACTCAGTGTTCGACGTCATCCTCGGCCTTGTGCCAAGGATCTGCCGACGTATCGCCAATAGCGGCGTTGCAGATGCTCGGGACAGGCCCGAGCATGACGGAGGAGACGCTTTCAAACTCAGCCGCCAACCTCCAACGGCGCGACTTAATCGCAATGCCTGTAACCTGACTTGCGGGTACGCAGGTCGAAGTGAAAATGGTTCCAGTGGTTGGGATCACTGCCCGGCCCGAGAACGGTGGAGAAATATTTGCAGCTATCCGATCTGACGGCCTTCAGCAGTGCCTTTTCGCGGAAAGCGAAGAAACTCTTCTTGCGGACATCGATTTCCTTGCCGTTCTTCAGCGTGATGGTGCCGATATCGATGGCGTTGCCCCGCGCATGTTCCGACCACGGATTGCTGGAACGGGAATTCATCTTGCGGCAGGAGTAACCCCCCATCGGCGTTATGCGGCCGACGCCGGAGAGATAGCGGAAACGCGAGGACGGTACGAGTTCGAACTTCACCCATTTCGCAAAGGCAAGCGTAACCTGGCAATTCAGCTTCACCGCCGGACGAACTGCGACGCCGCTGGCGAGACCGCTGAGTTCGATCGGGTAATCGATGCCGCAGGTCGGCCCATCGGCAATACGGGCGACGTCGCGAAAAGCGACACCCAGACGGCGAAGCTCGGCGCGGCAGGCAACCTCCGAAGACGGCATGATGCCGGGCGGCATGGACCGGTCGCTCTGAAGTCCGCCGCGAAAGGTCGGATCATTCGGCATGAGCATAGCCACCTCTTCCACCGGCTGGCGGCGGGAGGACGATCCGGGTGGCGGCGGCGGAATGAGCCCGGACTGGCGCCGCGCCGGAGAAACCGCAACCGGATTGTCGGAGCCGATGCCGTCCACCACCGGCTGGGCCGAAGCCCCCTCGGCGATTTCGGCATCCTGCTCCTCCGCCAGTCCCCGCACCGGCTCCACGCCGAGCATGGAATCCATGTTCACGCCGCCTTCGCCCTCGGCAATCTGGCTGCTGGCCATTTGCTGCGGGGGCATCTCCTGGCTTTGCGTCGCCTGCACCGGCAGATTGCCATGACCGCCAGCCGCCATGCGTGCCTGATGCTGTGCGTCGAGGGTGGAATAACCCTGCCCTGCCTGGCGCGTTTGCAGCAGCGGATCCTGCGAAGCATAAGGCTCCGGCATCGGCTGCGATATGGCCGTGGGATAATCGTTGCTCTGTCCGGCCCGCTCAACCTGATGGAAGGCACCTGCCGGCGCGCTGTAGCCCTGTTGCCGCGACGAACGGATTGCGCTCACGCGTGTGGTGCCGTCCACCTCCGCCGGTGGCACGAGGCCCTCCGCCGAACACGACACCATGACCGTGGAAATCATCAGCAACGTCACAAGACGACGCGGAAGGGAAACATACGCCATACGAGAACCTGTACCTTCAGCGGCCGCTATCCGCGGCAATACAGGTCAAATTTTAAAGAAATGAGGTAAACGAAACCTTATTGGTTGCGGGAAATAACGAATGGCTGGTTTTGATAGCCCAAAACAAAGGGCGCAGCCGGAACCGCGCCCTTCATCAGATCGAGACGCCTGAAGTCAGGCCGCCCGCGAAACCTCGCGCTCGGCATCATGTCCAAGTTCGAAGCGCGACAGAAGCGAGCGCAACTGGCGGCTTTCCTCGGCGAGCGTCTGGCTGGCGGCGGTCGTTTCTTCCACCATGGCCGCGTTTTGCTGTGTCATCTGGTCCATGTGATTAACGGAGGTGTTGATCTCCTGGAGGCCGGTGGCCTGCTCCCGCGCCGCAGTGGCGATGGAATTCACGTGACCTTCGACCCGGTTTACGAGCGCCACGATTTCTTCCAGTGCATCGCCCGTGGAGCGGACGAGTGCGACGCCGCCGCCGACCTCCTCCGCCGAGCGATTGATAAGGGTCTTGATCTCCTTGGCGGCATTGGCGGAGCGTTGCGCCAGTTCGCGCACCTCCTGCGCCACCACGGCGAAACCACGTCCGGCCTCGCCGGCCCGCGCCGCTTCCACGCCGGCATTCAGCGCCAGCAGGTTGGTCTGGAAGGCGATCTCGTCGATGACGGAAATGATCTGTCCGATCCGCTTTGACGATTCTTCGATGCGGCCCATGGCATCGACCGCGTTGCGCACGATCTCGCCTGAGCGGCCGGCGCTGCTTTTCGTGTCCTGCACCATCTGCCGCGCCTCATTGGCCCGTTCGGATGCGGTGCGCACCGTGGCGGTAATCTCGTCAAGCGCTGCGGCCGTTTCCTCCAGCGCCGCCGCCTGCTGTTCGGTCCGGCGCGAGAGATTGCCGGTCGCGCCGCTGATATCTGCAGCACTGTCATTGACGACATGACCGGTCCGGGAAATCGCTTCGATGGCGCCATGGAGCGCACCCACGGCCCGATTGAAGTCCGTGCGCAGCTTTTCGTAGTCGTCGCCGATATCTGTCAGCGCAACAGTCAGATCCCCATTGGCAAGCGCCTCGAGCGCCTCTCCCAGACGCTCCATGGCGTGGGCCTGCCGCTCGGATGCGGAACGAAGGACCATCTCGTTGCCGCGACGCGCTTCCTCCAGCGCCCGCTGCTGGTCGGCCTCACGCGCCTGCAGGGCGCTGCGCTCATTGACGCTGTCACGCAGCACCAGCAATGTCTTGGCAATCGCGCCGATTTCGTTCCGGCGATCGGCGAAGCGGATTTCGGCGGTGCCGTCGCCATCGGCGATCTGCTTCATGCTCTGCCTGATGAGATCGATCGGTCGAGTGACGCCACGCACGACGGCGGCGGCCACGGCAATGACGACAAGGCCGGACAAGATGCACAGGCCGATGTTGAAATACGCGTCGCTCCAGAACACCGCTTCGAGGTCGTCGACATAAACGCCCGTACCCACGATCCAGCCCCAGGGTGCGAAACCGGCGACATGGGAGAATTTCTCCACCGGCTCCGGGGCACCCGGTTTCGGCCAGTAATAATCGACAAAACCCTGACCGCCCGCCTTGACCGTATTCACGAACTCAACGAACAGCGCCTTGCCGTTCGGGTCCTTGTTGGCGGTAAGATCGGTTCCGTTCATTTCCGGCTTGATCGGATGCATCACCATTTTGGGGTGCATATCGTTGATCCAGAAATAACCGCTGCCGTTGCCATACCGCATGGCCGCGATTGTGACCTTGGCCTGCTGCTGTGCCGCCTCCCGCGTCAAGCTGCCGCTTTGTTCCAGGCGATAATATTGATCGAGAATAGCGACGGCCGTTTCGTTCATCGCCGCAAGCCCGGCTTTGCGCTCGCGTTCCATCTCGCCAAAGGTTTCGAACAGGCTGAATGTCAGCGCTGCGGTCAGGATTGCCAGAAACAATGCGACGAGCGCATATAGGCGCATAGATATAGTGACGTTTTTCATATTCCCCCCAACGCCGATGAGTGCACTTCGACCAGCCGATGCTAAGGGGAAAAAATTTATTATGATTAAATACGCCCATTATACGTTGGTATTATCTTCATGGGCGTCGAACACGACCTGAAATACTCACCATCGCCATTGGCCGCCGGCGGGACAGCCAGTAATTCGATGAAAACCTCTCGAATTTAAAGGCAGCGTTAACCCTGCCTCCCTATCCTCTTTTGCCACAATACCGGTACTTGGAGGCGCGCGATGGCACGGCCGAATTTCCGCTACACGCATTATGACCTGAAGGAATTGCGGGCGGGCACGATCATTGAAGTATCTCTCTCGGCCATCAACAATGTCCGGTTGATGACGGGCGCGAATTTCCAGCGCTTCACCGAATTGCTCGATTTCAAGTATCTTGGCGGCGTCGCGAAAAAGTCGCCAATCCGGATCGCCATCCCCGAAACGATGCACTGGCATCTGGTGATCGATGCCGACGGGCATAACGGCCTGGCGGAATCATCGGTCAAGATGCTGCCGGCGCAGCCGCAGGCCGCGCCTCAGCGCAAGGCATCCTGACTTATTTGAAAAACAATGCGATAGCGCAGTTTCGCGACTCTTTTTGGCAAGCGCCTGAATCATTTTGTGAAGATGAGGGCTAACGCGATTCCCGCTCGCGACGCAGTTTCGCCCACCAGTCGAGACGTTTGCGGATTTCGCGTTCGAAACCTCTGTCCGGTGGATCGTAAAAGGTGGTCCGCCCCATTTTTTCCGGGAAGTAATCCTGACCCGAAAAAGCGTCCGGCTCGTCATGATCGTAACGGTAGCCGTCACCATATCCCTCGCCCTTCATCAGCTTGGTCGGTGCATTCAGGATGTGTTTGGGCGGAACAAGCGAGCCTTTTTCCTTCGCGGCGCGCATCGCAGCCTTGAAGGCCGTATAGACGGCATTCGATTTCGGAGCGGTGGCGAGGTAGACGCAGGCCTGCGCCAGCGCAAGTTCACCCTCCGGTGAACCAAGATAATCATAGGCATCCTTGGCAGCATTGCAGACGGCGAGCGCCTGCGGATCTGCAAGGCCGATATCTTCCACCGCCATGCGCACCAGCCGCCGGCCGATATAGAGCGGGTCCTCGCCGGCATCAAACATGCGGGCGAGATAATAAAGTGCGGCATCCGGGTCCGATCCACGCACCGACTTATGCAGCGCGGAAATGAGATTGTAGTGGCCGTCCTGGCTCTTGTCGTAGACGGGCGCACGGCGCTGCACGATGCGCGTGAGCCCTTCCGTGTCGAAGGTTTCATCTTTCCGCGCCGCGCGCCAGACTTCTTCGGCAAGCGTCAACACCGCGCGACCGTCGCCATCGGCCATGCGGACCAGGCTTGCGCGTGCATCCTCCGTCAGTGGCAGGGGCTTCTGCTCCGCCTCCTCCGCGCGCTTCAGAAGCTCGCTGAGACTGTCCTCGTCATGCGATCGAAATGTCAGGACACGGGCCCGCGACAACAGAGCGGCATTCAGTTCGAAAGAGGGATTTTCGGTGGTCGCACCCACCAGAATTATGGTGCCGTCCTCCATGACAGGCAGAAAACTGTCCTGTTGCGCACGGTTGAAACGGTGAATTTCGTCGACGAAAAGCAGGGTCTGGCGACCGTTCATGCGCCTTGCACGCGCCGCTTCGAAAACCTTCTTGAGATCGGCGACGCCGGAAAAGATCGCTGATATCTGTTCGAAAGCCAGCCCCGCCTCGCCGGAAAGCAGGCGGGCGACCGTCGTCTTGCCGGTGCCGGGCGGCCCCCAGAAGATCATCGACCCCAGCGAGCCGCTATCGATCATGCGGCGCAGAACGCCCTCCTCGCCCGTCAGATGCGGCTGCCCGCTTACTTCCGCCAGCGTCTTCGGGCGCAGGCGATCGGCGAGAGGCCGCCGGTTGGCGACCTCCACCGGCACTTGCGGGGCGAAGAGATCGTCGCTCATCGGAGGAACTGCCGGATACGCTGCCCGTCACGCAGGATTTCCACCCGCCAGAAACCGGGATTGTCATCCAGCGCCTTTTCGACAGCGGCCGTGGAGCCGATATCTGCGCCGTTCAATGAAAGAATCACATCTTTCGGCAGGAAACCGACACGATAGGCCGGCGAGCCACGCTTCACATCGGTGATGACGACACCCGTGACCTGCGAGGGCATGCGCAATTCGTCAGCAAGCTTCGGCGAAAGATTGGCGACGGTCGCGCCGGCGAAGGGATTGCGGCCTTCGATCAGCCGTTCGTCGCGGGGAGCGGTTTCGGGCGCAATATCAAGTGCAATCGTCAGCTTCTTTTCCTTGCCCTTGTCCATGACGGTCAGTTCAGCAGATTTGCCTATGCCAGCCGTGGTCAGGCGGTAACCGAGCGCATCGGGATGCTCCACCTCCAATCCGTTGACCGCAGTGACCACCTGGCCCGGCTCTATGCCGGCCTTTTCCGCGGGGCTGCCTTTGACAACGCTGACGACCAGCGCGCCCCGGGCGCGATGCAGGCCAAGCGCCTCGGCGACATCGGAAGTGACGGGATCGAAGGTCGCGCCAATATAGGGCCGCTGGAAGTTCGCATCGCCCCGTTCAGCAGCAGCCACAAAAACCCGGACCAGATTGGCCGGAATAGCGAAACCGATGCCGTTCGAGCCGCCGCCCTTGGAGAAGATGGCAGTGTTGATGCCGATCAGCTCGCCAGCCATATTCATCAGCGCGCCGCCGGAGTTGCCCGGGTTGATGGAGGCGTCGGTCTGGATGAAGAAGCCGAAATCGCCCTGCGTCACCTGGTTGCGGGCAAGGCCCGAGACGATGCCGCTCGTCACCGTTTGACCGACGCCGAAGGGGTTACCGATCGCCAGCACCAGATCGCCGACTTCGATCTTGTCCGAATTGCCGAGCGGCAGCACCGGGAACTGCTCCTTGGCATCGATCTGTAGCACGGCAAGATCGACCCGGTCATCTTTCATGAGAACCTTGGAGGAAAATTCGCGCCCATCCGCAAGCGCCACCTTGATGTCGTCAGCACCGTCAATGACATGATTGTTGGTCACCACGAGACCGCCGGCTGTGACGATGACGCCTGAACCGAGCGACGACTGCTTTTCCGTGCGGTTCGGCATTTGCTGCCCGAAAAACTGTTCGAAGAAGGGATCACCGGCGAAGGGCGACAACCGCCGCTGCACGATGCGTTCGGCATAGACATTCACCACCGCGCCGGCGGTGCGCTTGACCAGCGGCGCGAAGGAAAGCTGCATTTCCGTGTGGCTGGACGGCACGGTCCTGTTGTCCTGCGCCCGGGCACCCGCTGGCAGGAGAATGAGCGCGGCGAGAAAGCCGGTGGACAGATACTTCAACACGCTTCGCATGTGATTCCTCATCGTCATCAGTATGATGGAGTTATAACGTCAAAGCCTGTAAAGCAAAGAGCGGCAAGATGATGACCGTGGGTTTCAGGCACGGCGGCTTCCGCTGATGGAACCAGCAAAGGCGTATTTTGGTTTCATCCGCACCAGCAGTCCTCAACAGAGACGAGCCATGCATTTGAAAAAGCCCCTCCTCGCCTGCGGCATCCTTTTTGCTTCCTCGCTCCTCTCACCGGCCGGTGCTGCAAGTTTCGACTGTACGAAATCCGATCTCGCAGCGGATGAAAAGGCCATCTGCGACAACCGCGCCCTGAACGATCAGGACGTGAAGATGGCCACCACCTTCGATATCCTAACCCAGCTGATGGCCATGGGCGCCCGCGACACGTTGCGCGACGAGCAGAGCCAGTGGCTGAAGAAGCGCCAGGAATGCGCAGCCGACGTTGCCTGCCTCACCGGCGCCTATGAGGAGCGCATGAAACGTCTCGGAGAGGCGTTTCAGAGCATCAACCGGCCGCTCTGACCCGATCACACCGCGCGGATGACGTTCTCCATGAGGCCATGCAGCTGGTCGCGATAACCGGTTCGGGCCGATGGCGCGTCTTCACGGGAGGTCATCACGACGGACAGTCGTTTTGCCGGCACGATGTACAGCATCTGCCCGCCATAACCCCAGGCATAATAGACCGTCTCGCCCGCCATCTCCCTGATGAACCAGCAATAACCGTAACCGTCGCCGTTGAAGACCGAATTGGTGCGTTGTCGCCATGATTGCTCGATCCAGTCCTGCGAAATCAACCGCTCACCACCGGGTGTCACGCCGCCTCTGCGGTAAAGCTCACCGAAGACCAGCAGCGACCGCGCGGTCATCGCCATCTGGTTGCCGCCGAGATAGATGCCCTGCGGATCGCGCTCCCAGCCGCCGATGGAAAACCCTTCCAGGGGCCGAAACCAGTCTCGGGCGAGAGAAAGCGTCGAACGGCCGGATGCCTTCGTCAATATCGCCGACAGCAGATGTGTCGACGCCGTGGAATAAAGCATGCCGCCACCCGGCTCTCCGGCGAAACCCGACCCCAAGGCCATCCGCACCCAGTTGCGGCTGGCGACCCAACGGCCGTAATTCGGCCCGGACATGCGCTCCAGACCGGATTGCATTGACAGGAGGTTACCGACGGTGATCCGCTCCAGCCGGGGATCAGGATTTTGCGGAAATTCACCGCGCAGAATGGTCGCGATCGGCTGGTCCGCACCTTGGAGAATCTTGCGGTCGATCGCCATGCCGACCAACGCGGAGATGATCGATTTTGAGGCCGATTTGATATTGGTGGAGCCGTTCAAACCGGCACCATGATAGGCGCGGCTAGCGATCTCCCCGCCATCGATGCTGACGATGACGGTCTTGAGGCTGGAAAACGCATCCGCCTCCCGCAGCAACGGATCGAAACGGACGTTGTTCCCGGCGCTCTGGGCACGGGCAAGTGAGGCGAAGGGTAGCGATGCCATGAGGGCGAGTGCGGTTCGTCTTTTCATGGTGATGAAGTTAGGCATCGCTGCTTTCTGGAAAAGGGGTCGCTGGACGAACATCACTCCAATGTGACTGCCACGCCAGAAAAAATCTGCAGTCATCTCCGCATTTACGGTGGAAAAACAAAACGTTGAAGGGACAACAGGAATCATCCCGCGAAGTAATTGAATCTGTTTGTGAGCCGAATTCACTCCAAATTCAGACAGCAAAAAGCCGCTCAGAGAGCGGCTCAATTTAAATGGAGGTGGAGAGCTTTCTCCTCCGTCCTGCCGGACTTGATCCGGCATCAGGCACGGCGCGTCTGCGCCGTGAGAAGAGTCTCTTGCGATCGAGGACTTGATCGCGCCGGACCCCGGATCCGTCCGGGGTGACGAAGCGTGCTTGTATTGCTCTTCGAGCACTCCGGGAAGAAAGCGACGCATCAGGCGTAACCTTCCAACCCACTCTGCGACAGGATTACTCCGGCAATATCCGCACAGCACCCTTGTCTGCGCTCGACGCAAAGGCCGCATAGGCCTTCAGCGCCGTCGTGACATTGCGCTTGCGCGGTGCTTCCGGCTTCCAGCCCTTCTCTTCCTGCTCGGCCCGGCGCGAGGCCAGTTCCGCGTCGGAAACCTTCAGGTTGATCGTGCGGTTCGGAATGTCGATCTCGATCAGGTCACCCTGACGCACGAGGCCGATGGCGCCGCCCTGTGCCGCTTCCGGCGAGGCGTGGCCGATGGAAAGGCCTGACGTGCCACCAGAGAAGCGACCGTCGGTGATCAGCGCGCAGGCTTTGCCGAGGCCCTTGGATTTCAGGTAGCTGGTCGGATAGAGCATTTCCTGCATGCCCGGGCCGCCCTTAGGACCTTCATAACGGATGACGACGACGTCGCCCGCCTTGACCTCGTTGCCGAGAATGCCCTTAACCGCCGCGTCCTGGCTTTCGTAAACGACCGCCGGGCCGTTGAATTTCAGGATGGACTCATCAACACCTGCCGTCTTCACGATACAGCCGTCGAGCGCGATGTTGCCGTAAAGCACGGCAAGACCACCATCCTTGGAGAATGGTTTCTCGACCGAGCGAATGACGCCATTGTCGCTGTCGGTATCCAGATCGTCCCAGCGCGAGGACTGGCTGAAGGCAACCTGCGTCGGCACGCCGCCGGGGGCCGCCTTGAAGAATTCACGCACCGTCTCGCTGTTGGTGCGGGTGATGTCCCAACGGTCGATGGCGTCACCCAGCGTCGCTTCATGCACCGTATAGGTATCGCGGTTGATCAGACCGCCGCGCTCCAACTCGCCGAGAATGCGCATGATGCCGCCAGCGCGGTGCACATCTTCCATGTGAACGTCCTGCTTGGCGGGCGCGACCTTCGAAAGGCACGGAACCTTGCGGGAAAGACGGTCGATGTCTTCCATGGTGAAATCCACCCCGCCCTCGTGCGCGGCAGCGAGGATATGCAGCACCGTATTGGTGGAGCCGCCCATGGCGATATCCAGCGACATGGCGTTTTCAAACGCCGCCTTGTTGGCGATGGTCCGCGGCAGAACGGTTTCGTCTTCCTGCTCGTAATAACGGCGGGCCAGATCGACGATCAGATGACCGGCCTCGACGAAAAGTCGCTTGCGATCCGAATGGGTGGCAAGCGTCGAGCCGTTACCGGGCAGAGACAGGCCCAACGCCTCGGTCAGACAGTTCATTGAATTGGCGGTGAACATGCCGGAACAGGAACCGCAGGTCGGGCAGGCCGATCGCTCGATAACCTTGACGTCCTCGTCAGAAATCTTGTCATCGGCGGCAGCCACCATGGCGTCGACCAGATCGAGCGCGACGGTTTTGCCATGCAGGACAACCTTGCCCGCTTCCATCGGACCACCGGACACGAAGACGGCGGGGATGTTGAGGCGCATGGCAGCATTCAACATTCCGGGGGTGATCTTGTCGCAGTTGGAAATGCATACCATGGCATCGGCGCAATGGGCATTGACCATATATTCGACCGAGTCAGCAATGATCTCGCGCGAGGGCAGCGAATAAAGCATGCCGTCATGGCCCATGGCGATGCCGTCATCGACCGCGATGGTGTTGAATTCCTTGGCAACACCGCCGGCCGCCTCGATTTCACGGGCAACCAGCTGGCCGAGATCCTTGAGGTGGACGTGGCCGGGCACAAACTGCGTGAAGGAATTGACGACAGCGATGATCGGCTTGCCGAAATCGCTGTCCTTCATGCCGGTGGCGCGCCAAAGGCCGCGCGCGCCCGCCATGTTGCGGCCGTGGGTTGTCGTTCTTGAGCGATAGGCTGGCATGGTGTTTTCCTCAATCTCGGGGCGAAGCGCGCCTGCCCGCAACGCGGTGGAAGCTGCCTCTGCCCTATTTTGCGGTGTTTCTAACGCAAACCGCAAGCGCTGTCACTGTCACCTTAGGGCAAAACAGTACGGTTCGGTACGGTACGCCTTTCCCTTAACGCGGGCGAGCGGACGACGGCCTATCACAAATGCGCGATTTCCGTCTGCCCGGCGCTGTTTTTCCGCAGCAGATTGAAACATATCTGTGCAGCGGCCGTATTGGCTATCATAATCGATTTATCGCCGATGCACCCGGCTTTTGTGGAGGTTCCAATGCCCGCCTATCGTCCGCCCCATATTTCGGCAAGCGAAATCACGCCGAAAAACATCTACCTTTCCAGACGCGGCTTCCTCGGCACAGCGGCGGGCCTTGCGGCAATAGGGCTTGCGGGCCGTGAGGCGGTTGCCGCTCCGCTCGCGGCGAAACCCGGCGCTTACAAGCTGGATGAAAAACTCACGCCGCTTGATGCCGTCACCAGCTACAACAACTTCTACGAATTCGGCGTCGGCAAATCCGACCCCAAGGAAAATTCCGGCAAGTTCAAACCCACACCCTGGACCGTGAAAGTGGATGGCCTCGTTTCCAAGCCACAGGAATTCGGCATCGAAGAGCTGATGAAATATCAGCTTGAGGAACGCACCTACCGCATGCGCTGCGTCGAAGGCTGGTCGATGGTCATTCCATGGATCGGCTTCCCACTTGCAAGCCTGCTCGGCAAGGTCGAACCGCTGGGCAGCGCGAAATATGTTTCCTTCGAGACCGTGGTGCGGCCAGAGGAAATGCCCGGACAGAGCGGCCTGTTCCAGCCCCTGTCATGGCCCTATGTCGAAGGTTTGCGCCTCGATGAAGCCCGCCATCCCCTGACCATCCTTGCCGTCGGCCTTTATGGCGAGACGTTGCCGAACCAGAACGGCGCACCGATCCGGCTTGTCGTGCCGTGGAAGTACGGCTTCAAGGGCATCAAATCCATCGTCCGCATTTCGCTTGTCGAGAAACAACCGGAAACGACCTGGAAAAATTCCAACGCCCGCGAATACGGCTTCTATTCCAACGTCAATCCACATGTGGACCATCCCCGCTGGAGCCAGGCGACGGAGCAGCGCATCGGCGAAGGCGGCTTCTTTGGCACCCAGAACCGCCCTACCCTGATGTTCAATGGCTACGATGAAGTAGCGAGCCTCTACGCCGGCATGGACCTGAAGGCGAATTATTGACCATGGCTTTCGCCTTCACCTTACCCTCTCTGCCGAAGCGTTACCAACCGGCGGCCATCTGGTCGCTGTATGTCATCGGCCTTGCTCCCGGCGTCTGGTATTTCTACCTCGCCGCAACCGGAGGCCTCGGCTTCAACCCGGTCAAGGATTTCGAACACCTCCTTGGCATCTGGGCGCTTCGCTTCCTCTGTCTAGGCCTGCTGGTGACGCCGCTACGCGATCTCTTCAACATCAACCTCATCGCCTATCGTCGGGCGCTGGGCCTGATTGCCTTTTATTACGTATTGGCGCACTTTACCGTCTATCTGGTGCTGGACCGTGGCCTCGTCTTCAGTTCCATCGCCGGTGATATCCTGAAACGGCCCTATATCATGTTCGGCATGGCGGGGCTCGTCATGCTCCTGCCCCTGGCGCTCACTTCCAACCGCTGGTCGATCCGCAAACTCGGCAGCCGCTGGAACACGCTGCATAAACTCGTCTATCTCGTCCTCATCGTCGGCGTCCTGCATTTCGTGCTGGCGCGAAAATCGATCACGCTGGAGCCGGTGTTTTATATCAGCATGATGGTGGTATTGCTCGGCTATCGGCTGGTGCGGCCGACGATCATGGCGCGGAAGCGGGGAAGACGCGCCGTTGGCAATGCACAGCAACGCCCGTCAAAAACATGAAACCGACGGACCAAAACCCGAAAACCTCGCAACGCCCTAAAATTGCCGGCTCCAGTCAAGCGGCTGTTTCAGAGATTTTCAGCATCATGGCAATGGGGATGGCTCTCGCCCCCACTGATATTGCCCGGACGATGAACAGCGGTCATCGGAACGCACTATCAAAGCTTCTCGAACACATTGAGAATGGCGAGATCAATGAAGAAGACCTGCAAAAGCTTTGGCTGGCCCATCATGCTTCGGACCGTGTCGCCCTGATGGCGCCACTTGCCGATCTTATTCGTCAAATCAGCCAATATTCGCCCGATCGCCAGCCTTAAACACAGAAAACAACACAAACAAAAAAGCCGGGCGATCACTCGCCCGGCTTTTTAACTCATGACGCCTGAACGGCGTCAAACCTTATGCAGCTTCGGCAGCAGCAGCTTCAGCGGCAACGCGAGCCTTGTCGGCTGCGCCCTTGGCGTCAACGTCGCGCTCGACGAATTCGATGACGGCGAGAGCGGCATTGTCGCCCTGGCGGAAGCCGGCCTTCATGATACGCAGGTAGCCGCCGTTCCGGTTTGCGTAACGTGCTGCGATCGCGTCGAACAGCTTACGAACAGCGTCCTGATCCTTGATCTGCGAGATCGCCTGACGACGAGCGTGCAGGTCGCCGCGCTTGCCGAGGGTGACGAGCTTCTCAACGATCGGGCGAATTTCCTTCGCCTTCGGAAGCGTGGTGACGATCTGCTCATGGGTGATGAGCGAAGCAGCCATGTTGGCAAACATTGCCTTGCGGTGGCTGGCGGTTCTATTGAGCTTGCGGCCTGAATTACCGTGGCGCATTGCTATTCTCCTTCTACGCAGGTTCCTTCTCTAAGGCCTGCCGTTTCCTGGCACATGCAGATGACTTATCTGCTGTTTGACGGGGAAAGGCAGTCTTTAAGGGGTCTGCCTTTTTGATTGTTAGTACTGGTCTTCGTAACGCTTTGCGAGATCTTCGATGTTCTCAGGCGGCCATGCCGGCACTTCCATGCCGAGGTGGAGACCCATGGAAGCGAGAACTTCCTTGATTTCGTTCAGCGACTTGCGACCAAAGTTCGGCGTGCGGAGCATTTCGGCTTCGGTCTTCTGGATCAGGTCGCCGATGTAAACGATGTTGTCGTTCTTCAGGCAGTTTGCCGAACGAACCGACAGCTCGAGCTCGTCGACCTTCTTGAGAAGCGCCGGGTTGAACGCGAGTTCCGTAACCGATTCTTCTTCTGCTTCCTTCTGCGGCTCGTCGAAATTGACGAAGACGCCCAGCTGGTCCTGAAGAATGCGAGCGGCGAAGGCAACGGCGTCTTCGCCGGAAACCGAACCGTTGGTCTCGATCGTCATGATCAGCTTGTCATAGTCGAGAACCTGGCCTTCACGGGTGTTTTCAACCTTGTAGGACACTTTCTTGACCGGAGAATAGAGGCTGTCCACCGGAATGAGGCCAATCGGGGCATCTTCCGCGCGGTTGCGCTCAGCCGGTACGTAACCCTTGCCGTTGTTGACGGTGAATTCCATGCGGATTTCAGCACCATCGTCGAGCGTGCAGATCACGTGGTCGGGGTTCAGGATCTCGATGTCACCAACCGTCTGGATGTCACCAGCGGTCACGGCACCCGGGCCCTGCTTGCGCACGACCATGCGCTTGGAATCGTCGCCATCCATCTTGATGGCGATTTCCTTGATGTTGAGCACGATATCCGTCACATCTTCCCGAACGCCGGGGATGGAGGAGAATTCGTGCAGGACACCGTCGATCTGCACGGCCGTAACAGCGGCGCCGCGCAGAGAAGACAACAGAACGCGACGCAGCGCGTTGCCGAGGGTAAGACCGAAACCACGCTCCAGCGGCTCGGCAACGAGCGTTGCCTTGGTGCGGCTGGACGAGGTGAACTCGACCTTGTTCGGCTTGATAAGTTCCTGCCAGTTCTTCTGAATCATCTTTAAACCTTCCGTTCGCCGCCACCATCCAATCGTGACGGACCGAGCATGAAAACACCGAGAGGAACCAATTTCAGCGGTTCATCGGTGGGTTCTTGAGCGCAAGTCCGCCGATCGAAATCGACGCGCACACGCCAGATACACGAAAATTCCGCCAGACCTGAGGTAAGGCGGAATTTCCGAACCACGGTCGCGTCAGACGCGGCGCTTCTTGCGCGGACGGCAACCGTTGTGCGGGATCGGCGTCACGTCGCGAATGGAAGTGATCATGAAACCGGCAGCCTGCAGGGCGCGAAGTGCCGATTCACGGCCGGAACCCGGACCGCAAACTTCAACTTCAAGCGACTTCATGCCGTGTTCCTGAGCCTTCTTCGCGCAATCTTCAGCAGCGATCTGGGCAGCAAACGGGGTCGACTTACGCGAACCCTTGAAGCCCTTGGCACCAGCGGACGACCAGGCAATAGCATTGCCCTGTGCGTCGGTGATGGTGATCATCGTGTTGTTGAAGGTCGAATTGACGTGCGCGACGCCAGACGTGATATTTTTGCGTTCGCGACGACGGACGCGTGCGGCTTCCTTGGCCATTTTATACCTTTCATTGATCTCTTCACCGCCGTAACACCAGCGGCTACACCGGCAATCAGCCCGTAACCGAGCTTTTCGCCAAACTCAGAAAGGCTGGCGCGGACTGCACCAGCCTCCCCTTTCCGGAGAACCGGAAAATTACTTCTTCTTACCAGCGATAGCCTTCGCCGGACCCTTGCGGGTGCGGGCGTTGGTGTGCGTGCGCTGACCGCGGACCGGAAGGCCACGACGGTGACGCAGGCCGCGGTAGCAACCGAGGTCCATCAGACGCTTGATGTTCATCGACGTTTCGCGACGCAGGTCGCCTTCGACCTGGTAGTCGCGGTCGATGGCTTCGCGGATCTGAAGAACTTCAGCATCCGTCAGCTGATGAACGCGCTTGTCAGCCGGAAGACCGACCTTGTCCATGATTTCCTGCGCGAATTTCGGACCAATCCCGTGAATGTAGGTCAGCGCAATAACAACGCGCTTCGCAGTCGGGATGTTGACGCCAGCGATACGTGCCACGTCTTTTCTCCTTGGTTCCAGTTGCCATCCGGCAAGTGGTGATTCCATTCGAGCGGCCGACAAGACCGCCAGTTCAAATTGATGTCCGTGACAAGTCAAAACGACCGAACCCGGATCTCCCTTCCCTAAGGGAAATCCGCGCCAGTCGCTTGGGATGTCGCGAGTTGGCGCGGTGTTTAACGGAATCAGCGCAAAAAAGCAACCGGCTCCGCCAAGATTCTTTTGCGATCCAAGGGATCAGCCGCCTTTCGAAAAGGAAGATGGGCAAGAACGTAGTCCTCGCCCATTCATTCCTTCGGTCAGGCAGAGGCTTTCTCGAGAACGCGCTCGATGGCCTCGGTGACGGCATCGACATCTGCCATGCCATCCAGCGTCACCAGTTCGCCCTGTTCGCTGTAATAAGCTGACAGCGGCGCAGTCTTTTCGCGATATTCCGTCAGGCGCTTGCGGAAAGCTTCCGGATTATCGTCAGAGCGAACAGTGCCGCCGGCGGCAATGGTTTCAGCCACGCGATTTTCGATTCGGCGAATCAAAGCCTCTTCGTCCACCTTGAGTTCGATGACGGCGTCGAGCACCAGGTTCTTCTTGCGCATGTTGTCGGCAAGCGCCTTCGCCTGCGGAACGGTGCGCGGATAACCGTCGAGAATAAAGCCCTTGGCACAGTCAGGAGCTTCGATACGTTCGGAAACGATCTGATTGACGATATCGTCGGATACCAGCCCGCCGGCGTCCATGACGGCCTTGGCGCGCTTGCCGATTTCGGTGCCCGCGCTGACCGCAGCGCGCAGCATGTCACCGGTTGAAAGCTGGGGGATCCCGTACTTGTCAGTAAGCCGCTTGGCCTGGGTTCCCTTGCCCGCACCCGGCGGACCCAAAAATATCAGTCTCATCGTCCCCTCTTTCCTCCACGCAACTTCGACTTCTTGATCAGACCTTCATACTGCTGGGCGATCAGGTGACCCTGAATCTGCGCAACCGTATCCAGAGTTACACTGACAACGATCAAAAGCGAAGTACCACCAAGGGCTAATGGAATGCCCGTACGTGCGATAAGTGTCTCAGGAAGGATACAGACGAAGACCAGATAAATCGCGCCGACCACAGTGATGCGGGTCAGAACGTAATCAATGTACTCCGCAGTGCGCTCGCCCGGACGGATGCCCGGAATGAAGCCGCCATGCTTCTTGAGATTGTCAGCCGTATCCTTCGGATTGAATACGATCGCCGTGTAAAAGAAGGCGAAGAAAGCAATCAGCAGGCCATAAAGCGCCATGAACAGCGGCTGGCCGTGTTGCAGCGAGGCGATGATCGAGGTCGCCCAGGTCGGCAGGTTGGTGTTACCCGCAAAGCCTGCAGCCGTTGCCGGCAGAAGCAGCAGCGACGATGCGAAGATCGCAGGAATGACGCCGGCCGTGTTAAGCTTCAGCGGCAGGTGCGAGGTATCGCCCTGGAACATGCGGTTCCCGACCTGTCGCTTCGGATATTGGATCAACAGACGGCGCTGCGCACGCTCCACGAAGACGATGAGGGCAATGACGCCGATTGCAACGACGACGACCGTCAGGATGAGCGGGGTCGAAAGCGCACCGGTGCGGCCGAGTTCCAGCGTGCCGGCCAGGGCCTTGGGCAGACCGGCGGCAATGCCCGCGAAGATGATCAGCGAAATACCGTTGCCGATACCGCGCGAGGTGATCTGTTCGCCGAGCCACATCAGGAACATCGTGCCGCCGAGCAGCGTGATGACGGTGGAAATGCGGAAGAACCAGCCCGGATCAACGACAAGGCCGTTACCGCTTTCGAGGCCGACCGCAATGCCATAGGCCTGCAGCGTGCCGAGCAGCACCGTGCCGTAACGGGTGTACTGGTTGATGATCTTGCGGCCGGCTTCGCCTTCCTTCTTCAACGCTTCGAGCGAAGGCACGACCGAGGTCATGAGCTGCACGATGATCGAAGCGGAGATGTAAGGCATGATGCCGAGGGCGAAAATCGCCATGCGCTCGACAGCGCCACCCGCAAACATGTTGAAAAGACCGAGAATACCGTTGGCCTGGCCACGGAAGGCCTGCGCATAGGCTTCAGGGTTCAGGCCCGGAAGCGGAATATGGGTGCCGAGACGGTAGACGAGAAGTGCGGCAAGAGTAAACCAGAGACGCTTTTTCAGATCCTCCGCCTTAGCGAAGGTCGAAAAATTCAGGTTCGAAGCCAGTTGTTCCGCTGCTGAAGCCATAAATTTCTCCGAATGACCCTTGCCAGCCAGCGCAACCGGCCGATGCGGAAAGGTCTAAAAGATACTGGTCAAAACCGGGCTTCGGACAAACGCGGCTCTGCGCCGCCATCATGCCTCACCCTGTTTTTTATGTCCTATCCCCTCCCCTATGGAAGTTCAAGAACTGTGAGGCTCTCCCTGCAGCACTTTCTGCCGCAAGCGGGGCCGAGGAAGCACACCGCGAAGAGATTTCCCTGATGCTCTATAAATCGATTTAGATCGAAAGCAACAGTGGCCAGGGAGCGCAAACGCCCGGAGCGACAAGCCCCGGGCGCCTGAAGTCTATATATTACTCGGCGGCTTCTGCTGCAACTGCGAGAAGCTTGATCGAGCCGCCAGCCTTTTCGATCTTTTCGATTGCGGGCTTGGAAGCACCGGCAACTTCGAAAGCGACCTTAGCCTTCAGCTCGCCGTCGGCGAGAATACGAACGCCGTCCTTGGCGCGGCGGATAACGCCGGCAGCCTTGAGAGCAGCAGCATCGATCGTTGCGGAAGCGTCAAGCTTCTTGGCGTCGATGGCGGTCTGAATGCGGCCGAGCGATACGACAACATATTCGGAAGCGAAGATGTTGTTGAAACCGCGCTTCGGCAGACGACGGTAGATGGGCATCTGACCGCCTTCGAAGCCGTTGATGGCGACGCCCGAACGAGCCTTCTGACCCTTCACACCGCGACCACCGGTCTTGCCCTTGCCGGAACCGATACCGCGACCTACGCGGATACGATCCTTGGAGGCGCCTTCGTTGTCTCTGATTTCATTGAGTTTCATGATAGGTTACTCCGTCTCACTTCTCGTCAACGACGCGAACGAGATGCTGGACCGCACGGATCATGCCGCGAACCGCCGGAGTGTCTTCCAGGGTACGCTGACGATGCATCTTGTTGAGACCCAGACCCACCAGCGTCTGACGCTGGATTGCCGGGCGGCGAATAGGGCTGCCGATCTGTTCGACCGTAACAGTCTTCTTGGCTTCAGTAGTTTTCTTGGCCATGATCCAGCTCCTTATTCTTCAGAAGCGTTGCCGGAAGCGGCACGACGAGCCTGAAGGGTCGCATACTTCAGACCGCGCTGTGCTGCGATGTCCTTCGGATGAACCTGATGCTTCAGAGCGTCGAACGTCGCGCGAACCATGTTGTACGGGTTCGAAGAACCGGTCGACTTGGCAACAACGTCATGAACGCCGAGCGTTTCGAAAACGGCGCGCATCGGACCACCGGCGATGATACCGGTACCGGCCTTGGCCGAACGCAGCAGAACCTTGCCTGCGCCGTGACGGCCATTGACGTCGTGATGCAGCGTGCGGCCATCGCGCAGCGGAACGAAGATCAGATCGCGCTTTGCGCTTTCAGTCGCCTTGCGGATCGCTTCCGGAACTTCACGAGCCTTGCCGTGACCGAAACCAACGCGACCCTTCTGGTCGCCAACGACGACGAGAGCGGCGAAACCGAAACGACGGCCACCCTTAACAACCTTTGCAACGCGGTTGATCGCGACCAGCTTGTCGACGAATTCGCTATCGCGCTCTTCGCGGTTCTGACGCTCTTCGCGGGAACCTCTTTTATCCTGTGCCATTGTCCTTGTCCTTTTTCTTTTACGGGTGGAACGGCAAACGAAAAGACCAGCGGCCCCGAAGACGAGATCCGCATGGTCCGGTGAAATTCCGCCCGGATCGATGTCCGGGCGGAAAAAAATCAGAAGTTCAGGCCGCTTTCGCGGGCTGCATCTGCCAGAGCCTTGATACGGCCGTGATAGATGAACGCGCCACGGTCGAATACAACATCCTTGACGCCAGCCTTGACGCCGCGCTCGGCAACCAGCTTGCCGACAACAGCTGCTGCTGCAACGTCGGCGCCAGTCTTGAGCGAGCCGCGCAGATCGGCTTCGAGCGTGGAGGCAGACGCAAGCGTCTTGCCAGCAACGTCATCGATGATCTGGGCGTAGATGTTCTTCGACGAGCGATGAACCGACAGGCGCGGGCGGCCGTTGGCAACCGCCTTGATCTGGCGGCGCACACGGCTCGCGCGACGTGCAAGTGCTTCTTTCCTGCTAGCCATTTCGCGTGATCCTTACTTCTTCTTGCCTTCTTTGCGTACAATACGCTCTTCAGCGTACTTTACGCCCTTGCCCTTGTAGGGCTCGGGACCGCGGTATTCGCGGATTTCCGCGGCAACCTGGCCAACCTGCTGCTTGTTGATGCCGGAAACGATGATTTCCGTCGGCTTCGGAACGGCAATGGTGATGCCGACCGGAGGCTCGTAAACAACGTCGTGGCTGAAACCGAGAGCCAGCTGCAGGTTCTTGCCCTGCATGGCGGCACGGTAACCAACGCCGTTGATTTCGAGCTTGCGCTCATAGCCGTCCTTAACACCCTTGAAGATGTTCTCGATCATCGTGCGGGACATGCCCCACTTCGAACGAGCTTCCTTGGTGCCGTTAGCCGGCGTTACGGAAACGCCGTTATCTTCGAGCTTCAGCTGAATGTCGTCGTTAGCGACGAAAAACAGTTCACCCTTCGGGCCCTTAGCAGTAACCTTCTGGCCGTCGACATTGGCCGTCACACCTGCGGGAACCGGAACGGGCTTTTTACCGATACGAGACATTATTCAATCCTGTCTGTTCGTTATGGAGATCCTTGCTCGGGTCTTAGAAGACCGAGCAAAGAACCTCGCCACCAACGTTCTGTTCGCGAGCCTGGTGATCGGCCATCACGCCCTTCGGGGTCGAAAGGATGGTGATGCCGAGGCCGTTCGCGACCTGCGGAATGGACTTTACCGAGACATAAACCCGGCGGCCCGGCTTGGAAACGCGGCCGATCTCACGGATCACGGACGCGCCTTCGTAGTACTTCAGCTCGATGGTGAATTCGGACTTGCCGTTTTCGAAATCGACCTTGGAATAACCGCGAATGTAGCCTTCAGACTGCAGCACGTCGAGAACGCGTGCGCGGAGGCTGGAAGCAGGCGTGCTTACCGAAGACTTACGGCGAGCAGCACCATTGCGGATGCGGGTGAGCATATCACCCAAAGGATCAGTCATGGTCATGTGCCCGTCTCCTTACCAGCTCGACTTGACAATGCCCGGCACCTTGCCGGAATTGCCCAGCTCACGAAGCGCGATACGCGACATCTTGAGCTTGCGATAGAACGCGCGCGGACGGCCCGTTACTTCGCAGCGGTTGCGGATACGCGTCTTCGAGCCGTCACGCGGCAGCGAAGCGAGCTTCAGGGTGGCCTTGAACCGCTCTTCGATCGGAAGGGACTGGTTCATCACGATCGCCTTGAGGGCCGCGCGCTTGCTGGCCTGCTGGGCGACCGACTTGCGGCGGCGCTTGTTCTTTTCAACTGCGCTTGTTTTCGCCATATCGGAGTTCCTTTTCTACGCTCGTCGTTACGGTTAGTGACGGAACGGGAAGTTGAACTCTGTCAGCAGAGCCCGAGCTTCGTCGTCCGACGTCGCCGTCGTGCAAACGATGATGTCCATGCCCCACATCTGATCAACCTTATCGTAGTTGATCTCAGGGAACACAATGTGTTCCTTGATGCCCATGGCGAAGTTGCCACGGCCGTCAAAGCTCTTCGGGTTCAGGCCCCGGAAGTCGCGAACGCGCGGCAGCGCGATGTTGACCAGACGATCAAGGAATTCGTACATGCGGGCGCCACGAAGGGTAACCTTCGCACCGATCGGCATGCCTTCGCGAACCTTGAAACCAGCGATCGAGTTGCGAGCGCGGGTAACGACCGGCTTCTGGCCGGCAATCGCAGCCAGGTCACCGGCAGCGATCGTGGGCTTCTTGGAGTCGGCAGTCGCTTCGCCAACGCCCATGTTGATCACGATCTTTTCAAGCTTCGGGATCATCATGACGTTTGCGTAGGAGAACTTCTCCTGCATGGCGCCACGGATACGGGAAACGTATTCCGTCTTGAGACGCGGCTCGTACTTATCAGCCATCGATCACTTCTCCCGAACGCTTGGCCACGCGGACCTTCTTGCCATCCACAACCGAGAAGCCAACGCGGGTCGGCTTGCCATCCTTGTCGACGATGGCGATGTTGGAGATGTGCAAGGATGCTTCCTTGTTGATGATGCCGGCTTCCTGGGCCTGGGTCTGGCGCTGGTGACGCTTCACCATGTTTACGCCACGCACAACGGCCCGGTCTTCCTTCGGCAAAACCTGGATTACTTCGCCGGTACGGCCCTTGTCCTTACCGGTCAATACGACAACCTTGTCGCCTTTACGAATTTTCTGCATCGCATACGCTCCTTACAGTACTTCCGGAGCCAGCGAGATGATCTTCATGTGGTTCTTGGCGCGAAGTTCGCGCGGAACCGGTCCGAAGATACGGGTGCCGATGGGCTCTTTCTTGTTGTCGATAAGAACGGCTGCGTTGTTATCGAAACGGATGACGCTGCCGTCAGCGCGGCGGATGTCCTTGGCGGTGCGCACGACAACCGCCTTCATCACGTCGCCCTTCTTGACGCGGCCGCGCGGAATAGCTTCCTTGATGGAAACGACAATAATGTCGCCAACAGAAGCATATTTGCGCTTCGAGCCGCCCAGCACCTTGATGCACATGACACGACGTGCGCCGGAATTATCCGCCACGTCGAGGTTTGTTTGCATCTGAATCATGTCAGGTCGCCTTCTTGTTGTTACCGGAACGGTTGGGCAAACTCTCCCGAGCGAGCCCCCTGCTCCAGCTTATGAATATCTCTTTTTTTGCGCGGAAAAATCGTGACAGGGTGGTTTCCCGAAGGACCTTCCGTGCGCATCAAAGCAAAAGACGCCCGGGTCACGAGCGTCCTTGCGCTGCTTCATACAGGAATTCGCGCCAAGTGCAAGACACCTGGCGCGATTCTGATGAAATTAAGCCTGGGCGGAAACGACCGTCCAGCGCTTGTCCTTGGAGATCGGTGCGCATTCCTCGATGGAAACGACATCGCCGACCTTATACTGATTGTTTTCGTCGTGTGCCTTGTACTTCTTCGAACGACGAACGGTCTTCTGAAGCAGCGGGTGAGCGAATCGACGCTCAACACGAACTACGACAGTCTTCTCGTTCTTGTCGGACACAACGACGCCCTGCAGAATGCGTTTCGGCATATTATTCTTCCTTAGGCCTTGGCTTCTGCCGCCTTCTGGCGGGCAATGGTTTTAACGCGGGCGATATCCTTGCGGACTTCGTTGATGCGCGAGGACTTCTCCAGCTGACCAGTTGCCTTCTGGAAGCGCAGGTTGAACTGCTCCTTCTTCAGATCGGCGAGCTTGTCCTTGAGCTGGTCGGCGCTGAGGCCGCGAACTTCATCGGCTTTCATGTGCCTTGCTCCTTACTCTGCGATGCGCTGTACGAAGCGCGTCTTGACCGAGAGCTTGGCAGCGCCGAGACGAAGCGCCTCACGGGCGATCTCCTCGGACACACCGTCGATCTCGAACATCATACGACCGGGCTTGACCTTGCATGCCCAGTAATCGACCGAACCCTTGCCCTTACCCATACGAACTTCGGTCGGCTTGGCCGTAACCGGAACGTCGGGGAATACGCGGATCCACACGCGACCTGCGCGCTTCATGTAACGCGTGATCGCGCGGCGGGCCGCTTCGATCTCGCGTGCATTCACGCGGTTCGGTTCCTGCGACTTCAAGCCGAATTCACCGAATGCCAGGTCAAAGCCGCCCTTGGCGACGCCCTTGATGCGTCCCTTGAACTGCTTACGGTACTTAGTACGCTTTGGCTGCAACATTTTCTTACTTCTCCGAGCTTATCTTTCGCCAGCGTCAATCAAGCGTTTTCGCGACGACGATCGCCACGATCGCCACGCTCACGGCTTGCAGGGCCCTGTGCGTCGCCTTCGAGACCGCGACGCTCAGAAGCCATCGGATCGTGCTCAAGGATTTCGCCCTTGAAGATCCAGACCTTGATGCCGCAGATGCCGAATGCGGTTTCAGCTTCAGCCGTGCCGTAGTCGATGTCCGCACGCAGCGTGTGCAACGGAACGCGACCTTCGCGGTACCATTCGGTACGAGCGATTTCAGCACCGCCAAGACGGCCGCCGCAGGTGATCTTGATGCCTTCGGCGCCAAGACGCATTGCGGACTGAACAGCACGCTTCATCGCACGGCGGAAAGCCACGCGGCGCTCGAGCTGCTGAGCGATCGACTGGGCAACCAGCGTCGCGTCAATTTCCGGCTTGCGCACTTCAACGATGTTGAGGTGCGTTTCGGAGTTGGTCATCTCGGAAAGCTTCTTGCGAAGCTTCTCGATGTCTGCACCCTTCTTGCCGATGATCAGACCCGGACGAGCCGAGTGGATCGTGACGCGGCACTTCTTGTGCGGACGCTCGATGACGACCTTTGCGATACCGGCCTGCTTGAGTTCCTTGATCAGGTAAGCCCGGATCTTCAGGTCTTCATGCAGCAGCTTGCCGTATTCTGCGGTGTCAGCGTACCAGCGGCTATCCCAGGTACGGTTGATGCCGAGGCGGAAGCCGATCGGATTGATTTTCTGACCCATTATGCGGCCTCCCCTTTTTCCTCGACTTCACGAACAACGATCGTGAGGTGAGCGAACGGCTTTTCAATGCGGGAAGCACGACCACGGCCACGAGCGTGGAAACGCTTCATGGTGATGGACTTGCCAACATAGGCCTCGGCGACAACGAGAGCGTCGACGTCGAGGTCATGGTTGTTTTCCGCATTGGCAATTGCAGATTCCAGCGTCTTCTTGACGGTGCCTGCAATGCGCTTGCGGGAGAATTCGAGCTCGGCGAGAGCGCGATCAACCTTCTTGCCACGGATAAGAGCGGCAACCAGGTTCAGTTTCTGGGGGCTGACGCGGAGCGTACGGGCAACGGCCTGAGCCTCGTTGTCCTTCAGCCGGCGTTCGGTCTTAGCCTTCGCCATGATTACTTCCTCTTTGCCTTCTTGTCCGCGCCGTGACCGTAATAGGTACGGGTCGGAGAGAATTCACCGAACTTGTGTCCGACCATGTCTTCATTAACCGAGACGGGCACATGCTTGCTGCCGTTGTAGACGCCGAAGGTCAGACCAACGAACTGCGGCAGGATCGTGGAGCGACGGCTCCAGATCTTGATTACTTCGTTACGTCCGCTCTCGCGCACCTTCTCAGCCTTGGTGAGAAGATAGCCGTCAACAAACGGACCTTTCCATACTGAACGAGCCATTAGTGACTACCTCTCTTACTTCTTACGCTGATGGCGCGAGCGCATGATGAACTTGTCGGTCGACTTGTTCGAACGGGTGCGCTTGCCCTTCGTGGGCTTGCCCCACGGAGTAACCGGGTGGCGACCACCCGACGTGCGACCTTCACCACCGCCGTGCGGGTGGTCGACCGGGTTCATGACGACGCCGCGAACGTGCGGACGCTTGCCGCGCCAACGGGAACGACCGGCCTTGCCGTCGTTGATGTTGGCGTGGTCAGAGTTCGAAACAGCGCCGATCGATGCGAGGCAGGAGCCGTGCACCAGACGCTGTTCGCCCGAGTTGAGACGCAGGATGGCCATGCCGGCATCGCGGCCGACGAGCTGGACATACGTACCGGCGGAGCGAGCGATCTGACCGCCCTTGCCCGGCTTCATCTCGACGTTGTGGATGATCGAACCGACCGGAATGTACTGAAGCGGCATGGTGTTGCCGGGCTTCACGTCCACTGCCTTGTCGGAGGCGATCACCTTGTCACCAGCAGCGAGACGCTGTGGCGCGAGAATGTAAGCCTGTTCGCCGTCGGTATACGTAACCAGCGCGATGAACGCGGTGCGGTTGGGGTCGTATTCCAGACGTTCAACGGTGCCTTCAACGTCGAACTTGCGACGCTTGAAGTCAACCAGACGGTAGGTCCGCTTGTGACCGCCACCCTGGAAACGGACGGTGATCCGGCCCTGGTTGTTACGGCCACCCTTGGAGCTGAGGCCCTGGGTGAGAGCCTTTACCGGCTTGCCCTTGTAGAGCGAAGCGCGGTCCACGATAACCAGCTGGCGCTGGCTCGGCGTGGTCGGATTGAAACTTTTCAATGCCATTTTATTGTTCCCTTTTGGGTCTTTGCCCGCTTGGGCCTAACCTTTAGAGTCCGGTGGACACGTCGATGGATTGACCTTCGGCGAGCGTGACGACGGCTTTCTTGACGTCCTTCAGCTTACCGGCGAACCCACGGAAACGACGGGTCTTACCCTTGCGGATAAGCGTGTTCACAGCCGTGACTTTGACGCCGAAGAGAGCTTCCACGGCAGCCTTGATTTCAGGCTTGGAAGCATTCTTGGCGACGTTGAATACGACCTGGTTCTGTTCGGATACCAGCGTCGACTTTTCCGTGATCGAAGGAGATACGATCACATCGTAGTGGCGAAGATCCGTCATTTGAACCGCTCCTCCAGAGCCTCTACAGCAGCCTTGGAAAGCACCAGCTTGCCACGGCGCAGGATGTCGTAAACATTGATGCCCTGTACCGGCAGAACGTCCACGTTCGGGATGTTCTGAGCAGCGAGCTTGAAGTTGCCATCAAGTTCGGCGCCGCCGATAACGAGAGCGTTGGTCAGGCCAAGCGAAGCGAAGCTGCCCAGCAGAGCCTTGGTCTTTGCTTCGGACGCGACGAGCTGATCGACGATGATCAGTTCTTCAGCCTTCAGCTTTGCAGACAGGGCATGACGCAGGGCGAGCGCACGAACCTTCTTGGGAAGGTCATGGGCGTGGCTGCGAACAACCGGGCCGTGGGCCTTGCCGCCGCCGCGGAACTGCGGTGCGCGAGCCGAATGGTGACGAGCGCGGCCCGTACCCTTCTGCTTGTACATCTTCGCGCCGGTGCGGGAAACTTCCGACCGGTTCTTGGACTTGTGGGTTCCCTGCTGCTTCTTTGCAAGCTGCCAGCGAACCATGCGGGCCAGAATGTCCTGGCGGGGGTCGAGGCCGAAGATCTCATCCGACAGAGAAACCTTGCCGGCGTCTTTTCCCTCGAGGGTCTTGACGTTCAATTCCATGATAAGGCTCCCTTACTTCGCAGCCGACTTGACGGCGTCGCGGACGATGATCCAGGAACCCTTCGAGCCGGGAACTGCACCCTTCACGAGGATGAGGCCACGGTCTTCATCAGTCGAAACGACTTCGAGGTTCTGGGTCGTAACGCGGGTCTGGCCCATATGACCAGCCATGCGCTTGCCCTTCCAGACGCGACCCGGATCCTGATTGGAACCAGTCGAACCGTGTGCACGGTGCGAGATCGAGTTACCGTGCGAAGCGCGGCCACCACCGAAGTTGTGACGCTTCATAGCACCGGCGAAACCCTTACCGATCGTGGTTCCGGTGACATCGACCAGCTGGCCGGTCTGAAAATGATTTGCGGTCAGTGTTGCACCGATGTCGATCAGGTTCTCGGGGGAAACCCGGAACTCGACGAGCTTTGCCTTCGGTTCGACATTGGCAGCGGCAAAGTGACCGCGAAGCGCCTTCGTCGTGTTCTTGACCTTGGACTGGCCGGCACCGAGCTGAACTGCGGTGTAGCCATTCTTGTCTTCCGTGCGCTGGGCAACGACTTGTACGTTATCCAGTCGCAATACTGTTACAGGGATATGTTCACCTGCGTCGTTATAGACGCGTGTCATACCCACTTTCTGTGCAATCACACCTGAACGCATTGGTTCATCCTCTTGCGAGCCTTGAAGGGAAAACCCTCTCTGGCCTTTGTTAAGGAGTGCCCTTCGACATCTCACGATGTTTCCGGTCTCCGGTTTGGAAGTCGTTGGATTGCTCCACGTACCTTCCTTGTTATTTCAGCCCTTACCCTGAATGGTTCGGGCCGGGTCTTAGAGCTTGATTTCCACGTCAACGCCAGCAGCGAGGTCGAGCTTCATAAGGGCATCGACAGTCTGCGGGGTCGGGTCAACGATATCGAGAAGACGCTTGTGCGTCCGCATTTCGAACTGTTCACGGCTCTTCTTGTCAACGTGGGGAGAGCGGTTGACAGTAAACTTTTCGATGCGGGTGGGGAGCGGAACCGGGCCGCGAACGCTGGCGCCGGTGCGCTTTGCGGTCGACACGATTTCACGGGTAGAGGCATCGAGGATCCGGTGATCGAACGCCTTGAGGCGGATACGGATATTCTGGCCGTTCATTCGTCTTGTCCTTGTTCTTTGTTATTCGTTTCCGCACGCGGAAACACATGAACTTCTATTGATCGTGGCGCCGCAGATTTTCAAAAATCGAGAGGAATGCGCGTCGCACCCCAATCATTTCAGTAGTCTGTATTGCTAAAAACACCGCGTTCCGCAATCGCTTGCGAATCCAGCGGTGAATGTGAGTGCGCGTTTACGCGCTTTCACCGAATTTTTCAAGCACTAAAAATGCAACGCCGCCAGGCTTTTTACCAAAAGTCCGGCGGCGGTGCTGTTCACACCGCCGCCAGCCTGAATTTCAACGGTCGAGATTACTCGACGATCGAGGCAACGATGCCGGCGCCGACGGTACGGCCGCCTTCGCGGATAGCGAAGCGCAGCTTTTCTTCCATCGCGATCGGAACGATCAGCTCGACGTCAACCGTGACGTTGTCGCCAGGCATAACCATTTCCGTGCCTTCCGGAAGCGTAACGATGCCCGTAACGTCCGTCGTGCGGAAGTAGAACTGCGGACGATAGTTCGTGAAGAACGGCGTATGACGGCCGCCTTCTTCCTTCGTCAGGATGTAGGCTTCTGCCTTGAACTTCTTGTGCGGCTTTACCGAACCCGGCTTGCACAGGATCTGACCACGCTCGACGCCGTCACGGTTAACACCGCGAACAAGTGCACCGATGTTGTCGCCAGCCTGGCCCTGGTCGAGCAGCTTGCGGAACATTTCAACGCCGGTAACAGTCGTCTTCGAGGTCGGACGGATGCCGACGATTTCGACTTCTTCACCAACCTTGACGATACCGCGCTCAACGCGACCCGTCACAACCGTACCACGGCCCGAGATCGAGAACACGTCTTCGATCGGCATCAGGAACGGCTGGTCGATCGGACGCTCAGGCGTCGGGATGTAGGCGTCAACCGCAGCCATCAGCTCGCGGATCGCGTCTTCACCGATCTTCTTGTCGGAATCTTCAAGAGCAGCAAGCGCCGAACCCTTGATGATCGGAATATCGTCGCCCGGGAAGTCGTAGGACGACAGAAGTTCGCGAACTTCAAGCTCGACGAGCTCGAGAAGCTCGGCGTCGTCAACCTGGTCGACCTTGTTGAGGAACACGACGATGGCCGGAACGCCAACCTGACGGGCAAGCAGGATGTGCTCGCGCGTCTGCGGCATCGGGCCGTCAGCGGCGGAGCAAACCAGGATCGCGCCGTCCATCTGGGCAGCACCGGTGATCATGTTCTTCACGTAGTCGGCGTGGCCGGGGCAGTCAACGTGAGCGTAGTGACGGTTGGCCGTCTCGTACTCAACGTGTGCCGTCGAGATCGTGATACCACGAGCCTTCTCTTCAGGAGCCGCGTCGATCTGGTCATACGCCTTGAACTCGCCGAAGAACTTCGTGATTGCTGCCGTCAGCGACGTCTTGCCATGGTCAACGTGACCGATCGTGCCAATGTTGACGTGCGGCTTCGTCCGCTCAAACTTGCTCTTTGCCATTAGTGGCTCTCCATTCTTGTCCCGTGACGGGAATAATCTTCAAAATTCGGTGGGGCGTACCCCGATCACTTCTGACCGGAGTACTTTGCCTGGATTTCCTGCGCCACGTTCGACGGAACCGGCGAATAGTGATCGAACGTCATCGAGTACTGAGCGCGACCCTGCGACATGGAGCGCAGGTTATCGACGTACTTGAACATGTTCGCGAGCGGAACATGCGCGTTGATGACGACGGCGATACCACGGCTTTCCTGGCCCTGGATCTGACCACGACGGGAGTTCAGGTCGCCGATAACGTCGCCGACATAGTCTTCCGGCGTTACGACTTCGACCTTCATCATCGGCTCGAGAAGCTGTGCACCAGCCTTCTTGGCTGCTTCACGGAAGCAGGCACGCGATGCGATTTCGAAGGCGAGAACCGACGAGTCAACATCGTGGAATGCACCGTCGACCAGCGTCGCCTTAACGCCGAGCATCGGGAAGCCAGCCAGCGGACCGGAAGACAGAACGCTTTCGATACCCTTCTGAACGCCCGGGATGTATTCCTTCGGAACAGCACCACCGACGATCTTCGACTCGAACTTGAAGTCTTCGCCTTCGGGGTTCGGTTCGAAGATGATCTTCACGCGAGCGAACTGACCGGTACCACCGGACTGCTTCTTGTGCGTGTAGTCTTCTTCGTGCTGACGCGTGATCGTTTCGCGGTAGGCAACCTGCGGAGCACCGACGGTTGCTTCAACCTTGAACTCGCGACGCATACGGTCAACGATGATGTCGAGGTGAAGTTCGCCCATGCCGGCAATGATGGTCTGGCCGGATTCGTCGTCGGTCTTGACACGGAAGGACGGATCTTCTGCAGCCAGACGGTTGAGCGCGAGGCCCATCTTTTCCTGGTCGCCCTTGGTCTTCGGCTCGATCGCGATCTGGATGACCGGCTCGGGGAATTCCATGCGCTCGAGGATAACCGGCTTCAGCGGATCGCAGAGCGTATCGCCAGTGGTGGTTTCCTTGAGGCCAGCCAGAGCAACGATGTCGCCTGCATAGGCTTCTTCGATGTCTTCACGGCTGTTGGAGTGCATCTGCAGCATACGGCCGACGCGCTCGCGCTTGTCCTTGACCGTGTTCATGACAGACGTGCCCTTTTCGAGCTTGCCCGAGTAGATGCGTGCGAAAGTGAGCGAACCAACGAAGGGGTCGTTCATGATCTTGAACGCGAGCATGGAAAGCGGCTCGGAATCGTCAGCGTGACGCTCGATTTCGGCTTCCGTCTTGGCGTCGATGCCCTTGATCGCCGGAATGTCCAGCGGCGAAGGCAGATAGTCGACAACGGCGTCGAGGAGCGGCTGAACGCCCTTGTTCTTGAACGCAGTACCACAGAACATCGGGTGGAACTTCACGTCGATGGTGCCGCGGCGAACGAGTTCACGAATCTTGTCGTTGTCCGGGTAGTTGCCTTCGAGGTAGGCTTCCATCGCTTCTTCGTCGATCTCGACAACCGTCTCGATCAGCTTTTCACGATATTCTTCAGCCTTGGCCTTCATGTCCTCGGGGATCTCGACGACGTCCCACTGGGCGCCGAGCGACTCGTCGCGCCATACGAGAGCATTCATCTCGATCAGGTCGATAACGCCCTTGAACTCGGTCTCAGCGCCGATCGGCAGCTGCATGACAACGGCAGTGGCGCCGAGACGGGTCTTGATCATTTCTACCGAGCGGTAGAAGTCAGCACCGGTCTTGTCCATCTTGTTGCAGAAGATCATGCGCGGAACATGATACTTCTCAGCCTGACGCCAGACGGTTTCCGTCTGCGGCTCAACACCGGCGTTGGCGTCGAGCAGCGCGATGGCGCCGTCGAGAACGCGCAGCGAACGCTCGACTTCGATGGTGAAGTCAACGTGGCCGGGGGTGTCGATGATGTTGAAGCGGCGGGTCTTGCCGTCACGGCCCTTCCAGAAGGTCGTGGTCGCAGCGGACGTGATGGTGATACCACGCTCCTGCTCCTGCTCCATCCAGTCCATCGTGGCTGCGCCATCGTGAACTTCGCCGATCTTGTGCGACTTACCGGTGTAATAGAGAATACGCTCGGTGGTGGTCGTCTTGCCGGCGTCGATATGCGCCATGATACCGAAATTGCGGTAGTCTTCGATTTTATATTCGCGAGCCATAATGGACTGCCTTTCGATATGCGATCGGTTAAGATTACCAGCGGTAATGCGAGAATGCGCGGTTAGCGTCGGCCATCTTGTGCGTGTCTTCACGCTTCTTGACGGCGGAGCCGCGGTTGTTCGCAGCGTCCATGAGTTCGCCGGAGAGGCGATCGATCATGGTCGTTTCGTTGCGCTTGCGCGCAGCGGTGATCAACCAGCGGATTGCGAGGGCCTGGCGACGCTCGGGACGAACATCAACCGGAACCTGGTATGTCGCACCACCAACGCGGCGCGAACGCACTTCAACATGCGGCGCAACATTGTCGAGGGCCGAATGGAACACGGCGAGCGGCTCCTGCTTCGTCTTGCCCTGAACGACGTCGAACGCGCCGTAAACGATGCTTTCTGCTACCGACTTCTTGCCGTGAAGCATGATGGCGTTCATGAACTTGGTGACGACCAGATCACCGAACTTCGGATCCGGGTTGATCTCACGCTTTTCTGCACTATGGCGACGGGACATACTTTTTGTCTCTCAATGTTATTGACGCTATACCACGCGGAGAACCTCGCGCAGCGCCGAATTGTTGTTGCCGAAATTACTTCGGACGCTTCGCACCGTACTTCGAACGGCGCTGCTTGCGGTTCTTGACGCCCTGGGTATCGAGAACACCGCGGATGATGTGGTAACGAACGCCCGGCAAGTCCTTCACGCGGCCGCCGCGGATCATGACGACAGAGTGTTCCTGAAGGTTGTGACCTTCGCCAGGAATGTAGCCGATGACTTCGAAGCCGTTGGTGAGGCGGATCTTGGCAACCTTACGCAGAGCCGAGTTCGGCTTCTTCGGGGTCGTCGTGTAAACGCGGGTGCAAACACCACGCTTCTGCGGGTTTTCCTGCAGGGCAGGAACCTTGTTGCGCTTTACCTGTGCCTGGCGAGGCTTGCGGATCAGCTGGTTTACGGTAGGCATATAACCATCCCTTGCAAAAACTACTTTAGCCACCCTCACGGGTGGCGGCTATGCCGTTGCCGGCGACGATGCACGCATATATCCTCATGCGCAAAACGTGGCCCGATCCGGTTTCACGGATGGACCACCAAGAGCAGAGGACACCGGATGAGGCGTCTTGCGTGCAACATTCGTGTCTTCTACGTGCAATGGAGACCCGTTTGAGATGATGTTCGGGAAAAAGCTTACCGAACGGCCAGCACCCACAGAGGCTCCGATGGCGGGCGTACTACTGTTTTAGCCAGCTTTCGTCAAGGGTGAATCCGCATTTTGCGCGCGCGCTCGGGGCCACGAACGCCACCGCAACGCCATTTCCCCCTCCCTATACCATAAGTCGGCATCAACGGCAGCGATTTTAACCTCCGGCCTTTGGCTTTTCATAAAATCCGTCTATTGATTCCCTCAGGCTGGCCGGACATGGCCGCGCCGCGGGCGGAACCGATTCCCCCTGCCCTGATGACAGCAACGAAAGATCAAGGAACCGCGTCATGAGCACCCTCCCCGACAACGACAACGGACGCGACGAGCCGATGGTCTTCATCGTCATCGGCAAGGCTTACGAAACCGACAACTCCGAGGGTATCGACATTCACGTCATCCTCAGGGCGCCGGATGACGACACAGCCGTTCGCGAAACGCTGAATGCGCTTTCCGAGGAAGGCTTCATCGAAGCCGATCTCGACCAGATCGGCATGCTGACCGAAATTCCCGATGAAGAGCCGCACGCCTCGGCCTATCAGGGCGCGCTCGAAGGCGAAGTCGCCATCATCCGCTTCGCCTGAAGAGCCTTGGCCATGGCGGTCAGACGTGTCGTCGCCAACATCGCTACCTCCGACCCCGCGCTGGCGCAGGTCTTTTATGGCGATATCCTCGGCATGCCGGTCGCCATGGATCACGGCTGGATCGTCACCCATGCCAGCCCGCTCAAGGCGCCGGCGCAGCTAAGCTTTGCGCGCGAAGGCGGTTCCGGCACAGATGTGCCGGACTTCTCCATAGAAGTCGACAATTTCGACGAGGTCCGCGACCGGATCGTCGCAGCCGGACTGCCGATAGAATACGGCCCCACCGTCGAGTCCTGGGGCGTACGTCGCCTGTTCGTACGCGACCCTTTTGGAAAGCTTGTCAATATATTAAGTCACTTATAGAATATGTAGTCTGAATAATAGTATTGATTCTTAAAAGATTGAATGCCGCGCAAACATAGGCTTAGAATAGTTCCGACGCAAAATTTCGGGGTCGGGTTGGATACTTTATCATCGTCTGACATTATCGATGACATTTATGAAGCGGCGCTTTTTCACGACCGCTGGTCGCAGGTTCTGGCAAATGCCGGCGGCCGCCTCGGTTTCTGGGGCGGCGCCATCACCTGGGGCAAGGGGGAAGACCAGGCCTGGCTGCACACGCCCAACTTTCAAGAACTGATGAAGGACTACATGGCGGGAGGCTGGAATCACCGCAATGATCGCCTTACGCGTACTGCCCGTGAAGGCCGGTTCGCCTTCGTGCAGGATTTCGACGTCTTCACCCCTGATGAATGGGCCGAACTGCCGATCGTCCGTGAGTTCCTCAGGCCCCGCGGCCTGGGCTATGGTGCGACGACACAGGTCGCGTCGCCCGGCCATCCGGAGATGACAGTGCTGTTTGAACACAGGCTGGAAGCTGGCATAATCCGGCCTGATACGATGGCTGCGCTCGCCGGACTGAGGCCACATATCGCCCGTAGCCTTGCGCTCGCAACGCGGCTGCAACGGCAGAAAGCCGACGCGATGACCTTCGGCCTCAATGCCATTGGCGCTCCGGCAGCCGTGCTGCAGGCAAACGGCCTCATTCTCTCGGCCAACGATCTCTTCCTGTCATTGCAGAAATGTTTCGCCGCCCCCACGCGCGACAGTATTGCCATTGCTGACGAGAGGGTGAACCGGCTCCTATACAAAGCGCTGGCCGGGCACGATGCCGGTTCCTTCCCTCTCCCCGCCGGTGAAGATAGACCCTGCATTCTTCACGTCATACCGCTGCGCAAGAAGGCGCTCGACTTATCTCCGAAAGGCAACGCCATCGTGCTCATATCGCAGCCCACCGGCACCATTGCCGACGCAAGCGCGTTATTGAAGGGGTTATACGACCTCACAAGAGGCGAGGCACGCGTGGCTTTGGAAATCATGAAAGGACTTTCGCTACCGGCAGTGGCGAAGCAATTGCAGATTTCCCATGAAACGGTGCGCAGCAACGCAAAGTCGATCTATGCCAAGACCGGCAGCGCAGGCCAGACCGATCTTGTTCGGCGCCTCTCTGTCCTGACCCGCTATAACATCCGGAAACAGGACTAACCCTGCTGCATATGCAGGAATGCCGGGCGGCGGTGGAGGCGCCCGGCCTCTGTCCATAAAAACAAAAACGCCCGGATTGCTCCGGGCGTTTTGCTTCGAACTTTGGGGGGCTCCGCAAAGCCCCTGCCCTGTCTGACCTTACTCGGCAGCCGGAGCCTGGTCCGTCATGTCCTGCAGCATCTGGTTTGCAGAACCTGCACCGGTACCCTTGCGGCGTTCCTCGAGAATGAGGTCGTCGCGCGAGGTGGCGATGCGGCGGATCTGCGTCATGGTGCCGCCGGTACCGGCCGGGATGAGACGGCCGACAATGACGTTTTCCTTGAGGCCCTGCAGCGTGTCCGTCTTGCCGGCAATCGCAGCTTCCGTGAGAACCTTGGTGGTCTCCTGGAAGGATGCGGCCGAGATGAAGGACGGCGTCTGCAGCGAAGCCTTGGTGATGCCGAGCAGAACCGGCTCGCCATAGGCAGGCTTCTTGCCTTCTTCGATCAGGCGGTCATTGTTGTCATCGAGTTCGATGCGATCAACGTTGTCACCCACGATGTACTGGCTATCGCCAGCATCGGTGATTTCAACCTTCTGCAGCATCTGGCGAACGATCACCTCGATGTGCTTGTCGTTGATCACAACGCCCTGCAGACGGTAGACTTCCTGGATTTCGTTCACGAGGTAGGAAGCCAGAGCTTCCACGCCCTTGATCGCCAGAATGTCGTGCGGCGCCGGGTTACCGTCGAGGATGTATTCACCCTTTTCGATATAGTCGCCTTCCTGAAGGTGGAAGGGCTTGCCCTTCGGGATCAGGTATTCGACCGGCTCGACGCCGTCTTCCGCAGGCTCGATCATCACGCGGCGCTTGTTCTTGTAGTCGCGGCCGAGGCGGATCGTACCATCGATCTCTGCGATGATGGCGTGATCCTTCGGACGACGGGCTTCGAACAGTTCCGCAACGCGCGGCAGACCACCGGTGATGTCCTTCGTCTTGGCGCTTTCCAGCGGCGAACGTGCAAGCACGTCACCCTGGGAGACCTTCGCACCCGGCTCGACCGACAGGATGGCGTCGACCGAGAGCTGGAAGCGGGCTTCGCCACCACGGGCAAGCTTCGCAACAGCGCCGGACGCGTCCTTGATGACGATCGCAGGCTTGAGATCCGAACCGCGCGGCGTCGAGCGCCAGTCAATGACCTGACGCTTGGTGATGCCGGTGGATTCGTCGGTTGCTTCCAGAACGGATAGACCGTCGACGAGGTCTTCGAAGTGAACGGTACCTTCCACTTCCGTCATCATCGGACGGGTGTAGGGGTCCCACTCTGCAAGACGCTGGCCACGCTTTACCTTGTCGCCATCATCAACGAAGATCTTCGAACCGTAAGCCACACGCTGTGTGGAACGTTCCGCGCCGCGCTCATCAAGGATCGTAACGGACATGTTACGGCCCATGGCGATGAGAACGCCTTCGGAGTTCCGCAGGATGTTGCGGTTCTTGATCTGGATCGTGCCTTCATAAGACGCTTCGAGGAACGACTGGTCGACCACGTTTGCCGTGCCACCAAGGTGGAACGTACGCATGGTGAGCTGCGTGCCAGGTTCACCGATCGACTGAGCGGCGATAACGCCAACGGCTTCGCCCATGTTGACAGGCGTACCGCGTGCAAGGTCACGACCGTAGCAGACGCCGCAGACACCAACCTGCACTTCGCAGGTGAGCGCCGAGCGGATGCGAACGGACTGGATGCCAGCCTTCTCGATGGCAGCCACGTCGGCTTCGTCGATCAGCGTGCCAGCCTTGACGATGTTCTCGCCGGTGACCGGGTTGTCGATGTCATCGAGAGCCGTACGACCGAGGATACGCGCGCCGAGCGAAGCAACCACCTGACCGGCATCAACGATGGCAGTCATGGTGAGGCCCTTGTCGGTGCCGCAATCCCTGGAGTTGACGATGCAATCCTGCGCGACGTCGACGAGACGACGGGTCAGGTAACCCGAGTTCGCGGTCTTCAGGGCGGTGTCTGCGAGACCCTTACGGGCACCGTGGGTCGAGTTGAAGTACTCGTTAACGGTCAGGCCTTCCTTGAAGTTCGAGATGATCGGCGTCTCGATGATTTCACCCGATGGCTTCGCCATCAGGCCGCGCATGCCGCCCAGCTGACGCATCTGGTTCGGAGAACCACGAGCACCCGAGTGAGACATCATGTAGATGGAGTTCATCGGCTTCTGGCGGCCCGTTTCCGGGTCGAACTCGACAGCCTTGATGCGTGCCATCATCTCTTCGGCGACCTTTTCGGTTGCCTTGCCCCAGGCGTCGACAACCTTGTTGTACTTTTCGCCCTGGGTGATGAGACCATCATTATACTGCTGTTCGTATTCCTTCACGAGAGCTTCGGTGTCGCCAACGATCTTCACCTTGCTGTCAGGAATGACCATGTCGTCCTTGCCGAACGAAATGCCGGCGCGGCAGGCATGGGCAAAGCCGAGCTGCATGATGCGGTCACAGAAGATGACCGTGTCTTTCTGGCCGCAATGACGGTAGACCGTGTCGATCATCTTGGAGATGTTCTTCTTGGTCATTTCCTGGTTGCAGACGTCGAAAGGCACGTTGACGTTCTTCGGCAGAAGTTCGCCAATCAGCATACGGCCGGGGGTCGTCTCATGGATCTTCGAAACCGGCTTGCCATCGGCATCCACGGTCTTGAAGCGACCACGGATCTTGGCATGCAGCGTCACGACCTTGTTTTCAAGTGCGTGATGCAGTTCACCGATGTCGGAGAAGGCCATGCCTTCGCCCGGCTCGTTCTGGTTCATGATCGACAGGTAATACAGGCCGAGAACCATGTCCTGCGAAGGAACGATGATCGGGTGGCCGTTTGCCGGATGCAGGATGTTGTTGGTCGACATCATCAGCACGCGCGCTTCCAGCTGGGCTTCCAGCGAAAGCGGAACGTGAACAGCCATCTGGTCACCGTCGAAGTCGGCGTTGAAGGCCGTGCAGACGAGCGGGTGCAGCTGGATGGCCTTGCCTTCGACCAGCATGGGTTCGAAAGCCTGGATACCCAGACGGTGCAGCGTCGGTGCGCGGTTCAAGAGAACCGGATGCTCGCGGATGACCTCGTCGAGGATATCCCAAACCTCAGGCTTTTCCTTTTCAACCAGCTTCTTGGCCTGCTTGACGGTCGAGGAGTAACCCTTGGCGTCGAGGCGGGCATAGATGAACGGCTTGAACAGTTCGAGCGCCATCTTCTTCGGCAGGCCGCACTGGTGCAGCTTCAGTTCCGGACCGGTCACGATGACCGAACGGCCGGAATAGTCGACGCGCTTGCCGAGAAGGTTCTGGCGGAAACGGCCCTGCTTGCCCTTGAGCATGTCGGAGAGCGACTTCAGCGGGCGCTTGTTGGCACCCGTGATGACGCGACCGCGACGGCCGTTGTCGAACAGCGCATCGACGGATTCCTGCAACATACGCTTTTCGTTGCGGATGATGATGCCAGGCGCACGAAGCTCGATCAGGCGCTTCAGACGGTTGTTACGGTTGATGACGCGGCGATAGAGATCGTTAAGGTCGGACGTCGCAAAACGGCCGCCATCCAGCGGAACCAGCGGACGCAGGTCCGGCGGAATGACCGGAACGACCTTCATGATCATCCATTCAGGACGGTTGCCCGATTCCATGAAGTTCTCGACGATCTTCAGGCGCTTCATCAGCTTCTTCTGCTTGAGATCCGACGTGGTCTCAGCAAGTTCGGCACGCAGGTCGCCGGCGATCTTTTCGAGGTTCATCGAAGCCAGCATCTCATAGATGGCTTCAGCGCCGATCATGGCGGTGAACTGGTCTTCGCCGAACTCGTCGACGGCGATCATGTACTCTTCTTCAGACAGAAGCTGGTTCTGCTTGAGCGAGGTGAGACCGGGTTCCGTGACAATGTAGTTCTCGAAATAGAGAACGCGCTCAACATCCTTCAGCGTCATGTCGAGCAGGGTCGAGATACGCGAAGGAAGCGACTTCAGGAACCAGATGTGGGCAACCGGCGCTGCGAGCTCGATATGGCCCATGCGCTCACGGCGAACGCGCGACAGCGTCACTTCGACGCCGCACTTTTCGCAGATGATGCCCTTGTACTTCATGCGCTTGTACTTGCCGCACAGGCACTCGTAGTCCTTGATCGGTCCGAAGATGCGAGCGCAGAAAAGACCGTCACGCTCAGGCTTGAACGTACGGTAGTTGATGGTTTCCGGCTTCTTGATCTCGCCGTAGGACCACGACAGGATTTTTTCCGGCGAAGCGATCGAAATCCGGATGGAATCGAAATGCTGCGCAGGCACCTGAGGATTGAAAAGATTCATGACCTCTTGGTTCATGCCTTGTCTCCTTGAGAGGCTAGCTGCTGCCCCTGTTTGCATCTGGACCGGCTTCTTCCCGGGTCGCCGTCCAGAGCTTTAAATACGGATTAACCGCATAATGCGGCGAAAGTATCCCGAACCGCAAAGACCGCTCGGGAAACCGGCAGGCGCCCTCTCAGGCGCCCGCCTCTGTCGTGTTTATTCCGCCGCGTCAGGCAGCTGGTCTTCGGGCTGGTTCTCGATCTTCGAGTTTTCCAGCTCGACGGACAGGCCGAGCGACCGCATTTCCTTGACGAGAACGTTGAAGCTCTCGGGGATACCGGCTTCGAAGGTGTCGTCGCCACGGACGATCGCTTCGTAAACCTTGGTGCGGCCAGCCACGTCGTCCGACTTGACGGTCAGCATTTCCTGCAGCGTGTAAGCCGCGCCGTATGCTTCCAGAGCCCAGACTTCCATTTCCCCGAAGCGCTGACCGCCGAACTGCGCCTTGCCGCCCAGCGGCTGCTGGGTAACGAGCGAGTAAGGACCGATCGAACGAGCGTGGATCTTGTCGTCGACAAGGTGGTTCAGCTTGATCATGTACATGTAGCCGACGGTGACCTTGCGGTCGAACGGCTCACCGGTACGGCCGTCGTAAAGAACGGACTGACCGGATTCATGCAGACCTGCCTTCTTCAGCATCGCGGCAACGTCAGGCTCGTGCGCACCGTCGAAAACCGGAGTCGCGATGGAAACACCGCGCTTGGCTTCTTCGGCGAGCTTGACGAGCGAGTCGTCGTCAAAACGCTGAACCTCGTCATTGGCTTCAGACGCATAGATTTCCGTCAGCTCGCTGCGAAGCTCGCTGATGTCCATCGTCTTGCGATACTCTTCGAGCATCTCGCCGATCTTCTTGCCCATGCCTGCGCATGCCCATGCGAGGTGGGTTTCGAGGATCTGGCCGACGTTCATGCGCGACGGCACGCCGAGCGGGTTCAAGCAGATGTCGACATGCGTGCCGTCTTCGAGGAACGGCATGTCCTCGACGGGAACGATACGCGAAACGACGCCCTTGTTACCGTGACGGCCGGCCATCTTGTCGCCCGGCTGGATCTTGCGCTTAACGGCAACGAAGACCTTGACCATCTTCATGACGCCCGGAGGCATTTCATCGCCGCGCTGGACCTTTTCGACCTTGTCCATGAAGCGCTGCTCAAGGCGCGACTTGGATTCGTCGTACTGGCCGCGAAGTGCTTCGATCTCAGCCTGGGCCTTTTCGTCCTCGACGGCGAACATCCACCACTGCGAGCGGGGATATTCGGAGACGACGGCGTTGGAGAGCTCGACGCCCTTCTTGAAGCCCTTCGGACCGGCAATCGAAACCTGGCCACGCAGCATGTCGATCAGACGGCCGTAGACGTTACGGTCGAGGATCGCCTGCTCGTCGTCACGGTCCTTCGCCAGACGCTCGATCTCTTCGCGCTCGATAGCCATCGCGCGCTCGTCCTTCTCCACACCGTGACGGTTGAAGACGCGGACTTCCACGACCGTACCGAACGTGCCCGGAGGCATGCGCATGGAGGTGTCGCGAACGTCGGAAGCCTTTTCACCGAAGATGGCGCGCAGAAGCTTTTCTTCCGGCGTCATCGGGCTTTCGCCCTTCGGCGTGATCTTGCCAACGAGGATGTCACCTGGCTGAACTTCCGCACCGATGTAGACGATACCGGCTTCGTCGAGGTTCTTCAGCGCTTCTTCCGAAACGTTCGGAATATCGCGCGTGATTTCTTCCGGACCAAGCTTCGTGTCACGCGCCATCACTTCGAACTCTTCGATGTGGATGGAGGTGAACACGTCGTCGGAAACGATACGCTCCGACATCAGGATCGAGTCTTCGTAGTTGTAGCCGTTCCAGGGCATGAACGCGACGAGCGCGTTACGGCCGAGAGCCAGGTCACCGAGGTCGGTCGACGGACCATCCGCGATGATGTCACCCTTTGAGATGATATCGCCGACGGACACCAGCGGACGCTGGTTGACGCAGGTGTTCTGGTTCGAACGCTGGAACTTCTGCAGACGGTAGATGTCAACGCCGGACTTGCCTGCATCGAGATCTTCCGTAGCGCGGATAACGATACGCGTCGCGTCGACCTGGTCGACGACACCGCCGCGGCGAGCCGCGATGGCAGCGCCGGAGTCACGCGCAACGATCGGTTCCATGCCGGTGCCCACGAAAGGCGCCTCTGCGCGCAGAAGCGGAACGGCCTGACGCTGCATGTTCGAGCCCATGAGAGCGCGGTTGGCGTCGTCGTTTTCCAGGAACGGAATGAGAGCCGCTGCGACCGAAACGAGCTGCTTCGGCGAAACGTCCATCAGGTTGATGTTGTCACGCGGTGCGAGCATAACTTCGCCCGAGTGACGGCAGACGACGAACTCTTCCGAGAAAGAACCGTCTTCATTGAGCGGCGCGTTGGCCTGCGCGACGTAATACTTCGCCTCTTCCATGGCGGAGAGGTAGATAACGTCGTTCGTGACCTTGCCGTCGGTGATCTTGCGGTACGGGCTCTCGATGAAGCCGTACTTGTTGACACGGGCGAAGGTTGCAAGCGAGTTGATCAGACCGATGTTCGGGCCTTCCGGCGTCTCGATCGGGCAAATACGGCCGTAGTGGGTCGGGTGAACGTCGCGGACCTCGAAGCCGGCGCGCTCGCGGGTCAGACCACCCGGTCCAAGAGCCGAAAGACGACGCTTGTGGGTGATTTCCGAAAGCGGGTTCACCTGGTCCATGAACTGCGACAGCTGCGAGGAACCGAAGAATTCGCGAACGGCAGCAGCTGCCGGCTTCGCATTGATCAGGTCCTGCGGCATCACGGTATCGATTTCGATCGAGGACATACGTTCCTTGATCGCACGTTCCATGCGCAGAAGGCCCAGACGATACTGGTTTTCCATCAACTCGCCGACAGAACGCACACGGCGGTTGCCGAGGTTGTCGATGTCGTCGATTTCGCCCTTGCCGTCGCGCAGTTCGACCAGCATCTTGACGACGGCGAGGATGTCTTCCTTGCGCAGCGTGCGCACGGTGTCTTCCGCGTCGAGGTCGAGGCGCATGTTCATCTTCACGCGACCAACGGCCGAAAGATCGTAACGCTCTGCATCGAAGAACAGCGAGTTGAACATCGCTTCCGCCGAATCCATGGTCGGCGGCTCACCCGGACGCATGACGCGGTAGATGTCGAACAGGGCTTCCTGGCGGTTCTCGTTCTTGTCGGCAGACAGCGTGTTGCGGATATAGGCGCCAACATTGACGTGGTCGATGTTGAGAACCGGAATCTCGTCAAAACCGGACTGCAGGATCAGACCGAGGGTCTTCTCGTCGATTTCGTCGCCGGCCTCGAGATAGATTTCACCCGTCTCGTAGTTGACGATGTCTTCGGCCAGATAGTTGCCGTAAAGGTCTTCGTCGGTCGCCTTCAGCGCCTTGAGGCCCTTTTCGGAGAGCTGGCGGATAAGGCGCGGCGTGAGCTTCTTGCCGGCCTCGACGACCACTTCGCCGGTATCGGCGTCGATCATGTCGGTGACGACCTTGGCGTTCTTCAGCGCTTCGGGCTGGAACGGAATACGCCAGCCGTCGCCGTCGCGCTCATAGGAAGCCTTGGTGTAGAAGGTCGACAGAATGTCTTCGCCGTCCATGCCAAGCGCCATCAGCAGCGAGGTCACGGGGATCTTGCGGCGACGGTCGATACGCGCATAGACGATATCCTTGGCGTCGAACTCGATGTCGAGCCAGGAACCGCGATACGGAATGACACGGGCAGCGAAGAGCAGCTTGCCGGAAGAATGGCTCTTGCCCTTGTCGTGATCGAAGAACACGCCCGGCGAACGGTGCATCTGCGAAACGATGACGCGCTCGGTGCCGTTGACGATGAACGTGCCGTTATTGGTCATGAGCGGCATGTCGCCCATGTAGACGGACTGTTCCTTGATGTCCTTGATGGACTTCGCGCCCGTATCTTCATCGATATCGAACACGATGAGGCGCAGCGTCACCTTGAGCGGCGCTGCATAAGTCAGATCGCGCTGACGGCATTCCTCGACGTCGAACTTCGGCGCTTCGAATTCGTAGGATACGAATTCGAGCATGGAGGCGCCGGAAAAATCGGTGATCGGGAATACGGATTTGAAAACGGCATTCAATCCCTCGTCGGGACGGCCACCCTTGGGCTCGTCAACCATGAGAAACTGGTCGTACGAAGCCTTCTGAACCTCAATGAGGTTCGGCATTTCCGCTACTTCTGGAATTTTGCCGAAAAACTTGCGTACGCGCCTGCGACCGTTAAACGAAAGGGTCTGAGCCATCGTCGCTCCTTTAAAAATTGCATCCGGGCCTGCAACGGACGGGAACCGATGGCCAGTCGATCCCGTCAATCAATGGGTATCCTCAATCTCGTTCCACATCCCGGATCGATCAGGCCGGATTGCCTTGATGAGCCGGTTCGGAACCATTCTCTTGAAGAACCCATTACCCAAAAGCCATTTTCACGCGGCTTTTGGGTAATGAGTTTTAAAAACGATGACGACGGGAAGGGGCATTAAGCCCCTTCCCGCCAGCAATCGCAAGATTACTTAACGTCAACCTTGGCGCCTGCGTCTTCAAGCTTCTTCTTGAGATCAGCAGCTTCAGCCTTGGAAACGGCTTCCTTGACCGGCTTCGGAGCGCCTTCAACGAGGTCCTTGGCTTCCTTGAGGCCGAGGCCGGTGATGCCGCGAACTTCCTTGATGACGTTGATCTTGTTGGCGCCAGCGTCAACCAGGATAACGTCGAACTCGGTCTTTTCTTCTTCCGGAGCAGCAGCAGCAGCAGCGCCGCCAGCAGCAGCAACGGCTACCGGAGCAGCAGCGGAAACGCCCCACTTTTCTTCGAGAAGCTTGGACAGTTCTGCAGCTTCCAGAACGGTCAGCGAGGAGAGGTCTTCTACGATCTTTGCGAGATCAGCCATTTTGATAGTTCCTTTTGTTCAGTTCGAACCAGTTTGAATATTTACAGCGAAAAACCGCCTTAAGCGGCTTCGTCCTTCTTGGCGTAAGCCGAGAACACCCGAGCCAGCTGGCTTGCAGGTGCGGCGACAACCGTAGCGACGCGAGTTGCCGGGGCATTGAGAAGGCCCAGCAGCTTTGCGCGCAGCTCGTCCAGCGAAGGCAGGGTCGCGAGCGACTTGACTGCTTCGGCGTTGAGCGTGGTTGCGCCCATGGCGCCGCCCAAAACAACGACCTTGTCGTTGGTCTTGGCGAAATCCATGACGACTTTCGGAGCGATCATCGGGTCAGTGCTGTACGCAATCAGCGTCTGTCCCTTGAAGAGATTGGTCATCCCTTCCGACTCCGTACCCTGAAGAGCGATCTTGGCCAGGCGGTTCTTCGCGACCTTGACGGTGCCTCCGGCAGCGCGCATCTTCGAACGGAAGTCGTTCATCTGCGCAACGGTGACACCAGCATAGTGGGCCACGACAACCGAACCGGAAGCCTTGAAGACTTCGTTCAGCTCCGTGACGAATTCGCGTTTTTCCGCTCTTTCCACTGTCTGTCTCCAGTAGACGGGGCCACATGATTGTGAACCCGTCGGGTTTGCCTTTGCCCCAAGGGACCTTTTTACAAAGATCCCGAGCGACACTCGAGGATCCTGTCCCCCGCTCTGTCGCCGCAAACGGCTTCAGGCACAGGCACACCAGGTTCGAACCGGACAGTCAGGCATCGACAGATGCCTCAAATCCAGCCTCACCCGTCTCATGCAGGCTAAATGATTAAGGCCCGGCCCCGAAGGACATGGCCACCCGCAATCTCGGACAGGAGTTCCGGGTTTCCCCGGAAATCTCCGGCTCCTGGGAGCCGGAAATTCTTTTATTCACACTTCACTCGGGAAGCGCGAGAATTGATTAAGCCGTAACCGACGAAGGGTCGATCTTGACGCCCGGACCCATGGTCGAGGAGATGGCGACGCGCTTGACATAGTTGCCCTTGGCGCCAGCCGGCTTTGCCTTGATGACCGCATCGGCGAAAGCCTTGATGTTTTCCTCAAGAGCCTTGGCGTCGAACGAAGCCTTGCCAACGCCAGCGTGTACGATACCGGCCTTTTCGACGCGGAATTCGACAGCGCCGCCCTTGGATGCCTTGACAGCACCGGCAACGTCCATGGTCACGGTTCCGACCTTCGGGTTCGGCATCATGCCACGCGGGCCGAGTACCTTGCCGAGACGGCCGACGAGCGGCATCATGTCCGGGGTCGCGATGCAGCGATCGAAGTCGATCTTGCCGCCCTGAACGATTTCAACCAGTTCTTCCGCACCAACAACGTCAGCGCCGGCAGCCGTGGCTTCATCAGCCTTGGCGCCACGGGCGAAGACGGCGACGCGAACGTCACGGCCGGTGCCGTTCGGCAGGTTGACAACGCCACGAACCATCTGGTCCGCATGGCGCGGGTCAACGCCGAGGTTCATCGAAACTTCAACGGTTTCGTCGAACTTGGCGACTGCACGTTCCTTGACCATCGAAATGGCGTCGGTGAGAACGTAGAGCTTGTTCGGATCCACGCCTTCGCGGATCTTCTGAATGCGCTTTGCTACCTTGGCCATGATCAACCTACCACTTCCAGGCCCATGGCGCGGGCAGAGCCCTCAACCATTGCCATTGCGCCTTCGATGTCGGCTGCGTTCAGATCCTTCATCTTGGCTTCAGCGATCGACTTGACCTGAGCCTTGGTGATGGAACCGACCTTGGCGCCCTTGCCAGGCGTCTTGGAACCGGAGGTGATCTTTGCTTCCTTCTTCAGCCAGTACGTCATCGGCGGCTGCTTCATGACGAAGGTGAAGGACTTGTCCTGGTAATAGGTGATGACGACCGGGATCGGCATACCCTTTTCCATTTCCTGCGTGGCGGCATTGAACGCCTTGCAGAATTCCATGATGTTAATGCCACGCTGACCAAGTGCCGGACCGATCGGCGGGGACGGATTGGCCGACCCAGCCTTTACCTGCAACTTGAGCTGGCCTGCAACTTTCTTAGCCATATCTCTCTGCCTTTCAATTCAAACCGGTTGCCCGGCTTCTCTTAAGCCGGATTTCTCCGGCGGCTGCGGTTGCGTGGTGCGGCGCCCTGCCCCGGCTTAAAGAGCCAGTTAGCCTTCCACGCGCTTGGGGCATCGCCCCGCCAATCAGACCTTCTCGACCTGATTGTATTCCAGCTCGACCGGCGTTGCGCGGCCGAAAATCGAAACTTCCACCTTCAGGCGCGAACGCTCTTCGTCCACGTCCTGAACCACGCCGTTGAACGACGCGAAAGGACCGTCGGAGACGCGAACCTGCTCGCCGATCTCGAACGAAACCGAAGACTTCGGACGCTCGACACCTTCCTGAACCTGACCAAGGATACGCTCGGCTTCGTAATCCGGAATCGGAACAGGCTTGCTGTCCGAACCGAGGAAACCGGTGACCTTCGGCGTGTTCTTGATGAGGTGATAAGCCTCATCCGTCAGGTTGGCGCGCACCAGCACGTAACCCGGAAAGAACTTGCGCTCGCTATCGACCTTGCGGCCGCGGCGCACCTCGACCACCTTTTCGGTCGGCACGAGGATTTTCTCGAAAAGATGGTCCAGACCCTTCTGACGGGCCTTTTCCTCGATCGACTCGGCGACCTTCTTTTCGAAATTCGAATATGCGTGAACGATATACCAGCGCGCTGCCATCTTTACTCTCCGTTCAATCCGTTACCGGCCGACGTTCAGCACAAGGCTGAGAATCCAGCCAATGAGCTGGTCAGCAGCAAAAAAGAACAGAGCCGCGAAAATGACCATCACCAGCACCATAGCCGTCGAAATCATGGTCTCGCGGCGCGACGGCCAAGTGATCTTTGACGCTTCGGCGCGAACCTGCTGCAGAAACGTAAACGGATTGGTTTTGGATGCCATTGACTGCCCACGCAATTACGGCGCGTAAAGCCGAACTAATCAGCCCCACGCACCGCGTGTCTGTTTTGACCCTACATAAACACCGATTCCACTTTTAACAAGAGGAAATCGACATTCGGCGAAATTCGCCGGTAAACCGGCCCCATCTGCCATGCAGCGAAAACCGCGCTTGCGAATGGAAAGTGGCAGGGGCAGAGGGGCTCGAACCCCCGACCTGCGGTTTTGGAGACCGCCGCTCTACCAACTGAGCTATACCCCTTAGTCACCTGAACCGGCCGCGAAATCGCTTGGCCAATTCGGTATGCGCTCCTTTAAGGTGCAGGGAAAAGAATGGCAAGTGTGTTTTTTGTTTTTTCCACTCTGCCCCCGAAAATCATGCACCCGTCAGGTTTTGACGTATTTCCGCCAGTCATGCTCTTCCTTGAAACCAAGGATCTCGCGAATCTTGCGGTTGGAGATCAATCCCTCATGCTCTCCGATCTCTCGGCGGAATTGCACCTGAGGGAAATATGTCCGGGCAAGCTCGCGCGTGGGGACCGTTGCCGTAGCTGTATCATTAACGGCATTGAAGACCTGATAACCGAGGCCATCCTTTTCGATGCAAAGATGGCAGATCTGGCCGAGATCACGTGCGTCGATGTAGCCCCAGGCGTTGCGTTTGCGTGTTTCCGGATGGGCAAAGAAATCGGGAAACTTCTCATACTCATGGGGTTCGATGACATTGCCGATTCGCAGCGCGTAAATGTCGTATCCGCTTCGCTCGGCAAAGGCCCGCGCGGTTCTTTCATTCACCACCTTCGACAGTCCGTAGGAATCCATCGGATCGACATCGTAGTCCTCTTCAAGCGGGAAGTGGTGAAAATCCTTCTCGCCCTCGGCGAAACAGACCCCGTATGTGGTCTCGCTCGATGCTATCACTACCTTTCGGATGCCAAGCTTTATCGCGGCCTCGATGACATTATAGGTTCCCATGGTGTTGATACGGAACGTCTCGTTGTCCGGCTTGATCAAAATGCGTGGAACCGCAGCAAAATGGATCACCGCATCAAAGGGCAGAACACCCTTCCCGCTTTCGAGCTCCGCGAAGTTCCGATGCATGGAAAGGGCATTAAAAACCTGCCCGCTGTCCGTGATATCGACGATGAGATTGGTCACGCCCGGCCTGTCGAGCGGAACGAGATCGATGTTGTGGACCTCATATCCCTTGCCGATGAGCCACGGGATCACATGCCGTCCGGCCTTGCCGGAACCACCGGTAAACAGAATGCGCTTCTTCATGATACTCCTCATCATCTCCCCAGCAAAAAGTAGCAGCCGGGACCGAGGAACGAAAGCTCCCATCCCCCAGGCGCGAGACACAAAACAAAAAACCCCGCTGTCTCCAGCGGGGTTTTCGTCAAGCCTTTTCAGGCCTTAAGATTACTCGACGATCGAGGCAACGATGCCGGCGCCGACGGTACGGCCGCCTTCGCGGATAGCGAAGCGCAGCTTTTCTTCCATCGCGATCGGAACGATCAGCTCGACGTCAACCGTGACGTTGTCGCCAGGCATAACCATTTCCGTGCCTTCCGGAAGCGTAACGATGCCCGTAACGTCCGTCGTGCGGAAGTAGAACTGCGGACGATAGTTCGTGAAGAACGGCGTATGACGGCCGCCTTCTTCCTTCGTCAGGATGTAGGCTTCTGCCTTGAACTTCTTGTGCGGCTTTACCGAACCCGGCTTGCACAGGATCTGACCACGCTCGACGCCGTCACGGTTAACACCGCGAACAAGTGCACCGATGTTGTCGCCAGCCTGGCCCTGGTCGAGCAGCTTGCGGAACATTTCAACGCCGGTAACAGTCGTCTTCGAGGTCGGACGGATGCCGACGATTTCGACTTCTTCACCAACCTTGACGATACCGCGCTCAACGCGACCCGTCACAACCGTACCACGGCCCGAGATCGAGAACACGTCTTCGATCGGCATCAGGAACGGCTGGTCGATCGGACGCTCAGGCGTCGGGATGTAGGCGTCAACCGCAGCCATCAGCTCGCGGATCGCGTCTTCACCGATCTTCTTGTCGGAATCTTCAAGAGCAGCAAGCGCCGAACCCTTGATGATCGGAATATCGTCGCCCGGGAAGTCGTAGGACGACAGAAGTTCGCGAACTTCAAGCTCGACGAGCTCGAGAAGCTCGGCGTCGTCAACCTGGTCGACCTTGTTGAGGAACACGACGATGGCCGGAACGCCAACCTGACGGGCAAGCAGGATGTGCTCGCGCGTCTGCGGCATCGGGCCGTCAGCGGCGGAGCAAACCAGGATCGCGCCGTCCATCTGGGCAGCACCGGTGATCATGTTCTTCACGTAGTCGGCGTGGCCGGGGCAGTCAACGTGAGCGTAGTGACGGTTGGCCGTCTCGTACTCAACGTGTGCCGTCGAGATCGTGATACCACGAGCCTTCTCTTCAGGAGCCGCGTCGATCTGGTCATACGCCTTGAACTCGCCGAAGAACTTCGTGATTGCTGCCGTCAGCGACGTCTTGCCATGGTCAACGTGACCGATCGTGCCAATGTTGACGTGCGGCTTCGTCCGCTCAAACTTGCTCTTTGCCATGTGAATTGCTTCCTGTGAACGTGAAGTAGTTTCCCCGGCGAACCGGTTTGGTGTCGCCGTTTAAGGCTTTGTAAGCGAATGCGCAAGACTTAATTGTGAAAGCGCCTTCGCGCGCGCTCTAAGCGTGCCTTGTGGGGCGTATATGGTGTATGTTTTGCGACATTCAAACCCGCGCCGCGGCATCACACAGAGATACAGACGAGCCGCCTTTTCAGTCACAGCCGATCACTAATTAAGATATTTCCATCACAACTTCTTTACCTGGGGCGGCTCGATGGCTTAAGGACACTTCATCGCCGGGGGGAGACGGGCGAGCGGAAACGGGCGCTGCCGCGCTACCATGCATGTCTCGACCGCCGCTTTTCCCCGCGCCGCCTCTCTATCCGTTTCAGGACCAGCCAATGGAAATCTTCACAGCCGCCGGTTTCACGGCATTCTTACAGGTCATTGCGATCGATCTCGTTCTGGCAGGCGACAACGCCATCGTCATCGGCCTTGCCGCCGCCGGTCTTCCCGCGCATCTCCGCCGCAAGGCGATCCTTGTCGGCATCATCGCCGCCACGGTTCTCCGCATCGGGTTTGCCGCCGTCACCGTACAGCTTCTTGCCATCGTCGGCCTGCAACTCTTTGGCGGCCTGCTGCTCGCCTGGGTATGCTGGAAGATGTGGAGCGAACTGCGCGAAGCTTCGGGATCCATCGAGGACGAGGTGACGGATGAAGAGGCCGACCTGACCAAGGGCCACAAGACGTTCTTCCAGGCAGCAACCCAGATCGTCATCGCCGACGTCTCCATGTCGCTGGACAATGTGCTCGCCGTCGCCGGCGCCGCGCAGGAACATGTGACTGTTCTGGTCATCGGGCTCATCGTCTCGATCGCGCTGATGGGACTTGCTGCCAACTTCGTCGCCAAGCTTTTGCACCGCTACCGCTGGATTTCCTATCTCGGCCTGATGGTCATCATCTACGTGGCGCTCAACATGCTGTATCACGGCACGCTCGAAGTCCTGCCCTACATTCAGGCCTATCTCGGCTGAGCCACCTGCGGCACCACACTTTCAAAAGGCCCGGAAGCCCCGCTTTCCGGGCCTTTTGCATGACGGGGGCCAGCTCACCGACCACCCGGCCTTTGCGTTGGTGGAGCGAGCGGGAATCAGCTGTCGCCTTCGCTGCAACATCCGGAGAAGATTGGGAAATCGTGATTTGTCGCCGGTGGATTCTGGCAATTGAGGTCAGCCACGGGCAAGCCTAGGGAGCTACTTATAAGTCATAATAATAAAAAGAAAGGTAAAGCTCCCAATGGCTTATGACTGGAGCGGCGGACGTACCCGTCGTCTTCGCCGAATGAAGCTTGGCGTCGTCGCCAGTTCTCTCATTCTGCTGGCGCTTCTGGCGTCGCTTGTTCTTGGCTGAGCATGCAGCCTGACACTGACCGGCGGCATGGCACGGTTTTCAAAACCGCCCTGCCGCCGCTCCATGAATATCATGGCGATCAGTTTTTTTCTCTTCCACGCAGTGAACCGGCTGTTTCATGTCCGGATCCGCCATCACATCGTAGAGATCGGCTTCGTCTCCCTTGGACCACCAGACACGAGCGCCGCCCTGGTATTTTGCTCCGGAGCCTGAAACGACATTGGCGGCGACGATAACGCCGTCCTTCAAACCCAGCCGAACAAGACTGATGTCGCCGGCATTGTAATAAACCGCCTCCACCGTCTCGGCGCCGCACCGATAGACGGCATCGGTTTTTTCAACCGTTGTATCCCCAGGAAGCGGAATCACCAGATCCTCGGCAAGCGCGCTGGAGGCAGCCGGCAGGGACAGAGCGGCAAGATAGAGTGCTGCAACGGATTTCTTCATGATGGGCCTTCCTGGTTTGACCCCGTCATAAGGTCACGCCAGCAAAGCCAAATTGCGGCAGCTCCAGGAACCGCCGCCATATCCCCGATTCATTGCCGCTGGACGCGTGCATCATTGCAATCCACCCCAAGCGCGGGCTGGCTATCGAAACAGCCAGTAAACAATGCCGAGAATCACAGCCCACATCGCCAAGGATATGGCCAGAACTACGAGATAATTTCGAAACCGTCTGGTCATCCGCCCCCATCGCCGGACGGCCGTTGCTCGACAACCGTAACCGTTGAATTGCTGGATGCGGATAAACCGCAGGGATCAGCCTGTCTACCAAGAGGCTGAATCACAGGCTATTCGGATATTTTACCCGCCCGAAATGGGGTCGATGGACGGAGCAGGACGCACAAATCCGCCAGCGCGCGGGTCTTCGCCACCAGCGCTACACGCTTCATGCGATATCGGCTTGGGAGAGGGCGGCGGAAACCGACCGCCGCCCCTACCCGCCTCAGCTCTTCAGCGCCGTGTTGCACAGGCTCCAGTAGCCGCCGCCCTTCTGGATCCATTTCAGGTCACCGAGCGTACCGTCATTCTTGTTCTTGTGATAGGAGTCGACACAGGTTTTCAGGCGGGCCTTTGCCGGCGTCTCGCTTGAATATTTCTTGTCAACAGCGCTCGGGAAAGCGACGCCCTTCGGAGCCTTGATCGTCGCTTTCTCGGGTTCCTTCTCGGTTGTGGCCGCGACCTGCTTGTCGTCGGCCGCATCTTCAGCCGCCGCCTCGCTGCCGCAGAACTTGGCGCGATAATCGTTCCACTTGACGTCTTTGGCGGACCCGTCAGCTTTCGCCGCCTGATATTTTACGCTGCACTCCTTCATGGTGAGTGCGGCAGCGGGGGAGACAAACGCCGCCGATGCCAGCAGCGCAAAGGATGAGAGAATGACAACCCTGTTCAACATTGAAGACTCCCGTTTGCATGATTGCCGGTCGACTATCTGACCGGATTTTCCGCTTGTCAACGAGCAGTGCGGCATGGATACAAAGTCCGGTTGAGCGAGCATAAATCCATCCTGCCGCGCCTCGGATTCCCCCATGAGGCCCGATCCGAACCCACGCCCTCCGATCAAGCCGAAGAATCACGTCTTCGTGTGGCGTCAAGCCTCCATCGGAACGAAATTCCTAAATTTTCGTTAGCATCCCGAACGAATAATGAGGATTTATCGATGTTGAGGATGCCGAAGACCATCTCCGCGCTCGCTCTTGGCGTCGCATTATCTGCCGCTTTTGTTATGCCCGCTGAGGCGTTGAGCCTCATACAGCCAGCCTATGAAACGCAGGCACAAAATTCGGGCCAGCGCGGTTATCCCGCATCCGCCTTTGCCGCGGGAACCGGGGAAGAAGCCACGCCAGACGGATACGCCCTGTCGCAGGCCGAAATAAATCACGTAAAATGGTGTGCGGCGCGTTACGCCTCCTATCACCCTACTGATAACAGCTACCTGGCGCCCGCAGGCACAAGAAGCCAGTGCCGTTCGCCTTATTGAGCGCGACTGGGGGAGCGGCATTCATGGCGTATAGGATAAACTAGAGCCCACCACCGCATCGGCTGAATGCTCACGGCACAACCCGGAGACGCGAAACACGTCGCGCAGCGATAAGGTGATTTACTGAGAGGAAGCTGGAGCGGGTAGCGGGAATCGAACCCGCGTATTCAGCTTGGAAGGCTGCTGCTCTACCATTGAGCTATACCCGCGGTGGCGATTTCGATCCGTGCAGAATGGTGGAGGGAGTTGGATTTGAACCAACGTAGGCGTAGCCAACGGATTTACAGTCCGTCCCCTTTAACCACTCGGGCATCCCTCCAGTTATCTGCGAGGATCAAGCGACCAAGCTCTTCAGATTTCGCTGCGGCGAAGCGCCGTTGCGTCGTCTGTGGCGCGTATATGACGGCCTCGTTCGTTTCTGTCAACACGCCCTTTCACGAATTTTCGGGAAAAAATTCAATCCCCTTTGCAGCCCTGTGGATTATCACGGGGGCTGGTGCGCGGCACGCGCGGGAGATATAAGGCGCCATGAGCAAAGACGATCCCAACAACAAATCCACCCGCGACACACATTACGCCAACCTGCGTCGTGCCGTGCGCGACGCGAAGCGCGAGCGCGGTGAAATTCCGACCCCGCAGCAGCCGAAGCGCCGGAACCGCGGCGCAGACGACTGGAAGCCGCCGCAACTTGCGCCCGACCAGGTGCACCTTTACGGCCTGCATACCGTACGCGCAGCCCTTGCCAATCCGGAGCGGCAGATCGTCAAGCTTTCGGTTACCCAGAATGCCTTTGCACGTCTCGATATCGGCGAGGCGGAGGCGCAGCCCTTCCCGGTCGAAGTAGTATCCCCGCAGGATATCGACAGGGTTTTGGGGCCTGAGGCGATCCATCAGGGCGTGATGCTGGAGACCCGGCCGCTGCCGGTCAAGCGGCTGGGCGCGCTGAAGGATAGACCACTCATTCTCGTGCTCGATCAGGTCACCGATCCGCATAATGTTGGCGCCATCATGCGCTCGGCAGTCGCCTTCAATGCGGGCGCCGTCATCACCACGATGCGCCATAGCCCGACCGAGTCGGGTGTGCTGGCGAAATCCGCCTCAGGCGCGCTGGAACTCATCCCCTATATTCAGATCACCAATCTCGCCGATGCGCTGGGTGAACTGCACAAGCTCGGCTTCTTCTCGGTCGGCCTCGATTCGGAGGGCCCCGCCCCGATTGAACGGACCTTCAGCGGCGAAAAAATCGCACTGGTGCTGGGCGCCGAAGGCAAGGGCCTGCGCCAGAAGACCCGCGAGACCGTCTCGGCGCTCGCCCGTCTCGATATGCCGGGAGCGATCAAATCGCTCAACGTGTCGAACGCGGCGGCCATCGCCCTTTACGCAACACAGCAATTTCTGGGCAAAGCGTCGTCCTGACGCTTGCCATTCCTTGCGAAATCACAAAGCGCATCGCATGCTGCGCCTTTGTCATTCGCACGGAGCACATCTCAACATGACCGACCAGACCATCAAACCGACCGGCGAGCTGACGCTCAGAACGCTCGCCATGCCGGCCGACGCCAATCCGGCCGGCGATATTTTCGGGGGCTGGGTCATGTCACAGATGGACTTGGCGAGCGGCATTCGTGCGGCGGAACGCTCTCGCTGTCGCGTTGTCACGGCGGCAGTCAAGGAAATGGCCTTTGAACTGCCGGTGAAGATCGGCGACACGCTGTCCATCTATACCGATATTGCCCGCGTCGGCCGCACCTCCATCACGCTGACGGTAGAGGCCTGGGCGCAGCGGTCGCGTTACGACAAGCTGGAAAAGGTAACCGCCGGCACCTTCATCATGGTGGCGATGGACGAAAACGGGCAACCGACGCCCATTCCTCCGGCGGAGTAGGAGCGATGGAGGCCGCCGTCAACGCCGCAGAAGCCTATTCGCACATCCGCGCGGTCATGGGCATGGTGGTCGGCCTCAGCCTCGCCCGATTGCTGACCGGCCTTGCAGGTTTCGTGCAGCATCCCAAAAAAGAACGGATTTATCCCCTGCACATCGGCTGGGTGGCGTTCCTGTTTCTGATGCTGGTGCATTTCTGGTGGTGGGAGCACCGGCTTTCTGCCACAGGCCATGTATTGGGCTTCGGCGCGTTCCTTTTCCTGATCCTGTTCTGCTCGCTGTTTTATTTCCTGTGCGTTCTGCTCTTTCCCACGGAGATGAAGGAGTACAAGGGATATGAGGATTATTTCCTTTCCCGCAAAAGCTGGTTCTTCGCCTTTCTGGCAGCCCTTTTCGTCACCGATGTCGGGGATACTTTGCTGAAAGGCCAGCACTATCTCGCCTCACTTGGTCCGGAATACCTTATACGCACCGCCATCTACGTCATTTTGTTCACGCTGGCGATCTTCATCGAGAACCGCCGTTTCCATCGGTTTCTCGTCATCTTTGCGCTGATTTACCAGATCGCCTGGATTTTCCGTACTTACGATCTTCTGGCCTGAAGTTTACCCGTTCCGGCAAGCGGGCACGATCCCGGCGTGCCCGCCTGCCTCAAAAGTTCGTCGCCTCAGAACATCGTATTGTTGTTCGCCGCCGTCTCCGGCACGGGCTGGATTACATCCCAATGCTCGGTGATCTTGCCATCGGTCACCCGAAAAATATCGACGATGGCCCTGCCCCGGTCTCCGTCCTTTTCTGTTGAATGAATATGCAGATAGACAAGGTCGCCATCCGCGGCGCTTCTCACGATCCGCGCCTTGGACTGCGGGTTTTCCTTGAAGTGGCCGATGAAGTAATCCACGAACGGTTTCTTGCCATCCGGAACCATGGGATTGTGCTGCTTGTAGCTGTCGACAATAACGGCAGCACCCTTTTCCACTTCGTGCTTGTTGAAGACGGTATCGTAAAACTCGATCACCAGCTTGCGATTGGCCTCTTCCCGGGCGAAATCCCGCCCGGCGGTTTCGGCCAGCACCGGAACGGCTGTCAATGCGGGCGCAAGAGCGAGAGCGGCGATGGCGAGACGACGTGTCATGACATTCATGGGTGATACCTCTCAATAACCGACGGTGAAGCGCTGGCGGGAATGCTGCGGCTTCTCGATTTCATCGACAAGCGCAATCGCGTAGTCTTCGAAGGAAATGCGGCTACCCTCTTCATTGCTCAGAAGATTGTCCTTGCCGATGCGGAATTTGCCCGTTCTTTCACCCGGCACGAACTCGGCGGAAGGCGAAAGGAAGGTCCAGTCGAGCTGCTTTTCCTGTTTCAGCAAATCAAGAAACTCCGCACCCTTGGTGGCCTCGGCCTTGTAAGCGGCAGGAAAATCCGGCAGGTCGACGACACGCTGGCCGGGCGCGATTTCAAGACTGCCGGCACCACCGACCACGAGGTAGCGTGGAACGCCAGAGGCACGCACGGCCTCGATCAGCGTCACCGGGTCGCTCGCCGTGAAATGCACCGAACTGATCACGGCATCGTGACCTGCAAGCAGTTTTGAAAGTCCGGCTTGATCGAAGACATCGCCTTTCTTTGCAACGACGTTCGGCAGGGCGGCAATCTTTTCGGGGCTGCGGGCAATGGCCGTAACATTATGCCCCCGGTCGGAAAGTTCCTTGAGAATACGGGACCCGGCATTGCCGGAAGCACCGATGAGCGCGATTTTAGCCATGGCTTCTTCCTTTTGTTGCTATTGTCGTTGGTCTAAATAATAGACCGAAAGAAAGAGCTATGGTATCGCGTCCCCGGCCGCAAGAAGTCAGCAGCCGGTGATCTGGTCACATGGCGATGACCTGCAAGGATATGGGGTAATCGAAATGTCGGATACGCAGACGAAAGAAATCTTCGACTTCGAGCAGCCCTGCCCCATCCGGGATGTGCTGGACCGCATCGGAGACCAATGGAGCCTTCTGGTTCTCGAAGCGCTGCAGGGCGGCGTGCTGCGCTTCAACGAGTTGAACCGCAGGATTGACGACATTTCCAAGCAGATGTTGTCCCGTACGCTGAAGCGGCTGGAGGAGGATGGATTCATCCGGCGCACGCTTTATGCCGAGGTGCCGCCGCGCGTGGAGTATGAGCTGACAGGTCTTGGCCGCTCGTTTCTGGTACCAATGCAATTGCTGGTCCAATGGGCCGACGAAAACCACGTCCGCATCTGCAAGGCCCGCCTGCAATATTCCGAAAACGACAATCGCAGCTGACCATCAGAGCAATACCTGACCGGCAGCGGCACGCCGCATCTAGTCCAGTCGGTAAACCTTGCAGACCAACCCTTCCGGCTGGCGGTAGGTCATGAAGCCCATGGCATCATAATAACTCTGCCCGAGCGCATTGTCCGCGCCGATGCTGGCGTCGATATTCTTAAGGCCCCGCGCCTCCGCCGCCCTGCGCGTCGCGGCGAAGAGGGCGGATCCAACGCCTCTTCGCGCCGCCTGCGGACTGACATGGGTGCCGATGATGCCCCACCCTTCCGCCACGCCATAGGGATTGTCCGCCCGTGCATAACGCAGCGACTGGAAGCCCAGGATATGCCCGTCTTCATCCTCCGCGACCGAACACTCGATACGGTCGGCGTGCTGGATGTAATTCTCCAGCACCGCCGCGACGTCCGTCGGCGCTTTTCGAAGGCCGGCCGCGAATATGTCGTTTTGAACCGCTGCCATTCCCTTTGCATCGTCAAGTCTTGCAGGCCGTATTTTCATCGATACATCACCTCTTGTCCGTTGCGATGGTTCTGGGCAGGCAAAGCGCGAGTCTCCTCTTATTCAGGACCGGAAAATGAAGGAAGCACCGAAAGCGATCAGCGCAAAGCCGATGACGTGGTTGATGGTGATGCTTTCCTTCAGCCAGAAGATCGAAAACAGCGCGAAGACCGCGAGCGTGATGACCTCCTGAATGGTCTTGAGCTGTGCGGTGGAGTAAACCTCCGAACCGATGCGGTTCGCGGGAACGGCGAGCACATACTCGAAAAAGGCGATGCCCCAGCTGGCGACAATCGCCAGAAAGAGCGCGCTGCCCTTGTGCTTGAGGTGGCCGTACCAGGCGAAGGTCATGAAAACATTGGAGGCGATGAGCATCAGGACAGGCCAGATGTGGGCAGGGCTGATTGAGAACGGCATGATGGGTCCTGGAAAAAAGAGGGATGTCGTAAAATGCAGCGGAAGAAGGCAGTCTGAGGGGATCCCTCATCCTGCCGTAATGGATTTGCTCTAGCGCATCCGGCCGAAAACCGGAATCGATTTCTACGGATCGCGGCAAGGCCGTGTTCAGCCGCTACGCAACGCATCCGGCGGAATTTTGTTCCGCATGCGCCGTTTCCTTTTTGTACTCATTTTTTCACTGTCTCCCCTTCCCTTTGCGCGTGACTCTCTCCATATTTCGCCCATGGCCAGATCACCGAAAAACTCCACCTCCTCGCCCTCGGGCTTCGAGGAAGCTCCGCAATCGTCATTCGAAGGCGCGCCGCTCGGCGGCAGCGTTGCCGATTGGGTCAAGCAACTTGAGGCGGAAGCGGAAGCATCCTCCGTGGAGACCCAGCGCGAAATCGCTTCGAAGGCGGGCAAGCACCGCAAGAAGATCGAAATAGAAGCGCGCAAGGAAGCGGAAAAAGCCGCCACCAAGACGGCGAAAAAGACCACCGCGTCAAAAACGGCACGCGGCGTTTCGATCGGCGCGTCGAGCGATCCGAAAACGCGCGCCGCCGCGGGTCTCAATCCTGTGGCAGGGCTCGATGTCTCCTTGGAGGATGCCCAGTCCCTGGCACCGGGCGCGGTGACGGCGACGGTGGACGCGCTTTCCAAACTGATTGAAAGCGGCAACCCGCTCTTCAAGGATGGCAAGCTGTGGACACCCCACAGGCCGGCCCGTCCGCCGAAATCGGAAGGCGGCATCGCCATCGAGATGGTGACGGACTACAAGCCATCCGGCGATCAGCCGACCGCCATTGCCGATCTCGTCGAAGGCCTCAATTCCGGCGACCGCTCGCAGGTGCTGCTCGGCGTCACCGGCTCCGGCAAGACCTTCACCATGGCCAAGGTGATCGAGGCCACACAGCGCCCGGCCGTTATTCTGGCGCCCAACAAGACGCTGGCGGCCCAGCTCTATTCCGAATTCAAAAACTTCTTTCCAAACAATGCGGTGGAGTATTTCGTTTCCTATTACGATTATTACCAGCCGGAAGCCTATGTGCCGCGTTCCGACACCTATATCGAGAAGGAATCGTCGATCAACGAGCAGATCGACCGTATGCGCCACGCCGCAACCCGCGCCATTCTCGAACGTGACGACTGTATCATCGTCGCTTCGGTTTCCTGTATCTATGGTATCGGTTCGGTCGAGACCTATACGGCCATGACCTTCCAGATGCAGGTGGGCGACAAGCTGGATCAACGCCAGCTTCTTGCCGACCTCGTGGCCCAGCAATACAAGCGGCAGGACATCAACTTCGTGCGCGGCTCCTTCCGCGTGCGCGGTGATACGATCGAAATCTTCCCCGCCCACCTTGAAGATGCGGCCTGGCGCATTTCCATGTGGGGTGACGAGATTGAATCCATCACCGAATTCGACCCGCTGACCGGCCATAAGACCGGCGACCTGCAATCGGTGAAGATTTACGCCAATTCGCACTATGTGACACCGCGCCCGACGCTGAACGGCGCGATCAAGTCGATCAAGGAAGAGCTGAAGCTGCGCCTCGCCGAGCTTGAAAAAGCCGGCCGCCTGCTGGAAGCCCAGCGTCTGGAACAGCGCACGCGCTACGATGTCGAGATGCTGGAGGCTACGGGCTCCTGCGCCGGCATCGAAAACTATTCACGCTATCTCACCGGCCGCAATCCGGGCGAGCCGCCGCCGACCCTGTTCGAGTATATTCCCGACAACGCGCTGATCTTCATCGACGAAAGCCACGTCACCGTTCCTCAGATCGGCGGCATGTATCGCGGCGACTTCCGCCGCAAGGCAACGCTGGCCGAATATGGCTTCCGCCTGCCCTCGTGCATGGACAACCGTCCCCTGCGCTTCGAGGAATGGGACGCCATGCGCCCGCAGACCATTTCCGTCTCCGCCACCCCCGGAGGCTGGGAAATGGAGCAATCCGGCGGCGTTTTCGCCGAACAGGTCATCCGTCCGACCGGCCTCATCGATCCTCCGGTCGAAGTCCGCTCCGCCCGCACCCAGGTGGACGATGTTCTCGGCGAAATCCGCGAGACCGCCGCCAAGGGCTACCGCACGCTCTGCACCGTGCTGACCAAGCGGATGGCCGAAGACCTCACCGAATATCTGCATGAACAGGGTGTCCGCGTTCGTTACATGCACTCCGATATCGACACGCTGGAGCGCATCGAGATCATCCGCGACCTGCGGCTCGGCGCTTTCGACGTGCTCGTCGGCATCAACCTGCTGCGCGAGGGTCTCGATATTCCGGAATGTGGTTTCGTAGCCATCCTCGACGCAGACAAGGAAGGCTTCCTGCGCTCGGAGACCTCGCTGATCCAGACCATCGGCCGCGCCGCCCGTAACGTCGATGGCAAGGTCATCCTTTATGCCGACAATATCACCGGTTCGATGAAGCGGGCGATGGAGGAAACCTCCCGCCGCCGTGAAAAGCAGATGGCCTATAACCAGGAACATGGCATCACGCCGGAATCGGTCAAGGCGAGGATCTCCGACATTCTTGATTCCGTGTATGAACGCGACCACGTAAGAGCCGATATTTCAGGCGTTTCCGGCAAGGGCTTCGCCGATGGCGGTCATCTGGTCGGCAACAATCTCCAGGCGCATCTCAACGCGCTGGAAAAATCCATGCGCGACGCCGCAGCGGACCTCGACTTTGAAAAGGCAGCCCGTCTGCGCGACGAAATCAAACGCCTCAAGGCAGCCGAACTTGCCACCATGGACGACCCCATGGCCAAGGAAGAAGCACGTGCGGTCGAAGGCGGCGGGAAAAACAACAGACGGAGCCACTTGTCGATTTCCCCCGTTGAGGGGGAGACATCCGGCAGGGCAGACGGGGATGCCGCTTCCACGAACGAAAGCGGGAAGTCTCTCTTCGCCAAACCTTCGCTGGACGAGATGGGTCCGGGCTCCGACGCAGGAAAACCGCTTTTCCGCAAGAACACGCTGGACGAGATGACCGTGGGTCGGACCGAAAAGCCCGTAAGGGGCGCGGTGCCCGATAAGCCCGCGACCGAACCCGGCAAGAGGTTCTCCCCGTTGCTGGAAGGCCAGCCCGAACGCGCCACGGACGATCCGCGGCCGCTGGTCCGTGGCAAGATCGGCGCCGGTTCCTATGAAGATGCCGGCGAGCAGAAGCGCAAAAGCCGGACCAAGGGCAAGACTGGCCGTCCGGGCCGCTGATGCGCTTTGTGCAAAGCCCGCCTGACATGAACAGCGGCTAAGGCTCCCATCGTTCATGTCAGCGCCGTCTGCGCATGCCGGCGGCGCCTGTCAGCCTTCACAAGGCGTGATCAGCGACTTGACCGCGGTTGCCCCGAACAGCTTGACCAGATTCGCATCAAGCGATGTGGGAATATAGTCTTCGTTTTCCGCCGGTTTCATATAGATCGAGGAATAGATCGGGCCAGCGGGAAACGTGCCTTTGAAGCAGGCTTTCACGATCTTGATCTCAGTACTGCCTCTGATACGGGGACCCTGAGCGCGGGAACGGCGCACCCGCTCCTGTAGCTCCGCGAGCCTTCCGACGTCTTCGGGCTTTACCCGCCATACGCTCGCCAACATACCATCCCGTTTTTCCGGCCGGAATTTAGCGAGCGCAGCCGCATCCGTATCCGCCACCAGCGCGTAGGTCGCAACGGTTTCTTCGGGCGCGCCGTCTGTCCTGCTCCGGGTGATCATCACGGCGTCACCGGACCGGAGGAAAAGATTGGCTGGCAGTTGCAATCCGACCCGCACATGCCCGAAATCCCTCGTCAGAAAATCCTGCCGCATCAGCTTGGGAATGCTGGAAATCGGTACGGTCATGCAACCGGCGAGGAACAGGAGAAAAACAGACAGGCAGGCAGAACGCGATAATAGCAATGTCATCCTGTTGGAACCTGAAAAAAGCAGCTTAATGAAGTGGGCTTGTCAAACCACGTTTGCGGCGCCGCAATCGCCAGACCGCGCGCAAACTTGCGCGAACAGCATTGCCGTAACATTATGAAATCAGGAACGCGTAGGCCCGGGAACGTTGATCGTTTTCGGGAATGATGACAGGAGAGCCATGTGTATCGAAAAAAACTTATGGCCTTCTGTCTGTTCATGTCCTCCGGTTCAGCCTTCGCCGGCCATATCGAAGACGCCACCTTTCACAGCGCCGCCCTGAACGCGCCGCTCCCTGTCAATATCTATCGCCCCGAAGGTCCGCCGCCCGAAAACGGCTGGCCTGTACTTTACCTCCTGCACGGCCACGACGGCGACCAGAACAGCTGGCGCGATCTCGGCAATATCGAAAAGACGCTTGATACGCTCATCGAGGCTGGCACCATCCGCCCTCTGGTTGTCGTGATGCCCGGCGTGAAAAACAGCTGGTATGTGGATTCTGCCGCCGTCGGCGGTCCCGGCGATTACGAGACCGCCCTCACCGGCGATCTGCGCCACCAGATCGAAAAAACGCTGCCGGTGCGAAAAGATCGTCAAGGCCGCGCCATTGTTGGCCTTTCCATGGGCGGTTTCGGCGCCCTGCATCTCGCCTATGGCCACGAGGACCTCTATGGCGCCGTCGCCAGCCTGTCGGGCGCCATCTGGCAAAACGTGCCCGCCTCCGATCTCGACAAGACACCCGCCGAACTCAAGCTCATTCAGGACAGCGCCTTTTTCCACCGCGTCGACCGCACCACCGTCACCAGCGGCATCGTGCTTCCCTCAACCGGTGATCATTTCTCCGGCGCCTTCGGCACCCCTTTCGATGCACGTCTCTTTAACGAAAAGAATGTCTTTACCCTCGTCGCACAGCATGTCGCAGAAAGTCAGGATCTCCCCGCCACCTATTTGACTGTGGGAGATGACGATGGCTTCTTCCTCTGGCGCGGTGCCATTGCCCTGCATGAGACCCTGCAGGCGGACAATCGCAAATCCGAACTGCGGGTGACGGATGGCGACCACGTCTGGGCCGTGTGGAAGGTTTCGATCATTGATGCGCTGAAATTCATCGACGGAGAGTGGGACAAGACAGCGGATGCCAACCGCTATTAAATCACGATCTGTCGTTCTTTGCCGGTGACACCGCCCGGCTTTATCCCCGCTTCTTTCCGCTTTTTCCGGCCACGTTCAACGCCACCGCAGCGCGGATCAGCGCTGCCAGCGCCTCCTCATCAACGACATCGCCCTCGTGAAAATCGATGGCGCGCCGCGTGTTGCCCTCAAGGCTCGAATTGAACAGGCCTGACAGGTCCTCCAGAGAGGCGCCCTTCGCAAATGTCATCTTCACCGCGCTTTTATAGGTTTCGCCGGTACAGAGAATGCCCGCATGCGACCAGACCGGAACGCCGCGCCACTTCACCTCTTCCACCACTTCCGGATCGGCCTTCTGGATCACCGCGCGAACACGCGCGAGCGTCTCGCCGCGCCAGTCGCCCAGCTCCGCGATCTTCCGGTCGATGAAGTCTGATGGTGCGGTCTGCTCCGCATCTTCAGTCACCGTATTTTTCGCCATGACATCCTCCCGATTTCGACGCACGCCTGTTTCTTTTTCACCATAGACCAAATTTTCCTGTCATCCCATGAGGAACCAAATCCGCTCTTTGCCGTTTCTTCCCCGAACGCAATGTTCAGCATAAAAAGGGAAGAAACATCATGAAAATCAATGTCATCGCTCTCGCTGCCGCAGCAGCGCTCTCCTCTTCCGTGGCATTTGCCCAGACGGCTGCCACGGCTCCTGCTGCCGGCGCGGATGCGACCTTGTCGGGCCCCGGCATTACCATGGGTACGAAGGCAACCGGCCCGCTGAAGTTCGTCAACGTCCAGAAGACCGATCTCACCGCTTCCCAGCTTGATGGCATGGATATCTATAACGCCCAGAATGAAAACATCGGCGAAATCGAAGACGTCGTGATCGGCGATGGCAAGGCGGTGATCGGCCTCGTGGCCAGCGTCGGCGGCTTCCTGGGCATCGACAAGAGCTACGTGGTGCTCGATCCGGCCTCCGTGGCCGTTCATAATGACAACGGCACATGGAAGGCCTTTGTCGATACCACCAAGGATGCACTGCAGAACGCTCCGAAGCTCGATTACGACAAGCTGGACGACTGATTACCCCTGCAGTCGAGGCTTGTCCCCCCGCGCTCCGGCGCGGGGGTTTTCATGCGTGGAAGTCTGAACATCAGGCAGCATTCCCACCGCCCGCACCCTTGCCTCACTGCCCGCCTCTCGCCTATCTTCGGCGCGCAACCTGCAAGGATCGATGCGTGCCCGTCAACAGTCTCCCCAAATTCACCGTCACCGCCGCAATTATGTTGCTGAGCGCTCTCCCGCTATCAGCACAGTCCATCGGCTGGAAACCCGCCGAGCAGATAAAGACCTATGCCGTCAGCGGCAATACGGGCGGTGCGCTTTATCAGTCCATCGGCGAGCGCGGCCCGACTGCGGGCGTGCAGGCCATTGCCCACACCACCTTCAAGCTGACGTGGCGGAGAGACTACCGACCGCAGCCCGACGGTGCCTGTGTGCTGGCCAGTGCCAGACCCAATCTCACCATCATCTACACCTGGCCAAAGGCGCCTGCCCATCTGCCGGCCGCCGTCGCTGCCAGCTGGAAGACCTTCATTTCCGGGGTGGAAACCCATGAGCGAGTTCATGGCGAGCACATTCTCGATATGGTGAGAAAGATCGAAGCCTTCAGCACCGGGCTACGGGCGGAAGACGATCCCAAATGCCAGAAGGTGCGCGCTGTTCTGCAGCAGAGGTTAGGTGAGCTTTCCAACGAGCAGCGCCAACGCGGCCGAGATTTCGACCGGGATGAACTGTCCCCGGGCGGGCGGGTTCACCAGCTCATACTCGCCCTCGTCAACGGCCCATGACAGGCAGTTACTCCGCCGCCTCGCCCTTCAGCAACGGCTCGGCGAGCGTCACGCTCTCCAGCTCGTAGGAATAGCCCTCGAGCATGGTATAGGCCTGTTCTATCGCCTCGATCTGCGCCTCCGCGTTGCGTATGGCTTCGGCTATGGACTGGCTTCGGGCGCGGAGCATCGAACTCAGCACATCGGTTTCCGGCTTCCGTCCGAGACGGTCCATATGTTTACGCACCCGGGTACGGTGCCGTTCGAGTTCCAGAATATGGAAGCGGCTTTTCAGAATATCGTCGGTCAGCTTCCGGCGCATGGCAGCCACGGGATCAAAACTGCCGGGTTCCCGCTCATCCAGAATGAATTCATTGACCAGCGTTTCCAGCATCAGCAGGCCCTTGAGATCCTTGGCATCGGCAAGCTGCGGATCGTAACCCGTGTCATCGAAGACCTTGCGGCGCACGGGATCTTTCAGAAGTTCATAGGCTGTCTGCAGGCGCGCGAACTGCTCGGCATCGCCACCGCTGTCGGGATGGGTAGCCTTCGCAACCTTGCGGTAGGCCGACTTGATCGCCGCCTCGTCGGCATCCCGCTCCACGCCAAGCAAAACATAGGGATCAATCACAAAAACACCTTCAAACGCAAACTGTTACCCGCACGCTGCTACCACTCTCAACCGGTCAGCAACCGGATCATAGGCCAAATCCGCCCCGTGCGGCACCCCGCGACGGCGCTTAAACCGGCAGAACACGAATTTACGCGCTCCCGCACGAGAGGGTCTCTCTGGCGAAAAAGCCCTTGATGCCGAAATTTGTCGGACCCAAGGCGACTATAACGACAGCCGGGACAAAATTGTGGACAGTGGCAGCAAAACGTCGACCGGCATCGGAACCGCCTCCAGCACGGGCCGCCACGAGAGATCGTCACGTGCCCCGAACAAGCGCATTTTCAGGAGGTTATGGTGGAATGTCGCCAAGGGGTGTAAGCTCCCCTTTTGGATCCGAGGGAGGGACGATCCGATGCCGCAAACCATTACCCAGACCGTGACGGATTATGTGCACGCCATGGCCTATGCGAGTGAAGGCCTGATGCGCGATGTTTTTGACCCGCGCGCCAGCATCGTCGGCACATTCGAAGGCGCGACTGAATGGCTGTCTCTGGAGGATTTTGTCGATCAGGTCCGCAAAACCGAACGCGGCCTTCCCGATCACGACCCCGCCTTCGAAATCCTCGGCATCGACAAGGAGGGAGACAGCGCCTCGGTAAAGCTGACAACCCGGTTCGACGGTATGGATTTTTACGAATATCTGTCCCTGCTGGAGCACGACGGCAACTGGACGATCGTGCACAAGCTCTATCACATAAAGCCATAGCCGCTGCACGAACATCAGTCGTACAGTGCGTATGAAAGACGGGCCAAATCCTTGAAAATACTGGTGCCCCCGGCAGGGTTCGAACCCGCGACCCCCTGATTACAAATCCCATCGCACTTTCAATTATTTCAGGTGCGTAGGAAGGCTTAATTTGTAAAATTTAGCCTAAAATCGCCCAACGTTTCCAGTTGTGTCAAGGTAGTACTGTAAAATGAAATCCACAGAAAACGGTCTTTGTGGATAAGCCTCAATGATGCGTTGCAGGTCGTGCGCTCTGGGCAGCAAATTAAGGCACACGGAGGATAAGTCGCCATGAACGCCGAAGCGCTAAGAATTTACGAAGACCTGTCTAGTGTGGAGTCAGAGAAGCTTGATCGACTGACCCAACAGGCTATGACCAAATCGGTTAATGATGCAGTGGCGAGAGGAGCGCTCCACAGTTCCGCCGCGATAATCGCTGTTGTTAGAAACATTCGCGATGCACTGCCGCTGGAAGCCCAGACGGCTTTAACAATCCTCCTGCGGTCACTTGCAGCTCACGGCGTGCAACTAGATGACAGCAACAAGGACGCCGCCAAAGACCTGCTGACCCGACACATTCGCAGGCGCGAGAATGAATTGTTGGCACTCGCAAAGCAGATGCCGCCTCTGAAATCTCCGCACGCGACAGATGCGTTTTTCGAGGACTATCGGAGCGCCGCCAATTTAGAAATAAGAAGAGTCTCGGGTGAGCTAGATTTGATAGCCGCATCAAACGCTTCCCGGAAATCAGATGCGGCTAGGCCAGGTGAAAAGGACTCGTACGTTTTCAACGGTTCAGTCGGTCTCGTTCAAACCGGTGCAGGCAGCTTTGGCGTCGCAAACCAGATCGTTGACACCGAGGCAAGAGAGCAGATCATCGCCGCACTATCGAAAATCCAAGATTTGCTCGCGAAAAACCCGGGCGATGCAGATGACGAGATTGTGGAGCTTGTATCCGAGGCCAAGGCTGAAGCCCAGAAAGAGCGCCCCAACAACTCGAAGCTGAGGGCGCTAGCTAGTGGAGTAGGAAGCGCGATCTCCGTGTTGCCAAAGCTGAGAGAGGGTTATGACAGCCTAAAATGGGCGCTTGGGTTCATCGGAGTGAACTTGCCGTGAGATGGCGATGATGTTCAAAATACCTGGAGCATCCTGAAACGCGTAAGAGCGGCGCAGAAATCATTACGACAGCGGCGCTCTTGGGCCTCAGCGCGGATTATCTCGGGGGAAGTGACCGTTTCATAAAAGTGGGCGGCAGCAAGGTCGCTATCGGTAGACTCGACGACTATGTGCAGATGTTGCAATACGATCCTAATCAGCAACCAGATGACGATAGTTCAATCTAGTGCGGTCCCCACGTCCCGAACGGCGATTGCTTCCTGAAAATCCAGCCTTCCCGGGGCACACGGGCATATTTGTTCTACTTGAGTTCCGGCAAATTCAAGCAAAACGGTCCGCAATCGGTCCGCATGCGCGTTATGTTCCCGCCCGATTGACTCTTGCGCAGACAAGAACATAATAGGAACATGCTGAAAAGTGAGATCGATCAAAATTTCGAAAATTGGTGGAAGACTGTGAGGGGAGTAACCGAGCAGGACAAAGCCAGAATGCGCCTTGCTTTCGTCGCAGGATGCAAATTTGTCGACGGCGCCAAGCCCAAGCCCTACCGTTTTCAATCCGGCCGGTGGGTCGTGAGTGTTCAGGCGACATCGAAACGGGAGGCGAAGATCATCGCCGCAGCGAAGCTTACGCAACGCGCCACCAAGTTGAAGTCCTCTCCACCGCCCGGAGGCTGGCGACTGCGCGAGCTAGTGGCTGATCAATGAGCGACCAGACCAACAAAGCGGGCGACGGCATTCACGAGAACCACTGGTGCGAGCATCCGGGCTGCAAGCAGTGGGGTGGGTTCGGCTACAGCCGGTCGAAGGCCGAGAAATCATCCTGGCACTGCTGGGAGCACTACCCGCACAAGATCATCGCCCAGCGTGCCTAGGTGCCTATGTCGTCAAACCCGAGACCGTCATCATCTGGCGAGACTGATAGACCGGCCTCGTGAGAGGCTTCGACAAAAGCGAGGCGCGCATCTTCAGGTCGGTCGTCTAGCCCGTTTTCGAGAACCGCTGCGCAGACCATCAGAGCAGTAACGTACGCCTGCGATTCTGTGCTGCCGGGCCATTGGTGAAGAAGAACCCGTGCAAGATCAGTGACGGTTTCGAGGGTTTCGAAAGCACCCCAAAGGATCGTGATCGGCTCTATCCTGAATTCGCTCATGGGGCGAACCTACACGAAAAACGGCGGCGTTTAATCAAGACGGTACACGTCTGCGTTATCCTGTCTCTCCCTGAGCCCCTTATAGGCGGCATGGCGCAGTTTGCGATCGGGCGTCATCTGCCGAAACTCGATCTCCGCAATAAGCGTCGGTTGCACCCAAACGACCTCGCGCCGGCCGGAATGGACAACGGGCGGCTTCTTCTTACGCCATGGGAGCTTGTCGAGCGTGCGGCGGAGTTCGTTTGCCGCCCTCTCCTTAAAGCCCGTCCCAACGCTACCGACATACTGCAGTTCATCACCCTCATATGCGGCCAGCAATAGCGATGCAAAGCCGCCGCTGGCGGACATGGAGGGCTCATACCCCACGATCATGAACGGTTCCGACTGGACGCACTTCACCTTGATCCAGTCGCCAGTTCTACCGCTCCGGTAGGGGCTGTTTCGATCCTTACCGACGATGCCCTCCAGCCCGAGCCGACAGGCGTGCTCCAGCATCAGGCCGGGATTGTCGGTCTCTACCTCTTCCGATAGTCGGATGGCGCCATCGACGCCGGTCAGCATTTCTTCAAGCAGGTGCCGGCGACTGCGGTACGGCAGTTCGCGCAGATCGCGGCCGTCGAGATACAGAAGGTCGAATGCATAGAGAATGGCGTCCCCGGCCACTTTCTTTCCGCTGCGAGCGCCAACGGCACCTAAGCTATTTTGCAGCGCGTTGAAGTCAGAGCGCCCTTGTTCGTCCAGGACAACTGCCTCGCCATCAATAATGAATGATGCAGGGCCAAGGTCGCGGGCAGCCTGCTCGATAGCCGGGAAGCGCGCCGCCCAGTCGTAACCGCCCCGTGTCAGTATTCGCACGCCACTCGCATCGGCGTGAACCGCGAGCCGGTAGCCGTCCCACTTGATTTCCCATCCCCATTTGTCGCCATTAGGCGGCTTTTGTTTCAGCAGCGCAAGGGCGGGTTCGATACGCGCCGGCATCGGCTCCAGTGGCAACGCCGGCTGGGCCGGGTCCCGACGACGCCGTGGCCGAGAGCGGAGGGGTTCGTCGTGCCTCAGAAGAGGCTTTGAGGTTCTGGGCTTCTTCATGTGGGAAGCCTACAGGCGAACCGTTTACAAAATGTTCGATGTACGAACTGGCTGCGGCAAGATGTTCAAGGCCTTCTAGCAACCTCTCGCTGGATGCGGAGCTCTTCACGAATACGGTCCATCTCGATTGCCATATTTGAAAAAGACCGGCCCGAGTCTTTCATGGTCTCAGTCATTTCATGAACAGCGTCGGTGTGCGCCTCAAGCGCCCGCGTGGCGTTGTTGAGGGCTGTCGGGTCCACAATGACCGCCGCCACCTGCGCGGCCGCTGGTGAGGTGGCAGGAGCCGCTTTAGCACCTTGCCAAAGCCCGAGATACCGAACGCCAAAGATTATTGCGAGAGTTGCGCCGAAGGTGATGAGAGCGGGCGTCGGCAGATTAGCCAGCTGTTCCATTCCTGATTTCCCCTTGGTCGCGAGCGGCGCGGTTTATGTTAACGAGCTCGCCAAAAGCAAAAAGCGGATAGATGGCGATCCACGTGCTCACGACATCAGAGGATGCGAAGCCGTATGTTATGCCTGTCCAGATGATGCAGCCTACCCCAGCCGAAAACTGTCTGATCTGGGGCGTTACCTTCTCCTTGGCGCCATTGATGACCAGGCCAATGATGCGCAAGCATCCGACGATCGCCATGAGCCAGCCGAGGAACGGTTCCGATGGGAACAGCTCGCGGAAGGTGTGAAACTGCGGCAGATTGAATGTCTGCGTCGGCAAGAGCAGAACCCAGCCGAACCCGATCATGTGCATCGCCATGAACCACTCGGTCATTCTCGGGCCGAAGCGATGCTGGATGCGCACCCACATCCCAACGCCCCTGTAACCAGGCGCGCTCATTTCCAGCACCCTTGGCGGCTTCCATGCGCATTATGGCTTGCCACCTGGTTAGCGAACTGCCGATCGTCCGTTGTGATCTTTACTGCTGTTTCGAGCGTCGGCTGAAGCTTGCTCCACCCGGCGCACACATTCGAGACGTTCTTCGTCTGGCAGCCCGTAATGAGCGCACAGCTCAGCAGCAGCGGAAGAAGTGATTTCCACATTGGTATCGTTCCTTGATTGGAGGACTTGGACGGTCTTCGTCAGTGTCTCTGTTGCCATCTCGGCGCGCTGGACGCGCTTGCCTGCAAGGTACGAAGCAGTACCCAGCGCAGACGCGCACAGAGCGCCGATGGCGGCGATTTTCAGCCAATGGAGGATCATGCTGCCCTCACTCGCTTGACCAGATAGATGAAGCCGAGGATGCCGCCACCGATCATTAGCGCTGCGAGTGCCCACTGCACTGGGCCAGATCCGGCAAAGATTGCGCCGGCCGCCGACAGGAAGCCGCCAAGCGGTCCCCACGCTTCCGGCTTCTTGATCACCTCGATAAGTCCCGTGTCGCGAACATCGGCTTTTGCCTCGCCTTCCTCCGGCACTTTAACGTTCTTCACCATATCGACGCTAAGCGTGGCCATGCGGACGGCATTGCCGACAACACCGAGTTGATCGGCCCACTGCCCTTTTGGGTCCTTGCCGGTGACACGGATCGTCCAGCCACGGCCATTGACCGGGAAGCCGGTCTTTGCATTGGTCAGGCTGCGAAGATAGGCCATTCGCTCGTTGCAATAGGCGTGGATGAGCTTGGCGATGCCACCAGGGTACGCCTTGACGGCCGCCACGGTCTGCTCGCCCACGACGCCATCCTCGCGAACGCCGAGAACCTTTTGCAGGCGCCGGACTGCGGTTGCCGGGCCAGAGCCAACACCGAAGTCAAAGGCAGCGTAATCGAGGCCCTTCGGCAACAGATCGCCGCCGCTCTGCGTCCAGTATGACCGGCGATAGATTTCCGTAGCTTCCTCGCGCGTCATCGCCTTGACCTGTTCAGCCGTGACAGATGCAACGCCACGATGAGCCGCAAGCGTCTTGTGGGTGATGCCAAATTTGGTCGGGCCGCCCCGATCCGTCTTCGCATTCACGTAGCCGCCCTCGTGACCAAACATAAGGTCGAGAGCGACGGGAAGCGTTTCCCGAGCCATGATAATCTCCTGATTATTGATTGACGGCGAACGAGATGGTCGCCATAGGTGAACGCCGCGCCATGTAACGAGGCAACGGGATTGGAGCCCGTCGCTTACGAGGAGCGACGGGCTTCTTTATTTGTCAATTACGGGAGCCTGATTACCCTGCGACCAAGGTTGACTCTCGGCCTTGGACAACGTCTTGTTCGGGCGATGTCTTGGAGGGATAAGCTATGAAATGTAAACTTGCGATCGCATTGTCGGTATCCTTGGGGTCGAGCATTGCGCATGCCGAAGCCGATGCGAGGGCAATTGAATCTTGCAAAGCCGGAGGAAAAGCTTTCACTGAGGTCGCCGCTTGCCTTCCAGACGCAGACGTTGCCTATAAAACTCTCGATGCCTTTTCTGCGATCTATCCACAAGAGGCGCAGCCTTTGAAGGACAAATGTATCGAGCTTAATGCTGAAAACATCGTGGGTGCTGCGACTTGCGTGAACCAAGCACTTAAAACGTCACTCGATTTGAAGGCATCCCTTCCTAAAGGGCAAACCCTCGATGACAATCTTTTCGCTGCCGTCTCCGATCCGGAGCTAAAATCGAAGCTCGATGCAGAAATTAAGAAGGCTCAAAAGCTCTACCCCGAGAAACGGCTTTGGGGCGGGAACACTTATCGAGCCTATAAGTAGCGAAGGTTCCCGCCTGGTTTCCACCTGATTGTGGGTTATGGGTGCCGAATTACGCTACCGGCCAAGCAATCGGCGCGATCTCGCCAAGGAACTGCTCGACGGTCGGCTGCTGCCGCTGACCCGCCTGAACCTTGGCCAACTCGCCGTAAGCGTATGACCACACATTGTCGCGCCACGCTACGAAAGCCTGAGCCTCTGCGGCCCACTTCGGTTTGGTTGACGCCGTGTAGGAGGCCAACGTCACGCCGTCGCGGAACTGACGCTCACGCGCCGTACTGTCGACAAGGTTCTGGATGGCGTTTTCGTAGTCGGTGATGGTTGGTAGAGGGGTTGGGATTGCTTCGAGTTCGGCTATTTCCTCAGCCGTCATATCCCGGCAAACTCTTTCGCCGGTCTCGGCATCAAAAAAGGCAATCTTCATCCTCGAATCCCCTCAAGCAAAATTTGCCCATACAAAGCGGGCGATGACGATTGAATCCTTATCGCGTTCCTTGCTGTATTTGATGTCGATGTTCTGCTACCCATAGACCCAGCTACTCTTCCCGAGGAGTCCTGCCTCACATATTTTCCCGTTGAAAACATAACGACGTCCTTGTTGAATCCGCCAAGTTCAGTGACTCCAAAAAACTCACCGCCACCAAGATATATTCCCGCAAACGAAGAACTCGATGGAGTGCTGGTCGTAGTCGATCCATTGTAAAGGGCCTCACCCGTGGTGAATTGATAATCTAGCGCACCACTAAGGAAGCTATCGCCGTTATCGGAAGAAACCTGAATTACGAAATAAGCCCCCGCCGTAGCGATCATGCTCGTCGTAAACCTAAGCATAGTAAACGAAGATAGGTTTCTTATAATGTAGGATGATATACCGGAAATATTGATTAAGCCGATTGGCTCCCATCCGCCCAGAGCCTGACTTGCCTGTGCCGGTGTCAAAAACCTGATGCTCTTGCCTGTTGTACCGTTGGCGATAGCGAACTGCCCATCTACTGCGGACGCGGCGCCGACAACATCACCTGTCCCGGTTCCGTCCATCCCCTTACGCGCCAGCAGCCGCCAATAAGCGTCGCTTTCGGTCGGCAAAACAGGCGGCGCATTGCCAGACGTGGACTGCAGCGCAATCCACGTCGAGCCGTTGTTAAGAACAATATCATTGGTTTCGTATGCCGCAGCGCCGCTGTAAGCGCCGCGATCAACGACACCCGGAGTGCCGGAGCGAGCGAATAAGAGCCACTGCGTGTTCTCGGTCGTTGGAAGTGTGGGCGGTGCGTTACCCGTGGTTGCCACCTTGGCGATCCAAGTGGATCCGCCGTACTGCACGATATCGCGGATCGCGTAGGCCGTGCCTGCGCTGTAGTTGCCGCGCTGATTGACGCCAGCGGGACCGACAGGACCAGTCACGTAGGACGGTGCGCTCCAGTCGCCAGAGGTTGCCGAGTTCTTGAAATAGAGCGCCGACCGGCCATCCCCGATATCGATGACGAGAACGGAGAAGCCAGCAGCAGCACCGTTGTAAGCCGCCCTCCCCGCAAGGTTCGCCACCCAAGCGTCATACTGGACGCCCTGAACCAGAGCCGCCTTGTTGATGGTGCCGAAGACACCCGGCCCGATACCGATCGGGATATCGTCAGTGCCAACGGTAATTTCTGACAGACTGTCGAGGTTACCATTCGACAACGAAGCCAGCAGCCGGCGCATAGCTTCAACAGCGGCAATCGTAGGCGATGTCAGTTCGACCTTGTAAGGCGCGTCCGTCTGGGCTGGACCGGGCCAATCATCAGCAAGCAACAGTTCCGTGTCGCTGATAATCTGCTCGATGACGATCGGACGTCCAACATGAATGCCGAACTTGTCACCAACCTTGATTGGCGTCAGGCCGGCAACTTCCGTCAGCCAGCCGGTATCCGTGCCCATCACAGTGCGAGAGCCGACAGCGACGGTAGCCGTGCCGTCGCCGTACCATGTGGTGTTAGCCATTATTCGGATGCTCCGTTACCGGTGTCGACGGTATCGCCCTCACCTTTCGCAAGGCGCAGATCGGCCTCAAGCCCGTTGATCTTGTCAAGAAGGATCTGGTTTTCCTGCTTCTGCATAAGAAGCTGTTGCGAGAGCAGAAGCGTGCGGTTGACGAGAAACGCTTCGCGCACTTCCGCCTCTTGCAGGATGACAGAAGCGTCGACCTGCATCGTGTTGCCGGTTGTCATGATTACCTCTTGAAAGTGTAAGCGACCAATTCCATCCCGCTCCATTCACTCGATCCACCGCCGCCAAATTCAACGCGGAAGGTCGTCTGTGTTCGACCGGAAGGAGGGGTAAAAAGCTTAGACCAAGTAACTATTTGCCCCGCCCCCGGCGAGGAGTATTGTGCGAGCACGCCCACGGAGGCGAGGACCTGCCCTCCGGTCTGATCGCGCAATTCCACCGCCGTTTGGAGTGAAGTGTTGGGGGCACTGGTACGAAGCAGCCCCCTAAATTCCACCTTGATTTTCGGTGAGCCTACTCCGTGATTTGCAACAATGTTGAGGAAAACACTCGATCCTGAAACAGTCCCGCTCTCCGCAAACTCGATGTTTGTGATCGCCCCAGGATCAATGTTAGATGTCCCAACTGTCAACGTCCCGATATAGGCATTTGAGATATCGACGTTGCCCAGCACGCTCGACAAGGCGGAGAGCTGGTTGACCTTGACCTCATCCAGATAAAGAACGCCAGACTGGAATACGAACGGACGCTTTATAGTGGCGTCGTCATCGCTCACCATTACGACCTGACCGGCCTTCATGATGATGCGCGTCGGATTGGCTGGGTTCGACGGCACGTCCATGAGGAACGACGCCGATCGATAGTTCTCATCATTGACGGCTGCCGTGATGCCGTAGCGCGCCGAGTAGCCAACTGGAGCCGCAACCGCAGCCCAAGCGATGTTGATTGATGCGGTATTGCCGCCCAGCGCCGCCGTCAGGCTTTCCACCTTGCCGGCGACGGCCATGGTTTCATTCACGGCGAGCTGGAAATCTTCTCGATATTCAGCGCGAGCCGCGCCAAGCTCCACAGACAGTTCTCTGGCGAGATTGCGGGTGTCCTTATAGGCAACCGTCGCCAATTCCATCATGCCAGCTATGAGGCCGTCTATGGCATCCTGTGCGGTTCTGGTGCTGTTGCGCAGCCACCCAAGGGCATCCTCGATGTTCGACAGATCAATGTCGGCATAAACCGTCTGATTGCCGGTAATATTGGCCGAGGTGACCCATGGCGTCCACGTTTTGAACCGGTCAGGAACCGTACGAATGGTGGCCCGAGCGTTATAGAAAACACCCGAAATCACATCCTTAGATGTCCGATATTCTCCGGCCTCCGGGTCTTTACAAACGTCGGTATATACCGTCGTCTCACCGCTGATGCGGTATTCGAACACGACCTCAACGATTGACGGGTCTTGTGGCGAATCCCAGATGAACCTAAGCGCGGGGGTCTGAAACCCTTCGGCACCTTCGATCATGCCGGTTTCAATGGCGAAGTTCTGGACCGTCGTCAGAATAGACGGGTTAATCGGAGGCGTCGGCGGTATGACTACCGGGCCCGGATCAATCCCGCCATCATCGTAGATATCCGCGCTGGTCTCTGAAAGCCTCAGCGTGATGTTGAAGCTCTCGTCGCACAGCCATTCCGAAATCATCCACGTGCGTCCGTTCCAGACGACCCATTCACCCTCCTGCACCTTCAGGCCTACCCGTAGGCTGACAGGAAGAGAAGCGGTGCCGCCCATCCGGTTCTGTCGATACCGGATCGTGAGCAGATACTGCGCAATGTCTGGATCGGTGACCTGCAAGAAGTCGTTGCTGGTCTGCCGGTTGCGACCGTCGGCCGCCACATCTGCGTTCGAATAGACCGGCTTCAGGCTCTGAGGGTTCCACTGGTCATCAATCGACAGGAACTGACCGGAGAGATGGTTATACCGCTCGAATGCAGACTTGCGGAACTGGAATTCGCTGTCTCGACCTATATCGAGGTCGTCTTTCGTGATCTCGAGAACCGGAATCTGAGGCGCTCCGGCGATGACGCCAGACAGCCCACGACGGTTCAGGCCGTAGCCCGCCATCGCGTCCTCGAACTCTTTCAGAACCTCCGTATGGTCGTCGCTACCGTTGACCCACAATCCGCACTGATACGTCGGCTTGCCATTCTTCGCCGTGTCGGAGACGTTCATGGCGACGAAGTACGTCGACAGGTCCAACTGGCCGAGTGACTTGCCCTCACCTATCAGCGTGCGACCGGAGTTCATCGCCCGAAGGCCAAGCTGATAATTCAGGCGGTGCACAGCGGGGTTGCGAGTGAAGACCCATGTTGCGGGATCGTTGATACGCTGTGGCCCAGAGCCGCCGGCAACAGTCGAATCCTTGCGCGGGTCATACTCACGCAAGCCACGGAGTACCCATTCGAAATCGGGCTTCCCTTTTTCAAAGACGGAACTGTCGTAGAGGCGCTCGACCACGACATAGCAGAGGCCCGCGTTTACGCTGGTGCTCTTCCATGTGTTGCCGACCGTAGCCGTATCCGAAACGAGCTTTGCGTCTACTGGCTGCCCGGGTCGACCGTCGTAGAACCGGACCGACACCTTATCGCCAAAACCATCGACATGATAATGAGCCGCCTCGCCGCCGACATTGCCGACCTGGATCAGTCCACGTCGTTCGCCGTATGCATAGCAATAGTTTTCGAGGCCATCACACCAGCCGTTAGCCAGCACGAAGACGTCGGCATTGTACTTATTGCCCTGTCCCCACTTCGCATAATAGATGCGCTGTCCCTTGGTCTTACCAGTGCCATAGAGAGCTTGGACATCGATGTCGCCGCCATACTGCGTTTCGCCTTGGACCGCAGTGTAGGAACGCTTCTTAGGGCGCTTCAGGTAGCTGAATGCGAGACTGGCGCCAAAGGCAAGTGCACCGCTGATCAGTGTGCCGAGAATGCCACCACCAAAAAGAGAGGCTATTCCGGCAGCAATCAGTGAGAAAATTGCCATTGACGATTATCCGATATGAAAGGCTGCGATAACTTCCCCGAGGCCGTAATCCTGCCGGCCGTCCGGTGTTTTTGTGACGAATCGAGTTCCGAGGCAGATGCCGACATGCTCGGCGCCATCAGCGAGACGAAGAATAACGAGATCGCCCAGCCTTGCCTCTGCAGCGCCCTTAGAGGGCTGATCCAGTTCGGCCTCGAAGAATGTCACCAGAGACTTGTGTTTGCGCTTCCTGAGGGCTCTCTGAGCGCCTGCGAGCGTCTTGTAGCTGCCGATATACTTCTTGGCCGTCTCCGCGCCTGTAAGCGCATCGATCATTGCGCAGCCCAAGAAGAAGCAGTCGGCTGTGCCATAGGCATACGGCTTCGCCAGCTCCGCGGTTAGCGTAGCTTCGACAATACGGAAACGGTTCATCTGGTCAGCCTTGCCTCTGGCCCCATTCCTCAGGAATGCTGGCATTGGTGGCCACGTATTCGAGGCCGGTGTCTGTCGGGCTATTGTCGAATTGCTGTTCTGCGATCGATCGCTTGACGCCCGTGGAGCCGCGCGCCGAGCGCCCCGGAGGCTGCAGGTCGATCTCCATGGTCAATGTGCGCTCCGAGCCCGATACGGCACCCTTGTTGTAACGCACCTGGTCGATCTCGTAGATGGACGATGCGAGGATACCCAGAACCACATTTGTATCCGGCACGCCGCATAGGTGAGCGATGATGACCGGCGAGTTTTGATATTGAAACTCCTCGATCCTCGCCACCGCGTCGTCAGGATCGGTGACGGGGATATCCGAGAACGTGATGGTGCGCGTCGTGACTGCCGTACCAACCGCCGACGTCATGCTGCCGATACCCAAGAACCGGTTCGGCAGATACAGGAGGCCGTTGTATGTGTAGGACCGGCCGCCGCGATGATAACCCACCGTTTTCCCGGGGAGATCGAAGCGGATCAGGTCGAGGCGAGCGATCCTGCCTTTTTCAAGCTGCGCTGTGACTACGGGATCAAGGCTCATCGCACCGCCTCATTATAGCATCAGCGATGGCAATTGCCGTCGACACCGACATGTAGTGCGGTCCCATCTGCTGCAGGGCTCTTATGGCGCATGCTCTGCGCTCCGCTAAAACCGGGTCCCGCGTGTCCTCAGGGATAACCGAATTAATCTGCCCTATTTTTTCCTCGACCCTTGGCCTAACATGCTCAAACGGATCGAAATTTGCCGCGCTGTATCGGATATCGACATAGCAGGGAGCGTCCGAAGCGGCTAACGTTTCTGGGGTATCTCTCATGATACGAAGACCTCCGTCGCGCTGAATGATGGTTCCCGACTCTCCCACCCCTTTTCACCGGAGTAGCTGTCCGGGTCGATCTGCATCGTACATGACGGCTTTTCAAAATGTACTGTCGCGCTCGACGTGAAATGCCCCCTGTCGACTGGATGGCGCACGTTGAGCGTAACAAATCCGTTCACGTCGGACGTAGCTGCCGCAATGACTCGATGGAGCGAACGCTTGAGAATCGACATCCGAAGCTCGACATAGTCCCCTGGGGAGAATACGAACGCTGCAGGCAGGCCGCCAACGTTCAACTGGGTCGTGCCGGTAATAGCTTGCAAGAAGCCATCACCGCTAAATGCGCCGCCACCAGCCTTCGTTCCGGACAGCGGGGAACCCGTATCCATGGCGATCGGCCGTGGGCGAAACACATCGTAGCCGAGGAATGTCTCACCGTCGTCACCGGCCTGCATCATGAAGGCATCCATCAGGCCGAAGCTGTCTTTTTCGAGCCAGGTTGCCTGATAGGACGCCCTCCAGTACGAGGTACCAAACGATTGAGATTCTGTCCGGCGCCCTTCCATCCGGTTGGTGCTGCGAGGCTGCACCGGATCGAACGTGCATTTCCTCCAGCCAACAGCAGGAAGCGTGATAGGATCAACCATTCTGCGCTTGTCCGTTCTGATAAAGGTTTTGTTGGCTCTTGTTGTTTTGCGCGACTACAGCCGTCGAAACCTTTATGGCTTGGCTTCTCGCCACTTCGTTGACATAGGCCTGCAGGTTACCGTTCTGGTCGACGCCGACGACGACACTTACAGTCCCACCAACTCCTCCGCCGTGAAGAGTTTGCCCCGGCTTGGTGATATCGACTCGCTCATTCGGAGATTTACGGAACATTACGAGCTGGCTATCAATTCCACCCGCCCCACCAGGAAGAATGCTTCCGCCCCGTGCAAAGCCGAAGATTTTTCCCAAGCCCGAAAAAAGGCCATCCAGAAGCCCGCCGCCAGAAGCGCTCTTGGATCCGCCCCCAAAGAGGCTTCCTGCGGAGAACAGCGCATCAACCAACTGCGTCTGGATCCGATCAGCAATTTTTCCGATAACGTTGAGCGCTGCGTTTCCAAACGACTTCCAAAGACCTTCGCCATTTTCAATGCCCTGCCGGAAGCCCGACAGGAAACCATTGGTGGCATCCTTCGCAAAATCCAATGCGTCCCGCATTTTCGTCGTTGCGACTTCTATTCCCGCCATCGACGCGGCAAGGCCGGTGAGCTCTGCTCGCTGAGCCGACGAAAGTTCTATGCTCCGTTGCTGGGCCATATTGAGCAAATCCGTCTGATACTGGAGCGCGGCAGCAGCCTCCTCCGTCAGGCCGATCGCCTGTTGCTCTGCTTTGAGGCTCGCGATACGCCGGTTGGCACGATCAACGATCTCAGAGTATTTCTCCGCCTCGGTCTTGCCGCGTTTCTTTCCTTCACTACCGGATCCGGCGGCCAACTCCTTATTCACACCGCCGATCGCGTTGCCAAAATTGACGGCGGCAGGAGTCGCACCCTCGAACGCTTTCCCCAGTTGACCGATATAATCGTGGTTGAGCGCCGCATTCACTGCGGCATTTCTCTGATCGACCGCCCCGGAAAGCGCATCAGCAAAGGGATTGGTGATCTCGTCGACAGTCGCTCCGTCCGTCGCTAGCGCTCCAATACTTACGCCGGGAATATTGTTGACGGCAGAAATAAGATCGTTCACGGCCATTTTCGCGCCGTTCACCATATCATTGACGACCTTGATAACCAGGTTAGCCGCACCGATTACCGCAGCTCCAATGATATTCGGAAAGCTCTGCCATACGAACTTTATGTCTTCGAAAGCAGCAACAAACGATCCGATGACGAAATTCGCGGCATCCTTTGCGATTTGAACAACGTCGCCGCCAAGAGCCTTCTGGATCTCATCGCGGAAATGATAGATGGCAACCACTGCCGCCGCAATCCCCACGGCAAGCGCCCCAAGAGGATTGGAGACGATGGCAGCGGTGAGCAGCCGGATCGCGCCGACTAGGCCAGATCCAATCGCTACAGTGAGACTGCCCACGGCGGACAGGATTACAGGCGAGAACATCGCAACCAGTGCGCCACCGGCCACCGCAGCATACTCAGCGACCGTCGGCAGATACCGGATCAGATCGCGCAACGCCTTCGAAAATGCATCGATACCGCCACCTATCACGACGAGTGCCGGCGCCAGCGAAGCGACAGCAGCAAGAGCCACGTCGCTGATCGCTTGCCCCACATTCCGTACAGACTGATTGAAGCCGCGCAGCTTCTCACCCGTTTCCTTGGAGATGACCGAGGCACCCTCTCCTAGTTTCCTGAACCCTTCGCCGCCTTTCTCCAGCAGCGGGATAAGCGCGGTCGCATCAGAGGCCATGGCCTCAAGATAGAAGGTCATCTGCTGCTGATTGGCGCCAGCCTTTTTGAGGCTGTCATAATACAGCTGCAGGGCCTGCGGTCCCGACAGATTCTTGAATGCATCAGCCGTCAGGCCGACCTTCGGAGCGATATTGTCGAAGAAGTCCTTCATCGGACCACCGCCGGTCTGATTGAAGTCACCAATCCGGTCGTTCACATCCTTGAAGATATCAGCAAGCTTGTCTCCCTCGATACCGACCGAGCGGGCGGCAAACTCAAGGCGCTGGAAATCCTCGAATGTCGTATTGGAGATCTGGGCGCGCTTTGCGATATCGTCGACTGCACTCAAGGTGCTGCCGAGAGCGACAGCGAGACCCGAAAGCGCCCCAGCTGCTGCGGCAGCTGCCGCAACGAACGCGGTCTTGATTGCCGCACCGAACTTTCCGGCCTGCGCCTGGGCGCGCTTTGAGCCCTCATCAAATTCTGCGGTATTTAGACCCAGATTGACGCGAAGCGCGCCGATGACAGCGTTCGTCATGTTTCTACCTGTTCTTTCGATTGGGAGATCCGAGCCATCCGCGTACGACCGCCTCTATCTGCTCGGACGACATCCTTCGCCCAGTCGGTTCCGGGGGACCACCAATCAGCTTTTCCAGTTTGGTGAAGCTGGTGGATTTTTCCGGAGCATAGGCCGTCAGATAGGCCGTGTGCCACGCAAGAAAGAGATATTCATCCCGCTCCCGTTTTCGGGCACTTGTCACACCTTCGATGACAAGACTGACCTCATAGAGCGTCAGGTCCCAGAACAATTCATAGGTTTGTCCGGCCTCGATCCACAAAGAAATCAGCGACGGCCAGTCTACCCAGCCGTCGCTTTCCTGGGGCGGACATCACCGCCCTTCGGAGCCTTTGGCTGCATCAGTTGGAAAGCTTTACCTAGAAGCGTGCCGGCTTTCTCATGGCCGATCTCATCAATAATGTCATCACATCCTTCAATGGTGATATCGGGGTGATGCTGGATCAGGGCGGCGTGGAAAACCTGCGTCAGCAGCGAGATCGACGCGGTTTCGCTATTGGACAACTCCTTCCCGACTTGCGGAAAGGACTTCCCAGTTTCATTTTCGACGTGGCGAATAGCGCCGTTTCCGAGCTTCAGCTTCCAGTCTTTTTCCAGCGCCTTGAAGCCGACTTCTCCTCTAATGTCGTTTGCCATTACGCAGCCGTCCCCCAGGTTTCGGCGCCAGAGACAGCAACCGTGATGGTTGCGGTCATGCGATCGTCAATCGGTATCGCCTTTGAAAAGCCGATGATGCTCGCTTCATAAGTAACCGTGACGCGCGGGTCAGCACCTGGGAACGTGATGCGGTGATTGACGTTCTCGCCGGACTCGAAGAGTTCGCGCAGCATCACGTCGGTATCACTGCCAGGGACCCAGTTGATTTCGAAAGAAGCTTCGCCGTTGTCGATCAGTCCGGAAATGTATTCGCGGCGACGGTTCGGGCTCTGCATATGAGTGGCATCGATGCGATCGGCAGTTGCTTCGCCGGGCGTCACGTTGATGACTTCAGCCACCTCGACGAACGCCGGCGTCGTCAGGCTCTTGTCCCAGATTTCATAGATTGTGCCATAGCCAATGCGGGCGTCGGTCATGATGGTTCTCCATAGTGGATGATAACGTCGATGGAATTGCGAAAGAGATTATTGACGTCTCCCGCATCTGCGGCAGGAAGGTCTCTCTCGCTTTCGATGAAGACCGCCTGTATCGGACCGGACACGTGGCCGGAAAGAATGCCCTTGATCTGTCGTGAAACCGCTGTCACCTCAGTATAGGTGTTTGCATAAACATCGATCTGGACACGGATTGGCACATATCCGGACGCGCCTTGCATATGATAATTCTCAGGCGCGCTTATCACCTGAAGCAGGACGTAGGGCCGCGCGGCCGTCTGAGGAGCGCGCACCCAATATCGCCTTCCGCCAGCGACAGGCGCCAGCAGGCTCGCCAATAATTCCTGCATGGGTCTTCCCTACTTCTTTCGGGCCAGTCGGCGTGCTGCCTTCTCGATATGAAACCAGAGAGAGTTGGCAATGCGGTTCAACGTCGGCACTTTTTCCGCATCCCACGCCGGGCGCATAAACGGTTGGGCGCCATGACGCTCATTTCCGAACTCCTGCTGCACGCCGGCAGGATTGTTGGTGCCAACGAACATTTCCTGAAATGACGGGGTGACCTCGTCACGATGGAGCGAGCGTTGACGAGAATTCAACCGTGTCGAGACATCGATACTGTCGTAAAGATGATACTCATCACGGGGTGCAAGCTGTCTGGCGGCGCGCGCCATAGGCTCGGCGGCATCCCGCAGGACATCGCGAGCGACCTTCTTTCCGACTGATCGAGGGAGAGCAGAGAGAGCCTGATCGAGCTCCTTCAGGCCGTCTATGGTCACTGTCTGCTTTGCCATTAATCCACACTCGTGATTGCGGTAATCTCAAGGAAGCGGTTTCGCCCCTCATCAGCCTGCTTGATGCCGATGATATTCCAGATCTTGTCGTCATGGTGAACGCGATCGGTCGGCGCAATCCTGCGCGCGGCAACACTCGACCTAATGACGAAGCGGCTCATCAGCGTTGCGCCAGCCTGACCAGCAGCAACTTTTTCGCCATCGCTAACGTCCCGACGCCTAGCCCAAACGGTCGCAAGATCGGACCAAGTTTGGATAGGCTCATTGAATTCATTGATCGCATCTGTCGCTCGCTGGAAAGTAACACGACGATCGAGATCACCGGCCTCCATGATCAGACCCTCAACCAACGATATGGATCAATGAGAGTAGCGCTAGCCTTTGGGAGAGGCGCCGACCCCATTCGACTCTCGTACATCGCTGCAACATACATCAGGGCAGCGACCTTGAACGTTGCCTCTTTGCCGAGAGGCACCAAAGAGAGATTACAGTATTGAAGAACCGCAGCCTCCGCAGCGCTCATGTAAGCCTCAATGAGAGCGTCGTCGTCCGTAACGTCAACGCGAAGATGCTGTTTCACCTCATCGAGGGTGTACAGCGGCCCGGTCGTGAGGACGACGACATTTCCCATGGTATCAACCTACTCGCTGGCGTTCAGGTTTTTCGAAACGGCTTCCTGACCCGAAATCGTCGGGTCGTTGAAGTCGATGCGGTTCTGCGTTTCCGATGTGCCCTTGCGCGGGTCTGCGTCCACAGCGACATGCGCAGGATCCACATCGGGAACCGTCTGGTTTGGTGCGCCGGAGGGAGAAAACTCCGTTGCTGGACTGATGTTCGCCGGGGCGTTTTTATCCGTCTTGGCGGTGGGCGCCTTTGCCACGGTTTTGACCGTGGTAGCGTTGCCCGTCGATGTCTTTTTGGTAGTCATCTCGCTATCCTCTGTTGAAGCCAGAATGGAAGGCGGCAGATTTCGCTGCCGCCAGTGCCGCAATTACGGGTTCGCTGCGATCTTCAGTGCGCGCATGGGCTCGGGGTTGTACACACCACCACCAACGCGCTTCGTGGTGTAGAAGTGAACGAATGGCTTGTTGGTGAAAGGATCACGCAACACACGGATGCCGACACGGTCAACGACCAGGTACGTAGCCTCCATGTCGCCGTAGAGCGCTGCGATCGCGTCCGCCGCAACGTTCGGCATGTCAGGGATCTCAACGATCGATTCCCCGGCGAGCGTGGCAGGCTGGCCGGCTGCGAACGAAGGCTGCCACAGGTAGTTACCCTGGCCATCCTTCAGCTTTCTCATCGATGCCTGCGCAAGCCGACCCGTAAAAAGCTTGGCATTCTGCCGATAAACGGCCGGGATCGAATAGAACAGGTCGATGAACCCATCCGAGGTGAGTGCCGCAGCGGAACCGCTGTTGATCACTTGAATGGCACCCCATGGATGGCGGGCTGCATTTGCCGCACCAGTGACGTAGGTCAGGATGCCATGCGGCTTGTTGACGCCATCGCCCGAGAGGAAGGCGATACCTTCCTGTCGGGCAAACTCGGTATCGACTTCCGCACCCAGCCATTCTTCCAGGTTGATCGCTGAGTCGTCGAGCAGCTGCTGAGAGATCGCAGGATTGGCGTAAATTTCGCCAAGAGGGAAATCCAGCTGTCCGATCTGCGGCGTGGAGGTCGCAGGACGGGCCGCCGTTTCACCGACCCAACCAGAACCGACCGCACGATCCGTGAAAAGCTTCTTGAAGCCGGCGCCAGTGATCGAAATCACGCGGGCGTTTGCACGGATCGGTGAGACGAGTTTGAGTTTGCCCGTGATTGTCCGATCCCACTCGACCGGAGCGAGATAGCCGCCGTCCTCTGCAACACCCTTCGTCATTGCGGACTTGACGTCGCCCTTCCGCATATGGGCCTTGAAGGCGTCGACATATTCCGGATCTGCGGGAATGTCGCCGATGACGCCCGAGCCGATGTCAGCGGCCGCCAGTTTGGCGTTCAGATCGTCAATTGCCTTCTGGAAATTGGTCTGAAGGTCACCCACAGCAGAGTTGATCCGCTCAACCTTTTCGTTGACGACGACATCGTCAGTCTTAGCCTTGAGCTTCTCATCGTTCGCCGCCTTGAAGTCCTCAAAGGCTTTGGTGAGATCCGCCAGCATCTTTTTCGGGTCCGACGCATCGGCTCGTGGCGCTGCGGACACCGCACGAGGGCGAGCCATCAAGGGATCAGCAAGAGCAAACGCGCCGGCCACGAGAGCGGCAGGCAGAATTGCGGGAACCGACGCGGCAGCCTGGACGAGTTCGCCCATGGCATAAACGTTGGCAGCAGTCAGGCAGGCCGTGGCGACGATCGCCACGAGCATGAAAAATCGCTTCATCTCGAAGCTCCTTATGATTTGAGTAAAGCAGCGAGCGCGGCTACGCCGGCCCATTCGTCGCCAGCGCCCGGCGTGGCTTCAATGGCAGCGCCTGGCGTGCCCTTGATCTTGTTGATGCGGGCGCGCGCATCCGAACGCGTCATTCCCGCCGAAACGAGCGAAATCTCCGTCGCCCGCAGTTCGTTGATAGACTGGTCGGTCGCCTTGGCGTCTTCATCGACTGTCATCGCGTCCGAGGCCAGAAGGTTGTCGGCAAATCCTCGTTCGATCGCCTGAGATCCGGACATATAAGTTTCAGAATCCATCCACTTGGCGATTTCCTTAGGATCGCGACCTGATCGCGCCGCGTAGAGATCGACCATGGCCTGATCAAATGGTTCAAGCCACTCACTCGTCTCGCGCATATCATGTCGGTTACCGACAGCAACGACCCAGCAATTGTGAATCATGACAAAGGAGGCCGCCCCGATTTCGATTGTATCTCCGGCCATGGCGATGATGGACGCTGCGGAAGCGGCCATGCCCATGATCTTGACGGTGATAGGCTGCGAGTGCTCCCGAAGAACATTGTAGATCGCAATGCCCTCGAACATGTCGCCGCCAGGGCTATTGATCTGGACCTCAACAGGACGAGGACCAATCGCTCTGAGCTGCGCGGCGATCTTTTTCGCCGTCACGCCGCCGCCCGACCAATAGTCCTCGCCTATCGCCTCGAACATGGTTATTACGTTATCGCCTTGATCAACCGCGCGAACGCCGGCTGACTCTGCGGCCCACTTATCAAAGACGCTCGGTTTCGTCAGAGCCGAAACGTCACGATTTGCCGGGATCGGCAACGCGCCTGGTCTGGCCTTGGCGAACACGCGAGGGGAAGGACTACGCTTCATTTTCGCTTTTCTCCTTTGGAACGGCGGAACTCGCCGTGCCTTTACTGACCGTGTCTCCATCTGGCGTTTCCGGATAATCAGAAAGGTCGCGCACCTCATTCTGCGTGAGCCAGCCAGGTGCACCGCCGGAACCAAGCGCTTTGGCAAAAAAGTCGGCCTGATCTTTCATTGAGCCGCGAAGCAGCGCGCCTGGATTGAATTTTGCGGAGTAACGATCCCGCTCACTCTCTTCGAGGAGGCTGCGCTCCGCCGCTTGTTGCCAGCTTTCGAACCATGGCCCGAGCGCATATTGAACAAAGAAACGCCCAAGGGCCTCGATACCAGATCCCCAGCTGGTCTCATCAACCATCAAAAGAGGTCGGGGGACGCCGGTAACACGAGCAATTTCCTCGACTTGCATCTTGCGGGCTTCAATCAACTGCGAATCTTTGGCGTTGGTATCGCGCTTGCTGTATTTCAGACCCTCCTCAAGGATCATGTTCTTACCGGCGTTTTCCGCGCCCTCTTTTTCGGCAAGAGAGGCTTTCAGACGCTCGAACGCTTCATCCGAAAGCTTGCCGGGATGTTCGAGCGCTCCGCCAACCATGGAGCCGTTCTTGAATATACGCGCAGCAGCAAGCTCAGCGGAAAGAGCAATACCGATTGCATCTCTGGCCTGTTTGACGAGCGAGATACCGTTGATGCCGTCGATGGAAATTCCACGGAGGTGGAAAATCTCCTCACCAGCATAAAGTTTCTGGCCGCCCGACTTGGGCTGATATCGGTAGTTGACTGACCAGTCCGGGTTCTGGATGGGTGTCGTTCTTTCCGGATCCAGCGGGATGAGGCGAGAAACAGCGCGGCGGCCTGTTTTGATGTTCTGGTTCTTGATGATCAGGGCATAGGCGTTTCCGTGAGCCAAGGCCCGAAGCTGCATCAGCACCCTAAAATCGAATGCTGTCTGCCAGTTGTTGGGCTGGCGGTGAAGCACGCGGTAGAGAGGATGATCTGTTGCCTTCTCCTTCGTGGCTTCGTCGATCAGCTGAAACGGCAACATCCCGATCGCGTTCGATATCAGGCTGAAAGCGCGAAACAGCGACGTATTGCGCATTGCAGTCTCGACCGTAACGGTCGCTCCAGACCCGGATTCGTGTCCTGTGCGGAGAAACTCCAGGAGCCTAGGATCATCGAGCGAGTACGTGACGTAGCCCTGCCCGCCAGAGTCAGCACGAGGCTGAGAAACTTCGGCTTGAGGAGCCGACGAACCAAACAGTTTGCTGAATAAACCCACGTCAAACCATCCTTATGCCGCGAGTTTCATAGACTGACGGCCCGTTTGCTTCCGGGTTTCTGCTCATGAGTTCGCCAGCGTTGAAGGCCGCCACCAAGGGATCAATCTTGGAGCTGGCCGTTTTCTTCTCAATGTAGATGTTACTGCCGCGCTGCTCTGCGCGGGCGTTTTGAACGCACCAGGTCAGCAAGCCGGAGCCGCAGTGCTTCATTGTTCCGTCAGCGAGTTTTCGCTCGATACCGAAGATGGAGGCAGAGAGCTTGTAGCCCTGAGAAACCGCCTTCACCATCGGATCAACGATCTCGTATCCCGCCAGCTCTTCGAGCAACGCCGTTACGCCGTTTGGATCGAGTCCGACTGCACCGGTTTCGGGAAGCTTGCCAGCGTCCCTCAAGGTGGCGATGATCGCAGCAGCTTCCTCGACATCCTGCGTCACCCGCTTGCAGATGACCAGATCGCCATCCCGCTCGAAGTCGTTTAGCTTCTCGACGATCTCTGGGTGGCGCGTCAGAACTGAAGGCTGCGCCCACGCTTTCGCCCATAACAACCAGTGGCGTGTAACCTTATGGCGTCCGATCGCTGCCAGTCCCCACAGATCGAGCAGGCCGCCCACGTCGCCGCCTACAGCAATGACATCGCACTCATCAATGAGATATTGAAGTGTGATGCGCTTGTCGGCAGCAGCCTCCCAGTAGTCAGCACCGATCCATCGATCGGAATGGAGGGCAAGGCCGATTTCAACATTTAGGTGCTGACTGGCCCAACGCCGTTCTTCCTCTTCGCCCTTTTTCTGTGCTGTCTGCCATTCCTCAATCAAACGGTCCAACGTAATCGACCGGCCCAGATTTGGCAGAACCATGTGCCAGTTTTTCGGGTCCTTCCACGGCTTCTTGTCACTGGTCTGCATCGCTTCCGGAAACTCATAAAGGACCGGGAGAGTGCTGCTATCCGTGATCGTGCCATCGCGGACACCGCGCGCATATTGCAGTTCCGACTTGAATACGCCCGATGGAGGCTCATCACTTTGCGTCGTGATGATGATCAGGAACGACTCTTTATTCGGTATCAAGCCACCGCTGATTTGCCCCAGAACACGCGAAGCGTATGAATACGACGACATGACGTGCAACTCATCGAGCAGAACTCCGGCAGGCTTTGAGCCTGTCAGCACCTTCATGTCGAAAGTCTTAATTCGCAGCTTCGCCTTGTTGAGGCGGTCCACGATCATCTTCTTGTGCTCGATAGCGTGAAACCGCTTCGCCAGATAAGGGTCCGCTTCGATCATGCCAGCAGCTTGTTGGTATGCGGTGTCCGCCACATCCTGCGTCGGACCGATCAACAAAAACTCAGCGCGCGGACGTTTATTCATCAGCAGCGCCGTGACCATGATACCAGCGCCGCCCGTCGTCTTTGAATTCTTCTTGGGAACCAGGCCGAAGACGTTGCGGACATGGCGCTCGCCGTGTTCGTCGATCGAGCCGAAGATCGCGCGGACGATATCTCTGAACCAGTCGCCAGCAGCGTCCTTCATGTAAGGCTGATCAGGCACGTCAGGAAGGCGAAGATTATCGAAGATACCGACAGCCCTATTGCCTTCATCGAGATCGAGAGGCAGATTCGGGACAATGGGACGTCCGTCGCGCAGCCTTTCCGCCCAGTCTGGGCAAGAAAAATTCCAGTCCGCCTTTATTGCAGAAGCGAAGCCCATGGAGTGCCTTCATGCGCCGTATGGGCGTCCCTGTCGGCGGCCTCCTTCTTGCCGAGCTTTTCATCCGGCGTTTTTTCCGGAGTTCTCGGTATCGGCACGGCGGGAGCGCCCTGTTTTTCGATGATGTCGAAGATCCGCGATATCGCGACCGAGTTGCCGGACTTCATTTTCTTGAGCGTGACCTCAAGCGCCATGCCCTCGATCTGGTCTGCGCCGTCCTGAAGCTCTCGGGAAAAATTCTTCCGTAAAGTCTTCTCGTCGCAGCCTAGATACCCGGCAATTCTTGCCTGTGTCCAACCAGCAGCCCGAAGAAGACACACAAGCTCCTGATTTTCATTGTTTTTCGCGAACGATGGGCGCCCGCGCCGATCCTTGATTGGCATGATCGGTTTGCCGAACAGATCGTATTCGACATCCTTGCCGGAAAAATCGTCTGTCACGGTAAAAAAAATCTCCGAATGTGGGGGGCGCGGGTGGAGAAGTGGGTGGCCTTCCAGACTTTTAACGCCCCCCCCATCGCCGTTTGAGACGTGACTTGACATCTCCAAGCGATGTCGCTCTCTGTCTTGGACAGGGATTTGAGGCGGGGACGATGGCTTCATTTAAAGATTTGCTCGATTTACTAAGTGCATCGTGGCCCGTCGCGTTAGCGTTACTGTTGGCAGGCTTAGCGATCTTGTGTGGATACGAGTTCGAACTCACAGCGAAGTATCTGCGGTCTTTGCCTGAATGGACACCCGGAGCGGCGTTTGTTGCCGTGGCTATAGGCGGCGCGATCTTGCTCGCCGCGCTTGCTCAAGCTGTTGTTGAAGTGGCCGCAAGACCAGTGAGGCAACGTAGATCAGCCCAGTGGCGAAAGGCGCATATTGATGGACTGGAAGACTTGTCGGACCCTGAGAAGGGCATCCTGGCATGGGCTTACGCAAACAGGACCAAAGTCTTTTCCGCACCCTACTTTCACCCAGTAACGAAAGCTTTGACAGCTAAGGGGTATCTACAAATCCCACCAGGTAGCCACCACAGCGATGAAACGCCATTCGAAATCCCTGATCATATTTGGGAGGCGGTAAAAGATGATTTGAGGGATGATGATCTAACCGAACTTGTCGGACTGATGCCATTCAGCAATCGTTGAGGTGGTGATAATCAACGCCACCTTCGCAAGACGGTCGAAATCTTGTGTGCTAGCGATCGACCATCGGTGTCAACCGAAACCGTCACGACCGTGTCGGTGAACGTTGAGAGCTTCTGTACCGCTGCAGAAGCGCGTTCGGCTGCCATCGCCAACCTATCAAGCGAAGCGACAACGTCATCGATTAGTTCGATTTCTACCTCAGCATTAGGTTGATCAGTCATCAAAACCTGCGGCCCTGAGACCGCTCCTCTTTTTGCTTCTGGCTATCGTGATAAGCCTTGCTCACTGTTTCGAGATTGTTCTCATCCCAGAAAAGAACGGGATCGCCACGATGCGGTATCTTGTGGTCAGCCACGGGGCTATTGGGAGCAGGATAAGCGCCGATGCACAACACACCTGTCTTCTGGCATATGTATAGATCGCGTAGCCAAACCCTCTTACGAAGTCGTTTCCATCGCTCTAAGCCATACCATGCTCGCCACGAAACGTTGCTGTCTCGCTCTTTCAATCGAGCCTTCTCATCACCAGGAGCTGGCCCCAGACGAGGTGGCAGATTGCCGATCCGTGATTTGAGAGTGGTAAGTCTGCCCATACCCACAATGCAAAAAGGCGACCGTCTGGCCGCCCTGTCATTCATCGTCGCATAGCTGTAGCACTGGCCCTGAGTCGGTGTCTCGGTTTGGAGACTGTCAGGACTGGGTGCGGGCGTGAAACGTAATCGCCACTAAGAACCGCATCGACCGTGGGGAGATTTGTACTCACACTTTCTCAAGCATTGCAAGCGGCATGTTGAACACGGTCGGCTTTCCGAAGATGACGATAGTGACGACAGCGTCGCCGTGCCCGCCCTCCCCGAAAGCATCGACCGATACTTCAAAACCAGTGAATGGGCCACTGATGATCCTGACCTTGTCGCCCTTCTTGATCGCATCTGATCGGCGCGCATAGTCATATACACCATCTGCGGCCAATTCCTTGAACTCATTGATCGTTTCGACGCTCACCTTGACCGGCCTTTCGCCACCCATGACGATGTTTTTCACACCATCGAATGAGAGAATGCCGCGCAGGGCATGGTTGTCGGGAACACAAAAGACGAACAGTATCCCGTTGAACACTGGCAGGCGTGACGGCGGCAGTCGCCTTCCGTGGCGCTTCCTTTCCGGCCCCATGCGCATGATCACGCAAGCTTCAATACCGGCCTCGATCATGGCATTTTCAACAGCCTTTTCCCGCCCATACTCGACGCGCGCTATCACCCAAGCAGAATCAGACACGGTTAGCGCCCTCTGTTTTGATGCTGATTCGCGCTCATGAGCGACCCTTGCGGCCTCCTGAGCGATCTTGTCCAGCTTCATAAGCCCTTTGAGGGACACGCCGGAAATGCCTTCAAACTTATGCTGCATCATCGTTCCGTCCCTCGGTTAGTCTGAATTTGAAGTTTTCGATTGCGACGAACACGGCCTCGTCGAGGTCGGCAACATCGGCGGGCAGTGGTGGGAACTGGGCAAACTCCAACACCTCAGGGGCAACAGGCCATGGCCAGCAGCGCTCCGCATAAGCGCGTTTCCATGCTTCCCAAACCTCACCGCCAACAGCGACCTTCTCGAAATCCTTGCTGATCTCGATGATCCTGTTCATCACCGTGAAGCGCCTGCGCTCTATGAGCTGCACGGCTTCCGGCCAGCCCTGCTTTTCCTTCTTGTCACGCCAGATTAGGTCGCTTTTTTCGGGCTTCTGATCGACGATATTCTGTTCAAGCGGAGTGAGCGACAAAGCGCGAATAGGCTGGAGCAGCTTTGACATCAGCATGGCGCGCCCAGCTCGCGAGAACACGGTGAAGGTTTCCGAGCTTTCGGCCTGAGGCGATACCGGCTTAGGCTGGGAGAGCTTCGTCCAGCGTTGTTCCTTCAGGTACTTTGCTGCCGAGCAAAGGTGTTTCCGGCCGATCGACAGCGCTGCAGCCTGATACGCCTCCGAATGCTCCAGCGCCAACCCACGCTCATCAGGCGAAAGCGACAGCCATTCCTTCCGAGCTTCCGGCTCGCTGTCGCTGATCGCCGTTTTCCAACCGATGAAGAACCGCTTGAACGCAGCTTCCACGGCTTTCGGATTTTCTTCCTCATCCCCTATACTGCCGCGCGCAGGCGCTCTCTCTCGATCGTTAAGATTGTTCGTTAGAGATGTATCGTTAATAGGTGCCGGTCCAGAGATGGCAGGGGGTGCCATCCCAGAGGCGGCACCCCCTGCCGATATAGTGGCAGGGGGTGCGTCTGCATTGGCGTCTGAGTTAGGATCATTTTCCTCGATCGCAGCGGCTTGCCATGCAGCAATCGCATCGCTCGAAACGTCCCTGTCATGGATGACTCGATAGTAGTGTGCGGAGTCGCGACCATCGCGGCTTTCAACGATCCGTTTTTCCACCACGCCGATTTCATAAAGCCGATTGAGCGAGCCCTGCACCGTGGAACGGCCACAGTTGAGCTCATCTGCCATCTTCACCTGACTGCGACGGCACCAGCCTTCTGCATTGGTGAAGCTCCCCAAGAGGCACAGCACCTTCAGGTCAATGCCCTTAAGGCGAGGGTCCGTGACGATCCATGCGGGTATGATTGAGAACCGTGCGTTGCTCATTTCACACCGCCTTTCCGCGCCAGCGTCTCCATGAACGTCCTGGCGCCGTTCAGCATGTCCTGAACGTCGGTCGGCAGTCGCCCGAAGCGGTCCCGCACCGTTACTAGCGCCGAAATCTCAAGATCGACGAGCTGCGTGCCGCGAACAAACCCGACCTGCCGCAGAACGCGATAAATGGCTGTCTGCTCGCGATAGAAGATGAATGTCGGGATGTTGAGCAGCCACCGCGCCCGCTCCGCATCCGTTCTGCAATCCTGTAGCTGTTCGATAACCGGCGACATCCCCGTCATGACCGGCCCCCTTTCCATAGTTCGAAGTCCGTGCGCAGGTCGATAAACGCCGCCTGCGCCCGTTCCTCACGATTGAGTTGCGTCTTGCTGGTGATGCCGATCAGGCTTTTCAGCACCGTGTCGGCATGCTCCTTGTTGTGGACGGCCCGCGCCTCTGCGGGGTGCTGTCGCCGCTCAAGAAAGCGATGAAATAGCGGATCCGCGCAGAGGATGGCGGCGTTCGCAGCGAAATCGCCATCGCGCAGGCGCGTTGCCGGCTGCTGATCCGGCGGCGCGCTTTGGCCGCTCCTGAAGGCAACGATGGCGCGCTGCCGCAGTCTGAGGAAAAGGACAGTGTTCTCCAATGCGCCGGTTAGAAGCTCGACCTCATCCGGCAAGGCATCCGCATACAGCGTGCCGAGAATGACACTCTCGCCCGTCGACCGCCGCGCAATGATATGCGTCTGGTCGCCATCCGTATCGAAACGCCACTTGTCGCCATTGCAGCGTCCGACGATATCCTCCAGCCGCGTCACACGGGCTTTTTCGCGGTCGCGTATTTCCTGCTCGCGCATCGTCATGCGGCCACCTGGGCGGCGATGAGATGACTGCAATTAGCGCCGACAAGAGCTTCCGCGACAGGTGGACTTACGCTGTTTCCAACGCAGGACACCTGAACGGACTTCGGAAATGCAATCCAAGTCTCCTTGCCGTTCTCAGACACCCTCACCCCGTCGATCTGATAGCCGCCGGGGAAACCCTGCGCATTGAACAGCTCACGAGGCGTAAGCATCCGCATGCCGATATCGACGATGACGAAGGTGTGCCCGCCGATCTCGAGGGTTACGAACTCGCGCTCGTCCCAAAACCCGTGCGCTCGCATGAAAGCCGCGACCTCGCGGGCGCGGGCGGCCTGCGCTTCCGTGAATGGCGGCACTTCAAGCGCTGCCTCGACATGGCCGTGCCGGTCTTTCGTAGTGATGGTACGCGCGGGCTGATTTTCTTCGCCGCCATCACCCGTGCCGTAATAAGCCTGAAGGAATGGTGTCACCAACTGCGACTTACCAGCACCATCAGCCATCACCGTCGCAGACGGACGGTCAACCTCGTGGCCGGTTGAGGTGCCGAACTGGCGCGCTACGAAAGCGGATACGACACCTTGCTGTGACCCGCTCTGCGTGGCGGTGGACATCGGCGCATCAGCAGGCCTGCCCGGATTGACGCCACCTTCTCGGCGGCTGTCATTATTATGCTGCGCGATGAAAACGGAAGCAACGCAGACATCAGCCTTGGCAGTCACTGTCGCCATCGGTTCGTCACCAGCGCGCGGGCGGCTCTGCCCAGCCCGTCCGCCACAGCCAACGAGCGTCGGCACGATGATGCTGTTTTGATCCTTCTTGCTGGCCGTGATTGTGTGATGAGGATCCTCGACGGATCGATTGGACCCGCCGTGTTGCGCGGCAGTGAGAACCGGCGCGACCAACGACAGGCCAGCGCCGCCGGCGGTGATAGTGTGCGTCGGCTCATCAGCGCCGTTAAACGGCTTGCCAGCATTGCGCATCGTCATCAGGTGCGGCGAGATCATGCCGATCGGTGCTGCGCCACCTGGCTTCTTGATATAGCTGTTCGCCGTAACGGTCGGCGCGGGCTCGCGCATGTCACTGCCTGTCGCACCGGTATTGAACCGGATTACCGAAGGCGCAACCACGGCATGCCGGTTTTCGCAAGGGATCGTCGATATCGGCTCAGACAGATCCCGCGTCCGTTCAGCCCTCAGGTCGCCATGGCCGTAATAGCTGACCACGTGCGGGAGAACGACAGCTTTCTCACCACGGTTCGCCCCAGTCACCGTCTTGACAGGTTCATCAATATCCTCGCAGCGCGCACCATGCGTCAGGTTGACGATGAAAGGCCTGTCGGAATCGAGAACATAACGTTTCATGCCGCGCGCGACACGGGCCATGGTATTGTCGGCCAGAGGCCTGATCGCCTTCAGACCGTGTTTCGCCGCGATATCGTCCGAGCTATCGAAGATCGACGGGCACGGTATCGACCAGTCAATGCATTCCGCCGCAGTGCGCCATGGCAGTTTACGACCGGCAATGACATCCGGATCATCGGGCGCACCGTGCGTCGGTTCCGGCCAGACGATCTTTTGGCCGTCGAAACGGATGGTCACAAAGAGGCGCTTGCGGATCGTCGGTGCGCCATAATCGCAGGCGCGCAATTCCCGCTTCTCCAGCTTGCCGCCGAGGCGGCGAAGTTTCTTGCACCATTGCTGGAAAGTTTCGCCCTTCCGATCCGGATCCGGCATCAATCCCCGGTCGGTCTGGACAAGTGGTCCCCACGTCGCAAATTCCTCGACGTTCTCCATGATGATGACGTCGATCTTGCCGCCGCTTTTCTGGACACGTTCAACCCAGAACGGAATGACATGCGCGAGATCGCGGATATTGCGCTCTACCGGTTTGCCGCCCTTGGCTTTGCTGAAATGCTTGCAATCGGGCGAGAACCAGGCGAGGCCGATGTGCTGTCCTGCCACGTAATCAAGCGGATCGACCTTGTAGATATTTTCCGAGATGTGCAGCGTATCAGGGTGATTGGCGGCATGCAGGGCAAGGGCCTGCGGATTGTGGTTGATCGCAAGGTCAGGAGAGCGACCCAGCGCCATCTCAATTCCGGTGGAGGCTCCGCCGCCGCCCGCAAAACTGTCGACGATGAGCGGCAGACCGTGGTTCCAGCGGTTCTTGCTGGAGAACTGCGGCGGAGGCGCGAGGTGGTTGAGGAGCGTTTCAGCGTACATCGGTGTCCCCTTCTTGGGTGCCTGCCTGATTTCCCCAAAACTCCCACTTTCCGTTCAGGCGCACGTCGCCATCCGCGAGACTTTCGCGGCGCTGGAACATTTCGAGTTTGGGCATGGTCGGGTAAAGCCGGTCGATCTGTTCGGCGAACCAGACCGGCTTTTCGCTGTGTCGGCCGACAGGATGGTCGGTGCACTTGATTGGCTGCGTGCCGGGAATTGGCGCAGGGAAGTCGCCGCGCGTGCCGATCAGAAGAAGTTCGAGGTTGTCGAAGCTCCAATAGCCGGTTCCGGTCTGTTCTCCGGGATAGACCTTCCTCCAGCCCCAGAAGCTCTTGTAGGAGTAACCCCAGCGCTTCAGCGCTTCCACGCCGTTGGCGAGATCCGTCACCCACATGAACAGCGCCGAGCAATGGGCGCCGGGGCAACCCAGAGACAGGATGTCGTCGAGCGACATTGTGGGGTAATGGTTTTCGGCGCTCTTCTCGCCGCCGGTAACCTCGGAATAGGTTTTAAAACGCCACGGCGGATCCGCATAGATGATCGGAAACGCCCTGCCCTCGTCCTGCCCAACGCCCTGCCACCACGGCGCAACGTTCTGACGCGCTGCGATCTGGACGGCGAGATCGGTGCGAACGGCGTGCCGGATCTTCTGATCCTCGGCACGCTTGGCTTTAGCGACCTTCTTTAGCTCCGGGAAATTCGATGGCTCCGGCAGGAACATCGTGCGGATCGGTTTTACCGCTGGCTGAGCAACGCCATCGCGACCGACAATTGTTGTCTGGTGGGGAATTTCCCCACCATCAACCAAGCGGCGACGCGCAGCCGATACCGTTTTGTGATCGACGCCAAGCTGTGCGGCGATGGCGCGGTTTGACGCGGTCGGCGCGTCCTTCAAATGCTCCTGAATGATCGCCTGCCGTTGCGCGCCCGAGAGATGGCGCCGCGCGAAATTAAGGGACCGTGCGAACGAACGCTTGCCTTCTTCCGACAGCTGCTTGCGCACGAACCGTGGCCAGTCGGTAATTCCGAGCATTTTGCAGATGGCAACGCGGTGGTGACCGTCGAGGATTTCGCCAGCCTCGTCATACTCGACCGGCACCTTGACGCCGTGCGCTGCGATATCGTCATAGAGCGCCTTGAAATCGTCATCCGAGAGCGGCGGCAGGAGCTGGTATGGCCCCGTCACGACAACGCGGCTTAGGTTTTTTTCCGGCAGCCTGCCCTCTGTCCTCGCCCGCTCGATGACAGCGGCGGCGCGATCACCAGGGCGAAAGAGATTGCCGTCTTTGGGATCGCGCGTCAGATAGCGGTGGGCCATCGCTGCACATGCCGCGCGCACTTCCTGCGTCGTCTGGCACCGAAACTCGCCGTTGCGCAATGCAACTGATACGATGTTGAGGCCAACATCACCCGGCATCTGGAGACGCTGCGCATTCATGCCGCACCGCCTTTGCGCATCAGGCGCACGTCGGTCTCGCGGATAATTTCGGCGGCGCGCTCAACCGAGACGCCCCGTCCAAGCAGGCGAACGGCGAAACGTGGCGCGAACTCGAAACCGGCATCATTGATTGCGGTGCGGATCTGGGGCGGAAGCGCGTCGAACAGCTCCATCAGTGCGCCCTCATCAGTCGATCAAGGTACGCTTGCCCCATTCCGGTCAGCCGAAGATCATGGCCGCTCTGGTCGATCTGGACGTATCCAGCCTTCTTGAGTTCAGCCGCCAGAGCGCGAGCCTGAAACGAGGCGCGAATGGTGTACTTGTTTCCAGCCGCGCGAACGTCGCGCAGCATCGCGCGCGCGGCGTCAGATATCGGCTTCAGGGTCAGTGCGCTTTCACTGGTTTTCAATGTCCTGCCTCCTCGACAATACGGCAGACCTCGATCTCGTCGAGTTCCAGTTCCGTTGCGATTTCGTGGGTGGATCGGCCGGCGCGCCAAAACTCCAAAACCCGCGCGGCGCGGGCCTCCTTGATGAGCTTCGAACGGCTTGTTTCGGCCATGCAGAGAGTCATCGGTCCGGCCTCTGCGGTGCATTCACCATCAGGTCCTTCAGTTCGCGGATAAGCTCGTGAACTTCCTTGGTGATACGCTTGGTTACGGCGGCAGTGCCGAGCGTCCCGCTCTGCTTGGCCTCCTGAACAACCTTGATGACGTCAGCGAACTCCGACATCAGGTCCATCATGTCGGTATCGTTGATGGGCCGCGCCTCCGGCTGCAGTTCGTCATCGACGACAAGCTTGAAACCAAGCTTGCGCGCCATGGCGCCGACGATGACAGGGCTTTTCGCGCGGCGGTCCGCCTCGACGGCAACATCGATCGGGATCAGGGCTTCGCTGTTTTCCTCGTTGAAGCTCGCATACTTCGACAGCGTCGAGACATTCACGCGGGTCAACAACGGGAAATCGGTCACACCGCCGCCCAGCTTGTAGCTGGCCTCGGTTGCGCCCTTCAGGCTGCGGATTTCTTCTTCGGAAATAGTGCGCACGAAAACACCCCTGAAAACGCGTCAAGGAAAGAAAATCGGAAAAGGATTCGGTGAAGCCCGCGCGGGCGCGGCCTATTCGTTGCTCATCAGATCAACCACAGCCGCGCCACATCAGCGGCGACGCAAGCTGGAGTGACAACAATGATGACAACGAAAGAAAAGGGCCGCCGGAGCTCGGAGGAAAAGCGTCACGGCGGGTGCGCGGAGAAGAAAGGAAGAACTCTCGCGCAACAGGAAAGGCGATCCGGACGGAAGGGTCCGCAGGCGTGCAAAGCCTCTTCCGTCCGGTATCCCGTGCGCGCTCTGCCAGGAAAGCGCCGGGATTGGTTGCGGCGTCAGGATTCGAACCTGCGACACCGTAATTCTGAGCCGCGAGGGATAAACACTTACCTACGCAGCGGAAAAGCAGGAGCACCGTCATTCTGCGGCCTCCACATCGGCAGGCCCGAACACATCCGGCCTCTGGATATGTCTGGAAACCCCGAACGCCTTCTCAAGTCGGAGCACGTATTCGGGTGGAATCGCCTTCCATTGCGCCACGGCCTGAGGTGTCACACCTACAATCCGGGACACCGCGCTAGCGCCACCAGCGTGCTGCTTAACGGCTTCCAATCCGAGTGAGTTAGGGTTCTGTTCCATGAACGAGATTAAAAGCACAGCTTTAAATTCTATGCAAGCGATACTTAAATGGACGCCGGATGAAAGTTTGCCTTTCATCCGAGACATGGAACAAGATGCACTTCCCAAAAAAATTGGCCGAGCCATACAAACTGCGCGTAAGCGGCGAGGTCTTGTAATGCGCCAACTCGCCGCAGCAGCGAAAGTCTCAACCGGTGCGGTTGGGAACTGGGAGCGCGGCGCAAACGTGCTCTCGATGGAAAACCTTCAGGCCATTGCCGAGTATCTGAAAATTGATCCGCTCGCGCTATCGCGCGGAGAACTGCGATATCTCGACAGCGAAGATGATCTGGGCGACGCTGAAATTGTCAGTGACGCCGGCCCGGCTCCCCAGGGGCCAATGGACGTTGAGGTCCTTGGCGTAGCCGTCGGTGGCGATGATGGCGATTTCACACTTAATGGCGAGGTGGCGGGGTATGTCAGGCGCCCGCCTGGTATCGCAAATTTACGCAAAGTATTTGCGCTACACATCCTTAGCGACAGCATGGTGCCTCGATATGATCCGGGAGAACTCATATATTGCGGCGGGCGAGATGCAGTACCGGGCGATCATGTAGTGATTGAGTTGTTCCCCACAGATGGCGAACCAGCTGGAAAAGCGTACGTTAAAAAACTAAAGACCCGGACGAAAAGCACTATCGTTTGTGAGCAATACAACCCTCCCAAAGACCTCGAATTTGATCGTTACGCGATCAAAAACATGTGGCGAATCATCCCGCTGCGCGAACTTCTTGGCTTCTAAGCCTCCAAGCAGCAGCCCTCTCACGATCTAGCTCAAAGGAGAACGCCGCCTGCACAACGATGTTTTTGCCCTGAGCTCCAGCATCAACGCAACTTGAGCAAGACAGCCTCTCTCCGATTTTGGAGAGCGGCGTCGAAGCGTTTACACCACGAAAGCGGTACAATTCTTCGGGCTTTCGCCAGCGCAAGCGGCCGCAATCGGCGCACTCAATCGACAGCGAAACCACTTGCATCAACGTCGGCTCGGCCACCCCACTCATCCCTGCTTTCTCCTGTTTGTTCTTCTTACGTTCTTATATTTGATTCTTTTAATTCGCTTGTCGAATCATTTTTGGCACGTGGGCGATTTAAAGTATCGCTTGCATTTGCTTTAAAGCCATGCTTAACATCCGTCCATCCGAGCAAACCACATGGCCCGGACAAAGACCGGACGGCACCCCTACCCCCCTCGCCTCGATGCCGTCCGGTCTCCCCTCAACGGATGGAGACCGACATGAACGTCAGTGCGATGAATGACAATGAAAAGATCGAAGCGATGGCCGCCGCAATGCGCCGCTTTGGTGAAGGCTGCACCCGCGAGCAGCTGAACCTCTATTTCCCGAACGCCGATATCGACCGCCTGCACGAACAGGCGCGCATGAAGGCGAACGACGACGCGCTTCTTGAAGCCGCCTGACACATCCGCTCCGGTTTCCGCCTCGTGCGAGGCGGTTTCCTGAACGGATGGAGACAGACATGGCAAAGCCATCACCAGCACAGCGCCGAAAGGCAACATGCGGACCCGCATTCAGACAATCTTATATCGATGACGGCTGGAGGGCGGGCGCACCCCACATCATTTCCGCCTTCAGTCGACTGAGAGCGGCCTCGGAGATCCGGAAGGGTTATGTCGCCGGTCGAATGAGAGCGAACGATGCGTTGCGTCTTGCCTACATCACCCTCCTCCATGCGCGGAAGGATCTGCACAATGGGAGGCGGCTGACGCCATTGCCTGCCTGACACGTCCGCTCCGGTTTCCGCCTCGTTCGAGGCGGCTTCCCGAACGGATGGAGGCCAACGTGACCCAAATATCCCCCGCATACCCCTTAGCCTGCAAGAACCTCGGCACCTTTCACAAGGTCGAGCCAACACCCTTTGGCCGCATCACTGTCGTGAGCATGACAGGCGCCGCCTTTCTGGCGCTGCTCATGGCCGCGTCTCTCTGCGGCGTCAGGGTCGTCGAGGTTGAGCGCCAGCTTGAACAGGCGGCGCGCATATGATCCGCCTCGTTCTTTTCAGGATCCGACTGGACGAAGCTGCCGACGCCAAGCGCGCCGACATGGTCGAGCTTTGCAAGATCGATGTGATCGTCATCACGCTTGGCGCTTTCCGTGCGCCGCAGATCGACCTGCGCAAACAGGAGGGCGTTTGGCAATGAGCGCCGAGATCTTCACCCTGCCTGTTCGAAAGCCGCCTGTGCGCCTTGTCTTTTCCGCCGGCGGTACGCGCAAGACGGAAAGCGACGTGTTCGTCGAGCGCCAGCTGGCAGAGGCAAACTCACACCTGATCGGCGCGCAGTCCGACATCGCGCACGCCTTCAAGGTCGTGACCAACGGCAGAACGCTGCCAGAGCATGACGCAACAATGACTGGCGACACGCTGGAATCGGTCCTGCGCGCCGTCGTTCCCCTTCTCAATCTTTCCGGAGCCAGCAACCGCGATCGCGATCTCTCGCGCGCCATTCGCCAATGGCTCCAGGTCAACGGGAGCCCAGACCATGACTAAATCCGCGATCGTGCGCGAAGCGCGCATCCTCCAGACCCTTGTCGGTCTCGCCTTCACCGTCGCAATGGTGATTGGCCTTGTCATCGGAGGCTTTTGACATGCGCCACACCGACAAGCGCGGCCCCAGCAAGTTGCCATCGCCAATTATGCTCGCGCGTTGCGCCCAGCGTGGCATGGGGCGCACTCAGATTGCCGACCATTACGGCGCCAGCGTTGGCCGCGTCACAACGCGATGCCGGGAGCTTGGCATTACAGCGCCGCTCTACGGCAGGACCTGGGATGAAGCCAGGTTCGATTTCAAGACAGTCGTCGTCCGCCGCTTCGGCAGCAGCATCACGCTGCCTTGCCCCAGCATCTACGCAAAAGTTCTGGAGAGCCGCACATGAAGACCATAGAACGCCGAGGCCTCAACCTGTCAGATTTGCAAGCTGTCCATGAATTGCGTCAGGCCGAATGGTGCCCAAATCAGCAGCCAGATCTGTCGTTCCGTGGTAACGAGCTCGCTGGCGAAGTTGGTGAAGCTTGCAATGTAATCAAGAAGCTTGAACGCGAGCGGCATGGTTGGCGCGGCTCACGTGCGACAATTGACGACCTCAAAGCCGAGGTGGCGGACGTGGTCCACTGCGCAACTCTCGTTGCTATCACTGCTGGTTTTGATCTTGAGAAAGCAGTTATCGCAAAATTCAACGAGACAAGTCAAAAAAATGATCTGAGGACGAGAGTTTCAACCCGCCCCCTGCATCCGGTCAATATCGACGACTTGGACGAAGACGACATCGTCGACGCCTACGACAAGCTGAACAAACTCGACAACAGCGATTTGTATCACGTCGGGCAGGCCTATCGCCGCATGGCCGAAGGCAACGTTGATGAGGCGATGGAGATCCTGTCTCGCCATTTCGATCTAGCCCCCCCCCACCACGAGCGCGCGATTGCCGATCTCCTCACCAGAAAGCGGAGCTGAGGGCGACATGAGTAAAGATCCTATCCATTTCCGCGCCCATCGGTCCGAGCTTCTGGCGGCCTTGTCAGCTGTTACCGAAGCCGTTCCAGCTAAGGATAACATTCCGATCCTTGAAAACGTGCTGCTACAGCCCGACGGCGAACGTCTCCTGTTGCGCGGCACAAACCTTGATCTTGAAATCGAGACGCGTTGCGAGCTGCTGGAAGCGTCTGTCGGCGAAGGCCTCACCATTGCAGCGGATGAATTTTACCGGATCGTGAAGAACATGCCTGAGTCGGCAGAGATCACGGTCAAGCCGGGGCAGTTTCCCGGCCAAGTCGCAGTGAGCGGCGGCCGGTCGCGTTTCAACATGCATACCCTGCCCGCTTCCGACTTTCCGTCCATCGGCTCGGATCGGCCGCCTTTGGCATTTGCGGTGCAGGCCAGCATTCTGACGGACGCGTTCGGTCGCGTTGCTTACGCAATGAACACGACGATGAAGGACAGGCCGTATCTGTCTGGTACCTTCGTCGAGGGGTTGGAAAGCGGCAAGCTTGCGATCTGCGCCACGGATGGATTGAAGATGGCGAGGTCGCGGATCTCGCCGAGCGAGTTGAGCGCCTTTGAGCCGCCTATCATCCCGATCAAGACGGTTCAGGCAATCCGCAAGCTGTTCGGCCACAGCAAGGCCGCTTGCTCGTTCTTCATCAACGACCGCAAGATTGTCGTCGAGTGCGAGGACATCACTCTCGTTTCAAAACTGGTCGACGGCCAATTTCCGGATTATCGCCGCATCATTCCTGCGCGCAGTGACGTCTTTCTGCGCGCTGACCGTGCTGCCGTCAGCAAGGCAATCACGCGCGTGAGTGTCATTGCCGGCGATATCAGCAAGTCTTCCGTCCGCCTCGATATCCAGAACGGCATCATGCAGATCGAGCTGGTGGCGCGTGATGGGCAGAACGCGTCAGAGCCGGTCGACATCGAGTACGACGGCGACAGCCATCTTCGAGGTTTCAATCCGACATTCGTCAACGAAACCCTGTCCAGCATTTCCACCACATCCTTTTGTCTCCACGGCACGGACCCCGCCGCGCCGGGACATTTCACGCCGGATGGCGACGCCGACGAAGATTACATCGTCATGCCTATGAGGGTTTCCTGATGACTGAGCTTGCAGCACCTGTCCACCGCATCATCGGTCCGACCATCCTTCTCGGATCTGGCACGTATTTTGACTTCGACAATCCGGAAGCCGCAGAGCTGACGATTGAGGATGTGGCTTACAGCCTCTCCTTCCAGTCGCGCTTCACCGGTCATTGCGTAAGCCGTCGCACTGGCAAGCGCGTCTATTATCCGATCTCGCAGCATTGCGTCATCATGGCTGGCCATGCCGACCCAGGTCACAAGATTGCCGCCTTGCTGCACGAGGTCGGTGAAGCGACGTGCGGCGATATGAATGCGCCGCTCAAATCGCAATGCCCCGATTACAAGCGGATCGAGAAGCGGTGCGAAAGCGCTGGCCTCTCGCGCTTCGGTATTGTCGTTCGCGATCCGGCTTACATCAAGCATCTTGACCTGCGGATGCTGGCCACAGAACAGCGCGACCTGATGCCAACCCGTGGCGAAAAGTGGGGCATGCTAAGCGGAATCCAGCCGTTCGAACCGGAGATCTTCCCGTGGCAGGATCCGCATGGCGCCGCCGAAGCCTTCCTTGAGACTTACTATGCACTGCGGAGGGCGGGCGAATGACGAAATCTCATTTGCATCGCCGGAGAGCTGCGCGCCAAACAGGTTACGATGAAGGGTTGGCCGAAGGTGAGGCCGAACGGAATAACCTGAAAGGCAAATACCAGGCGATTGTTGTCCTTCTCGACGCTGCCCGCAATCGCATCCAAGAGATCTTCGATCACCTCGATGACGAGGGCGATCGCGTTTACCTCGGCAGCACGAACCATCGCGACTGGCTGCGGGACATGCTCGATCACATGGATCGCTGGTCCTTCGACGCGATCCTGCCGAAACGCGACATCAACAAGATGGAGGGTGGTCCTTACGCAGAAATTTTTGCGCAGCGGGCTCGTGCCGAGGCAGCTGAGGCCGAGCTTGACAGCCAAACGCGCGCACTGGATGAGGCGGAAACCGGGGTCAGGCGTCTCTGCGCCAGCAGCAAGCTTTTGGACATCTCTCAACGTCTCATCAAATGGGACACGGATTTTCCCGTCAACTGCTGGAACGGTTACGCCGGCCTGAAGGAGCTGGATAAGATCATAGCCGACGCGAAGGTCGCCGTTCACCAGGCGGGCGCGTCCTACGACGATGAATTTGGAACTAATCATCCTCCCGCAAAGGAGGGCCACAGCGATGAACGCTGACCAACTCCACATTCTTCAGCATTCCCTTGGCCTCGACGAATACGGACGAGGTACGTTCTATCGCAACCACTTCGTGACCGGTGAGGGCAGCGCAGATCACGCCAACTGCTTGGCGCTGGTTGAGGCCGGCTACATGGGTGTTCGCAAGCCCCATACCCTTGCTGGTGGCGATGACGCTTTTTGGGTCACGGAAGCCGGGAAGCGCGCAGTTCGCGAGCATAGCCCGACGCCACCAAAGCTCACGCGCGGGCAGCAACGATACCGGGATTGGCTCGACTACGACGGAAGCATGTCCTTTATCGAATATGCGAAATGGAAGTCGCGGCAGCAACGGCAAGTGGGTGCAGCATAATGAGCCGCCGCCAGTCTATCCGCGAAAAGATCATGAGCCGTGTAAGCGTTGATCCTGTCACAGGCTGCTGGCTCTGGACAGGCCCGACGTCCGGCACCAGCGGGCGCGGCCACGGCTACCCTCGCATGTCGCTTGGAGGCCAAACCGTCGCGGTGCACATCGCGATGTGGACCAACGAGCACGGATACATACCCGGCAAGAAGGAGCTGGACCACAAGTGCCGTAACCGGCTGTGCGTCAATCCGGATCCTGAGCATCTGGAGATGGTCACGCGCAAACAGAACGCCATGCGCCGTGAGCAGGCCCGACGGATGCGGTGCGAGGAAGTTTTCGAGGCAGACAGCACCGGCGAGGTGGGTGCATGAGCCCGACCCGACCAGCAATGCGGTGGCACGGCGGCAAGTGGCTGCTTGCACCGTGGATCATCAGTCACTTTCCTGACCACCGCACATATGTCGAGCCCTTTGGCGGCGCCGCATCAGTGCTGTTGCGAAAACACAAATCGTATGCCGAGGTATACAACGACCTCGACGACGAGGCCGTAAACCTTTTTCGAGTTATGCGGTCCGACCGCGCAGGAGAGCTCGTTGAGGCGCTTCGCCTTACGCCCTTCGCGCGTACGGAGTTCGCGCTTGCATATGAAAAGCACGGAGATCCGGTAGAGCGGGCTCGGCGTCTGGTAACGCGGTCATTTCTTGGCTTCGGTGGTGATGCCGTCAAAAACAGGACCACGGGCTTTCGCAACGATAGCAACCGTAGCGGCGGGCCGCTGGCGAAAGACTGGGCGAACTATCCGGACTGTCTGCCGGCACTGATTGAGCGACTGCGCGGTGTCGTGATCGAGAGCAGGCCGGCAGAATACGTCATCGGAAAATTCGACGGTCCCGAGACCCTTTTCTATGTCGACCCTCCCTATGTCCACAGCAGTCGTGATCTTGGCGGAAACGGCAAGCTACCGCGACACACGTACGAATTTGAGATGACTGATCATGACCACATTCGGCTCCTTGAGCAGCTGCGCGCAGTTGAGGGCATGGTGGTTCTCTCCGGCTATGCTTCCGAGCTGTATGACGACGCGCTTTCTGACTGGAAGCGGGTGACACGTACAGCGCTGGCGGACGGCGCCCGCACTCGCACAGAGGTTCTTTGGGTTAACCCGGCCGGCAGAGATCGCCTCGACGCAATCCAGATCCCGCTGTTGATTGAAGGCGTCGCGTGATGGGTACTTTCTTGAAGTCAACGGGATCATCGCACCCTGTGGAAACAATGTGGACAACACTTCATGAGTAGAGCCCGCACTTACACAAAATCCGAAATTGCGGATGCTGCATCAGCTGCAGCAGCGCACAACGTCCGGGTCATCATGCACCCGTCAGGCGAGATTGAGTTCGCCCCCAAGAGTTTCGCTGTTGTCGATCGTGAAGATGATGCCGGTGAGAAGGCTTGGAGGGACTGGGAAAATGGAAGGAAAGCTGGTGGGCGTGCACGAGGTTAAAGCCAAACTCGCTGATGGCTCGACGGTCACGTACTACTATGCATGGCGCGGTAAAGGGGCGCCGCGCATGACTTCGAAGCCCGGCACTAAAGCTTTCACTGCCGAGTTTATCCGGCTGACGAAGGACCGAGAAAAGTTCACCTATCAGGGAACGGTCGGATCTTTGATCGCCGACTTCCGTGCGACTGCGAAATACAAGAAGCTCGCGGTCACGACCCGGAAAGACTACGAGCGTATGTTCGGCGTGATCGAAAACAAGTTCCGGGATCTGCGGCTTGAGGCCGTAGAGGCTCGTGGAAGCCGGAAACGCTTTATCGAGTGGCGTGACACCATGAAGGACGCTCCTCGCTCTGCTGACATGCATCTGGGGCTGCTGGCGCGCGTATTCGCGTGGGCAAAGGATAATGAAATCATCCTCCGCAACCCTCTAGAGCGCGTCGAGCATCTTCACGAGGGCACTAGGCGCGACTGTGTCTGGACCATGGACCAAATCAACACGGTGCTGACCAAAGCAGCGCCACACATCAGAAACGTGGCGTGCATTGCCCTTTGGACGATGCAGAGGCAGGCTGACATCCTTACGATGCCCATGATCGCATTCGATGGACAACGCGTATCGATCAAGCAGGGGAAGACGGGCGCGCGCGTGCGCATTACAGCCGCCCCTGCAATCCTGCCGATATTGCAGGACGCCAAAGACAGCGGCCGCCAGCGCGTGCTGGTGAACTCCTTCGGCCAGAACTGGACGGCCAGTGGTTTCAAATCATCCTGGCGCAAAGAGATGGCGCGATTGAAGATCAAGGGCGTCACGTTCCACGACTTGCGAGGCACGGCTATTACCTACGCATACGCGCACCTGAACCGCTCGCATGAGGACAAAGTCCAGCTAATTGCGGAGATCTCGGGCCATTCTCGGGAGGAAGCTGAAGGAATTATTCGGCGTCATTATCTTGCCGGACAGGAGGTCATTGACGCCATCAGCAAGGGAACGCGTTAGCAACAAATTGTAAAACGCGTGGCAGGCTGTAAAACGGATGCCGTTGAAATTTCGCGTAAATAATTGATTTCAAAGCGAAAAACTGGTGCCCCCGGCAGGGTTCGAACCCGCGACCCCCTGATTACAAATCAGGTGCTCTACCAACTGAGCTACAAGGGCAATCCAGTGCCTTGCCAACTATCAGATTCTGACCGGGTGTAAAGCGAAAACTGATCACGCAGCACGGGCGGCGCGCTTTTCCACACCATGCCCGCAGGCCGGGCGGCAGGATCGTCAAGACGGCAAAAGCGCAGCAATATAAGCGAAGTATTTACGCGGCGCAGCTAAAATGGTGATGAATTATACCCGATTGAGTGAGAACAACGCATCAAATGCGCGCAAGCATACAGAAAATTCAGCTAACGGGCACGATCGTCATCGCCGCGAGCTCCATCCTGCTGGCCACACTTGCCGCGCTGCCAAGCGTTTCCAACTATCTGCGTTATCGTACCAACGCGGCGCAGCTCACCCGCTTCGAAACCGCTCTCCAGTCCGCATGGCTGGTTTCGGCGGAGCGCGGTCCCGCGAACAATGTGATGGGCGCATCCACCGCTGAACAGGATTTGGTCGCAGCTCTCGCTGCCGCGCGCAAGGCAACGGACGACAAGCTGTCGGAACTGGAAGCTTCCTTCGCCGACGACATCAGGACCCAGCCGGAGCTGGCGAAATCGCTGGCCGAGACCCGCGAGAAACTCGCGCAGTCCCGCAACGCGGTGGATCAGGTAGCCGCCCTGCCGTTGTCGGCACGCAGCCACACGGCCATGTCGGGCGCCATATCATCGATGTTCAAGGCCGCCGACAGTGTCAATCTGCTGCGTGGCAAGGCAGCGCGTGCCATCATCAAGGTGACGCCCGATGTGGCGATAGACATCGCGATGACGGGCACCGCCGGTGTCATGCGGGACAGGATCGGCCGCCTCGGCTCCTATGTGATCATGGGTCTGCGGGCAAACAGACAGGAAAAGCTGGGTTATCGCGCCAAGTTCGATGCGGAGATGCAGAGCCTGCTATCACTGAAGGCATCGTTGACCAACTACACCGCCGCCTATCTTTCCACGCCGCGACTGGACAGGGCATTCCGCGATCTCGAAACCTATTATTTCGGACAGGCGCTGCGTTACGCGCAGAATACGATCGTGATCGCCATGCCGTCCGCCCAGCCGAGCGTGCTTGAATTTTCCAGGAACTATATTTCGGGGATGCGTTCATCCGATACGTTGCGCGATCTCATTCTGGCCGAGACACGCGCGCGACTCGAAAAGAAGCAGCAGGAAGCGCTGATCTACGGCGCCACATCGCTTTTTCTCGCAGGTATCGCGGTTCTGGTCCTGCTACGGCTCACATCCGTCTACAAAACAGCGCTGTTCCGGCCCATGCAATCCGTTCAGGCACAGATTGCGGCCATCGCCGCGGGCGATCTTTCAGAGGCGCAGCATGAGGACAGGGTCGCCCCGGAGGTGAAGAAGATGTTCCAGGAACTCGACTTCCTGCGGGAGCAGCTTCGTCAGAAGGGCGAAATGGAGAACCAGCAGCGCGCGCTGGCCGAACAGTTACGCGCACTTTCCGAGACGGATGCGCTGACGGGCGTCTTCAACCGACGGGCGCTCGAAAAGGCCGTTCGTTCCCTGTTGACGGGCGAGGACCAGTGTCAGTCACTCGGCGTAATGATCGTCGACATCGACCACTTCAAATCGATCAATGACCGTTATGGCCATGCCATGGGTGACATTGCACTTCAAAAGACCGCGGCTTTGTTGCGGGGTGCATTGCGCAAGAACGACATTCTTGCCCGCTATGGCGGCGAAGAATTCGTCGTGGTGCTGCAGGATGTCAGCCATGCCACGGCAACGGCAACGGCCGACCGCCTCCGCCGCCTGATCGAAGCCCAGATCGTGGATGAACAAAGTGGATTGTCGCTGACGGCGAGCTTTGGCGTCGTCTGGCAGGAAGCGCGGGCGGTCAACAGCTGGGACGAGTTGATCGCGATTGCCGATGACCGGCTTTATGAAGCCAAGCGCGCAGGTCGCAACCGGGTCTGGGCCACCTATTTCCCGAAAGCCGCCAACGGTTAGAAGCCACCGGTTTCCGACCGCCGGCGACGTCAGATCAGGTCCAGCGTCATCACGACAGGGCAATGATCGGAAGCCTTGGGGCGGTCCCAGCCGGTGCGCGGATAACGCTCCACCTCCTGCCCCGGCGGAAAGATGGTGCGATAAGGCTGGCCGGCGCGGACGATTTCGGGAACCCGCGTCGCGTTGCTTTCGGCCAGGCGCGGAGAAAGCCAGATGTAATCAAGCTGGCACAAATGCTGCTCCTGTGGGCCCCGCGAATGATAGAGCGTCCAGCGGTCCATGACATCGCGACGCAGCATCGGATTGATGACGAAATCGTCGGCAGTGAAGACATCGAGCGCACTTCTTGCCTCTTCGACGGGCGTGAAGCTGTAGCCATTGCGCCTGTCACCGGCAATCGCGACGCGTTCCTGATAGTCGTTCATGTCGCCGCAGATCGCGAAATTCTTGTTGCGCGTATTGCCCGCACCCCAGCGATTTTCGATGATGCGGCGCACAGCCATGGCTTCCGCCTCGCGGATCGGCATGGTGCCGAGCCGGGCGTCCAATGCTTCACGGGCATTGGTCATGGACTTGAAATGCGTTACGTAAAGCGTCAGCGGCTTGCCGCCGATCCTCAGATCGATTTCAAGGCAATCCCGTTTGAATATCTTGTCATCGATCTGGTTGGTCGCGGCGAGTTCCGGATTGAAGAGATCGAGATTGCGATAGGTCAGCGCCGCATGGCTCTTGATGTCGACCACCTCGATCTTCTCGCCATCCCGCGTCTCCTCGCGCATGACGACCGCGACATCGATACCGCGGCTGTCATTGCCCTCGACCAGATATTTCTGCAGATAGCCATTGCCGACCATGCGATAGAGATAGCCATATTCGAAGGCCTGCAGGGCCGCCATGTTGTCGACTTCCTGCAGGCAGAGAATATCGGCATCCGCGTCGGCGATGGCGAGCGCCGAAAGCTGGCGCGTATCGTCGGTGGATGAGACCATCCGCGCACTTTCAAGGGCCTGATAGGTCGCCTCGTCCCTGATATCAAAAAGCTGGATCGCCCTGTCGCGCCGCGTCTGGTTGCGAAAGCCGGTGAAATCGAAACGGGTGAGAAGATTTTCGATATTGAAGGTGGCAAGCCGAAGCGACATGAATCATTCCTATTGCTGCGACCCCAGCTTAGCCGGTGTCGCTCCGCCTTTCCAGCGTTCGGCAGTGCGTGCGCTCTAAAGCCGCCACCCGCTGCGAATGGCAACCGGAAGCCTGTCACCCACAGCTGCGACTTCACGCGAATAGGCCCTGACCGCCTGCCCATCCGGCAGGTCAAGACGAAGGGCATAACGCTCGCCCTCGTACAGAACCGAGGTGACGGTGCAGGCAATGCCTTCAGCATCCCGCACCACATCCTGCGGCCTCACAAGCACGTCGACCTGCGATGCTCCCGCGCCTCTCTCCATCGCCGCCCGAATTGCGGACCAGTCGAGGCCGCGCGATGCCCCTTCCGGCAGTGGGAGGCTGAGGATCGTCCCCTGCCCGACCAGCGACCCGACCAGCCTGCCCTCCGGCCGCGCGTAAAGCTCCGCCGGGGCCGCGACCTGAAGCAGCTTGCCGTGCGACATGACGGCGACATCGGTTGCCAGCGCCATGGCTTCCGCCTGATCGTGAGTGACATAGATCATCGTCGCGCCGGAACGGGCATGGAAATCCCGAAATGTCTCTTCCATTTCCTGCCGCAGATGCCGGTCGAGGTTGGCGAGCGGTTCATCGAGCAATACGACGTCAGGCTCGGTGACGAGGCAGCGGGCGAGCGCAACACGCTGCCGCTGGCCACCGGAAAGTTCGGCGGGACGGCGATCCGCGAAGCTCTCAAGTCGGACGGCGGCAAGCGCCTGACGCACCCTCTCCCGGTATTTTTCGCCCGTAATACCGCGCACCTTCAAAGGGTAGCCGGCGTTGTCGGCAACCGACATGTGCGGCCACAGCGCATAGGACTGGAACACCATTGCCATGTTGCGCCGCTCCGGCGCCACCATGCTGCCGGCATCGGCCAGCACCCGCTCGCCGAGCAGGATGGAACCATCCGTCGGCTGTTCGAACCCGGCAACCATGCGCAGCACCGTGGTCTTGCCGCAGCCGGAGGGTCCGAGCAGCGCCAGAAAACCGCCTTCCCGCACAGTGAGCGAAACATCGTCCACGGCCGGTTTCGAACCGGCACCGAAGCTCTTCGACAGGCGGTTAAGGATCAGTTTCGCCAAGGCACAACTCCTTTTGGCAGATAGCGCCCCAGAATTTCGAGCAGCAGCATGAGGAAAATCACCATGATGACGACAAGCACCGATAGCGCCGAGGCGAGATCGAAGCTGCCGCTGTCATCGAGGTTGTAGATGAGCACGCCGAGCGTCTGTGTGCCGGCAGACCAAAGGAGCGCCGAAACCGTCAGCTCGTTGCAGGCGATCAGAAACACGAGGATGACGGAAGCCCCTGCCGCGGGCCCGACCAGCGGCAGGATAATATCCTTGAGCCGTCGCCAGAAACCCGCGCCCGACAGCCTTGCTGCCTCTTCCAGCGATGGATCGAATTGCAGGAAAGCGCTGACCATTGGTTTCAGGCTGACCGCGAAGAAAGAGGAGAAATAGGCAAGCAGAATGATCCAGATCGTGCCGTAAAGCGTAATGCCGAGCAATGGAATAGGAGCGGCGAAAAGCAGCACGAAAGAGACGGAAATCACCACCCCCGGCAGCGCATACGGAATATCCACCAGCGCCGAGAGCAAGAACATGAACCGGCTTCTGCCACGCACGAGGAAATAAGCCGTCAGCACTGTCACCGCCAGAAGACACAAGGATGTCGCCGTCGCCAGAAACAGCGAATTGCGGAAGGCCGTGCGGGTCACGCTCTGCCGGTAAAGCAGTTCCTCATAGGCATGCAGCGTTGCGGTCTTGAGGCTGAGCGGCACGCCATAGGCGGGAGCGAGCGAGCTTGCCACCAGCGCCGTCAGCGGCGCCACCAGCATGAAGAACAGCACGAGCCACAGGGCAAGCTCCGCCGCCACCCGCCACAGCCCAAGCCGGAAGGTCGCCGCCTTGCCGGAAAGGCCGATGATGCGATAGTCCCTCCCCTTCATCGCCCGTTCCTGCAGCGCAAGTCCGGCGACGGAAATGATGGCGATCATGGTCGAGAGAATGGCGATATCGCCGAATGTGCTTGTGCCGAAACTGGCAAAACGGCTGTAGATGAGCGTCGGCAGGGTAAAGATCGAAGCGGGTATGCCGAGGATCGCCGGAATGCCGAAATTGCCGACGTTGGAGACGAAGGAGATCGCCGCACCGGCGATCAGTCCAGGCGTGGAAAGCGGCAGGATGATATCGCACAAAACGCTCCGTGGTGAAGCCCCGGAAAGCTTGGCGGCCTCAATGCCATCCTGCGGTAAGGCGAGCAGCCCGGCGCGCAGCGACAGATAGACAAGCGGCGCGTGCTGCACACCGAGCAAGAGTGCGATGCCAGCGATGGAATAAAGCGGCTGCGGCGAACCCATCGCCGGCGCAAGGCCGATGGCCTTCAACAGCGTACTCGACGGGCCGGTCATGCCGATCCACGACAGCGCCGTCACCTGCGGCGGGATCATCATCGGCAGCATGAACAGGAAGCTTAAGATCGACTTGCCACGGATGTCGCAGAGCGTCAGGGCGAGCGCGAAAGCGCCGCCGATTCCGAGTGAAATCAGCATGCCTAAAAACGAGGTGGAGAGCGTGTTCAGCGCCGCATCCCAGAGCGCCGGATCGGCCAGAAGTCGCCATATATCACCATTCAGTGACGAAACGACGCCGGTATAGGCGAGGCGTCCGAGCGGCAGCGCGCTCAGCGCAAAAACAACACTCACCACAAAAGGAAACAGCCAGCGCGGCTGGCTGTTTCCATAAGCCTTGGAACGGGTCATTCCGATTTATCAGCCCTTGGAACCGAAAATATCGGAGAAGGTCTTGAGATCCTGTTCGGAATTCTTCAGTGCATCGGCAGCGCTGAGCGGCAGAACCTTGATCTTGTCGCGGGCCGGGAAACCTTCCGGCATGCCGGCGTCGGCACGGACAGGGATGTAACCGAGCTTGACGAAGCCCTGCTGGCCCTTTTCCGAAAGCACGTAATCGACAAACTTCTTGGCCGCTTCCTCGTGCTTGGTGCCCTTGATGATCGCGACCGGCTCGGTGACAGCAGAAACGCCCTCTTCCGGGAAGACGAATTCGACCGGTGCGCCCTTGGCCTTTTCACGGATCGGCATGTAATCGACCACCACGCCGTAAGCCTTTTCGCCCGAAGCGACGGACTTCAGCACCGCGCCGTTGCCACCGCCGGCAATGGCTTCATTGGCCTTCAGCTGCTTGTAATAATCCCAGCCGAGGCCATTTGCAGCGGCAAGCGTCTGCGCGTGAATCAGTGCGGCACCCGACGTCAGCGGGCTCGGCATGGTCACGAGACCCTTGGCTTCCGCCTTCGCTAGATCTTTCCAGCTCGTCGGCTTCATCGCGGCGGCCGTATTGTACATGATGCCTGTCGTGATGAGCTTCGTGGAGTAATAGAACCCGTCTGCATCATAGAGCGTGGCATCGATATTCTTGGCTTCGGGAGACTTGTGGGCGAGCAGCTGACCGGCCTGCTTCATGCGCTCCAGCGTCACGGTATCGGCGATCAGAAGCACGTCGGCAACCGGGTTGCCGGCACTGATCTCAGCCATCAGCTTGGCCATGATTTTCGGCGTTCCGTCACGCACCCATTCAACGTCGAGACCGGGATTGGCAGCCTTGAACCCGTCAACGGTCGCCTGCGCGTCCTCATTCGGCTGGCTGGTATAAAGCACCAGATCGGCGGCATTGGCAGCAGTGGCGATGAAGCCAAACGATACGATGGCGGTGAAAGCGGAGAGCAGCGTTTTCATGGTTCCAGTCCCTGTTGTTCGGTGGGACCGCTAAAACATGATTGCATAACATGTATGTGACAGGCAGGATTTTTGCGGGTAGGATCGCTCCAACGTTGAGAGCACCGGGCGGAAGAACGAAAGTTCTCTTATAGGCTGGGGGCATACCCCCCTCTGCCCTGCCGGGCATCTCCCCCACAAGGAGGGAGATCGGCAAGAAGCCCTCTCATCGCTTCATTCTCAAGCGTCGAGATGGGCGAGACCTTTCCACAGGTCGATCTCCCCCCTTGTGGGGGAGATGTCCGGCAGGACAGAGGGGGGTGAAGCCGCACCCTCCGTCGCTACGGATAAGTTACACGCCGCCTCAAATCGCCGGAACCACCTCAGCCGTTTCCGCCTGAGCCGTCGCAATCAACCGCCCGAGGCGCTTCATGCCTTCCTCGATCATCGCCTCGTTGGCGCAGGAGAAGCTGATGCGCAGCGTGTTCGTGCCCGAACCATCCGCAAAGAAAGCCCGGCCGGGAACAAAAGCGACCTTTTCCGTGGCGATGGATTTCGCCAGCAGCGCCGCCCCATCCATGCCCTCAGGCAGCGTCACCCAGATGAACATGCCGCCTTCCGGCTTCGTCCAGCTGGTCGTCTTCGGCATGTACTTCTCGAGTGCCGCCAGCATCGCATCGCGGCGTGCGCTATAGGCTGCCTTGATCTTGGCAACCTGCTTGTCAAAACCGCGCGAGGCGACGCGTTCGATGGCGATCTGGTTGATCGTCGAGGAATGGAGATCGGCGGCCTGCTTCATCAGCACCAGCTTGCGGATGACGGGAGCGGAAGCGACGATGTAACCGACGCGCAGACCCGGAGCGAGCGTCTTCGAGAAGCTGCCGCAATAGATGGTGCGGGTGTTTTCGATGCCGCCCGAACGGGCAATGTCGAGCGCCATGATCGGCGGAACGGCTTCGCCATCATAACGCAGCGACTGATAAGCGGCATCTTCAATGACGGCGATATCAAGCTCGTCAGCAAGCTCCAGGAGCTTCTGCCGTCCGGCCAGATCGACGGTTTCGCCGGTCGGATTGGAAAAATCGGCCGATAGATAAGCGAACTTCACCGAACCGCCAAGCTTCGCCGCGGTTTCGCGGTAAGCCTCGGGCGTGCGATTACCGCCGGGGTTCAGCTGGTCATAGTTGGGCTCATAGGCATTGAATGCCGAGAGCGCGCCGAGATAGGTCGGCCAGGTCACCAGCGCCGTATCCTTCGGCGACAGGAACAGCTTGCCGAGATAGTCGAGACCCTGCTGCGAACCGGAGACGATGAAGACGTTGTCGGCGGTGCATTCGATACCGATCTTGTCCATTTCGCCCGCCAGCCATTCGCGCAGCGGCTTGTAACCTTCGCTGACGGAATATTGCAGCGCGGCGTTGACCTGCGCGCCGGAAAAAATTTCCGCGTAAGCCTGCTGAAACTCCTCTGCTGGGAAAAGAGCGGGGTCCGGAATACCGCCGGCAAAGGAAATGATATCAGGCTGCTCGAGCAGCTTCAGCAGCTCGCGAATTTCAGACGCTTTCATGCGCGAAGAGCGCGTGGCGAAAATTTGTTCCCAATTGAGCATGGGTACGTTTCCTCTTGTGTCGTTTTTATGCGTGCATCTTTACAGAAATGTCGATACGTCAGCAATACTGACTTATCAGTTTTTCGAATTATTTCTGCCTCCCTGCACATTGCCCTTAACTGGTCTCAATCGAGGCCGATTTCGCGGACAAAGCCAAATACACCCTTGCGCAAAGCTTCACAATCACACCTTTGCGATTGACGCCACGGGGTTTTCCGGCTGGATTGAACGCGAGCCACGACACGGCGAAAGCATCATGGGAGTTTGAGGACATGCTGAAGAATATCGACCCGGCGCTGAATGCCGACGTTCTGCACGCGCTGCGCGCCATGGGTCACGGCGACACGCTGGTGATCTCGGACACCAATTTCCCCTCCGACTCTGTTGCCCGCCACACCACAGTCGGCAAGGTTCTTCACATCGACAACGTCTCCGCAGCCCGCGCCATGAAGGCGATCCTGTCCGTCCTGCCGCTCGATACCCCGCTGCAGCCCTCAGTCGGCCGCATGGAAGTAATGGGCGCGCCGGATCAGCTGGAGCCGGTACAGGTGGAGGTGCAGAAGGAAATTGACGCTGCGGAAGGAAAATCCGCTCCCATGTATGGCATCGAGCGCTTTGCCTTTTACGAAAAAGCCAAGCAGGCCTATTGCGTCATCACGACGGGCGAGACGCGGTTTTACGGCTGCTTTCTGCTGACGAAGGGCGTCATCCCGCCCAAGTGACCGATTACTGGTAATGGAAGCGGCACTGGATGATCTCCAGCCTTTGTTCGCTGCCGGACCCGGATACACGATAGACAAACCGATGCTCGGCGGAAATCCGCCGAGACCAATATCCTGCCATATCGCCCTTCAGAGGCTCCGGTTTTCCGAGCCCAGCAAAGGGCGTCCGTTTGGCATTCCGTATGAGGTCGTTAATTTTCTCTACCATACGAGCATCGGTTCTTTGCCAGAACTCGTAATCGTCCCATGAACTCAGCGTCCAGACGAGCTTCATTCTTCGGTTGGATCCCGCTCGATGATATCGCCGCGTTCAAGTTGATCCATGGAAGTACGAAGTCGTAAGGCATTTGCCGGGTTGGATAAAAGATGCAGCGTTTCCTGCATGCTCTCGTATTCCCCCTCAGCGAGAACCACGACCGCCTCCTTCCCCTGCCGAGTAACCAGCAACGGCGCGCGCGTCTCCAGAACCCGGTCGAAATGGGTCGCGAAGTTCTGCCGGAATTCCGTGAATCGCACATTTGCCATGAGAACCGCCTCTCGTAGATATGTACAGATTTATGTACGTATCGTTGATCGAGAGTCAAGCTAAACCGGCCCGTTCCCTAACGGAAAAGGCCGGAGCTTTCGCCCCGGCCTCCAAAATTTTCAACAAGCAATGAAGCTTAGTTGACGGCCTTGTCGACCAGCTTGTTCTTGCCGATCCAGGGCATCATGCCGCGGAGCTTGGCGCCGACTTCTTCAATCTGGTGGCTGTCGTTGTTGCGACGGATACCCTTGAAGCGAGCGCCGCCAGCCTTCCATTCCTGCATCCACTCGGAGGTGAACTTGCCGGTCTGGATGTCGTGCAGAACGCGCTTCATTTCAGCCTTGGTGTCGGCAGTGATGATGCGCGGACCGGTGACGTATTCGCCCCATTCTGCGGTGTTGGAGATCGAGTAGTTCATGTTGGCGATGCCGCCTTCATAGATCAGGTCAACGATCAGCTTCACTTCGTGCAGGCACTCGAAATAGGCCATTTCCGGTGCGTAACCGGCTTCGACCAGAGTTTCGAAACCAGCGCGGATCAGTTCGACGAGACCGCCGCACAGAACGACCTGTTCGCCGAAGAGGTCGGTTTCGCACTCTTCCTTGAAATTGGTCTCGATGATGCCCGAACGGCCGCCGCCAACGCCGCAGGCGTAGGAGAGAGCGAGTTCAAGGGCGTTGCCCGAAGCGTTCTGGTGAACGGCAACGAGGCACGGAACGCCGCCGCCCTTCTGGTATTCGCCGCGAACCGTGTGGCCAGGGCCCTTCGGTGCGATCATGACGACGTCGAGCGATGCCTTCGGCTCGATGAGGCCGAAGTGAACATTGAGGCCGTGTGCGAAAGCAATCGCTGCGCCATCACGGATGTTGCCGGCAATGTCGGCCTTGTAGATGTCGGCCTGCAGTTCGTCAGGCGTTGCCATCATCAGCAGGTCGCCCCACTTGGCGGCTTCGGCAACGGTCATGACCTTGAAGCCATCGGCTTCGGCCTTCTTGACGGTCGGAGAACCGGCCTTGAGAGCGATGACGACGTTCTTGGCACCGGAATCCTTGAGGTTCAGCGCATGGGCGCGGCCCTGGGAGCCGTAACCGACGACGACGACATTCTTGGACTTGATGAGATTGAGATCGGCATCACGATCATAATAAACGCGCATTTTATGGTCCTTCCCTAATGCTTGTCTCTCAGTTGTCTGAACCGGAAGCTTAAGCGACCTTGCCGCCCAGTTCCGAATGTACCTTTTCCGTGCCGTAGAGGGTCAGGAAGGCAATGACCGCCTTCTTCGCCCGGGCAGAAAAATCCTTGTCCGGCGCCTCGCCCAGCAGCATGCGCACATGCAGATCCGAGACGATAAGGCCGTAAAAACTGCGATATGCCTCTTCGGCATCATCGAAACGCAGGTAACCGGAACGGCGACCTGCCTCGATCAGCCCACGGGCGCGGCGGTCGATCTGGCGACGACCACGTTCCAGCAGCAGATCACCGAGCTTCGATCCATCCCGGCTCGCCTGCCCTATCGCCAAACGGTTAAGCGCCAATGACACGTCGCCTGCCAGCACATCCAGCAGATCATGGGCGAAAACCTCGAGGTGATCGGCAAGCTGCGGTGCGGAAACGCGGTCACCCGCCTTTTCGAAGGTGCGGACCTTGCTCTGCTGAAAGGTGATCATCGCCGCCAGCAGGCCATCGCGATCACCGAACCACTTGTAAAGGCTTTCCTTGGAACAGTTGGCGGCGCGCGCCAGTCCCGATGTGGTCAGCGCTTTCTCGCCGCCTTCGACCAATAGACGCAATGCCTGGTCCAGAACGGCGTTCTGGCGCGGCGAAAATTCCTGCGCTGTGATCGGGTCGGAAGCCAAGTCTTTCCACTCCAAGGGGCTCGATTGATGTACCGTACGGTACGGTTCGAGCGCCATTTAAGCGGAGGCGGCGTTGCGGTCAAGCGGATTCTTTAGAGGGGGATGAGAATTGACGCGGTGCGGCGTGGGATGAATAGCACGCGGGGTACGTCTTCAGGCGGTTGTGTGTGGTAGCGGGTCGTCGGTGGGTGTGGCTTACCCCCCTCTGCCTTGCCGGGCATCTCCCCTCAAGGGGGAGATCGACAAGATGCACTATCGCCACTTCATTCTCTAACGTCGAGATGGGCAAAACCTTGCCGCATATCTATCTCCCCACCTGTGGGGGAGATGCCCGGCAGGGCAGAGGGGGTAAGCCACACCCACCGACGACCCGCTACGAATGCACAGCCCCAATCTACCCCGCCGCAATCTCGCGCGATGCATCGACGTCCCGTGACGGCGACAGCCCGTAAAAGCGGCTATATTCGCGGCTAAACTGCGAAGGGCTCTGATAACCGACGCGATGGCCCGCGGTGCCGGCATCCAGTCGCTCCAGCAGCATGAGCCGCCGCGCCTCATGCAGGCGAAGCTGCTTCTGGTACTGGACCGGCGTCATGGCCGTGATCGTCTTGAAATGATGATGGAAGGACGACACGCTCATGCCGATGTGATCTGCAAGGTCTTCGACGCGCAGCTGGCGTGCGAAATTCTCGCGCAGCCATGCGATGGCGCGGGCGATGCGGTTGCCGTGACTTCCAGCGGCAATGATGTTCATCAGCTGCCCGCCGGCCGGTCCGGTCAAAATGCGATAGAGGATTTCCTGTTCGATCAGCGGCGCCACGGCGGCAATGTCTGCGGGACGATCGAGCAGGCGCAGCAGGCGGATGGCTGCATCGAGAAGTTCCGGCGTGGCTGTGTTGACCACGATGCCGCGCTGCGCATTCGTCGGCTCCACCGGTGGATCGATAGGAACACGCCGCATGAGATCGAGCAGCTTTTCACTGTCGATGGCAAGCGAGATGCAGAAATGCGGCACTTCCCTGCTCGCCTCCACCACCCGCCACGCAACCGGCAGATCAAGCGATGTCAGGAGATAATCGCCGGCACCGTAGTTGATGGTGTCCGTCCCCAATTGGACGCTTTTCGATCCCTGGATAACCATGGCGAGACAAGGGCGATAACTGCCGTGGCAGGGAGCGCTCGGAGTCGTACGCCGGCTGATGCCAAGGGAGCCGATTGCCGTCTGCACCTCGCCGTCGCTGGTGGCATGCCGCGCGGCGATGGAAGCAATTTCCTGATAGACATTGAACGACAAGGACATAGGGGAAATCCCTTGACTGACGGAAGAGGTGTGTTTGATGTCATCTATCTAGAAAGCCTCTCGGCCCGCGCAAAGAGCGCACCATCATATTTTGCAGGATCGTGCAAAAAGCTAGGAGGATCGCTCTAACGCCCGTTCGTTCTTCCATTGCATATTCCGCCGTCCCCAACTCCCGAAAGGATATTCAGATGGCTATTGCAAGAGGTTACGCTGCGACAGATGCGTCGAAGCCGCTTACCCCGTTCACCTTCGAACGCCGCGAGCCGAATGATGACGACGTCGTCATCGATATCAAATATGCCGGTATCTGCCATTCCGACATTCATACCGTCCGCAACGAATGGAAGAACGCCGTCTACCCGATCGTTCCGGGCCACGAAATCGCCGGTGTCGTCCGTGCCGTTGGCTCCAAGGTCACCAGATTCAAGGTCGGTGATCATGTCGGCGTGGGCTGTTTTGTCGATTCCTGCGTCGGTTGCGCCACGCGCGATCTCGACAATGAACAGTACATGCCGGGTCTCGTGCAGACCTATAACTCCGTCGAACGCGACGGCAAGACCGCCACGCAGGGCGGTTACTCCGACCATATCGTCGTGCGGGAAGATTACGTCCTCTCCATTCCGGAAAACCTGCCGCTAGATGCCTCCGCTCCCCTGCTCTGCGCTGGTATCACGCTTTATTCGCCGCTTCAGCACTGGAATGCCGGCCCGGGCAAGAAGGTGGCTATCGTCGGCATGGGCGGTCTTGGCCACATGGGCGTGAAGATCGGTTCAGCCATGGGCGCGGATATCACCGTGCTTTCGCAGACACTCTCCAAGAAGGAAGACGGCCTTAAGCTTGGCGCGAAGGAATATTATGCCACCAGCGATGCCTCGACCTTCGAAAAGCTCGCCGGTACCTTCGACCTGATCCTGTGCACCGTTTCGGCGGAAATCGACTGGAATGCCTATCTCGGCCTGCTGAAGGTCAATGGCACCATGGTGCTTCTCGGTGTGCCTGAACATGCGATCCCCGTGCACGCCTTCTCGGTCATCCCCGGCCGCCGTTCTCTGGCTGGCTCTATGATCGGCTCCATCAAGGAAACCCAGGAGATGCTGGATTTCTGCGGCAAGCACGACATCGTGTCCGAAATCGAAAAGATCGACATCAAGGACGTCAACGAGGCTTATGAGCGCGTGCTGAAGAGCGACGTACGTTACCGCTTCGTCATCGACATGGCGTCGCTCGACGCCTGATGCGTCAGGAAACGGCGAAACAGGAAACGGCGGGAAGCCATGCTTCCCGCCGTTTCTTTGTCACTTGCCTCACGCCTCGTCCTTCAGCGTTTCTTTCTGGGTGATCAGCCGCGCGCTGTGCTGGCCACTCAAGTAAATCCAAAGCCAGCTCCACGCCACGGCCAGCCGCGAACGCGTTCCGATCAGGAAATAGATATGGGCAAGTCCCCATATCCACCATGCCAGCACGCCCTTGAGCTTGAACCGGCCAAAATCGATCACCGCCGCGCGTTTGCCGATCGTGGCAAGATTGCCCTGATGGCTGTAGCGGAAGGGTGAAGGAAACGGCTTGCCGTCAAGCCGCGCCTTGATGACCTTCGCGACGTAAGCGCCCTGCTGCTTTGCCGCAGGCGCAATACCCGGCACCGGCTTGCCGTTTTCCTGATTGACGGCGGCGGTATCGCCGATGACGAAGATATCGGGATCGTCTTCCAGATTAAGCTGTGGCCCGACAATGGCCCGCCCTGCCCTGTCGGCGGCGGCATTGAGCCATTTGGCCGCGGGAGAAGCCTGCACGCCGGCGGCCCAGACGACCGTACGGCAGGGATAATGGGTCTCGCCCACCGTCACGCCCTCATCGCTGCAGGCCGTCACCGGCGTTCCGAGCAGAACCTCGACGCCAAGTTTCTCAAGCGCCTCCTTGGCATAGGCCGAAAGATCCTCCGTAAAGACCGGCAGCACGCGGGGACCAGCCTCGACGAGCAGCACGCGGGTCTTTCGGGTGTCAACGTTGCGGAATTCCGCCGGCAACGCCTTATGGGCAAGCTCTGCAATCATGCCTGCCATTTCCACGCCGGTCGGGCCTGCCCCTATGATGACAAAGGTTAGCAGTGCCTGTCGTTCCTCTTCGCTGGTCGCCAGTTCGGCGCGTTCGAAGGCAAGAAGCAGGCGGCGGCGAATTGTCGTTGCATCCTCCAGCGTCTTGAGACCCGGCGCGGAACGCTCCCACTCATCGTGACCGAAATAGGCGTGGCGTGCGCCTGTCGCGAGCACCAAAGTGTCGAAACGGATCGTTTCACCGGTGTTGAGATGCACGGTCCGGGCCGCCCGATCCACGCCGGTCACCTCGGCAAGCAGCGTCGTGACCTCCTTGCGATCGCGGTAGAGATGACGGATCGGCCACGCGATCTCGGATGTCGCCAGCGCAGTCGTCGCAACCTGATAAAGCAATGGCTGGAAAAGGTGATGATTGCGACGATCGATCAATGTGATGCGGACAGGGGCCCCCTCCAGCCCGTGTACCAGCTGCAAACCGCCGAAGCCTCCACCCACGACGACAACATGATGTTCTTGCATATGTCTCTGCCTTCAAAAGCCCGAGCATCGATCCGGAAAGTGAATTCCGACTATCGGAAACGCCGATACTCAACCCAGAACCTAGTTCGGCGGGACCGGTTCCGACATATCTCCCGCCGCCCTCGCGCACGGAGCATGCGCAAGACAGAACATAGGCGAAAAAATTGGCTTTGGTTATGAAATAGCCTGACCGCAGGCCTGCCGAAAACGCCGGACTGTTTCCGCCATGCCATATTCCAGGGCATCCGCCGTCAACCCGTGGCCGATTGAAACCTCGGCCAGATAAGGGATACGTTTCATCAGCTTTGGCAGGTTCGCGACGGTGAGATCATGGCCCGCATTGACGGCAAGTCCGAGCGCCGCAGCATGGTCCGCCGTCCGCCCAAGCGTCTCGACGAGCACATCGGCCTTGTGCGGATCGTCATAACAGCCGCCATAGGGCCCGGTATAAAGTTCGATACGCGCAGCGCCCGTCTCAGCCGCCAGTTCCACCGGCTCGCGTTCGCCGTCGCCATCTGCGAAAAGCGACACCCGCATGCCGCCCGATTTCAGCCGTCCGACGACCTGCTTCAGAAATTTCGCATGCGCGCGGAAATCCCAGCCATGATCGGAGGTTGCCTGCGACGGATCGTCAGGTACGAGTGTGACCTGTTCGGGCTGGGCCTTTTCGCACAAAAGGAGAAAATCCTCGCTCGGATATCCTTCAATGTTGAACTCCGCGGAGGGAAACCTGTCATCGATCAGCGCGCGCAGGGCCGGTAGATCCGAGAAGCGGATATGGCGCTGGTCAGGCCGCGGGTGTACAGTCAGCCCGCTTGCCCCCGCCTCCAGTGCAATATGCCCGAAATGCGCGACATCCGGCCATGGAAGATCGCGGCGGTTGCGTAACATGGCAATTGCGTTCAGATTGACAGAGAGTTTTGCGGGCATGGCATCGGGCTCCGGTTCGGAATTGACATCCTGTTTCACGCAGGTTGACGCCGACCGCAAGGAGGCTGATAAATTTTTTATCATACCGGGAACGAAAGTGCGCATGACACGTTCCGGTTTTGATGTAGCGTTTGGCATTATGTTTTTATCGAAAAACGGTCTGTTGCGGGGGAATAAGCAACAGACGCCTTTAAAAAGGCAGACACGCTGCCAGAGAGCGCGAAGGGGGAGACAATGCAGGATGGCCGGATGCCGTTCGAAAGTCACGGCGACGAGGACAAACCCAATCTAAGGGTCAACAGCTTTCTACCGGATATAAGCCTGCCCTCATCGCTGCCCGCGGAACCGGTTCCGATCGCCGACATGGCCAATATCTTCGGAGTGACCCACCGTACCCTGCATTTTTACGAAGAAAAGGCACTGCTCACCTCTAAACGCATCGGACAGATGCGGGTCTATTCTCACCGCAACGTCCAGCGCATGGCCGTTATCAACGTTTGCCGCGAAGTCGGTATTTCAGTGGCTTCGATTACGGAGGTCATGGAAAAACTGGTCCGTTCTCTCTCACAGGAAGAGGCAGACGATATATTTCGCGACGCACTAAGGCAGCGAAAGCGAGAGTTGACCGCGGAGCTTTCCACGCTCCAGCGCCAGGCCCAGCAGATCGAGGAACTGCTCGTCACCGATAGCGACGAAGATGGCGCGGACGCGGCCGAGCGGGGACAGGCAAACGACATCGCGCTAACCGATCCTGAACGGAAATGTCTCGAACTCATGGCGGAAGGATACGCCCCTGTCAGGCTCGCCCGCGCCCTTGGCCTTTCGGCAAACGAGCTTAACATCCTCGAAGCGAAGATTATCGGCAAGTTCAGCGCCAGCAACCGTTTTCAGGCGGTGGCCAAGGCGGTTCTGCTCGGCGTCATCCGCGCCTGATCAGGATCAGCGAACGATGGTCAGGGTCTCAGCCGCGCGGGTAATGGCGGTGTAAAGCCACCTCTCGCGCGAGTCCCGGAACGCATAACTCTCATCGAAGAGAACCACGTTATTCCATTGCGAACCCTGGGCCTTGTGCACCGTCAACGCATAGCCGAAATCGAATTCGTCATAACGCTTGCGCGTGGACCACGGAATTTCGGCCTCCACGTCCTCGAAGGCCGCCTTCAGCAGTTTGATCTTGGCCGCACCGCGATCCATATCGTCGTCTTCAGGCCGTATCATCAGGTTGATACCAGGCTTCACCGTCTCGCGCGACGAACTCATCACCTGCCACAGCGAGCCGTTGAGCAGGCCCTTGGCCGGATCGTTGCGAAGGCAGACCAGCTTGTCGCCCGATTGCGGATAATCGGCGGTAAAACCCTTCAGCTCGCGAAGACGTTGATTGTAGCGGCGGCGGGTGCGGTTGGTGCCAACCAGCACCTGATCGGCATCGAGCACCAGCGACTGCGTCACCTCGGATTTGGAGATCACCTGCGCGGAACCATAATCGCCGCGCATGATCTCCCGGCCTTCCCGCACATCCATGGCAAGATGGATGATGGGATTGTCCTTCGCCTGGCGATGGATTTCCGACAGCAGATAATCCGGCTCCTGCTCGGTAAAGAAGCCTCCGCCCGAAACCGGCGGCAGCTGGCCGGGATCGCCGAGCACGAGGATCGGCGTGCCGAAACTCATCAGATCCTTGCCAAGCTGTTCGTCTACCATCGAACATTCATCGATGATGATGAGCGCCGCCTTGGCGAGCGGGCTCTGGCGGTTGATGGAGAACATCGGGGCAATCGAGGTCTTGCCGGTTTCTTCGTCTTCCACCGTCTCCTCTCCGCGCGGGCGGTAGATCAGGGAGTGGATGGTGCGGGCATTGGTCGCGCCGCGGGAACGCAGCACCTGCGCCGCCTTGCCGGTGAAGGCCGCAAACAGCACCTCTCCATCGACGTTTTCCGCAAAATGCTTGGCAAGCGTGGTCTTGCCGGTTCCGGCATAGCCGAACAGCCGGAAAACCGGCGACCGGCCTTCCTTGAGCCAGCGGGAAACAGCCTTGAGCGCTTCGTCCTGTTGCGGTGAAAATAACATGCGCCCTCATCGCAGGATTCGAGCCCGTTACGCAACAGAAAAAGAACGAAAGATGAATATCGTGAGCGCTGAAGCGCAGGTTTACGACCGGTTTTCCCCGTTCGTCATCAGGCTGCTGAAAAAAATATTTTGCGAAGGGAATAAATCACGGACCAACGGTGTCTCTTGTTGTGCCGGCGGCTCGAGCCCGCCCGAACCAAGGAGGATATGTCCATGAAAATCCGCTTCATCGTCCCCGCCCTCGTTCTGGCCTTTGCCGGAACAGCCTATGCCGCCCCGGCGGTCGAAACGGTCAAGACCGCAAAAGGCAATGTGCTCGCAGGTGAAAAAGGCATGACGCTCTACACTTTCAAGAACGACAAGAAGGGCGTATCCAATTGTTATGACAAATGCGCCACGAACTGGCCGCCCTTCTTCGCTGCGGAGAATGCGAAAGCCGAAGGGGCTTACTCCATCGTGACGCGTAAGGACGGCAAGAAGCAATGGGCGAAGGACGGCATGCCGCTCTATTACTGGATCAAGGACACCAAGAAGGGCGATGCCACCGGCGACGGCGTGAACGGTGTGTGGGATGCAGCAAAACCCTGACGAGATGGAAGCTGCGACGCGGGGGAGACAGTCCCCCGCGGCCGGCAGCTTCGAAGCGGAGATGCTGGCCCTGATACCGATGCTGCGCCGTTATTCCCGCAGCCTTTCGCGCTCAGATACCGATGGAGAGGACCTGTTGCAGGACTGCGTCGAGAAGGCGCTGGCCAATAAAGCAACATGGCGCGGAACCGGTTTGAAATCATGGGCCTACACGATAATGACGAATCTTTATCGCAACCGCCACCGGACAGAGAAACGGCATCCTTCGGAAAGTCTCGATGAAACGATCGCCGCTGCCGAAACGCTGGGCGATACGCTGGAGAACGACCGCCTGCATGGCGCGCTTGCGCTGCTTTCGCCTGAGATGCGCGCCGTACTGATGCTGGTGACGGTGGAAGGCTACAGTTATCAGGAGGCGGCGGAGACATTGTCGATCCCGGTCGGCACCGTCATGTCCAGACTGTCCCGCGCCCGCGAAACCCTTCGCCAGCATCTGGCGGCGGATAATATCATTCCCCTGCGGAGACCACGATGAAACGGGCTGATGCCATAACCGAAGACGACCTGCACGCCTATGTCGACGGGCTTCTCTCCGACGATGACCGCGCGGCTGTCGAGGCATGGCTCGCGGAAAGACCGGAAGAGCAGAGCCGGGTGGAAGACTGGAAGAGACAGGCCGACAGCCTGAGAAATGCCTTCGCCTCCTATGCCGCCGCACATCCGCGTGACGCATCGATGCTGATTCGCGAAAAGGTCGCACGCGCCTGGCGGCTTAAACCCCTTCTCCTGCGAACCGCGGCAGCCTTCCTGATCTTCACGGCGGGCGCGGCAGCCGGCAGGCTTCTGCCTTGGTCCGTTTCCACGCCGCAGGATGTGGTGCTGGCATCGCTGACGACGGACATTCCTGCCCAGGCGAAATCCGCTTATCTCATCTACGCGAGCGAAGTGCGTCATCCCGTAGAGGTGGGGGCCGGGGAACAGCAGCATCTGGCAACCTGGCTTGGCAAGCGGCTCGGCTACCCCTTCGCGATTCCCGATCTTTCGAAGATTGGATATGACCTCGTCGGTGGGCGTCTTATCCCCGTCAGCGGCAAGCCGGGTGCGATGTTGATGTACCAGGACAGGACCGGCAGGCGGGTGACGGTGCTGATAGGCCACAACGAAGAAAACCGTACAACCAGTTTCCGCATGGCCAGCGCCGATGGAATCGAGACGTTCTACTGGATCGACAACGAGCTGGGTTACGCCGTCTCCGCGGAACTGACGCGAGCCGAGGTACAGGCGATCGCCGAGGAATGTTACCGGCAGTTCCCGGCATAGAGTCGCTGAGTGGAGCCGTTATTTCAGCATCGGCCAGAGACTGATGACGAGAAGCACGGCCATGCTGATGTTGAACCATTTGAGCCGGACTGGAACGGAGAGCCAGTCGCGAAGCGCCGAGCCGAAACCGGCCCAGGTGGAAACACTGGGAAGATTGACGGCAGCGAAGGCCACCCCCACAAGCATTACGGTAAGGAAATACTGCCTCTCGTCCGTATATGTCGCCATTGCCGTAACCGCCATCACCCACGCCTTGGGATTAACCCACTGGAACGCCGCTGCTGCAAGAAAACTCATCGGCTGCGAAGCCACCGTGCCTTCATGGAGGCTGCGGGACGTTCCGATTTTCCACGCGATCCAGACGAGATAAAGCCCACCCGCAAATTTCAGCCCGGTGTAAAGTGCCGGTACCGAATGCAACAGTGCCCCGAGGCCAAATCCGACCCCGATCAGCAGCGAAAGAAAGCCCGCACCGATGCCGAGCATATGCGGGACGGTGCGACGGAAACCAAAATTCACGCCGGAAGCAAACAGCATCATATTGTTCGGACCGGGCGTGATGGAGGTGGTGAAGGCAAACAGCACCAGCGCGATAAATGTCTCGGCAGTCATGATCTCTCCTGTGAAGGCAACCCTACCCACGGGACCGCCATCAGACCAGCCCGGCAAACCGATCGACGAGGTCAATTTTTTTGATGGATCGATCCCGTCCGTGCCGGGTTGAGAAGTCGGAACAAAGGCTTATTCTTCCCCCGAGAACCCTGGAGCGAAACGATGTATGATGACATTCCCTACGTTGCCCTCCCATCCGGAAAAGAGGTCCCAGCCCTCGGCCTCGGGACGTGGAACATGGGGGAGACGAGATCATCCGCCGAGCAGGAGGTCGAAAGTATCCGAAGGGCCATCGACCTTGGCATGACGTTGATTGACACGGCGGAAATGTACGCGGACGGCCGATCGGAAGAGATAGTCGGCAGGGCTATCGTCAATCATCGCGAAGACGTGTTTCTGGTAAGCAAGGTCTATCCTTGGAATGCCAGTGCCACCGGCACTGTTGACGCCTGCGAGCGCAGCCTCACCCGGCTCGGCACCGACCACATCGATCTCTATCTGCTGCACTGGCGCGGAGAGCACCCACTCGAAGAAACCGTGGCGGCTTTCGAAAGACTGAAGAGGGACGGCAAGATCGGCGACTGGGGCGTCTCCAATTTCGACACGGACGACATGGAAGAGCTTTTCGCTGTTCCTGACGGCAGGAACTGCGCCGCCAATCAGGTACTTTACAATCTGTCCCGACGCGGGCCGGAGTTTTCGCTTTTGCCCTGGTGCCAGCAGAACGGAGTACCACTGATGGCCTATTCTCCCATAGAACAGGGCCGTATTCTCAAGAACCATGAACTCATACGCATCGCCAAGGCCTATCAGGCGACCCCGGCGCAACTGGCTCTGGCTTTTCTGCTGGAAAGGGAAGGCGTCATCGCGATCCCGAAATCCTCGAATCCCGCGCGCGTCGAAGAAAATCGCGGCGCGACTGATCTTGATATAACCGAGGAGGACTGGGCCGCACTGGATGCCGTCTTCCCCCCGCCAACGCGCAAGACGGCGCTGGAAATGCTTTGACGTAACAAACGGTTAGGAGACACTTCGGAATCAATCGCTCAAGCGGTTGAATCGGAATGTGAACGCCAAGTCCATAGTCAGCCCTGTCGCCCAGGGAAGATCAGGCGGACCAATCGAAACGGCGCGGCAAGCCGCGCCGTTGCATCACGAGAACGCACCGTGCCTATTGCGGTATCCGGTGCTCATATTCCTCTTTCAGACCCAGCCATGTTTCCCAGAAGGGTCCCGGCTCCTCCTCCTGAAGGCGGGCAGCGAGAACATCAAGGTGCACGTGCCAACCGGCGCTGACATTGAGCCTTGTGGTGCGATCCGCCAGCCGGCGATGGATCAGCGTCAGGAGCACGTCCTTGCCAAGAGCCTGGAGTTCGATGGAAACCTCGGCACCCTCGCCCCATGTGAAGACAAGGCGGTGCGGCGGAACAACCGTAATGATGCGGGAAGCCATCCTGTGCTCTTCGGAAAAGCCCTCAGGGCGGCGTCCGGGTGGATTGGAAAGTTCATCATTCCGCCACACCAGCTCGAATGGTGCGCCGGCGGCAAGCCGCATCTCGCCGGAAGCCAGCCAGCGGCGGCGAAGGTCGCTTTCCGTCAGATAGGCCCATACCCGTTCGACCGGCCCCGGCAGCAGCCGCTCGATCTTCAGGGTCGTCGGTTCAACGAGGCGACCATAGGTGTCAGGCATTGCAATATCAGCCATTGTCATTTCCTCCATCTGCAGGGGTTTTTCCCTGGTCTTCCTCCCTGAGCATCTGCTCAAGAATATCGAGGCGGCTGCCCCAGAACTGCCGGTAGAAATCCAGCCATTCATGCGCTTCTTCCAGCCGTTCCGGCGCAAGGCGGCAGACATGGATACGCCCCCTCACCTCGCGGCGGATGAGCCCCGCATTTTCCAGCGCCTTGATGTGCTTTGAAGCCGCAGCGAGCGAGATGTCGAACGGCTGAGCCAACTGTGTCACCGTTCGCTCACCGCGGGAAAGATCCCGCAGCATCGTGCGTCGCGTGGCGTCGCCCAAGGCATGAAAGACAGTGTCTAGATGTGAAGCGGATAATTCAACCATGTTGTTGAATATAGACTCCCGCCCAAGAAAGTCAACCATATGGTTGAATATATATCAGCCAAGAGCAGGCCATAAAAAAACCCGCGGCGAACCGCGGGCTTGTATTCCAACATCTGCTCTGCACTCGGAGAAATCACATCCCCTGCGAACCACGGTTCATCGCGGCAATGCCCGTGCGGCAGATTTCGATCAGGCCGAGCGGCTTGATGATCGCCACGAACTGGTCGATTTTCGACGACTTGCCGGTGATTTCGAAGATGAAATGCTCCACCGTCGCATCCACGACCTTGGCCTGAAACGCATCGGCAAGCCGCAACGCCTCGGCTCGGACTTCACCGGTGCCGGCAACCTTGATCAGCGCCACTTCCCGCTCGATCGGCCGCTCCTGCCCCAGTTCGCGGGCGCGAACGGTCAGGTCGAGAACCCGGTGCACCGGCACGATCCGTTCCAGCTGCGCCTTGATCTGCTCCAGCACGATGGGCGTGCCGCGCGTGACGATGGTGATGCGCGAGAGATGCGCCTCATGTTCGGTTTCCGAAACCGTCAGGCTTTCAATGTTGTAGCCACGGCCGGAAAAGAGCCCGATGACCCGAGCCAGCACGCCGGGCTCGTTGTTGACGAGAACCGACAGCGTGTGGTTTTCGACGGCGGCCGTTTCCTTCTGAATGAAGTAGGCAGAGCCGGTGGGTTGTAGGTGTGCGTTCATGTCCTTTTCCTCTCCCGGCTCAGACTAGCTGACGGCCCTTGGCGTCAATGGCGTTGGCAACTGCTTCATCCGTCGCCTCATCCGGCAGCAGCATCTCGTTATGAGCCTTACCAGACGGAATCATCGGGAAGCAATTGGCGAGATTGGCAACACGGCAATCGAAAATGACCGGCTTCTTGACCGCGATCATCTCGGCAATCTTGTCATCCAATTCCTTCGGGTCGTCGCAATACATGCCAACCGCGCCATAGGCTTCGGCCAGCTTGACGAAATCGGGCATGGCTTCCGTATAGGAGTTGGACAGGCGGTTGCCGTGCAGCAGCTGCTGCCACTGGCGCACCATGCCCATATACTGGTTGTTGAGGATGAAAATCTTCACCGGCAGGCCGTACTGGATGGCGCAGGACATCTCCTGAATGCACATCTGGATCGAGGCGTCACCGGCAATGTCGATAACCAGCGCTTCGGGGTGCGCGACCTGAACCCCGATGGCGGCCGGCAGGCCGTAGCCCATGGTGCCGAGACCGCCCGAGGTCATCCAGTGGTTCGGCTCCTCGAAGCCAAAAAACTGCGCCGCCCACATCTGGTGCTGGCCGACTTCCGTGGTGATGTAGGTGTCGCGTCCCTTCGAAGCTTCATAAAGCCGCTGCAGTGCATATTGCGGCATGATGACATCGTTGGAATTCTTGTAGGCGAAGGAGTTGCGGGCGCGCCAGCGCTCGATCTGCGCCCACCAATCCGCCGTCTGCGCCTTCTCAGGCTTCTTCGGCAAAGCGCGCCACAGGCGAACCATGTCTTCCAGAACGTGGCTGACATCACCAATGATCGGAACGTCGACGCGAACCGTCTTGTTGATCGAGGAGGGATCAATATCGATATGGATCTTCTTCGAATTCGGCGAGAAAGCGTTGATGCGGCCGGTAATACGGTCGTCGAAACGCGCGCCGACGCAGACGAGAACGTCGCAATCATGCATGGTCATATTGGCTTCGTAGGAACCGTGCATGCCCAGCATGCCGAGCCAGTTCTTGCCGGACGCCGGATAGGCGCCGAGACCCATCAATGTCGACGTGATCGGGAAGCCGGTCAGCTCGACCAGTTCACGCAGCAACCGGGTTGCTTCCGGGCCGGAATTGATGACGCCGCCGCCGGTGTAGAAAACCGGCTTTTTCGCCTTCGACATCAGTTCGATGGCGGCATGGATGGCGTTGAGGTCACCCTGAACCTTCGGCTTGTAGCTCTTCTGCTGGACGGCGGCGGAAGGCGGCGTGTAGGTGCCGGTGGCAAACTGGATGTCCTTCGGAATATCGACAACGACAGGACCCGGGCGGCCAGTCTGCGCAATGCGGAACGCCTCATGGATGATACCAGCCAGTTCGTTGACGTCCTTTACCAGCCAGTTGTGCTTGGTGCAGGGACGCGTGATGCCGACGGTGTCGCATTCCTGGAACGCGTCCGAGCCGATCAGCGTGGTGGGAACCTGGCCGGACAGGCAGACGAGCGGAATGGAATCCATCAGCGCATCCTGCAGGGGCGTAACCGCATTGGTCGCGCCGGGACCTGAGGTGACGAGCATGACACCGACCTTGCCGGTCGAGCGCGCATAACCTTCAGCCGCATGGCCAGCGCCCTGCTCATGGCGCACGAGGATATGCTGGATGTCTTCCTGCTGGAAAATCTCGTCATAGATCGGAAGTACGGCGCCGCCTGGATAACCGAAGATGTGCTCGACGCCGTTGTCCTTCAGCGCCTGCAGAACGATCTCCGCACCTGTCATGCGATTGCTGTTTTCCGTATTGTCCTTATCCGTCATTGCCTGTTTCCATCCCGCTTTGGCTTTGGATATCGAGGAGCCCTAGGGCCTGTTTGAAGACATAAAAAAAGGCCCCTAGAGGAGCCTCGTTCAGCGCATGGGTGCTTTCGCCGGATGGTTACACCATCCTGCCCATGCGCCGTCCCACCACGATAAGTACGTTAAGATTTTTCATGGGCCGGAGTGTTAGCCACAAAAGCCCCAGCCGTCAACGCATATTGCATGAAAAAATCACCGTCGCCTTCTTTTATTACCGGAAAGCGCGTCTGCACGAAATTTTCGAACGCAAGCGATACACCTGTTGTTAAGCATAATCTTTTATACCGGGAAGGCAGATGCTGCCGGAACCTCCGCGATCATCCGCATGTACCGGGAAAAAATGTGAGTAACGACACGTTTCATAACGCGTCCCGCATGGGCGAAAACGAACGGCGATCCGGCGAGCAGCCGGCGAACCGCATGCTCGGCCGTGTCATCGCCTGCGACGGCGCACGCGCCACCATTGTTGCGGAAACCGAACCGGGCACCACAGACGTATCGCAGCTCTGGTCCGTCGGACGCCTGATCTCCATTGAAATGGGCACGAGCCGCGTCGCCGCGCTTGTCTTTGCCATGCGGACCGGCGAAGAATACTGGGCGCCAGACAAGCCGAACAGGCTGCTGATCGACGTTGAACTCGTGGGCGAGGTTTATCGCACCGAAGATGGCAGCGAACGCTTTTCCACCGGCATCTCCCGTTATCCCTATCTCGGCGCGGTCGCGCATCGTATCCGTGCAAGCGACCTCTCAAGGATTTACGACGGCGGCAAGCGCGACGCCTGCGTCATCGGCAAGCTGACGCAGGACGATACGATCAATGCCGCCATCAATATTCCGCAGATGCTGGCCAAACATTTTGCCGTTGTCGGTTCGACCGGTGTGGGCAAGACCACTGCGGTCTCCCTGCTTTTGAACAAGGCAATCGAGACCGACCCGAAACTGCGTGTCCTCATTCTTGATCCGCACAATGAATTCGCCGCCGCCTTCCCAGATCATTCCGTCGTCATCGACACCGATACGCTGGACCTTCCCTTCTGGCTGATGCGCCTGGAGGAATTCGCGGAGGTTGTCTTCCGCGGCCGCAAACCCGTGCCGGAGGAAATGGATGTTCTGCGGGATCTGATTCCCGAGGCGAAAAAAGCGTTTCGCGGAACAGAAGGTTCGGCCGTTCGCCGCACCTCCGACAAGAGCGCGATCACACCTGACACGCCGGTTCCCTACCGCATCGCCGATCTTCTTGCCCTCATCGACGAGCGCATCGGGCGGCTGGAGGGGCGTGGCGAAAAACCGGCGCTGCGCACGCTGAAAGGCCGCATTCTTTCGGCCATCAACGACACGCGCTATAATTTCATGTTCTCCAGCAATACGATCAGCGACACGATTCTGGAAACAGTGGCGCATATTTTCCGCATTCCCGGGGAAGGCAAACCGATTTCGGTATTCCAACTGTCGGGCATCCCGTCCGAAGTGGTAAACTCGGTGGTTTCCGTTCTTTGCCGTATGTCCTTTGAACTGGCGGTGCTGGCGCGCGGTTCGCTACATATGCTCGTCGTGTGCGAGGAAGCGCACCGTTATGTTCCCGCCGACCCCGAGCGCGGCTTTTTCCCCACCCGCCAATCCATCGCCCAGATTGCCAAGGAAGGCCGGAAATACGGCATTTCGCTGGGCATCATCACCCAGAGACCCAGTGAGCTGGATCAGACAATCCTGTCGCAATGTTCGACTGTTTTCGCCATGCGGCTGTCGAACGAGATTGACCAGAAGATCATTCTCTCGGCTGTGCCGAACGCATCGGCCTCAACCACAAGCTTTCTTTCCTCCATCGGCAATGGCGAAGCCATCGCCTTCGGCGAGGCAGTCGGGGTGCCAATGCGCATGCGTTTCGACCGGGTGCCCACCATCAAATTGCCCAAGGCGAGCGGCACGATCAGCCACGCCAGCCAGGAAACGCCCGATACCGTTGACCTGAACGCCATCGTCACCCGCATGCGCGCCGCAAGCAGGCCGGTTATCACAGGCTTTCAGCAGAGCGTGGAAGCGGCCTTTTCAGATCCGGCGGAACCGACCGCGCGGCCTCTCGATGCGGCCGATATCGATCCCTGGAAGCGGGAGCTGGGGGCGGCCGTAAGCGAGGAATACGAACCCTACCGCCCGGACATGCTACCTGGGCGCGCCCTGCCTGCATCACAAAATCCGGTAGGCACCGACACCGCCTCCAGCGCTGTCAACGAGTTGCGCAAAGCCGGTTTCCAGATGCAGGCGCAGAATGGTCCCCAGGGTGATACACGCCCGTCGCTGCGTGAAAGCCTGCTCAAGAAACCGCTCGGCAGTCTCTACAGGAAAGATTGATTTCCTTCACGGCTGAATACGCATCCAGTCTTCATCCATCTGGTTGCGGAACCATGTCATCTGCCGTTTGGCGTATTGTCGGGTTGCAGCGGCCGATCTTTCAATCACATCCGCCGTGCTCATGCGCCCGGCCAGCATTTCAGCGATCTGGGCAACGCCAATCGCCTTCATGACGGTGGCATCGGCCGGAAGATCGAGGGCGAGAAGCGCCTGCACCTCCTCCACTGCACCGCTATGCATCATGGCTTCGAAACGGCGGTTGATACGCGCATGCAATACCGGCCTCTCCGGCAGGACCACGAGTTTTTGCGCCCGGTCCGGATCAACGATCATCTGGCCACGGGCAAGCTGAAAATCCCTGATGGACTTCCCGGTCGCTTCAAGCACCTCCAGCGCGCGGACAATACGCTGGCCGTCTCCCGGCTGGAGCATGTCGGCCATGACGGGATCGCGCCGGGCAAGCTCGGCGTAAAGGATGGCTGCGCCTTCTTCGATCAACCGGGCCCGCATCGGCTCACGGATCGTGTCCGGAATGGCAGGCATGTCGGAAAGCCCGCCTGTCAGCGCCTTGAAATAAAGCCCCGTGCCGCCGACGATGACGGGGAAACGCCCCTGCTCGCGCAGATCGGCAAGCACGGCGGTGATATCCCGCAGCCATTCGCCCGTGGAGTAGAGGCTGCTCGCCGGCACGTGACCGTAGAGGAGATGCGGCACCCCCTCCATCTCGTCTTCGGACGGTCGGGCGGTCAACACGCGCAGCGTGTCGTAAACCTGCATGCTGTCGGCATTGATGACGACACCGTCCCGCTCCACAGCCAGACGAAGCGCAAGCGCGGACTTGCCGCTAGCCGTCGGGCCGGTTATCAGGATCGCATCAAAATTCTCATCAAGGTTTTTCATCATGGCTCTGGTTGCCACGCTTATCGCCAATCCGTCAAATCCTGTTCTGACACCGGCCCTCGGCGAAGCGGCCGCGAAGGCCGTGAACGCTTCGGGCCTCTACTGGCTGGCGGACGGGATTGCCTGCGATATCGCCCTGCCCTCCGGCACCGCAACCGAGCAGGCACACAGGACTATCGCTGACACCCTCGCCGGCCAGCCGATCGATATCGTGATCCAGGAGCAGGACCAGCGTCGCAAGAAACTCCTGATCGCAGACATGGATTCGACCATGATCGGTCAGGAATGCATCGATGAGCTGGCAGCTGAAGTCGGGCTGAAGGACAAGGTCTCCGCCATCACCGCACGCGCCATGAACGGCGAAATCGCCTTTGAACCGGCACTGCGGGAGCGCGTCGCGTTGCTGAAAGGACTGCCGGTTGCTGTCATCGATGACGTCATCGAAAAGCGCATCACGCTGACCCCGGGTGGCAAGGAACTCATCGCCACCATGAAGGCGAAAGGCTATTACACGGCCCTCGTGTCAGGCGGTTTCACCGTCTTCACCAGCCGTGTCGCCGCGGTGCTCGGTTTTGACGAGAACCGCGCCAATCTGCTTGGTGAGGCAAATGGCGAGCTTGATGGCACCGTTGCCGAACCCATCCTCGGAAAACAGGCCAAGGTAGATGCGTTGAATGATATTGCCGCCAAACTCGGCATTTCTCCAGATGAGGCGATGGCGGTTGGCGATGGAGCCAATGATCTGGGCATGCTGCATGTGGCGGGCGCGGGCGTGGCCCTGCACGCCAAGCCGGCCGTGGCGGCCGAAGCGCAGATGCGCATCGACCATGGCGACCTGACGGCGCTTCTTTACATTCAGGGTTATCGAAAGACGGACTTTGTCACCCCATGATCATTCGCGAGACGCCAAGACTTATTCTGCGCGAGTGGAAGGAGAGCGACCGAGACCTTTTCCGTGAAATCAATGCCGACGAGAAGGTCATGGAATTTTTCCCCTTCCGCCGCAGCCATCAGGAAGCGGACGCGGTTCTCGAAACCATCAATGGCATGATCCGCGGCAGTGGTTATGGCTTCTATGCGATGGAGCAGCGGGAAACAGGCGAATCCATGGGATTTTGCGGTATTTCGCCCGTCCTTAATCTCGACCCGCCCTTCCCGGTCGGCACAATGGAGATCGGCTGGCGGCTCGCCACCCGTTTCTGGGGACATGGCTATGTCACCGAAGCGGCGCAGTCGCTGCTCGTGATGGCCTTTGACGAAAAGGAGACGCCGGAAATCGTCTCCTTCGCTGTCTGGAACAACCACCGTTCGACCGCCGTGATGGAGCGAATCGGGCTGAAACGTGATCCCTCGCGGGATTTCGACCATCCCCGCGTGCCCACGGAGACTCATCCCCATCTGCGTCCGCACGTCACCTATGCGCTGACGCTGGAGCAATGGCGGGCGCGTTGACGTGACCCGCCGGTCCGGAATTATTTCACCGCGGCGTTGCCACCATCGGCAAAAAGCGCCGCGCCAGCGACAAAACTCGCCATCGGGCTGGCGAGGAAAAGCGCTGCCTGCGCTATTTCCTCGGGTTGGGCGATGCGTTTCATCGCATGCAGGCTGGCGGCCCAGTCCTTTTGTGCCCGATCCCCTGCCATCGGCGTGTCCACACCCCCGGGCAACAACGCATTGGCGCGAACGCCGCTGGCGGCATAATCGGCGGTAATACCCTTCACCAGCCCCATCAGCGCGGCCTTCGCAGCGCCGTAAGCCGACATGCCCGGTATGCCGACACTGGTGCCGACGAAACTTGAGGTAAAGACGATAGAACCGCCGCCGCGCCTCAGCATCAGCGGAATCTGGTAGCGCGCGCCAAGAAAGGCGGAAGTCAGGTTGACGTTAAGCACGTAATCCCATTCGTCAGGCGAAATCTCCGCCAGCGGTTTGGCGGCACCCACGCCGCCCGCATTGTTGACGGCGATATCGAGACCACCAAAAACGTCGGTGGCCGCCTCGGCCAAACGGGAATGGGTTTCCGCAACGCCAGCGTCGCCGGCAACCGTGTGCACATGTCCGCCCGCCTCACGAATCTCGGCGGCAACCTCGTCCAGCGCCTTTTCGCCGCGCGCATTAATGACGACGGCGGCGCCATGAGCGGCAAACAGGCGCGCCGTCGCGCGGCCGATGCCGGATGACGCGCCGATGATGATGGCGACTTTGTTTTCAAGTAATTTCATAGCCTTGGTCTCCGTTCGGTGGAGGCCAAGGCTTAAAGAGCCGGCAGCATCGGAACCACCCGATTCCTGCCCGACCGTGCGGAAAGCGTTATTCCAGCGGCAGCGCCACCACGCGCAGATTGCCCTGCGCATCGGCCACCATCATGTGGGCGTTCTTGCGGCCTTCCGATTTCAGACCATTCACCCGCACCAGCACGTCGCCCGGAACCTCCATGAAGTCCTGTCCGACTTCCACAATCACATCGCCTGCCTTCATGCCCTTCTGTTCTGCGGACGAACCCGGATCGACACTTGCGACCAGCACGCCTTCAACGCTCTCGGCAATGCCCTTTTCCGTCCGCAACTCATTGCTGAGCACAACGAGATTCATGCCAAGCACGCTCTGCGGCGCTTCACGCACCTCCGGAGTCTGATCCTGGGCCTGATCGTCGCCGCCATCATTGTCTTCCGGCGCGATCACACCGCTGTCGCCGTCGTCAGTCTGCTGGTCGTCAGTCGAAGCTTTCTCATCCGTAGTATCCTGCAGCTGGCCCAGCTTGACCTTGACGGTCTCTTCCTTTCCGTCGCGCAGGATGACGACATCGACTTCCTTGCCGACCGGGCTTTCCGCCACGATCCGCAGAAGGTCACGCATCTCGTGAATATCCTTGCCGTCGAATTTCAGCACGACGTCGCCAGCCTGGATCGGACCGTTTTCCACCGGGCCGCCCTTGGCGACCCCGGAAATCAGCGCGCCCTTGGCGCTGTCCATGCCGAGGCTTGCGGCGACATCGTCCGTGACCGGCTGGACACGAACACCCAGCCAGCCGCGGCGGGTCTCTCCGAATTCGATCAGTTGCTGAACGATGTTCTGTGCAAGCTCCGTCGGCACGGCGAAACCGATACCGATCGAACCGCCGCTCGGCGAAATGATCGCCGTATTGATGCCAATCACCTCGCCCTTCATGTTGAAGAGCGGGCCACCGGAGTTACCCTTGTTGATGGCCGCATCCGTCTGGATGAAATTGTCATAAGGGCCGGCATTGATATTGCGGCCGCGCGCTGAAATGACGCCAACGGTCAGCGATCCACCAAGCCCGAAGGGGTTACCGACCGCCATTACCCAGTCGCCAATGCGCATGCTGCGCGAATCGCCAAATTTGACCGCCTTCAGCGGCGTTTTTGGCTCCACCTTCAGAACGGAAAGATCGGTCTTGGTATCGGTGCCGACAAGCGTCGCCTTGAGCTTCGAGCCATTCGGGAAAATCACCTCGATGGCATCGGCACCCTCGATGACGTGGTTGTTGGTGACGACATAACCGGCGGGATCGATCACAAAACCGGACCCGAGGGAATTGACCTTTTCACCGCCTTCCGGCTTCTGGCTGTCGAAATAATCCTTGAAGAACTCCTGGAAGGGCGAACCTTCCGGCAGACGTGGCGGAACCGGCCCCTTGCCATCTGTCTTGACGTTCTGCGACGTGGAAATATTCACCACCGCATCCAGCAGCGGCTCGGCAAGATCGGCAACAGATTCCGGCCCGTGGCTTTGCGCGCCCGCCGGAAGCGGCACCGCAAGGCTGCCCGCAACAAGCGCTATTACCGCGACTGCGGAAATGCTGCTGCGAAAAGGCGAAAGAAGGGTCACGGCCATATGCGTCCTCGCGTTTCAAATCGTCTTGCCCTGCATATATCGTCAAAGCATAAGGCGGAATGATGAAGTGTAAAAATACCTTTTCGTGAACAGGCGGGGGACGCCTTGCCCTTAGCCACAGCATTGGCACGAAACCCCACCAAAAAGAAAGGGCCGGTAAAAACCGGCCCCTCCAAATTCATTTTATCCGCCATCAGTTCGCCGGCGCAGGTGCGGGCGCGGCCGGAGAGGCAGGGGCCGCACCGTCGATATTGTTGAAATAACGGAAGAACGTCGAGTCCGGCGACAGAACCAGCGTCGTGCCATTGCCGTTCAGTGCGTTGGCATAGGCCGACATGGAGCGATAGAACTCGAAGAAGTTCGGATCACGCTGGAAAGCCTCGCCGAACACCTTGTTACGCTCCGCATCGCCTTCACCGCGCAGAACTTCGGACTGGCGGCGAGCGTCGGATTCCAGTTCCACAACCTGACGGTCAGCGATAGCGCGGCGGCGCTGCGCTTCTTCGTTACCACGGGCGCGGATCAGTTCGGCTTCCGCCAGACGCTCCGACTTCATGCGTTCGAAGGTCTGCTGGGAGACTTCCTGCGTCAGGTCGGTACGGCGGATGCGGACATCGACGATGCTGATCCCAAGCGATTCCGCATCGGGACGCAGATCGTCACGCACTTCCTGCATCATCGACGCACGTGCATCCGACAGCGCCGATTCAAATCCGCGCAGACCGTAAACCCGGCGCAGCGATGCGTCGAGACGGGTGCGCAGGCGCGATTCAGCCGACATCTGGTCACCGGAGACCGTCTGCCGGAAGCGGCGCGCATCCGTAATGCGGTAGACCACGAAGGCATCGACCTCGTAGAACTTGCCGCCGGAAACCTGAACACGGATATTATCGTGGTCGAAACGCAAGGCGCGGTTCTCGATATATTGCACGCGATCAGCATCCATGAAGGCGAAGGGCAGCTTGAAATAGAGGCCCGGCGCTGTTTTCACGTCCTGGATTTCACCGAAGCGGACGACGATGGCCTGCTGGCGCTCGTTAACCACGAAGATCGACGAATAACCGAGAAAAAGCAGGACGGCGAGACCGACGAGAACGGCTGTAAGACGGTTACCCATATCAGTTGCCTCCCTGCGGTGCTGCGCCCGGATTGTTGCGCATGATCTCGTTCAGAGGCAGATAAGGCACCACGCCCTGTTTTTCATCGATGATGATCTTGTTGGATCCCTTCAGGACCTGTTCCATCGTTTCCAGGAACATGCGCTGACGGGTCACGTCAGGCGCGGTGCGATACTGGTCATAGATGGAGACAAAGCGCTGCGCCTCACCATGCGCCTCGTTGACGACGCGCGACTTGTAGGCGTTCGCCTCTTCGAGGATCTGCGCGGCCTGACCGCGAGCAGCGCCGAGCTTCTGGTTGGCGTATTGATTGGCTTCCTGAACGAAGCGGTCTTCGTCCTGCTCGGCACGCTGCACTTCATCAAACGCGTCGGCCACTTCACGCGGCGGCGCCGCATCTTCGATGGCCACGGCATTGATGGAAATGCCGGCGCCATAACCGTCCATGGTGGACTGGATGATGGTGCGCACATCCGCCGCAATTGCCTGACGGTTATCGCGGAAGATATCCTGCGCCGGACGACGGCCGACGACTTCGCGCATGGCGCTTTCGGAAACCTGCTGCAGCGTCTCGGCCGGGCTGTCGACGTTGAAGAGATAGGATTTCGGATCGGAAACCGTATAGAGCACCGAGAACTGAACGTTGACGATGTTCTGGTCGCCGGTGAGCATCACGCCGCTCGACGAAGACGACGAGGCCCGCGAACCGATATTCTGCTGCTGCTCGGTGACCTTGACGATTTCAACCGTCTCGATCGGCCACAGATGGAAATGCAGACCGGGCATCGAGATTTCGTCCTTCGGACGGCCGAAACGCAGCTCCACGCCGCGCTCGTCCGGCTGGACGGTGTAGATGGACTGGATGCCGAGGAAAACCAGCACGACGAGAACCACAATGGCAACTGCGCCGCCATTGAAACCGCCGGGCAGCACATTTTTGAAACGGTCCTGGCTGCGCCGGATGATCTCTTCCAGATCGGGCGGACCGCCATTGCCGCCGCCGCCGCCGCGAGGCCGGTTAGGCCCCTGCCCCCACGGGCCGCCACCGCCACCCTGGTTGTTTCCTCCACCGCCGCCGCCCCATGGGCCGCCGCCGCCATTCTGATTGCTCCAGGGCATCAATACCTCTTTATAAAAGCCTCTCCCGGTTCCGTTCGAAAGCGATTGCTCGCGTGCGGCGGGAATATCGACCCGTTATAGGAAGGAGAAGCGTTCGTTTCAACGCAGAGGTGGTAACTAAATACCCAATCTGGGTAAATAGTTCACTTTGCCGCGGCTCTCCGCATATACGTGGTAAACAGAACGGGATAATTGTCCTTTTCCCCAGCGGGAGCCGGGATTTCCTCGGTTTTCTCAAAAACGACGGGATCGATCTCCGGGAAAAAAGTGTCGCCATCGAGCTTTACCGCGACGTGGGTGACGGAAAGTTGATCGGCGAAGGGCATGACCTGACGGTAGATCTCTCCACCACCGGCTACGAAGACCTCATCCACGCGGAGTTCCGCAGCCTTGCTTTTGGCGAGCTTCAAGGCCTCCTCCAGTGAGGAGACGACATCGACACCCTGCGGCCGGTAATCGGCATTACGACTGACGATGATATGCGGGCGGCCGGGCAACGGACGCTCGCCGACGGATAAAAACGTCTTGCGGCCCATGATGAGCGGCTTGCCCATCGTCATCGCCTTGAAGCGCTTGAGGTCGGTGGAAAGCTTCCACGGCATGTCGAGGTCGCGGCCGATGACGCCGTTCTCGGACACTGCGACGATGATGATGATACGCGGCTCGGTCATACCGCGATCGGTGCCTTGATGCTTGAATCGGCCTCGTAGTTTTCCAGCGTAAAGTCTTCGAACTTAAAGCCGAAAAGGTCCTTGACATCAGGATTGAGGCGCATCGTCGGCAAGGCCTTCGGCGTGCGAGTCATCTGCAGCCGCGCCTGTTCGAAATGGTTGGCATAGATATGCGCATCACCGAGCGTGTGGACGAAATCGCCCGGTTTCAGACCAACCACCTGCGCGACCATCAGCGTCAAAAGAGCATAGGACGCGATGTTGAACGGCACGCCGAGGAAAATATCGGCGGAACGCTGGTAAAGCTGGCAGGAGAGCTTTCCGTCAGCAACATAGAACTGGAACAGGCAGTGGCAGGGCGGCAGCGCCATCTCGTCCACCAGCGCCGGGTTCCAGGCGGAGACAATATGACGGCGCGAGTTCGGGTTGGTTTTCAGGCCCTCGATCAGAAGCGCGATCTGGTCGATGTGGCGTCCGTCCGGCGCGGGCCAAGACCGCCACTGTGCGCCATAGACCGGGCCTAGATCGCCGTTCTCATCGGCCCATTCATCCCAGATGGAAACGCCGTTTTCCTTGAGATAGGCGATATTGGTATCGCCGTTCAGGAACCACAGGAGTTCATAGATAATGGACCGCAGATGCAGCTTCTTGGTGGTGAGGACCGGAAACCCCTCTGCAAGGTCGAAACGCATCTGGTAACCGAACACCGAGCGCGTGCCGGTGCCGGTGCGGTCTCCGCGGTCGGAGCCGGTTTCCATCACATGCCGGAGAAGATAGAGATATTGTTTCATGCGTTCTGCCGCCGATTCCCTGATATCAGGCAGATATAATAGCACAGGGCGGCAGAACCAATCACCGGGGAAACGCTTATCCCCGTTTTTCCGGGAAAATCAGAGCGACTGAAGCTTTCCGAGTTCCTTGGCGACCAGGTAATAAAAGGTCACGCGCGATTTTGAGCGGTCGGCGGCCATGGCTTTCGCAACGGCATCGATTGCCTTGTCGGCGCTGTCATCGGTGACACCAAGCTTCTTGCCGCACCAGCTCGCCTTCACACGTGCAAGCTCTTCCGGATCGGACGCGGACACCAGCGAGGAATCCCGGTTGCGCAGGGCAATGCCGAGATGTTTGACGATCTTGCCAACAACGGCTTCGTCGGCTGCTGCATCGTATTTCTTCACATCTGCGAGATAGTCAGTCATGTCCACTCCTTCGTGTGTCCCCGGCCCGGTGTTGCTTCTAATGACCGGTTGCAGGGAGAATGAGACAGCAATCCCTCGTCGTCAAGAATTGTCTAAATTGCCGGCGTCAAACACGAAACCTTTTCATCGAATTGTCATCTCCCCCCTTTTCTCAGCCGGTCGAAACGCCTATATGAGCCTTGCCGGGGCAACCCGGCTATGGCGATAAACGGTCGGTGTAATAAACCTATTGGACCCGGGGGCGGTACCCGGCGCCTCCACCAAAAACCGGCGGCTTTAAGATGAAAGGCCGGCTTTTGATGGGGGCGAAATAGGATCGACAAGGGTGTAAAGATCGAACTTTTGCTCGGCATGATACCGCCGTTATCGGGTCACAAGTGTAGTTGCAAACGACAACAACGCTAAGGAATACGCTCTCGCTGCCTAATGGCGGTGCGGGAATTCCGCTCTAAAGCCCTCACGGTTAGCCCCGTGAGGCGGGGTTCGGAGGTACCTGGCAACAGAAACCTCCACCTTCTCCATTTTGCCTGAATTGGTTATATGATAGCTGACTTGCGGACAGCATCGGCTTTTCCATTGCTGCCGTTCGGGACATTGCGTATACTTGAGCAAAGCGTAACCATCCGGATCGGAATTGATCCCGGCTCAAGGATTACGCAGAGATTCAAAGTGTTACAGCGTCCTTGGTACCCAAGGCGCGCCGCGCATGAAAAAGACGTTCGAATAAGGGAAAGACAGGACCGCATGGGGCAGGATCATATCCGTTACGACATTCTCGCACAGGATGCCCTTCGCGGCGTTATTCGTAAGGTATTGGGCGAAGTGGCCGCCACCGGCCGACTGCCCGGCGACCACCATTTCTTCATTACCTTCTTGACCGGTGCGCCCGGTGTGCGGATTTCGCAGCACCTCAAGGCGAAATATGCCGAGCAGATGACCATTGTCATCCAGCATCAATTCTGGGACCTGAAGGTCACCGAAACCGGCTTCGAAATCGGTCTCTCCTTCTCCGATACACCGGAAAAGCTCGTCATTCCCTATAATGCCATCCGCGGTTTCTACGATCCTTCCGTAAATTTCGAACTTGAGTTCGATGTCCCCCTGGCGGACGAGGAAGAAGCGGAAGACGCGGAAATCACCGCATATCCGGTGTCGCACGAGGCGAAGCCGGCTTCCGCTTCCGAAACGCCCAAGGCCGGCGAGGAAAAGAAGGAAGGCTCCGTCGTCTCGCTGGATGCTTTCCGCAAGAAGCAATAACGCCTGCCTGAGCGCGAAACCCGAGGAGACGTATCCGCATGGCCGCCGATATCGTCAATCTGCGCCAGTTCCGGAAGCAGAAAGCCCGCAGCGAAAAAGAAAAACAGGCGGAGCAGAACCGCCTGTCCTTCGGACGCACCAAAGCCGAAAAGAACCTCACATCAGCCCTGAATGAAAAGGCCGAAAAGGCGCTTGACCAGGGCCGGCTCGAAAACGACGCTCACGAGCCCCGGAAGGACTGAGACCGGCCTGCCGAGGGACAGACAGAGCCAGCAAATCGGAAAAGAATCTTAAAACAGGGGCTTGCCGGCAAAACATGATTCAGATTTCCAGCCAAAGACCGATCTGATGATCCGCAAGCATTCTGCGACGTTGCACGGCCACCGGACCAGTATTTCGCTTGAGGACGCCTTTTGGGACGAGCTGAAAATCATCGCGGAGAGACGCAAGATCAGTTTCGCAGCCCTGCTGGCCGAAATCGATGACAACCGCCCCTCCGACAGCAATCTGTCTTCGTCGCTACGCGTTTATGTGCTGAACTGGCTCAAGACGCGGTAAATTGGCGACGGAGTCACCCGGCGACGCCAGCCCCGCAATTTATATTCGCCGACTACAAAACATTCCCGCCGAAAACTGGTAACGCTGCGAAAGTATTCATTAAACATTCGCGGACTAATCTGCGCTGCAAGGCATTCCCGTATTGCGTAGCCTTGTTTCCAGCATTTGTCCGAAACCTCCCCGTCCAGACATCCCCCGATGGGGATACCCATGGTTTCTCCGGGAGCAGCATAGCTTTCTCCCCTTCATTCACTGCCTCTTCAACCGTTTCGGACCTGAAAATCCGGATTGCGGGGTGGCAACCGGAGCCTGTCCAGACCGCGGACATGGAACCGAAGAAGAAATGAAAAGCGACGCCGAGCCCTTTTCGGAAATTTACGGATTGGCGGGAGCATTTTCCGGGGCGAGTTCCCGGATTGCATTTTCCGTCGGTGGCACCACCAGAACCGGTGCTGACTGCGGCTGCGGCACGGGCTGCTGCTGCTGTTGCTGCTGCAACCGTTCCTGCTGTTCCTTTTCCTGCCGCAGACGTTCTTCGGTAGCAGCCTTCAGCCGCGCTTCTTCCTCTGCCTTCGCCTTGGCTTCCGCCTCCGCCCGTTCCTTCTCCGCCTGCCGCTCGGCCGCCTGGAAACGATAAAGCGCCACTTCGCGGCGCAGGCGTTGCTTTTCAAGAACGCTTGCCTGCATTGCCTCCACCCTGCGCCGCTCCTTTTCGAAGGCCCGCAGGGACAGGTAGTTGGTGAGCGCCGAAACGTCGGTCGTCAGGGCTGGCGCAGCAAGCGGACCGTTGTAATTCAGGCGCAAAGACGGCTCGGCGCCGGCAACCGTTTCGGTGCCGGGATTGAACAGGAGATCGAAGTCGCCATTCACCGTGAAAGCAGCAAGATCAACCGTCGCATCGGCTGTCAGCGTCAATGGATCGATCGCCGCCCGCAAATTCTGGAAATGCAGCGCACCACCATTCACCGAGAACGGCAGGGATACATCGCCGAGCCCGATCTCGCCCTGCCACAGGCTCTGGTCCACCAGCGGCCGAACTTTCGGAGCATCGATCGGCTGCAGCAAGCCATCCGCCGCCTGCAGGATTGGCGGCAGGGCACCGGGATTGAGCCCCTTCAGCACCAGCCCGCTGGCCCGGATTTCACCCGAGCCACCCGCTGATTTCAGCATTTCACCAACGCTTTTGCCGGTCGATTCTGCCGTGAGATCAATGGCCACGCGGCCGGTCGCAACCGGACCGTTCGCATTCGCCCAAAGGATCGGCTCCGGATTGGCGTCGGTTACCGCGATCTTGGTGCGGAAAATGCCCGCCCCCTCGCCCGTGGACATCGCAAACCGTCCCGCAATCTTGCCGCCCATGAAGCCGCCGGTGATGTCGTCGAGTGCGAGACTGCCCGAATCATGCGTTACCTTGGCCGTCAGACCCGTGACCGTGCCGAAAGGTCCGGCCTCGAAGCTTTCCGCCTTGAGCGACAGAGACGCCTTGAGCTGCGGGAAGGCCGGCATGGCCAGCGGCTTGGCATTGAGGCCCCCGGTTTCCGGATCGATCACCGGACCATAGATTGCGTCGCCAAGCCAGGCGAGATCGGCGGTCCGGACCGCCAGATCACCGCTGACGGAATGGGGCGCGGCGCGTTCGAACGTCAGATTGCCGGAGAAGGGATTACCGCCTGCCTGTCCGCCGACAGAAGAAAGCGCAATTTTTTGTCCATCCACCGCAACTTTCGCATTGGCCTTCACCGCCATGCCCCCACCGAGCTGCGGCAGCCCAACGGCATTCATGATCAGATAGGGCTCGATATCAGCGCTTTCGAGGACGACATCGGCGCTGCCCTCGCCGAAATTGGCGGCTGAAAGGGCAAAGGAGCCGTTCGCCGAAAAATGTGTGCGTTCCGTCGAGAAGCGGATATCTGTCTGTGCCGGCGCGCCGAGCGTGCCATTGAGCTTGACGGACAGGAGGCCCTCGCCGTCAGCGTCGAAGGGCAACGGGTCAAGCCCGGCCTGGCCGAACAGGATGGCCGTCGACTGGTTTTTCAAGACAGCTTCCAGTGACATGGCCGTGTCATCGGTGATCGACAGGAAATCCGGCATCTTGGCGACGGCGGACAGCCGGCTGCCGTTGACGGTACCGGAGACGGCAACATTGGCGCCGCCGTTTTCGCTGTTGACCGAGACATCCATTGCCAGGTCGGAATTGGCGTACCATGGCGCGCTGGCCGCCAGGCGGCTGAGGAAGGGATGAGCAGGCAGTTTCTGCTGCAGCATCGTGAAGAACGGCTGCATATCCGCCGCGTGCAGGTTCACCGTGCCCTTGCCCGCATATTTCAGCAACGACCCCTGCAATTCGCCTCTTGCCCTGACCTCTGCACCGGCGATATCGCCGGCCGTCATATTTTCCAGCGAAAGAACCCCGCCCGCCATCGTGAAGGCGGTCTCGACATGATTGGCGGTCACCCCGGCTATGTTGAACCGGTCGGCCTTGAACTTCGCAGTAATGCGGTGGTCGAGAACCGAGCTTCCGACCTGATCGCCAAGCGCCAGACTGCCGAGTGCCTTCAGCGCGTCCAGGTCGATTTCGTTGCCCGCAAGATCGATCGAAAGATTGGAGGTCTTGCCGTCGGAGCGCCGTTCCAGCTCGCCTTTCAGCGACGCGTCGCCGATGGCGAGCTCCAGATTGTCGAAGCGCTGGTTCAGCGTCGTCAACGAGACATCGGCAGAAAAGCCGGCGGCATTGAGTTGCCGGATGGCCGGATCGACGGAGCCGGAAAGCCAGTTCGCCAGCCCCGAAGGCTGGTTGGACGCAACGAGCATATTGCCGTTGAAGGCCGGACCACCAAGCAGGGTCAACGATCCCTTGGCCTCCAGCTGGGTTCTTCCTGGCAACGTCGCCACCGCATTCACCACCTGCCAGCCGCTGCCCTGCGGCCGAACATCCAGCCGGATGTCACGAATGGTCGTGTCGTCGGAAACGAGGGCGGGAAGGCTGATGCTCGCCTTGCCCGGCACCGGCGGTACGGGAATGCGCGCCACCATGGCGGCAAAGGCCTCGATGCGCTGGCGCACGGAAACGGTGGGCTGGCGCGAGGTCTTGCCCGTCTGCACGACAGGCGGCGCAAAACGTGCGACATCGATCTGCTGGCCATCGGCCGTCAGCAGGAATTCGGGTTTGGCCCCGGTATCGAGCGTCGCCTCTCCGGTCACGACGTAGGGATTTTCGTTACCGCCGAGTTCCATGCGGTAGCTCGGTATCCGCACGCTCTCATTGGTCAGTTCAAAACTGCCGCGGGTGCGCGGCGAGGAGAAGAGCGATTGCCCGGGCTGTTTCTGCTTTTCGTCTTCCCTGAAGCTGAAAGAAAACGAACCGCTATAGGCGGGCTTTCCCGCCGCTGCGGCGATGACGCCATCCAGATCGACCTCGACGGGATGCTCATCCGGCACGACGCGGACGCGAAGGCCCATGCGGCCATTGGCATAATCAGGTTCGCTGCTTGAGAGGGAGAAAGAGCCGGGATGCCCGTCGACGGCAGCCCGCCCGTCCGCCTTCCATGGTCCGGCCAGCGAATTGGCGGACATATCGGCGGTAAGACCGGTGATCAGGCGGTTGCGGCCCGATTGCTCGTCGATGAACTCGATCTGGCCGCCCTCAATCTGCACGCTTTCCAGAACCACGGTTCGGGCGGGAATTTCCGCGCGGCTGCCGCGCATCCAGTCCAGCGTGCCGTCTTTCAGCAGCCTGATCTTCGCCTTGGGTTCCTCGATGCGCATGTCAAAGATGCGCGCCTCGCCGGAAAGGAAGGGCGCGAGCTCGGCGTCCATGGAAAAACGAGCGACCTGGATGAGCGGCGATCCATCGGCATCCGTCCCGGCCCGGACATCATGCAACGTTACCGAAGGGAACGGCAGGATGCGGGCCTCGACGCGGCCATGCACGACAACCTTCTTGCCGAGAATACGGCTCGCCTGGTCCTCAAAATCACGGCGGAAATCCGTCCAGTCGACGAAATAGGGAATAAGCAGCGCCGAAAACAGCACCACCGCCAGCAGTCCGCCCAGAAAAACCAGAATACGCCCGAGCACTGACCTGCATCTCCCTTCACGAACGCTGCAAACCTATTCTTTTTTGCCTTAACGGCAAGCAGCCTTTTGTACCAATCAAATGTGAGAACGATCAGACAAGACGGAACAACTTGCCCGGATTGAAAATGTTGTCCGGGTCGAGCGACATTTTGATGGCGCGCATCACATCCAATGCATTGCCGGCCTCTTCGGCGAGGAAACTCATCTTGCCCTGTCCTATGCCGTGTTCGCCGGTGCAGGTTCCGTCCATGGCGATGGCGCGGCGGTTGAGACGGGCAACGAAGGCTTCGGTTTTCGCTACGCTTTCCGCATCTTTTCCATCGAACAGAATAAGGACATGAAAGTTCCCGTCGCCGGCATGGCCGACGATCGGTGCGAGAAAGCCGTTTTCCTGGATATCCAGCTGCGTTTCAACCACGCAATCCGCCAGCCTCGAAATCGGCACGCAGACATCGGTGGAAAGCCCGTCGAGGTGGGGCGCAAGCGCCCGCGAGGCCCAATAGGCGTCGTGCCGCGCCTTCCAGAGCTTGTTGCGTTCGGCGGCATCGCTTGTCCAGCGGAAGTCGATGCTTCCGCATTCAGCCGCGATTTCTGCGAACTGCTGCGATTGTAGCGCCGCCGTCTCCTCGGTGCCGTGGAACTCCACGAAAAGCGTCGGCTTCTCCGCATAGTTCAGGCCGGAATAGGCATTGCAGGCCCGGACCTGGACCTCATCGAGCAATTCGATACGGGCAACCGGAACCCCCATCTGGATCGTCATGATGACGGCATCGCAGGCCGCCTTGATGCTGTCGAATGTGCAGACGCCGCCGGCGATCTTTTCCGGTATGCCCTGCAGCCGCAGCGTCACCGAAGTGATGACGCCGAGCGTCCCCTCGGCCCCCACGAAAAGCCGCGTCAGGTCATAGCCGGCAGACGACTTGCGAGCGCGGCGCGCGGTGCGGATTTCCTCGCCGTTGGCGACGACGGCGGTAACGGCGAGCACATTGTCCTTCATCGTGCCGTAACGCACGGCATTTGTGCCGGAAGCGCGTGTCGAGGCCATGCCGCCGATCGAGGCATTGGCGCCGGGATCGATCGGGAAGAACAGGCCGGTATCGCGCAGATAGACATTGAGGTCCTCGCGCGTCACGCCCGGCTCCACCGTCACATCAAGATCTTCGGCATTCACCTCAATGATGCGATTCATCCGGCTGAAATCGATGCAGATTCCGCCGCTGGGCGCATTCACCTGCCCTTCCAGCGAAGACCCCGTCCCAAACGGAATCACCGGCACCTTATATTGCGAGCAGACCTTCACGACGGCCTTCACATCATCAGCACTCTCGGCAAAAACGACGCCGTCAGGCGCCTGGAGCGTCAGATAGGTGGTGGTGTGGCCGTGCTGCTCCCGGAACGCCTGTCCGGTCTGGAGCCTGTCGCCGAGTTGCTGCTTCAAAACGGCGAGCGCAGACGCAATGCCCTCTTCGTTACGCTTTCCCGCCACCACATCTTTCAACGCCATCGTCCGTCTCCACCGCAACATCAGCCCGTAAAGGATTCGATCCGTTACGAAATTCCGTCAGGTGGTATGGGATAAGGTTAACGCTTTGTCCAGCCGCGCAATGGCGCCAGACGGCAAGGCGGCAACCGTTTTTATTCCGCAGCAAGCAGCGGCTTGTCTTCCTCCAGCGCCTTGCGGCGGGCGGCAAGTTCCAGTTCGCGGTGAAGGCGGATTTCCTCATCCGCTTGCGGTTTGGCGAAGCGGGCGATCAGCAGGTAGGAGACCGGTGTGATGTAAAGCGTCACCAGCGTCGCGAAGCCGAGGCCGCCGACGATGACCCAGCCGAGCGCGATGCGCGCCTCGGCGCCTGCTCCCTGCGCCAGAACCAGCGGCACGCCGCCAAGGATGGTCGCGATCATCGTCATCATGACCGGACGCAGACGGATGCTGGTGGCTTTTTCGATAGCTTCCCGCACGGTTGCGCCCTGATCGCGCAGGTGGTTGGCGAATTCAACAATCAGGATACCGTTCTTCGCCATGACGCCAACGAGCAGCACGAGGCCGATCTGGCTGTAAACATTGAGGCTTGAGCCGGTGACGAGCAGCGCGATGACGGCACAGGCGAGGCCGAGCGGCACCGTTGACATGATGATGATCGAACTCAGCACGCTTTCGAACTGCGCGGCAAGCACGAGGAAGATGATGGCAATCGCGAAACCGAAGGTCAGCAGCATGCCGCTCGAATTCTCCTCCAGTGTCGCAGCCTCACCCAGCGGCAGCAAGCGTGCACCGGGCGGCAGGACGGATTGCGAGAGCTCGTTCACCTTTTGCAGCGCCTCGCCCAGCGAAACGCCGTCCTTGAGGTTGGCGGTAAAGCCGACGGAGGGAAGCTGCTGTTCGCGGTTGAGCTGCGGCGCGACCGCATTTTCCTTGAGCGACGCGATGACCGACATCGGCACGATCTTGCCGTCGCCCGTCTTCAGGAAGACATTCTCAAGATCGGTCGGATCATTGATCGGCCGGGTGGAGGACAGGAGCCGCACCGGGATCGCATCGCCATCCACGAAGACGTCGACAATCGAGCGCCCTTCCAGCAGCGACTGCATGGCGCGAGAGAGGCCGGTGATGTCGATGCCGAGATCAGACGCGCGCTCACGGTCGATGGAGACCGAAATCTGCGCCTGATTGGGTTCGTTGTCGAAACGTGGCGTATCAAACAGGCCGCTTTCTTCCATGGAAAGCAGCAATTTCTGCGTCGCCTCTGTCAGCGCCGCATAATTGCTGCCGACCATCGCCATCTGCAATCCGTTGCCGGCGCCGCGAATGCGGAGGCTGTTCGGCTGCATCGCGTTGCCCCGCAACGCCGGAACCTTGTTGGCGGCAGAGGTAACATCGGCAGCGATCTGGTTCTGCGTGCGATCTCGGTCGGCCCAGGGCGCCAGCGTCAGCACCATGAAGCCGGTATTGGACGAGCCGTTCATGCCAGTGATGGAGTAGATGTTACGGATTTCCGCGCTGTCGCGTAGCGGCTGCAGGTTTTCCTCGATCCGCTGCAACTGGTCGCGGGTATATTCGAGGCTCACACCCTGCGGCGCGGTGACCCGCATCATGATAGAGGCGCGGTCCTCGCGCGGCGTCAATTCACTCTGGATCATGCCGAAGGCGATCCATGACAGGCCGGAAAAGATGAGCGCAACGACGATGACGATGAGGGGGTTGTTGAGGCAGGCGGACAGCGTCGACTTGTATGTGGAGGCAAAGACATTACCGAACCAGGCGAGCGGCCCGGTCGGCTCTTTCAACCCCTCCTTCAGCATGCGCGAAGCAAGCATCGGGCACAGCGTCAGTGCCACGATGGAGGACAAACCCACCGCGAAGGCCAGCACAAAACCGAATTCACGGAACAGGCCGCCAAGCTGACCCGGCAGGAAAGAAAGCGGAATGAACACGGCAGCCAGCGTCGCCGTCGTCGCGATGACGGCGAAAAACACCTCCTGCGTGCCGAGAACGGCAGCGGCCCGGGGGCCCATGCCTTCCGCCCGGCGGCGCACGATATTTTCCAGCACCACGATGGCGTCGTCGACAACGAGACCAGTCGCCAGAACGATGGCGAGCAGTGTGAGGATATTGACGGAGAAGCCGACCATATAAATGGCGACGATGGTGCCAATCAGCGCCACCGGCATGGTGATCGCCGGAATGAGGGTGGCGCGCCAGTCGCGCAGGAAGAGATAAAGCACCACAACGACGATGATCGCCGAGAGCCCCAGCGCCAGTTCGACCTCGTGCAGCGCGCCTTCGATGAAGACGGCATCGTCACTGGTCACGACGACACGCGTGCCCTCCGGCAGATTGGCCGACATGGCGTCGACGGCGGCTTTCACACCGGTCGATATACTGAGCGTGTTTGACTGTGCCTGGCGGATGATGCCAAGACCGACGCCCTGAACGCCGTTCGAGCGCAGCGACGTGGATTCGTCGTCCGCCCCCAGCATGACGGTCGCCACGTCCCTGAGGCGGATATTGTTCTTGATGAGAAGATTGGAAAAATCCTCGGGCTTTGTCAGGCTCGCGGTCGCGCGCACGACGATATCCTGCGTCGTGCTTTTCAGCGAACCCGCCGGGACATCGAGGGCAGCGCTTGCAAGCGCGTTGGAAACATCGGTCACCGTCAGACCGCGGCTCGCCAATGCTGCCTGATTGAGATCGACGCGAAAGACCTTTTCCTGGTCGCCGTAAAGCTCCACATCGGCCACACCATCGACGGCAGCCAGACGGTCGATGATTTCGTCATCCACCAGCTTTGTCAGGTCTTCCATACCGAGCGTGGACGAGGTGACGGCAAGCCGCATGATCGGCTGGCTGTCGGAATCCGCCTTGATGATTTGCGGCTCGTCAGCATCGTCAGGCAACTGGTTGGTGACGCGGCCAATGGCATCGCGCACATCATTGGCCGCAACGGCCATGTCGACATTGTCGCCGAATTCCATCGTCACGCGGCTGGTGCCGAATTGTGAGTTGGACGCGATGGATTTGATGCCGCTGACACGCGCCACCGCACCTTCGATGGTCTGCGTTACCTCCTGATCGATCGTTTCAGGCGCGGCACCTTCATACGTGGTCCTGACGCTTATCGTCGGCCGGTCGACGTCGGGCAGTTCGCGCACTTCGACGCCGACCAGAGCCGCGAGGCCGGCAACGACCAGCAGCGTGTTAAGGACCGCCGCCAGAATTGGCCGACGCACGAACAATGCGGTAAAGGCGAGCTTGGAATCCTGACCGGAAGGCGGCTGGGTCGTCATTGGCTGGCAACCTCCTCGGGCTTGGGCTGGTTTCCGACCCGCACCGCCCCGCCTTCGCGCACGCGCTGCAGGCCCTCAATCACGACAGGTTCGCCTTCCGCCAGTTCAGCCTTGACGAGAACGGCATCCGGGTTGCGCTGCACGATCTGCACCCGCACCTTGTTGGATTTATTGTCAGCCACACGCCAGACATAGGAGCCTTCCGCATCCCACTGCACGGCCAGCGGATCAACCGAGGCATAAGTTTCCCCGGCGAAGCGCATGGTGACGCCGAATGACATGCCCGCCCTCAACTCATCCTTCTCATTTCCGAACTTTGCCCGGATGCGGATGGTGCGGCTCGCCTCGTCGACACGGTTGTCGACGGCCTCGATCTCCCCCTTAAAAGTCTCACCCGGGCGCGAAATCGACGTGGCCTCCACCGGCATGCCGACCTTGATCGCAGTCGCAAAACGCTCGGGAGCCCAGAAATTGACGAGAATTTCAGACCGGTCGTCAATGCTGACAATGGTGGATTGCGTCGTGACATTGTCACCGATATTGGCGGCGACGATACCGGCCACGCCTTCGATGGGCGCGACGATATCACGCCGCTTGAGATTGAGTTCGGCGGTGCTCAGCGCAAGCTTGGCGGCTTCTTCGGCAATCTGGGCATCCAGCACGTCGAGGCGGGAAACGGACTTCAAATTCTTGTAGGAATTGGATTTTTCGACGGCGCTGCGCAGCGCCACCTGCGCCTTGTCGCGTTCGATCACCTGCTCCTCGTCATCGAGCCGCGCCAGCACCTGCCCCTTCACGACGCGTGCACCGGACGATGTACGAATTTCAGAAAGCGTGCCGGAAACCTGCGGCATGACGACGACGGACTGGATCGCCTCGCCATTGCCGATGGCGTTCAACCGGTCGTTGACCGTGCCTTTCTTCACAGGGGCGGTCACAACCAGTGTGGCGTTATTGTTGCGGCGTGCGCCACCCGCATTCTGTCCCGTCGGCGCGCCGGCCGCCGATCCGCCGGCTGCGGCGACTTCGACCGAAGCAGCGGGTGCTTTGACCAGCCCGATGCTGGCGAGCATATTGCGGGCGTCGGGCGAATAGACGCCCCAGAGACAGAGACCTGCCCCCACCACGGCCAGACTGACACCCACCTGTTTCCAGACCCGCATATAGTTCTCCGGTTGATCATCGCAGCATAAGAAAGCCCCTGAAGCTCAGGCTTCGGGACATCAGCAGTATTCCCCGTCGTTTAGAACGAGGCAACGCACAAATACGTTTCTTACGTAATTGTAATTTGTGATGGATTCTCGTCGAACACACCATAAACGCTATATTATCGCAAATATTGTTCAGCGCGGTAGTCTGTCAGCACGAAATGAGCCGGAGGAAGCCATGAGCACCGTCACGAAAACACAAAATCCCGAAGCCGATCCGCGCGTGAAAGCGGTGTTCGATGATATCCGCACCACCCGCAAATCGGACTTCATCAACAATATGTGGCTTTACCTCACCTTTGATCCTGATCTTCTGGAAAAGACATGGGCCGAGGTCAAGGCGGTGATGGCGACACCCTCGGCGCTCGACCCGCTGGTGAAGGAAATGCTTTACATCGCAGTGTCCGTCACCAATGGCTGCTCCTATTGTGCCCATTCCCATACGGCGGCCGCGAAAGCCAAGGGCATGACGAATGAACAGCATGCCGATCTGATGCGGATTATCGCGCTCGCCGCCAAGACCAACCAGCTTGCGGTGGCCCTTCAAGTGCCTGTCGATGCCGCTTTTGATGCCGATCAGAGGGCATGAACCCGAAATAATGCCTTGGAATAGGCATTTTGAGCAGCGATACCGGAATAAAAGCAGAACACGGTTCTGGCCTTTATATCCCGAATCACTACATTGGGCCGCATGAGCAACAGTTTTGACGATATGCCGTTCTTCGATGAGGAACCCGTGGCGCCGCGCAGGGCGACGAACAATGCCCCTTCGGAAAACGGCGGCGGGCTTGGCATTGCCGCCCGCGCCATGGCTGCGCGCGATCAAACGCGTGCCGCACCCGATTATCTTTCCGGCCTCAACCCGGAACAGCGCGATGCCGTGGAAACGCTGGACGGGCCGGTTCTCGTCCTCGCCGGCGCCGGCACCGGCAAGACCCGTGTTCTGACAACCCGCATTGCCCATATTCTCGCAACGGGCCGGGCCTATCCCAGCCAGATCCTCGCCGTGACCTTCACCAACAAGGCCGCACGCGAGATGAAGGAACGTATCGGCGTTCTCGTCGGGGGCGCTGTGGAGGGCATGCCCTGGCTTGGCACGTTCCACTCCATCGGCGTCAAGCTGTTGCGTCGTCACGCCGAACTCGTCGGCCTGAAGTCGGATTTCACCATTCTCGATACGGATGACGTGGTGCGGCTGATCAAGCAGCTCATCCAGGCCGAAGGTCTCGATGACAAGCGCTGGCCGGCCAAACAGTTCGCCGGCATGATCGACGGCTGGAAGAACAAGGGCCTGACGCCGCCGGATATTCCGGAGGGTGACAGCCGCGCCTTCGCCAATGGCAAGGGCCGCGAGCTCTATACCGCCTATCAGAACCGGCTGAAAACGCTGAACGCCTGCGATTTCGGCGATCTGCTGCTGCACCCGATCAGCATCTTCCGCCGCCACGCCGATATTCTGAAGGAGTATCATCAGAAGTTCCGTTACATTCTGGTGGACGAATATCAGGACACCAACACGGCGCAATATATGTGGCTGCGGCTGCTTGCGCAGCGCGCCAAGGGCGAGCCGCAAAACGTCTGCTGTGTGGGTGACGACGACCAGTCGATCTATGGCTGGCGCGGCGCGGAAGTGGACAATATCCTGCGCTTCGACAAGGATTTTCCCGGCGCCAAGGTCATCAAGCTCGAACGCAATTACCGCTCCACCGAGCATATTCTCGGCGCGGCCGGCCACCTCATCGCGCATAATGAGGGACGCCTCGGCAAGACGCTGTTTACCGAACGTAGCAGCCCTGACGACGAAAAGGTCGTGGTGCATGCTGCCTGGGATTCGGAGGAGGAAGCCCGCGCAGTCGGCGAAGAGATCGAGCAGCTTCAGCGCAAAGGTAATATGCTGAACGACATGGCGATCCTCGTCCGCGCCTCCTTCCAGATGCGCGAATTCGAAGACCGTTTTGTCACGCTCGGCCTCAATTACCGCGTCATCGGCGGCCCGCGCTTTTATGAGCGCCTCGAAATCCGCGATGCCATGGCCTATTTTCGCCTCGTCTGCCAGCCGGCCGACGATCTCGCCTTCGAGCGGATCGTCAATACGCCGAAGCGCGGCCTTGGCGATACGACGATCCGCAACCTGCACGACTATGCGCGTGCCCGCGACATTCCGATGCTGGCGGCAGCGGCCGACATCATCGAAACCGACGAGCTGAAGCCGAAGGCCCGCAAGGCGCTGTTCGATGTGGTGCAGGATTTCCGCCGCTGGCAGGGTCTACTCGAAAACACCGAGCACACCACGCTTGCCGAGCAGATTCTCGACGAAAGCGGCTACACCGCCATGTGGCAGGCCGACAAGACGGCCGAAGCGCCCGGACGCCTTGAGAACCTGAAGGAACTCATCCGCTCGATGGAAGCCTTTGAAAGCATGCGCGGTTTCCTCGAGCATGTCGCCCTCGTCATGGATGCCGAGCAGAACGAAAATCTCGATGCCGTCTCCATCATGACGCTGCATTCCGCCAAGGGTCTGGAATTCGACACCGTCTTCCTGCCCGGCTGGGAAGAAGGCCTGTTTCCGCACCAGCGGGCGCTGGATGAAGGCGGCCGCTCCGGTCTGGAGGAAGAACGTCGTCTTGCCTATGTCGGCATTACGCGTGCCAAGAAACTCTGCCATATCTGGTTCGTCTCGAACCGGCGCATTCACGGGCTGTGGCAATCCACCCTGCCCTCGCGCTTCCTGGATGAACTGCCGCCCGCCCATGTCGATGTCGCAGCATCCGACAGCAATTACGGCGGTTATGGCGGGCGTGGCGGCTATGGTCAGTCGCGTTTCGACAAGGCAGATCCCTTCGCCAACACCTATTCCACCCCGGGCTGGAAGCGTGCGCAGCAGAACCGTAGCGATGCCACCCGCGACAACTGGGGCACGCGCTCCGGCCATGCGGTGGAACGTATTGGCTATGGCGAAAGCGGCCCGCGCACCCGCACCATCGATGGGGAACTGGTGGCCAAATCTGTCGCCGACACGCCGTCAAGATTCTTCGTCGGCGACCGCGTCTTCCACATCAAGTTCGGCAACGGCAATATCGCTGCCATCGAGGGGAACAAGCTCACCATCGACTTCGACCGCGCCGGCCAGAAGCGCGTGCTGGATGGATTTGTGGAAAAGGTTTGATTCAACAACTATGAGTGCCTGAAGGCCGCTTTTCCCATAGCCCACGTCACGCCATTGCAATAAAGGAGTTGCAATGGGATTGTGAGAACCGGGTGAGGACTGCTTTGCATATATTGCCGAAAAGCCAGCGCAAGCTTGCGGTTTTCCTGATCAACATGGACGGCGCCACCAAGCGCCTCGCGGATATGACCGCGCGCCTTGATGCCATGGGTCTCAAGGCGGAGCGCATCCCAGGCGTGAATGGCAGGGAGCTGAATTATCCAATCCCGGAATTCAGCGAAATTTCCTATATGCTGATGCATGGCCGCCGCACGTCACCTCCGGAAATCGGCTGCTATCTCAGCCATGTCGCCTGCGCCCGAAAATTCATGGAAGGCGATGCCGATATCTCGCTCATCCTCGAGGATGACGTGATCTTCGATGATGATTTTCTAAATGCGATCGATGAGGCGGCGCTGAATGGCTCAGACTGGGACTTGCTGCGCCTCACGACGGTCAGCAATGGCCGGAAATTTCCGTTCCGTCCGCTCTCGAACGGTCGCTCGCTCGCCATTGCGCTGACACGCGAAAAAGGCTCAGGCGCCTATCTCGTCAACCGTCGCGCCGGGCAATGGATATCGAAGCTCATCCCGATGCGGCTCGCCTACGATATCGCCTTCGATCTTGAATATCTCTCCGGCTTGAAGGCCGCCTTCATCTATCCGCTCTGCGCCACACAGGATGCGGATGGTGAAAGCCAGATCCAGAACAATCTGCGCATTTACCGCCTGCCGCGCTGGCGGTATTTCACTGTCCTGCCCTATCGGGCCTATCTGGAAACCAGCCGGTTCCTGCTGCGCGGTATTCGCTTCGCGGTCGCCAGGGCGCGCGTTGCAATGGAACGCGGCAAGGGCAACGCCGCCCCAGCCGGTCATTGATCGCTCCGTCTTACACTTCGCCGGGCGTGAAGCCGATGAGATAAATTGCCGCCACAACGGCTCCGACAATAAAAATCGAGACGACGAAAATCGTCATCCGGTTCAACGGTTTGCGTGTCGTTTTATTCATGCTGCAATAATGCGTGGCCACATCGCTTGTTCCGCAACGCACAGGATAATCTCGTCCAAATCCGCCAACTCTCGCAATTCGATTCCGATTCAGGCGCAGATGGGCTAAAGCTCGTGTCCATCTTCAGCTTTTCCGATCCGACATGACAGACACGACGCATCCACGCCTGAATCCGCTGCATCTCGCCGCCGCCTTCGCCAGCGGTTGTCTCTTGACGCTGATGGTGCATTTCAACGGACAGCTGGCCCATTACGGCAACGCGCTGTTTTCTTCCTGGACGGCGCACGGCACCGGCACGGTGGCGGCGCTGGTCTATCTGGCTATCATGCGTTCGAAGAAAGACCTTTCGGCCCCGGCAAAACCGAAAGCGCCGCTCTGGGCCTATTGCGGCGGCGTTGTGGGTGCCGCGATCGTCATCCTCACCTCCACCGCCGTCAATTCACCGCTGGCGCTTTCGGGAACCATTGCGCTCGGACTTGGTGGACAGGTCATCTTCAGCCTTCTGGCTGATATTTTCGGTCTGTTCGGACTGCCCAGAAGAAAGCCGGACCTTCGGGACATGGCGGCAGTGGCGCTCATTCTATGCGGCAGCGCACTCATCATCCTTGTCGGGAGAACGGCATGATCGTCTGGATCGCCATGGCCTTTACCGGCGGCGTCTTCGTGGCGCTGAGCCGCCAGATCAACGGCCGGCTCAGCCTGTCAAACTCGCCGCTCATCGCGTCTTTCTGGAACCACATCGTCGGCTTTGCCGTACTGACCGTGATCGGACTCGTTGTCGGCGGCCTCATTCCACCGGGTGCGGCCGATGCACCTTGGCTTGCCTTTATCGGCGGCCCCATCGGCGTCGTCTTCATCGCTTCGGGAAGCTGGCTCATCCCCCGCATCGGCGCGGTCAACACCGCGCTTCTGGTCATAAGCGGCCAGATGGTCTCAGGTGTGATGCTCGATCTTTTCAGCGATCATCCGCCGAAAATCTGGGCCAGCGCTCTCGGCATCCTGCTCATTCTGGCCGGCATGGTGCTGACGCAGCGGCGCAGCCGTTAAATATTCGCGCAGTCACGAGTCGCTGCCGCGCGAGAACATGCCGAGCAGCGTCTTACCGCCGCTTTTACCACCGCTGCTCGCGAGCGTCGGGCGGTTGCCGTTCAGCTTCGGCACGACCACCATGCGCTTGACCTCACCGCGCTTGAAGGCCGCGAGGAAGCGGGAATAGTCGCGGAACACAACGCAGCCATTGGACTCGCCGCGTTTCGCCAGCATGTATGTATGGGCAAGAAGCCCGTCGCGGCCGTGCGGATTGACACCATTTTCCGGCGTCAGGCGAATGGCTTCAACGCCGTGGAAGCGCGCCTCGCGCATTGTCAGCTTGTAGCTTGAAGGCGGTGTGGACCCGCGCATCTTGACGTGAACATAATCGGGATTGTCGCGCATCTTGCCGATACCGGAATGCGCTTCCAGTTTCTCGCCATTCGGCATGTGCACCACACCGGAAGAAATATCGTAGATCGCCGTGCCATTGCCACGGTCAGGCCACGGAACCGCATCCATCTTGCTTGGCTCACGCATCGGATTATCCGGTTTCGCGAAGGCCAGCATGGCGCCGGTGCTCTGTTTCGGCGCCTGCGGCGCCCGCAGCGGAACCGGCGCATCGAAAGCAGGCGCAGAGGCGACAGCGGGAACGCGCTCATCCGCCTTGGCAGTTGCCGCAGGACGCGGTGACGGCTCGACCGTTTGAGCTGTCGCGACATCAGGTCTGAAGCTTGGCAGCGGCACGTCGTCGGGAAGCAGACTGCTTGCCTCTTCCTCGACCTGCGGTCGGGCCAGCGCCACTTCGAATGCCGGATGCTGTGGAACGGCGCTCTGATAGGCAACCTCGGAGGTGCGTCCAAGCGCCGAATCGACGATCGCGGAAGGCTGAAGCGCGGCAAGTTCCTTGACGGTCGCCTGTCCTTTGGCGTTCGCCGCCGCGCCGAATCGTTCGCCGAATTCTTTCGCGCCGATCTCCGGCATGATGCCGGCAAGGCGGACGGCCTTCTGCTGGCCGTGACTGTGGTCGCTCAGGCGGGAAAACTTGCGGACGTGAATATCACGCGCCGCCGTGCGGGCAATCGCCGCCTCGGCGGTATCCAGCCTTGCCACAAGCGTCTTTTCAAATTGTCCGACGCCATGCGAGGCGGCGGCCATGCCGTGTAGCGAAGCGAAAGCGGCAAAGGCAAAAATGCCGGCAAAGGCACCGCCACCAAGAAGCGCCGACATTCGCCCGAACGAAAAGGATTTGCCTCTCTTGAGGGAATGCGAACCGGCAAGACCGGCGCCGTTATAGGCCGCAGCAGAAAACGCCATGATACTCGTTACTCGAACCGTTCACGCATACCCGGCCGACGCCGGAGGGATTTTGGGACATCCGAAGAACGGGCGAACACCGGGCCGCTTTCGGAACTGACTGGTTCGAAGCATGACGAATTATGGTAACCAAAGTGTTTACGAGTCCCTGCAAAAATATTTCGTTAAGGTCTGCGCATTGTGGGGCTAAGGCAAAACAATGACTTACGCGGATACCGGGTGCCTGTGCACCGCGTGGTCCCGGGGAAGCGCCCTAATGGCGTCATTGGCCTTGAAAAATTTCCGCCGTATTGTCAGGTAATTTCCGACTTTGCCGGAAATTTGCTGGAAATGCGGCAGGAGTGCGACATGAAAGGTCGCTGCTCCCCACCACAGCACACGCCGGGCAGGCGGAAAAAGGCTTGATCCCCCAGGAGCAGCTTGGCATCCTGCCCGGAAAAGGGAGGCCATCATGAAGGCGTTGCTGCTCATCGATATTCAGAACGGTTTCTGCCCGGGCGGCAATCTGGCCGTTGCCGATGGAGACAAGGTTGTGCCCACTGCCAATGCCCTGATCGACAATGGCGGCTACGACCTCATCGTCGCCTCGCAGGACTGGCACCCGGAAAACCACGGCAGTTTCGCCTCGCAGCATCCCGGCAAGAAACCCTTCGACATGGGCGAACTCTCCGGCAAACCGCAGATGATGTGGCCCGACCATTGCGTGCAGGGCACGGCGGATGCGGAATTCCACCCGGATCTGAAGACGGAAGCTTTCGACTACATTCAGCAGAAAGGCGAAAACCCCGCTGTCGACAGCTATTCCGCCTTTCGCGACAATGACCAGGGCGCGACGACGGGGCTTTCCGATTATCTGACCCGACAGGGCGTGACGCAACTCGATGTCTGTGGCCTCGCCACCGATTATTGCGTCAGTTTTTCGGTGCTCGATGCGCTGGACATGCTGCCCGGCGTCAAGGTCCGCTTCATCGAAGATGCCAGCCGCGGCATCGACCCGCAGGGTATAAAAGCCGCGATTGCGATGATGCGTGAAAAAGGCGCGATCATTCTTAAAAGCCGCGACATATTGCGCGATTAAAGGGAGCTGCGCCTACCACGTTACCGATTGCTGTGCTCGCCACAGGAGCCCTTTTGATGGGCCTCTGCGCGGCGGGTGCCATCAGCGCGGCTTCGGTTTTTCCAGCACGTCTATATCCCCCGCCGCGTCCTCAAGACGTCTCAGGATCGCCGCCTGCGCATCGCGAAGCCCCTGATTGTAGAACACATATCCCAATTCCTCCGCCAGAAAATCCACGAAGATTTCCGCCTGCAGAAGGCCGATTTCAGCTTCGGCTTCCCGGGCAAGATAGTCCCGAACACGTGCGGCCAACGCGGCCTTCTCCTGCTTCTCCAGCATCGATCTTCCATGGTCAGATTATTTAGCGGCGCCGGAAGAGGGCGATGAGACCGCCCGCCCGGCACCATACCGTAACGGAAGCTTCAAGTTAATCAATCGATCCATTCATGCAATTCGTTTGCCAGTCAGACGGGAGGGCGATAGAGCGGCGGCAAGGAGTTCCAGAGATGTTCAATAAAGATTTTCGCGAGGGATTGAAGGGCGGTTTCCCGATCGCCCTCTCCGCCGCCCCTTTCGGTGCGCTGTTCGGCGCGGTCGCGGTCGATAACGGGCTGAGCGTCGCCGAAGCCACGATCATGAGCGGCACCGTCTACGCCGGCGCAAGCCAGCTCGTCGGTATCGAACTGTTCGGCCAGAAGGTTGCCCCCTGGCTGATCGTTCTTTCCGTGTTCGCCGTCAATTTCCGCCATATCCTCTATTCCGCCGCCATCGCCCGAATGATCTCGAACTGGTCATTCCTGCAGAAGGCCGCGGGTTTCTTCGTGCTGGTGGATCCGCAATTCGCCGAATCGGTGAGGAAATACGAAAATTCCGGCACGGTGGGCTTTTCCTGGTACATGGGCTTTGCGGCACCCGTTTATGTGCTGTGGCTGGCAATGACCATTCTCGGCGCATCGCTCGGCAATATGATCGGCGACCCGAAAGCCATCGGTCTCGATGTCCTGCTCCCGATCTATTTCATGGGCATGGTGCTGAGCTTCCGTCAGCGAGAAAATTTCTACCCTGTCATGCTGGCAAGTGCAGTCGGCGCAACGGTTGCCTATCACATCGTCGGTTCGCCGTGGCATGTCAGTCTCGGCGCCGTCGCCGGAATTCTCGTCGCGGTCCTCTATCCGCCGAAACCGAATGGCGCGACGAATTCTGAGAATGGGGTGGAAACGCCATGAGTAACGTTCTGCATGCAGATACGATTTTCCTGATCGCACTCGCCGCCATCGCCACCTATCTCACCCGCATCGGCGGTTATGTGTTGATGACGCGGATGAAATCCATCCCGCCGCGGATGGAGGCGGGCCTGAACGCCGTTCCCGTGGCGGTTCTCACCACACTCGTCGCACCCGCCTTTTTTGAAGGCGGATACGAGGTGAAGATCGGCATGGTGGGCGCCCTTCTGGTCTGCCTGCGCTTTCCCGGCCTGACGATGCTCGCCGTCGGCTGGGCCATCGTCATCGCCATCCGGCATTTCGGGCTGCTTTAGGCAACCCGCTCCAATGGCTTGGTCGCCGCAACGAGCCACGCCTTGACTTCTTCGTCGGTTATCAGGGGAGAAAGCTTCTCCAGCACGCCTGCGTGGTAGGCATTTAGCCAGTTGAGCTCCTCGTCAGTTAAAAGTGCTGTGACCACCAGCCTTCGGTCAATGGGGCACCATGTCAGCGTCTCGAAAGAGAACATTGGCTGGTCGCCTCCGGCCACCTCTTCCGCGTCGCGCACATAGATGAGGTTTTCGATACGGATGCCGAAGGCACCGGGACGATAATAACCCGGCTCGTTCGACAGGATCATGCCGGGCAAAAGCTCCTGTGTCGACAGCCGCGAAATGCGCTGCGGCCCCTCATGCACCGAAAGATAGGAACCGACACCGTGGCCGGTGCCGTGGGCATAATCCGCGCCAGCTTTCCAGAGAGCGATGCGCGCCAGCGGATCGAGATCGCAACCGCGCGTTCCCTTTGGAAACCGTGCGGTGCTTATGCCGATCATGCCCTTCAGGACCAGCGTGAAGAAGCGCTTCTGCTCCTCCGGAACGCTGCCGACGGCAACGGTGCGGGTGATGTCCGTGGTGCCGTTGACATATTGCGCACCGGAATCGACGAGGAACATCTCACCATCGGCAAGTGTGCGATCCGTATCTGTCGTGACGCGGTAATGGATGATGGCGGCATGTGCGCCGGCCCCGGAAATCGTGTCGAAAGAGACATCCTTGAGCGGGTTTTGCAGCCCCTGCCCCACCTTGACGCGAGCCGCCTCCAGCGCCTTGACGGCGTCGATTTCCGTCACCGTGCCGGGCTGCTGGCGATCCAGCCAGCAGAGATATTCGACCATGGCCGCCCCATCCTGCACATGGGCGGCGGCGGAACCGGCAAGCTCAGCTCTGTTCTTGCGCGCGCGCGGCAGACGGACTGGATCGGCTTCCTCGATGAGGGAGCCGCCCGCTGCGGTAATTGCGCCGGTCAGCGCCACTGGCGTCAGATCGGCGTCCACCATCACCCGGCCCTTGGCGCTGGCAATGGCGTGCAGGCGATCCGCGATCTTCGACGGCGGCAATTGTGTCGCGAGCTGCGCCAGATAGGCCTCGGCCTCGATGCCGGTCTTGCGCTTGTCGAGAAAAATATCGGCCCTGCCATCTGCGTAAATGATCGCGCGGGCGAGCGGGTGCGGTGTATGCGGCACGTCGTTGCCGCGAACATTGAAAATCCAGGCGATGGACGAAGGATCGGTCACCAGCAGTGCATCCGCCCCCTTTGCGGAAACGGTTTCCGCCAGTGAGGCAATCTTCTCCTTCGCCAGCTTGCCGGTAAATGCCTCTGGCTGGATGACGACGGGCTCCAGCGGTTCGGAGGGACGATCCTGCCACAGCGCATCGAGCGGGTTCTTTTCCAGAAGAACGATTGAACCGCCCTTGCCGGCGATCGCCTTTTCCAGCCGCTTCAATTCGGCGCCGGTGTGCAGCCACGGATCGATACCAAGCCGGAAACCCTTTGGAGCATGTTCGGCCAGCCAGACGGAAGGTGGCGCACCGACCAGATCACCACCAGTGAACACTGTCTGATCAACCTGCGAGCTTAGCTGCGTCGTATAGCGGCCATCGACGAATACCACCGCTTCCGTCCGCGTTACCAGTGCAATGCCGGCGGAACCGGTAAATCCGGTCAACCATGAGAGGCGCTCGGCGCACTCAGGCACATATTCTCCCTGATATTCATCGGCGCGCGGCACCAGAAACCCATCGATACCGAGGGCATCGAAACCGGCGCGCAGCGCCTCGACGCGAGCCTTGCCGAATTGCGGCGCGGATTTGTTTTCGAAGGTCTGGAACATGAGCATCTTTCGGTAACGGACATGGAGAAAGCTGTTTGTCGGCACCATCAAATCGTTGGCGCGCAACGACAATGCCACGCGGATAAAGCCGGTTTCAAGACATAAGTGATGCCCGGGACTGCGGTGATAAATTGGGCATATTTCGCGAAATAAGTAATACTGAAGGGTTGGTGATATGCAAAAAATGCATTCCTACCCTGAGATATACCCTCTAACCAAACAAAAACACATCGCTTATATCAGGATCAACACAGCGAGAGAGACACTCTCCTGGCAAATAAGGATTTGAAGCAATGGCAAAATCTTTCCTCCGCACCGCCTTCGATCGCGTCGTTGAAGCACGCGAGCGTCAGGTCAGCCGTCATGTCAACGCCGCCCTTCTGAACCTCGACGACAAGTCGCTCGAAGCGCTCGGCATGAACCGCGCCGATCTGCGTCGCAAGGCAAAGTCCAGCTACGTATTCTGATTTTATCCGGCGCGGCATTCCTCCCTACCCCGCGTCCGGACAGGAATACGTCTACCCGCTTGAGCAAGCTCCTCCCAGGCTCGCGGGTTTTCAGGCGGCGCGAAAGCGCCGCCTTTTCTTTTGTCCGCAATAAATGTTGCGAGAGCTTCAGTCCTTGCGAAGATGCAGCGTCACCCAGCCATTGCGCCAGATGGTGCGGACATGGGAAAGCCTTGCGCCATTATAGGCGGAAAGCACTTTCCAGCGCTGTGACGCCAGAATGCCCGACAGGATGACAGTGCCGCCGGGTGCCAGATGCGTGACGAGCTGCGGCGCCATCTTGATGAGTGGCCGCGCGAGAATATTGGCGATGATGAGATCGAACGGGCCATGCTTGCGGAAGGCGTCCGAGTGAAAACCCGGCGCCGTCTCCAGCACCATGCCCGAAACAATGCCGTTAAGCCGGACATTTTCCTTCGCCACCCTCACAGCGACGGGATCGATGTCCGTCGCAAGCACGGGAATAGGACGCATCTTGCGCACGGCGATGGCCAGAACGCCGCTGCCAGTGCCGAGATCGAGCGCGTTGCGCACGGGCCGCGCCCGCAGAACCTCTTCGATCATTTCGAGGCACCCCGCCGTCGTGCCATGATGGCCGGTGCCGAAAGCCTGTCCCGCCTCGATTTCGATGGCCAGATCGTTCGGCCGCACCTTGTCGCGATCATGAGCGCCGTGAACAATGAAACGCCCTGCCCGGACAGGCTTCAAACCTTCAAGCGATTTGGCGATCCAGTCGACATCAGGAACAATCTCCTTCTCGATGACAAGGCCCGGAAAGGCCGGCGCAAGCAGCGTACTGATGCGCTCGCGAAATTCCTCTTCCTGCTCCGCCATCAAATAGACAGAGGCTTCCCAGATGTCACGCTTCTCGTCCACCTCGGTCGTGGCGATCGCAACATCCTCCTCGCCGAAATAGTCCGACATCAAATCGAGAATTTTACCGGCTTTGATTTCGGTCGTGGTGACGTAAAGTCGGATTTCGCTCACGGCAGGCTGTTTCCTCTGGCTTCGGCTGTTCAATCTGCCTTTGCCACAAAACAGCACTCAGTCCAATAAGCCGAACGCAATTAAACCTTCGCGCCCTTTAGCAGGTTCTGAAGCTTCTGCTCGGCAACATCGGGATTTTCACCATAGGCGATCGTTCCCGCAAAACGGCCATTCGAATCGAGAAGGATAACGGATGCCGTGTGATCCATGGTGTAATCGCCATTCGGGTCCTTCTCATCCACCGGCACTTTTTTGGCATAGATGCGATAGCCTTTCAGCGTCTCGGCAATCTTGTCGGCCGGTCCGGTAATGCCGGTGATCCGCTTCGACACGTTGGACACATACTGCTGCATGATTTCAGGCGTATCACGCTCGGGATCGACGGAAACAAAATAGGCCTGCAGCTTGTCGCCGGCCGGATCCACCTTCTCCATCCAGCCATTCAGCTCGAACAGGGTCGTCGGGCAGACTTCCGGGCAATGGGTGAAACCGAAGAACAGCGCTGTCGGCTTGCCCTGAAAGGCTTTTTCGGTAATCGGCTGACCCGTTTGAGCCGTCAGTTCGAACGGCACGCCATAGGCGGTCTCCACCATCTGCTCGCGGGTCTTTGTCATTTCGATCGTCAGCCAGCTGACGACGCCGGCTAGAACGAGCACGACCGCCCACAATACGATGCGAATATTTCTCATTGTCCAATCCTACCCCGAAAGCCGGCGCCGTGTCCGGGCGTCCGACAGACAGATAGCGAAGGACGGCGGCGACGGCAAATCAACTGGACGTATTTGAGCCGACCGCGCTGATTTGTCACAAAGCCCGACGACGGCGCGGCGTCACAGGCACCAGGCGATACCGCTCTGCACGGCGGAAAGGAAAATATCGGTGCCGTGCCGCACCCAGCCGTCAAACGCAAGAAGCACGATGGCAAGCGAAGCCACCACGGAAAGTCCAGCCAGAATAAACTTCAGAGGATGGGAAACGAGCGCGTTCATGTTCCTATCATAGCCCGTCCGCGCGCAGTCGAAAACCGGTAAAATACTGGAGTTTGCCGTGGCGAGATGGAGAATTGTTAGGGAAAGTTTAAAATCTCGCCATGCATTATGACCCCAGCGGCTTTTCAAGCCTCGACATGATGTCTCCCGGTCCATTCTCCGGCCGCCGCATAAAGCTCAATCCTGCGTGGGCCTGTTAGAGAGCCATCAGAGGAAACCTGCCGTCATGTCCAACGCCATCAAGCAATCCGGCGCATATCTCGAAATCGTTTCCTTTCATCTGGGCGATCAGGAATTCTGCATCGATATCATGGCGATCCGCGAAATCCGCGGCTGGGCGCCGGTGACCCCGATGCCGCACACCCCGCCTTATGTTCTCGGCCTCATCAACCTGCGCGGCGCCGTCATTCCCGTCATCGACATGGCCGGCCGCCTCGGCATGAAAATGACCGAGCCCTCCGAGCGCTCCGCCATCATCGTTACCGATATCGGCGGCAAGCTGGTCGGCCTTCTGGTGGAACAGGTCTCCGACATGATGACCATCCGCTCCGAAGACCTGCAGCCCGCGCCCGATATCATTCCGGAAGAACAGCGCAGCTTCTGCCGCGGCATCGTCGCGTTGGAAAAGAGCATGGTCTGCTTCCTCAACCTCGATACGGTTATCGCCGACGAACTGGCGCGCGAAGCCGCGTAATCCACGGCATCGACATGGCAATTGTGGGGGCGAGCCTTACGGCTTGCCCTTTTCCCATGTCACCTGCTGGTTATAGAGCGGCACCGTCGATATCGCCATCTTGGCGGAACCATCGGTCAGTTCCCGCGCGTGCACCAGATAAATCAGTGTATCATTGGCCTTGTCGTAGACGCGGCTGACGACGAGTTTCTTCCAGACCAGCGACATCCCCTGCCGAAACACCTCTTCGCCGCCCTTCGAAAGATTGATGTCACCAATCTCCACCGGCCCGGTCTGGCTGCAGGAAATGGCGTTGTTGGAGGGGTCTTCGAACCAGTTGCCGTTTTTCAGCCGGTCGATGACGCCACGCTCGAAATAGGTCACATGGCACGTCACGCCTTTGATCTTCGGATCAGCGATCGCCTCTATCATGATATCATTGCCGATCCAGTCGACGCCGACCTCGCCAACCACCTGCGAATTCGCCGCAGTCACCGGAAGCAACACCAGAAAGCCCGCAAACAAGCCCGACAGAGTTTTCTTTGTCATCGCATCTTCTCCGTTACGCTGCTTCAAACATAGGTGGAAGCCACCGTTACGCAACCCGGGCGGCAGGCCGTTTTTTCATGCTGCACGGCTGGTAGCCCGTGGCGGTAAGTCGACCGGCCACCATGCCGATTTTCTCCGGCAGATCGTGGATATGGGCAACACTCAATGCTTTGGCCGCCGCAATCGACGCGGCCGCGCAGACAACGGCATCTTCCGCGGCATTATGGTGCACGAAACGCAGCTGAAGGTGATGAGCGATCACATTCAGCTTGTGCGACACCAGATTGGGCCAGACATGCCGGGCGATCTTGACGCTGCACAGATAGGAAAGATCGGGATAGGACTGTCGATATTTGTCGAAGGACGCGCGCATGACGCTGAAATCAAAGGCGGCATTGTGGGCTATCATCGTCGCACCATGGAAGTCGTCGATGAACTCCTCCATCACCTCGGGAAATTCCGGCGCATCCTCGACATCGGCAGGGCGGATGCCGTGCACGGCGATGTTGAAGGGCGAAAACCGCATGTCCTTCGGCCGGATCAGCCGTTCCTCGACACGAACGATCGTCCCGTCTTCTATCCAGGCAAGGCCGACGGAGCAGGCGCTGCCCCGCTCTTCATTGGCGGTTTCGAAGTCGATGGCGATGGTTTTCAAGAGTGATTCCCGTTGTTTCTTCCGGCATAAACCGGATCGGCCTCAAAGAGAACCGGCTTCGCTGGAATGCGCTTCCGAAAGCATCCAGTCGATGAGCGTCGCGAGATCGGGATTATCGAGCATACGCCTGGGATAAACGAGGAAATAGGCGAGCGTGCTGGTCATGTCTTTACCGAATGGCGCAATCAATGCGCCTTCGGCAAGCTCGCGGGAAACGAGCGAACGCCGGGTCAGTGCAATGCCATGCCCGGCCTTGGCGGCATCCAGCGCGCCGTTGCTGTCGATGAAAACGGTGCCGCCGGACGCGTCGACTTCCGCTGCACCTGCCGCTTCCAGCCAGCGCCGCCATTCATTGCGGTTTTCATCATGCAGCAGCGGGACCGATTTCAGATCGCCCGCTTCCCGTAGCGGGCCGTATTTTTCAAGAAGCTGGGGCGAGCAGACCGGCAACGTGCTGTCATCAATGAAGCGGATGCTCTCAAGCCCTTCGTACCGTCCGAAACCGTGCCGGACGGCCAGATCGACGTCGTCCCTCGAAAAATCCACCAATCGGTTCGTGACGCTGATGCGCACATCCACCTGCGGGTGCTGCTGCTGGAAGGCGGGCAATCGCGGCATCAGCCATTGCACGGCGAAGGTCGGTGTGCAGCTCAGCGTCAAAACGGTGATCTCAGACCGCGCTGTCAGCTCCGCCGTCGCCTCGCGCATCATCCGGAAAGCGGTGCGGAGCGCGCCGTAATAACGCTCCCCCTCGCGCGTCAGCTGGATGCTACGCGGCTTGCGAAAAAACAATTGCACACCAAGCCGCGCCTCCAGCTCCCGGATTTGCAGACTGACGGCGCCGGGCGTGACATTCAACTCGTTGGAGGCAAGCGTGACGCTGCGATAGCGCGCTGCGGCCTCGAAGGCCTGCAGCCCTTTCAGAGACGGGAGTTCGGTGGACATGATTTAGCTCAACTCAATTATCGAACGAGAAACAATCGTTTGAAAACACCATAAAACAGAGAGTAAATGGACGCAACAAGACACAACGCGACGTGAAAACCATCACCTCCGAGCTTGAGATTAACTCAACCAATATCGGGTGGATGGCGGGGATTCGGTCTGCGATCATGCCGATGCTCATGCGTTTTGGAGATGATGATGGCGATACAGAAACAGATGGATGCCCGCGAATGGGCGATGCTTGTCGCGCTTTCGCTCCTGTGGGGCGGTTCGTTCTTTTTCATCGGTGTTGCGGTCAAGGAACTGCCTCCCGTCACCATCGTCGCACTGCGTGTTACCCTTGCGGCAATCGCGCTTCAGATCGTCTGCCGCATCATGGGCCTTCGCCTGCCGAGGCAATGGGCGGTGTGGCGCGCCTTTTTCGGCATGGGCCTTCTGAATAACATCATTCCATTCTGCCTGATCGTCTGGGGCCAGACCCATATCGCCAGCGGACTGGCTTCGATCCTCAATGCTACAACGCCGCTCTTCACGGTTATCGTCGCGCATTTTCTCACCACTGATGAAAAGATGACCGGCAATAAGCTGACCGGCGTATTGGTCGGCTTTGCCGGCGTGGCGACCATGATCGGCCCCGCCGCCTTTACCGGCTCATCCGGCCTCTGGGGCCAGATCGCCGTGCTCGGCGCGGCCATCTCTTATGCCTTCGCGGGCATATTCGGCCGCCGCTTCAAGGCCATGGGCGTGCCGCCGCTGATGACCGCCACCGGCCAGATTTCCTCTTCGGCACTGATGCTGATCCCGGCCGCCCTTCTCATCGACAAACCATGGACACTCGCCATGCCGAGCCTCGGCACGTGGGGCGCGCTTGTCGGCATCGCACTGCTCTCGACGGCGCTCGCCTATCTCATTTTCTTCCGCATTCTTGCCAGCGCCGGCGCCACCAACCTTGCCCTCGTCACCTTCCTCATCCCCGTCAGCGCCATCCTGCTCGGTTCCCTGCTTCTAGGGGAGCAACTGGAAATGAAGCACTTCGCCGGCATGGCGATGATTGCTGCGGGTCTCGCGGCGATCGACGGCAGGCTGCCGTCAAAACTCAGAAGCCTGCTGCGCAACGCACCTGCTTGACAGAATTACACGGCAAAAGCATTGTGCGCCCATGATCGCGAAGCAGAACACCACCCGTCGTCACACCATCACCGGCCACCCGGCAGGAGAAGGTATGTCGTCGCGTTAAGCGATCCATTTCCACCCTGCCAGTCGAGCAGGGTTCGCACTCCTGCTCCCATACGCCCGAGGAGACAGGCATGCAGACTGTGAAATTTGCCGATAATGAAGATTCGCAATTCAGCTTGAATGAAGTCGTCCTGCGCGCCGCGCGTCTGGACGACGCTGAAGCCCTGACAGAAATGTTCAACCTGCCCGGCGTCCGTCACGGCACGCTTCGACAACCATTTCAGTCGGTTGAAAAAACACGAAAATCGATGGAGAACCGCGGCCCCAACGATATCGCCATCGTTGGCGAATGGCGGGGAAAGATCGTTGCCAATGCAGGACTTTTCCGCAGGGCAGGAAGACAGTCCCACATTGCCGATCTGGTAATCAGTGTCCACGACGATTTTGCCGGCAGAGGTGTCGGAACATATATTCTGGCGGCTTTGATCGACACCGCCGATAATTGGCACGATATCCGCCGCATCGAACTCAACGTCTTCACCGACAATCTCCCCGCGATCCGGCTTTACGAGAAATTCGGTTTTGAACTTGAAGGCACCCTGCGCAACGACGCCTATCGTGATGGCAAATACGTTGATGCCCACGTGATGGCACGACTTCGATAGTCGGTTAGCTGCGCAAGTGGTCGGTAAACACTTCCCGAATGGTCCGGCGCGACCATTCGGCCATTTTTTCGTTACGGCCGCGCTCGGCATCCAGAACGATCAGCGCCTTCCATAAGGCCCACCCGCGCCCGCGCTGCCATGTGGCCTCATCCAGATCGAGCGCTCTGCGAAAAACAGCCCGGCTTTCAGCATCAAGCACATTCCACGCTAGAATGAGATCAGAAGACGGATCGCCCACGCCGGAACTGCCGAAGTCGATAACGGCCGAAAGCCTGCCATCCTTCACCAGCAGATTGCCCTCGGCAATGTCGCCATGCACCCACACCCGCTGCTTTTGCCAATGGCTCGAAAGCGCAAGCTGCCATATCTCCATAGCCAGCGCCTGATCCACCTCACCGGCAAGCCGCGCCGCCGAGGCCTTCGCTTCCCCGTCATAGACTGCAAGTGAGCCCCCGCGATGAAAGTTATGCGCCCCTGCGACCGGGCCATCCACAGCATCCGCCTCGTGCAATGATTTCAAGAACCTGGCGACATCAATGGCAATGACCGACAGATCGACCTTCTCCAGATGCTGAGCAAGCGGTTCCCCTTCGAGCCAGCGATAGACCGACCAACGGAACGGATAACCCTGCCCCGGCTGCCCGAGCGCTACTGGAGCAGGGATCGGAAAAGGCAGGAAAGGCGCAAGCGTTGGCAGCCATCGATGCTCCTTCTCGACCTGCGCCACGTAACGGGTGGCGCTCGGCATGCGGATGAGCATTTCATCGCCAAGGCGAAAACTGCGATTGTCCCAGCCGCTCAGCTCCACCGGCCGAACATCTAACGCCGCCCATTGAGGAAACTGGCTGTCAACCAGCGCCCGGACCTGCTCTGCGCTGACGGCGATGCGGTCATCCATGCCTTACCCTCCGTCTCAGGCACAAAGCTCTAGCGGCAGAGGACATTATTTCCATGACGGCCCCTCAGCCGCCGATCAGCGCCAGCCACTCGTCCTCATCCATGGTCTGCACGCCCAGTTCCGCCGCCCTGGCAAGCTTGGAGCCCGCTCCCGGCCCCGCCACCAGAATATCGGTCTTTTTCGAAACGGAACCGGCAACCTTGGCGCCCAGACTTTCCGCCCTGGCCTTCGCCTCGTCGCGGGTAAACTTCTCCAGCGAACCGGTAAACACCACCGTCTTGCCTGCCACCGGGCTGCCTTCCGTAGAAGGCTTTTCCGCCTCTTTCGGACGAAGTTCCCTTATCAGCCGATCGATGACGTCGAGATTGCGTGGCTCCTTGTAGAACTCGATAATGGCGCGGGCCACCACCTCGCCGATGCCGTCGATGGCATTAAGCTCGGCCCACGCATCGCTTGCGGGATCCGCCGCCGCCTTCATGCTTTCTTCGAAATGGTCGTAAGTGCCATAGGATCGCGCCAGAAGCTTCGCCGTAGTCTCACCCACATGGCGGATGCCGAGCGCGAAGATGAGCCTGTGCAGATCGATCTCGCGGCGGGCATCGATGGCGTCGAACAGCTTCCTGACGCTGACCTTGCCGAAACCGTCGATATTTTCGAGCTTGGTCAGATGGGAAGCATCCTGACGCGCCTTCAGCGTGAAGATGTCGGGTGCGGTCTTGATCGAGAGCGCAGGATCGTCACTTTCGAAGAAGAAATCGATCTGCTTGGTGCCCAGCCCTTCGATATCGAAGGCATTGCGCGAGACGAAATGTTTCAGGTGCTCCACTGCCTGGGCCCGGCAGACGAAACCGCCGGTGCAGCGCGTGACAGAATCGAGCTTGCCGGTCTTTTCATTACGCTCCCGCACCGCATGGCTGCCGCAGACCGGACATTTTTCCGGGAAGGCATATTTTGCCGCGCCGGCCGGTCGCTTTTCCAGAAGCACGTCCAGCACCTGCGGAATGACATCGCCGGCCCGCTGCACGATAACAGTGTCGCCGATGCGGATATCGTGATCTTCCGGGCGGATGCGCTCACCGCTATTCCCGATGCCCTCGATATAATCGGCATTATGCAGCGTGGCATTGGTAACGACGACACCGCCGACAGTGATGGGGGTAAGACGCGCGACAGGTGTCAGCGCGCCGGTGCGGCCAACCTGAATTTCGATATTTTCAACCGTCGTGAAGGCTTGCTCTGCTGGAAATTTATGTGCGGTCGCCCAGCGCGGGCTGCGCGAGCGGAAGCCAAGCCGTTCCTGCAGATCAAGCCGGTCGACCTTGTAGACCACACCGTCGATATCGTAATCGAGATCGGGCCGCGCAACACCGATTTCATTATAATGCTCAAGCAATTGCTGGGCGGACGTGAATCGCTTCATCAGCGGATTAACCGGGAAACCCCATTCCCTGAACTTCTCGACGATGCCATATTGGGTATCAGCAATCCGCGTCGGCTGACCGCCATTCGAAACCTCGCCGAGGGCGTAGGCGAAAAACCGCAGCTTGCGTTTCGCCGTCACATTGGCGTCCAGCTGACGCAGGGAGCCGGAGGCAGTATTACGCGGGTTCACGTAGGTCTGCTTGCCTTCCGCTTCCATCTGGGCGTTGAGCGCCAGAAAGTCGCTTTTGGCCATATAGACCTCGCCGCGCACTTCCACCACATCGGGCGCGTCGGCGGGCAGCTCGTTCGGAATTTCCTTGATGGTCCTGATATTGGGAGTGACATTTTCGCCGGTCGTGCCGTCACCGCGCGTCGCCGCTGTCTTCAGCCTGCGGTTTTCGTAGCGGATGGACATGGAAAGCCCGTCGATCTTCGGTTCCGCAGTGAAAGCAATGGAGTCATCAGGCAGATGCCCGAGGAAACGATAAACCGAACTGACGAAGTCGCGCAGATCTTCTTCCGAGAACGTATTGTCGAGCGACAGCATCGGTCGCGCATGCACGATGGGCGCAAAGGTCGGAAGCGGCGCGAAGCCTACTTTTTTCGATGGGCTGTCGGCCCGCACCAGCGCCGGGAAATTCGCTTCGATGGCGTCGTTGCGCCGCTTCAGCGCGTCATACTCCGCATCGGAAATCTCCGGCGCATCCTTGCCGTGGTAAAGCGCGTCATGGCGGGCAAGCTCGGCCGCCAGAAATGCAAGCTCCGAAGAGGCTTCAAGCTCGGTGAGGTTTTCAACGGGTTTCTGGTCTTTCGACATGACGGCCTCTTTTCGGAATTACCGAACGCTTTTAGCCGAAATAACAAACATTAAAAACAGTTTTGCCGCTGGACTCACAATGCCGAAAGGCACTGCACTGGCATTGCCGCGAAGGGTCAGTCCTTGGCTGCTAGAAGACGAGCGGCAGCAGCCCTTGCCTCGTCCGTCACGGACGCGCCAGCAAGCATACGGGCGATCTCTTCGGTGCGGTGCTGCGGCTCCATCGTGGCGACGCGCGTGGCGATACGCTCGCTTCCATCGCCGGACGGACCCTTTGAAATGAGAAGATGGGTCGCCGCCCGTGCCGCCACCTGCGGCGCATGGGTGACGGAAAGGACCTGCACGGTTTTGGACAGGCGGCGCAGCCGCTGGCCGATGGCATCCGCCACCGCGCCACCGACACCCGTGTCGATTTCGTCGAACACCAGGGTCGGTGCCGAACCGCGATCCGCCAGCGCCACTTTCAGCGCCAGCAGGAAGCGGGACAATTCGCCGCCTGATGCGACCTTCATGATCGGCCCTGGGCGCGTGCCCGGGTTGGTCTGCACGTGGAATTCCACCGTATCGATGCCGTCGGCCGTCGCCTGCTCGGGATCGGAGGTGACCTCGACGGTAAACCGCGCCCGCTCCAGCTTCAACGCCGGAAGCTCGGCCATGACAGCGTTGGAAAGCGCTTCCGCTGCATTACGGCGTTTGTCGGAAAGCGACTGCGCGGCACGGTCAAAATCAGCCTTCACGACGCCGAGATTGGCCTCGAGCTTGCCAAGCTTTTCTTCGCCGGCATCGAGATCGGCGAGATCGGCCACCATTTTTTCGGCGAGAGCGGGGAGGTCTGGCACGGCGACATTATATTTGCGTCCGGCGGCGCGCAACGCGAACAGCCGCTCCTCCACCCGCTCCAGCTCGCGCGGATCGAATTCTGTGCGGCGCAGCGCCGCTTCTACTTCCATCTGCGCATTGGAAAGATTGTCCAGCGCGGCATCCAGCAATTGTACGGTGTCTTCCAGCAGGCCGGGAGCCTCGTGGCTCTTGCGCTCCAGACGCCGCATCATGGATGCTATGACAGGCACGGGCGAAGCATTGCCGTTCAGGAACTCGCTGGCTTCAGCAATATCGCCAGCGATGCGTTCGGATTTTTGCATCACCGCCCGGCGTTCGGCCAGTTCATCCTCCTCGCCATCGCGCGGCGAAAGCGTTTCCAATTCCTCGACGGAAGAGCGCAGGTAATCCGCCTCTCGCGCCGCAGCCTCAACTTTTGCGCGATGCGTCTTTAAGGCCCGGTCAGCATCTTTCCAGGTGCGATAGAATGCCTGAACAGCGCGAGCCTCTTCGCTCAGCCCGGCAAAGGCATCCAGCAGCGTGCGGTGCGCATCCGTATCGACAAGCGCACGATCATCATGCTGGCCGTGAATCTCGACCAGCATCTGACCAAGCTGGCGCATCATCTGCACGCTGATGGCCTGATCGTTGATATAGGCCTTGGTGCGCCCGTCGGAAGATTGCACGCGGCGGAAAATCAGGTCGCCATCGTCATCGAGACCGTTTTCGCGCAGGAGAAGCCGTGTCGGATGATTGTTCGGCACCTCGAAAGTCGCGGTGACCTGCCCCTTTTCCTCCCCGTGGCGCACAAGGCCGCCATCGCCGCGGCCGCCAAGCGCCAGCGAGAGACTATCGAGAAGAATGGATTTGCCCGCACCCGTCTCGCCCGTCAACACGGAAAGGCCCGCCTCGAAACCGAGGTCGAGCCTTTCGATGAGAACGATATCGCGAATTGAGAGCTGGACCAGCATGGCCTATGCCCCGTCTCAGGCGCCGATGAGCTTCTTGCCGGCGCGCGAAATCCAGGACCCCTTATTCTCACGCGGCTCCAGGCCCTGGCCCTTCAGCAGCTTGTAGGAATCCGCATACCATTGGCTGTCGGGATAGTTGTTGCCGAGAACGGCAGCCGCAGTCTGCGCTTCGTCTATCAGGCCCATCGCGTAATAGGCTTCCGTCAGACGCGCCAGCGCTTCCTCGATCTGGTTGGTGTTCTGGTACTGCTCGACGACGATGCGGAAACGCGAAACGGCGGCGAGATATTCCTTGCGCTCAAGGTAATAACGACCGACCTGCATTTCGCGGCCGGCAAGCTGATCGCGGGCGAAACGGATCTTGGCCTGCGCATCCGCGACATATTCCGAATCGGGATAATCGTTGACGACCTTGTTCATCGCCTCAACTGTGCGCTGCGCGGCGCGCTGGTCCTGCGTGACGTCGGAAATCTGCTTCGAATAGGCAAGACCGATCATGTACTGAACGTAAGCGGCATCCTTGGAACGGGGATATTGCCGCAGGAAACGGCTACCGGTGGTGATTGCCACATCGTTCTTGTTGGTGCGCGTGGCAATGAAGGTCTGCATGACAAGCGCCTTCTGGCCCCATTCGGTGAAGGGGTACTGCTTGTCGATCGCCTCGAACTTGCGTGAGGCTTCCGTCATATTGCCTTTGTTCATGTTCGCCAGCGCTTGCTTGTACAGAACGTCAGGCGGATCGGTCTCCACGCCAAGCTTGGTGATGTCGATATCCGGATCGGACTGGCAGGCAGTGACGACGACGCTCGCGCCGACCAACATCAACGAAACGGCGATCCCCCGCATCGTACCCTTCATTGCACCAGACCCTACATGCTTCATTCGACAGTTCCCACTTCCCGCGCAAATACATAAGCATCGGCTTTGTATTGGCGTTCTAGCCATAAAAGCATCCGCAGGGCAACGCAATGATGACGCATTAACGCATTTTTATGGCATCACCCCATGCAATCGCACGATTATCCGGCGATAATTTGCAACTTCCTGCTCCGTCTCACGAAAAAGCCGCCCCGAAGGAGCGGCTTTTTCTGTCAATTGATAGCCTTCAAAAGACCTTATGCGGACCAGGGCGCGAATTCGGGCATATTGACGGCCACAAATTCGCGGGCGCGCACCATCTGGTTGCGTGCGGCCGGAGCCTCTACGATCTCGTAAGCCGTACGGTCGCTCAGCAGGGCCTTCAGCGCATTGGCATTGACCTTGTGACCACCGCGATAAGAACGGTAGCAACCGATGAACTGAGCGCCCGCAAGTGCCAGGTCGCCCACCGCGTCAAGCGTCTTGTGGCGGACGAACTCGTCCTTGGCGTAACGCAGGCCTTCCATGTTGATGACGCTGTTGTCGTCGGAAATGACAACCGAATTCTCAAGTGAGGAGCCCAGTGCATAACCGGCGGCCCAAAGGCGCTCGACATCACGCATGAAGCCGAAAGTACGGGCACGCGACAGTTCGTTCTTGAACGTCTCTGCCGTCAGGTCACCCTTCCAGGACTGCTTGCCGATCAGCGGCGTGTCGAAATCGATGTCGACCTCGAAGCGCGTACCGTCATAAGGACGGAACTCCGCCCAGGACGCACCCGAATCGATACGCACCGGCTTGGTGACCCTGATATAGCGGCGCTTCACGCCAAGGTTCTTGATGCCGACCGATTCGATCGCTTCAATGAAGGGAGCAGAGCTGCCATCCATGATCGGCGCTTCCGGACCGTCTACCTCGACGACAAGGTTGTCGAGGCCCATGGCGTAGATGGCGGCCATGACATGCTCGATCGTCGCTACTGACTGGGAAAGTGAACGGCCAAGCACGGTGCACAGATCGGTATTCCCGACATTGGCAGACACTGCCTTCAGCTCGGTGACGCTGCCATTGTCATGGAGGCGATGGAAGACGATGCCCGTTCCAGCTTCTGCGGGCTGGAACGTCATCGAGACCGGATTGCCGGAATGCACGCCAATGCCTTTAAGCTGAACGGCATGTGCGATAGTTGTCTGAAATCCGAGCAGTCCGATAGTCATTAGTGTATGCCTTTTTTGCAAACCGCGCCGCTTGGGGCCAGCGCCGTTCAAGTTTTCAAGCCGGGTTTTAACGACCGGCGAAGTCAGTCTGTTCCTTTACCCAGCCTCATACATACGCACATGTACGTGCCACGACAAATCACTGTTCGTTTCGGATTGTTACATGCGTAAGTAGCTGACAACGCTAATTAATTTAGTGTTAATAACGTAAAATAAACAAAACGCCCGGATCGTCGGATCCGGGCGTTTCGAGAGGCTAATGGAATCGCCCTCAGTTGGACTGGCGGCGCAGGAAGGCCGGGATTTCCAGCTGGTCATCATCGTGGTGGCTGGACGATGCAGGCGTTGCACGGCCGTGATCGTCGAGCTGGCCGCGACGCGGTGCGTAGAGGCTTGCTTCCGGCGAAAGCGGTGCGCGGCGCTGCGGCGCCATGCTCGGCGCATCCATCATGTCGGAAGGAACTTCTTCTTCTTCGCGGCGACCAAGCGAGTTGGTGATGCGCTTCAGAAGACCCATCGGGCCACGCTCTTCCTGGGCAGCAGGAGCGGCATGGGTGCGGTGGTCCAGCTCGGCCTTCACGACCGGCGGGAAGTCTTCGACCTTCGGCATGCGAACCGGCTCAGGCTGGCGGGCAACCGGTGCAGGTTCCTGATAGACGGGAGCCTGCGGCTGCTGCATGCGCGGTGCCGGAGCAGCATGCTGTTCCGGAGCGTGATAGACCGGTGCCGGAGCAACCGGAGCCGGAGCGGCCTGCTGAACCGGCTGGGCCGGACGAAGTGCCGCCGGTGCTTCAGCCGGAGAGGATGCGAACAGCTTGCTCTGCGGACGGAAGTCCTGGGCCGGCTGCTGATGTGCGGCAAAACCGAGTTCACGTTCCATTTCGGCCTCAGCCGAACGGATGGTCTGGGCGATGGGGTCTACGGCCTTCGGTGCCTGCGAAACTGCGGCAGGCTGTACTGCGGCCGGAGCGGGAGCAACGGCCGCGGAAGGACGGATAAGCGGCTTTGCAGCGGCGGCTGCGGCGCGCATTTCGGCAACGTTCTGTTCGCCGACGCCTGCAACGCGGTCAATGCCGGTTGCAACGACGGAGACGCGGATGAGGCCTTCAAGCGCTTCGTCGAAGGTTGCGCCGAGGATGATGTTCGCATCCGGATCAACTTCTTCGCGAATACGGGTCGCAGCTTCGTCGACTTCGAAGAGGGTGAGGTCGCGACCGCCGGTGATGGAGATCAAGAGGCCCTGCGCACCCTTCATCGAGGTTTCGTCGAGCAGCGGGTTGGCGATCGCCGCTTCCGCAGCCTGCATTGCGCGGCCCGGACCGGAAGCCTCGCCGGTGCCCATCATCGCGCGGCCCATTTCGCGCATGACCGAACGGACGTCGGCGAAGTCGAGGTTGATGAGACCTTCCTTCACCATCAGGTCGGTAATGCAGGCAACGCCGGAATAGAGAACCTGGTCAGCCATGGCGAAGGCGTCCGCAAAGGTCGTCTTGTCATTGGCAATACGGAAGAGGTTCTGGTTCGGAATGACGATCAGCGTATCGACGGACTTCTGCAGTTCCTCGATGCCCTGTTCGGCAAGACGCATGCGGCGGCCGCCTTCGAAGTGGAAAGGCTTGGTGACGACGCCGACCGTCAGGATGCCCTTGTTGCGCGCGGCCTGCGCGACGACGGGAGCAGCACCGGTGCCGGTGCCGCCGCCCATGCCGGCGGTGACGAAGCACATATGCGTGCCGTTAAGGTGATCGATGATCTCGTCGATGCATTCTTCAGCGGCAGCGCGCCCGACTTCCGGCTGGGAACCGGCGCCGAGACCTTCAGTGACGTTGACGCCGAGCTGAATGACCCGATCTGCCTTCGTCATGGTCAACGCCTGGGCATCCGTGTTGGCGACAACGAAGTCGACGCCCTGGAGGCCAGCCGTGATCATGTTGTTGACAGCGTTACCACCACCGCCACCGACACCGAAGACGGTGATGCGTGGCTTCAGCTCTGTGATATCAGGCTTCTGCAGCTGTATCGTCATTTTAACATTCCTTCTTTCTCTGGCCGCATCGCCCCGCTGGCCGATTCTTGAAACTCAACTCTGAAACCTCCGGCTTGCGCCCCGAGGCTACTCAAAAACTCTCTTTCAGCCATTGCCCCACCCGGGCTATCCGGCCGCTACCGTTACCAAACGGCGAGAACATTCCGCCTTGCGCCGCATGAATTTCGATGTCCGCCACCTGCGGATAGATCATCAGTCCGCAGGCGGTTGAAAATGCCGGGCCCTTTGCCGCGACCGGAAGACCAGCCACGCCCATGGGGCGGCCGATGCGAACGTTGCGGGCAAGAATGCGCCGCGCCGTTTCCGGCAGCCCCGTCAGCTGGCTCGCGCCGCCGGTCAGGACGACGCGCTTGCCGACGATGGGGCTGAAGCCGGACTTCTGGATGCGATCACGGATCAATTCCAGCGTCTCTTCGATACGTGCCCGCACGATGCGGGTAACCAATGCTCTTGAAACTTGCGATGGTTGATCGCGATCATCTTCGCCAATCGGCGGGATCGAAATCATGTCGCGCTCATCCGCGCCATTCAGCAAAGCCGAACCATGCACCACCTTCAGTCTCTCCGCATCTTCGATTCGTGTCGAGAGGCCTCGTGCAAGATCTGTCGTGACGTGATGGCCGCCAAGGCCGATCGCGTCCGTATGGATGAGCCGGCCCTCGGCAAAAACCGAGATCGTCGTCGTGCCGCCGCCCATGTCGATGGCGGCGCAGCCGAGTTCGACTTCATCGTCCACCAGTGCGGCAAGTCCGCTGGCATAGGGCGTCGCCACCATCCCCTCGACGGACAGATGCGCGCGGTTGACGCAAAGTTCGAGGTTCTTCAGCGCCGTGCGTTCGACGGTCACCACATGCATGTCAACGCCGAGAAGATCGCCGTACATCGACAGCGGATCGCGGATACCGCGCTCGCCATCCAGCGAATAGCCCGTCGGCAGCGAATGCAGGATCGCCCGGTCCTGACGCATGGACTGCTGACTTGCCGCCACCAGAACCTTGCGCAGATCGCTGGCTTCCACTTCCTGGCCGCCGAGATCGATGCTCGCGGTGTAGATATCGCTCGCCAGGCGGCCGGCGGAAACATTGACGATCAGGCTGTCGACGGTCAGACCCGCCATGCGCTCAGCCGCATCGACTGAAAGACGGATGACGCCTTCCAGCGCGTCGAGGTCGGCAATCACGCCTGACTTCACGCCGCGCGAACGCTGGTGGCCGATGCCGATGATTTCGACCTTGTGGGTGCGGCCAGGCAGGATTTCGCTTTCCTGACGGGGCGTCAGCCGGCCGATCATGCACACGACCTTGGTCGAGCCGATGTCGAGCACCGAAACGATGTGGCTGCGCTTGGAAGAAAGCGGCTTCAGACGAGGCAGACCGAAATGGGAAGAACCGAAAAAGCTCATGTGTTCTTCTCCGCTTTCTTGAGAGCCTTGGTGCGCGCATCGACGGCAGCCTGGCGGCGTTCGGCGGCACCTTCGGTCAGTTGGATCGTCGTACGGTCGGACAGGCGCAGGTCCACGGCAGCGACATCGCGCGACAGAACTTTCTCTTCCAGATCGAGCCGCGCGAGCAACTGCAGCGCCTGCGGCAGGTTTTCTTCTGGCAGCTTGACGACGATGCCGTTGTCGAGATGCAGGTCCCAACGGCGGCCGGCGATACGCACGTAGGCTCGGACGCGGCTGCGGATTTCCGGCCAGTCAGCCAGCTGCTCGACGAAACCGGCAGCACCGGTTTCCGCATCGCGGCCGACGAAAAGCGGCAGCGAGGCAAACTTGTTGTCACGCAGCGGCGCGATGACACTGCCGCTCTTTTCGATCAGGGACAGTTCCGAGCCGTGCTGCCAGATGCCGAAAGCCTCACGCTCCTTCAGACGAACCTCGACCGTCTTCGGATAGATCTTGCGGATATCGACATCCTCAACCCAGGGAAGCTGCACCAGCTTGCGGCGCGCGGCGTCGATGTCGAGCGCGATCAGGGACGTGCTGCCATCGAGACCAAGAAGCTGGAAAACATCGATTTCGGAGGTCTGCAGGTTGCCGGAGACCTTCACGTCCTCAACGGCGAAACCGGCCGCGGAGGTCGTTGCCTGCGTGACGATATTCGTATGGCCGCCGAGTGACATGCCATAAAGCCCGGTCGCCGCATAAAAGGCGACGGCCGCAATCGTACCGGTATGGGCGGGAATGTGGATGCGTCCGGTCGCAAGGCTGACGCCGAAGCGCACGACGCGACGCAGCGGACGCGGCAATACCATGCGGTCGTCAGCGCTGGGCGCCGCCGCGAATTGCTCGCGCTTTTTTGCCGTCGACTTTTTGCCGATCACCGCAAACACGAAGCGTCCTCCACCATCCAGCTGACAAGGTTACCAAAGGAGCGGCCAGCATGGGCCGCCATTTCAGGCACCAGGGAGGTCGGCGTCATGCCCGGCTGTGTATTCACTTCAAGCCAGATAACTTCGCCATCTTCTGAGAAACGGTCGTCGTAACGAAAGTCTGAACGGCTTACGCCACGGCACCCGATCGCCCGATGCGCCATAACCGCCAGTGTTTGAATTTTTTGGTAAATTTTCGGTGAAATTTCTGCGGGAATGACATGTTTCGAGCCACCAGCAGCATATTTCGCATCGTAATCATAGAAATTGTGACCGAGCGGCACCACTTCGGTGACGCCCAGCGCCTCGCCGTCGAGCACCCCGCAGGTCAGTTCGCGGCCATGGATGTAGCGCTCCACCATCACGTGATCACCGTAGCGCCATTCCGAAGAGGTGAGGATTTGCGGCGGATGCGACTGGTCTTCCTTGACGATAACGACGCCAAAGCTCGAACCTTCGCGTACCGGCTTCACCACATAAGGCGGCGTCAGCGGATGCTCGCTGGTGAAATCGAAGCGGTTCATGACTCGCTCGGCGGCGACAGGAATGCCGGCGGCAGCAGCAACCTTCTTGGCCTGTGCCTTGTCCATGGCAAGCGCGGAAGCAAGCACACCGGAATGTGTGTAGGGAATGGCGAGATATTCGAGGATGCCCTGAATGGTGCCGTCTTCGCCGAAGGGCCCATGCAGCGCGTTGAAAGCGACGTCCGGGCGCAGCGCATCAAGCACGGCGGCGACATCGCGGCCGACGTCGACACGGGTGACCTTGTAGCCCTTGTCTTCCAGAGCCTGCGCGCAAGCGTTGCCTGACGACAGGCTGACCGGCCGCTCCGACGAAAATCCACCCATAAGAACAGCTACGTGCTTGCCGCTCATAGAACCCTCTGACACCAACTCTCCGTTACGGACCAAGCTCCGAACCGACCGGATTTCAAAAACGGTGATTCTGGTACATGACCCTTGAGATCAGTTAAACGCCATTAAGGTTAATGAATCGTTTACTTTCGTTAACCGCCGCGTCCAACGTGCTGAGTTTCGTTAAAGAATCAGCACTGATCCGGATTCCCTCCTTGGAATCAGAGAGTTGCGCGGATTGCAACATGCAGGTTTTCAATGATCTGAAATAAAACGACGCCGGCGCGTCTACTGCCGCGCGACAAAGGCAAGGACGAAACGTTAACAGACAGGATTATTCCCCAGGCAAATTATCTGCCGTTTCAGGGTTTTAAAACCGCGGCCTGAATCAGTCTCTCAATCGACGAAACATTCTCCGAAGCCGTGACCAGACGTGTCGCCCTGACGGATCACATTATCTGCATTATTTCTTTTTTAGCATTCCATAGGAACAAAAATTGCGTTAACGCAGATGTTGCCTCCCAAGGCATGACATTGCAATCATCCAAAATGGAACCAATACCATGACCGACGCGATATCTCCGGTATCGCCGACCGCTGACAATTCGAACGCTGTAAAGACAAATTCGCCTGCACGAGTTCTCACTGCCAGTCTGGTCGGTACGACCATCGAGTTTTTCGATTTCTACGTTTATGCCACGGCCGCAGTGCTCGTGTTCCCGACCTTGTTTTTCCCGAACAATGATCCGATGACGGCGCTTCTGGCGTCTTTCGCAACTTTTTCCATCGCCTTTTTCGCCCGCCCCCTCGGCGCCGTGGTCTTCGGCCACTATGGCGACCGCGTCGGTCGCAAGACGACGCTTGTGGCGGCACTGCTGACCATGGGTGTCTCGACGGTCGTGATCGGCCTGCTGCCGTCCTATGAGACGGCAGGCGTTCTGGCGCCGCTGCTGCTCGCGCTTTGCCGCTTCGGCCAGGGCTTCGGTCTCGGTGGCGAATGGGGCGGTGCCGTCCTGCTCGCCACGGAAAACGCCCCTCCCGGCAAGCGCAGCTGGTACGGCATGTTCCCGCAGCTTGGCGCACCCGTCGGCCTGTTCCTCTCGTCAGGCGTGTTCTGGATTCTGCTTCACTTCATGTCGCAGGAAGCCCTGCTCAGCTGGGGCTGGCGCATTCCCTTCGTCGCCTCGATCATCCTGATCGCGGTCGGCATGTGGGTTCGCCTGTCGATCACCGAAACGCCCGACTTCCAGAAGGCCATCGAAAAGGAAGAACGTGTGGCCGTGCCGGTTGCGGAACTGTTCCGCAACCACAAGCGCAGCCTCTTGCTCGGCACCTTTGTGGCGCTCGCCACCTTCGTGCTCTTCTACATCGGCACGGCCTATCTGCTCTCCTACAACGTCAAGGTCCTGAAAATTCCGTTCCTCGACGCGCTGGAAGTGCAGATCCTTGGCTCCGTCGTTTTCGGTATCTTCATTCCGATTGCCGGCAAGCTTGCGGAAAAATTCGGTCGCCGCGAAATTCTGATCCTGACGACAGTGCTGATCGGCCTGTTCTCCTTCCTGCTGCCCGGCCTGATGACCGGCAGCGAAGGCTCGATCTTCGTCTTCGCAGCTCTGGCGATGATGCTGATGGGCATGACCTACGGCCTGATCGGAACGGCGCTCGCCGCCCCCTTCCCGACCCGCGTCCGCTATACCGGCTCTTCCATCACCTTCAACATGGCAGGCATCTTCGGCGCGTCGCTGGCGCCTTACATCGCCACATGGCTGCAGGTGAACTACGGCATGGGCTATGTCGGTTATTACCTCTGCGTCTCTGCCATCATCACGCTGGCCTGCATTCTTCTGTCCCGCAAGGACGAAGTCTGAACCCGGACCAGCGATCAAAGAAGCCCGCGAAACCTTAGTTTCGCGGGCTTTTTCTTATCCGCCTTGATCTTTATCTGACTTCTTCAACCTTCACGCAACAGCCTGACGCCGCTCGACATGTCCGGTCAAGCAGACGCGGTTGCGCCCGCCTCCCTTTGCCCGATAAAGCGCGAGATCGGCATCGTGCATGACCTTGTCGAAGATTTCGGCATCACCGCGGAAAGCCACCCCGATGGAAATCGTGACCGGGATCTGTAGATCCTGGTATTCCACGGGCGTGGTAGCGATCGCCGCGCGAACCTTCTCGCACATCTGCGTAAATGCCAGCCTGCCAATTTCCTGCACGACCACGAACTCCTCGCCGCCCAGGCGGGCGACATGCGCGTCAGCATCGAAATGCTCCCTTATCGTGCGGGCGACCCTTGAAATGACAAGATCGCCGACGAGATGGCTGTAAGTGTCGTTCACGGATTTGAAGTGATCAATGTCCAGAAAGGCAACGCAATAGTCGCTGCCAAGTTCGGCGCAGGCTGCATAAAGGCCAAGCCGGTTGCTCAAGCCGGTCAATGCGTCGGTATGGCTCAGATGCAGAAAGCGTTCGTGCGACTGTGCAAGAAGCTGAACTTCCTTTGCATTCAGCCAACTGACGAGGAAGGTCACCGTAAAGGCGACAGCGCTGCCTAGCGTTAGGCTTAAAAATAGACCGTTGGCGAGATCCGTCACGAACCCGAGTTTTGCTAAGAGAGACAGGCCCCCCGCGCACATCAGGACCACAATGATCGTCACAAGGCATGCGATACGAATGGAGAATTCCAGTGGCTCAAGGCGCCGGCGGCCTTGCGGCGCCGCTACCGAAAAACTAATCATTTTGATCTGTTTTTTCCAAAGACCCAACATCATATTCAAAAGTGCCTAAGTCGCCGATGCGCTAATATTCCCAAATAAAAAGTATTTAATATCGCGGGTCGATATTTAGTCCCGCCCGCCGAAGTTTTCCTTCCTAACATTATAGCAAAAAATATTGATCGACCGTTACGATAAGCGAAACGGCCGATCAATATTAGTATCTTTCTAGATAGAGCGAGGGTTTGGTATCAGGCCCCGAGGAAAGGCTCAACTTCGCGGCCCGGCATGAACAACCCCAGGCGCTTGATTTCCCATTCCAGCCGGATGCCCGATTTGTCAAACACGCGCTTGCGGATGGTCTCGCCTAGATATTCCAGATCGTAACCGGTCGCATGGCCGGTATTGATCATGAAATTGCAATGCAGTGATGACATCTGCGCGCCGCCGATCACAAGACCACGACCGCCCGCCTCATCGATAAGCTCCCATGCGGAATGACCTTCGGGGTTCTTGAAGGTCGAGCCGCCGGTCTGTTCGCGGATTGGCTGCACGGTTTCGCGGTGATGACGCACCGCATCCATATCGGCGCGGATTTTCGCCTTGTCCTCGGGATAGCCCTCGAAGAGCGCACCGGTGAAGATCAGGCCTGCGTCGGCGCCGGAATGGCGATAGCTGTAGCCCATATCGGCATTGGAAAGCACATGCTGGTTGCCCTGACGGTCGACCGCGTAGACTTCCACAACACGTTCACGCGTCTCGCCGCCGTTTGCGCCCGCATTCATGCGCAGCGCTCCGCCGATGGAGCCCGGAATGCCGTAATAGAAATGGAAGCCGCCAATGCCATTATCCATGGCCATGGCTGCTATATGCTTGTCCGGGCAGATCGCGCCCGCCTTGATGCGGTTTTCACCGGCAAGCTCCACCTGGCCGAAGCCCTTGGCGGACAGGCGCACGACCACGCCCGGAATACCGCCGTCACGCACCAGAAGGTTCGAGCCGACGCCAACCACGGTCAGCGGCACATCTTCCGGCAGAATTTTCAGGAAGGCAATCAGATCATCCGTATCGTGCGGCTGGAACATCACCTCCGCAAGACCGCCGGCTCTGAACCACGTCACGCGGTCCATAGGCGCATCCGGTGTCAGACGTCCCCGCAATTCCTTTACCCCGTCGCCGAGCCTCCCCAGCAATTTAACCCCATCGACCTGTCTCATTCAGACTTTCCTGATATGCTCTTCAATTCCGAAGGCAGCGACGCTGCCCATTGCGTGATATTCCCAGCCCCCAAGAGAACCACGAAATCACCCGGATTCGCAATGGCTGCGACCTGTGACGCAAGGTCCTCCCGCTTTTCGAGGAAACGCGCGTCACGGTGGCCAGCGGCCTTGATGGCCGAAACCAGCGCTTCGGAGCTTGCGCCTTCGATGGGATCTTCGCCCGCTGCATAAACCGGAGCAAGAAGAATCGTATCGGCATCGTTGAAACAATGCGCGAAATCATCAAACAGGCTCGAAAGACGGCTGTAACGGTGGGGCTGGTGCACGGCGATGATGCGGCCCTTGCAGGCTTCCCGCGCCGCCTTCAGCACGGCCTTGATCTCGACCGGGTGGTGACCGTAATCGTCGAAGACCTGCACCCCGTTGGCTTCGCCCGTCAGCGTGAAGCGCCGCTTGACGCCGCCGAAGGAGGCAAGCCCCTTCTTGATGTCGGCTTCCGAAATACCGAGACGATTGGCAACCGCGATTGCCGCTGTCGCATTCGAAACGTTATGGCGGCCGGGCATCGGCAGGACGAGGTCCTTGAAAGAGAAAATCTTGCCGGTGCGGCGACGGCGGATTTCCACGTCGAAGACCGAGCGCGTACCATCGATGCGCACATTCGAAAACCGCACGTCGGCCTGCGGGTTCTCGCCATATGTGATGACCTTGCGGTCCTCGATCCGGCCAACCAATGCCTGTACTTCGGGATGATCGAGGCACATGACGCCGAAACCATAGAAAGGCACGTTCTCGACGAACTGACGGAATGCGGCGCGTACGGCGTCGAAATTGCCGTAATGGTCGAGATGTTCCGGATCGATATTGGTGATGACGGCGACGTCGGCCGGCAGCTTCAGGAAAGTGCCGTCGGACTCGTCGGCCTCCACCACCATCCACTCACCCTCACCCATCCGGGCATTGGTGCCATAGGCATTGATGATGCCGCCATTGATGACGGTCGGGTCGAGATTGCCGGCTTCCAGGAGCGTGGCGACCATGGAGGTCGTCGTCGTTTTGCCGTGCGTGCCGCCGATGGCAATGGCGTTACGGAAGCGCATCAGCTCGGCCAGCATTTCCGCGCGGCGCACGATCGGCAGGTGCTTTTCCCGCGCGGCGACGAGCTCAGGATTGTTCTTCTTGATAGCGGTCGAAACGACGACGACCTCTGCATCGCCGATATTGTCAGCCGTGTGGCCCACAAAAACCTCGATGCCCTTGTCACGCAGACGCTGCACATTGGCGCTGTCGGCCTGGTCCGATCCCTGCACCCGGTGGCCGAGATTGTGAAGCACTTCGGCAATGCCGCTCATGCCGATCCCGCCTATGCCGATGAAATGCACAAGGCCTATGGCTTTCGGCATCTTCATGCCCCAACTCCTTCAATATTCTTCTTGAATTCCTGTACGGACCGGCCAGAGGCAATCGCCTCCACCAGATCGGCCAGCACATCCGCCGCGTGCGGTTTGCCGGTTGCCTTCGCCGCCGCCGCCGTTGAGGAAAGCCGCTCGGGTTCGGCAAGCGCCGAGGACAGCAGGCCGGAGAGCTTCTGCGGCGAGAGCTCCGCCTGCTTGATGACGCTTGCCCCACCCGCCGCCGAAAGCGCAGCCGCGTTCGCCGCCTGATCATGATCCAGCGCATGCGGATAAGGCACGAGGATCGACGGACGGCCGATCACCGAAAGCTCCGATACCGTCGAAGCGCCCGAGCGGCTGATGACCAGATCGGCCTCGCCGATACGCGACGCCATATCGCCGAAGAAGGGCGAAACATCCGCCTTCACGCCGAGCTTCTGGTAGGAGGCGATGACGCTGTCCTTGTCTTCCGGCCGCGCCTGCTGGGTGACGACGATGCGCTTGCGCTGCTCGTCTTTCAGGAGGCAGATTGCGGCGGGTACCGCGCTCGAGAAAAACTGTGCGCCCTGGCTGCCGCCAAAGACAACGAGCTGGAAAGGCTCGCCTGTCTGCGAGGCGGTGTAGGGTATTTCAGAGGCGGCCAGCACCGCTGGGCGCACCGGATTGCCGGTCGCGACGGTCTTGTCGGAATATTGACCATTGGCGGGCGGCAGGAAGCCGCCGGCAATTGCCTTTACCCGTCCGGCAAGTGCCTTGTTGGCGCGGCCCATCACGGCGTTCTGTTCGTGAATGATCGACGGCACTCCAAGCCCGGTGGAGGCCAGCAGCGGAGGCACGGTGGGATAGCCGCCGAAACCGACAACCGCGACCGGCTTCAGTTTTGCGACCAGCCGACGCGCCGCGCGCAGGCCAACCCAGAGCTTCCAGAGCGAACCCGCCACGGAAATTGGGTTTTTGGAGCCGATGGTGGCAGACGGAACCACATGAATTTCATCTGCCGGAAACTTGCCCGCATAACGCTCGGCGCGACTGTCGGTGACGAGATGCACCTGATAACCGCGTGCCTTCAGCGTATGCGCCAGCGCTTCTGCCGGAAACACATGGCCGCCGGTTCCACCGGCGGCAAGAAGAACAATACCCTTGCTCATGATCGTTTACTCCGCGGGAACGCCGGAACCAACGCGGAAGAAACTCCGCTCCTGCGCCCGCTTTTCAGGTCTGTGGCGTGTCAATGCCAGAAGGAAACCGGCGGTCACGCATATCGCCATCATTGACGAACCACCATAGGAAATCAGCGGCAAGGTCATGCCCTTGGCAGGCATCAGTTCCAGATTGACGCCGATATTGATCATCGACTGCATGCCGATCTGCAGCACAAGGCCAGCCACGGCGAAGCGGCAGAAATCGTCCTTTTCCTTGAAGGCGTGCGACAGGCCGCGCAGCACGATGAAGGCGAAGATTGCGACGAGGAACATGCAGAAAACGATGCCGAATTCTTCCGCTGCAACCGAGAAGATGAAGTCGGTATGGCTATCGGGAATGATGCGCTTGACGATACCCTCACCCGGTCCGCGACCGAACCAGTCGCCGCGAATGATCGCTTCACGCGCCGTGTCCACCTGGAACGTATCGCCCTCACCCGTCCAGAAACGGTCGATACGGCCGGCCACGTGCGGCAGCATGAGGTAGGCGGAGATGATGCCGCCGACGCCGAGACCACCGAGCATGATGATCCAGAACCACGGCACACCCGCCATGAAGAACATGCCGCCCCAGACAACGGAAGTCAGGATCGTCTGGCCGAAGTCAGGCTGGGCGATGAGAAGTGCGGCCACGATTCCGAAGGTGATGATCGCAAAGAGATTGCCCGGAATTTCCGGATGGCGCGCCCGCTCTGCAAAAAGCCATGCGCAGACGATGACGAAAGCCGGCTTCATGAATTCCGACGGCTGAATCGAGAAAGTGCCGATGGAAATCCACCGCCGCGCGCCCTTCACCTCGATGCCGAAGAACAGTGCAAAGATCATCATCAGCAGCGAGGCGATCAGCATGATGACCGCCACGCGGCGCACCTGGCGCGGCGACAGAAAGGACAAGCCGACCATGATCGCCAGCGATGGCACCATGAACATGGCCTGACGCTCAACAAAAAAGAAGCTGTTGAGGCCGATACGCTCGGCAACGGCCGGCGACGCCGCGAAGGACAGCATCAGGCCGATGCCCATCAGCGCGATGAATGCCGCCAGAAAGAAACGGTCGATGGTCCAGAACCATTCCGCGACCGGACCGCGATCAACTCGGCTTACCATGGCCTTCAGCCCCCTTTTCCAGAGTGAACGAGCATCGTCATGCCATCGAGCGCCGCGACCTGCGCGACAAACGAATCACCTCTCACTTCAAAGTTCTTATATTGATCGAAACTTGCGCAAGCCGGGGACAACATCACGATATTGCCGGGCGTCGCGTCTTTTTCCGCATCCGCCGCCGCATGCTGCACGGCCTTGTCCAGGGTGCCGGATATTTCGTAGGGCACCGCTTCACCGAGCGTCGCTGCAAATTCCGCCGCCGCCTCGCCGATCAGATAAGCTTTTGCGATGCGCGGGAAAAGCGGTGAAAGGCTGGCAATCCCGCCGGCCTTCGGCAGACCGCCGGCGATCCAGTAAATGCGGTCAAAGCTCGAAAGCGCAGGTGCCGCCGCATCGGCATTGGTGGCCTTGCTGTCATTGACGAAGGTGACATTGCCGCGTCGGCCAACCGGCTGCATGCGATGCTTGAGGCCGGGGAAGGATTTGAGACCTGCACGAACTTCATCCTCGGAAACACCGACTGCAAGGCAGGCCGCAATTGCCGCCGCCGCATTTTGCGCATTGTGGCTGCCGCGAAGCGTCTGGATACCGTCGAGATCGACCAGTAACGACGAAGTTCCCCCATGCGCCCGCAGGATGCGGCTGCCCTCGGCATAAAGACCTTCGGAAACAACATTGCGCTTGGAAATGCGCTCGACCCTGACGCCGGCACCCTCAACGCGATCGGCAATCAGCGTCGAGTAGCTGTCATCGACACCGACAATCGCCGTGCCGCTGCCGGCAACAAGCCGTTCCTTGACGTCGGCATAGTGCTGCATCGTACCGTGCCGGTCGAGATGATCGGGGGTGAGATTGAGAAGAATGCCGGCTGTTGGATTGATCGTGGGCGCCAGGTCAATCTGGTAGGATGAGCACTCAACAACGTAGAAGCGTCCCGCCTTCGGCGGATCGAGGCTCAGTACCGCCGTACCGATATTGCCGCCAAGCTGCGTATCGCGACCAGCCGATTTCAGAATATGTGCGATCAGCGCCGTGGTGGTCGACTTGCCGTTGGTCCCGGTAATCGCAATGAAGGGGCAATCCGGCGCGTGCGCACGACGTTCACGGACAAAGAGCTCGATATCGCCGATGATCTCGACGCCGGAGGCTTTCGCCAGATCGACGGACCAGTGCGGCTTCGGATGCGTCAGCGGCACGCCCGGTGCCAGCACGAAGGAGGAGAAACTCGACCAGTCAATCGTGTGGAGATCCGCCGTCTTGATGCCCTCGGCCTCGGCCTTTGCAACGCTGTCAGGATTATCATCGAAAGCCACGACGTCGGCACCGCCGGCGACCAGCGCCCGGGCCGTGACAAGACCCGAACCGCCGAGCCCGAAAAGAGCGACTTTCTTACCCTTGAACGACGTGACCGGGATCATCGCTTACCTCAGCTTCAGGGTGGCGAGGCCAAGCAGCGCGAGGCCAACGGAAATGATCCAGAAACGGATGACCACCTGGCTTTCCGTCCAGCCCTTTTTCTCGAAATGGTGATGGATCGGCGCCATCAGGAAGACGCGCCTGCCGGTGCGCTTGAACCAGAAGACCTGGATGATGACCGACAGGGTTTCCATGACGAAGAGACCGCCGACGATGACCATGACGATCTCGTGCTTGGTGGCGACTGCGATGGAGCCGATCAGGCCACCCAGCGCGAGCGAACCCGTATCGCCCATGAAGATGGCGGCGGGCGGCGCATTGAACCACAGAAAACCGAGGCCGGCACCGATGACGGCGCCGACAATAACGGCGAGTTCACCCGTGCCGGGCACGAAATTGATCTGCAGGTAATTGGCAAAAACGGCGTTACCGGCGAGATAGGCGATCACACCGAAGGTGGCGGCCGCGATCATGACCGGCACGATGGCGAGACCATCAAGACCGTCGGTCAGGTTCACCGCATTACCCGCGCCGACGATGACGAAAGCACCGAAGAGCACGAAGAAATAACCGAGATTGATCACGAATTCCTTGAAAAAGGGAAAAGCGATGGAGCTGCCGAGCGTGCCGCCATGCGGCGCGGAAGCGAGCGCCATCTTCATCATGAAGAACACGGCAATCGCCGCGATCAGGAATTCGATGCCGAGACGAGCCTTGCCGGAAAAACCCTTGTCGCTCTGTTTCGTCACTTTCAGATAATCGTCATAGAAGCCGATGGCTCCGAAACCAAGCGTCACCATTAGAACGGCGACGACATAGACGTTCGACAGGTCGCCCCACAGAAGCGAACCGCCGAGAATGCCGGCGAGGATCATCAAGCCGCCCATGGTCGGGGTGCCGGCTTTCTTGAAATGCGTCTGCGGCCCATCGGCGCGAATCGGCTGGCCTTTGCCCTGGCGCACGCGCAGCGAATTGATGATGGCCGGTCCAAACAGGAAGACGATCAACGCAGAGGTGAACATCGCCGCCCCCGCCCGGAAGGTGATGTACCGGAACAGGTTGAAGATTTGAATTTTATCCGACAGTTCGACGAGCCAGATCAGCATAATTGCCCTTTCAAAAGGCTATTTCAGACTTGGCGTTCCGTCTCGGGGAATGCCGGATACTTGTCAAGCAGGGCGGCGACAATCTTGCCGAAACCAAGCCCAAGTGACGATTTTACCATCAGCGCGTCTCCCGGTTGCACCCATTGCAGGGCGAAATCGGTGAGTTCCGCCGTCGTCGGGAACCAGATGACGGTGACGCTGTCAGGCAGCGCGTCCCGCAAAGCGGCCATCGCCTCGCCTGCCAGCCACACATGTTCGATACCCGCCGCAAGCAATGGCCCGGCCAATTCCTCATGCAGTTGTGCCGAAAATTCGCCCATCTCCAGCATGTCGCCGAGGACGGCAACGCGACGGCCATGGCCCTGCGTCGGCGTTTCCGCCAGCACCGCGATCGACGCCCGCATGGAGGCAGGATTGGCGTTGTAGCTTTCATCGATCAGAAGGAAGGAGCCGCCGTTGATCTGCAGATGGTGGCGCTGGCCACGCCCCTTCACCGCCTCAAGCGATCCCAGCGCTTCGAAAGCGCGGTCGAGATTGGCGCCCGTGATCGCCACGGCGCCGAGCACCGCCATCGCATTGTCCGCAATGTGCCGGCCCGGAATGTTGAGATGCAGCTCGCTGGTTTCGCCGTTCAGGATCGCCCAGATCGTCGAGCCAGTCGTCGTGCTCTCGAAATCCGCGAGGCGGAAATCCGCCTTGGCATGCTGACCGAAGGTCAGGATGTGTTCGATGCCCTGCTCCTGCGCCGCCTCTTCAAGCTGCTCGAACTGGGCATTGTCACGATTGAGGATGACGGAACCGCCCTGCTCCACGCCCTCGAAAATCTCCGCCTTGGCGGCGGCGATCTCTTCGATGTTGTTGAAGTTGCCGAGATGGGCGGGCGCGATGGTGGTAATGATCGCCACATGCGGGCGGACCATCTTCACCAAAGGCCGGATTTCGCCGGAATGGTTCATGCCTATTTCGAACACGCCGAATTCAGTATCGGCGGGCATGCGGGCCAGCGTCAGCGGCACACCCCAATGGTTGTTGAAGGAAGCCACCGCCGCATGCACCCGGCCCGATGGCGCGAGCGCCTGCCGTAGCATTTCCTTCGTCGTCGTCTTGCCGACCGAGCCCGTCACCGCGATGATGCGCGCCGATGTTCTTTGACGCGCCGCGATGGCAAGCTTGCCAAGGGCTGCAAGAACATCTTCGACCACGATCATCGGCACCGTCAGGCGGCCGAGCGCTGGTAGCTTGGCTTCAGCAACGACCAGAAGTCCTGCCCCGTTGGCAACCGCGAAACTCGTATAGTCGTGACCGTCGACACGATCACCCTTGATGGCGAAGAAAGCTTCGCCCGGCTTCACCGTCCGGCTATCGATGGAAATGCCGGTGATTCCTGTCGGCAGATTGCCCACCGGGCGTCCTGCGGTGATGGCGATCATATCGGCGACTGTCCATAACCAGCTCAAATTTTCGATCCTTCCAGCGCTGCCAGTGCAGTGCGCACCTGTTCATGATCGGAAAAAGGCAGTGTCACGGAGCCAACGATCTGCCCTTCTTCATGCCCTTTGCCCGCGACGATCAGCGTATCGCCATGCGACAGCATCGATACCGCATGGCGGATCGCCTCGGACCTGTCGCCAATTTCCAGAGCGCCGGGCGCCGCCGCCATCACCTCGGAGCGGATCGTCGCCGCGTCTTCGGAGCGCGGATTGTCGTCCGTGACGATGACGATGTCGGAAAGACGGGTCGCGACCTCGCCCATGATCGGGCGTTTGCCCTTGTCGCGGTCGCCGCCGCAGCCGAAAACGGTGATGATGCGGCCGGAGGTGAAGGGCCGGACCGAGGTCAGCACGTTTTCCAGCGCATCGGGCTTATGGGCGTAATCCACATAGGCAAGCGCGCCGTTTTTCGTTTGTCCCACTAATTCGAGACGGCCGGCAGCGCCGACAAGCTTTTCGAGCGCCTTGAGCGCCGTTGCGGCGGGAACACCCGTCGACATGGCAAGACCGGCGGCAACAAGCGCATTGGCCACCTGGAAATCACCCGCGAGCGGGATATCGACTTCGTGGATGACGCCGTCATGATGCACTTCGATCATCTGCTTGTGGCGGAAATGCTCAACGCGCTTCAAAGCGAGATATTGCCCGTTCCGTCCGACGGTGCGGACATCGAGACCCGCTTCGCGCGCCGCATGAACCGCCTTGTCCGACCAAGGATCGTCGGCGAAGATCACGGCGGGAGCGCCTTTTTCCATCAGCGTATCGAAAAGCCGCATCTTCGCGGCCATGTAATCCTCGACGGTCGGATGATAATCCATATGGTCGCGGCCAAGATTGGTAAAGCCGGCGGCAGAAAGGTGCACGCCATCGAGGCGGCGCTGGTCAAGACCGTGGCTGGAAGCTTCCATCGCCGCGTGGGTGACGCCCTCGCTCGCTAGCTCGGCCAGAAGCGCATGCAGCGTCACCGGATCGGGCGTCGTCAGCGCGCCATAATCCTCCCGGCCGGGAGCGATGACACCGGTTGTGCCGATCTGGGCTGCGGCATGGCCGGCGAAAGCCCAGATCTGCCGCACGAAGGAGGCAACCGAGGTCTTTCCCGCGGTGCCAGTGACGGCGACCATGGTTTCCGGTTGTTTTCCGTAAAAGCGGGAGGCGGCAAGGGAGAGATAAAGGCGTGGGTCGGTCACGACCAGAACCGGCACTTCGGCTTCCACCGCGTGCCCGGAAACAACGGCAACGGCACCCTTGGCAACCGCATCCTTTACATAGGTCGCACCATCAGCCTTGGTGCCAGAAACCGCAACGAACAGGCTGCCCGGCGCAGCCTTGCGGCTGTCTGCGGTGATCCCCCCGATTTCGATCGCCCCGATCTCAGACAGGAGCAATTCTTTCAATTCCGGAAACGCATTTCCGGATATATCTCGCAAATTCATCGACTGTTTCCGTCTTGTCCCCCCGGCACGAATCGCCGGAACATCATAAGCTAACAATCAATAAGACACGAGCAAGGCCGAGCCATCCTTGCCGAACTTCGGCTTCACACCCAGCACCGCCGCCGTGCGGCTGATGATATCGTGCACCATGGGTGCTGCGGACGTGCCGGCGAGTGCCGCGCCATTGCCCTTGTCGGTCTTCGGTTCATCGATGAAGGACAGCACCACATATTGCGGATCATCCATCGGGAAAGCCGACAGGAAGGCGTTGAAGTTCTTGTCGTGCACATAACGGCCGTTGACGACCTTATCGGCCGTGCCGGTCTTGCCGCCGACGTTGAACCCATCGACGCGCGCATTTCGGCCTGAACCGTTGACGCCGTTCCATTCGAAGAGGAAGCGCATATCCTTGCTGGCGCTGGGTTTCAGCACCTGCTTTGCCACCTGATCCGCCTGTTCACGGGTGCGCGGCAGGAAGGTCGGCTCGATGAGTTTGCCGCCATTGACGAGTGCCGCACCGGCAACCGCCGTCTGCAGCGGTGTGGTTGAAACGCCGTGGCCGAAGGAGATGGTGATGGAGTTGATCTTCTTCCACTCACGCGGCTGCGAAGGCAGCGCCACTTCAGGCAGTTCGGTCTGCATGCGGGTGAGAAGACCAAGCCGCGTCAGGAATTCCTTGTGCCCTTCGGTGCCAACGGTATCGGCAATCTTGGCCGTACCGATATTGGACGAAAACTGGAAGATTTCCGGCACTGAGAGCATGCGGCCCTTGCCGTGGAAGTCTTTGATGGTGAAGCCGCCGATGCGGATCGGGTAACGCGCGTCGAACATATCACCGAGGCGGACGCGGCCCGAATCAAGACCCATGGCAATGGTGAAGGATTTGAAGGTGGAGCCCATTTCGAACGTGCCGTTCGACATGCGGTTGAGCCAGCCTTCTTTCGCGCCTTCGGCCGGGTTGTTCGGATCGTAATCCGGCACCGAGGCCATGGCCAGCACTTCGCCGGTATGCACATCCAGAACCACGGCACCGGCGCCGATCGCCTGGAACTTGGTGATGGCCGAAGTCACGACTTCGCGCACGATGGACTGCACGCGCAGGTCGATGGAAAGCTTCACAGGCTCGAGCGGCTGATCGCTCGTCATGCCGAGCGCCGTGAGATCGGCAAGACCCTGGCTGTCGACGTAACGCTCCATGCCGGCAACACCGCGGTTGTCGATATTAACGTGACCGACGACATGCGCTGCGGTCGGCCCGCCGGGATAGAAGCGGCGTTTTTCCGGACGGAAGCCGATGCCGGGAATGCCGAGCGCGAGAATCTGGCTCTGCTGCTTCGGCGTCAACTGGCGGCGCAGCCACTGGAACCGCGAATTGGAGGAGAGCTTCTGATAGGTCGTGCGCTGGTCGAGATCCGGCAGGACGGTGCGCAGCTTTTCGATGGCCTCGTCAATATCGACGATACGATGGGGCTCGGCAAACAGCGAGACGGTGCGGATATCGGTGGCCAGCACCTCGCCGTTACGGTCGAGAAGATCAGGGCGCGACGCCATCAGCCTGTCGGCTGGCGCGATACTCGACACCGTCTCCTGCTCTGCCATGCCATATTGCACCAGACGGCCGCCGACGACGGCGTAAAAGGCGACAAAACCAAAAATGAGAAGGCCGACGCGGCTTTTCGCCTGCGCCGCGCGCTTCTTGCGCGCGCCTTCAAACGCCGCATGATCGGTGTGGATGCCGGTCGTGCTGGCGGAAAAGTGAGCCTTGCTCTTCAAAACCATGGCGCGGGAGAGAAAAGACATCAGCGGTTCACCGATCCTGTTATCGTGTCGTCCATGTCGGTTTCATCACCGGCGGTGGCGGAGGCAACGGGCACGGGTGCCGGTGCCGGGCGAGAAACACGGGCACGCGGCGTAGGCACCGGCACGCCGTTGACGGCAATCTGGCCTGCCGGCGGTGATTTTGGCTTGGAAGCGCCACCCAGCGTCGCGCCGGGTTTGGAGCCATTGACGGCAGCGGCGATGACATCCTCGACGCTCATGCCTTCAGGCTCGGGAGGCTGCGGCAATTGCGAACGCAGCATCGGCAGCTCGCGCGGCTGCGCCAGTTGCGTCGGCAGTGTCGGCGAAAGACCGAGTTCCGTTTGATAGGCATTGACGAGACGGTGCAGACGGTTCGGCTGCGTCAGCAGCGCCCAGTCAGCGCGCAGGAGATCGATTGTATCCTTCTCAAGCTTGATTTCCGCCTCCAGCTTGCGGACCTCCTCAAGCTTGAGATCGGCCTTGTGCTTGATCGAATAGGTCACGACCGCCGCAGCGACCATGACCCCCATCAAGATGACATCGAAAGTGCGCAGCATATCAGCCTCCCATCTTTTCAAGGCTGGCGAGATCGGGAAGCTCGAATATCGAGAAATCCGCAGCGCGCGCCGGTGCCGTGGTGCGCAGGCCAGCGCGGAGCTTGGCCGAACGGGCCCGCGGATTAAGCTCCGCCTCCTCGTCGCTGGCAGCAATCATCGGCTTCCCGATATTCTCGAAAATGGAGGGCTTGTCCTCCACCATCGGCAGATGCCGGGAACCGGCTGCCTTGCCCGAACGGTCGGAGAAGAATTTCTTGACGATACGGTCTTCCAGCGAATGGAAGGTGACGACGACCAGCCGACCGCCGGGCTTCAGAACCTGCTCGGCGGCAAACAATGCCTGCGCCAGCTCACCCAGCTCATCATTGACGAAAACACGCAGCGCCTGGAACACCCGCGTTGCCGGATGAATCTTGTCCTTGGCTTTCCGTGGCGTGACGATCTCGATCAGGCCCGCCAGATCGCGGGTGGTGCGGAAAGGCTCTTCCGCTCTCCTCTTCTCGATAGCGCGGGCAATGCGACCCGGCTGCTTTTCTTCCCCGAGAAAACCGAAGATGCGGATGAGATCACCAACCTTGGCGCGGTTGACGACATCGGCTGCCGAAACGCCGGAAGCGGACATGCGCATGTCGAGCGGGCCGTTCTTCTGGAAGGAAAAACCGCGCTCGGCCTCGTCGATCTGCATGGAGGATACGCCGATATCGAGAACGACGCCATCAAGGCCGCCCTCGGGCGCATGTTTCGCGAGATCGGAAAATTGCGACTGGATGAGTGAAAGCCGGCCGCCATTGGCTGCGACCATTGCCTGACCGCCGGAGATCGCCGTTGGATCGCGGTCTAGTGCGATGACATTTGCGCCGCGATCGAGAATGGCCTGGGTATAGCCGCCGGCGCCGAAAGTGCCATCCAGAATAATTTTGCCGGGGGCGGGTTCAAGCGCGCTGATGACTTCACGAAGCAGCACGGGGATATGGCGCTGAGGTCCGCCATCGGCATCAGAAGATCGTCCGCCAGAATTCGCCGCCATTGAGTGTCCCCGTCCTAGGCGGGGCGAGCAGCCGAAAAACCGCGCCCCGCTCTTGCTTCCGCCTGCGCCGCCAAAAACGCATCCGGTTGCCAAAGCTGAAAATGATCCGCTCGTCCGACGAAGGTGACCTCGGTAGTGATGCCGGTGAATTCCCGCACAAAATCCGTCACCATCAATCGACCTTCCTGGTCGAGCTTCATGAAAACACCGCCGCCGTGAACCAGCAGCGACATTGCGTTCGCTTCCGGCGAGAAGGCATCCATGGACGCAATCTGCCGCTCGTAGCGCTCCAGCAGATCCGGACCGCCGACACTGATTGCCGGAAACGCAAAATCCTGGAGACAATAAAGCTCCTGAACGCCGCGCTTCGCCAGCACCGAACGAAACGGAGACGGAACCGAAACGCGCCCCTTGGCGTCGATCCTGTTCGTCACGTTCGATAAAAAGCGGTCCATTACTCAACTCGCCAAAACCGCATGCCGCAAAGCGATTCATCCGCCCTGCAGCCGACACCGGTACGCACGACACATCGCCAAGCGCCAGGGCGACATGCCCTGCAGCAGCCCCTTGCAGGCTCCTCACTCGTTTCAGCGATTGCGGGTCAAAAACACGACCCAATGTGGTGTGCATTTGGGATACCATGGGACACTATGGGCGTCAATGGGATGAAGCCGGCACGATACCGCCTTCGCATCGGAAATTCATAAGCCGTTAAGTTTAACGAATGGTTTACTTTGCGCGCAGCAACCCGCTTTCACGACGCAAAAATGCATCATGGAAAAATCTATTTTCTTTTATGAAACAACAGGATGTCTTCATCCCGCCAAAATTTCCGCCCTCGAAGCCTAAGAGGAAATTCGCCAGTTGGCCTGTAAGCCGGGTTCTGTATGGCCCCGGTTTGACCCGGAACGTGGCAGCCATTCATCTGGGACGGCATTTGCATGCCGCCTCGCGCAACCCACCCGGATGACGGGCCCGGAAACCGGCTGTGAACGGGCTTTCGCCCGCCCCGTGTCATCCCTATTCGGTCTTGCTCCCGGTGGGGTTTACCTTGCCGCCGCTGTTACCAGAAGCGCGGTGGGCTCTTACCCCACCCTTTCACCCTTACCATGCGATGCATGGCGGTTTGCTCTCTGTGGCACTTTCCCTGGGGTCGCCCCCGCCGGACGTTATCCGGCACCGTATTTCCGTGGAGCCCGGACTTTCCTCACCTTACCGTCTTTCGACATTGGTAAAGCGCGGCTGCCCGGCCAACTGGCATGGGCTGCATAACCATGTTCCGCAGCGAAAGCCACCGAAAAGCGACGGCAAAGATTAAAGAAATGCGGGTTTGAAATCCGTCGAGAAAGCACCGTCGGCGATTTCGCCGTCTCGTAGCAGCAACGCGCCAAGCCGTCCGATCTCATCGGAGCTCTTGGCCGCCGTGCCGTTACCACCGGTCAGAACGGCGATGCGCGGCGAGACTGTGAAACCAATGGCGGGATAACCGCTGCCGGTTTTGGAGACGACACAGGCGGCCATCGAGACACGCGAGAGATCGATGGCAGGCACCAGCGTTCCGACGATGTCAGCGAGATGATCCCGCACGCTTTCCCGTCCGCCGGAGCGGAACCATTCCCGGATTTCCGGATCACTGCCGAGCCGCTTGTCATCGGGATCGCCGCCAATCTTCAGGTAGAATTTGCCATCGGGATAGCGGACCGGCGGCAGAAGATAGATATGTTTTGTCGTGTCGCGCGGCTCGTAGATCAGCGACGGCATGCCGGCATATTGATCCAGATCACCCTCATCTATCTCAAAGAAAGCAACGGTGCGTGCATAGACATCCAGCGCTACCGGCTGGGGCAACAGATCTTTGGTAATCGAGAAGCCGCCAGCCGCCACCAACACCCGGTCTGCGGTGTAAACCGCACCTGATGCCGTATGAACCGATGCCCGGCCACTTTCTTCCCGCGTGGAAACAACGATATCGTCGATCAGCGTAACACCCGCCTTTTCCGCCAGTATGGTCTGTGCTTTCACCAGCGCGCGGGGATTGACGTAACCGGCATTATCCCTCTCGAAGACGCCTTCGCAGCTCTGTTCGAAGGAGAAATAGGGAAAGCGGCTTTTCAGGCTCTGGTCATCCAGGAGTTCCGTGGAAACCCCGAGCCGAGCAGCCGCCTTCAGAACATCATCGACAAAGGGATTGGCGCCGCCCCGCTCAGGTCCAACCATCAGGCAGCCGACCGGCGCGTAAAACTCGACACCGCTGCGTGTCGCAATATCGCCATAACGTGCAATGGAACGGTTAGCGAGCAACGCCCAGTCGGCATCGCCATCGATGGTGCGGGTAATCCGCGCCTCGTCATAATGGCTGGCGAACACACCCTGATGCGATTTGATGTCGGCAGGTTCACCGGGACCGATCAGCGCGACGCCATCCACTGTTTCGGCCAGATGACGGGCGGCGGCGGCACCCATCATGCCGCGGCCCACGACGATATATTTGAAATGTCCCGACATGCCGCCCCTCTTTACCCGCTCACTTCCGTCGAAACCTTTTAGCCGCTTCGCCCGAAAATGTCAGACGAAAACCGGGGCCATTTCGGCGGCGAACTCATCCTCTGCCAGCTGACCGTTCAAAAGCAGCACGGCTCCCAGCCGTCCGATTTCGTCCGAAGATTTGGCGGAAACGAAATTGCCGCCGGTCAGAACCGCGATGTTGGAAGATTGCGTATAGCCGATGTGGGGATAGCCGCTGCGGGTGATGGAGGCGACACAGGAGCCGGAGGTCACGGGGCAGCCGGCAAGCTCCGGCATCAGTGATAGGGCTTTCTTCGTCAGAAATTCCACTTCAGCAGGCGTTCCGTCAGAATGAAACCAGTCAACGGCCTGTGCCAACGTTTCGAGCCTGCCCTTCTCGCTTTCGCCGCCGATCTTCAGGTAGACTTTTCCATCGGGATACCGCACCGGCGGCAGGATATAGACGATATCATCCTCCGTTTCGGCGAGCACGATCGTCGATGGCATCGTGCCGAATATAGACTGCCTTGCCTCATCCAGCTCGAAAAACACGATGGTGCGGCCAGTCGCCGCCATATCGACCGGCGATGGCAGAAGTTCTGCCATGTTGGTAAAACCGCCGGCGGCCACGATGACCTTTTCGGCGGTGTGGACGGCCCCTTCGCAGGTCGAAACCTCAACGCCACGGGAGGTATCGCGAATATGCGTCACCGTCTCGCGCAGCAACCGTGCGCCCTGCGCTTCCGCAATGGCGCACTGCGCTTTCACCAGGGCGCGTGGATTGACGTGACCGGCATTCCGCGCCTCGAAATAACCGCCGTGATCGGCTGGCAGGGAGAACATCGGAAACCGGTCGGCAAGCACATCATGGCCCAGCGTCTCTATGCCAAGGCCTAGACGGTCGGCCGAGGAAAGGGCGCGCGAGACATAATCACCGGCAAGACCCTTGCCGTTGCCGGTGAACAGGCAGCCCGCTTCGGTGAAAAAGCGGATGCCGCTCTTAGCCTCGATCTCGGCATAACGGTGGATGGAACGTTGCGCCAGTTCCGCCCAGACGGGATCACCGTCAAACCCGCGAGTGATGCGCGCCTCGTCGTAATGGCTTGAGAACACGCCCTTATGGGTCTTGCGATCGGCGGGTTCACCCGGGCCGATCAGCGCCACGCCATCCGTTAGCCCTGAGAGATGCCGCGCCGCAGCCGCTCCCATCATCCCGGCCCCGACGACGATATATTTGAAATCCGGCATGTCATGCTCCGTATCAGCTTTGCTTCTGACTACAGCATGCCGGGTGGAAGCGGAATCGCTTTTCGCAATTTCTCAGACGATGGAGGCCTCAGCCGGCCAGCAGCGCCTGCACCTTGCCGCAATAACGCTTGGAGACCGGGTTCATGCGGGTAGCGCCATGGCCGGCATTGTACCGCAGGATCGTGCTGCAAACCTGACCGCCGCCCAGCTGATGCGCCGTCGCCAGATATTGCATGCCCCAGCGAATGTTGGTCTCGGGGTCGTACAGCGCCTTGGTCGTGCCGCGATAACCCATCATTCGCGCCGTTGCCGGCTTGATCTGCATCAGCCCGACTTCGCCGGCGCTGCCACGAGCCTTGGGGTTGAACTTGCTTTCAACCGAAACCACGGCATGCGCCAGATTGGTGGGAACGCCGTAACGCTTGGCATATTTGACGATCAGATCGGAATAATCGTTCCTGAGCGAAGAAGGCAGGCTCTTTTCTGGCATGGGATAACCGGGCTTGCGGAAGAAATTCTCCAGCGTCACGGTTTTGGTCTTCACGTCTTCATCTTTGGCAAAAGCAATCCCCGCCTGCGAAGCGAGTACAGCAATACCCACTACGACAGCAACAACAACCCTGTTCATATGTAGAAAAAGTCTCCAGATCGGAGGACCGGAACAATGAATCGGCACAATTAGTCAACGCCCGGAAAGTCGATCGCGACTCTCCGCTGTCCGGTCTCCTTGATTGATATTGACGGCAGGTTCCCCTGAAGAACGTCACCGCATACAGTGCTGTTCTTAAACTTCCTCAATGCGGATTAACTGTGGCAACCCAAGAAAAGCGACTTGCGGAGCGCGGCAAACCGGGATTCGTTTTCCAGAAGCTGCGTTCAGGCGACCGAAAATTTCGGCAGGTTGGCAATCAGCCGGTGCAGGGTGTCAATGGTGGAAAAATCCGCAATGCCATCCACCAGTGCGGGCCGGAAATGCCTCTGGAACGCCGCCACGGCGCCCTCGGTTTTTTCACAATAATTGCCCGTTATTTCAACGCCGTAACCATAGATGGACAGCATCGACTGCAGCGCTTCGACGGGCTGGCCATGGTCGCCGCGCTGGAAAAAACGCCCGCCGCGGATTGGCGCGGGTTCAACCCAATGGCCGACACCGTGCTGCGACAGGATGTCCCACGGGAATTTTTCGCCCGGATCGACCTTGCGGATCGGCGCCACGTCCGAGTGGGCAAGCACCCTTTCAGGGGCGATATGCCACCGCTGGCCGCAATCGCGACATAATTCGATGACGGCTTCCACCTGCTCCATGGGGAATTCCGGCAGCCCGCCGGGATGACCCTGATTGGCGATTTCGATGCCGATGGAGCGGGAGTTGATGTCCTCGTCCCCGGCCCAGGAGCTTTTTCCCGCGTGCCATGCACGTCGGGTCTCCGGCACAAGCTGGACGATGCGCCCGTCTTCGAAAACAAAGTAGTGGCTCGATACCTGGCTTTCGGGATTGCAGAGCCACGACAGAGCGCCATCCGCTGTCGTCATGCCGGTATAATGAAGAAGAATGATATCGGGACCGGGCACGCCGATCCTCTCGCCGTGATTAGGCGAAGGCGCAACAGTTGCGCCCCCGAAATCCGGGGTAAAATCCGGCAGACATTCACTCATGCGACGCGGCGTTCTTTCTCGATGGCCGCATAGGCGGCGTTGAGAGCCGCCATACGCTCATTCGCAGCCGCATGCAATTCCATGGGAACGCCACGGGCGATGAGCTTGTCGGGATGATGCTCCGCCACCAGCGAACGGTAACGCTTGCGGATATCCAGGAAGTCGTCGGACGGCGAAACACCGAGCACGCGGTAGGGATCGCGCCCATCCATATGCACATGCCGCGCCATGATCGTTTCGAAATGATCTTCGGTGATATGGAAGATTTCCGCGATACGGCCGAGGAAGGCGAGCTCACGCTCGTGGATCAGGCCATCCGCCTTGGCGATATGAAACAGGCCGTCGATGACGCTTTCCAGCATCTCGCAATTATCGTGACCGGAACCGCAAAGACCGGCCAGCCGCTCCGCATAGGCTTCGTAACCCGCAACGTCCTGACGTGCGAGGTTATAAAGACGGGCAACGTTTTTGGCTTCTTCTTCCGGAAAATCGAAAATCTGCCTGAAGGCCCGCACCTCGGCATCGTTGACGATGCCGTCGGCCTTCGCCATCTTAGCGGAAAGCGCGATGATGGCCACGGAAAAAGAAACCTTGCGGCGCGTTTCCGGATCACCTTCGAACAGGGTGCGGATGGCTTCCACCACGCGACCAAGCGCGTTGCCTGCCGCGTCGCCGATTGCGCCGAGCAGCCGTTCCCACAGGGATGAAATTTGCAAACAGGCGAAATCGAACATCATGACCGCAAGCATGACGGGATATTGCCGCGAATGCAATATCCACAGCGAGTAAGCGGCATTAACTTTTATTCATCTTTGCGACAGTTTTGCTTCAGGAACAAGATAACGGGATGAACGGAACTCCGGGTTTTCCACAGGGCACTGGGCCCGTGTCCGCAATGGGCCTATTGAAACGATTATATTTGCCCGGTCAGGTCAAGCCGCTGAAAAAGCGCGAGAAATCGGCGTTTTTCTTGATAATTCACTTTACACCTACACGCGGCTGTCGCATCCATTTGCCAGACATGTCCAGACATGTGTTTGAGTATACGCAAAAGGAGAGCCATGATGGCCAAACAGAAAGTCGCAATGCTGACCGCGGGTGGCCTTGCGCCCTGTCTCTCTTCGGCCGTGGGCGGCCTGATCGAACGATACAGCGATATAGCGCCTGAGATCGACATCATCGCTTACCGCTCCGGTTATCAGGGCGTGCTTCTGGGTGATCGCATCGAAATCAGCAAAGACATGCGGGAAAAGGCGCATCTGCTGCATCGTTACGGCGGCTCGCCGATCGGCAACAGCCGCGTCAAGCTTACCAACGCCGCCGATTGCGCCAAGCGCGGCCTCGTCAAGGAAGGCGATAATCCGCTTCGTGTCGCTGCCGAGCGGCTGGCGGCCGACGGCGTCACCATTCTTCATACCATCGGCGGTGACGACACCAATACGACCGCAGCGGACCTCGCCGCCTATCTCGGCGCCAACGGCTACGACCTCACCGTCGTCGGTCTGCCGAAGACGGTGGACAATGACGTGGTTCCGATCAAGCAGTCGCTTGGCGCCTGGACGGCCGCCGAAGTCGGCGCGTCCTTCTTCGACAATGTCAGCAACGAGCAGAGCGCAGCCCCCAAAACCTTCGTTATCCACGAAGTCATGGGCCGCCATTGCGGCTGGCTGACGGCGGCTACCGCCCGTGCCTATATCCAGAAGACCAACGGCAACGAATATGTCGAAGGCCTGATGATGAACACGCAGATGAAGAACATCGACGGTATCTACCTACCGGAAATGGCCTTCGACATCGAAGCGGAAGCCGAGCGCCTGAAGGAAATCATGGACAGACACGGCTACGTCACGCTGTTCGTCTCCGAAGGTGCCGGCCTCGATTCGATCGTCGCTGAACGCGAGGCTTCTGGCGAAGCGGTAAAGCGCGATGCCTTCGGCCATGTGAAGATCGACACGATCAATGTCGGCGGCTGGTTCCAGAAGCAGTTTGCCAGCCTCATCGGCGCGGAACGCTCCATGGTGCAGAAATCTGGCTATTTCGCCCGCTCTGCCCCCGCCAATGGCGACGATCTGCGCCTCATCCAGGGCATGGTCGATCTCGCCGTGGAAAGCGCGCTCAACAAGGTCTCCGGTGTCACCGGCCACGACGAAGACCAGAATGGCAAATTGCGGACCATCGAATTTCCGCGTATCAAGGGCGGAAAGCATTTCGACCTTTCTGCCAAATGGTTTACCGAAGTGATGGAACATGTCGGTCAGCCGTTCACAGCGGCCTGATTTTACGGTAGGCTAAAATAAGACGGCGACAGGGAGGGCAAGGAGGAAGAGAATGTCTGGACAGGCCTGGCTGATTTTTTGCGCAGCATGTGCCGTGGTGTTCGCACTCCCCTCTCCCCTTGTATTTTCTGTCGCCTCTTATGCCGCCATCCGCGGCAAAAAGACGCTTTTGGCTTCCGTCAGCGGCGGCGCTCTCGGTATCGTCACCGCCATGACGATTTCAGCCATTCCTGTGGCCGGCTTTGCCTATATGCCGCAGTCTTTCGTGGAAATCGTGCAATGGGCCGGGCTCGGTTGGCTGATGCTGTTTTTCCTGTGGACTTTCGCCACTCCCGCCGCCCAGGCGGCCAATGCCGATAATGACAATCTGGCTGGCAAGTCCGGGAGCGGAACGTTCCGCGATTGTTACGCAACCGCCGCCCTGAGACCGCGCTATTTCACCTTCTTCCTGGCGCTGTTGCCGCAATTCATCTCCACCACCGGCAATGCGGTAGAGACGTTTGCCGTGGCGCAGGCCGCAGTCCTGCTACTGGCTCTGGCCATTCTCATCGTGCAGGGGCTGTTTCCCGAATCGACTCTGGCACTGGTGCGGCGCATGTCTGGCGACAAGAAAATCCGCCAGAAGTACCGCACGCACTTCATTTCCGGCCGCGCGGTCAGCGCCGGATACAGACGCATCGCGGCCTGAAACACTGCAAGTCGCCTCCCGGCTTGCCGCTTTCCTTACAATAGGTTAATGAAGCTCGACGGGACACTGCCTGCTTCGCTCGACGCGGGGGTATCGAAAGACAGGCATAACGAAGGCGGCAACATGCGAAATTCGGGCAAATTCCGCGGAAGAAGGACACTTCTTCTGTCTTCCACCGTGGGTCTGGCACTGGCATTGAGCGCATGCACCAGCGTCGAATATACCGCGAAGGACGGGCCGAACGGCCCTAAAATCGCAACGATAAACCCCGCGACCACTCCTGCGTCGGCATCCGCGCAGCCGGCAGCGACCGAGGCCGCAGCAGCAACCCCGACAGCCGCATCGGTTCAGACCGCCGAAACCGCAGCCTCTTCTCAGGCAGCAGCACTTCCCACAGCCGTCGCCGTCAAGGGCGGACGCGTGGCGCTGCCGCCGGCTTCCGAAATAGCTGCCGCCGCTGCGATCACTGCCCAGATGCAGCCGCAGCAGACCGAGGTCGCCCAAGCCGCCGTGGCGGCATCTGCACCCACCGCGGCCGCAGCACTCGCACCGGCAAGCGCCGCTCCCGCGGCGGCAGCCATCGAAACGGCGGCTGCGACGGCCAAACCTGCCTCCCATAATGCCGCGGCCGATCTGCCGCAGGTGGTTGCCGTCAAGGGCAGCTTCCCGCCGGCACCGCCGCCACCCGGCTCACCCTCCATCGGCACCGAACTGACGGCCGAACGCAAAGTCATTCCGCTGCCCAAGCCGGACAGCACCGTTCTCGCCTATGCCGCCGGGCCGACCAACGCCGCCCTTGCCGCCATCCGGCAGAATGAAGCGATGACTGCGCCGCTTAATACGCCACCTGCCGGACGCGAAAAATTGAGCGGGCTGATTTCCAAATACGCCAGCATGTATGATGTACCGGAAGACCTGGTTCATCGCGTGGTGCAGCGCGAAAGCCGGTATAATCCCGGCGCATATAACAGCGGTAACTTCGGCCTGATGCAGATCAGGCACGCTACGGCACGCTCCATGGGCTTCGATGGCCCCGCCTCGGGCCTGTTCGACGCCGAAACCAATCTCAAATACGCCGTAAAATATTTACGCGGCGCATGGGTGGTAGCGGGCAACGACCGCGACAACGCCGTCAGGCTTTACGCGCGCGGTTATTATTACGATGCAAAACGCAAGGGCATGCTGCACGTTCTGCGCAAGTGATCGCCTTTGGCGTCGCTCTGAGCGCGGTGCAGCCGTTTGCCTTCCTTGAGCGTCGAGCATTTTCCATTCGCCATCCCTGGTTTTGTCCCAAGGATTTGAAAACCTCGCAAATATCAGGACGTGCAGATCCTCGGGACGAGCCCGAGGCGACGTATCCGTAGCGGCGCCAGTTGCCTCCCCATCCGTCGCTGGGGCGGTTCTTTGTGTCCCGCAGTGCCGGCCCCGTCTGGTTTTCCAGCGTCTCCATCATTCCCCACCTTCGCCCACAGCCCCTGTCATCAAACTGTAGCGTCACGGCTGTAGACGCCTCTCAATCGACTGAGAGGTGAACAAATGACGAGTGCGGCACCCAAGACCGGCTTCAGCAAGAACACGAAACTGAAGTCCGCATTGCTCCAGCACAAGGCTCTCTCGAAAAGCGGCCTCTCCGAACGGTTCTTCGGCGTTCTCTTCTCCGGTCTCGTCTATCCGCAAATCTGGGAAGATCCCGAGATCGACATGGAGGCGATGGAGCTGGGCGAAGGTCACCGTATCGTCACCATCGGTTCCGGCGGTTGCAACATGCTGGCCTATCTCTCGCGCAACCCGGCCAGCATCGACGTGGTTGACCTCAATCCGCATCACATTGCGCTGAACAAGCTGAAGCTCGCCGCCTTCCGCCATCTGCCCGCCCATCAGGACGTGGTGCGTCACTTCGGCCGCGCCAATATGCGCAGCAATAGCCACGGTTATGATCGCTTCATCGCCGAACATCTCGATGCCACGACCAAGGCTTACTGGTCGAAGCGCACCCTTTCCGGCCGTCGTCGCATTTCGGTGTTTGACAGGAACATCTATCACACCGGCCTGCTCGGACGCTTCATCGGCGCAGGCCATCTCATGGCCAGGCTGCACGGTGTGAAGCTCACCGAAATGGCCAGGACCCGGACGCTCGAAGAACAGCGCCAGTTTTTCGACAGCAAGGTCGCGCCGCTCTTCGACAAGAAGGTGGTCCGCTGGTTGACGAAACGCAAAAGCTCCCTCTTCGGTCTCGGCATTCCGCCCCGCCAATATGACGAACTGGCAAGCCTTTCCGATGACGGCACGGTTGCCTCGGTTCTGAAGCAGCGGCTGGAGAAACTCGCCTGCAACTTTCCGCTGAGCGACAATTATTTTGCCTGGCAGGCCTTTGCACGCCGTTATCCGGAGCCGCATGAAGGCTCTTTGCCCGCCTATCTCAAGTCGGAATATTACGAGACAATCCGCAACAATACGGCACGCGTCGCCGTGCATCACGCCACCTACACCGAGCTTCTCTCCAAAAAGCCGGCAAGCGCCGTCGACCGCTATATCCTCCTGGACGCGCAGGACTGGATGACGGATGTGCAGCTCAACGAATTGTGGTCGCAGATCAGCCGCACCGCCGCATCGGGCGCCCGCGTCATCTTCCGCACCGCAGCCGAAAAGAGCGTGATCGAAGGCCGGCTTTCCCCCGATATCCGCAATCAGTGGGTCTATCTGGAAGAGCGCTCCAGCGAGCTCAACGCCTTGGACCGCTCGGCCATTTATGGCGGTTTCCATATTTACCAGAGGGCTATGGCATGAAAACCGTCGGTGAGAATGTAAGTCTTGCAGATAGTGCACATGCGAGCCTGATGGACCGCATGTATCGCCACCAGCGACATATCTACGATATCACCCGCAAATATTACCTTCTTGGCCGCGACCGGACCATTTCCGGCCTGAACGTACCAAAGGGCGGCACGCTCCTGGAAGTCGGCTGCGGCACCGGTCGCAACCTGCTGCTGGCCGGCCGCAGGTTTCCTGACGCCAAACTATTCGGCCTCGACATCTCCGCCGAAATGCTGCTGACCGCAGCCGAGAATTTCGCCGGCAGGGCGGAACGCCCGATTTTGCGCGTGGCCGACGCCACCGCTTTCCGCCCCTCCGAGTTCGGTCAGCCCGACGGGTTCGACCGGGTCATGATTCCGTATGCGCTGTCGATGATACCGGACTGGGAAAAGGCAGTGGAACAGGCGCTCAAGGCGCTGAAACCCGGTGGCGCGCTGCATATTGTCGATTTCGGCCAGCAGGAACAGCTGCCGAAGTGGTTCCGCACGCTCCTGCACGGCTGGCTCACGCGCTTCCATGTTACGCCCCGCGCCAATCTTCGCTATGTTCTGGCAAATATGGCAGGCCGTTTTGATGGCAACCTCGAATTTGAGGAAATCGCCCGTGGTTATGCCTGGCGGGCTGTCATTACCCTTCCGGTCACTGAAGCGCAGCAACCGAAAATCCACCGCATCCTGGCCGACGCCTGATTGCAGAAGGTAGAACGGACCCCGCGCAGCGCCGAAGGGCGTCACCGTCACGGCTCCTGCAGCGCCTTATTCGGCGATGAATGCGCAAATCGCTTCAAATCCAGCGACTGTCGGGTGCAAAAAGCACGTTGCCACTTGCCATATCAGTTTGTTTACCATGTTATGCGTAAATCGGGAGATACGGCGCGCCGTTTTGGCGGCCGTATAGGGGCAATATTTTCATCAGGGTTCCAATGCGGCTGCGTTTATCGGCACTATTGTCGGCTTTGCTATTGATCGGCGGCTGCACCTCCACGAGTTACGATCTGCTCGAAACCGCGTCCGTATCCAAGCCAAAATTTTCCGATACCGACCCGCAGGATTTCGGCGTCAACAACCCGCACCGCCATGAGGTGCACGGCATCGACGTGTCCAAATGGAATGGCGATGTCGACTGGCAGACCGTGCGCAAGTCGGGCGTGTCATTCGTCTTCATCAAGGCAACGGAGGGGTCGGATCGAATCGATCCGAAATTCGGCGACCATTGGCGCAGCGCCGCAGCCGCGAATATTCTGCATGCGCCTTACCACTTCTATTATTTCTGCTCGACGGCAGACGCGCAGGCCGACTGGTTCATTCGCAACGTGCCGAAGGACGCCGTTACTTTGCCACCGGTTCTCGACGTGGAGTGGAACCCTGCCTCACCCACCTGCAAGACGCGCCCGGCTCCCGGCATCGTACGCGCCGAAATGCAGCGCTTCCTCGACCGCATCGAAGCCCATTACGGCAAACGTCCGATTATCTATACCTCGGTTGATTTCCACCGCGACAATCTCGTCGGCCAGTTCAAGGACTATCATTTCTGGGTGCGGTCCGTCGCCGCGCATCCGACCAAGATCTATGAAGACCGGCAATGGGCCTTCTGGCAATACACCGCAACAGGCGTCGTACCCGGCGTAAATGGCCCGACCGACATCAATGTCTTTGCCGGAAGCGAGAAAAACTGGCGGAAATGGATCGCTTCGGCCAAATAGGACGGCCAAGAAGCAACACTTTCCAAAATTCGGCGTTGTTCAACCACGTCAGATCGCCCGATCCGTTTTTTTGTCGCAAACATATGGGTAAAGCGGGCTAACAACCTATCGAGGAAATTCCCATGCCCACGTTCCGGTCGCGCAGCATCATCTTTGCCGCCGCTCTGTCTCTTTTGTCTTCCAGCGCAGCCCTCGCCACGCCACCGGTTGCATCGCCTGACGATCCCAAGCAGGTCGCCTGCGGTGGTGATCTCGGTACGTTTCTTGAAGGCGTCAAGGCCGATGCGCTTGCCAAGGGCATTCCGGCAGATGCGATCCAGAAGGCATTGGCGGGCGCGCAGATCGACCAGAAGGTGCTATCGCGTGACCGCGCGCAGGGCGTTTTCCGCCAGACCTTCCTCGAATTCTCGCAGCGCACCGTCAGCCAGGCCCGCCTTGATATCGGCCGCAAGAAGCTGCAGGAGCTCTCCTCCACCTTCGCCCGCGCCGAAAATGAGTTTGGCGTGCCCGCTGGCGTCATTGCCGCCTTCTGGGCCATGGAGACCGATTTTGGCGCCGTTCAGGGCGATTTCAATACCCGCAACGCGCTGGTAACCCTGTCGCATGATTGCCGCCGCCCGGAGCTCTTCCGTCCGCAGCTGCTCGCGCTGATCGAAATGGTTCAGCATGGCGATCTCGATCCTGCCACCAATACGGGCGCATGGGCCGGCGAAATCGGCCAGGTGCAGATGCTGCCGAAGGATATCATCGCCTTCGGCGTCGATGGTGATGGTGACGGCCACATCAACGTCAAGAGCAGTGCGCCCGATGCCATTCTGACGGCGGCGAAATTCATCCAGCACCTCGGCTTCAAAAAGGGCGAACCCTGGATTCAGGAAGTTTCTCTGCCCGAGGACCTGCCCTGGGAAAAATCCGGCCTTGGCGGCCCGCTGACCGCCGGCGAATGGTTTGCGCTTGGCGTCACCCCGCGCGATGGCAACAAGAACTTCGCCTCCCTTCCCGCCGCACTCATCATGCCGCAGGGCCGCAAGGGTCCGACTTTCCTCACCTATCCGAACTTCAACATCTATCTGGAATGGAACCAGTCGTTCATCTACACGACCTCGGCTGCCTATTTCGCTACCCGCCTGATGGGCGGCCCGGTCTATGACAAGGGCAACCCAGATCCCGGCTTTGATGACGCCACCATGAAGCAGCTTCAGACCAAGCTCGAAGCACGCGGCCACAATGTCGGCAAGGTGGATGGCATTCTCGGTTCTGGCACCCGCGTCGCCATCCAGAAGGAACAGCAGCGCCTCGGCATGCCTGCGGACGGCTGGCCTACGGCAGCTCTTCTGCAGGCGCTTTAACCTGTCTTAACGCTGCTCTCCGGCCCTTAATCTGTCGGCCGGAATCAAGGCGGAAATCGTTAATCTCGACCGGATGACTGGGGATAAAACCCCGGTCATTTACTTTTTTTAAACACATGAAGCACTGCGTGATAAGAAAATAACCATTCATTTTCAGATAATTACGGAAATTCCTTTTCTGAGGCCCTGAAAGACGTGCTGCACCGCATCACAAAAACCGCTTTTCAACTGCCACAAAACGGTCATATTATCGAAGCTGTCAACAAGAGGAGGCACCCATGGGACTTACAAAATCTCTCAATGCCTTGGCAGTCGGTTTGGCGTTTTTGTTCGTAGCGATGATGCTTTTCATCTGACGAGACGTGAAGACCAAACGCAGTGAAGAACCGTAGATGACACGAATTTAAAAAGCGCAGGCCCCGAGGGACCTGCGCTTTTTTCTGTCCGAAAATAGCCTGGCTGAAATCACGCGGCGCTGCGGCGCAGACGCTCCAGACCCAGATTTTCAAGCACGGCATCAACCAGCGGCGCGCGGTTCATGGTATAGAGGTGGAACTCATTGACGCCGCGCCGCTGGAGATCGGCGATCTGCTCGGCCGCAACCTCTGCAGCCACGCGGGCGCGGCCCTCCAGATCCTCGTCATAGCCTTCAAAACGCTCATCCAGAAACGCAGGAATGCTTGTGCCGCAGCGTCCGGCGAAACGCTTGAGCTGGGTGAGATTCTGGATCGGCATGATGCCCGGAACCACCGGAATGGTGATCCCCGCCGCCGTAACCCGTTCCATGTAACGTTCGAACACGTCATTATCGAAGAAGAACTGCGTCAGCGCCCGGGTAGCGCCATTATCCGCCTTGCGCTTCAGCATGTCGATATCAACAGCTTCACTTGCGCTTTCCGGATGCTTTTCAGGATAGGCGGAGACGGAAATCTCAAAGTCGCCCAGCTCCTTGAGGCCCTTTACCAGCGCTGCGGCGTTCTCGTAACCCTGCGGATGCGGCTGGTAAGCCGTGCCGATACCGGTGGAGGGATCACCGCGCAGCGCCACGAAATGACGAACGCCCGCATTACGGAACTCGTCGACGACCTGGTGCACCTCATCGCGGCTCGCGTCCACGCAGGTCAGATGTGCGGCCGTCGCCAGATGGCTGTCGCCGATCATCCGGCGCACCGCGTCCAGCGTCGGCGCCTTGGTGGAACCACCGGCACCGTAGGTGACGGACACGAAGTCCGGGTTCCACTTTTTAAGCTCGGCAACCGTTTCCCATAGCTGGGTTTCCATCTCGGCGTTCTTGGGCGGGAAAAATTCGAAAGACAACCGGATGTCGCCATCACGGCGTGCGGTTTCCGACCTCAACATATCATGCCCTCCCGGAGCGAAGTAAAACCGCCTCTTGCGCCACATCGTCTGCCATCAGCAGCCGCTGGTCGCGGGCAACCCAGATCGTGACGTCAAGAGCTTCGTCAGACGCTTTTTCAGAATGCAGATCGACGGCGCGTTCCAGTGAAAGCCCGGCCTTCTTCAGCCATTCCTCCATCAATGGATGCGAAAAGCCCAGCCGCACATGCGCGTGTTCGTCGCGCAAATATTCAAAGGAATGCGGCGCAAGATCGATGACGATCAACCGACCGCCCGGACGCAGCATACGCGCGGCTTCCGAAAGGGCGATCTCCGGCTGGTCGAGAAAATGCAGCACCTGATGGATAACGATCAGATCGAAATCCTGTCCCTCGAGCGGCAGATTGAGAATATCGCCATGGCGCACGGAGGCGTTCACCACGCCCGCCTTGTCCAGATTGGCGCGTGCCACCGAAAGCATGTCGCGGCTCGCATCCACGCCGATGGCACGGCGATAAATGCCGCTCAGAAGCTGCAGGATACGGCCGGTGCCCGTGCCGAGATCGAGCAGCGAATCGACGGGCGTGGTGCCCACTAGCTTCAGCAGCGCGCCTTCCACGGCTTCGTCGCTGACATGCAGGCGACGCAGTTCGTCCCAGGCAGACGCATTACGGCTGAAATAATCCTGCGCACGCTCCGCCCTCACCCGCTTGACGGCGGCCAGTCGCTCACTGTCACGCTGAAGAACCGCGTCGGAAGGCGAGGCCGCTGCAAGCAACTGCCGAACGACACCCGCAGGCTCGCCATCCTGACGCAAGCGAAAATAGGCCCACGCACCTTCCTGATAACGCTCGATCAGCCCCTCTTCCGTCAAAAGCTTGAGGTGACGGGAAATACGCGGCTGAGACTGGCCGAGAATTTCGGTAAGATCGGTGACAGTCAGATCGCCGGCCGCCAAAAGCGCCAGCAACCGGAAGCGCGTCGGCTCACCCGCCGCCTTCAGGAGATCCACCAATTTGTCCAGACCGAACGCCACTCTGCCGCGCCTCGCAAGCTAATCAAGATATAAAGATATCTTTATGTCGATGTGGCGCGAGATGCAAGCGCAAAGTGCCGCGCGAGACGATCATCTCGACTTATTACACGGAAAAAGGCCCGCTTTGCGGCGGGCCTTTTTGAAGTGATGACAAACGGATCAGCGTGTCAGGCGCTTGTAGCTCACGCGGCCGGGCTTGATGCTTTCCGGACCGAGGCGACGGACCTTGTCCTTTTCGTAGTCTTCGAAGTTGCCTTCGAACCATTCCACGTGGCTGTCACCCTCGAAAGCGAGAATGTGGGTCGCGAGGCGGTCCAGGAACATGCGGTCGTGGCTGATGATAACGGCGCAGCCCGCGAAGGCTTCCAGCGCTTCTTCGAGCGCCGCCAGCGTTTCCGTATCAAGGTCGTTGGTCGGTTCGTCGAGTAGCAGCACGTTGCCGCCGGCCTTCAGCATCTTGGCAAGGTGCACGCGGTTGCGCTGACCACCCGAGAGGTTGCCGACCTTCTGTTGCTGATCGCCACCCTTGAAGTTGAAGGCGCCGCAATAGGCGCGCGAGTTCACTTCGAACTTGCCGAGCTTGATGATGTCGTTACCGCCGGAAATTTCTTCCCACACGGTCTTGTCACCCGCCAGCGCGTCGCGGCTCTGGTCGACGTAACCGAGCTGGACGGTATCACCGACCGTGATCGAGCCGCTATCCGGCTGCTCCTGACCCGTGATCATCTTGAACAGCGTGGTCTTGCCGGCGCCGTTCGGGCCGATGACGCCGACAATACCGCCCGGAGGCAGTTTGAAGGACAGGTTCTCGATCAGCACGCGGTCGCCATAGGATTTGGTGAGGTTCTCAGCCTCGATGACGACGCGGCCCAGACGCTCGGCGACCGGGATAACGATCTGCGCATCGCCGGGACGACGGTTTTCCGCTGCTTCCACCAGCTCGTCATAGGCCTTGATACGTGCCTTGGACTTTGTCTGGCGGGCCTTAGGGCTGGAGGCGATCCATTCCTGTTCGCGGCTGATGGCCTTCTGGCGCGAGGCATCTTCACGGGCTTCCTGCTGCATGCGCTTGGCTTTCGCCTGCAGGTAAGCGGAGTAGTTGCCTTCGTAAGGAATGCCGCGGCCACGGTCGAGCTCGAGAATCCAGCCCGTGACGTTGTCGAGGAAGTAGCGGTCGTGCGTAATCATCATCACGGCGCCGGGATAATCGCGCAGGTGCTTTTCGAGCCAGGCGATGGTTTCGGCATCCAGATGGTTGGTCGGTTCGTCGAGCAGCAGCAGGTCCGGCTGTGACAGAAGCAGGCGGCAAAGCGCCACGCGGCGGCGCTCACCACCGGAAAGACCGGTTACGGGCGAATCGCCGGGCGGGCAGCGCAGGGCGTCCATGGCCATTTCGACCTGATTTTCGAGGTCCCACAGGTTCTGGCTGTCGATGATGTCCTGAAGCTTCGCGCCCTCTTCCGCCGTTTCGTCGGAATAGTTCATCATCAGCTCGTTGTAGCGGTCAACGATCGCCGTCTTGCTCGCCACGCCTTCCATGACGTTTTGCATCACGGTCTTGTTTTCGTCGAGCTTCGGCTCCTGCTCGAGATAACCGAGCGTCGCACCTTCGGCGAGCCACGCCTCACCGGTGTACTCCTTATCAAGGCCGGCCATGATCTTGAGAACAGTCGACTTACCCGCGCCGTTCGGGCCGAGGATACCAATCTTGGCGTCAGGGTAGAAGGAGAGATGAACGTTCTCCAGAACCTTCTTCGCGCCATAGGACTTGTTCAGCCCGGCCATGTGATAGATGAATTGACGTGCCATTGTAGCGAATGCTCCACATCGGATTTTTAAGAGTACGTATCGGGAAATTTGCCGCTATGTAGGGTAAATAGGACCTTGGGGCAACCTCTGGCACGATTATGACCCCATGATTATGACAGGCTGCGCGATGAGACGACGGATACGACGATGAATGAAACGATCGACAGCTTCGCATTCAGCCGGATTGGGAGGCTGGAAGCCCCTTCCGGCGCATCCATCGCCTTCCGTCATCAACCTTCCACCCTTGCTCCCGCCCGCGGCGTGCTGATGATCTGCCACGGCCTCGTTGAACATGCCGGCCGCTACCGCCGTTTTGCCGATGTCATGTCGCAGCAGGGTTTCGAGGTCTATGCCCATGACCACCGTGGCCACGGTCGCACGAAAGCGACAGACGCGCCTCTCGGCCGCTTTGCCTGGAAGGATGGCGCGGACAAGGTCGTGGCCGACGTCATGGCGATGCGCCGGCTGGCCGGCGAGCGGCATCCCGGCCTGCCGGTGATCCTGTTCGGCCACTCCATGGGGGGCCTCGTGGCGCTCAATACTGCTGTCAGTTACCCCGACGCCTTCGATGGTCTGTCGATCTGGAATTCCAATCTCAATCCCGGTCTTATGGGCCGTTTCGTGCAGATTGTGTTGCGGCTGGAAAAAATGCTGAAAGGCTCGGATGTGCCAAGCGCCATCTTGCCGAAAGCCACCTTCCGCGCCTGGAACGCGAAAATGCCGGAAAAGCGCACCCATGCGGACTGGCTGAGCCACGACAAGGCGGCGGTGGACGCCTATGTGGAAGACCCGCTCTGCCAGTTCGAGGCAAGCGTTTCCCTCTGGCAGGATGTCTTTGCACTCTCCTATCGCGGCCCGAAACTTATCGAGCGTCTGCCGAAGGCTTTGCCGCTTTTGCTGGTGAGCGGTGATGAGGACGCCGCCACCAATGACGGCAGGGAGATCGTGTGGCTTGCCGAACGTTTCCGGGAGGCGGGCTTCAGCCATGTCGAGCACACGATTTACAAGGGCATGCGGCACGAAACCCTGAACGAAATCGGCTGGCAGTCCGTCGTAGCGGATTTTGCCGCCTGGTGCGGCCGCGTCGTGGATGACAGTAAAACGCCCTCCCCGTCATTCCGGCCTTGAGCCGGGATCCAGCCGACGCGCGTCTGCGCGGCGAGAAGAGTCTTTTCAGCCCAATGGCTTAGGCTGAGTGGATTCCGGCTCAAGGCCGGAATGACGGAATTAGGGGACTCTCAAAATACCGAATGTCGAAGCTGCCGTGTCAGCCCCAGTTAGTGCCGTTCCAAAACGGAATAAGTCCATGAGATAAAATCACATGCGACGCGGCAAGCAGCGGTCTATAAACCGGCAGACACCAAGTACCGGGGGATAGATGACCGACAAGCCGAACAGGAAACCGCCGCTATCGGGCATCCGCGTCATCGAATTGGCGCGTGTTCTCGCCGGTCCCTGGGCGGGGCAGATGCTGGCCGATATGGGCGCAGACGTTATCAAGGTCGAAAACCCCGAAGGCGGCGATGATACACGCGCATGGGGACCGCCCTTCGTTGAGAGCAATGACGGAGAAAACCTCTCCGCCGCCTATTACCACGCCACCAATCGCGGCAAACGCTCCATCGTCGCCGATCTCAAAACGCCCGAGGGCTGCGAACTGGTGCGCCGGCTGGTGCGCACCGCCGATGTCGTCATCGAGAATTTCAAGCGCGGCGGGCTTGCCAAATACGGCCTCGATTACGAAAGCCTGAGGGCGCTCAATCCAAAGCTGATCTATTGCTCCATCACCGGCTTCGGCCAGACCGGGCCCTATGCCGATCTCGCCGGATACGATTATATCGTGCAGGGCATGTCCGGCTTCATGTCGATTACGGGCGAAGCCGATGGACAGCCGATGAAGGCGGGCGTGGCGGTTGCCGATATCTTCACCGGCATCTATTCCGTATCGGCCATTCAGGCGGCACTGATCCACGCCATTCGATCTGGCGAAGGCCAGCATATCGACATGGCGCTTCTCGATGTGCAATCGGCCGTTCTCGCCAACCAGAACATGAATTACCTGATCTCCGGCAGGCCTCCCGTCCGGCTCGGCAACGCCCACCCAAATATCTCCCCCTATGAGGTGGTGCCAACGGCCGACGGCTTCCTGATCCTCGCGGTCGGCAATGACGGTCAGTTCCGCCGCCTCTGCAATATCCTCGGCATCGGCGCGATCGCCGATGACGAGCGATACGCGACAAACAAGGCCCGCGTGGCGCATAAGGTCGAGGTGCGGCAGATCGTTTCCACGGAGACGCTGAAATGGCAGAAGCGCGATCTTCTGACCGCCTGCGAGAAGAACGCCGTTCCCGCCGGACCGATCAATTCCATCGAGGAAATGTTCGCGGATCCGCAGGTGAAGGCACGCGGCCTCCGTATCGATCTGGAGGCGGAAGACGGCACTGTCATCCCCGGTGTCCGCACACCCATTATCATGTCTCAGACGCCGCTGCGTTATGAACGCCCGAGCCCTAAGCTCGGCGAACATCAGGCGCAGGTGCTGGCCGAACTGGAAAACATCGAAAGGACCACGACGCCATGACTGCAGCCGGAATGAAAAGAACAGGCGGGCAATTGATCGTCGAAGCGCTGAAGGCCAATGGTGTCTCCCGCGTTTCCTGCGTTCCGGGCGAAAGCTATCTGGCCGTTCTGGATGCGCTTTATGAAAGCGGCATCGAAACCGTGGTCTGCCGTCAGGAAGGCGGCGCCGCCATGATGGCCGATACCTGGGGCCGGCTGACGGGCGAGCCTGGCATCTGCATGGTGACCCGTGGCCCCGGTGCCACAAATGCCTCGGCCGGCCTGCACATTGCAAGGCAGGATTCCATTCCGATGATCCTGTTCATCGGTCAGGTGCAGCGGGATGCCCGCGAGCGCGAGGCCTTTCAGGAAGTGGAATATCGCCGCGCCTTTACCGAATTCGCAAAATGGGTGGGCGAGATCGATGATGCCCGCCGCATTCCCGAATTCGTTACCCGCGCTTTTGCCGTCGCCACTTCCGGCCGCCCTGGCCCCGTGGTGCTGACGCTGCCCGAAGACATGCTGGTGGAAGAGGTCGAAGCTCCCGAGGCAAAGCCCTATACGCCCGTCGAGGCACATCCAGGCCCGTCGCAAATGGCCGCCTTCGCAAAAATGCTGGGCGAGGCAAAACGCCCGGTCTTCATCGCCGGCGGCACCCGCTGGTCCGAGGAAAGCGTGACAGGCTTCAAGGCTTTTGCGGAAAAGCACAAACTTCCCGTGGGCTGTTCATTCCGCCGCCAGATGCTGTTTGATCATCTGAGCCCCTCCTACGCAGGCGATGTCGGCATCGGCATCAACCCGGCACTGGCCAAGGAAATCAGGGAAGCCGACCTCGTGGTGCTGCTCGGTGGCCGCCTCTCCGAAATGCCCTCCTCCGGCTACACGCTGCTCGATATTCCCTACCCGTCGCAGAAGCTCATCCATATCTATCCAGAGGCGGAAGAGCTCGGCCGCGTCTATCGGCCGGACCTCGCTATCTGCGCCTCCCCGAACGATTTCGTTGGCGCCCTCGCCTCCATCGATCTTGCCGGCAATGCCCTCTGGGCCGATCGCACGGCCTCAATGCATGAGGCCTATCTCAAATGGTCAACGCCGCCGCAGACAGGCCCCGGCGCCGTGCAGATGGGTCCGATCATGGACTGGATCGAGGCGAACGTTGCTGAAGACGCGATCTTCACCAATGGCGCCGGCAATTATGCCACCTGGCTGCACCGCTTCCACCGCTTCCGCCGCTTCAACACGCAATCGGCCCCGACATCAGGCTCCATGGGTTACGGCCTGCCGGCGGCGGTTGCCGCAAAGCACCTGTTCCCGGAGCGTGAGGTGATCTGCTTTGCCGGTGACGGCTGCTTCATGATGCACGGGCAGGAATTCATCACCGCCGTGCGTTACGGGCTGCCAATCATCACCGTGCTGGTCAATAACGGCACCTATGGCACGATCCGCATGCATCAGGAGCGGGAATATCCCGGTCGTGTCAGCGGCACCGATCTCGTCAATCCGGATTTCAACGCCTTTGCCAAAGCCTATGGCGGACACGGCGAAACGGTGGAAAGAACGCAAGACTTCGCCGCCGCCTTCGAACGGGCACGGGCAAGCGGCAAACCGGCGATCATCGAGGTGAAGCTGGATGCGGAAGCGATCACGCCGACGCGTACCCTGACGCAGATCAGAACCCGAAGCTGATATCGCGCATGGACATGGCTTCGGCATGGTGTAAATCCTGACTGTGACTCACAGCTTAGGAAACGCCATGCCGGATACAGCCCCTCCCGTCATCACCCCACGCGGCGCGAAGATCGAGCCCTCGGCCGGCGCGCCTTTCGAGGCAGTGCGCGTGGCCCGCGATGTGCTGCACGCGTCCCGCACGGCAGCACTCGCCACGCTCGATCCCGTCAGCGGTTATCCCTATACAACCGCGACCAATATCGGCATCGAGCCGGATGGCACGCCGTTCTTCTTCGCGGCCGGGCTGACGCTGCACGCCCGCAACATGGAAAGCGATTCGCGTATCTCGCTGACACTCGCCCCTTTCGGCAAAGGTGACGCGCTGACGCTGCCGCGCCTGACACTGGTGGGCAGGGCGGAACAAATCAGCCCGGATGAAGTGCCGATCGCCATCGCGCGCTACGTTGCCCGCTACCCCAAAGCGAAACTTTATCTCTCCCTTCCCGACACAAGGCTTTACCGGCTGCGGACGGAAGGCGTGCAGATTAATGGCGGCCCGGCCCGCAACGCCAGCAATATCATCCCCGCCGATCTGCACACCGATCTGTCAGGCGCAGAAGAACTGATGGCGGCGGCGGAAAGCGAAGCGACCCGCCTTAACGCCATCAAGGGCGAAGCAGCTCGGCTCGCAGTTCTAGCTGGCGCAAAGGCTGGCCGCTGGACGATCACCTCCATCGATCCGGATGGTATCGATTTCGCCTCGGCAAATGATCTGGCGCGACTATGGTTTGCGGAGCGGGTGGAGACGTTGAAGCAGTTTGAGAAGGCGCTTGCTTCGCCGGTGAGGTGACGGACGCAAGCGTTTCAAAAAACATGAAAATTGCTTCTACTTGGCATTTTGTGGCCATGTCGCCGCGCCGCGCCGTCACCCCGGACTAGATCCGGGGTCCAGCGCGATCAAGTCCTTGATCGCGAAAGACTCTTTCACGGCGCAGACGCGCCCTGGCTGGATGCCGGGTCAAGCCCGGCATGATGGGGCGAGTTTTTGACCCCATCCCATCAAAAAAGGCCGGGCCGCATTCCGCGACCCGGCCTTTTCTTGAAGATCAGACTGATGCTCAGAGAGCAGCGGTGACGATGAATTCAACCTTGTAATCCGGCGTTGCCAGCGCGGCTTCGCTGGTGGCGCGGGCCGGCGGGTTTGCCGGGTCGATCCAGCCTTCCCAGACAGCGTTCATTTCGCCGAAGGTGGACATGTCGGAGAGGTAGATGATGGTCTGCAGGATCTTCGACTTGTCGGAACCGGCAGCGGCCAGCAGGCGGTCGACTTCAGCGAGAGCCGACTTGCTCTGTTCCGTCACGCTCGTACCTTCGCCAACCTGGCCGGCCAGATAAACGGTGTTGCCGTGAACGACGGCGCCGCTCATGCGCTTGCCCGGCTCGATACGCTTGATGGTCATGGAAAACTCCTGTTGATTGGCACTTGAAAAATAGAATGACGCGCGAAAAATCAGCCGCGCAGGTGATGGGTCTTTTCGTAGATCGCTGTGGAGCGCGCGCCGGAACGGCAATAGCCGAGCATCGGGCGCTGCAATTCATCGAGCGCATCCACCATGCCGGCAACGGCATCGGCGTCGACGCCATAGCGGCCGACCGGCACATGCATGATCGTCAGGCCAAGCTGCTCTGCACGCTCGGCAATATCGGCAAAAAGCGGCTGACCGTCTTCTTCGCCGTCCGGGCGGTGGCAGACGATCGACTTGAAGCCGAGTGCCTTGATCTCATCCAGATCGGCGACGCTGATCTGTCCAGTTACCGAATATTCGTCGTCTATGCGCCTGATATCCATGTCATGCCTCCTGAAACCGGCGTCCGCGCCGCTGGCCGTCATCCTTGAAATCCGCATCCGATGTAAGCGGTCAAATCCCATGCGTCAATGACGCGCGGTCTTCATTCGGTACGGCTCAGAGGATGGAAAAGCGCAGACCGAAGGAACGGCTTTCGCCCGGCTGAAGAATATTGAATTCACCGGCTGCCTCGAGCTCGCTACGCCCCACCCAGCGATGCGAAACCGGCTCGATGCCGAGCACGTTCGCCGGTGCCTGCTGGTTGCGCCACATCTGCAGATAGGGCAGCGTCTCCGTGCGAAAACGCACGGTGAGCGTCTTCCCGCCAATGGCCACAATCGGGCCGAGTTTCAATTCCGCCCATTCATCCTTACCAGCCGAGACACAGAAAACACTGCCTGGCTCCTCGCCAAAACGCCAGCCATGACCGCCGCCATCCAGCATTGCGCCTTCAAGCCGCACCGCATCGTCAAACAGGCGGGCGCCGACATTCATATGGTACATCAGGAACACTGGAATCGGACGCCCGGACGTATTCACGATCCTGTCATCGAGGCTGACCTCGCCGCTTTCGCCGTCGATCTTCCATGTCCGTTCCAGCAGCGCCGTGCCGCCATCGGCAAGCTTCACGGGAACCTCGACGCGCGCCAGCGCATTGGACTCGAGAACATCGAACGCGGTGATCGTTGCGGGATGCGAGGAGAAGGAGCCATGCAAAGGATATCGACGCCCCTCGCGGTCACCATCAATCGGTTCGGGATGACGGATATGATCGGGACCACAGGTAAAAAGAAAGCCTTCAAGCGAGTGGTCGATACGCGCATCGCCATCATCGGGAATGGCGCGGCCGGGCGCGATGTCTATGCCGTCGACGACGCAGGCGCCGATATCGAAAACGGACGTCTCATCGAGGAAAATGCGTGGCGATCTGCCAGCCCGAAACGAACGCAAGACAACCTCCCTGTGGCAGTAAAAACGCATGGTTCACGGAAACGCTACTAACCGTGACGGAAATTAAGATTGCATTAACCGCGAATTCACCTTTTTCACAATAGGGTCAAGATTACGGTGTGTTTATCGGTGACGAAGCAAGGGATAGCAGAATCGTGAAACAGTTTCTTAACGCAGCTCTGGGCCTGACGATTGCCGTGGCGTCGATTTTCGCTCCGCTACAGGCTGGTGCGCAGCAGCGTTATGGCGAACAGACCATGCTGGTTACGCCTGATGGCCGCGTTCTCGATTTCATGCCGGAACGTGGCGACATCGTCATCAGCCGTGACGCGATGGGTCGTACCGTGTTCTATGACCAGTACGGCAACCTGCTGGCCACCGAAATGCCCTCTGGCTACCAGCAGCGGCAGCAGGTACGCCAGCGCGACACCACCTATTATCCACCCGCCCCCGGCGGCCAGTATCGTGAGCCGCCGCGCGACTACGGTTATCAGGACAACGGCAGCGTGCGCGATTACCGCGAATATCGCGGTGACGGCTCCGATGAGAATCTCTACACAGGTTCCGTGCCAGCCCCCGGCGCGGTGGAAAGCGGCCCCCTCGGCCAGCCGATGCCGGAAGAAAGCACCACGGCCGCCGTTCCGCAGCCGGATCACCTGATCGAGCGGCATACGCCGGTGACAACGCCGGTCAACCGTTCCCGCCAGGAAATCGTCGCGCTCCAGACCTTCCTCGACCGCGAGGGCATCTCCCCCGGCGTGATCGACGGGAAGATGGGCGACAATGTCAACAAGGCGATAGCCGCCTGGCAGGACATGACGGGCGAAAAGCTCGACCCGAACAATTCAGAAGACATTCTGGAGCGCCTGCGCGCCTCAGGCGGCATGCCGATTGTGGATTACACGATCACCGCCGCCGATGCCGCCGGCCCCTACGTGGCCTCCATCCCGGACGACTATGCCGAGAAATCGCAGCTGCCTGCCCTCTCCTTCACGTCGACCTCGGAAGCGCTGGCCGAACGCTTCCACATGGATGAGAACTATCTGAAAGAGCTGAACCCCGGCGTCGATTTCTCCGTGCCCGGCACCATCATCAAGGTCGTCAATCCCGGCGAGGCAAAGAAGGGGCAGGTCGCCCGCATCGTTGCGCACAAGGGTATCAAGCAGGTCTTCGCCTATGGCCAGGACGGCAATCTGATTGCCGCCTATCCCGCCACGATCGGCTCCACGGACACCCCCTCGCCAAGCGGCACCCATACGGTAGAGCGTATCGCGCTCAATCCGGGCTACACCTATAATCCCAAGATCAACTTCAAGCAGGGTCAGAACGACAAGATCCTGCAGATCCCGCCGGGCCCGAACGGTCCTGTCGGCACGGTCTGGATCGCCCTGTCGAAGCCGACCTACGGCATTCACGGCACGCCGGAACCCTCGAAGATCGGCAAGACGAACAGCCATGGCTGTATTCGCCTGACCAACTGGGATGCCACCGAACTGGCGAAAATGGTCCGTCCCGGTGTAGTGGTCGAATTCGCGGAATAAATCGACTGGAAGAAAAGGAAAAAGCCCGGTGGTCCGGGCTTTTTTAGTTATGACGTTTCAGTCGCGCTTTTCCGTCAGGAAATATAGCAGCGCCGCTACGGGAAGAGCAAAGCCGATCCAGGAGGCGGCTTGCCATTCGCCAACCGCATAGGCCCAGCCGCCAACGGCGGAACCAATTGCACCGCCCATGAAAAACGTCGCCATATAGATGCCGTTCAGGCGGCTGCGGAATTCCGCCCCCAGCGTGAAGATCGCCCGCTGCCCGAGCACCAGATTGGTAGTGACACCGAAATCCAGAACGATTGCGGCAATGACAAGAATGGCGAGCGCCAGATGCGATCCCTCGGGCGCTAGATGCGTGACGGCGAAAGAGAGTGCTACCGCCAGCAGTGCAAAGAATGTCGCCGCCCGCGTCCATCCGCGATCGGCCATCCGCCCGGCAATCGGGGCGGCGACGGTGCCGGCCGCACCAGCCAGTGCGAAGAGTGCGATCTCACCCTGGCTGAGATTGAAATGTGGTCCACTCAGATAAAGAGGCGTCGTGGTCCAGAACAGGCTGAAGGCCGCGAAGAGAAAGGCGTGATAGATCGCCCGCCGCCGCAGGACCGGCGTGTGAAGCGCCAGCCGGCCCATCGACGCCATCAAGGCGCCATAGCTCAGCCGCGCTTCAGGCACACGGGTCGGCAGGAGCCGGAAAAGCACCACGGCAAGAAGCGCCATGACGGCCGCAGACGTCAGAAACACACCGCGCCAGGAGACAACTTCCGACAGAAGGCTGGAAACCGGCCGCGCCAACATGATGCCAGCCATCAACCCGCTCATGACATTGCCGACCACCCGTCCGCGAATGGCATGCGGCGCCATATGGGCCGCATAGGGAACGATGACCTGCACCGCCACCGAACTGACCCCTACCAGGAAGGCTGCGATCAGAAACGGCGTCGCATGAGGCGCGAATGCTGCGGCCGCAAGGGAAAGCACCGCCATGGAGACGGAACCGACGACCAGCTTGCGGTTTTCCACGAGATCGCCGAGCGGCACGACAAACAGCAGACCGATACCGTAACCAATCTGTGTCAGGGTCACGATCAGCCCCGTCGCGCCAGCGGAAAGGCCAAGCTCCGCACCGATGATGCCGGCAAGCGGCTGACCATAATAAAGATTGGCCGCGATCAATCCGCAGGCTGTCGCCAGCAGGAAAGTCAAAGCCGGGGAAATGGATGGTGCCTGAATATCATCCCCATCAATTACACGCGTCGTCATCATTTTCTCCAATATGGAAACAATCGTTTCCTAAATATTCACAAAATTAATCGGCAAGCCGCATGGCAATATCCACCACGGCCACCATGTCTTTAAGGCTCCGCCCTGTCTTTCCCACCACGCGCATACCGTACATCATGCACAGCATCGCCCGGGCAAGATCATCGGGATCAGCCTTGGACCGCACGGAACCATCCTTCTGCCCTTCGGCAACGAGGCGGGCGACGATCCGCTCCCTCGCCTTCACGGCCCTCTCGACAACGACGGCGATGTCGTCGTCCAGTGCCGCCAGATCGGCAGCAGCACCAACCACCAGACATCCGTCGGAGCCGACACCGCCGTGGGATCGTTCGGCGTAAAACATCAGCCCCGCTCTCAGCCGCTCATAACCGGTGTCGAAACCGGCCACAGCTGCCTCGAAACGCTCGGTCTGCATGATCCTGTAGCGCTCCATCGTCGCGATGAAGACGGCTTTCTTATCCTTGAAGGCCTTGTAGAGGCTACCCTGGGCCAGCTCCATCGCATCGGTAAGATCGCCTACCGAGGTGGCGTGATAACCACGCCGCGAGAATACCTTGATCGCGCCATCGAGCGCGCGTTCAAGATCGAACTCGCGCGGTCTGCCGCGATGGCGCTGTTCCGGGGAATGGGGCTGGCTGAAATTGCTCATGAGCCGAATATAGGAAACGATCGTTTCCAAATCAAGCAAAAATTTCGCGCCATGAAGAGGTCGCGGGAGCGCCTCGTAAAGGCGCCTCTTCTCCGCATTTTTGTGGGGAACCCATTTCACCAAACCGTCGCACCGTCGCCGCAACCGGGCCGGATTGGCAACGCGAGGTCAGGCAGCCCTGCGTGTCACGAGACGTGCCAAGTGCGCAACGCGCCTCGGAAGTCTTTTCGGCAGGAGGTTGATGACTTCCTCGGCAAAGGCCGCCGCATTTTCTACCGCCTTGTCGATATTGCTAACCTTCTTGCCATCCAGACAGAGAAGCGTGCCGCCATAGTCGAAAATATCGCGATAGGCCGCCCGCTCGACAATCGCCGTGTTGAGCACGGAGACGTTCTTTTCCGCCAGCAGCATCTTGACGAGCAACAGCGAACGCGTTGCCACCATGGCGTTGACCCGTGTCAGCACGATGGAATGGGCGATCGCCTTACCCATCTTGCGGTTCAGGAATTCGATGTGATCGAGAACTTCGGCAGCGCCACGCGCATCCATGGCCGATCCCTGGACCGGGATCAGAACATGATCGGAAATACCGAGCGCCATGGTCAGAAGCGGCGTTTTTGCGCCGGGCAGGTCAATGATGAAACAGTCTGTATTGGCCCGGTTTTCGCGAATGTGGCCTTCAAGCGAAGCCATCGTCACATGCGAAATCACTGACAGGTTTTCTACCATGCCCGAGAGTTCGTACCAGCGGGAAATCCACAATTGCGGATCGGCATCCAGAACCGTCACCCGATGGCCGCTACGGGCGAGTTCGGTCGCCAGAAGCAGCACAGCCGTGGTTTTTCCGGCGCCGCCCTTGGTATTGGCGAAAGTGATGACTGACATGATACCCCCTGTTTGTCAGAGCCGTTTCATGCTCATTCACGCACCGACGCACTTCATGGTGCTTTCCATAATCTTAACGAACAGGGTTAATAAAACGCTAATAACGATTACGCCGCGGAACAAAAAGCCCGCGATGGCGTCGCGGGCTTCATGGATTAGAGGTCGTATGGTCGCTCGGCACCGATGCGGGGTACAGCGTCGCCGCAGGTTTCTTCTCCCCGCCGGGGAGAAGAAACAAGCGGCACCCTCTCAGCCTCTCACAAACCTGGCGATCAAAGGTACTCCTTAAAAGCAAGCCTCAAAAAGCGCCTTGGTATTCTCAAGCGTCATCGGCACCGGATTTCCACCGCAGCTCGGATCCTTGATCGCTTCCGCCGCCAGTTCGTCGATACGATCCGGCTTGATGCCCATGGCGGTGAGGTTCTCAGGCACGCCGAGTTCCTTGCGAAGCTCCAGCACATAGTCATAAAAGCCGTCGAAACCGCCGGAAATGCCAAGATAGGCAGCGGCGCGGGCAATCTTTTCCTCGATCGCCGGGCGGTTGAAACGCAGCACCGCCGGCATGACGACGGCATTGGTCATGCCGTGATGGGTGTTGTAGACAGCGCCGATCGGATGCGAGAGCGAATGGATGGCGCCGAGGCCCTTCTGGAAGGCAACCGCCCCCATGGCCGCCGCCGCCATCATGTTGGTGCGCGCTTCGATATCCGTGCCATCCTTATAGGCGCGCGGCAGGAATTCCTTGACGAGACGCAGACCCTCCAGCGCCACACCGGCACTCATCGGATGATAGAAGGGCGACGAATAGGCCTCCAGGCAATGGGCAAAAGCATCCATGCCCGTGCCGGCCGTGATGACTTTCGGCATACCAACCGTCAGCTCCGGATCGCAGATGACGACGCCGGGCAAGAGCTTCGGATGGAAGATGATCTTTTTCACATGCGTCTGCGAATTGGTGATGACGCTGGCGCGACCGACTTCCGAACCGGTGCCGGCCGTCGTTGGAACCGCGACAATGGGCGCGATCTTTGAGGCGTCCGCGCGGGTCCACCAGTCGCCAATATCCTCGAAATCCCAGACCGGGCGGGTCTGCCCGGCCATGAAGGCGATGGTCTTGCCAAGATCGAGGCCCGAGCCGCCGCCGAAAGCGACGACGCCGTCATGGCCGCCATCGCGATAAGCTTTCAAACCCGCTTCCATGTTGATTTCGTTCGGGTTCGGATCGACCTCGGCGAAGATCGCCCGGCCGAGACCCGCCTCTTCCAGCACGTCAAGCGCATGCGCGGTGATCGCCATATTGGCAAGACCGCGATCGGTGACGAGCAACGGCTTTTTGATGCCGAGCGTCTTGCAGGCTTCCGCCAGTTCCTTGATCCGGCCACGGCCAAGCTTGACGGCGGTGGGGTAGCTCCAGTTGGCGACGATATTCATTTCGTGACTTTCTTCAGATGGTAGGATTTCGGACGGGTCAGGTTCTGGAAACCGAGGACGGAGAGCGAACCGCCACGGCCCGTTTCCTTCACACCGGTCCAGCAAAGCGCCGGGTCGAGATAATCAGCGCGGTTCATGAACACGGTTCCGGTTTCGATCTCGCGGCCGATGCGCCCGGCGCGGGCGGCATCCTGTGTCCAGAGCGAGGCGGTCAGCCCGTATTTGCTGTCATTCATCAGCGCGATGGCTTCGTCGTCGTTCTTCACCTTCATGATGCCCACCGCAGGGCCGAAGGTTTCTTCGGTCATGAACTCCATCGAATGATCGACATTGACGAGGACTTGCGGCGCGACATAGGCGCTTTCGCCATCATCGGCAGGGAACAGCTTTGGATCGACAAGTGCTTTGGCCCCCTTCGAGACGGCATCGGCCACCTGCGCGCGCACCACCTTGGCAAAACGCTTGTTGGCCATCGGCCCGAGCGTCGTTTCCTGTTCCAGCGGATTGCCGAGCTTGTAGTTGGATACCCACGCGACCGACTTCTCGACAAAGGCGTCATAGAGGTTTTCGTTGACGTAGATACGCTCGATACCGCAGCAGCATTGCCCGGAATTATAGGTGGCGCCATCCATCAGAGTATCGACGGCGGCATCCAGATCGGCATCTTCCATGACGTAACCGGGGTCCTTGCCGCCGAGTTCAAGCCCGAGACCGGTGAAGGTACCGGCAGCGGCGCGCTCGATGGCACGGCCACCTTCCACCGAACCGGTGAAGTTGACGAAATTGAACAGGCCCTCGGAAATCAGCGCCGAGGTCGTGCCATGGTCGAGGAAGACATTGATGAAGACATCGTCAGGCACACCGGCCTCGACAAAAGCCCGCACCATGCGCTCGCCGACCAACAGCGTCTGCGCCGCATGTTTGATGACGACCGTATTGCCGGCCATCAAAGCCGGCGCGACGGTGTTGATCGCCGTCATGTAAGGATAGTTCCAGGGCGCGATGACAAAGACCACGCCATGCGCCTCACGCTCGATACGGCGTTCGAAATTGCCGCTTTCCTCGATGACGAGCGGCGCCAGCGCATCGGCGGCGATGGACGCGACATAGTTCGAGCGCTCGTTGAAGCCCTTGAACTCGCCGCCATAACGAACCGGACGGCCCATCATATGGGCAAGTTCCGGCACGACCTCATCCACCATTTCATTGAGGCGTGCGACACCTTTCAGAACAAGCTGAACGCGGTCCTCAAGCGGACGTCGCGCCCAGTCCTTCTGCGCCTTGCGCGCTTTCGAAACGGCGGCGCGCGCCGCCTCCAGCGACATCGCCTCCCGCTCGGCATAAACCGAACCGTCGATGGGCGAGATATTCTGGATCATGGTCATGATGTTTTCCCGTAATGATTAGGCCCGTTCGAAACCGCGCGCCACTTCCCAGTCGGTCACGCGGCGGTCGTATTCTTCCTGTTCCCACCGTCCGGCATGGACGTAATGATCGATCACATCGTCGCCGAAGGCGCTGCGCAGCATTTTCGATCCGTCCAGAAACGCGGTGGCGTCACGCAGCGTCTTTGGTATCTCGCGCACGTCCTTGCCGCCATAGGCATCACCGACAAAAGCGGGCTCAAGTTCGAGTTTATTTTCGATGCCGTCAATGCCTGCTGCAAGCAAGGCAGCCATGGCGAGATAGGGATTGAGATCGGAGCCGCCGACGCGGCATTCGATGCGGATGCCCTTGGTATCAGCGCCACAGAGGCGATATCCCGCCGTGCGGTTATCGAGGCTCCAGATCGCCTTGGTGGGCGCAAACGTGCCGGCCATGAACCGCTTGTACGAATTGATGTAGGGCGCCAGAAAATAGGTGATCTCGCTGGCATGGGCCAGAAGCCCGGCAACATAATGCCGCATCAGCTGCGACATGCCATGCTCGGCGTCCTTGTCCAGAAACGCCGGGGTCTTGCCGTCGAGGCTCCACAGCGACTGGTGAATATGCGAAGAACTGCCGGCAGCATTGTAGTTCCACTTGGCGAGGAACGTTACCGCCTTTCCCTTGGACCAGGCGATCTCCTTGGTGGCGTTCTTGATGATGGCGTGCCGGTCGGCCATGGTCAGCGCCTCGGCATAACGAACGTTGATTTCCGCCTGACCGGGAGACGCCTCGCCCTTGGAATTTTCAACCGGAATGCCGGCGCCCTGCAGCCCCTTGCGCAGCGCCCGCATGACGTCCTCTTCCTTGGTCGTCTGGAAGATGTGGTAATCCTCGTTATAGCCGCTGGCGAGGTTCAAGTCCCTGTAACCGCTGGCGCGCGCCGCATCGAAGGTCTGGTCGAACAGGAAGAATTCTAGCTCGGTCGCCATATAGGCTTTCAGCCCCATGGCCTCCAGCCGCGCCACCTGCTTCTTGAGAAGCGCGCGAGGCGAATGCGGCACCTCTTCGTGGGTGTGATGATCGAGCACGTCGCACAGCACCAGCGCCGTGCCTTCCAGCCACGGCACCCGCCGCAGCGTCGAAAGGTCTGGCTTCAGAACGTAGTCGCCATAGCCCTTTTCCCAACTGGACGATTTGTAACCGGGAACGGTTTCCATTTCCATGTCGGTAGCGAGTACGTAATTGCAGCTATGGGTTTCCTCATAGGCGCTTTCAACAAAGAACTCGGCCTGAAACCGCTTGCCCATCAGACGCCCCTGCATGTCCACAAGGCAGGCCAGAACCGTGTCGATGCGCCCTTCGGCAACATCCATTTTAAGCGCGTCAAATGTGTAGCTCGTCATTTTATCCGTTCCCTTTATTGTCGTGACCGGGCGGCCGGGATGCGGCCACCCGTTTGTTTAAGCATCAGGCCTTTGCAGCCGCCGCTGCCATGGCAGCCTGCTTGTGCTCCAGCGCGAATTCCTCTTCCGGCGAGAGGATGAGACGATGGCGGCCGATGAAGGCGAAGTAGGCGATCGCAACGGCAAACCAGACGGCAACCCAGAGCACGCCCTTCGTGAAGTTCGGATCCTGGATCTGGTAAAGCAGCGTGACGATGGCGATGATGATTGTCAGCACCGCACCGGGAATACCGAAGGGCGAACGGAACGGCCGCTCGATATGCGGCAGGTTCTTGCGGAGCAGGATGAAGGAAATCGCCTGCATGATGTAGGAGAACATCGCACCGAAAACGGCCATGTTCAGAAGCACGCTGCCGATGATGCTGCCGCCCGCTTCCGCACCCAGCGAGAACCAGATGACCAGCATGACCGCGAGCCCGACGATCGCGCCGGTGATGTTGGCCACGTACGGCGTACGATATTTCGAGTGGGTAATGGACAGCACGGTCGGGAAGTAACCCGCACGCGACAGCGAATAGATCTGCCGGCCCTGCGCGTAGAGGATCGTATGGAAGCTGGCGATCAGGCCGGTCAAGGCAACGAGACCGAGCAGCACCACGCCGCCATCGCCATAGATCGCCTTGAAACCATCGAGCAGCGGCTCAAGCGAGGAGCTGAGATGGAAGGCGCCGACGCCCGGCAGGGATGGGTTGAGCAATACGATCATGAAGGCCGAAACCATCAGCGTCACCATGCCAAGGATGATCCCCTTCGGCATGTCGCGTTTCGGATCGACGGATTCCTCGGCCGCCAGCGGCAACTGCTCGATGGCCAGGAACAGCCAGACCGCGAAAGGCAGCGTGGCGAGAACGCCAGAGAAACCGAAGGGGAAGAAGGAGCCGCCGCCCTCCGGCAGTTCCACCGCCTTGCCGTCAGGTCCGACACCGATATTGAGCGCAAAACGCGAAAAATCGATGTTGGGGATTGCGCTGATCCAGAAGAACACCAGAACGGCGAGCGAAATCAGTGTGATAACGAGCGTCACCTTGAACGAAAGCTCAAGCCCGAAGACGTTGAGTCCCAGGAAAATCGCATAAAACACGATCCACACGAGGGGTGAATAGGCCGGATCGAGGCCGAGAATGGAGTTCACATAGGCGGTGATGAAGGTGACGACGACCGCCGGCGTCAACACATATTCAACATTCTCGCAAAGTCCGGTGATGAACCCGCCCCACGGACCCATGGCCGTGCGGGCAAAAGAATAGGCCGCACCCGTATGCGGCAGTGCCGGGCTCATTTCCGCGATCGAAAATGTCAGCCCGAGATACATGGCGGCGATGATGATGCCCGCCACCAGCATGCCGCCCCAGCCGCCGGTGGAAAATCCGAAATTCCATCCGGAAAAATGCCCTGAGATGACCGCCCCGACGCCGAGCGCCCAGAGCGACCAAACGCCCGCATAACGGGATAGTCCGCGTTTTTCGAAATAGGATGCATCAGCCTTTTTGTAGCTGACGCCTGATGATGAACTGTCCATGCCCTTCTCTCCTGATAAGAAAAAAACAAGCCAGTCAGCCAGGATTGGCCGATTGTGCCCCAGTCTTCGGCGCCGTCGGGGAATTCCCGGATCGCGCCGCACGCATCTGCTGTTCCCGTGCCGCTTCTTGCCCCGGCTTCTTTGACCGGCTTGATCGGATGGCGGCAGTCTCTCTTTTAATGGCAGGCCCCGGTGTGTTCACCGTCGGCCTCCCCTGCTCCCTCACTCGTCTATCGATGCGAGTGCTTTCCCCATAAGCTCGTAGAGAAAAGCGGCGATCTGCGCCTGCTCTCCTTCATTGGTGATAAGATCGTTGCGGATTTCGATCATGACGTTCAACAGCCCATCCGGCAGCGCATGCAGCCGCAGGGTATGGGTCACACCGTCTTCCGGTCCGTATGGATCGTTGCGATTGACGGTGAGCGATGACCCCTCGGAACCGGCGAGCATCGCGTCCGCAAGCCGGCTGTCGTTATCGTGCAGGATGCCGATTTCCACCTCGCGGAACTGGCCATGATAAACCGGCGTGAAACTATGGATCGTCGCCACCACCACCTTGCGGCCGGCGGCCTGACGCTCTGCGATAATCCCGCTCACCCGGTCATGAAATGGCACATAGAGCGCCGAGGTGCGGGCAAAACGCTCCGCTTCACCGAGATCGAAATTGCCGGGAATGTCGTAAATCTCGCTTTTCACCGGCATGGCGGAAGGTGATTCGGGCGGGCGGTTACAATCGTATACGAGGCGCGAAAAGCGTTGATAAACCAGTGTCGCGTCGAATTTCTCTGACAGCAGCCGGGCAACGGCGAGAGCACCCGGATCCCAGGCGGCATGGCTGGAAAGCACATCAGCCGCAAGCCCTAGATTACCCAGTTTCTGCGGAATGGTCGAAGACGCATGTTCGCAGACGAGAAGGATATCGCCCTTACCCTCGGCGTTCTCGACGCCGACGGCATGCCCTTCCGCTTCTGTGAAAAACCGTGACCGCAGCGTCATGCACGAACCCCACCCGGAACCCCCGCGTTCCGTCAACGCCGAAAAGAATTCTTCACATTATTGCGAGTGTCAAATGGATTTTTGAAATTTTCTCTTCATTTTTCCATTGACTCGGCGGCGCGCGCAGATGTTTATTTTGACCATGTACCGGCAGAAGACCGGAAGGGGAAAAGTTTGCGCAGCACGACGGCGACCGTCTCGGATGTCATCCATGCCCATTACGACGCGTTGACCCGTTCGGAAAAACGGCTGGCGGAAAGCCTGCTTGGCAACTACCCCGTATCCGGTCTCGGCAGCATCACCACCATCGCTGACAATGCCGGCGTTTCCACGCCGACGGTGGCGCGCATGGTTCAGAAGCTGGGCTACAAGGGGTATCCGGAGTTTCAGGCGCATCTGCACCAGGAACTGGAGGCGACGATTTCCGGCCCGGTCGCCAAGCATGACCGCTGGGCGACCAATGCGCCGGGCCTGCACATTCTCAACCGCTTTGCCGACGCCATTACCGGTAATCTGCGCGATACGCTTGGTGATCTCGACACCGCCGTCTTCGACAACGCCGCAGCGCTTTTGTCAGACCGCAAGCGCAGCATCTATTTCGTTGGCGGGCGCATCACCGGTGCGATTGCCGAATATTTCTTCACCCACATGCAGGTGATACGGCCGAAGACAACGCTGATGTCGTCCAATTCCAGCGCCTGGCCGCAATATATGCTGAACATGAGCGCTGGCGACGTGCTCGTCATTTTCGACATCCGACGTTACGAGCACGATATGACGACGCTCGCCGAGGTGGCCAAGGCAAATGGGGTGCAGATCATCCTCTTTACCGACCAGTGGACATCGCCGGTGGCGCGTCATGCGCTGCATATTTTCCGGGTCAAAATCGAGGCCCCGTCCGCGTGGGATTCGTCTGTCGTTACGCTTTTTGTCGTCGAGGCGCTGATCGAAGCGGTGCAGAGCGGCACGTGGGACGAAACCAAGGAACGCATGAACGCGCTGGAGGGCCTGTTTGAACAGACACGCCTGTTCCGACGCCCTGATAGAACGTGAATATGCGTAGCCGGCATACGACTTGACGCCGATGCCGCACGCTGATTGGATACCTGCGATCGCTACCAGCACGATAAAGCAGGGGAAAAACCAAGCTGGGGAACGCATCTGATCCAACGGACAAAAACGGTCAACTCGCGCAATTGCTGGCAAAAAGCCCGATAATGGCGGAAAATGGGTTTAAAGTGGCGGAATCCGGATAAATGAATTGCCATCCAGCCGTCACATTAGCTTCATCGAGACTCCGTATCAGCGTCCGCAATATGAGAACACGAAGAGGAGAAAAAAGTGATCTCTCACTGCCGCCGACTGCTTGCTACAACCACCGCACTGGTCATCGCCTCCACCGCTATTGCCGCCGCTGAGCCGAGCGCCGAACTGATCGCCGCCGCCAAGAAGGAAGGCATGCTGACCACCATCGCCCTGCCGCACGACTGGTGTGGTTACGGCGACGTGATCGCCGCCTTCAAGGCGAAATATCCTGAGATCACCGTCAATGAACTGAACCCCGACGCCGGCTCCGCCGACGAAGTCGAAGCAGTCAAGGCAAACAAGGACAATAAGGGCCCGCAGGCGCCTGACGTCATTGACGTCGGTCTTGCTTTCGGCCCGCAGATGAAGGCCGAAGGCCTGCTGCAGCCCTACAAGGTCTCCACCTGGGACGAAATTCCTGACAACGTCAAGGATCCCGAAGGTTACTGGTATGGCGACTATTACGGCGTGATGTCCTTCTTCGTGAACAAGGATCTTGTCAAGGAAACGCCGAAGGACTGGGCAGACCTTCTGAAGGCTGACTATTCCGGTCAGGTCGCGCTTGCGGGTGACCCGCGCGCCTCCAACCAGGCGATCCTCGGTGTTCTCGCCGCCGGTCTTTCAACCGGAGCAAAATCCGGCAAGGAAGCCGGTGAAGCCGGCCTGAAATATTTCGCCGACCTCAACAAGGCTGGCAACTTCCTGCCGACTATTGGCAAGGCTGGTACACTTGCACAGGGTGCCACGCCGATTATCGTTGCCTGGGACTATAATGCGCTGTCCTGGAAGAAAACGCTGAACGACAACCCGCCGACGGAAGTCGTCGTTCCCGAGAAGGGCGTTCTCGCCGGTGTTTACGTGCAGGGCATTTCCGCTTACGCCCCGCATCCGAATGCTGCCAAGCTGTGGATGGAGCACCTCTACTCCGACGACGGTCAGCTCGGCTGGCTGAAGGGTTATTGCCACCCGATCCGCTTCAACGCCATGGTCAAGGCCGGCAAGGTTCCGCAGGACCTGATCGACAGCCTGCCGCCGGCAGCAGCCTATGAAAAGGCGATCTTCCCGACGCTCGAGGAAGTCGATGCCAACAAGGCGGCCGTCACTGGCGGCTGGGATAGCGTTGTCGGCGCGAACGTGAAGTAAATTGTTGAAAACGCACCCCGGCCGATCAAAGCCGGGGTGCTTCTTTTATAATATAGACCTTTATAGACAGACCGTTTGAAAACGGCGTTTGGGGACAAGGATGCCATCAACCAACACCGGCGGACCATCCGACGCGCGCAGAAAGCTGCCGCTGCATTGGATAGGCGTCGTACCTTTTGCCGTTTTTGTGCTGCTGTTTCTGATTATGCCGACGATGAAGATCGTCGTTGGCGCGTTCCAGCGGACAGACGGAACTTTCACGCTTGAAAACATTGCAGGGCTTTTTACCGCATCCATCCTTTCGGCCTACTGGATCTCGATAAAGATCAGCCTCGCTTCTGCAGCGCTCGGCTGCCTGATCGGCTTTGCCGTCGCCGCGGCCGTAGTGCTCGGTGGTCTGCCGCAGCGTATCCGCGGACCGCTTCTCACCTTTTCAGGCGTCGCCTCGCAATTCGCCGGGGTACCGCTTGCCTTCGCCTTCATCGCCACGCTTGGCCCGGTCGGCCTCCTGACCGTCTTCCTGAAGACGCAGGTCGGCATCGATCTCAGGATGCTCGGCTTCAACATCCTGTCCTTCTGGGGTCTCACCGTCACCTATCTGTTCTTCCAGATTCCGCTGATGATCCTCATCATCACGCCCGCGCTTGACGGCCTGAAGCGCGAATGGCGCGAAGCGGCGGAAATTCTCGGAGCCACCGGCTTTCAATATTGGCGCATGGTGGCCTTTCCGATCTTGCTGCCGTCGCTGCTCGGCACCATGTCGCTGCTGTTTGCCAATGCCTTCGGCGCAGTGGCCACCGCAATTGCGCTCACCGGCTCCTCGCTCAACATCGTACCGATCCTGCTCTTCGCGCAAATTCGCGGCGACGTTCTCGGCAATCCGCATCTCGGTTACGCGCTCGCCTTCGGCATGATCGTCGTGACAGGCATTGCCAATGCACTTTATATCTGGCTGCGCGCCCGCAGCGAAAGGTGGCTGAAATGAAGCGTTTCTTCGCCTGGGGCGCGCTGATTTTCGGCCTGCTCTATTTCGCCCTGCCGCTGATCGGCATGACCAATTTCTCGCTGAAAATGCGGCGCGGCGAATATTCTTTCGACGCCTATGCCAAGGTGCTGGGCGACCCGCGCTTCCAGGAGACCTTCAGCTATTCCGTCGTCATGGCGCTGTTCACCATCATTTTTGGCGTCCTGCTGGTGGTACCGACAGCCTATTGGGTGCGGCTGAAACTGCCGGGCCTGCGCCCCTATATCGAATTCATCACGCTTCTGCCGCTGGTCATCCCGGCCATCGTCATCGTCTTCGGTTATATCAGGCTTTACAACACCTCCAGCTGGCTGCCGCTGACCGGCACGAGCTTCGGCACCAACCTGCTGTTGATGTTCGGTTATGCCACGCTCGCCCTGCCCTATATGTACCGCGCCGTAGACACCGGTCTTCGCACCATCGATGTGGCCACACTGACGGAAGCGGCGCAGAGCCTGGGTGCGGGCTGGACGACCATTCTCTCGCGCATCATCCTGCCCAATGTTCTGGTCGCTGTGCTCTCGGGCGCCTTCCTGACCTTCGCCATCGTCATCGGTGAATTCACCATGGCGGCCCTTTTGAACCGCCCGGCCTTCGGGCCCTATATGCAGCTGCTTGGCGCCAACCGCGCCTATGAGCCGGCAGCGCTTGCCGTGATTTCCTTCGGCATCACATGGGGTTGCCTCGGTCTGATCCAACTCGTTTCACGCTACCAGAAGGGCGCGCCTCCCAAGGCCTGAGGACAATATTTCATGAGCTTTTTGACACTTAGCAACATCAAGAAATCCTTCGGCTCCGTCCAGGTCGTACATGATTTCAACATGGCCATCGAAAAGGGCGAGTTCGTCTCCTTCCTCGGGCCATCGGGCTGCGGCAAGACCACGGTACTGCGCATGATCGCCGGGTTCGAAATCCCGACCGGAGGCTCGATCGTCATCAATGGCAGGGACCAGACAACGCTCCGGCCCAACCAGCGCAATATTGGCATGGTGTTCCAGGCTTATGCGCTGTTCCCGAACATGAACGTCTATGAAAACGTCGCCTTCGGCCTGAAAGTCGCTGGCAAACCGAAAGCCGAAATCGACGCGCGCGTGAAAGAAATGCTCCAGCTCATCCACCTGGAGCATCTGGCTGACCGTTATCCCTACCAGATGTCGGGCGGCCAACAGCAACGCGTGGCGTTGGCCCGTGCGCTCGCGCCGAAGCCGGAAGTGCTTTTGCTGGACGAACCGCTCTCGGCACTGGACGCCAAGATTCGCGTTTCGCTGCGCGAGGAAATCCGTCAGATTCAGCAGAAACTCGGCATCACCACCATTTTCGTGACCCACGATCAGGAAGAGGCCCTGTCGATTTCCGACCGCATCGTTGTCATGAATGGCGGCCGCGCCGACCAGATCGGCTCGCCCTTCGATATCTACAACACGCCCGCGACCCGCTTCGTCGCTTCCTTCGTGGGCACGCTGAACCTCATCGACGCGATTGTGGCGGACTCCTCATCCAACACCATCCAGGTCGGGGAGCAGCAGATCACCCTGCAAAAGCCGGTCAATGCGGCAAACGGCGAAAAAATCACCCTTGCCCTGCGCCCTGAAGCGGGTTCGCTCGGCAGCGACGCGAAAGGCGATGTCGCCATTTCCGGCACGGTCACCTCCAGCCAGTTCCTCGGCTCGGTCATCCGCACCCGCCTCGATCTCGGCGGATCCACGCTGTCATTCGACATGTTCAACGATCCCGGCACAGCGCCGCCCGCCGTCGGTGAGCAGGTCACGCTGAAATTCGCAGCCGGCGACCTGATGCTCATCAAGGACTAAAACGCTTTTCCAGACGCAAAACCGCTTCGCCCATTTGCGGGAGATGGTAGAGCAGGTATGACTTCGAACCTGCATACCAACGATGTGAGGCCATGATGCGCGCGCTTTATTACGAACGATTCGGTGAGACCCCCGTTGTCGCGTCCCTGCCGGATCCGGAACCGACAGATGGCGGTGTGGTCATCGAGGTAAAGGCCACCGGCCTTTGCCGAAGCGATTGGCACGGTTGGATGGGACATGACCCGGATATTCGCCTGCCGCATGTTCCCGGCCACGAATTCGCCGGGGTGATTGCCGCTGTCGGCAAAAACGTCACCCGCTTCAAGACCGGCGACCGCGTCACCGTGCCCTTCGTCTCCGGCTGCGGTCATTGCCATGAATGCCGCTCCGGCAACCAGCAGGTCTGCGAGGCGCAGTTCCAGCCCGGCTTCACCCATGGGGGCTCCTTCGCCGAGTATGTCGCGATCGATTACGCCGATCAGAACCTCGTGCATCTGCCCGATGCGATGAGCTACGCGACGGCGGCCGGCCTCGGCTGCCGGTTTGCCACCTCCTTCCGGGCAGTGACCGATCAGGGACGCCTGAAGGGCGGTGAATGGCTGGCGGTGCATGGCTGCGGCGGCGTCGGCCTGTCTGCCATTATGATCGGCACCGGCCTCGGTGCGCAGGTCGTCGCCATCGACATCGCCGAAGACAAGCTCGAAATGGCCCGTCAGCTCGGCGCAACGGCCACCATCAACAGCCGGTCCGTGGCCGACGTCTCCGAAGCGGTGCGCGAGATCACTGGCGGTGGTGCACATGTTTCGGTCGATGCGCTGGGTCACCCGCAAACCTGCTGCAACTCCATCAGCAATCTGCGTCGGCGCGGCCGTCATGTGCAGGTGGGCCTCATGCTGGCAGACCACGCCATGCCCGCCATCCCCATGGCCCGGGTGATCGCCCACGAGCTGGAAATCTACGGCAGTCACGGCATGCAGGCGTGGCGTTACGACGATATGCTGGCTATGATCGAAAGCGGCAGGCTCGCGCCGGAAAAGCTGATCGGCCGCCACATCTCCCTGACCGAGGCCGCAGCTGCCTTGCCCGCCATGGACAGCTTCAGGGAAAGCGGCATCAGCATCATCGACCGTTTCGAATAGTGCAGGCTCCTGAGACCGTCTGAGGTTTAAGGATTCGCACCGATCAGGCGCTCCTGCGTCCGAATGTCCGGACCGGAGCGGCTCCCGGGGCAGACGCATGGACCGACGATGCTGTCGGTCCACGCGCCGCGTGATCCGTCTGGCTATCGCTCCACTGACGGTTTACCAGCTGTTTCTTGCGGACCTCCAGCGGGTCGGGAGTGTCCTCCTCCTCCTGCCGCTTACTTCCCGCAGCTGCGGAGATCGTCGCCAGTCGCGAAATCCACCGCACTAGCTGCATGCCCTTGTGAACAAGCACGAAGATACCAACAATTGCGACCGCTATGATAATCACGAGGTTCCAGGGCGCGTCGCTGGCCCTCGCCGCCCGCTCCATGCGGTCTTTTGTCGTCGGATCAAAACCAAGCGTCGCCTTCAGCCTAGCGATGTCCGCATCGCTGAGCCTGCTGTAACGCTCGCCACGATACAGCACATAACCGCTCCTATCCCCGCTGTTGAGATAACCAATGTCGAATGCTTCCCCGTTGCGAAGAAAAGGCTCTCTGTCCGGCAGATCATAAACAAGATCGATGGTCTCGCCGCCGCCGAATCCGGGGATGACAAAAAACCGGGACTTCCGCGCCTCAGCTTCGCTCACGAATATCGCGGAAAATAGAAACGCGACCGAAAAAAGCGCAATATGCTTCATTCACTCTCTCCAAAAACAACGAGAATGATGACAACTGGCATTACCGAATTAATTTGAAGTATATACTTGCGATAACATCTTAAATTTAAGATGTATATTGTATATATCTAATGTCGATCGATTTATTACTTAGAATTGACCCACTAAATTATAATAAAATGGACTTCTAACGATGTGACATGACATATCTCCGCCAACGCTATAAACCATTGGTGCGAACAGCGCCCCACGTTAAGCCGCAATCACACGCAATTGCTTTGAGCATAGCGCCGCGATGATGCGACAGAGCGCAACGTCGGCAAACATGACGCATGAGATACAAGGAACGCGACATGCTGTTTCTCGATAGCGTAACCAAGAAAGAAACCCCGGGCGGGGATGAATATCCTTTCTCGGTTCCGGCGCTGCGCCATCTGGAACGCCTCGAGTTCAAGACGCCGATCACCTTTTTTGCCGGCAATAACGGCTCCGGCAAATCGACGCTGCTGGAAGGGCTGGCGGCGGGAATGACTGCCTATGCCATCGGCAATCACGGTCAGGTAACCGGCGACCTTTACCTTCAGCACGCCGAGACTGTGGCGAGGTCGTTCTATTTCGCCCGCAAGAAATATCCGAAAATCCGCATGTTTCTGCGCGCCGAAGACGTGCTCGGTTATATCCGCCGCCAGAATGAGGAAGCGCTGGATGATTTTCGCTGGGAGCGGGAAAAGGCACTGAAAAAAGGCGAGAATTTTCCGGAGGAAACGCCCGAGACATTTCGCAGGATCGTCAGGAACAATATCCTCGAGCGCCGTTCCCACGGCGAAGGGTTTATGGACATCATGCAGCAGAGATTGCACGGTGCCGGTCTTTATTTTCTGGACGAACCGGAAAGCCCGCTTTCAATGCAGAAACAGCTCGAACTCGCCGCACTCATCCGCCACGCGGCCGATCAAGGCGGGCAATTGATCATCGCCACCCATTCGCCCGTCCTTCTGGCCATTCCAGAGGCAACGATTTATCATTTCGACGAGGATGGTATCACCGAACGTCTTTATGACGAGTTGGAGACCATCGCCTTCCTCCGGCGCTTTCTCGACAGCCCATCGAAATACCTGAGTGATTGAACAGCATAAGGCTTGAAATCGCGCTGCGCTTGCCGCATTCCCATAAGTAATACGAAATTTAGAAAAGAAGCAGCCTCATGTCTCCCATCACCACACCGGCGGCAGCCCGGCCCCTCAATAGCCAGGATTACAAAACGCTCGGCCTTTCGGCCCTGGGCGGTGCGCTCGAATTTTACGACTTCATCATTTTCGTATTTTTCGCGACCGTGATCGGCCATCTGTTCTTCCCGCCTGAGATGCCGGATTGGCTGGTGATGATCCAGACCTTCGGCATCTTTGCCGCCGGTTATCTGGTGCGGCCGCTGGGCGGTATCGTATTGGCGCATTATGGCGACCGTTACGGCCGCAAGCGTGTCTTCGCTTTCTCGATCCTTTTGATGGCTCTTTCCACGCTGGGCATGGCACTGATGCCGACCTACGCGACCATTGGCGTGGCCGCTCCCATCCTGCTCATCATCCTGCGCATGCTGCAGGGTGCCGCCATCGGCGGTGAAGTGCCCGGCGCCTGGACCTTCGTTGCCGAACACGTGCCCTTCCGCCGCGTCGGGCTTGCCTGTGGTTTCCTCACCTCCGGTCTTTCCTTTGGCATCATGCTGGGCTCGTTGATCGCCTTTGCCATCAATTCGCTTTTCACGCCGGAAGACGTCGCCGGTTACGCCTGGCGCATCCCCTTCCTGCTCGGCGGCATTTTCGGCCTCATCGCCGTTTATCTGCGCCGCTGGCTGGAAGAGACGCCGATCTTCATGGAAATGAAAAAGTCGAAGTCACTGACGGACAAGCTGCCGCTCGGGCTGGTGCTGAAGCACCATATGCGCGGCGTGATCATCTCCGCCCTGCTGACCTGGGTTCTGTCAGCGGCAATCGTCGTCACCACGCTGATGACGGCGACCTTCCTGCAAAAGCTCTACGGCTATACGCCAACGCAGGCGCTCGCCGGCACCAGCTTCGGCACGCTGTTCCTGATCTTCGGCGTCATCATTGCCGGCGCGCTGATCGACCGTATCGGCTCCGGCCTCTTCTTCATGGGCGCCAGCATTTTCTTCGGTATCGCCACCTTCACCTTCTACAGCTACGCCGGCACCTCGCTTCAGACCATGTTCTTGCTTTACGGCGTCATGGGCCTTTCGGTCGGCATGGCCGGTGCGGTGCCCTACGTCATGGTGCGGGCGTTCCCGGCATCCGTCCGTTTCTCCGGCCTCTCCTTCGCCTACAACGTCTCTTATGCCGTCTTCGGCGGGCTGACGCCGATCGGCGTGACGACGGCGCTTGCCATCAACCCCATGGCCCACGCCTGGTATCTGGTCTTCATCGCCGTCCTCGCCTTCGCGATCGGTCTCTACCTCTATCTGCGCGGCAGCGAGATAGAGAGCCATGTCGGTATTGAGGAACTGGCGGCATTGCGGTCGTAGGTTCCACAGTAAACAAAAAAGCGCGGGCAAGACCCGCGCTTTTTATTTGTCCCGGCAATGCGTGAACCATCAGGCCGCGCTATCGATTTTCTCCTCGCCGTTCGTCGGCACGTAGTTGAGCACCGGACCGAGCCAGCGCTCCACTTCCTCAACCGGCATATCCTTGCGGCGCGCATAATCCAGCACCTGATCACGCTCCACCTTGGCAACGCCGAAATAATAGCTTTCGGGGTGGCCGATATAGATGCCCGACACGGAAGAGCCCGGCCACATGGCGTAACTTTCCGTCAATTCCACACCCGCCGCATTGGTGGCGTCGAGCAGGGCAAACAGCGTCTTCTTTTCGGTGTGGTCGGGCTGGGCCGGATAGCCAGGTGCCGGGCGGATACCGGCATAGGCCTCGCCAATCAGCTCATCACCGGCAAAAGCCTCATCCGGTGCATAACCCCAGAACTCCTTACGCACCCGCTCATGCATGCGCTCGGCGAAGGCCTCCGCGAAACGGTCGGCCAGCGCCTTGACGAGGATGGACGAATAATCGTCATTCGCCCGCTCGAAACGCTCGGCAATCGCCACCTCCTCGATACCCGCCGTTACCACGAAGCCGCCGACATAATCGGCAACACCGCTATCGACAGGCGCGACGAAATCGGACAGCGCCACGTTGGGGCGTCCGTCTCGCTTGGAAAGCTGCTGGCGCAGCGTGAAGAAGGTCGCCAGCTCTTCATTGCGGCTCTCATCGGTAAACAGCCTGATATCGTCGCCCACCGCATTAGCCGGCCAGAAGCCGATCACCGCGCGCGGCCGGAACCAGTTCTCCTCAATGATCTTCTTCAGCATCGCCTGCGCATCGCTATAGAGCTGACGCGCCGCCTCGCCCTGCTTTTCGTCATCGAGAATCGCGGGGAAGCGGCCCTTCAATTCCCAGGTCTGGAAAAACGGCGTCCAGTCGATGTAACGGGAAAGCTCTTCCAGATCATAGGTCTCGAATACCTTTGTGCCGAAGAATTGTGGCTTGACGGCGCTATAGCTCGACCATTCAATCTTGTGCGCATTCTCGCGGGCGCGGGAAAGCGGCAGGCGCTGCTTCTCACGCTCGTTGCGGGCGTGAGCCTCTGCCACCTTGGCATATTCGCTGCGAATACCGTCGATATAAGCCGGCTTCTGCTCGGCGGAGAGAAGCGCCGACACGACGCCCACGGCGCGCGAGGCGTCGGTCACATAGATCGCCTGCCCCTGCTCATACCGCGGATGAATTTTTACCGCCGTATGCACACGGCTCGTCGTCGCACCACCGATTAGCAGCGGGATGTCGAAACCCTGCCGTTCCATTTCTGCGGCCACATGCACCATCTCGTCCAGCGACGGGGTAATGAGGCCGGAAAGGCCGATCACATCCACCTTTTCGGCGATTGCCGTTTCGAGGATTTTCGTCGTCGGCACCATGACGCCGAGATCGATGATCTCGTAATTGTTGCAGGCGAGAACGACACCGACGATGTTCTTGCCGATATCGTGCACATCGCCCTTGACGGTCGCCATCAGCACCTTGCCGGCCGCCTTCTTCTCTTCGCCGCCGTTCAGGCGCTTTTCTTCTTCCATGTAAGGAAGAAGCACCGCCACGGCCTGCTTCATCACGCGAGCGGATTTCACCACCTGCGGCAGGAACATCTTGCCCGAACCGAAGAGGTCGCCCACCACGTTCATGCCGGCCATCAGCGGCCCTTCGATGACGTGCAGCGGACGCTCCGCCTTCTGGCGCGCCTCTTCCGTATCGGCCTCGATATATTCGGTGATGCCGTTGACCAGCGCGTGCTCCAGCCTTTTCTCGACGGGCAGTTCGCGCCAGGAAAGATCCTGAACCTTGGTATCCTTGGCGCCCGTGCCCCGGAAACGCTCCGCGACCTCCAGCAGGCGTTCGGTCGCGTCATCGCGGCGGTTTAGCACCACGTCCTCGCAGGCCTCGCGAAGCTCCGGGTCGATATTGTCATAAACCGCAAGCTGACCGGCGTTGACGATGCCCATATCCATGCCAACCTGGATGGCGTGATACAGGAACACGGCATGCATCGCCTCGCGCACCGGTTCATTGCCGCGGAAGGAGAAGGAAAGGTTGGAAACGCCACCGGAAATATGCGTAAGCGGCATGGTTTCGCGGATGGTCTTGGTGGCCTCGATGAAATCAACGCCGTAATTATTGTGCTCCTCGATACCGGTCGCGACAGCAAAGACGTTCGGATCGAAGATGATGTCCTCAGGCGCCAGCCCGGCCTTTTCAGTCAGCAGCTTGTAGGCCCGCGCGCAGATTTCCACCTTGCGCTGATAGGTATCCGCCTGCCCCACCTCGTCAAAGGCCATGACAACGACTGCCGCGCCGTAATTGTGGACGAGCCGCGCCTGCTGGAGAAACTTCTCCTCGCCTTCCTTCAGCGAAATGGAATTGACGATCGACTTGCCCTGAACGCATTTCAGACCGGCCTCGATGATCTCGAACTTCGAAGAGTCGATCATGACAGGCACGCGGGCGATGTCGGGCTCGGCAGCGATGAGGTTCAAAAACTCCACCATCGCCTTTTCGGAATCGATCAGGCCTTCATCCATGTTGATGTCGATGATCTGCGCGCCGTTTTCCACCTGATCGCGGGCAACGGCCAGCGCCGCCGTGTAATCACCGGCGGTGATGAGCTTGCGGAACTTGGCCGAGCCGGTGACGTTGGTGCGCTCGCCGACATTGACGAAGGGAATGTCCTTGGTCAGCACGAAGGGCTCAAGGCCCGAAAGCGACATGAAGGGCTTGTGCTCGGGGATCGGGCGCGGCTTGTAATCCTTGACCGCCTCGGCAATCGCCCGGATATGCTCCGGCGTCGAGCCGCAGCAACCGCCAACGATGTTCACGAGGCCGTCGCGGGCGAAACCCTGCACCTGACGCGCCATCATCTCAGGCGTTTCGTCATACTGTCCGAACTCGTTCGGCAGGCCTGCATTCGGATAGGCGCAAACGAAGGTGTCGGCGACGTCTGAAAGCTCCTGCAGGTGCGGACGCATGGCATCCGCACCGAGTGCGCAGTTAAGGCCGATGGTAAAGGGGTTGGCGTGGCGCACCGAATTCCAGAAGGCAGACGGCGTCTGGCCGGAAAGCGTGCGGCCGGATAGATCTGTGATCGTGCCCGAGATCATGACCGGCAGGCGGATGCCCTTGGCCTCGAAACGCTCCTCGCAGGCGAAGATCGCCGCCTTGGCGTTCAGCGTATCGAAGATCGTCTCGATGAGGATGATATCGGCGCCGCCGTCGATCAGGCCGTCGATCTGCTCGCCATAGGCGATACGCAGATCGTCAAAGCTGACGGCGCGGTAACCCGGATTGTTGACATCAGGCGAAATGGAAGCCGTGCGGTTGGTGGGGCCGATGGCGCCGGCCACGAAACGGCGGCGGCCATCCTCCCGCTCGGCGCGCTGGGCGGCGCGGCGGACGATCTGCGCACCCTCGCGGTTGAGGTCGTAGACGGCATTTTCCATCTCGTAATCGGCCTGCGCGATACGGGTCGAGGAAAACGTGTTGGTTTCGAGAATATCCGCACCCGCCATGGCGTAGCGATAGTGGATGTCTTCGATAGCGTCCGGCTGGGTCAGAATCAGAAGGTCGTTATTGCCTTTCTGGTGACAGGCGCAGCCGATGAAGCGGTCACCACGAAAATGGTCTTCGTCAAAACCGAGACCCTGAATCTGCGTGCCCATGGCGCCGTCGAGAATGAGGATGCGCTCGCTGGCGGCTTCGCGCAGCGCCTTGAAAATTTCCGCGCCGTCGCGCTTTGCCCCCTCAGGGCCAAACAGATCGTCAAACACGGGCACACTCCTCATTTCGATTTGCAAGATCGCAAGTCGTCAAGTCACATAAAGATATGTTTATGTCAATATATCTTCAAGGGACAGGCATGGCTTTGCGTCGTTGCGTCACGTTACGAAATATCGCTGACAGATGACAGGCTTATACGGCAAGGATATAAGCCGAAGCAGCAAACCGCATGGAGGACGCGATGTCTGAGGACGATCACAACAGCCGAAACTGGAATACCCTGCCCTGGCACCGCCAGTGGCTGGTAAAACAGGCCGAGGGGCTTTTCGACTTCTTCCAGTACCGGGCGCTCAATCCTGCCGGCGGCTTCTTCGATCTGGACGGCAAGGGCGCGCCGCTGCAGGCAAACGATCCCGTGCGCGGCATCCATGCCTCCGCGCGCATGGTGCATTGCTTCTCCATCGGCCACCTGCTTGGCCGTCCGGGCTGCGGCGATATTGTCGACCACGGCATGACCTATCTCTGGAACAGGCATCGCGACAGCGAGCATGGCGGCTATTTCTGGCAGGTTAACGATGCCGGCCCCGTGGACGCCACCAAGCAGGGTTACGGCCATGCCTTCGTGCTTCTGGCCGCCTCCTCCGCCAAGACCGTCGGGCACCCGCTCGCCGACCAGATGCTGGCCGATATTACCGAAGTGCTGGAAACCCGTTTCTGGGAAGAAAAACACGGCGCGATCGCCGAGGAATTCAACCGTGACTGGTCGCCCATCGATAATTATCGCGGCCAGAATTCCAATATGCATCTGACCGAAGCGTTGATGGCCGCCTATGAGGTGACCGGCGACAAAAACTACCTCGGCAAGGCCGAACGCATCGCCGATCTTCTCATCCGCCGTCGCGCCGGTGAACTGGATTTCCGGGTTCCGGAGCATTTCGACGACAACTGGACACTCGACAAGGACTATCGCGGCAACGAGATGTTCCGTCCCTCCGGCTCCACCCCCGGCCATTGGCTGGAATGGGCGCGCCTCCTCCTCCAGCTTTGGGTGTTGGGTGATCGCCGCCACGACTGGATGCCGGTGGCCGCCAAATCGCTGTTCGTGCAGTCCATGGCGCTTGGCTGGGATCGGGAAAAGGGCGGCTTCTTTTATACTCTCGACTGGAACGACAATCCCGACAAGCGGGCAAAGCTCTGGTGGCCCATGTGCGAAGCGGCGGGTGCGGCCCATTTTCTCAACGAAAACCTGCCGGCGGACCCTTTCTATGAAGACAGCTACCGCCGCATCTGGAGCACCATCGCCAACAGCTTCATCGACCATGAAAATGGCGGCTGGCATGAGGAACTGACGGAAAATCTGGTTCCCGCTCACACGCTGTTCCCAGGCAAGGGTGATATATACCACGCCCTCCAGGCCTGCCTCATCCCGCTTTTCCCGGCTACGGGCAGCCTGACAAGGGTGATCGGGGAAAGCGCCGGGGTTTATTAAGCGCGTTGTTCGCAACGGCGTTCGAAGACTTCTCCACTGTCATGCTCGGGCTTGTCCCGGGCATCTGCAGCCTATCGGCCGGACGCAACGCGGTTAAATCCCCGGCATAGGGCCGAGGATAAAGCAACAGTCAAAACCCGATTGTTTCCTCGAAGTCATCCCAGGACTGATACATTTCATAACGCCCGATGCCAGGGATCGGCACATGGCCGTAATAGGGCGAAAGTTGAAACTCGGCGGCCGCCTCGCTCTTGCCTGCCACGGCGGCAACATAGATCGCAGAGGCAAGCCCGGTGCGGTTCGCCCCATGTTCGCAATGGATGAGAACAGGCTTTTCCGCGTTGCGCAGCACCGCCGCCAGCGTTTCTGAATCTTCCACCGAGACTTTCTCGCTTGAGCTCAGCGGATAGTCGACCAGCCGGATGCCGTTGTTTTTCGCGGCCTTGCTTTCGGTATCATACCAGGCTTCACGCTTTTCATCGCGCAGGTTGATGATGGTCTTGATGCCATAGGCCTTGGCGTAAGCGGCGATGTCCTTGCCACTCGGCTGAGCCGAACGATAAAGCTCGCCGGGAATGACTTCGTGAAAATTCCCCGTCAGCTGGCCGATGCCCATATGTGCGCCGGCCAAAACCGGGAGGGCAACGAGGCCAATGGCCGTGATCTTCAAAAACTTCAGAAAAATACGCAAAACATCAACCCGCGACATCAATCCAATGTGTGGCAGATGGCACCGCAAACTGGCGAAAACAAGTCACGCCCCATCGCGGCCCGTGCGCTTCGCAAGCAGCCGGGGCACGGCAGGCCCATGGAGCGGTTGCAATGCAGGGCCTTTGGACCCAAGCATAAATTCTCAAAATACCGTGATTGCCGGCACCGGTGTGATCTCTTCAATCAAATTCGGCGGAAATGACAGTAACCCGCCACTCCAGCCTTTGCGGTTCCACCCGCTCGTTGTTGCGCAGGCGAAATGTCCGGCAGGCGGTGAAGGTTTCGCCAGCTTCGATCCGCCTTTCGCTCACCTGATAGGGATCGAACGATACGGAAGCTCGAAAGGCCGGTTCGAAGCCCTCCAGCGTGTAGGTCAGACGCTGCACCCCGACATTGTTATCATTGCGGAAGCTGACGCGAATGGGCAGTGCAGGATCCGGACAGGCGGCCTCGAACCCGGCAGTCGCGACGATATGCTCCAGCCGCTGGCTGCTGCGACGCCAGTCATAAATGACAAAGGCAGCCGTGCCGGCCCATATCAGGAGCAGGCAGATGACCACTGGTTTGAGATGCCGCGGAAATGCAATAAGGGTGAGGAGAAGAATGGCGCTGAGAACGGCTCCGACAATCACGTCGCCCCTCCTCCGCTAAAATAAAGCTCCATACGTTTCTGCCCTCCCCTGCCCTTCCAGCCACAAACGGCCGCGCGAGGCGGTCGTTGGGGTATTATCTCGACGGCGGCTCAAGCCTCTAGCATATGGCGCGAAGCACCGGCATCGCAGCCGTCAGCCACAACTCTATGGGTGCTCCCCCGGTGTCAAGACAACCAAGCGTGACAGATAGCGCCGGCATTGCCGTCCTCAGAAAGAACGGCGAAGGGAACCAAACGCCGCCGAAGACGTTCGCAGCATCAGAACAGCATGGCGGGACATAACGAAACGCCGCGGCATGGAGGTAAGTAGGCCAGCCGGCAGGGACGACAAGCCGCCCCTTGGCACCGCCGAAAGCCACACCATATTAAAAGTTACTAAAATATGCTACATATCAGTCAGCTCAGGGAGAAAACGATGAAAACGCTGATCGTAACGTCGCTCCTGGCCCTTTCGGCCAGCACCGCAATGGCCGCGGATGCCGTCTACGAAACACCGGCGCCTCCGGTCGCACAGGAAACGTTACCGGTCTTCACCTGGTCTGGTCCTTATCTTGGTATTCAAGGTGGCGCGGGCTGGGCAAATGGTGATTTTTCGGCCGGTGCCCCCATAGGCTCGGATAATTTCGATGGCGGCATTCTCGGCGCCTTCGCCGGTTACAATTACCAGTTCGACAATAATTTCGTTCTCGGCATCGAGGGTGACGTCGACTATAACTGGAATGACAATGATTATGCGGGAGTGAACATTGGCACCGACTGGCAAGGGTCCGTTCGTGGCCGCGTTGGTTATGCCTTCGATCGCGCTCTCCTTTATGGCACGGCCGGCTGGACCGCCACACGCGGCTTCATCGACACCCCCGGCGCCGGCAAGGACAGCGCCACCTTCAACGGCTACACGGTTGGCGCAGGTCTGGATTACGCCTTCACCGACAATGTCTTCGGCAGGTTGGAATATCGTTACAACGATTACGGCGACAAGGACATATTTGGCATCAATACCGACCTTGACCAGCACACCGTCAAGGTGGGCCTCGGCGTGAAGTTCTGATCACAATCGAGTTTTGTAGACCCGAAGCCCGGCCATCCGCCGGGCTTTTTTCGTTGCAGAGGATCAGCGCAGGCTACGATCCGCTCTGCGAAAAAACGGAACAATATGAACTCCGTAAAAATGAAGCATTCACAAGCCGTTCAGCACTTCCGTGCCATCATGCGGGCATAATGAGCCTCTATCTCCCGAAGCAGGCTTATGGAGTAGCCCGATGAAAAAGATAATTCTTTCCACGATTGCCGCGCTTGTTGCCACTGGCAGCATTTTCGCATCCTATGGCAGCGCCAGCGCGCAGGACTATCCCTACCGTCCGCGTTACGATCGGGGTTACGACCGTGGCGGCCCGCCGCCACCGCCCTATCGCGAACACCGTCGCCACAATGATGGCGCAGCGATTGCCGGAGGCCTCGCCGCAGGCGTCATCGGTGGCCTGATCGGTGGCGCCATCGCCAATAATAGCGGCCCCCGTTATTACGAACCGCCACCGCCGCCGCCGCGCTGCTGGTTTGAAGACCGGCGGGTTCCGAATTCCTATGACGGCGGCTGGCACACCGAAAGCATGCGGGTCTGCAACTAATGTCCGATCCTGCGGCCCCGTTTGCTTCAAATGGCAAGCCGGGCTGCTTTCAGCGAATGAGATTGCGGGATACGATTTTCATCCCCACCACGCGCTTTCACCGATACTGCGTGCGGCGCGACAGCACCCCCGCGATCAGCACAGAAAATCAACAACCATCTGATTAAAAAAGAAAAATGGTGGGCCTGGAGAGACTCGAACTCCCAACCAAGCGGTTATGAGCCGCCGGCTCTAACCATTGAGCTACAGGCCCCTTCGGAAAACGCTATCCGAAACACCGGTTTCGCAATGGTTCGAATCCGGTGGTCACGCTCTAACGCAATTTTTACAGCCCGACAAGCCATTGATGCTTTCGCTAAACAGTGCCGCCGTATTAGCTACACAATCTAAGGCAATACCCGTTCAAGGGACTCAATCAACGAGGAAACACCATGAAGACAAAATCGGCCCGCCTTTTTGCACTTAGCGCAATGACAGCAGCAGCCATGATGCCGCTCTCCGGCCAGTTGCTCGCGCAGGAGGCCACCCCGCGTGAAGCCACAATCAGCGTTTCCGGCGAAGGCCAGGCGGCCATCGCTCCTGATATGGCAATACTGTCGTTCAGCGTCGTCAAGCAGGCAGAGACCGCGGCGGCCGCTCTTTCGGAAAATTCAAAGGCGCTGGCCGATGTTCTGAAGGCGCTGAAGGAGGCGGCGATCGAGGATCGTGACCTGCAGACCAGCAACTTCTCGGTGCAGCCGCTTTACAAGCATTATGAGCCAAAGGACGGCGTCTATGTCGCTCCCGAAATCACCGGTTACCAGGTGTCCAACGGCCTGACCGTGCGGGTGCGGGACCTGAAGAAACTCGGCGCGATCCTCGATACATCCGTCAAGCTCGGCATCAACCAGGGTGGAGACATCAGCTTCACCAACGATAAGCCTGAAGCCACCGTCACCGAGGCTCGCAAACAGGCCGTGGCCGACGCTCTTTCCAAGGCCAAGACCCTGACGGAAGCTGCTGGCGTAAAGCTCGGCCGTGTTATCCAGATCACCGAAAACACGCAGCGCCCGATGCCGGTGCCGCAGGCCATGATGCGCGCCTCCATGGCGAAGGAAGCGGACAGTGTCCCGATTGCGTCTGGTGAAAACAGCTACAGCGTTGTGGTCAACGTCACCTTCGCGCTCGAGCAGTAATCGGCAAGGGGCGGCTTTTGGGTCGCCCGCACCGGCTCGGCCTCCGCCATAGCACAGATAAAATGAAACGCCCCTCGCTACCGTTCAGGGAGCGAGGGGCGTTTTGTCCATCTGCCGGGACGGGGATGCCGGCAGATCGATCAGGATCGCTGCCGTTAGCGGCGGATTACCGGGCAGCCGCGCTCATTGGCGAATACGATGCGGTCACGGCCGTGGCGGTCAAAACCTGCAACGACGACGCGGCGCGGAGATACATCAACAACACGCGCGCGGCGAAGACCCATGCGGCTTGCCTTTTCTTCCGCAAGCCAGGGCGAGCAGCCACGGCGCGGGCGATCCGGGCGGCCCCAGCCGGGACGATGACCATAACCATCCTGAACCTGAACTCGGAACTGTACATCCGAGCCGGCCGAAGCAGCTGGAGCGGTGACGGAAATACCACCAAGGGCGATGAGGGCAGCCAGGCCGGCTTTTGCGAAGGTGCTGAACATGAACTCACTCCGTTTGTTTCTTTGACGGCGGGGGAACATCCCCCGGCGATTGACGAGACCCTAGACTCGCCCATCTGAATATCAGCAGAACCGAATGTTCAGCAGGCGTTCAGGGTGGTTAACGCGCACACCCCGATCAGGATCCGCACATCACGGCGAGATATGCAGCACGACGTCGCGCCGATGCGACTGATCGCGATGTTCGAAGAGATAAAGGCCCTGCCAGGTGCCAAGCACGAGCCTGCCATCCGTGATGGGAACGCCGATGGAAACCATCGTGAGCGCCGATTTGATGTGGGCGGGCATGTCGTCGGGGCCCTCCAGGGTGTGGACAACCCACCGCATGGAAGGATCGCTCGAAGGCGGCACGAGACGGGAGAAAAACTCCGTGAGATCGGTCCGGACGTCGGGATCGGCATTTTCCTGGATGAGCAGGGAACAGGATGTGTGCCGGACAAAGACTGTCAGCAGCCCTTCCGTTACGCCGGCCTGATTTACGAAACCTTTTGCTTCAGAGGTAAGTTCGTAAAGGCCCTGCCCGTGAGTAGAGATGATTATTTTCTTCTGTGGCACGTTTTTCTTTCAAATAGTCGGGAACAAAATCGGCGCTGCGAACGTTGCACCATGTCAAATTCTATCCGATGGCGATAAGTATAAGACGACAGGGCGATAACAGCCCATGACAGCAGAACGGAAAACCGCCACTGCAGTTGCATAAAACGGGGAAGGGTTGGCAATATCATAATGAATTATCCAGGCTATCCCGTCCATAGACGAGCACGGCATTTACAGCGCAGGGCTGACACAGGGTGCGAAAGACTTTCTCATGGCACCCACTGACTATCGTATCGATCTGACCAATTGCGACCGCGAGCCCATCCATATCCCCGGCTATATTCAACCCCACGGCTGTCTCATCGCCTGCGATAACGCCTTGCGCATGGTGCTACGGCATTCGGCAAATTGCTGCGACATTCTCGGTGTGGAAGGCGATATCAATGGCCGAACCGCCGAAGAGGTTCTGGGCAAGGACCTCGTACACAATCTCCGCAACGCGCTGACTGTAACCGGGAGGACAACGCGCCCGGCCATGTTGCCCGCAACGGAAATGGGCAACGGCCGAAGCTTCGACATTTCCCTCCACCGCTACAAATCCACCACGATCATCGAATTCGAACCGTCCCGCAGCGAAACCCAGCCCCTGGGCACCGCACGCAAGATGGTGGATCGCATTCGCGAGGCGGACAGCGTGGAAAGCCTCATCTCCAGAACGACCAGGCTGGTAAAGGCGACGCTTGGCTACGACCGGGTAATGATTTACCGCTTTGAGGAAGATGGAGCCGGCAAGGTCGTGTCGGAAGCAAAGCAACCGGAACTGGAAAGCTTCCTCGGCCAATATTTCCCCGCCAGCGACATACCCCAGCAGGCCCGCACGCTTTATCTCAAGAACACGCTCCGCATTATCTCTGATGCCAGCGGCACACGAATCCCCGTGCTGCCAGCCCTCGATATCTCCGGCGAACCGCTCGACCTCTCTTTCGCGCACCTGCGCAGCGTCTCTCCCATCCATTGCGAGTATCTTCGCAATATGGGCGTCGCCGCTTCCATGTCGATTTCGGTGATTGTCGATGGCGCCCTCTGGGGTCTGATCGCCTGTCACCATTATTCCCCGCGTGTCCTGACCATGCCGGTGAGGATTGCCGCTGAAATGTTTGGAGAATTCTTCTCCATGCATTTGCAGGTCCTCAAACAGAAACGTCGGCTGGACACCGTCAACCATGCCCATGCCGCGCTCGATCGCTTCCTGCGGCTAGCCGCGCACCACGCCAATATCGAAGAACTGCTGATCGACAGTTTTCAGGATTTTGCCGATCTGATGCCGTGTGATGGTGTCGGTCTCTGGGTAGACAACAACTGGCACGGCCATGGCGCAACGCCACCGCATGACGCCATTCCAAGGCTCGCGCGTTTCGTCGCCTCGGCTTCGGAAGGCAGGGTCTGGGCGACCCATGCGCTGTCGCAGGCGATACCTGAGGCGGAAATCTACGCCGACACGGCAGCTGGAATGCTCGCCATCCCACTTTCTCAGGTGAAACAGGACTATCTCCTGTTTTTCCGCAAAGAGATCGTGCAAAATCTGAACTGGGCCGGCAATCCGGAAAAATCTTATGAAACCGGCCCGATGGGGGACCGTCTCACACCACGCAAGAGTTTCGCGATCTGGAAAGAGACGGTGCATCAGAGGGCGCAGCCCTGGTCGGAGGACGACCGGGAGATAGCGGAAGCCGCCAGAATTGCGCTGGTCGAGGTCGCCTTCCATCACAGCGAGCTTATGGCCGGCGAAAGGGAACGCGCCGAAGTGCGTCAGCGCATGTTGAACGAGGAGCTCAACCACCGCGTCAAGAATGTTCTCGCCATCATCAAATCGCTGGTCGGCAATCCCTCACAGGAAGGCAAGACCCTGCAGGAATATGTGGCTGCCCTGAAAGGCCGCATTCAAGCCTTGTCCTTTGCCCATGATCAGATCATCCGAGGCGAAGGCGGCGGTGCGCTGCGCGATCTTCTCGACGCGGAATTGTCGCCGCATCGTTCCCCGGAAACGACGGTGAAACTCGAAGGTCCCCACGTCACACTTGATTCGCGCGCCTTTTCCGTTATGGCTCTCGTTCTGCACGAACTGGCGACGAACGCCGCCAAATACGGTGCGCTTTCGCAAAACGGTGGGCAATTGCATGTGCGCTGGTGGGTCACCGAAAACCGCGATTGCGAAATCGAGTGGCGGGAAGTGCTGACCACCAAACTGCCGACGCCATCCCGCGCCGGCTTCGGAACGGCGCTGATCAGCCGCAGCATTCCCTACGATCTCGGCGGACGCAGTACGTTGCGCTATTTGCCCGATGGATTGGAGGCAGAAATTATGCTGCCCTTCCGTCATGTCTCGTCAGCCACCGAAAGTGTCGAAGTACCCACAGAAAATGAGCCCGCGCGGCAATCCAGCCGCTATAACCGGGAGGAGCCGTTGAAAATATTACTCGTCGAAGATCAGATGCTGATCGCCATGGATGTCGAAAACATGCTCGAGGATAACGGCATCAAAACCATCGAAACGGCGACTTCGTCTGCGATGGCAATTGAAAAGCTGAAAAGCTATGTGCCTGACGTGGCAATTCTCGACATCAATCTCGGTTCGGACACCTCCATTCCCGTCGCCCGGGAACTTCACCGCCGTGGCATCCCGTTCATGTTCGCTACCGGCTACGCCGATGGCAGCATGGTGCCGGATGAATTCGGCGCTGTTCCGGTTATCAGGAAGCCCTATGATGAGGATGCGCTGATGGCCGGGATTGGGGTTTTGGTGGGCGATGCGGAGCGAGCATAGGAACGCGGCGTCATCCTCGGGCTGTCCCGAGCATCCGCAACCTGCCGATTGTCCCGACGAGGCCTCGGCTGCTCAGACATGAGTAAGCGCGCCCTCACTGGAATCGTGTAAAGCCGCGCTTTTTTGCATCTTCGGGGCTGACTTCATTCCCGATTTTAAACCGGAACTCCGTGACGGTATAGTTTTCGAGATCAACTTCGCACTGGAACGACACATCGTGCCAACCATTGGCCGTGTTGAACGCGCCGCCGGAAGCATCGATAGAATTTCCGGAAATCCTCCCACCTGTGTCCGAATAGGGGATCATGCCTCTGGCGGCAAACCCCGCTTCCTGAATCTGCGCCAGAGCTTCCGTGCTGCAAAGCTGAACGATGCGGCGGCGCGGCGGCAGATCACCGAACATCTGGCGTCTCTGGGCGGGTGACAGCACGGATGAAGACAGAAGATTTTTGGCCGCCGGAAGTTTCGCAGGCATCTTTTCTTCCACCTCAGCGGGCTTTTTCTCGGTCGGTTTTGCCTGCTGAACAGGCGGCTCTTCCGGCGGAACCTCCTCCTTCAGCGGTGAAACCGCAATCTCGCCCTTCTCGGCGGAAGCCTGAAGATCGCTATTGGCGGCGGCAGGCGCGGGCTTTTCCTCGGCCGTGCTCTCAGGTGGGCTTGCAGGCATCTCGGAGGGTTCGGTCTTTTCCGCTTCCTCGGCTTTGCCCAGCTTATCTTCTGGATCGGCTTGCGCTTCTTCCGGTCGCATAGCGATAGCCGGCAACGTCGCCTGCGGTTGCTGCACGGGTTTCGCTTCTTCAGCCGGTGGCGCGGGAGGTGGTGGCGGAGGTTGCGGTTTTTCCTCTTTCGCCTTCTCCTCACCGGGCGGCGGGGCCTCTTCTGCCTTTTTTTCCTCAGGCGGTGGCACCAGATCGACGCTGATGCTTTCCGGTTCCTGCGGCTCGGCTACACGCTCCGGCAATTCGAAAAGGAAAATCGCCACGACGACAAGATGCAGAAGAGCGGAGACGGGCATAGCCCATCCCTTCCACCGCCACCTGCCTGCCGAAACCTGTTGCATCTTACCGAACCAAATCGAACCTGGACATATCCAGCGGAAGCGGATCCCCTGCCTCACACATAAGGCTTGTCGCAGAGTTCGCCAGTGCGGAAAACAAAAAACCCGGCCAGAGCTGACTGACCGGGTTCAATTTTAAAGGAAGCAAAAGCTTAGCTATCGAGGAAGCTGCGGAGCTTTCTTGAGCGGCTTGGGTGCTTGAGCTTGCGCAGCGCCTTCGCCTCGATCTGGCGAATACGTTCGCGCGTGACCGAGAACTGCTGGCCGACCTCTTCCAGCGTATGGTCCGTGTTCATGCCGATGCCGAAGCGCATGCGCAGAACACGTTCCTCACGCGGTGTCAGCGAGGCCAATACGCGGGTGGTCGTTTCACGCAGGTTCGCCTGAATGGCGGCGTCGATCGGCAGCAGCGCGTTCTTGTCCTCGATGAAGTCACCGAGATGCGAATCCTCTTCGTCACCCACGGGGGTTTCGAGCGAGATCGGCTCCTTGGCGATCTTCAGAACCTTGCGCACCTTTTCCAGCGGCATGGCCAGCTTTTCGGCCAGTTCTTCCGGGGTCGGCTCGCGGCCAATCTCGTGCAGCATCTGGCGCGAGGTACGAACGATCTTGTTGATCGTTTCGATCATGTGCACCGGAATACGGATCGTGCGGGCCTGGTCAGCAATCGAGCGGGTGATCGCCTGTCTGATCCACCATGTCGCATAGGTCGAGAACTTGTAACCGCGACGATATTCAAACTTGTCCACCGCCTTCATCAGGCCGATATTGCCTTCCTGAATGAGATCGAGGAACTGCAGACCACGGTTCGTATACTTCTTCGCAATCGAGATCACGAGACGCAGGTTGGCCTCGACCATCTCCTTCTTGGCGATGCGCGCTTCGCGCTCACCCTTCTGCACCATCGAAACGATGCGACGGAATTCGGCGATGGAAATGCCGGTTTCCGTGGAGAGGTTCTGGATCTCCTGGCGGATTTCCCGGATCGTGTTGCTTTCTTCGCGCGCGAATTCCTTCCAGCCGCGGGCGGCCAGATTGGCGATCGACTTCATCCAGTTCGGATCGAGTTCCGCACCGTGATACTGCTCGAGGAAGCTGTCGCGCTTGACGCCATAGGATTCGGCAAGGCGCAGCAGCCGGCCTTCGTTCTGCATCAGACGCTTGGAAATGTCGTAGAGCTGCTCGACAAGGCTGTCGATGCGGTTCTGGTTCAGCGAAAGCGACTTCACGGCCGTGATCAGCTGATCCTTCAATTCCTTGTAACGACGCTCCTGGCCTGAAGAAAGCGTACCGGTGCAGGCCAGACGCGCTTCCACCTGCTGATCCTGAAGCTTGCGCAGCTTCTTGTAGGTGTCGGCAATGGTGTCGAGCGTTTCCATGACCTGCGGACGCAGTTCGGCTTCCATCGCGGCAAGGGAAAGATTGGACTCGTCGTCGTCCTCTTCTTCCTCTTCCGGCGGCAGGCCGTCACCACCAACATCGGTGACATCCTCGTCACCGGTCGGAGCACGCAGCTTGCGGGTCTTTTCCTTTTCTTCGGCGGCCTTGCGGTCGGCCTCGATCTTTTCCGGGCTCTGGAACTGCGGCGCAGCCTTGGCTTCCGGGCCGGAATAGGTCGTTTCGAGATCGATGATCTCGCGCAGCAGCGTGGTGCCTTCGTTGAGTTCGTCGCGCCAGATGATAAGCGCCTGGAACGTCAGCGGGCTTTCGCACAGGCCCGAAATCATCGTCTCGCGGCCGGCCTCGATGCGCTTGGCGATGGCGATTTCGCCCTCGCGCGACAGAAGCTCGACAGAACCCATCTCGCGCAGATACATGCGCACGGGGTCGTCGGTGCGGTCGGTTGGTTCTTTCTTCTTGGCGGTCGCAAGCGCGGTGCCGCTGGAAGGCGCAAGTTCGCCACCCTCGGAATCGTCACCGTCGGAATCGCCGTCGTCATCGCCACCGGCGGCTTCCTCGGCATCCTCGTCCTCGATCACGTTGATGCCCATGTCGGACAGCATCGCCATCGTGTCTTCGATCTGCTCGGAGGTCACCTCTTCGGACGGCAGGACCGAATTCAGCTCGTCCATCGTCACATAGCCGCGCTTCTTGGCGGCCTTGATCATTTTCTTGACCGCGTCATCCGAAAGGTCGAGAAGCGGGCCGTCCGTCGCACCGTCGCGTTCGTTTTCTGCTTCTTCGTTTTCTTTGACTTTGGTTGCCATCTATCTCGTCGCTTTCCCTGACGCTAACACCTGTTCCGCCGCATCGCCGTCCGCCCCTTGAGCATCCGGCGCATTGCCGCGAATCACTGTCAGACACCTAACGGAGTGATCTTTAATTGCCGATTAACCACGGCAGCCTCAGGCAGAATGCAAGGACAGTGCACCCGGAAATGCTTGCTCATGCAATTTCTATCCGCCAAGGCTCATTCCACCTTACTTTTCCTGAATTGGTGATTCCCGCTATTTCCCGCCCCGTCAAGCCTTTGAAGGCGAGACAGCCACGGAAATTCTTAAAAAGAGCCGCATTTTGCGAATTATCACCAGACTATCCCCTATTTAGGACGCCTGCCGCAAAAGGCAACCCCACACACCTTTCAATTCTTGCCGCGACGATCATCCATGGCCGACGGCCGGTCCCTTCACCCGGCCGGACATGACCCCGAAACCATCGATGATGGCCTCCTGATTTTCCATTCGGCCGATCTCCAGCTGAACCTCGGCAAGCGCGCGCACCAGAAGCGTCCCGCGCTCATCATCCGTCGCCTCGGCAATTTCGCGCTCCAGCTCCTTTTTCTGCCAGAGGAGCGACTTTGTCCTTTTGTGCAGGGAAAGCGCCTGCACGTAACCTTCCCGTGCATCCTCCATCGCCGCCTCGCCGGTCGCCGTCCACAGACGGGCATTGCGCACCTGCTGATCCATGGTTTTCAGCAGCACGTCAAAGCCCTGCTGCGACAGGCGCTCGATCAGCCCCGCCCGCGATATCGCAGCCGCATTTTCGGCCGCGTAGGTCAGAACCGTAGACCACAGGCGTTGCAGGTCACGGTTCTCATAGTCGATCGCGGCGATCTCGTCATATTCCTCGAGAAGCAGTTCGGGATGGTTGACGATGGTGATGGCCAGAACGCTCTCCCGAAGCGACGGCTTGGTCTGATAACCCCTGACGAGGCCGGATTGCGCCAACCGTTCCGAAATACTGCTGGCAGGTGCGGCCATAGCCCCACCCCGGCCCGGTGCGTTGCGCTGAAAGCCACGCCCCGGCGCCTGTGCGCCATTGCGGCGGAAATTGCCACCCTGCTGCCCGCCTGCCTGAAAGCGCGGCTGGAAGAAGGCATTCAGCCTGTCACGCATGTCCTGTTGATAGAAGCGCCGCACCGTCTCGTCACCAATAACGGCCACGATCTGCCGCAGGCGGCTCTCGAGCTGGGCACGCTTTTCCGGCGTATCGAAAGTAACGCCTGAGGTCTCGCGGCTCCAGATCATCGCGGCCAGCGGCTTTGCCTCGGAAAGAACGCGGTCGAAAGGCGCCCTACCCTCCAGACGCACGAGATCATCCGGATCCTTGCCGTCGGGCAGAAGCGCGAAGCTGACGGAGCGATCCGGCTTGATATGTGGCAAGGCGAGATCAGCGGCACGGTTGGCGGCGCGAATGCCGGCGCCGTCGCCATCGAAACAGAGGATCGGCTGCGGCGACATCTTCCAGAGCAGATCGAGCTGGCTTTCGGTCAAGGCAGTGCCGAGCGGTGCGACGGCATTTTCGACGCCCGCCTGATAAAGCGCGATGACATCCATATACCCTTCGACTGCAATGACCGTGCCGCCCGCCGCCTGTGAGGCCCGACGTGCACGGGCGAAATTATAGAGAACATTGCCCTTGTGAAAGAGTTCGGTCTCGTTGGAATTGAGATATTTCGCCACCGCATCCGAAGCCATGGCGCGGCCGCCGAAGGCAATCACCTTTTCCCGCGAGGACAGGATCGGGAACATGATGCGGTCGCGAAAACGGTCATAGGAGACCGGCACGTTTTCATGGACCACCAGCCCGCAGGCTTCCATCTGCTCCTTCGACACACCCTTGCTTGCCAGATGCTCCTTCAGCGCGTTGCGACTGTCAGGCGCATAACCCAGCCGGAAGGTCTCGATGGTACGCCCGGTCAACCCGCGATCGCGCAGATAAGCCCGAGCCCGAGCGCCGAGCGCCGTCTGCAGCTGATCCTGAAAGAACAGCGTGGCCATTTCCATGACGTCCTGCAGAGAGGTGCGCTCACGCTCCCGCTTCTCCGCCTGCGGATCGGGCTGCGGCATGGAAATGCCGGCCATATCGGCGATCTGCTGCACGGCTTCCGGGAAACTTAAGCCCTCAAGCTCGGTCAGAAAGCGGAAATGATCGCCGGAAACGCCGCAACCAAAGCAATGATACCGCCCTTTGCGGTCCTCACAGTGAAAGCTCGGGCTTTTTTCGCCATGGAACGGGCAGCAGGCCCAATAATCCCCCCGCGGCGCATTGGTCTTCTTCTTGTCCCAGGACACGCGTCTGCCGATCACATCGGAGATGTTCACGCGGTCGCGTATCTCATCAAGGAAAGAGTTGGAAAAGCGCATGGGTTACCTGTTCGAGGCCAGTCTTTCATATAAGCGCAGAATGGCGCCAGCACCAACCCTATGAACCAGTTCACAGCCACAATACCCGATATTCACAGGGTGGCGCAAAAAGCTGGCAAAGCCCTTTGCGCCTGCTTCGGGCAAATTTGTGGCGCTGCATCATCACCAAAAATTATGTTTTTGTAATTTGAGCAGTCCGTCCGCGCGTTGTAAAAACATAGTCACAGTCAAAGCAACGAAATCGCAGAAATCTGCCGACGCCCGCAGGCACGTCCCCCGAAAAAAGCCTGCGCTGGAGAGCATTCTGATCCGCCGGAATGCGTTTTCGTCGACAGAAAAAAGGCAGGGCAGCCCACATCTGCCCTGCCTTTACTTTTTTGGGCATTGCCGAATTTACTTCAGCAAATCCTTCACGACGCCGGAGGCCTTCGCAAAGTCGATCTGACCGGGATAACGTTCCTTCAGCGCATTCATGCATTTGCCCATGTCACGCAGGCCGGAAGCACCGGTTTCGGCGATGACGGCCTGGCAAAGTTCGCGCACCTTCTCGGCCGGAATTTCTTCCGGCATGAATTCCTTGATGATGACGATTTCTTCTCGCTCCTGAGCGGCAAGTTCGGGACGGCCGGCACCTTCATAGATGCTGGCGGATTCTTCCCGCTGCTTCACCATCTTGGTCAGAATCTGCATGATATCCTCATCGCTGACGGGGTCCTTGCCCACGCCGCGATTGGCGATATCGCGATCCTTGATGGCGGTCTGGATGAGACGCACGGTCGAGGTGCGTCTGGCGTCGCGGGCCTTCAGCGCATCTTTCAAACTATTAGCGAACACGTCGCGCAGCATTTCTTCTTCTCCTTGGGAAAGCGCCTTCCGCAGCTTCTCGACACGGAAACTTTCCACCTCATTTTGCGAAACGACATAAACGAGCCGACACGCTCAAGCAAATCAAATGCATAAGACCTTGAAAATACGGTGGTTTAATTCCACGTAAATCTTGGCCCTGCGGTTGACCGCTTGGGCTGCTTTCGTTATTTTCCGGCACCTGCACGAGATTTTAACGAAGGGTCGGAACGCGAGCTTTATCGCGCGCCCCTTTATGTCACGAAGCCTGCGACAAAAATGGCCCCTTACCCCCTGCCTTTCAAGAGGCGGGGTGCGAAGCGGCAGAAACGGAACGAGATGACCGAGACAGCGCCCTGGACTACCCGCAAACCGACCGCAATGCTTGTTCTTGCCGATGGCACGGTGATTGAAGGAACAGGCATAGGCGCAACCGGCAAGGTTCAGGCCGAGGTCTGCTTCAACACGGCGCTGACGGGTTACGAGGAAATCCTCACCGACCCCTCCTATCTCGGCCAGATCGTTACCTTCACCTTCCCGCATATCGGCAATGTCGGCACCAATGAAGAAGATATCGAAGACCTGACGCCCGCCGCCCGGCGCGGCGCCGTCGGCGTCATCTTCAAGGCCGACATCACCGACCCTTCGAACTTCCGCGCCGTCAAGCATCTGGATGCCTGGCTGAAGGCCCGCGGCGTCATCGGCCTCTGCGGCATAGACACCCGCGCCCTGACGGCATGGATCCGCGAAAACGGTGCCCCGAACGCGGTTATCGCCCATGATCCGAACGGCGTCTTCGACATCGAAGCGCTGAAGGCGGAAGCCAAGGCATGGAGCGGCCTCGTCGGCCTCGACCTCGCCATAGAAGCCACCTCCGGCCAGTCTTCCACCTGGGCTGAAACGCCGTGGGTCTGGAACAAGGGTTACGGCACGCTCGGCGAAGCCGATGCGAAGTATCACGTCGTCTGCGTCGATTTTGGCGTCAAGCGCAATATCCTGCGCCTGTTTGCCGGTCTCGATTGCAAGGTCACCGTCGTTCCGGCCCAGACTTCGGCTGAAGACATCCTGGCGCTGAAGCCGGATGGCGTGTTCCTGTCCAACGGCCCCGGAGACCCGGCCGCGACGGGCGAATATGCCGTTCCTGTCATCCAGAACCTCATCAAGACCGACCTGCCGATCTTCGGCATCTGCCTCGGCCACCAGATGCTCGGCCTTGCCGTTGGCGCAAAGACTGAAAAGATGCATCAGGGCCACCATGGCGCGAACCATCCGGTCAAGGACTTCACGACCGGCAAGGTGGAAATCGTCTCGATGAACCACGGCTTTGCGGTGGATACCAAGTCGCTGCCCGAGGGCGTCGAAGAGACCCATATCTCGCTGTTCGACGGTACCAATTGCGGCCTGCGCATCACCGGCAAGCCGGTGTTCTCCGTCCAGCACCACCCGGAAGCATCGCCGGGCCCGCAGGACAGCCACTATCTCTTCCGCCGCTTCGTCAATCTGCTGCGTGAAAAGAAGGGCGAGGCAGCGCTCGCCGAGCGCTGATACTTTTCCAATCCGGACGTTACATGCGGCCCGCTTCTCAGCGGGCCGTTTTCATTTCCCGCTTCACCAGCAGCACGAAGCGGATGGTGAGAAGAACGGCGGCTGTCGAAAGACCGATCACAAAGCCGAACCAGACACCGCGCCCGCCGAAACCGAGCGGAAAGGCCATGGTCCAGGCAAGCGCCAGCCCAATCGGCCAATAGGAGATCAGTGCCAGCATCGCCGGTATACGGGCGTCCTTCAACCCGCGCAGCAGGCCTGCCGTGACCGCCTGAATGCCATCGACAAGCTGGAAGATGCCGGCAATCACCACCAGGCTGCTCGCATAAGCGAGCACTTCCGCAGCTTCCGGAAGTTTGGGATCAAGGAACCACTTCGCCAAAAATTCCGGCACCGCCGCAAACAGGATGCCGCCGCACAGGGCGATGCCACAGGCGATGGCGTAAATCATGATCGAAGCGCGGATGAGGTTCTTGAAGTCCCCCTGGCCCCGCGCCACGCCGACGCGAACGGTCGCGGCCTGCGAAAGGCCGAGCGGGATCATGAAGGCGATGGAAGCGAGCTGCAGGGCAATGCCGTGCGCCGCAAGCTGCACCGTGCCGATCTGCCCCATCAGGATCGAGGCGGCAGCAAACAGGGTCACCTCGGCAAGAATGGTGATGCTGATCGGCAGGCCAAGACGCAGCACTTCGAAAAGCGCGTGCCAATCAGGCCGCCAGAAGCGCACGAACAGCTCGTATTTCTTCGTTTCCTCGCGCGTCTGCACATAAGCCACGATGAAGATGAAGCTGAAAGCGTTGACGATGACCGCAACCACGGCCGCGCCATTCATGCCCATGGCCGGCAGCCCGAAATGCCCGAACACAAGAGCATAGGCGAGTGTACCATTCATCACCAGCATGATGATGGTGACATAAAGAATGATGCCTGCGCGGCCGATGGCGCTGACAAGGCCGCGCAGCACATAAAACAGCAGCGCCGGCAGAAGGCCGAACTTGGCGATGGCGAGATAATGGCCGGTCAGTGCCGCTACGTTGGCATTCTGCCCAAGCGCAACCAGAATGCGCTCTGCATTCATGAAGATCGGCAGCGCCAGCAGCCAATAGGCAATGGCCACCCACATGCCCATGCGCAAAGAGCGGCGCGCAGACGTTGCATCACCCTGCCCGTAAGCCTGGGCCACCATGGGTACGACGGCAACGGAGAAGCCCGAGCCGAAAATGAAGACGACAAAGAAAAACTGCCCGGCCAGCACCATGGCCGCCAGCTTCTCTGCACCCAGCTGACCGACGATCACCATATCGGTGGTATGGATGCCAAGCTGCGCGAGCTGCGCGCCGATAAGCGGAATCCCGAGAACAAGCGTAGCCTTGAAATGAGAAAACCACGACCCCGATCCGGAAGGAACGGTTCCTGCAACAACCGACGAAGACATTGTAATTCACCCGAACATTGGCCGTTGCCCGCGATTTGCGCAACGGCAGCACGAGGATGAATAAAATAATCGCTGTCTGCATGCAACCGGCAGCAGTGCATGGTTAAAAATTACGCAGTTCTGAAAAGGCTCGACAAATTCGCAATACGAGCCCTCACCAAACACAAGTTTAGTTGAATTTTACCATTCGCCTTTATCCATTAGAACATCGAATAGTTCTTCTAAAATCATAAGCTGCATGACGCAGAATATTCCCGCCTTCGAGGCATGTTTCCCCAACCATTGTTCAAGATGACCTTATCGGTGCATCGGGCTTCAAGGATCTGTAGCTTGCCAAAGAAAACCAATCTTATGACGCGCATTCTGGTTGCCGCGTCATCTCTTGTCGTCGCCGCCTTTGCGGGCTTCTCGTATTATATCGACAGCCTTCAGCATCGGGTCACCACCGAAGCGGTGGCGGAAAATATCGATTCTTCCGGCAAGCAGGCCGCCCAGAGCATCGCGAATTGGCTGAATGGCCGCATCATGCTGACGGAAACCGTGGCAAAGACGCTTGCCAAGCTTCCGGAAGACGGCGCGAAGCTGCAGTTCCTGGAAAATGAGGTGCTGACCGCGCAATTCATGTCCACCTATTTTGGCAACGCGGAAACCGGCACCTTCACCACCTTCCCGAAGACACCGCTGCCGGAAGGCTACGACCCGCGCAAGCGCCCGTGGTACCTGGATGCGGTGAAAGCCGGCAAGACGGTGCTGACCGAGCCATATAACGACGCCTCCACCGGCGGCCTCATCATCACGGCTGCCATTCCGGTCTCCGTCGACGGCAAGCTTACCGGTGTAACCGGCAGCGACTTCTCGCTCGACTCCCTGGTCAAGATGATCACGTCAGTGGATGCCGGCAAGGACGGTTACGCCTTCCTCGTCAGCAAGAATGGCAAGATTCTCATCCATCCCGATGCAAAATTCGTCGACAAGCCGCTGACCGATCTCTTCAAAGTCGATACGCCGGTGATTTCTTCTGCAATTTCCCAGACGGAAATCGACGGCAAGGGCAAGATCACCAGCTTCATTCCCGTTGCCGGCCTGCCTTCGGTCGACTGGTATCTTGGCTTTGTTGTTGATTCCGATGTTGCCTATGGCGCCATCGGGCAGTTCCGCATGGCCGCTACCATCGCCACCATTCTCGCCGCCACGATCATGATTGCCCTGCTGGCGACAGTGCTCTCCCGCTTCATCGTTCGCCCGGTGACGCAGATGACCTCCGCCATGGAAGGCCTGGCTGCCGGCAATCTCGAGGTCGCCATTCCTGGCCAGGAACGCACCGATCAGATCGGCTCCATGGCTGCGGCCGTTGCCGTGTTCCGCTCGAACGCCATGGAACGCCTGCGGCTCGAAGGGGACGCCGAACAGAACCGCACACTTTCCGAACAGGAGCGTAACGAGCGGGAACGACTGTCAGCAAAAGACGCGGCCGATATTCAGTTTGCAGTCGATTCACTAGCAAAGGGCCTTGCTCACCTCTCCAACGGCGATCTCAATTATCGTATCGATACGCCGTTTGTGTCCCGCATCGATCGCCTGCGCGACGACTTCAACAATTCTGTTGCGAAGCTGAATGCTGCGCTCAGCACCGTCGGCCAAAATGCCCTCGCAATCGATGCGGGTGCGGGCGAAATCCGCCAGTCAGCCGACGATCTGGCGCGACGCACCGAACAGCAGGCAGCCTCCGTCGAAGAAACGGCGGCGGCGCTTGAGGAAATCACCACGACTGTCAAGGATTCCGCCCGCCGTGCGGAAGAAGTCGGCCGCCTGGTCGACCGCGCCCGCGGCAATGCCGAACAGTCCGGCGTCATCGTCGAAGATGCCGTGCGCGCCATGGAAGGCATCGAAAAATCATCTTCCGAGATCAGCAACATCATCGGCGTGATCGACGAGATCGCCTTCCAGACCAACCTGCTCGCGCTCAACGCCGGTGTTGAAGCCGCCCGCGCCGGCGAGGCCGGCAAGGGTTTTGCTGTCGTCGCCCAGGAAGTGCGCGAACTTGCCCAGCGTTCCGCCAATGCGGCAAAGGAGATCAAGACGCTGATCAACGCCTCGACATCGCAGGTGCAGTCCGGCGTCGAACTCGTCGGCAATGCCGGCAAGGCGCTGGAAACCATCGTCCGCGAAGTGCAGGAGATCAACCGCCATATCGACGCGATCGTCACCGCATCGCGCGAACAGTCGACCGGCCTCCAGGAAATCAACACCGCCATCAACACGATCGATCAGGGCACGCAGCAGAATGCCGCCATGGTCGAGGAACAGACGGCAGCAAGTCATGGCCTCGCCTCGGAAGCGGCGGCGCTCAACGAGTTGCTCGCGCAGTTCCAGCTCGCCACGGCCACGCGGCGGCAGGCGGAATATGGGCGGGCTGCTTAAGGGAGAATGGATATTGGCCGATCGTTATAGCACCGGATCATGGCCAACCATCACCACGCTCGACGTCATCCTCGGGCTTGTCCCGAGGATCCAACCACGTCTCGTATAAAACATACGTCGCAGATGCTCGGGACACGCCCGAGCATGACGGAGGTGAAATCTTACGCCTTTCTCACCTCATGGCCGGAGCGATCCGGCCATTTTTTTGCCCACCCTCCTAATAGTCGGTTCCCGCCATTCACACGATCCGCTAGAGCTTGATCGATCATGATCATGCGGAGGGATTCATGCTGGAACTGATTTGGCGCGGCATTGCCATGGGCATTGGCGGCACCGTGTTTATGGACATATGGGCAATCATACTGCACCGGTTCTTCGGCCAGTCCGCCCCGAACTGGGCGCCGGTCGGCCGCTGGTTCTGGCATGTGCCGAAAGGCAGGATATTTCACGACAGCATCGCCACGGCTGAACCCTACGAGCATGAACTGGCGCTCGGCTGGATTTCGCATTACGCCGTCGGGATTCTCTATGGTGTCATTCTTGCCCTGGTGGTCCCAGTCACCTGGTTTGCAAACCCGTCCTTCATAGCGCCGTGGGTCGTCGGCATCATAACGGTGGGCGCAGGCTGGTTCCTGCTGCAGCCGGGTCTCGGCATTGGCTGGGCCGCATCGAAGACACCGAACCCAACGAAGGTTCGCGTCCTCAACCTCGTGGCCCATACCATCTTCGCCCTCGGCATGTATGTCGTGGCGCTCTTGATGAGCTAAACGAAAAGGGGGCTGAAAAGCCCCCTCTCCTCAGATATTCGCCGAGAAAGTATCGCAGTCCTCGACCCGGCCGCTCTGGAAGCCGCGCTTAAACCATTCCATGCGCTGCGCCGAGGTGCCGTGGTTGAAGCTATCGGGCACCACATAGCCTTGAGTCTGCTTCTGCAGCGTATCGTCGCCGATCTGATGGGCCGCGTTCAGGGCTTCCTCAAGGTCGCCGGTCTCAAGAATGCCCTTCTGTTCGGTAAACTTGCCCCAGATGCCCGCATAACAATCCGCCTGAAGCTCCACACGCACCGACATCTTGTTGGCGTCCGTCTGGCTCATCGACTGACGGCGGCGGTTGAACTCAGGCAGAACGCCGGTCAGGTTCTGGATGTGGTGGCCGACCTCATGCGCAATCACGTAAGCCTGCGCGAAATCGCCAGCCGCGCCGAAACGCTGGTCGAGTTCCTTGAAGAAGCTGGTATCGAGATAGACCTTACGGTCGCCGGGGCAATAGAACGGACCGCTGGCAGCGGAAGCATAACCACAGGCGGAAGACACCTGCCCGGAGAACAGAACCAGCGTCGGCTTCTGATAGGTTTCGCCTGCCGACTGGAAAATGCCGCTCCACGTATCCTCGGTCTCGGCAAGAACGGTGCGGACGAAGGCGGTCGTCTCGTCGGACGATTGCCCCTGTGGTCGCGTGCCGGACTGCTGGGTCCCCGATTGCGTCGTACCGCCGCCATCCATCGACAGATCGCCGCCGGTCAGCAGCGTCAGTGGGTTGATGCCGAGCACCCAGCTGATCAACAGAATGACCAGAAGACCGCCAATCCCGATACCGCCGCCGCGACGCCCGATTGGCACGCGCATCCCGCCTCGGGAAAAAGGATCACTCGGCCCCGCCGACATGCCGCGCCGATCCTCAATATTGTCCGACTGGCGGCGCCCTCTCCATTCCATGCTATTCTCCCGGCGACTATCGCCTCAACAAGCTGCCTTATAACGGCACTATAATACATCTTGTTCCGGAAGAAAGCAGAGGCGGTCAGCGGAGTCTTTCATGCGGCTCTGCGTCTTTGTTTCAGCACGGTCAGAAGCAGGAAGGCAAAGACCAGAGCGCCGGCGGAAATGACCACAAATCCCGCTCCGCCGCCACCAAAAGTAACCTTATTCATAAGGCGTCCGGGAACGAAGGTGAATCCTCCCGCAATCACGATGCCGCCCAGATAAACGCTCTGCATAATCCGCATATGGCGTCTGATATCGCCACGCCGGGCGAAGTAGATCGATTGCAGACAGCCATATATCGTGAAAGCGGAGAGCAGATGGATCGGGCTGAAACCGTAAAACATCCTCAATTCATGGATGAAGAAGGTCGAAACGGAAGTCGAAACCATCAGCAGCACCCAGATCTTGCCGAGCAGCCGGTGGATGGCGGTTCCCTTGGGACGCAGGAAGATGAAGGCCCCGAGAATGGCTGCGGGCATGACGGTGGCGACATGGAATTGCACGGCAAGCGGTGCGTCTAACAGAGGCTGGAATGACATGGGTGCTGTTTCGGCTCGGTTGAAATCACCGGCAATTTCGGCGAAACATGCGGACAGGAAAAACGGATTGGCGCCATCAGCAGGAAAACTTCGTGGATCACCCGTATCTGCAATCCACGCTTCGTGAAATGCACGCCGTTCTGCAATCGCGCAGGCTGTGGCTGACATTCCTTGCGGTACTGGCGATCTTCATCGTGACCGGGCCCTTCGGAACGAGCGAAACCATGAGCTTCGCCGACCGGTTGCTTTACTGGACAATCATTCAGGCCGGCGCCTGGATATTTGCCATATCCTTTTCCATCATCGCCAACAGCATCCTTGCCGGCCGCATCGAAAATATGCTGGCGCGCATGATGATCGGCTCGCTGACGGCCGCCTTGCCGATCGGGCTCTTGCTTACCATCACAAACGGGGTCTTTTCCGGCAGGGAAATGGGTTTCGGCCCCTTTTTGCAGAGCAGCCTGTCCTCCCTGCCTCTCTGCGCCATCTTCTGCCTGCTGAGTTATCTCACCGCCTGCCAGTCGTTCGAGACGACGGCCAATGCCTCTACGGTCAGAGACGAAGACATCAAACACGCTAAGGGCCTCGCACCGCTGCTGGAGCGGCTTCCACCGCAAAAGCGTGGCGAACTGCTGCGGCTCTCAGTACAGGACCATTATACCGAAATCGTCACCACGCGCGGGCGTCAACTCGTCCTCTTGCGTTTTGCCGATGCGCTGAAGGAGATTGGCGAGACGCAGGGCTTGCAGGTGCACCGCTCCCACTGGATTGCCGATACGAATGTCGTCGCGCTGCGTAAACAGACAGGCCGTCTGCTTCTCATGACAAGGGACGGCACAGAAATTCCCGTCAGCCGCTCCTATACCGCGGCGGTACAGGCCCGTTTTGCCGCGCTTGCCCCTGCCCGTTAAGAGTTTCTGTCGATTCCGGAATTTATGGGGTTCCGTTCTCAAAAACATTTGCCTATAAGCCGCTTCTAGCCTGAAAACATTTGAATTGCGCTCCCCGGCCGGTGATCTTCCACCCTGGCCGGTGTTTTGCGCAACCGAAAAGCGGAACGAGAGAGCCCATGCCGAAGCGCCAAGATATCAAGTCCATCCTCATCATCGGCGCGGGACCGATCGTTATCGGTCAGGCATGTGAATTCGATTACTCCGGCACGCAGGCCTGTAAGGCGCTGAAGGAAGAAGGTTACCGGGTCATTCTGGTCAACTCCAACCCGGCGACGATCATGACCGATCCGGGTCTCGCGGACGCCACCTACGTCGAGCCGATCACCCCTGAAGTCGTGGCCAAGATCATTGCAAAGGAGCGTCCCGACGCGCTGCTGCCGACCATGGGCGGCCAGACCGCGCTCAACACCGCGCTTTCTCTCAAGCGCATGGGCGTTCTCGACCGCTACAATGTCGAAATGATCGGCGCGAAGCCCGAAGCCATCGACATGGCTGAAGACCGGGCCCTCTTCCGCGAAGCCATGGCCCGCATCGGCCTTGAAACCCCGCGCTCGATGCTCGCCAACGCCACGGAAATCAAGGATGCAGACCGCAAGAAGCATGAAGCTGCGCGGGCGGAACTGAAGGGCAAGCTCTCCGGCCCCGAACTCGACAAGGCGCTGGACGACCTCGAAAACCAGTGGAACCTCGGCGAAACCGACCGCAAGCAGCGTTACATGGCCCACGCCATGGCCATTGCCGCCCAGGCCATCGATCATGTCGGCCTGCCCGCCATCATCCGCCCGTCGTTTACGCTGGGCGGCACGGGCGGCGGCATTGCCTATAACCGCTCGGAATTCTTCGACATCGTCTCCGGCGGCCTCGACGCCTCGCCGACGACGGAAGTTCTGGTCGAAGAATCGGTTCTGGGCTGGAAGGAGTATGAGATGGAAGTCGTCCGCGACACCGCGGACAACTGCATCATCATCTGCTCCATCGAAAACATCGATCCGATGGGCGTCCACACCGGTGACTCCATCACTGTTGCGCCAGCGTTGACGCTGACCGACAAGGAATACCAGATCATGCGCAACGCCTCGATTGCGGTGCTGCGTGAGATCGGCGTCGAGACCGGCGGCTCCAACGTGCAGTTCGCCGTCAACCCGAAGGACGGCCGCCTCGTCGTCATCGAAATGAACCCGCGCGTGTCGCGCTCCTCTGCGCTGGCTTCCAAGGCAACCGGCTTCCCGATCGCCAAGATCGCCGCCAAACTGGCCATCGGCTACACGCTGGACGAACTCGAAAACGACATCACCGGCGGCGCCACCCCGGCATCGTTCGAACCGTCCATCGACTACGTCGTCACCAAGATCCCGCGTTTCGCCTTCGAGAAGTTCCCGGGCGCGTCGCCGATCCTCACCACCGCGATGAAGTCGGTCGGTGAAGTCATGGCCATCGGCCGTACCTTTGCGGAATCCCTGCAGAAGGCGCTGCGCGGTCTCGAAACCGGCCTTACCGGTCTCGATGAAATCGAAATTCCCGGTTACGAAGAGGGCGAAGGCTCCAAGAACGCGATCCGTGCTGCCATCGGCACGCCGACGCCGGATCGCCTGCGCATGGTCGCCCAGGCGCTGCGCATGGGCATGAGCGAAGAGGAAGTCCACGAGAACTCGAAGATCGACCCCTGGTTCATCGCGCAGTTCAAGGCCATCGTCGACACGGAAGCCCGCATCCGCGAGCACGGCCTGCCGCAGGATGCCGAGAACCTGCGCATGCTGAAGGCCATGGGCTTCTCCGATGCCCGCCTCGCCAGCCTGACCTCCAAGCGTCCAAAGGAAGTGGCCGAACTGCGCAACAGCCTGAACGTCCGCCCGGTATTCAAGCGCATCGACACCTGCGCCGCCGAATTCGCCTCGCCGACCGCCTACATGTATTCGACCTATGAAATACCCTTCGTCGGCGCCGCCCGCTCTGAAGCGCAGGTCTCCGACCGCAAGAAGGTCGTCATCCTCGGCGGCGGCCCGAACCGTATCGGCCAGGGCATCGAGTTCGATTATTGCTGCTGCCACGCAGCCTTCGCGCTGAAGGATGCCGGCTTTGAAGCGATCATGATCAACTGCAACCCGGAAACGGTGTCCACCGACTACGACACTTCCGACCGCCTCTATTTCGAGCCGCTGACAGCCGAAGACGTGATCGAGATCATGCGCGCCGAACAGGAAAAGGGTGAACTCGTCGGCGTCATCGTGCAGTTCGGTGGCCAGACGCCGCTGAAGCTTGCAGAAGCGCTGGAAAAGAACGGTATCCCGATCCTCGGCACCGCGCCTGACATGATCGACCTTGCCGAAGACCGCGACCGCTTCCAGAAGCTCTTGATGAAGCTCGATCTCGCCCAGCCGAACAATGGCATCGCCTATTCGGTCGAGCAGGCCCGCCTCGTCGCGTCTGAAATCGGCTTCCCGCTGGTGGTTCGCCCGTCCTACGTTCTGGGTGGCCGCGCCATGCAGATCATCCATTCGGAAGGCCAGCTCCAGACCTACCTGCTCGACACGGTTCCGGGTCTCGTACCCGAGGATATCAAGCAGCGTTACCCGAACGACAAGACCGGCCAGATCAACACCCTGCTCGGCAAGAACCCGCTGCTGTTCGACAGCTACCTGACCAACGCCGTTGAAGTGGACGTCGACGCGCTGTGCGATGGCGAAAACGTCTTCGTATCCGGCATCATGGAGCACATCGAAGAGGCTGGCATCCACTCGGGCGACTCGGCCTGCTCGCTGCCTTCGCGTTCGCTCAGCAAGGAAACGCTCGACGAACTGGAGCGCCAGACGACGGCGCTTGCCAAGGCGCTCAAGGTTGGCGGCCTGATGAACGTTCAATACGCCATCAAGGACGGCACCATCTACGTTCTCGAAGTCAACCCGCGCGCTTCGCGTACCGTGCCTTTCGTCGCGAAAACAATCGGCGCGCCGATCGCCAAGATCGCCGCCCGCGTCATGGCGGGCGAGAAGCTCGATCCGGCGATTGCCGCTTACGGCGAGAAGCCTGATCCGCGTAACCTCAAGCACATTGCCGTCAAGGAAGCCGTCTTCCCCTTCGCGCGCTTCCCCGGCGTCGACATTCTGCTCGGACCGGAAATGCGCTCGACCGGTGAAGTCATCGGCCTCGACACTGATTTCGCGCTCGCCTTCGCCAAGAGCCAGCTCGGCGCCGGTGTTGACCTGCCGCGCTCCGGCGCGGTCTTCGTCTCGGTCCGTGATGAGGACAAGGAAGGCGTTCTGCCCGCCATCCGCATTCTCGTGGAAAGCGGCTTCAGAGTGCTGGCCACCGGCGGCACCCAGCGTTTCCTTGCCGAAAAAGGCATCAACGCCGAAAAGATCAACAAGGTGCAGGAAGGCCGTCCGCATATCGAGGACGCAATCCGCAACCGTCAGGTCCAGCTCGTCATCAACACCACCGACAGCAACAAGGCGATTTCAGACAGCAAGTCTCTGCGCCGCGCAACGTTGATGCAGAAGGTGCCCTATTACACGACGATGGCAGGCGCCGAAGCAGCCGCCCTTGCCATCAAGGCGCTGAAGGCCGGCAATCTGGAAGTGAAGCCGCTGCAGAGCTACTTCAACTAAGAGATCAGCAAGAAAGCACAACGAACTGAATGAACGCCGGAACGCCGCGAACCACCAGGTTGGCGGCGTTTCTCATTGCGTAATACACCTGCAATCCAACGCCGGTATCAAAAAAACATCATTCCCACCCACAGGCCGATGACGATTTTTCCCTGTCCCGAGAATTCTCCGCCATCGCCGATCACCCAGTTCCTGAACCCGCATCTGGAGCAAAAGCATGACTGGACGACCGCCCGGCCCGATCCGTGTAGCTTTCCCACTGCGCATCGAACCGGTGATTTTGAATGCTGTCCGCCAGACTGCGAGCGACGAGCTGCGCAGCATTAACGCGCAGATCGAAATTCTTCTGAAAGAAGCCCTTAGGCAGCGTGAGCGAGAGGTAGGCCATGACACGGGCCAAAAATCGAACGAGAGCGAATAGCATCTGAAACGGCAGGCTTTAAGCCGCCAGTGCTTCCCGGACGCAGTTGCGGCCTTCGCTCTTGGCGCGGTACAGCGCGCGGTCGGCCATGTCGGCCAGCGTCTGGAGATCACAGTGTATCTCGCCGCTTGTCGCAATGCCGATGCTGATTGTCACACCGACACGCAGCCCGCCGCAGTCCACCTCTTTCAAAGCAACCGCGTTGCGAATGCGCTCGCCTATCATTGACGCCTTTTGGCTTCCTGCGCCGGGCAGGAAGATGATGAATTCCTCGCCGCCATAACGAGCCAGCACGTCGCCACTGCGAATACTGCCGCCGATCCGCTTTGCCACTTCCTGCAGGACGCTGTCACCGACGGAATGGCCGAAGCGGTCGTTGATCGATTTGAAGTGATCGATATCGAGCAGCATTGTCGCATCGGTGGGATCAGGCCTTGTGGGCATCGTCTGAAAGAAGAAGCGCCTGTTCTTCACGCCTGTCAGCGGATCCGTATTGGCAAGGATCAACAGTTTCCGCTCCGAGCGTTCAGCCACCAGCACCATTACGAACAGGGCAATCGCAAAGTTGAGCATAATGATGAGGAAGAACGCATTGACGATGTTGATGGAGGCGAGAGAGGGTGAAAGCACCCCCTTTACCACCAGAAGTGAAATCAGCCCCGAGACGGTGGTGATCGCGCCCAGCGCGATGCGGGAAAGAAGCGGCTCCTTGCGCCAGCCGCTAAACAGCACCACGGCCGCGCCGAGATAGGCGAGCGCCGCACAGCCATTGAACAGCGCAGCGCGCAACGCATTGTTCTCCGCCACCTCATACGCGAGGACAATCCCGAGAACCACGACAAGACAAGTCCCAAGCAGAGTTTTCGGCGATACAAAACGGCCGTCGCTCAACGTTTTCAGGCCAAGCCAGATAAGCGCATAACCCGCAATACCGAATACGATACTGCTCAACCGCCAAAAGGCCGGCGACAACATCTTCCACTCGCCATATCCTGCAAGCGTTGAGCCGACGGCCATTGCCGCAAAGCCCGCGGCGAGAGCGACAGGACCTCGCAGACCGCGATTGGTCAACATCAAATAGATAAAACTCAGTAGCCCTACGATGTAGGAGCATTTTTGCATTAGTATGACTGTTGCAAGGTCAAGTTCACCCAGCATAATACGCCCATATATAAATATTTTTATGCCACATGTAAAATGAATTGAATAAATTTCAATTAAAAATAACAACTAACGATGTGTAAAGCACAGCAAAACGAAGCTTAGATACGACGAAATATATATTTCCAAAATATTATTCAAACGTTCTTACATAAAGCATGTCCCTTTTGAACTTCTTGATTTCCATCTCTCTAGCCTGCTCATCAGGGAGGCGAAGCAGGTAGGATGGGTGCACTGTGACAAAAAGCGTCCGCCCTTCTTGCATTGGCAAGGGACGGCCGCGAATCTCCGAGACTTTTTCTTTGCCGCCGGTCAGCGCATATAGCGCCGTTGCACCCATGGCAACGATCAGCTTCGGCTGAACAAGCGCGACTTCCTGGTTGAGCCACCAGCGGCATTGCTCCACCTCGCCCGCATTCGGGCGCTGATGTATACGCCGTTTGCCGCGCGTTTCGTATTTGAAGTGTTTCACGGCATTGGTAACGTAAAGCCCGCCTCGGTCCACACCGATCTCGCTGAGCGTCCTGTCGAACAGCTGGCCGGCGGGGCCGACAAAAGGTTTTCCGGCCAGATCCTCATGATCGCCCGGCTGCTCGCCGACGACCATGATCTTCGCGTTTTCCGGCCCGTCGCCAAAAACGGTCTGCGTCGCCTTGCAATGCAGGGCACACCGTGTGCAGTGGCGCGCTTCATGCGCCAGCGAAGCAAGCGTCCCACCCGGCAAAGGTCGCTGCTCTTCCCGTGCGGAAGCCGCTGCCTGGAGGCGATGGTGAAACGGCTTCGGTTGGCTCGCCTCCTTCGCCGCCATCTCCAGCACCCGCGCCTCCGCGCCCAGAATCAGGTCAGGGATGAGCTCGGCTTCCGGCAGATTCTTCCAGTATTTCTTCGGCATCTCCGCTGTCATGGCCTTGATCTTCAAGCGGGCCGGGTTGAAAATATTGGCGTAATAGGTTCGCCAGAGATCGTCCGTTTCATCCTTGAGATCAGGCTTGGCGGCAGCCTCCCGTGATGACTGCAGCAGGTTTCCGTCCCATCTGGCGCTGCCCTTCGGCGAGACAATCAACCAGTCCATGTCGGTGAAGCGACGTTGAAAAAACGGAGCCGTACGTTCGATGATGAAATGGTCCGGTTCGAACCACGCCACGAACCGTCGTCGCCCGCCCTGCCCTTGCGGCAATGGCAGCTCCTTAAAACGCACGAAGGCCGTCATCTTGTGATAATCGCGACGGACAGACTTTTCGAGCAGCCGCACATCGGAAACATCCGGATCGGACTTGAACTGCAGCAGGGCCCGATCCCGTTTCAGCCGCCACAATAGCCTGTAGAGCAGCGCGAAACGGCCGGGATCGCTGTGGCAGATGACAGCCTGCGCCAGCGCGACGAATGCGGCAGGTACGGAAACCGGGGCGCCGCCCTCCGTTGGCAATGGCGCACCGGAAAAGTCGAGAAGCCCAAACCCGTCATCCTGCAGCCGCCAGTCGATCTTCTCCGGCGGTATATTGGCCGCAAGCGCCGCGCGCGCAGCATCGCGCCACTCGGTGAAATCCCCCCGCCCCTCCAGCACCGGGCCATACATCACAACAACGACAATTGTTCAGGCTGCGGCGCAAACATCGCGCGCAGATCCGGCCGTTCGATCAGCTTGCCCGGTGTCCATCCCTCCGCGACGATAAAGGCCTTCACCTTTTTGAGAGAAACGCCGAAGCGGGCGATATCTTCCAGCCGCAGGCTGCGGAACTTCCGCGACGAGAGAATCGAGGCGACCGTCTTGGTGCCGAAACCGGGTACACGCAGCAACATTTCGCGATCCGCCGCATTGACGTTTACCGGAAACTGATCGCGATGCTTTAATGCCCAGGCAAGCTTCGGGTCGATGTCAAGATCCAGCATGCCGTTTCCGCCGATAGCGGTTATCTCGCCGATATCGAAACCGTAAAAACGATAAAGCCAGTCCGCCTGATAGAGGCGGTGTTCGCGCATCAGCGGCGGCTTGATGAGTGGCAGGTTCTTCGACGAATCCGGAATTGGGCTGAACGCCGAATAATAGACGCGCCGCAGACCATAGCTTCCATAGAGCCGCGCGCTGGTGGAAAGAATGGTGCTGTCATCGGCACCGTCGGCGCCCACGATCATCTGCGTGCTCTGTCCGGCGGGCGCAAAACGCTTGGTTTTTCGCGTTCTGACGGTAGGCTCGCCCGCCTCCTCGATTTTCAGGCGGATATCGGCCATAGAGCGGCGAATATTGGCGGGCTGCTTTTCCGGCGCAAAACGGCCGATGCCGCTATCGGTGGGCAACTCGATATTGATCGACAACCGATCCGCATAAAGCCCCGCCTCTTCAATCAATTTCGGAGACGCTTCCGGGATGGATTTGAGGTGGATGTATCCACGAAAGCCATGGGTGACCCGCAGTTCACGCGCCACCCGCACCATCTCCTCCATCGTGTGATCGGAAGAACGGATGATACCCGAGGACAAGAACAACCCTTCGATATAGTTGCGCCGGTAAAATTCGAGCGTCAGCCACACCACCTCTTCTGCGGTAAACCGCGCCCGTTCCACATTGCTGGAAGAACGGTTGATGCAATAGGCGCAATCATAGATGCAGAAATTGGTGAGCAGGATTTTCAGGAGCGATATGCAGCGCCCATCCGGCGCATAGGCATGACAGATGCCAGACCCTTCTGTCGAGCCCAATCCGCCTGAGGCTGCAGAGTTCCGTTTCGCCGTCCCGCTCGATGCGCAGGAGGCGTCGTATTTCGCGGCGTCAGAGAGAATGGCCAGCCGTTGCCTGATTGACTTCTTCATAATAACGTTCACTATATGTTCTCTTGAGGATTGTCAATCAGGATATTCAAGTCATTGGAAAGACAAAGAAATATTGATGCCTCAAATTTGCTGGCATTTCGCTGTCGTCTTCTGATATAGTCCGCTCAGTTATGATTTTGGCATGGTTCCGGAGTTCCCCTCCGGAACCTGTTTCTTTTTGTGTCTGCAGGTAAAGCGACCGGAATGCGAAGGATAAAAAAATGGTAGAAAAAGTACCGATGACCCAGGGTGGATTCGTCAAGCTTCAGGAGGAGCTTCGCTGGCGCCAGCAGGAGGAACGCCCCCGCATCATCGAGGCGATTGCGGAAGCGCGCGCCCATGGCGACCTTTCGGAAAACGCCGAGTACCATGCTGCCAAGGAAGCGCAGAGCCATAACGAGGGCCGCATCACGGAACTCGAAGATCTGACGGCGCGCGCTGAAGTCATCGACCTTTCCAAGATGTCGGGTTCGAAGATCAAGTTCGGCGCCACCGTGAAGCTGGTTGACGAAGACAGCGATGAGGAAAAGACGTATCAGATCGTCGGCGACCAGGAAGCCGACGTAAAGGCCGGCCGTATTTCCATCTCTTCGCCGATTGCCCGCGCCCTGATCGGCAAGGAAGTTGGCGACAGCATCGAAGTCAACGCTCCTGGCGGCGCCAAGGGCTACGAGATCCTCGCGGTTCAGTGGGGCTGATTACCCCATGCAATGCGCCCCCCAGCGGGCGCATTGCTTTTGACCTCTTGCTCCCCTGAACCAGCCGCAAAGACGGAAGCCCATCTTGTCCCACGTCAGCCTGAAAGATGTGCAGGTGCTTGCGCCGAATTTCAAACGCAGGCTCTCCGGCGTCACCTCCACCATCGTTCAGCTGATACCGGTGCAGAACCGGCTGGGACAGAAGGTCGCCACCATCGGCCCCGGCCTGCCGCCGCATCTGCCGCATGTGCGTTTCCGCGACCTGTGGCGGCTCTGGCAAGGCGGCCCGTTTGGCGGCCCGCGCATCTGGCATGCCCGCCGCAACCTCGAAATGTTGCCGGGAATTTTCATGCGTGATGTGCTGCGCATGAAGGTGAAGCTTCTCTTCACCTCGGCCGCGCAGAGGCGGCATTCCGCCTATACCCGTTTCCTGATCTCCAGGATGGATGCCGTGGTGGCCACCAACATCCGCTCAGGCTCATTTCTTGAAGTGCCCCATCGCGTTGTCATGCATGGCGTGGATACCGAACTTTTCCATCCGGCAACCGGTCCTGAGGACACGATAGCCGCGACCGGCTTGCCGGGACAATATCTGATCGGCTGCTTCGGGCGGGTCCGCCACCAGAAGGGCACCGATCTTTTCGTGCGTGCCATGATCGAACTTCTGCCCGCCTATCAGCAATGGACAGCTGTGGTTTCAGGCCGCGTGACGGCGGAACACAAGGCTTTTGCCGAAGCCCTTGAAGCAGATGTCAACGCCGCCGGCCTCGCAGATCGTATCGTGTTTCAGGGTGAAGTTGATGACATCAAGCCGTGGTACAGGCGGCTGACGCTCTATGTCGCGCCTTCGCGCAACGAGGGTTTCGGGCTGACTCCGCTTGAAGCAATGGCCTCGGAAACGGCCGTCGTCGCCAGCAATGCCGGTGCCTACGAGGAAATGATCGTCACGGGCGAGACCGGGGCGGTTGTTGAAGCGGGCGACTATGCATCACTGAGGGATGCAATAAAGACCTATCTCGCCGATCCCGCCATGGCCAAAGTCCATGCGAGTACCGGACTTGCGCATGTGCGCAGCACTTTTCCGCTGGAAAAAGAAGCGGCCAGTCTTGGCGAAGTCTATGAGGCGTTGCGGCGGGGGTAATGCGTCGCAAGCCGGAAAATCAGATTTCCACGAGACCGACGCGCTTGACCTGACGGATGGTCAGCATGGTGCGCACCGTATCGACATTCTCATCCGCAGTCAGAACCTCGATGACGAAGTCCTGAAATTCCGTCAGGTTTCTTGCGACGCAATGTAACAGGAAGTCGCTTTCGCCGGATACCATCCAGGCCTGGCGCACGAGAGGCCACCCGGCCGTCGCCGCGGCAAAGGCCTTCAGATTGCTGTCCGACTGGCGCTTGAGACCTATCATGCAGAAGGCAACGAGATCAAAACCGAGCTTCGGCGCGTTCAACATGGCGTGATAACCCTCGATCACCCCCGCCTCCTCGAGCTTGCGGACACGCCTCAGGCACGGAGGAGCCGAGATACCGACCCTTTCGGCCAGTTCCACATTGGTCATGCGCCCGTCGCGCTGCAATTCGCGCAGGATTTTCAGATCGATGGCATCGAGTTCGACGCTGGTCACGGAGGAGTACCTCGTTAAGCTGTAGAACTTCCTTGTACTATTCGGCGCGGGATTCGCAACAATATGCCGCCAGCCGGTCACAAAATTGCGCGTGCATCCACAACTGCCTTGTTGGTAACGCAAGGCTGCCCTTGAATAAAGGCACTAGACAACCTTAAATACCCGCCAACGAAGGGGTTATGGCCCGTACGCCCTGCCGCGGCTGGAAGGCCCTCGCTGAAGACCCTGCTATTGAGAAGGAAATTTCCCATGTCTGCCCGCCATACCAAGGTATTGATCATCGGCTCCGGTCCCGCAGGCTACACGGCGGCGATCTACGCGGCGCGCGCAATGCTGAAGCCGGTGCTGATCGCCGGCATGGAACAGGGCGGTCAGCTGATGATCACCACCGATGTCGAGAATTACCCGGGCTTTGCAGATCCTATCCAGGGCCCGTGGCTGATGGACCAGATGCTGAAGCAGGCGACGCATGTCGGCGCGGAAATCGTCAGTGACCTGGTGACCGAAGTTGAAACCAGCGTTCGCCCGTTCGTCGTGAAGACCGATTCTGGCCAGGTGTGGACCGCCGACACGCTGATCATCGCCACCGGCGCCAAGGCCAAGTGGCTCGGCATCGAGAGCGAGCAACATTTCCAGGGCTTCGGCGTTTCCGCCTGTGCCACCTGCGATGGTTTCTTCTATCGCAACAAGGATGTGATCGTGGTGGGCGGCGGCAATTCCGCCGTGGAAGAGGCGCTTTATCTCGCCCATATCGCCAGGTCGGTAACGGTCGTGCACAGACGCGACAGCTTCCGTTCGGAAAAAATCCTTCAGGAACGGCTCTTTGCCAAGGACAACGTCAATATCCTCTGGAACACGGAAGTTGCCGAAATTACCGGCGCGCCCGCAAAACCGCCGATGCCGCCCTCCGTTTCCGGCGTCAAGCTGCGCGACACCAAAACCGGCGCGATCAGCGAAAGGCCCATTGACGGCGTCTTCGTCGCCATTGGTCACGCGCCTGCCGTGGAGCTCTTCAAGGGCAAGGTGAAGCTGAAGGACAACGGTTATATGTGGACCGCTCCCGATTCCACCGCCACCGACGTGGAAGGCATTTTCGCGGCCGGCGACGTCACCGACGACATCTACCGTCAGGCAATCACCGCCGCCGGCATGGGCTGCATGGCCGCGCTGGAAGCGGAACGTTATCTCACCGCGCATCAACCGCTTGCTGTCGCAGCGGAATAACTGAAAGGCAGGATAGGCATGGCAATGCCATTGGACTGGGATAAACTGCGCATATTTCATGCCGCAGCCGAAGCAGGGTCTTTCACCCATGCTGCCGACAAGCTGCATTTGTCCCAGTCGGCCATCAGCCGCCAGGTCAGCGCGCTGGAGCAGGATGTCGGCGTCAAGCTGTTTCATCGCCACGCCCGCGGCCTGATTCTTACCGAACAGGGCGAACTGCTCTATCGCACCGCTCACGATGTGCTGCTGAAGCTCGAAACGGTGAAGATGCAGCTCACCGAAACGACGGAAAAGCCGAGCGGCAAGCTGCGCGTCACGACGACGGTGGGCCTCGGTCAGGGCTGGCTGACGGACAAGGTGCAGGAATTCCTGCAGCTCTATCCGGAAATGTCGATCCAGCTCATCCTCGACAATGAGGAGCTGGATGTGAACATGCGCCACGCAGATTGCGCCATTCGCCTGCGCCAGCCCCAGCAATCGGACCTCATCCAGCGCAAGCTGTTCACGGTGCACATGCACGTCTATGCCGCGCCGTCTTACATCAATCGCCATGGCGAGCCCCAGTCGGTTGAGGATCTGGACAACCATCGCATCATCTCGTTTGGCGAACCCGCGCCGAACTACCTGCTAGATGTCAACTGGCTCGAAAATGCGGGGCGGTCTTCCGACAATACCCGCACCCCGCATCTGCAGATCAACAGCCAGACCTCGATCAAGCGTGCCTGCCTGCTGGGAATAGGTATCGCCTGCTTGCCGGATTACATTGTCGGCCGGGACCCCGGCCTCATCCAGTTATCGCTCGCGGCCGACATTCCGTCATTCGACACCTATTTCTGCTATCCGGACGAGATGAAAAATGCTGCAAAGCTGAAGGCCTTCCGCGATTTTATCGTCGCCAAGGCGCGCAACTGGAATTTCTGACGTTTAAATAGCTGAACGGCTGAAATAGACGTTATTTTTCAAGGAGCTACAGGGGAATTAATGGAAGGGCGACCAGTCGCCCTTCGCCAGCTTTGCACATAAAATATACCTGAAATATTGAGGCCTGCACCCGACGCATGCCTGACCTGCACAAAAAAGAATTGTTTCGTGCACAAAAAAGCACCATATCGCTCTCAGCTGATGCACACGGTGGCTTTTCCTCCCAGTTCCACCGCATCAGCTGTTCCCCTCTGGAGGTTTTTGACCTTCACACTTAAAGGGCCCTGGATACATCCGGCGGCCCTCTTTTTTTACCCGCAAGAATTTTCTCCAAATTGGCGAAATATCGGATGATGCAACCTTGTTTTGCATTGTCGCTCCCACCATATCTTGGTTGGCTGTCACGCTCGCTCAGGCACGCGACAGCTGTTCCCCTCTGGAGGTTTTGACCTTCAAACTTATCAGGCCGCGGAAATATCCAGCGGCCTTTTTTTTTGCCGATGCCACCGCGCCCGTGCAGTCCTCACAGAGACGTGAATTGTATATCGATAATGGTCGATATAAATATCGGGTATGTCAGATATTGAAGAAACCCCAATGAACCCGGAGGAAGTCCTCAAAGCCCTTTCGCACCCCGCACGGCTGAAATTTCTGGAATGGCTGAAGTCTCCGGAAAGTCACTTCTGTCAGGAGCATCCGCTCAGCATGGGTGTTTGCGCCAACCAGTTTCAGATCAGCGGCCTGTCGCAATCCACCGTCTCCTCGCATCTTGCGGTACTGCAGGCGGCGGGCCTGATAAGGTCGAAGAAGGTGGGGCAATGGGTGTTTTTTGAGCGCAACGAGGAAACCATCGATGCTTTCCGCAATTATCTGCAAACCAATCTCTGAGCCTCCCAAGCTTTGAGCCCCGGGGTGCCGGACGGGAACCGCGACACGGTTTCGCACCGGCACCCATATCAGGATAGCGCGCCTGCCGCGCAATTTCGCCAACCGACCAGAAAGTGAAGTCGCATGACCAGTCTTTTCGAACCGGCACAGGCCGGCGATATCGCACTCGCCAACCGCATCGTCATGGCCCCTCTCACCCGCAATCGCTCCCCGGGCGCCATTCCCAACAATCTCAACGCCACCTATTACGAGCAGCGGGCGACAGCCGGCCTGATCGTCACTGAAGGCACGCCCATTTCCCAGCAGGGCCAGGGTTACGCCGATGTTCCCGGTCTTTATAAGCGGGAAGCGATTGAAGGCTGGAAAAAGATCACCGACGGCGTTCATTCGGCGGGCGGCAAGATCGTTGCCCAAATCTGGCATGTGGGCCGAATTTCCCACACCTCGCTGCAGCCGCATGGTGGCCAGCCGGTCGCCCCCTCGGCCATCACCGCCAAATCGAAGACCTATATCATCAATGATGACGGCACCGGTGCCTTTGCCGAAACCTCCGAGCCCCGTGCCCTCACCATCGACGATATCGGCCTCATCCTCGAGGATTACCGCAGCGGCGCGCGCGCGGCACTGGAGGCCGGTTTCGACGGCGTCGAAATCCATGCCGCCAATGGTTACCTGATCGAGCAGTTCCTGAAATCCAGCACCAACCAGCGCACGGATGATTACGGTGGCTCCATCGAAAACCGCGCTCGCTTCCTGCTGGAAGTCGTCGACGCGGTGGCGGAAGAGATCGGCGCCGGCCGCACCGGCATCCGCCTCTCGCCAGTTACCCCTGCCAACGATATTTTCGAGGCTGATCCGCAACCGCTCTATAATTACGTGGTTGAGCAGCTGGGCAAGCGCAATCTCGCCTTCATCCATGTCGTAGAAGGTGCGACGGGCGGTCCACGCGATTTCAAGCAGGGCGACAAGCCTTTCGATTACGCGTCCTTCAAGTCGGCTTATCGTAATGCCGGCGGCAAGGGCCTGTGGATCGCCAACAATGGTTACGATAGGCAGAGCGCCATCGAAGCCGTGGAAAGTGGCAAGGTTGATGCCGTTGCTTTCGGGAAGGCCTTCATCGCCAATCCTGATCTGGTGCGCCGCCTGAAAAACGACGCGCCGCTGAATGAACCAAACCAGCCGACCTTCTATGGCGGCGGCGCCGAAGGTTACACCGACTATCCGGCCCTCGCCCAATAGCAATGAAAAAGACGCCGCATCGTTGAAAAGCGATGCGGCGTTTTCGTTTATTGCGCGCTTCTCGCCTGCCGCGCGGCAAAATCGGAAAAGGCGCCCATTACGAAGGCATTGGGCAGATGCAGCGCCTGCAACAACCCATTGCCCGTTTCCCGACCGATGCTCATCAGCGCCACCTGCAGACAATAGATAGCAAGCAGCACCAGCGAGCGGCCAAGATTGGGCCGCAGGTCCTCGTATCGCAAAGCGAGGACCGCCAGCGACAGGATCGGAACGGCGATCAGAAGGCCGAGCCCCTTGTGCAGCGACAGCAGCGATCCATCGTAATAGATCGACAGCCCGGCCAGCAGCACCTGAGCGAAGATCAGCACGGGCACGCTTGCCGAAATCACGGCAAAGGCGCGACGCCTGGTCGACATTCCGTTCGCAACCGCGCCCATCACGCCCTGCCTTCGGCGTCGGCCGGATGCGCAAGGTTCGACGGCCGCGGCCTCTCGTCAAGGCAACCGAGACCCGCCAAAGTGGTCGCCACCGCAATGTCGATAGGTGTCTTCGGCTCACTTCCAAGGAAATCTGTCAGCTTACGATTGCTCATCCTGATCGGCATCTGCCAGAGATATTGCATTTCCAGCACTTCGCGGAACAGCGGAACGAACGGCGCAACCAGTTTGATGCCTGTCCAGGATAAACGTCGCCGCTTGACCGGATGGCCCACAACCCGCTCGATCGCTTCAATCAGTTGCAGCCCGTCGAAATCCCAGAAACCTTCCATGTGATAGACGGCAAAGGCCGGAAGCTCGTCTGCACGGTCGAGCAGTCGGCCAACGGTTTCCGCCACGTCAGGCAGATAAGCCCATTGGTGTCCTGCATGGCGGGCGGAAGGGTTCTGCACGCTGCGAACCGGCCTGCCGGGTCGCACCAGCATCTGCGAAAACCAGTTGTTTCTCGCATATGGCCCAAAGAAGTCGCCCGCCCGGACGATCAGCACCGGCACGCCGCGCATTGAAGCCAGTTTAAGCCGCCGCTCCATCTCCACACGCAATGCGCCCTTGCGGGTAAAGGGCTTTTGCGGGCTCTCCTCGCTCAGCAGCGGAAAGGCGTCAGAGCCGAAATTATAGATGGTCCCCGGGAAAACAATCCTCGCCCCACAGCTTTCAGCAGCCGCGATCGTGTTGTCCAGCATCGGCAATACCTGCTTCTCCCAATCGCGGTATCCGGGAGGATTAACCGCATGGACGATCAGCCGAACACCTTGTGCCGCCTTCAAGACGTCCTGTCCGCTCATGGCGTCACCCACCACGAACTCGACATCGCCAGTGATGTGGGAGGCCGCCTTCCGCCGCGTCATCGCCCTCACGCGCCATCCCCGTTGCTGCAGCATACGGGAGACCTGGCCGCCGACACCCCCATTCACGCCCAGAACCAGCGCCAGTGGCCGATCATTCTCTGCTGAATCTGCGTTGTTTTCATATATCATCGCCGTACTCCTTGTTCTGGGATGGAGTATCGTCGCGTTTCGCGATATACGAAATTATCGAAATCAGTGGATCGGCTATACAAAATTTTATGAGCAAGAACCGCGACATCAGCTGGGATTTTTATCGCACCTTCCTTAGCGTGCTGAGCGACGGTTCGCTGTCCGCCGCCGCCCGCGAGCTTGGCATCACCCAGCCGACGGCGGGACGTCATATCGGCGCGCTGGAAGAGGCCGTCGGCTTTCCTCTGTTCATCCGCTCGCCGCACGGCTTGATGCCGACGGAAGCAGCCCTTGCGCTCCGCCCCTATGCGGAAAATCTGGCGGCGACGACCGCCGCCCTCATGCGCGCGGCCTCCGGCGAAGTCGGCAAGATCGAAGGCACGGTGCGCATCAGCGCATCTGACATCATCGGCGTCGAAATGCTGCCGCCGATTATCACGGCCATGCAGGAGGTTCACCCGCGGCTTGAAATCGAGCTGTCATTATCAGATACGCTGGAAGACCTTCTAAGACGCGAGGCGGATATTGCCATTCGCATGACCGAGCCCCTGCAGGACGCGATCGTCATGCGTTACATCGGCAATTTCCGTCTGGGATTTCATGCGACGCGCGACTATCTGGCAAAAGCCGGAACGCCAAAGAGCATGGAAGACCTGAACCACCACCGGATGGTCGGTTTTGATCGCAAGACGCCGTTCATCCGGGCGGCCATCCAGCGGATGCGTTCGCTCGATCCTGACATCCCCGATGTTGAGGAAATTTCCTTCGAAATACGCGCCGACAGCAACCTTGCACAACTTGCCATGATCCGCGCCAGCGCGGGCATCGGCGTCTGTCAGATTGGCTTGGCCCGCAAGGACCCGCGACTGGTTCAGGTTCTGCCGAACATCGATATCCCGCTCCATACCTGGGTCGCGATGCACGAAAACCTCAAGACCTCACCGCGATGCCGCGCCGTCTTCAGCGCCCTGGTCGAAGGCCTCAAGGGTCATCTCAAGGAAACCGATCCGGGCGCGCCACCGAAACGGCGCTAAGGCAGTGCCGCGTCGATACGAGGCAGCCCGCGATCCCCAACTGGAAGGGACCGGCGGAACGGAAAAGCGATCCTGGTTTGCATAAAATCCACGGATCGCCCGTCAGAATGGTTCGGCCTGCTGCGTTGTCTTGTCCACCACCTCGGCTTCCGGGCGGTCGCCGCCCTGGCTGTATTCTTCATGCCAGTGGCCGCTCTCATCCTGATAGCTGATTTCCTCGTCATCGCCACCCACCTGCTGCTCGGCAGCGACGATGCGCGCAGCCTCGACGGCATCCGCATAGGTAGGAAATGTTTCGGAATAAGCGCCGTTCATGCGGTAGGCAAAGCCTCCGTCATGTTCGACGATTTCATACACCACTTTGGTCATGCATGTTCCTCCTGTTTCGGTAGGCGACATGGCAACCACAACCGCGCTTCAAGCATTGCACCCGATGGGGACACCGCGGCATGAGCAGCATGTCCTGCGACATCACTATCCTACCAAAAGCACTCAAGCGCAAATCCTGCTTGATCTGAGGGACGATACGTCACAGCCTAAGCCGATCCGGGGGAAGGGAAATCAATGGCGGGTTCTATTCTGAAACAGGAGCGTATGCTGCTTCTGGCGATACCGGCGGCAATCGTCGCCTATCTGGCCGAACATGCAATCTTCGAAGCGGGAAAGACGGCGACGATCATCGCTGCCGTCGTGCTGATCGGGCTCATTGTTCTCGTCTCGATGCGGGTTGCCCATCACGCCGAAATCCTGGCCGCCAAGGTGGGCGACCCCTATGGCACCATGATCCTGACGCTGTCGGCGGTTGCGGTGGAAGTGCTGATACTCGCCATCATCATGAGCGAATCCAGTTCACCCACGCTGGTGCGGGATACGATCTATTCCGCCGTGATGATCGACATCAACGGCATTCTTGGTCTCGCCGCGCTTCTTGGAGGCCTTCGCCACGGAGAACAGCCGTATAACGATGATTCCGGCAAGACCTATGGCGTGATGATCCTGACGGCCATGGGCATATCGATGATAGTGCCTGAGTTCATTCCTGAACAGAGCTGGCACATCTACTCGGTGTTCACAATCGTGGCGATGATTGCGCTTTATGCGCTGTTCCTCAAAATGCAGGTGGGCCCGCACAGCTATTTTTTCAGCTACACTTACCCTCGAAAGCCACATCCGGCCGGCCAGCCAGCAGGCAGCCATGCGGAAGAGGACGATGAAGGCAACGTACCACTCTCCATCGGCCTCATCATCGCCGGCGTGGTTCTGATCGGCGTACTGGCGGAATTCATGTCCGCCTTCCTGGGCGAAAGTCTTGAAGGCACCAGCGCACCGCCAGCGCTGATGGCCGTGGTGGTGGCGACGATCTCGGCATCGCCGGAAATCCTCACCGCGCTCAGGTCCGCCCTGCGCAACCGTATGCAGGCCGTGGTCAATATCGCCATGGGCGCATCGCTCTCGACGGTTATCCTGACCGTGCCCGTGATGGAGGGTATCGCGCTCTATACCGGCCAGCCCTTCATCATGGCCATGACGCCCGTTCAGACCGTCATGGTCTTCATCACCCTCATCGCCGCCGCCATCAACCTCAATGACGGTGAAACCAACGCGATTGAAGGAATGACGCATTTCATTCTCTTCGCCACCTTCATCATGCTGCTGTTCCTGGGGCTCTGACCGAAACGAAAAAAGCCCGGCATCGCTGCCGGGCTTCTTCAATCGAGGTTACAAACCGATCAGCGGCAATCGGCGCAGAAGCGCTGGATGCGCTTGCAGGCCTCTTCCAGCAACTCTTCCGAGGTGGCATAGGAAATGCGGAAGTTCGGGCCGAGACCGAAGGCCGAGCCCTGCACAACGGCAACGCCTTCGGCTTCAAGAAGCTCGGAGACGAAATCCGTATCCGTCTCGATGACCTTGCCCGACGGCGCGGTCTTGCCGATCAGGCCGGCGCAGGACGGGTAAACGTAGAACGCACCTTCCGGAGCCGGGCAGCTGATGCCCTTGGCCTGGTTGAGCATGGAGACGACCAGGTCACGGCGGCCTTCGAAGATTTTCTTGTTCGCCGGAATGAAATCCTGCGTGCCGTTCAAGGCTTCGACCGCGGCCCATTGTGCGATGGAGCTCGCGCCCGAGGTCTGCTGACCCTGGATCATGTCCATGGCCTTGATGAGCGGCAGCGGGCCGGCAGCGTAACCGATACGCCAGCCGGTCATGGCATAGGCCTTGGAAACGCCGTTCATCGTCAGCGTGCGGTCATAAAGCGAAGGCTCTACTTCCACCGGCGTGACGAATTTAAAGTCGCCATAGGTCAGGTGCTCATACATGTCATCCGTGAGGATCCATACATGCGGGTGCTTGACGAGCACATCGGTCAGCGCCTTCAACTCGTCGTGCGAATAGGCCGCGCCCGACGGGTTGGACGGCGAGTTGAACACGAACCACTTGGTCTTCGGCGTGATCGCCTTTTCCAGCGCTTCCGGCTTCAGCTTGAAATTGTCTTCCAGCGTCGCGTCGACGAATACCGGCGTACCGCCGCAGATCGAGACCATCTCGGGATAGCTGACCCAGTACGGCGCCGGGATAACGACTTCATCACCGGGGTTCAGCGTCGCCATAAAAGCGTTGAACAGGATCTGCTTGCCGCCGGTGCCGACAATCGTCTGCTCCGGCTTGTAGTCGAGGCCGTTTTCACGCTTGAATTTGTCGGCAATCGCCTTGCGCAGTTCCGGAATGCCGGAAACAGGCGTGTATTTCGTTTCACCGCGTTTAATCGCGTCAATGGCCGCTTCCTTGATATTGTCGGGCGTATCGAAATCCGGCTCGCCGGCGCCAAGGCTAATCACATCGCGGCCCTGCGCTTTAAGCTCGCGGGCTTTCTGGCTAACGGCGATGGTGGCGGATGGCTTTACGCGGGAGAGAATGTCGGCAAGGAAGGCCATTTTTAATCGGTCCTATTGGGGTTGACATCGCAGAGCTTGGAAATCTCGTCTGCTGCGGCAATTTCTATGTCGAAAGACGGGCCTAGTTTCAAGGCCAAAAGCCAGCCTATCCGCCGTGGGGTACAATTTAAGCCTTCCTTAACCCGGAAGTAACGCTTGTTGAGCTACATTCGCGAGCCTAGGGGTCGTGTCTCTCTATAGCTGGTTGAAAAATGGCGCCCAAAAGCATCTTTTCCAGTCTTGTCCGCGAGGCCGATGGCACATGGTCCACCGCCTATAACAGCTTCAACCTCAAGTCCGCCCTGCAGCCCATATTCCGTCGCACATCAAGCGGGCCGCTGGACATCGATTCCTTCGAAGGTCTTGTGCGACCCCACCGCAACGGTGAACCGGTAACACCAGGTGAATTTTTCTCGCTGGTGGCACCGGAAGACATCGAAAATATCGACAGCATCCTGCGCACCATCCACATTCTCAACACCGGCAGGCTCAGCCGCTCCCGCGCGCGCATCTTCGTCAATTTCCATCCCGGCCTGTTCCAGACGCCAGCCAAGATGCGGCAGGAAGTGGAGCGCATGCGTCTCGCAGCCCACGAGGCCGGCATGACGGCAGACCGTATCGTCTGCGAAATCTCCGAGAAGAAGGCCTCCGATACCCAGATGGTCGCAGATTTCGCCTACCACATGCACGATATCGGCTTTCGCGTGGCGCTCGATGACTACGGCGCCGGCGATACCGCCATCGAACGGGTAAAGCTCATCAAGCCGGACTATGTGAAATTCGAAGCGGGCTGGGTGCGCGACTTCATGCAGAATTCTGCGGGCGCCGCTCTCCTGCGCGTCATTGTCAGCCAGTTTCGGGAGGATGGGATAGAGCCGGTTTTCGAGGGGTTGGAAACCGGTTGGCAGGTGGAGCAATGTGAGGAACTCGGCGTTTTCCTGATGCAGGGCTACATTCTGGCAAAACCGGAACTTGCGCCCACCAGTTTCGACGCGCGCTTTCCCGAGCTGGGCAGCGCTTATTTTTCCCCTGCCGCACGACTGGAGAAAGGCTCCGCGGCTTTTTTCCGTGAGGAGCGCACCACTGACGCGCATCCCCTGCGCCAGACCCGGACATTCGGAAAACGCGGCCTCTGAAGCCAATTCCGGTTCAAAAACGCCCCCGCCACAATATTGCCGCAATAAATGCCGCGGAACGCCAGAATTCGGTCTCCAAGCCGTCCATTTCGAAGCCTCTTTTGTCCTTTAAGAACAGGGACAAGAGGCGACAGCCATGTTTACCAACGACCGCACTTCCGTTGAAAGGTTAAGGGCACAGAGAACGCTGTTTTCCCTCTGGATGGCGGTCGCGGCTTTTCTTGTCATCATCACCATGGCAGCCGGCATCGCGACATCGGCCAATGCGGCTGCGCAAGCGGTGGACACCCTGCATACCTCCGCCATACCGCAGGTGGCTGCGACGACGAAGGCAGGTCCGCATATCCTGCTCATCGTCCTCTCGGCCGCGGCGTTCGTCGGCCTCGGCCTTGGCGGCCTGATGCTTACCCGGCGCAGCCTGAAGGACGAGGCCCGCCGTTATAGATAACGGCCCTCCCCTCGACTTGCGGCATCGGCATGTTGCTGCTAAAGCACCCGGGAAACAGTCGTCCGACACAGCTGGATGACACCTCACAAAATCCCCTGTTTGCCCGGCCGTGACGTCAATGATCTCCCGGCCCCGCATTGCTGGTGCCAATAATGACGCGAATTCAGGCCAATATGCTGCTTCTGCTCGCCGCAGCAATCTGGGGAGGCGGCTTTGTCGCACAATCCTCAGCCATGGCCTCGATTGGCCCTTTCTGGTTCGTCGGTTTGCGTTTCGCCATCGCCGCCATCGCCGTGCTGCCCTTCGCGCTCATGGAAACCCGGTCCCTGAAATCACCGCCCCGCCCGCGTCAGATCGGCAGCTTCATTCTCGTCGGTCTTGCGCTGTTCGGCGGCGCCACCACCCAGCAGGTCGGGCTGCTGACCACGACCGTCACCAATTCCAGCTTCCTGACCGGGCTCTATGTCATCTTCGTGCCCGTGATTGCCGTTCTGCTTTACCGCCGTCACCCCCACTGGGTCGTCTGGCCCTGCGCGCTGATGATGCTCGGTGGTATATTCCTCCTTTCCGGCGGCGCCTTCGAGACGCTGACGAAAGGGGATATTCTCAGCATCATCTGCGCTTTCTTCTGGGCGATCCAGATTACGCTAGCAGGGCGCTTCGTCTCCGAAAGCGGCCGGCCGCTTGCGCTCTCCTGCACACAATTCGCGGTTTGCTCCCTTCTTAGTTGCATGATCGGCGTTGTGTCCGAACCGATCAGCATGGGCGCCATCGAGGCGTCGATGGTGGAAATTCTCTATGTCGGCCTCGTTTCTTCCGGCCTCGCCTTTGTGCTTCAGGTGATTGCCCAGCGCTACACAACAGCGCCGCAGGCCGCGATTTTCCTGTCGTCGGAGGCGCTCTTCGGCGCCCTGCTGGCCTCGATTTTCCTCAAGGAAACCATTTCCAGTGCCGGCTATGTCGGCTGCCTGATCATTTTCATCGCCATCCTGATCGTGGAATTGGTACCGGAACTGACGCGCAAACGGCAAAAAACCGCGACAGAAGCGGCGTGACGCGAAAAGAACTGTTTTTTCTGTTTTCTCGGGAAATCGCGGTCACGCGTCCAAATTTTTGCCGGGAAAGCTCAGACCGACCGGCAATTATTTCATCAACTATCACTTATGCGAAAAAAATGTGCGGTTCCCACGCGTAACTCTACCGCAGGTTTTTTATCTGACAAAAAGCCCGTAAAAACTTTTGCTTGCCAATTTTCGATAAACGCAGCAATCTACTGCGGTTCGGGCAATTTGCGAGCATGGGAAGGCCTATAAATTTGCGCACTGGGGACGCTATAAACCTCGGGCGGTGGGACGAAAAACGTTGGATGAGAACGCCATTACTTCCCGCTGCGAAGGTCCATTTTCTCAATAGTCAAAAACTGCCTGCCAACGCCCACGCGGGGCAAAACTGTAATGCTGCCTGTAGCTGAACGCGGGCAGAGCGAAAAGGACCTGATGCATGGCCGAAACTGGCACCGTAAAATTTTTCAATACAGACAAAGGCTTCGGCTTCATCAAGCCAGACAATGGTGGCGCTGATATCTTTGTTCACATCTCTGCCGTACAGGCTTCCGGCCTGTCCGGACTTTCAGAAAATCAGAAAGTGAGCTTCGACACGGAACCGGATCGTCGCGGCAAAGGGCCGAAGGCAGTCAATCTGCAGATTGCTGGCTGACCCTAAAACGGCTTTCTTTTCTAGTTGAAGCCCGGCAGGAATGCCGGGTTTTTTTGTGCGCGCCGCAGGCCGCAGCCGTCCGGCGCTCACAGTCCCTTGAGATAGGGGTTGGTCAGCCGCTCCTCACCCAGCCGTCCGCCCGGGCCGTGGCCGCAGATGAAACCGACATCGTCGCCAAGCGGCAGCAGCTTATCGCGAATGGACGCCATCAGCTGCTCGTGGTTTCCACCCGGCAGATCCGTGCGCCCCACCGACCCGGCAAACAGCACGTCGCCCACGTGGGCGAAGTTCTGGTCGCGGTTGTAATAGATTACGTGACCAGGCGCGTGCCCCGGGCAATGATAGACCTCGAAGACGTGATCGCCAAAGGAAACCTTGTCACCTTCCTTCAGCCATGAATCCGGCACGACGTTCTTCAGACCGCTGATGCCGTATTTCTGCGCCTGCACCTCAATTCTCTCCAGCAGGGGCCGGTCATCTTCATGCGGCCCGATCACCGGCAGGGAGAGTTTTTCGCGCAACTCATCCGCACCACCGGCATGGTCGAGATGGCCGTGCGTCAACCATATTTCCTTGAGCGTGATGCCGTTTTCAGCAACCACCTGAAGAATGACGTCCACATCCCCGCCAGGATCGACGACGACGCCTTCCTTGGTGTCCTGATCAAACAGGACGGTACAATTCTGCTCAAATGGCGTGACCGGAATAATCCCGGCCTGCAACTTTCCCATATCCCGTGTCTCCTGTCTGATAGATCCGCCATCCTATAGCCCGCTACCGGTTACGGCACAATGGCGACAGGTCGCCTTGTTCTCAGCGGCGAATTCACGAAGAAAATCCCTATTCCATACAGTCAGATAACACGAAGAGGCGGCTCGATGAGACATCATCTTCCCGAAAAATGTGGAACGCCCTGGGGATTGCGACGTTGTAGCACCAGTCTTGAAAGGAGTGAGACACATGGACAAGACGCTTAAAATGCTGATCGCTGGTGGCGCCTTCGCCTTGATGGCGGGCTATGCAAATGCCGCCATGGTCGCAACAACCGCCTCGGATATTTCTGTCCGGTCCGGCCCCGGTGACGACTATCCGGAAGTCGGCCTCGCCACGCGTGGCAGCAACGCCGTGCTGGACGGCTGCATGGAAGGCAGCAGCTGGTGTCGCATCGAGGTGAACGGTCTGCGCGGCTGGGCCCATGCCGATTACCTGAACGTGATGTATGAAGGTTCGCCCGTCATTCTCAAGGAACGCCGCACGGAACTAAGCGTGCCGGTCGTGACCTACGAAAAAACTTCGAGTGTTCAGGCTGAACCGAACCCCGGTGATCCGAATCTGGGCCGCGTCGGCGAAGTCGATCCGCCGCAGTCGGTCATCACCTATATTGACGAGCACCCTGCCGATACCATCACCTATGACGGCGACATTGCCGTTGGCAGCGTCCTGCCGGCCGATACCCGTCTGGTTGAAGTTCCAGATTATCAGTATCGGTATGTGCGGGTGAACGATGTACCTGTACTCGTAGAACCCTCGACACGTCGTATCGTCTACGTCTACCAGTAAGACGGCCATGACCACAGTAATGCTGAGAGCGCGGAGTTTCCGCGCTCTTTTGTATTTGCGGTAAAGGTCGCTCAGGATTCCAGTTGCACCGGCACCCTCGCCATATTATCCACCGCAACAGAAAATGATCGCGGCATTCTCCCGAGCGGACGCATTTTCGGCTATGTTTACAGAATATTGGCGCATCGGCGCCTGCAACATATGATCAGACAGCCGCAGAATATGAAGGAACCGCAGTGCCACCGCAATCGCTCAAAACCGCCGCCGCCAGACAGACACCGGCACTGCCGAAGGTTGACGACGGCAAGATTGACTTCGACACGATCGAAGCGCTGTTTTTCGCCTATCGCGATTTCGTCTCCGATCCCGACGTCATCCTGTCGAAACTTGATTATGGGCGCGCGCATCACCGGGTGGTCTATTTTGTCAGCCGGCAGCCGGGCATGACCGTGGCGGATCTGCTCGATACGCTGCAGATCACCAAACAGAGCCTCGCCCGAGTGTTGAAGCAATTGATCGACGACGGTTACATCCGCCAGATGGCAGGTCCTGAAGACCGCCGCCAGCGCCGGCTCTATCCGACGCTGACAGGCCGCGAACTGGCGTTGGCGCTCAGCGAACCACAATCACGCCGCATCGACCGCGCGCTGGAAGGCCTCGGTCCCGATGCGCGCGCCTGCGTGCGCAAATTTCTGGCGCAGATGCGCAGCCCGGCGACGATGACCAGCGTGGAGGATGAGTGACGATGGCGCAAGCTCCGGCAAAACGTCCACCGGCGGACGACGATGCGGCTCATCTCCTGATCGTCGACGATGACGCTCGCATCCGCGATCTCCTGCAGCGTTTTCTTGGCGACAAGGGATATCGCATCTCCGTTGCGGCCGATGCAGCAGAAGCCCGCCGCAAGATGGTGGGCATCCGTTTCGATCTGCTGATCCTCGACGTGATGATGCCCGGAGAGAACGGGCTTTCGCTGACCCGCTCGCTGAACGAAGACAAATCCGTGCCGGTCATTCTTCTGACCGCCCGCTCCGAAGCGGATTCACGTATTGCCGGGCTGGAAGCGGGAGCGGACGATTATCTCGCCAAGCCTTTTGATCCGCGCGAACTGGTCCTGCGCATCAACAATATTCTGCGGCGCAACACCTCCCCGGACACGCCCAAGATCGAACAGATCATGTTCGGCCCCTACAGCTTCTCCATTCCCAGGAGGGAACTGCGGCGCGGTCCTGAAACGATCCGCCTGACAGATCGCGAACAGGAGATCATGCTGCTTTTTGCGCTACGCGCCGGCGATACCATTCCACGGCACGAGCTGGTGGAAGCGGAGTCGGAAGTGGGCGAAAGAACGATCGACGTGCAGATCAACCGTCTTCGCCGCAAGATCGAGGACGACCCTGCCAACCCGGTCTATCTGCAAACGGTGCGTGGCATCGGTTACCGCCTCAGCGTGGACTGACGAGCACCCAACGAAGGGCGAACGCACGACCATGGCGAGCCTCGATTTTCTCGACACGTTTAAAAAAAGCGCCGTCGCAAAGACCTGGCGCTCCCTCGGCAGATGGCTGCGACACTGGCTGCCCACCGGGCTTTACACCCGTTCGCTCCTCATCATCATCCTGCCGATGATCCTGCTGCAGGCCGTGGTCGCAGCCGTCTTCATGGAGCGCCACTGGCAGCTGGTGACCGAACGCCTTTCGGCAGCTGTGACCCGGGATATCGCCGCGATCATCGAACTTCTACAGACAGACCCCGAAGAGGATGACTATCAGCGGGTCATCCGCATCGCCCGCGACAAGCTGGGTCTCAGCGTCTATATCGAGCCCAAGACGGACCTGCCCGCGCCACGGCCGGAGCCGCTGTTCTCGATTCTCGATACCATCCTCGCAAACCAGCTCAGCCAACAGATCGGCAGGCCCTTCTGGATCGATACCTATGGCAACGGCTCACTGGTGGAAATCCGTGTCCAGCTCGATGACAAGACGCTCCGCGTCTTCACCAGCAGAAGCGCGGCCTATGCCTCCAACACCCACATCTTCCTTGTCTGGATGGTTGGCGCATCGCTGGTGCTCATTGCCATTTCGATCCTCTTCCTGCGCGGCCAGATCAAGCCGATAGAAGCGCTTGCCAAGGCGGCGGAGAATTTCGGCAAGGGCCAGAAGGTCAGCGCCTATTCTCCCCGCGGCGCGGATGAAGTACGCCGGGCGGGCCTTGCCTTCATCCTGATGCGGGAGCGCATTGAACGGCAGATGGAGCAGCGCACCGCCATGCTGAACGGTGTCAGCCACGACCTGCGCACCATCCTCACCCGGTTCAAGCTGCAGCTGGCGCTCGCCGGCGACAATCCGGATCTCGAGGGCCTCGACAAGGATGTGGAAGACATGCAGTCGATGCTGGAAGCCTATCTGACCTTTGCCCGTACCGATGTGGAAGAGGATGTCGGCACGCTGGAGCTTCCTGCACTTCTCGAAAAAATCGGCCATGATTTCGAACTGCACGGCAAGAAATTCAGCTACGAACTCTATAATATCGAGAGGATCATCGCGCGGCCGAACGCACTTTCACGGCTCGTCGCCAATCTCGCCGAAAATGCCCGGCGTTACGCCAGCAACCTCCACGTCGATATCCGCAAGGCGCCACGCTCCATTATCATGACCTTTGACGATGACGGTCCGGGCATTCCGGAGAATTCACGCGAGGATGTATTCAAGCCGTTTTTCCGACTGGACGAGGCGCGCAACCTCAATGCCTCGGGCACGGGTCTTGGCCTTTCCATCGTCCGCGACATCGCCCGCAGCCATGGCGGCGACGTCTCGCTGGATAAAAGCCCGATGGGCGGATTGAGGGTTATCGTCAAAATCCCGGCTTGACGGCAGGCCGCCAATCAGCACATTTTCTCGCCGTTAGGAACCGGCCTTTCAACCGCAGCGAGTACGATATCTCCATTGGCGTCGGCAAAGCCAAGCGTCAGGACCTCGGAGCGGAACGGCCCGATCTGGCGTGGCGGAAAATTCACCACGCCCAGAACCTGCCGGCCGATAAGGCTTTCCGGCGTATAGTGCACCGTGATCTGCGCCGAGGACTTCTTGATGCCGATCTCCGGCCCGAAATCGATCTTCACCTTGATTGCCGGTTTGCGCGCCTCGGGAAAAGGCTCGGCTTCCACGATCGTACCGACCCGGATATCCACCTTCTCGAAATCGGCATAGGAAATTTCGCCGCTCATCGCCCGCCTCCTCAGCCCGCCAGTTCTTCAGCGCGGGTCTTGGCAGCGGCGACCGCCCTGTCGAACAGGGGCTGCATGCCGTCTTCGGCCATCAGCACGGAAAGTGCGGCAGCCGTGGTGCCGCCCGGCGAAGTCACATTCTGGCGCAGGCGCGCCGCCTCGTCGGAGGACTGGTGCAGAAGCTCGCCGGCGCCAGCCACGGTTTCACGCGCCAGACGCATGGCCACATCCGCCGGCAGACCTGCTTTGCGACCGGCTTCAGCCATGCATTCCACGAGATAAAAGACATAGGCTGGCCCGCTGCCCGAAACCGCGGTCACGGCATCGATATCGCTTTCGGCATCCACCCATTCGACCGGACCGCTGACCTTCAGCAATCCGTCCACCACGGCTTTAAGCTCGGGTGTCACAAGTTCATTTGCATATGCGCCGGTAACACCACGGCCCACCATCGCTGGCGTATTGGGCATGGCGCGCACCGCGGCAATCGCACCGAAATGCGAAACGAAGGTGGCAATGGTGGTGCCGGCCGCGATGGAGACGACGACCGTTTCCGGGCCCAGCAGGGGCTTCAGCGAAGGCAGCACTGCTTCCATCATCTGCGGTTTCACCGCCACGAAAAGAATGCCGGCCTTGACGCCTTCAGGCGCGCTTTCGCTATGGACCGCACCCGCTTCCGTAATCGTCGTGCGCATGGCGTCGGAGGGCCGCGGGTCAACGACAATGACCTGCGATCCCGGCACGCCCTTTTTCAGCCAGCCAGACAGCATGGCGCCGCCCATATTGCCGGCGCCCACGAGGACGAGCGGCCCGGAAGCCTTATACACCATGTTACGCTTCTCCAACGGTCTCGAACATGACCGCTTCGATTGCACTTTTCGCATCCAGACCCGACCAGACGACGAACTGGAATGCCTGATAATATTGCTCGCAGGCCTCCAGCGCGCTGGACAGCAGCACTTCTACTTGCTGGTTGTTCGGCTCGGCACCGCCTGACAGAAGCAGCGACTGGCGGAAGATCACGACATCTTCCTGCCGCCACAGATCGAAATGCCCCATCAGCACCTGACCGTTGACCTGCGACAGCAGGCAAATGACTTCGTTGACACGGTGATCGGGCACCTTGATGTCGAAGGCGCAGGCAAGATGCAGCGCTTCGAAATCTTCCATCCACGCAAATGAAACGTGATAATCGGCCCAGTGGCCCGCCACAGTCATGGCGATCTCGTCCTCGCCCGAACGCTCGAACGACCAGTCATTCGAGGCAGCGACAATCTCGATCATATCGACGGGATTGGACTGACGCTCAATTTCAAATTCTATCAGACTCATGCGGCACCTTCTCAGCCGGTCGGAATGTCGTGTTTTGAACGCCGGGCACAAAACGCACATACAAACCGGGATAAACATTTGAGACGATTGCCCGACACCACCAGAATAACGCATTCACCCTGTCTGGAGCTTACCGGTCTTTTCGAATCATCATTTAAAATCAGTGTATAATGGCCGAGTCCCGCTGCCACCCCTCGGTCGCCATTTTTGCTTTTTGAGCAGTGGATATCTTCTCCCCCATCACCTCAGGCGAGAGTCTTAAGCGACTCTGCCGATTGTGTTTTTTGGAAGTGTCCACAGGCCCAAAAAATTCGCGTCTGAGCACGACTTTCGGCAACCGGAGATCAAGTCGGCCACAGAGAGCCGAAAAACAAAAAGCCCCGGAATCGCCTGCGATCCGGGGCTTCTGAGAAAAGTGATGAAGAATCAGTCCTTCGTGGCCGAAAGCTTTGCTTCGAGAGCCTCGATCCGGGCGCGCAGGGCGTCATTTTCATCCCGCGCCTGGATAGCCATCTCCCGCACGACGTCGAATTCCTCGCGCCGGACGACATCCAGACTGTTCAGCCAGCGATCGGCCTGTGCGTGGAACGCAGCCTCGGCTTCCTTGCGCACGCCCTGGGCCGCGCCGGCCGCATCCGCCATCAGCTTGGCGAATTCATCCAGAAAACGATTGGTGCCTGTCGTGCTCATGGCGCTCATCCTTCGTCGGTTCAGGGGCATCGTCTTGCCCGCTGTTGATAGCATTCAGGTAGGCACTCCACCGTCGCCTTGCAAGCGAAATCGAAAAATCCCAAGAGCTTGCGTCACCTTTGGTATGTTGAGCCATAGCTTAAAGAATCACCTTGACCGCCGCCACCGCAATCGCCATTTTCCTTGGCGTCAAAGAACCGGTGAGCATCATCGCCCGGTCCTTTGAGACAATGGATGATCCGTTGTCCGCCCAGCAACGATGACGGAATATATACGGATTGATAGCCGCTCCCACTTCACTCGCCATCATGCCCTTCCCGAACATCGACCCGATAGCGTTGTCCATCGGTCCGCTGGCGATCCACTGGTACGGCGTCGCCTATGTTGCGGGGATCATGCTCGGCTGGCTTTACGCCCGCCGCCTCGCCCGCACGGATCGCCTGTGGCCTAACGACGCCTCACCCATCTCGGCGCAGCATCTTGACGATTTCATCCTGTGGGCTGCTGGCGGAATCGTGCTTGGCGGACGCATCGGCTACATCCTGTTCTACGATCTCGCTGCGGTCGCCGCCAATCCCATCAGAGCCATCGAAATATGGAATGGCGGCATGTCGTTCCATGGCGGCCTGATCGGCACGACGATCGCCATGCTTCTTTTCGCCCGCAAGAACGGCATTCCTGTCTGGAGCATGTTCGATATCGTTGCGGCCGTAGCGCCCATCGGGCTGCTCTTCGGGCGCATTGCCAATTTCATCAATGGCGAATTGTGGGGCCGCATTGCCGATGTGCCATGGGCGGTCGTCTTTCCCACAGGCGGCCCTTTCGCGCGCCATCCGAGCCAGCTTTATGAGGCTGGCCTCGAAGGCCTCGTGTTGGCCATCGTTCTGGCCATCGCCATTTACGCCTTCAAGGCTCTGAAGCGGCCCGGCACCGTCACCGGCATCTTCGTCTGCGGTTATGCGCTGTCACGCATCTTCGTGGAATTCTTCCGTGAACCGGACGCGCAGATCGGTTACCTCGCCGGCAACTGGCTGACCATGGGCATGGTTCTGTCCACTCCAATGTTCCTTCTGGGCCTCTGGGCCGTCCTGCGCGCGCGCCGCGCGGCAAAAGTCGCCTAAAGCGGTATGGCCAGCCATGACCACACCGCTCGCGCAACGCATCAAATCACTTATCCGGCTCAACGGTCCGCTTAGCGTAACCGACTTCTTTTCACTTTGCCTCGCCGATCCGGAACATGGCTATTACAAGAGCCGCGAGCCCTTTGGCCGTTCGGGTGATTTCATCACCGCCCCGGAGGTGAGCCAGCTTTTCGGTGAAATGCTTGGTGTTTTCGTGGTTCATGCCTGGCAGAGGCACGGTGCACCCGCTGAAACCCGGCTGGTGGAAATCGGCCCCGGCCGCGGCACCATGATGGCGGACATGCTGCGCGTCATCCGCCGCATCGCGCCGCCGCTCTATGATACGATGCGGGTGCATCTGGTGGAAACCAGCCCCCGCCTTTCCGCCATCCAGAAGGAGGCGCTGGCCGAACATGCGGGTCGACTGGCATGGCATGACAGTTTCGACGGTGTGCCTGAAGGTTTCCTGCTGCTTGTCGCCAACGAACTTTTCGACGCCATTCCGATCCGGCAATTCGTCAGGACGCCGCAGGGTTTCCGCGAACGCGTGGTCAGCCTCGATGCCAATGGCAACCTCGTCTTCTCCACCGGTCTTGCCAGCATAGACCCGGCGCTGCTTCCGCCGCAGCCCGAACGGCAGCCGCTTGGCACCATATTCGAGATTTCGCCCGCCCGGGAAGCGGTGATGACCGCAATCTGCCAGCGCCTGTCTGCCCATGGCGGCACCGCGCTCGCCATTGATTACGGCCATCTGGTTGCCGGCTATGGCGACACGCTGCAGGCCATGCGCAACCATGCCTTCGATCCGCCGCTCGCCCATCCAGGCGAAGCCGATCTGACCAGCCATGTCGATTTCGAAAGTCTTGTAAAAACGGCCGAGGCGACCGGTGTTCATGTTAACGGCACCCTGAGACAGGGCGATTTCCTCTACGGCCTCGGCCTCAAGGAACGGGCCGGGGCGCTCGCCGCCAAGGCAACCGCGGACCAGACCCTCGCCATCGCCGAAGCCGTCAACCGCCTCGCCGGCGAAGGCGCCGGCAAGATGGGGGAACTTTTCAAAGTCATCGCCGTTTCCAGTCCCGCGCTCCATCTTCTGCCGTTTCGGGCAGTGGATTGACAGCGTAATAACCTCTGGGCCAACATCGTCGCGACACACGAAGCAGGCACACTGCATCACACACGCCGCGCAACGCCGCGGCAACAGGAAACATCTCGCTTGACCCTGCTCCACTGGGCTACAGCGAAATTCTCCAAGGAACTCCCGCACCATGCAGAACGTAACGCTGCCGCTACCCATCCAGAGTCCCCTCCTCGCCGCCTTCGATAAAAATCGCATCCGCCATGGCTTTTTCACCCGGCAGGGCGGCGTTTCCGATGGCCTTTATCAAGGCCTCAATGTCGGGCTCGGATCTGATGACGAGCCGGAACGGGTGCAGGAAAACCGCCGCCGCGTAACCCAATGGTTCGGCCTTGCCCCAGACCGCCTCGCCACGGTCCATCAGGTCCACTCTCCCGAGGTCGTCGTGGTTGACGGAACCTATGACGGCAGCCGTCCGCAGGCAGATGCGATGGTGACAGCGACACCGGGTTTCGTCCTCGGCGTGTTGAGCGCCGATTGCGGCCCCATCCTGTTCGCCGATGCGGAAGCGGGCGTCGTGGGTGCCGCCCATGCCGGCTGGAAGGGTGCTTTGTTCGGCGTGCTGGAAAACACGATCGAGGCGATGACGAAGCTCGGGGCCAGCCGCGATCGTATTGCTGCCTCGCTCGGCCCCTCCATCAGCCAGGACAATTATGAGGTCGGGCCGGAATATGTCGCGCGTTTCACCGATATCGAACCCGCTTACGCGGATTATTTCTCCAGGGCGGAGAAAGAGGGCCACGCCTTGTTCGATCTCAAGCAGTTCACCATCGACCGCCTGACCAAATCCGGTGTGAAGGCGGAAAATCTTGGTCTCTGCACCTACCCGGACGAAGAACGCTTCTATTCCTACCGCCGCACCACCCACCGCGCCGAACCCGATTACGGCCGGCAGATTTCCGCAATCGCAATTCTGGAGGACTAAGATGGCCCTGCATTTCGAGCTTTCGGAATTCGATGCCCGCCGCGAGCGGCTGCTCGCGAAAATGGCCGAGGAGAAGCTGGATGCGCTGCTGCTTTTCGCCCAGGAAAGCATGTACTGGCTGACCGGCTACGATACTTTCGGCTACTGCTTCTTCCAGACGCTGGTGGTGAAATCGGACGGCTCCATGACGCTGCTGACACGCTCGGCCGATCTGCGTCAGGCCCGCAATACTTCGATCATCGAGAACGTCCTCCTCTGGGTCGATCGACCCAATGCCGACCCGACGCTCGATCTCAAAAACCTGCTGAGCGATCTCGACCTTCTGGGCGCAAAGATCGGCGTGGAATATGACACCCACGGCATGACCGGCCGTGTCGCCCGCCTGCTGGATAACCAGCTTGCGAGCTTCGGCCAGATGGTCGATGCGTCGTATCTCGTCAGCACCCTCAGGCTCGTCAAAAGTCCCGCCGAAATCGCTTATGCCCGCGAGGCTGGCCAGCTGGCCGATGAGGCTCTCGATGCAGCATTGCCGCTCATCAAGCCCGGCGCGGACGAGGCCGCCATTCTTGCGGCAATGCAGGGTGCCGTGCTCGCGGGCGGCGGCGACTACCCCGCCAATGAATTCATCATCGGCTCAGGCGCGGATGCGCTTCTCTGCCGCTACAAGGCAGGCCGTCGTGTCCTCGACAGCAAGGATCAGTTGACACTGGAATGGGCCGGCGTCAGCGCCCATTACCATGCCGCCATGATGCGCACGGTGGTGATCGGCGAACAGGATTTCCGCCAGAAGGAGCTTTACAGCGCCTGCCTGCAAAACCTCACCGCCATCGAGGAGGTGCTGCGGCCGGGCAAGACCTTTGGCGATGTCTTCGATGTGCATGCCCGCGTCATGGACGAGCGCGGCCTCACCCGCCATCGGCTGAACTCCTGCGGTTATTCGCTGGGCGCGCGCTTCTCCCCGTCCTGGATGGAGCATCAGATGTTCCACTCCGGCAATCCGCAGGAGATCACCGCTGACATGACGCTCTTTGTGCATATGATCGTGATGGATTCCGATTCCGGCACGGCCATGACGCTCGGCCAGACATATCTGACCACGGACGGCGCGCCGGAGCCACTGTCGCGTCACAGCCTTGATCTTCTCACAGCTTAAATCGCCCCCGGGTTTGACACAGCGGGAAAACCGCCCTTACATTGCGCCACCTTGGGCAAGAAGGAGCGGAACATGAGAGGGAAAATCGCATGAGCCGGTTGGGGGTTGCCCTCATTGTTCCGGCTTTGGCACTGATCCTATCCGGCTGCAACACCACGGAAGCACTGACGCCACAGGTGGATGTCGGCCACAACGCATCACAGTCGACGCCGGTAACACAGGGTGATCTCGACCAGATGGCGGCAGCCGCCGACCGCGCACCCGCAGGCGGGCCTGCAATCGCATCGTCCGTCCCGGCCTATGCACCCCAGAACTCCCTGCAGGCACAGGCACAGGCGCTGTCCAATGGCAGCCAGTACGGGGAACCGCTCCGTCAGAACCAGACCGCGGCCGCGGCCCCCGCCGTCACGCAACAACCGCCATCACAGCAGACGGCTTCCCTTGCACCTGCCACCGCCGCGAATTCCATCCGCTTCCTGCCCATCATCGGCGCACCGGTACAGGCGGTGACACCGCTATCCCGCCAACTGGGGGCCGAAGCGCGGGCCAAGGGGCTGACAATCCGCGCATCCAACGACAACTCCGCCGAAAATATTCTGAAGGGATATTTTTCCGCCTTTGCCGATGGCGGCAAGGTCAATGTCGTATACGTGTGGGACATTCTCGACGCCAATGGCGTGCGGCTGCACCGCCTGCAGGGGCAGGAGGCAGTGACCGCGCGAGGCAGTGATCCATGGGCCGCCGTGACCGACAAAGTCATGCAGGACATCGCTGCAAAAACACTCAACGACTACACGTCATGGAAGCAGTCTCAAAGCGGATGAGGTGAAACGACGGGAGAAGTCACAGAGATTTCACGAAAATCATTGCGAAAGCGCGGAGTCCTCTTGCAATCGGAAGCAACAGCGCTATTAAGGCGCGCATGGCAACAAGGCGTATCCGGCAAAGGCTTTTCAGCCGGATGTTCCTCCCCTTGAACGACGCTTGGTTACGGCGGATTGAGCCCCGTGGCGCAAGGCGATGGCATGGAAACAGGCGGCCGCAATGAAGGTTTTCGCAGGCAATTCGAACCGGCACCTTGCCGAAGCGATCTGCAAGTATCTTAATGTTCCTCTCGGAAATGCCACTGTAAAGCGGTTTGCTGACCAGGAAATATTCGTAGAAATCAGCGAGAACGTGCGCGGCGAGGACGTCTTTATCGTCCAGTCCACCTCCTTCCCGGCAAATGATCATCTGATGGAACTGCTCATCATGATCGATGCCATGCGCCGCTCCTCGGCCAAACGAATTACCGCGGTGCTTCCCTATTTCGGTTACGCCCGCCAGGACCGCAAAGCCGGCCCCCGCACTCCGATTTCCGCCAAGCTCGTTGCCAATCTCATTACCGAAGCCGGCGCCGACCGCGTTCTCACCCTCGATCTTCATGCCGGACAGATCCAGGGCTTTTTCGATATCCCCACCGACAATCTCTTTGCAGCACCGATTCTCGCCCGCGACGTGAAGGATCACTACGACACCAACAATGTCATGGTCGTTTCGCCTGACGTCGGCGGCGTGGTTCGCGCCCGTGCGCTGGCCAAGCGCCTCGACTGTCTTCTGGCCATCGTCGACAAGCGCCGTGACCGTCCCGGCGAATCCGAAGTCATGAACGTCATCGGCGATGTCTCCGGCAAGGACTGCATCCTCATTGACGACATCGTCGATTCCGGCGGCACGCTCTGCAACGCCGCTGAAGCCCTGCTGAAAAAGGGCGCGACCAGCGTTACTGCCTATATCACCCATGGCGTGCTCTCGGGCGGCGCGGTGGCCCGCGTGGCCTCTTCCAAGCTGCGCGAACTCGTCATCACCGACAGCATCCAGCCGACCACCGGTGTCCAGTCCGCGCATAATATCCGCGTGGTGAGCACGGCCGGCCTGCTCGGCGAAGCAATCAACCGGACCGCGCAGGAACAGTCGGTTTCCGGCCTGTTCGACTGAATAAATTCAGCAATCACGCTGAGGGTTGCCTACGTCTGCCGGTTTTTCCGGCATGCGCTTGAGCCAAAGTGGGCGCATATTCACTCAACGTGATCCTCGGCCTTGTGCCGAGGAGCTAACCACGTCGATAAAATCAAGGCGCGCGGGCAATAGGGACAACCCCTAGGATGAGTCGGAACTGTCTTGCCGCTCGCTCCCACCCCAGCGATGCTGCACCTCGAACTCCCAACTAAGACGACGCCGCACCCGTGTCCGGGGGCCGTTGGAGACGGGTGGCTGCAGTCCTGATTTTCGGCCACCAGCCCCGAACGCGGGTAAGTATGGCGTGGCGGCCATTGCGCCAAAGGCTGATCGTATCGGCTGAGATGGCAGCACCGCTGAAGAGGTGACGGTGGTGGCTTATCGCCAGCACACGGTACAGAAACAGTGTCGTCAGGGCCGAAAACAGGATGGACATCACCACATCGCTGAGGAAATGCCCGCCGGCCGCGATGCGAAGACCGGACATGAGAATGATTGCCCCGGCGGCAAGGGCTCCCACCACCCATCGCCCATAGGGCCGCAGGCGCGGCCAGACAAGCACGCAGAGTGGCAGGAAAAAGCTCGCGATCAGTGCGGTTTCACCCGAAGAAAACGAACAGTTCGAATAGCATTGCGTGCTGAACTGAAAAGGTGGCGTGAAAAGCTGATGCCCGCCAAATTCGGTAACGCTGAACGGACGCGCGCGACCGATCATGGCCTTCAGCACGCCGTTGACCAGCAGCCCGGCACAGAGGATCACGGGACCACAAAGGAACGCCCAGACTCGCCAGCCGGTTCGCTGCGAAGTGCCGAGCCGGAGATTGCCGACGAGGACCAGGAAAGTCAGAAGCGCGGCGAGCTCGACACCTTCCCGCAACGTGTCGCGCAGCCATTCGGGAAACGGCTCCCGGCCAGGCCATGGCTGGCCCACCGGCGAGAAAAACAAGGCGGAAAAGCGCAGATCTATAGAGGGAAAGGTCGCAAACAGGATCACCAGCGCAAGCGCTGCGAACGTAACCCAGATGGTGATCCGCATATGCGAGACATCATTGCCCATTGACGCTCTCCGGGATGCATTGTGGTGGCAGGCGCCACAGCCCGATTTCCCTGCCCTCGACAGAGCCCGGGCCGGCGATCCAGTGCGCCACCGGCTCCTCGCCTGCAAGACACGCCGGCAAGCCATCGGCACTTGCCAGAAACAGCGGATTTTTCGCTTCGCCCGGCTTCAATGGATAAAGAAGGGCATAATGGCTGGACGGCACGCCGGTTTCCGGAAGCGCACGCGTCAACATCTGTTTCTCGTCCCGCAACTGGTAAAAGAGCTCGGCCAATATCGAACGATCATTGGCGACAATAGCGTCCGCACCTGCTTCACGCGCCCGTGACAGGCCGGTCGATACCAGCTCGGAGCTTCCAAGATAACGTGCCATCGCCAGTTTACCGTTCGGCAGGCGCAGGCCCGTTCCCACTATCGTCATCAGCGGCAGCGCGATTGCGACGATGCCGCCGAGGACCAGTGTGGATACGATGAGCCAACGTCGCGATGCCAGGATCGGCACCGCCAGCAGTACGCCTGCCGCATAAGCTCCCACCGCCCAATTGGCGAGTGCCCGCGACATGAGGCCCTGTGCCGTGATCAAAAGCACGATCGGTACGGAAAGAGCGACGAGCGCCCGTGCTTCACCGGTTTTTGCGCGGATTGTCGCAACAATCATGCCTACGAAGACGTATGGCCCAACCACACCTGCCTGGGAAAAGAAGAATTCAAGCGCGGAGCCGATCTTGAGTTGGACACCGTGCCAGTTGGCATTGTCGGCGGTGTGGCGTGCCGTCATGAAATCATGGGCCGCATTCCACCACAGATTGGGCGCGATCACGGCAACGCAGACGAACGCAGCAATGACCGCGTCACGCAGCCGGATTCGCCATGCTTCGCAAAGCCAGCTGGCGGCGATGAAGCACGGCAGAAAATAGATCATCGCATATTTCGACATCAGCCCGAGGCCGAAACAGAGACCCAGAGCGATGCTCCAACCCAACGCCGCCCTGCCCTCGCTGCGGACGAGCGCAAGCTTGCGCACGGATATCATCGACAGCACGATGAACAGCATCATCGGCGTATCGGTCGAGATCAGCAGGCTGCCGAGCGTCACGGCTGGCAAGGTCAGATAGATCACCGCCGCAAGCGAGGCCAGCCTGACATCGTAGATCATGCGGCCGAGCACAAAAATGGCCGCCGCCGCAACGCCATGCACGACGGGTGCGGCGAGCCGCACCTGAAACGTGCCCTCCCCGCCGCCCAGAATGGTGGCCGCACGAATAAGCCAGCCGATGAGCGGTGGCTTGGAATAGGCGCCGAGCGCCATTTCGCGACCCCACAGCCAGTATTGCGCCTCATCGACAAAAAGGTCGGTGCGGTTGAAGGCGAGCCCAAGGACGCGCAGGGCAGTTACGAGGACAATCGCCGAAAACGCGAATGTCAGCCATTGGCGCTCGGCGCCTGCCCGCGCATAAGGCAGGGTCGCCGCCTCATGCATGCTGGCGGCGTTCTGCATGGATCAACCAGAGATTTCGAGCATAGATAAAGAGGCCGGATGCCTGCCCGAGAACAAAGACCGGATCGCGCCGCCACAATGCATAGGAGAGCAGCACCACACCGCCAAGAATCGAAAAATACCAGAAAGCCACCGGCATGACCGACCGGTTGGCCCGTTCCGATGAAATCCATTGAACCAGAAAACGCATGGTGAACAGCATCTGGCCCATGAAACCGGTCAAGACCCATACGAATTCTTCCCAGCTGTTCACATGCAGCATGGACCATAAAGCCGGTACGTTCACGGCAATGTCTCCGTTATGAAAGTTTCAGCCCAGCTTGACCGCTTGCGCCGGCGCAAAAGCCATGCGACGCCGATCAGGTCGTGGATGCCCACCAGCGCCCGGCCGATATTGGTATAATGGGAATTTCCATGCAGCCGCGCCCGGTGCGTGACGTCGACATGGGCGACCTGCCAGCCGTCACGATTGAACAGCGCCGGGAAGTAGCGGTGGTGATGGTCGAAATACGGCAAAGCGAGGTAGGCGTCGCGGCGAAAGGCCTTGAGGCCGCAGCCCGTATCGCGCGTGCCATCCTTCAGAATTCGCGCCCGAAGCCCGTTGGCAAAGCGGGAGGAAAGGCGTTTTCCCAGCGTGTCGCGCCGGCCGACGCGCTGGCCGGCCACCAGCCCAAGCCGGCGCGGTGCATTTGCGGACAGAAGCGGTGCAAGAAGTACCGGCAGATTGTCCGGCGGATTCTGGCCGTCGCCGTCCAGCATACATACGATAGGCGCGCGCGCCGCCTGCACTCCGCTGTGGATCGCAGCCGATTGACCGCCCTGGCGGTCGTGCCGCACCAGCCGCAACATGCTGTAACGGGCAGCGAGCGCCAGAACCGCTTCCGCCGTGCGGTCAGAAGAAGCGTCATCCACCACAACGATCTCGAAGCGGCCGACCGGCGCACAGGCGCTCACGATCTCTGCCACCAGCGTTTCAACGCTCGCTTCTTCATTGTGCATGGGCACGACAACGGCAAAATCCGGGGCAGATCGCAAATTGGCTCCGTCACATCCGTCTGCGCGGGTTCCGCAAACATCATCGATTGTGGCGAGAGAAGGAGCGTGAAAAGCTTGCATGAACATGAACAGCCGTTGATCTTCGCTGGATATGCGCCCGTTCTGTTGCAGTTTTATTACGTGGTGCCTATCCGCGCGGCTCTTCGATTTTTTCACGCCATGCGGGAAATTATCCTACAATTCCCTGTCCTTTAACGCGACCGTAAACAATTTTTGCAACGGTACGGCCACGTTTTTTGGGGGGAGGAAAACAGGATGCCGGGTGGAAATCCGACTGCTGTCAAAGCTAAATCATTGTCAATCAAAGCCAAATTTGCCGCGCTCGTTACCGGTGCGACACTGGTTTCCTGCCTGTCGGTGGGGCTGCTGTCCTACGAGATGGGTAAATCGGGGCTGATCGACGCCAGCAAGATCAGGCTCGAAACGGTTGCAGGCAACCAGTCCAAGCAGCTTGATGCCTATACGTTGCGCGTCGAACAGAGCATTTCCGAACTGTCGCAGAACGCCGCGGTGGCTCAGGCGCTGGAAACGATGACCACCGTTGTTCCAACGGAAAAGGACGCCATCATCCAGGCTTTCCGCCGAGAGGGCGTCTCCGAAGAGGAGCGCGCCTCCTTCAACGGCGAAGGGTTGCGGCTGCTCTACGCCATTCGTCATGCGACCATCAACGCCGCCATTGCCAGCGTCTGGCGTAATACCCGCGTCAGCGATATCTACGTGATCGACAAGAACGGCCTTATTATCTATTCCGTGACCAAGGGAAAGAACTTCCTGACCAATGTAACGGAACCGCAGAACGCCGCGATCAAGGAGCTGTTCGACCGCATCGAAGCCGGCAAGGACGGCGTCGTCAGCACCACGGGCTTCAGCGATGGCGAGAATAATTCGGCCATGATCGGCATGCCGCTCGCCGTCTCCAACTGGGGTCAGCTCCAGCGCAAGGGTGCCGTTATCATGCGCATCGCCGCCGATCGCATCGGCGCGGTGGTGACGCCCGAGGAAACCGGCAAGACCATCGACGACGCCGTTCTCCTGAGCTCCGACGGGAAACTCAGGGCTGGCGTCCTCTCGGGCGGTGCGGATGCTGCCGTTTCCGAAAGTCTCGCTGCCCTTTCCAACGTAAACGACGCCGGAACGGTCATGGCGCAAACACCTGCGGGCAATATCTTCTATGCCTATCGTCCGGTCGCCGTCTTCGGACAGAAACATCTTCTTGCCATCGGCCAACAGGAAAGCAAGGTTCTCGCCGCTGCCAACGATCTCGCCTTCTGGGCAGCGGTCGCAACGCTGGCCGTACTAGCAATAATGACGCTGATCGGGATTTTCGTTTCCGCGAGCCTGACCAAGCCGTTGACCGGACTTGCCGGTCTTATGGAGCGCCTGAACGGCGGTGAAAACAACATCGAGATCAAGGCAGTTTCCCGTGGCGACGAGATCGGCACCATGGCGCGCGCGCTGGAATCCTTCCGCCAGGGCATTCTGGACAAGCAGCGGATGGAAGCCGAAGCCCACCGCAAGGGTGAAGAACTGGACGAGGAACGCGCCCAGCGCGAGATGGAGAAGGCAAGAAGCGCCAGGGAACTGGAAGAAGCCGTGGACGCGCTCGCCACCGGTCTTGCCAATCTGGCCGCCGGCAGGCTCGATCTTCGCATCGAAAAACCCTTCGTTCCGTCACTCGATCATCTGCGCATCGACTTCAACAACTCCATGGCAGGGCTGGAAGCGACGATCTCCAATATCGGCGGAAGCGCCAATGCCATCCGCTCCGGTTCCGGCGAGCTGAAAAGCGCCTCGGAAGACCTGTCGCGGCGCACAGAACGTCAAGCAGCAGCCCTTGAGGAGGCGGCAGCGGCGCTCGGAGACATGACGCAGGCTGTCAATCTGTCGCTGTCGCGCTGCAATGTCGCCGTCGCCGCTACGGCGGATACGATGCAGGATGCCCATAGATCAACGGCTGTCGTCAAAGAAGCGATCGTTGCCATGGAACGCATCGAGACCTCTTCGGCCAAAATCCGCCAGATCATCGATGTCATCGACCAGATTGCCTTCCAGACCAATCTTCTGGCGCTGAATGCCGGAGTTGAGGCAGCGCGCGCCGGCGAGGCCGGCAAGGGCTTTGCAGTCGTGGCGCAGGAAGTTCGCGAACTGGCCCAGAAATCGGCCGCCGCCGCCCGCGACATCACGCAGCTCATCGCCACCTCTGCGGGTGATGTGGAAAGCGGTGTGGCGCTGGTGTTGAAGACCGGTGAAAGCCTGGAACAGATCCAGAAACGCATCCAGTCGGTCAACGACCAGATCGGCGAAATCGCCACCGCGTCGCGAGAACAATCCGGCCGTCTCAGCGAGATCAATGCCTCCGTCAATGAACTCGACCACGTGACACAGCAGAACGCCGCCATGGTGGAGGAGACAACGGCCGCCGCCTTCTCGCTCGCCAACGAGGCGGATGGCCTGACCGAACAGGTGGGGCAATTCTCCGTGGGCGATCCTCGCCGGCGAGACCAGCGTTACGCGGCGTGATGCGCAACAAAAAAGGCCGGAGGCAAAACCTCCGGCCTTTTATTTTGCCTGAAAGCCCGATCCGGGCTCCCAGGGGCAGGCGCCCCTGGGAACACGCCGGCGACCTGGCACCACAGCCCCTCGCCGGCTTCCGGGGAGGACCTCAGAAGAAACCAACCTTGTTCGGGCTGTAGGACACGAGCAGGTTCTTGGTCTGCTGGTAGTGGTCGAGCATCATCTTGTGGGTCTCGCGACCGATACCAGACTGCTTGTAGCCGCCGAAGGCCGCACCCGCCGGATAGACGTGATAGCAGTTCGTCCACACACGGCCCGCTTCGATGCCCCGCCCGGCGCGGTAGGCGATGTTCGTGTCACGGCTCCAGACGCCAGCGCCCAGCCCGTAAACCGTGTCATTGGCGATTTCGAGCGCTTCCTCCACGGTCTTGAAGGTGGTGACGGAAACAACGGGACCGAAGATTTCCTCCTGGAAAATCCGCATCTTGTTGTTGCCTTCAAAGACAGTCGGCTGGATGTAATAACCGTCTTTCAGATCACCCGACAGCGTCTTGCGATCACCGCCGGTCAGAACCTTGGCGCCTTCCTTCTTGCCGATCTCCAGATAGCTCATGATCTTGTCGAACTGTTCCTGCGAGGCCTGTGCGCCCAGCATCGTCGACGGATTGAGCGGATCGTCCTGGCTGATGGCCTGAACGCGCTTGATCGCTTTTTCCATGAAACGGTCATAGATCGATTCATGCACCAGAGCACGCGAGGGGCAGGTGCAGACCTCACCCTGGTTCAGCGCGAAAAAGGCAAAACCTTCCAGCGCCTTGTCGAGGAAGGCATCGTCCTCATTCATCACGTCGGCAAAGAAGATGTTCGGCGACTTGCCGCCCAGTTCCAAGGTGATGTTGGTGACGTTGTCTGCGGCATAACGCATGATTTCCTTGCCGACCGAGGTGGAACCGGTAAAGGCGATCTTGGCGATGCGGTTGCTCTGCGCCAGCGGCTTGCCGGCTTCAAGGCCAGTACCATTGACGATGTTGAGGACGCCAGGCGGCAGAAGGTCTTCAATCAGCTCCATCACGATGAGAATGGAGGCCGGCGTCTGTTCGGCCGGCTTCAGCACCACGCAATTGCCTGCTGCAAGCGCCGGTGCGAGTTTCCACGCAGCCATCAGGATCGGGAAGTTCCATGGAATGATCTGGCCGACGACACCGAGCGGTTCATGGAAGTGATAGGCGACGGTATCGTTATCGATCTCGCCGATCGTGCCTTCCTGAGCGCGGATGCAGCCTGCGAAATAGCGGAAATGGTCGATGGCGAGCGGGATATCCGCATTGGTGGTTTCACGCAGCGGCTTGCCGTTATCCCAGGTTTCAGCCCGGGCGATGAGATCTAGATTGTCTTCAATGCGCTGGGCTATCTTAAGCAGGATGTTGGAGCGCTCGGTTATGCTCGTCTTGCCCCATTTGTCGCGGGCCTTGTGGGCCGCGTCGAGCGCAAACTCGATGTCGGCTGCATCCGAACGCGGCACTTCGCAGATCTTGTGGCCGGTCACCGGCGAGAGATTGTCCATGTAGCGGCCGGATTTCGGCTCCACCCATTTGCCGCCAATGTAATTGCCGTATTTCAGCTTGAAGGGCGCTTCGCCCGCTTTCTGCTGAACCTGAATATTCATGATTTCATCCTCCCTGATGAAAACGATCCTGAGCGGACCGCATGAAAGGAAGGTGGGCCCAGATGGCACGGTTCGGTAGAGGGGCGACGCGGTTCCGCAGCGCACATTGTCTCACATCTGCGACAAAGCCGCGTTGATCCGGCGCGATCGGCCGGATCGCAACAACAAGAACGTCAATGAACGTCGAATTTCTTCATCTTGCGATGAAGCGTGGCCCGGCTGATGCCGAGCAAGGACGCGGCCTGCGTGACATTGCCGTTGGTGCGCGACAACACGCGCCGCAGCGCCGAACGCTCCGCTTCCGCGAGGTCGGAACCGCTGTCATGGCGCTGTTCCTGCAGGATATCCGCGGCCGGGAGACCTTGCGCGATGCGGGCATCGTCCAGCTTCAGCGCAAGACGAGCGGCGCGGGTCGCGCCGAGCACGAGATCGTCCTGATCCACGGCGAGAAGCGAAAGCGCCGCCCCGAACCCACTTGGCACGACGACGATGCGTGCCCCCGGAAAGGCACGGCGGAACAGATTGCCCTCGATGCGCTGCGCCGCGTCCTTCACCGCCTGGGTGACAAAAGAAAAGGTCATCTCGTTGATGTCATCGCGGCAGGTGGAAATATCGAGCGCACCCGTCACCCGGCCGGTATGATCGCGAATGGGAGCCGTGGTGCAGCACAGTTCCGTATTCGACGTGAAGAAATGTTGGTCACGATAGACAACCACCGAACGCTCGTCGACGAGCGCGGTGCCTATGCCGTTTGTGCCAACGCTCTCTTCGCTCCAGACGGCGCCGGACCAGAGGCCGAGCGCCCGGAAATCGCGATCATCGCCGGACGCGCCTCGCCGCTCCAGCGCAACGCCCTGGGCATCGGTCAGGAGCAGGCAGCAGCCGGACCTCCCGACACTGTGGAAAATTCGGTCAAGTTCGTCGGTGCTTTCAGCAATCAGGCCAGCGGCACTTTCACGGGCGCGCCGAAACTCCGTCTCGCTGAGAAAGATCGGCTTGCGATTTTCTTCCGGTGCAAGACGGTGCTTGACCATGCAGCGACGCCACGAGGCGACAATCGGCGAACTTGCGGCTGCGGAACGGTGGCGTGCGGTTTCATACACGCGTTCCGCATGGGCGATGTCAGTCGGCATGCGCTCCTCCCAAAGCTTTTGGGCGATGGTGCGCTGGAAGCGTCGATGTTTCAACAAAAAACTTCGCGACCGGCATCGGAGGCGCAGCTGACGGTCAGACCGCCTTGAAGTAACGCCTGCCGACAGTGACCTCAGGTTCGTCCTCAATGGACAGGAAGGTGTCATCCACGAGGCTGGCAATGGATGTCAGCGGACCGGGCTTGCCGAAAAAGAAGCCCTGCACCTGCAGGCAGCCTTCGCGGCGCAGGAACTCGACATGGGCCTTGGTTTCCACACCCTCCGCAAGCACGGGAATATTCAGGCTATGCGCCAGAATAAGCGTCGAACGCACGATCGCTTCGGACTGCACATTGGTCGACAGCCCGTCGATGAAGGCGCGGTCGATCTTGATCTTGTCGAAAGGGAAACTCTGCAGCGTCGACAGCGAGGAATAGCCCGTGCCGTAATCATCCATCGCGATCTTGACGCCGAGCGCCTTGAGCTTGCGGATGGTGACAAGCGCATGGCGGTGATCGGCGATGATGCTGCCCTCGGTGATTTCCAGCTCGAGCCTTTCAGGCGCAAGGCCCGTTTCTGCCAGGATTTTTTCGACCTTGTCCGGGAACTCGTTATCCGCAAGCTGCTGCGGCGCTACATTCACCGCAATGGAAAGCGATTTTTTCCAGAGTGCCGCCTGCGCGCAGGCTTCTCTCAGAACCCACTCGCCGAGTTCGACGATGAACCCCGTCTGCTCCGCGATCGGAATGAATTCGGCGGGAGAAATCATGCCCCGATCGGGATGGTTCCAGCGTAAAAGCGCCTCGAAACCGACGATGCTGCCGCTTCTGGTGTCGTTCTGCTGCTGGTAATAAAGCTCGAACTCGTTATTGGCGAGGCCGCTACGCATGGCGACGGCAAGTACATTGCGCTCACGCGCGGCCTCATCCATCGATTTATCGTAAAAGCAGATCGTATCCGAACTGCCGCTTTTTGCTCGGTACATCGCGACATCCGCCTGCGCCATCAGCGTATCGGCATCGATGGAGCCGGTATTGCGGACCGAAATGCCGACACTCGCACCGACCGAAAATGTCTGCCCGTTCCATTCCACCGGCCTGCTGATCTGGTCGATCAGCCTCTGGGCGAATTCGGCGCCGTCGGCGCGGGTATAATAGGAATTTGTCATCGCCACGAATTCATCACCGCCCATGCGCGCCAGAAATTCGCCGGCCTTCAGCACGGAACTCGCCCTGTCGGCGATGGTGCGAAGCACGGCGTCGCCCGCCGCATGGCCGTGCACATCGTTGATTTCCTTGAAACGGTTGAGATCGATGGAAAGAAGCGCGGTGTGTGCGCCCAACGAAATATGACGCGTGCGACGATTGAGATGTTCGATGAAGGCTGCCCGGTTGGGAATGCCGGTCAGCGGATCGTGCAGCGAAAGATGGCGATAGCGGGCGACCGCCTGCTGGGTGGACTGGGCGTCGATGACATAAGTGGAAAGCCCCAGCGCCAGCAGCAACAGCGTAACCGCAATGGCGCCTCCGCCCATGATGGCCGGCGGCAGCAGATTTTCAGGAATGATGATACGCGGGTCGAAGGCGAAAGACATGGAGGCCATGCCGGTATAATGCATCGACGCTATCGCCAGGATGAGAAACGCCACCGCGCTGTACTGGCAGAACCGATTAACGGGCCGCGAGACCCGATTGACTGCAACGGCGCCCAGCACTGCCCCCAGCACGAGGGACGCGATGACATAGTTCTGATCCCAGAAAATCATGCCCTGAACATTGTAGGCCGCCATGCCGGTGTAGTGCATGGCTGCAATGCCGAGACCAAGGATGATCCCACCGGCTTCCACCAGCACGCTGCGCCCGCCATAGGCAGAAATTCCGAAACCGGCAGTCGTTGTGGTAATCGCAATCAGAAGTGACAGCCCGGTCAGATACGGATCGTATCCCACGTCACCCGCAGCAACATAGCCCAGCATCGCCACGAAATGGGTGGTCCATATCGCCGCGCCGCCATTGACACCTGCCAGAAACAGCCAGTTGACCTTCTGCACCCCCGTCGCCAGACGTGCTTTCGAAAAAAGGCGCATCGACACGAAACTACCGAGCATGCAGACGAAAACCGCTGCGACGGTATATCGATAGTCGTGATCGATGGTAAGGCACTGGAGAACTTTGAGCATTGTCATCTACGCAGTTGGAATTTCGCGTAGCCTTATCATTCGCCAAGTTTTCGCCCGGTTTACATGAATGGATAAGCACATATTAAAAGTTGCAACATGCGAGTGAATTAGTACAACCTAATAAACCCGCAAGGCGTGCGATCGAAAAGCAGGCCTCTCTTGTCTTTGTCTCCCGTTTGTATTATAGCGCCCGCACCCGTGTAGACACCCTTGGAGGCAACGCGGGTGGGATGGCGCTTGCCGCCTCCCCAGTTCAGCGCCCGCGGGCATGAACTCTCCATATAACCTCGAAAGGAATTGCCATGAGCAAAGAATCGTATGAGCTCAAGGCCGAGGCGCGCGAACGAGTTGGTAAGGGGTCCTCTCGTGAACTTCGCCGCAACGGTTTGATTCCCGCTGTCATCTATGGTGACAAGCAGGCCCCCATTTCTATCGCCCTGTCCACCAACGAAGTCACCAAGCGTATCCACGCCGGCGGTTTCATGACGACGGTTGCGACGATCGACGTCGACGGCAAGAAGATCAAGGTTCTCCCGAAGGATTACCAGCTTGATCCGGTCCGCGACTTCACCATGCATGTCGACTTCCTGCGCGTTTCGGGCAACACGCTCGTCAACGTCGAAATTCCGGTTCACTTCGAAAACGAAGAAAAGTCGGACATCAAGATCGGCGGCGTTCTGAACATCGTTCGCCACACGGTGGAATTCCACTGCCCGGCCAACGACATTCCGGAAGCCATCACGGTTGATCTCTCCGGCCTGAAGATCGGCGACAGCGTTCACATCTCGAACGTCAAGCTGCCGAAGAACATCACGCCCGTTATCGCCGACCGTGACTTCACGATCGCAACGATCGTTGCCCCGGCAGCAGGCGTTGAAGAAGAAGCAACTGAAGAAGCTTCCGAGGAATAAATCGGCGGCCGCAAGGCCGGACAGCTTTGAAGAACGAGGCCCGTTCCGTTTCCGGAACGGGCCTTTTAGTTTTTATGAACTTTAAAAACAGAAAGCCCGCTCCCCGCCAGCGATGCGGTTCGTGTTTCAGCGTCGATTAACACTTCCATGAAACGATACCCTTGCGCCCTCATGGAAACACCGGCGGGTCGAGAAATAGCGTGGGGAAAGGGCTCGGCCCGGGATCTGACGCATCTCTGTCCGGAAGGATGAAACAGGGCGCAGCAAGTCTGGGGCAAAGGGTAGCTGCAATCGAACATGGCTCATTCCGTCGAAAGTCGCTTTATCGCGATTGTTTCCGGCGCACTTCTTACAGTGGTCGCCCCGCTCTTCACGCTTTTGCTGACACTTTCCTATAACGAGGCTATTCGCAGCCAGCGCAACCATATCGAAATTCTGCTGTCGACGAATACGCAGGCGCTGGCCCGCCCCCTGTGGGACCTCGATGACGACACGATAAACCAGATTACCGGAACCCTTGTCTCCGATCCCATGATCCGTATGGTCGAGGTTAAGGATACATCCGGCCAGCTTGATGTCGTTCAGACCGCCGGCAGCGACATCATCCAGGATGCCGCCTCGACGACACGCGAGGTCATCTACAAGACGACCAAGGGGCCCGTCACGGTCGGCCAATTGACGGTGTATTACGATGATGTCGGTCTTCTGACCTCCCTCAGCCGCACCGAACTGGCCTTTATCACGATTTTCATCCTCGCCATTCTCACCATGGTCCTTGCCGCCATTGCCGGTAACCGCTTCATGGTCATCCGCCCGCTGATGCGGCTGGCCGCGGCAATAGAAGCGACACGACGCCTCGGCTCCCGCCACCACGTCGACTGGCGGTCGAAAGACGAGATCGGCCGGCTGGCGAAAAGCTTCAACGAAATGCAGAGCCAGCTCGAAAAGGAAGAGCTGGAGATAAAGAACGCCCACGCCCGCAAGACGGAAATCTACAACCGCACGCCCGCCATGCTGTTTTCGCTGGACAGGCACGACAGGATCGCCGCCGTCAGCGACTACTGGGTGCAGGCTACCGGTTATGACCGCGCCAGAATACTCGGTCTGAATTTCGCCGACCTCATCCACCCCGATGACCAGACATTATTCCAGGAACGCAAGGCGGCGCATCAGGCGGCTGACACCCAACAGGCAGGCATCACCGTTCGCTTCCACTGCAGGGATGGCAGCGTCATGGATGCCCTTATCCTAGAAAAAGCCCTCGATTCCAGCGATACGGCCCATCACAGCACCTGCCTCTGCGTTATGACCGACGTGACCGAACTTCGGCAGTCGGAAAAGCGTAATCGCCAGCAGGCCATTTCCGACCATCTGACCGGCCTCTTCAACCGTCAGGGCTTCGAGGCCATCCTCGACCTGCAGATTCGCGATGCGGACAGGAACGGCAGCGAACTCGCGTGCCTGTTCATAGATCTCGACCGGTTCAAGGCCATCAACGACAATCTCGGTCACGCCGCAGGCGATGCCGTTCTGCGCGAATTCACATTAAAACTGCAGCCGCTGCTGACACCGCTGGACAGCGCCTCGCGTCTGGGCGGAGACGAGTTCGCAATCCTGCTGGCCGGTGACAAGGTGGAAGAGCGCGCCCTGCAGTTCTGTGAGCGCATCTGCACCCTGCTGGACACTCCATTTGAAATCGAGAACAACAGCATCCGCCTCAGCGCCAGTATCGGTATGGCGGTCTACCCTCTTCACGCCGCGAGTGCCTCCGAGCTTCTGCAGAACGCCGACATGGCCATGTATACCCGCAAGCGGACGGGCAAGAACGGCTCCCAGGTCTTCGACAGCTCGATCATGGACAGGGCCCGCGAACATGCGGAACTGGAACGGGATATCGCGCAGGCGCTTTCCGAAGACTGGTTCGAGGCCTATTTTCAGCCAATTCAAAACATTGCAACCGGCCAGACAGCGGGTTTCGAGGCCTTGCTGCGCCTCAACCATCCGGATAAGGGGCTGCTTTCCCCTGCTGCCATCATCAGCCTTGCGGAAGAGAACGGAACCATTCACCGTATCGGCAACGTGATCCTTGATCAGTCGGTCGCCAATCTCGCCAGGCTATCGCGCCTGCCGGGCATGACGCAAACCTATGTGGCGGTGAATTTTTCGCCATTGCAGTTCGAACCGGGACTGCCGACACGCATTGCCGGACTGTTGCACCGGCACGGCATTCTTCCCGGGCGGCTGGTCATCGAAATCACCGAAGCGGTCATCATGAAGGACGATCCGCAGATCCGGGCGATCCTCACCGCCATCCATCAGCTGGGTTGCCGCATCGCGCTGGATGATTTCGGCACGGGTTACTCGTCGCTCAGCTATCTCAGCCGCTTTCCGGTCGATATTGTAAAAATCGACCAATCCTTCACCCGCTCGATCTGCGACGATACGGTGGAAATCCGGCAGCGCAACCGCATGCTGGTCGAAGGTATCGCAGCCATCTCGCACAAGATGAATTGCGTTGTCATCGCCGAGGGTGTCGAGACGGAGGAGCAGAAGCTGCTTCTGGCGGATATGGGTGCCGATTATGGCCAGGGTTACTTTTTCGCTCGCCCGCAGCCCGTCGAGCGGCTGATTGCCGCCTATGAGGCCGGGTCTGGACAAAGCCGCACAGCGGCGCGACAAGCCTGAGCCGCGGGGAGTAGTTATGGGATTGATCCGCTTTTGCCTGGTCTTTCTTGCTCTTGCCAATCCCGTCTGCGCGGCCAAGCTTTTCCTGACCACGGAAGTCTACCCGCCCTACAACCTGCAGGGCAGTGACGGCAGCGTACGCGGCGTCTATTTCGACCAGCTCAAGATCATTCTTGAGGACACCGGCACCAGCTACGAGGTCGCCGTCATGCCGTGGGCCCGGGCGATCGCCCTTGCCACAACACAGCCGATGCATTGTGCCTTCGCCACGGCGCGGACCGCCGAGCGGGAAAAGCTCTTCAAATGGGTCTCGCCAATCCACATCGATCGCAACATTCTCGTGGCGCGGCGCAAGGCGAATATCAATGTCCTGAGCCTCGAAGACGCCAAGAAATACCGGGTTGGAACCCAGCGCGGCGACTACACCGAAACCCTTCTGGAAACGCTCGGTTTTCCGCAGGTGGATGTCGGCGCGGATTTCGAGATCACGCTTCACAAGCTGACGGCGGGCCGCATCGACCTTATGCCCATGTCGGAAAGCACCTTCAAAAGCCTGCCGGCGCACACTTTCAGGGAAGTGATAACGCTGTCGAGACAGCAGCTTGGGCTTGCCTGCAACAAGAGCGTGCCGGACGAGGTTATCGCGAAATTGCAGGCCCGTCTCGATGAGCTGATCGCCGACGGGACACAACAGCGGATCTTCGACCGTTACGATCTCATCAGGCCCTGAGCGTCGGCCGGCATTGCCGCAACCCCACAAAAAGATTGACAGCCAGCGGATTTCAGGGTGGTGACAACAGCATCATCAGGCACAACGCGGACATGCTTCATGAAGATCATCGCAGGACTTGGTAATCCCGGCACGCAATATGCCGGAAACCGGCACAATATCGGCTTCATGGCGGTGGATGCGTTACAGCGCCTGCCTTCGTTCGCGCCCTGGTCAAAGAAATTCAAGGCCGAGATTTCCGAAGGCGAGATCGCCGGAGAAAAGGTCCTGCTGATGAAACCGCAGACCTATATGAACCTGTCGGGCGAATCCGTGGGCGAAGCGATGCGCTTCTTCAAACTCACGCCGGCGGACATCATCGCCATCCATGACGAACTCGATCTTCCGGCCGGGCGCGTGCGCATCAAGACCGGCGGCGGTCACGGTGGCCATAACGGCCTGAAATCGCTCGACGCCCATTGCGGCAAGGACTACCGACGCCTGCGCCTCGGCATTGGGCATCCCGGTGACAAGGAGCGCGTGCACGGCCATGTGCTGGGCGATTTCGCCAAGGCCGACCGGGTCTGGCTGGAGCCGCTGCTGGATGCGATTGCCGACAACGCCGCCATGCTGGTGAAGGCGGAGGATTCCCAGCTGATGAACAAGCTGGCGCTGGCCACGGGCAGCAAGCCCGAGGCCGAGAAGCCGGCCAAGGCAGCCAAACCCGCCGCGCAGTCTCATATCCACCAGGCACGCAACAGCGCCCAGCCTAAAAAGCTGCCGGAGACCGGGCCGATGGCCGAGATGCTGAAGCGGATGTTCGGCAAGAAGGACTAGATCGCGAATGTCTTCGAAGACCATCACCCTGCGCGAAGCCGGAACCAGCGATCTGGCTGGATTGCTTGATCTCTACCGGGCGCTTAATCCATCCGACCCGGAAATGACGACGGAAGAAGCAAAGACGGCTTTTGCGGCCATGCTCGCCCAGCCGGGTCTGACCGTGTTTCTTGCGACCGAAGGCGAGGAAGCGGTCGCTACCGCCACGCTGCAGATTGTTCCAAATCTCACGCGCGCCGCCCGTCCCTATGCTCTTATCGAAAACGTGGTGACACTGGAAAACCGTCGCGGCCGCGGATATGGCCGCGCGGTCGTGCGCCATGCCGTCGAGGCGGCTTTTGCGGCGAATTGTTACAAGGTGATGCTGCGGACAGGGCAACAACGCCCGGAGGTTCACGCCTTTTACGAAAGCTGCGGCTTCGTGCAGAACAAGACCGGTTTTCAGATTCGGCAGAATTGATGCTCACTCCTCCGGCTCGGTCGTGAACATCAGCGGAAATCCCGCTTCCTTGCCGAGATCGGTCGCCTCCTTGGCCTTCGTCTCGGCAATATCACGTTCGCAAACGACGACCACAGCGCTGCCGAAACGGTGCGCCGTCATCATCACCCGGTGGCCGGCCTCCTCGCTCATGCGGAACACGGCTTTCAGCACCACAGTCACGAACTCACGTGGCGTATAGTCGTCATTCAGCAGAATGACCTTGTAGAGCTTCGGCCGCTCCAGCTTTGGCTTGACCTTCGGTTTTGGTTTGAGATCGACAGGACTGTCGCTCATCATGGCCGCTCGTGCCTGCCGTTCATCGCGGTTGCTCATGGGAAAACCCCGTTGATGACGAAAGATCGATCGCTTGACCCGCATATATTGCGCCGCAACCACGCCATCGGCAAGTCTGTCAGGAATTCCTCGCCTTTAAGAAGCCTTTGCCGGCCCAAATCGACCCGCGGGCTTGACCTTCCCCCGCCCTTTCCGCAAAAGGCTCCTCAACGAATTCTTTCAAACGGACAGGTTTCAAGCCATGGGCTTCAAATGCGGTATCGTTGGATTGCCGAATGTCGGCAAGTCCACTCTTTTTAACGCGCTGACGAAAACGGCCGCCGCACAGGCCGCCAACTATCCCTTCTGCACCATCGAACCGAATACCGGCGAAGTGGCGGTGCCCGATGCGCGCATGAAAATCCTTGCCGACATCGCCGGCTCGAAGGAAATCATCCCGACCCGCATCTCCTTCGTCGATATTGCCGGTCTGGTTCGCGGCGCATCGAAGGGCGAGGGTCTCGGCAACAAGTTCCTCGCCAACATTCGCGAAGTCGATGCCGTCGTACACGTGCTGCGCTGCTTTGAAGACGACGATATCACCCATGTGGAAGGCCGCATCAACCCGGTCGGCGATGCCGAAACGATCGAGACCGAGCTGATGCTCGCCGATCTCGAAAGCCTGGAACGCCGCGTCGAGCAGACGCGCAAACGCGCCACCAGCAAGGACAAGGAATCGCTGGCCCAACTGCCTGTCATGGAAGCCGTCATCGCGCTGCTCACCGACGGAAAGCCGGCACGCCTGCTTTTGAAGACACTGGCGGACGAGGAAATCGAAATCCTCAAAGGCCTCAACCTTCTGACATCGCACCCGGTGCTTTATGTCTGCAACGTCTCGGAAGCCGACGCATCGTCCGGCAACGAGCACACAGCAGCCGTCGCGGAAATGGCGAAGCAACAGGGTGCGGAATGCGTGATCATCTCGGCGGCGATCGAAGCCGAAGTCGCGCAGCTTCCAGCCGATGAAGCCGAAGAATTTCTCTCGGCCCTTGGTCTTAACGAGGCCGGCCTCGACCGGCTGATCCGTGCGGGATACCACCTGCTCGACCTCATCACCTATTTCACCGTCGGCCCCAAGGAAACACGCGCATGGACGATCGTGCGCGGCACCAAAGCACCCGCCGCCGCGGGCGTCATCCACAGCGATTTCGAACGCGGCTTCATCCGCGCCTTCACCATCGGCTTTGACGATTACGTTACCTACAAGGGCGAAGTCGGCGCCAAGGAAGCTGGCAAGGGACGCGACGAAGGCAAGGAATATGTGGTTCAGGACGGTGACGTCATCCACTTCCGCTTTAATACCTGATTTGATCTGAACGGGCTTGCTTCTTTTATGGGGCGGACCCAGCCGCTTGTTTCTTCTCCCCGACCGGGGAGAAGATTGCCCCAAGGGTCGGATGAAGGGCGACGTTGCCGCAGCTCACTACCTTCGCCCGCTTCATCCCGCTGCCGCGACCTTCTCCGCGGCGGGGGAAGATGCGAGACGCATCCGTTCGCTCCATAGCGCTTTCCCGCTCCGATATTACGCCACCGATTTGACCTTTACGTAAAGGGAAAAATCCTCTTAGATGCGACGGTATTGACTGTGCGAAGGGAGGAAACCATGGCGCCGGTCGCGACCTATGCTTACGAGGATTTCACGGTAGGGCGGGAGTTTCCGCTTGGACCGCAACCGATCTCCGCGGGGCAAATCATTGCTTTCGCCAGCGAATTCGATCCGCAACCCATGCATCTTTCCGAAGAAGCAGGCCGCCAGAGCATTCTTGGTGGGCTTGCAGCTTCCGGCTGGCACACCTGCAGTCTGCTGATGCGAATGATGGCGGACAGCTATATCTCGGATTCGACGTCGCAGGGCAGCCCCGGCATCGACTACGTTGATTGGAAGAAGCCGGTTCTGGCAGGAGATACGCTTTCTGGGAAATCCATCGTGCTGGAGCAGCGCCCTTCGGCTTCGCGCCCCGGTATCGGCCTCGTGAAATTTCGCCACGAGCTTTATAACCAGCGCGACGTTCTGGTGTCGCACGGCGAAAACACCGTGATGTTCCTGATGCGCGGCAATGGAGGTATTGCGGCATGATACTGGCAGAACTCTCCCCGATCGGCGAACGAGTGACCCTCGATACGCTGCATTTTTCCGCCGAAGACATTATTCGCTTCGCCCGCGATTTCGATCCGCAGCCATTTCATCTTGATGCCGAAGCCGCAAAGAACAGCGTTTTTGGCGCACTTTGCGCATCTGGATGGCACACTGGTGCAGGCTGGATGAAGTGTTTTCTCTCGTACTGGGCCAAAGAGGTTAAAAGACTGAAGCTTGAGGGCCTTGAACCGCCAAAACTCGGCCCTTCACCGGGCTTTCGCGAACTTAAATGGAAAAAGCCGGTCTTCGCGGGAGACGATGTCACCTACTTCGTCACCCTGCTCGATACCCGGGCGCTGGAATCCCGGGCCGGTATCTGGCTGAACACCACATTTAACGAAGGGGTCAACCAGTCGGGAGAGACCGTCCTGACTTTCCAGAGCGGGGTTCTGGAATTCGAATAAGCGAGCTTCGGGGCATGTCGTTGCGACCTGCCCCACCCGCCGCTCAATGACCGGAAAATTCCACCAGGGTCCGTACCTCGACACCGAGGTCCTCGAGTTTCTTGCGGCCGCCGAGATCAGGCAGATCGATAACGAAGCAGGCGGAGACGATCTCCGCGCCCATCTGGCGCAAAAGCTTGACCGCGCCCTCGGCAGTCCCGCCGGTCGCAATCAGGTCATCGACCAGAATGACCTTTTCACCCGGCTGCACCGCATCAACATGCATTTCCATTTCATCGACGCCGTATTCCAGGCTATAGGCAACCCTTACAGTGGCATGCGGGAGCTTGCCCTTCTTGCGGATCGGCACGAAGCCGGCCGAAAGCTGATGCGCTACCGCGCCGCCCAGAATGAAGCCGCGCGCTTCCATGCCCGCGATCTTGTCGATCTTCGTTCCCGCATAAGGTTGCACGAGTTCGTCCACGGCGCGGCGGAATGCGCGGGGATTGCCAAGCAACGTGGTGATGTCCCTGAAGATGATGCCCGGCTTCGGATAGTCGGGAATGGAACGGATGGCAGCGGAAAGCTCCGAAGCGATAACGGTCATGGTATTTCCAGTTAAAAATGGGAAATGGATGGTTCGGGCCACCCTATCAACTTGACGGCGGCGCACCAACTAAAAAGGACCGGCGCAACCTTCGGCCAACGCCGATTGGTATGGAGCATCGCAAATCCGCATCTTGTGAACGACAACCAGGTCAATGCAGACTTCATATAAAAAGGCCCCCATGGAGGCCATGGGGGCCGATGACTGCCGGCACCGTAGTGCCGATCAATGTTCCTTGTTGGCGTAGACCGATTTCTTTGTGAGATAGATCAGCGCGGTGAAGATGAACAGGAACACCATGACCATGAAGCCGGTGCGCTTGCGCTCTTCCAGATGCGGTTCTGCAGCCCACATCAGGAAGGCGGCCACATCCTTGGAATACTGATCCACGGTCTGCGGCGCGCCATCGTCGTAAGTCACCTGATCGGCGCTGATGGGCGGGGCCATCTTCAACGCGACCGCGCTGACGAAATACGGATTGAAATGTGTGCCTTCGGCCACTTCAACACCAGCCGGCGGGTCCTGATATCCGGTCAGCAGCGCATGGATGTAATCCGGGCCGCCTTCCTGATAACCGCCGACGATCGGGATCATGTCGATGATGAATTGCGGGAAACCACGCTCCACGCCGCGCGCCTTGGCAAGCAGCGACATGTCTGGCGGTGCGGCGCCACCATTGGCGGCAGCAGCCGCCTCATGGTTCGGGAATGGCGACGGGAAATGATCTGACGGCACGGCCTTGCGATTATACATTTCGCCGTCGGCATTCGGACCGTCCTGCACTTCATATTCAGCGGCGAAAGCCTTTACCTGCTCTTCCGAATAGCCAAGATCCTCCAGCGTACGGAAAGAGACAAGGCTCATGGAATGGCAGGCCGAGCAGACTTCCTTGTAGACCTTGAGACCACGCTGCAGCTGGCCCTTGTCATATTTGCCGAAAGGACCGGCAAATGACCAGCTCTGCTCCTCGGGCTTGATCACCGGGAAGTGGCCCCCGGCAATCGCATGTTCCGTCTTGGTGGCGAGGTCATGGCTCTCCTCCGCCGCCGAGGCGACGGTGAAGGAACAGCCGATGGCGGCGAAAAGCGCGATGCTCGTTACAAGCTTCTTCATTGTCGTCATCCTTCCTTCGCGCTCAGATTTCGGCAGCCGCAGGCGCGGCACCCGACTTGGCGGCGTTCTTTTCGAGAACGGCCTCGGTAATCGAATTCGGAATACGCCGGGGCGTTTCGACCAGACCGAGGATCGGCATGATGACGAGGAAGAAACCGAAGTAATAAAGCGTGCCGATCTGCGACATGATGACGTAGGTGCCTTCCGCCGGGCGCGAACCCAGCCAGCCGAGCATGATGGCATTCACCACGAACAGCCAGAAGAACATCTTGTACCAGGGACGATAGACGGCGGAGCGAACCTTCGACGTATCGAGCCAGGGCAGGAAGAACAGCACGACGATTGCGCCGAACATCACGAGAACGCCACCCAGCTTGGAATCGATGACCCAGATGTTGAAGGTGATGGCGCGCAGCATGGCGTAGAACGGCAGGAAGTACCATTCCGGAACGATATGCGCCGGGGTCTTCAAAGGATCTGCCATGATGTAGTTATCAGGGTGGCCAAGGAAGTTCGGCATGTAGAAGACGAACCAGGCATAACCGATCAGGAACACGGAAACACCGAGCGCATCCTTCAGCGTCGCATAGGGCGTGAAGGGAACGGTGTCGGTCTTGCTCTTCACTTCGACGCCGGTAGGATTGGTCTGGCCGGTGACGTGCAGCGCCCAGATATGCAGGATAACGACGCCCGCAATCATGAAGGGCAGCAGATAGTGAAGCGCAAAGAAGCGGTTCAGCGTCGGCTGATCCACGGCAAAGCCGCCGAGCAGGAACTGCTGGATCCATTCGCCGATGGCAGGAAACGCCGTGAAGAAGCCGGTGATGACGGTCGCGCCCCAGAAGGACATCTGGCCCCAGGGCAGAACATAGCCCATGAAGCCCGTCGCCATCATCAGCAGGAAGATGACGCAGCCAAGAATCCAGAGGATTTCACGCGGCGCCTTGTAGGAGCCGTAATAGAGGCCACGGGCGATGTGCAGGTAAACCGCGATAAAGAAGAACGACGCGCCGTTGGCATGCATGTAGCGCAGCAGCCAGCCGTGGTTGACGTCGCGCATGATCTTTTCGACGGAATTGAAGGCAACCGTCGTTTCGGCCGCATAATGCATGGCCAGAACGACGCCGGTGAGGATCTGCACGATCAGCATGACGGAAAGCATCGCGCCGAAAGTGTAGGCGTAGTTCAAATTACGCGGGACAGGATAGGCAACGAAGCTGTCATAGATCATGCGCGGCAAGGGAAGCCGCGAATCGATCCACCTCTCGATGCCGGTGGACGGCTGATAACTGGAATGACCACTCATGAATATCTGTCCCCTTATCCGATCTTGATCACGGTATCGGATGTGAATGCAAATGTCGGGATGGCGAGGTTCTGCGGCGCCGGACCCTTACGTATGCGGCCCGCCGTATCGTAGTGCGAGCCATGGCAGGGACAGAACCATCCGCCGAAATCGCCGGCCTGGCCGAGCGGAACGCAGCCGAGATGGGTGCAGGAACCGACCATGACGATCCAGTTTTCCTTACCCTCGCCGGCGGAACGGTCGATATCGGTCGCCTGCGCGTCGGCGGCAATGTTGGCGTTGCGCGCCACCGGATCCTTGAGTTCGCCAAGAGCGACCGCCTTGGCTTCCTCGATTTCCTTTTCCGTGCGGTTGCGGATGAAAATCGGCTTGCCGCGCCACTTGACGGTAAGTGACATGCCCGGCTCGACCGCCGCGACATCCACTTCGATGGAGGCCAGCGCCAGCGTCGATGCATCGGGGCGCATCTGGTCAATGAAAGGCCATGCAACTGCGGCGGCACCGACGGCGCCCGCCATTCCTGTCACTAGATAAAGAAAATCGCGACGGGTCGGTTCACCCGAAGCGTCGTGATTGGTTACGTGCTCGCTCACCGCTACACCATCCTCTGCGCTGTTTTTGCCGTAAATCGCATGAGTCCTCCCGCTATGATTTGATCCAGGACAATCTCCGTCCCACCGTCCTGGACACAACTGCGGCATCAAGAAACCGCGTCACTCTGTGTGATCGCAAAATATTGACCGACTTGGCAAGAGCAAAGCACACAAAGCTGCCGTAATTCTGCCCGAAGCGCCCGATTTGCTTCTCATTTTTTCGCCGCCTCTGGCAGTCGGGCAACATTGTGCACCCAAAGGCGCCATGTTAGGAGACTACGAGGGAGAGCTTGGAAAGCAGGGATTCGGATGACGGCGAAGCTCTCGTGCATGGTCTCCACGGCGGTTGCTGCCGTTCTCGTCATTGCCAGTCTGCGCTACATCACCGATTTCTGGCTTCTTGCCTTCGTCACCAGCTTCCAGCTTCATATCGCCATTATCTGCATCCTGTTGTCATGGCTGGTATTTTGGCTCATGCGCGACGCCTTTTCCGCCGTGCTCTTGGTCTGGTCGATTGCGCTCGCCGTCCATGCGGTGTCCATGCTTCTGGATTTTTCGACATCGGCCACGGCCGCACCGGATGCGCAGCCGTTCCGGCTGCTTTCCTTCAATGTGCTGATGGATAACGCCGCCAATGCGGAGGTGATTGCCGACGCGATTGTCGAATCACACGCCGATGCGGTTTATCTCTTTGAAGCGGACGCCCTGCAATCGGCTCTGCCGCGTCTGCAACAGACATATCCGCACAGGCTGGGCTGCTTCGAGGGAACGCCAGGCTGTGACCTCGTGATCCTGTCGAAGCGGCCTTTGCTCGAAGGCCATTTTCATAGTCTTAGCGACCTGCGCCGCGACCGTTTCGCGATCGCCAAAATCGATCTCGACGGCAGGGAAGTCACGCTGGCCGCGGCACATCTTACCAAGCCCTATTTCGACGATTATCACCGCGACGAGCTGGATGAGGTCAGCGAAATTCTCTACCGCGTCACCGGGCCGCTCATTCTTGCAGGAGACTTCAATTCGGCAAGCATCGCTCCCGATATGCGGGATTTTCTGGCCGCCAACGATCTCAGGAAAGCGCCTTGGGAACCCGCGACTTGGCCAACGGAAGCAGGACGTTTCGGCATAGCCATCGACCATATCTTCGCCCGTGAACCGGCAACGCTGATAAAAACCACGCGCCTGCCGGACAGTCTCGGCTCCAATCATTACGGTCTGATGGCCGACTTCATGATCGGCAAATAGCGCCGCGCTTTACGGGATCGCCTCGTCTGCCGCGAGAAACCCGCCCGATTGCCGCGCCCAGAGCTCCGAATAGAGTCCGCCCCGCGAGACCAGTTCCGAATGTGTGCCCTGCTCGACGATGCGCCCCTGATCCATCACGATCAACCGGTCGAGCGCCGCGATGGTCGAAAGGCGGTGGGCGATTGCCAGCACCGTCTTGCCCTGCATCAGCTCGTCCAGATTACTCTGGATCGCAGCCTCTACCTCGGAATCGAGCGCCGAGGTCGCCTCATCAAGCACGAGGATTGGTGCATCCTTCAGCATCACACGGGCAATGGCGATACGCTGGCGCTGGCCGCCGGAGAGTTTCACGCCGCGTTCGCCCACATGGGCGTCAAAACCGGTGCGTCCGCGCTGATCCTCCAGCCGCTTGATGAAGTCGTCCGCCTTGGCCCGTCGCGTCGCCTCCTGCAATTGCGTTTCGCTGGCGTCGGTGCGGCCGAACAGGATGTTGTCCCTGATAGAGCGATGCAGCAGCGAGGTGTCCTGCGTAACCATGCCGATATGGGCCCGCAGCGATTCCTGGGTTACACCCGCAATATCCTGCCCGTCGATGAGAATGCGTCCTTTCTCGACATCGTAAAACCGCAGCAGCAGATTGACGAGGGTGGATTTCCCCGCGCCGGAGCGTCCGACGATGCCGACCTTTTCCCCTGCCCAGATGTCGAGATTGAGATGATCGATGACGCCGTTCTTTCGGCCATAGTGGAAACTGACATTCTCGAAACGAATGCTCGGTTTTTTAACCTCCAGCATAACCGCGTCAGGCGCATCGACCAGACCGATCGGCTGAGAGATCAACTCGGCGGCGTTCTGCACCGTGCCGAAATTGCGCATGATGCCGTTGAACTGCGTCATCAGGCGCCCCAGCAGGAAGTTGAGACGCAGCACCAGCGCCAGCGTGAAGGCCACCGCACCGGAACTGATCTTGCCGGAAAGCCACAGATCGATGCAGAGAGCCGCCATGGACGTGATCATGACGCCTGACAGCAGCGCCATCGATGCCCGCACGCCGGTAATGAACCGCGTGAACGTCATCGTCGCACGCTGAAAGATATCGAAGCCCTGCCGCATGTAGCGGTCATTGGCGTCGTCGCGCCCGAACAGCCGCAGGGTCTGGATATTGCTGTAGGCATCTACCATGCGGCCGGAAAGCATTGAGGCGGCTTCCGCCGTTTCTTTTGAATGATAGCGGATGCGCGGCACGAAATAGCGCGCCAGCAGCGAGAAGATCGCCACCCAGACAACGACGACGACCGCAAGCCGCCAGTCCAGCCCCCCGATCAGAAACAGCATCGAGACGGAATAGATGCCGACGAACCAGACGCTTTCCATCAACGAGGTCACAAGGTCGCCCGCCGCCTGCCCGCCGGACCAGACCTTGGTGACGATGCGGCCGGAAAAATCGTTCTGGAAAAAGGTCAGCGACTGCCGCGCCACATGCATGTAGGATTGCCAGCGCACCAGGTTGTAGAAGCCGGGCGTGATGATCTGCTGATCCACCAGCGCCGTCAGCATCGTGACGATGAAGCGGATGACGCCGATCAGGACAAGCATGCCGACGAGTTCGCCGCCATGGGTGGAAAGCAACCCGGCCCAGCCTTCTTCCGGTTTTACCGTCGAGAGAATATCAACAAGCCGACCAACGAACCAGAAAAGCGCCGCCTCGATGGCCGCAGTCAGCCCACCCAGCACCAGCATCGCGAAGAACGGCGCTTTCGCCTGCGAAATATAAAACCAGATGAAGGCGAACGTGCTTTCCGGCGGCCGCAAATCGTCCTTGCGGTCGAAGGGCTTTATCCAGTTCTCGAAATACTCGAAGATGCGGGTAATGAGCATGATCCGGATATAGGCGGATTCCCGGTGCGGGAACAGCCGCGGAGGCTACGGTGAGAGATTATATTTCGGTAACGTTCCGAGAATGAAAAAGGCGGGAATAAAAGACGGAGGGCGGGAACCCTGTTTCCCGCCCTCCGTCTTTCCTTACTCCGCAGCCGCTTCCGCCTCGTGATCGGCGATGAAGCCGCCGGACTGGCGCCGCCACAGATCGGCGTAAATGCCGCCCATTGCCACCAGTTCCGCGTGGCTGCCCGCTTCCACGATCCGGCCCTTGTCCAGAATGATCAGCCGGTCCATTTCGGTCAGCGTCGAGAGACGGTGGGCAATGGCGATCACCGTCTTGCCTTCCATAAGCGAGAACAGGTTCTCCTGAATTGCCGCCTCGACTTCTGAATCGAGCGCCGAGGTCGCCTCATCAAGTACCAGAATCGGCGCGTTCTTGAGGAAGACGCGCGCAATTGCGATACGCTGGCGCTGGCCGCCCGACAGTTTCACGCCGCGTTCACCTACCTGGGCATCGAGGCCCTGGCGACCATGCATGTCGACCAGCGTTTCGATGAAATCCCAGGCATTGGCCCGCTTTGCTGCCGCAATCACCTGCTCGTCGGTGGCTTCCGGATGACCATAGGCAATGTTGTCGCGGATCGAGCGGTGCAGCAGCGACGTATCCTGCGTCACGACACCGATCAATTCTCGCAGGCTGTCTTGCGACACCTTGGAGATGTCCTGACCGTCGATGGTGATCCTGCCGCCTTCCAGATCGTAAAAACGCAGCAGCAGGTTCATCAGCGTCGTCTTGCCCGCCCCCGAACGCCCGACCAGACCGACCTTTTCGCCCGGCTTGATATCAAGCGTCAGCCCGTCGATCACGCCCTTGTTCTTGCCATAGTGGAAGCGGACGTTGTCGTAGCGGATGCCGCCCTGCGGGGCCGCAAGTTCCGGAGCCTTCGGAACGTCGACGATGTCATGCGGCTTCGTCATCATCGACATGCCGTCATAGACCGTGCCGATATTTTCGAACAGTGAGGTGACTTCCCACATGATCCACTGCGACATGCCGTTGACGCGCATCGCAAGGCTGATGGCAATGGCGACGGAGCCAGCCGTCACCGAACCCTGCATCCAGAAATAGAGACCGAGCGCGGCCGTTGAAAACAGAACCACCGCATTGTTCAGGTCGATCAGGATGTTGAAGCCGGAAATCTTGCGCATCTGGCGGTGAACGGTTCCAAGAAACACGTTCATGCCCTCACGCGCGTATCTCTCCTCGCGGCCCGCATGGGAAAACAGCTTGATCGTCGAGATATTCGTATAGCTGTCGACGATCCGGCCCGTCATCATGGAGCGCGCATCGGCCTGCTCCTGCGCCAGCCGACCGAGCTTGGGCACGAAATAGGCGAGGATACCCATGTAGATACCCAGCCAGACCAAAAGGGGGATAACCAGTCGCCAATCGGCAGCCGCGACCATGAACAGCATCGAAACGACAAAGCTGATCGCGTAGACGAAGACGTCGATGACCTTCAGTGCCACTTCGCGGATCGCCAGCGCCGTCTGCATGACCTTGGTCGAAACCCGGCCGGCAAATTCATTGGCGAAAAACGTCATGGAATGGCGCAGCAGGAAACGGTGCATTTTCCAGCGCGCAATCATGCCGAAATTGCCGGCAAGCGTCTGGTGCATCGTCATGGTGTGGATCGCGCCCATCAGCGGCAGCAGAAACAGCACCAGCCCGGCCATGATGATCAGATGCCAGCCCTCATCGGCAAAAAACGTCTCGCGATTGGCCGTGGAAAGCCAGTCGACGATATTGCCGAGGAATTTGTAAAGCATCGCTTCCGCAACGGCGATGCCCATCGACATCAGGCCGAGCAGCAGCAGCCACGGCCAGGCGGGCTTCACATAATGCCACAGGAACGGCAGAAGCGTCTTCGGCGGCACGGAAGGCGTCGAAGACGGAAAGGGATCGAGACGTTTTTCAAACCAGCCAAACATAGGCCAAGCTCCGGCAATAAATCGTCCCGTCGTCAAAGGTAAGCGGACGCAATATGGCCCACGACGGAACGGAAAAGTCTTTGAACATGGCCGTGACAGCCACATGACGAATCGGAATATGGGAAACGCGGCCGAGCCGCAGAGTAACACCTAGGCCAGCAGCAGCACTACTGGGGCCGGGAGGCGAATACGAATGTCATTTGGCATAAGAACCTCCCTTGGCTGGTGTTGAAGATATGGCCTTGTAGCGCAAAAATTAAGCAATGACCAGCCGGAAAGACACCGACACGCTCGAAAACTCAAGATGTGTCGAGTAGCACAATAGGACGGATTTACCCGCAAAGGTTTCCGACCACCGCCTGCCGTGCTGCATCGCCTTATTCGGCTGCGTCCTGCGCCTGACCACTCTCATATTCCGTGATCAACTCGATCATTCCGGCCTGAGTATGGCGCTTGAGTTCCCGCCGGTCGCTGGGCTGCGGGGCAAAGGTAACGGTCAGACCCGTATCCCTTATCGTGCCGATGGCGAAAGATGCGCCGGAGAGCATGCGTACGCCCTCATGCAGCCACAGAGGATCGGTCGCGAAATGCTGGCCGATACCGACCACGATGGGAATGCCCTGCCAGTGTGACATGCGGTCGTAATGGATGTGGCCTGCCAGAATACCAATGATGTCATGTTCGAACAGCAGCTCGTCCAGAATCTCGGTATCGTCAAAGGACAGGGATTCCCACTCCGCATCGGGACGGTCGAAATCAAGCGCCGGCGCATGGTGCATCACCAGCAGCTTCGGCAATTCGGGATGGTTTTCCAGCTCATCCTCAAGCCATTCGACCTGTCCGGGTTCGAAAGCACCCCCAACCTTGCCGGGAACGCTGGTGTCCATGACGATGATGTGAATGCCGGCAATCACCTCGGCATGGTCATAGGGCTCGTCCAGATCCTCGTGGCGATCGAGCATCACGGGATAAAATCCATCGCGGCGGTCGTGATTGCCGAGCGCGAAGAGCACAGGCATACCGAGTTCCGCTTCCTTTATCAGACGCTTGAGCTCCTCATAGCTGCCGGCATCGCCCCGATTGGTCAGATCGCCGCTGACGACGATGAATTCGGGCGGCGGCACCAGCGCCTTGATCTGCGCAAGCGTCGTGGAAAGCGTGGCCGAGGTCTCTGAATAAAGATCGTCATCCTGCACCTGCGGATTGCCCACATGCAGATCGGTCAGATGGACGAAATTCACCCGTTCGGACATGCTATCCCCCTGTTCCTGCGTGCAGAAGATCCGGCTCAAGTAGGCCGACGTCAACCGTTCCCCGATGGTTCGGGCAAGCCTGATGATGTACTGGTGAATGGGTAGCCGCCCAGTGTGTCACGCGCATGAATATCCGGTCTGTAATGGCACCCGAGAGGGACTTTTCGCAAACTGCCTGTCGTCCCTTGCCTGCGCGTGATAATCGGACGAGCACAGCAACCGCAGTGAGATCTCCATGTCCGGCACCACGACCGAAATCAGAATCGCCCTTTACCAGCCCGACATTCCCGGCAATACCGGCACCATCCTGCGGCTGGCCGCCTGCCTTGGCCTTGGCGTCGACATCATCGAACCCGCAGGTTTCGACATCTCGGATCGCAATCTGAAACGGGCCGGCATGGACTACATTGCGGCGGCCGCCCTCACGCGCCATGTCAGCTGGGATCGCTTCGAGGAATGGCGGGCAACCACCGGCCGGCGGCTCGTCCTCGCCTCCACCAAGGCAGCCCTGCCCTATACTGATACCACCTATCGTGCCGACGATATCCTGCTCTTTGGCCGCGAAAGTGCGGGCGTGCCTGATCACGTGCATGAAAAGGCGGATGAGCGAATCATCATTCCGATGGTCGCCGGGCAGCGCTCGATCAACGTTGCGATGTCGGCTGCGATGGTCACCGGCGAGGCCTTGCGCCAGACCTCATGGTCCTGACCTGCCATCTTTACAGCTAATTTTTCAGGCAAATTTGAAAATTGGCCGTTTTTGCCGCGAAACTGTCGCAACCCGGCCTGTACCGGAGGCGTTCACGCTCCTATACTGATTAGCCGGACAATAAAAATCGCCCTCGCCGAGACGGTCCGCCGGCGGGTGTGTGGAGACGTCGCATGCAGTCCACCATTGTCATCGTCAATCTTCTCGGCGCGGTCGCGCTGCTGCTCTTCGGCCTCGCCCAGGTGAAGGATGGCGTGACCCGTGCCTTTGGCATGAAACTGAGGAGCGTACTCGCCACCGGCACCCAGAACGGGCCCCGATCCTTCTTTTCCGGCTTCTTCGCCACCGTCGCGCTGCAGAGCTCCACGGCAACCGCTCTCACCGTCGCCTCCTTCGCCGAACGTGACCTCATCAAGCCGCGCATGGCGCAGGTTGTGCTGCTTGGCGCCAATGTCGGCACCGCCGTGACCGCGTGGATCGTGGCGGCGGGCGTCGAATGGTTGTCACCGCTTCTGATCCTCGCGGGCATCGTGCTCAAGAAGGGAAGCTCCAACGCCAGGCAGGGCGGCGGAACGGCGCTGATCGGCATCGGCCTGATGCTTTTGTCACTGCATCTGCTGAGCGGCGCGACCGAGCCCATGCGCGCCTCGCCCGCGCTTGCCGTCTTTATCGGCCTGCTCGACGGGGCCTGGCCGGTTGCGCTGATTTTCTCCGCGGTGCTTGCCTTCGTCTCCTCCTCCAGCCTTGCCGTGGTGGTGTTGATCCTGTCGCTTGCGGCCACCGGAACGCTTTCCACCGGCCTCGTCATCGTCCTCATTCTCGGCGCCAATCTCGGCGGCGCCATTCCTCCGGTCATCGCCACGCTTTCCGGCCCCGCCTCGGCGCGGCGCATCACCATAGGCAATCTCGCGGTGCGCACCACTGGCTGCCTCATCGCCCTGCCGCTCGCCTCCTATGGCGCGGAGTTCCTGCAGCAATTGCCGCTTTCACCCGCGAAACTGCCGGTCGACGCCCATCTCATCTTCAACGTCATCCTGGCCGCGCTCGCATGGCCCTTCTCGGGCCTCATCTCGGATCTGATGACGAAGCTGGTTCCCGGTGATCCGAAAGCCGAAGACGGCCCGAATTTCCTCGATCAACAGGCGCTGGCAACGCCGGTGGTGGCACTGGCCAATGCAACGCGGGAGGTCCTGGTCGTCGGCGACAGCATCGAGCGAATGCTGATCCGCGCCGAAAACGCCTTCAAGCACAACGACCTGGCGCCGCTTGCCGAAATATCCCTGCTTGAAAAAAAGGTCGACCGCCGCCAGCAGGAAGTAAAGGTCTATCTGTCCCAGCTCGGCCGCAAGGGGCTTGACGATGAGGATGCCCGCCGTTCGATCGCAATCATCGATTATGCCATCAACCTCGAACATATCGGCGACATCATCGAAAAGGGCATTTGCGAACAGATCCGCAAGAAGGTGCTGAACAGCTTCAAATTTTCCGATGACGGTTATGAGGAGTTGAAGACCCTGTTCGACATGACCATCGAGAACCTGCGCGCCGCCCAGAGCATTCTGGTGACCGGCGATTTCGAACTTGCCCGCAGGCTGATGGAAAGCAAGGTGGATATTCGCCGCCTCGAAAAACAATCCTCCAACCGCCATCTGGAGCGGCTGCGCGATGGACTGACGGAAAGCATGCAGACAAGCTCGCTGCATCTCGACATGCTGCGCGACCTCAAGCGTATCAACGCCCATATCGTTTCGGTGGCGCACCCCATTCTGGATGAAAGCGGCGTGCTGATCGAAAGCCGTTTGCGATACGCCGAGCCGCGCGCCTAGAGGATTTCAGGAAGCGTCGTCCGGTTTTTCGGTACGGAAAGACGAAAGCACTCTAAAAATCAGTCTGCCGAGGGAAGCCGGCGCATGGTGAATTCGATGCGGTCACCTTCCAGCTGCCGCCAGCTTTCCACTTCAGTCCAGTAAGCGGCCTTGGGAAAGCTGTCGAACCATTCTCGGGCCTTGGCGCGGGCTTCTTCGCGTCCCAGACAGAACGTTTGCCGCACGAACATGCCCTCACGCTTTTGTTCGCCGCCGGCGCTGTCGCGCTCCCTGCGGTGATTGGCAATTCTGCGCTTCAGCCCGTCGAGGGGCGGCGGTCCGGTAAATTTCGTCATGATATTCACCTCTGGCACCTACGTCTTTAAAGATAGTGTCGACACGCTGACTTGGCGAGTCGAATTTGTGCGCGGCGCAAACACCTGCTAGAGGCGGCATGACAGACTACACCGCAGGAGAATGAGACATGGAACGGCCGATCTTGCCGAAGGGCTTGCCCGAGGACATTGAAGACAAGAAGGCCGTTGCCCAGGCATGGTTCCAGCATCTGCGCGACACCATCGTCGCCTCCTTCGAAACCCTGGAAAACGAACTGACCGGCCCCTTGTCCGATCAGGAACCGGGCCGTTTCGTCCAGAAAGACTGGCTGCGTGACAATGGTGAAGGCGGCGGCGGCAAGATGTCTATGATGGAAGGGCGCGTCTTCGAAAAGGTTGGCGTGCACACCTCCACCGTCTACGGCGAATTTTCGCCGGAATTCCGCAAGCAGATACCGGGCGCGGAAGAAGACCCGCGCTTCTGGGCGTCGGGACTGTCGCTCATCGCCCATCCGGTCAATCCCAATGTGCCGGCCGTGCATATGAATACCCGCATGGTGGTCACCACCAGCCACTGGTTCGGCGGCGGCGCGGACCTGACGCCGGTGCTTGGCCGCAGGCGGACGCAACAGGACGCCGATACCCAGCTGTTCCACCGCGCCTTCGAGATCACCTGCAACCGCCATCCCGTGGCGGACTATCCACGATACAAGACGTGGTGCGACGAGTATTTCTACCTGAAGCACCGCGACGAGCCGCGCGGCACCGGCGGCATCTTTTTCGACTGGCTGCATCCGCAAGAGCAAAATGGCGGCTGGGACGCCAATTTCGCCTTCGTGCAGGATGTCGGCCGGGCCTTCAATCTGGTCTATCCGAAAATCGTCCGCGCCAATTTCAACCAGAACTGGACGGAAGAGGACCGCGACGAGCAGCTTATTCGCCGTGGCCGCTACGTGGAATTCAACCTTCTCTACGATCGCGGCACCATCTTTGGACTGAAGACCGGCGGCAATGTCGAATCGATCCTGTCCTCCCTGCCGCCGGTAGTGCGCTGGCCCTGAAAACCTCACGCAAATTTGACGCTTATCAGCCATTTTGTCGCAAATAGCGTAAATTAGGACTTATGGAAAAATCAAGGCAGTGGTAGTCTCCTCCCGCAGACGTACTGGAGGAGCTATCGTCATGATTACTTCGAACAGCATGCCTATTTCTGCTTCCGCCGAGGGAGCATCGCAATCCATCGATACCACCGCATTGATTGACCGCCTGGCCGCCGAAATGCGCTCAACGGGTGATCGCGAACTGCCGCATTCCTTTTATGTCGAACAGGTGAAACGCACGCTCGCCGGAAAAGCCGTGAAGCGCGCGGATAACGACGAACGATCCAGCACAAAAATCCCGCCGGCCGGGACGTCCTCCGTTTTCCAGTGCTGGGCGATGCCCGAATAAGTCCGGTATCAGCGCTCAAGGACGCCGCTTTGGAACATAAGCGGCGGACTTTTGTTTCATAACGGAAGGGCAGCACGTCACTTCAATGCTGCCTTTTTCTGAAGCAGGGAGGCAAGACCATGAGACTTTTTGAATGTGGAACGCTCGTGCCGGGCTGCGCCTGGCATACACGCGCAGATGACGATGCTGAAGTCGTCCGCCGCACGGTGGAGCATATGCGCTCGGCCCACGGCGAAACCGTTATCCGCGAAAATATGATCGAGAACATCAAGGCCCGCATCCGCGACGAGGCGAATGCGGCTTAGACCGGAGTGTCAGCGCTCTGGCAATATCAGTTCTGAAGCATCTCTTTAAGCCGGGCGGTCAGCGCTGCCCGGTCAAGCGAGAAATTGACGTCGATCCACTTTTCCTCAAGGCTTTTCAGCACCTCGCCGACCTGCGGACCGGCCGCGACGCCCGCTGCCATCACGTCTGCACCGCTTAACGGAAATCCGGGCTTCTGGAATTTCTCCGCCCTCGCCAGCAGTGTCGAAAACCGCGCAACCTTCTGCATGGCTGTCTCGCCGGCCGAAATATCGGCACGAGCGGAGGAAAGCGCGAGTTTCAGCCGCGTCTTCACGCCTTCAACACCTTGACGATAAAGCAGCCGGTCGAGCGCCGTCTCCTTCAGTTCGGGATCTGCCGGCGGGGCCGCGGCCCAATGGGCAAGGTAGGCAGCTTCTGCCTTCGACAGCCTCAGCCGCGCGGCCAGAGAGGCCATCCTCTCGCCATCCGGCGGCACGATCGCGGCAAGCCGCAGCATTGGATCTACCGCCCAGCCAAGAGCCTGCTCCGTCGCGACCAGACCGTGAATGGCGTCGATACCCCATTTCTCGGTTTCGGGAAGAATTTCCGTTAGAACGCCCGATTGCCGCATCCAGAGCAGGGCGCGGGAAGGATCGCGGGCCGAAAGCAGCTTTTTCAACTCGCTCCACACCCGCTCGGCCGAAAGCGTCGCCAGCCTGTCCTTGGCCCGTGCGCTGGCTCGCAAGCCATCGGCATCCGGGCGGCCAGAGCCATAATGGGCAAAAAAGCGGAAAAAGCGGAGAATCCGCAGATAATCTTCCGAAATTCGCGTCGCCGCATCGCCGATGAAGCGCACGGTTCCGGTTTCGATATCGGGCAACCCGTTGATGAGGTCGATGATCTCGCCCTTTTCATCGGCATAAAGAGCATTGATGGTGAGATCGCGCCGCTCGGCATCGGTCTGCCAGTCGGTGCCGAAGGCCACCTGTGCGTGGCGGCCATTGGTCTCCACATCGCGGCGCAGCGTCGTCACCTCGAAACCTTCACCGTCGATGACCAGCGTTACCGTGCCATGCTCGATGCCTGTTGGCACCGCCTTGATGCCCGCGGCCTTGGCCCGCGCAACAACCACGTCAGGGGTCAGCGTCGTGGCCATGTCGATATCGACCACCGGCAGGCCCATCAGCGCGTTGCGCACCGCGCCGCCGACGATCCGCACCTCGCCGCCATCGGCATTCAAAAGCGCGAAAATGCGCTTCAGTGCCGGTTTTTTGAACCAGTCTTGGCCGGCAAGGCTGTTCATGAATAAAACCTTTCGTAAATCGTCCTGACGATGCCCGCCGTAATGCCCCAAATGTAGCGTTCGCCATAGGGCATTTCATAGAAAAACCGCTCCTTCCCCTGAAAGATGCGGCTACCGCGCGCGTGGTTTTCAGGGTTCATCAGGAAGGACAGCGGCACCTCGAAAACTTCGTCCACTTCCGCCGGATTGAGCGTGAGGTCGAAGCCGGGCCGAACAACGGACAGCACCGGCTTTATCCGGAAACCCGTGCCGGAGATATAATCCGGCAATCGCCCCACAGTTTCCACGAAGGACCGGGACAGACCGATTTCCTCCTCCGCTTCGCGCAACGCTGCCTCTTCCGGCGTACGGTCCTCGGCGTCGATACCGCCGCCCGGGAAGGAAATCTGGCCGGAATGTTTGCGTAAGGTGGAGGTGCGCTGGGTGAAGATCACCCGGGCATCATTGCCGTCATCGATAACGGGGACCAGCACGGCGGCGTCTTTCAGTTTGATGCCGTTCCCGGACAGCACCACGCCCGGATTGAGGACATGGTCGCCATTTTCGCGCTCGGCCACTCCCTCGCCCTCCTGCAGCACCCGGCGGCGGAAGTCGCTGGCAGTAAAAGCCTTGAGGCCTATTGTCGTGGTCGTCATTGCGAGAGCCGTTCCAGTTCATTGGCGGGCATGACTGGAAAAACGACGCCGCCCGAGCGCACCGCGAACATGTCGACGCCGTTTACCTCGACCACTTCACCGAGGGCGACGAGGTCGTACATCACGGCTCGCGAGACAAGCGCTTCCAGACGGCCGCGGACCAGAAGATAAGGCTTCAACTCGCGGTTTTCGCCCGAAATTTCAAACCGCAGCGGATGCTGCCGTCCCGCCTCTACCACGTCGCCAACATTCGTCCGGAAAGTGAGCACAGGCTCCCCATCGTCCTCGCCCGCCGTCACCTTCATTTCCACGGCGATGAAAGGCGCATCGACGACCCGGATGCCGACTTTTTCCACAGGAGTTACAAGATAGGTTTTGCCATCCTCATCCTTGCGCAGAACGGTAGAAAACAGCCGCACCAGCGGCGCCCTGCCAATGGGCGTGCCGAGGTAGAACCAGGTGCCGTTAGCGCGGATTTCCATGTCGAGATCGCCGCAAAAGGGTGGATTCCAGCGGTCCACCGGGGCCGGTCCGCGCCTGGCGTCACCGGTCTGTTCCGCGGCGCGGGAAATCATCGCCGCAAGGCCGGCCGCATCATCAGCCGAATTTATCGTCTCCGCTGCCATATTCGAGTCTCGCTTTGCCGATAAGGAAATACTAAGTCACGACATAGTCATTCGAATGGCGCTTGTCAGCGGCCAAGAGAGCAATAAGCTATATGCAGCGCAAAATCCGTTCCGGCTGGCGCCAGCAAAACCGGAATGCAAATGTGACAGCGGCGAAGGTATGAGGAGAGCGACATGGGCGTGATGAATACCGGCGAAACCCTCGATGAAAACGCGATCATCGCCTCGGCCGAAAAGGCGCTGTCCGACATTGCGGCGATCCGCGCGGAAGTCTCCAAGGTTATCTTCGGCCAGGAAAAGGTGGTGCAGAACACCCTTCTCGCCATCCTCTCCGGCGGCCACGCCCTTCTCGTCGGCGTTCCCGGTCTTGCCAAGACCAAGCTCGTCACCACACTCGGCACCGTGCTCGGCCTCGACGCCAACCGCATCCAGTTTACCCCGGATCTGATGCCGTCAGATATTCTCGGTTCCGAAGTCATGGACCAGGATGAAAACGGCCGCCGCTCGTTCCGCTTCATCAAGGGACCGGTTTTTGCGCAGTTGCTGATGGCCGATGAAATCAACCGCGCCAGCCCGCGCACGCAGTCCGCGCTGCTGCAGGCCATGCAGGAATACCACATCACCATGGCCGGCCAGACCTATGAGTTGCCGAAGCCGTTTCACGTTCTCGCAACGCAGAACCCGCTGGAACAGGAGGGCACCTATCCGCTGCCCGAAGCCCAGCTCGACCGCTTCCTGCTGCAGGTGGATGTCGGTTATCCCGAGCTTGCCGCCGAACGCCAAATCCTGCTCGACACCACGGGCACCGCCTCGGGCGAAGCACGCGGCGTCATCGATGCGCCCCGCATGATGGAGATACAGGCGCTCATCCGCCAGATGCCGGTCAGCGACAAGGTGGTGGACGCCATTCTGTCGCTCGTCCGTTCCGCCCGCCCCGGCCACGGCAACAAGTTGACCGATAAGAACGTTGCCTGGGGTCCCGGTCCGCGCGCCGGCCAGTCGCTGATGCTGACGGCCCGTGCGCGTGCGCTTTACGAAGGCAGGCTCGCGCCCTCGCTTGACGATGTCTATGCGCTGGCCGAACCGGTGCTGGAACACCGCATGGCGCTGACCTTTGCGGCCCGCGCCGAAGGCATGTCGGTGCGCGATGTCATCGCTGCCCTCGCGGAGCAGGCGAAGAACTGAAGCGACGTTCGCGAAAGGACTGCATGTGGCATCCATCGGCCAGATCGTAGACAAGACGCCGGGTAGCGAAGTTCTGGCGCGCGCGCGCCAGCGCGCCGCCCTGGTGCCGGACTGCATGGTCGAGGCAAAGCGCATCGCCAACACCGTCACCGCAGGCTGGCATGGCCGCCGCAAGCGCGGCATCGGCGAAAATTTCTGGCAGTTCCGCCCCTATGCCGAAGGCGAAAGTCTCTCGCGTATCGACTGGCGGCGTTCGGCCCGCGACGATCATACCTATGTGCGTGACCGCGAATGGGAAGCGGCCCACACCATCTGGCTCTGGGCTGACATGTCGCCGTCGATGATGTTCAAATCGACCCTCGGTTCCGTTTCCAAGGAAAGCCGGGCCCTGGTGCTGATGCTGGCGCTGGCGGAAATCCTCGCGCGCTCCGGCGAGCGCATCGGCTGCCCCGGTATCATGGAACCGGTTTCGGCCCGGAATGCCGCCGAACGGCTCGCCACCGCGATCATGCATGCGCCGCCGACCGAAGGCATGCCGGAAACGGGCATGATCCGTGGCGCGAGCGACATCGTGCTGATCGGTGATTTTCTCGATGATGCACAGGCCGTGATGGAACGCATTTCACCGCTCGCACGGCGGGGCTTGCGCGGCCACGTGGTGGAAATTGCCGACCCGGCCGAAGAAACCTTCCCCTATTCCGGCCGCACCGAATTTAGCGATCCGGAAACCGGCGAAAAACTGGTGTCCGGCCGCGCCGAGACCATTCGCGAAGACTATACCCGCGCCTATCTCGCAAGGCGCGAGGCACTCTCCTCGTCGCTTCGCCGGCTGGGCTGGAACTTCGTGTTCCACCGCACCGACCATCTCGCTTCCGAGGCATTGGTGGCCATGCACATGTATCTTTCCGGCGCGCCGGCACAGGGCGGTGGGCAAGGCGGTGGCCGCCGATGAGCGCATTGCCTTTCGTCTTCACCAGCCCCTACATCCTCTTCGGCTTGCTGGCGCTGCCTGCCATCTGGTGGCTGCTGCGGCTGACCCCGCCGCGCCCCAAGGCGGAGGTCTTCCCGCCACTGAAGATTCTGGCGACGGTGTTGAAACGCGAGGAAACGCCGTCGAAAAGCCCGTGGTGGCTCACCTTGCTGCGCATGGCGCTCGCCGCCGCCGTGATTTTTGCGCTCGCCGATCCCGTGGTGAACCCACGCAACAGCAGCATCGCCGGCAGCGGCCCGCTGGTGCTGGTGGTTGACAATAGCTGGGCGTCTGCGCCCGAATGGGAGCGGCGCGTGGCGACCGCGGAAGCCCTGATCGGGGATGCAGAGCGTGCCGAGCGCCCCGTCGCCATCGCTTTTACAGCTGATGCCGAACACGACGCCGTGCCCGGAACGACAGCGGTCGCCCTGGAAAAGCTGGCAGCGGCAAAACCGAAGCCGCTCGTGCCCGATCGTGTCCGTATGGCCGAAGCCATCACCGAAGCGCTTAACGGCACGACCCCCGGCACCCTCGCCTATATCGCTGATGGCGTGCAGACGGCGCAGGACGAAAGCGCCCTGAAAACGCTGGCCAGTCTTTCACCAGCCGAATTCCGTATCGTCAGCGGCGACGGCAAGGCCATTGCCGCGATAACGGGCGCAACCAATAATGCCGACGCCATGAGCGTTTCGCTTTCAAGGCTCGATACTGCGGAAGCTGCCCGGTTGACGGTCAACGCGCAGGACAGCCAGGGCCGCATCCTCGCCAATGGCATCGCCACCTTCGCCCCCGGCCAGGCTGAAACAACGGCAACGGTGGAGGCGCCCTTCGAACTGCGCAACGATTTCGCCCGTCTTTCCCTTGAAGGTGTTTCCACGGCGGGTGCAGCGCATCTTCTCGATGACGGCTTCCGCCGCCGCCGCGTGGCGCTGCTGGCAGGCGAAACCGGCAACGACTTCCAGCCGCTGCTGCAACCGCTTTATTACATCAGCCGCGCACTTCAGCCCTTCGTCGATCTCATTCCGCAGCGGCAGGCCGATCTGGCGCAGGCTATCCCGGAAATCCTGCAATCCAACCCCTCCGTCATCGTCATGGCCGATATCGGCCGTCTGCCGCAGGAAACCTATGAGCCGATGCAAAAATGGCTTGCGGGCGGCGGCACGTTGATCCGCTTCGCCGGGCCGCGCCTTGCCGCAGCCCCCGCCGACGACCCGCTGGTGCCGGTGACGCTGAGACAGGGCGAACGTGCGCTCGGCGGCGCGCTCTCCTGGGCTGAACCACAGCCGCTTGCCGATTTCCCTGCATTCGGCGCTTTCGCCGGCATGCCGAAAGCCGATGGCATTCTCGTCAAACGCCAGGTTCTAGCCGAGCCGACACCGGACCTCGCCGAACGCACCTGGGCAAGCCTTGCCGATGGCACGCCGCTCGTCACCACCCGCAACGTCGAGGCAGGCCGCATCGTGCTGTTCCATGTCAGCGCCGAGGCCAGCTGGTCCGACCTGCCGATATCAGGCCACTTCGTCGATATGCTTCGCCGTATCGTGCAATTGTCCAAGGCGGGCGGCGCTTCGGCTTCCGCCAATGCCCCGGCCGCCGCTCTGCCACCCTTCCGACTGCTGACGGCGGAAGGCGCGCTATCTGCCGAAATCGGCACCGCCCGGCCGCTGGAAATGCGCGCGGGCCAGCTTCCGCGCACCGGTTTCGACAATCCCCCCGGCCTTTACGGCACAGAGGATGGTTTCGTGGCTCTCAATCTCCTGCCCGCAGGTGCGACGCTGCGCCCGTTCGATAGCTCTGCCGCCGGTGTCAACACCTCGAGCGAAGCCTTGATCGGCGAGACGGCGAAATCGCTGCGCCCTGCCCTCTTCATCGCTGCCTTCCTGATGCTGATCGCCGACAGCCTGATCGTGCTCTTCATGAACGGCGCCTTCGCCCGCCTGCCGAAAGCCCGCAGCGCCACGGCCGCGACCATACTCCTCGCCCTCGGCGCCTTTGCTGCGGTGTCGCCCACCGATGCCCGTGCCGACGATCCCAAACCCGGCGACGAGCAGATATTCGAGCGGCTGGATACCACCCATCTCGCTTATGTCCGCACCGGCGAAGACGATGTCGATCGCATTTCAGAACAGGGTTTACAGGGTTTGAGCGAATTCCTGACCTGGCGCACGACGCTGGAGCCCGGCCAGCCTGTCGGCCTCGATATTTCCAAGGATGAATTGTCCTTCTACCCAATCATCTACTGGCCGGTTTCGGCCTCCGCGCCCATGCCGTCCAGCGCCGCTATCTCGCGCATCGACGCCTATATGCGCGCCGGCGGCACCGTGCTGTTCGATACGCGTGACCAGTTCTCCTCGCTCGATACCGGCGCGACCAGCGCCAATGGCGAGCGTTTGCAGGCGATCCTCGCCAATATCGATATTCCGCCGCTGGAGCCCGTGCCGGAGGATCACGTCCTGACGCGTTCCTTCTACCTGCTCACCAATTTCCCCGGCCGTTACAATGGCTCGCCGCTCTGGGTGGAATCGCGTCAGGGTGCCGCCAAGACCACCTCCGGCCTCTCCTCCTCCGGGGACGGCGTGACGCCGATCATGATAACCGGCAATGATTTCGCCGGCGCATGGGCCGTCGATGCGCAGGGCGCACCGGTTCTGCCCACCGTTCCGCCTGACGAGATGCAGCGCGAACATGCCTTCCGCTCCGGCGTCAACATCATGATGTATATGCTGACCGGCAACTACAAGGCCGATCAGGTCCACGTTCCGGCACTTCTCGAACGGTTGGGGCAGTGACATGACATTGACCTTCGCTCCCTTCCTGCCATGGATCGTGATCGCCGTTCTGGCCGTCGCAGCACTTCTCCTTTCCTTCATCGGCCTGTGGCGCGGCGTGCGTGGCGCATGGTTGCGCGGGCTGGCGCTCGCCGCCCTGCTTGCCGCCATCGCTAATCCGCTTTTGACGCAGGAGGAGCGCGAGCCGCTTTCCACCATCGTCCCCGTCATCGTCGATCGTTCGCAGAGCCAGGACGTGCAGGACCGGCCGCAGATGACGGATACGGCGCTTAACGCGCTGAAAGAGCGGCTGTCCCGTTTCCCGCGCATCGAGCCGCGCATCGTTGAAGTGCGCGATAATGGTGAAAGCGATTCGCCCTCGACCCAGCTTTTTTCGGCCTTGTCCTCCGCCGTTTCCGATGTGTCGCCTTCCCGCGTGGGTGGCGCGATCTTCCTGAGCGATGGCCAGATTCACGATATTCCCAATGCCCTGCCCAACGCCGAGCAGGCGCTCGGCTTCCGCGCGCCCGTGCACGGCCTGATCACGGGCAAGGCTGATGAGTTCGACCGCCGTATCGAAATCGTTCGCGCCCCGCGCTTCGGCATCGTCAATGAGGAACAGCAACTGACGCTGCGCGTCTTCGATGACGGACGCCCGGCAGGCGGTGGCGCGGCTGAGGTGACGGTGAAGATGAATGGCGAAGAGATCGCCACACTACAGGCGACACCCGGTCAGCCGACGCCGTTCCGCTTCAAGGTCCCACGCGGCGGCAACAATGTCATGGAATTTTCCGTCGCCGAAATCCCGGGCGAAGTGACTGTTGCCAATAACCGCGCCGTTCACCTGATCGAAGGCATCCGTCAGAACCTGCGCGTGCTGCTCGTCTCCGGCGAACCGCACGCCGGCGAGCGGGCATGGCGCAACCTCCTGAAATCCGACGCCTCGGTCGATCTGGTGCATTTCACCATTCTGCGCCCGCCGGAAAAGCAGGACGGCACGCCGATCAACGAACTCTCGCTGATCGCCTTCCCCACCCGCGAGCTGTTCGTCGAGAAGATCAATGATTTCGATCTCATCATCTTCGACCGCTACCAGCATCGTGGCGTGCTGCCGATCCTCTATTACGATTACATCGCCCAATATGTCGAAAAAGGCGGCGCGCTTTTGATTGCCGCCGGGCCGGAGCATGCCGGTCAGGATTCGATCGCCATGACGCCGCTCGCCTCCGTCCTCCCGGCGCAGCCGACCGGTCAGGTGCATCAGGCTGCCTTCTATCCGCGTCTTTCGGAAGCGGGCAAGAAACACCCGGTCACCCGCGGGCTAGAGGGATCGGGCAATGAGCCGCCGCAATGGGGCCGCTGGTTCCGCACCATCAGCGTCGACCCGCCGCAGGGCCAGACCGTGATGCTGGGCGATGGTCAGGACCCGCTGCTGGTGCTCAACCGCCAGGGTGAAGGCCGTGTCGCCATGCTGCTGTCGGATCAGGGCTGGCTCTGGGCGCGTGGTTATGAGGGCGGCGGCCCGCATGTGGCGCTTTACCGCCGCATCGCCCACTGGCTGATGAAAGAACCCGAGCTGGAGGAAGAGGCACTGACGGCGCGCGCCAACGGCCGCACCCTGCAGATCACCCGTCAGACCATCGGCGACGATCCCGGTCAGGCCAGCGTGCGTTTCCCCTCCGGCAAAATCGAGAACATGGCTTTCACCAGCAGCGAGCCCGGTCTCTACAGGATCGAACGCCGCATGGATGAAACCGGCCTGTTCGAAATCAAGAACGGCGATTTCACCACCCTCGTCCATGTTGGCGCGGTGGACGCACCCGAATTCAAGGCGATGATTTCAACGACCGAAACGCTGAAGCCGCTGGCCGATGCCACCAAAGGCAGCGTGCACCGTGTCGCCGATAATTCCGGCCGGGTCGCACTGCCGGATATATTGCCGGTCCGCGGCGATATCAGGGTTGCCGATGAGGATCGCATGCTGATACGCATGACCGACGAGACGGTGCTGAAAGGCGTCAACACCCTGCCGCTCTTTGCAGGTTTCGCCGGGCTAGGCGCGTTGCTGCTTGCCTTCTCCGCTCTATGGTGGCGTGAAGGCCGGTAAGGGCGTTCCAGCAAAGATCGTGGGGCCTTCCCCTCGTCTCGGCACGTAAACGGGAAACGGCCACCGCCCGGCGGCCGGGGAAGATGAACATGAATTTCGTTTTAAGCGATGCCGCCGATCCAGAGGCCGAAAAAGCCATCCGCGATCCTCTGGTGGCCTATAATCTTGCTCGTTTCGGCGAAAGCGACAAACGCGACATTATCATCACCATCCGCAATGACGACAATGAGGTCATCGGCGGCCTGGTGGGCCACACCGCCCGCGGCTGGCTTTATGTGCAGCTTCTTTTCGTGCCGGAGACGATGCGGGGACAGGGCACGGCCTCGAAACTTCTGGCCATGGCCGAAGACGAGGCGAAAAAGCGCGGCTGTATGGGCGCCTATATCGACACGATGAACCCGGATGCGCTGAGGACTTACGAACGGTACGGTTTCACCAAGATCGGCTCGCTTGGGCCACTCTCCAGCGGCCAATCCATCACCTGGCTGGAGAAAACGTTCTAGAGCACCGACCACGCAAATTTCAGGCGGCAATGCCCGACACCTCGCTGTCGACCGTGCGTCCCATGGTCTCGCGAATCTGCTGGCGCAGCCACACGGCTCCCGCATCCGCATCGGTCTGCAATGTCCAGACCATGGCGACAGGCGGGAAATTCAACGTCACCGGCACCGGGCTCACTTCCAGGCCCAGCATGGGCGCATAACGCTGAGCAATGCGCGAAGACACGGTCGCCAGCACGGCTGAGGAGCGCGCCGTTGCCAGCACGGAAAGAAAATCCGGCGCAGCGGCGACGACGTCGATTTCCAGTCCGGTCAGTTCCAGCGCGTCCTTGATACAGCCATGCAGACTGTCGGTCTGTGATATGACCGCGTGCTTGGCCGACAGATAGGCGTCCAGTCCAACGGGATTGGGCAGATCGAGCAGAGCCGGGTTGAAGCAGCAGAGCACGCTGGAAGAATAAAGCGGTTCGCAATGGTGCCGCTGTTCCTTCGAATAGGTGCATCCGACAGCCATGTCGATCACGCCCGTATCCAGCATAGCGGTGATTTCCTGCTGTTGCCCGTTGCGCGCAAGGATACGGATACCGGGTGCGATCTCGCGCAGCCGCGCGGACAGATCCGGCAAAAGCAGCAGCTCCACCTCACTGGACATGCCGAGCCGGAACGTCCGCCGCTCGGTCGCCGGATCGAACACATCAGCCGTCAGCACCGCCGCCTGCGCTTGTCTCAGCGCCTGGCGTACCGGCCCCGCCAGATTGAGCGCCCGCGCCGTCGGCTTCATTTCCTGCCCCACACGAATGAACAGCTCATCCTGAAACAGTGTGCGCAGGGTGGAGATATTATGGCTCATGGCAGGTTGCTGGATTTTCAGCCGCCGCGCCGCGCGCGTGACGTTCATCTCTTCCATCATCGCATCGAAAGCGACGAGGAGATTGAGGTCGAAGGAACGGAGATTGAAATGATCGATAGTTTGCATAAGTCACATCGATTTGATTGCTAACCTGCCTACACTTAACTGGAGATCGGAAAGTTTCAAGACATTCCTAAACCCAGGAGCCTTCAATGCCATCACGTCGCTCACTTCTCAAAGGCGCCGCCAGCGCCCTCATCGCCGCCCCCTTTGTTGCGCCCTCCGTCGCATTTGCCAAGGCACCGCTTGTCGCCACGCAGGCGCCCGGCTTCTACCGGCTGATGGTCGGCAAGGTGGAAGTTACTGCGCTTTCGGACGGCGTCATTGCGCTGCCGCTTGCCAAAATCTACACCAACACCACACCGGAACATGCGACGAAGGCGCTTCAGGATGCGTTCCTTCCGGAAGAGACGCCTACGTCCGTCAATGCGTTTCTCGTCAACACCGGTGACAGGCTGGTGCTGATCGATGCCGGCACCGGCTCCTATCTTGGCCCAAGCCTCGGCAGGCTCGTCGCCAATATCGAAGCCTCGGGCTACAAAGCGGATGAGATAGATGATGTCGTTCTCACCCATATCCATACAGATCATTCCGGCGGTCTCTCCGCGGATGGCAAACGCGCCTTTCTCAACGCGACCCTGCGCGTGAACAAGCGCGAAGCCGCTTTCTGGCTCGATGAGGCGAAGGCCAAGGCAGCACCGGAGGCGCTGAAGAAGGGCTATGCCGAAGCCAAAGAAAGCATCCAGCCCTATATCGATGCCGGCAAGTTCGAGACGTTCGGCGACAATGCCGCGCCGGTTCCCGGTCTCGGCTCAGTCCTTTACGCCGGCCACACGCCGGGCCACAGCGGCATCGTTCTCGAAAGCAACGGCCAGAAAATCGTCTTCTGGGGCGATATTACCCATGGCGATATCCTCCAGTTCGATGAACCTGATGTCGCCGTCGCATTCGACGTCGATCAGAAGGCAGCCGTCGCCACGCGTGATCTGGCATTTAAACAGGCGGTGGAAGGCAAATATCTGGTGGCAGGGGCGCATATCGCCTTCCCCGGCATCGGTCATGTGCGCACCGACAGCACCAATTATGATTGGCTGCCGGTGAATTACACGACGCTATAAAGCCGAACAGAATGGCCTGATCCTCAAGGGTCAGGCCATCGTCCCGCACTGACGCCCTATGTCAGCGCCACCTGGCGCGTTTCCGCATTGATCATCGTCGCCGCAATGGCGGCCAGTACCAGCAGCCCGGCAAATATGCCGATCGCGACACCAAAACCCTGCGCGATGGCATAACCGAGGAGTGACGGCGCCAGCAGGCCGCCAAGCCGCGCCATCGCCCCTGCGGCACCCATGCCGGTTGCCCGTGATTCCGTCGGGTAAAGTTCCGGCGTGAATGCATAGAGAGCGCCCCAGGTGCCAAGCAACGCAAAGCTCATGATGAGAAGCGAGGCGGCAATCATCGCACCGCCGGAAGCAAGCGTGAAAAGCAGGCATCCGAGCGCGGAGAGCAGGCAGAAGCCGATCAGCGTCGGCTTGCGACCCCACTTTTCGACACCATAGGCCGCAAGCGCGTAGCCGGGGATCTGTGCCAGCGCCACCAGCACAAGGAAACCATAACCGCGCACGAAACCGAAGCCGTCTCCCGCGAGCTTCGCCGGCATCCAGGTGAAGACGCCGTAATAGGAAACGGAGACGAGAAACCAGATTGAGAGGATCATGATGCTGCGTTGGCGCAGCGCCGGTGAAAATATCCCCTGCCCCTTGGACACTTCAGGCTGGAAAAGCCCTGTCCCGGCATCGAGCGGAGCGCGGCCATTCGTGACCAGCATACGGTTGACGACGGCCTTTGCTTCCTCCGACCGACCCGTGCGCAGGAGATAAAGCGGCGATTCCGGCACGAGAAAGCGAAGGCCAAGGCCGAGGACAGCCGGGAACGCGGTTACGGCAAAGATATATCGCCAGGCATCGGCAACACCGGCAAGGCTGGCACCCCAGGCTGCAAGCGCCACGATCAGCGTCCCGACAGCCCAGAAACCTTCCAGAAAGACGAGCCAGCGCCCACGATTCCTGGCGGGCAGGAATTCCGCCATCATCGCATAATCCACCGGCAGCGTGCCGCCCACGGCGGCCCCGGTGAGAAAGCGCAGGACAAGCAGAATGGTGAAATCCGGCGAGAATATCGAAAGCACGCCGAACAGGGCATCACAGGCCACCGTGACGATTAGCACCCGGCGACGGCCGTAACGGTCCGCCAGCCGTCCGAAACCCGCAGCACCCAGCAACATCCCGAAAAAGAACGCTGTTCCGGTCTGCAGCGCCTGCGGCACCGTCAGCCCAAAGGTTGCGGCAATGGAGGCCGCAGTGAAACCGACGGCCAGAACCTGCATGGCATCCGCCGCCCAGACGAGGCCGAATATGCCCATCAGCCTGCGCTGATAGGCGCCTGCGCCCGCGCGCTCCAGCGCATCATTCATGGTGATTGCCGTCATGCCTCGTCCCTTCGCAAAAACCGACTTTCACTTGCTATCGCATGGGGGGAGGAAACGGAATTGAATTCTGTGGAGGGAGACGCGTTGTTTCGAAACAGGCTACCGGAAGAAGATTTTACCAGACAAAAAGATGTGCACGGCGGTCTCGATGTTTGCCATAGCGCGCAACGCCCCTTCCGTCATCCCGGCCTCGAGCCGGGATCCAGTCACGGCGCGTCTGCGCCGTGGGAAGAGTCCTTTTCAGCCCAAAGACTTGGCCTGGCTGCATTCCGGCTCAAGGCCGGAATGACGGGGCTTGTGTTGCGCTAAGGAGCAAAAAGCTCTTCGGATATCCCGTCACCCGTAAACCCGAAGAGGCGCCTCGAAACTCTCATCTTCCACTGTCGCGGCCGGCATCACGGCCTCGCATTTGCGCCAGCCGATATTGCCCTTCAGCCGCTGGTGCACGTCATTGCCAAGCGGCACGACCAGCACCCGGTTCGGATCAACCGGCCCCGGAAAATCAAGCGCCGCATAAGCCACCTTCTCGAACCCGAGCGGCATGTAATAGGGCGGATCGCCGATCAATATCACGGCTTCGGAGCCCTTGCGCCTTGCCGCCGCAATGGCGATCCGGACGAGTTCCCGGCCGATGCCCTTGTTCTTGTGAGAGGGCCGAACCGCAAGCGGGCCAAGCATATGACCCTTCACATCGCCTGCCAGAACCGGCGTCATGCGCACCGAGGCAATCGTCTCGCCATCATCGGCGCAGACGAAGGAGAGCGACCGGTCATGCGGACCCTGCTCGCGGATGCGCGCTGCCGCACGGGTGTGCCGGCCGGGGCCAAATGCTTCTTCGTTGATGACTTCGATGATGGCGTCGTGCGACGCGTCCTCGGTGAGGTAGACAAGATCGTGCTTGGACATGAAGAGACCGAAACTTCCAGAATGCGGATGCGACAATAGATGACGGCTGCGCCGGTTAGGGCGTTCAGGAGCGTCAGCGTCGTCGGAGCATCCGTAGTTCGATCATAATCAAAAATTTCCTCAGATTTGTGAAAATCGCAATTATCAGGAAAATAACAACCCGTCCAGAACAAATCTCGTCGCGGCCCCATTCCAGCTCTGCAGCACGGAAACGCATTGTTCAATGCCTTGCGGGTTCGCGACAACGAGTGAAACGGGTAGGATTGCCGCCAAGGAAACAATCAAGGAGATCGTCATGGGCATGCTGGTGGAAGGCGTATGGAAAGACGTCTGGTACGACACCAAGGAAACCAAGGGGCATTTCAAGCGCAGCGCCTCGCAATTTCGCAACTGGATAACGCCGGATGGCGCACCCGGCCCTTCAGGAGAAGGCGGCTTCGCGGCGGAGAAGGACCGTTACCACCTCTATGTCTCTTTCGCCTGCCCCTGGGCGCACCGAACCCTGATTTTTCGCAAGCTGAAAAAGTTGGAAGAGCTTGTTTCGGTCTCGGTTGTCGACCCTTTGATGCTGGAAAACGGCTGGGAATTTAAGCCTGAAGGTGAGCGGACGCCGGGTGCGACCGAGGATCACCTTTTCGGTTCATCCGCGCTCTGGCAGGTCTACACCAAAGCGGATCCCAAATATTCCGGCCGCGTGACCGTGCCGGTGCTCTGGGACAAGAAGCGCGGCACCATCGTTTCCAACGAATCGGCAGAAATCATCCGCATGTTCAACTCCGCCTTCAACGACCTCACCGGCTCGCAGACCGATTATTATCCTGAGACGTTGCGCGCCGAAATAGACGCGTTGAACGACGTGATTTACGACACCGTCAATAATGGCGTCTACAAGGCTGGCTTTGCCACAACGCAGGATGCCTATCAGCAGAATGCGGTCAAGGTCTTCGAAACGCTGGACATGCTGGAAGACCGGCTGAAGCACGGCCGTTTCCTGTTCGGCTCGGAGCAGACGGAAGCGGACTGGCGCCTGTTCACCACACTGGTTCGGTTCGACCCCGTCTATGTCGGCCATTTCAAGTGCAATATCCGCCGCATCCACGACTATCCGCACCTCACGGGTTACCTGCGCGATCTTTACCAGACGCCGGGCGTGCCTGACACGGTCGATATGCGCCATATCAAGGAACATTATTACCGCAGCCACCGCACCATCAACCCGACAGGCATCGTGCCCATCGGCCCCGAGCTGGACCTGAAAAAGGCCCATGGCCGCGACTCGCTTTCCTGACGAGGGTGGACACTGCTACCAGTGATCGGCGAGCGCCCCCTCGCCTGCAAGTTCTGCAAGGCGGCGGCGGGTTGCGGCCGTCACCCCTTCGGGCAGATTTGAAAGATCGAAAAAGCCGCTTTCGGCAATTTCATGATCCGGCTTTTTCGGCTTGGTCTGGGTGACCTCAAGCCGATAAAGCGCGACATGGTCGCGATTGCTGCCTTCCAGATTGAGATAAACATGGAAAAGCTCGGGCTTTGACGTGGCTTCGAGATTGCCCTCCTCCCGAATTTCCTTGTGAAGCGCCGCGAGCAGGGTTTCACCCCGCTCCACCCCTCCACCCGGCAGATACCAGCCCGGCAGATAGGTATGGCGGACGAGGAAAATCTTGCCGGTTCCATCATAGCAGGCGGCACGCACGCCAAGAGTTGCGCCGCGCGTGAACAGAAAAACGAAATGCAGCAAACGAATGAAGACGCGCATATGGAACGGACGGGCCTGCCGCCCGGTTGTCTCGTCATTCACCCTGTTTCTCCCCGCCTGCCGGCTTTTGTTGGACGTGCGGCATATCATAGGTTATCTCTGCCGCCATGTTCAAACTTGCGCATATTTCAGACGTCCATTTGGGGCCACTGCCAAAACTCACTTTTCGCGAACTTGCATCCAAGCGCATCACCGGTTTCGTCAACTGGCATCGCAACCGCCGCAAGCATCTGTTCACCGATACGCTGGAAAAGCTGCTGGACGATCTGGAGACAAAATCACCGGATCATCTGGCTATCACCGGCGATCTCGTCAATCTTGCGACCGGCATTGAAATTCGCGCCGCCGCCGACTGGCTGGAAGAGGTGGGTGACCCCGAAAAGACCTCCGTCGTTCCCGGCAATCACGACGCCTATGTGTCCGGCGCGCATGACAAGGCCATGCAGGCCTGGTACCCCTATGTTCGTGGCGATGGCGACCCGGCCGAATGGGACGATGACCGCAAGATTTTCCCCTATATGCGTGTGCGCGGCCCGGTGGCGCTGATCGGTTGCTCCACCTCGATTGCGACGCCACCTTTCTCGGCCACCGGCTATTTCGGCAACCGGCAGGCGCGCGCCACCGCGGAACTGTTGAAGAAAGCCGGGGAACAGGGGCTGTTCCGCGTCGTGATGATCCATCACCCGCCGATCCGTGGCGCCGCCCCAACGCACAAGCGCATGATCGGCATACGCCGTTTCGCCGCGGCGCTTGGCGTCGGCGGTGCGGAGCTCGTGCTGCATGGCCATACACATTTGAACACAGTCTATTGGCTGAACACGCACCATGGTGAAGACCACATTCCCGTGGTCGGCATCGCCTCTGCCAGCCAGGGGCCCGGTGGGGAAAAACCGCGCGCGGCCTATAATCTCTTCAACGTCTCCGGCGGTCCCGGCACCTGGAACGTGACCTGCGAACGGCACAGCCTCAATGAGACGGCAACGGGTGTCGCGCTTGAGGATATCAGGGTATTTTATGAAAACGGGCGGCCGCTGGGGTTTTCGCGGCCTGCGGAGCAGAGCCCGCAGGAGTGAGACGTCGGAGGGTGGGGCTACCCCCCTCTGCCCTGCCGGGCATCTCCCCCTCAAGGGGGGAGATCGACTCGCGGACAGGTCTCGCCCATCTCAACGTTTGGGAATGAAATGGCGGTAGTGCTTCCTGCTGATCTCCCCCCTTGAGGGGGAGATGCCCGGCAGGGCAGAGGGGGGTACTTTCCCCCACCCTCCACGCCAGCCTTATTTCGCCCGCTCTTCCAGCACCCGGTTGGCCGCAGAAACGATCGCTTCCAGCGAAGCCGCCACGATATTCGTATTCACCCCTGCCCCGAACAGCTTGCCGCCCGGATGTTCCATCTCGACATAAGCGATGGCCGAGGCATTCGAGCCGTGCTGCAGCGAGTGCTCGGAATAATCATTCACCGAGAGATCAATGCCGAGATAAACCGACAGCGCATTGATGAACCCGTCGATCGGACCGGTCCCCTTGCCTTCAATGCGCTTCACCTCACCATTGTCGGTGATCTCGGCGGCAACGATGCGCACGCCCTTGAAATCGCCGGCCGGGTAGGTGTGGTGATCGACGAATTTGAGGCGTGCATTCGGCTGCGTCACGTAGCGCTCGATAAAGCGCTCATAGATGCGCTTGGCCGGCAGCTCGACACCCTCTTCATCGGTGATGCGCTGGATATCCTCGCGGAACTCCACCTGCAAATTGCGCGGCAGGTTGATGCCGTAATCCTGCTGGAGGATATAGGCGATGCCACCCTTGCCGGATTGCGAGTTGATGCGGATGATCGCCTCGTAGGAGCGTCCCACATCCTTTGGATCGATCGGCAGATAGGGCACTTCCCAGACGGGATGATTGGCGACCTTGATCGCCTTCATGCCCTTGTTGATGGCGTCCTGATGCGAGCCGGAAAACGCCGTGTAGACCAGTTCGCCCACGTAAGGGTGGCGCTCGGGGATCGTCATCTCGTTGGAATATTCATAGACCGCCTTGATGCGCTCGATATCGCGGCAGTCCAGCTCAGGATCCACACCCTGCGTATACATGTTCAGCGCCAGCGTCACGACATCGACATTGCCGGTGCGCTCACCATTGCCGAACAGGGTGCCTTCAACGCGGTCCGCACCCGCCATCAGGCCCAACTCGGTCGCCGCAATGCCCGTGCCGCGGTCATTGTGCGGATGGAGCGAGATGATGACGTTTTCGCGATTGTCGATATTGCGGCACATCCATTCGATCTGGTCGGCATAGATGTTCGGCGTCGCCATTTCCACCGTCGATGGCAGGTTGAGGATCAGCTTGTTGTCGGCCGTCGGCTTCACAACCTCGACCACGGCGTTGCAGATTTCCAGCGCCACTTCCAGCTCGGTTCCGGTAAAGCTCTCAGGCGAATATTCGAAACGGTAACCGCCGCCGGCCTTGGCCGCCATGTCGGTGATCATCTTGGCCGCATCGACCGCGATCTGCTTGATACCGTGCACATCCTTGCCGAACACCACGCGGCGCTGCAGTTCCGATGTCGAATTGTAGAAATGGATGATCGGCTTGTTGGCGCCTTCCAGCGCTTCGAAGGTGCGGGTGATCAGTTCCGGGCGGCATTGCACCAAAACCTGCAACGAGACGTCATCGGGCACATTGCCCTCTTCCACGCACCAGCGGGCGAAATCGAAATCCGTCTGCGACGCGGAAGGGAAACCGATCTCGATTTCCTTGAAACCCATTTCGAGCAGCAGCTTGAACATGCGGGCCTTGCGGTCGTGACCCATTGGGTTGACCAGCGACTGATTACCGTCGCGCAGGTCCACCGAACACCAGATCGGCGCCTTGGTGATCGTCTTGGAAGGCCAGGTGCGGTCGGGGATGTTGATCGTGGGATAAGGGCGATACTTCACGCTCGCGTCGGTCATGCCCTTGAAAACAGTGGTGGTCTTGGCGTCCATGTCGCTTCCTCCTTGCGCCATCCGCGGGCTTATTCAAGCCATCGGCGGATGCGCGGCCCTTGAGGGCCTAAATCCAGTATAAAATGAGATTTCGAGATGAGGAGCGTTTGCACCAGCGGGCTTTCGGCCGCCGGGCGCTCCTCACTGGACCCGGCAACCGCGTGTAAGGTCGAGGCTAAGAAGCGAGAGTGCACCGCACGGCGAGGCCTTCGCAGAAATCTGCGCGCTCATGCCGGAAATGGTTGCGATGCTGTTGCTCATGGCGATGTGTATAAACAGCGGCTGGCGGTCTGACAAGTGATCTTGTGCGGTGCCGGCCTATTTTGCGTGTCGGCCGATCTCAAGCCTTTCCGCGATCCACAATTTGACAAGCGACTGCCGGGTCACCCCAAGTCTCCGAGCCTCATTGTCCAGGTCGTTGACGACCCACGTCGGAAAATCGATGTTGACACGTTTGGGCTCGATATTCAGATGCCGCGCCGTTGTCCAGTCGAGATACTCACCGATGTCCTCGCCATCATCAGCCATTCTGTCGAATTCTTCTGCGCTTATTGTCTTCATAATGATGCCTCTCTAACTCACGGGCGCGCCGAACGGAAATAATTCGAATACGCCCATCCCGCAGCGTATGCACTGCGAGCCATAATTTGCCGCCGAGAAGAGCGATGAGCGCAAACCGCTCTTCACCGACGCCCAGCGCGGTAACGGTCAAACCGAATTTGTCGTGCCACAACGCCTGAGCATCGACAAAATCAATCCCGTGCTTGTCTTTATTGCCAGCGCTCTTGGCCGGATCAAATTCGAACTCCATGAGAATATAATATAAAAACTATACCATTTCCACTATCTAACCACGCCTTACCAACCGTTGCAACGCCATCATCAACCCGCCGCCGATCAAGCCCCAGAAAGCACCGGAAACGCCGCCGAAGGAGAGGCCGGAGGCCGTGATGAGGAAAGTGATGGCCGCAGCCTCGCGGGTTTCGGGGTCCTTGAACGCGGCGACCGCTGAGCCGGAAAAGGCGCCGACCAGCGCCAGCCCCGCCACCGCCTGAATGAGGATGGGCGGCGCAAGCGCCACGAAGGCCGTGACCACGCCGGCTAGCAGACCGAAAATAATATAGCCGACACCGCCGATAATCGCCGCCCAATAGCGCCGCTTTGGATCGGGATGGGCATCCTCGCCCGCGCACATCGCCGCCGTTATTGCCGCAAGATTGACCGCATGGCCGCCAAAGGGCGCGGAAAGCAGCGAGAAGAAGCCGGTCGCGGCGAAAAGCGGGCCGGGCTGCGGATCGTAGTGATTGACCTTCAGCACCGCAATGCCGGGAATATTCTGCGAGGCCATGGTGACAATGAAGAGCGGCAGCGCGATGGAGACGACGGCATGCAGGCTGAAGACGGGTGTTACCCATTCCATCGGCGGCGTCAGCGATTGCGCGACGCTATCGAGCGCACCCGCCGGAATATCGACGCCGAAAATCATCACCAGCACGAAGGCGGCAAGGGCCGCAGGTACTGCAAACAGCCGCCTGAAAGCCCCCACGACAATCCACGCCAGAATGATCGGCAGGCCAAGCGCCGGGTTGAAGCCGATCGCCTTGATCGGGGCGAAACACAGGCCGATGATGACACCCGACAGCATGGCATTGGCGAGTGGCGCCGGAATGGAGGCAACCGCCCGACCGAGCGGCTTGAACAGGCCGGCAACGATGATCAGGACGGCGCAGACAATGAAGCCCCCGACAGCCGCAGGAAAACCGCCGTCGATCACGCCCGTCGTGGCCAGAAGTGCGGCGCCCGGCGTCGACCATGCAATGCTGACCGGCAGCCGGGTGGCGACGGAAAGAACGGTGGCGCAAAGCCCCATCGCCACCGAAAGTGCCATCAGTCCCGACGCGGCCTCGAAATCGGTCGCGCCCACGGCTTTGAGGCCCTGCAGCACGACGGCAAAGGAACTGGCGAAACCGACAAAGGCGGTGAGGCAGCCCATGAACAGGCTCTGGATGGAAAAATCTCTCAGCATGAAGCACTCTGCGGCCTGCTGCCCGTCGCAAGAAACCGCAGCGATCTGCACTGGCGACGGACACGAACAAATTTGAAGCGTGAAGCGCGAATCTGAAGATAGCAGCACGCTCTGGATGAAGCATGGCTATATTCAGGATCAAAAAAGACGGGGCTTGGCAAGATGAACCGCCGGACTTCGGGTACGCCGGCACGGAAAACGTCATCAAAGTTTAGCGGCAGCACGCTAATCCTCCCTGCATCGCAACGGATCATCCGCCACAGGAGGGAGCTTCATGTTTCGTATCGTCACCATTGCAGCCCTTGGTTTTGCAGCCCTTCCGGCGGCTGCCCAGACCCTGCCGCAGCCGGCCTTTCTGGGCCAGATCGTCGTTCCCTCCGGCCTCGCCATCGATGGCGTCACCTTCGGCGGGATCTCCGATCTCGCTTTCGACAGCGAAACCGGGCGTTATCTCGCAATTTCCGACGACCGCGTGGAAAAGGGCCCGGCCCGTTATTACGAGCTGGAACTTGCGGTGTCGGAAGGCGTCGCCACCCTCAATATCGCCGCCATGCATGAATTGAAGGATGAGACCGGCGCGGCCTTCGCTCCCAAAGGCATCGACGCGGAAGGCATCACACTCGACCGCAAGGGCGGCAAGCTCTATTGGTCTTCGGAACGCGACCTGAAAAACCAGCCGGCGATTTATGCGTCAAACCTCGACGGAAGCGATGTCAAACGGCTGGAGCTGCCCGACGCCTATCTCATCGATGACGCGAAGACCAGGGGCGTGCAAAACAATCTCGGCTTCGAAGGTCTGACGTTGACACCTGGCAGACTGATCGCCGCCACCGAAAATGCGCTCACTCAGGATGGCCCGAAGGCGACGCCGCAGGCGGGCAGCCCGGCCCGTATTCTCGTCATCGATACCGCGACCCTGAAGCCGGTCGCTGAACATGTCTATGTGACAGAGGCGATCTCCAACACACCGACAGCCGCCGAGCCGAAATACAATGACAATGGCCTCTCCGCTCTTGCGGCCCTGCCGGACGGGCGCCTCGTCGCCGTCGAGCGCAATTTCGCCTCCGGGGTCGGCAACCATATCCGCTTCTTCGTCGTCGACCTCTCCCGCGCCGAAAATATTCTCGGCAAGGACAGGATCGATCCGGCATCCGTGGCCGCCGTTTCCAAATCCGCATGGTTCGAAATCAAGGAAGGCGACTTCGGTCTCGACATAGACAATATCGAAAGCCTTGCTTTTGGACCGGTCGTGGATGGCAAACAGCTCTTTGTCATCGCCTCGGACGACAATTTCAACCCGGGCAAGCAGTTCACCCAGTTTGCGGCCTTCGCAGTGCCGGCAAACCTCGGTCAGTAACACACGATAAGGATCGTGCCGGCCCCTGACAGCCCACAGGGCCGGCATGAGCGGACACGACACAACAGGAAACCTGCCTTCACCAGCGGAGAAGACGTGAACCGGCAAAGGCCCCGATCAGACCTGTGAGGAGAATTCCCAGCGAATACCAGATCAGCACGAAGGCCAGGCCGTTTTCGCTGCAGAACCAGGAATAGACCCAGGCTCCGGCCGCTCCGGCCGCAAGTCCCGCGGCAAAACCTGCAAGGGCGGGATCGGCTGGAGCAGATCGTTTGAGAGCGGCAAAATTCGCAAAAAACACCGGAACAGAAAAGGCGATGATCAAGAGCGGGCAATGCAGGGCTGAAGAACCCAGGATGAGCCTGCGGTAGGCTTCAGGCAGGGCGAATCCCAACTGGACGAAGGCCATTACCGCCATTGCCGAAACGATCACCGCGATCCCGACAAACAGGCAGCTTCTTTCTCCCTCCGGCCGGGCAAGACGCCTGACCGCGAAAAAAGCGACCATCGCCAGCACGGCATTGTAGAAAGACTTCACCCAGAAAGCTGGCTCGCTCACCGCATCCCGCATATCGCCGCGCGGTCCCAAAATGATGAACATCAGCAGAAGTGAAACGCCAAGCGCCGGCAGGGCTGCAACGGCCAGCCGACGCTCGAGCGCAAAAGCCGGAACGGGCCTGAGATTTGCTGCCAGTCGCTCGATAATATCTTCCGTCTTCTTCACGTGTCGCCTCGCAACTTCGCCGCCAGGGTTTTTAATGTCCTGTGAATGCCGACTCGTGCCGCAAGCTCGGTCTGGCCGGTTTTTTTTGCCGCTTCGGCGATGGACTGCCCTTCAAGCTTCACGCTGCGAATGAGCTCGCGTTGCCGCTCCGGCAAATCCTCGAGCAACCGTTCGACATCCATCCACGCGGTGACGGCGTCGACAGACCAATCCGCCTCCAGGGTCTCATCCAGCTCCACCTCCCCCCGCATGCGCGCGCCCCTGCCGCGATAGTGATCGATGAGCTTGTAGCGCGCTATCGAAAAAAACCAGGCCGTGAACGGTCTTGAGCGATCATAGGTCGCCCGCTTCGCATGCAGCGACAATAACGTTTCCTGCACAAGATCTTCCACTTCTCCCCGTGAAGCGGCGCTCATGCGCCGACCATAGTAAGCAGTCAGCAGCCGGCGCAGGGCATGAAGCAAATGCCTGTAGGCGCCTTCGTCCCCATCGAGGGAACGCAGCATCAGCGTCTTTAAAGTGTCTTCTGAAAGGCTGCCTGTCATTGTCACTATCGGGTTATTCGCAGTCGGCAGCATATTGTTACACTGTGGTTTGAAAAATCTCGCCCGAAGATATTGTCACAAACATGTGAAGCTGTAACGACCGCCCATTTCTCCCGAATGGACAATCGTGATCCCCGACATGATGCCGGCGGACATTCAACAACGTCCAGAGGAGACCCTTCATGACCCGCATTTTCACCGCCTTTGCCGCCGCCGCCCTGCTCTCTACTATTTCCCTCACGGGCATCGCCCATGCCGACGGCATGAAGACCGAACCCATGAAGCCCGACGCAATGAAAATGGAGACGATGAAAAAAGATGGCATGTCCGTGACCGGCAAGAAGGCCTGCATGCACAAGGCCGGTATGGAAATGGACAAGATGAAGAAAGCCGACATGATGAAGGCCTGCAATATGATGAAATAACAACGGCCCGAAAGGAAAAAGCCCGCATCGGTTTTCACCGACACGGGCTTTCTCGACTGAAAATCCGGAACTCAGAGTTCCGACTGGCTTTCGACGATCTTGCCGACGAGGCCATAGTCCTTGGCCTCTTCCGCGCCGAGCCAGTAATCGCGATCGATATCCTTGGCGATCTTTTCTTCGCTCTGGCCGGTGGCCTTGGAGAAGATCTTGATCAGGCGCTGGTTCATCTTGATGATTTCGCGGGCCTGGATTTCGATGTCGGACGCCATGCCGCGCGTACCGCCGGAGGGTTGGTGCAGCAGGAAGCGGGTGTTCGGCAGGCAAAGGCGACGTTCTTTCGGCACCGAAACATAGATCAGCGCGCCGGCGGAGGCGACCCAGCCCGTGCCGATGATGTAAACCTTCGGCTTGATGAACTTGATCATGTCGTGGATGGAATCACCCGATTCGACATGACCGCCCGGAGAATTGACGTAAACGCGGATGTCGTCGTCGCTGGCGGCGGCAAGGGCCACGAGCTGCGTGCAGACCTTCTGCGCCAGTTCCTGCGTGATGCCACCATAGATGAAGATCGAACGCGACTTGAAAAGATTCGCTTCCGTTTCCTTGCCGATCGGCAGTTCCTTGCTCTTGTCGTCTTCGTCTTCGTTCATCAACGGCTCTCTCCAGCAAAATTCGTGCATGCCCTTCGGACATAGTGCGACTTGTTACGTAAGGCAATGAGCAAAAAAGACAAGGTTCGCGCCCGAACAATAAACAGCACCCCCGGCAGATGACGCATGGACAGCTCGTTCGTCTTCGCGATATCGTCAGCGTCTCATTGCAGTGCCGCACGCTGCGGAACCCCAAGACAGCAGGTGAGCGGCGATAATCTTAAGAGGGAACCATGCTGAAAAGACTAAGCCTTGCAGCCGCCGCGCTCGGCCTTACCACCCTGCCCGCTTTTGCGCATTTGAACCCGGAAGAACACGGCTCCTTCATGGCCGGTGTCTCTCACCCCTTCTTCGGTGCGGATCATATTCTGGCGATGGTGGCGGTCGGCATCTGGGCCTCCCAGATTGCTGTCGCGCAAAGTGACCGAAGGGCGCTGTGGATCGTGCCGGCCGCCTTCGTCGGCACCATGGCTGTGGGCTTCCTGATGGCGGTTTACGGCATCGACCTTCCCTTCGTCGAACCCGCCATTCTCGCCTCCGTCATCGGCCTTGGCCTTCTGGTCGCCATGGCGGCAAAGCTTCCCACCGCAGCAGCCGCGGCCGTTGTCGGCGCTTTCGCGCTTTTCCACGGCCATGCGCATGGCGGCGAACTCGGCAGCGCGGGCGCGCTGCAATTCGGCATCGGCTTCATGATCGCCACCGCCATCCTGCACCTTGCCGGCATCGCCCTCGGTCTCGGCATCGCCCGCTTCGGCTCGGTCGCCAGCCGCACGGTTGGCGCGCTCACGGCGATTGCGGGCCTCTCGCTCGCTTTCGGCGGCTGAGGATCATTACCGAAATTTAAAATTCGGACCGCTTTGAAAAGCCAAAATTGTGGCCTACCTCCTTATCGTAGAATTTCGCTTCACGGTAAGGAGGCAGCACATGTCACCGGAAGAAAGCCAGCTTCTCAAGGGCCTGTTCGAAAGAACCAAGGCCGCATCCGCCACCCCGCGTGACCGCGAGGCGGAAACGTTGATCGCAGACGCCGTGCGCGATCAGCCCGCAGCTCCCTATTATCTCGCTCAGGCGGTGATCGTGCAGGAGAAGGGACTGGAAGCGGCAGCAGCCCATATCAAGCAGCTCGAAGAGCGCATCCACGCATTGGAAAGCGCCAACCCGGCCCCTCAGGCCGCAGCGCAGGGCGGCTTTCTCAGTTCCATCTTCGGCACCGGCCAGCCGCAGCCGCCAGCTCCGACACCAGCACCTGCTGCTGCCGCGCCGGCCTCGTGGCGCAACGATACCGCTGGCCAGACGGCCGGTCCGTGGGCATCGCAGGCAGCCCAGCAGCAGCCCGGTGGACCGTGGGGTCAGCAGCCGGCAGCAGCCGGCCGGTCTGGCGGCGGTTTCCTGCAGGGCGCGCTTGGCACCGCAGCCGGCGTTGCAGGTGGCATGCTGCTTGCGAACTCGCTGAGCGGCATCTTCGGCAGCCACATGTCGTCTCTCGGTCTCGGCTCGCCCTTCGGCGGCAATAGCGGCACTGGCAATGCGCCCGTCGAAGAAACGGTCATCAACAACTATTATGGTGACGGCGCGAGCCCGCAGGATAGCAATGACGACGATATCCAGCAGGCCGATTACGACGACAGCGCCGATGATGCCGACTTCGATTCAGGCGACGATAGCTCGTTCGTTTGAGCTTTTTTTCACCTAAAGAGCCGGATCAGCCGCGGCCGCGATAAGTGGCAACGCCCTGATCCGGCAGCCATACGCCCTCGGGCGCCGGTCCGGTCTGCCAGAAGACATCGATCGGAATGCCGCCGCGCGGATACCAGTAGGCGCCGATACGCAGCCACTTCGGCTGCAGCAATTCCACAAGGCGCTTGGCAATATAGACCGAGCAATCCTCATGGAATGCGCCATGGTTGCGGAAGGACTGCAGGAACAGCTTCAGCGACTTCGATTCCACCAGAAAGTCGCCGGGAATATAATCGATGACGATATGGGCGAAATCCGGCTGGCCGGTCATCGGGCAAAGCGAGGTGAATTCGGGCGCGGTAAAGCGCACGACATAATCGGTGCCGGCATTGCCGTTCGGCACTTTTTCAAGAACGGCCTTTTCAGGGCTCTCTGGCGTATCGACCTTCGTGCCCAGCTGCGACAGGCCGGAAACATCCGTCACGGACATGGAAAACTCCTGTTTTTTAAACGATCACTTTGACGCCATGCGCCTTTTCGCCTTCCGGCTCGACGTGAATGGCAAGGCTGGCGCCCGGTATGACGTCCCTTATGGCATCTTCAAGGCGGTCGCAAATATCATGCGCCTCACGCACCGTCATGATGGCAGGAACGACAACGTGAAAATCGATGAAGGCGGCCGAACCGGCGCGGCGGGTTCTGAGATCATGGACACCGATAATGCCACCGGAATTGGCTGCGATCGCCTTCTTGATCGCCTCATCCTCCTCGGGCTCCACTGCCCGATCCATCAGGCCACCAAGCGAATGCAGGATGACCTTCGAGCCCTGAAACAGAATGTTGACGGCCACGAGAATGGCAAGCGCGGGATCGAGAATGGCATAGCCCGTCAGCAATGCCAGGACGAGGCCGACAAGTACGCCTGCCGATGTCACGACATCAGACATGATGTGGTGGCCGTCGGCCGCAAGCGCCGGCGAAGAATGCTGTTTGCCGACGCGGATCAATATTGTCGCCCAGACAGCGTTAATGATCCCGGCCGCGGCATTGATGGCAAGACCAAGTACAGGCGCTTCCGGCAGTCTCGGATTGAAGAGTGCGCCCCAGGCCTCCTGCACGATCAGCAGGGCAGCGACAACGATCAGTACCCCTTCGACGACAGCGGAAATATACTCCGCCTTGTGGTGGCCGAACTGGTGGTCGTCATCGGCAGGCTTCTGCGCGTAACGAATGACGAAATAGGCGATGAAAGCCGCGACCACGTTGACGGTCGATTCCAGACCGTCGGACAGCAGCGCGACCGAGCCGGTAACCCACCAGGCCACAAGCTTGAGGCCGAGTACACCGAAAGAAAGCGGAATGCCCCAGAATGCGAGCTTCCTGACCAGCGCATTGCCTTCAACGTTCATTTTCTGTCCCCGTGCGGATGCGAACGAATTGCATGACCGATTGCCAAAACGCACGAACCGCGCGCACGGGGCCTCCGTGCGCGCGGTTCGCTATTTGAGCGTTCTATCGTTCAAACGAGGATCAAGGTCAAGGGCCTTGCGCTCGCGTCCAAAACATCACTATCCGCTTTTCTGCTCGCAGAAACGAATGCGGTTGCCGAAGGGATCGGTCACTTCCATCACATTACCCCATGGCAGTTCTTCAACGCCGGGCTTCATGAAGCGATAATCCTTTGCCGCCAGTTCCCGCTGGTAGGCGAGAACGCCATGCATCGTGACGAAGACGTTGGAGCCCGGCGTCGCATCGCCGTGGTGGCCGCTGAGATGCAGCCCCATTCCGGCGCGTGAAATCTGCATGTAGAGCGGGAAATTTTCGCCGAAGCGGTGTTCCCACTCGACCTCGAAGCCGAGAAAATCGATATAGAACTCCCGTGCCTTGGCCTCGTCGAACATCCTGAGGATGGGGAATATCCGCTCGAAAGCGATATCTCCGTCTATGCGCGTCCCGGCATCGGCCATGCTGCCTTCACCCTCTTCAGGCCATAAATGAAACCGGCCGCAACAGGTGCGGCCGGTAAGGTCAGCTTATTCGGCTGCGACGATCTTGCCGTCCTGCCACTTGAACAGCGAGAAGGTCTGCGAGGTCAGGTCACCGCTTTCGCCATAGGTGACCTTGCCAATTGCGGTCGGGAAGGCTTCACCGCTCTTCAGGACCTTGGCAACCGCTTCGGAATCCTTGGCGCCAGCCTTTTCGATGCCGGCCTTCAGGACTTCGACAGCAGCGTAAGCATTAAGCGTGAAGGCTTCCGCCGGAATGTTGGCGGCCTTCAGCGCTTCCGCAGCAGCCTTGGAATCAGCGTTCTTCAGCGCGTCGGAAGCATTGGTGAAGATCGTGCCTTCGCCAGCCTGCGAACCGATGTTCCAGAACTCGCTGTTCGACAGGCCGTCACCGCCGATAACGGCAGCCTTGGAGCCGATATCCTTCAACTGGCGCACCAGAAGACCGGCTTCCGGATGGTAACCGCCGAAATAGATGATCTCGGCATTGTCGGACTTCAGACGTGCCGTCAGCGCGCCGAGGTCCTTTTCGCCCGGCGTCAGGGCATCGTAGAGAACTTCGGTCACGCCGCCGGCATTCAGCGTCGCCTTGAAGGCATCTGCCAGGCCTTTGCCGTAAGCGCCCTTGTCGTGAATGATGGCGACCTTCTTGTCCTTGAGGTTGGCGAGAACGTATTTCGCCGCAACCTCGGCCTGCTGGTCATCGCGACCGCAGGTGCGGAAGACGTTGGAAAGGCCGCGGTTGGTAAGGCCCGGCGCAGTCGCCGTCGGCGTAACCATCAGCACGCCGTTTTCGGCAAAGACGTCCGAAGCGGGAATGGCGACGCCGGACGTCACCGGACCGACGACGAAGTGAATGCCTTCGGCAACCAGCTGATTCGCGGCTGAAACGCCCTGCTTCGGCTCGCCGCCATCGTCGGCCAGCTTCAGCACGACCTGTTCGCCGAGGATGCCGCCCTTTTTGTTGATTTCATTGACTGCCGTCTGGGCGCCGTTCTTGACCTGGTCGCCATAAGCGGCGACAGGACCGGTGAGCGGCGCAATCAGGCCGATGACGATTTCGGCATGGGCAAGGGGTGCGAATGCGAAGGACGCTGCAAGCGTCACACTGGTCAATGTCTTCAGTTTCATCCTGGTGTCTCCTTAAAGGGGGTCGCGGGACCCGGTGAGCGCCATGGGCGCCGACCGAATGAAACTATCGGACGCCTCCCGGCGAAAACTCGTTCCATTTTTGAATTCCGAGCCTTCCACTCAACTCATACGGAAGGATTGATGATCTATGCAAGTCACCTTTGCTGGATTAGGTCTATTAGAGGTAAATCAAACGCGAAGCGGGCCATGATCCTGTCACTCCGAAGCACGGTATCGCCCCATGGAAATGCTTGGCGTTCGGCCGCCGCTGGAGGATAATCGCGGCATGATCACAGCAGATGACGAATTTCTGACGGGCCTGCCCGTTTTCCAGCGCTTTGAGGACGTGGTTGATCCGACGCTTTATCGTGCCCTGCCACCGGGATGGGGGCTTGCCATCGCCGATATCGTCGATTCAACGGCGGCGATCCAGACCGGCCGATACAAGGCGGTGAACATGGCCGGCGCGGCGGTCATTTCCGGTGTGTCGAACAGTCTCGGACGTCACGACCTGCCCTTCGTTTTCGGCGGCGATGGCGCCGCCGTCACCGTGCCCCCGGGCGGGCTGCCGCTTGCCAGCGCCGCTCTTTCTTCCGTTCAGCGTTGGGTGAAGGACGATCTCGACCTTACGATGCGGGTAGCGCTGGTTCCGGTTGAGGATATTCGTGAGAATGGCTTCGATGTGCGCGTCGCGCGTTTTCAGGCAAGCGACGATGTTTCCTATGCGATGTTTTCAGGTGGCGGCAATAGCTGGGCTGAAGCACGGATGAAGGAAGGCCTTTATATCCTGCCTACCGCAGCCGCAGGCGAACGCCCGGATCTGACCGGCCTCTCATGCCGCTGGAATCCCATTCCGGCGACCCGTGGCAAGGTTGTATCCATCATAGCGGTGCCGGGGCCGTCGCGGGACATGCCGGCATTCCGCAAGCTTGTTACCGATCTTGTCGATCTGGCCGAGCAGGACGGAAGGCATGGCCACCCCGTGCCTGAGGAGGGCCCGAAGCTCGGTTTCGTGCGGGAGGGACTGAATCTCGAGGCACGCGCAGGAGCGGCCCATCGCGACGTCTGGGGCCAGTTGCGCCGTTCGTCCCGTATTCTCGGCGAGACCCTGCTTATCAATTTGCTCGGCTTGACGGGTCTTTCGCTCGGACGGTTCAATGCGGAGCGCTATCGGCGCTCCGTCGCCAGCAATACCGATTTCAGGAAATTCGACGACGGTTTGAAGATGACCGTGGATATCGACGGCGCAAGGCTCGAAAAAATTCGCGACCGGCTGGAGCAAGGCCGCCTGTCTGGAAGCTGTTATTTCGGCCTGCATGAGCAGGACGCCGCATTGATGACCTGTATCGTACCCTCCCCGCTTTCACGGGATCACATGCATTTCGTGGACGGCGCTGACGGCGGATATGCGGCTGCAGCAACCCTGCTCAAGCAGCAGATGCAGGCTGTGCCCGCCCGCTGATCGCACCCGGCGCAAAGACCAGCGCGCTCCTTGCGGGATCACCGCCCGGTCAGGTAACTCACAAACGAAAAACCGGCGTCAAGCGCCGGTTTCAATTCAATGCTGCCGGAGGCCTGACGGCCCCGGATCAGGCGGCTGTCTTGCTGCTCTTCTGCGCCTGGCAATAAATTTCCTCAAGGGAGGCCAGGATTTTCTTAACGGATTCGGAGTTGCTGGAATAATAGATGGTCTGCGCATCCCGTCGTGTCTTTACCAGCCGCTGGGCCCGCAATTTCGAAAGATGCTGCGAAAGAGCGGACTGGCTGAGACCAACCTGAGAGGCGAGAACACCGACCGGCACTTCCGTATCCACCAACGTGCATAAGATCATCAGGCGCTTGGGATTCGCCATCGCTGAGAGCAAGTCTGCAGCGGCGATGCTATGTTCCGACAGAGATTGGTTATCCATACGCTCAAGTCTCCTGATGACAGTCGGAAAGACGGTCATGGTGGCTATTATAGGTGTTCCAAAAGGTGTTTTTATAATTCGGTGGATACGTTGTATATACCTAAATCTTGCTTATATCGTGTCCCTTTCAAAGACTATTCTTCACTAATTATCCATCTAAGACACTTCACCTAAAATATCGGCGTTCTGCCTGATTTTTATCACATTTACAATAAAAACATGTATTAGAATAAGTATTCATAAGCAACAAATGATAAAAATTTCAGCTCCCAAATCACCATAACCCGCGACCGATTTTGAGGCTTTAAGCTTATACCACCTTAAATTTAGCAACGCGCTACAGAATCTAGTTTTACTTTGCGCAATTTTCTCGAAATTTGCAATATGGTTTTTATTAGTAATAATTTTCATGCATAACTTATGATGTCAAAGATACTCTTTCCAACAGGGGGAAGGTAACTTGCCCGGAATATCTGCGGAAAAACAAAAGGGACCCCCGGTGAGGGAGGTCCCTTTTGTTTCCTGGCAAAAGCCAGTTATTTTTTGCGATGACGGGTCAGCCCTGCCACGACTTCGTCAGCGGAAATCGTGCCGACGATCGCGCCATTGTCGACGACACCGATTGCGCCGGAATGTTTGGCCAGCGCATCGAGAATGTCGATCAGGGGGGATGACGGGCGGGCGGTGGCCGCGACGGTCATCTGGCCGTTGCGTTCATCTACGCCCCGCTTCATCACATCCGCAGCGGTCAGCATGGAGATCGGGTTCATATTCTGCACGAAATCCGCGACATATTGCGTGGCCGGTTGCTTGACGATCTGCTGCGGCGTCCCGCACTGGATGATGCGTCCGCCTTCCATCATGGCGATACGATTCCCGATGCGGAAAGCCTCATCCAGATCGTGGCTGACAAAGAGAATCGTTTTCTTCAGTCGGCTCTGGAATTCGAGAAGCTCATCCTGCAGGCGGCTTCTGATAAGGGGGTCGAGCGCCGAGAATGGTTCGTCCATCAGCAGGATCGGCGCGCCGGTGGCAAACGCTCTCGCCAGTCCCACACGCTGCTGCATGCCGCCGGAAAGCTCTCCCACCTTGCGGTCGGCCCAGGCGGAAAGATTGACCAGTTCGAGCTGCTCGGCCACCATGCGTTTGCGTTCCGCTTCCGGTACGCCGGAAAGCTCGAGCCCGAAACCGACATTGTCGGCCACGTTACGCCACGGCAGAAGACCGAATTGCTGGAACACCATGGAAACCGTATGCATGCGCAGGTCGCGGAGCGATTTGGCCGTTGAGCGATAGGGATCGACAAAGCCGGTCTTGGTCTTCACCCCCACATTGCCGCGTACCACGGGCGCAAGCCCGTTGACGGCCCTGAGCAGCGTCGACTTGCCCGAGCCGGAAAGCCCCATAAGCACGAGTATCTCGCCTTCGCTCACCGACAGCGATGCATTGGCGACACCGAGCACCAGCCCGGTCTCGGCATTGATCTCGTCGCGCGTACTGCCTCTGTCGATCATCGGCAGCGCGGCATCGGGCCGGTCGCCAAAGACGATATCGACATTTCCGAAGATGATGGCGTCACTCATAGATCATCCTCCGTACCGGGAAGGCGGAAAAGCCGGTCAAGAACGATCGCCAGTATGACGATGCACAATCCCGCCTCGAAGCCCATGGCGATATTGACGGTGTTCAAGGCGCGCACGACAGGCACGCCCAAACCATTGGCGCCGACAAGCGCGGAAATGACCACCATCGACAACGACAGCATGATCGTCTGGGTAAGACCGGCCATGATCTGCGGCGCGGCAAAGGGCAGCTCCACCTTGCGCAGCACCTGCGACGGCGTTGCTCCGAAGGCGACGGCCGCCTCGACCAGCGCCGGCGGCGTGGAGACAATGCCGAGGCGTGTGAGCCGCACCGGAGCCGGAATGGCGAAGATGACGGTGGCGATCAGCCCCGGAACCATGCCAAGGCCGAACAGCACCAGCGCCGGAATGAGATAAACGAAGGTGGGGATGGTCTGCATCAGGTCCAGCACCGGGCGCATGCCGGCATAGATCCATTTGCGCCTCGCCGCCAATATGCCAAGCGGTATGCCGATGATCATGCACACGGCGCTGGCGGCGATCACCAGCGCCAGCGTCTCCGTCGTCGCTTTCCAATAGCCGAGATTGATGATGAGCAGCAGGCCGAGTGCGGTGAAGACGGGCATGCCGATCGAGCGTCGCGTCCAGGCCGAAAGCGCCGTGACAATCGCCACGATGACCAGCGGATGCGGCGCCTGGAGCACATAAAGCAGGGCGTTGATGACGCTTTGGAAAATGAAGGAAAGCCAATCGAAGAAAAAAGCGAGATTGCCGGTCAGCCAGTCGATGGCCTCCTTGGCATATCGGCCGACGGGCAGGCGGTTTTCAGGAGCGCTGAGCCATTCCACGGTAAGAAAAGACCTTTCTTAAACAAATGCAGAAACAACGACCGGCAGACGGCGGCCGGACGCGGTGCTGGCGCATGACCTGCAATGCGTTGAAAATGCGCGGGCAAGGTCATGCATGGGCATCGATATTTCCCGCTGCATCCAGCCTGTCGCACAGGCCGGATACAGTCATGCATAGTCTTGCGTTTTAAAGGCCAAGCGCCTTCTTGACGGCGGGCAGGGCGTCGGCGCTGCCATCCTTGGTCTTGACGTTGGCGAGCCAGGGTTCGACCGCAGCCGGATTGGCCTTCAGCCATGCGGTGGCGGCAGCTTCGCCCTCAAGCCCGTCATTCAGGATTTTGCCCATGATCTCGTTTTCCATGGGCAGGGAAAATTGCAGGTTCTTGAGGAAGGCGCCGACATTGGGGCATTCCTCGACATAACCCTTGCGAACATTGGTGTAGATCGTCGCACCACCGAAGTTGGGACCGAAGACCTCATCGCCGCCCGTCAGGTAGGTGAGCTTGAAATTCGCATTCATCGGATGCGGTTCCCAGCCGAGGAAAACGATCGGCTCGCCGGATTTTTCCGCGCGGGCGACCTGCGACAGCATCCCCTGCTCGGAGGATTCGACGACTTCGAACGCCTTCAATCCGAATGTATCCTTGGCCACCATGTCGAGGATCAGGCGGTTGCCGTCATTACCGGGCTCGATGCCGTAAATCTTGCCGCCAAGCGCGTCGCTGTGCGTAGCGATGTCCTTGAAATCCTTGATGCCGAGTTCGGCACCCTTGGCGTTGGTCGCCAGCGTATACTTGGCGCCGGTCAGGTTTTCCCGCAGCGTTTCGACCGATTTGTCTTCGCGGTAAGGCGCGATATCCCCTTCCATGGTCGGCATCCAGTTGCCGAGGAAGACATCGATGTCTTTGTTTTTCAGGGATGTATAGGTAACGGGAACAGAGAGAAGCTTGACGTCGGTTTCATAGCCGAGGCTTTTCAGTAGTACCGTGGCTGTGGCCGTTGTGGCGGTGATGTCGGTCCAGCCCACATCGGAAAACCGCACCGTGCCGCAGCTTGCCGGTTCGGCGGCACCGGCCGCGCTGAACGTCATGGAGGAGATTGCTGCGGCCAGAACCAGACAGCGACGTCTATTTGCAAACATTGTTTGCTCCCTTTTTTTCGTTCCCTTGCCATTATCAATATCTTCCGGCCACAATCAACTCGCGTGCATTTGCGTGCTTTGGCCCGCCCGTTTGCGACAAAAACGGCAAAAACGTCGGGATTCGAACCTGCAAATGGGAAAAAGCAGACCGCAGAAATCTGTGTTTTTCGCGCCTGCGCACTTTTCAATCCACATCTTCCTCGTCAAAAGACGCCTGATGCGGCATCGGATCGAGCTTTGTGATCGCCTGGTGAAATCCGGCGCGCCGTTTCGTGAGGTTGCGAGGCGTCCGAAAGGCGCGAAGGCGCTCCGGGAGTGGATAATGGCAAAACTCTATTTCAATTATTCGACGATGAATGCCGGCAAATCGACCATGCTGCTGCAGGCGTCCTATAATTATCAGGAGCGCGGCATGCGCACGCTGATCTTCACGGCCGCGTTTGACGACCGCGCCGGCGTCGGCCGTGTCGCCTCGCGCATCGGTCTGTCCTCCGACGCCCTGACCTTCGATGAAAATACCGATTTGTTCGCTGAAGTATCGGCCCTGCATGTACAGGCGCCCGTCGCCTGCGTTTTCGTCGACGAGGCCAATTTCCTCTCAGAACACCATGTCTGGCAGCTTGCCGAGATTGTCGACCGGCTGAACATCCCGGTCATGACCTATGGTCTGCGCACGGATTTCCAGGGCAAGCTCTTCCCTGCCTCGAAAGAACTGCTTGCGATTGCCGACGAGCTGCGCGAAATCCGCACCATCTGCCATTGCGGCCGCAAGGCGACGATGGTGGCCCGCTTCGACAATGAAGGAAATGTCGTCACGGAAGGCGCGCAGATTGAGGTAGGCGGCAACGAAAAATATGTTTCCTTCTGCCGCCGCCACTGGGTGGAGGCGTTCAACGGCTGCTGAGCGGCTGCGTCCGGTTGCCGCATTTGATTTTTCGCAAAGATGACCGCCCAGCTCCTGCGCTAGAACGGCGAGGACATCCGCTTGGATGTGCTTTCTCTCAGGAGCAAAATTATGCAGAACAAAATTGCCGGATTTGCCAGCCTCGTCATTGCTGGACTTTTTGCCTTCCCCGCCCTGTCTGCCGAAATCGAAGTGAAGATGCTCAACAAGGGCAGCGATGGTCAGGCGATGGTCTTCGAGCCCGCAACCGTCAAGGCTGCCGTAGGTGACGTCATCACCTTCATTCCGGTGGACAAGGGCCATGACGCGGCAGCCGTGAAGGATATGATCCCCGAGGGGGTTTCCGAGTTCAAGGGCAAGATGAACGAGGCGGTGAAGCTGACGGTCGAGAAGGAAGGCGCCTACGTCGTCAAATGCACGCCGCATCTCGGCATGGGCATGGTCGCGCTTGTTGTCGTGGGCGACGCCGTGCCGGCCAACCTCGATGCCGTCAAAAGCGGCAAACTGCCGAAAAAGGCACGCGACCGGCTGAATGAGGAGATCGCCAGGCTCGGCCTCTGACTGCTTGCCCTCCGGTTCCGCGGCGGCCGTTACGTCGCAGTCCGTATGGAGAGCGATGATGGCCGGCGCGGACCGCAGGTTGAGAAAAGTTTCGCAATCATGTTGTATCCCGGTTGACCGGGACATATCTGCAGGACAGTAAATGACCGGAGTCCGACCAGGCGCCGAAGGGCGCCCCACCGGATGGCGGTTTTATTCCGGCATCCAGCCCCACGGGCAGAGGAGACTATGACGACATGATAGACCGGATCACCGCCACGATTCAGGCAGCCTTCAGTGCCATCGGCAGGGCCGCCGGTCTTCTCGTCGCCTGGCTTTTATGGCCCTTCATGGCCGCCCATGGCTGGTACAGCGGCCGCAACTGGCTCATCAAGGGCCCGATCGCTCTGGTTCTCATCCTGCTTGCCGGCTTCTACGGATATTTCGTCTGGCAAACGCAGGTCTGGAGCAATTTCGATCCGGATTACATTTCCCGTTACAAGCTTGCTGAACGGACCGTGCCGCCCGGACAGGAACTGCCGGCCGCCTCCCCGACGTCGCCCGCTGGCGCAACCGGTGCAGCCGCCAACACATCCGCACCGGTGTGCCAACGCTCGGCCATCGTTGACGCTGCCGCCGATCTCACCGATTTCAACGTCAACCAGAATGCGTGGATTTCCTCCATGCTGCTCTATCGCCTCGGTCTCTTCGGCATGGACTGGGATAGCACACCGTTTCTCGACAACAAGGCCTCATTCCAGCGCGGCGTGAACCAGGCCGTGCGCCGCACCTCGGTGGAGCTGGTGGATACGCTCGGGCGCGTGCGCGGGACATCGGGCATCAACAACAACCTCCAGGAAGCGCGTGGCAATATGCAGTTCAGCGAATATTCCTGGTATTTCGGTCTCGATCCTTTCGGCCCGAAGACGCCGACCCCCAGCTATTACCGCGCCGCGATCCGCAGCTTCCAGGCCTTCAATGGCGAGCTCGTCGCCTGCAAGGCCGTCTTCGACACCCGCGCCGACAACCTGATCCAGTTCATCGACCGCATTGCCGGCGATATCGGCTCGACATCGGCCATCCTGCGTGAGCGTTCGGAAAACTATAATGGCGGTTGGTTCGATACCCGCGCCGACGACCGTTTCTGGTTCGCCTATGGCCAGCTCTACGGTTATTACGGCGTACTTTCCGCAGCCGGATCCGACTTCGCGCAGGTCATCCGCGAACGCAACCTCACCAACCTGTGGAACGACACGCTCCTGCAGACCCGCGCAGCCTTGCGTATCCAGCCGGCGATCATCTCCAATGGTGAGGAGAGCGGCTGGATCATGCCGTCGCACCTGGCCACCATGGGATTTTACGTTTTGCGGGTTCGCTCCAATCTCGTCGAGCTTCGCTCGGTTCTCGACCGATAAGGCGCAGGTTTCCCCGAAGGGCGGGACCGATCAGACGATCAGGCCAAGGCGTATGGTCTTGGCCACCAGCTGGGTGCGGTTCACGCAGTCGAGCTTGCGGATGGCGTTGTTCATATAGGCGTTGACGGTATGTTCCGAGATGGACAGAAGCTCGGCAATCTCCACCGAGGTCTTCCCCTGCGCCGTCCAGCGCACCACGTCGAGTTCCCGCTTCGTCAGCGGTGAAGGCCCTCTGGAGCCGGTGCGGCAAAGCCGGTCATAGACCTCCAGCGCATGTAGCGCGATCATGCCCAGCTCGTTAAGCGCGGCCTGTTGCAGGGTATCGCGATCGCCTGCGAAATTCATCAGATACCGATTGCCGTTCATGCCGTGTACCGGGACCATGAGACCCGAAGTGATGCCCATGCTGCGCACGGAGGATACGGCATCCTGAAGCGTTTCACACGCAATGTCCGGGTCCTGCAACGACCAATATTGCGGCATCATCGATGATGCGCCGCGCCTGATGACGGGACAATCCCCGAGCGCACCGTCGCTGGTCATCGCATTCACGACCCAGATTGGCAGGCTGCTTTCAATGACCGTCGGCAAGCCATAGGCATTTTGGCCGCCGGGCAGGAGCAGCAGGGTCACATAGGCGTAACCGAAAGCGTGCATCACTTCCTGCAGCGCCTCCAGCCATTGGGACTTGTCGGCAGCAGCCGACAGATCATCGCATAGCCTCGCCTGACGCTCCGTCTTCACCATTCACGCCCCTTCTCCGCGCCGGGTCTTGACGCCAGGAGCGAAAAAATGCGTGGCCATGACGGGGTTGCGACCTTCATATCGTCTGATTACCCTGCTAAAGCACCGGCTTTTCGGCCTTGTCCTTCGGCTTGGCCATCAGTTTCTCCAGGAAACCAAGCATGACCGCCGAGGCGACAAAAGCCAGATGGATGATCGTGAACCACATCAGCTTGCTGTCCGAGTACTGATTGGCATTGAGAAAGATTTGCAGCAGGTGAATGGACGAAATGGCCACGATTGACGACGCGACCTTGATTTTCAGGCTTCCGGCATCAAGCTTGCCCAGAAACGAAACCTCCGCATCGGCATCGTCGAAACGGCTGACAAAGTTCTCGTAACCGGAAATCATCACCATGACGATCAGGCTGGCGACGAGTGCCGCATCGATCAGGCCCAGCATGGCAAGGATCATGTCGGCTTCGTCGTAGGTAAAAACGTTCTTCGCAACTTTCAGAAACTTGAGCGCGAAAGAAAAGGCGTAGACAGCCAGTGCCGCGACGAGGCCGAGATAAAAAACGACCAGCAGCCAGCGGCTGGAGAGAATGATCCGCTCGACGAGCAGTTCAAGAGACTTCATTTCCGTATCCGATTATTAAACTGTTATTTTCGGGTATGCTTTCGTTCGCCATGTAAACTGGCCGCGAAGATCGTAGCAAGCATCAATGTCGGCACTTTGACCGCATCGTGGCGTTTTCGTCCTTACCCATCTTTTTTGGCCACGGCCCGCAAACGTAATATTTTTGCAACATAGCGCCCCGCTTTAAAACATGATGCTAAAAGTCATATATAATAATGTTGACAGTTATAATCATGTTTTTTAGTCCTCGCTTACCGGCTCGCCCGTAACAATCAAAACAGTTTCAGCCGCGACGGCAAACACGGCGTGCTTTCGCACGCCGTGGCCTATTCGCGCGCCTACCTGGGGGTATTTAATGTCCATTTCGCGCACGCATTCCGCGCTGCTTCTGTGCACTGCCATCTCTCTTCTGCCGCTCGCCGGCCCCGTGCGGGCGCAGGATGCCGCGGCGCAGGCGGACGGCACCACCACGCTCGAAAAAATCGTCGTCAAGGGCAAGCGCGTCAAAAGCGCCAATGCCGTCGCCGATACGCCGCTGGCGAGCCAGACGACTGCGGAAGACATCCGCAAGAAGGACATCGGCAGCATCAAGGACCTCGGCAACAGCACGGAACCGGGTGTCGATTACGTCGACGCCAAACCCGGCCGGCCCGGCGGCCTGTTCATTCGCGGCCTCGGTGGCGCACGCGTCGTCACCTTGATCGACAATATTCCCGTTCCCTTCTTCGAAAACTTCGCCCGGCAGGGTCAGGCCACCACCACATTGAGCAATACGAATTCGAGCTTTGATTTCTCATCGCTTTCGACCGTTGATGTGGTGCGTGGCGCCGATTCCAGCCGCATCGGCTCCGGTGCTCTCGGCGGCGCGCTGGTGCTGCGCACGCTCGAGCCGGAGGACCTGATCGGTGAAGGCAGGGACTGGGGCGGTGTCGCCAAGACCACCTATGACAGCGAGGACAGAAGCGTGGGCGGATCGCTCGCCGTCGCCAAGAAGATCGAGAACACCTCGGTCCTGTTCCAGGGCTCCTACAAACGCGGCAATGAAACGGACAACAAGGGTACGGCCGACATCTACGGCACGCGTCGCACCAAGCCCAACCCCGCCGACACCTATGAAAGCAACCTGATGTTCAAGATCCGCCAGGATCTGGAAGGTGGCCACCGCATAGGACTTACTGCCGAACGGTATTCGCTGAGAGACCGCAGCGACATGAAAACCCTTCAGGGTGTCAGCGTATCGGGCTCGACCTATCGCATCGGCGATTACCGCGGTTACGAGGACACTGAGCGCGACCGCGTCTCGCTTGATTATGAATACGAGGCGCCCTCGACTGACAGCGTGATCGATGCCGCCAATCTGTCGCTCTACTGGACGCGCCTCTCCAAGGACTCCGGCGCCGGCGACCGGCTGACCAATAATTCCCTCTATATTCGCGAAGACAGCATGCGCAACAGCGCCTTCGGTATCGTGGGCGGCCTGGAATCCGGGTTCGAGCTTGGCGGCGTGCAGCACACCGTCCGTTTCGGCGGCAACGCCATGACCACCGATTTCAGCCAGGAGCTTTTCGCCAATACGGCCGGTTCGACCTCATCGTCGCAATCGGACATGCCTGACGTGAGCGGCAAGAGCCTCGGCCTTTATCTCGATGACGAAATCGCCTTCGGCAACGGCTTCCGCCTGACCCCCGGCCTGCGCTTCGATTTCTACGATTACGATCCCGATGGCTCCGTTTCCAGCAACAGCGGCTACCGAACATTCGGCCTGCCGAGCGGCAATAGCGGCTCGCGCTTCTCGCCGAAGCTTCTTGCCACCTATGACGTCACGCCCGAACTACAGCTTTTCGCACAATGGTCGATGGCCTATCGTGCCCCGACGATCAACGAACTGTATCTGAACTTCTCCAACGTCAGCTCCGGTTACGCTGTTGTCGGCAACTCCGCCCTCAATCCCGAGACCAGCAACGGTTTCGAGATCGGTGCGAACTACGCCTCCGGCGACCTGACGGGAAGCCTGACGCTGTTCCACAACAAGTACAAGAACTTCATCGAACAATATACGACCTCGACAACGCTCTTCCCCGGCTTCGGCGGCAGGGGCAACGGATCGCTGTTTACCTATCGCAACCGCAACAACGTCGAAATCTCCGGTGTGGAGGCCAAGGTCCGCAAGGATCTGGCAAACGGCTTCTTCGCCCACGCCTCGCTCGCCTACGCCTATGGCAAGGACACCGACACCAACGAGTTCATCCGCACGGTGGCACCGTTCAAGTCCGTCCTCGGCGTCGGCTATGCGCAGGATGTCTGGGGCACGGAACTGACGGGCGTTTTTTCCGCCGGCATGCGTGACGACAGGGTGGCCAACACTTTCGACGCCCCCGGTTACGGCGTCTTCAACCTGACCGGTTGGTGGGAACCCGAGCAGACCAAGGGCCTGCGCATCCAGGCCGGCATCTACAACCTGTTCGACAGGAAATACTGGAATGCCGTCGGCGTCCGCGACGTGAACCCGAATTCGGTCAGCACGGTCAATCAGCCGGTCGATTTCTACACGGAAGCAGGCCGCACCTTCAAAATCTCCCTGACCCAGAAGTTCTAAATCCGGGGCGGAAGCATCAACTCCAGTCGGGCGGCCTTTCGGGTCGCCCCTTTTTGTCAGCGGCAATAGAGATAGCCGCCTTTTCGCTCCAGCACGTCGAGATGCAGGTGATCCTGATGTGTGGCATCGCTGCCGGGCGAAAGGACCGTGCGGAAAAATAGGCAGGCGGCAGCGGTAATCGTGCGCTGAAAAGCACCCTCCGGCGTCCCGTCCTCACCGCGCGGCTTCATCACCAGCGGCTCGCCCTTATCGAAGGAAATGGTGGAAATATCCACGGCATTGCCCTTGGCATGTTCGGAAATCTTGCCGTTTTCCGCGCTGTTGCGGTTTCGGCAAATATAGGTCGAGGCATTGGCGATCGCCGTCACCTTTTTCTCCGGCAAAGCCAGAGCGGCCGCCGGCACCATCATCTCCTTGGTCCAGCGTGAAAGCGCAAGCGCGGTTTCACAGCGCATGGTTCCCGATGGCTCAAGCTTGATGCCTGGGAGAACCACGGAAAGCTCGACAGGCGCCTCGATGCCGCACCCCTGCTCCGTATCGCGGATCGGCTCAAGCTGCTTGAACTCTGCACCGATCCCCTTCAACGAGGCAAGACATGCCTGAAGTGCGGCAGGGTCCTCCGGCTTCACCGGTTCCGGTGGCTTCTCCTCAGGTTTCGCCGTTTCGACAGTTGGTTTGTTCTGCTCCACGCCATCCTTGTCCTCGCCTTCCTTCTTGGCGTCATCGGAACCCTTGTCAGCGGGTGTCTTTTCACCATCGGATTGCTGGTTTCCGGAAGCATCGGGTTTCGCGACCGGCTTCTCATCGGGCTGCGGCTTGGGAACGGGTTTCGGTGCTTCCGCCGGCCTTTGCGGCGTCTCGTCGGATGGCTTTTCCGAGGGGGTGGAGGACTGCCCCTCACCCGGTTTCGGCTGCGGCACCGGCACCTGCGCCGGCGGTTCTGAGGCAGAAATCAGTGCGAGGGTGGTTACCAGAAGACACAGGCGATGAAGCATTTTACGGGGCACTCCTGACCGTTTCGGCAGGAGTGCAACGCCGCGGCGGCCCGTAAGGTTCATTCCCTTGCGGAAATCCGCTTGCCAAGGCGGATCGTGCACGCTAACAATTTTCGCATGAACATCGTGTCTAAGAACATTGCTAACTGGTGGTGGAGCAGCTTTACGCGGCCTTGACCAGTCATGTCTTCAGACAAAGTCCAAGCCGCCCGAATTTTCAGGCGGCTTTTTTGTTATCTTGCCGCCTGTCATCGGGCCTGAACAACGGGAAGTGCGAAAGAAATGGTAACGATCATTCAGGATGACGGAGCGGAAACCTACGAGACGAAAGGCGGCATCAAGGTCAGCCGAAAGCGCCGGCCTGCCGATTATGCCAACGCCATCGACAATTATGTCGAAAAGCTCGATTCCCATCGCGGCGCGGTTTTCTCGTCCAACTATGAATATCCCGGCCGCTACACGCGCTGGGACACGGCCATCATCGACCCGCCGCTCGGAATTGCCTGCTTTGGCCGCAAGATGTGGATTGAGGCCTATAATGGCCGCGGCGAAGTACTGCTTTCCTTCATCACCGAAAAGCTGAAGGCGACGCCCGATCTCACGCTCGGCGCTTCCACCACGCGTCGTCTTGATCTCACCGTCAACGAACCGGACCGCGTCTTCACAGAAGAAGAACGCTCAAAAATCCCGACCGTCTTCACTGCGCTGCGCGCCATAGTCGACCTCTTCTATTCGAACGCGGATTCGGCAATCGGCCTGTTCGGCGCCTTCGGTTACGACCTCGCTTTCCAGTTCGACGCCATCAAGCTGTCGCTGGCGCGGCCGGAAGACCAGCGCGACATGGTGTTGTTCCTGCCCGATGAAATCCTGGTCGTTGATCACTATTCCGCCAAGGCCTGGATCGACCGTTACGACTTCGAAAAGGGCGGCGTGACGACGGACGGCAAGTCCTCCGACATAGCACCCGATCCCTTCAAGACAACCGATACGATCCCGCCCAAGGGCGATCACCGTCCCGGCGAATATTCCGAACTTGTCGTGAAGGCCAAGGAAAGCTTCCGTCGCGGCGATCTGTTCGAGGTCGTCCCTGGCCAGAAATTCATGGAACGCTGCGAAAGCAATCCGTCGGCGATTTCCCGCCGCCTGAAGGCGATCAACCCGTCCCCCTACTCCTTCTTCATCAATCTCGGCCATCAGGAATATCTGGTCGGCGCTTCACCGGAAATGTTCGTGCGCGTCTCCGGCCGGCGGATCGAGACCTGCCCGATCTCAGGCACCATCAAGCGCGGTGACGATCCGATTGCCGATAGCGAGCAGATACTGAAGCTGCTCAACTCTAAGAAGGATGAGTCCGAACTGACCATGTGTTCGGATGTGGACCGCAACGACAAGAGCCGCGTCTGCGAACCCGGTTCGGTCAAGGTCATTGGCCGCCGCCAGATCGAGATGTATTCGCGCCTCATCCACACGGTGGACCATATCGAAGGCCGCCTTCGGGACGATATGGACGCCTTTGACGGCTTCCTCAGCCACGCCTGGGCCGTGACCGTCACCGGCGCACCGAAGCTCTGGGCCATGCGGTTCATCGAAGGCCATGAAAAGAGCCCGCGCGCCTGGTATGGTGGCGCGATCGGCATGGTCGGCTTCAATGGCGACATGAATACGGGCCTCACTCTGCGTACCATCCGGATCAAGGACGGTATTGCCGAGGTGCGTGCGGGTGCGACCCTGCTTAACGATTCCAATCCGCAGGAAGAAGAAGCCGAAACCGAACTCAAGGCGTCCGCCATGATATCAGCCATTCGCGACGCAAAAGCCACCAACGCCGCTTCCACCAAGCGCGATGCGGCCAAGGTTGGTACCGGTGTGAAGATCCTGCTTGTCGATCACGAAGACAGCTTCGTCCACACGCTGGCGAATTATTTCCGCCAGACCGGTGCGACCGTCTCCACCGTCAGATCGCCGGTCGCAGCCGACGTATTCGATCGCTTCCAGCCCGATCTCGTCGTGCTTTCCCCCGGACCGGGCAGCCCGACGGACTTCGACTGCAAGGCGACGATCAAGGCGGCCCGCGCCCGCGAATTGCCGGTCTTCGGCGTCTGCCTCGGCCTTCAGGCTCTGGCGGAAGCCTATGGCGGCGAGCTTCGCCAGCTTGCGGTGCCGATGCATGGCAAACCCTCGCGCATCCGCGTGCTGGAACCGGGCCTCGTCTTCTCCGGTCTCGGCAAGGAAGTGACCGTTGGCCGTTACCACTCGATCTTTGCCGACCCCTCCACCCTGCCGCGTGATTTCATCATCACGGCCGAAAGCGAGGACGGCACGATCATGGGCATCGAACATGCCAAGGAACCCGTGGCTGCCGTTCAGTTCCACCCGGAATCGATCATGACGCTTGGCCAGGACGCCGGCATGCGCATGATAGAAAACGTCGTGGTGCATCTCACCCGCAAGGCGAAAACAAAGGCGGCATGATGGCTGCTGCCGACGCCATCAGCATTGAACCCATCCGCGCGGAGCACGTTGAGAGCTTTCACCGTGCGCTCGATGCGGTATCGCGCGAGCGGAAATATCTGAGCTTCCTGGAGGCGCCGCCGCTTGATGCGGTGCGCGCCTTCGTTCTCGACATGATCGAAAACAACCATCCGCAATTCGTTGCCGTTGCGGATGGCGAAGTGGCGGGCTGGTGCGACATTCGCCGCCAGGACAGAATAACCCGCGCCCATTGCGGCACACTCGGCATTGGTATCGTACCAGCCTACCGTGACAAGGGACTTGGCGCGCAGCTGATGCGGCGAGCGCTCGATGCCGCCCGTCAAGGCGGGCTGCATCGTGTCGAGCTGAGCGTGCATGCGGACAACGCAAGAGCCATAGCGCTGTACGAAAAAATCGGCTTTGTGCATGAGGGCTGGGCCCGCGATGCCGTTCTGATCGACGGGCGCTCTATCGACAGCCTGAACATGGCGATCATCCTCGGCAACTAACCCCTCGGCAGCGCAGCGGAAATACAAAGCGCGAATTTCTTCAGCAGCTGCAGGTCGAAATGTCCCTCCCGACGCAGCATCCAGGTCAGCGCGTCATTCGCCGTCCATGGCTTCTTGTAGGGTCTGACCGAAGTCACGGCGTCGTAAACGTCGCAGATCGCCGCGATACGCGCGTAAAGGCTGATCTCGCTGCCGGCACGCCCGCTGGGATAACCGCCGCCGTCAATTCGCTCATGATGATTGAAGCAGACATCAAGCACCATCTCAGGCATCTGCTCGTTTCGCGACAATATTTCCCGCCCGAATGCCGGGTGGAGATTGATGATTTTGCGTTCGTCGGTGCTCAACCCATCCGCCTTGTTGAGAATGGACGAGGGGATTTCCACCTTGCCAATATCGTGCAGCAGGCCACTGACGCCGAGCAGATCGACCGTTCCGCGGTCGAGCCCGAGATAATTACCGAAGAGGATCATCAGCCCGCTGACGGAAACCGAGTGCACGAAAGTCGTTTCATCTTTCGATTTCAGGCGGGTGACCCCGATGAAGATCGCCGGGTTCGACTGCACGGCATCGGAAATCTTGCCCGCCGCCGCCGCCATGCCCTTCAGCGACACAAGGCCGCCGGCTTCTGCGGAAGCAAAGGTCTCGGAAATAGTGCCTGCGGCTGATCGGACCGCATGGGTTACGGCGGCAATGGTTTCCGGGCAATTGTCCGGCGCAAGCGAAACCGCAGCCGAACGCCTGCCGCCTTCGGTATCGTATCCCCTGGCCGTGTTGATGATGATGCTTTCAGCGCCGCTTGATTTCAGTTGCCGCATCAATTCCTCCTGCCGCAAAAGAAAGCGGTGCCGCTTTAAAAATCCCTGATTCGAAAGCGTTCCTTCGACCGCTTCGATAAACATGCCAAGTGTCAGTTGCTGGGTGGAAATTCGTTTGAGCATCAGACGCTTTTATTTTCCTTCCCGGGAATATAACCTAAAACCGCAATTCGTAAAAATGCCGGCGCACAACCGGATGAAATATAAAGGTGAAGCCAAGCCTTCCCAATTCCGCCTAAACTTGAACCAGGAAGATTAGATACCACAAATATGAAAATTTTTTACTCTCGATATATTTAAAACTCAAAGAATCAGTTCGAATAGATCCAAAAACAACCCTCGAATGTAAATAATGAAGATTCTCGCATACGACGTAAATCAGGAGCCGAAGAAAGCCGCATGAATTCCAGACTTGAAAAGCGCATCGACCAGGGTACGGGCCGTGAACCGGCAGACATGGTTCTCAAGAACGGTCGCTTCTTCGATCTCGTCACCGGAGAACTCATTGCCTCGGATATCGCCATCTGTGGCGATACGATCGTGGGAACCGGTGAAAGCTATGAGGGTTACCGGGAAATCGATATTTCCGGCAAAATCGTCGTTCCCGGTTTCATCGATACGCATCTCCATATCGAATCGTCGCTGGTGACACCGCATGAGTTCGATCGCTGCGTTTTGCCGTATGGCGTCACCACCGCCATTTGCGACCCGCATGAGATTGCCAATGTGCTCGGGGTGGAGGGGCTTCAGTTCTTCCTCGACAGCGCCATGGAAACCATCATGGACATCCGCGTGCAGCTTTCCTCCTGCGTGCCCGCCACCCACCTGGAAACCGCTGGCGCCGACCTTCCGATTGAAAAGCTGCTGCCGTTCCGGAACCACCCGAAGGTCATCGGCCTTGCTGAATTCATGAATTTCCCCGGCGTCATCCACAAGGATCCGGTGTGCATGGCGAAGCTGGAGGCTTTTCAGGGCCAGCATATCGACGGGCACGCACCGCTTCTTTCCGGAACAGCGCTGAACGGTTATCTCGCTGCCGGCATCCGCACCGAGCATGAATGCACGAGTGCAACGGAAGCGCTGGAGAAAATCCGCAAGGGCATGCACATTCTGGTGCGCGAAGGCTCGGTCTCGAAAGACCTGCATGCCCTGATGCCCATCATAACCGAGCGGCTGTCGCCCTATCTGGCGCTCTGCACCGATGACCGCAACCCGCTCGACATCGCCGAACAGGGCCATCTCGACTACATGATCCGCACAGCGATCGCCAGCGGCGTGGAACCGCTCGCCATCTATCGCGCCGCCTCCATTTCCGCCGCCAAAGCCTTTGGCCTGCGCGATCGCGGCCTGGTCGCGCCGGGCTGGCGCGCCGATCTCGTGGTGATCGACAGCCTGCAAAGCTGCAAAGCCAGCATGGTTCTTTCCGGCGGCCGGATCGTCAACGATGCGCTCTTTGCCACGCGCAAACCGGTCGCACCGGTCGGTCTCGACAGCGTCAAGGCGAGACCCGTGCTCGCCTCGCATTTTGGCGTGCCGGTCACGGAAGGCGAAAGCCCTGTCATGGGCGTGCTTCCCGGCAAGATCATTACCGAGCACCGTAGCTACAGACTGCCGACGGACGGCAACCAGACCACCGTCGATCTCGAAAACGATATCATCAAGGTCGCCGTCATCGAACGCCACGGCAAGAACGGCAACCATGCCAATGGTTTCGTTCAAGGTTTCGGCCTGAAAAAGGGCGCCATCGCCTCCACCGTCGGCCATGACAGCCATAATATCTGCGTTGTCGGGGTGAGCGAAGACGACATGGCGCTGGCCGCTAACCGGCTGGGCGAAATCAAGGGCGGTTTTGTCGTGGTGGAAGACGGCAGGGTGACAGGCGAGATCGCTTTGCCCGTCGCCGGGCTGATGAGCCTTGAACCCTACGAGACCGTTCGCGATACGCTGCACACCCTGAGAAAAGCAGCCTATGCGCTGGGCACCACGCTGGAAGAACCCTTCCTCCAGGTCGCCTTCCTGCCCCTGCCCGTCATCCCCCATCTCAAGATTTCCGACATGGGCATGGTGGATGTGGACCGGTTTGCGCTGATCTGATGGTGGCTTGGCGACTAGCGGCAGCGAAGAACGCTTCGCCTCCGTTTTTGAGGCCGCTGGCGCGGCCTCATGCCTTCGTCTCCGCAGGCCAGGTGACATAATAATATTTGCCCGCGACCCTGCCGAAATAGGCATTTTTTCCCGTCGCCTTTTCGACATAACTCCCGTTTCCGTCCTTGGAAAGCGCACCGTCTTCGCTGCGCTTCAGTTGAGTATTGAGGAAGTCGACCCAGTTGGTCTTGGCGGTATCGGTAGCTGTGGTCGGCGTTGCTTTTTTCTGGTTGGGATCCCACGCATTGATCGTTTTACCCTGAGTGGGATTGGTAACCTGCAGGGCCCCGCGCTCGAGAGCGCCTACCATTGCCCGGGCGCGCAGATATTGCGCCGGATCGTCGCCAGCCAACGAGAGCTTCGCTTTCAGATTCCGCATGAAAGCGGGCGACGCGATATAGTCGGCCGAAGAGGTTTTTGCCGCTGGTGTCGATGAGGATGTGCGGGCCGCCGATTTCCCGGAAGGAAATACATCGCGGATGGACGGAAGGGCAGCCTTGGCTTTGCCGCCTGAGGATCTAGTATTACCGCTGTTAGGCTGATTGAAATTCTTGATTGAAACGGACATGACAATTCCTGCTTCACTAACGAGTAGGGATGGAAATATGCAGGACTCGATGTTTGACGCCGAAAGCTTGCCCAGGACTTGCAGTACAGCCGAAATAAATGCGAAACCATTATTTATGCGGAGGAAAAACGATAATACAAACATTCTAAATTATGAATATACTTAAATAGCTTCGTTACGTCATTAAGACAAAGCCATGACGTTACATGCGGCGGTGGCAACCCGCCCCGCCGCCAGAGACTCTTCGCGGATCAGCACAGGCAGCTTATCGCTTCGGGATCAGCGACCTGCGAAAATAAACGACGCGCTCCGTTTCCTCAAATCCCAGGGCCGCATGCATGCGATGGGAGCTGAGATTGGCGATATCGGCATCGGAGGCAAGTTCGCTGACGCCTTGGTCGATGGCCCATCGGGTCACCTGCTCCACCAGAAGGGCGGCGACGCCCTGCCTGCGGAACGCCTCCTCCACGTAAATTCCCTCAAGAAACGCCACGGGTGACGTATCGCAGCCGTTGACGTAATCCCGCCGCAGGCTGACCTCGGCAAAACCAATGGCCGATCCGTCAAGATCGTGAACGATAAATCCAGCCCCGGTTTCGCAAACGTCCTGCAACTCAGCCCGATGGTCTTCAGGCGCCGTATCAGGCCAGAGACGGTGTCGCAGAAGGCACCAGTCGTCCGGATAGTCGCCAGCATTTCGGACGTCGAAAGTCCCGCTCATTCAACGCTCCCGCAAAACACGTCCAGCCCCTCAAGCTTGACGATGCCGCCATCAAACAGCGGCTCAAAACCCGGCATCGGCAGGATTGTCGTCACGTTCATGCCCTTCGGGATGGGAAACTCCACCGGCTTGCGCGTCAGGTTGAAAACGAAAAGCAGCGTATGCTCGCCCTTGTGACGCGTGAAGGCCAGCACGTCGAGATTGGTTTTCAGGAACGTCATGTCCCCGTCACGCAGCGCGCCATGGCTTTTCCGGAACGACAGAACCGCCCGGTAATGGTTCAGGATCGAGTCCGGCCTGCGTTCCTGCGCATCCGCGGCGTGCATGGCATGCGCATAGGGCACCGGCAGCCACGGTTTGTCAGCGGTTGAAAAGCCGGAATTCTGCTTGCCTGTTTCCCACACCATCGGGGTGCGGCATCCATCGCGCCCCTTGAAGGCTGGCCAGAAGCGGATGCCATAGGGGTCACGCAAATCAGCGAAAGCCAGCTCAGCCTCCGTCAAGCCAAGTTCCTCGCCCTGATAGAGGCAAATCGACCCGCGCAGGCTGGCGAGAACGCAGATGGCAAGCTTGGCAACCCGCGTCTGTTCTTCGGCGCCTTCCGAAAACCGGCTGAGATGGCGCACCACGTCATGGTTGGAAAAGGCCCAGCAGACCCACCCGTCCGTCACCACCTTGCCGAAAGTCTCGACCGACCCGCGGATGTGTTTGGCGGTGAAATCCGGCCCCAGAAGGTCGAAGGTGTAGCACATGTTGAGCTTGTCGTTGCCGGACGTGTAAGCAGCAACGGTCTTCAACGATCGCGCGCCGTCACCCACTTCACCCACGGTGGCGCGGCCCTCATACTCATCGAGCAGTGCGCGGAAGCGCTTCAGGAATCCGATATTTTCCGGCCGGGTCTTGTCATAAAGATGGTCCTGCATGCCGTAGGGGTTGACGTCGGAAGCGTCGAGCCCGAAGCTTTCCTCGTCGAACAGCGGCGGGTTGTCACGCAGGAGCTTGTCGTGGAAATAGTGGTTGACGGTATCGAGCCGGAAACCATCCACGCCGCGATCCAGCCAGAAGCGTACCGTTTCCAGCAGCGCATCCTGAACCTCGGGATTGTGGAAGTTCAGGTCCGGTTGCGACGTCAGGAAGCTGTGCATGTAATATTGCTTGCGCACGCCATCCCACTCCCAGGCCGGCCCGCCAAAAACTGAAAGCCAGTTCGTCGGTGCCGTGCCGTCCGGTTTGGGATTGGCCCAGACATACCAGTCGGCCTTGCTGTTCGTCCGGCTCGCCCGGCTGTCCACGAACCATGGATGCTGGTCCGACGTGTGCGAGATGACCTGGTCGATGATGACCTTCAAGCCGAGACGATGCGCCTCGGCCATCAGCGCATCGAAATCAGTGAGCGTGCCGAACAGCGGATCGACATTGCAATAATCCGAGACGTCATAGCCCATATCCGCCATGGGCGAGGTGAAGAAGGGCGAAAGCCAGATTGCGTCGACACCGAGCGAGGCGATGTATGGCAAGCGCTTGGTCACGCCGGCGAGATCACCATAGCCGTCGCCCGTCGTGTCCTGAAACGAACGCGGATAGACCTGATAGATCACCGCTCCCTTCCACCAGTCCGATTGCGCTTGGGGTTTGTGGACCGGGGCATGGGATAACGTCATCGGCAATCTCCTGATCGTGTCTGACGCAGAGAATATAAAGCCGCCGCCTCCGCGTAAACCTTAACTTCGCACCTGCACAAACGGCCAAAACCACCTTGTCAGCAGCGCGCACTCGTCGTAAGCCGCATGGCTGGAATAAACGGGAGGATGACGGCGTGGGCGGACGATTTCTGTCGATTGGCGAATGTATGGTGGAACTGTCGCAGGCCGGCAACGGGCTGCTGCGTAAGGGTTTTGCCGGCGACACCTTCAATACCGCCTGGTATGCGCGCGCCTGCCTGCCGGAGGACTGGTCCGTCGATTATTTCACCGCACTCGGCGACGATCCGCTTTCGGAAGACATGCTGGCATTCATTGCGGAAGCCGGCATCGGCACGGAAAAAATCCGCCGCATCAAGGGCGGCACGCCCGGCCTTTACCTGATCAACCTGAAAGACGGCGAACGCACCTTCAGCTACTGGCGCAATGCCGCGGCGGCAAGACAGCTCGCTGCGGACGCGGACCACCTGCGCAAAACGGTCGAAAACGCCGACGTGGTCTATTTCTCCGGCATTACGCTCGCCATCCTCGCCTCCGCCCATGATGTCGATACATTCCTTGCGGAACTGCGCCGCGCCAAGGCGGCGGGCAAGCCCGTGGTCTTCGATCCCAACATCCGCCCGCGCCTCTGGGCGGACAAGGACATCATGCTGGAGACGATCTCCAATGGCGCCCGCGCCGCGACGCTTGTCATGCCGAGCTTCGACGACGAGGCGAGCCATTTCGGCGATACCTCCGTGGAAGCGACCATTGCCCGTTACCGTTCGCTCGGTGTTGAAAACATCGTTGTGAAGGACGGCGCCAAGGGCGCAACACTCGATTTCGGCGGCAGCCGCAGCCACGCCCCGGCGATGAAGGCCGTTGAGGTGGTTGACACGACGAGCGCCGGCGACAGTTTCAACGGCGCCTTCCTCGCCCGTTATGTGACCGGAAGCTCTCCGGAAGAAGCGGCCACTTTCGCCGCAAGGGCGGCGGCAACCGTCATCGGCCACCACGGCGCGCTGATCAGCCCCGAATTGCTCCCTCTCGTCGGATAGCCGCCACGCCCGGCCAGCAAACAAGGTTTTGCAGCCGTCACAGACCCTGACATGATCCTGTAACACGCGCGCCGCATATACGGGCGGAAGCCGGGCAATGGGGATTCGCCCGTGCGCAGATGAGCAGGATCGGTGTTCATGACGAGAATCACGATTGTCACAGATGCCTGGCACCCGCAGGTCAACGGCGTGGTTCGCTCGATCGAAAACACCAATACCGAACTCGCGCGGCTCGGCGTCGATGTGCGCATGGTGACGCCACAGAGTTTTTACAGCATCCCCTGCCCCACCTATCCGGAAATCCGCCTTTCGGTTGCCGGCTATCGCCGCGTGGCGGCGGAGATCGAAAAAAGCCAGCCCTCCTTCGTGCATATTGCCACAGAAGGGCCGCTGGGTTTCATGGCGCGGCGCTGGTGCGTAAAGAACCGCATGCGTTTTTCAACCAGCTATCACACCCGCTTCCCCGAATATGTCGCGGCGCGCTTTCCCGTGCCGGAAAGCTGGCTTTATGCCTTCGTGCGCTGGTTCCACAATGGCGGCAACACCTGCATGGTGGCGACGCCAAGCCTTGAGACAGAACTGGAGGCGCGCGGTGTGCGCAACCTCAAACGCTGGAGCCGCGGCATCGACGCCGAGCTTTTCCATCCCCGCCCGAAGGCAAAGCTGCCCTTCGACCTGCCGAGACCGATTTTCATGACCGTGGGACGTGTAGCGGTGGAGAAGAACCTGCCGGAATTCCTCGATCTCGACCTGCCGGGATCTAAGGTCGTCATCGGCGACGGCCCCGCCCGCCATGAATTGCAGGAAAAATACCCTGACGTCCTTTTCACCGGCGTCAAGACCGGCGAGGGTCTTGCCGACGCCTATGCGCAGGCCGATGTCTTCGTTTTCCCGTCCAAGACAGACACCTTCGGCAACACCATTCTGGAAGCTCTGGCAAGCGGCGTGCCCGTGGCCGCCTTCCCCGTTACCGGACCAATCGACATCCTTGGCGGCAACCCGGCGGCCGGAGCGCTGGACGACAATCTTCGCGATGCCTGTCTTGCCGCCCTTCATTGTTCGCCCCAGGCGGCGCTGGCGCTCTCCAGGAGCTACAGCTGGGAAAAGGCATCCAGGCAATTCCTCGACAATGTCATTCATGCCGCTGGCAAATCGCTGCCGCTGCTCTCCCGCTCCCAACTTGCATGAGTCGATCCCCGAGATTTTCTTCAGGGATAGTGGACGAAACCGATCGGGAATGTCACAAGGCGATCAGGACGCGACTGCCGTTATCTTTAGAACGGGGTCGGGCTGCTGATTGACGTCAGGCGGCTGCCGCGAGATTACGCTGGCCGTCCTTTAGTCCGATAAACCGGTGCCTACCAGGCACCGACCAGAGATTCGCCCGTCAGCGGCACGGCCCGTTCCTTTCCGTCTCGGTCCTTGACCGAAAGAGATGCGGCCATCTGCTTGGGTGACTTGCGGAACCAGTTGGCGGCGACGCTTGCCATATCGCCGATCATCGCGTGTTTGTGCCATTCGGCAAAGCGCTTGGCTGTTGCTTCCGGCTCCGAACGATAGAAGAAATCGCCGGATTGGCCGAGATCGTTGATGGATGCCGCCATGGCGGAGAGTGGCCGCTGGAACATTTTTGCCGGCACCGACAGCCCCCGGGCGCTATCGGCAAAAGCCGGCGCCATGAAATCGATCGCCCAGCCATCGGCGTCGATCCAGCAGTGGAAATTCTCGCCCGCACCTGTCACGTAACCATCGTCGCGATGATCCGCGAACAGGAGCACCTTTCCGCCAAGATTATAGGCCGCAAGCCCGCCCTTCGGCACCGCCTTCACCTTGTAGTGCTGCTGCAGGATGAAGGCGCCGAAAGTGCTGAAATACATCGAGGCCGAAGCGGGATCGGCGTTCTGGGCGAGGAGCAGGCTGTTGATGACGCGGTAGATCCGCTGATAGTCGGTCTGCTTGATCAGCATGATTTTTACTCTTCAAAACAAGGCGTTGGATGAGCGTCCGCCGCTTGTTTCTTCTCCCCGAGGGGGAGAAGTCCGCGGCAGCGGGATGAGGGGGCTAGGCCAGCGATATACGGAGAGCTTGCCCCCTCATCTGACCCTTCGGGCCATCTCCTCCCCGGCAGGGAGAAGAAAATTGCCGCGACGTCTCACGCCAGAATCAACGTCTCTTCTTCGCCTTGCTCTCGAACGGATTGTCCGACCCGCGATAATGCACGCGGATCGGCACGCCCGGCATGTCGAAATCCTTGCGCAGGCCATTGACGAGATAACGCGTATAGCTCTCCGGAATGGCTTCCGGCCGCGTGCAGGAAATCATGAAGGCGGGCGGGCGGGCCTTGACCTGCGTCATATATTTCAGCTTCAGGCGGCGGCCGGAGACGGCCGGCGGCGGGTGCTGCGTGGTCTGCGCGTCGAGCCAGCGGTTAAGCCTTGCGGTGGAGATGCGGCGGTTCCAGACCTTGTCGGTATCGATGATATTCTGCATCAGCCGGTCGAGACCATACCCCGTCTGTCCGGAAATCGGCACGGCGCGAATGCCGCGCGCCTGCGGCAGAAGACGCTCGGTCTTTTCACGCAGATCGGCCAGATAGGCCTGCGGGTCTTCGACGAGATCCCATTTGTTGAAGGCGAGCACGGCGGCGCGTCCTTCGCGGATGACGAGATCGACCAGCTGCAAATCCTGCTTTTCGAACGGAATGGTGCTGTCGAACACGATGACGACGGTTTCGGCGAAGCGGATGGAGCGCAGCGAATCCGCAACAGAGAGCTTTTCCAGCTTCTCCGTCACCTTGGCCTTGCGGCGCATGCCGGCCGTATCGAACATCTTGATGGTGCGGCCGCGCCAGTCCCATTCGACGGAAATACTGTCGCGGGTGATACCGGCTTCGGGGCCGGTCAAAAGGCGATCTTCGCCGAGGAAACGGTTGATCAGCGTCGACTTGCCCGCATTCGGCCGGCCGATGATCGCGACGCGCAGCGGCTTGGTCTCGTCATAGACGGGCTCTTCGTCTTCCTCGTCCTCGCTGCCGGGCTCGCTGCGTGGCAGAACGATATCCGTTTCCGCCTCGTCCACCTCCGGAGGGAAGGCGACGTCTTCGCCGATCGCCTCGACAATGGCGTCGCGCAGGTCGATCATTCCCTGGCCGTGTTCGGCCGAGATCGGGCAAGGATCGCCAAGACCGAGCGTGAAGGCATCGTAGAAACCGGCGTCGGAACCGCGCGCTTCGGATTTATTGGCCACCAGCACCACCGGCTTGCCGCGTCGGCGCAGCATTTCCGCCAGCGTCTCGTCGGCCGGCGTCAGGCCTGCCTTTGCATCCACGACGAAGAGTGTCACGTCGGCATCGTCGATCGCCGCTTCCGTCTGGGCCCACATGCGGCCCTGAAGCGTTTCCGGCCCGGATTGCTCCAGACCGGCGGTATCGATGATGGTGAAACGCAGGTCGACGAGCTTTGCCTCGCCAGGCCGGCGGTCGCGGGTCACGCCGGGCGTATCATCCACAAGCGCCAGCTTCTTTCCGACGAGACGGTTGAAAAGCGTGGACTTGCCGACATTGGGGCGCCCGACTATGGCGACGGTGAAGCTCATTGATCCTGGTTCCTTAAAGCACGTCTGCCCAAAACGTTACCTGTTTTGGGCAAAGGACATGCGTAAAATAATGCGTTGGATCGCTTTGGCAATGCGAAGATTGTCGGCGCGATCTCGGGCGGGGCAGCGGCGTTAGGCAGCCTTGCCCGAAGCGGTGATGTTATCGAGCATGATCTGCGCGCGATTGGTGACGTTACGCGGCGCCTGCGTGTCGCCGACGATCTGCTCGAACCATTGCTTGGCCTTGGCGAAATCGCCAGCCTTATAGGCGGCAAGACCGAGCGCCTCGCGGGCGGAAGCGCGCATGGTCTGGCCGTCAGTGCTGAGCGGTTCGGCAAGCGCAGCCACCTGATCATAGGTGCCATTATCGACCAGCAGCCAGGCGGCGCGAACCTTGGCGGCATCACGGAAGACCTGCGGCGCGGAATTATCGTTGCCGATCGCAGTGAAGGCGGCGATCGCACCGGCCGCATCGCCCTTCTGTGACAGCAGCGTTGCCGAACGGAACTTCGCCAGAACGGGATAGTTGCCGTGACCGGAGGTTTCGAGATCGGCGAAGGCCTTCAGCGCCTCATCCGTCTTGTTTTCGGAAGCGAGCGTCAGGGCCGCCAGGAACTGATCGCCGGAATTGGAGGCACGGCTGGTGTTCCAGTATTCGTAGATGCCGGCACCGGCGGCACCGAGAACAACGAGGACGGCGGCACCCACGACCACGATACCGTAACGGCCCCAGAAGCGCGACAGCTGCTCGGAGCGGATCTGCTCGTTCACTTCGCGGATAAAGGTATCATTCTCGTTTGCCATCAAATTCTCCGTTACCCGCGCGGAGATCGTGTCCCGATCCATCCGTCCGCGGACATACCAAGCCGCTTACCCGGATCGGCAAAAGTAAGGCCAACCGGGTCATGGTCGGCCTTCTAGCCTATTTTGCCTGATATGTAAGGGGGAAACGTCGATTTCCTACATGGCGATGGGCTGAACGCCGATCAACCATTCGTGCAGTTTCAGGATGAAAGCCCCCCACAGAACAATGCCGCCGACGACCGCTATCAGATCGTAGCGGCTTGAAACGAAGTCGCGGACCACTTTTTCACCTGCCCGTTCCCGGCGCTTCAGCGAAATCCGCATCACCACGCCCCAGGCAAGGAACGACACGAAAAGCAGGATCGAAGACGTTTCGCCATTGGCGAGAAGATGCGCGAGCGCCCAGATTTTGACGGCCAGAATGAGCGGATGTTTGGTCTTCGTTGCGATATGGCCAGCCGGGATGAGGCTGGCCACGAGACAGATCATCGCCAGCAACATCAGGGTAATGGCGATGTGGCTCATCCAGACCGGCGGATACCAGAGCATGCCCGTCTCCTGCCGCGCTTCGCCGAAAGCGTAAATGACAAGGCCGAGCGTGATGAGGCTGACGACGGAATAAACGCCCTTGAATGGCCCTTCACCCATCGTCGCGATCATGCGCGCGCGAAACTGCGGTGCGATCACCTTCAGGAGATGGGTGAGCAAAAACAAGGCAAGACAGAGTGCGAGAAAAAGCATGAACACGGCCCCCGGAGTGGAACGAAGCGGCTCAATCACCGCAGTCAAGAACAGGAATTAGGCTGAAAGTCATGAAAACGCCAGACTATTCAAAGCTTCGCCTTATTCCACCCGCAAAAGGCCACGGTGTTCATATGACGGAAGACTGATGTTTCGCCCCTTTGCCGCCTTTTCCCTGTCGCTTCTCGCCGCCCTTCCCGCTTTTGCGCAAGAGGTGCAGAAGCCGAAGCAGCTTGTCATCGTTTCCTTCGACGGTGCGGGCGACAATACGCTTTGGGAAAGAAGCCGGACGACGGCGAAAGAAGTCGGGGCGCATTTCACCTATTTTCTCGCCTGTACGCTGGTGATGGATCGCAGGACCAGCGCCAAGACCTATCAGGGACCGGGCCAGAAGGCCGGCCGCTCCAATGTCGGCTTCGGCCAGTCGCCGGATGAGGTGGAGGCAAGGCTTAGAAACATCTGGGCCGCCTATCGCGAAGGCCACGAGATCGCCAACCACACCTGCGGCCATTTCGACGGCGGGCAATGGACCGCCGAACAGTGGGACGGCGAATTCACCACCTTCACCAGCACGCTGGAAAACGCCTGGCAGATGATCGGCAAGAAGGGCGAGGAGCCCGAAGGCTGGCGCGACATGGTCAAAAAGATCAATGGTTTCCGTGCACCCTATCTGTCGCAGGGTCCGGCGCTGACCGCCGCGCAGAAAAAGCACGGCTTCGTTTACGACGCCACCAGCATCACCAAGGGACCGGAATGGCCGGTGGAGCGGGAAGGTATCCAGCATTTCGGCCTGCCGCTGATACCCGAAGGCCCGGGCAACCGCCCGATCATTGCCATGGATTACAACCTCTTCATCCGCCACTCCGTCGGCGTCGAAACGCCCGATCGCTCGAGCGAGTTCGAAGAGCGCGCCTACACTGCCTTCCGCAACGCTTTCGACAGGCAGTACAATGGCGAACGCATTCCCCTGCAGATGGGCTTTCACTTCGTGAAAATGAATGGCGGCGCCTACTGGAACGCCTATGAAAGGCTGCTGCGCGAGGTCTGCCACAAGACCGATGTCGCCTGTGTTAGCTATGCTGAAGCCATGCCGATGATCGAGGCGCGCAAGAAGGCGAAGACCGAGGGCTGAAACCTCTTCACGAAAAAAGGCGGCCGATTGGCCGCCTTTTTGTTTGTCAGGGTCGATCAGCATCCAGCTCGCCGCCTCTTGCCTCCCGAAGCAGGTAGCGCTGGTCGATTTCAGGCAGTTCCTGCCCCTCGATGGCCGCTTCGAAAGCTTTAAGACGTTTGTAGATCGACAGGAGTTCAACAATGGTCGTCCATGAGTTGACGAGGTACTGGAACGAGCCACGGACCTGTTCAAAGACGTTGAGTACCTGGTTCATCAGCCCGAGCGTTACCTTGCCGGCAACGATCGACGGGATGAGTACCAGTGTGCCGAAGATGTTGTCCGCCTGCAGATAAAAGATGCGGGCGACGTTGAAGTAGAGATAGTGGAAATAGAGGCGGAAATAATTCTTCCGGACATTCGCGAACAACTCGCTGATGGTCAGGGGATCCGCGCGATCTTCATGGTCTTCACCATAGACAAGTTCTTTTCGATACGCCGCTTCGACGCGCTGATTGCGGAACTCGAGGCCGGGCAGTTTGATACCCACGAGCGCCAGGAAAACGGTTCCGAACACTGACCAAACGATCGCAGCCCATACCAGCGCATGCGGCACGGTCCCGAAAAACGGCAGGTCCGTGATGGTTTCCGAGAAAGTGAACAGGACAGGTAGAAATGCAATCAGAGTCATGATCGCGCGCACGAAGCCCACGCCCAGCCCCTCGACCGTGGAGGAAAAGCGCATCGTATCTTCCTGCACACGCTGCGAGGCACCTTCAATATGCCGCAGACGATCCCAGTTCGACATGTAGAATTCGTTCATCGCCGTGCGCCACCGGAAAATGTAGTGGCTGACGAAAAACAGATTTAGAACGCCAACGAAGATGGCGACGAAGGCAATGCCTGCGAAACCAAGCGACCCCATATATAGCTGCTCAGCCGTAACAGGCGCCGTTCGCGCCAGAGCCTGCTGGATGAGGTCGTAGAACGGCCCGTACCAGGCATTCACCGCAACACTCACCTGCACCGAAAAATACGTTGCGAAAATAATAAGCGCCGAACCGAGCACTGACCAGTTTTGCCAGCGATGGGGCCGATACCAGAACCAGAATGCGGAAAAGATCAGCGCGGCAACGGCATAATAGATGTAGAACCACAGGAACGGCGTGGACCAGAAAACCGAAACGCCGATGACAGGCTCCTGTCCGGCAGGCAAAGGCGGCAGGCCAATGGCGGCGCCCCAATTGCGGCCGCCGGCATACCAAACGCCGATCATGGCCATCGCCCAGACGAAGGCCGACGTGAAGAACAATTTCGGTTTGGGAAAGAAGGAATGAAACACGTTTCGAACTCACGCGCGTTTGAAATCAGCCATTATTGGCGAAGCACTAGATTGCCCGAACCTAGGGCAGAAATTTGTGCACAGCAACGGCGAAGCGCTGACCTTAACAAGATGTAAGGCAGAGTCCGTGGACGATACCCAGCGGAAACGCAGGATGAAAGGGGAAGAGACAGCGGCCCGCGGCCTTAACCACGCCGCTCCGTGGCGAGCACCGGCAGCATCAGCAGAATGCTGACGACGAGCACGGCGGAGGCGAGAACGCTGGGCGCGGTAAAACTTCCCGTCGCCTCGGCAATCCAGCCGGCGGCAAGCGGCCCGACGATCTGGCCCGTCCCGAAAGCGGCCGTCATCAGCGCAAAGGCGCGACGCGGGCTCGGACCCGCAAATTCCCGGCCGAGCTGTAGCCCGTAAGCGGTGATGACCATGAAGGTCAGCCCCAGGAGCAGACCACCCATGAGCACACCGGACACGGGCGGCAGCATCACGGAGGCGAAGACGCCGACGGCTTCCACGGCAAGAACGATCACGAAAGCACGTTTCAGCCCCTGCGCCCTCAATAGCGGCTTCCAGAGGAACAGGGATACCGCAGCGGCGCAGCCGGTGATGAACCAGGCGAGGAACTCCACGAAAACACCGGCTGCTGCCATGCGCGCTATCGCCACGATGAAGGTGGCTGTGATGACATAACCGAAGCCAAAAAGACCGTAGGCCAACGTCGTCAGGAAAAGCGGTCGTGTCCAGCTGAGCGGCGGTTCCGCCACCGCGGAAGCATGCCGCGGCGGGCCTGCCGGCAATATCCTGAAGACGAGCATAAAGGTCAGGAAGGAGAAGACGGCGCCGGCGATCCATTCCTCCCGCCACGAGGCGCCACCGCCATCGAAGACGACACCGATGAGATAGACCGCAAGCGAGGAGATTGCGATCCCCGCGCCGACGCCACCATAATGCAACGCCTGGATATTGTCCCTGCCGGCCTTGACGGCATGGCCGATGACGATCTGCGAGGTGAAGATCATGGTCAGCGCACTGGCGATACCGGCGAGAAACCGGATGACTGTGAAAGCGGCGACGGAATTGAAAGCCGCCATCGCCAACAAAAGCGCTCCGGTTGCAAACAGGCCGCTCAGCGCCACCAGCCTTTCCCGTCCCGAGCCCCATGAATAAGCGGCGAGAACCGCACCCGCCAGATAACCGGCAAAGTTACCAGCCGCCACGATCCCCGCATCCCCCGCAGACAGGGGCACATTCGCCATCATGCCGGGCAGGATCGGCGTAAAGGAAAAACGGCCGAAGCCCATGGCGGAGGCCATCATCAGGGCACCGGCGAAACCGAGCGCTGTCAGATGTCTGGCGGAAAGTGGCTTGTCGATGCTCATGCATGGCTTATCGCAACGGGGAGGATAAGGGACAAGCGAGTTATTTTGATCGGCGTTATAAGCGGTCGTTATCGGTCACGCGGTGAGCATCGAGGGTGCCGCGGATTTCTTCTCCCCGCAGGGGAGAGGGTGGCCCGAAGGGTCGGATGAAGGGGCCAGGTTGCCGGATTTCGGAGAGCTTGCCCCCTCATCCCGCTGCCGCTTGTTTCTTCTCCCCAGTCGTCAGTCCGCGAGCGTCAGCACCAGCGGCCCGTTCTTGGTCGCGACCACGGTGTGTTCATATTGCACCGTCGGCGCGCTCGGATCGCTATAGAGCGTCCACGGATCATCATCGCCGTCTTCCGCCCAGTAAGCCCCCGTCGAAAGAAATGGCTCGACAGTGAAGACCATGCCTTCCTGCATGATGCGCCGCTCATCCTTGTCCGGCCAGGTCGCCAGTTCCTTCGGCTCCTCGTGCAGCGAACGGCCAATGCCATGGCTCGCCAGATTGGTGATCAGCGTGTAGCGGTTTTTCTTGGCGAAAGCGCCGATGGCATTACCGATATCGGCAAAGGGACGGCCGGTCTTCACCTGCTGCAGGCCTGTCCACATGGCGCGCTTGCCATCGCGGCACAGCCGCTCGATTTCCTTTTTGACCGGCGGCACGGCGAAAGACGAACCCGTGTCGCCGAAAAAACCGTTCTTCACGGCCGAGACATCGATATTGACGAGGTCGCCCGCCTTGATAATGCGCGCTCCCGGAATGCCGTGGGCCACTTCCTCGTTGACGCTGATGCAGGTCGCACCGGGAAACTTGTAGCAGAACTCCGGCGCCGATTCCGCATCGTTATCCTCAAGCACCTTGCGGCCGATGGCATCCAGTTCGGCCGTGGTGATGCCCGGTTCCAGCGCATCCGCCATGGTCTGCATGGCAACGGCGCATATACGGCCGATATCCTTCAGCATGACCAGTTCTTCGTCGGTGGAGATAACCATATGTCTTTCCGTCATTGTGAATGGCGGGTCTCGTGGCGCCCGCCTTGGTAATCATGAGGCCGTGGCTTTCACCGGATCGGCGCTCCCCGTCAATTCTTTTCTGACGATCGGAGCGACTTTCGTACCATAAAGCTCGATGCCGCGCATGATCTGATCATGTGGCATCAGGCCGATGGCCATCTGCAGCAGGAAGCGATCATTCCTGAATACCCCATGCGCCTTGATGATCTTTTCTGCCACCAGCTCCGGCTCGCCGAGAAAAAGATTGCCTTCCGGGCCACGCGCTGCATCGAAATGGGCGCGGTTGGTCGGCCCCCAGCCGCGCTCGCGGCCGATGCGGTTCATCACCTCCGCCTGCGGACCGTAAAACTGATCGGCCGCCTTGTCGGTGGTATCGGCAATGAAGCCATGCACGTTGATGCTGGTGCGCAGTGTCGTCTTGTCCTGACCGGCCCGCCGGGCAGCCTCGTGGTAGAGATCAAAGAGCGGCGCGAAGCGGCGATATTCGCCCCCGATAATGGCGAGCGCTACCGGCAACCCCATGGCGCCGGCGCGGGCGACAGATTGCGGCGTGCCGCCAACGGCGATCCAGACAGGCAGACGTTCCTGCAGCGGTCGCGGATAAACGCCCCGACCGTTGATGGCCGGGTGCTTGGCGCCCGACCAGGTGACGATTTCCTGTTCGCGCAGCGCCAGCAGCAGATCGAGCTTTTCGGCAAACAGCACGTCGTAATCTTCCAGATCATAACCGAACAGCGGATAGGATTCGATGAAGGAGCCGCGCCCCGCCATGATCTCGGCACGGCCGTTCGACAGGAGATCGACGGTGGAAAACTGCTGGAACACGCGAACGGGATCATCCGAACTCAGCACCGAAACGGCGCTCGTCAGACGTATGTTCTTTGTCTTCACCGCCGCCGCAGCAAGCACGGTGGAGGGCGAGGACACAACATAGTCCGGGCGGTGATGTTCGCCGAGCCCGAACACATCGAGACCTACCTGGTCGGCAAGTTCGATTTCCTCCAGAAGCTCCCTGAGCCGGCGCGCGCCTTCCGGCCCCCGGCCATCGGCGGGGTTCGGGTTAACATCCGCGAAAGTGTAAAGACCGAGTTCCATGAACATACCTCTGTTTGCCTGTCCGAGAGATAGGGACTGAGGCCCCCGCAGACAAACGCATAATATGGAAGTTTAGCTTCGAAAAAATGGATGGGCGCCGCCGGATCCGTGTCCTGTGACCCCGGACAGAAATGGCGATTGCCAGCCTGCCTTCTTGGGCATACGCTGGTTAAATATGTGCGAAGTAATGCAAAAAGGGGAAAGCATGCATCGGACAGTTATCGTGACAGGCTCCACGAGCGGCATCGGCCTTGCCATTGCCCAGAGATTTGCAAGGGAGGGCGCAAATGTCGTGCTGAACGGTTTCGGCGACGAGGACGAGATCGAAAAACTCCGTCTGGTGCTGGAAGCCGAAAGCGGCGGGCGCGTGCTTTACCATCCCGCAGACATGACGAAACCGGACGAGATCGCCGATCTCATCCAGTCGTCGCACGATAAGCTCGGCTCCGTCGACGTGCTCATCAACAATGCCGGCATCCAGCATATCGCACCCATCGAGGAGTTTCCGACGGAAAAATGGGACTGGATCATCGCCATCAATCTGACCAGTTCCTTCCATACCATGCGCGCCGCGATACCGCTGATGAAGAAGGCTGGCAAAGGCCGCATCATCAACATTTCCTCGGCCCATGGCCTCGTCGCCTCGCCGTTCAAATCGGCCTATGTGGCCGCAAAACACGGCATCATGGGCCTGACGAAAACGGCGGCGCTGGAGCTTGCGCAGACCGGGGTTACCGTCAACGCCATCTGTCCCGGTTATGTGCTCACCCCGCTGGTGGAAAAACAGATACCTGAGATGGCCAGGGTGCGTGGCATCAGCGAAGAGGCGGTGAAGAACGACGTGATGCTGGAATTGCAGGCGACGAAGCAATTCGTCACCGTCGATGATGTCGCGACCGCGGCCATATTCCTGGCCAGCGACGCCGCCAGCAACATCACCGGCACGCATATTTCCGTCGACGGTGGATGGACGGCACAATAATCGCCAAATTTTCTTTCCGTTATGGAAAGAATGAATTGCCAAAACGGAAATCGATATGCCCGCCGGGGCGTGCATAGATGAACAACAAGAAACCGGCTCGGCGGCCGGACAAAAAGCAAGGCATTGCATGAACGACGCGATCAGCTTCATCCTCAACAGCGAAACGATCTCGCTTAGGGATTTCGGACCGACAGACACGCTTCTCGATTACCTCCGCATCAGCAAGCGGTTGACCGGGACCAAGGAAGGCTGCGCGGAAGGCGACTGCGGCGCGTGCACGGTGCTGGTCGGGCGGCTGCTGGACGGTTCTCTGCGTTATGAAAGCGTCAATGCCTGCATCCGTTTTCTGGGCTCGCTGCACGGCACCCATATCGTGACGGTGGAGCATCTGGCAGCCCGCGACGGCACGTTGCATCCCGTGCAGCAGGCCATGGTGGATTTCCACGGCTCGCAATGCGGCTTTTGCACGCCGGGCTTCATCATGTCGCTTTACGGCTTGTGGCTGACCAGCGAAAACCCCGGCCGCGCCGATATCGAGAAGGCGATGCAAGGCAATCTCTGTCGGTGCACGGGTTACGAGCCGATCGTGAAGGCCGCCGAAAAAATCGCTGCCGCCCGCCCGAGCGCCCTGTTCGACCCGCTGCAACGCGACCGCACCGATATCATGGCACGGCTTTGGGCGATCCGCGAAAACGAGACTATCACGATCGTCAGCGGCGAAGACCGCACCATAATTCCGGCAACGCTTGCTGATCTTACCGAAATCTACGCCGCGGAGCCGAAAGCGACCATCGTTGCCGGCTCAACCGATGTCGGCCTGTGGGTGACGAAGCAGATGCGGGCGCTGAACCCTGTCATTTTCATCAACAATCTCGGCGACCTGCAGACCATCACGGTGGGGGAAGACGGTATCACGCTCGGCGCGGGCGTCACCTACAGCCAAGCCTTCAAGACCATCGCAGAGCATTTCCCGCCGCTTGCCCGGTTGTTCGATCGTCTCGGCGGCGAGCAGGTGCGCAACATGGGCACCATCGGCGGCAACATCGCCAATGGCTCGCCTATCGGAGATACACCGCCGGCGCTGATCGCGCTTAACGCGACGCTGACTCTGCGTTCTTCCTCGGGAAACCGCAGCCTGCCGCTGGAAAGCTATTTCATCGATTACGGCAAACAGGACCGGCTCAGCGGCGAATTCGTCGAAAAGCTCTTGATTCCGTTCCAGAAGCCGGAAAGCCACTATGCCGTCTACAAAATTTCCAAACGCCGCGACGAGGATATTTCCGCGCTGTGCGGAGCGTTCAATCTGACGCTTGATGCTGAGGGCGCAGTCGAAGACATCCGCATCGCCTTCGGCGGCATGGCCGGTACGCCGAAACGCGCTGCACATCTGGAGGCGGCGCTTCTCGGTAAAGCGTGGTCGCAGGACACGATTGATGCCGCGCGCGATGCGTTGGACGAGGATTTCACCCCGCTGACCGACTGGCGGGCGACCGCCGAATATCGGCAACTGACGGCCAAGAATTTGCTGACACGGTTTTTCCTCGAGACAGCAGGGGAAAAGCAGGAACTTGCCCGCTTCTCGCTGGAGGAGGCTTGAACCATGGACACCACAAGCTTCGACAAGACCAAGACCGAAATCGACGGCCCGATGCACACCTCGCTCCGTCACGATTCCGCCCACAAGCACGTGACGGGCAGCGCCGAATATATCGACGATGTTCCCGAACCCGCGGGCCTCATCCACGGCGCGCTGGGCATGGCGGACCGTGCCCACGCGGAAATTGTGTCGATGGACCTCTCCGAGGTCGAAGCCACACCAGGCGTTCTCTGGGTGATGACCGGCAAGGACGTGCCCGGCGAAAATGACATTTCCTCCGGCGGCCGTCACGACGAGCCGCTGCTTGCCGAAACAAAGGTGGAATTCCACGGCCAGCCGATCTTCGCGGTCTTCGCCGAGACGCGCGATATTGCTCGCAAGGCCGCCCGGAAAGCAAAGATCACCTATAAGGATCTGCCGCATTTCACCGACATCGATACAGCGATTGAAAACGGCGGCGCGCTCGTCATCGATCCGATGACGCTGAAGCGTGGCGATGCGAAGCTGGAAATGGATGTCGCGCCACGCCGCCTCACCGGCACGATGCGGATCGGCGGACAGGAACATTTTTACCTCGAGGGCCACATCGCCATGGCGGTGCCAGGCGAAGACGATGATGTGACGGTGTGGAGCTCCACCCAGCATCCGAGCGAAATCCAGCACATCGTCAGCCACATCCTGCAGGTGCCATCCAATGCAGTCACCGTGCAGGTGCGCCGCATGGGCGGCGGTTTCGGCGGCAAGGAAACGCAGGGCAACCAGTTCGCCGCGCTCTGCGCCATCGCCGCCAAGAAGCTGAACCGGGCCGTGAAACTCCGGCCAGACCGCGACGAGGACATGACGGCAACAGGCAAACGCCACGATTTCCGCGTCGATTACGAGCTGGGCTTCGATGACGAGGGCCGCATCCACGCCGTCGATGCCACCTATGCCGCCCGCTGCGGTTTTTCCTCCGATCTATCCGGCCCGGTCACGGACCGAGCGCTGTTCCATGCGGATTCCAGCTATTTCTATCCGCATGTGCACCTCACCTCGCGGCCGCTCAAAACCCACACCGTCTCCAATACCGCCTTTCGCGGTTTCGGCGGCCCGCAGGGCATGCTCGGCGCGGAACGATTTATCGAAGAAATCGCCTATGCCGTCGGCAAGGACCCGCTCGATATCCGCAAGCTGAATTTCTACGGCGAGACCGGTTCCGGCCGCACCACGACGCCCTATCATCAGGAAGTCGAGGACAACATCATCGCCCGCGTTGTCGAGGAGCTGGAGATGTCAAGCGACTATCGCGCACGACGCGAGGCGATCGTCGAATTCAACAAAACCAGTCCGATCATCCGCAAGGGCATCGCGCTCACCCCTGTCAAATTCGGCATCTCCTTCACCATGACCGCCTTCAACCAGGCCGGCGCGCTGGTGCATATCTATAATGACGGCTCCATCCATCTGAACCATGGCGGCACCGAAATGGGCCAGGGCCTTTACACCAAGGTGGCGCAGGTGGTGGCCGATGCCTTCCAGGTGGATATCAACAGGGTGAAAATCACCGCCACCACCACAGGCAAGGTACCGAACACCTCAGCCACCGCCGCCTCGTCAGGCACCGACCTTAACGGCATGGCCGCTTATGACGCCGCCCGCCAGATCCGCGATCGGCTGATCAAATTCGCCGCCGAGAACTGGAACGTGCCGGAAGAGGAAGTCGTCTTCCTGCCGAACCGGGTCCGCATCGGCCTTGAGGAAATCGCCTTTAACGACTTCATCAAAAAGGCCTATTTCGCCCGCGTGCAGCTTTCCGCCGCCGGTTTTTATAAGACGCCGAAAATCCACTGGGATCGCGCCGCCGGCCGTGGCACGCCGTTTTATTATTTCGCCTATGGCGCGGCGTGCTCGGAAGTATCGATCGATACGCTGACCGGCGAATATCTGATGGAACGTACCGATATCCTCCACGATGTCGGCAAGTCGCTCAACCCGGCCATCGATATCGGCCAGATCGAGGGCGCCTTCGTGCAGGGCATGGGCTGGCTGACCACGGAGGAATTGTGGTGGGACGGCAAGGGGCGGCTGCGCACCCACGCGCCTTCCACCTACAAGATCCCGCTCGCCTCCGACCGGCCGAAGAGCTTCAACGTCAGGCTGGCGGAATGGTCGGAAAATGCCGAACCCACCATTGGCCGCTCCAAGGCCGTGGGCGAACCGCCCTTCATGCTGGCCATCTCGGTTCTCGAAGCCCTCTCCATGGCCGTCGCTTCCGTGGCAGATTACAAAGTCTGCCCACGCCTCGACGCGCCAGCGACGCCGGAGCGGGTGCTGATGGCGGTGGAACGGTTGAAGAAGGTTTGAGGGAGGACGTACCCATGCGGCCGAGCCCCCTCATCCGTCCCTTCGGGCCACCTTCTCCCCGTCGGGGAGAAGAAAGATGCCGCATCGCCTCACCCTTCCTGCAAGCACGTAAGATGGACGGAGCCAGTGCTCCGGGTTTCTTCTCCCCGCCGGGGAGAAGGTGGAGCGCAGCGCCGGATGAGGGGGCCAGCCCCAATGCCTGACGCCTCCCTCTCCACTTTCCTCGCCCGCTACACCTCCACAATCCTCGTGGAAATCGAAGCCGTGAAAGGCTCGTCACCGCGCGAGGCCGGCACCTTCATGCTGGTCAGCCAGGAGGCCATCTGGGAAACCATCGGCGGCGGCCAGTTCGAATATATGGCCATAGACCATGCCCGCGCCATGCTGCGCAGCGGTGTTGCCGGAGACCGCATGGATATACCACTCGGCCCCGAAATCGGCCAATGCTGCGGCGGGCGCACCCTCCTGCGCTTTCGGCTGGTCACTGCGGATATTGCCGCTGCGCTTGAGGCAAGGCAGAAGGGCGAAGCCGAGCAGCAGCCCGCCGTTTTCATTTTTGGTGCCGGCCACGTGGGCAAGGCGCTGGCTGAGGCCCTGTCGCTGTTGCCCCTGACCCTGACCGTGATCGAAACACGCGAAAACGAGCTGCGCGATCTTCCGTCTGCAGCGGCGTCCATACTCACCCCCATGCCGGAAGCATTCGTTCGCAAAATCCCGGCAAATGGGGCCGCGGTCATCGTCACCCACGATCATGCACTCGATTTCATGATCGCGAAGGAGGCGCTCGCCCGCAACGATCTCGCCTATGTCGGCATGATCGGCTCGAAGACCAAACGCGCTACCTTTGCCCATTGGCTGGAGCGGGAAGACGAGCCGCCTTCCCGCCTTGCGAAACTCATCCTACCCATCGGCGGCAGCGGCGTCAGGGACAAGCGTCCCGCCGTTATAGCGGCCCTTGTGGCAGCCGAGTTGCTTCAAGCATTTTCCGCTGCCGAAACCCGCCGCAGCGGTAATCAATACGGCCATCCTCAAGGCCTAGATCTCGCTTGAGCGCGTCCGGCAGGCTTTCATCCGCCAGATTGTCGGGTTGGAGGCTCTCTAGGATAAACCGTTCCGCTGTCCGCAGGCCCGCGCGCAGGCGGGACCACGCGCGCAAGAGTGCTGTGCGCATGTTCGTCTCCGTTCAAAAATGTCAGAAGCTCAGTTGATGAATTGCGCTAAAAATGCTCTGATTTCCGAATAAAAACCAATGAAACCTTCGGCAATTGGCATAAAGAGAACTTATCCATGAAAATGTCACGCCAGTTCCCCCTGAATGCCCTGCGGGTGTTCGAAGCCGCCGCAAGACACATGAGCTTCACCAAGGCCGGCGAGGAATTGGGCATGACGCAGACGGCAGTCAGCTATCAGGTGAAACTGCTGGAGGAGAATATCGGAGAGCCGCTCTTCATAAGAACGGCGCGGCAAGTCTCGCTGACCGAGGCTGGAGAAAAATTAGCGCCGAAAGTTGCGGAAGCCTTTAATACCTTAAAGGAGGCTGTCGATAGCGTGCGCGACGCGCCCGATGCAACGCTGACAATCCACTCAACCGCCACCTTTGCGTCGCGCTGGCTTTCGCGGCATCTGGGCGCTTTCCAGCTTGAACATCCCTCAATCGCGGTGCGGCTTGATACATCGAGCTCACTGATCGATTTTTCCCAATCAGACTGCGATGTCGCCATTCGCTGGAGCAAAGATAACGGTAAAGGGCTGATCTACCATCAACTGCTGCGCGGCGTTTATACGCCGATGCTGCATCCAAGTCTTGCTGACAGCATCGGCGGATTGCACAAACCGGAAGATCTGCTGCGCCTGCGCATCATCGATCCCGGCGATATCTGGTGGAGCCAGTGGTTCAAGGAAGTCGGCGTCGAAAATCCGGGCCTCGACCGTTATCCCCGCAGCCGCCTCAATGTGCAGGCCTTCGAGGCCGCAGCGGCGATCGCCAGCCAGGGCGTCGCCATGCTCACCCCGGAACTCTATGCCGATGAGATTGCGCTCGGCCGCCTTTATCAACCCTTCGAGCATCTCAGCAGCGAGGGCAAGAACTATTGGCTGGTCTACCCTGAAAACCGCCGGAACATTCGCAAGATAAGGCTGTTCCGCGACTGGATTTTGAAGCGGATCGAGGAAAGCCGGCCGCAGCAGCAGCCTCAATACCCCATATCCGGCGCATAAAAGCACCGCGGCGTATCCTCATCCGGAAACAGACAGAGGTGGTACTCGCCGTCTTCGGATCGACGCGCCTGGCTCTGGGACCAGTTGAAAACGTGACGTCGCGTGACCATGCGGTGATCGCCGGGCGCAAGCGAGACCTCGTAACCATCAGACGTCACCCGAACGCTGCGTGTCGGGATCATCTGGCAGTCGCCGGTTTCGGCATCGCCGTTACAGCAGTAGCTTTCATATTTGAATCCCTTGTGGGATTCATGGGCAAGCGCGGTGGCGCTGAATGCAAAAAGCAAAAAAAGAACCGTCAGAACAAGGCGCATCGGCACGGTCTCCGTTGAGAACAACGGCGGCAGCCGGAAGATCATTGCGTCCCTTAATTTAAAATCTCATATCACTCACACCCGGACACAATGGCACCGGGAACTGCGACACCTGCCCCCTGATCTGCTCCGCCCAGGGTTCGCAGCGCCCGCTTTCGGAAAAACCGCCAGCGAAACATGTCATGGGATCCGCGCATCGACGCGAGAGTCCACAGCCTCATATTCTAGCACATCAGCAGGCTGCACACAGGATCATAGCTGAGTCGCCTTAGCCAGCTAAGCACAAACTCGACGACAGGATTGGCCGTTTCCAGCTTTCGAGGGCTTGATCGCCAAGCCGGAACGGACCGGCCCAGGATTGCAGACACAACCGCGTTGCATTGTGAACAATCTCTGCCCGGCCTCTGCTTTCCCCTTCCCTAAAGGCCAAATTTCTCGCAAGGTGCGCTGCACAAGGATCAGGGGAACCGCATGTACGAATACGCCATTGCGTGGGAATGGATGGCCTTTGCCGTCCGCTGGCTCCACGTCATCACCGCCATCGCCTGGATAGGCTCATCCTTTTATTTCATCGCGCTCGATCTCGGGCTGGTCAAGCGGCCGCATCTGCCGCCGGGGGCCTATGGCGAGGAATGGCAGGTGCATGGCGGCGGCTTTTACCACATCCAGAAATATCTGGTCGCCCCTGCCCAGATGCCCGAGCACCTGACATGGTTCAAATGGGAAAGCTACGTCACCTGGCTTTCCGGCTTCGCCATGCTCTGCATCGTTTATTATGGCGGGGCGGACCTGTTCCTCATCGACCATTCCGTGCTTGATCTCACTCAGTTCCAGGCCATCGCCCTGTCGCTGGCATCGCTCGCCATCGGCTGGCTATTTTATGATTTCCTCTGCAAATCGCCGCTCGGCAACAATACCTGGGGCCTGATGATCGTGCTTTATGTCGCGCTGGTGGCGATGGCCTGGGGTTACACGCAGGTCTTCACAGGTCGCGCCGCCTTCCTGCATCTGGGTGCGTTTACCGCCACCATCATGTCGGCGAACGTCTTTTTCATCATCATCCCCAACCAGAAGATCGTCGTCGCAGACCTGATCGCCGGGCGAACGCCAGACCCGAAATACGGCCGCATCGCCAAACAGCGCTCGCTGCACAACAACTACCTGACGCTGCCCGTCATCTTCTTCATGCTGTCGAACCATTATCCGCTGGCTTTTGCCACGCAGTTTAACTGGATCATCGCAGCGCTGGTGTTCCTGATGGGCGTCACCATCCGCCACTGGTTCAACACCACCCATGCCCGCAAGGGCAAGCCGACATGGACATGGCTTGCGACCGCCCTCATCTTCATCGTCATCATGTGGCTTTCCACCGTGCCGAAAGTGCTGACCGGCGAACAGGAAGAGAAGGCTGCCACCCTCTCACCCATGCAGCAGCAATTCGTCAGCGATGCCCATTTTACCAAGGCCCGTGACGTCGTTCAGGGTCGCTGTTCCATGTGCCATGCCGCCGAGCCGGCGTGGGACGGCGTGCCGTTCACGCCGAAATCGGTAAAGCTCGAAACCGACCAACAGATCGCCGCCCACGCGCGTGAAATCTATTTGCAAGCCGGGCGCAGCCATGCCATGCCTCCCGGCAACATCACCGCCATCACCCCGGATGAGCGCAAGGTGCTGACCGCATGGTATGAAAGTGCGGTTTCCGGGGCTGGAAAAGCCGAAGGAAAGACTGAATGAGCCTGGTTCTGCTGCGTGGCCGCCTGCTGAGCTTCCGCCGCGCGCCGCTCGCAATCGACGATACGCAAAGCTATCTCTATATTGAAGATGGCGGCCTGCTTCTCGAAGACGGCAAGATCGCCGCCATCGGCGAATACGCCGATATCCGTAAGACAGCACCCGAAGACGTCGAGGAAAAGGACCACCGCCCGCACCTTATCGTGCCCGGCCTCATCGACATGCACCTGCATTTCCCGCAAATGCAGGTCGTCGGCTCCTATGCCGCCAACCTGCTGGAATGGCTGAACACCTATACCTTCCCGGAGGAGTGCCGTTTCGTTGAAAGCGCGCATGCTCAACGCATCGCCACGCATTTCTACGATGAGCTTCTGCGCCACGGCACGACAACGGCCGCCGCCTATTGCTCCGTGCACAAAACCTCCGCCGACGCCTTCTTCGCGGAAGCGATGAAGCGCAACATGCTGGTGGTCGGCGGCAAGGTGATGATGGACCGCAACGCCCCGCAGGGCCTGCTGGACACACCGGAAACCTCCTATGACGAGACACGCCAGGTCGTCGCCGACTGGCACGGCAAGGGCCGCAACCACGTCGCCATCACCCCGCGCTTCGCCATCACTTCCACGCCGAAACAGATGGAAGCCGCACAGGCGCTGGCGCAGGAGTTTCCCGATCTCTTCATCCAGACGCATCTGTCTGAAAATCTGGACGAGATCAAATATACCTGCGAGCTTTACCCTGAAGCGACCGACTACACCGACATCTATGTGCGTTACGGCCTGATGGGCAGCAAAACCCTTCTCGGCCATGCCATTCATTTGTCCGATCGCGAGGCGGATGTGCTGTCGGAAACCGGCGCGGTGGCAGTGCATTGCCCCACATCGAACCTCTTCATCGGCTCCGGCCTCTTCCCGATGAAAAAGCTGCAAAGGCGCGAAAAGCCTGTTCGTATCGCCGTCGCCACCGATATCGGCGGCGGATCGAGCTATTCCATGCTGCGCACCATGGACGAGGCCTACAAAATCCAGCAATTGCTGGGCGAACGTCTCAACCCGCTGGAAAGCTGGTATCTGATGACCCGTGGTAATGCAGAAGCGCTCTCCATGGTCGACCGCATCGGCACGTTGGAGGCCGGCACGGATGCCGACATCACGGTGCTGAACGCCTCCTCGACGTCAGCCATGGCCCTGAAGATGGAAGTGGTGAAAAACCTCACCGAAGAACTGTTCCTGATGCTGACCATGGGCGACGACCGCACAGTGGTAGAGACCTATGTGGCCGGCCAGCCGATGAAGAGCGTGCTGGCATAGTTCGGCTGCGGCCGAAACATAAAGCTGCTAACTCGTTTACATCCGTCACATATTGGATCGAGCGTGTGCCGCCTCTTTCTTCTCCCCAGCGGGAGAAGGTGGCCCTAAGGGTCGGATGAGGGGGCAACGTTGCCGGATTTCGGAGAGCTTGCCCCCTCATCCCGCTGCCGCGACCTTCTCCCCGGCGGGGAGAAGAAACTAGCGGCACTCGCTCGCTCCACATGATTGCCTGACGCCATTTCGGCCGAATGCGAATGACCTCTGGAGTGCCCGGTGCCGAACCTAGACACAACCACCCTGCTGATGATCCTCACAACACTTATCGTTGCCGGCATCGTCAAGGGTGTGACCGGCATGGGGCTGCCGACTGTTGCGATGGGCGTGCTCGGCCTCTTCATGCCCCCGGTCATCGCCGCCGGCCTGCTCATCCTGCCCTCCTTCATCACCAATATCTGGCAATTGCTGGCCGGGCCTGATTTCCGGGCCATCGTGAAGCGGCTATGGCCGATGATGATCGCTATCACCCTCGGCACCCTCATCGGCATCCGGCTGATGACGGCGGGCACCGGCGTCTGGACCACCTCAGCGCTCGGCCTGTGCCTCGCGGTTTACGCAGCCTACAGCCTGCTTGCCAAACCGATCTCAATACCGGCAAGGCTGGAACCAAAACTCTCCCCCATCATGGGGCTGGTGACGGGCCTTCTCACCGGCGGCACCGGAATTTTCGTCGTACCCGCAGTGCCCTATATCCAATCGCTGGGTTTTAGCCGAGACGATCTGGTGCAGGCACTCGGCCTTTCCTTCACCATTTCCACCCTTGCACTTGCCGCCGGTCTCGCTTCTCAGAATGCTTTTCATGTCGAGCATCTGTCGCTTTCCGCACTCGCCGTCCTGCCAGCGCTTCTCGGCATGTGGCTTGGCCAGAAAATCCGCCATATCGTTAGCCCGGCGACATTTCGGCGCTGGTTCCTCATCTGCCTGCTCGTACTTGGCTGCGAACTGTCCCTGCGCGCTTTTTGGTGAAACACCAATGACGATTTCGATGTCGCAACCCTGCTATTCATGTTAAGTGAAGCCATCATTCAAATGTGAAGGCTTTATCCATGGGCAAAATCCTGACCATAGCTGACCTGAAAAACCAGGCGCAGCGCCGTGTGCCGAAAATGTTTTTTGACTATGCCGATAGCGGCGCATGGACGGAAAGCACCTACCGCGCCAATGAGGATGATTTTGCGAAGATAAAGCTGCGCCAGCGCGTGCTAGTGGATATGACCGACCGATCGCTCGCCACCGAAATGGTCGGCGAGAAGGTGTCCATGCCGGTAGCGCTTTCCCCTACGGGCCTTACGGGCATGCAGCATGCCGATGGCGAAATGCTGGCTGCCAAGGCGGCGGAGGAATTCGGCGTGCCTTTCACGCTCTCCACCATGAGCATCTGCTCCATCGAGGATGTCGCCTCCGTCACTTCAAAACCCTTCTGGTTCCAGCTTTATGTGATGAAGGACCGCGACTTCGTCAACAACCTCATTGACCGCGCCAAGGCCGCCGGGTGCTCGGCGCTGGTGCTGACGCTCGACCTGCAGATCCTTGGTCAGCGGCACAAGGATCTGCGCAACGGCCTCTCGGCCCCGCCGAAATTCACCCCGAAACACATCTGGCAGATGGCGACCCGGCCCAAATGGTGCCTGGACATGGCGCGGACCAAGCGCCGCAGCTTCGGTAACATCGTCGGCCACGCCAAGAACGTCTCCGACCTCTCGTCGCTCTCTTCCTGGACGGCCGAGCAGTTCGATCCGCGTTTGTCCTGGAAAGACGTTGAATGGATCAAGGAACGCTGGGGCGGCAAACTTATCCTCAAGGGCATTCTTGACGAGGAAGACGCCCGCGCTTCGCTCGATACCGGCGCCGATGCCATCATCGTCTCCAACCATGGCGGCCGCCAGCTCGACGGCGCGCACTCCTCCATCGCCATGTTGCCGAAAATCGTCGATGCTGTGGGCGACAGGGTCGAGGTGCACATGGATGGCGGCATCCGCTCCGGTCAGGATGTGCTGAAGGCCGTGGCGCTTGGCGCAAAGGGCACCTATATCGGCCGGCCCTTTCTCTATGGCCTCGGTGCGGATGGCAAGCAGGGCGTGACGACAGCGCTCGAGATCATCCGCAAGGAAATGGATGTCAGCATGGCGCTCTGCGGCAAGCGGCTGATTACCGATGTGGATCGCAGCATTCTGGCGTGATGTCAGAAGGGCAGAACTTCCGGCATGGCAACCACAGCTCGCGGACCTCTCTACGGTCATGCCGGACTAGATCCGGCATCCAGCCGCGGCGCGTCTGCGCCGCGAAAGAGTCTCTCGCGATCAAAGACTTGATCGCGCCGGATCCCGGCTCAAGCCCGGGATCACGGCGGTCGGTATAGCCTTCGCGCTACACCACCCAGCCCCTCAATGCCCGACCGTCTTCGAAAACACGTTCACGATCACCACGCCGGTGATGATGAAGCCGAGGCCGATGACGGCGGCAATATCCAGCGTCTGGCGGAACACGAAATATCCGATGCCGGAAATCAGCACGATGCCAAGCCCGCTCCAGATCGCGTAGGCCACGCCGACCGGCAGCGCCCGCAGCGTGAACGACAGAAGATAAAAGGCTGCACCGTAAAACAACGCCATCAGCACGGTCGGCACCAGCCTGGTGAACTGCTGCGATTGCTGCAGGAAGGAGGTGGCGATTACCTCGCAGACAATGGCTGCGACAAGCGCGCCATAAGTGAAGACCGCGGTATTCATCGTCACGTATCCTTCTTCGTCTGGGCGATCATCCGGGCCCTCAGAGCCGCCCTGTCGCCACCCGCTTTGCCGTCGTCGGCCAGCAGATCGGCAAACCAGATGCCGTCGGCAGCCAGCCGCACCATCTCCAGTACCACCCCGTCATCCGTTTCTTTATGACGGACAAGACGACCCTCGATCCAGCTGTTCCACATGCGTCGAAGCGACGGTTCGCCGACCATCGAAACGGAGATCGCTGCCCATTGCCGACCCGAATCCCTGCCCCGATCAGAGAAAACCGCGTTTACATAGGCCCGCGTAAAGCTTCCAGAAGCTTCACGATCCTGTGAGATGAGAGCATCGATCTCGTTGTCCAGCGCCGCCAGAAGGTCAGTCATAACGGCTTCGAGCAGCACCTGCTTGGAAGGAAAATGGTGAAACAGCCCGCCCTTGGTCACTCCCGCCGCATCCGCCACCGCCTGCACGGAAAGTGCTGCAACCCCTTGTTCAGCAGCAAGTTTCGCCGCGCAATCGAGTAGATTGCGGCGCACCACCTCAGGCTGCTTCTTGCGTTCATGAGCGTTTGTCATGTCGCAAAACATACCGGATGGTTGGTTTCTTTTCAAGGAAATTGTGAGGGCAGCTGTCGGGTTGAAATTCATACTTAATTAAGCATGAAAGCGATCTCTAAAGTTTTAGCGGTTTTGTTGCCGGAAAGTGTCAGTAAAACTTTGCCCAGCGCGGCGATCAAACAAAAGGGGTGAACTATGTCGGGAATGATCAAACGGGGAATGGCGGGTGCCTGGATTTTTGCACTCGCCTTCTTTTGCGCGATCCTCTCGCTCCATGCGTCGCCGGCGCAGGCGGGCTATGCCCATTTCATCATGGACGCCAATACCGGCAAGGTTCTGGCCGCCCGCAATGCCGATGTGCTGAACCACCCCGCCTCGCTCACCAAGATGATGACGCTTTACCTGACCTTTGAGGCGCTGCATGCCGGCAAACTTCGCTGGGACCAGAAGATAACGATGTCCAAAAATGGGGCATCGGTCATTCCCTCGAAGCTCTATGTGCGTCAGGGCCAGACCTTCACCGTGCGCGAAGCCATCTACGGCATGATCGTCAAATCCGCCAATGACATGGCCGAAGGTATGGGCGATCACCTCGGCGGCTCCGAGGCACGGTTCGCCGAAATGATGACCCGCAAGGCCCGCCAGCTCGGCATGACCAAAACGGTCTTCCGCAACGCGTCCGGCCTGCCCAACAAGTCTCAGGTGACGACGGCACGCGACATGGCGAAGCTCGGTCTTGCCTTGCAACGGGATTTTCCCAAAGAATACAGCCTCTTCGCCACGCAATCCTTCAATTTTCGTGGAAAGCGCATCCGCGGCCACAACAATCTGATGTATCGTTATCAAGGGATGGACGGCATCAAGACCGGCTATACCAACGCCTCCGGCTTCAATCTCGTCAGTGCAGTCAATCACAATGGCCGCCGCGTCGTCGGCGTCGTGCTGGGTGGCAAGACCGCGCGCAGCCGCGATGCCCAGATGGCTGCACTTCTCGACAAGGCCGTGCCGCAGGCATCGAGAGGCCGCAACACCGAACAGCTCGTCGCCAGTGCCAATGTCAGCCGCACCTTCGATGTTGCCGCCGCCGTGCCGCCGGCTGCCGTGCCGCTGCCGATGTTCGCCGAGCGCCGGGCAGATCCGGTTGCCATGCAGATTGCCACCGCAAACGCCGATGTGGCGGACATGATGCAGGTCTCGGCCATCCCGCGGCCTGCTCCCGCCGCGGCCTCTGCCGGCCAGCGCAGCCGGTGGGAAGTGCAGATCGCCGCCACCGACAGCGAAGCCGCCGCCCGCTCGCTGCTCGCCAATGCGCGCTCCAATATCGGCAACTATTCCGGCATCGCCCCCTACACCGAAGCCGTGCAGAGCGGATCGGCGACGCTCTACAGAGCCCGCTTCACCGGCTTCGAAGATCAGTCCTCGGCAGTCTCGGCCTGCAAGGCGCTGAAGGCACGCTCTTATGCATGTGTGGTGATGACCAGCGAGGGGTGATCCCTAGCGCTTCAGCCAGCCGTTTTCCAACGCATCGGCCAGATAAGGAATACCGTTGACCCGAGCCATTTCGGACATGGCCAGGTTGTCGTAACGGATATTGCGGAAATAGACCTGCCAGCCGCGTGCGGTTTCTTCGAGAACCGCATAGGTGGCGAGCGGGTGACCGGCTTCAACGTGGTGATCGAAAGGCGTATCGTCCCTCCACCCAGGACAGCCGACGCTGCCCGGATTGACGATCAGCCGGCCATCTGAAAGCTGCACGGCGCGTGGGATATGGGTATGGCCGCAAAGCATCAGCGGCTGCGTGATACCCTCAGCCATGGCTTCGATTTCGGCCAGAGGGCGCAATTTAAGGACACCTTCAGGCGACAGCGTTTCCAGCCAATATTCCAGATCGTCACGGGGCGAACCATGACAACAATAAGCGACGTCCTTGAACACCATGCTGAACGGAAGAGTTTGCAACCAGTCCCGGTGCGCAGTGCTCAGCTGCGCATGCGCGGGCCTTTCCCAGCTCCCCATCTCCTCCGGCGCACGCTCGATCAGTTCCCGGTCGTGATTGCCGCGGATGCTGGGAATCCAGTTGCCGACCAGCACATCGCCGGTAAAACCGGCCTCCAGCGGACCGCTGAAACAATCGCCGAGATTGACAATGTCCTCGATACCGAGCCTGGCGATATCCTCAAGCACCGCCTCCAGCGCGGCGCAGTTTCCGTGAATATCGGCAATGGCGGCAAAGATCATCGGTGTCAGCTTCCTCGATAGGTGGAATAGCTATAAGGCGAGAGCAGCAAGGGCACATGGTAATGACCGCTCTCGTCGGCAATGCCGAAACGGATCGGGATAATATCGAGGAAGGCCGGCTTCGGAAGCACGACACCCTTTCCTCGCAGATAATCGCCGGCATGGAAAACCAGCTCATACTCACCGGCCCTGAAACTGTCGCCAACGAGCAGCGGCCCGCCATCGACACGGCCGTCGCCATTTGTCTGCACCGTCTTCAGCTTGTCACGGCGATCACCGGAGAGCCGGTAGAGATCGATCACCAGCCCCTCGGCAGGCGTGCCGTGCGCGGCGTCGAGAACATGGGTTGTCAGACCGGTCATAGGCTGGGCTCCGCGATTACATAGGGCCTGTCGAAAAAATACTCTTCCAGATTGTTGCCCGGCCCGTCACGGTCGGCAACCAGAAAATCCGAAACCGCCTGCAACGGCATCAGCGGATAGTGCCAGACATTGCGGCGGTAATTCACGCCCTGATCGCCCCGCGCCAGAAACACCCGAGGCCGCCCCGGTCGGCCGCCATCGTCTTCGGCAACGACCACGAGGAAGGGCCGGCCGGAAAGCGGCGAAAAACTCTGGCTGCCGAGCGGATGCCGCTCCATCATCTCGATTTCATGCGGAAAGGCGCGCGGCTGCCCGCGGAAGATATTGAGGATCACACGTGCCCCCTCGCCTGCCGCCTCCGGCGCTGCGAGCGCATGATGCCGCTCCGTCTGGCCGCCGTTGATGTACCGCATGGAAGAAGGTGTTGTTTCGATCACGTCGCCGAAGGACGCAAACGCCTCCTTGGTAAGAGGTTGTATGTTGAGAAAATCAGTCAAATGTCATTCACCTTGGGCATGCCAGTTTCGGAGAAGGGAGAGGCGCGCCTGCAAATCCGGAATACTCTGCGTTATCGTTTTCCAGACGACCGAGAGCTCTGCCCGGAAGTAATCATGCACGATCAGATTGCGCATACCCTTCATCTTGATCCAGGGGATTTCCGGGTGCTGCTGTAAAAACGCTGGGTAGTGCCTGTCGAGCTTGGCGACCGCCTCGCCAATCAGGGCAAGACCCATCATCACCGCCATCTGCGTACGCGTGTCGGAAGAAAAAGCGGCCTCATCCATATCCTGAATGAAATCCCGTATCCTGGCAGCAGCAACATCCATCTCCTTCAGATAGAGCAGAAGCCGATCCGTACTCATACCGCTTTGGCTTCCTTCAGAACGCGCGCCCGAATATCCGAATGCAAGCCGCCCGAGGTGACGACATCGACCTCGACACCAAGCATCGTCTTCAGTTCTTCCAGCAGACCGCCGAGATCAAACAGCGTCGTACCCGGCAGCGCGTCCACCAGAATGTCGAGATCGCTGTCCGGCCTGTCCTCGCCGCGGGCGACGGAGCCGAACACGCGGGGATTTGCCGCATTGAAGCGTTTCGTCGCTTCGCGGATCGCTTCCCTGTTCTTTTCCAGCACCTCGGAAGGTCTCATCGTCATCTCCAAACGGCGCGACTCTAGCAGAATGGCCGCAACGCGCCAATCATCCCTCCGGCAGCATTGCGTAAAGACGAAGCCAGGCGATCTTTTCAACCTGCGCCGTGGCGGTCGCGAATTCTTCGGCCGCGCCGTTACCTATGCGTGTCTCGAAGGCCGAGAGTATATCGTGCCTGTTCAGCCCCTTGACCGCGATGATGAAAGGAAAACCGAATTTATCGGTATAGGTGCTGTTCAATTCGGTAAAACGGGCGTGCTCTTCCGGGGTAAGCCTGTCGAGCCCGGCACCGGCCTGTTCGTTGCGGCTGTCTGCCGTCAACTCGCCGGCAATTGCCAGCTTCCCGGCAAGATCGGGATGCGCCCGCAACACTCCAAGCCTTTCCGCCTCGGAAGCCGCGCGAAACTGCGCGCTAAGCGCGGCATGAACCGCCTTCGCCGTCAGTTCCAGGCCGGCCCCACCAGCGTCATAGGCCCGCTCGGCAATGAATGGCGAATGTTCGAACACGCCGCCGAAACGGGTAACGAAGTCCTCACGCGTCAGCATCAAAGCGCCTCCGGCTTGTGATGTTCATGCCAGTGACGGGCGATCTCGATGCGCTGCGGGATCCACACCTTTTCGTGGCCAAGCACATATTCGATGAAGCGGCGAAGTGCCGCTGCGCGACCGGGACGGCCGACAAGACGACAATGCAGGCCGACACTCATCATCTTCGGCGCACCTTCGATACCTTCCTCATAAAGCACGTCGAAAGCGTCCTTCAGATAGGTGAAGAACTGGTCGCCGGAATTGAAGCCCTGCGGCGTGGCAAACCGCATGTCGTTGGTCTCAAGCGTGTAGGGAATGATCAGGAAAGGCTCATCCTTCACACCCTTCACCCAATAGGGCAGATCGTCGGCATAGGAGTCCGACGAATAGAGAAAACCACCCTCTTCCATGACAAGCCGCAGCGTATTGTCCGAGGGCTTGCCCTGATACATGCCATAGGGACGTTCGCCGGTGACCTCCGTGTGCAGACGGACCGCTTCGACGATGTGCTTACGCTCTTCCTCCTCGGAAAAATCCTTGTATTCCAGCCAGCGGTATCCGTGGCTGGCGATTTCCCAACCCGCTTCCTTCATCGCCGCAACCGCTTCCGGGTTGCGGGCCATGGCTGCGGTCACGCCGTAAACGGTGGTGGTGACGCCAAGCCCGGTGAACATGCGCCACAGCCGCCAGAAGCCGGCGCGCGAGCCATATTCATAGATCGATTCCATGTTCAGGTTGCGCTGGCCAGGCCAGGGCTGGGCGCCGACGATCTCCGACAGCAGCGATTCCGACGCCTTGTCATTGTCGAGAATGCAACTTTCGCCACCCTCTTCGTAATTGATGACGAATTGCACGGCAATGCGCGCACCGCCCGGCCATTTCGGATCGGGAACATTGCGGCCATAGCCCACCAGATTGCGGGAGTAGTTTTCGGAAATCATTCAGCCACCCAGACCATCTCTCCCAATCGGCAACCGATTTCGGAGACATAAACAGAACTTCGAAGATGCCTGATCCAGACGGATGACGCAGCGCGCTTCGAATATGCGATGTCGAACGGTAGCATTCGCATACGGAATGTCGAGATCAATTTTGCCGACATTCCGAAGCTTTTTTGTATACGATTATGATGGTGCGCCAGTCAGGCAATCTTGCGGGCGGAAACGCGGCCCATGGGATGAAGCGAGTGCACCCGGAAAGGCGCTCCCGGCTCATCCTCGATGAAGAGCGCAAGGCTGGAAAATTGCAGGGACCGCGACAGCAGCGGCTCGAACACCTTGCGCACTGCCCGCTCGATCCTCTGGCTGCTGGCGGGTTCCACACCGCCGGTCAAAGACATCTGGAACCGGAACTCGTCCATCACATGCGGGCTGCCCCAGCGGTGCAGATTGGTGAGCTGCGAGGCCGACAGCCGGTCCGGATCCGCACGCTCGATCTCCGCCTCTGTCAGAGGCGCCCGGTAACGGTCGAATTCCTGCACGACGCGGGCCGCGAAAAAATGCAGCACTTCACAGGGCCGTTCGGGGACGAGGCTGAAGACATTGTCATGCCTCGCCACCACAAGTTGCGGCAACGGAAAGGGTTCCTGCCTGCCGGAAAAATACATCAGGTCGCGCAGGAGCGCCGCTTCGGACTGACCTTCGGCAAGGCGGAAAGGAGCCTTGATGGTGCCATGGAAACCATACCGGCGCGGCAGGGCCGTGTGATAGGAAATCTCCTGCATGCCAAGATCGATCATACCGGGCGGCTCAACCGCCTGACCGGAATAGGCATCGCGCCCCAGCCACGCAGCGGCCACCTGCGTCAGGGGGTCATTGGGGGAAGGCGTGAAATGAATGGCGTATCGCATGCGCTGTCACCTCGCCGCAAAAGCGGACAAACCTGCCTCGTTGCAGGCCAGCAAATAAGTGATTTGCGTGACAGATTAACGACGTAAGCGGTCTGGTCAGAACTTTCCGATGCCCGCCATGGCTATGTTCACGTGTTCTTGAAGCTGGAAACTCCGCGGCACGTCCGGTGCCTTTCCGCAGACGGCCTGTAGCGCGGTATCGGCAAGAGAATGGGCAAGACCGAAGCTCACCTTGAAGCCGCCCGTCAATGCCACAAGCTTCGGGTGACCGGCAACCGTTCCCACCATGGGGTCTCTGCCCGCAGCCTTCGGCCGCAGCCCGGCCCAGCGTTCGAGAACCGGCGCCCCGCCAAGGCAGGGGACAATCGCAGCCGCATCCGCAAGCAGTTTTTCCAGCTTCTCATCCGTATCGAATGGGTCGGAAAAACAATCTTCGCTGGTACTGCCGATGGCGACCGTTCCGTCTTCGTGCGGCACGATGTAAAGACCGTTCAGGAACACCACCGGCATGGCCGGATCGACCGCCGCGTCGAGCAGCGCCGCCTGCCCCTTCACCGGCTGCCCGAGCACCAGCCCGGTGTCGAGGCCCAGTGCGTCCCGGATCAGGGGAAAGGATCGATGTCCGTTGGCGATCACGGCGTGGCCGAACACGACCTCGTCACCCGAAGACAGCGCCGCCCGGCCTGTCTCCGCGTCAAGCGAAAGGACGCGGCAACCCTTGATCAACCGTACATGCCGCGCCTTGCCGAGAAATGCCGAAAGAAGCGCAATCATTGCACGCGGAGCCACCCGCGCCGCCAGCGTTTCGAACACGAAACCCGCTGCGCCAGCCGCGTCATCCACCCAGCCCGCAACCGCAGGGCTGTCACCGACATGCCAATGGAACCGGCGCTCACCCGAGACCCAGTTCTCCTGCGCATCCCTTTCATGCCGCTCGGCGATGGGACGCAGATGCGGCTTCGGCAATGGGATGATCCGGCCAGAGCGGCGATAACCGGCGGAAAGCCCGGTCTCCGCCTCCAGCCCGGCGATCTCTTTTTCCAGCGCCACGAGGGCGGCAAACTGGAACTGCTTCTTGTCCGACCAGCGGTCCGGCATATGAGGCATCAGCGCGCCGAGCAGCCCGCCACTCGCGCCGCCACCGGGATGATCCGCCTCCACCAGCAACGTATCGACGCCGAGCCGTTCCGCCTTAACCGCAGCCCATAGACCCATGATACCACCCCCGACGATGAGGAGAGGGACGGAAGCAGGCAAAGGCGTTCTTGGTGATTGACCCTGTTCGAAAGCGGGATTATCGGCTTTAGCCATGAAAGATTCCAACGACACTATCAGAGAGACTGGCGCACAGGCCGGTTCGGCAACCGGCGAAACCCACACTGCACTCGACTGGCGTGACGGGGATATGCCCTATTCGCTGGCTTTTGACGACCATTTTTATTGCCAGACGGATGGCAGGCTGGAATGTGGCCACGTCTTCCTGTCAGGAAACGGCCTGCCGCAACGCTGGCGGGAACGCGAAGGCGTCTTCCGCATCGGGGAACTGGGCTTCGGCACCGCGCTTAATCTGTGCGAGACATGGCGCCAATGGAAAGAGGTCCGCAACGGCCGCTCCACGTTGCATTTCATCTCCTTCGAACTCTACCCGATGAAGGCGGACGAGATCGGCCGGGCACTTTCCCGCTGGCCGGAGGTGGACGCCGAACGCAGGGCGCTCACCGCCCTCTGGCCCGCCGAACCGAAGGGGAAGGTAGAGATTGAACTCGATGGTGAAACACGCCTGACGGTGGTCTGCGGAGAGGCGCTCACCGGTATTTCCAACAGCCACGAAACCTTCGATGCATGGTTCCTGGATGGTTTCGCACCTGCGCGCAACCCGGACATGTGGTCGCTGGAGATCATGCAGGCACTGTTCGCCAGGACGGCGCCGGCAGGCACCTTCGCCACCTATGCCGCCGCAGGCTTCGTCCGCCGCAATCTCATCGCCGCCGGTTTTGATGTGGAACGACGCAAGGGTTTCGCAGGAAAACGGGAAATGCTCTGCGGCACCAGGCCCCCGGTTTGACCAAAACGACATCAGCGACCGGTTGCGTCATCAGATACCCGGCGCGGAATATCTGCACCCAGCCACTGGGCGATCTTGTCTTCGAGAATTTCGGGGCTGATGGGCTTCGACAGATAATCGTCCATGCCGGCCTGCAGGCATAGATCGCGGTCAGCATCCTGCGTATGGGCCGTCACGCCAATGATCGGCACATGCCGGCCTTCGGCGGCCGCAAGTTCGGCCGTCCTGATCGCCTGCGTTGCCTGATGCCCGTTCATGACAGGCATGGAGACATCCATGAGGATGATCGCGGGATTATATTCCTCCCACGCCTGAACGGCCTTTTTCCCATTGCCGACGATCAGGAACCGCAGACCCGTCTGCTGCAAAATCTGCGTGAAAACAATCTGGTTGACGTCATTGTCCTCGGCCACCAGCACATCGATCAGGCTGGGCCGCAGCCGGACGGAAACTGTCGGCACCTCTGCCCGCCGCTTCTTTTCTGAAGCAGGACCTTCCGGCCGGGACGAACCGCCGTCCGAGGCACCTGCGAAAGCTTCCGGCCGCGCGCGTTTCAGCCGCACGTCGCGCACCACGTCGAACAGGGTGGAGCGCAACAGCCGCGCCCGCGCGGGCTTCATCAAATGGGCCTGCACGTTGAGATCGGTAAAGAGCGTCTCGTCACCCACGACATCCATGGACGTGAGGAAAATGATGGCGATGTCGTCGAAACGGCGATCCGCCCTGATCCGCTCCACGACGTCCAGGCCGTTCATGACAGGCATGTGATAATCAAGAATGATGGCGTCGATCGAAAGACCCACCGCTACGGCTTCCTGCAGCACGGCGATGCCCGTGGGCCCACCCTCGACGGCATGGCCGTCTATGCCCCAGCTTTGCAGCTGCTCCGTCAGGATGCGCCGGTTGACATCGTTGTCATCGATGACGAGCACCCGGATATTTTCGATCGCCACCGAAAGAGGTGGGACATCCCTCCGCCTTTCGGTCATCTGAAACGGGATGTTGACCTCGAAACTCGACCCCTTGCCCACTTCGCTGACGACATCGATCTTGCCGTTGAACAGCCCGACAAGGCCGACGGTGATCGCCAGGCCGAGCCCGGTTCCTTCGTGACGGCGCGTGGCGGAACTATCGACCTGGCTGAACTTGTCGAAGATCGTCTCCAGCTTGTCGGAGGGAATACCGATCCCGCTGTCTTCGACACGCAGCGACAGGATAGCCTCCGAAGCTTCCGCTGACTGCGCAGAAAGTTCCACCAGCACATGGCCGGTTTCGGTGAACTTGACGGCATTCCCGACGAGGTTTGTAACAATCTGGCGGAAGCGTCCGGCGTCACCGATGACCTTGCCGAAAACCGACGGGTCGATCCGCACCACCAGCTCTATGTTCTTCTCCAGCGCCGCCGAGGACAGGAGCGAAACCACATCCTCAACGGCTTCCGCCGGATCGAAAGATACGCTGCGCAGTTTCATCTGCCCGGCTTCGATCTTGGAGAAATCGAGGATGTCGTTGATGATCGTCAGAAGCGCATTGCCTGACTTGACGATGATGTCGGTGAAAGTCTTCTGGCGCGTATCGAGGTTGGATTTGGCCAGAAGCTCCGCCATGCCAAGCACGCCGTTCATCGGCGTGCGGATTTCATGGCTCATATTGGCCAGAAATTCCGATTTGGCGCGGTCCGCCGCTTCCGCCCGCGAAAGCAGACGTTGCAATTCGCCTTCGCGCATCTTCATCTCGGTCACGTCGGTGACGATCACGAGCCAGTAATTGCCGGAACTGTTGGTGGCTTCCAGGTTGAGCCAGCTCTTGCCGGCGACATGGATTAGCCAGGAGAACGGTCGGTTGGCGGCAATGTTGTCTTTCCAGGCATTGAGCATCGCGGCCGCTTCCTCGGCCGTGCCGAAATCTCCGCGCGCGGCACAATGGGCGAAGAAGCCGGACCAGTCGCGATCCTTTTCCAGCAGCTCGGGCGGCACGTCGAACATCCGCGCCATCGCCTCGTTGGACATGATGATCGTGCCCTGCTCCACCAGCACCAGGCCCTGCGCCATGGCGCGCGTCGCGCCCTGCATATATTCGCCGACGCGCTCCAGCTCGGCCTTCGCCTTGCTGATTTCGGCGTCGCGCATTCGCACATCCGTCACATCGGCATAGGTGCTGAGGATTTTCCCGCCTTCGAGGCGCGTTTTGGAGATGACGGTCACCTTGCCGCTTTTGCTGCGCACCTCGCGAGGGGCAAAGGCCCCATCCTTCAGGAGCCGCTGCGCCCGCTCGCTATAGACCTCTTCGAAAGGCCGATCGCCATAATCATAAAGGCCGCTATCGAAATTCATCCTCATGAATTCGCGATAGTCTTTGCCCACAAGTGATTTCTCGCCGCCGATTTCGCCCCAGACCTGGTAGAAGAACGGATTGACATATTCGATGACGAGATCGGCGCTGAGAAGCAGCACCCCCACGGGCAGCGCGTGAAGCACCGCCTCGAGTTGGCGATGCAGCGCCTCGGCTTCGGCCTGTGTGGCGATCAGCGCCTTTTCCCGCTCCTGCAGGAGGCTGACATCGGTGACGGAGCCCACGAGGTAATATTCGTCATCCGGTGTCGCAACGCGGCCGAGCCGCGTGATGACGGGAATGGCTCGTCCGTTGCGCTGAGGCATGTTTCCCGTGCGTTCGAGCGCCTCCCCGGTCTGCAAGATCCGTTCGTTTTCCTGCTGGAACTGGGAGCCATTCTGCGGAAACATTTCGGATTCGGTCTTGCCGATATAGTCGGCGAGATTGCCGCCGAGAAATGCGTCATAGGCGGCATTGGCATAGGTCAGCCGCCTGTCCTGATCCCTCAGAAAAACCCCCACCGGCAATTGTTCGAGGGCAGCGCGCAGCAACCAGGTCTCGCGGATCTGGGCGCTGAGAAGGGTCTCGTGCGCCTTGAACTCGGTCACATCGATGCGCAGGCCAACCAGCATGCCGTTTTCCAGCCGCTTGTTGACCATGCGCACCCAGCGGCCATCGGCGAACTGCTCCACCCTTTCGAGATAGGGCAGTGAAAAATCGCGCAACTGCTCCCGCATCCAGCCTTCGAACGCAGGGTCGTCTTCTTTGACGCGACGATATCCGCTCGAAAAATAGAGCGCCTCCATCAGCGCCTCGAGCCGGATGCCCGGCTTCAGCTCGACACCAAAACCGCTATAGAACTCCGCGAAACGGGCATTGCAATAAACCAGCCGGTTTTCCGCATCGTAGACGACGATGCCGGCATCGATGAAATCCATGAGGCCGCTGCTGAACAGCAGGTCCGACGCCCCGCCGATGTCCGCCGCCCCCGTCAGAACGCCCAACGGCATGTCTTCCACCGTTTCGAACAGGAACAGGCTGCCGTCATCATCGGTGAAGCGCTCGCAGCGAAGCGTGTATGGCAGGGAGGAAACCGAGGCATGGCAGGCGATCATCTCGTCCGTCGCAAAAACGAGTGAACGGCGCTCCCTGTCCTCCCGCTCCGCATCACGGATATCAGCCGAGAGGGAAAGGCTGGTGTGGCCTTCGAACGCCCTGAGGGGACGCCCCATCAACCGTGCGTAGGCGGCGTTGACCACGAGATAGCGCAGCTCGCTGTCCTTGATGCACGCGGGCAGGTTCAGGGCGGCAACAGCCCTGCAAGCCTTTTCCAGCAACCCGCTGCCCTCGGTCAATCGATACTCCACAGCGTGCAGTTTCACTTTTGTCGAATCAAATATTTCTAGATGACTTCGCAAAAACGTTATGTGAGAAAATCTGTTTTTGCTATGCGCCCTGCCCGGCAATACACTTTTTTAACCATAATTATTCGCTGCGACCCAGCTCTTCGGCCAGCTGGCGGCGGCGTTCCGCATGGCTGCCATGCGCCGTCCGGCAGCCATGTCATGAAACTATCGCTTGACTTTGGCGAGTAAAACGCCCACATGCCGGTCAAGCTTTCACCTTCGGCAGCCGCGTGAGCTGCAGCGTATGTTGAGAAGACTTGGTCCGAGAGAGACTTGGCCCGCATGAAGGAAAAGCGCAGAGAATACAGAAGACGGCATGTGCCGCACTGATGCGCAGAAAGTTATTCCAACCCACAAGTTCCCAATTCACGCGGGGTTCTTGACGCCGAAACCGCCGGACAGCAGCCCTGTTCCGGACGATTGGTTTTTGGCGCCCCGAAAGGCATTATATTGACCAGTTTTAGCGAACTCGGCCTCTCCGAAAAGATTGTTGCCAGCGTTACCCAGCTTGGCTACACGACCCCGACCCCCATTCAGGCAAAAGCCATTCCGCTGCTGCTCGAAGGCCGCGACCTGATCGGCCTCGCACAGACCGGAACCGGCAAGACCGCCGCTTTCGGCCTGCCGATCATCGAAATGCTGATGAAGCAGGCGGACCGCCCGGCAAACCGCACCTGCCGCACGCTCATCCTTGCCCCGACCCGCGAGCTGGTGAACCAGATCGGCGAAAACCTGCGCGCTTTCGTGAAGAAGACGCCGCTGCGCATCAACCAGGTGGTTGGCGGCGCATCGATCAACAAGCAGCAACTCCAGCTCGAAAAGGGCACGGACATTCTGGTGGCAACCCCCGGCCGCCTGCTTGACCTCATCGCCCGCAACGCCATCTCGCTCTCCAAGGTCACCTATCTGGTGCTGGACGAAGCAGACCAGATGCTCGACCTCGGCTTCATCCACGATCTGCGCAAGATCTCGAAGATGGTGCCGGCCAAGCGCCAGACGCTGCTCTTCTCCGCCACCATGCCGAAGGCGATCGCCGATCTGGCCCACAGCTACCTGACCGATCCGCTGAAGGTCGAAGTGACCCCGCCCGGCAAGGCAGCCGACAAGGTGGAGCAATATGTCCACTTCGTCGCGGGCAAGAACGACAAGACCGAGCTTCTGAAGAAGTCGCTCAACGAGAACCCGGATGGCCGCGCCATCGTGTTCCTGCGCACAAAGCACGGTGCGGAGAAGCTCTACAAGCATCTCGAACATATCGGCTTCAAGGTCGCCTCCATCCACGGCAACAAGAGCCAGGGCCAGCGCGAGCGCGCCCTGAAGGGCTTCAAGGACGGCGAGATCAAGGTTCTGGTCGCAACCGACGTCGCGGCCCGCGGCATCGATATCCCGGCCGTGACGCACGTCTTCAACTATGACCTGCCGGAAGTACCGGACGCTTATGTCCACCGCATCGGCCGTACCGCCCGTGCCGGCCGCGATGGCATCGCCATTGCTTTCTGCGCACCGGACGAGACCCGCCTGTTGCATGACATCGAAAAGCTGATGAAGATCGATATTCCGGTTGCTTCTGGTGAACGCCCGGCCGGTCTTGCCAGCCCGACGCGCCCCAACAACAACCGCGGCGGACGCAATAACAATGGCGGCCAGCAGCGCGGCCCGCGCGAAGGCGGACGCCACAACGGCGAATCCCGCCCGTCTCGCCACCACGCGCCCCGCGATGCGGACAATGATCTTGAAGTCACGTCTGACTTCAAGCGCGTGAAGCAGGCCGAAGGCGACGCAGGCCGCCCGGCTGGCCCGCGCAAGCATCGTCGTCCGGCCCGCAAGCCCGGCGGCAGCGGCGCCAACCGCCACGCCCCTGCCGGCGGCAACGGTCAGGAAAAACGCGCTTCCGGTAACGGCCATCGCGGCCGCAACCGTTAAGGCGCTCTGAATGGATTGAGGACGCCGTAGCATTGCCGGGCGTTTCTTCTCCCCGCCGGGGAGAAGAAACAAGCGGCACGCGCTCGCCAATAATCAAGCCCCGCAGCCACACCCGGTAGCGGGGCTTTTCTTCGCCTTCAGCTCCCCTGCCCGACTGGACGACGCCGTGACGGCAGGGTCATCGCCAGCACGCCCGCAATGACGCAGACGAGCCCACCCCACATGGCGGGCGTCGGCATTTCCCCCAGAAACGCCATGCCGATGGCAACCCCGACCGGCACCCTGAGATAGGCCTGCGAGGTGGTACCGACCGAACCGAGTGTCTGCATCAGCCGGAAATAGATCATGAAGGCGAGCGCGGTCGAAAACACACTGAGGCACAACAGTGCCGCCAGTGATGCCGCCGAAGGCGACAAGGTCCAGGGTCGGTCGACAATCAGGCTCACGGGCAGCAGCAGGACACCACCGCAGATAAGCGAGCCGGCGGCCGGCATGATCGGATCGAGCCCTTTGAAATTTTTACTGAAAATGGCCGCGCAGGCATAAGAAAATGCCGCTGTCAGCACGGCGAGCTGGCTCCATATCGCCTCGCCCGCCCCATCAAGTGCCTCCATGCCGATAATGAGGCAAACGCCCGTCATGCCGGCAATCGTGCCGAACAGCTTACGCCCGCTGACTGCCTCATGCCGGATCACGAGCGCCGTGAGAAGAAAGGTAAAGATCGGCGTCGTGGCATTGAGAATGACGGCGAGGCCGGCATCGATGCTCTGTTCGGCCCAGGCGATCAGCGTGAAGGGGAGAACGCTGTTGATACAGGCCTGAATGAAGAACAGCCGCCACGTCGCTAAATCCGTGGGCAAACGCAACCCGCGCAGCCGGATCACCGCGAAGAGCAGCAGACCGGCGATCATTGTGCGCGATGCGATGAAGGTAAGGGGCGGAATGGTCTCCACCCCGATCTTGATGAAAGTGTAGGATGCGGCCCACAGCGTGGACAACAGGGCCAGAAGCAGCAATTCGCGGGCGATGGGGTTCTCAGAGGTCACGGATCGATTTCCAACTGCATTGAGGGTGACCCGTTCTTAACCGGAAAACAGGCGCCTATGCTTCGGCCGCGGCCGAAGTATAGACCCTGCTCTAAAAAGAAGCCCCGCGCGGCGTTGGCCACGCGGGGTTTCGGCAAAACAAATCGATGTCCGGTCAGGCAGATCAGGCCCGGCGCTCATCCACCGAGAAAGCGCCCGGACCGGCCACGAACAGATAGAGGAAGATGAAGCAGAACAGGATGGCGGCATCACCCCCGTTGAGTGCCGGGAAGAAGCTCTTCGGCCCATGCGCGATGAAATAGGCAACCGCCATCTGGCCGGACAGGATGAATGCGACCGGACGCGTGAAAAGACCGATCAGCACGAGAATGCCGCCGACGAATTCCAGAATCGCCGCCACCAGCAGCATCGTCGGCAGGGAACCTTCCATCTGCGATGCCGGAAAACCGAACAGTTTCTGCGTTCCATGCGAAATGAAAAGCAGCGCCGTCATGATGCGCAGCGCCCCGAGTGCCTGTGGGCGATAGCGTGAGAGAGAATCGAAAATTGCCATGTTGATGTGTCCCCGTTGAAGTGGTGAAGCGCCGATAAGAGCGCGATGGCACGTTTATGGATACACCTCCGAAATAGCGGAAATCACGTTTCCGATATTGCAGAACTACCTAAAATACTCAAAACGCCATTTTCTACAAATAGTTGATTTCACCATAGAAAATTGACTTTCTTACAGAAAAATCAACTCAGGGCTTCAGACATTTTTTCGATCGCAACAGGCGGAAAAACCGTCCCGCCTCACGCCTGCAGCACCACCACCTTCGAACCGACAGGCACGCGGCTATAGAGATCGATGATGTCGTGGTTCAGCATGCGGATGCAGCCGCTCGACATGGCGTGGCCGATGGACTGCGGCTGGTTGGTGCCATGCAGGCGGAACATGGTGTCGTTGCCGCCGCGATAAAGATAGAGCGCGCGGGCGCCAAGCGGATTGTTCGGGCCGCCGGGCATACCGGCTGCGAATTTCAGATTGCGCGGATCGCGGCGCATCATGTTCGCGGTTGGTGTCCAGGATGGCCATTCCGCCTTGCGACCGATATAGGCGTCACCCTTCAGGACAAGACCCTGGCGGCCTACACCGACGCCGTAGCGCATTGCGCGACCGTCGCCGAGAACATAATAAAGCCGCCGCGCCGGCGTATCCACAACCACCGTTCCAGCCGGATGGCGCGTATCATAGGCCACCTCCTGCCGGCGCAGTTCGGGCTTCACCTTATCGAGATGCATAGCGGGAAGCGGGAATTTTTCCTCCGGCTTCGCCGCGTAATCCAGCCTGTGCTGGCCGATGCCGGTGTTTGCGCAGCCAGCCAGAAACAGCGGCAATCCAAACAGAACACCACGACGTGAAATAGACATGTAACCCCCGCCAAATCATGTGATTAACGAGAGGTATAATTTTATGGTTAACAAACCCCTAATATGAGGTTGCAGTAATTAACCAGCCGCAACCGATGCGGCAGGTTTGCGATTGGCGAGATAAACGCCTGTCACCGCCAGAACCGTACCTGCAATCATCGCAGGCGTCAGCGTCTCGCCGAAAAGCAGGGCGGCTTCCACCGCGGCAAGCGGCGGCACGAGATAGATCAGCGAAGCGGCGCGCGAAACCTGGCCGCGCCGGATCAGATAAAGAAGCAGCGCCACGGCCCCGATGGAAATCGCGCCGACAGACCAGGCGAGCGTGGCGGCAAGGCCGAGGCTCCAGTCTACATGCCCATCTTCCAGCAGAAGCGCGAAGGGAACCGTTACCAGCAGCGCACCGACATATTGCAGCGTTGCCACCGCCATGATGTTGCCGCCATGCACGTACTTCTTCTGGTAGAGCGTGCCATAGGTGACCGAGGTCATGCCCAGCACATTCACCGCCACGGCGTAAAGCGGCACCGACAGCCCGCCAGCACCCGCGGCCATGACCTTCGGCAGCACCGCGATGGCGATGCCGGCAAAGCCGATGAGCAGGCCGGCGCGCTGCAGCGGCGAGATCCTTTCGCCGATCATGAAACGGGCGGCCACCGCCGTCATCAGCGGCTGCAGGCCGGCGATAATGCCGCCGATCGCCGCCGGCACGCCCTGCCCTATCGCCCACCAGATCATGCCGAGATAAAGACCGTGGAGGAAGACGCCTGACAGGATCGCCCGGAAGATACCGACACGACTTTCGGGCCACTGGATGGACGAAAAGCGGCAGATCGCCCACAGCAAAACGCCCGCCAGAAGATAGCGCAGACAGAGGAAGGTCAGCGGCCCGGTATAATAGACCGCATATTTGGCGGTGACCCAGCCCGTCGACCAGAGAAAGACGAAGATGGCCGGAGCCAAACGGTCGAGCGACATGGGCGCATCCTCTGTGTAGCATGATGTCCGCTACCGGTGCGGAACAGACGGCGAATTGATGTTTCTGCGGCTTCACGCAAACCGGCGAATAGTCGAGCCGGGTGTTCAGCATGGCGGTATCCGCATCCCGGCAAAAGGTCAAAGGCGTTTTGGTGATCACATCTTTCAGATTTTCTGATGTGACGCCGGACATTCATCAACCGAAAGCGAGCGAACAAAATTTATGCATTCGCCCACGGCGCAAACAGCGCCACCGCCCGCTTACACCGCTCGTCGCCCCGCAACCAATTTGCCGATGCCGCATTTATAGGCGGAAGCCGAAAAAACGCTTCTTTTTTAAAACTCTAGGGCGACAAAAAATCTTCTCGGGGAGGCCTGCATAGTTCTTGCATTGCATTTGTCGTTGTATTCATATGGCAAAAAAGGGGACATCGAAGTTGGCATTTGACGAAATGATAAATGCGGACAACACGCCGCGAAGCCCATATGAAAACTATAACGAATGGTACAGCCGGCAGGACAGGGCGCACCTGATCCAGAAATCAAAAGACGCGGAAAACATCTTCAGAAAAACCGGCATTACTTTCGCAGTCTATGGCCACGCCGATAGTTCAGAAAAACTGATACCCTTCGATATTATCCCGCGCATCATCTCCGGCCGTGAGTGGCGCAAACTGGCCCAGGGCATCGAACAGCGTGTTCTCGCCCTCAATGCTTTCCTCGACGATATCTACCACAAACAGGAAATCATCCGCGCCGGGCGCATCCCCCGTGAGATCATCGAAAAGAACGAAGCCTTCCTGCCGGAAATGATCGGCTTCACGCCGCCTGGCGGGGTCTACACCCATATCGTCGGCACGGATATCGTCCGCACCGGCGAAGACCAGTTCTATGTTCTGGAAGACAATGCCCGCACACCGTCAGGTGTCAGCTACATGCTGGAAAACCGCGAAACGATGATGCAGATGTTCCCGGAACTTTTCCATGAAAACCGCGTGCGACGGGTGGAGGATTACCCCTATCTGCTGCGCCAGTCGCTTGCCTCGCTCGCCCCTCCGGGCTGCACCGGCAAGCCGCGCGTCGCGGTGCTGACCCCCGGCATCTATAATTCCGCCTACTACGAGCACTCGTTCCTCGCCGACATGATGGGTGTGGAACTGGTGGAAGGTTCCGACCTTCGCGTCATGGACGGCAAGGTGAAGATGCGCACGACACGCGGTTATGAGGCCATCGACGTTCTCTACCGCCGCGTCGACGACGACTTCCTCGACCCGCTGACTTTTCGGCCGGATTCGGCGCTTGGCGTTCCCGGCATCATGGATGTCTATCGCGCCGGCAACATCACCATCGCCAACGCCCCCGGCACCGGCATTTCCGACGACAAGGCGATCTATTCCTACATGCCCGAGATCGTCGAATTTTATACCGGCCGCAAGCCGCTCCTGGAAAACGTGCCGACCTGGCGCTGTTCCGAGCCGGACAGCCTGAAATACGTTCTCGACAACCTTGCCGATCTCGTCGTCAAGGAGGTCCACGGTTCAGGCGGTTACGGCATGCTGGTCGGCCCCACCGCATCGAAAAAGGAACGGGCGCTGTTTGCCGAAAAGCTGAGAGCACGCCCCTCCAACTACATTGCACAGCCGACGCTGTCGCTCTCCACCGTGCCGATCATGGTCAAGAACGGCATCGCGCCGCGCCATGTCGATCTGCGTCCTTATGTCCTTGTTTCGGACAAGGTGCAGATCATTCCCGGCGGCCTGACCCGCGTTGCGCTCAAGCAGGGCTCGCTGGTGGTCAATTCCAGCCAGGGCGGCGGCACCAAGGATACGTGGGTACTGGAGGATTAAGCCATGCTGGGCAGAACGGCAAACGGGCTCTACTGGATGTTCCGGTATATCGAGCGCGCTGAAAACATCGCCCGGCTCATCGATGCGGGCCTGCGCGTTTCACTGACGCGCTCAGGCAGCGGCGACGAGGATTGGGACGGCGTGCTGCAAAGCGCGGGCGTGCATGAGGAATTCCTCGAAACACGCGAAAAGGTGACGGCGGCAAATGCTATCGATTATCTTCTTCGCGAGAAATCGAACCCATCCAGCGTCATGTCCTGCATCGAAGCGGGGCGCAACAATGCCCGCATGGTGCGCACGGCGTTGACGCGCGAGACATGGGAAGCCACCAACGAATTCTGGATCGAGCTGAAGAACATCCTCGGCCGCAAGCTCAACCATGCGGAACTGCCGCAGACCATCGACGTGATCAAACACCGTGCCGGTCTGGTGCGCGGCGCCTTCCACGGTTCAATGCTGCGCAACGATCTCTACAATTTCTCCCGTATCGGCACCTTCATCGAACGCGCCGACAATACGGCGCGCATTCTCGACGTCAAATATTACGTGCTGCTGCCAGCTGTGGCGCATGTCGGCTCATCGCTCGACAATGCGCAATGGGAATCCATTCTGCGCTCGGTTTCGGCCCACCGTTCCTATGGCTGGGTCTATGATGCGGAATACAAACCGGCCAACATCGCCGACTTCCTCATTCTTAATGGACGCATGCCGCGTTCGCTTGCCTATTGTTACGAGAAGATCGCCAGCAACCTCAATTACATCGCCGAGGACTACAGCGAGCGGCACAAGGCACACGATACGGCGGAAAGCATCCGCGACAGTCTGCGCGCGACCACCATCGCCCGGGTCATGGACGAGGGCCTGCACGAGTTTCTGGAAAGATTCGTCCATCGGAACGGGCAACTGGGACAGGAAATCACGGAAGGCTACCGCTTCTATCAATGAGCGCGTAGACGGGGACAGCTTATGCGTCTGAAAATCACCCATACGACGGAATATGTCTATGACGAGCCGATGCCCTATGCCTTGCAGCGGCTGCGCCTGACACCGCAGACCGGCCCGAGCCAGACGGTGGAGGACTGGGATGTCTCGGTCGATGGCGCGACCGTCGAAGTGACCTATGACGACCATTTCGGCAATCGCGTCGCGCTGGTGGAAACGGAAGGCCCACAGCAGCGGGTCAAAGTGGTGGCGAGCGGCACGGTGAACACGCAGGACAAGGCCGGCGTGTTCGGTCACCACATCGGCAACGCGCCGCTCTGGCTCTTCCTGCGGGAAACGCCGCGGACCAAACCGGGAAAGCTGGTACGCGAACTGGTGAAGGTGAGCGTCGGCGAGAGCGAGCTTGCCCGCCTCCACAATCTCATGGAAAACATTCACGGCAAGGTGGAGTATGTTCCCGGCTCCACCGACATCGAAACCACGGCCGAAGCGGCACTGGAGGCTGGCAGGGGCGTCTGTCAGGACCACGCCCATATTCTCATTTCCGCTGCCCGGCAGATGGGCCTGCCTGCCCGTTATGTATCCGGTTATCTGATGATGGAGGCGGTGGAGGAACAAACCGCTACCCACGCCTGGGCCGAGGTGCATCTGCAGGGCCTTGGATGGGTCGGCTTCGACGCCGCCAACAATATCTGCCCCGATGACCGTTATGTCCGCATCGCATCCGGTCTCTGCTATCGCGATTGCGCGCCTATATCTGGCATGCGCATCGGCCCGGCCGGTGAGACGCTGAGCGTTTCAGTTACCGTGCAGCAATCGCAGAGCCAGAGCCAGTCCCAGAGCTGAGATCATGGCCGCCAGAGACGACGATACGATCGGTTTCTATACTGACAACGCAACCGCCTATACCACCCGCGGACAGGCGGCGGACCGCCCGCATCTCAAGACATTCCTGTCGCAGTTGGAAAAAGGCGCCAGCATTCTCGAGCTAGGATGCGGCGGCGGGCAGGACAGCGAATATATGCTGGCAGCCGGTTTCGACGTGCATCCCACCGATGGAACGCCCGATATAGCGAAGGCTGCGGAAGCCCGACTCGGCATTCCTGTCAGGACATTGCTGTTCGAAAATATCGATGAGGTCGGGCGCTATCACGGCGTCTGGGCCAATGCCTGCCTGCTGCACGTGCCACGCCCTGCCCTGCGCGGCATCATCGGCCGCATCCACACGGCACTGAAACAGGGCGGCGTCTTTTATGCGAGCTTCAAGGCCGGAGAGGCTGAAGGACGCGATACGTTCGGCCGCTATTACAATTATCCGTCCGGGTCATGGCTGGAGGAGCTTTACGGGCACTATGACTGGACGGGCGTAGAGATCGAAGCCCGGCAGGGAAGCGGTTACGACAAGCTGCCGACAGACTGGCTGCATGTCATGGCCAAAAAGCACTGACCAACCGCGACAGGTTGACGGTTGCAAAAAGGCGCAGCACCCGTTTTAATCGCCGTTCTCAATTGAAAGCATGATCCGGTTTATCCTTTTGGGACAAAACCGGCCGGGAGACGGCATTGTACAGCATTTCCGACTATCGCGACTGCCAGTCGCATGGACCCATCATAGCAGAAAGGGTCTGGACGGCGTGGTGGCAGGATAGCGGCCTCAAGGTGGGCGATGTCCTCGAGCACCTGAAAGAGATGACAAATCCTCACGCCCTCCCCACCGGTTTCGTCGCCCATGATGGCGACGCCTATGTCGGCTCCGCTTTTCTCATTCATTGCGATCTCGAGGAGCGCCCGCACTATCTTCCCTGGGTCGCGGCCCTGTGGGTGGAAGAAGACCGCCGACGCTCTGGCGTGGCGCGCGCGTTGATGCAGGCCGCAACAAAAAGGGCCGCCGAACTCGGTCACGAGACGTGCTACCTCTGCTGCGAGGCAAGTCTTGAGGACTATTACCTCAACTGCGGCTGGACCATCCTCGAACGGGGCGTCGGCAAGCACGATCTTACGGTGCTGACCTACAAGACATGACGCCGCCCGCCGCCTACCCATCATTCCTGACCACATCTCGACCATAGGAGGCACCATGCAACCGCCAACAGCCATCATGGAAACCGCGATCTATGTGAATGATCTCGAAGCCGCCGAGGCTTTTTACCGCGATGTCTTCGGGCTGGAGATCATCCGCAAGGTGCCCGGAAGCTTCGTCTTTTTCAGATGCGGGCAGCAGGTACTGCTGGTTTTCGACCCCGAGAAGTCGCGCAAGGCCGATCCCGATATTCCCATCCCTCGCCATGGCACGGCAGGTGAAGGCCACTTCTGCTTTTACGCAAGGGACAAATCGGAGGTAGACGGCTGGAAAGCGCACTTCGAAACGCTCGGGATTCCTATCGAGCACTATCACCGCTGGCCGAATGATAGCTATTCCGTCTATATCCGCGACCCCTCCGGGAACTCGGTGGAAGTGGGAGAAGGCAAGCTCTGGGGATTTGAACAGGGCTGACCGCAAAGAAGCAGGACACCACCGTGAAGACCATCTATGTCGTAACTCATCCTCAGTCGGTCCACCATGTCGAGAACCGGGTCGGCGGCTGGTATGATACCGAACTGACGCCGCACGGCAGGACCGATGCCAGGGCGGCGGCTGGCAGACTGGCGACGCTGGTCGGTGGTGAGCCCGTGGAAATCTTCACCTCCGACCTGCTTCGCGCCTCGCAGACCGCAGAAATCATCGCGGAACGCTTCGGGCAGCCAATGGAGACCATGCGTGGCCTCAGGGAAATGAGCTACGGTGAGGCCGAAGGCATGCCGCAGCAATGGCTTGATGAGCGTCAAATCCCGGCACCACACCATAATCGCCTTGACCATCGTGGCGGTATTGCCGATGGCGAGACGAGACGCGAATTTGCTGAAAGGGTGTATCGAGCCGTAAACATGATCATCGCGCGGCCCTGTGCCACGCAGATCATCGTGACCCATGGCTTCGCCCTGACCTTCGTCATCGCGGCATGGATCAAGATGCCGATCGACAGCGCCGGTTATGTCAGCTTTCCGGCGCGCTCCGGCAGCATCACCCATTTGAAGGAAGACGATTACTGGCAGAACCGCGCCGTCGTTTCACTGGCGGATGTTTCGCATCTGCAGGATTTTGCCTCGCGATAGCGATAGCGACATTTGCTCGTGATCAGTTGACGCAGACAATATGACCTGCGTCATTCCGGCCTTGAGCCGGAAACCAGCCGACGCGCGTCTGCGCGGAGAAAAGGCTCTTTTCAGCCCAAAGACTCGGGCTGGCTGGATACCGGCTCAGGGCCGGTATGACGAATAGAGGGAGCAATTGCTCCCTCTATCATTCCCAAAGATCGCCCGCAGATCAGATCTGCCGAACCACGATCTCTTCTTCCGCATCGACCGCCAGCGGGTTCTTCAGCGGCAGGCCGAAACCGGCAGCTTCGATTTCGAAGACGTCGCCCTCTTCCGGCTTGATACCTTCGGCGAAGGAAAGCGTTGCCGTGCCGAACATGTGCACATGCACATCGCCAGGCGCACGGAACAGGCCGTATTTGAAGTGGTGATATTCGAGGTTCGCGAAGGTATGGGACATGTTGTCTTCACCCGATACGAACGGCTTTTCGAAGATGACCTTATCGCCGCGGCGGATGCGCGAGGTGCCGCGAATATCGGACGGCGGAGCTCCGACGCGAATTTCCGGGCCGAAGCTTGCCGGGCGCAGCTTGGAATGGGCGAGGTAGAGATAGTTGATCCGCTCGGTGACGTGATCGGAAAACTCGTTCGAGACGGCAAAGCCGATACGCACCGCTTCACCCTTGTCGGAAATCACGTAGATGCCTGCCATCTCAGGCTCTTCGCCGCCATCCAGCGCAAACGAAGGCGAGGTGAGCGCCGCACCGGGCGCTGCCGCCACATGGCCGTTGCCCTTGTAGAACCACTCGGGCTGAACGCCCTTTTCACCGGCCTTCGGCTTGCCGTTTTCCAGACCCATGCGGAACATCTTCATGGAGTCCGTCAGGCTTTCCTCGGCGGCTTCCGTGGTTTTCTTGTGCATGCTGTCGCGGGTCGCGGCCGAACCGAGATGGGTAAGGCCAGTGCCGGTCAGATGCAGATGAGCCGGATCGGGATGGGTGATCGGCGGCAGGAAGCGACCTTCGGCATAAGCCTTTTCAAGATCGACGGCATCGCCCAGACCATGCGCGGAAATGATATCTGCAAGGTTCTTGCCGCCATTGGCGGCTTCCATGGCAATCGCATAAACGGACTCTGCGCCCTTGACTGCGCGTGCCTCTCCGCCTTCTTCGCGAACCGCTACGGTGATGTTGCCGCTGGCATCTTTAATCTGTGAAATGAGCACGGGATTTCCTTCCTCCGGCGCAGTGCGCCTTTATCTCTTCTACGCGGCGCCTTGCGCCTGCATCTTATGAAAGTGGCCGGAAACCGGCCACTTTTTGGACTGCGATAGGGGTGAGCCGATCAGCCCTTGTTCTTGTTGTAGACGTCGAAGAACACGGCGGCGAGCAGCACGAGGCCCTTGACCATCTGCTGGAAGTCGATGCCGAGACCGACGATCGACATGCCGTTGTTCATGACACCCATGATGAAGGCGCCAATGACCGCGCCGGTGATCTTGCCAACGCCGCCGGATGCCGAAGCACCACCGATGAAGCAGGCCGCGATCACGTCAAGCTCGAAGCCCACGCCGGCCTTCGGCGTTGCCGAGTTGAGGCGGGTCGCGATGATCATGCCGGCGAGACCAGCCAGAACGCCCATGTTGACGAAGGTCAGGAAGCTCAGGCGTTCGGTGTTGATACCCGAAAGCTTGGTCGCCTTTTCATTGCCGCCCATGGCGTAAATGCGACGGCCGATCGTCGTGCGACGCGTCACGAAGCTGTAGAGCGCAACGAGAGCAAGCATCACGATCAGCACGTTCGGCAGGCCGCGATAGGTGGAAAGCTGGTAGCCAAGAAACAGGATCGCGGCCGAAATCAGCAGGTTCTGGGCGATGAAGAAACCGAAAGGCTCGACATCGATGCCATGCTTCACATTCACGACACGGCGACGCCATGCCAGATAGAACAGCACGACGGTAATCAGCACCGTCAGGATCATTGAGGTGGTGTTGAGACCTTCAATGCCGCCGATATCGGGTAGGAAGCCGGTGCTGATAATCTGGAAATCGGTCGGGAACGGACCGATGTTCTTGCCGCCGAGCACGAAGAGCGTCAGGCCGCGGAACACCAGCATGCCCGCCAGCGTCACGATGAAGGACGGGATGCGGTGATAGGCGATCCAGTAACCCTGGGCCGCACCGATGATGCCGCCGATGACGAGACAAATCAGTGCCGCCAGAAAGGGGTTCATGCCCCATTGCACGGTCAATATGGCCGCGATCGCGCCGACGAAGGCGACGATGGAACCGACCGAAAGGTCGATATGCCCGGCCACGATGACAAGCAGCATGCCCAGCGCCATGATGACGATGAACGAGTTCTGCAGGATGAGGTTGGTCAGGTTCACGGGGCGGAACAGGATGCCGCCGGTGTAGAACTGGAAGAAAACCATGATGGCGACGAGCGCGATCAGCATGCCATATTCGCGGATATTGGAGCGAATATAGGATGTGACCGAGACGACGTTACTTTCTTCGTTTGTTGTGTTTGCCGAACTCATGAGTTCTTCTCCCCTGAGCGCATGATAGCGCGCATGATGCTTTCCTGGCTCGCCTCTCCCTTCGGCAATTCAGCGACGATGCGGCCTTCGTTCATGACGTAGATGCGGTCGCAATTGCCGAGCAGTTCGGGCATTTCCGATGAGATCATCAGAACGCCTTTACCATCGGCAGCGAGCTGGTTGATGATGGTGTAGATTTCATATTTCGCGCCGACATCGATACCGCGGGTCGGTTCATCGAGGATCAGGACATCAGGGTTGGAGAACAGCCATTTGGAGAGCACAACCTTCTGCTGGTTGCCGCCCGAAAGGTTGACCGTTTCCTGAAAGATGCCCGACGAGCGGATGCGCAGGCGCGTGCGGAAATCGCTCGCCACCTTCATTTCCTTGATGTCGTCGATGATGCTGGCATTCGAGACGCCGGCAAGATTGGCGAGTGTGGTATTGTGCAGGATGTTGTCGTTGAGCACGAGACCGAGATGTTTGCGGTCCTCCGTGACATAGGCAAGACCGGCATCGATTGCCTTGCGCACGGTGCTGACGTCAACTGGCTTGCCGTTGATCAGCACTTCACCGGTGATCTTGTGGCCATAGGACTTGCCGAACACGCTCATCGCAAATTCGGTGCGCCCTGCCCCCATCAGGCCAGCAATACCGACGACTTCGCCCTTGCGCACGGTGACGTTGATATCATGCAGAACCTGGCGGTCGCGGTGCTGCTGGTGATAGGCGTTCCAGTTCTTCACTTCGAGAATGGTTTCGCCGATCGGCACGTCGCGCGGCGGATAACGATCTTCGAGATCGCGGCCCACCATGTTGCGGATGATGACGTCCTCGCTGATTTCTTCCTTGTGACAGTCGAGCGTCTTCACCGTCATGCCGTCGCGCAGCACGGTGATCTGGTCGGCCACCTTGCGCACTTCATTCAGCTTGTGGGTGATGATGATCGAGGTCATGCCCTGCTTGCGGAATTCCATCAGCAGGTTCAACAGCGCCTCGGAATCGCTTTCGTTCAGCGAAGCGGTCGGCTCATCAAGGATAAGCAGCTTCACGCTTTTCGACAGCGCCTTGGCGATTTCGACCAGCTGCTGCTTGCCGACGCCAATATCGGTGATCAGCGTCTCCGGTGATTCCTTCAGGCCCACTTTCTTCAGAAGTTCGCGGGTACGGTTGAAGGTCTCCTGCCAGCTGATCACGCCGTTCGAGGCGACCTCGTTGCCAAGGAAGATGTTTTCCGCAATCGACAGGAGCGGCACGAGCGCCAGTTCCTGGTGAATGATGATGATACCAATATCTTCACTGTCGTTGATGGCGCGAAAGTTTCGCACGGCGCCTTCATAGTGGATTTCGCCCTCATAGGTGCCGGCGGGGTAAACACCGGAAAGGACCTTCATCAAGGTCGACTTTCCCGCGCCGTTCTCACCGACGAGTGCGTGGATCTCACCTTCCTTAACCTTGAGGTTGACGTTCTCAAGCGCTTTCACGCCCGGAAACGTCTTGGTGATGTTCCGCATTTCGAGAATGGTATTGGCCATATCGCAATCCAGCGCCCGATTAATTCCGGCGTTTTTATTTTTATGGAAAAACGGGGATGACGCCAAGCCATCCCCGCATGTGTATCAGGCTTATTTCAGCTGGTCTTCCTTGTAGTAACCGCCATCGACGAGAACCTGCTTGTAGTTCTCCTTGGTTACTGCAACCGGCTTCAGCAGGTAGGACGGAACAACCTTGACGCCATTTTCATAGGTCTTGGTGTCGTTCACTTCAGGCTCCTTGCCCTGCATAACGGCATTCACCATGTTCACGGTAACCTTCGCGAGTTCGCGGGTGTCCTTGAAGATGGTGGAATACTGTTCGCCGGCAATGATCGACTTCACGGACGGGATTTCAGCGTCCTGACCGGAAACGACCGGCAGCGGCTGATCCTTCGTGCCATAACCAACGCCCTTCAGCGAGGAGATGATGCCGATGGAAAGACCGTCATAAGGCGACAGAACGGCGTCAACCTTGGCGTCGGTGTAGTAGGCCGAGAGAAGGTTGTCCATGCGGGCCTGGGCCGTTGCCGGATCCCAGCGGAGCGTGCCGACCTTGTCCATGCCGGTCTGGCCGGACTTCACGACGAGCTTGCCGCTGTCGATGTAAGGCTGGAGAACAGACATAGCGCCGTCGTAGAAGAAGAAGGCGTTGTTATCATCAGGGGAGCCGCCGAAGAGTTCGATGTTGAACGGACCCTTGCCATCCTTCAGACCGAGCTTGTCGACGATCGAAGTCGCCTGCAGAACGCCAACCTGGAAGTTGTCGAAGGTGGCGTAGTAGCTGACGTCGCCGCTGTTGCGGATCAGGCGGTCATAAGCGATGACCTTGATGCCCTGCTCGCCGGCCTGCTTCAGCACGTCCGACAGCGTGGTGCCGTCGATCGAGGCGATCACGAGGACCTTGACGCCCTTGGTGACCATGTTTTCGATCTGGGAAAGCTGGTTCGGAATATCGTCGTCGGCATACTGCAGGTCGGTCGTGTAACCAGCTTCCTGAAGCTGCTTGACGATGTTGTTGCCGTCATCGATCCAGCGCGCGGAAGACTTGGTCGGCATGGCGATGCCAACAGCGCCCTTGTCCTGTGCGAAAGCCGGCACTGCGAAAGACGCAGCACCGATGGCACAAGCTGCCATCAGCGAAATAATGGACTTCATTAACTCTCTCCCTTGAGCCCTTCTCTGGACCCGCATGTTGCGGTGCACCAGGAAATTCATGCCGTCAGAGGAAGAAGCCGCGCCCTGCTCGCTCCCTTTTCGCAATTGCGAAATGGAACAGCTGCCGCTCCTCCCCGGCATTCCGCAAATTGTTCTGAATCCATATAACTGTCAAATAGAATAAATCAGTTTCCATATATCAATTATGATATATTAAATCGATACAAAAACCGATGAGGGGTATAAAATCGCGAATGAGCAACCAGAAAGTGTATGAGCAGGCGCAAACAACGGATGCCCTTTTTGTCTTTGAAGACAACCCGTTGCTGCGGGCCGGATTGAAGATGAGCCACCTGCGCATGCTGGTCATGATCGAGGAGCACGGGCAGGTCAGCGCGGCTGCCGCCGCCATGAACATGACGCAGCCGGCGGCCTCGCGCATGCTCTCGGAAATGGAAGCGATCGTCAAATCGCCGCTCTGTCAGAGAGCATCGCGCGGTGTGGTTCTGACGAAGTTCGGCGAGGCGCTGGCGCGACGGGCGCGCACCATATTGCTGGAGCTGCGTGAGGCGAGTCGCGAACTCAATCAGATGAAGTCCGGCAGCGGCGGATCCGTTTTCATCGGCGCGGTGACCGCGCCCGCCATCAGCCTCGTGGTTCCCGCCATAAGACGGGCCATGGACACCTATCCCGGCATTGAAATCAATGTTCAGGTGGAGAGCAGCAACGTGCTGGCGCGGGAATTGCTGGCTGCGCGCCACGATTTCATCATCGGCCGCATACCGGATGACTTTGATCCAGGCCTGTTCTCCATCCACGAAATCGGCATTGAGCGCGCCTGTCTGGTGGTGCGCGAAGGCCACCCGCTTCTGGGCGGCGATCCCGTCACCCTGCAGGATCTTTCCGGTTACGACTGGGTGTTCCAGCCCCCTGGCGCGCTTTTGCGGCGCACCATGGAGGATGTCTTCCTTACCCACGGCGTCGCCATGCCGCGCAACGTCATCAACACGCCATCCGTGGTTCTCACGCTTGCGCTTGTCTGCAACACCGATGCCATTGCGCCGATTGCGCAGGACATGGCCGAATTCGTGGCCGGCCAGCGGGCCGATATCGGCCGGACCCGCATATTGCCGACGGATTTCGAACTGGTCGTCAAGCCCTACAGCATCATCACCACCAAGGGGCGCGTCCTGCCGCCCAGCGCCCGCCTGCTTTACGATCTGGTGCTGGATGAAAGCCGCAAGCTGACTGCCCAGTGACGGCGGCAAGCCAGACGCCACCTTCATCCGCTACAAGGGCCGGAAATCGTGACCGGCGAAGGAACAGCCGTATGCTCTTCGGACAATCCGTTTTCCAGTCTGTCGTCGAAAGACTGGAGCAGGAGAAAGAAGACGAAGGCGCAGAGCCGCCCCCGCCCGCGGATCACCGCATTGCCGGCTTCAGCTCAGGCTTCGTTGTCGATACGCATATCGAAGCGCCGGCGGCTGCGAACGGCAATCTCGACGCTTATCTCGCCTTCCTGGAAGACCCCGCGCCACCGGCGGAACCCCAGCCGGAACCGGAGAGCGAACCGGAACCGATGCCGGCCCACCTCGAAAAGACCTCACTTGCCGATGTTTCGGCGGAACTGGCGATCCAGGAGACCGACACTGCGGCAACGCTCGCGGAAAAGCGCCGCGCCTTCGCCCGCCTCAATCATCCCGACCGGGTGAAACCGCAGTTCCGGCACAATGCGACACTGCGCATGACGGCAGCCAATCTCCTGATCGACCAGGCGCTCCGCATGCTTCGGATGCGAGAGCATTTCCGGTAAGAGGCGGGCAGCTCAAGACAGGCGATGAACGGAAAATCGCGACGCGTCAGCCGGCATCGTCCTTATCGGTGGGTGGATTTTCGGCGGCGGGCGCAACCGCCCCGTCCCCACCCTTGTCGCCGTCGCTTGCGGGTTTGAATTTTACCAACAGTTCATAGGCCGCATAGACGCCTATGCCGCCCACGACGGTTCCCCAGAAAAACTCGCGATTGACGAATTCGATGACAGCCCATGCCACACAGAAACCGACGATGAGCAACCGCACCCACAGGGGACGATAAAGCGGATGACTCGTATCGATATTCAGCATGGTGTTTCCGTCTCTGGCTTTTCCGGTCAGTCGCTCGCTGCCGCGCGGGCACCGCATGGCACGGGGATTCCATGCGTCTTGACCGTTTCGCAGACAAATTGCAACGCAAATCGGACCGAGGGATATCAGGCTGCCGTGATGGAGATCACCGGAAACCGGGGGTGCCGTGCCACCACGGATGAAATCCGCCGCCCCTTCCGCCCAGCATTGCCGATGGGGAAACACCGGCGACAGACGTCAGTCGCGCAGGCGGCCGAGCAGCGCCAGCAATTGGTCGCGGGCCTTCTTGCCGCCGATACGGTCGATCAGCTTTTCCTCGCGGTCGCGCCAGACATCGGAAAGGCGCTCGAGAAGACGGCTACCCTCGGCCGTCATGTCGAGGAAATGAACGCGCCTGTCCTCTTCCGACCTGCGGCGGACGAGCAGACCTTTCTCTTCCATGCTGTCGACGATGGCAACGAAATTGGCCCGCTGGATGCCGAGCGCCTCGGCCACATCGCTTTGTTTAAGACCCGGATTTCCGCCAACGATGACGAGAACGGAAAAATCGGCCGGCCGCAATGCCTGCTCCGCCAGCACATCGGAAAAACCGTTTGCCACGGCAAGTTGCGAGTGCCGCAAATGGTAGCTGATCGCAGTCGTCAGCAAACCGTAATCGATCGCGGTGAGATGCGTCGTTTGCGCGCTGCCGCTTTCGACCTTTTCCGTCCGCGGCCCGTTGCTATGTGCCAATCGCAAAGCCATCCGATCCCCCGCCTGATTCGTCCTTTACCCTGCCAAAATCATAACTGACAATGTCACGAAACTGTATCCTAAATAAATGTAGATGATACTAATATTGTATAAGAATTTGACAGTTAATGGCCGGAAACCCAATGTAGCCCGCCATCTGGCGACAAAATCTGCGCCGAAAGCATGACTATTTACCCGCCAATTTTGAGGGGCCGGAACCGCGGGGCCACCCTTGTCTGGCAGGCATACGGGCACTCCGGCCCACGACGGATGAACATGCTGAAACTGCATGCGGGACCCGTGACAAGCTACTACTTATAAGTGAAATCGATTTCCGCGAGACCTGGGACGCCAAACGACGCAGCCCCGCGCGCAAAGTCGCCAAAAACCCGCAAGCCCCCACTTCCGACCCTCTTCACCCTGCGGTCTCGAAAACTGGCAAGGTTTCGCAAATCTTGGATTTTTAGTCATTGATGCGGAAAGAAAGCTAGGGTATGAACCAACCGCTGCACGCGATTCAAGCGTGACCGCTGCACCCGTAGCTCAGCTGGATAGAGTGTTGGATTCCGATTCCAAAGGTCGTAGGTTCGAATCCTACCGGGTGCGCCACTGAACTAATTGATTTTATTGACATATCAGCTTTCGCTTGCCCTCGCGCGCAACGGAAATATGTTAGCTCAGTCTTAGCTCAGCAGCGCATGCCGTTCGGAATTTCTCAATGATTTCAATGTAGCGTCCCGGGGCTCGGACACGGAGTTAGCGCAGTTTCAGCGCAGCGCTCCGACCGAAGTAACTCCGTTGGAGCCCAGGTTATGTTGCAGCGTACCGAATCGCCGAATACCCCTTTCACGCTTTTCCAGCGCGAAGGCACCCGCAATTGGTCCATGCGCTTTTCGCTCGGCGGCAGGCAGATCAAGAAGTCGCTCGGCATCGCTGACTATGATTCTGCTCTCCAGCGCGCGAACGAGATCTACCACGAGCAAAAGTATCGGCATAAACAAGGCCTGTCGCTGGTTCAGCATCCCTTCTGTCAGGTTGCCGAGGAGTTTATCGAAAAAGTGTGCGCGGAAGCGGAGCGCGGCGAACGCAGCCATTATCACCCGACATTCTGGCCCCCGATCATTCGGCGCTTTCCCGTCGCCTACTTCGCGGACAAGGCCATCGACCTCATCACGACCGTTGATGTCGAACGGTATTTGGAATGGCGAAAGACCTATTGGACGACCGGACCGGGATCGAAGATCGAAAAAATCCGCTGCGAGCGAGAAGATGGTCGTGTTTTCACTCGCGCAGCACCGCGTAAAGTCGCAGCGTTGGCAACCATGAAAGGCGAAATGGTCATCATTCGCGAGCTTTTTCGGCAGGCAGCGCGATGGGGATATTGCAAACCTTTGGAACTCCCCACGGTCGACGCAAGGAAGAAGCCCGACAATCGCCGCCCCGGCTTCAAACCGGAGGAATACGAGAAGCTCATCACCAAAAGTACCGAACGGATCAACGAGCATCATTCGAAGCTCAAGGTCATCAAGGCGAAGGATGGGCGCGTCTGGACGCAAAAGGCCGTTACCGAGGGCATTCGCGCTGACCGCGTTCGGCTGCATGCCTATATCGAACTGATGGCCAATTCCGGCCTGCGCCCGACAGAGGCCAAGAACCTCACATGGGGTGACATTTCTCTTTTCCGCGAAACACGCCATCTGCCGTTGCATCAACAGGATGCGCGTTTGGCGGTTCATGGCAAGAGCAAGCATGGCAGCACCGTGCCGCTCTATGGCGCACTGTCGGCGCTCGGTATGCTTTGGAACCTGTTCGTCAACGACATGGGCCGCGAGCCGCGGGACGACGATCCGGTTTTTGTGGATGAGAAAGGCAACCGCATCCTGTCATTCAAGAAGAGCCTCAACGCCTTGCTGATTGCGGCGGGGTTGGAGAAGGACAATCGCGGCGTTCGTCGCACGTCATATTCATTCCGGCACTTCTATATCTCGCAGATGCTCGCCAACAACGTTTCCGTTCACCACGTTGCACGCAATACCCGCACGTCACTCGCGATGATCGACAAGCATTATGCACAGGTGAACACCGAGCAGATCAAAGACTTCCTACGGCCCGGACAGGAGGAATATGCCAATGAGCCTGTCCTGCTCGATGATGATGCCTACGCTGAAATCAAGCTTCTCGAAAAGCGCATCGAAGAGTTGAAGCGCGGAAGCAAGGACGGGTCCACGGAGCAACAAATCGTAAAGCGGTACGCCGAGAAACGAGCCGGATAGGCCGAGCCCTGCGGCGGATGACTTCGCGACTTTTGCGACATTTCAGGCGGAAAAGTTCGTGCGAACGAACTTTTCGCATGGGGACGCCCACCGATATTCACGCCGCAAATGCCCGGAACAGTGCGCTAATCATTCCGTCTTTCACCCTGTAGGCGGACACGCCGTTTTCTATGACCACGACCGCCGAATAACTGATGCTGTCGAAACTGATCTCGGTGATAAGCTCCCTTATCGCGGTGTGGGCTTCTGAGCGTAGCTCGTAGCGCGTGGCTTCTTCCGCTTTTTCCCACGCCAATCGAAGCATTGCGATACGGTCGGCCATGTTGGCAGAGTTATCGTGTCGGATTGATTGGCGCTGGCGTTCTGTCTGTTGATGCCGTAACTCTGCCTCGACCGTTTGCCGTTCGCTCTGCCTCGTCCTGAGCAGATTGAGAATAGCCTCCGGCGGCTCGTTGTCGTCTTCAATGGCCTGAGCCAGCCGCTGCTCCTTGCTGCGCAGCCCATCCAGTTGCAGCGTCAACCCGGCAATGGCCTCATCAAGCTCCCGCTGAGTGTCATCGAACCTTGACGCTTGCAGCGTTTCCGCGAGATTTATCTCCTTGACGTGATCGAGGATGACTGCCTCCAACGGCTTGTACCGGAAATGCCGCTTGCCTTCGGTGCAACGGTGCCCCCGCACATAGTTGGCACAGACGAGATAGCGCCCGTTCTCGTTACCCTTCACACGACTGAGCTTCATTGTCATCGGCCCGCCGCAGTGGGCGCAATGGCACAGGCCGGTGAAGAGATTAGCGAACGCTTCGCCTTTGCGGCCCGGTCTGCCGGGATTGCTGCGCATCGCCTGCACGCGCAGGAACAAGTCCTTGTCGATGGCGGCGGGGAAATAGTTCTCGATTGCGTCGCCATCCGGTACACGCTTGCCGTCCTCCATGCGATGGGGCTGGAATGTGCCGATGACATCATGCCGAGAAAAGCAACGCCTTGATGATGCTCTGATACCAGCCGTCCTTGCTCTTGAAGGCCGGAACGCCATCCGCATTGAGCTTGCGTGCGATTACCGTCGCGCCGAGACCGCGCGTTGCCATTTCGTAGATTGCCTTCACCGCTTCTGCCTGATGATTCAGTGTGAACTCGTATCGGTTCGCATCGATCCGTCGGGCGTCAATCCATGCGGGTGATAATCCGGTAATATGGCCTTTGCCTTCGCGGGCCTGCTCCCGTTTGCGCTTGGCAACCGCCTTGATGCGTTCGCTTTTCGTCTGACTCTCCTCATGGCCGCGCGACATTACCGCAAGTCCGATGATGAGTTTCGTCCAGTCACCATTGAGCCTATCGCGGCTGTAAATCTGCCGGTCCTCGCCGAGCGTCACGATGACGATGCCCGCATTGATGATCGCCATGAACAATGTCAACGCATCCGGCACGGCCTCCCGCGATAGCCGGTCGAGACTTTCGATCAGCAGATAGCTGCCCTTGGGGATTTCGCCACTTTCTACCATGGACAGAAACCGACCGAGTGCACCGGTCTTGAAGTTCCTGCCCTTCCATGCGCTGACAACCAAGTCCTGCAAGCTGTCATCCAGAAGCAGAGAGTGTTCGTTCGCAAAGGCTTTCGATCGCTCAAGCTGCCGACGCAAGCTATCGCCGCGAAGCTGCTTACGGGTGCTCATACGCACGTAGGAATAGGCCCGCACCGGACCCGATGAATGTTGATTGCCGGGAAAATCGTCCTGCATGACCGCCTCCTTTGCGTCGGACCGCTAACACCAGAGGCGGTGAGGTTCGAGCGCGAGGCGAGCGGGGTGTAAACAGCTAAGTCGGCGTCCCGTCAAGTGTTTTTGCACTCGGCGAAAATTTGTATCTTGTTAACCGAGCAGGCCGCAGTAATCTCAATGTAGAAAGCGGCGATTTGCGCCGCGTCTTCTCAACCTATTCCCGCAAGCCGAAGCATTACGCGAATTCGGCTGACGGATGCAGAAACGCCTGACGGGAGGTCGCGCTTACTGAAATGAGCAAAGAACGCTCTGAAACGCACGATCTGGCCCGACAGCTTTTTCGTGATCAAAAGAAAGTGCTGGATCTCATCAAGAGGGATCGCCCCGGCTCGGGTTTTGCAACCGCTGTTTTTCGTTTGTTTGGTGACAAACCCGAGTGCGGGAAGACAGTCAGGATCGGCAAGCATGAATTCAAATATTCAAGCCATGAGAAAAGCCTTGTGAGTTTTCTGCCTGCGCGGTGGCGAGAAGAACTGGATAAAACCAAGGGAGCATGGTCCGGCTGCGAAAACTGGTGGGCAGGCTATCCGCTAATTGCTTGGGTAGAGATACGGGCCGCCGATGACGGAACGACGGCGCACCTCAAGCTGCATGCGGAAGTCGGCCCTGTTTCAGACCATAAAGTTCGAAAGGGGATTATCGAGGCGATCAGGGTGGCGGCATCTGCGAAAGGCTTGGAACGAATTCAGTTCCCGGTCGGAGCCTCTGACAAGGGGCACCTCTATTCACGATTCTTGCGTGAGAACTCAATCGCTGTCAGCGATATTCGCAGCGCAGACGAAATCGAGAAAAAGTTTGCTGAGATTATCGCTCGCTTCGAGCCGGAGTTCGAATTGGTTTCGAGCATCATACCGAAGTTGCCGCCCGCCAGTGCTCCGTAGATTTCATCGTCGTTAACTTCCCGTTAATCCTCTTTAATGCAATAACGTTGATGAAAATGCTCGATTCCCGTCGGGCAGCCCTGAGGTAAGAGTAGCCTCGTTCTTAGGGTGACGGTCCCGCCATTATGGCGGGCACCCTTTGTGGTTAACCGTAGAAGTGTCCTTTCATTGCTGGCTCAAAGCAGACCGTTGACGCGGACTGCAAGCCAGCGCATGGGCTCGGACGGTTACCATGACCAGCATCTTGACGAATATCGCAGCCATGGCCGCGCTGCAAACCCTGCGAACAATCGGCGCGAGCATGGCCGACACACAACGGCAGGTAAGCTCAGGGCTGCGGGTACAAAGGGCGTCAGATAACGCTGCTTATTGGTCTATTGCCACAACTATGCGATCAGATAACATGGCGACCGCAGCCGTCCATGATGCACTTGGATTAGGTGCGGCCAAAGTAGATACGGCCTACGCCGGCACTGAGGCGATCGTGGAAATCCTCGAGAAATTCAAGGCGCGTCTCGTAGCGGCTACAGAGGAAGGGGTCGACAGGTCCAAGATCCAAGAAGAGCTTGCGCAACTTAATGCCCAAGCAGAGAACGTCGTTTCGTCATCCAGTTTCAGTGGCGTTAACTGGCTAAAGACTGATGAACCCGCTCATCTTTCCGAAGCGGCTGCCCTGACCTCCTCAGTGGTCTCCTCGTTCGTGCGATCAGATAGCGGCTCCGTTGCTGTTAAGAAGATGAACGTCGACCTGAAGACCACCAGCATGCTGAACGCCGGCGGCGGGGGCATCCTGCAGAAGGACGTCAGCGGTGTCGGCGACATTGGAGGGTTTGCCGATGCGAGTATGAACGCCTACGCGCACAACGGTCACGAGATACACGACTTCACCGGCCCTGCGACCTTCGGTGCAACCGACTACATCGAGTTCTCCGTCGTGGTGGACGCGTTCGGAGCAGATGCGGGTGCGACGTTCTCAAATCTTCGGATAGACAAGACCATCGTCGATGCCGCGCTGAGCACGACGGACGGCACGATCAACGACGCGTTTGACATGGGCAAAGTGCTGCAGTGGGTATTTACCGCCAATAGCGTGCCAGCATGGTCGATAGTGCCTCCTGCCTTTACCGGATTTGGCGTCGGCGCCACGCGCTTCGAGCTCGGTTCAGCTGAAACATCTGCCCACATAGGTTCGAGTATCGATGTAATCGGTGTTACGTCGGATTTCGGAGGGGTCCATCCTGCAGGCTTCGGATTAGGCCTCGAAGATGCGCCGCCACCCGGGCTGAATCACGACAACATGATCCCCAAGGGAGTGGTCACCTTCACGGAGCCCTTTGACTTGCGCGGAACGGCAGAAATCCTTTTCGACGTCCAGGTGAATGGAGGCGCCGTGCAGACGGTGAGGATTGATAAGGCATCGGTTGATGCTGCGCTCGGTACCACCGACGGACACGTCGGCGACCGCGACGACTTTGCAACAGTACTGGCCTACGTGACCGCTGGCACCGGCGTGACCGCCATCTCCAACGACTGGGAATATCCAGGTGTTATCGTGTTCACGGCCGATCCCGCCATGTATCCGGAAGCGGGCAACAAGGCCGTGCAGTTTAACGTCTCCAACGTGCGAACCAACATCCCCTGGACGCTCGATTTCGATCTGGCCGAAGTGGATGTCACCACAGACACCTTCACGATCGATGAATACATCGACGGGGTGGAGTATATGCTGGGTCGGGCCATTTCAAGCGCATCGACAATGGGCGCGATCAAGACACGCATCGATATTCAGACCAATTTCGCGGATACGCTCATGGACAGTATCGAAAAGGGTATTGGGCGCCTTGTCGATGCTGACATGAATGAGGCGTCCACTCGGCTGAAAGCATTACAGACGCAGGAACAGCTTGCAACCCAATCGCTATCAATCGCGAATACCAGCGCAGAAGGGATCCTGCAGTTATTCAGATAACTGCTACGGGTTGATCCACCGGAACTGCTGCCCAACAAAGGGCATGACCGTGTTGCCACCTGCCCGAAAACACTCTCCGCTCGCCCTTTTGCCAAACGGCTGTATTCGGGAAACACGTTCAACAGTTTCGGGAAGGATCACAGCATGTCGCACCTCAAGGCCCTCAAGCTCACCTCCGCAGTCCCGGTTCGCGCTGCCGCCGATCCGGTGCAGCGTTCGCGGGAAAAGATGATTGCGGCGCTGGCCGAGCAGAAGCAGATGGCCGAGGCGAAGATCGCCGGGCAGGCGTTCACGCCGACGCATATCGTGCGCAAGAAGAATGCCGAAGGTGTTCGTGTCGAGGTCGAAGCTCCCAAGCGCGTTCGTCAGGGCTGGTTCACCGATGGCAACGGCAAGGTGTTCTTCGCGATCCGCTATGCCGGCAAGCCCATCGAATTCGCCAAGGACAAGAACGCCATCGAGGCCGGGGAGCTTTCGGCACTGCCGAAGGTCATCGATACGCTGGTCGAGGCAGTGCGTGCTGGTGAGCTTGACGCACAGTTGACCGCCGCCGCCGTCGAATGCGGCAAGATGCTGCGCAAGTCCGCATAAACAGCGCAGTTTTTTTACCGGGTACGCATCCGAAGGACATGGGATCAAATGATCCCATGTCCTTCGTGCGTTCCTGCGATACAGGAGCGCTGTCAAAGAGCGTCGCGGACGCGCGGGTGGTGTTCCCCACTGCCACACTGCGTTTTTGCTCTTGTCCGCATTCCTTGACCCTTCTGTGCTTCTGGACGATATGGCTGGCAACACGAAATTGCCCTGCCTGTTAAACGGGATTTAAAGCATCCATCATAGCTTCAGTGTCATGGCAAAGAACGTCTATAAGTTCAGACGGATTAAATGGGGTGATCCAAGACCAAAGCTGAAAGTTCTGGTCGAAGATTTCAAACGCGCGCCATGGATTGACCGCTTATCCAGCGGAGCGTTTGTTCTGATCGTCGCACTGGCGGCTATTCTGGCGTTCGCAATTTCAGTAACGCTTACGCATCTGGTGCAATAATCATCGCTCTTGATACCGGGTGATCTGCTGGTAAAGGACAGTTCCAGAGTTCGCCTCTGGGATTACCAAATTCGTCAAAGTTGAGTGCTATGCGGACACTCTCCCTTGCCTTTTCCGCGAGGGCTATCGCGTTTTGCGCGTGGACACGGACGGCATCCGTCTTGAGGGAATACCGCACCCGTACATAGTCGTTGTTTTCTTCGAGAACTTTGAAAGCTTTCAGCATGCCTTTCTTCGGCCGCAATCCCATCTTGGTTGCAGCGGCCAGCATCGCGGGGAGATCATGCTGGAATGTGCGCAAATCTGCGATCAGCATTCCGTGCGACCGCATGTAGGTTTTCAGGAACAGTTCACATGAATGGTAAGCCAGAAGACGTGTCGGGCCATATGTCAAAGCGTGCCTTGTTTTGACGAGCGAGGCCCGGGAAGCGGCAAGGTACTCGTCCGCCAACAAGAATATGCCGAAAGGTGTCGCACCTGAACTTTCCGGGATCATGAACTTCTTTCCAACTGGAGTATAGCGGCAGTTCCCCGGAACATTATGTCTCGCCCATTTCCTGCGCAAGGCGGCATTGCAGTGGGTTACTTTTGCCTCGTGCCCGCGTTCATCCAGCCGGATAATTTTGCCCAATTCTTCGCTCGCCCTTTGCACCATCTGGAAATTTGCTTCCGCCAAAATCGAGCGGAGACCAGATGCGAGACCATTCAGATAGCGATCACCAAGACCAGCCTACGCAGTTGCAAACGGATCTGGCCTTGCTGTTTACGACCGACCTGCATGTCGAGTCCGAACGGTTCTACAAGATCAAGAGAAAAGGCACGTCGCTAAACCTGCGATATGAAATCGACGGAGAAATGCAGCAGCGTAACTATCTGTCGGCGCTGTCGTGGCGGGCGATCATGCTGTTTGCACTGACCGAGGGCAAAAACGTCACCGTCCACGAAATGGACCTGCCCGGACGATACCGGCAGATGTTCCCGAAAACCCTGCTGCGCCGTTTTCAATGGCATACGCGACAGGATGGAAATTTTCCGCCGGTCGCCCGCCTCTATGACCCCAACGGCAGTACTGTTATGCTGCTGACCCGAAGCCGCGTTTGCGGCCATGCCGTCGATGCACTGCATAATCTCACCGATGGCGGACCGGTATTTCAGCCGCTGTGGATTTCCGATATCATGGCGTTGCGCCCGATGCTCGGCATCGAATTCGTTCGCGACGAAACATTCTCGGCTTCCACGCCAATCAGCGCGTATTTGGAAGCTGCGGCCATCACCGGAGGGATTGTTGAAGAGCCAGAGCTATTCAGTCTGCCACTGACCGGCCATGTGCCTCAACTTGTCAGCCCGCCCCCATCGAAAGCGGTTCGCAGCATGTTGGAACAGGCACGCCGGGAAACCCCCATGCTACCAATGTTACGGGACCGCACCATCTACGAAGATTACTCGTTCTCCGACACTGCCGCGAACGTCGCAGAAAAAGTTTAGGGAGCGAACTTTTTCATCGCTGTGTTACACCGCTCCTCTGATCGCCATTGGCTGGCTTGACGGCGACCATGCTGCGCAGACGCTCGGACAGACTGATGACGTTTCCCGCGTATCTGGATGTCTTGCTGACAGCCAATAGATCACCAAGAGCCGTTTCGGCTTCCGGCGCAATCAAGGGCGTATCGAAGCCCCTACCAGTCCAGTTCGTATCCTGTACAATATTATTATACACAAAACGCGTTACGCCATTTCCCACATCCCAGATACCCGCATTACTCCTTGAAACACCGCGATTGTCTTCGACAACGAAAATCCCATTCATATCCGATACAACGGAATTTACTTTCATCTCATCAATATGATTTCGAGCACGAGAACGGTCGGGCATCGCATTTAACGATAATTCCCCGTCTTCAATCTCTTCACCGATTGAAATGCTCGAAGATGCGACACGTTGAACGTCATTGACCGATTTTCCCTTGGCTTGCCCGATGACAACGCGAAGCGATTGAAAGCCGGATCGCTCCAGACATAGCCAGTCCACATATGCGCGGATATCTTCGGCTGGCCACCAATTGCGTTCGGTTGGCTTTGCCTCATCGGCTTGTTCTGCCTCAATGAAGTCCTGAGCATCTGGCCGCTTGTAGTCGCACTCGATGCGGAATTTCAGGCAATAGCGGACGATATTCTGAATATTGTCGCCGGCATCGCGATATGCGCGAAATGGCTGGATATCCACCTGATATTTTGCCGTATGGGTTTCCTTGCGTAAGGCGCTGGCGATTTCTTCCGTGGTCAATATGCCCTTGCGGACAATTGCATGAAGATGCGGACGCCAGATTGTTTTGTCCGGGGCTTCCATCAACGGAAAGCCCAGCGCATCCAAAGCCAGTCGTGTGTTGCGACCACAGGTCTCGAAATCACCAAAGCTCATGCGGTCGACTTCCCACCAGCCCAGCAATTGAAAATCGTCCCAGCGAGAATCCTTCTTGCGCTGACGATCGATAAAGGTGCGAAGACGACGTTTTTCATTCTCCACGAGATCGGTCATACCGGTGAAGTCCAGTTGCGGCGGCAGCAGGATCGTTGCAAAAGCAAGCTCCTCGTTCGCTGCATCGCAGAATATCTTCTTGATGGCCTTTCCCGTTTGCACTGCGCGTTCCCGCATATGGCAGCGCGGACAAAGCGGGACACCGCAATAATCGATGTTGCCGTAATCATCGACCTCGCCACAGGTTTCCATCCAGCGTCGGGCCAGATGGTTCGCCGGAAGTGCCGCTTTCACATATTGGCGTTGAGCTTCGTTGGCCTTTGTCAGATATTTCATTTGGCGGCGTTCGTGACGGGTGAAGACACCCTTCGTCATCATATCTGCCTGTAGCTGTTCCATCCTTGTCTTCATTGAAAATCCCCTGCTGAAATAACGTGCTATTTATCCAGCACCATTTTAGCGCCGTGCCTTCTTGGAAATAAATATTTGTTTCAAGGAGATAGCAGAATGAAAATCAAAGACATCTACGAGGCATTACGGGCGGATGGGTTGACCAGTTCGCAGATGGAATTTTCGCGAATATGGCTTGGCCGTAGCCCGCGCTACTATTCGCATCTCATCGCCGTCGACCGAGAGCCGGGGCTTGCCACGCTTTGCGGAATTTCATGGCGACTGAAGCGAATGCGCTTGGACAACTATCCAGCGCTGCTTGAATTCCAGCAAAAGCTCGCCAGCGAAATCGATCGCCGGGCAATAACCGATGTTCGCCGACACCGATCTTAACTTTTGGCCAACAGCCACCTAATACAATCGCCGCGTTTATCTTCCGCATCTTTCCGTATCAGGAATTTCCAATGAACGCGCATATCTCATCCGGCAAGGCAGCGATTGTTGCCGCGCTTGCGATTTCGACGGTCTCCATCGCCTCGCCTGCCTATTCTCTCGATAAAGTCCGCTTCGGCACCGATTGGCTCGCCGAGGCTGATCATGGCGGCTTTTATCAGGCCGTCGCTGACGGCACTTATACCAAATACGGCCTCGATATCGAAATTCAACAGGGCGGGCCGGGAGCACAAAACCGCGCCCTGCTGCTAACAGGCAAGCTCGACTTCTATTTGGGCACCCAGCAGGAGCAGCTTGTCGGCATTGAGCAAGGTATACCGCTCGTTGATGTCGCCGCGTTCTACCAGAAAAACGCTCAGGTCATTTTGGCCCATCCCGACAGTGGCGTTGAGAAGTTTGAAGACCTCGCCAAACTCGAAACGATTTTCATGACACAAGGCGGGTTCGGTGCGTATTTCGAATGGATGAAGGCCAATTTCGGCGGCTTTCGTGATGATCAGTACAGGCCTTACACTTTCAGCCCTGCGCCGTTTCTCGCCGACAAGAATTCCGCCCAACAAGGCCTGATCACCGCTGAACCTTATGAGATCCAAAAGCAGACCGGCAGAGAGCCGAAGATTTTCCTGCTCGCTGACAGCGGCTACAAGCCCTATGCGACCACGATCACGGTTAAACAGAGCCTCATCGACAGCAATCCCGATCTCGTGCAGCGGTTTGTCGATGCCTCGATTGAGGGCTGGTACAACTACCTATACGGGGACAATGCAGCCGCCAATGCGCTGATTAAAGCAACCAACCCCGAAATGACAGATGGCCAGATCGAATACGCTATCGACAAGATGAAGCAATACGGGATTGTCGATTCGGGCGATGCGCTGGACAAGGGCATCGGTTGCCTCACCGCTGAGCGTTATAAATGGCTTGCCGACGAGTTGGTGAAGGTGAATTTGCTGAAGACCGACACCGACTACACCAAGGCCTTCGATACCCGCTTTTCCTGCAAGGGCGTTGGACTGTCCTTGAGGAAGTCGTAACCCATACGGAAGGCGTCGCAAAAATCGGTCGCGAAACTCAACCTTTCGCGACCATGTATTTCCCTGATTTTTCAGTTCAGGCGATTTTGCCACGAAATTCAGATATTGCGAAACGTTCAACGCGCTAAGCCAAACTGGATTTCGATGTTGTGATATGGAGACCCGGGACCGTTCCAGCCGTGATATATCTCACGACTCTCTCCTGAGTAGATATAACGGGACATATCCATTTCGGCGACAAGGGGGGCATACCCCTTCGTGAAAAGTGTTCGTAGCGAGCCTTGGTGCACTTTAGTCGCCACCATGATCGGCTCCAGATGAACAAGCTCCAGCTTTCCCTCGTAGCGCTCGGGCTTCTTTACCGGGCGGCATATTTCCCAATCGAAGAAAGTTTTGCTGTCCTTCGGCAGGTTGCGGGATATGAACAGCCACGGGCCATCAATCTCCAGCCCGGTCTCCATAATTTCCGCATCTATTTTCAAAGCATACTCCGCCGCATACTGCTTGACGTCGGGAATCCTCAAACGTTTCTTTTCGCGCAGGACCCATAAATCTGCCGTTTCCTTGATCTCCACCGTTTCCCACCTCACATAGCCAGAGAGTTCTCAGCGCGGTCAGTATTTCAATAAAAGAATGCCGTCGCCTCCAGACGCAGAACGATCTTTCAAATTTCCTTGGCATGTGGGGATTTCGAGGAAAATTTTTCCAGAGGCGCGGTGTCGCGCGCCCCCAGTCATGTCTCGGTTTTGCGTCTGATATTGGCGACGCCTCGTGATCGCTACGCTACAATCCACCAGACTGCACGACACATACCATGCCGCATCTATGAGGGCACTGTCGATCACGCCGCGGCCAGCGTGTCGAGAAATGACGCCCAAGCGGTCGTCTTGGATTGTGGATCGGCCCATATATCCTCGATGGCAAACCGAAGCCCTTTCAGGGTTACGGGGACTTCATTCTCGTATTCCTCGGGATTATCGAAAATCCTGTTCACCTGCTGAAACACACGGACATAGGCTTCGGCGTTATGGTTCATGAGGATCATGATGCTGTCATTGTCGAGATCGGACGAGCCGCCCGACCCCGCGCAAATTTCGCTGATCTTTACCCGCGCGCCGACCGTCGTTGACGCAGGGATCGCGTAGAGGGTTTGTTCGTCGTGCATGGTTTTACTGCCCCGCTTTGCCCTCGGGCGACGTTGTGCAATTTCCCATGCAAGCTCATTCAGCGTGCGGGTATCCGAGGGGCTGCCTTCTTTCGGCATGGATACCGTCGAGAACGTCCATCCGGCCTTATCCAGCCGGTGGGTCATCAGCGCCTGAAACTTCGCAGCAGAAATAAACGGGCCTGCCGTGTCGAACGTGATCTGGAGATCGGGATTGATTTCGGTCACGCAGCGTTGCAGCGCGTTGAACAGGTAGGCGATAGAGGGCGTGGAAATGCCCAATATGTGTATCCACTTCGCGGTTTGCAGCAGGCCATCGTTGCGCATGTCGTGGAGGCGGTTGAGCAGCAACGAAAAGGAGTTCTGGTGAGCACCTGCAAATGCCCAGCCTTCGAGGCCATAACCCTTCACGGCCTCATACCATGCCTTGCTTTCCGCCTCGTTGCGGCCCTGAAGGACGTTAAGGAGTTCCGTGGCCCCCGGTTCTCGATTTTGCACGAAATAATCCAGGTTGAGCAAAGACTGTTTCAGGCAGGCATTAAAATCCAGTGACAGACCGTTTACCGCGCACATCGTATCGAGATTATGGCCCTCAGCTATCAGCCGTTCGGCATGCATGGCGACATTGCCGGGCGTGATGCCGCCGGTTGGGAAGTCCAGCGACATCGAATAGTCGGAATGTGTTTCCAGCCAGCGCAACATGCGTTCGCATGTCGGATCGCCAGTGAACTTGATCCTGTTGCCCTGTATCTGGAAACCGCCGCTATCACCGATGACAGTGGTCGCCTTCCGGTCGCGCAACTTCACGATGTTGTCTTCGAGCGCCGAGTTCGCCGTCTTTGCGGCCTGACCCGCACTGTAGAGCGCATAGGGGTAGTGAAACAGACCGCTTTTCGGGTCGAGAAAGTTCAGGTCGGTTTCCAGAAACGCAAAGCTGCGCTTGAGGTGCTGCGAATATCCGAGCTTCGCGAATTCCTGACTGATCGCGGGGGTGTAGATGGCGTATTTTGAGGGCTTGTTAAACATGTCGTCCGTCAAAGGATTTTCGCATTGGGATCGTCTGCAAATTTTAAGGATTGCATCGTCTGATTGCGCCACGTTGATTAAAATGCGTGAGGCATCCAGTGGGAATAGCGGTTAAAAAACAAACAATTCGCGACCAAAATTATTACGAAGCACAGTTCGCCACGATCAAAAGTGCCGCCGCCGCATTCGAGCAGCACGAGAGCAAGACAGAAAACCTGCTGCATGTCGCGTTGGACAAGATTTTCGAACTCGGTGAAAGTATCCGCCAAGACGCGCAGGCATTCGAAAGCTTCCTTAGCGATCACGGAAAAGCCTGTAACAAGGTAACGAAAGCCAATCCCTACAATGCCCTTGTCGATCTGGCCTTCTCCGGTGAGTGGAGCAAATCGTGGCGCAGCCAAATGAGCAATGTTCTCGCTCTCGCGGCAGAAACAATCGGCGATCAGCAATTTGTCGATTGGCTCGTCAGCAACGGCGGCGTGTCGGGCTGTTACATTCTTGCCGTCCAGCACTTTGCGCGACCGGCGACAGCCAAGGCCGAAAAGCTTCGCTCGATCCGGTTGAATACGATATCGGAAGAATTGAAGCGCAAGCCGATTGTAAAAAACGCCTTGCCGGGTGTTAGCCTGCCGGATGGTTTTCATCGGTCGATGCTGTTTTCGCAGGGTGGCCAAACCTTTCTTGTCGATATCCGGGAAGACGACAGCGATGCGACAATCGAAAAGTACCTGTTGGAAGCGATAGGTGACAGGGCCGTCACCACTCATCCGCTTGCTGACAAGCCGATGTTCTCTCTGTATCGCGCCGTCGATCTGATTTCCGGCACCTGCAAATCGTCATCGGCAGGTCAGTTGCAATACATTGCCATCTGGAACGAGGATGCCGGCAACGGCCCTGTTACAAAACTCCGCTTTCTCTCCGACGCCTACAGCTTCACGCATGCCACCGTCACGCTGGCCCATGCGCTGCCCGAATTGAACGGCAAGGGACAGTTCATTCTCGATCTGGCCGATGCCGATATCTTCCGGCAGCAGTTCCAGCAGGACACTGCCTGGACAATCCGCGAGGATAATTGTGGGCTGATCTTGGCCGACAACGCTAAATCCCCCATGCGTCTGACATTGTTGCCGGTGTCTGACTACGCAGATAGAAAGCTTCGGCAGGGTCGCAAACTCGGATTGCGCACACGGCATTTCACGATGTCGCTGGACGCGATGCAGCGCGACAGCAAAAGTCTCGATATCGCGATGACCCTGTTTCATAAGGCGAACGCGCAAAGGACGATGCCCCTTTCGCGACCAAAGCGATTCCAGTGGGTGTTTGACGGCAAGCATATCGAACTCGGTTTCGAACAGACGTCGGGCATGATGAACACCAACTATCCGTCTGTTGTGTTCAAGGCCGCGGCAACCACGTTGCCTCAAAACGAGCTTTTGCTTGCCGACGCGCAGGCTGTCTGGAATTCGTTCTTGGCCTATGGTGAAGACATTGGCGGGTACATCGCGCATGGCGAAGTCGAAGACGCTGCATTTTGCATCGAACATACCTTTGTCAATGGCGATACCGTCGAATACAGATCGCCGTTGATCATCGGCAGGAAGACGGACCCGACGCAGATTTGCGAACCGTTCGTTCCGGCAACCGTACCAACGCCGCCTGCACCGCAAACGCCGCCGCAGGGATCGAAAGGTTCAACGCAATCGGGAAGCCCAGGCGGATCTTCTGGCAAAACGAAAGCGAAATCGGCTCCTGCAAGCACTGCTACGCGTGCTACAGCCGCTCCCAATCATCGCCCCCGAAACTATGCGTTGATCGAAAAGAACAGGCGGGCAAAAACGACGTTTCCGGCCACGCCGTCCTCCAGCGGCCGCGCATTCGGTGCCTTCATGACGAGTTTCTTACCTGACGACGCCGAACACCGAGCCGACCGAAAATTCGATTTCGAATGGCAACTCGAATGGTGGCGGCGGATGACGGATATTCCGGTTCACGTCATTGCGTCCAATTGGACCGACGAAGAAATTGCCGCGAGCAAGGAGCTTGGTCTGCTTGCCGAGCATGGCGCCGACATTGAGCGCGTCGGTCCTCGCATCCTGATCGAAAACCGCATCGACTGCCTTAAGCAGCTATATGCCAGCGATTTCGATTGGGGCATCATCATGGATGACGACGCAGTGCTGATGCAGGACGAAAACCATAACAGCAGCTACCGCCTGTTTGCGGAAATGGCAGCGAACGGAAAAGATGCCTATGGCGGCGTTGATGTCTTTGCCCCGATCTATGGGAGGAAGGCTCCTTTCAGCAAGGAGCTGAATGCCCCAGGAAATCCGTATACGAACAATCACGTCTTCAAGAAGAGCACGGACCTGAAAGGCAGCATGATCGTTGTCCGAAACTTCGAGAAAGAGGGGCGGAAACCGTTACTTCCCGATTCCAGCTTCCGCACACATGGCGAAGACACCTATCTCGTGTTGCAAGCCATCTCACTCGGCTACTCGACCATGACCTCGTGGAACATGGTTCTGGAAGAGCTGTCGGGCGAAAGCACGTTCGCAAACGGTGATGATGACCGGACGGAAAAGATGCGCGAGGGACATGAACAGCTCGTCGCGAGATTCGGTCAGTTCGGATTACGCATGAAGGCCGGTTCCCATTCCCTCGACAAAAGGGACTTCGAGACCGCCTGCTGGCGCGACAAACCGAAACGGATCGAGGTCGCCAAGCCCCTATAGTGTTCCTCAGAAAAGTTCGTTGAGCGAACTTTTGCCGTGCCAGAATGGGCGGCGGTCAAAGCAAATCGACTGCCGCCTTCATCATCTCGTCGCGAACATCAATGTAGCGTTGTGTGGTCGTCAGGTTCCGGTGCCCCGCGAGCGTCATGATGACCTTTGGACTAACGCCGGAATGAGCAAGCCGGGTGATGAACCAGCGGCGACCGCTATGCGAGGTCGCCCCGTCGAGACCGGCGCTCTTATATAATTGTCCCATCAATTGGCAGAGCGTGTTTGCGGAAAACGCCGTCCGCTTCTGCGTCAACATTAGAGGTGCATCGGCATCCCGATTTTCTGACCAGTCCTCTCTATGACGCTCGATCTCCCGGCGTAGCTTCTCATTCAGGAAGACCACGCGAGCATGACCGCCCTTGGTGATCTCGGCCCGCAGCCGCAGTTGCTCGCGAACCTTCCCGTCGCTGTCGAGAACATCGCGCACCGTCAGGGCAGCAATCTCACCTACGCGCAACCCTGCGAGATGCGACAGCATCAACGCAAGCCTATTTCGCCCCGCATGCTTCATCTGTGCCACCACGGCCAGCAGCCGTTTATATTCGGCATCCGTCAAAACGCGCGCTTGTTTCATCAGAACCTCACAAAAAAAAGCATTTCCATGCCGTTCGTTATGTTGCCGATGAGCAGGAAGGGCGAGCGTTGTTGGCAGGTTGAAAATTGCTCTATGGGATCAAGGCGTCAGCGCCATCCAGAGCGCAAACGTCAGAAAATGTGCGTTTTGTGAGGTTCTGATTTGCGTAGGCTACGCAGCGGCTATTTCTGCTCACTCTCATGCCAATGACGAAGGGCAAGCTTGGACAGCGTGGAAGTGAGGCCGTAGATGATCGCTCCGAGCATAGCGAGCAAGACGAGCGAAGCGAAGAGGCGCGGCATATTCAGCCGGTATTGCGCTTCCAGCAGTCGAAAGGCCAAGCCCGCGTTGTTACCGGCCTGCCCTGCCGCGAACTCTCCGACAACAGCTGCCACTAACGCCAACCCGCCTCCGATTCTGAGACCAGCGAAGAAGCTCGGTAGTGCCGAAGGTAGTTTTAGATAAATGAGGGTCTGCCAACGGGACGCGCTATACGTCTTCATCAGATCAGCATGATTTCGATCGGCACTCTTCAAGCCTTGCAGCGTATTCAGCATGATCGGATAGAAGGTAACGAGGAACGCGCATATTAATTGCGCAGTCCACGGCGTCGGCGCGTAAATCAGGATCAGCGGTGCTATCGCGACAATTGGCGTTACTTGAAGCGTCACCATGACCGGCGACAGGAGGGTTTCTATCCATCGGGATTGTGCCAAGACCACTGCCGCACTTCCTCCTCCGACAACGGCGAGGAATAGCGCCACAAAGGTGGTCTGGGCGGTCACCCATAGCGCCGCCAGCAAAATATACCAATCCTTGGTGAGCGCCGCAGCAACGGTGCCCGGTCCCGGAAGGATATACGGTGGAACTCCCGATAGCTCCACGTACAGGGCCCAACACGCGATCATCACGCAGACACCCACAAGCGGAACGGCGACACCGAGCGTCAAATCTCTCGCCGATGCTTTCAGCGGGCTTGTCTTGGCATGTCTGGCTGTCACGTGATTCCTCGATTGCAGCAATCAGTTGTACGCATATCGAGGCACGATTTCGCGGAGCTTGCGGAAAGCGCGATGCCAAGGTGGTCGGCCAAAGCAATGGCGCGCAGCCGAAGGTCACAACGTCTATAATTTTCGTTTTGCACACTTACCTTGAGCTGGAGCAACGGTCTGAGCTTGTCAAGATGGCACAGGTCCTGACTTATGGGAGAATGAGATACATCGATTCGAGAATTAGAGACGCCAACCAAACGGTGGCGAAATGGATGAATGAGGCCGTAGCGGCGGGCATCGATGAAGTTCGTTGCCAAACGGGCTACTACACATTTGAAGGCAGTTCCCTTTTGCTGCCAGCTCTCAAGAAGTGCGCCGAGAACAACGGTGTCTCTCGGTTCGTAATCGGTTCAAACCGGGGAGCGACTCTGGCTGATCATGTGCGAATGTTGAAAGACGCATTGGTTCTTCCTCGAGAACATGCAGCCATCGGCATAGCTGCGTTTGACACCTCACTGTTTCATCCCAAGGTGTATCATTTCAAATTCGCCAACGGGCGTCAAAGCGCATACATCGGCTCTTCGAACCTTACCGGGCCTGGACTTTCGGGGCTTAACATTGAAGCCGGAATTATTCTGGATACCGACGATGGGGACAACGATGAAGTCCTCGCTGGTATTGCGCAGCAGATAGATCAATGGCTAACCGGACAACAACCCGGCATCAGCCTTGTAAGCAGCCAGCAAGACATAGACGAGTTGACCACTTCGGGAATTCTCGCCCTACAAAGAATTGTCCTTCCAGCCGACCCCGGAGAAGGTGCCGAAGGGGCAGCAGTGCGTGGCGAACGCAATCTGACAGGCGCGCGGCTAAAGCCGCTCGTAAAAGTTCGCTGGGCGGCCGAGCGCAGCAATGTTGTCTCAAGTCGCGTAGCCCGCTTTGGTGGGCTGTCTGCACCACAAACCAGCCAACTCCAGCGTGCGACGGAGGCCAGTTTTCATTATCCGCAAGGTACGCACTTAGGCCACCTGCTGTCCATTCTATACTATTTCGCCAATGGAAGAGACGGCAGCGCCTTTGCAGATGACTATATCAAATTAGCCGGAGGATTTGGGGCAGGACGCATTGCGGGGTATCGGCGACAGGTCAAGTATAAAATTCTTGCCGCTATCGAAATTGGACTTCTTACTGATATCCGCCTCGCTGAGAATCCCGCAAACTTTATCCCTGAACTGACGCAAGATGGCCAGAGGCTATGGGATCTGTTCGAACCTTTCATAAATGTTGCCGACATTCAAATATCAGCGAACGAAGACGGTACATACTCAAGCGAAACTCCGCACAGGGCGCCGTTTTACAATCAGCTTATAGCCTCAGCATTACCACAATCTGAAGATCTTCGAAAACTATACACAAAGATATTCCTAAACATGCCTGCTGCGAAGCAGATGCTGCAATACCTATACTTTGAATACCGTATCGCCTCGATCCCAAAAGCCGATATCTATGATGGCTTCTTCGATTTCCAGCCGGTATTGGACTTTTGTGACGAGATGGGCATCGAGCCCGCGACTGAAGAAGCCGCAAGGCACCGTTGCCCCTTCTTGTTGAACATATTGGAAAGTTGTGGTGTGCTCACGCAAACCCCGAGGACAATAAATCTACAAAGCCTTGCTCTCTCGGGAGACCTTATTGCGGCGGATGCTGGCTCCGTAGCTGCAAGCACCACAACGATAAGGACGGTTATCGGGGAGTGGAACGCGCATGCCCCATCTCTTGAACCGGCAGAAAAGGCATCGCTTCGCGAGCTGTTTGGAACTACGTTTCTAACCGAAGCCTATCACATTAACGAAGTATTTGAGATCGGAACCTGATGTCTAATCGATCACACCGTAATGCCGGCCACATCGGCATGAACAGCTTGAAAAAAAACGGTCGAAAGCATTCGTCTGTGTCTCAGATCAAAGAGGATAACATCTGCGATACAAAGCATTTCGTCGCGGTAAGCGACTGCTTGGAAACACTCCGTCGAATACCGAGCAAATCGATTCAGTTGGTTGTTTGCGATCCACCCTACAACATCAATGTGGCTACTTGGGACGACATGACCGACTATGTGGACTGGGCCGCACAGTGGATCAGAGAGGTTGAGCGCGTCCTCACGCCTACGGGCAACTTCGTTCTCTTCGGTGGCCTTCAGTACCAAGGCGAGGCAGGGTCGGGGGACCTGTTAAGCCTCATCGCTTGGATGAGGCGCAACAGCGCCATGCTATTGGCGAACCTGATTATCTGGAATTACCCAAATGGAATGGGCGCACAGCGTTTCTTTGCAAATCGGCACGAGGAAATAGCGTGGTTTGCAAAATCCGATAAGTATTACTTTGATCTCGACGCTGTACGACAAAAGCTCGACCCAGCCACACTGGCAGCCTACAAGAAAGACAAACGCCTCAACCCGGAGAATTTAGAGAAGGGCATAAACCCGACAAACGTCTGGAAAATTCCACGTCTGAATGGAAACTCCAAGGAGCGTGTCGGGCATCCTACGCAGAAACCGAAGGCCGTGATTGAGCGAATTGTAAAATCCATGTCATATCCCGGCTCAACGGTACTCGACTTCTTTGCGGGTAGTGGCGTGACGACACGCGTTGCGATCGAACTGGGCCGGAATTCTATTGCCTCAGATGCCGACAAGGCATTCATCGGCTACCTCAATTCCCACATCGGGCAGATTGCGAGAGACGATGAGGCCCCACTCAGAGATTTCAACATAGTTGCCGATGATGAGTGGCATCTACACAGCGACTTGAAACCGCGAAAGGCATCCGTAGGAGACGAGTCGTTGTCAAAGAACGGAAAGAACTCACCCCCAGAACGCAGCATTATCACTGCTTTTCGCGAATAGCTCGAGGTATGTAACTTAGCACAGTCGTAGCGCACCCGAGAACTGGAAGAAGCAATATCAAGGACTTACAACCATAGTCTCCCAATTCCGATTCCAAAGGTCACAGGTTCGAATCCTGTCGGGTGCGCCATTTTACGCAGAACGTATCACCCCGGATTGCCACTCTTCGTTTTTTGACGGAAGCCTATGGCGTTGCCGCATCCCCTAGGCAGCGTGCTTGACAATTGCGCGTCGCAACAGTCCTCCCCGAAAACGCCGTTAGACTCCGTCCCGATCGATATTACTGAAGCATTGAAGGCGATGGGCGAGGCTGGCGGCGGCGGATCAGTGGTGGTCTGAGATAAGCTATCCGTTCTTCGACAACCCAGAGGCAAAAAGCCGCCCGGTGGTCGAAGCACCGGGCGCTGGTTTTAGGCGAATGAAGTCGCAGGATCAAAACTCACGCCATTCATCTCTCGATCTGTCGACGGCGGCATTGCCCGCGAAGGCGGCAGCGAGCTTGTGGCCGAGCGCACGCACGGGTGAGGCTACCGGTCTTTCGCCGCCGGCGGCGGTGCGCACCGGCGCGGGCTGGCTCTGCGGCTGATAGGCGCTGTCGCCGAGGCGGAATTGCGACAGCAACTGGTTGAGAGAGGCCACCTCCTTGGCCAGGCTGTGGCTTGCGGCATTGGTTTCTTCGACCATCGCCGCGTTTTTCTGGGTGTCCTGATCCATCTGGTTGACCGCGGTGTTGATCTGCTGCAGGCCCGAGGACTGCTCCTGCGCAGCCTCCACGATGGAAACCACGTGGCGGTTGATTTCCTGCACTTCCGATACGATCGTCACCAGCGCCTTGCCGGTGTCACCCACCAGCTGCACGCCCTGCTGCACCTGATCGTTCGAGGTGGTGATCAGCGCCTTGATCTCCTTGGCAGCATGGGCGGAGCGTTGCGCAAGCTCGCGCACCTCCTGGGCCACGACGGCGAAGCCCTTGCCGGCCTCACCGGCGCGGGCGGCCTCCACGCCGGCATTCAGGGCAAGCAGGTTTGTCTGGAAGGCGATCTCATCGATCACCCCGATGATATTGCTGATTTCATTGGCAGAATTGGCGATCTGCTCCATGGCGACCACGGCGCGGCGCACCACTTCGCCAGATTGTTCCGCGCCCGCCTTGGCGCGACTGACGATCAGGCCCGCCTCCTGCGCGCGTTTGGTGGAATCCTGCACGGTCGTGGTTATCTCCTCCAGGGCCGCAGCGGTTTCCTCCACGGCCGCCGCTTGCTGTTCGGTACGTCTCGCCAGATCGTCGGCGGCCGATTTGATTTCGTTTGCCCCCGCGCCAATGCCGTTGGCGTTCTGCGCAACACGGGTCAGGGCTGCCTGCAGCTTTTCCGCCGATGTGTTGAAATCGTTGCGCACGGTATCGAGCGTTGTCGTGAACGGCTCGCGGATGCGGTAGGAGACATCGCCGTCGGAGAGTTTCGAGAGACCGGCAGCGAGGTTGTCGACGGCGAATTTGACGTCGGCCGCTTCCTTCGCCTTCTGCTGCTCACGGTCGATCCGGTCCTGTTCCGACAGGCTGCGGTTCGCTTCGGTTTCCCGCTCGAGACGAATGCGCTCGATGGCATTTTCACGGAAAACCTGAACCGCCTGCGCCATCTGGCCGACTTCGTCTTTGCGTGCCATTCCGTCGATTTCCGCCGTCGTTTCACCGGCGGCCAGCGAGACCATGCGCTCGCGCAGGCGGGCAATCGGCGTGGTGATGCCGCGCGAAGCCACGAAAAGCGCCAGAATAATGCCGGCCGCGAAAGCAACGCCGACAGCCATCAGCGAGGTGAGGATGGTCGAATTGGTCTGATCGGTCAGGTCGTCGCTTCCCTTGACGACACCCTTGGCAAGCCTGTCAAGAAGATTGGCGATGTCGGCGCCCGTAGCGCGCATGGCAACGTCAGCCCTCAGAAGCTCCGCAGCGGATTCCTGGTTGCGGTTGGCCGAACCGAATTCCACGGCCTTGTCCGTGATGGCGATAATGGCCTTGACGTCTCGCAACAGCCTGTCGAGTGCTGCTGTCTCTTCCGGAAAAATGGCTTTGACATCGTCCAGCCGCGTTACCACCTCTGCCCTGTCCACCGCATATTCCTGCTTCACGATTTTAAAGTCGGGGCTATTGGCGTCATAAACCATGATCTGATACGCACCATAGGCCATGGACTGCAGGTTTCGGTTTGCCCGGGCAAGCTCCACCAGGGCGGCGTTGTCTTTGGCGATAAAATCGGAATAGGCCGTGTCCGCGTGCTTGTAGCGGTCGGACATGAAGCCGGTGGCGCCAAGACCGACGATGCAGATCGGCAGAATGAGGGAAAGAATTTTTGTGCGGATGCTGGCGTTCTGGAGAAAGGACACGGAAACCTCACGTCATGAAAAAACCGCTCCTTCCCCGTGCCACAGGAGGTGTTCGGCAAGGCTGGCATGGCACGTCGAGGACCCCGGTCATCAGGGCTTCGATAGCCGCATCATCGGCTGGGATTGCCTCTGCATCATGCATACGCCGAAGAAAGTCCGGGCCTGTCCCTGCAATACGCACAGGTCGTCTCCCCCCGTGGCATGGCGCCCCTGAAAGGCCAGGCGCCAGGCCGCATCTTGAGGAAAAGCTGAGCAGAGCCGATCAATGGGCTGCTCGCGATTCCTTTTGTCGCAAAATAATTATGATAAAAAACTTTATAATTTCTTCACGCCGAAAAATTGCAGGTTCCGACAGGGATTCGCGGTGCAGCTGCTGCCCGCGATATCAAATGACGGAACCAGTATGGAGCAGTGATCTTGCATCATTACCCGACGCAGCGCGGCCGGCGGTGGCGGCGCATCTCGAACCGTCAACGGGAATGCAGGACCTGCGGTTGTGCGGCAGGCGGCCCGCCCGGCTTCGCTGCACTGCGCACGGGGCCGCCGGACTGGCCGGGTTCCCGCTCCGCCTCTTCCTCGACGAGGCTGGCATGGGCCTGCAGATGCAGGCCCATCATCGCGACGAGCAGGAAAAACCAGACGAAACCCGCGCTCAGAAGAAACAGCGTTTCCAGAAAGCCGTATAGCAGGACGTAAAGCCAGACGCCGACATAAAGCCGCGTCAACGGACTGTTGCGCGTGGCGCTGTCCATTTTGCCGAGATTATGGAGCGGCAGCAGATAAATCCATATCAGCACCAGAACCAGCCCCGGAACGCCACCTTCCAGCAGCAGGTCGAAATAGCCGCTATGGGAAGCCGGCGCGGTGGTCGCCCAGCTATTGTCCTCGGTGAAGCTCGACATCAGCGTATCGCTGCGCCAGAAGGCCTGGTAGCCATATCCGAGGATCGGGCTTTTGCGGATGTAATCGATGGCGACAGCCCAGATATCGGTTCGGCCCGTAAAGCTGGCGTCGATGCCCATTTTCGTCAGCATCTGTGAAAACACCGGGTCTACCGTGGTGCCCACGGTCACGGCCGCGCAGAACAAAAGAAGCAGGGTCACGACCATATAACGCCACCGGGGCCAGCGAACGATGAACCAGCCGGTTGCCACGATGATCGGCATCAGGCCGAGCACCGTCTTGCCACCTGTCTTGACCAGGAAGAAAACCGAAAGCAGCAGCACCGAGAGGCCGCCGATGAAGGACCAGCGCCTGCAAAGATAAATCGACACGATGATCAGCACCGCCATGACCGATGCGGCCTCGTTCTTGTGCTGGAAGACCCCGCGCCAGTTGCCGGCCAGCAGCGGCTCCAGCGCATCGCTTGCCAGGTGAATGGACCGCGAAGGCAGGGCGACGACGCCGAAATAACACAGGAACAATATGATGAGGACGCAGGTGGCGAGCAGCGTGGTGAAATGCCGCTCGGTGCGCGGCAGCTGCAGGAACCCGCCGGCGAGCACGCAGATGATGGCGCACATGACAAGCCGACGTAGCGAAAACGATGGTGCTTCACCGAGAAGCGAGGTCAAGGCAAACCAGCCGAAAATTGCCGCTGTCAGCAGGCGCGGCGCAAGGATGATGGAGAACGAGCGCTCCCTGGCCATGAATGCCACAAAACTGCAGAGCAGGATGACTGCGGTGAGCTGGTTGAGCAGGTTGGACCCGGCCGCCATGGCGGAGCCCAGATAGGTGGAGGAGAGCGAGATATAGGGCGAAAAACCGACTGTGAAGTACAGGAACGTCACATAAAACAATGCGTCCCGCCAGTAGCCACGCCCCTGTCCGTCATGCGGTGCATCCATAAGGGGTTTTTCTCTTCCTCTTTCCACCGCCTCGGCATCCCGTCCGATGCTTCATCCGGTTACCCGAATATCCTCCCAAAATCCTATTTTTTAGTTATATATAATGCACGGAAGAATAGTAATTCCGTCATTTCCGGCTGCGCTTCCGGAACGAGGTCAAAGAGTGAGAAACGGAGTAGGACTGCCGGGAAAGAAGCTGCGCCCTGAAGAACGGCTCTCAGGCGTTAACTTCGCATCGAAAATTTAATGCGCTGATTTCCTTAATATTTACCACGAAATTCCTGCCCGGAAAGTCCGACTTTACTTGCACGACAAGAGAACCGTCTTCGCATGCCGGAGGTATACTCACGCAGCCAGCAGATACTCTATTTAGCGTATATTAACAACTCAAGATATATCTTTCGGTTGATTTCGTAAATGCGCATAGGCTGGAGACCCAGGGTGGACGTTCCGAGGCACACCAGGACGGACGATAGCGATAACGGTCAGTTGACGCGATGCCCGGCGCCGCAAAGCTCAACCGGCGTCCGCCCCATGCGCAGGGACGACGTGCCGGCTGTCGAGCGGGTGTTGAACAGCGCATTCAGGAAGACAGGGCCCACGACGAGCTTCGATTTTCGTTCCTATGTAGAGACGTTGTTCTTCAGCAGCCCCGTTTTTGATCCGGATTACGGCAGCGTGGTTTACGATGCGGGAGAGAATGGTGTGACAAGCGTCATTCTGGCCGTGCCCATGCGGTTTGTCGCCAATGGAAGAACCGTCACGGCGCGCCTGCTCTGTGCTTTCGCGTCGGATGGAAAACTTGGCGCACTCGGGGCCGCGCGTCTGTCCCGCGGCATGCGGGCATCGAAACACGACATGCTGTTTTCGGATACAGCCTCGCCTGTCAGCGCCGACCATTGGGTTGCGACCGGCGGCAACATGCTGCCCATCGAAAGCCTGCAATGGCACAAGGCGCTGAAGCCCTTCTCAACCATCGCACTGCGCATGCCGCGCCGTTCGAAACTGGCCAAGACAACGCTTGCCCTGGCGGCGCTCGGCTTCGTGGACGGCGTCCTGCGCAAATGGAAAAAAGGCCTAAGGCCGCAGCAGGCTCCGGGCGCCAGGGTAAAAGAAGTGGATTTCGAAACCTTCCGCCGCGCAGCGCTGCCGATGATCGAGCGTTTTTCCGTCCGCCCGGAATGGTCCCATGACGAATTTCACTGGCTGATCGGCATGAGCAGGACGAATGAGAGCCTGGGCGAACTGAAAAGCCTGGCGATCGAGACGGCCGAAGGTCATGTCATGGGAGCCGCCCTGTTTTTCGGCCAGCCGGCGCGAACCGCCTATGTGCTCAATCTCGTCTGTGATGCCGGCCGCGAAAACGATGTCCTCAACACACTGTTCCACCATTTTGACGGTGAGAATTACGCCCATGTCACTGGCATGGCGCAGCCCTTTCTGATCAACGCGCTTTACCGCCAGAACCACATGAGCTTCCGCCATGACGGATATTTCTGCATGGCCACCCGGGACGATCTGCTGAGGGAAAGGGCGCTGGCCGGGGATATCTATATAGGCGGACTATGCTCGGAGAGCTGGAGCAAACTCATCACCGATTATTGAGGCCCCGCGCAGACCGGCACCAGCCGGGCCGCCGCCTCAAGCCTTGGTAAAACGCCCCACATTGGCCGATATCAGATGGCGCAGGGCCTTCGCGTAACGTTTGGAGCGTGTCTTGGCCGCCAGCGCGCTGGTCCAGTCCACCATCGATCCGTTGATATCGAAATCGCCGAGCTGACCTTCGGGTATATCGCCCTTTTCGATCCGCTCGACGATGGAAGCGAGCGCCGAATAGAATTCCGGCGAGCGATAAGGCGGGTGCAGTGAATACATGCCTTTACCCGTACCGAGAAAATCCAGCCTGTAGACGCCGCGGCGCATCATGTTGGTGCTCAACACCTCCTCAGCAGGCATCGAGATGGGCTGCTGATTATAGGCATAGGAGCGGATGCGCCGTTTGACATCGGGCCTGAGTAGTTCCAGCGAACCGATCCGCTTGGCGAAGCGTTCCATGTCGATCATGAAAAGACGTGTGGAAACGGTGGCGAAGCGCCAGGTGGGAATACGCGACGGCAACTTGCGCGGCTCAGGAATGTTCTTCACGCCGGGCATGCCGACATGGCGGGAAATATCGAGATCGCCCCGCACTGTCGGCGGCCCGGAAAACGGCGTGATGCACAGCGCATCCGGATTGGCTTTCTGCAGCGCGATCGCCTCGGAAAACCAGCTCTGGCTGCCGCCGCCAAACATCATGTCGCTGTCCATGTGCAGTACGTAACGGGCGTTGGCCCGTTTAAGACCGTGGAAATAGACGTGGAAAGGACCGCCGTCGAAAGCCTTGGCGGGATAGGGAACCGCCGACCGGGAAAAGAAGGTCTCGGACACCGCCTTGCGCGCCTCATCACTGTAATCGACGATATCGACGACGAGATGCGGATAGTTGATCTGCATTTCCTCCAGCATGTCGAAAAGTCGTTTGCGCGACGCTTCGAAGCCTTTGCCCTTGTAGCGACCGGCCCCCACCTGGCCGGTATCGACCGTCAGCAGAATGCGGTCCACCTGTCCGCCCCAGACCCGTAGCTGATGCGGCAACGTCAATGCGGCATGCGGAGCGTCGAAGGGATGCAGATTGACCTGCAGCGCTTTCTGGACGGGAGGAAGCGGCATTTCAGCATTCATAGTCACGCACCACGGTTCCGGAATTCATTGATGATGGCCATCATGGGTTTTTCGTTGAAGCTCCAGTCGAGCGGCAACGGCCGGTTCGCCGTGCCGTCGCGACGCGGATAGGCCCAGCGGATCCAGGTATACTGGTCCGAAATACCCCATGTGGTGATCGAGGAAAGCGGGCCGCCGGCCGAGGCCGCCTCAAGAAAATCCCGGACCTGACCGTTGATCAGCAAATCGCGTTCCGCTTCCGGACCGGGCAGCGTCTGGTCCATCACATCAAGCTCCGTCACCAGAACGGCAAGGCCGTAACCGCGCATTTCCGTCACGAAGGCGGCAAGCTCGTCCTTGGCGATCGGCCAGCCGCCGCGCAGGTGCCCCTGCAGACCGATGGCGTTGATGGGCGCCCCTTTTTCCAGAAGCTCGAGAATGAGATTGCGGAACGCCTCGCGCTTGGCCGGCGATTTTTCGACCGCGAATTCCACGTCATATTCATTGAGAACTAGCTGCGCTTTCGGATCGACCTGATGGGCGATATCGAAGGCCTTCTTGATGGCGTCCGGCCCGGCGCCGTAATACCAGGCGTCACGCCGGGCGCGCACATTGCCGGGAACATCCGGGATCGGTTCGTTCACCACGTCCCAGCTATGGACCACATCCCCGTAACGCTCCATCACCTTGACGATATGGGTTTCCATCAGCTTCTCGACCTTGCCGCTGCCACCGATGCCGGCAATCCAGGGGGCATTTGAGGCGTACCAGATCAGCGGATGGCCATGCATGGAAAGCTTGTGCTGGCGCGCGAAGCTGGCGAGTGCATCGGCGGGCGCAAAATCGAACACCGCTTCCGATGGCCGCATGACCTCCCATTTCATTTCAGTCACGGGGGTGATGCGCGAGCAATATTTCACGATCGCCTCACCGATGCGGCTATCGGCGGTGAGGTCAGGCAGATAAATGGCCGCGCCGTAAGGGGCGGTTTTGGTCGAGGTTTTTTTCTGCGCGGCAGAGGCTGTGCCGGTCACGGCGTGCAAAAGGCCCGCGCTTGCCGCACCGCCCAGAAAATTCCGCCGCCCGATCCGCATTCATCCGCCTCCACAACCCCGGCGCATCGAGGGAAAACCGGGATCGATTTTCGCCAGCAACGATGCGCAGCCCAAAATGTCGGAGCGTTTCCGCACATCCGGATGGACCCGGCACGCTCCATTCTCAAAACATAACATTCTGATCATGCCAAAAGGATATTAAAGATTTGCAAGGTTAACCGCCGCTATACCACGTCATAATTGGCCAGCGCCGCTTAATCCGGTAGTAACTTCGCCATGCGAATTCTTGGCCCATGCCTCACGGAGTTTAAAGCTTGATATCCGTTTCGATTGTCATCCCCGTTCGCAATGGCGAGCGTTACATCGTGGAAGCGATCGAAAGCGCATTGCTTCAGGGCAAAACCGTCTGCGAGGTGCTGGTGGTTGATGACGGTTCCACTGATAGCACGGCGCAAAAGGTGCAGGGTTTTTCCGATCCGCGCGTTAAACTGCTTGCCCGGCCGCAGGGACGGCAGGGCGTTTCCGCGGTTCGCAATTTCGGTCTTTCGCAGGCACGTGGCGAGTGGACGATATTTCTCGATGCCGATGACCGCCTGAAGCCTGGCGCCGTCGCGGCGCTTTGCGCCGGCGTCACCGGCCCGGATGTCGTTGCCGTTTATGGCGATTACGAGCGTATCGATGAAAACGGTGCAAAGATCGGCCGTCGCAACCTCATCCGTCGCCGCGAAAAGCCTGACGGCTTCATCCTTCGGCCGCTGCTCGGCGGAAACTTCATCGTCAATGGCGGCATCATGCTGGTCAGAACCCGAATCTTCCAGGATTTCGGCGGCTTCGACGAGACCCTGCGGTATGCGGAAGACTGGTACGGCTGGTGCAGGCTAGCCGCCGCGGGCCGCTTTGTTTATCTTCCCGGCCGCCACGTCCTCGATTATCGGGTTCACCGGACGAGCGTTATGATGAACCGGCTCTTGACCTTCCGCGATTGCGAACCGGCAATCGAAGCCGTGTTTTCCGATCCCGCCATCGTCGCAGCCATACCCCCGCAGGAGCTCGGACGGCTTCGCCGCAAATCCGAAAACCATATGAACGCCTATACCGTTGCCCAGGCGTTTCGTGCCCGCCGTTACCGGGAAGCCTTTTCGGCACTGGCCGACACCGTCATCCATCGCCCGCGCCAGAGCCTCCGGGCCGTCGTTTTTTCCGCCGCAGCACTTGCCGGAATTTAGGAGTTTCCATGTCCGAGATCATGCCGGAAGCGGTGGTGTGCATCCCCAGTTTCCGCCGGCCGGAAGGCCTGAAGAAGACACTTGCATCGCTTGCAACTCAGAAGGTCGATTTTCCCTTCGCGGTCGTCGTGGTCGATAATGATGGTGCAGGCCAGCAGGGTCTTGCTGTTGCGCGCGCCTTTTTTGCCGAAAACGACATGGCCGGGCTGGCCCTGGTAGAACCGACACAGGGCAATTGTTACGCCATCAACACGGCGTTCCGCACCGCCCGGCAGAGCTATCCTTCGGCGCAATGGTTTCTGATGATCGATGACGACGAGGCCGCCTCCCCCGTCTGGCTTGGGCAAATGGTCTCGGCGGCGAAATCCTTCGACGCCGATATCGTCGGCGGACCCGTCAACCGCGAATTCGACGCCCCGGCTTCCAGGGCGGTTCTTTCGCATCCGCTGTTCGGTTCCATAGAAGCACCGACCGGTCCGGTCGACCAGATCCACGGCTCGGGCAATTGCCTGATTTCACGGCGAGTGTTCGAAACATTGCCGAAGCCGGAATTCGACGTGCGGTTCAACTTCCTCGGCGGCGGCGACATGGATTTCTTCACACGCTGCCGCAAGGCCGGCTTCAAATTCGCCTGGAATGCGAACGCCCTCATCATCGAATACGTGCCGGAAAGCCGCATGGTGCCGCGCTGGATCATGGAGCGCTCGCTCCGGACCGGCATCATCAATTACAGCATCGATCGCGCCCGCCGCCCCGGCCTGAAGGGCGGACTGCTGCTCGCCGCCAAAAATGCCGTCAGCCTGTGCCTGTCGCTCTTCCGCGCCGTTTCCGCATTGCTGAAAACCGGTTCGCTGCTGCCCGCCACCCATCCGCCCCTCATGTCCGTGGGCCGGGTGATGGCGAGCCTCGGCATCACGCTCACCCCCTATAAGGCGCCGGCGAAGAAGAGCTGACGCCCGATCTTACCGTCACGTTTAACCCAGTGTCTTTTGCCTGCCGAACGACATCGGGTTCGCGGGCCGTTTCTGCAAACCGAAAGACGAAAAGGCCGTCGCAAGTACGAGAAGCGGTACGAGCACCGGCCAGAAAAAACAAAGGACAATGCCGGTTACCCGATAAAAATCCCAGCTCTTGTCGCGGCGGGCGCCTTCAATATAGGTCATGGCGAGAGAGGTAACGGTGCCAATTCCATATATGAAAAGAGAAATGGACGTAATCACCATTGGTGGCCTCGAAATATCTCTGATTCGAATAAATTTGTAATATTTGTGCAGTGTAGCGCACCCGTTCGCAGTTGCAACGGGTTTCGGCGCCGTAGCGCGCTGATTCAATAAGTTAGAAAAACCTTACATTTATCGGGCAAGACGGCGCAATGATCTAGCGGTTCTGCCCCGAAGCGCCAAAGCGATACTTCAGCAGCGAATATATGGCGATCGGATTGGTCAGCAGGTAACGTTTTCCAAGACGCTTCGGCTCAAGCATCGCCCGGTAGAGCCATTCCAGCCCCATATCCTGCATCCACTGCGGCGCCCGGCTGTTCTTGCCGGCAATGAAATCAAAAAGGCCGCCGCAGGTCTTGATCACGGCGACGCCGGAAAGCCTGTCCAGATTGCGCGAAACGAAGCGCTGCTCCAGCGGAATGCCGAAGCCGACCCAAAGAATATCGGTCTTCGAGGCGACAATATCGGCAATGATTTCGTCCCCGCGACCCGGACTGAAATAACCATTATGGCGTCCCGAAAAGACGAGGCGCGGATAAAGCCTCTGCATTTCCTCGACCGCCGCACAGTTCACCTCTTCGGAACCGCCGAGGAAATAAAACCGGCTGCCCGTCTCTTCGGCGCGCTTGGCCACCGCATGGACGAGATCCGTCGTTGCAACCCGTTCTCTCAAGGCCCGGGCACAGAACTTGCGGGAGAAGATCACCAGCGACATGCCATCGGCGTGAATCTGGTCCGCCTGCCGCAGCATGGCGTCGAATTCGCGGTCGTGGTGGCAGAGCGCGATGACCTGACCGTTTGCGGATGTCGAATAAAACGGCCTTGCACCCGGCGTACGCTCCGTCGTTGCACGCAGGATGAAATCCCGCGCGGTTTCATCGATGGTTGCGTCAGTAATGGGTAGGGACGCAAGAGAAATGACCGGCCAGGAATGACCAGTCTCCTCCGTCTGCGGCATCTCTCTCCCTGTCATAATCTGTCCGGCGTCCAAGATAGGCATCGTTTCATTGTTATGGGCACGCATATGCATAAAATAGAAGGCTTCAAACACTACGAAGAACTATCATTAATATTTTTATAAATCCTCCGCTTGAGGCGGGGAAATTGCACGCCCGCTGGTTGAATGACCTTCCCCTCGCCTATTCCCGTTTGGCGTCCGATGGTTTAATGGACGGAAACATCAATGACAAAGGTCCCGGCCATGGAAACCATTTCAATCGACAACCGCGGCGATTTCGGCCTCTGGGCAATAGAACGTGCGAAGGAAATCGTTGCCAACGAGGCGTCCGATCTCGCCGTTTCCGTCCGTGATGGCGACGAGGCAGGCATTCGCGATGCCGGCAATGCGCTGGGTGCGGCCATCGCCGCCGCTCTCCTTGAAGTTTATGATGGCCTGATCTCGGAAGAATAAGTCGGCGCGGGGTCCCAGATTTAACGCGCCGCGGCTTCCGCATGATCGTCCCGGCGCAGATAACCCCACAGCCCGAGTGCGATTGCAATGGCGAGGCCGAGAAACAGGCCGCCCGCGCCGCCAGCGACGAGGAAGACCAGCTTGCCCGGCGGCCAGCTTCTGGAGTTCGGCGCAACCGGCTGCGAAATAACGCGGACATTGGTGGAATCGATCGATTGCTGTTCGGCGAGCTGGCGTGACCGGGTAAGATAGGTCTCATAGATCGCCGCTGCCGAGCGGGCGTCGCGCTCAAGATCCCTCAGCCGCACCTGCGCTTCGTTATCGGTAAAGACATTGGCACGCTCCGCCACGGCTTTCAGTCGCAGCGCATCGAGCGAGGAGCGCGCTTCGGCGACATTTGTCTTGGCTGCCTGCAGAATGCGCCGCGCCTCGTCGGCCATGCCGCGTTCCAGCATGGCCCGTTCCGCACCTGCAGTCGCCAGCCGCGGATGACGCGCGCCGTAGGTCAGCGTCATGGCTCCGATCTGCTGCTGCAGGGTGCTGTATTGCGCCCGGATCGTGTTCATGGTCTGGCTATCGAAAATCGCATCGCTTTGCGTGCGGTTCTGCGCGATTGCCGCCTCCATCTGCTTCAGCCGGGATTCTTCCTGGATGACGCGCTGCTGGGCCGCGAGAACCTGTGCATTGAGCTCACCGGAGGCCAGGTTGCTGACAAGCTGGCCATTATTCTCCTGCAGGCCGTTTTCGCGACGGAAATCGGCCACCCGCTTTTCAGCCGCAGTAACATTCTCGCGCATTTCCTCAAGCCGCTTCCTGAGATCGTCGACGACACGCTGGCTGCTGTCGGAGGTCGTCTGGAACAGCTCGGTTTCAAACGCCTTCACGATGGCCTTTGAGACCGTCACGGATTTGTCCGCATCATTGGTCCAGACGGAAAGCGTCACCACGAAGGAGCGTGGGTCGCGTTCCGCTGCGACCCGGTCGCCGAGGGAGCGGAGTGCACCGAGCCGGTTGTCGCCATCTTCCGGCCTGGATGAAAACATCGCCTTCAGCCGGGCGAGCGGCGGCGGGCTGATGAATTCCGGATCCTGATCGAGCTTCAGTTCCTCCACCACCCGCGCCAGCACGTTGCGCGACGTGATCGTGCGCAGCTTGCTTTCGACTTCGAGAATCTGCGTGTCACGCTGCTGGTTCGGCGAGAACACGCCGTCGTTGACAACGTTGAGATTGGAGGGATTGACGACGATATCCGTATAGGCCGTGTAGCGTGGCGGCGTCATATACGCATAGCTGAGCGCAGCCGCGACGCAGAGAATGATTGCCAGAACGATCCAGACGATGCCCCTGCGAAGCCAGATGAGGACGTCGTCAACGCCGATCCTGTCGATATGGCTGAGGCCCGGCAATGCTGCGGCCAGACTTCCGCTGGGCGACGACGCCTTCACCGGTCTCGCGGCCGGAGCGGGCTCGACGGCAGCCGCGGCCGGTTTCGGCTCGAGATGCTCTTTCAGCACCGTGCGCTCGAAAACCTCGTCGTCATCCACCAGATCATCCAGCAGGGAACCATGAGTTTTCGCGGCCGGCGCCGTTTTTTCATCGAGCGGACGTACCTGCTTATGTCCCGCCTTTTGAAGCCTGTACATCAGCCAATCCAACTCGAACGAACCAAAAAAAGCCGGCAACCGATGATCCTCATCGTCGCCATAGCCGCTATCGACGGACAAGTTTAAATATGACGGGTGAATTTTAGGTTACCCGCATCATTGCCGTCATCATCGCCTATTCGCGGCCTCCAGGGAAGGGGAGGATTGACGTGAATGGATCGATACGGTTCTTTCAAGCGTTACATTTTTGAACTATCCATTTGGCCCTCAAAGATTTTACGGAAGCGGAGTTGAGAATGAGCCTGAAATTTGGAACGAGCGGCCTTCGTGGCCTCTCCGTCGATCTGAAAGGAAAAGCGTCGGCCGTTTATGCCACGGCATTTGCGAGGCACCTTCTCACATCGGGCCAGGCAAAGGCGGGCGACCCCATTCTCGTTGGCCGCGATTTCCGCGATTCGAGCCCCGATGTGTCCGCCACCTGCATCGCGGCATTGAAAAAGGCAGGCCTCACGCCGTTCGATTGCGGCACGGTGCCCACCCCGGCTCTGGCGCTTTATGCTCTGTCGCTGAAGGCGGGCGCGCTGATGATCACGGGCTCCCACATCCCGGCCGACCGCAACGGCATCAAGTTCTACCGCCCGGATGGCGAAATCGACAAGCAGGACGAGACGGCCATCGCAGCCCTCGCCGCCGAAATCGAAGCGGAAGGCATCAGCGACGAATCGGCGACTGCCGAAGACCATTCCGCCATCGCAGCCGAACTATTCTACGAACGCAACATCGCGCTGTTGCCGGAAAAGGCTCTCTCAGGCCTCAAGATCGGTGTTTACCAGCATAGCACGGTGGCGCGCGATCTCTTTGTCGACGTTCTCGCCCATTACGGCGCCGATGTCGTTCCGCTCGGCCGCTCGGAGACCTTCATCCCCGTCGATACGGAGGCGGTCTCGCCGGAGACGCTTTCGCTTCTCAAAAAATGGGCTCCTGAGCACAGTCTCGACGCCATTGTTTCCGCCGATGGCGACGGTGACCGCCCCCTTCTGGCCGATGAAAGGGGCGTACCGCTGCGCGGCGACCTCATTGGCCTCATCACCGCCAATTTCCTTGGCGCAGGCGTCGTTGTCACCCCTGTAACGTCCAATTCCGGCATCGAGGCCAATGGTTCCTTTGAGGTCGTTCGTACGAAGGTTGGCTCGCCTTTCGTCATTGCCGGTATGGCAGACGCCCTTTCAGCCGGCAAGAACGGCGTGATGGGCTTCGAGGCGAATGGCGGCCTGCTGACGGCCTCTTCCTTCACGCTCAACGGCAGGCCCCTCTCGCCGCTGCCCACGCGTGACAGCTTCCTGCCCGTTCTTGCCGTGCTGCTTCTTTCGTCGGAGCAGAAAAAACCGCTGTCGCAAATCGCCGCCGCCTATAACCTTCCGGTCGCCGCCGCCGACCGCCTGGAAAATTTCGCGCAGGAAAAGAGCGCCGCCCTGATGGCGCATCTGCGCGCCTCGCGCACCAATCTCGAAGCCTTCCTCGCCCCGGTTGGCACGGTGAAAGGCCTGAGCGACATCGACGGCCTGCGCGTGTCATTGAGCGACGGCAGCACCATCCACTTCCGCCCCTCCGGTAACGCGCCGGAAATGCGCTGCTACGTCGAAGCTGCCAATCAGGATGAGGCCGAGACGCTTTTGAGCAAGGGGCTCGACCTTATCCGAAATTTTGGATGATTTTTGGATGATGCCGGGCAAGCCCGGCATCTGCCCTTTTTAATCTGTCCCAAATGTCGCACCCTGCCCGTGCCTGTTGCTCTTCCGGCTCCACGGAGCGATAAGAGCCGGAGGGCCACGAGAGGCGGATTATGAGCGGCGAAACCATTACCCTTTATGAAGCGATCGGTGGCGATGCGACCGTCAGGGCGCTCACCCGGCGCTTCTATCAACTGATGGATACCCTGCCGGAAGCAGCCCGCTGCCGCGCCATCCACCCGGCCGATCTTTCAGGCAGCGAAGCGAAGTTCTACGATTACCTGACCGAATATCTTGGCGGACCGCCGGTCTACGTCGAGAAGCACGGCCACCCGATGCTGCGCCGCCGCCATTTCGTCGCCCCCATCGGCCCTGCCGAGCGGGATGAATGGCTGCTCTGCTTCCGCCGCGCCATGGAGGAGACGATCGAAAATCCGAAGCTGCGCGAGATCATATGGCCCCCGATCGAGAGGCTCGCCTTTCACATGCAGAACCGGGAGGCGGACAGCCAATGACCACGCAGAACGCGACCATAGCGACCGTGCCCGGGGCCAGATTACGGGCCTTCATTCTGTTGCTGGGCAGCCTGCTGGGTGCTGCCGGCGTCATGCTTGCCGCCGCTGCCACCCATACCGGCGAAACCTATATGCTCGGTAATGCCTCCGCCATGGCGCTGGCGCATGCGCCGGTTCTTATCGCGCTCCATATCGGTGCGGATCGCATCAGGACCGCCATTCCGGCGGGCTTGATCCTCGGTCTCGGCACGGCGATCTTCGCCGGCGATCTCGTTATCAGGCATTTTTCCGGCCATAGCCTGTTTCCATACGCTGCGCCGCTGGGCGGCATCGGCATGATCGCGGGTTGGCTGGTGTTGTGCGCGGGAGCGTTTTTGAAGCCTAAAGGCTGATTGTTTTAGGGCATCTGCATCGTGACCCGGAGTGCGAGCGGAGCTCCCTCACACCTGGCGCCATCTTGCCCTCTCGGCAAGGATTTAACGCTAACCACGCGTCCAGCGAAACGGCAGAATGTTGCGGCCTTTTTCAGCCGCCACACCTGTTTGAAAGGCCGTCGTTTCACCCGGCTGGCGGGCGCGCTGATGAGGAAAGGTCACCACATTGCCGCCGCTTCCGGCAACGCGGCTGCGTCTTTCGCGTTCGCCGATGATGTCATAAAATTCCGTCGTGGCCGGATCGCTCGCCTGTTCGGCCATCTTGTGCAGTTCCACACCACACGGTCTGTCCGCCGTGCGGTGCTCGTCGGGAAAATTATTGCGCTCGTCGCTCATCGCTGGGGCTCCGTTCATTCATCGTCTGAAGCGCCCGCTCCAGACTGGATTTGCTGCCATTGCGCAGCGGAATGAACGTCTTGCCGAATTTCTTGCAACCGGACTTCACCCGCAGACACGCATCGTGGCTGATACAGTCGATCGGGCAGAAAACGCAGTCGACGGAAGGAAGCACGGTATCGATGCGCGAAACCGCCTCACGCAGGCCGCCATCGTGGTGGATCAGTTCGGCGCCGAAATTGCTGGCGATCTGGCGAAGATGGGCAACCTGACAGTCACGGCCGCCGACATAAAGAAAGCTTTTCGGACCGGAAAGCTGCTGTTCGGCCACGTCCCGCTCGGTCTGGGGAGCGCCTTTGCCCTGCTTACCGCCACGTTCGGCCTTCTTCTTTTCCTTGCGTGCCATTCCCTCACCTGCCGGTTGGTTTTTGATACCCCGATATCGGGCCCCGACGTTCGGGATGCCGGCACCATAATAAAGATGAGTTTTGGAGTAAAGTATAAAGGTGATAAATTTCCTCATGTTTTTATGCGGAGGGCTTATCACATAATCGCGAGAAGCAGGCCGATCAGCCGTTTATCCGCAACCCGCCCATGAAAAGCTGTTCCAGATGGCGGGCCGCGTCTTCGAAACGTCCCTCGCCGCCATTCTTGTCGCCCAGAACCGCCCGCACCTGTACATCGAAATCGGCATAGTGCTGGGTGGTCGACCAGATCGAGAAAATGAGGTGGTAAGGGTCACATTTGGCCATCCGCCCGGCCTTCACCCAGGCGCGGATCACCTCGGCCTTCTCATCCACCAGCTGTTTCAACGGGCCCTTCAGTTCATCCTCGATATGCGGCGCGCCCTGCAGTATTTCGTTCGCAAACAGCCGGCTTTCGCGCGGGAAATCGCGCGACATTTCCAGCTTGCGACGAATATAGGAGCGGATCTCGCTTTCAGGATTACCCTCGGCATCGAAAGCGCGCAGCGGGTCGAGCCACGTGTCCAGCACCCGCTCGATCAGCGCACGATGCATCGCCTCCTTGGTGCGGAAGTAATAAAGCACATTCGGCTTTGACATGCCGGCCGCTTCCGCAATCTGGTCGATGGTGGAGCCGCGGAACCCATTCGTGGAAAAAACACTGAGCGCGGCTTCAAGAATCGCTTCCTGCTTTTCCTCCTGAATGCGGGTCCGCTTCTGTGTTTTCGCTGCGCGCGGTATGGCCATTCTCAGCTCTCTGTTTCTTTTCAATGCAATTGCCGCTACAGTATGCTTAAAAAATAATCGACGTTCATAGCTTAGGCAAAATTACTGCGTTTCGTCACAAATTCCCTTGCTGACGCCATCGCGAATTTGCAATGTTTACCAGCCGGTCAATTTATCCATCATCGCCGCCACAAGGCAATGGCTGTTATCTTAACCGGCAAAAAAGGGAACGGCACAAGCTTTGCTTTGATAAAAACAAAACAGGTGAGGACGACACTTCATGACGGCGGGTAAGAACTTGACGGTCAATGGCGACCGTCTGTGGGATAGTCTGATGGATATGGCGAAGATTGGCCCCGGCATTGCCGGCGGCAATAATCGCCGCACGTTGACGGATGAGGATGCGGAAGGCCGCCGCCTTTTTCAGCGCTGGTGCGAAGCGGCAGGCCTGACGATGGGCGTCGACCGCATGGGCACCATGTTCGCCACCCGCGCCGGCGAGGACCCGGACGCGCTCCCCGTTTATATCGGCAGCCATCTCGATACCCAGCCGACCGGCGGCAAATATGACGGCGTGCTTGGCGTGCTGGCTGGTCTGGAAGTCGTGCGCAGCCTGAACGACCTCAATATCCGCACGAAACACCCCATTGTCGTCACCAACTGGTCGAACGAGGAAGGCGCCCGCTTTGCGCCTGCCATGCTGGCGTCGGGGGTCTTCGCCGGCATTCACGATCTCGATTACGCCTATAGCCGCACGGATACCGACGGCAAAACCTATGGCGAGGAGCTGAAACGCATCGGCTGGCTGGGTGAGGAAGAGGTCGGCGCGCGCAAGATGCATGCCTATTTCGAATATCACATCGAACAGGGCCCCATTCTGGAGGCCGAAAACAAGCAGATCGGCGTCGTCACCCATTGCCAGGGCCTGTGGTGGCTGGAAGTGACGCTGACCGGCAAGGAAGCCCATACCGGCTCCACCCCGATGGCCATGCGCGTTAATGCCGGCCTTGCCGCCGCCCGCATTCTGGAAAAGGTGCAGGAAGTGGCGATGGCTCACCAGCCGGGAGCCGTCGCCGGCGTCGGCCAGATGATCTTCACGCCCAATTCCCGCAACGTGCTGCCCGGCAAGGTGGTCTTCACCATCGACCTCAGAACCCCCTCGCAGGCAAAGCTCGACAGCATGCGCGCCATCTTCGAACGCGAGGTGCCCGCCATCGCCGAAGAACTCGGCGTCGGCTGCTCGATCGAAGCCATTGGCCATTTCGACCCCGTCACCTTCGATCCCGTACTGGTCGGGCGCGTACGCGCCGCCGCCGAACGACTGGGCTACAGCCACATGGACATCATCTCCGGCGCCGGCCACGACGCCTGCTGGACGGCCAGAGTCGCTCCCTCCACCATGATCTTCTGCCCCTGCGTGGACGGGCTTTCCCACAACGAGGCCGAAGAAATTTCACCCGAATGGGCAAAGGCCGGCTGCGACGTGTTGCTGCATGCCGTGCTGGAGACTGCGGAGATCGTGGAATGACCGCTACCATCATCAAGAACGGCACCATCGTCACCGCCGACCTCACCTACAAGGCAGATGTGAAGATCGAGGATGGCAAAATCACCGAGATCGGCCCTGATCTCACCGGCGGCACCGTGCTGGATGCGAGCGGATGTTACGTGATGCCCGGCGGCATCGATCCGCATGTGCATCTGGAAATGCCCTTCATGGGCACCTATTCCGCCGATGATTTCGAGAGCGGCACGCGGGCGGCGCTGGCCGGCGGCACGACCATGGTGGTGGATTTCTGCCTGCCGGAGCCGGGGCAGTCGCTTCTCGATGCCTTGCAACGCTGGGACAACAAGGCGACGCGCGCCAATTGCGATTACTCCTTCCACATGGCCGTCACCTGGTGGGGCGAACAGGTCTTCGATGAGATGAAGACGGTGGTTCAGGAAAAGGGCATCAACTCCTTCAAGCACTTCATGGCCTATAAAGGCGCGCTGATGGTGAATGACGACGAGATGTTCGCCTCCTTCTCGCGCTGCGCGGAGCTCGGCGCCATTCCCTTCGTGCACGCGGAAAACGGCGATATCGTCGCGCAGATGCAGGAAAAACTGATGGCGGAAGGCAATGTCGGGCCGGAAGCGCACGCCTATTCCCGCCCGCCCTCCGTCGAAGGCGAGGCGACCAACCGCGCCATCATCATCGCCGATATGGCCGGTGCGCCGCTTTACGTCGTCCACACCTCCTGCGAACAGGCCCATGAAGCCATCCGCCGCGCCCGGCAAAACGGCATGCGGGTTTATGGCGAGCCGCTGATCCAGCACCTGATCCTCGACGAAAGTGAATATGCCAATCCCGACTGGGATCACGCCGCCCGCCGCGTCATGTCGCCGCCCTTCCGTAACCGTCAGCATCAGGACAGCCTCTGGGCGGGTCTCGCCTCCGGCTCGCTGCAATGTGTGGCGACCGACCATTGTGCCTTCACCACAGATCAGAAACGTTTCGGCCTCGGTGATTTCCGCAAGATACCGAACGGCACCGGCGGGCTGGAAGATCGCATGCCGCTGCTCTGGACCCATGGCGTGGCAACCGGCCGGCTGACGATGAACGAGTTCGTCGCCGTCACTTCCACCAACATCGCCAAGATCCTCAACATCTATCCGAGAAAAGGCGCGATCCTCGTCGGCAGCGACGCCGATATCGTCGTCTGGGACCCGGCGCTTACAAAGACCATCAGTGCGGCAAACCAGCAATCGGCCATCGATTACAACGTGTTCGAAGGGCAGAAGGTGAAGGGTCTGCCGCGCTACACGCTCTCGCGCGGGCTGGTGAGCGTTGAGGAAAGCACCATCGAGACACAGCCCGGCCACGGCCAGTTCATCGCCCGCGATCCCTATCCGGCCGTCAGCCAGGCGCTTTCCACCTGGAAGGAGCTCGTATCGCCACGCAAGGTGGAACGCACAGGCATTCCGGCATCGGGCGTGTGATCATGAGCGAGCCGAAACGCGAAATCCTCATCGCCGCCGCCATTCTCCTCAACGAGAAGCGGCAGATGCTCGTGGTGCGCAAGCGCGGCACCACGCAGTTCATGCAGCCGGGCGGCAAGATCGATCCAGGCGAAACGCCGGAACAGGCGCTTCACCGCGAGCTGGCCGAGGAAATCGGCCTGACGCTGCCCGAAAATGCCGCGCGTTATGAAGGCATCTTTCGCGAGGAAGCCGCCAATGAGCCGGGCGCTGATGTCGTCGCCCATGCCTTTACCGCCAGGCTTCATTCCGAGGTCACCCCGCAGGCGGAAATCGAGGAAGTCCGCTGGCTCGATCTCGACCGCACCCCCGGCGTCACCATCGCCAGACTGACGGAAACCCAGATGCTGCCGCTGGCGCGCGCCGCACTTACGGAAAGTGAAACCAAGCCGCGATGAACCAGGCCTCTTCCTATTCCGTCGTTTCCGCCAGAAAACTGGGCCTCACTTTCGAAACGGGGGACGGCCCGGTTCACGCGCTGTCCAATGTCGATCTCGACGTGAAAAAGGGCGACTTCGTCTCCTTCATCGGCCCTTCCGGCTGCGGCAAGACGACCTTTCTGCGGGTCATCGCCGATCTCGAAAAACACACGTCGGGTGAGATCACCGTCAACGGCACCACGCCGGAAAATGCCCGCAAGGACCGGTCCTACGGCTACGTCTTTCAGGCCGCCGCGCTCTATCCATGGCGCAGCATCGAAAAGAACATCGCCCTGCCGCTCGAAATCATGGGTTACAGCAAGGCCGAGCAGCGCGAGCGCATCGACCGCACCATGGACCTCGTCAACCTCAACGGCTTCGGCAAGAAATACCCCTGGCAGCTTTCCGGCGGCATGCAGCAGCGCGCCTCCATCGCCCGTGCGCTCGCCTTCGATGCCGACCTGCTTTTGATGGACGAGCCCTTCGGCGCGCTGGACGAGATCGTTCGCGATCATCTGAACGAACAGCTGCTGAAACTCTGGGATACGACCGGCAAGACCATCTGCTTCGTCACCCATTCCATTCCGGAAGCCGTTTATCTCTCGACCAAGATCGTCGTGATGTCGCCGCGGCCGGGCCGGGTGACCGATGTGATCGAATCCAGTTTGCCTCGGGAAAGGCCGCTGGAAATTCGCGAGACGCCGGAGTTTCTGGCTATCGCGCATCGGGTGCGTGAGGGGTTGAAGGCGGGGCATGGTTATGAGGGGTGATGCTGGAAAAGACGCCGTTGCGGCAGGTGTTACCCCCCTCTGTCCTGCCGGACATCTCCCCCACAAGGAGGGAGATCGGCAAGGAGCGCTACCAATGCTCTTTCCACAGGCGTTGAGATGGCCGCGACCATGCCACGAGTCGATCTCCCCCCTTGTGGGGGAGATGCCCGGCAGGGCAGAGGGGGGTAAGCCTCACCCACAGGTCACCGCTAACCATCACCCTCAATGCACGCAGCGGAGCAAAACCCCATGACCCTCCTCCGCCACCGCGTCCTCCCCATCCTCACCATCCTCCTCGCCATCCTCATTCTCTGGCACCTCGCCGTCATCTACCTCAACATGCCCTTCGCCCGCGACCAGGCCACCCGCGCTGGCCAGACGCCGGGCTTCCTCGAACTCCTGCCGCAAACCTTCGCGCAGGAGCGCCCGGTCCTCCCCGCGCCGCATCAGATCATCGCGGAACTCTGGGATACCACCGTCAACAAGGCCGTCACCTCCAAGCGCAGCCTCGTCTACCACGCCGGCGTCACGCTTTCGGCCACGCTGCTCGGTTTCGTCATCGGGGCGGTGCTGGGAATCCTGCTGGCGGTCGCGATCATCCATAACCGCGCCATGGACCGCTCCGTCATGCCGTGGATCATTGCCAGCCAGACGATCCCCATTCTCGCCATCGCGCCGATGATCATCGTTGTCCTGAACTCCATCGGCATTTCCGGACTGCTGCCGAAGGCGCTGATCTCGACCTATCTCTCTTTCTTCCCCATCGTCGTCGGCATGGTGAAGGGCTTAAGAAGCCCCGAAACCCTGCAGCTTGACCTGATGCACACCTATAATGCCTCACCAGCGCAGATCTTCTGGAAGCTGCGCTGGCCCGCCGCCCTGCCCTATCTCTTCACCTCGCTGAAGATCGCCATCGCCATCGCGCTCGTCGGCGCCATCGTCGGAGAACTACCGACAGGGGCCGTCGCCGGTCTCGGCGCGCGCCTGCTCTCCGGTTCCTATTATGGCCAGACGGTACAGATATGGGCGGCGCTGTTCATGGCAGCCGGTGTCGCCGCCATTCTGGTATCGATCATCGGCGTCGCCCATGCCGCCGTCCTCAAGCGAATGGGAGCACGGCCATGACCAACCCCGGCTGGTTTATCGGCGCTATCCTGTTCTGGCTTGCCGCCTGGGCGTTCAACGAATGGCTGGTACGCCATGCCTTTATTTCCCAGAGCGCGAAACGCATAAGCCGCCTCGCCGTGCCGCTGCTGTTCGGCCTTGCCATTCTGGTTCTCTGGGAAGGGATGGTCCGCGGATTTTCCGTGCCGCCCATCCTGCTGCCGGCGCCGAGCGCCATTCTCGCCCGTCTTCTCGGCTCTCTACCGATTCTCTGGGCGGATTTCCGCCAGACCTTCATCAAATCCGTACTGACGGGTTATGTCCTTGGCTGCGGCCTCGGGTTCGTCGTCGCCATCCTCATCGACCGCTCGCCTTTCCTGCAACGCGGGCTTCTGCCCATCGGCAACTTCGTCTCCGCCCTGCCGGTCGTCGGCGTCGCACCCATCATGGTGATGTGGTTCGGGTTCGACTGGCAGTCGAAAGTCGCCGTCGTCGTCATCATGACCTTCTTCCCGATGCTGGTGAACACGGTGCAGGGGCTTGCCGCCGCCAGCCACATGGAGCGCGACCTGATGCGCACCTATGCTGCCGGCTGGTGGCCGACACTGATAAAACTGCGCCTGCCCGCCGCCTGGCCCTTCATCTTCAACGCGCTGAAGATCAACTCCACGCTCGCCCTGATCGGCGCCATCGTCGCGGAATTCTTCGGCACGCCCATCGTCGGCATGGGGTTCCGCATCTCGGCGGAAATGGGCCGCAGCAATGTCGATATGGTCTGGGCCGAGATTGCCGTGGCGGCGCTCGCAGGTTCGGGCTTTTACGGTCTTGTGGCGCTCGCAGAACGGGCCGTCACCTTCTGGCATCCGTCCGTCCGTGGGGGACGAACGTAAATACGAAAAAGGGAACAGCGATGAAAATGAAACTTGCATCCATGCTTCTTGCCGGGGCGTCACTGCTGACCGCATTTAGCGCTCAGGCCGCCGACAAGATCACCCTGCAGCTGAAATGGGTCACCCAGGCGCAGTTCGCCGGATATTACGTCGCCAAGGACAAGGGCTTTTATGAAGCCGAAGGCCTGGATGTCGACATAAAGCCCGGCGGCCCGGATATTGCGCCCGCGCAGGTTCTGGCCGGCGGCGGGGCCGACGTCATCGTCGACTGGATGCCGTCTGCGCTTGCCACGCGTGAAAAGGGCGTGCCGCTGGTCAATATCGCCCAGCCATTCAAATCATCGGGCATGATGCTGACCTGCCTGAAAGAAACCGGCATCAAGAAGCCTGATGATTTCAAGGGCAAGACGCTGGGCGTCTGGTTCTTCGGCAATGAATATCCGTTCCTGTCGTGGATGGCGCACCTGAAAATTCCGACCACCGGCGGCGCCGATGGCGTTACCGTGCTGAAACAGGGCTTTAACGTCGATCCGCTTTTGCAGAAACAGGCCGCCTGCATTTCCACCATGACCTATAATGAATATGGACAGGTCCTCGATGCCGGCATCAAGCCTGATGACCTCGTCACCTTCAAATATGAAGACGAAGGCGTGGCGACGCTGGAAGACGGGCTCTACGTTCTCGAAGACAAGCTGAAGGACGCCAAGTTCAAGGAGGACATGGTCAAATTCGTCCGTGCCTCCATGAAGGGCTGGAAATGGGCCGAGGAAAACCCTGACGAGGCCGCCGATATCGTTCTCGAAAACGACGCCTCCGGCGCGCAGACCGAAAAGCACCAGAAGCGCATGATGGGCGAAGTGGCAAAGCTGACGGCCGGCTCGAAGGGCGCTCTCGACAAGGCGGATTACGAGCGAACAGTAAAGACCCTGCTCGGCGGCGGCTCCGACCCCGTTATCACCAAGGAGCCCTCGGGCGCATATACGACCGAAATTACCGACGCTGCGTTGAAGTAGGCGCGGGCGGGAAGATAGGATCGCGCGGCGTTGACCGCGCGATTTTCTTGAATGACAACCTCTCTTCCGTCATGCTCGGGCTTGACCCGAGGATTTACCGACATTTCGATTGCGGCGATGTGCCTGGATCCGGGTCAAGCCCGAGGATGACGACGTATTAAGCGTTCTCAGAATTCCAGGCCGCGTCACGCAATGGTAACCCATCAAACCAATTACAACACCTCTGCCTATACAAAAATGTATATCAACCCTCGTGGCTATGCGGATTGATTTGCACGACAACAAGAATTACAGTCCCGCCCACAAGACTGCCAAATTTGATCTTGTAGAAAAAGCACAGGGCAAAGGTGCTTGAGATTCGCGTTGAGGGGCGTTCGAATCGGGAGGATCGAAAAGGGAGTATTGTGATCCCTTGTTTCACATTCGCCATCGCATGACCTTTTAAGATACGGGCCGCAGCCTGCAGGACATGTGAGCGGATATTGCGCGAGCCAAGACATATGCAGCATAAAGTCACGTTTAACCGCATTCTTTTCCTTCTTCTTCTGTCCGCAACGGCGCTTCCCCTTCCAGCAGCCGCGGAGGGAGAGGCGCAGGCGCCGGTGAAACAGCAGAACGTGCCCTCGATCATCGTCGCGCATGTCGCAAAGCGCGACCTCGTTGACCGTGTTATCGCGACAGGCACAATCCGCCCGGTGGACGAAATCTACGTCCAGCCCCTGGTCGACGGCCTGTCGATCGACACGTTGAACGCCGATATCGGCGACCGGGTGGCGGCGAATGCGGTTCTGGCCGTCCTGTCCTCCGATAGCCTCGTCCTGCAAAAGAGCCAGCTCGAAGCCAACAAGGCCAAGGCCGAAGCTTCCGTCACCCAGTCCAAGGCGCAGGTGCTGGAGGCGCAGGCCAATCTGGCCGACGCCCTTCGCCAGCGCGACCGCGCCGCCAAGCTCAGCCAGACCGGTTCAGGCTCCATTTCCGAAACGGAAAAGACCGAAGCCCTCGCGCAGGTGGCGCAGGCTCGCCTCGATGCGGCCAAGCAGGCCGTTTCCGCCGGCGAAGCCGACATCAAGGTGGTTGACGCCCAGATCGCCGATATCGATCTCAAGCTCACGCGCACCGGCGTGAAAACCCCGGTCGCCGGCATCGTTTCAGCCAAGAACGCCAAGGTGGGCGCGATTGCCAGCGGCGCCGGAAACCCGCTTTTCACCGTCATCAAGGACGGCGCCATCGAACTTGTTGCCGATCTTTCCGAAACCGACATTCAAAACGTGAAAGTCGGCCAGAAAGCCTATTTGACGGTTGCTGGCGGAAGAGCGAAAATAGAAGGCAAGGTGCGCCTCGTTTCGCCGACCGTCGATCCGACGACGCGCCTCGGTTCCGTGCATGTGGTGCTGCCGGAAAACAGCCCGGCGCGATCGGGCATGTATGCCAGCGCAGAGATCGTGATCGAGGAGACGAACGCGCTTGCCTTGCCGCTCTCGGCTGTCACTTCAGGACGTGAAGGCTCGACCACCCGCAAGGTGGAGGGCGACGTCGTCAAGCAGGTGAAGATCGAGACCGGCATAGAAGACGGTGGATTCATCGAGATCGTCAGCGGCCTTGCCGCTGGAGACAAGGTTGTCGAGAAAGCTGGAGCATTCGTGCGTGATGGTGACCGGATAAGACCGGTGGAAGCCCAGACGGCTGCGTCCAACTGACTGAGGGAATGAAATGAACTTCTCCGCATGGTCAATCCGTAACCCGATTGCGCCGCTTCTCGGCTTCGCGCTTTTGATGATGCTCGGCATGCAGGCGTTCAATACGCTGCCGATCACCCGTTTCCCGAATATCGACGTGCCCGTCGTCGCCGTCACCGTGACCCAGAGCGGGGCTTCGCCCTCCGAACTGGAGATGCAGGTAACGAAGGAGATCGAGGACGCCGTTGCCGCCATCAGTGGCGTCGACGAAATTCAGTCCACCGTTGTCGACGGCCAGTCGACGACAACGGTCGTGTTCCGCATCGAAAAACCGACGGAAGAAGCGGTTCAGGACACCAAGGACGCCATCGACAAGATCCGCAGCGATCTTCCCTCCGATATCGAAGTGCCCGTCGTCAGCAAGATCGACGTCGAGGGACAGGCGATCCAGACCTTCGCCGTCTCTTCGCCGAACATGACGCTGGAGGAACTGTCCTGGTTCGTGGATGACACGATCAAGCGCTCGCTGCAGGGCCAGTCCGGCATCGGCAAGGTCGACCGTTACGGCGGCGCGGACCGCGAGGTGCGCGTTTCGCTCAGCCCCGAAAAGCTCGATGCCTATGGCATCACCGCGACAGAGGTGAACAGCCAGCTGCGCGGCACCAATATCGACCTCGGCTCCGGCCGCGGCCAGGTGGGCGGCAACGAGCAGACCATCCGCACGCTGGGCGATACACGCGATGTAAGCCAGCTTGCCAACACCACGATTGCGCTTTCCAACGGCCGCTTCGTCAAGCTTTCCGAACTCGGCACGGTTACGGACACATATGAAGAGCAGAAATCCTTCTCGCGCTTCAACGGCAATCCGGCCGTCACCTTTGCAGTGTTCCGCTCTAAGGGCGCGAGCGAGGTTTCGGTCGCCGAAACCGTCGCGCAAAGTCTCGATCAGGTCCGCAAGGACCACCCCGATGTCTCGATTGAGATGGTCGATGACGCCGTCTATTTCACCTATGGCAACTACAAGGCCGCACTCGACACGCTGATCGAAGGCGCGATCCTCGCCGTTATCGTGGTCCTTCTCTTCCTCCGGAACTGGCGCGCGACACTGATCGCCGCCGTGGCGCTGCCGCTTTCCGCGATCCCGACCTTCTGGATCATGGATATCATGGGCTTTTCGCTCAACCTCGTCAGCTTCCTCGCGCTTACGCTCGCCACGGGTATTCTCGTGGACGACGCCATCGTGGAAATCGAGAACATCGCCCGACATATCAAGATGGGCAAGACGCCCTATCGCGCGGCCCTCGAAGCAGCCGATGAAATCGGGCTTGCCGTCATCGCGACCAGCTTCACCATCATCGCCGTCTTTGTGCCCGTCTCGTTCATGCCGGGTATTCCGGGCCAGTACTTCATCCAGTTCGGCCTCACTGTCGCCTTCTCGGTATTCTTCTCGCTGGCAGTGGCCCGTCTCATCACACCCCTGATGGCGGCCTATCTGATGCGCGCCGAAGACGCGATGGACGATCACCACGACAATGACGGCAGGCTGATGAAGGCCTATACGCGCATGGTGACCGCCACCACGCGGAAATGGTGGGCGCGTTATCTCACGCTATTGGGAGCGATTGCCTTCCTCATCGCCTCAGTGATGCTGTTGAGCCAGGTCCCCGGCAGCTTCCTGCCGCCTGATGACGCCTCGCGTGTCACCCTGTCCGTTGAACTGCCGCCCAATGCGACGCTGGATGAGACCGACCGCACGACGACGCAGATCTACCAGGCGATCCGTGACATCAACGGCGTGGAAAGCGTCTTCATCCTCGGTGGTGCTTCGCCCAAGGGGGACCTGGAGCTGCGCCGCGCCACCGTCAATGTCATCCTTGAGCATATCGATCACTCACTGCTGAAAACGCTCGTCAACAAGGGGCTCGGCTCCATTCCGCTCATCGGCCAATATCTTCCCAAGCTGGAGGAGAAGGGCCGTACACGTCCGCAATGGGATGTCGAGCGGGATATTTTCGCGCAGGTGCGTGGCATTGCGGATGTTCGCATCATCAAGCTGAACGACCGCGCGGAACGCGAGCTTTCCTTCAACTTCCTTTCAACCAACGAGAAGGATCTGAACGACGCCGTGGGCATTCTCGAAAGCCGCCTGCGCGCTTCGCCCATCCTTGCCAATGTCAGTTCGGAAGGCGCTCTGCCCCGTCCCGAACTGCAGATCCGCCCGCGCAAGGATGAGATCGCCCGCCTGGGCATCACGCCGCAGCAGATTTCGCAGACCGTGCGTGTCGCCACCATCGGTGATATCGATGCGCAGCTCACGAAAATCTCGCTGGATGACCGGCAGATCCCGATCCGCGTGCAGGCTTCGCTCGATACCCGCCGCGATCTCGCCACCATCCGCGCCTTGAAGATCAAGACCGCCTCCGGTTCGCTGGTGCCGCTCTACAGCGTGGCCGATATCGATTACTCGGAAGGCCCGAGCTCGATCAAGCGCAACGACCGCAACCGCGTCGTCTCCATCGGCTCGGATGTGCCTTTCGGCACGGCGCTCGATACGTCGACGGCCGAGTTCAAGCGCATCGTTTCGGAAACCAACCTGCCGGCAAGCGTTCGGCTTGCCGAAAGCGGTGACGCCAAGGTGCAGGGCGAAATGCAGCAGGGCTTCGTCAACGCCATGCTGCTTGGCCTGATGCTGGTGCTGGTCGTGCTCATCCTGCTGTTCAAGGATGTCATCCAGCCCTTCACAATCCTGTTCTCGCTGCCGCTTGCCATCGGCGGCGTGGCAGTCGCGCTCATCATCACGCAGAACGCGCTCTCCATGCCGGTTCTCATCGGCATTCTGATGCTGATGGGCATCGTGACCAAGAACGCCATCCTGCTGGTGGATTTCGCCATCGAAATGCGCCGTCACGGCATGGAGCGGGTGCATGCCATGGTGGAGGCGGGCCGTAAGCGCGCCCGCCCGATCATCATGACCTCCATCGCCATGTCGGCAGGCATGCTGCCCTCCGCGCTCGGCGTCGGCGAAGGCGGTTCGTTCCGCGCACCGATGGCGATTGCGGTCATCGGCGGCATCATCGTTTCCACGGTGCTGTCGCTGATCGTGGTGCCGGCCTTCTTCCTGATCATGGACGACCTGTCGCGCCTGCTTGCCCACCTCTTCGGCCGTTTCGTCGGCAAGAAGGAAGAGGAGGAAGAGGCCCTCTCCAACGAGAAACTCTCGGAGATCGCCCGCGAAAACAGCCTCGCGCTTTCCTCGCTGGAGGCACGGGTGGCCAGTATGGAAAAGGGCAGCGGCGACAAGGCCGCGGACAAGGGCAGCAATATATTGCGACTGCCGCCGCTTGCCGCCGAGTGAGTGCTGCAGCTTGAAGATTGAGACGCCGGGTCATGTGCCCGGCGTTTCCATATACTTTGGGAGAGCACGGCATCGCGGATCGTTTCTTCTCCCCGCCGGGAAGAAGGTGGCCCGAAGGGTCGGATGAGGGGGCAAGCTCTCCTGATATCTCGACCCTCGCCCCCTCATCCCGCTGCCGCGGACTTCTCCCCCTCGGGGAGAAGAAATATGCCGCATGCGCTCGCTCCATATTTCCCTTGTGATTGGAAGCATGAGCAGCCCCATCATTTCCTTCCTCACAACGGCCGCACCCCCGTTTGATCGAAATCAATTCGCTTTCCACCTGAACTGCTAGTCTCCCTCGCATCGGGAATTGCCGGTCGAGGAAAATGCGATGAGTTCAGTGCAGATGGGCGTGAGGGGCAAGGAACATCCCCGGTTTCGTATCGCTTCGGACAGCCCGGCAAAAGGTTTGAGCGGGAGCCGAATGGACGTGAACAAGACCGTGAAGCTGAGCAACAGGGACAGGAACATTCTGCTGCGTGCGCCCTTGATCGGGATCGCGGATGACGCGGTGGCGCTGAAGCTGATGGAGGCGGCGACCATTGCCAATGTGAATGCCCGCCATGTGCTTTTTAAGGAAGGCGAACTGGCCCAGCACTTCTATTGCGTGCTGTCGGGTTACGTCAGGCTCTACCGGCTGGACAGGCACGGGCGCGAAGCGGACGTGCGCGTCAGCGGCCCCGGCGATACCTTCAATGAATGCCTGATCTTCGGTAGCGACACCTATCGTTACAGCGCGCAGGCGGCGGAAAGCTGCACCGTGGCGCGTTTCGAACTCACCAGGCTGCGCAGCCTGATCGATCAGGAACCGGCCATCGCCAAGGCCGTCATGCGCTGCCTGTCAAACAGCCTGCTGGCCGCCATGGACTGCGTTGCCAATGACCGCCTGCAGACGGCACCGCAGCGTGTCGCCCATTACCTCATCAATCAGGGCCCGCGCGACGCGACATCCTTCTCGCTGCGGTTGCCGTTCCAGAAAAGCCTGCTCGCCGGCAAGCTCGGCCTTGCGCCGGAGGCCCTCTCCCGCGCCTTCTCCACCCTGAAAAAGTCGGGCGTCACGGTGCGCGGTCGCATCGTCCAGGTCAATGACGTGGCGGCGCTGAAACAGATCTGAAAATACGGGGAGAGGACGAAGGGCGGGAGGCCCATCAGGCATTCCGCCCTTCGGTGTATTGCACGGAAGTCATCCAGGCTGCGGTATAAAACCGAAACTGTCGCCCCGCCGCTCGACCGTAAAAAAGCCGCCGAGATGGCCGCCGGACACCAGCCAACCATGGTCAGCCGCCGCCGACAACGCTTCGAGACGCGTCGCGTGGGCGAGTTCGGAATCGATATCATAGACAAAAGCAATTCCGGGATCGGCCGCCTGCATGTCCCCGACATGCAGCACATCGCCCCATAACATCAAGCGCTTATCGTCTCTTCCTATGAGGTAAGCCATCTGTCCGGGCGTATGACCGGGCACCGCGATTGCCTCTATGTCCTCGGCAACCATCCCCACCGAGATCGGCCGCAACATCGCGCCGCAAATATCGATCAGGCGGGCAGCCAGATCGAAACCGCCCTGCCGGGCGGGCGGCAATGTCTTTCGCGCCTCTGCATTGGTGAAAAAGGCAAGATCGGCCTCCGGCACCCATATCTCCGCCTTGGGAAAATAAGGCCGGTCGCCATCGATAAGGCCGAGTGCGTGGTCGCCGTGAATATGGGTGAGGATGACACGGCTGACATCATCGGGCTGGATACCGGCGGCAATCATAGCCGCACGGGCATGGCCATAGGCCTCGCCCCAGGCCGTGCCGCAGCCTGCATCGATCAGCCAGATGCCCTCAGGTCCCGAAAGCGTGAAGCAGTTGACGTCCATATCCACTGTTTCGCCGTGATGGCCGGCAAAGGCCGCAGCCAGCGCTTCGGCACCCTGGCGGTGAATGAGATGGCTGACCGGTGCCTTGTAGACACCGTCGACAAAACGGGAAACTTCGTAAGCGCCGAAACGGCGGGGCATCGTCATTATTCAGAGACCGCCCTGCTCTTTCAGGAAACCGACGATGCGGTCCACGCCATCGCCCCGTTTCATGTCGGTAAAAACAAAGGGCATGGCGTTGCGCATGCGCGTCGCATCGCTGTCCATGACAGTCAGATCCGCGCCAACATAAGGCGCAAGGTCCTTCTTGTTGATGACGAGCAGGTCCGAACGGGTGATGCCCGGCCCGCCCTTACGGGGAATTTCCTCGCCCTGGCAGACGGAAATCACATAGATGGTGATATCGGCAAGATCAGGCGAAAAGGTCGCCGCGAGGTTATCGCCACCGGATTCGATGAAAACCACGTCGAGATCGGGAAAGCGCTGGTTGAGCCCGGCAATCGCCTGCAGATTGATCGTGGCATCTTCGCGAATGGCCGTATGCGGGCAACCGCCCGTCTCCACCCCGACGATCCTTTCGGAAGGCAGCGCCTGCATGCGCACCAGTGCCTCGGCATCTTCCTTGGTATAGATATCATTGGTGACGACGGCGACCGAATAATCGGCGCTCATCGCCTTGCAGAGCTTTTCCGTCAGCGCCGTCTTGCCGGAACCCACCGGCCCGCCAATCCCAACGCGCAGCGGACCATTACCCGATTTCATCACTCTGTTCCCTTCACTATGCTGTGGTCCAATCTTACGACAACCACTCAACAGCTCAAATATACGCAAGGATCATGCCACTTGTTTCTTCTCCCCGCCGGGGAGAAGGTGGCCCGAAGGGTCGGTGAGGGGGCTGGCTCTCGGTATATCTCTACCGGAGCCCCCTCATCCCGCTGCCGCGACCTTCTCCGCGGTGGGGAGAAGAAACAAGTGGCATGCGCTCGCCCCATCGATTGCCGTCGCTTTCACGAACGGAAAAGCCGTGTCCCCTGTGTTTCATGACGCATCGCCGCTGTATCGGCGATGATCGTGGCGCTGCCGAGGTCATCAAGCGTGGATTGGACGGCCCGTGCCGCCACCTCGGCAATCCCCGCCTCGCTTGCGGCGAGAATGGCAACGCCATCTTTCTGGCCCGCGACGCCGAGACGGATACCGGCAGAAACGATCTGTGAAACACCTGCATGCAGAAAGGCGGCAAGCGTCTCGCGCAGCGGCACGCCGTGGCCCGCGGCCACAGCGCCTATGGCGACGGGATAGGGAGCCTCTTTCGGCAACAGCTCCAGAACCGCATGCGGCCATGCGCTGGCGGCGGAAACGAAGGCGTCCCCCAGAAGCACGGTCTCCCGATAACGCTCCGCCGAACCGGCGAGCGCGCGGCCAAGATCAGCGGTTTCGCTGAGCGCTACGGCATCCTGCGAGCATCGCCAGGCATCTGCCAGAAAAACCGCGTCGTTCCACAGGCTGCCATGGAGAAGAAGCGTTTCCACCCAGCCGCTCAACCCGGCGGCATTACGCACACGCCCGTCCTCCACCGCCTTTTCCAGCCCGCCCGAATAGGAAAAGCCGCCGACAGGAAACGCCGGCGACATCCAGGCCATCAGGCGCAGCAGCGCGGCAACGCCGCGTTCCCCGCTCACGCCTCAGCCGTGATCATGATGGTGGTGGCCATGCCCGTGCCCGTGATCATGGCCATGCGAGTGGCCGCCATGGGCGTGATAAGCGCCGCGCGCCGGCTGAAACGGCTCTTCCACCTCGCGCACTGTGGCGCCCAGACCTTCCAGCATGGCGCGAATGACATGGTCACGCAGGATGAGAATACGCTCCTCCTCGATCTGCGCTGAAAGATGCCGGTTGCCCAGATGCCAGGCGAGCTCGATCAGGTGAAGGCGGTCCTTTGCCTTGATTTCGAACAGCTTTTCATCCGCCGCACGAACCTCGATCAGATCGCCGTTTTCGACCACCAAAAGGTCGCCATGGGCAAACAGCACGGCTTCCTTCAGGTCCAGCATCACCATCTCGTCATTCTGCAGATGCAGAAGCTTGCGGCGCAGATGCCGCTGGTCATGCGCCAGCGTGACATAGCCGGAGGGCTCGTCGGCAGGGGTTCCGGCCGGGTGATAGGAGGTGACGCGCAGCATGGGATGATCCGTTTCAGAAACAGTCTTTGGGGTTCTGATTTTTGACGGATAGGCGGGGGGATTTCAAGGTGTGTTTTCAGGGCGGCAATGCCTCGGAAAACAAAAGCCCGGCATCGCTGCCGGGCCTTTCTCAAACAACAAAACCAAAATCAGGCCGCAGCGCGGCTTTTCAGGTTTTCCAGAATGTTCTGCGGCGAGGAAACGCCGTAGGGGTCGCTATCGCAATTGTCCGAATAGCCTTCTTCCTCAAACCACTGCTCGACGACGCCATCGTTGATGACGGCGGCGTAACGCCAGGAGCGCATGCCGAAGCCGAGATTGTCCTTGGCGACCAGCATGCCCATCTTGCGGGTGAACTCGCCCGAACCGTCAGGGATGACCTTGACGTTTTCGAGGTTCTGACCCTTGGCCCAGGCGTTCATGACGAAAGCATCATTGACCGACAGGCAATAGATTTCATCAACGCCGAGCGCACGGAACTCGGGTGCGAGCTTTTCGAAATCAGGAAGCTGGTAGGTCGAGCATGTCGGCGTGAAAGCGCCGGGCAGCGAAAAGAGGACGACCTTCTTGCCCTTGAAATAATCGTCGGAGGTCATGTCCTGCCAACGGAAGGGGTTCGGGCCGCCAACGGCCTCATCGCGAACGCGCGTGCGGAAGGTTACGGCGGGCACTTTTTTGCCGAGCATGTCTTGTCTCCTGTTCTGGCGTTTTGCGAGGCATCGCTTGGGATCGATCCGCGCGGAATTCTTTTGCCGTTTCCATAGCGCAAGACGCGCTGCGGTGCAGCATAAAAATGGGATTCCAGCCACCAAATGCGCGAAATGCCGCACGGAACTGGGGATCAATTGTGCAGGTCTATCGACCAGCGCAACAGCGGCGGCAAGGGCGTCCACAAACCGGTTTGAACGCCCGCTTCCCGCAACATCGCGGCTGACCACGTGTTACAGCCGGCGAGTGCATTAAACCGGCCATTCGCCTCGAAAAAAGCGTCCGTCAGGCCGTAGCCAGCGCTGGGTACCAGACTAACACCGTCATCGTTTCCGGCAAAACTCGCCCGGATGCCCGCGACGAGACGCTGATAACCCGCTTCGGAAATTCGAAGCCGTTTCACTCCGGCGAGATCAGCGGGAAAATCACCTGTCACATCCACATGCATGACGGAGCTGTCCAGCGTGAAAGAGCGCAGAACCGGCATCGGTTTCAAATCGGCCCAGGTGGGCGTCTGAATGTAAAACGAGCGGCCGCCCCAGCCGAACACCAGATAGGCCGCAGCTGGATGATTGACCGCAATCCCACCCTCCTGCAACGCGGCAAAGCCCCGCCGCAGATCGTCATCAACCGGCAGGGCGATATCGGTGTGGATCGGGTTGGATAAGAGCAGGATTTCCCTGCTCTTTTCGCCTTCACCCACCTGCTCGGCAAAAAACGGGCGCGGCGCAACCGTGCCCAGCACAAGAAGCAGGAGGAGCAGCAGCAGGCCGCCGCCGATCCATCGTGTGAGGCGTCTCAAGAGCGCCTGCCGTCAGAACAGGAAATAACGCTGCGCCATCGGCAGCACGGTCGCCGGTTCACAGGTCAGAAGCTCGCCATCCGCACGTACTTCATAGGTCTCGGGGTCAACCTCGATATGCGGCGTCAGCGAATTGTGGATCATCGAGGCCTTGGAAATGCCGCCGCGCACATTCTTCACCGGCAGCAGCTTCTTCGCGACGCCAAGGCGCTGGGCAAGGCCGGCATCCAGCGACGCCTGCGAGACAAAGGTCACCGAGGAATTGGTGCGCAGCTTGCCATAGGCGGCAAACATCGGCCGGTAATGCATCGGCTGCGGCGTGGGGATGGAGGCATTAGGATCGCCCATTGGCGCGGCAGCGATCGAGCCGCCAAGCAGCACCATTTCCGGCTTCACGCCGAAAAACGCCGGGTTCCAAAGAACCAGATCGGCACGCTTGCCGACTTCGATGGAGCCGATCTCGTGGCTGACACCCTGGGCGATGGCCGGGTTGATGGTATATTTGGCGATGTAACGACGAACACGGAAATTGTCGTTTTCGCCGGTCTCTTCCTTCAGGCGGCCACGCTGGCGCTTCATCTTGTCAGCGGTCTGCCAGGTGCGGATTGCCACCTCGCCGACACGGCCCATGGCCTGACTATCGGAGGAAATGATCGAAAACGCGCCGATATCGTGGAGAATATCCTCCGCCGCAATGGTTTCCTTGCGGATGCGGCTTTCGGCAAAGGCGATATCTTCGGGGATGGACGGCGACAGGTGGTGGCATACCATCAGCATGTCGAGATGTTCCGCCAGCGTATTGACGGTGTAAGGCCGCGTCGGGTTGGTCGAGGACGGGATGACGTTGGGATTACCGCAGACCTTGATGATGTCAGGCGCGTGCCCGCCGCCGGCGCCTTCGGTGTGGAAAGCATGGATGGTGCGGCCCCTGATAGCCGCAACCGTGTCTTCCACGAAACCGCTTTCATTCAGCGTGTCGGTATGGATCATCACCTGCACGTCATATTCGTCGGCCACCGTCAGGCAATTGTCGATGGCGGCGGGCGTCGTGCCCCAGTCCTCATGCAGCTTCAGCGAGGAGGCACCGGCGAGGATCATTTCTTCCAGCGGAGCCGGCAGAGAGGCATTGCCCTTGCCCGCAAGCGCGAGGTTCATCGGGAAAGCATCGAAGCTTTCGATCATCCGCTCGATATGCCATGCGCCGGTGCAGGTGGTGGCAAGCGTGCCGTGCGCCGGGCCGGAGCCGCCGCCAAGCATGCAGGTCACACCACTCATCAGCGCTTCCTCGATCTGCTGCGGGCAGATGTAATGGATATGCGCATCCATGCCGCCAGCCGTCAGAATCTTGCCTTCGCCGGCAATTGCTTCCGTCGAGGGACCGACGATGATCGTCACGCCGGGCTGCGTATCGGGATTTCCGGCCTTGCCGATGGCGTGAATGCGGCCGTTCTTCAGGCCCACATCTGCCTTGTAGATGCCGCTATGGTCAACGATGACGGCATTGGTGATGACGGTATCGACAGCGCCCTCTGCCCGCGTCGCCTGGCTCTGGCCCATGCCGTCGCGAATGACCTTGCCACCCCCGAATTTCACTTCCTCGCCATAGGTCGTGTGGTCCTTCTCTATCTCGATGAAGAGTTCGGTATCAGCAAGACGCACCTTGTCGCCAACGGTCGGGCCGAACATGCCGGCATAGGCGGCGCGGGAAATCTTGTATGGCATGGGTTCAGGCTCCTTCGGACGCGGAGAAAATCGGTATGGGAGAAAATCGTGTCAGCCGGCCCGTTCCCGCAAGGGCATCGACCAGCTGTTGTTCGGCGGTAAAGGGATGGCCGCTCCAGCCCTGGTGGCTGAAACCGGCAATCGTCACCTCGTCATCATCGCCGCTGACATTTTCAAGAACATGGGCAATGGCAACGAGGCCGGTGCTGGGGCAGACGTATGGTGCGGGCTTATAGGCTTCGAGCGCCGTATCGAGCCTCTCATGCACACCGCGAGAAATAATGACATGGCTTTTGCCGCCAGCTCGTGCGATGGCCGCGAATTCGCCGGTATAATCGGCGCAGAAATCAGTGAGTTCCGGCCAGGCTGCGCGGATGCCGGGTTCCATTTCGGCAAATTTCGCAGGATCGCGCACCGACCAGATGGCGGCGGCTTGGCGCACACCATGGCTCTCGCGCCATTCGCTTCCCTCGGTCATCTCGCGACCCGGCCGCCCGGTATTACACACGGCCACGACATCGGTGCGCGTACCGCCCAGCCCAAGAGACCGGCAATCATTAAAACGGACGACGATATCCGACCGGTCGATAAGCAGGGCCGCGCCTGGCGGCAGCTCCCCGTTTCCGACGATCGTGATCCGCCGCGCCATGGGTTCAGAAACCTTCCGAGAGTTGGCGCAGTTCTTCCGCCCGCTTGCCGCTCGTCTCGGCCAGGCAGGAAGAGATCAGCATCGGCTCCATTGAGCCGCCACGCGCCTGAAAACCGGCAAGTGCGCAATTGGCGTCACGGAACGCCACCCATGCGCGCTGAGCTGTCACCAGCGCGTCGGTTGCACCCTTTCCATCCGCATCCGCCGCCTTGTCACGTTCGATGAGCAGCTTGCGCAGCTTCTGATAAGCGACATTGAGCTCTTTGTCGGCCTTTTCGTAATCCTTGCCGGCGCAAATCGTCATGTCCGCCTGCGTCTGCGGTTCCTTGCAGTTCGGCTCCTGCGCGGCAACCGGCATGGAAATACCGGCGGTTACGCAGATGAGAGCGGTCATGACGAGGTTGTTCTTGCTGATCGCCATCGCTCAGGCCGCCGCGCCGTCATAAGCCTGCGGCTTCAGCGCCCGCGGATCGACGCCATCGAGACAATTGGCATTGACCGCCACCATCGGCGTACCGTCAGGCCCATCGGCATAGGCAAAGCTTTCAATGCCGCAGGTGGAGCAGAAAAAATGATGGATCCTGTGTTTGTTGAAGAGATATTCACTCAGCGTGCCCTCGCCGGAAAGCAACGTGAACTTGTCACGCGGCGCGAAGGCGAGCGTGGAGCCCAGACGTTTGCACCGCGAACAATTGCAGACAACAGTGTGATCGAGATCGGCATCGACCTCGAAGCTGACGCTGCCGCACTGGCAGCTTCCATGATAATGCGCCGTCGCCATTTCATAACCTCCCCATGACCTGTTGACGGAAACCATAAACCTCCCGCTTGCCGGAAAGCGGCACCAGCGTCACTTCCCGCTTCTGGCCAGGCTCGAAACGCACCGCCGTGCCGGCCGGAATATCGAGACGCATGCCGCGCGCCTTTTCGCGATCGAAAATGAGACCCGCATTGGTCTCGAAGAAATGGTAGTGGCTGCCCACCTGTACCGGCCGGTCGCCCGAATTGGCCACTTCGATCGTCACGGTCGGCTGGCCGGCATTGAGTTCGATGGTGCCTTCGGCGGCAATGATTTCGCCTGGTTTCATCGGTGTTCCCCTTATCGTTCTTATGCGGCCGTGGCTGCTGCGCAGCCTTCCGCCTTCAGCACCCGTTTTGTCGATGCCGGGTTATTGATGAGCTTTCCCGCCGGGCGGACGGGCCTTCGCACCAGTTCGCCACCGCAATTCGGGCACGCGCCCTTGAGCACGCCGGTCACGCAATCAGCGCAGAAAGTGCATTCGAACGAGCAGATCATCGCGTCCCCGCTGTCGGGCGCTAGATCACGGTCACAGCATTCGCAATTGGGCCGAAGTTCCAGCGCCATACGTCACCTCACCGGATCGGTTCGTGAACGGTCACCAGCTTGGTGCCGTCAGGGAAGGTCGCTTCCACCTGCACATCGTGGATCATCTCGGCAATGCCGTCCATCACCTGATCACGGGAAATGACATGCGCGCCCGCCTCCATCAGGTCGGCCACGGCGCGGCCATCGCGTGCGCCCTCCACCACGAAATCGGTAATCAGCGCAATCGCTTCGGGATAGTTCAGCTTGACGCCGCGTTCCAGCCGGCGGCGCGCCACCATGGCGGCCATGGAAATCAGCAGCTTGTCTTTTTCTCTTGGGCTAAGGTTCATCGTCGTCCCACGGCTTGGCATCTGCTCCACAAACGAGGTTTGCTGGAGACCAGATCCGACATTTGACAGACCCCGAAGAACGCCTGTCACTAGACGATCCGAGGGGTTTACAGATTCCAGACTTTCGGCACTGGCGTGCCGTTTCGCAAGAGCGAAATGATCGGAAAAAGCAATTTTCTCAAGGAGAAACCATCAGCGGCGGACACGCGCACGACGAGCTTGCCCTGCCACTCGCTGGCACCGCCGCTTTCCCCGGCAATCGCCCGGATTTTAGGCAGAAGCGCCTCGGCCAGAGGCCCGATGTAAAGCAGCGTGGCAAAGGCAACCTGCCCGGCCAGAACCGCCGGTCTCGCGGTCAGCGCCGCCACCTCGCCAGCAAGCAGCAACTCTTCTGCATGCACCAGCTTGCCGCCGTGGCGAATGCGCCAGCGGTCACGAAAAAGCCCATGCGTCATCGCCTCGCCCATGGCCTGACGACCAAGCAGCACCGCTTCGACGGCGATGAATTCTGAGGATTGGTCGAGATCGGCTTCGAGCCTTCGCGTCAGCGACGCGCGGTCGAAGAGGATCGTTTCCTGCGGCAGCCAGTGCAGCTTCGCACCCGGCCCGGCGGAAACACGCGCGGTCACGGTGGCTGTGCCCGACGACGCCTTGTAGACCTTCTCGCAGGCCTGCGTGGTGACCACAAGCGAGGTACCGGCGCCGGCGACGGCCTGCCATTCAAGTTCGTCTCCGCCGGTCAAACCACCGGAGGAATTGATGAGAATGGCTTCTGCTTCGTTCGAGTAGGTTTCCGGAAGACGGATCTTGGCGCAGCCCTCCTGAAACAATTCGTCCAGCCGGCTGCGCCCTTCAACTGCCTTCGTTACAATGCGTCCTCTGCCACGGGCGCGCTGTTGCCGGACAGGTTGAGCGTCTTCGCAACCGGAAGGGCTGATGGCTTGCTGTTGCTGCTGCACGCGGTCTCCGAAGCGGTTGCGGAAGCGGGATTGGCCTTGGCGACGCAATCCTTCTTGACGACGGCGTCCACGACAAGCTGACCTTCCGTGTTTCGGAAGAAATCCCACATTCTCTCGGCTGCATCAACAGTCCGCGTCACTTCGCCTGTGGGCATCTTGCGCTCCACGGCGGGCTCCGCCTTCGGTGTCTGCTCGCCGCCCGGCTTGCGGGTAACAACGGCGTTTGCGGCCAGAACCTCGGCCTTCATGGTGGCGCGCGGCCAGGCATGGTCCCAGTTCTCGATGACATAGGACTGGATGCGTGCGCCTGCCTTGCAGACATCGTAAGAATTGACGGTGAAGCTCTCGCCCACCTTGCTTTTGGCGGCGCCCTTGCAACCATCCATTTCGGCCCAGCGCTTCAGCGCCGTCTCGCCGCTATATTGCCAATAGGATTTGCCGCCGCCCTGATAGGGATTGGCTGGATCCTTCAGCCCGGCAAAGGCGATGATCGACATCGGCCGCGCCGGTGTGCAGCTTGCCACATCCGGTGCCCATTTGCCTTCGGTCTCCAGCGGATAACCCGCGCGCAGCGACGCGACAAAACCGGCGGCATTAAAATCCTTGGCTCCGGTGCAGATGAATTGCGACAGCATGCGCCCGCCGCCGGAATAACCGGAACCGTAAAAACGTTCCTCATCGACGCAGAACTTGCCCTTCACCATGGCAATCGCTTCATGAATGAAGCTCACCTCGTCCAGCCCGCCGGGGCGTGTTGTAACGCCGGGAACATTCCAGGCATGGGTGCCCGGCAATTCGCCATTTAAACTGCCCGCCAGCGCGACGACCACAAGACCATCACGCTCAGCAAGCTTGTCCCAGCCGCTGCGGTTCAGCTGGCCGTGCGGGTTGCTGTTGGAGCCGTGGAAATCGAATACGACAGGCAGGGGCTTATTTCCATCATAGGCGGATGGAACAAAATAGACGCCGTCGCGTTTCTGCCCGTTAGAGAGAATGGAAAAATCATGCCGACCCGGTTCCATGCCGGGGCCAATACCCTGACCGCAGGTCGATGCCGACGCTGCAGCTCCTGCGCCTGCGCTGATCGCCAGCCCAAGAAGCAGGCTGCGTGCGGAACGAACCAACCGGGAGGCCCGGCCCACTGCAAAGTCTTGAATCATTGACACGCCTTTATTGGCACAGTTTTCCGACAATACGTCGGACGTGCGTGGAATGTAAGGGATCAACTGTCGCGGCGTGCGAATAGACTTTTCCTGTGTCTCGCATGCAGCATTTTCGCTGCCAATATCACAGGCGGTTATTCAATGAAATGCTAAAATTACGCATGAAAGCCATGTCGAGGCGCATAGGCTTTCAAAATATTAATCGCCCGTTTGCACGCCGTGATCGGCGCGCACAGGCTTTGGTCTCGGTTTATACTGTCAGATGCCGCCTCGCTTCCGGCATATCCAGCGTTTCAGCGAGGCCTTGATGCACGATTTCACCGCGGTCCATGATGTAGACGTAATCGGCAAGTTCGCGGCAGAAATCCAGATATTGCTCAACCAGCAAAATCGCCATGCCGGTGGAATCGCGCAGATATTTGATGGCCCGGCCGATATCCTTGATGATCGACGGCTGGATGCCCTCGGTCGGTTCGTCGAGAACGAGGATTTTCGGCCGCGTGACCAGCGCCCGGCCGATGGCAAGCTGCTGCTGCTGCCCGCCGGAGAGATCGCCGCCGCGGCGTGACAGCATGGTCTGCAGCACGGGAAACAGGCTGAAAATATCATCCGGGATGAACCGCTCCTTGCGCGACAGCGGCGCATAACCGCTCTCCAGATTTTCCTGCACGCTGAGCAACGGAAAGATTTCCCGCCCCTGCGGCACGTAACCGACGCCGCGTTTTGCCCGCTGGTAAGGTGCCAGCCCGTCCAGCGCCGCATCGCCGAAACGGATCGTGCCGGCGCTGGTGGCCTGCTGGCCGGTCACGGCCCGCAGCAGCGAACTTTTGCCGACGCCGTTGCGGCCGAGAACGCAGGTGATCTTCCCCATCTCGGCCTTCAGCGACACGCCGCGCAGCGCCTGCGCTGCGCCGTAATGGAGGTTGATGTTGTCGACTGTCAGCATGGTGAAACTCCAATGACGGTATGGTGGGCGGCGCTACCCCCCTCTGCCCTGCCGGGCATCTCCCCCTCAAGGGGGGAGATTGGCAAGTGGCGAACACTCTTCCCCATAGCATCGTGGCAAAGGAACGAGCGAGGGCGGCATCTGATCTCCCCCCTTGAGGGGGAGATGCCCGGCAGGGCAGAGGGGGGTACGGTCACGGCAAACGCAAACACCACCATCACCGCCCCAGATAATTCTCGATCACCTTCGGATCGCTCGACACGAAGTCGATCGACCCCTCAGCCAGCACCGAGCCTTCCGCAAGGCACGTCACCTTCACCCCCAGCTCGCGGATGAAGCCCATATCGTGCTCAACCACCACCACCGAACGCGTCTTGGCGATTTCTTTCAGCAGCACCGCGGTTTCAGCGGTCTCTGCATCCGTCATGCCCGCCACCGGCTCATCCACCAAGAGAAGCTTCGGCTCCTGTGCCAGCAGCATGCCGATCTCCAGCCACTGCTTCTGCCCATGCGAGAGATTGGCGGCGAGATCGCCGCGGCGGTGGCCAAGCCGCACGGTGGCGAGGATTTCCTCGATACGCGCCTTGTCTTCCTCCGCCAGCCGATAGAACAGGGTTGCGAACACGCCGCGCTTGCGGTTCAGCGCCAGTTCCAGATTGTCCCACACGGTATGGCTTTCAAACACCGTCGGCTTCTGGAATTTCCGGCCGATGCCGAGCTGGGCGATATCCGCCTCGTCCTTTTTGGTGAGATCGATACTGTCTTCAAAGAGTACCGTGCCCGTATCCGGTCGCGTCTTGCCGGTGATGATATCCATCATCGTCGTTTTGCCAGCGCCATTCGGGCCGATGATGGCGCGAAGCTCGCCCGGCTCCACCACGAAGGAGAGGGAATTCAGCGCCCTGAACCCATCGAAGGAAACGGAAACGCCATCGAGATAAAGCAGGCTTTTCGCTCTGTTTTCAGAAACCGTGTTCATGGGCTTACTCCGCCGCCTGTTGCGCAACCGCGGTGTCGTTGCCAGCCTCACGCGCCGCGCTTGCAACCCGCTTTTCCCGCCGTCCGGCCAGATAATGCTGCACGGTACCGACGATGCCCTTGGGGAAGAACAGCGTGACAGCGATGAAGAGACCGCCGAGCGCAAACAGCCAGAACTCCGGGAACGCACCGGTGAAATAGCTCTTGCCGCCATTGACCAGCACCGCGCCGATGATCGGCCCGATCAGCGTGCCGCGCCCGCCGACCGCCGTCCACACCACCACTTCGATGGAGTTGGCGGGCGAAAATTCGCCGGGATTGATGATGCCCACCTGCGGCACGAACAGGGCACCGGCAATCCCCGCCATCATCGCCGAAACGACGAAGGTAAAGAGCTTGATGTTTTCCACCCTAAAACCGAGAAAGCGCACCCGGCTTTCGGCATCCCGCACACCCACCAGCACCTTGCCGAACTTGGAATTGACGATGCCCGACGCGATCAAAAGCGAGAGCGCCAGCATCACGGCCGTCATGGCAAACAGCACGGCGCGGGTGCCATCCGCCTGCACGGAATACCCAAGAATATCCTTGAAATCGGTGAGGCCATTATTGCCGCCGAAACCCATGTCGTTGCGGAAGAAGGCAAGCAGCAGCGCATAGGTCATCGCCTGGGTAATGATCGAGAGATAAACGCCATTGACGCGCGAGCGGAAGGCGAACCAGCCGAAGACGAAGGCGAGCAGCCCCGGCACGACGAGCACCATCAGCGCCGCAAACCAGAACATGTCGAAGCCGTGCCAGAACCACGGCAATTCCTTCCAGTTGAGGAACACCATGAAATCAGGCAGCACCGGATGGCCATAGACCCCGCGCGTGCCGATCTGCCGCATCAGATACATGCCCATGGCATAACCGCCGAGCGCAAAGAAGGCGGCGTGGCCGAGCGAGAGAATGCCGCAATAACCCCAGACCAGATCAAGCGCGAGTGCCAGCAGCGCATAGGCCAGATATTTGCCGAGCATCGACATGATATAGGTCGGGATGCGGAACGCGTTGTCGGCTGGCAGCAGCAGGTTGGAGGCGGGAACCAGAACGGCGATCGCGAGAATAATGCCGATGGCGATGGAAATGCGGCGATCGAGCGCGCGCAGGAGGAAGCCGGTAATCATGCTTCGATCGCCCTTCCCTTGAGTGCGAAGAGACCGCGCGGCCGCTTCTGGATGAACAGAATGATGAGAACGAGCACGAGGATCTTGCCGAGCACGGCGCCCACCGTCGGCTCAAGAAACTTGTTGAGCACGCCGAGCGACAGGGCGCCGACCAGCGTTCCCCAGAGATTGCCGACCCCGCCGAACACCACCACCATGAAACTGTCGATGATGTAGCTCTGGCCGAGATTGGGAGAGACATTGTCGATCTGCGACAGCGCGACGCCCGCAAGCCCGGCGACACCGGAACCGAGCGCGAAGGTGAAGGCATCCACCCATGGCGTGCGGATGCCCATGGAAGACGCCATGCGGCGGTTCTGGGTGACGGCGCGCATCTGCAGGCCGAAGGCCGAGCGCTTCAGGAGAACCAGAAGCGCGAAGAAGACGGAGAGCGAGAAACAGACGATCCACACCCGGTTCCAGGTGAAATTGAGATAACCGACGCTGAAGGAGCCGGACATCCAGCTCGGGCTGCCGACCTCCCGATTGGTGGGGCCGAAGATGGAGCGCACGCCCTGTTGCAGGATCAGCGAGATGCCCCAGGTGGCGAGCAGCGTTTCCAGAGGTCGTCCATAGAGATAGCGGATGACACCGCGTTCCATGACGAGGCCGACGCAGGCCGTGACCAGAAAGGCGGCCGGCAGGGCAATCGCCAGTGACCAGTCGAACAGGCCGGGGAAATGGCTGCGGATCAACTCCTGCACCATGAAGGTGGAATAGGCACCGATCATCACCATTTCACCGTGCGCCATGTTGATGATGCCCATGACGCCGAAGGTGATGGCAAGGCCGATGGCGGCGAGCAGCAGCACAGAGCCGAGCGACAGGCCGTACCAGACATTCTGCGCGTAATCCCAGAAGGCAAGGGAACTCTCGATGCTGGAAATCGCCTCGTCCACATCCGGCTTCAGGCTCGGATCAACCGAAGGCGTCGCAGCCATCAGAATGCTGATCGCATCGCGCCCGCCAAGGGCCTTGATGGTGGCGATCGCTTCTTTCTTGACCTCAAGGGGGCGGTCGGAGGAGAGCAGCGAGACAGCCCGCGCCTCCTCCATCCGGGTCCGCACCTCATTATCGGTTTCCTTGGCGATGGCCGCTTCCAGCAATTCGAGATTTTCAGCGCTTGGCGCTTTCAGGACGGCGTCAGCCGCTGCAAGCCGCACGGATTTTTCCGGGCTGAGCAACGTCAGCCCGCCCATCGCGGCGCGGATGACGCGGCGAAGATTATTGTTCACCCTGATCTTGGTAACGGTCGCCTTCGGCGCCGAGCCGGCGCTTTCACCCGTCAGCGGGTCGATCAGCGTGAAATCGGAACCGGCAGGTTTGGTCATGAAGACGAGATTGTCTGACTTGCGCACATAAAGATCACCCGCCGCAAATGCCTCCAGCGCCGGAACCACGCGCGCATCGCCAGTGGCGGCAATCTGCCCGATCAGCACTTCGGCCTGCTTGAAATCAGCCGTGCCGAGCTGGTCGATCAGCGCCTTTGGGTCGCTCTGCGCGAGGGACTGGGCGGCGATCCCCATGGTGAGCCAGAGGAAGATGGCTCCGAGAAAAGATCGGATCGTCATGTCGGGTTCCTTGGAGCGGTTTGCGACTCTGCGATTGCGTGTGGCACGACCTGAATATGCGGCTTACCCCCCTCTGCCCTGCCGGGCATCTCCCCCTCAAGGGGGGAGATCGATCTGCGGCAAGGTCTCGGCCATCTCAACGTTTGAGAATGAAGTGGCGAAACAGCGCCTTGCTGATCTCCCCCTTGAGGGGGAGATGTCCGGCAGGACAGAGGGGGGTAATCCTTGCTCAGTTTCCAAATAGGCCCGCCCCCACCAAAGAGGGCGGCACCCAACTCCACCAATCAGCTACCCTTGCCGCCACACTTGCCGGTCGCCACGTTGAAGTTGCCGCAGGACATCGGCTTCCTCCAATCCGAGATCAGATCCTTCGAGTCCGGCAGGTAATCCGACCATTCGTCACCCACCACCTGCGGCGTCTGCTGCACGATTTCGAACTGGCCGTCAGCCTGGATTTCACCGATCAGCACCGGCTTGGTGATGTGGTGGTTCGGCATGACGGTGGAGTAACCGCCAGAGAGGTTCGGCACGGAAACGCCGATGATCGAGTCGAGAACCTTGTCCGTATCGGTCGTGCCGGCGGATTCCACGGCCTTAACCCAGGCGTTGAAACCGATATAGGCGGCTTCCATCGGGTCGTTGGTCACGCGCTTGTCGTTCTTGGTGAAGGCATGCCAGGTCTTGATGAACTCGGCATTGACTGGCGCATCGACGGACTGGAAGTAGTTCCAGGCGGCAAGGTGGCCGACCAGCGGCGCAGTATCGAGACCGGCGAGCTCTTCTTCACCCACCGAGAAGGCGACGACCGGAATGTCTTCGGCCTTGATGCCCTGGTTGGCCAGTTCCTTGTAGAAGGGCACGTTGGCGTCACCATTGATCGTGGAAACAACGGCGGTCTTCTTGCCGGCCGAGCCGAATTTCTTGATGTCGGACACGATCGTCTGCCAGTCGGAATGACCGAACGGCGTGTAGTTGATCATGATGTCCTCTTCCTTGACGCCCTTCGACATCAGGTAGGCCTTCAGGATCTTGTTGGTGGTCTGCGGATAGACATAGTCCGTGCCGGCCAGAACCCAGCGCTCGACGCCTTCGGTATTGGCGAGGTAATCGACGGCCGGAATGGCCTGCTGGTTGGGGGCGGCACCCGTGTAGAAGATGTTGCGCGAGGATTCTTCACCCTCATACTGAACCGGGTAGAACAGGATCGAGTTCAGCTCTTCGAAAACAGGCAGAACGGATTTGCGCGAGGAGGACGTCCAGCAGCCGAAAACGGCGGCGACCTTGTCCTGCGAAATCAACTGGCGGGCCTTTTCGGCGAAAAGCGGCCAGTCGGAGGCCGGATCGACCACGACGGCTTCGAGCTTCTTGCCGAGCACGCCGCCCTTCTTGTTCTGCTCATCGATGAGCATCAGCATGGCGTCTTTCAGCGTGGTTTCTGAAATGGCCATCGTACCGGAAAGAGAATGCAGCACACCGACCTTGATCGTGTCATCGGCAGCAAAGGCGCCGTGGAAGGCGGTGGTGGACAGGATTGCGCCAAGCAGCGCGGCACTGAGCGTCTTGCGGAACATCATCGGAAGGACCCCTCTCCTTGTTGGCCTCTCGTGGAGGCTCAGCGGCATCTTCGGCCGCTGCTGGAGGGACTATCGATCTCGTAAGCGCGAAACCGTATACGTCAATTGACGTAGGCGGGGTGGCGAAAGGTGCAGGAGACGGAACTACCGGACAGAGCGGCCTATGTAGACCGAGAGGTCTCGGCTTGTTTCTTCTCCCCGCCGGGGAGAAGAAAGGCGCGGCAACGTTTCACATCAAGAATGCGGCTTGCGGTCGCTCTCTTCGTCCCGGATCGCCTCGTCATGATACCAGGAGCCGAAATCCACATGCGGCTCTCTCGCCTCGCGTTCGAGGTCGCTCAAGCCATTAGTGCGGAACTTGGAGACGCCAGCGCGCCCGCCAACAGGGAATTGGTAGATCGTTGCCGTCTCACGATGAAAGCCAGTCGCCATTTCGGTCATCTCACTCTGTTTGCATCGAAGCACTTGGTCATGGAATCAAACCCGTGAAAGCCGGATTCGCTCCCTTTGATTAAAAAAAAATCACGTTGCGGAAAATATAGGCATAGACAGTGGTTTCGACAAGAAAAACCATTCCGAAAGCGCTGGTTTTTAGGGCAAATGCCAATCCCTCGCGCGCAATTGAATTTCCCGCATCGCAGCATCGCACGGGACTGCCGGGCGCCAGCTATCTATCAGGATTCAATGATGAAACTTGAGGGGTGATTTACCCTGCTGCGTCGCAACAGAAGCCCGTTTGCAGGAAATCCAGAGGCCCTGCGCCAACGGCCCCTGAAAGATTTTTCGAAAAAATCGCCGGATATCGCGAATCTGGCACGCGGCATGCATCTAAGGGGTCAGCCCTTGAACGCGAATGCGCTTCCGGTGGTGAAAGCCGCGGGAGGCCTCAAGGCTTCGCATTGTTACCTATGAGAGGTTCGTAATGACTAAGTTCAAACTCGAGTACATCTGGCTGGACGGATACAAGCCGGTCCCCAACCTGCGCGGCAAGACCCAGATCAAGGAATTCGATGAATTTCCGACACTCGAGCAGCTGCCGCTTTGGGGCTTTGATGGCTCCTCCACGCAGCAGGCCGAAGGCCACTCCTCCGATTGCGTGCTGAAGCCCGTCGCGATCTACCCGGATCCGGCCCGCTCCAACGGTGCGCTCGTCATGTGCGAAGTCATGATGCCCGATGGCGTCACCCCGCATCCGTCGAACAGCCGCGCAACCATCCTCGACGACGAAGATGCATGGTTCGGCTTCGAGCAGGAATACTTCTTCTACCAGGACGGCCGCCCGCTCGGCTTCCCGGAACAGGGCTACCCCGCTCCGCAGGGTCCTTATTACACGGGCGTCGGCTTCAAGAACGTCGGTTCGGTTGCCCGCGAAATCGTTGAAGAGCACCTTGATCTCTGCCTCGAAGCCGGCATCAACCACGAAGGCATCAACGCCGAAGTGGCCAAGGGCCAGTGGGAATTCCAGATTTTCGGCAAGGGCTCCAAGCGCGCCGCCGACCAGATCTGGATCGCTCGTTACCTGCTGCTGCGTCTTTGCGAACAGTATGGCATCGACGTCGAATTCCATTGCAAGCCGCTCGGCGACACCGACTGGAACGGTTCGGGCATGCACTGCAACTTCTCCACCAAGTACATGCGTGAAGTTGGCGGCAAGGAATATTTCGAAGCCCTCATGGCCGCTTTTGCCAAGAACTGGAAAGAGCACATCGACGTATACGGTCCGGACAACCATCTGCGCCTGACCGGCAAGCACGAAACCGCTCCGTGGAACAAGTTCTCCTACGGCGTGGCAGACCGTGGCGCGTCGATCCGCGTTCCGCACTCCTTCGTCAACAACGGTTACAAGGGTTACCTTGAAGACCGTCGTCCGAACTCGCAGGGCTGCCCCTACCAGATCGCTTCCGTCGTTCTGAAGACGATCGCGGAAGTGCCGCTCGCAAAGTCGGCTGCTGCCTGATATCGAATTGATGGCGTCGCCCGAACCGGGCGACGCCATTTTTCTGTCCAAACGGCCAGGCGGACAGGTGACCTTTCGCCCGTCGCCATATGCGGCATAGTCATCCCGGCGCAGGCATCTGCGTGGTTTTGAGCGATGGCATCGCCGCTTCCTTGACCCGGACAGGGTTCGCCCCGGTACCTCAAAGCAGGCCATGTGCTTTCGAGCAGAAAGGTGAACGATGGGCATTCTCGACAAATTTTCCCTCAAGAACCGCACCGCCATCATCACCGGCAGCGGCCGCGGCCTCGGTTTTGAAATCGCCAAAGCCTTTGCCGAAGCTGGCGCCCATGTCTGGCTGACCGGCCGCAATGCCGAGACGTTGCAACAGGCGGTCGACACGTTGCGCGAAGCGGGCGGAAAGGCGGATTATGCCGCCTTCGATATTGCCGATACCAGAGCCGGGGCGGCGCTGGTCCACCGCATCATGAGCGAACTCGGCCACCTCGATATTCTCGTCAACAATGTCGGCGCGCGCGACCGCCGCCCGCTGTCCGAGTTCAGCGATGAGGACGTGCTGGAATTGATCCGCACCGACCTCACCTCCTCCATTTCCCTGTCGCGCGATGCGGCGGAAGCCATGGCGGCAAAGACCTATGGCCGCATCATCACCATCACCTCCATTCTTGGCCACATCGTGCGGCCGGGCGATGCGATCTATCCTGTCGCCAAGCAGGGGCTGACGGGCCTGATGCGAGCCATCGCGGTGGAATATGGCGCGCGCGGCATCACCAGCAACGCGATTGCGCCGGGCATGTTCGCCACCGAAACCAACGCCGCCCTTGCCGAAAATCCTGAGATGGTGGCCTTTGCCAGGCTGCGCGTACCGCTGGAGCGCTGGGGCAGACCGGACGAGATTGCCGGTGCGGCCCTGTTTCTGGCCAGCGACGCGGCCTCCTTCGTCAACGGCCATGTGCTGACGGTGGATGGCGGCATGTCGGTGCGCCTGTGAAAGGCCGCGGGCGGAAAGGCGCTCAATAGGCATGGCGGCAAGGCAACGCATCATCCCCGTCAGGCGCGAATATAACCGCTGGGTCGCCAACCAGACGCTGGAAGATTATGCGCTGCGTTTCACCGCCAAGAGCGCCCGGCAATTTTCCTCCAACCGCATTTCCCACACCGCCATCGGCGCGATATCGTTCCTCGCCCTTGAGGCCATCGGCGGGGCCATCACGCTTTCCTACGGCACCACCAACGCTTTTTACGCCATCCTTGTCGCCGCCGTCGCCATGCTCGCCGTCGGCCTTCCGATCAGCCGTTATGCCATCCGCCACGGCGTCGATATCGATCTGCTGACACGCGGCGCAAGCTTCGGTTACATCGGCTCCACCATTACCTCGCTGATTTACGCCGCCTTCACCTTCATGCTCTTTGCCATCGAGGCGTCGATCATGTCCGGCGCGCTGGAACTGGCGCTCGGCATTCCGCTCTGGATCGGCTACATCATCTCCGCCGTCATGGTCATTCCGCTCGTCACCCATGGCGTGCGGCTTATCAGCCGTTTCCAGATCGTCACCCAGCCCTTCTGGATCGTCCTCAACATCCTGCCCTTCATCTTCATCGCCTTGATGGACTGGGAGAAATACGATCTCTGGCGCGCCTTTGCCGGCATTCACCATGCGTCCGGCCCGCCCGGCACCGTCGCGGATTTCAATCTCGTGGAATTCGGCGCAGCCTCGGCCGTCATTCTGGCTTTGATGTCGCAGATCGGCGAACAGGTGGACTTTCTCCGCTTCCTCCCCGCCGAAGGCCAAAGCCGCCTGCGCCACCGCCTCGCCGTCTTTCTGGCCGGTGCGGGCTGGGTTGTCGTCGGCGTACCGAAGCTCTTGGCCGGCTCGTTCCTTGTCGTGCTGACCTTCAGCTCCGGCGTTTCGGTCGACCGCGCCGCCGATCCTGCCCAAATGTATCTCACCGCCTTCGGTTATATGATCCCAAACCAGACGGCGGCAATGCTGCTGATGGTCGCCTTCGTGGTCGTCTCGCAGCTGAAGATCAACGTCATGAACGCCTATGCGGGGTCGCTCGCTTGGTCGAATTTTTTCTCCCGCCTCACCCACAGCCACCCCGGCCGCGTCGTCTGGCTGGTGTTCAATGTGGCCATTGCGCTGCTCTTGATGGAACTCGGCATCTACCGGCTGCTTGAGGAAACGCTCGGCATCTTCTCCATCATCGCCATGGCGTGGCTCTGCACCATCTCGGCCGATCTCTTCATCAACAAGCCGCTTGGCCTTGCCCCGCCGGGCATAGAGTTCAAGCGCGCCCATCTCTACGACATTAATCCCGTTGGCGTCGGCTCCATGGCGCTTTCCGCCACCATTGCGCTGATGGCGCATTTCGGCACCTTCGGCCCGCTCGCCGCCTCGCTCGCGCCCTATCTCACACTCATCGTCGCCTTCATCGCCTCGCCGCTGATTGCCTGGGGCACCAAAGGCAAATTCTACCTTGCCCGCAAGCCGCGCCAGCAATGGCGCACGGAAAGCAGTATCACCTGCTCCATCTGCGAGCACCCTTTCGAGCCTGAGGACATGGCCTGGTGCCCGGCCTATGCCGCGCCGATCTGTTCGCTCTGCTGCTCGCTGGACAGCCGCTGCCACGACATGTGCAAGCCGAAGGCGAAGCTGAACTATCAGGTCGCCACCGTCGCCAAGACCTTCCTGCCGAGACAGCTTGTGGCAAAACTCGCCACCCGCCTCGGGCGCTACGGCATGGCGGCGGCGATTGCCGTCACCACAATCGGTGGCATTCTGGCCATGATCGCGCATCAGGTCGGCACCGCCTCGCCGGAAACGGCAGATGTGGTAAACCGCACCATCCTCATCGTGTTTTTCGTCTTCGCCGTCATCGCCGGCATCGTCTGCTGGTTTCTGGTTCTCGCCCATGACAGCCGAGTGGTGGCGGAAGAGGAATCCTCCCGCCAGAACACGCTGCTCTTGAAGGAAATCGCCGCCCATAAGAAGACCGACGCCGCCCTCCAGGATGCCAAGGAAACGGCTGAGGCCGCCAACCGCGCCAAGAGCCGTTATGTCGTCGGCCTCAGCCACGAGCTACGCACGCCGCTGAATGCCGTTCTCGGCTATGCCCAGATCCTCGAGCGCGACGAGACCATTCCCCCTCCCCGGCAATCGGCGATCAAGGTCATCCGCCGCTCCGCCGACCACCTCTCGGGTCTGATCGATGGGCTTCTCGATATTTCCAAGATCGAGGCGGGCCGCCTGCAGGTCTATTCCAACGAGATCAACATTCAGGATTTCCTCGATCAGATCGTCGATATGTTCCGCCCGCAGGCGCAGGCCAAGGGGCTGGAATTCCGCCACGACCGCTCGCCGGCTCTGCCGCAATATGTGCGAACCGATGAAAAGCGGCTGCGCCAGATCCTCGTGAACCTGCTTTCCAACGCCATCAAGTTCACCGATCATGGCGCCGTCACCTTCGATGTCGGTTATCGCAGCCAGGTGGCGAGCTTCACCGTGTCGGATACCGGCCGCGGCATTGCCGAAAAAGACCTCGCCCGCATCTACGAACCCTTCCAGCGTGGCGAGGCCGAAAGCGTGCGCCCGATGCCAGGCCTCGGCCTCGGCCTCACCATCACAAGGCTTCTGACAAATACGCTCGGCGGCGAGATTTCCGTTTCCAGCGAAAAGGACAAAGGCTCCACCTTCCGCGTGCGCCTCATGCTATCCGCCGTGCACCGGCCAAGCACGGCGCCGGCGCAGGAAAAGACCATCCGCTCCTATTCCGGTCCACGCCGCACCATCGTTGTGGTCGATGACAACGAGGATCATCGCGAGCTGATGCGGCAGGTGCTCTCGCCTCTCGATTTCGTGGTGCTGACCGCCCAAAGTGGCCCGGAATGCCTCACACTCATCGAAGGCGTGAAGCCAGACCTTTTCCTCATCGATATTTCCATGCCCGGCATGACCGGCTGGCAGCTGGTGACGAAGCTGCGCGAGGCGGGGCAGACTGCGCCGCTCATCATGCTCTCGGCCAATATTGGCGATGGTGCGATCGCGGGTGCCGGCGACGACAACCACAACGACGCCATCGCCAAGCCGGTCGATATCCGCCACCTCTGCGACAGGCTCGCCGTGCATCTCGGGCTGAAATGGATTTACGATACCGATCTGCCCCCCGCGCCGGAGCCGCAGCCGCCTGCCGAGATCGTCCATCCGGGCGCCATTCACATCCAGGATTTGCAGCGGCTGGGCGAAATAGGCTACATACGCGGCATCGAAGCGAAACTCGCCGATCTTGCCCGTAACACGGAAAACCTGCCCTTCACGCAGGAGCTCGGCGCCTATGTGCAGGCTTTCGATCTGGCCGGTTACGCGCATTTTCTCAAGCGGTTCGAAGACAGTGACAGGGGAGACCTCAAGGCATGAGCGCTCAGGCGGCGGCCCCGAGAGACATCGTATTGCTGGTGGATGACAGCCCGGAAGCGCTGGGATTCCTGACCGACGCGCTCGAACAGTCCGGCTTTTCCGCCCTCATCGCCACATCGGGACAGGCCGCGCTCAACATTGCCGAACGCATCACGCCCGATATCATCCTGCTTGACGCCGTCATGCCCACCATGGACGGTTTCGAAACCTGCCGCCGCCTGAAGGCCAATGCGGCGGTAGCGCAGGTGCCCGTCATTTTCATGACGGGACTGACCGAGACCGAACATGTGGTGCGGGCGCTGGACTCCGGCGGCGTCGATTATCTGACCAAGCCGATCAATATCGATGAGCTGCGCGCCCGCATCCGCGTGCATCTTTCCAATGCCCGTTCCGCGCAAAGCGCGCGCGTGGCGCTTGACGCCGCCGGCCGACACCTGCTTGCCGTGCGCGCCAATGGAGCCATCCACTGGTCAACACCCCAGGCAACGCGGCTTGTCAACGCTGCGACCGGCCGGGATGATGGCATGGAAATCGTCGTCAGCCATATCGGCCGCTGGCTTGGCGAAAGGGCGGCGTCGGAAACCGGTCGCGATGCACCGCTGACGATCACCCAGGCCGGACGCCCGGCCTTGCAGCTCTCCTTCCTCGGCGCGATGGGCCCGGATGAGCATCTGTTTCGCCTGACCGCCGCCAACGAAAAGTCGGATGACCACCTTCTGAAAGAGCATTTCGCGCTGACGACGCGGGAGTCGGAAGTGCTTTTGTGGATCGCCAAGGGCAAGTCCAACCGCGATATCGGCGATATTCTCGGCCTGTCCGCCCGGACGGTGAACAAGCATCTCGAACAGATCTACGTGAAGCTCGGCGTGGAGAACCGCGCCTCTGCCGCGGTCAAGGCGGCGCATATTCTGCATCAGGGGTGACGACTCGCCAAATTATGGTAGGCTCTTCCGACACATTCTCGCTCAAATACGCAAATTCTGCTTGTTGAACGAGCGGTAGCCCCTTGTTTCTTCTCCCCGCCGGGGAGAAGTCCGCGGCAGCGGGATGAGGGGGCGAGGGTAGCGATAAGACCGAGAGCTTGCCCCCTCATCCGGCCCTTCGGGCCACCTTCTCCCCGGCGGGGAGAAGAAACGCGCGGCACCCTCTCCCAGAAAATCACCACCCCCTGCCCTGAACCCCAATACAGGAACGCACCCCCATGAACCGTTTCATCATCCTCTCCGGTTGCTCCGGCGGCGGAAAATCCACACTTCTCGCCGAGCTCGCCCGGCGCGGTTTCGCCACCGTGGAGGAACCGGGCCGCCGCATCGTCATCGAAGAAACCCGCGATGGCGGCAACGCTCTGCCGTGGATAGACCTCGAAGCCTTTGCGCGCCGCGCCATCGCTGTGGCGCTTGAAGACCGTCAGCATGCGCCAGAGCACGACACCGTCTTCTTCGATCGCGGCCTGATCGACGCCGCCTCGGCTCTACGCGAGGTCAGCGGTGACCCCGTCATCGAAACGCTGCAACGCGAACATCGCTATAACAGGCTGGTCTTCCTTACCCCGCCCTGGCCGGAAATCTATCGGGCAGACGCGGAGCGGCGGCATGATTTTGCCGCGGCCGTGGCAGAATACGACCGCCTCGTCAGGGATTATCAAGCTCTCGACTATGAAACCGTCGTCCTTCCGAAATCAGGCGTCGAAGAGCGTGCCGACTTCATTTTGGAGCGGCTGGACGGAGCGCAGCTGTCTCAGCGATTTTCCAGCAGCTGCGACACGGTCACGAACTCGAACCCGCGCTGACGCAGTCCATCGATGATCAGCGGCAAGGCCTGCCGTGAAGTCTCGCGGCTGCGATACATGACATGCATGATGATGATCGAGCCGTTTTCCGTGTGCTCGATAACGTGCTTCGCAAGAGCCGCTGCATCCTCGGCGATATCTGGATAGGATTCCGGCTCAACATCCCACATGATTGTTTTCCGGTCATGCCGGTATAGATACCATGGCAAGCCGAGCAGCTTCTTGCCATAGGGCGGGCGGAACATGATCTCACCTTTATGACCCGCAGTCCGAATGGCCGCATCGGTGCGCTCGATCTCGTCCCTGATCCGCGCGGACCCCATCAAGGCCATGTTGGAATGCGTATAGCTGTGGTTTCCAACCTGATGGCCATCGCTGACGATCATGCGGGCCTGCGGCAGGTTTTCTTCAGTTTCCTTGCCCGTCAGGAAAAAGGTCGCTTTGATCCCGTGTTCCCTCAGGATCGCCAGGACCTCAGGCGTGAAACGCACCGAGGGCCCGTCGTCAAACGTCAGGGCCACCACCGACTTCGGCGTCTCGACCCTCGGAATGATATCCCCGAACAATTGCGTCGTCCGGGATTTGCTGAAGAGATGAACGCCACCGAGCACAACCGCCAGCATGGCAAGACCAAGGATTGGAGACACCATCCGTTTCATCGCCATTGCCACCCCTCATTGCAGTTTTCGGGAGGTTTTGTCTCTCGCCTTATTGTCTCCAGTGTGGCTCCTGTCGCGCAAAAGAAAAGCCCGGCAGCGATGCCGGGCTTCGATAGGGGGCCGCAAAAGGCTTAGCTGCCCTGCTGGATGTAGGTGAACTTGCCGTCCGGACCCTTTTTCCACTCGTACATGACATAGCCAGGAAGCTTCGGGTCACCCTTCTCGTCGAAGGAGATCTCGCCGAGCGCCGTCGGGAAGCTACCCTTCTTCAGCGCTTCGGCAACCTTTTCAGGCTCCACGGAACCGGCTGCCTTGGCAGCGCCGGCGATCGCCTGCAGGGCTGCATAGGAGTAGAGCGTATAGGCTTCCGGGTTGAAACCGGCGGCCTTGAACTTCTCTACCAGTTCCTTGTTTTCAGGGCGCAGTGTCGGATCAGGACCGAAGGTGTTGAGCGTGCCTTCGACGGCGTCGCCGGCGATGGAAGCCAGTTCGTTCGATACGATACCGTCGCCCGAGACGAGCTTGGCCTTCAGGCCCTGGTCAGCCGCCTGGCGGATGATGAGGCCGGCTTCGGTGTGCAGGCCGCCCCAGTAGATGATGGAAACGCCGGCTTCCTTCATCTTGGAGATCAGCGCCGAGAAGTCCTTGTCGCCGACATTCACGCCTTCGTACATGGCTTCCTTCACGCCGGCGGCATTGGCTGCCTTCTTGGTTTCATCGGCAAGGCCCTGACCGTAAGGCGTCTTGTCGTGAATGATGGCGATCTTGGCGTCCTTGAAATGATCGGCAAGATACTTGCCGGCGATGCCGCCCTGCTGGTCGTCACGGCCGCAGGTGCGGAACGTGTTCCACAGACCGCGCTCGGTGAACACGGGGTTGGTCGCGGCAGGCGTGATTTCGAGAATGCCGTTTTCGGCGTAAACTTCGGACGCCGGAATGGAAACGCCGGAGTTGAAGTGACCGACAACGAATTTCACGCCGTCAGCGACGAATTTATTGGCGACCGAAATACCCTGCTTGGGGTCGGATACGTCGTCGCCCAGCACGATCTTGATCTGCTCGCCATTAATGCCGCCGGCGGCATTGATGTCTTTCGCAGCCTGTTCGGCACCCTTCTGGATCTGAGCGCCGAAAGCAGCGTTCGGGCCGGTCAGCGGTGCGCCGACGGCGATCACGACATCGGCCCAGGCCGAACCGCCAAACGCGACCATGGCGGTCAGCGCGACAGCGGAAAGAAGAGACTTCTTCATTACTTTACTCCCAGTTCCTTTGGATGGGTTGTTTGCGAGGACCTGTTCAGTACCCACCTTAACCGAACAGGAAACGTTCCACTCTGCCGAGTATTAGTGACCCCGGAAAATACCGGCTGTCAATTTTTCTTTTTATAGGAAAATGCCGACGTGCGGTCGTAGAGCCAATAGTAATTATTGACCATCTGGCTCGTCCGGCGCATGCGGAAACCGATGCTGGAAAAAACCAGAAGAAGAACGACGTCAAACACGTAGTAGAAGCCGTTGATGAACGGCCCATCGAACAGCGCGTGATGCAAAAACCGCATCACCACGCCGAGCGCGAGCGTGTAGATCACCACCCGCGTATAACCACCCCAGCCGTCGGCAACGGATTTGCCGGTGCGCCAAGCCGTCCAGAAACCCAGAAGAACAACCAACGCGCGCAGAACATACCGCACGCCGTTATCCGTCTCGAAAAAAAGGCCCTGCATCTCTTTCCCCATCAGTGCCGGGCTGAATACCCAGGCCCTGCCTTGTCTGTCGTCCCGTCGTTTGCCGCCGGGCATTTTATTGTTTACGCCCCGCCATGGATCCTTAAGGTTTTGACCAAAAGGACGACGGACCGCCGTTTGCAGTCTTGCGCCGCAAAATTTCCGGCGCAAGTAAAATCTTTCAGTGCCGTCCGCCTTCGAGATAGGCGGCGCGTACCTGCGGATCGGCGAGCAGTTCCTTGCCCGAACCGCTCATCGTCACCTTGCCGTTGACCATCACATAAGCGCGGTCGGAAAGCTTGAGCGCGGCGAAGGCGTTCTGCTCCACGAGGAAGACGGTCAGACCCTCTTCCTGATTGAGTTTCTTGATCGCCTCGAAAATGCCCTTGACGATCAGCGGAGCGAGACCCAGCGAAGGCTCGTCCAGCAGCAGGAGCTTCGGACGCGCCATCAGCGCGCGGCCGATGGAGAGCATCTGCTGCTCGCCGCCGGAAAGCGTGCCGCCGCGCTGGCTCTGACGCTCCTTCAGGCGCGGAAACATCACGAAGATCTTCTCGACGTCTTCCTTGAAATATTTCAGGTTATCGAGATTGGCACCCATCTGCAGGTTTTCCAGCACTGTCATGCGCGGGAAAATCCGGCGGCCTTCGGGCGATTGGGCGATGCGCTTGCGGGCGATCAGATGGGTCGGCAGCTGGGTAATGTCCTCGCCATCGAAGATCACCTGGCCGGCGCGCGCCTGCGGGCTGCCGCAGATGGTCATCATCAGCGTCGACTTGCCAGCGCCATTGGCGCCGATCAGGCTGACGATTTCGCCCCTCTTCACTTCGACATCGACACCGGCCAGAGCCCGGATATTGCCATAATAGGTTTCGACACCCTGGACTTTCAGAAGCGGTTCACCGGACATCAGGCCGCTCCTCCGTCGAGTTCTTCCGCAATCACGTCTTCCACTTCATCATCCTCGACACCCAGATAGGCGGCGATGACCTTCGGGTCGTTCTTCACATGGTCCGGCGTGCCGTCGGAAATCTTCTGACCGTATTCCAGAACCACCACGTGGTCGGAAATCTGCATCACCACGGACATGTCGTGCTCGATGAGGAGCAGCGACGTACCCTCGTCGCGGATGCCGCGCAGCAGCGTGTTGAGCGCCAGGGATTCCTTCGGATTGAGACCGGCGGCCGGCTCATCGAGGCAAAGCAGTTCCGGCCCCGTGCACATGGCGCGGGCGATTTCCAGGCGGCGCTGCGCGCCATAGGGCAGATCGCCCGCCGGATCGTCGGCGCGATCGATCAGATCGGCCTTTTCCAGCCAGTATTTGGCTTTTTCGATAGAAGCATCCACCGCCCGCCGGTATGCGGGCAGGCCGAGAAGGCCGAGGATCGTGTAACCCGAGGCCTTCATCAGCGCATTGTGCTGCGCCACCAGCAGGTTTTCCAGAACGGTCAGGCCCGAAAACAGGCGGATGTTCTGGAAGGTGCGCGCCACCTTTGCCTTCTTGGTGATTTCGAAATCCGGCAGGCGCTCGAGTAGATGCGTCTCGCCATCCTGCTGGCGCATGGTGATCATGCCCATGGTGGGCTTGTAGAAGCCGGTGATGCAGTTGAAGACCGTGGTCTTGCCCGCACCGTTCGGGCCGATCAACGCGGTGATCTCGCCGCGCTTCGCCTCGAAGGAGAAGTCGTTGATGGCCATAAGGCCGCCAAAGCGCATCGAGAGATGTTCGACCTTGAGGATCGTGTCGCCAGTGGTATTGGGTGTCATTGTTGTTGTTCCGGAAGCCATCAACCGTGACCTTCCTTGGTAAAGCTGCCGGAGACGGCCTTGCGTTCTTTAAGGAAAGCCGTGGGTTCACGCGAGCCGACGAAACCGCGCGGCTTGAACAGCATGACGATGACCATGGCAAGCCCGAACAGCAGCATACGATAGAGTTCCGGCGTGAAATCGGGCCCGAAGACATGCTTCAGGAACTCCATTTCGCGCAGAAGCTCGGTGCCGCCGACCATGACGAGCGCCGCAATGGCAATGCCGGTCAGCGAGCCCATGCCGCCGAGAACGACGATGGCGAGAATGACGGCGGATTCGAGGAACACGAAGCTTTCCGGCGAAACGAACCCCTGACGGGCGGCGAAGAAGGAACCTGCAAAACCGCCGAACATTGCGCCCGTTGCAAAAGCGGTGAGCTTGGTGATGACCGTATCGATGCCGAGCGAACGGCAGGCGATCTCGTCCTCACGCAGCGCTTCCCACGCCCGGCCGATGGGCATGCGGCGCAGGCGGATGGTGACATAGGCCGTCAGCATGCACAGCAGCAGAATCACGTAGAACAGGAAGATCTTGTAATAGGCCGAGGACATCGACAGGCCGAACGCCTTGGCGAAATTGTTCGGCGCGCCGACATCGAACGACCAGATGCCGAAGATCGACGCCTTGGCGATGCCGGAAATACCGAAAGTACCCTTGGTCACATCCGTCCAGTTGAGCAGCACGAGACGGATGATTTCACCGAAGGCGAGCGTGACGATTGCCAGATAGTCGCCGCGCAGGCGCAGCACCGGAAAGCCGAGGATGATGCCCCAGAAGCCTGCCAGAATGCCGGCAACGGGCAGCAGCACCCAAAACGACAGGCCGAACTGGCTGGAGAGCAGCGCATAAGAATAGGCGCCCACCGCATAAAAGGCGACGTAACCGAGATCGAGCAGGCCGGCAAGGCCGACGACGATGTTCAGACCCCAGGCCAGCATCACATAGATCAGGATCTGGATGCCGAAATTGTCGACGAATTTCAGCGAGCCCTGGAAACCGAAGAGCTGCACCGCGATAACGGGATAAAGCAGCAGCAGAACCAGCGCCAGCTTCAGAAAGTGCTTGTGGAAAAAGCCCTTTTCCTCGGAAATCTCCAGAACGCCGCTCTTGGCCTTGGCCAGCTTGCGACGATCCAGCGACGGCTTGATAAAGCCGACCATAAGGAAGCGGCCGATGGCGGCAACGGCGACGAAGATCGCCAGAAGGCCCCAGCGCGTGCCCCAGATCAGCTGGTTGTTGATGTCCTGATAGGTGACGATGCCGACATAAAGAATGAACATGCCGAACGAGATGACGCCCGCAATCAGGCCCTCCTTCACGGCTGTCGCCATCAGGCTGGGGCCGGAAGAGGTGTTTTCGGAAGCGATATTGGCCATGGGATCACACCTTCTCGACTTCCGGGCGACCAAGGATGCCGGTCGGCTTGAAGATCAGCACGAAAGCCAGGATGCCGAAAGCCGCGACATCCTTGTAGGCGATGGAGAAATAGGCCGACCACAGCGATTCGATCAGGCCGATCAGTAGGCCACCGAGAACAGCGCCCGGCAGCGAGCCGATGCCGCCCAGAACGGCTGCCGTAAATGCCTTGACGCCGGGAATGAAGCCGTCGCTGAAAGAGGCAACACCATAATACATCAGATACATGGTGCCGGCGACCGCGGCGAGTGCTGCACCCATGATGAAGGTGATGGAGATGGTCTTGTCGACATCAACGCCGAGCAGCGCCGCCATCTTGCGATCCTGTTCGGTGGCGCGCTGCGCCCGGCCGAGCGGGGTCTTGTTGACGATGTACCAGAAGGCGAAGAGCAGCACCGAGGTGACGACCATGATGATCAGCTGCTTCAGCGACACGGTGATGGCGCCGAAATGATAGCTTTCGGTCACCAGCGACGGGATCGGCTTATTGCGTGGACCCTGCGTGACCTGAATGAAGTTGGACAGCGCGATCGACATGCCGATGGCAGTGATCAGCGGCGCAAGACGGAAGGAGCCTCTGAGCGGGCGGTAGGCGACGCGTTCGATCACCCAGTTCCACAGGCCGGTCATCAGCATGGCGACGACCATCATCAGAAGCAGAAGAAGCGCCACCGGAATGCCGGCGACAAAGGATGTCACGATCAGGAAAACGATCAGCGCGGCGAAGCCGCCGAGCATGAAAATATCGCCATGGGCGAAGTTGATCATGCCGATGATGCCGTAAACCATCGTATAGCCGATAGCGATGAGGCCGTAGATCGATCCAAGAGTCAGCCCGTTTATGAGCTGCTGGATAAAATACTCCATGTCTTTCCCCCGGGCACGACCTCAAATGGGCCACGCCTCGTTATGTTAATTATAGGGGCGCCCTTGCAGGCAGACCCCCACCCTCAAAATGCATATCGTGTTCGTTAAAAATGTGAAGTCAAAAACGGGCGATCCTGCACAAAATTTGGAATTTCCACACCAGCTGCCGCTTTCCCGATCAGAAGAGCCATGATTTTGGCAGGAAGTGCTGAAAAAATGACGGTCGAATGCTTATTTTAGCATTGTCCGACGCCATTATTTGACGGGCAGCGGGCAAAGGAGTAGCGAAGATCGGAACGGCGATATCCCGCAGACGGGATTCAATTGGCAAAGAGATGATCGACATATTGACGAAAGCGGCGCTGGACGCCGGGCAGGCCATCATGGCGGTCCACCGTGCCGGCCCGCATGTGTCGTACAAGGATGACTGCTCGCCGGTGACGGAAGCCGATCAGCGTGCCGAAGCGATCATTCTTGCGGCCCTGGCCGCCCATTTTTCCGATATACCGGTGGTTGCCGAAGAGGCCGTGTCGAGTGGCATCCTTCCGGAAACCGGAGCGGAATTCTTTCTTGTCGATCCGCTGGATGGAACCAAGGAGTTCATTTCCGGCAAGGATGATTTCACCGTCAACATCGCGCTCATCCGCAACGGCGTTCCGGTGGCCGGTGTGGTTTACGCCCCCTGTCGCGGACAGGCGTGGACCGGCGAGGGCAACGCCGCCGAAAAACTCGCCATATCGGCCGAAGGCGTCATCCTGTCGCGCCACCCCATCCGGGCCCGCCAGCGCGGCGCTTCCCCCGTGGCGCTGATCAGCCGCTCGCACTGCACCGCACGAACGGAAGCCTTCGTGGCCGAACATGGACTGAAGGACTGTATTTCTGTCGGCTCGTCGCTGAAATTCTGCATGCTGGCGGAGGGTGCCGCCGATATCTACCCGCGCTTCAGCCGCACCATGATGTGGGACACGGCGGCGGGCGACGCCGTGCTGCGCGCCGCCGGCGGCCAGACGCTGGACTGCTCGGGCCTTCCACTAACCTATGCGGTGAAGGGCGATGGCGAGGATGCGCTGGCCAATCCGGATTTCATTGCCGAAGGGGCGATGGCGGTGGAACACGCGGGGTAACGGGCGCTCGGCTTTTGCTGCGGCTCTTGCGACGGGCGGCATTGGTGAGCTTCGGTGTGTGCGGCTTTACCCCCCTCTGCCCTACCGGGCATCTCCCCCTCAAGGGGGAGATCGACTCGCGAATAGGTCTCCCCCCATCTCAACGTTTGCGAATGAAGTGGCGGTAGCGCTTCCTGCCGATCTCCCCCTTGAGGGGGAGATGCCCGGCAGGGCAGAGGGGGGTAAAGCCACACACACCAAGGCCCCCCAAAAAATAATTCACCCCCGCTCATCCCCGCCCCACGCCACCACCTCACAATGCCCCCGCAACGAAACACCGCAGCGCGGAAGGCACATCATGACCGAACAGACGGCGAGACTTCAGCTTCCCTATATCCTCCCCTCGCAGGCGCAGAAACACGTCACCCACAACGAGGCGCTGCAACGGCTCGACGCGATCGTGCAGCTGGTCGTCAAGGCTGTGGTTGCCGCACCGCCCGAAAACGCCGCCGAGGGAGATTGTTTCCTCCTCTCCGCCGACGCTACCGGCGATTGGGCCGGCAAGGGCGGCAGGCTCGCCTTCCGGCAGGATGGCGCGTGGCTCTCGATCACACCGCAGCCCGGCTGGGCGGCATGGTTTTCGGCCGAAAGCAGATATCGCGTCCTGCGCGACGGCGGCTGGCGTGACCTGCCACTGCCGGCCACCGGTCGGCTGGAAAGCATGGGAATCGGCACGGAGGCCGACGCCGTCAACCGGCTCGTGCTCGCCTCCCCCGCCAGCCTTTTCACCCACGCGCAGGATGACGGCAGCCACCGCATGACGATCAACAAGGCGGGCCGGGCCGATACAGCCTCATTGCTGTTCCAGTCCGGCTGGAGCGGCCGCGCAGAGATGGGCCTGGCGGGGAATGACGGGTTTTCGATCAAGGCCAGCACGGACGGCGCCTCATGGCACACCGCCATAGTCTGCAGCGGCGATGGTCGCGTCTCGATGCCCAACCGCCCGCTCGCCGTCGCTGGCCTGCCGGCGGGCACGACGAAGCCGGCCAATGGCTCTGCCGCCGGTTTTTCCGTGCTCTCCCACGCTGAGGGCGGCTTTGCGCTCGGTGATGCGGTGAGTGGTGGTGGGCACGACCTGGTGGTGCCAGCGAAAGGCCTCTATCTGGCCATATTGACGCTTGCCGTGGTCTCGTCTTCCGGCCACCGGGTGACGCTGTTGATCAACGGCACGGCGGCCGATTTCGACATCGCGGGCAATGTGTCAGACTCAGGCGCGTCGCAGTCGGCAACCGCCTTCCTTCGCCTCGATGCCGGCGACCGCCTGCGGCTGCACCATGAGGGAACGGTGGAATTGACCCAGGGCAACGGCAAAACGTGCCTTTCGCTTGCGTGGATCTGATCTGGACAACCGATGAGAGAGAAAAATTGCGATTTTTGGAAAAATTTTTCCCCGACAAAATAAGGCGACTCGAACAAATCAGGCGAAACCGTTCAAATTCTTAATAAATTGTCACGAGCTGCTTAGGCAATTTTTAAAGGTACGGGGCTAAAGTTCCCGTCATATGGTCTTGAGTTTGTATAGAGTGTCCAATGACCGAAATGATACGCCCACGAGTTAAATATGTCATCGGCCCCGATGGCAGCCCTCTGACGATTGCGGATCTTCCGCCTGCCAATACCCGGCGCTGGGTCATTCGCAGAAAGGCAGAGGTTGTTGCCGCCGTGCGCGGTGGACTGTTGAGCCTCGAAGAGGCCTGCGAGCGTTATACGCTCACCGTTGAAGAATTCCTGTCCTGGCAGTCCTCGATTGCCGATCATGGCCTTGCCGGCCTGCGCACCACGCGCATTCAGCAATACCGCCACTGAGAAAGTGCGCCGGCGCGCCAAAGGCGCCCAACGCCGGATTTTCGAAACGCCCCGTCAGTTTATCGACGGGGCTTTCGGTTTGATTTCGGATTTTTCATTCAGAACCATGCCTGCTGACGGTGAGAGATTGTCACCGGTTTGTGTCCGCTGCGTTCGCTATCCCGCTGTTTCAATTCGGGCGCAAGCCGCTACAGTGGAGATACGAACAGCAATGGGAAGGCAGAGATAATGGATATCAAGACAACCGAAACCGGATCGCGCGGCGAATATCTCGCAACCGTCGACGGCCATACGGCGGAAATGACCTATTCCCGCACCTCCCCTTCCCTCATCATCATCGATCATACCGGCGTGCCCGATGCGCTTCGCGGCAAAGGCGTCGGCCAGGCACTTGCCGCCCACGCCATCGATGAAGCCCGCAAGGGCGGCTGGAAGATCATTCCGCTCTGCCCCTTCTTCAAGGCCCAGACCCTGCGCCATCCAGACTGGGCCGATGTTATCCAGGGCTAAGGGCGCTTTATCCTCTGTCTGAGGGCAGAAGTCGCAAGCGTCGCGGCATATTTCTTCTCCCCGCCGGGGAGAAGGTAGCCCGAAGGGTCGGATGAGGGGGAAACGCCAGTAATATGCGGAGAACTTGCCCCCTCGTCCCGCTGCCGCGAACTTCTCCCCGGCGGGGAGAAGAAAAAAGCGGCTTACGCTTAATCCCTCACAGCCGTTCCAAATATCGCGTCATTTCATAAATGCGTGTCACGCCACCTTCAACGGTGGGGTCCCGGCATGCATGCTCCGGCGGACCTCTTCCCGGAATTCGAGCGTATCCTTTGCGCCGTGCACGGCCACGGCATGCTGCACGGCCGCCTCCATCAGCTCCTCCTGGGAATCGGCCGAAATGGCAACGGTGCATCTGCTGTCACTGGGAAATTCACGGCAATCGATATATTGGCGGGCCATTTTTTCCTCCCTGCAATGGCCGCCCGCACCCGCACGGGTGCGTGCGCGTAAAAGCCTCCGGCTCACGGTCGGAACCCCTGTAAAATACGCCTTTCCGCATGTCCGGACAATCGAAATCGGGGCGGCCGCCCCATCGTGGCGCGATGGCGAAGCAGCAAGACAAAAGGCCGCCCTGATGGAGCGGCCTTTCGAAAAAAGCATGTCGTCCCGTCATTGAAAGCCGCCTCCTGATCCACCGGCAGCCGTCAATGAGGACGAGGTTCGTCAGTTCTGCGCCACCTGTCAGGCGCGGGCGCGGATGGCTCCGTCGCGGTTTTCCAGTGCGGCGGCCTTTTCATATTCGGCCTGCACCTCTTCCAGCGATGCCTCGGCGGCCTCCTGCTGGGCCTTCAGTTCCCGGATGGAAACCTGAAGATTATCCGCCCGCTGGCGCGCGGCCTTGGCGAAGGTCGGATAGGCGAAATGCGTCGGATCGGTAATGCCCGACTTGCTCTCTTCCAGAGATATCTGATGCACCAGTTCCTTTGCCATCCGCTCGAATTCGGACATCATCTGCTGCAGCTGGTTAAGCTGCCTGCGTTTTTCATTAACCTGAAATTCCTTCAGGCGAACCAGGCTGTCACGCGACTTCATACGCAATACTCCATGGATAGCGAGACCCGGATCAAAAAGGGCACTATGCCCCTTCGACCGGCCCGTTTAACCCGCCCTTTCAACCGGCCGGGTTAACCCGTTGTGCCGGAATGATTCCCGAAAGTTACCCGGCGTTAATAAAAAACCGCCGCCGTTAACCTTTCGTTTACGGGCATCGTTAATGATAAACACGATCATTTAAGGGTCGGTAAATGCCAGGTCCAAAAAAATGGGCCAGACGATGTAAGAGTCGATTGAATCACTTAGCGGGAAATCCTCACGTTAAGCTTCAATTTTGGCGATGGTGGATTCACGTGCAAAAACAGCGAAATGCCTAGTTTGCTTAATAAATTCGATACACCTTGCCAAAGGCAATTAGAATTTGTTAACCATTTGGTGGCAGCCTGCAAATCAGGCAACGTCTGGATCCGCATCGCGCGAGGCAATGTTTTACCGGTTCGCGGGCGGCAAAGGGGATAATTATGCGGGTTCTACTGATTGAAGACGACAGCGCGACAGCGCAGAGCATTGAACTGATGCTGAAGTCGGAAAGCTTTAACGTTTACACGACCGACCTCGGTGAGGAAGGCGTGGACCTTGGCAAGCTTTACGACTACGACATTATTCTTCTCGACCTTAACCTCCCCGACATGTCGGGTTACGAGGTGCTGAGAACGCTTCGGCTTTCCAAGGTCAAGACGCCGATCCTCATCCTGTCCGGCATGGCCGGCATTGAGGACAAGGTTCGCGGCCTCGGCTTTGGCGCAGACGATTACATGACGAAGCCGTTCCACAAGGACGAGCTTGTTGCCCGCATTCACGCAATCGTCCGCCGTTCCAAGGGCCATGCGCAGTCGGTCATCTCCACCGGCGAGCTGATCGTCAATCTCGATGCCAAGACGGTTGAAGTGGGCGGCCAGCGCGTTCACCTGACCGGCAAGGAATATCAGATGCTTGAGCTGCTTTCGCTGCGCAAGGGCACGACGCTGACCAAGGAAATGTTCCTGAACCACCTTTATGGCGGCATGGACGAGCCGGAACTGAAGATCATCGACGTCTTCATCTGCAAGCTGCGCAAGAAGCTGGCAAACGCCGCCGGCGGCGCGAACTACATCGAAACCGTCTGGGGCCGCGGTTATGTTCTGCGCGAGCCGGATGGCTCGACGGAATATCTCGAAACCGCCTGATTCCTGCTGGAACAGGGCTGTTTTAAAAGACCCGCTGGAAACGGCGGGTTTTTTGTTGACTGCGGGTCGCGGCAGGTCGGCAACGGCGTCCCGCTCAGGCGGAGGCGCGAGAGGACAATAAATGACGGACACAATCCCCACCCTCGTGACAAATCGCCTTAACCTTCGCCCACCGCGACTGGAGGATTTCCCGGCCTATCGTGATTTCATGGCGTCACCGCGCTCCACCGGCGTCGCCGGACCGCATGATCTTGCCGCCGCATGGGCCATGTTCTGTCAGGACAGGGCATTGTGGTCGTTCTTCGGTCACGGCGCGCTGATGATCGATCTCGCCGAGAGCGGCGAATGCATCGGTCAGGTCGGCATCAATCACGGCCCCCTCTATCCCGAGAAGGAACTGGGCTGGCTGCTTTACGACGGTCATGAAGGCAGGGGTTATGCTGCGGAAGCCGCAACGGCGCTGCGGGACTGGGCCTTCGATACGCTGAAGCTTCCAACCCTCGTCAGCTATGTCGGCGCAGGCAACCGCCAATCCGCCGCCGTTGCGGAGCGAATCGGCGGGCTGCTGGACCCTGTCGCGCCGCGCCCGCTGCCGTCCGATCTGGTCTATCGCCATTTGCGGGGAAATCAGGGCTGATTGACCCAAATCAGTTGGTCTGAACGACCCGCTCGAAAAGCCGCACGGGGCTTTCCCGGAAGGTCGTCTCCCGGAAAGGGCGGAAGCCGAAGCGGGTGGCGATTGCGAGGGAGGGTACGTTGAGCGGATCGATCATGCACACGATCCGGTTCGATATGCCCTGCGTGTCGAACCAGCCAAGCGCGGCCTGCACGGCTTCGCTCGCCACGCCCTTGCCCGTCAGATCCCTGTCGATCTTCCACATGGCCTCCGGTGCGGTGTCGAAATCCGCGCCATGTCCGCGGCGCATATGGGCGAGACCCACCTCGCCAACGATTCGTCCCGTGGACACTTCCTCGACCACGAAAGGCCCGAAACCGAAGACGGACCAGTGGCCGATGAAACGCAAAAGCCGCGCGAAAGCGAGTTCGGGATCGAGCGGCGCTATTGAGTTCACCCCCGGAATGGGTTGAACCGCCGCGCTCCAGAAAGCGCAATAACGCGCTTCGTCCTCGATGGCATGCGGCCGAAGACAAAGACGCGCGGTTTCGACACGAATCATGAGACCTCCCCTGGAAACGAAAAAGGGCCGGGCGCTGGCAAAACCGGCCCGACCCCTGATGGCATCACTGTTGCATTGAAACGATCACGCCGCGATCGTCTTTGCCGTGAAGACGATACGATCGTCATGCACCTTGTATTCCACCGTCATATTGGCCTCCTCGGCCAGAAGCAGCGTGTAATAGGGCTGAACGGAATGGGCGTCGACCGCCTCTTCCAGCCTGCCCTCGTAGATTTCCACGAACTTGCCCGGCACGCGCATCATCCGGCCCTTGACGGTGATTTCGAACTTGGCGTCGCCATCGGGGTTTTCAAGCAGCACATCCACATTGCCACCGCGCGGTATCGCGCCATAGGCCACGAGGAAGAGGTTGAGCAGCAGCTTGACGCGGTTCTTGGCAACGATGGCGCGCGGGCCGTTCCAGCTGACTTCCGCCTTCTTTTCGGCCTCTGCAAAATCCTTGGCGGCCTTTTCGGCCTCGCCGGTATCGATCGACGCGCCGGCGGAACCGGAAGCACCGAAAGCAAGGCGGGCGAACTTCAGCCGCACGGATGCGTTAAGGGCTGACGTGCGGATGAGATCGAGCGCATCGTCATCCGTGCCGCCCTCGTCCAGCAGTTCGAGGCCGTTATTGATGGCGCCGACAGGAGAAATCACATCATGGCACACACGGCTGCACAGAAGAGCCGCCAGATCGGGACCGGACAGCGTGATATTGAGTTTGCTGGTCATAAAATTCTCTCCTGCGCAAGGGAGGCGCGGACGGTGTGGAAATTGTTAAGCCATAATGACACCATATTTGGTAAACCGATTGTTAATAGGATGGTTTCAAAATGCCAAATGCCTTAACAGGCCACACTGGAGCCCCGTGTATCCGCCAGGATGCGCGAAACATGCTGTAGAACTTTGACTCTGCGCGTCGGCCCTTTCGAAAAACCGATTCGGATTTTCGAACCGACGCGCTAACGAAACAGACGGACGGACATGACGATGCGCCTTAAGAAAACCCGCACCATTGCACGCCTCGGACTGGGAAAGATCGTCGCGCTCCTCGCGAGCCTGCTGATATGGGTCGCACCGGCCGCGGCCCAGAACAGCGATCAATATTCTTTCCAGGAAGTCGTGGATGCAGGCCACGGATTCTTCGGCGAAACCACCGGCGGCCTTGCCAAGGTGGTGGAGCGCGCCTTCCAGCAATACGGTCTTCCGAACGGTTACATTCTCGGCCAGGAGGGCTCCGGCGCCTTCGTTGCCGGCCTCACCTATGGCGAGGGCACGCTTTACACCAAGAATGCCGGCCAGCACCCCGTCTTCTGGCAGGGACCGTCGCTCGGCCTCGATTACGGCGGCCAGGGCACCCGCGCCATGATGCTGGTCTACAATCTGCCCTCGGTTGATTCGCTCTATCGCCGTTACGGCGGCGTCAGCGGCTCCGCTTTCATCGTCGCCGGCGTCGGCATGACCTATCTGAAAAGCAGCGAAGTCACGCTCGCCCCCATCCGCACGGGCATCGGCGCACGCCTCGGCATCAATGTCGGTTACCTGAAGCTCACCCAGCAACCGACCTGGAACCCCTTCTGATAAGAGGGGTTGATAGGACGAGACGGTGCGGCGGATTTCTTCTCCCCGCCGGGGAGAAGGTGGCCTGAAGGGTCGGATGAGCGGGCAACCTTGCCGTATCTCGTAACCCTCGCCCCCTCATACCGCTGCCGCGGACTTCTCCCCCTCGGGGAGAAGAAACAAGCGGCAAGGTCCCGCCCACGAATTGCCAAAGGGAAACCCCTCCCCACGGTTGCAATAATAGCGTAACGTGTTTTCGCGCCCCTCTTTCCGAATGCGCGCGTATCTGAGTTTCGGAGACTGTAAAGCGTGATCGAATATGCCATTCTCTTCGGATTGGGTTTTCTCACCGCAACCCTGCTGGCCCTGTTGATCGCACCTGCGATCCACCGCCGCATCGTCGCTTATACGGAAAACCGCATACGCGCGACAATGCCCATCAGCCCGCAGGAAGTCCGCGCCCAGAAGGACATGGCGCGCGCGCTCTACGCCGCCGAAAACGCCAAGGTCCGCCAGGAACTGGAAACGGAGCGGGAAAAGAACACCTCGCTCCGCCTCGCCAACGAGGCCGCTTCCAGCGATGCCTATCGCCTCGGCGAGCAGAACCGCAGCTTTTCCCTGAAGATCGAAGAGCTGACGCTGGAGATCGGCGAATTGCGCGCCGCACTTGACGCCAGCGAAGAGCGCGCCGGCATCATCCAGGCCAACCTCCTGCAGCAGGAGCAGGCTGCCAATGAGCGCGCCAGCCAGATGTCCGATCTCACCGCCCGCCTCACCAACCTGACGCGCGAACTGGATGATTCGAAAATCCTCGCCGCCACCCGCGATCTCGAAGCCGAACAGGCCAAACAAAGCGCCACACGCTTCCGTAAGGAAGGCGAGACCGTCACCCGCGAGCTTCAGGATATCGCCAGCCGCAACCGGGAAGCGATGGAAGCCGTGGCGCGCGAAAGCCGCAAGGTAACGAGGCTTGAGGAGCAACTGGCCAGCACCATCGCCAAAAACGCCGACCTTGACACGATGCTGACCCTGCGCAACCAGGAGGTCGCGCGCCTTAAGGAACAGTTGGCCGCAACCGGCGGCCGCAGCAACGACATGATCATCCGCCTGCCGAACCCCGCCGTTCCCGCCGAAAAGCCGGTTGAGCGGCAGCAAGCCGCAGCGCCGGCCCCTGCCGCCACGCTCGAAACCGCGCCCACCATCGAGACGGACGCACAACAGACGGCAGCCCCAGAGGATGCCGCCCCCGCCTTCCCGCAGGAGGAGCCGAGCGCACAGCCGGGCGCATTGGCACCGGAAGGTCTGGAACAGGAAATCGAGGATATCCGCAATCAGGGCACAGCGCTCACCGAGCGCCTGTTGAATGTACGCGGTACCGGTAATGACGAGCCCATCCGCCGCGAAATCGCGAGGATCGCTGCCGAAATGATCGCGCTGACAGCCGCGCAGGAGGGTGAGGCATCGCCTATTCCAGGGCTGCTGGCCAAGGCGTCTGGCTCATCGGGGCGGGAGAGCCTTGCGAAGCGGGCGAAGGTGGTGATGGAGAAGCGGAAGCGTTAGGTACTCTGTGTATGCCGCTTCACCCCCCCTCTGCCCTGCCGGGCATCTCCCCCACAGGTGGGGAGATCGATATGCGGCAAGGTTTTGCCCATCTCAACGTTAGAGAATGAAGTGGCGATATCGCGTCTTGCCGATCTCCCTCCTTGTGGGGGAGATGTCCGGCAGGACAGAGGGGGGTAAACCCCACTCACCAAGGCAAGCGTAAACTTCATCCGCAAAGATGGCGTTAAGCACTCCTCACACTCGCCCGATCACCCCCGCCATCTGATAAAGCGCCAGCCCCGAAGCCGTCCCCGCATTCAAGCTATCCAGCTGCGGCGACTGCGCAATCCGCGCCGTATGAAACCGCGACAGCACCGATTGCGGCAACCCCTCGCCTTCCGTGCCGATGACGAGCGCCATGCGTTCAGCGCGGGGAATATCGCGGATTTCGGTCTCGCCACCGGGCGAAAGGCTCCAGATCGCAAAACCGGCTGCCGCGAGCCGCTCCAGCATCTCCACTGCCCCGCCGCCGCGATGATAGGGGACTGACAGCACCGACCCCACGGAAACCCGCAGCGCCTTGCGATAGAGCGGGTCGCAGCACGTCTCGTCCAGCAGCACCGCATCGGCATAAAAGGCTGCGGCGTTGCGAAACATCGCGCCGAGATTATCGTGGTTGGAAATACCGCAGCCAACGAGCACCAGGGAGGACGCGGGAAGTGCTGCCGTCATCTCTTCCAGGCCATCATCGCGCACCCGCCGCCCGAGCGCCAGAATGCCGCGATGCAGGTGGAAACCGACGATACCATCCAGTACCGGCGCTTCGGCCACATAAACGGGCACATCTTCGGGGAAATCGGAAAGAATATCCGCAACGCCGGAAAGCCGGTTGCGCAGAATCAGGATGCTCTCCGCCGCAAAGGCCCCACCCGCCTTGTGAGCGGCGGCCAGCATGCGCAGCACCACCGTGCCTTCGGCGATGAAACGCCCCTGCCGGCCGGTGAGATCACGCTCGCGAATATCGCGAAAGGCGGCAATGCGCGGATCGGCCGGGTCATCGACCGGAATCAGCGCCCGGCCATCCAGCAGGTTATTGACCTCACTGGCCATCAACAGTCACGTCGGCCAGGAACCGGCCGCTGGCGACGTTGAAGACCAGCGCCTTGCGCGTGCCGTTGGCCAGCCGGCCGTAAAACAGCATGTCACCGCCGGAATAGCTGACATTGTCGATCGTGAAGCCCTGCGGCAGGCTGGCGGTGACGGCCATCGGGCCACTACCAGTGGGAACGGCGAGGTTCGGCGCTTCCGTCTGCGTCTGAACGGCCTTCGACGGCCCCATCGCCTTGTAGACAACCGCACCGAAGACAGCCATAAGGCTGATAAACATCACGGAGCCCGACACGATCTGCAAACGGATCATCTTGCGGCGAACTTTTTCCATGGCCGGATCAAGCGGCTTGTCTTCCTGTTCGTCTTGCTCGATCTGCGTCATCGGGTTCCCTGAAATGCTGATGGATCGGAAAAATAAGAATGAACGACCCCTTTAAACAAGGCGGAGACGCAAGGAAAGTCCTGATTGCCGGGGAAGACGCCGAAGGCCGCCTCGATTCCTGGCTGGCGGGCGAAGTGGGCAGCGACTTCTCCCGCAGCCGCCTGAAGGCGCTGATCGAACAGGGCGCGGTTTCCCTCAACGGCAAGCCGGTGACCGAGCCGAAAAAGAAGGTGCATCCCGGCGACCGTATCGAGATCGTCATGCCCGAGCCGGAAGACCCGGAACCCAAGGGCGAGGACATTCCCCTCAACGTGGAATATGAGGATGAAGACCTGATCGTGCTCGTCAAGCCCGCCGGCCTCGTCGTGCATCCCGGCGCCGGCAACTGGACAGGAACGCTGGTCAACGCCCTCATTCATCATTGCGGCGACAGCCTCTCCGGCATTGGCGGCGTCAAGCGCCCGGGCATCGTACACCGGCTGGACAAGGAAACGTCAGGTGTCATGGTCGTTGCGAAGAACGACAACGCCCACCGGCATCTGGCCGCACAATTTGCCGACCATGGCCGCACCGGGCCGCTGGAACGCGCCTACAAGGCCATCGTCTGGGGCCGCCCGCGCACGCTGCGTGGCACAATCGACGCAGCGCTCGGCCGCAGCGTCGACCGCACCAAACGCGCCGTCAAGCACGAGGATTCGGATGATGCCCGCGAGGCAATCACCCATTACGAGGTAGTCGAGCGTTATCACGAGCGGCCGGACGCCACCTGTCTCGCCTCGATGGTGGAATGCCGTCTCGAAACGGGCCGCACCCACCAGATCCGCGTGCACATGGCCCATATCGGCCACCCGCTGATCGGCGATCCCGAATATGGCGCGGCTTTCCGTACCAAGGCGAACCTTCTGGAAGAACCGGCAAAGGGCATCGTCGGGCGCTTTCCGCGCCAGGCACTGCATGCCTATCTGCTCGCTTTCGAACACCCTCGCACTGGTGAGGTGATGGAGTTCGAAACCGAGCTTCCAGAAGACATGGAAGCCTTGGTCGCCGCATTGCGTGCCTGAAAACGCCTGGCGCAGTTCCAAAAAACTGCGCCGCACATTTCGCCGGAAGCTTCGGATAACAAAAAAAGATTAGCGGAACGCGATATTCTGCCAACGGTCCTCTTCATAGACCGCCCCAATTTCGCTTTAATCCTCGCACCTCCTTTGCCTCGCAAAGCCTTGAACCGCCGCACGTTCGAACTGCCTTGAACGGAGCCGGCACGATGACGGGATCGCGTGCGCATGACGATTAAAGACCGCCGGTTTATATTCCAGGAGCTGCGCAGCGTCGAAGGTTACATCGACCCGCCGGATGCGCTCGTCTTCAAGGCACTTCTGCAGGCGCAGACGAAAAGCGCCCTTAGTGGCGGCATTGCGGAAATCGGCGTCTATTACGGTCGCTCCTATTTCCTGCTGCGCAAATTCGCGCAGAGCCAGGAAAAGGTGCTGGGCGTCGATCTTTTCGATCTGGACCCGCCGCAAGACGGCAGCCTCGACCAGTATGAACGCCTGATGGAAAACGGCCGCCGGCTGGGTTTCACAATGGATCGGGACCTCATCATCAAGGGTGACAGCACGCGGCTGACACCAGACGACATCACGTCCCGCATCGGTCCGGCACGCTTTTTCAGTATCGATGGTGGCCATCACCTGCATCACGTGCTGGCCGATGCGAAACTGGCCATGGAGGTGATCGCGCCGCACGGCATCATCGTTTTCGATGACACCTTCAACCCCGCCTGGCCGGAAGTGACGGTGGGTGTCGCCGATTTCCTGCGCACCCACGGCCACAGCCTCGTCTGCTTCGGCATGACGAAATACAAGACCTATGTGTGCCACCGCGAATTTCACGCAACCTATGCCGGCGCGATTGCCGAAGATACCGATCTGCAGGCGCTTGCCCATGTCGAGACGCAGTTCCTCGGCGCGAAGGTGGTGCGTCTGCACAATCCGATGCGCCGACGGGTGATGTATGAGCTGATGGTACGCTCCGGCCTTGGCGGTTTTTCGGAACGAATTTACCGCTCGAAAGTTAAACAGGTCAAAGAAGGGGTCGCCTCGACATAACGCATGCGTGAACGCAGCGTTCGCTTGAAACGCGGCGTGAGCGTACATATCTGTCACATGGGTTCGTGCGGGGTCGGTAACGACCCGCAGCTTACGGCGCGCCTCCGGCGGGTTAACCGCCGATCAAAGAGGGTGCCGTTCCAGACCATAGATAAGGGGGTGCTTTATGGCCCGCAATAGTTTGCCTACGATTACAGCCGGCGAAGCCGGTCTCAATAGATATCTCGACGAAATCCGCAAATTCCCGATGCTGGAGCCGCAGGAAGAGTACATGCTTGGCAAGCGTTATGCCGAGCATGGCGACCGCGACGCCGCGCACAAGCTCGTCACCAGCCACCTGCGTCTCGTCGCCAAGATCGCCATGGGTTACCGTGGTTACGGCCTGCCGATCGGCGAAGTCGTCTCCGAAGGCAATGTCGGCCTGATGCAGGCGGTAAAGAAGTTCGATCCCGAGCGCGGTTTCCGTCTCGCCACCTATGCCATGTGGTGGATCAAGGCCTCGATCCAGGAATATATCCTGCGCTCGTGGTCGCTGGTGAAGATGGGCACAACCGCCAACCAGAAGCGTCTGTTCTTCAACCTGCGCCGTCTGAAGGGCCGCATCCAGGCCATCGACGATGGCGACCTGAAGCCGGAGCACGTCAAGGAAATCGCGACGAAGCTGCAGGTGTCGGAAGAAGAAGTCATCTCGATGAACCGCCGCCTGCATGGCGACGCATCGCTGAATGCGCCGATCAAGGCGTCCGAAGGCGAGTCCGGCCAATGGCAGGACTGGCTGGTGGATGACCATGACAGCCAGGAAGACGTGCTGATCGAGCAGGACGAACTGGAAACCCGCCGCCGCATGCTGGCGAAAGCCATGGGCGTGCTGAACGACCGCGAACGCCGCATCTTCGAGGCCCGCAGACTTGCCGAGGAGCCGGTGACGCTGGAAGAACTCTCGTCCGAGTTTAACATCAGCCGCGAGCGCGTGCGCCAGATCGAAGTCCGTGCCTTTGAGAAGGTGCAGGAAGCGGTGCAGAAGGAAGCGCTGGAAGCGGCGCGCGCCCTGCGCGTGGTGGATGCGTAAGACAGCCCGCTCATGACGCCAATGCGCTGACCATGAATCATCCTCGGCCTTCGGCCGGGGATTTTTTGTTGGTAAAAGGCGGGCGATAGGAAATGGTCTGCCCCTGAGACCCGCGAGTGTGCTGCAGGAAAACCGGTAGGAAAAATATCGATGCTTCAGAGGATGCCGCTTACCCCCTCTGCCCTGCCGGACATCTCCCCCACAGGTGGGGAGATCGGCAAGACGCGCTACCGCCGCTTCATCCTCGACCGTTGAGTTGGTCGAGACCCTCGCGGCATATCGATCTCCCTCCTTGTGGGGGAGATGCCCGGCAGGGCAGGGGGGTGAGCCGCACCCACCAACATCCCCGAAATCCATCACCTGACACAGCAAAGACACCGCCGTAGCCATGTAAAGAAAAGGGCGGCCTGAGCCGCCCTTTCAATCCTTATTGACCGCCCGTCGCCGGCGCTGATGCCGCCCATTCGCTGAGCGCCTTGTCGAAAGCGGCGATGCCGTCATTGCCCTTTTGCAGGGTCAGCAGCGCACGGCGGCCATTGCGGTAGGACACCGGAATATCGATCCAGTTGCGACTCTTCAGAAGCTCCAGATTGGTCTTCATCGCATCCGGGAAGTCGTTGAGCGCGATCATGTGGAAATCGTCGGTGATTTTGGCCGGAACCGCGATCAGCGCGTTGCCGCGATCCTGCTCGGTGCTCTTCATCGCAATACGCTGGACGCTGTCGATCGCGCCGCCCTCAAAGCCGGGCGAAACCGAGAAGACGATTTCGATCAGATGGCTCGCCGGCAGCGACGGATCGGTGTTGCGCTTGAAGGTGATCAGCGCGCTGAGGCCACGGCCGGGAACGGTAATCTGCCCCTGCACGGTAGGCGAAGGCTTGCCTTCGGCATCATTTTCCTGCTGCAGCGACCAGGACACGCTGCCCTGAATGGCGGTCGGAACCGTCTGGCCCAGCACTTCCTCATAAAGGAACATGCGGTCGCCGGAAGCCGCGGCGGCAGGTTGCTGTCCGGCAGGTGCGCCAGCCGGTGTGCCGGCAGGTGCACCTGTATTGCCGGCCGGGCTTTCGCCTGCCGGCGGAGGCGCAACATTCTGCTCGTAGACCGACTGACCTTCCGCCGTGACGGGCTGGCCGTTGGCGCCCGGCGCCTGGCCCTCGTCACGCTCGGTGCCATCGGCCAGAAGCCGCTGGGTGAACTTTGTGCCGGTAACCGAACCATCATCGCCATGCGACTGGTTCGGGTGGTTGTTTGGTGTGGCCGTCGGTTGCTGCTGGCCAGCCGCAGGCGGCTGCTGGGTTGCGGGCGGCGTGGTGGGCTGCGTCTGCGCCGTCTCCGGCGAAGATGTCTGGGTACCACCGTTCTGGGCAGAATTGACCAGCCCGCCGACCATGTCGTTCAGCGCATCGCGGTTCAGCCAGAAGGCATAACCACCGCCGGCAAGCAGCGCCACGCCCACAAGTGCCAGCACCACGGAGGCATAGTTGCGGCGCGGCTTCTTCTTGACCATGTAGGCAGGCGTTGCCGCAGCCGCGCCGAGGCCGGGCGTTTCATCCGAAGACTGGCGGGTGGTGGACGACGCGCCGTCGTAACCGATCAGCTCGTCCAGATCATCCCAGGGCGTACGCTCCCTGTTGTCCTTCGCCTGCGCCTGATCGCCGAAGGGATCGTTATCGGCACGCGGCAGGACGGGGGCGTCTTTGGCGGGAATGGCGATATCCGCATCCTGAAAATAGGACGAGAAATCTTCCACGACGGCCTTTTTCGGAGTGGCCTCCTCGCTCTGTCGCTGCTCGGACAACTCGTCCCGGGCGCCGAAAGCCGGCGTCTGGCCGAACCGCTGATCCGCATCGTCCCGCCTTTCGGGATCCAGCGTCACTTCCGGTTCCTGATAATGATGCGCGGGATAATCGGCAACGAGCGGATGCTCATCCGCCTCGGCGCGCCTGTCGGCATAATCGTCCGCCGCGCGCAGGTCCTCGTCCCGCGCCTCATCCAGCTTGCGCCAGTCATCTTCATCCACCGGCTGCGCCCAGTGGGCCGGAACGGACGCATCCTCTGCGAGCGGTGCGGTTTCGAATTCACGATCATGCTCGTCGGCCGAACGATAGGCCGGCTCTTCTTCCGCACGGGTGAAATAGGTTTGATGCACCTCGTCGGAAGCGACGGGCGATACCGGCGCCACGGGCGTGGGCGCCTCATAAAGCTCTTCCGGCTCGGCTTCGCCATGCTGTTCTACGCGCGGCTGTGGCTCAGCGTAAACCTGCTCATCCCGCTCGGCTACGGGCGTTTCACGGCCAGGTTCTTCTTCGGTGGCCTGCTCTTCGTAGACCGGCTCGCGCTCGTCGGCCTCGACGGGGGCGGGCTCTTCATAAACCTGCTCCTGCTCTTCGTGCGTAACAGGCTCGGCGGCATGCGCCGCGCGGTCGTCTTCTTCGATTTCGTGCTGATGGTAAGGCGCGGCCGCGTCTTCCGCGACGGGGGAGAACGCGTCATCCTCCTCCAGCGCCGGAAGCGCCTCGGCATATTCGCTGTCCACCTCGGCAATGGCGGCGTCCAGCTTGGCGATCTGCCGGCGCAACAATTCTTCCGGCGGACGTGGCTTCATATTCTCGAGCTGGCGCACAACCGCACTGCGCGCCTTGTCGTAAACCTTCGCCCGGTTTTCGGGAGTATTGTTCGCCAAGCCATCCACGGCCTTGCGAATGACTGCTACAAAATCCGCCATAAGCACTTTCTCGTCGTGACCGGCGACGTACCGGCCCGATATGGTTTATGAATCTAGATCGCCGAGGACATTAATCCTCAAACGGATCAGTCACAAGTATGGTGTCGTCACGCTCGGGACTTGTCGACAGAAGCGCAACCGGCGCCCCGATCAGTTCCTCCACCTGCCGGACGTATTTGATTGCCTGAGCAGGCAAATCCGCCCATTTTCGGGCACCGACGGTAGATTCTTTCCAGCCTTCCAGCGTGATGTAGATCGGCTCGACACGCGCCTGCGCGCCCTGGCTGGCCGGAAGATGATCGATTTCCTGCCCGTCAAGCTTGTAGCCGACGCAGATTTTCAGCTCATCCAGACCGTCGAGAACGTCGAGCTTGGTGAGCGCAATGCCGGTAATGCCGTTGGTGGCGACCGACTGGCGCACCAGCGCGGCATCGAACCAGCCGCAACGGCGCTTGCGGCCCGTGACGGTGCCGAATTCGTGACCCTTTTCGCCCAGGAACTGGCCGATTTCGTCATTGAGCTCGGTCGGGAACGGGCCTTCGCCGACGCGCGTGGTATAGGCCTTGGTGATGCCGAGAATATAGCCCAGCGAACCAGGACCCATGCCCGAACCGGCAGCGGCCTGGCCGGCAACCGTGTTGGAAGAGGTCACATAGGGATAGGTGCCGTGGTCGATATCGAGCAGCGAACCCTGCGCGCCTTCAAACAGGATGCGGGCACCGGCGCGGCGCTTCTTGTCGAGCAGCAGCCACACGGTTTCGCTGAACGGCAGGATGCGCTCGGCAATCGAGCCCAGCTCTTCCATGATCGTTTCATGCGAGACTTCGGCCGCACCGAAGCCGCGACGAAGTGCGTTGTGATGCGTAAGGATACGATCGACCTTGGCGGAAAGCGCCTCCATGTCGGCGAGATCCATAACGCGGATGGCGCGGCGGCCGACCTTGTCTTCGTAAGCCGGGCCGATGCCACGGCGTGTGGTGCCGATCTTGGTGCCGCTGTTGGAGGCGGCGTCTTCGCGCATGCCATCCAATTCACGGTGCAGAGAAAGAATGAGCGTGGCATTGTCGGCGATACGCAGGTTTTCCGGCGTAACCTTGACGCCCTGCGCTTCCAGACGGCCGATTTCGGCGATCAGCGCATGCGGGTCGACGACGACGCCATTGCCGATGACGGCGAGCTTGCCGGGACGCACGACGCCGGACGGCAGAAGCGAAAGCTTGTAGCTGACACCATCAATGACAAGCGTGTGGCCGGCATTGTGACCGCCCTGGTACCGCACGACGACATCTGCCCGCTCGGACAGCCAGTCAACAATCTTGCCTTTGCCTTCGTCGCCCCATTGCGAGCCGACCACCACAACATTCGTCATTTCTTGCTTTCCTGCTCATGGCGCTTGCACGCCCGATAACCCGATGGGAAACCCAAACCCGCGAATGTATACTGTGTTGTTTTACGGAAAGCGACCCTGTTTCTTATGGAGAATTTTGCTTTTTCCGTGACAAGCCGCGGATTTCCCGCATTATCTCGCCCCGTGGGCGGCCAAGCGCGGGTGCAAGGCCGCCGCTCACCCCTCACCGTTTTCCCGCCCTTATGAAGAAGCGAAACATCAGCGTGCCTTCGAAAGCCTATATCGCCCTCATCATCGCCACGCTCTGCTGGGGCGGCAACACCGTTGCCGGCAAGCTCGCCGTCGGCCACATCAGCCCCATGGCCTTCACCTTCCTGCGCTGGGTCTTCGCCGTCGCCATCATCTTTGCCATTTCAGTGCCGCAGTTGATCAAGGACTGGCCGGTGGTGAAAAAACGCCTGCCCTATTTCTTCGTGCTCGGCAGCGTCGGTTACACGGCCTTCAACGTATTTCTCTACACCGCCCTGCAGCACACCTCGGCCATCAATGCCGCCGTCATTACAGGCCGGCATTCCCATGGTCATTTTTGTTCTGAACTTCATCCTGTTCCGTACCCGGGTGCTGTTCGGCCAGATCGCCGGTTTCTGCCTGACCATTGCAGGCGTGGCGCTGCTCGCCTCGCATGGCGATCCGGTCTCGCTGCTGCAACTGGAAATGAATGTCGGCGACGCCGTCATGCTGCTCGCCGTGCTGGTTTATGCCATCTACACGGTGATCCTGCGCTGGAAACCCACGGTCGACTGGCGGACACTGATGGCCATCCCCGCCTTGTTCGCACTGCTTACGTCGGTACCGCTGGTCTTCTGGGAAATGTCGCGCGACAGCGTCGTCTGGCCGGATCAGAAGGGCTGGGTGCTGGTGGTCTATGCCGCCATTTTTGCGTCGCTCATCGCACAGATCCTCTACATCAAGGGCGTGGAACAGATCGGCGCCAATCGCGCCGGCCTGTTCATCAATCTGGTGCCGGTTTTCGGCACGTTGCTGTCGGTCGTCGTGCTCAGCGAGACCCTGCACACCTACCAGATCGCAGCGCTCATCATGGCGCTGGCCGGCATTGCCGTGGCGGAACGAAAAAAATCGCCGGCTTCCTGAACCCACAGGGTCAGAAAACCGGCGCAGTCTGGCAGGCATGAAAGGATGGGTTTAAAGCGCGGTTTCGCGCTCGACCGGAGAAAGGACCGCATTGCCAAGGACGATATCGCCCTTATCGGTGGTGACGATCAGCACTTTTTCGAGCGATCCGTCATTGTTCAGCGAAAAGGCAAGGCGCAACGCACTGGAAGACCAGCCAGCGCCGGCAAGGGCGGCGCGCTTGATCGCGGCGCAGTCACCGCAATCCCGAAGGTTTGCAGAAGGCGTTGCCGGAAGATCGGTTGCGAGACCGGAAAAATAATCGTCGAGCGAGCCCATGGTGGTGTTCACATCGCGGTTGACGCGCAACAGTTCCTCACGTCGCTCGGCCGTCAGCGGCGCCGCGATGGTCGAAACGCATTGACCTGCGGAAAGGACGCAGCCATCGAAACCATCAGGTGCGGAAACACCAATCTGCGTAACGGCGGACTTCTCGACGGCGGCAAAACCGCGGGCAAAACCGGCAGCGCCAGCCGCGTCGGCATGGTTGGACATGGAAGCAACGGCAATTCCGCAGATGGCGGCAGCAATAATCTTCTTCAGCATTTTCATACCCCGTTTTGCGATCCGCCGGCTTGTGCCGGTCTCGATTTAGTTGTGAAGCGTCTCTTTTAAGGGACGTTCTCCGTCTGTGATCCCACAATGGCACAACACTGTTTTCAGCCGCTTTAAGCCGATTGCTACAATTTTACCGGTTTTCATTTTTGTACAGCGGGCACGATTTATGAACATGCGCCGGTATCGTCGCCGCGGATTCCGCGGCAACGTCGGGAAGAGAAAAAGGGGCCGCATCGCTGCGGGGGTATCAAAGGGTGGCAGAGGGTTTTGCAAACGATGCAGCCCCGGCTTCAAACACATGGCCCGCCCGCCAAACCGGTTCCTGTTTGGAGGATGGGCATATGCCGGCCGCCCTGACCGTGACATCGGGAAACTCCCCGGTTTAGGCCGCCTGCCCCGCCCATCCTGCGCCGCGCGCACGCCTGATGACCGGTATGGGCAAAGTATAGTCTGGCTGGCAGCACCGGGGACGCGCGGGGATGACGCATTCTGAAAAAAGGCGCCGGGAGGCGGTTTCGCCCCATCCCGGCCACAGGAATTTTCAGCGGGTTAACGCCCGCCCGATCGGCGGCATTTGAATTAACCTTGTCTTAAAACCCGACGTTAATGGTTAGCAATTTAAGAATAACGGAACGAAAGGGTTCCGTTATGCGTGGCGTATTTGCCGTTGTTTTCCTGATGCTCGTTCTCGCCGGCTGCGCCACCGCACCGTCGCAGGTGACCAATGCCTGTGCGATTTTCGAGCAGCGCAACGGCATCTTCAACAATTGGCGGCGTGATGCGAAAGCGGCAGAACGAGAGTTCGGCGTGCCCGTGCCTGTCATGATGGCGACGATCTATACCGAATCCGCCTTCCGCCCTTATGCGCGGCCTCCGCGCACCAAGCTGCTGGGCTTCATTCCCTGGAAACGGCAATCGACGGCCTATGGCTACGCCCAGGCACTCGACGGCACATGGAGTGTTTACCAGCGAGAAACCGGCCGCTGGTCGGCAAGCCGCACCGATTTCACCGATGCCATCCACTTCGTCGGCTGGTATCACGCCAAGAGCCGCCGCGAAAACGGCATTGCACTGAACGATCCCTATAACCTCTACCTTGCCTATTATTCCGGCCATGCCGGTTATGCGAAGGGCAGCTGGCGCAACAATTCAGCCGTCCAGAAGGCTGCCCGCCGCTCCGCCAACATGGCGTTGCGTTACGAGGCGCAGTTGCAGCAGTGCGGGTATCGTTGAGGCTGGGCGGGACGAGGCTGGTCTAAGGATTACTTGACGGAGCAGTAAATCCCTCCTCCGTCATCCTCGGGCTTGACCCGAGGATGACCTTGAGTTTGGGCGAATGCACATCATCCGCGCCCCGTCACCCCGGACTAGATCCGGGGTCCAGTGCGATCAAGTCCTTGATCGCGAAAGACTCTTTTCACGGCACAGACGCGCCGTGGCTGGATGCCGGGTCAAGCCCGGCATGACGGAAGACAGCATCACTCCCCGTAAACCGAGAGAAATTCCCGCACGGCATCAATCTCGCTGGAGCGAATTTCATGCCCGCCCGGATGCCATACCGTCTCCACGGTTCCACCCTGCGCCTGAAGGCTCTGTTCCAGCGCCTTGGTCAGCGGCACCGGGCAGATCGGATCGCGCTCACCCGCCGTGATCAACACCCGGCGCGTGGCTTTGGCAGGGGAAATCTTCGGCTCGAACGGGATGAGCGGATGCATCAGCACTGCGGCATCGAAAAGCCCGGGCTGTTCGATTAGCACATTGGCGAGAATATTTGCGCCATTGGAAAAGCCGAGACCGATGACCGGACCGGCCTGATATTGCTCCCGGTTGGCCTTGACGAAATCCGCAAGCTTCCCGGTGGCCCGGGCAAGATCGGCCATGTCGTACACGCCCTCGCCGGTGCGGCGGAAAAACCGCGCCGCGCCGTGTTCGGAAACATCACCGACAGGCGAGAGGATGGTTGCCTGCGGCAGGAGACGCGAGCCGAAATCGAAGAACTGGTTTTCATCACCGCCAGTGCCGTGCAGCAGGACGAAAAGCGGTGCACCGACAGCACCGGCGCGGGACTTGTGGAAATAGCTGTCCTTGGTCATCGAAAAATCCTTTCTGGAAGGAGAGGTTCAGTGGCATCCACGCGGCTTTTTCAGCCGAACGGAGCATTCCCATGTGGAGCAAGTGCCGCTTGTTTCTTCTCCCCGAGGGGAGAAGTCCGCGGCAGCGGGATGAGGGGGCGAGGGTGCGGTCTATCGCTGGCGTTGCCCCCTCATCCGTCCCTTCGGGCCACCTTCTCCCCGCAGGGGGAGAAGAAAGACGCGGCAACATCCTGCCAAAAGCCATCGAGCGATTACGCGGCCTTCTCATCCCCCAGCGGCTCCAGATGCTCTTCCAGCACGGAGCGCAGATGCGCATGCTGGGTCGGCAGCTTCAGCGCCTCGCCGAGATGGGCGGTGTCCTCGTCGCGGTCGAAACCCGGCTCGTTGGTGGCAACTTCAAACAGCACGCCGCCCGGCGTGCGGAAATAGATCGCCCAGAAATAATCGCGGTCGATGACGGGTGTCACCTGATAGCCGGTGTCCATCAGCGCCTTGCGCACCTCCAGCTGCTTTTCGCGGTTTTCGACCGCAAAAGCGATGTGGTGCACGGAGCCAGCACCCAGCCGCGCGCCTGATATATTCGGCATGGTTTCGATGTCGATGACATCGGCACCGTTGCCGCCGGGCATACCAAGGCGCAACACGCCGTCCTGACGGTCGACTTCCTGATAACCCATGAATTTCAAAAGCTCGGCCGTCGCACCTTCATCGCGAAGTCGCAGCGACGCACCCTGAAAACCATGAATCGCCTGATCCTGACCGACGCCATTGCCGATCCACTGCGCACGGTTGTCATCCCTGACCTCGACCAGCGCAAAACCGTCACCATCGGGGCCTGCGAAATGCAGGCGCTTGTTTCCGAATGCTTCGTCGGCCTTCAGGCCATCCACGCCGGCCTTCGAAAGACGCTCCTGCCAGTAGCCGAGCGACCCGTCCGGTACGGAAAACAGCGTCGTGCCCACTTCGCCGGTGCCGGGACGGCCGCGGGCGATATGTGGAAACGGGAAATAGGTCATGACAGAGCCGGGCGTGCCGACTTCATCGCCATAATAGAGATGATAGACATCAGGCGCGTCGAAATTGACCGTCTTCTTTACCCGGCGCAGGCCGAGCGTATCGGTGAAAAAACTGTTGTTCTGGCGCGCGCTCGCCGCCATGGATGTGACGTGGTGCAGGCCCTTGATCTGGTTGAGCATGATAAACCCCTTCTTGCTTGGCGGGCCGCATGGTTGGGCCCGTCCTTTTCATGGCGTAAAGATGGGGTAACAGTGCTCTCGGGCATAGAGTGGACAACGGGAACGGATTGTTCCCGAATGGTGAACGATAAAACCGACTGTTCAACGACCGATGACCCAGTCAATGATCGTCGGCGACACCCAGGCTCCAGTAACCGACCGCGCGCAGAGCAGCTTTCGGCACGGAAATATCGTCGGTAAGGAAGGATTTTGCCGCCCTCGCCTCGGATTTTTCGCAGGCGACAAAGACATGCAATCCTTCATGGTCCCCGCTCCAGGCATGGTCGCGCAGCGCTTTTTCAATAAGGCCGGCGGTGCCGGCGGCCTTGCCGCGACGATAGAGCCATGTCCACTCGACATTTGCCGCGCAAACGATTTCCTGCCGCTCGGCTTCGTCATCGATCTCGGCATAGACGCTGAGCTTCTTCCCGGCCGGCATTTCGGCCGCCATGCGCAGCATCACCGGCAGCGCCGTCTCATCGCCGGCAAAGACATAACGTTCGGCCTCCGGGCAGACACCGCTCGGGCCGATGATGCCGAGAACATCACCGGGCTTGGCCGTTGCGCCGAATGTCGCGCCCGGCATGTGGTCACCCTCATGCATGACGAAGTCGATATGGACTTCACCGCGCGCGATATCGCCGGAACGGATGGTGTAGACGCGGCGCGTGAGAAGATCCTCGCCCGCCGGCCAGACGATGGCCCCGGTGGGCGCAAGATAAGGCCAGACCGGCGCTCGGGCCTGATCCGGGACCAGAAGCAGCCGCACATGCATGCCGCCCGTCATCAGCCTTTCAATGCCGCTTTCGACGGAAACCACCAGCCGGCGCATATGCGGCGTCAGATTATAGGCGCGGGCAATCTTGCCGACGAAAAGATTGGGCAGTTCGCGCTGCTGCGCGCCATGGCCGCTCCAGCGGAAATCCAGCCCCGTCTCCCCGGAAAACTCGACAATATGTTCGGCCACCATGGCCTTGACCGACATCAATATATGTTCGGAAATGCAGCTGACGCTTGCGGCGAAACGACCGCCTTCTGCGCTGAAACGGCCATGGCCGTATTCGGTCTTGAACCGAACCGTCGCGCCTTCGCGCTCCATCTCCATATGCTCGGAAAAATGATCCTCGAAAGCATCGACGATCGACAGCGGATCGGGCAGCGAGACGGAGGTTTCGGCAGACAGGAGAGACACGGGCATAATCCTTCACTTCATAGTCTAGTATTCTTTAGACCGGAGCCTGCCGCGCGTAAAGACATTTTGGTTTTGAATCCCGTCATGCCGGACATGATCCGGCATCCAGCCAGCCCAAGTCTTTGGGCTGAAAGGACTCTTCTCGCCGCGCAGACGCGCGTCGGCTGGATTCCGGCTCACGGCCGGAATGACGGAAGTATATGCAGGGAGGCTTACACCGATTCCGGCAATTGCCAGTCGATCGGGTCGCGGCCATGGGAGATGAGAAAGGCATTCGCCTTGGAAAAATGGCCATTACCGAAAAAGCCGTTATGGGCGGAAAGCGGTGACGGGTGCGGCGAGCGCAACACCAGATGTTTGCGCTGGTTCACAAAGGCCGCCTTCTTCTGGGCATAGGAACCCCAGAGCAGGAAGACGACATGGTCGCACTCGTCGTTGACGGCGCGGATGACGGCGTCGGTGAATTTTTCCCAGCCCTGCCCCTGATGCGAGGCGGCGCGGGCCTCTTCCACCGTCAGCACGCTGTTGAGCAGTAGCACGCCCTGTTTCGCCCAGCTTTCCAGAAAACCGTGGCCGACCGGGCGAATGCCGAGATCGGCCTGCAATTCCTTGTAGATATTGACGAGCGAGGGCGGGATGCGCACGCCGGGCTGCACGGAAAAGCACAGTCCATGCGCCTGGCCGGCGCCGTGATAGGGGTCCTGCCCCAATATGACGACCTTCACCTCATCGAGCGGTGTCAGATCGAGAGCGCGGAAATAGTCCGCGCCCTTCGGGAAGATACGCTTGCCGGCTGTCTTTTCGGCAAGCAGGAACTCTTTCAGCTTTTGCATGTAGGGGCTGGCGAATTCTGCGGAAAGCACGCGCTTCCAGCTGTCTTCGAGTTTAACGCCTGCCTCTGCCATGCCTGCCTCCATCAGAGCTTATTTGAACCGGTTGCCGCGCTGCAGCACTTCGATCTTGTAACCATCGGGATCGCAAATGAAGAAATATTTTGCGAAAGGCTGGCCCTTGTAATCGGCCTCGATGATCTTGCCGGGGGAAAGCCCGATCTCGTTGAAGCGCTGATGCTCGGCGTCAACATCGGCAACGCTGACGGCGAGATGGCCATAACCGTCGCCCAGCGCATAGGGCACTTCGCGGCCGCGGTTGACGGTCAGCTCCAGCTCGAAATCGCCCTCGGCATTGCTGAGATAGATCAGCGTGAAATTCTCGAACTCGGCGCGTTCCGCCACTTCAAGCCCGAAAGCCTGTTTGTAAAATTCCACCGAACGCTTTTCGTCCAGCACCCGGACCATCGAGTGGATCAGCTTGGCCATGGTGTTTTCCTTCTTCTTCCTGTTGACGGCCCGGTTATGCTCCGGGCATCGCGGCCAAGGGGATAAAGACAGTGTGCGGCGCTTTCAACCCTAAAGGCGCGACACAGGGCCGGGGAGAACGCAGATCACGGCAAATGTGATGGCAAAAGCTGCCGGTTTCCGGTGCGGTGGAGCCTGCGGCAACGGGACCCATCCTTTTCGGCCCACCGCTCTATCCTGAGTGGTAAAGTCATGATACCGGCTAGGCATGCGCCTTTTATACCTCTGTCTTGGCTGGCTTATGGTCGCGACCGGCATTGTCGGCGCGTTTCTTCCCGTTTTGCCCACCACGCCTTTTCTGCTTCTGGCGCTCTGGTGTTTTTCCCGCTCCTCGCCAAAACTCGAGGCGTGGCTTCTCGCCCATCCCAGATACGGCCCTTCCCTGCGGCGATGGCGCGAACGCGGCGCAATAGCCCGCAAAGCCAAGATCGCGGCGCTTTCGGCCATGTCCGTCAGCTACGCCGCTTTCTGGTTCCTGAGCGAGCCGCCGCCGTTGCGCGCAGCCGTCGTCGCCGCCGTCATGCTGGGCTCCGCGCTCTTCATCGCCACCCGCCCGGAAAATTGAGGCGGAGGACAGCCCCTATCGGTGGCGAGACTGCGGAAGTACGTAGGGAATATGCCGCGCCGGCAGCCGGCCGACGACACCACCAATGCCATAGACCCTTGCAATGGTCTCATCGCTGATCGTTTCCAGCGATGGGCCACTGGCCGTCACCCGGCCGCCATGCATGACGATAAGTTGATCGGCAAATTCCGCCGCCAGATTGAGATCGTGCAGGATGGCGAGAACCAGCCCGCCGCCGCTTGCAAAATCCCGCGCCGTTTCCAGCACGGCGATTTGGTGGCCGATATCGAGACTTGCGGTGGGCTCGTCGAGGAAGAGCGCCCTTGCCTCGCCATTTTCAACCGGGTTCGGTACCTGCGCCAGCGCCCGCGCAAACTGCACCCGCTGCTGCTCGCCGCCTGAGAGCATATTGTAGGACCGCTGTTCGAAACCGCGCAGCCCGGCCTTGGCAAGAGCCCGGCGGGCCTGCTCTTCCGGCGCACGCGACCCCTGCGCGACCGCCCCCATGCGGACGATTTCGAGCGCAGTGAAAGGGAAGGCGAGCTGGGTGCTCTGGGGCAGCACGGCGCGGAGCCGCGCAAGCTGGACCGCCGTGAACACCGGCAGGTCGACATCATTATAGGTCACCAAACCGGCCTCAGCGCGCATCTCGCCCGAGAGAACCTTCATCAGCGTGGATTTGCCGGCACCGTTGGGACCGATGATGACATTGACCTTGCCGGGTTTCAGATCGACGCTGACTTCATCAAGCAGCCGACGGCCGGAGCGGATGAGGGTAAGGTTTTCGGCCCGGATCATGACATGTTCCGCATGGAAAAACCGCCGCGTCCCAGCAGCAGGAACAGAAAGACCGGCGCACCGATGAGCGCCGTGACGACGCCGATCGGCAGTTCCGCCGGTGCTGCCACCGTGCGGGCGAAACTGTCGGCCAGCAGCAAAAGCGCCGCCCCGCCAAGGGCGGAGGCCGGCAACAGGAAACGATGCGACGGGCCGATGGCGAGGCGAAGCAGATGCGGCACGACGATACCGACAAAGCCGATGGAACCCGCCGCCGCCACGCTCGCCCCGCAGGCGGCGGCAACGGCCAGAATGACGACCCGTTTCAGCCGCTGCACCGGTATTCCCATATGGAAGGCGGCCGCATCCCCGAGGATCAGCGCATCCAGCCCGCGCGCGACGAAGGGAATGATGGCGAGAACGACGATGATGAAAGGCAGGGTGGCCAGTACCTTGGCGGGCGTTGCCCCGCCGAGAGAACCGAGCGACCAGAAGGTGATGTCGCGCAGCGCCCGGTCATCGGCGACGAATATCATCAACCCGGTCATCGCACCGCTGATGGCCGCCACCGCAATGCCGGCCAGAATGAGTGTGGTGGTTGAGGTCGCGCCGTCCTTCGTGGCGATCAGATAAAGCACCCAGGTGTTCAGGAGCCCGCCGAAGAAGGCCATGATCGGCAGGAAGTGAGGGCCGAAAAACAGCGCGACCGTGGCAAGCGCGCCTTCCCCGAGCGAAATGGCGGCGACAGCAAAGAGCGCAGCGCCCGAGGTGACGCCGACAATACCGGGATCGGCCAATGGATTACGGAACAGGCCCTGCATCATCGCCCCTGAAACAGCGAGTCCCGCGCCGATCAACATGCCGAGCGCCGTGCGCGGCAGGCGCACCGCCTCAAGAATGATCCTGTCGCGCGCATCGAGCTGATCCGCACCGCCGGTGAGATAGGCAAGGAGTTCGGAGATGCCGACGCCCGTGGGTCCGCTGATCAGCGATACGCCACAGGCAAACAGCAGGATGCCGACGAGCACGACAAGGGCAACAACGCCCTGACGGGATCTGTCGCCCGCAACGCTGCCCTCGGTCGAACTCAAGACGGCTAGGCTCACGGCTTCACCACATCAGGATAGAGCTTGTTTGCCAGCTCCCGGCCTGCAGCGGGCGTGCGGGGGCCGAAACCGATAAGATAAAGCCCATCCATGCTGATGAGCGCCTTGCTGGCGGCGGCGGGTGTAGACTGGAACGCGGGAAGCGCGAAAGTCTCATCCGCCTTGGCGGCGTGGTCGCCGCGCGCCATTGTGAGCACCACGTCGGGCGCCGCGGCAATGACCGCCTCGTCCGTCAGCGGTTTGTAACCGGTAATGTCCTCCGCCGCGTTATTACCCCCAGCCATTTCGATGATCGCCGCCGCCTCAGTATCCTTGCCCGCCGCCATGACGCGGCCACCGGCAGTGGAAAGCACGAACAGAACGCGTTTCCGGCCCTGTTCCGGCACGGCGGAGACGTCCTTGGTGAGCGCATCAAGCCCCGCCTTGGTCTCGGCAGCCAGCGCCTTCGCCTTGTCCGAGAGCCCCACGGCCGCACCGACATCCTCGATCTTTTTAGGGATTGCATCGCCGCTCGGCGGCGTATCGACGGTGACGAAAGGCACCGCGCTGGCTTTCAGGATGGCGATGACGTCCGCCGGGCCTGAGCCGTCTTCGGAGAGAATGAGATCGGGTTTCTGCGACAGGATACCTTCTGAAGACAGTGCCCTCATATAACCGACGTCAGGCTTTGCAAGCGCATCGGCCGGATAGCTGCTGGTGCTGTCGCGCGCCACGATACGGTCTCCTGCACCCAGCGCATAAAGGATTTCCGTAACCGTACCGCCCAGGGCAACGATGCGTTTAGCCTCCGGATTACCCTCGTCCGAAGCCATGGCGGCCGGCGCGGCAAAGGCGATTGCGGCGGGCACGAGGGCGGCGAAAACAAAGGAACGAAGACGGGAATTCAACATGGCGTTATCCTGAAAAACGACCCGGCGCAGGTTCACCCGCGCCACTAATCTTGAGTTATTTACACATGTTTATACGCCGCGCAATCGATAAGTGGAGTATTTTTGTTCGCTTTGGCGTGAACCCCTTCCCAACCCCGTCCGCGGACGATATCCTGACTGAAACAGGAAACTTAAAGGGAGACTTTCATGTTTATCGCAATGAACCGCTTTCGCGTCGTGCCGGGTTACGAAGACACGTTCGAATCCATCTGGCGCGAGCGCAAATCGCATCTGAGCGAATTGCCGGGCTATATCGAATTTCACATGCTGAAGGGCCCGAAGGCGGACGATCACACGCTTTATGCTTCGCACACCGTCTGGGCCACCAAGGACGATTTCCTTGCCTGGACGAAATCCGAACAGTTCCGCGCCGCCCATGCCAAGGCCGGCGAGAACCGCGGCAAGGTGGAATATCTCTCCGGCCCGCATTTCGAAGGTTTCGACGTCATTATCCACGAAGACAAGAATGGCGAGCGCCGTTCGATTGCCGCCTGAGGCTACCCGATGAGCATTGCAGTCCAAAAGACGAACGACGACAGGCGGGCACGCGCCGCCGCCGCGCTCGCTGAAAAACCTGATGGCATCGTGGAGGCCATCGCCTCCAAGGCCGAGGTGACGCCGGCCGAGATTTTGGCGATCCTGCCGGAAGGTGCGGCCGTTTCCGCTGCCGCCGACCGCTTCGATGCGATCTGGAACGAGATGCGCGGCTGGGGTGAAATCCTGATGATCGTGCAGACCGGCGATATCGTGCTGGAAGTGCCAGGCCACCTGCCGGAAGGCAGCGAAAGTCACGGCTGGTTCAACATCCACGGCGACAGCCCCATCGGCGGTCACATCAAGAAGGACAATTGCGCCGGCATCACCTTCGTCGACCGCGGCTTCCACGGACGCCGCTCCTGTTCCGTCTGGTTCATGAATGCCGCCGGCGGCGCCATGTTCAAGGTGTTCGTCCGCCGCGACGAGAACAAGGAGTTGCTGGCCGAACAACTGGCGAAGTTCGAAGCGCTGCGGAACGGTTTCCGCGGCTGAGAGCTGAGCGGAGGCCGCCGGCAAGGAGTTGCTCCCTTGGACGATGCGGCCTCCCACGACCCTGATTCCTGTGCTCGTCAGGAATCCAACCAGCCCAAGTCCTTCGGCTGAAAAGAATCTTCCCGCCACGCAGACGCGTGTCGACTGGTGTCCTGTGACAAGCACAGGAATGAGGGCGGAGGGGATGCAAATGGCATAGATCCTCCCGTCGGTCCCTTGCCATCCACACCAAATGTCCACCTGACCGGATTTGAAAATCCGGTTCATCGCACGTTCAGTGCCGTTTTTTATCATCCGGTTCAATTCCACCGGAACCAGCACGGAGCAAGCACCATGACCGACCACCAGCCCCTTCTTTCGCGCCGCAGTTTCGCCGGTCTTCTCGCGCTTGCCCCGCTCTTTGCGGCAGGCGGCGCGGCGGCGGCACCGGCGAGCCTGCGCGGCAGCGTCTCCTATCGCGAACGCATCGCCCTGCCGCCGGGCGCAACCGTTACCGTGCGCCTGATCGATGTGTCGCTGGCGGACGCGCCGTCACAGACGATTGCCGAAACCACCATTCGCCCGCGCGGCCAGGTGCCGGTGCCCTTCGTGCTGCGTTATGACGACCGCGACATCCGTGGCCGCCGCTCCTATGCGCTGAGCGCCGAAATCCGCGACCGCGACCGGCTGCTCTTTACCACCACCCGGCGCTATTCCGTCCTGACCGGTGGCCGCGACGATACCGATCTCGTGCTGGAGCGCGTCGGCGCCGGCCCGGGCCGCCCGGAGCCGGAAGCCGGTATCGAAGGGAGCTGGCTGGTCGAGGAAATCCGCGGCGAGAGGGTTCGCGGCCGCCGGCAGGCGACGCTGGAAATCTCCCGCGAAGGCCGCGTTTCCGGAAATGCCGGCTGTAACGGCATTGGCGGTGAAGTGAAGATCAACCGTAACCGTGTCGATTTCGGCCGGATGATTTCCACCCAGATGGCCTGCGCGCCAGACATCATGCGCCAGGAGCGGCAGTTCATCGAAGCGCTGGAAGGCGCCCGCTCCTTCAGGCTGGAGCCGCGCCGCGGCGCGCTGGAACTGCTCGACGGCCGCGGCCGCACGGCAATGCGCCTGCGCCGCGCCTGAGGTTGGCGACCGCCCCGGCAAAAGCCCCGCGTCGCCGTGCTGGCCATGGAACATTCCATGTCGCTTCCGGCACGGCGCGCTTCCCTTTCCCGCCCTATGACTTTGACTGCGTTCGTCTTGACGCTTTGCTCCACCGCGGAGCTGCGCTATGGAACGCGCCGAACTGCGTCGGCTGATACCGACGCGACGTCTCAGAGGGAAAACGAATGACATCCTATGTTCTGACCGTAGCCTGCAAATCGACCCGCGGCATCGTCGCCGCGATTTCCGGTTATCTGGCGGAGAAAGGCTGCAATATCGTCGACAGTTCGCAGTTCGACGACCTCGAGACCGGCAAATTCTTCATGCGCGTCTCCTTCATCTCGGAAGAGGGCGCCTCCCTTGAAGCCATTACCGACGGGTTCCGGCCGGTGGCGGAAAAATTCGGCATGGAAGCGGATATCTACCCGGACGGCCAGCGCATGAAGACGCTGCTGATGGTGTCGCGTTTCGGCCATTGCCTCAACGACCTGCTCTATCGCTGGAAGATCGGCGCGCTGCCGATCGACATCGTCGGTGTCGTGTCCAACCATTTCGATTATCAGAAAGTTGTCGTCAATCACGACATCCCCTTCCACCACATCAAGGTGACGAAGGAGAACAAGCCGAAGGCCGAAGCCCAGCTCATGGAGCTGGTCGAGACAACAGGCTCGGAACTCGTCGTGCTCGCCCGCTACATGCAGGTCCTCTCCGATGACCTGTGCCGCAAGATGTCGGGCAAGATCATCAACATCCACCACTCCTTCCTGCCGAGCTTCAAGGGTGCGAACCCTTACAAGCAGGCCTATGAGCGCGGCGTGAAGCTGATCGGCGCGACAGCGCATTATGTAACAGCCGATCTCGACGAAGGCCCGATCATCGAGCAGGACACGGTGCGGATCACTCACGCGCAATCAGCCGATGACTATGTCTCGCTTGGTCGCGACGTGGAAAGCCAGGTGCTTGCCCGCGCCATCCACGCCCACATCCACCACCGCACATTCATCAACGGCAACCGCACCGTGGTCTTCCCGCCAAGCCCGGGAAGCTATGCTTCCGAGCGGATGGGGTGAGACGTCGCCAGTAAACCCGATGCCTGACAGCTGCTATCGTCGCACCGTCGCTTGCGATGCGGCACCGACCTTGTTCTTATCGCGAATGGCTTTGAATGGAGCGAGCCGCTCACGCATTTTTTCGACGATTCTGATTTTCTCGGCAAAAGACAAATTGGCTCGGACATGCCGAGCCTCTGCTTTGCGTGCCAGAATCTCATTCAGCGTGAAGTTTGACGGATTGCTCATGGATTGGAATTTAAATCCAACACATCATCATGTCCAGTTTTAGCAAGAAATTCCCCCCATTTACCGTCAAGCCCGTGGCGTTTCACGACATCGCGTAGAAGCTCGATGTTTACGGCATTCGCGTCGAGAAACGCGATCACCCGTGCATGATCCTTGTATCTTCCGGTACGGATGGCAATCGCTACCAAATGATGGGCAGAAAGGACGCGGGTCGTGATCTGGCGGCCCGATCCGAAATCTTCGGCAATCTCTTCCGCTTGCTGCAATGCTTCCACATCCAGCGCATCGGAAGCAGGAAGAAACTGAACAGGCCAACCCTCGATCAGCAGGCCTTCCTTTTCCCATTGCTCATAGCCTCGCGCTTTCAGGTAGGGAACAATTTCACCAAGCGTCACAAGTCCGCCAGGGGATGAGGATGAAAAAGTTATCAAAATATCCAGGTCTTCCGTGACGGTCGGCTCAATATACAAAAGAGCCGCAACCGCCCCCGCAATGACATAGGTTTCAATAATGCCATCATCGACCATGGCGTTTAAAACTTCGAGTGACTTTTCCATCGACATCTTCACGTCCCTCTATCGAAAACTATTCCGCTCCATCAAACACCACCCGCGCTCTCAGCCCACGCCCACCCGCACCATCCTCCAGCATCAGCCGCCCGCCGAACAGCCCGGCGATCTCCTCGATGATCGCAAGGCCGAGGCCGGCGCCGGGGGCCGCGTTTTCTTCGCCGCGGGCGAAGCGCTGGCGCACCATGGCGCGTTTTTCAGGCGGGATGCCTGGGCCGTTATCTTCCACTTCCAGCCAGACGGCATCCGCCTGTCTGCCGACGCGGACGGTGACTTCCGCGCCGCGACCGGCGTAATTGATGGCGTTGGAAACGAGATTGCCGATCAACTCGCCGATCAAGAGCGGTTCGGCGAGAATTGTCGCCTCGCCCTCGCCTTCGAAACCGAGATCGATACCCGCCTCAGCGGCGCGCGGCACGAAATCGGCCGTCACGTTCTGCGCCACAGCCACGAGGTCTATCGCGGAAAAATCATGTTTCTCGCTGGAGCCGGCAGCATCGATATTGGCCATGCGCAGAAGCTGGGCAAGGATATGCTCGGCATGGGCGACCGATGCCCCACCCTTCAGCGCCGCCGCCTGCGCTTCCTCAAGGCTGGCGGCGCGGGCGGAAAGAGCCAGCTGGGTGCCGATGATGGCAAGCGGCGTGCGCAGCTGGTGGCTGGCATTGCCGGTGAAATGCCTGAGCGCATCCAGCGCCGATTGCAGCCGCACCATGAAGGAATTGACCGTCTCCACCAGATTTTCCACCTCGACAGGCACGGATTGGCGGATGGGGTGCAGATCGTTCGGGCTGCGCTCGGCAATGGCTTCGCTGAGCCGGTAAAGCGGGCGCAGCGAAATCGTCACCGCGATCCAGACGATGATCGCCGCCCCGACGATCATCAAAAGCAGGCGCAGCGCCGAGCGCAGGATGATTGCCTGCGCCAGCTGGCTGCGGGCAATGGTGGTTTCGGCAACCGTGACGGAAAAGGGCACGGAATTGATGCCGGTCGAAGCAAAACGGCGGATAGCCGCGATGCGGATCGGTTCATCGCGAAACACGGCATCACGAAAGGCGGGCGTATCACCCTTCGGGTTCGCGACCGTTGGCAGGTTCTGATAGCCGGTGAGGAATTGCCCGTTCGGCCCGTCGACACGGTAAAACACGCGGTCCTGGGCAGCCGATGTCAGCATTTCCAGCGCCACATAGGGAATGTCCACTTCCAGCGAACCGTCCTCGGCCACCACCACCCGCTCGGCAATGGCGAGCGCTGAACCGGAAAGCACCCGGTCTGAAACCACATTGGCGGTGTTGACCGCCTCGCGCCATGTATCGGTCAGCGCAACGCAGCCGATGATGGCGGTGGAGATGAGGAGCCAGCCTAGAAGTCGCCGCCTGAGCGAATAGGCGGCCTGTATCATTCAGCCATCTCCGGCAGCTTTTCAAGATAATAACCGATGCCGCGCGCCGTCTTCACCGTCAGCCCGTGCGGCGCGAGCCGCTTGCGCAGGCGGCTGACATATTGCTCGATGGCATTGGCGGAAATATCGTCGTCGAAACCTGTCAGTGACTGCACGATCGCCTCTTTGGCGACAACCTTGCCCGCCCGCATGAACAGCACCTCCAGCAGCGCCACTTCGCGCGCCGGAATATCGAGCGGGCGACCGTCCGCCGAAAAGGTGCGGGAATTAAGATCGAACAGCACCTTGCCAAAACTGAGCGTGGAGGAACGCAGGCCGGCGTTGCGGCGCAGCAGCACCCGCACCCGTGCCTCAAATTCGGTAATCTCGAAGGGCTTGATCATATAGTCGTCGGCGCCGAGATCGAGCCCCTTCACCTTCTCTTCCGGCGTGCCGCGCGCCGTCAGGATCAGCACTGCCGCTTTGTCCTGGCGCGAACGCATGGAGCGCAGCACCTCGATGCCATCCATTTCCGGCAGGTTGAGATCGAGAATGACCAGATCGAAACTTTCCGCCGTAATTGCCGCATCGGCGGAGGCGCCATCAGAAACCACGTCCACCGCATAACCGCTGCCGCGCAGAAGCGCCGAAAGCCCTTCCGACAGCACCTGATTGTCCTCGACCAGCAAAATACGCAAATCTTCCTCCTGCAACATTGCCGAGTTTAACCAGACCCTTACCGCTTGTGAATGGCCAGCGCCTGCGGCATGATCTTTTCCATGCGTATCTGCCTTCTTCTCTGTCTCTGTCTCTGCATGGCCTCGCCTGCGCTTGCCCAGGCCGTCGTTTTTCCGGCTCCCTCCGGCAAGGCGGATGCGCAGACACTGGTGGTCTATTCCTCGCTCGACGAACCGCTGGCGACGCCGATGATCGAGGGTTTCCAGAAGGCCAATCCCGATATTGCCGTCCATTATGAGGATATGCTGACCGGCGAAATCTACGACCGTATCGTCAAGGAAACCGACGCCGGCAAGAAAACCGCCGATTTCGCCTTTTCCTCAGCCATGGACCTGCAGGTGAAGCTGAGCAATGACGGTTATGCCCAGCGGTCGGATCTCGCCATGAGCGCCCGCTGGCCCGCCTGGGCGAACTGGCGCAACACCGCCTATGCGCTGACCTTCGAGCCGGCGGTTTTTGTCTATCACAAGCCAAGCTTCACCACCGAAAAGCCGCCCGCCACCCGCGCCGAATTTGTCGATTATCTCGAACGCCACGCCAAAGAGGTGCATGGCCGTATCGCGACCTATGACATCGAACGCTCCGGCGTCGGCTTCCTGTTCATGTCACGCGACCAGGAGCAGTTCGGCGATATATGGAGCGTCATCAAGGCCATGGGTGCCGCGGGTGTGAAGGTTTATTCAACCTCCTCGGCCATTCTGGAGCGCGTCTCCGACGGCCGCTTCGTGATGGGTTACAATATTCTCGGCTCCTATGCGGCCGACTGGGCCTCACGCCACCCGGATGTCGGCATCGTGCTGCCGAAGGATTATACCGTCGTCATGTCGCGCATCGGGCTGGTGCCGGAAGCCGCAGCCAATCCTGAACTCGGCCGCCGCTACCTCGAATTTTTCATGTCCAAGGAAGGCCAGACGATCATGGCCCGGCAATTGCAAATCCCCGCCGTCAGCCCTGAGGTGGCGGGCGAAAACACCGCCAACACCATGCAGGCCATCCACGGCGCGCAATTGCGGCCGGTTCCCGTCAGCCCCGGCCTGATGGTCTATCTGGATCAGGTCAAGCGCACCCGCCTGATCGAGCGTTGGAACGAGGCTTTGCGGTCGCAGTAGGTTTGAGCGCTCCACCATCCCTCAGTCCTGTGCTTGTCACAGGAATGCGGGTGAAGCAGGCTTCAAAGGCGCAAAACGAAGGCATCCACACGCCACAGTGGACGTCCGGCACAAATTAATAGAGAGTAAATGCGCAAGGACTTGCGTTGCGTCAGTTAGATGACAGCTTTTTGTGATGCTCTGCAATCCTTCTTCATTCCGTGGAGGCGGAAGAAGATGCGGGAGGAAATCTTGAGGATTGCCAAGGCCCAGCGTTGAGTACTCAGCGTCGGCACAGATGCGCCCTGAAGCCCCTTCCGCATAAACGAAAAACGACGCCCAAAAGGGCATCCTGAGGAGGGTTTTCTACGTGAAACATTTTCTTATCGGCACATTTCTGGCGGGCATGATCGCGCTTCCGGCGGCTGCGGCAGATTACACCGTCATCGCACCGGCCAATCCCGGCGGCGGGTGGGACCAGACCGCGCGCTCGCTGCAGAGCGTGCTGCAGGAAGAAGGCATTTCCAAGAGCGTTCAGGTGCAGAACGTACCGGGCGCTGGCGGCACCATCGGTCTTGCGCAATTCGCCAGCCAGCAGAAGGGTAACCCGCACGCCCTCATCGTCGGCGGTTACGTCATGGTTGGCGCGATCCTCACCAACAATGCGCCCGTGACGCTGAAGGAAGTGACCCCGATCGCACGCCTGACCGGCGAATATGAAGCGATCGTCGTTCCGGCATCCTCGCCGCTGAAGACCATCGGCGATCTCATCGACCAGCTGAAGAAAGACCCGGGCAGCGTTTCCTGGGGCGGCGGCTCTGCCGGCGGCACCGACCATATCGCCGTTGGCCTGATTGCCAAGGCGGCCGGCGTCGATCCGACCAAGATCAACTACATCGCCTATTCCGGCGGCGGCGAAGCACTCGCTTCGATCCTCGGTTCGCAGGTCACGGCGGGCGTTTCCGGCTATGGCGAATTCGAAGGCCAGGTCAAGGCCGGCACGCTGCGCCTTCTCGCCGTCACCAGCGAAAACCGTCTTGAGGGCGTCGACGCGCCGACGCTGAAGGAAAGCGGTCTTGATGTCGTCGTGCAGAACTGGCGCATGGTTGCGGCAGCCCCCGGCATTTCCGCCGATCAGGAAAAGGCCATCAATGCTGACGTCGAGAAGCTGGTGAAATCCGCCAAGTGGCAGGAAACCCTGAAGACCAAGGGCTGGATGGATACCTATCTCGCCGGTGACGCCTTCAAGGAACAGCTTGCCAAGGACACCGCCGCCACCGAAACCATCCTCAAAGACATCGGACTGGTAAAATGAGCCAGGGTTCCAACCCTTCGCATGATCAAAAGCGTCGCCCCGACTGGGCGGCGCTGGTCATCGCCGTCGCCCTCGTCGCTGTTGCCAGCGTCATCTTCTGGGATAGCGCCCGCCTTGCCAGCGTCACCGGTTACTCGCCGGTTGGCCCGGCCACCGTGCCTTACGCGATTGCCTTCTGTCTTGTCGGACTGGCGATCTGGACGGCCGTCGAGGCCTGGCGCGGGGATTTTCCCGAGCGTGACAGGCAGGAAATCGCCCCCGTCGTGTGGGTCATTGCCGGCCTTGCCGCCCAGATGCTGCTGCTGACAGTTGCCGGCTTTTCCATTGCCACCGGTCTGCTGTTCGCCTTCACGGCACGCGCTTTCGGCAAACGCAAGCTCTGGTTCTCGATACCGGTCGGCATTGTGCTGAGTTTTGCCATCTGGATCGTTTTTGCCCAGCTGCTGCAGCTTTCGCTGCCCGCCGGACCTCTGGAACGGCTGTTCTTCTGACAGCCATTCCAACAATATTCGAGATCACCGGAACCGCCGGCGCGCACTGACGCCAAGCCAGCCGTTCCGCCCGCCCTTCCGCTCGACAGGGGGACATCTGTCCATGAGTACCTTTGAATTCCTGCTGCACGGTCTTGAGGTTGCCGCCCAACCCATGAACCTGCTCTACGCGCTGATCGGCGTGACGCTCGGCACCGCCGTCGGCGTTCTGCCCGGCATCGGCCCCGCCTTGACCGTCGCGCTGCTCCTGCCCGTCACCTACCGGCTCGACGCTGCCGGTTCGCTCATCATGTTCGCCGGCATCTATTATGGCGGCATGTATGGCGGTTCGACCACCTCCATCCTGCTCAACACGCCGGGCGAAAGCGCCTCGATCGTGACCGCGCTCGAAGGCAACAAGATGGCCCGCAAGGGCAGAGGCGGCCCGGCCCTCGCCACCGCCGCCATCGGCTCCTTCGTGGCCGGCCTCATCGCCACCATCGCGCTCGCCTTCGTCGCGCCCTACATCGTCAAGCTGGCGCTGGTCTTCGGTCCGCGCGAATATTTCGCACTGATGGTGCTGGCTTTCGTCACCGTTTCCTCCGCCTTCGGGGATTCGGCGCTGCGCGGTCTCACCTCGCTGTTCATCGGCTTTGCGCTGGCCATCGTCGGCATCGACCAGCTGACCGGCCAGACCCGCATGAGCTTCGGCATTCCCGACCTGCTCGACGGCGTGGAAGTCACAACGCTTGCGGTCGCCATGTTCGCCATCGGCGAAACCCTGTTCATCGTGGCGCAGGGCCAGAGCGGCGACGACAAGGTCGAAGCCGTCAAGGGTTCGGTCTGGATGAGCGCGCAGGATTGGGCGCGTTCGTGGAAGGCGTGGCTGCGCGGCACCCTGATCGGCTTCCCGATTGGCGCGATGCCTGCCGGCGGCGCTGAAATCGGCACATTCCTGTCCTATGCCACCGAAAAGAAGCTGACCAAATATCCGGAAGAATTCGGCAACGGCGCGATTGAAGGCGTTGCGGGTCCGGAAGCGGCGAACAACGCCTCGGCTGCCGGTACGCTGGTGCCGCTCCTGACGCTCGGCCTGCCGACGACGGCAACAGCGGCCATCATGCTCGCCGGTTTCCAGCAGTTCGGCCTGCAGCCCGGCCCCCTGCTGTTTGCCACCAATCCGCAGCTGGTCTGGGGCCTGATCGCCAGCCTCTTCATCGCCAACCTGATGCTCTTGGTACTCAACCTGCCGCTCGTCGGTCTCTGGGTGAAGCTGCTGACCATTCCGAAGCCCTGGCTTTACGCCGGCATCCTGCTGTTCGCAACGCTCGGCACCATCGGCGCCAACCCGTCGGTCTTCGAACTCGGCATGCTGCTCGCCTTCGGCATCCTCGGCTACATCATGCGCATCTTCGGGTATCCGATTGCGCCTGCGGTTGTCGGCCTCATCCTTGGCCCGCTCGCCGAACAGCAGCTTCGCCGCGCACTGGCCATCGGCCAGGGCGACCCGACCGTGCTGTTCACCTCGCCGATTGCCGTTGGCCTGTTCATCGTCGCGGCAGCCGCCTTCATCATTCCGCTCATCATGCGTATCCGCGGCCGTGGCGAGGTGCTGACGCAGCTTGCCGCCAACGAGGATTGAGAACCAAAGAACCTCCCAAGGCAACTGGCCCCGTATCTCCGGATACGGGGCTTTTTTTGTGGAACGTTATGGATTGCGGCGAGGTTGGGGGCGGCATAGATTTTATGAAACCCTCTGAGGAACCCTGTCATGCGCAGCCTTGCAATCCTGACCATCCTTGCTTTAACCGGTTGCACTACCGCCGCCCCCGATGTGGAACCCATTCCCGGCAGTATCACCTATGGCGGGCAGCCCCGTACCAAACTGACAAAGTCCCCCGTCGGCAGTACGCTCAGCAACGAATTCGTGATGGGCGACGGAAGGCTGGCGATCGAGACTTACCGGGTGCAGCCGGACCGATCGTTGAAACTGGAGAGGCGCGAAATCGTCGGCGACTGGCCACCGGATTGACAGCGGCTGTCACGTTGGTCGTGATGGGTAAAACAGACGGGTAAAAGGCACCGACGAAATTGACGCCGGCCTTTCCTTCCCCTCAACGTCACCTCGGACTTGATCCGAGGATCCATCACCACCACCGCAGTGGGATACTCGGGTCAAGCCCAAGCATGACGGGGAAGAGGTTCGAGCAGATGTTTCATCTGCCCCCGCATTTCCCGCTCACGGCAATTCAGAACCATTCTAAAACATAATTTTGATTTCCGCCCGCCTTGCCAATAAAGCTGATAACGGACATCAAGTTAACCCGACGGAAAGCTTTCCGCCGGTCCGGAACCATTCGCAAGGGACATATTCGTGGCCATCAACTTCACCTTCCCCGTTCGGCTGCTGGCGGCAGCGGCCTTCAGCCTTGGCGCGATGACCGCAAGCGCCGAGGAAATGACGATCAAGCACGCCCAGGGCGAGACCGTGCTGAAAGCCGCGCCGAAAAAGGTTCTGGTTCTTGATGTTCCCTCGCTCGACAATCTCGATGCACTCGGCGTCGAGCCGACGGGCGTCGTCGGCTCCAACCTGCCGACCTATCTGCAGAAATATGCCGACGGGAAATATCTGAAGGTCGGCACGCTGTTTGAGCCCGATTACGAGGCGATCAATGCGGCAGAGGCCGATCTCGTCATCGTTGGCGGCCGTTCGCGGGCAAAATATCCGGATGTTGCCAAGATCACACCGGCCATCGACATGTCGGTGGACTCCAAGGAATTCATCGGCAGCGTGAAAGCCAACATCGCCAAGCTCGGCGATATCTTCGGCAAGCAGGAAGAAGCCAAGAAGCTCGATGCCGCCATCGATGAAAAGGTGGCGAAGCTGAAAGAGATCGCCCCCAATTCCGGCACGGCGATGATCCTCGTCACCAATGCCGGCAAGGTCGGCGTTTATGGCCCAGGCTCGCGCACCGGCTGGCTGCACACCGAAATCGGCTTCAAGCCGGTCGCTGAAGACATTGATGACCGTTTCGACCGCGGCGACGTCGTCTCCTTCGAATATCTTGCCGAGGTCAATCCGGAATGGTTGTTCGTGATCGACCGCGATGCCGGCATCGGCCGCGCCACCGATCCCGGCAAGGCGGCCGCGCAGGTGCTGGATAACGAACTGGTCCACCAGACCAACGCCTGGAAGAAAAAGCAGATCGTTTATCTCGACCCCCAGGCGGCCTATATCGTCAGCAGCGGTTATACGGCGCTCACCACCCTGCTCGATCAGGTCTACAAGGCTGTCTCCGACAAGAAATCGTAAAAGCCTCTAGGCATGCGCTTCTGAAGGCTGCTCCATACTCGGCGTCATCCTCGGGCTTGACCCGAGGATCCATCGCGCGTCAGGTTGTGGATCCTCGGGTCAAGCCCGAAGATGACCAAGGAGAGGTCGGACACCTGTTTCGGCAGCCTGCCAGGTTACGGGGAGCTTTTACCATTTACGAAAAACCACCAACGTGAAATCCCTGCCTCTCATCCTTGTCCTGTTGCTAGCCCTGGTGCTCGCCATCACCAGCCTGTTCGTCGGCGTGAGCAACGTTTCGCTCGCAACACTTTTCGCACCCGACACGAGTGCAGACGCGCTGCGTGTGCTGCTCGTCAGCCGTATTCCGCGCACGCTCGCGCTGATCCTTGCGGGAAGCTCAATGGCGATTGCCGGCCTCATCATGCAGATGCTGGTGCGAAACCGTTTCGTGGAACCTTCCACGGCGGGCACGACGGAATCCGCCGGCCTCGGCCTGCTCGCCGTCACCCTTTTGGCACCGGATACACCGATCTTCGGCAAGATGCTGGTGGCAGCAGCTTTTGCCCTCGCCGGCACCGCGCTGTTCCTGCGCATCCTGCGGCAGGTGCCGCTGCGCGACGTGCTGCTGGTGCCGCTGATCGGCATCATGCTCGGCGGCGTCATTTCCGCCGTCACCACCTTCTTCGCCTATCGCTTCGATCTGCTGCAATCGCTCGGGGCATGGATGACGGGGGATTTTTCCGGCGTACTGCGCGGCCGTTATGAGTTGCTTTGGATCGGTTTTCTCTTCGCCATCGCCGCCTATCTGGCCGCCGACCGCTTCACCGTGGCGGGCATGGGCCGGGACTTCACCACCAATCTCGGTCTCAACTATCGCCGGGTAATGGCGCTCGGCCTCACCATCGTTTCGCTGGTCAGCGCTGTCGTGGTGGTGACGGTGGGCATGATCCCCTTCCTGGGCCTCATCGTGCCGAATGTCGTGAGCCTGATGATCGGCGACAATATGCGCCGCTCGGTGCCATGGGTGGCGACGCTCGGCGCGGTCTTTGTGCTCTCCTGCGACATCATCGGCCGGACGGTGCGCGCGCCTTACGAAATACCCATTGGAACCGTGGTCGGCGTCATCGGCAGCGCGCTGTTCCTCTATCTCCTGCTGCGGAAACGCAACCATGCGTGAGAGAAACCCTGACAGGCGCGCAAAAATCGTTCTGCTTGTGCTTGCCGCACTGGCGCTCATTTCCATGATCGCCTTCATGACGCTCGGCGCCAGGGGAAGCTGGAGTTTCGTGCTACCGTTTCGCGGCATCAAGCTCCTGTCGCTTTTGCTGGTGGCCTACGCCATCGCCGTTTCCACCGTACTGTTTCAGACGGTCACCAACAACCGTATCCTCACCCCTTCGGTCATGGGTTTCGATTCACTCTACGTGCTGATGCAGACCGGGCTGATTTTTGTCTTCGGCTCGGCAACAGTCGTGATGATCGATCCTCAAGTGAAATTTCTGGTGGAAACCGGGCTGCTCGTCGCCTTTTCCGCCCTGCTCTATCGCTGGCTTTTTGTCGGAGCGGAACGCAGCCTGCATCTTCTCGTCCTGGTCGGTATCGTCTTCGGCGTGTTTTTCCGCAGCCTCTCGGGCTTCATGCAGCGGGTCCTCGATACGAACGAATACACGGTGCTGCAGGATGTGCTTTTCGCCAGTTTCAATTCCATCGATCCGACGCTGCTCACTGTTTCCGCCATCATCATCGGCGTGGTGACCATTATCGGGCTGCGCCTGATGCACACGCTCGACGTGCTCTCGCTCGGCCGCGCGACGGCCATCAGCCTCGGGGTCGAATACAAGTACACCGTGACCATCATCCTCGTGCTGGTCTCCGTACTTGTCGCCGTCTCCACTGCGCTCGTCGGCCCGGTCATGTTCTTCGGCCTGCTGGTCGCGGCCCTCGCCCATTATCTCACCGGCAACGGCAAGCATGCCTATGTGCTGCCTGCGGCGATCCTCATCGCCGCGATCTGTCTCGTCGGCGGTCAGGTTGTGCTGGAGCGGGTTTTTGCCTTCGATACGGCGCTCTCCATCATCATCGAATTTCTGGGCGGCATCGTCTTTATCGGTCTCATTCTGAAACGAGGTGCGCGATGATCATCGCCAGTCAGATCAGCAAATCCTATGGTGACAGCGTCGTCATCGACGGCGTCTCGGTTTCCATCCCGGCAGGGGGCGTCACCTCCATCATCGGGCCGAACGGCGCGGGTAAATCCACGCTCCTGTCCATCGTCGCAAGGCTGATGTCCATGGATACGGGAACCGTCACGGTCGACGGGCTGGATGTCACGAAAACCCCCTCCGATACGCTGGCTAAGCGGCTCTCCATCCTGCGGCAGGACAACCACATCTCCTCGCGCCTGACCGTGCGCGACCTTGTCGGCTTCGGCCGCTACCCCTACTCCAAGGGCCGCCCCACCATCGAGGACAAGGCCTATATCGACCGGGCGCTTGAATATCTGCACCTTGAAAATCTGGCCGACCGGTTTCTGGACGAGCTGTCCGGCGGTCAGCGCCAGCGCGCCTTCGTGGCCATGGTGCTTTGCCAGGATACGGATTATGTGCTGCTTGACGAGCCGCTCAACAACCTCGACATGAAACACGCCTCCAGCATGATGAAAATCATGCGCAAGGCGGCCGACGAGCTGAAGAAGACCGTGGTTCTGGTTCTGCACGACATCAACTTCGCCTCCTGGTATTCCGACACCATCATCGCCATGCGCGAGGGCCGCATCTGTCATCAGGGTCCTGCGGAAGAGATCATCCGTCCCGATATTCTCAAGGAAATCTATGACATGCCGATCAGCGTCAGTGAGATAGACGGCCGGCGCATCTGCCTGTTTTACGAATGACATGATGATTGTGCAGGATTTTTGCTGTCCCGTCGCCTAACATGGAACAGGGCCACAGGCCCGCACGTTAATCGACGGACTTTTCCAAAGCGGCATTCCGTCCGCAACTTCAGGAGACATCGATGAAGACGCACAAGACGAAGAACGACCTGCCTTCAAACGCCAAGTCGACCGTTATCGGCATTCTAAACGAATCGCTGGCTTCGGTGATCGACCTTGCGCTCATCACCAAACAGGCGCACTGGAACCTGAAAGGCCCGCAATTCATCGCCGTGCATGAACTTCTCGATACGTTCCGCACCCAGCTCGACAATCATGGCGACACGATTGCCGAACGTGTGGTCCAGCTTGGCGGCACGGCGCTCGGCAGCCTGCAATCGGTCTCCTCGACAACCAAGCTCAAGGCCTATCCGACCGACATCTACAAGATCCATGACCATCTGGACGCCCTGATCGAACGTTATGGCGATGTGGCCAACATGATCCGCAAAGCCATCGACGATTCCGATGAAGCGGGCGACCCCACGACGGCCGACATCTTCACCGCCGCCTCGCGCGATCTCGACAAGGCGCTCTGGTTCCTCGAAGCGCATGTGCAGGAAAAGAGCTGAGCGGAAATCCGCCCACGTCAAAAACAAAGCGCCCGGATATCCGGGCGCTTTTTTTCTTCTCAGGCATCAGTGCCGCCGCAAAACGGCAAGCCCGATGTCCCGCAACATCTCATGGTCGAGAATGCCGCGCTGGGCGCTGCGGATAAGAACCGCCGCGCACTCGTTGGCAACGTGGCTGCTGCGATCTTGAAGGCACTCGAAACATACGCCATCGAAAATATTCTGCAGATCGGTGATCTGCTCCGGCGACAATTGTGCGCCAACCCGTTCAAAAGCTGCATACGACAAGGCTCATCCTCCTGATGATATGCCAAGTATCGTTTCTTTTTTTCGTGGACAGGAAATTTGTACACCCGAACGAATCACTTGTCGAATCAGATTTTAACCAAATGTAAATAGATTATTTCCTGGCACCGCATCTGGGCGCTCCATTGTGAGACGGCAATAAAAACCAGATGAAACAATATCTTCGCTCAAATATCCATGGCGTCCGAGCCCACCGCTTCCCGGAAGGGCAGATAAACTCGCAGGCGGGCGGATTTCCACCGAAACCGCAAAAGAAACTGTTGCATTCCAAAAACGATTGAGCGATATAGCACCCGTCGCCGCTTCGGCGGCCCACGGTTCAGCATACTACCCCGGACCGGTGGATTTGAGCGGGTGTAGCTCAGGGGTAGAGCACAACCTTGCCAAGGTTGGGGTCGAGGGTTCAAATCCCTTCGCCCGCTCCAGATTTCCAGAACAGGCCGATAAATCTCTGGCATGCCCGATGCGAGGCGCATCGCCATACGCGAAAATTTCTCGCGCAAAGAAACCGGGAAGAGAGTTCTCTCCCCGGCCCTCATCGTCAGGCGGCCTCGTCCCAGACGGGCGCAAGCCCTTCCGGCGAAACGATGCGGCCATCCGGTCTTGCAAGCGCACGGATTGCCGCCATTTCATCTGCCGAAAGCTCGAAGTCGAAGATGGCGAGATTTTCCTCGACCCGGGCTTCACTCACCGTTTTCGACAGGGCGACGACGCCCTGCTGCTGCACGAGCCAGCGCAGAACCACCTGTGCTACCGACTTGCCACGGCCCGCGGCAATCTCCTTCAGCACCGGATCGTCAAACACTTTACCATCGGCCATGCCGTAATAACCCGTCACCAACATGCCCGCAGCTTTGGCGGCGGCGATAACCACATCCTGATCGATGTAGGGGTGGTATTCGATCTGGTTGGTCACGATCGGGGCATTGGACAGCTTCACCGCTTCGGCCATCAGCGCCGTGCTGAAGTTGGAGACGCCGATATGGCGCACCTTGCCGGCCTGCCTCACCGCGTTCAGCGCGCCGATCTGCTCGGCAAGCGAAACCGCCTCGTTCGGCCAGTGCAGCAGCAGCAGGTCCACATGATCGGTCTTCAGCTTTTTCAGGCTCTCATCGACAGAGGCGAGGAAGGCATCGTGCCTGTAGTTCTCGACCCAGACCTTGGTGGTGAGAAACACTTCGCCGCGCGTAACGCCCGAAGCAGCAATGGCTTCACCGACCTCGGCTTCATTGCCATAGATCTGGGCGGTATCGATATGGCGGAACCCGGCCTTCAGCGCATGGGGAACGATACGCAGCACATCGGGGCCGGGAATGCGAAACGTGCCGAAACCAAGCGCCGGGATTGACGCGCCGTTTGCAGTGACATCAAACATATATTTTCTCCTTTGAGGTGGCCCGGCCGACTTGGGAGCGGCCGGGTATTTCATGAAAAGCTCAGGCAGTTTTCAGCGTCAGCGCGGCGCGGCGGTCGAGCGCGCTGCTCCAGATGGTCAGAAGCAGGGCAACCGCGACGAGGATGGCGCCAACCCAGGGTGTGGCTCCCAGACCCAACAGTGATTCCACCACCAGACCGCCGAGCCACGCGCCGATGGCGATGCCAAGATTGAACGCGGCGATGTTGAGCGCCGAAGCGACATCGACGGCGCCGGGACGATGCTCCTTGGCAAGCTGCACCACATAAAGCTGCAGGCCGGGAACATTGGCGAAGGAGAGGAAACCAAGCGCGGCAAGCGTGATGAGCGTCAGCACCGGCGAAACCGCGGTGAAGGAAAAGACGAGCAGCACGATGGCCTGCGCCAGGAAGAGGCCAATGAGGGCCTTGGCCGGATTATGGTTGGCGATCCGGCCGCCACCGATGTTGCCGGCCGCGATGGCGATACCGTAAAGCACGAGGATCAGGCTGACGCTCTTTTCCGAAAATTCGGTCACATCCTGCAGGATTGGCGCAAGGAAGGTGAAGGCGACGAAGGTGCCACCGTAACCAAGCGCGGTCATGGCGAAGACGATGAGCAGGCGGCCGGAGCCGAGAACACGGACCTGATCGAGCAAGCTTGCCGGCGGCGCCTTCTTGAGTGTGTTCGGGAGAAGCGCTGCAATGCCGAGGAAGGCAATGACACCAAGGGCAGCAACGGCCCAGAAGGTTGCGCGCCAGCCGAAGACCTGGCCGATATAGGTGCCGAGCGGAACACCGGTGACGATGGCGACCGTAAGGCCCATGAACATCATGGCAATGGCCGAGGCGCGACGGTTTTCCGGCACGAGATCGGCCGCGATGGTGGAGCCGACCGAGAAAAAGACGCCATGGGCGAAGGCGGCAATGACGCGCGCGACCAGCAGCATCTCATAATTGGGTGAAAGTGCTGCGAGACTGTTACCGACGATGAACAGGGCCATCAGGCCGAGCAGCAGCGGCTTCCTCTCTATCTTGCCGGTCAATGCGGTCAGGATCGGCGCACCAAAGGTCACACCCAGTGCATAGACACTGACGATGAGACCGGCGAGCGGCAGGGTGATATGGAGATCGTTTGCGACAGTCGGCAGCAGACCGACAATGACGAACTCCGTTGTTCCGATCGCATAGGCCGCGATCGTCAGGGCAAATATGGCCAATGGCATGACGAATACCTCTTCGCCCGCAGCTGGATCGCGGGCCTTCTGGACAGCTTGGGGCTGCCCGGTTGGATCAAATTGTATGAGCGCAATATGGGCAAAGGGGACTTGCATGATAATCGGCAAAGCCGGATAAATACCTTTGAATTGATTTCATAGGTGATGCGCGATGGACAACAGGGCCGGAGAGATGGAAGTCTTCGTGGCGGCGGCGGAACTCGGCAGCTTTTCAGCCGCCGGGCGCAGGCTGAAGCTTTCGCCCTCGGCCGTCAGCAAACTTGTCACACGTATCGAAGACCGTCTCGGCACCAGGTTGCTGGCCCGCTCCACCCGGCTCGTAACGCTTACGCCGGAGGGCGAGGTCTATCTGGCGCGGGCCCGACGCATTCTCGCCGACATAGCCGAGACCGAGCAGATCGTGGCGAGCGGCGGCAAGGTGGTGCCGCGCGGGCTGCTACGGGTCAACGCGACGCTGGGCTTCGGTGAACGTTATCTCCTGCCGCTTGCACCGGAATTCCTGTCGCTTTATCCGGAAATCGAGCTGGATATTTCGCTCACCGATGGCGTCATCAGCCTGATCGAGGAACGCACGGACATTGCCATACGCTCCGGCGCCATGGGCGATTCATCGCTGAAGGCAAGAAAGCTGAAGGAAGTACGCCGCGTTATCGTCGCCTCCCCCACCTATATCGAACAATACGGCATGCCGGAAACGCCGCAGGATCTGGCGCGGCATAATTGCCTGAGCTTCAATTTCAGTCGCAGTCTCAATGAATGGCCGTTCCGCGACCCCGGTTCTGCCTATGTCTATCGCCTGCCCGTCACGGGCAATGCCTCCGTCAACAGCGGCATGGCGATGCGCAGGCTTTGCCTCTCGGGGCTTGGGCTCGGTCGGGTCGGTGAATTCCACGTCGAACCCGATATTAGGGCTGGCCTGCTCGTTCCCGTACTGGAAGACTATAGCGCCGAGGACATGGAGGTGATCCACGCGGTTTATGCCGGCCATGAGCATCTCGCAGCCCGCGTGCGCGCCTTCATAGATTTCCTTGCCGCAAGGGTCGGGCGCTGATTATCACACCAGCCCATGTACCAGCTTCGCAAGCCAGTCGACAAATACGCGGACCTTGTTGGTCACGTGCCGGGTCTGGGGATAGACGACATAGATCGGCATCGCCTCCCGTCGCCATTCGGAAAGCACCGGCACCAGCTCTCCGCGCGAAAGGGCGTCGCGCACCATGAAGATCGGCAGCTGCACGATGCCCATGCCGGCGAGCGCCGCATTCAAGTAGGTGCGGCTGTCATTGACGGAAACGACGTAGTTGGGCGTCAACTCGACGCTGCGTATGCCATTGTCGAAGGAGGCCGGCATGATCTGCCCGGTGGTGGCATTGAGGTAACCCACCGACAGATGATCCTTCTCCAGGTCCTCCGGTTCTCGGGGCATGCCAAAATTTTCGATATAGGACGGCGACGCAAATGTTTCGAACCGGAGTTCGCCTACTTTTCGGGCAATCAGCGACTGATCGCGCAACACGCCGACGCGCAGTGCACAGTCGACATTTTCCGCGATATAATCGACCAGACGGTCGCCGACACCGAGATCGAGACGGATTTGCGGATAGCGCTGGTAAAATTCGCAAAGATGTGGGATAACCACAAGGTCCGCAAAGACACCGGCCATTTCCACGCGCAACCGGCCGGATGGCTGCACCTGCGCGCTGGACATGCTGCCGTCAAGTTCTTCTATTTCCGATAAAATCTGCGATGCACGCTCATAATAGAGAGCGCCGTCCGTTGTCAGCATCACTCGCCGCGTCGTGCGGTTGAGAAGCGTGGTCTGCAAATGCGCCTCGAGCGCCTGGACCATATTGGTGACCGTGGTTTTCGGCATGTTCAGCGCTGTCGCGGCGCGGCTGAAATTGCCGGTTTCCACGACACGCGTAAAAACCCGCATGGCGGAGAGCTGATCCATGATGAGATTATCCGTCGTTTTGGAATAGTGTTTTCATTTTGGCATACTTGATCGTTTTTCTCCGAACAATAATATGAATTTCAGATTTTGCAAATGTGATGCACTGCTCAAGGTGGTGCAACGGGACCGGATCAGATGAACGCGCACTGGGAGAATATCAAAAGCTGTGGGGGCTTCGCGTCCCAGCTTTCCGTGCGCCGATATGAAGGTTCGAGCCTGTGCAGCCAACCGCCCGTCGTACTTTATCTGCGCGGCGGTTCGTTTCTGGAACCCGGCCTGGAGCCGGGCGGCAATTGCCCGGAACTTCCGGTCGCGCGCGCGCTTGCAGAAAGCGGCGCCGTCGTCGTGGAGGCCGATTACAGCAGGCCGTCCGGCAACGAGTTTCCGATGGTTATCGACTGCGCTTACGAAGCGCTCGATCGCCTGAGCCGGGATCGCAAGCATTATGGCGGCGCGAAATCGCTGCTGTTCGTGGCCGGCGAAGAGGCAGGCGGCAATGTGGCGGCGGGGCTTGCCTTGAAGGCCCGTGACCGCATGCCGGGCAAACTTGCCGGTCAGATACTTCTGTCGCCCATGATCGATCCGATGATGACGACGGAATCCTTCCGCGACGCGGACAGGATCGGCATGCGCCAGCGCTGGGCCGATGGCTGGAGCCATTACCTTGCCAAGGCGTGCGGGTTTTTTCACCCCTATGCCGCACCCTGCCAGTGCACGCGGCTGAACCGGGTGGCGCCGGCGCTGATCTTTACCGCCGAGGACGACCCTCTGCGCGACGAAACGGTCAATTACGGAGACCGCCTCATCGCCTCAGGCGTTAGCGTTAGGCAGCATGTTTTCCCCGCCGGCGTCGGCTGGACGGGGCTTTATCAAGGAGAGGGCGGCGGATGGGTCTCATCCGTCTGTTCGGAGTTCAAGACTTTCGTTGACCAGTTAAACCACTGAAATTTCGCATTTTGAGCATGTCCAGTAAAAGTGCGTAGCGGTTTTACGTCCGGATCATGCGACGAAGTAAAATAGATGAACGACCTGCTCCCGATCGGGGGCGAAGGAGATACCCATGACGCTGAACACAAAGCGCCGGGCCCTGACGGGCGCCGGTATCGGGCTTGCTATGTCCGTTGCAGCAGCAGCACTGTTTTTCGACCTCCCCACCAGTCGCGATGCAACGGCCGCTTCCACGCCTGCTGAAACACCAGCGATCCCTGTCACCGTTGCCAAGGTTGAAAGCCGCGACGTGATGCGCTGGGAGGAATTTTCCGGCCGTCTGGAAGCCGTTGACCGGGTGCAGATTCGCTCCCGCGTCGCCGGCCAGATCAAGGCTGTGCATTTTCGCGAAGGCGCGCTGGTGAAGGAAGGCGATCCCCTCTTCACCATCGATCCGGCCCCCTATCAGGCCGCTGTTGCCGGCGCTGAAGGACAGGTCGCCTCGGCCGAAGCCAAGGTCAGCCTTGCGAAAACGGAACTCGACCGCGGTCGCCGGCTTTCCGACAACCGCACCATCTCGCAGAGCGATCTCGACCAGCGCCAGAGCTCGTTTGCGGATGCCGAAGCCCAGCTTCGCGCCGCCCGCGCAGCACTCACCACGGCGCAACTCGATCTCGGTTACACCGAAATCCGCGCACCTGTTTCAGGCCGCGTCGGCCGCATCGAAATCACCGCCGGCAACCTCGTCGCCGCCGGTTCCACCTCGCCGGCACTGACGACCCTCGTGTCGGTCAACCCGATCTATGCGAGCTTCAACGCCAGCGAAGGCGTGGTGGCCAAGGCTCTTGCCGAGCTGCCGAAGACCGATGGCGCCCTGCCGGCTCTCGAACAGATCCCAGTGGAAATCGGCACGCTTTCGGATGAAGGCACGCCGATCAAGGGTACGCTGCACCTGATCGACAATCAGGTGGATTCGGCAAGCGGCACCATCGGTGTGCGCGCCGTCTTCGACAATCCCGATGGCAGGTTGATCCCCGGCCAGTTCGTGCGGGTGCGCATGGGCGAACCGAAGCCGGAAAACCGCATCGTCATCAGCGATCGCGCCATCGGCACGGATCAGGACAAGCGCTTCGTCTTCGTGGTCGATGCCGAAAACAAGGTGAGCTACCGCCAGATCAAGCCGGGCGCGCCGGCCGATGGCCAGCGCATCATCGAAAGCGGCCTTGCTGCCGGTGATACGATCGTCGTCAACGGCCTGCAGCGCATCCGTCCCGGCGCAACCATCGCACCTCAGGCGGAAGATAAGGTTGCTGCCTCGCAGTAATCCATCTCTTTGATCAGTAAGCGTCCCGCGCTTTCGCGAGACGCGCATTCAGACAGAACCGGCCTTCACCGGCGGCAGAATTGCCGCCGGAGCGGCCTTCGCATTCCAAAATATACCCGGAGAGGGACTGGATATGAATATTTCCAGATTTTTTGTCGACCGGCCGGTATTCGCCGGCGTCTTGTCGATCCTGATTGTGGTGGCAGGCCTTCTTGGCATGCGCGCCCTGCCGATTTCGGAATATCCCGAAGTCGTTCCGCCATCCGTCGTCGTGCGCGCCACCTATCCCGGTGCGAACCCGACCGTTATCGCTGAAACCGTCGCGACACCGCTCGAAGAACAGATCAACGGTGTCGAGGACATGCTCTACATGGGCAGCCAGGCGACATCCGACGGCGTGCTGACGCTGACCGTCACCTTCAAGCTCGGCACCGACCCCGACAAAGCCCAGCAACTGGTGCAGAACCGTGTGTCCCAGGCGGAACCACGCCTGCCGGCGGAAGTGCGCGCGCTCGGCATCACCACGGTCAAGAGCTCGCCCGACTTCATCATGGTCGTCAACCTCGTCTCGAAGACCGACGCCTATGACATCACCTATCTGCGCAACTATGCGACGCTGAACGTCAAGGATCGTCTCGCCCGCATCGAAGGTGTCGGCCAGGTGCAGGTCTTCGGCGCAGGTGACTACTCCATGCGCGTCTGGCTCGACCCGCAGAAGGTGGCCGAACACGATCTTGCTGCCGCCGACGTCTCCGACGCCATCCGCCAGCAGAACGTTCAGGCCGCAGCCGGTGTCATCGGCGCTTCGCCAAGCCCTAACGGTGTCGACCTGCAGCTCAACGTCAATGCCCAGGGCCGTCTGACGACGCCGGAAGAATTCGGCAACATCATCGTCAAGAGCGGTGCGAACGGCGAAATCACCCGCCTGCGCGATGTCGCCCGCATCGAACTGGGCGCGGCCGATTACACGCTGCGTTCGCTGCTCGATGGCGAGCCCGCCGTGGCTGTGGCCGTGCTTCAGGCTCCCGGCTCCAACGCCATCGAAATCGCCGACAATGTTCGCGCCACCATGGACAATCTGCAATTGGCGATGCCCGATGGCGTGAAATACGAGATCGTCTACGATACGACGAAATTCGTGCGCTCCTCCATCGAGAAGGTTGTCGATACACTCCTCGAGGCCGTTGGCCTCGTGGTGCTTGTCGTCATCCTCTTCCTTCAGACATGGCGCGCCTCGATCATTCCGCTGATCGCCGTTCCGGTCTCGATCATCGGCACCTTCGCCGTCATGTATGCCTTCGGCTTCTCCATCAACGCGTTGACCCTGTTCGGTCTCGTGCTCGCCATCGGCATCGTGGTGGATGACGCCATCGTGGTCGTTGAAAACGTCGAGCGAAACATCGAAAACGGGCTCTCACCGCGTGACGCCACCTATAAGGCGATGCGTGAAGTCTCCGGCCCGATCATCGCCATTGCGCTGGTTCTGGTCGCCGTCTTCGTGCCGCTTGCCTTCATCTCCGGCCTGTCCGGCCAGTTCTACCGGCAGTTCGCGCTGACGATTGCGATCTCCACCGTCATTTCGGCCATCAATTCGCTGACGCTGTCACCCGCTCTTGCAGCCCTGCTGCTGAAGGAACATGGTGCACCGAAAGACTGGCTCACCCGCTTCATGGACAAGATTTTCGGCTGGTTCTTCCGTGGCTTCAACCGTGCCTTCGGCGCGGCCTCGAACGGCTACGGCAAGACGGTCGGCGGGCTGGTGACGCGCAAAAGCCTCGTCATGATCGTTTACATGGCACTGGTGGCTGCTACCTATGGCATGTTCACGACAGTGCCGAGCGGCTTCGTGCCGGCGCAGGACAAGCAGTATCTGATCGGTTTCGCCCAGCTTCCCGATGGCGCAACGCTCGACCGCACCGAAAACGTCATCAAGCGGATGAGCGCGATCGCCATGGAAACACCCGGCGTCAGCCACGCCATCGCCTTCCCGGGCCTGTCGATCAACGGCTTCACCATCGGCTCCAACTCCGGCATCGTCTTTGCGGTTCTCGATGACTTCGAAAAGCGCAAGACACCTGAACTCTCCGGTGGCGCCATCGCCATGCAGCTGAACCAGAAGTTTGCCGGCATTCAGGACGCCTTCATCGCCATGTTCCCGCCGCCGCCGGTCAACGGTCTCGGCCAGACAGGCGGCTTCAAGCTGCAGATCGAAGACCGCGCCGGTTACGGCTACCAGACGCTGGACGAAGCGGCGAAAGCCGTGATCGGCAAGGCCTATCAGACACCGGAGCTGGCAGGCATCTTCTCCAGCTACCAGATCAACGTGCCGCAGCTCTTCGCCGATCTCGACCGGGCCAAGGCCGAGCAGCTGGGCGTCTCCGTCAGCGACGTGTTCCAAACGCTGCAGATTTATCTCGGCTCGCTCTACGTCAATGACTTCAACGCGTTCGGTCGCACATACAGCGTCCGTGTGCAGGCGGATTCGCAATTCCGCGCCCATGCGGAAGATATCGGTCGCCTGAAGGTTCGCTCCGCAACGGGTCAGATGATCCCGCTGTCGACACTGCTGAAGGTGGATGCAACGACGGGACCGGAGCGCACCAACCGTTATAACGGCTTCCTCGCAGCCGATATCAACGGTGGACCGGCACCGGGCTTCTCTTCGGGTCAGGCGCAGGCGGCGATCGAAAAGATCCTTGCCGAAACCCTGCCCGCTGGCATCGATTACGAATGGACCGATCTGACCTACCAGCAGATTCTCGCCGGCAATTCCAGCATCGTGGTCTTCCCGCTGGCGCTGCTGCTCGTCTATCTCGTGCTCGCCGCGCAATATGAAAGCCTGACCCTGCCGATTGCGATCATCCTGATCGTGCCGCTGGGCGTGCTTGCAGCTCTCACGGGCGTCTGGCTGACAGGAGGGGACAACAACATCTTTACGCAGATCGGCCTTGTCGTCCTTGTGGGTCTCTCGGCGAAAAACGCGATCCTGATCGTGGAATTCGCACGGGAACTGGAATTCGAGGGACGAACGCCGGTTCAGGCGGCCATCGAGGCAAGCCGGCTTCGCCTGCGCCCGATCCTGATGACCTCGCTCGCCTTCATCATGGGCGTGGTGCCGCTGGTCGTCTCTACAGGTGCCGGTGCGGAAATGCGCGCCGCCATGGGTGTCGCGGTCTTCTCCGGCATGATCGGCGTGACGTTCTTCGGCATCTTCATGACTCCGGTCTTCTATGTGCTGGTGCGCAAGCTGGCGGGTAACCGTCCGCTCATCCAGCACAAGCAGGAAGAACCGGCCAATTCGGACTACAAGCTCGAAAAGGCCGGCTGAGACCGACACCTATCCACCGCAACCTTCGACGCAAGCCCGCCGCGCATCCCGAGATGCGCGGCGTTTTATATGGAAAGATGTGTATGCGCCTCTTCTGAAATTGAATCAGTTTCAAGTGCTTAACGGTAATACAGGCTGCGTTCTGCGCCGCACCACAATTGGCAAAAGTCAATATAGATGTTGGTGACTGCGCGCAGAGGAAGAAACAATGATATTTTATGCTTTGTATTTTGTGTTACTTTCCAAGAACAGGGTGATTCGGACTAAACGATTTAGTTCAGGGGCGACATGATGGAGCAGGATTACGAGAACTGGGCGACGACCGTTGCCTATTCGATAGTGATGCATGAGGGTCTTGATCTCGCGCTTTCCGCGCAAAATCTCGATAGAGGCAAGACCAGAAACAATCGTGAGCGGTTGATGGAAGCCATTCGCACATCCTTGCTGGAAGCGCGCTCACGCAGCCACGTGACAGCGGCGCAACGGGTTTAAGCCGGCCTCCTGAGATTGTTGCGGCAGCTTTCCTGGGCACGCCGCTGCAAGATCAGGCCGGAAGCAGGTCGGTCCGCACCGCGGCTTTCAGCGGCAGATGATCCGAAGCGATACGCGCCAGTGCGCTGTCATGCGCTTCGACCTGCTCGATCAGCCCTTCACGATTGGCGATGATCCGGTCCAGAGCCAGCACCGGCAGGTTGGACGGAAAACTGGGTACGGCTGGCGGCAAAGCGCCGAAAGCATCGCGAAACGTATTGAGTGACGAACCATTGCCGAGGCGCCATTCATTCAGGTCTCCCATGAGAATGGTCGGGCATTCATCCCTCGCTTCAAGAAGGCCGATCAGAGCCTTCGCCTGCTGGGCGCGGGAATGCCGCAGCAGCCCGAAGTGAGCGGCAATGACCCGCAGGGTGCCGCCGCGCTTCAGATCCAGTTCGACAACGAGCGCGCCACGCGGCTCAAGCCCGGGCAGCTTCAGGGTATGAACCTCCTTGACCGCGCCCTCCTTGAACAGGACGACATTGCCATGCCACCCATGCGCCTTCACCCCGACCTGTACAGGCACGGGGACAAGGCCGCTTTCCCTTTCCAGCCGGGCGAGATCGAGCAGGCCGGTGCGTTCGCCGAAGCGGCTGTCGGCCTCTTGCAGCGCAATGATATCCGCCCCGATTTCCTGAATCACGCGACTGGTGCGATCAGGATCGAACTTGCGGTCCCGGCCCACGCATTTATGCACGTTGTAGGAGGCGATAACGGGAAAATCATGCGCCTTTTCCGCAGGCTTGGCATTCTGCCGCTGACGGTGATTGCGCAGCGAGTCCATCACAAAGGCCGGCAGGCTGGTATTCCGCGCCAGTACCGCTTTTTCGTTTTCCAGCACGCCGTCTTTTTTCACACGTCATCTCCGCTCAAAGATAGGGCGAGGCCAGCCACAGTACCCGTTCCACAAAACGAACAACGAACGGACGCGCTTTCAGTTCGCTCAGTCTCACAGGTATTGCGGCGTCGCGCGCCGTCGAGATCGTCTGCGTGATGGCCTGTCCGAACGCTTCGTCCATAACCTCCAGATCGATCTCGAAATTCAGACGCAAAGAGCGGGGATCGAGATTGGACGAACCGATGTAGCTCCACCGTCCGTCGATCACCAGCATCTTCGAATGATTGAACGCTCCCGTCGCCCTCCATATCCGGCAATAGTTGCGCAACATCTGATCGAACTGCGCCGTCATCGCCCTGTCGACAAGCACCAGATTATTGCTTTTCGGCACGACGATATCAACGACGACGCCGCGTCGCGCCGCCGTAATCAGCGCCGAAATAAGCTCCCGATCCGGGAGAAAATAGGGCGACATGATGAGAATCGACGACCTTGCGATGGAAAAAGCGCCGGTCAGCATCTTGTGATTGGTCTCGATGCTTTTGTCCGGCCCGGAGGAGCAAACGCGGGCAACGATCTGCGAGCCCGGCACGCCTTCGGGAATGGCGATATCCCAGACCGGCGTATCCAGAAGTTCCTTTGTCGTGAAACGCCAGTCTTCCGCCGCAATGGAGAAAAAATCCGCTACCACCGGTCCGCTGATCTTGAAATGTGTGTCGTGCGATTGTCTTCCCTGGCCGAACTCCTCGGTAAAACCCTCGCGTATGTTCATGCCGCCACTAAAGGCGACACGCCCGTCTACCACGAGAATCTTGCGGTGGGTGCGCAGATTGGCGTAGGGCAGCCGCAGCCCCATGATGACGTTACCGTTGAAGACGTTGGCGACGATGCCCCTTTCCCGCAGCGTCGGCAGGATGCTCGGAACCGAATAACGCGCGCCCACGGCATCGATGAGCACCCTCACCTCCACGCCGCGCTGTTTTGCCCGCTGGAGGGCGGAAACGAAGCGGGCGCCGATCCGGTCATTATCGAAAATATATGTTTCGAGGATGATCGACCGTTTCGCCTGCTCGATCGCTTCAAGCATCGCCGCATAGGCGGCGTCACCCGTGGCGATGGGTTCGATGCTGTTGCCAGTCGTCAGTGCATGGCGGGTCACCCGGTCACCCAGTACCTTCATCGCCGCGAAACGGCGGCCGAACCGCTCGGCTACCAGCTCACCGCCAGCGTCGAAACGGGCCACGCGGTCCATGATCTCGTCCTGCATGAAGGACCGCTGCTGGGTGATGTTGGACCGGCGGATGCGGTTGATGCCGGCAATGGCATAGATGACCGCACCGACGATGGGCGACAGCACGATGACACCGACCCAGCCCAGTGCCGAGCGAACTTCTTCCTTCGTCATGGTGGCGTGCACGGCCGCCACGGTTCCCATCAAAACGGAGAGAACGGCAAGAATATGCGGCCAATAGGCGATGATGAGAGCGAGCATGAATACAACTATAGGGCATCAGGCGGAAAAGTGTAACGCGGTTTTCCGAAAGCCGCCGCCTTAACGAGAAATCGGTGCAGCGATCCCGCAACGAGAGGCGTTCCCTGACGGCGGCAAAACGACCGCCATGCTTTTGCGGGACAGACCCTTGCGGGATTAACGGTGGAAACTGGTCTTGCGATATGTCATGAGAGCGCATCTTGATCTTTGGGCGGGGGCAGCATTGGTGGGCTTTCTGCCGCGTTTGAACGCAAGAAGGCCGTGATGCAGGACAATACCCAAGGCGCCGTCATCGTCATTTCCAGCCATGTCATGCGGGGCTCCGTTGGCAACCGCGCGGCAGTCTTCGCGCTGGAGACACTCGGTTTTCCGGTCTGGGCAGTGCCCACCATCGTCATGCCCTGGCATCCCGGCCACGGACCATCCACCCGCATGCGCTTTCAGGACGAAGACTTCGACAAGGCGATGACCGACCTCGAAAACGCCAAATGGATCGGCGAGGTCAAGGCGGTTCTGACCGGTTATTTCGGCAGCGCCGCGCAGGTGCGTGCCGTCGCAAGGCTGATCCGAAATCTCAAGGAAAAGAACCCGGCGCTGATTTACGCCTGCGATCCTGTCATGGGTGATCTGGGCGGACTTTATATTCCCCTTGAGACCGCCGAAGCCATCCGCGATCACCTCATTCCGCTTGCCACGGTCGCCACGCCCAACCGATATGAACTCGCCTGGATGAGCGGCGCCGCGCTTGAGACCAACAGCGCCATCATGGATGCAGCGCTTTCCCTCGGCCCGCCAAAAATGCTGGTCACCTCGGCGGTGCCGATGATGACGGGCGGCACCGGCAACCTTTACCTCAGCGGCCGCCACGCGCTGCTCGCCGAACATCGCGCCATTGAAAATGCGCCTAACGGCCTCGGCGACCTGATGTCGGCGCTGTTTCTTGCCCGCCTGCTGGAAGGTCTGGATGACGAAAAGGCGCTGCAGCTCGCAACCGCCAGCGTGTTCGAAATTCTGGCCCGCACAAAAAAACGCGACATGAACGAACTGACGCTGGAGACGGATTCTTCAAGCCTCTCCACACCCATGGCCATGGTGCAGATGCGTCATCTCTTGCATCCTTCGCGCAGCAAGCGCAAATAGCGGCTAGAGCATTTCCGTGAAACGTGGCCCCCGGTCTTCGTCCGGAAATGCGACAAGCAAGGAGTTGGAGCGGTTTCACGGCTCGAAGAAAAGCGAAAATGCTCCAAAGGATTGGTCTTCAACGCACCGAGTTCTTCCCTTGATCTCGGTCCAACCACAACGGTACTGCGATAGATGAAAGATTTTCCGGAAAACCTTCTCAACGGCTATAAGAACTTCATGAGCGGTCGTTATGCCGACGAGCGCGAAAGATACCGCGTTCTGGCCGATACCGGACAGAAACCGCAGACCCTGTTCATTGCCTGTTGTGACTCCCGCTCCGCGCCGGAAACCATTTTCGACTGCGGCCCGGGAGAGCTTTTTGTCGTCCGCAATGTTGCCAACATGGTGCCGCCCTTCGAGCCGGACGGGCAATATCACGCCACCTCGGCGGCCATCGAATATGCGGTTCAGGTGCTGAAGGTGAAGGATATCGTCGTCATGGGCCACGGTCGCTGCGGCGGCATTCAGGCAGCGCTCGATCCCAATCTGGAGCCGCTGTCGCCCGGTGATTTCATTGGCAAATGGATGAACATGGTCAAGTCGGCCGCCTCGCAAATCCAGAGCAACGACGTCATGACCGCCTCTGAGCGGCAGACGGCGCTGGAACGCGTTTCCATCCGCAACTCCATCGCCAATCTGCGCGGCTTCCCCTTCGTCAAGGCACAGGAAACCGCCGGCAAGGTGAAGCTGCACGGCGCATGGTTCGATATTTCGACCGGCGAATTGTGGGTGATGGACGGCAAGACCGGCGACTTCCGCCGCCCGGATCTGTGATTGGCAGGTAATAGCTACCGGCCAAACTCAACGCTCGTCACCCCGGACTAGATCCGGGGTCCAGCGCGATCAAGTCCTTGATCGCCAAAGACTCTTTCATGGCGCGGACGCGCCGTGACTGGATGCCGGATCAAGTCCGGCATGACGGAAGTGGAATTCGCGCGTGGAAAGCAGCCTTATTGGCCGTCAATCGCCTTGCCGATGAAGGCGATCGCCTGCTGGTAGACACTTGCGGCGTTCCAGCCCTGAATTGCCGCGTAATTCGCCTGCCCCTGCTGGTAGCCTGCACCGCGCTGCCAGCCATGGCCGACGAGGAAGTTCGCGGTGGACGCCAGCGCGTCGGCGCGCGAACCGACGAGATCGATCCGACCGTCGCGGTCGAAATCCACGCCGTAGCGCACGACGTTCAGCGGCAGGAACTGCGTCTGGCCGATTTCACCATGGGCGGCACCCTTGGCGTTGACGTTCAGCGAGCCGCTGCCGACGAGTTTCAGAGCCGCATAAAGCTGCTCGGTGAAATAGTCCGAACGGCGGCAGTCGAAAGCAAGCGTTGAAACGGCGGAAAGCGTGTGCTGGTTGCCCATGAAACCGCCAAAGCCTGTTTCCATGCCCCAGATGGCGAGCAGCGGACCAGCCGGCACGCCATAGGCACGCTCGATGGAGGCGAACAGTGCGGCGTTGTTCTTCTTCATGGTCTTGCCGCGCGAAATGATCGTCTGACCGCCGCGCTTCTGCATGAACTGCTCGAAGGAAAGCTTGAAGCTGTGCTGACCGCGATCGGCGCGGATCGTCGCCTGGTTGTAGGAGACGCCGGAGAAAGCCCGGTCGAGCACCGAGGCGCTGACGCCGCGACCCGCCGCTTCCTGCTTGAAGGCGCTGACCCAGGCATCGAAGCCCGCCGAAGTGTTGCCGCATTGCGCGGCCATAACCGGCGTCGCTGCCAGAACCGAGACCATGGCCACACCAGCCAGAATTACCTTCATTGCCCGCATCAAAATCTGCCTTCGATATCCTTTGGGGAGTTTTTCCCGAGAACCAAACCGTCAATACTGTATGATTCAGGTGCCAAAACTGTCTTTTGGCGGCCTAAATTGCCTTTCGGCAGCAAGGCCTGCAAATAAACTGGCCGTGATCTCGCCAATTATAAAACCCGCCTGCCCCACACAGAACAGACGGGTTATACTTAACGAACCTTAAAAATTCGTATCTCGGATCAGGCGGCCGCCTTGCGCGGCTTGATGAAGCCACGATTGATGAGCAGTTCGGCGATCTGGACGGCGTTAAGGGCAGCACCCTTGCGCAGGTTGTCAGAAACAACCCACAGGTTGAGACCGTTTTCGACAGTCGCATCTTCGCGGATACGCGAGATGTAGGTCGCGTCTTCGCCAGCGGATTCAACCGGCGTGATGTAACCGCCGTTTTCGCGCTTGTCGATCACGAGGCAACCCGGTGCTTCGCGCAGGATGTCACGGGCCTGATCGGCGGTGATCTCGTTTTCGAACTCGATATTGACCGATTCCGAATGGCCGATGAAGACAGGGACGCGCACGGCCGTGCAGGTCACCTTGATCTTCGGATCAAGCATCTTCTTGGTTTCGGCCAGAACCTTCCATTCTTCCTTCGTGTAGCCGTCTTCCATGAAGACGTCGATGTGCGGAATGACGTTGAAGGCGATGCGCTTGGTGAACTTCTTGGCTTCGACCGGGTCAGCCACGAAAACGGCGCGAGTCTGCTGGAAAAGCTCGTCCATGCCTTCCTTGCCGGCGCCGGACACCGACTGATAGGTGGAGACGACGACGCGCTTGATCTTGGCGAAGTCATGCAGCGGCTTCAGCGCGACAACAAGCTGCGCCGTGGAGCAATTGGGGTTGGCGATGATGTTCTTCTTGGTGAAGCCTGCAACCGCATCGGCGTTGACTTCCGGAACGATCAGCGGAACGTCCTGATCGTAGCGCCATGCGGATGAGTTATCGATGACGACGCAGCCCTGCTGGCCGATCTTCGGCGACCACTTCTTGGAAACATCGCCGCCTGCAGACATCAGGCAGATATCCGTGTCGGAAAAATCGTAGTTCTCGAGGTTCGAGACCTTCAGCGTGCGGTCGCCATAGGAGACTTCCGTGCCCTGCGAACGGGCGGAAGCGAGCGGCACGACTTCATCGGCGGGAAAACCGCGTTCGGCCAGGATATTGAGCATTTCGCGACCGACGTTGCCGGTGGCGCCTGCAATTGCAACTTTGAAACCCATGATCAAGCTCTCTTTCTGTCTCTCCTCTTTTTGGTGAGGTGGGAACCCGCATCATCAGATCGCGGCTTCCTCGATCCCCAGCCAAACCGGGGAGAGAGCGGTGGCCAGAGACGTCAGACGGTTTTAATCGTCGTTTTGGCCGTAATTCGGATAGAATAAGAAAGGCGCGGATCATCGCCGGCGGATTGTGCCGGTCCTTCCATGACGAACATGTCTGCAACATGCATGCGCAAGGTGATGCTCCTTCTTCGCGAGAAGCTATTAGAAGGTTTCTCGGTTCTGTCAAGGAAAAAGGCGCGTCATGCAGCCGCTCGGACCAAAGCACAAATCGCCGCAGCGACATATTCGGGACGTTTAACATTAGACTAAAGTCATAATCCGAAAGCATCGCTCTTATTGGGGTTAATTTTCTGTCACTCTCATGATCCGCGCATTGCAGCCGCAAGGTGAGTCCAGAGGAGAGAGTTGGGCTCCGCAATGCGTCGATTGGGACATCTGTGGAGGACAGACAATGGCAAATGTTGCAGCCGTAAGCGGCGCCGCCCGTCCGATGACGGGTGAAGAGAAGAAGGTGATTTTCGCCTCTTCTCTCGGAACAGTCTTCGAATGGTACGATTTCTATCTCTATGGCTCGCTGGCGATTTACATCGGCGCGAACTTCTTCAGCCAGTATCCGGAAACGACGCGTAACATCTTCGCTCTGCTGGCCTTTGCCGCTGGCTTCCTCGTCCGCCCCTTCGGCGCGCTGGTCTTTGGCCGCCTCGGTGATATCGTCGGCCGCAAATATACCTTCCTCATCACCATCCTCATCATGGGTGTGTCCACCTTCCTCGTCGGCGTGCTGCCCAGCGCATCGCAGATCGGCATCGCCGCTCCGATCATCCTGATCGTCCTGCGCATGCTGCAGGGTCTGGCGCTTGGCGGTGAATATGGCGGTGCCGCAACCTATGTTGCCGAACATGCCCCCAACGGTCGCAGAGGCTATTACACCTCCTGGATCCAGACGACGGCAACGCTCGGCCTGTTCCTGTCACTGGTGGTTATCCTCGGCGTGCAGTTCGCGCTCGGCAAGGAAGCTTTCGCTGCCTGGGGCTGGCGCATTCCCTTCCTCGTTTCCGTTCTGCTGCTTGGCGTATCCGTCTGGATCCGTCTGAAGATGAACGAATCCCCCGCCTTCAAGAAGATGAAGGAAGAGGGCAAGACGTCGAAGGCGCCGCTCAGCGAAGCCTTCGGCCAGTGGAAGAACGCCAAGATCGCGCTCATCGCGCTTGTCGGTGCCGTCATCGGCCAGGCCGTTGTCTGGTACACGGGCCAGTTCTACGCCCTTTTCTTCCTGCAGAGCATTCTGAAGGTCGACGGACAGTCGGCCAACATCATGGTGGCGGCAGCGCTCATTCTTGGCACCAGCTTCTTCGTTATCTTCGGCTGGCTTTCAGACAAGATCGGCCGCAAGCCGATCATCATGGCCGGCCTCATCCTTGCCATGCTGACCTACTTCCCGCTGTTCAAGGCACTGACCTGGGCAGGCAACCCGGCGCTTGCACAGGCACAGGCGAGCGTTCGCGCCACCGTGACTGCCGCACCGGGCGACTGCAAGTTCCAGTTCAACCCGACGGGCACGGCGAAGTTCACCACGTCCTGCGATATCGCCACCTCGTTCCTGACACGCAACTCGGTGCCTTACGACGTGGTTGCGGGCGCAGCCGGCCAGCCGGCCACCGTGAAGATCGGCGACGCCACCATTACCAGCTACGACGCCGTCGCCGCCGGCGCGGATGCGGCAGCCAAGGACAAGGCGTTCCAGAAGCAGGTCAACACGGCGCTCCACGATGGCGGTTACCCGCTAGTGCGTGGCGCGGCACAGGTGCCGGACGCGAAACTGGACGCCTTCATTGCCGCAAACCCGGAACTGAACCTCAATGCAGACGCCGTTCGCGCTGCCGACAAGAAGATGGTTGCGACCGACAAGCTGGTGGCTGACAAGCTGCTGACCCCGGCCGAAACCGGTGGTGCAGCCGAAATGGCCGTTTACACCGTGGCCGGCGGCGGCGCCTTCTCCATGGTGGCCGATCCGGCTGCCGTGAACTGGGTTGTCATCATCGCGGTTCTCACCGTCCTCGTGATCTACGTGACGATGGTCTATGGCCCGATCGCAGCTTTGCTGGTCGAACTGTTCCCGACCCGCATCCGCTACTCCGGCATGTCGCTGCCATACCACATCGGCAACGGCTGGTTCGGCGGCCTTCTGCCCGCCACCGCCTTCGCCATGAGCGCGGCCAAGGGGGACATCTATTATGGTCTCTGGTATCCGATCATCTTTGCAGGCATCACGCTGGTCATCGGCATGCTGTTCCTGCCGGAAACCAAGGATCGTGATATCCACGCCATGGATTGAGTGGCAGTCGATGAAACGCAGCAATCACCCGGCGCTTCGGCGCCGGGTTTTTTGTTGCCGCCGTACCGCCATCGCCGAAAATGGGCTTTTCCAGCCTGTCAATCCGCCGCAGGTAGAAAAACAGCAAGAACAAGACAAAAACACTCGAAATGGGCTATGACGGCTTATCAGGACGGGAATGGGAGAGCAGTTTTGAGAATCGGGACACCTAAGGAATTATATGGGGGCGAAGCCCGCGTTGGCATGACGCCGGATAGCGCTCAGGCTTTGCAGAAACTGGGATATGATTGCGTCATCGAAGCCGGCGCCGGCAAGGCGGCCGGTTTTTCTGACGACGCCTATCGCGCCGCAGGCGTGACCGTGGTCGACAGCGCTGAGGCGCTTTACACCGGCTCCGAAATCATCGCCAAGGTTCGTCCGCCTGAAACCTCGGAGATTGATCGCCTGTCTTCTGACAAGACGCTGATCTCGTTTTTCTATCCCGCCCAGAACAAGGACCTTCTGGAGCAGGCGAAGGAAAAGGGCGCTAACGTCATCGCCATGGACATGGTGCCGCGCATTTCCCGCGCCCAGAAGATGGACGCGCTCTCCTCCATGGCCAATATCGCCGGTTATCGCGCGGTGATCGAGGCCGGCAATAATTTCGGCCGGTTCTTCACCGGGCAGGTCACCGCCGCCGGCAAGGTGCCCCCCGCCAAGGTGCTGGTCATCGGTGCCGGCGTTGCCGGTCTTGCCGCCATCGGCACGGCCACATCGCTCGGCGCGATCACCTATGCCTTCGACGTTCGCCCTGAAGTGGCCGAGCAGATCGAATCCATGGGCGCGGAATTCGTCTATCTCGATTTTGCCGACCAGCAGCAGGATGGCGCAGCGACCGGCGGTTATGCCGCCCCCTCCTCGCCGGAATTCCGCGAGAAGCAGCTGGAGAAATTCCGTGAACTCGCACCGCAGATCGACATCGTCATCACCACGGCGCTGATACCGGGCCGCGACGCCCCGAAACTGTGGCTTGCCGACATGGTGGCGATGATGAAGCCGGGTTCGGTCATCATCGACCTCGCCGCCGAGCGCGGCGGTAATTGCGATCTGACGGTTCCCGACCAGCGCGTCGTGTCCGACAACGGCGTCATCGTCATCGGCTACACCGATTTCCCAAGCCGCATGGCGACGCAGGCCTCGACCCTCTACGCTACCAACATCCGTCACATGATGACCGATCTGACGCCTGCCAAGGATGGCAAGCTCGTTCATAACATGGAAGATGACGTCATCCGCGGCGCGACGGTCACCTATGGGGGCGAAATCACATATCCTCCGCCGCCACCCAAAATTCAGGCCATTGCCGCGCAGAAACCGAAGGAAAAAGCAAAAGAGCTGACGCCGGAGGAGAAACACGCCAGGGAAAAGGCCGAGTTCAAGGCACAGACCAAGAACCAGGTCGGGCTTCTGGTCGCCGGCACGGCCGTATTGCTGCTCGTTGGCCTCTACGCGCCGGCAAGCTTCATGAGCCACTTCATCGTCTTCGTGCTTGCCTGCTTCGTCGGCTTCCAGGTGATCTGGAATGTCAGTCACTCGCTGCACACGCCGCTGATGGCCGTGACCAACGCGATTTCCGGCATCGTCATCATCGGTGCGCTGCTGCAGATCGGCTCCGGCAACTGGCTGGTGGTGATCCTCGCCTCGCTTTCCGTCCTGATCGCGACGATCAACATCGTCGGCGGTTTCCTCGTGACACGGCGCATGCTCGCCATGTTCCAGAAGTCCTGAGCCAAGCGGGGAATCAAATAAATGATCATTGGTATTGTTTCCGCGGCCTATGTTGCCGCAGCCGTTCTTTTCATCCTCTCGCTCGGCGGTCTCTCCGGCCAGGAAAGCGCCAAACGTGCCGTCTGGTACGGCATAACAGGCATGGGCCTCGCCATCATCGCCACCGTCTTCGGCCCTGAAATCAGCAAGGGCGTCGGGCAATGGCTCGTCGTGCTCCTGATGCTGGCCGGCGGCTCCGTGCTCGGCTACTTCGTCGCAAGCCGTGTACAGATGACCGAGATGCCGCAGCTTGTGGCGGCGCTTCACTCCTTCGTCGGCCTTGCCGCCGTTTTCATCGGCTTCAACGCCCATATCGAGGAAGCGCATGTCGCCTCGCTCGATGAAACCGCGCGTTCCTTGCTGACGGGCTTTTCCGCTATCCTCGCCCACAAGACGCCGGTGGAACTGGCGATCATGAAGGTCGAGGTCTTCCTCGGCGTTTTCATCGGCGCGGTGACCTTCACCGGCTCTGTCGTTGCCTTCGGCAAGCTTGCCGGCAAGGTGGATGGCAAGGCGAAGAAGCTGCCGGGCGGGCATCTGCTGAACGCTGGTGCTGCGATCCTGTCGCTCGTGCTGCTCATCATGTATTGCAACGGCGCAGGCGCATGGACGCTCGTCCTGATGACGCTTGCCGCCTTCTTTATCGGTTACCACCTGATCATGGGCATTGGCGGCGCCGACATGCCTGTCGTCGTCTCGATGTTGAACAGCTATTCCGGCTGGGCGGCAGCAGCCATCGGCTTCACGCTCGGCAACGATCTGCTGATCGTCACGGGCGCGCTGGTCGGCTCCTCGGGTGCGATTCTCTCCTACATCATGTGCAAGGCGATGAACCGCTCCTTCATCTCGGTCATCCTCGGCGGCTTCGGCGGCACGACGGGCCCGGCGATGGAAATCGAGGGCGAACAGGTCGCGATCGACGCCGAAGGCGTGGCCGCAGCGCTGAACGACGCCGACAGCGTCATCATCGTGCCCGGTTACGGCATGGCGGTGGCGCAGGCGCAATCGGCCGTATCGGAACTGACCCGCAAGCTGCGCGCCGACGGCAAGACCGTGCGCTTCGCCATCCATCCGGTGGCTGGCCGTCTTCCGGGCCACATGAACGTGCTGCTCGCCGAAGCGAAGGTGCCTTACGACATCGTGCTCGAAATGGACGAGATCAACGACGATTTCCCAAGCACCGACGTCGTCATCGTCATCGGCTCCAACGACATCGTCAACCCGGCAGCGCAGGACGACCCCAACTCGCCCATCGCGGGCATGCCGGTTCTGGAAGTGTGGAAGTCGAAACTCGTCATTGTCTCCAAGCGCGGCCAGGGCACGGGCTATTCCGGCATCGAGAATCCGCTGTTCTACAAGGACAATACGCGGATGTTCTATGGCGATGCGAAAAAGTCGATCAACGACCTTCTGCCGTTGATCAAGTAAATGAGAAGGGCGTTTCCGGGAGACCGGGAACGCCCTTCGAATTTCTGAGAAACGACTATACGTTTCGTCCGGGGTGACGGTGTGCGGATGCTATGGCCGCGCCAAACAGAATCGTCCCGCGGGATGTTGTCGATAGACCGCCTTCAAAGCACCCGGTAACGCCGGTTGAAATACATCAGCGCCTCATCACCCGCATTGATCTTCATATCCACAACCTCGCAGATGAGAATATCGTGCGTGCCGCCGTCATGGGCCTCGCGGATACGGCAATCGAATGAGACGAGCGCATCTTCGAGAACCGGCGCACCGGTTTCGAGCACGCCCCAGTTGCCCGCAGCGAAACGTTCCTCGGCAGGCGTCTTGCCGCCGAAAAGCGTGCTCAGCACCTCATGATGGGCGGCGAGCGTGTTGACGCAGACCACACCATTGGCCTTCACCACCCTGTAAGCGGAAGAATTGCGGTTGAGGCAGATGAGAAGCGTGGGAGGATTGTCGGAAACGCTGCAAACCGCCGTCGCGGCGAAGCCTGCCCGGCCTGCGGCGCCATCCGTCGTGACGATATTGACCGCCGCACCGAGCCGCGCCATGGCGTTTCTATAATCGAGGCTGCGTTGCTCTGCAGTCTTCGTCTCCATTGCCGCTTCCTTTTCAAGAGACATCATCTGCATCTAACCCATCCTTCCTTAACAGGCCATCAAGCCAGCACACAGGCGTCGTCAAAGCCAAGGCGCGGCAGGCGGCCAAAGAGTTTTGACGGATCGCCATGACCGAGATTGATGAGGAAATTGGATTTCCACGTCGTGCCGGCAAAAAACGCCGCATCCACCTTGCCCTTGTCGAAACCGGACATGGCCCCGGTATCCAACCCCAGCGCGCGGGCGGCAAGGATCAGATATCCGGCCTGAAGCGTGGCATTGCGAAAGGCAGTTTCTTCGGCCACGGCAGGGCTGGAGGTAAACCACGAACGCGCATCGGCGTGCGGAAACAGTTCCGGCAGTTTCTCGTAAAATTCGCTGTCGATGGCAGCGATGACGGTGACCGGCGCGGCCATGGTCTTTTCGAGATTGCCCGAGGAGAGTGCCGGCCGAAGCTTTTCCTTGGCTTCCGGGCTGCGCACGAAGACGAAACGTGCCGGCGAGCAATTGGCCGAAGTCGGTCCCATCTTCGTCAGGTCGTAAAGCGCGTGCAGCGTCTCGTCACTGATCGGCTTGTCCGTCCAGCCATTGTGGGTGCGTGCTTCGGTGAAAAGCGTTGCGAGTGCTGCATCATCCAGTGCTTTCGTCATCGTGCTCTAAAATCCTGTCAGAATGTTTGGTCAACCGGCAGCAGAAACTGCAAAAGCCGGGCGTTGAAAAGGTCGGGTTCGGTAATATTGACCGCGTGAGCCCCGAAATCGAGAAGGCAAAGCTCGCTTTGCGGCAAACCGTCGGCAAGACGCAACGAGCGGGTATAGGGCACCAGAAGATCGTCCTTCGTTGCCACCACCAGCACCGGGCTCCCTATCTCGCCAAGCCGTGCGTCCATATCGAAGGCCCGCAGCGCCGCAATGCGGCGGAGCACATTGTCCTTGCCCTGAAAATGCGCCACGCCATGGGCATCGTCCCGTGCCAGCCGCTCCTGATTGTCAGACATCCACGCCGCCGGATAAAGGAACAGCGGCTGCGCTCTGACAAAAGCCTCGACGCCCGACTTTTCCAGAAGCTCAATCCGCACATCAAAGCAGCGCTCGGAATGCGGATCGGCCTTGCTCCACGCGTTGATAAGCACCAGCCGGTCGATAAGGCCGGGCCGCCGCAGCGCGATATCAAGGCCGATCAGGCCACCGAGGGCATGTCCCATGAAGTGGAATTTTTCGAGGTTCAGGGCTGAGACAATTTCCAGCACATCATCCGCCATGGCGGAAATGCCGCCATCGAGCGGCACCTCGCCGCCTGTCCTGCCTGTTCCGCGATGGTCATAGGTGACGACCCGGAAATGGCCGGAAAGAGCCTCGATCTGCGGCGTCCAGTAAGCACCCGATCCGCCCAGTCCCGAGGACAACAGTATAGTGGGGGCCTCAGGCTCGGTGCGACCATGAACCTCGAAATGCATCATCTCCCGCTTCGCCCTATTTGCCGATATGGGCGACGGTGGCGATTTCCACCAGCGCGTCGGGCTTGACGAGGCCGCACTGGATGCAATAACGCGCCGGCTTGTCGCCGGGGAAATATTCCGCATAGACCGCGTTGACGGCCTGATAATTCGCCCAGTCGGTGATGAAGATGTGGTTCATCGTCACGTCTTCCATCGTGCCGCCGGCGGTCTCGATGACCGACTTGATGGTTTCCAGAACATGGCGGGTCTGCGCGCTGGCATCGCCCACATGCACGACATTGTTGTCCTTGTCGAAGGGCAGCGTGCCGGACACGTAAACCACGCCATCGGCGAGGGTTCCCGGCGAAAAGGGAGCGATGGGTTTGCTGGTGCCAACGGGCACGATGATCGTTTTCGGCATTTCGTTCTCCTCTTTGTGGTTCTCAATCAATCGGTGACGGGGGCTGCCTGCGAAATCACGCCGCAGAAATCATTGACGGTGGCAACCCAGCCGAAAAACTTCTCGACATTGTAGACCGTCGCCTGCTGAATAAAGTCCGGACCGAGATGATGGGTGGCATCCTCCAGCATCACCCCGAAATATTCGAGGTGGAAGGCATCGCGCAGCGAGCTTTCCACGCAGACATTGGTGGCGATGCCGACAAAGACCAGATTGCGGATGCCGCGGGCGCGCAACACGCTGTCCATATTGGTGTTGAAGAAACCGCTGTAACGCGTTTTCGGCACCAGAATATCGCCGGGCTGCGGTTGCAGCTCATCGACAATGGCGTAGTCCCATGTGCCCTTGGCCAGCAGCTGGCCCTGCAGTTCCGGCCTTTTGCGCATGGTCTTCAGCGCATTGGACTTGTGCCAGTTGGGCGAACCCGGCCCGCCCGCCTCGACATAGTCCTTGTCCCAGCCATTCTGGAAATAGATGACCTGGACACCGGCGGCCCGCGCCGCATCCAGCGTCTCTTTGATGTTGGCGATGGTGCCTTTTGCGCCTGAGATATCGAACCCGGCCAGATCGACGTAACCGCCCTCGGTCGAATAGGCGTTCTGCATGTCGACTACGACAACGGCGGTCTCGCTGGGTTTCAGGGTAATCGGCTCCGGCCTTGCGGGAAGCGTCACGCTTTCCGAACGGCTCTCCGGGCCCTTGTAACCTGCCACGACGGCTTCGCTCATTCCGCTGCCTCCCGTGCCGCTCGAACATGCGCGCGGCTCTTCATCAGCGGCTGCACGTATTTGCCGAATTTTTCGACCCCTTCGAGGAAATCATCGAAGGTCAGCATCACGCCCCCCGTTCCCGGCACCTCGCTCATTTCATCCAGCATGGCCGCCACTTCCTCATAGGAGCCGATCAACGTTCCCATGTTGATATTGACCGCAGAGACGGGGTTGGACATATGCCGGACATTGGTGTCGGAGCCGGATTTGGTGTCAACGGCGCTCTGCAGGCCAAGCCACTTGATGGCGTCTTCATCGGCACCTGCCTTGTAATACTCCCACTTCGCCCAGGCATCTTCGGATTTTTCCTCGGCAAGAATCATGGTCAGCACCACGGATTTAACCTCGCGGCCGGACTTTTCCGTTGCCGCCAGAAGCCGCTCATTGGTGGGCGCAAAGGCCTTTGGCGTGTTGACGCCAACGCCGAAGCAGAAGCTGTAGTCGGCGAATTTGGCCGAAAACGCCATGCCGGAATTGGACGACCCGGCGCAGATGAGCTTCACATCACCCTGCGGCACCGGCTTCATGCGGCAATCGTCCATCTGGAAGAACTTGCCCTTGTAGTCCGACTGACCTTCCGTCAGCAGCTCTTTCAGCACAGTCGTATATTCGCCGAGATATTCGTAGCGGTCGCCGAAATAATCGTCACCCGGCCAAAGACCCATCTGGCTATATTCCGGCCGCTGCCAGCCGGTAATGAGGTTGATGCCGAAACGGCCACCGGAAATGGAATCGATCGTCGTCGCCATACGCGCAACGATCGCCGGCGGCATCACCAGCGTGGCGGCGGTGCCGAACAGCTTGATCTTTGACGTGACGGCGGCCAGCCCCGCCATCAGCGTGAAGGATTCCAGATTGTAATCCCAGAATTCGGTCTTGCCGCCAAAGCCGCGCAACTTGATCATCGACAGCGCAAAGTCAAAACCATATTGCTCCGCCTTGAGCGTGATCGCCTTGTTCAGGTCGAAGCTCGGCTTGTATTGCGGCGCGTTTTCGGAAAGAAGCCACCCATTGTTCCCGATCGGGATAAAAACACCAATTTCCATTTTGCTGTTCCCTTTTTTGCGTCAGGTGTCTCCTGACTTGCCAAAAGAGTAGCAGGTTCTGTGCCAGACCAAATAAAATAATTTTATCAAATGGATAAAATTTCGGGACAAATCGAGCTTTGACAGAAAGGCAAATTTTTTATCATTTGGTAAAAATATTTGCCTGTTTATTCAGCAAATATTGAGAGCGGCACATCAAAGGCGAGTGGTCCTTACCACAGTCGCAGACCGATTTAAGAAATCCGAAGGCTCTCCTCCGTCATGCCGGACCCGATCCGGCATCCAGACACGGCGCGTCTGCGCCGTGAATGGAATCTTTCGCGATCAAGGACTTGATCGCACCGGACCCCGGATCAAGTCCAGGGTGACGGCGGTAGGGAGTTAAGACTCAATCAAATGCGCACGCGCGAGGGGGCATTTCTGCGCGATGAGGACAACAACCGCGCAGTTATGCGAAACCCTCAGCCCATCCGCTGCTGCGCATAAGCATGGACCGCCCGAAACGCCTCTTCAGCGCCGGCAACAACACGCTCTTCTTCTTCCACCGTCAGCGAAATTTCATCGAGGGCCGCAGTAAAGGTGCGCCAGTGCAGGCCGCGTCCTTCCGGTGCGCCGGCCAGATGCCGCGCGCCGAATTCTTCATTCAGACCGAGCTTGGCTGCATCCTTCAGCAGGAAGGCAGCGCCAAGATTGGACCCCTCGACCACGTAAAGCCAGCCCATGGCCTCCGGCAGATCGAAGGGCGTTTCGGCGGTAAAGCGCGGTTCGGACGTTTCCGGAATGGCGAGACCGAGATCGGCAAGGTCCTGCTCGATCATGGGAAGACGACGACGGCCCTTGAGGTCGGGGAGCAGACCATCAAGCGTGTGATTGGAAAAAAAGGCATCGAGATCGCGGTGGAAGAGATATTGCGTTTCCACGAATTTGCCGAAGTTCTCCCGGCTCTCGAACGGCTTCGCCGCCATGATGAAGGCATCCAGATCGCCATGCGCACCGCGCGTTGCAGCTTTCAGGCGCTTGACGCGGCTCTGCTCGATCTCTGCTACAGGCGCTGCCGGCTCGGCGATGGTCATGATGATGGTCCCTTTATCCCTATATTCAGACTGCCTGATAAAAATCTTTACTCCAACAGTCAAATTTATTTTCGCATTATCGACACGCCTTGGAAAGAGCATCGGGCCGCCATCTCCCTGGCAGGGCAGCCTACTCTAAGCTTCCTTGACCCTTCGCCTCAACACCTGACGGCGCGGCCAGAAACGAAGCGAAACCTCAAACCGCACTTCCGGACAATCATATTGCAATTAGCTCTTTACAACTAACATGTCAGCATGCCATCAATTCGTAGTCACCTTGGAGGAGCATCTTAATTGACCCAGAAATTCGGCCTTTCGGCAGCCCTGACAACCCCTTTCAAAACGGACGGAACGGTCGATATCGATGCCATGATCGCCCATGCCCGCCGCTGCCTGTCAAATGGTTGCGACAGCGTGACGCTTTTCGGTACGACAGGCGAAGGATGCTCGGTCGGCAGCCGCGAGCGGCAGGTCATTCTCTCCCGCTTCATCGAGGCGGGTGTTGCGCCTGCCCGTCTGGTCACTGGCGTTCTGGTGGATTCCATCGAGGACGCGGCCGACCAGTCGGCGGAAGCGCTGAAAGCCGGCGCCCGCAATATTCTGCTCGCGCCACCCTCCTATTTCAAGAATGTCAGCGATGACGGCCTGTTTGCCTGGTTCTCGGCGGTGTTCGAAAAAATCGGCAAGGATGCGCGCGACATTCTCGTCTACAATATTCCTTCCGTAACCATGGTCACCTTGTCCGTGGAACTGGTCGGAAGGTTGAAAAAGGCATTTCCCGGCGTCGTCACGGGCGTGAAGGATTCCTCGGGCAACTGGAGCCACACCGAGCGCTTGCTGAAAGAGCACGGCGATCTCGCCATCCTGATCGGCGATGAGCGCGACTTGGCCAAGGGTGTTCGCCTCGGCGGTCAGGGTGCGATATCGGGCGTAGCCAATTTCCTCACACAGGAAGTGCGCGCCATGGCCGTCGACGGCAAGGATGACAAGCGCGTCGAGGATCTTGTTGTGGAACTTCTGAAATTCCCGGTTACACCAGCCGTCAAGGTGCTGGTATCACACACGACAGGGGAAAATATCTGGTCGGATGTGCGTGCACCGCTGGTGGCGATTTCACCTGAGGATCGGCGGCAGATCGAAGGCGCTTTCGACGCGCTGTTTCGCAGGCAGGCCGCCTGAACGGAGCTGAAAGGTTGAGCATGGACGATACCGGCGAACAGACATTGCGGGAACGGGCGTATGAAAGCTTTACGCATCACCTTCTCTCGCGTGATGTTCGCCCGGGGCAATTCATCTCGCAGCGCCGCCTTGTGGAACTGACAGGTCTACCCCTCGGCGCGATCCGGGAGGCAATTCCGCGGCTGGAGGCGGAAGGGCTGATCAAGACCGTGCCGCAGCGGGGATTACAGGTTGCCCATATCGACATCAATCTCATCCGCGAAGCATTCCAGTTCCGTATCTTCCTCGAAAAGGAGGCCGTGGCGCTGTTTACCCGTTCTGCCTCAGACGCAGCTATTGCGAAACTGTTGAAACAGCACCGCGATATCGCCGAAGCGGCCGAAAATGGGGGGGAATCGCCGGAACTGGAGCAGCACGCGCAGCAGGTGGACTGGGGCATGCACGATGCCTTCATTGATGCGCTCGGCAATTCGATCATCTCGAATGCCTACCGGGTCAATTCCATCAAGATGCGCCTCATCAATCAGGAGCGCTTTCGCATCGCCGGCCATGTGAAGTCGGTCATGAAGGAACATCTCGCCATTCTCGAAGCCATCGAGAGGCGATCCGTGGAAGACGCCGTGGAACGGCTGACCGCCCATATCCGCAACGCAAGGGACAGGGCGCTGGCGGTTTAAGGTAAATCCGGCGGGACAAAGAGGGTCTGCGCCGGCCTTGCAGGGAATAAGCAACAAGCCGGGGTGAGGAGAATTTCCGGCTAACTGGAGGAGAACAGACATGACGCATTCATTGCTCAACCCCACGCGCCGCGCCTTTCTGGCAGGCACGGCGGCGCTTGGCGGCAGCGCGGTGCTCGGCATTCGCCCGGCATCGGCGGCGGTGAACTGGAAGAAACACGCGGGCACTACCCTTGAAGTCAATCTCGTCAAAAGCCCGCGCAGCGAAACGCTGATCAAATATCTCGGCGAGTTCGAAGAGCTGACCGGCATCAAGGTCAATGCCGAAGCGACACCGGAACAGCAGCAGCGCCAGAAGGTGGTTATCGAACTTTCCTCCGGCAAGCCTAGCTTCGACGTGGTGCATCTGAGCTACCATGTGCAGAAGCGCCAGTTCGAAAAGGGCAAGTGGCTGGCTGATATCAGCGGCTTCCTGAAAGACCCGTCACTCACCGATCCGTCGTTGGCCGAAAAGGACTTTGCCGAGGCCGGCATGCTGTTCGCCAAGGACAGCGACGGCGTGCTGCGCTCGCTGCCCTTCTCGGTGGATTACTGGATCGTCTACTGGAACAAGGAGCTCTTCGAAGCCAAGGGCCTGAAATACCCCGAAACTTTCGAGGAGCTGGTAACGGCGGCGGAAAAGATCACCGATCCCGCAACCAACACCTATGGCTTCGTGGCGCGTGGCCTCAAGAACGCCAATACACCGGTCTGGACCTCGCTGATGCTCGGCTACGGCGCAAAGCCGATCGTCGACGGCAAGGTCAACACCGAATCCAAGGAGGCGGTTGAAGCCGCCAAGCTCTATCAGCGCCTGATGACCAAAGCCGCCCCTCCCGGCGTCTCCGGCTTCAACTGGGCGGAAGCGCAGTCGGCCTTCCTGCAGGGCAAGATCGGCATGTGGTTCGATGGCGTCGGTTTTGCCCCGCCGATCGAGAACCCGGAAAAATCCCGTGTCGTCGGCAAGGTTGGTTATGGCGTCATGCCGAAGGGCCCGGCAGCGCAGGCCGCTGGCACATTCGGTGATGGCCTCGGTGTCGTCGAAGCCAGCAGCAAGAAGGAAGCCGCTTACCTCTTCTGCCAGTGGGCGATTTCGCATGAAATGGGCGCTCGCCTTTTGCAGGCAGGTGCAGGTGTCCCGTTCCGCCAGTCCATCCTCGAAGACCAGAAGGTCCGCGAGGGCGTCAAGATGCCGGCCGCCTGGCTGGATGCCGTTGTCGGTTCCGGCAAGGTCTCGCAGCTTGCCCTTCCCGTTATCATTCCGGTGACGGAGTTCCGCGACATCTACGGCGTCGGCCTCACCAACATGATCGGCGGCGCCGACCCGGCGGCGGAACTCAAGAAGGCAACGGAACAGTTCACACCCGTTCTGGCGCGTAGCGAGGGATAATGGCCTCCGTGAGCATCGAAAACACCAAGACAGGCGTCAGTCGCAAAGAAGGGAGCAGGCCCGCAAGGCTTGCTCCCAACTACTGGCCCTTCGTCATCCCGGCACTTGTCGTCATTTCGGCTGTCATCGTTTTTCCGTGGGTCTTCACCCTCTGGATGAGCGCGCATCGCTGGACGCTGGGGCAGGAGCAGAGCTTCATCGGATTCGAGAATTACGTGAGGCTCGCAGGCGACACCAGGTTCTGGGAATCGCTCTGGCACACGCTCGTTTATACCGTGCTGTCGGTCGTTGCCCCGCTGTTTCTCGGAACTTTGGCGGCGCTGGTTTTCGATGCGCAGTTTCCGCTGCGCGGCTTTCTGCGCGGCGTTTTCGTGATGCCGATGATGGCGACCCCGGTCGCCATCGCGCTGGTCTGGACGATGATGTTTCATCCGCAGCTCGGCGTCCTGAACTATCTCCTGTCCTTCATCCACATCGGCCCGCTGGAATGGATCTACAATCAGTCAACGGTCATTCCGTCGCTGGTCCTTGTGGAAACCTGGCAATGGACGCCGCTCGTCATGCTGATCGTGCTCGGTGGGTTGGCGGCTGTTCCGCGCGAACCCTATGAAAGTGCGGAAATCGACGGCGCCAATGCCTGGCAGAAGTTCCGTTATCTCACCATGCCGATGATCGCGCCGTTCCTGATGATCGCCGTCATCATCCGCTCCATCGATGCCGTCAAGAGCTTCGACATCATCTATGCGATGACCCAGGGCGGACCCGGCACGGCATCGGAAACCATCAACATCTACCTCTACAATACGGCGTTTGCCTATTACGACATCGGTTACGGCTCAGCCATGGCCGTCGTCTTCTTCATCATCATCGTGGCGCTTTCCTTCGTGCTTCTGATGGTGCGCCAGCGCTCGCAATGGAACGAGATGGAGGAACACTGATGTCCGCAAAAATCCTGAAACGCAGAAATCTCGACCGGCTCGGCCTGTTCTTCGTGGCGCTGGTGATGATTTCGCCGGTCATCCTGTTCTTCATCTGGATGATCTCGCTGTCGCTGAAATATGAAATCGACAACGGCGCCTATCCGCCGATCCTCATTCCCGAGCGTTTCGCCTGGTCGAACTATGTGAAGGTGTTCGAGGAGAATAATTTCTTCCTCTATTTCTGGAATTCGGTCCTCGTCACCGGTGCGGCCACCATTCTCGCGCTCGTCATCGGCGTGCCCGCCGGTTACGGCATCGCCCGGCTGAAGGCGGAAAAGTCGGCTGTGGTCATCATGATCGCCCGCATGACGCCCGGCCTCTCCTTCCTCATTCCGCTGTTCCTGCTGTTCCAATGGCTGAACCTGCTCGGCACGCTCTGGCCGCAGATCATCATCCATCTTGTCGTGACGGTGCCGATCGTCGTCTGGATCATGATCGGTTATTTCGAGACGACGCCGAAGGAGCTGGAAGAGGCCGCAAGCATCGATGGCGCATCCTCCTGGCAGGTGTTTCGCCTCGTGGCGCTGCCGATCGCCAAGCCCGGCATCGTCGTTTCCTTCATCCTCGCGGTCATCTTCTCGTGGAACAACTTCGTCTTCGGCATCGTGCTGGCCAGCCGTGAAACGCGCACCCTGCCGGTCGCGGTCTACAACATGCTGTCCTTCGAACAGGTGAGCTGGGGTCCGCTGGCCGCTGCCGCGTTGATTGTGACGCTGCCAGTGCTGCTGCTCACCATGTTCGCCCAGAAACAGATCGTGGCGGGTCTTACCGCCGGCGCCGTCAAGGGCGGCTGAACCATCAAACAAATAAATACGGGAACCTGCACATGGCACCGGTCAATATCCAAAATGTCCAGAAGCGCTTCGGCTCGGTCAACGTCATCCACGGCATCGATATCGACATCAAGGATGGCGAATTTGTCGTCCTCGTCGGCCCTTCCGGCTGCGGCAAATCCACACTGCTGCGTATGATCGCCGGGCTCGAAGAGCTGAGCGACGGCGAAATCCACATCGGCCCGCGCGAGGTGAGCCACCTGCCCGCCCGCGACCGCGATATCGCCATGGTCTTCCAGAACTACGCGCTTTATCCGCACATGACAGTCAAGGACAATATGGGCTTCGCGCTGAAGCTGAAGAAGGTGAGCGCCGAGGAAACCAAGGCCAAGGTGGACCGGGCCGCCGCAATTCTGGGCCTGGAAAAGCTGCTGGACCGTTATCCGCGCCAGCTCTCCGGCGGCCAGCGCCAGCGTGTCGCCATGGGCCGCGCGTTGGTGCGCGATCCGCAGGTCTTCCTGTTCGACGAACCGCTCTCCAATCTCGACGCAAAGCTGCGCGTGCAGATGCGCGGCGAGATCAAGGCCATGCATCAGCGCATCGGCACGACAACCATCTACGTCACCCACGATCAGGTGGAGGCCATGACCATGGCCGACAAGATCGTGGTGCTGCATGATGGCGTCATCGAGCAGATTGGCGCGCCGCTGGAGCTTTACGACAACCCCGCCAATCTCTTCGTCGCCGGCTTCATCGGCTCGCCCGCCATGAACTTCATTCGCGGCCGGATCGAAGAAGGCGTCTTCCGAACCGCAAAGGGTCTCAGCCTGCCGCTGCCCGCCCATGCCGATATCGGCAAGCTCGGCGGCCGCGACCTCGTCTACGGCGTGCGGCCCGAACATATCCGCGCCGCTGAGACCGGCATTGAAGGCCGGGTCGAACTGGTCGAAGGCACCGGATCGGAAATCTATGCCAAACTCGATTGCAAGGGCGACGACATCGCCTGCCTGTTCCGCGAACGCCTCAATGTCCGCTTCGGCGATACGATCCACATTGCCATCGATCCGGCAACCGTGCATCTGTTCGACAAGGACAGCGGCAAGCGTCTCTGAACACGGCAGGAGTGAGCAGCATGGCAGACAATCAGGGCGGCAAGCATGTCCTCTGCGTGGGGGCAGCCGTGCTCGACACCCTGTTTCGCGTGGCAGACATGCCGAAGGGCGAAGGGAAGGTCCTGCCCTATGAAATGCTGCAGATCGCCGAAGGCATGGCTTCCAGCGCTGCCTATGCCGTGCATCGCATGGGCGGTCGCGCCAGCCTGTGGGGAGCGGTGGGCGACGATGAGACCGGAAGCCGTATCCTGCGCGATCTTAGCGAAAGCGGCATCAATACGAGCGGTATGACGGTCGCGACCGGCGCACGCTCGGCCCTGTCAACGATTATCATCGACAACAGGGGAGAGCGGCTGATCGTGCCTTTCTACGATCACCGGCTGCACGAGAAGAAGCGGTCCTGCACGCCGCAAGACATCGCGCCTTTCGACGCCGTTCTTGTGGATGTGCGCTGGCCGGAACTGGCGCTTGATGTGCTCACAATGGCGCGCACGCTCGACAAACCCGCCATTCTTGATGGAGACGTTGCACCCGTCGAAATCCTTGAGAAGCTTGCGCCAGCCGCGAGCCATATCGTTTTTTCCGAACCCGCCGCTGCCCGGCTGACGGGGCTTGAAACGGTGAAAGACATGCTGCCGGTGCTGCATGCGCGATATCCTGAGACATTCATTGCCGTCACCGCCGGTCCATTAGGCTGCTGGTGGACGGAAGCCGGTAATCCCACGGTGCATTTCCAGTCAACGATGCAGGTCGAAGCAGTGGACACGCTGGCGGCGGGCGATATTTTCCACGGCACGTTTGCACTCGCGATGGCCGAGGGCATGGAAAGCCGCGCCGCCATCCGCCTCTCCTCCGTTGCTGCCGCGCTCAAATGCACGGTCTTCGGCGGCCGGGCCGGCGCACCGACTCGCGAAGAGACCGAGGAGGCCATGCGGCAATGGCTGGAGCGTGGAGGCGAACCCGCGCTGCGCGCCTCCTGAGGGCATCCATTGCCCGCATAAAACTATTCCATTTTTGCGATGCCGTTTCCCGGCGAACTAGGCTAACGTCAAGTCAGAGCAAAGCTTTTCGCAAGATGCGCTCGCCCCGACCTCAGCCCGCATTCCGCAAAAGTGATCGCCCGATGCATCAGACGACCCGCCCGAGACTGCGCGATATCGGTTTCCGGCCCGGCCATTTCGAAACCGGCCGGCTCAACGCCATCACCGATGTCGAAGGGGTGGCCGTTGGCCATTCGACCGTTATCGAAGGTGAGACGATCCGCACCGGCGCAACCGCGATCCTGCCGCATGGCGGCAACCTGTTTCAGGACAAGGTGCCCGCCGCCTTCGCCGTCTATAACGGCTTCGGCAAATTTGCAGGCTCAACCCAGGTTGAGGAATTGGGCGAACTCGAAACGCCGGTTATCCTCACCAATACGCTGGCAACCGGTCGTGCCATCGAGGCGATCAACCGCCATACACTGGCGCAGCCGGGAAATGAAAAAGTCGTCTCGCTCAATGCCGTCGTCGGCGAGACCAACGATTCCCGTCTTAACGACATCCGCGCCGGCCGCCCCACCGTTGAGGAAATCTCGGCCGCGCTGAAAAATGCGACCACCGGCCCCGTCGCCGAGGGCAGCATTGGCGCCGGAACCGGCACGGTCGCCTTCGGCATGAAGGGCGGCATCGGCACCGCCTCCCGCCTCGTTACCATCGCTGGTGAGACCTATACGCTCGGCATTCTCGTCCAATCGAATTACGGCGGGCATCTGCTGGTCTGCGGCAAGCCCTATGCCAGCCCGGAACATAAGGACAAGGATGGCTCGATCGTCATCATTGTCGCCACCGATGCGCCGCTCTCCTCCCGCAATCTGAAGCGCCTCGCCGCCAGAAGCTTCGGTGGACTGGCACGCACGGGTGCCGCGCTCAGCAACGGATCCGGCGATTATGCGCTGGCATTTTCCACCGATCAGCGCCTTCGCCGCACGCCTGCGCGCCGCAAGGCCGTCGCAGACTATCCAGAACTTTCCAACGATGCGATCTCACCCCTCTTCGAAGCCACGATAGAGGCAACGGAAGAGGCGATCCTCAATTCGCTCTGCGCAGCGACCATGACCACGGGCTTCAATGCCGGCACCGGCAAGGTCTCCACGGTCGAGGCCATTTCCATCGACACCCTCAAAACCCTTGTTTCAGCCTGATTTTCCAGACGGAGTTTTCATGACCAGCCCATCCGGCCGCATCGTTTACGTCAACGGCGAGTTCCTGCCCGAAGCGGACGCCCGCCTTTCCATCTTCGACCGAGGATTCCTCTTTGGCGACGGCATCTACGAAGTCACCTCCGTTCTGGAAGGCAAGCTGATCGACAGCGACCTGCATATGGCGCGGCTGGAACGCAGCGCCCGCGAGATCGATGTGGCCCTGCCGGTCACGACCGGCGAGATCGTTGAGGCCGAACGTCGCCTGATCGCCGACAACAATCTCGTCGAAGGCATGATCTATCTGCAGCTGACACGTGGTGCGGAAGATCGCAACTTCCTGTTCTCTGCCGATCTGAAGCCGACGCTGGTCATGTTCACCCAGGCGAAGAAGCTGATCGGCACTCCGGTTGAAGAGGTCGGGATCGCCGTCAAGTCGGTTCCCGACCAGCGCTGGGAACGTCGCGACATCAAGAGCGTCTGCCTGCTTCCGCAGGTCATGGCAAAGCGCATCGCGAAGGCCGAAGGCTGTGACGAGGCGTGGATGATCGAGAACGGTTTCGTCACTGAAGGCGCGTCCTCCACCGCCTATATCGTCACCGCCGATAAGAAGATCATCACCCGCGGCAACAGCAACAAGACCCTGCCCGGCTGCACCCGCCTCGCCGCCCTGCAACTGGCAAAGGAAGCAGGCTTCACGCTGGAGGAACGCCCCTTCACGCTGGAAGAGGCGCTGAATGCCGATGAAGCCTGCCTGACCAGCGCCTCCAACTTCGTGGTTTCGGTCACGAAGATCGACGGCAAGCCGGTAGGCAACGGAAAGCCCGGACCGATGGTAAGCCGCCTGCGCGCGCTCTACCTCGAAAACGCACGCCGCACGGCGATCTGATCGAACGCGTTTTGTTTATCGCATTTCCGGTCGGAGAACCGCGGCCGGAAATGCTCTAGTCCTCGAGAACCGCCCAGATGCGCTCAACAACGGGCCGGCGGTTCTCCTTGGAGCGATAGAGCCTGATATCGACCGCGATATCGTAGGTCGGGTCTGCGGCCCGCACCAGAGCGCCGCTATCAAGCTCGTGCCGCATCAGGCTTTCCGGTACCCAGGCCACACCCCAGCCGGCCATCGCCATGGCCTTCAGCCCCACCGACATGCTGCCCTCATGCACTCGCTCGAATTTGGGTAGCCGCGCGCTCAGGAGATCGCGCAACAAAGGCCCAAAGAACGACGCTTTTTCATAATCCAGATAGGCAAAGGGTTTTTTCGCATTTTGCTGAAGCGCGTGCAGCGGTGAACCGTCTTTTGCGGGCGCTGAAACGGGAATGATCTTTTCCGCACCGAGCACGCGAAACTCGAAAAGCTGCGCATCGAGCAGCATCGGCACTTCGGGATGGGCATAGGTCAGAAGGAAATCGCTTTGCCCGTCCACCAGTGAATTGAGGTTTTCCTCCATGCTGCCGGAGTCGGGCCGCAGAACGGAAAACAGCGGGCCCGCCTTTTCGTTCACCCGTTTCAACCAGTCGGGAAAGAAGGTGAAGGATAAAGTATGCAGCGCCGTCAGACGAACAGTTCTGGCATCGGCCCCTTCTTCCTGCAACAGGGTGCGCCGCGCATGGTAAAGCTGCTTCAGCGTCTCCTGCGCCACCGGAACGAACTTGACCCCGGCCTCGGTCAGCCGCGACGGATAGGATGCGCGGTCGACAAGCGTCGCGCCCACCCAGGCCTCCAGCTGCTTGATGCGCCGGCTGAAGGCGGACTGCGTCACATGCCGTTCATCGGCGGCCTTCGAAAAATTGAGCGTTCCGGCCAGCGCCAGGAAATCCTCGAGCCATTTGACTTCCACGGCTCACACTCCCAACAAAAAATCTTTCCGGTTATTCAGAAGCGTCTTTATTAGGTGCAATGAGGCGTGAATGAAACCCTCTTGTAAGCTGCAAGGCTGCGGCCAAATCGCCGGTCGGCCGGACGGCCTAACGGCTGCGATGATATTCGATCATCCGCGCTCGGCTGGACACGAGTTCGATCCGGTCGTTGCTGAGCCGGTTGAGGCAGACACGCTTCGTCCAGGGCCCATCGGTGAGCGTAAAGAGAAAACGGCCATTGCCAAGCGCCTTAAGCGGCATGCTGCGGCGGGTCGGGCCGATGCCCATTGTCAGCGATGAACCGCCGATCGAAAATTCCGCCCCCTCATCCGAACGCCACGTTCCCGAGAGATCATCCGGCACCGTATGCTCTTCGACAGGCAAGAAACGGCGGGTGGCATGACCGGCCTCGCCGGCAATGGCATCGCCATTTAACCTGAGACGCATCGGAGAAGATGCGGAGCGGGAAGAAACCCAGCCATCGACATCTTCATAGAGCGTGTCGTCGCCATCGATGAAGGTGGATGTGCTGCCTTTGATTTCCAGCCACCACGGACCGCTTTCGGTGACATAGAGGCCTTCCGGCAGGCTGGCGGCCGGCTTGGGCAAAGGCAGGCCGGTCAAAGCCGCCATGCTTTCAAGCGCGATCTTGAAACCGTTGGTATCCTCGCGATTGGACACCACGACGAATCCCGTGCCGTTTTCGGGATCGAGCAGGAAGTAAGTTTTGTAGCCGGGATGAGAACCGCCGTGGCCGACAAACCGGCGGCCGCCCAAATGCGACCAGCGCAGACCGAGGCCATATTCGCTCATCCTCCCGTCCGCGAGCGGCCGCTCAGCCGAAAGCCCGTCGAGAACACCCGCAAAGCTGCCCTCGCCCCGCATCAGCCCCTGAAGCCAGCGGGTGAGTGCTTCCGCACTGCCTGCAAGGCTGCCGGATGCGGAGATATGCAAGCCAGCGGCGGAAAGCTGCCAGTTCTCTTCGGACTTCCAGTAACCCGGCACCAGGCCGTTGACCGGATCGTTCCAGACGTCAGGCGCTTTCAGAAACACGTCGAACGGCGCGGCAATATGCTGCTGCACGAAATCGTCAAAACGGAAACCATGGCGCTCCAGCGCCGCTTCCACCAGACGGTAACCGGTATTGGAATAGGACACCTCGCTGCCGGCATCGAAATTCAGCCGGGTCAGCCGGGACAGGTATTCGAGAAGCGGTCCGGCCTTAGTTTCGGTATAGACGGAAAGCCCAAGCAAGGAGAGACACTCGCGCGTATCCGGCAGGCCGCCGCTCATATCCAGCGCCTGCCCGACCGTGACATCGCGCAGCGGCGATTGCAGCTCCGGCAGATGTTTGCCGAGCGGATCGTCGAGCCCGATCAGATCCGCATGGGCCAGAACCATGGCGCAGAAAACGTGTTTCGTGACGGAGGCATACCGCACCACGCTCTGCGGCGTGAAGGGCGCAAAAGTCGAAAGGCTCTCGACGCCGCCGGCATGGGTAAAAAGGATACCATCGAGATCAAAACCGATGACCGCCCCGCCCGGCTCGTTGCCTGTCCACTGCGAGACGAAGGTCTCTGAAAGGGCTGACGCGGCGTTCCAGTCGAGTTGCTGTGGCATGGTTTGGTCTCTTATCTCGTCGTCTTTACAGAAAAGCCTCGGCACCGCCGCTTGTTTCTTCTCCCCGCCGGGGAGAAGGTGGCCCGAAGGGCCGGATGAGGGGGCGACGCCAGCGATATGCGGAGAGCTGGCCCCCTCATCCCGCTGTCGCGGACTTCTCCCCGGCGGGGAGAAGAAGCGAGCGGCACCCGCTCAATCCATATATAACGTAAGCCAGATGAACGGCCGTCAGGCCGGCTCTTCCAGCCGGATACTCAGGCTACGCAGCTCTTCCGTATGCGGATGTTTCGTCCGTCCCTCGCGCAGATCACCCGCGCTCAGCTGCTCCACCATCTCCCCATTCAACATCACGCCCACCTGCGGGCAAAGATGCGCAATGACAGCCAGATTGTGGCTGACGAGAATATAGGTGAGGTTGCGCGCCGCGCGCAGGTCCTGCAACAAGTTCAGGATTTCCGCCTGCACCGACACATCGAGCGCCGAAGTCGGCTCATCAAGCAGCAGCACCTGCGGATCGGCGATCAAGGCGCGGGCAATCGCCACGCGCTGGCGCTGGCCGCCGGAAAGCTGATGCGGAAAACGGAAACGCACCGCCTGCGGCAGCGCCACATCCGAGAGCGCCTGCTGGATGCGCTTTTCGATATTGTCCATGCCGTGCACCAGCGGCAGTTCGCTGAGGATACGGTCGATGGTCTGGCGCGGATGCAGCGACCCGTAGGGGTCCTGAAACACCATCTGCACCTGCCGGAAGAATTCCGGCGTACGACGCAGAGGGGCATCCTTGCCGGCAAAGGCGATACGCCCTTCCCAGCTTTCATTGAGGCCGGCCATGGCGCGCAGGATGGTGGACTTGCCCGAGCCGCTTTCACCGACGATGCCGAAGCTGCCGCCCTTTTCCACCGAAAAGGAGACGCCCTTCACCACTTCGCGGTCGCCGAACTTGATACGGAGGTTTTCGACGTCGATCATTGGCTGGACCACGCTGCATCACGGTTGAGAACGGGAAGACGCTCGCGCGGATGCGTCAGCGAGGGAATGCAGTTCAAAAGTCCCTGCGTATAAGGATGCTGGGCTTTCAGAAGCTCGGAAGCCTTCAGCTCCTCCATCACCCGGCCGGAATACATCACCGCAACACGATCGCAGAAATGCGAAACGAGCGGCAGGTCATGGCTGATGAGGATAAGACCCATGCCCCGCTCCGACACCAGCTCCTCGATCAGCCGCAGGATTTCCGCCTGCACCGTGGCGTCGAGCGCGCTGGTCGGTTCGTCGGCAATCAGCAGCTCAGGATCGGGGGCGAGCATCATGGCGATCATCACGCGCTGGCCCATACCGCCTGAAACCTCATGCGCATAGGACGAGGCGACCTGACGCGGATTGCGGATTTTCACCTGATCGAGCAGCGCGATTGCCGCTTCCATGGCGGCTCGCTTGCTGCCGCCCTTGTGGGTGCGCCATGCTTCGGCCACCTGCGCACCAATAGTCTTCACCGGGTTCAGCGAATATTTCGGGTCCTGCAGGATGAAGCCGGCCCGCTTGCCGCGGATCTGGCGCATCTGCCTTTCGCTGGCGGACAGCACGTCGATGCCGTCAAAAGCGAGCTTGTCTGCGCGGATATCGGCATTGGAGGGCAGGAGCTTCATCAGCGCCCGCGCCGTCAGGCTCTTGCCGGAACCGGATTCGCCGACAATGCCGAGTTTTTCAGTGCCGAGTTTCATGGAGACACCACGCACCGCCTCGAAACGGCTGGTGCGGGTCTGGAAGGCGATCTTCAGATTTTCGATTTCGACCAGCATGGCTCAATGTCCCTTCGGGTCGAGAACGTCGCGCAGGCCATCGCCGAGGAAGTTGAAGGCGAGCGAAACGAGGAAGATGGCGATACCGGGAATGGTGGCGACCCACCATTGTTCGAAGATGAAGCGCTTGGCTGTCGCAATCATCGCGCCCCATTCCGGCGAAGGCGGCTGCGCGCCCATGCCGAGGAAGCCGAGGCTGGCGGCGGTGATGATGATGGAGCTCATGTCGAGCGTGATGCGCACGATAAGGCTCGGCACGCAGAGCGGCGCGATATGACGGGCGATGATGCGCCAGGCGGAAGCGCCGGTCAGGCGATAGGCCGCGACGAAGTCGCTGCCGCGCACCGTCATGGTTTCGGCGCGGGCCAGACGCGCATAAGGCGGCCAGGCGGTGAGCGCGATGGCGAGAATGGCGCTTTCGACGCCCGGTTTCAGCGCCGCGACAAAGGCCAGCGCAAGGATGAGCCGCGGAAACGCTAGAAACACGTCCGTCACGCGCATCAGCACCGTATCGACGATGCCGCCGAAATATCCGGCGATGCAGCCGATGGCGAGACCGATGGGGGCGACGAGAACGACGACGGCAATGACCATGCCAAGCGTGACGCGACCACCGTAGAGAATACGCGAGAGAATGTCGCGGCCGAGTTCGTCCGTGCCGAACCAGTGCTCGGCGCTCGGGAACGCCAGGCGGTTGCCGAGGTTCTGCGTCGCCGGATCGTAGGGAGCGAGCAGCGGCGCCAGCAGCGACAGCGCGATGAAGAGGACGATGATCGTTAGACCGACCACCGCCAGCGGATTGGACTTGAGGTTGAGCCAGATGCGATACCGGTTGCCCCAGGCAGCCTGTGTTCGCGAATGCGGCGTTTCATCCAGCGCCCAGTTTCTGAAATTTGCTAACATCATCGAACGCGAGGATCCATAACTCTGTAAAGCACGTCTGCGAGCAGGTTGAGGGCGACATAGATGAAGCCGATCAACAGGGTGGCTCCGACGACCGGGTTCATGTCCGCGTTCATGAGCGAGACGGTGAGATATTGACCAAGGCCCGGCCAGCTGAAGACGGTTTCCGTCACCACGGCGCCTTCGAGAAGGCCGGCATAGGTGAGCGCGAGAACCGTGACGAGCTGCACGGCGACCGTCGGGAAGGCGTGTCCCCAGATCACGGTCATGGCAGAAAGCCCCTTGGCGCGGGCGGTGATGACATATTCGCCCTTCAACGCATCGATCATGAAGGCGCGCGTCATGCGGGTGATATAGGCCATGCTGAAATAGGCGAGAATGCAGACGGGCTGCACCATATGGGCGATGGCGTCGTAAAAGGCGTCCCAGTCGCCCGCAAGCAGCGTGTCGACCGTCATCAGGCCGGTAACCTGCGTGATCATGCCGTCATAGATGATGTCCTGACGCCCCGGCCCCGGTGCGACGCCAAGCGTGGCGTAAAAGACGAGCAGCGAAATCAGCGCCAGCATGAAGACCGGCACCGAGTGGCCGGCAAGGCAGACGACGCGGATGACCTGATCCGTCAGCTTGCCCTGCTTGACGGCGGCCCAGACACCAAGCGGAATGCCGATCAGCGCGGCAAGAATGAGCGCTGCGGTGGCAAGTTCGAAGGTGGCGGGGAAAACGCGCTTGATATCGATCCAGACCGGATTGCGGGTCAGGATCGAATTGCCGAAATCGCCATGCAGAACCTGCGTGACATAATGGAAAAACTGCACGACCAGCGGCTGGTCGAGACCCATTTCGGCCCGGACCCGCACGATGACGTCTTCGGGCGCATTGTCGCCGACCGCCGCGATGACGGGATCGACGGGCATGACGCGCCCGATCATGAAGGTGATGATCATCAAACCGAACAGCGTCAGGAGGACGCTGCTCAGTATCGACGATATGCTTTTAACGCGCTTGTTCAATGTCACGCTTTCTTCGCATCGTGGTAGGAATTGCCCTCAGAGAGAACGCCGAGTTCGAAACCGGAAACGCCCTTGCGGAAGGCTGCCGTCTTGGTGGTCTGGAACATGAACACGAAGGGGCTGTTTTCCATGTGTTCGCGCTGCAGGGCTTCATAAAGCTCCACGCGCTTTGCAGGATCCTTCTCGTCACGCGCGGCTTCCGCCTTGGCGGCAAAGTCGTCGTTCTTGAAGCGCGAACGCCACAGGAAGGGCTTCGACTTGGCGTCGTCGCCATTGTCCTTGTTGATGTTGAAGACATCGGCGTTGGAATGCGGATCGAAATAATCCGTGCCCCAGGCCGACAGCGCCATCTGGTGTTCGCGGGCGCGCATCTTGGTCAGAACCTGGCGGTTCTCGGCCGATTGCAGGCGTACCTTGATGCCGATATCGGCAAGGTTTGCCTGGATGGCCTGCGCCAGATCCGGATAAGGCTGGGCGGAATAATGGTCCATGCTGATTTCGAAACCATCGGCAAGGCCGGCTTCGGCCATCAGTGCCTTGGCCTTTTCGACATCGCGCTGGAACGGAATGTCGTTGACGGCGCCGGGGAAGCCCTTCGGCTCGAAGCTCTGGTGGATTTCGTGCGTCAGCGGCACGATGTTTTCCTGCATGCCCTTGTAGTCCAGCGCCCACTTGATCGCTTGCCAGACCTGCGGCTTCGCAAGGTTCTCATTGCCCTGGTTGAGCGAGATCAGCACCAGCGAAGCGATGGACTTGCGCTCCAGCTCGATATTGGCGTCGTCCTTGACGGTACGCAGCTGCTCCGAGGTCAGGTCACGGGCAATGTCGATATCGCCCTTCTGCAGCATCAGCAGCTGGGAAGACGGATCGGTAACGTGACGCAGGATGATACGCTTGATGTTGCCCTTGTAGGGACCGTTCGGGTTGACGTTGAGCGCGACGCTTTCGCTGGGTTTCCAGGCCTGCAGCACGAAATCGCCGGAACCGGCGCTGTTCTTCTGCAGCCAGCCATTGCCGAGGTCTTCACCGGAAGCATTGGCAAGAACCACCTTCTTTTCGACGATCGCGCCAATATTGGCCGAGAGGCAATAAAGCAGGAAGGAGATGGCGGTCGGCCTCGCCGTCGTCAGCTTCACCGTCTTCTCGTCGGCGGCAACAATGGTCGTCTCGACATTGTCAGGCGCAAAGCCGAACTGGCTGATGATGAAGGCCGGGCTCTTGTTCATCTTGATGGCGCGCTGCAGCGAGAAGGCAACGTCTTCCGCCGTGACCTTGGCGCCGCTCGAGAAGGTCGCGTCGTCGCCGATGGTGAAGGTGAAGACCTTGCTGTCCGCATCGGCTTCCCACGACTTGGCGATGACGGGATCGACCTTGGTGGAATCCTCGCGGTTGGCGCGCACCAGCTTCTGATACATGTTGGAGATGATTTCACCGCCGACAGCCTCGAAACCTTCATGTGGGTCAAGGCTCGTCATGTTGTCCAGCTGCTGCGCAACGACCAGAATATCCTTCGGCGTGGCGGCAAAGGCCGGGATGCGCGCATAGGACAGGAACGGAACGGCGGCGCCGGCAATCAACAGGTTGCGTCTTGAAATCATCGAAAATCCCCTTTCGGACCTTATTTTTCGGAAAATGGTGGGTTTGCCCCAATCCAGTCGTTTTTTTTATGTTTTCCCGCGATTACCACGAGCAAACGAGGCCCGACCAATTCCAAATTTGGCAGAGCCTATGCACGGATTGCATTTGCTCCCGCCTTGACCTTTCCTCTACCAATTCCGAAAACTTGTCCGCAGGCGCGTCCGCGCAATCCCATTTCCGAAGGTGAGACCATGACTGATCAAAAAACCGTACCCGTCTTCGACGGCCACAATGATGTGCTTTTGCGGTTATGGCGATCGGGCAACGCTTCTCCCGAAACACTTCTGATCGAAGGCGATACCGTCGGCCATATCGATCTGCCTCGTGCAAAAAAAGGCGGCCTCGCCGGTGGCCTCTGCGCCGTCTATGTACCTTCGCCCAGCATGGATAAGGACGCCAACGGCGACTACCCGACGCCCACCGAGGCGGATGCGCTGAAGGCGACGCTTGCCATGGCGGGCCTTTTGTTCCGGGCCGAGAAGCAGTCAAAGGGCGCGCTGAAAGTCTGCCGCACGGCCGCCGATATCCGCAAGGCCATGGCCGAGGGCGCCTTCGCCTCCGTCTTCCATATCGAGGGCGCGGAAGCCATCGGCGCCGATCTGGATGCGCTCTACGTTCTGCATGAGGCGGGCCTGCGCACGCTCGGACCGGTCTGGAGCCGCCCGAACATCTTCGCCTATGGCGTTCCCTTCCGCTTCCCCTCGACACCGGATATCGGCCCGGGCCTCACCGATGCAGGCAAGCGGCTGGTGAAGACCTGTAACGAGCTGAAGATAATGGTCGATCTGTCGCACATGAACGAACAGGGTTTCTGGGATATCGCCAGAATATCAGACGCACCGCTGGTGGCATCGCACTCCAACGCTTACGCAATCTGCAACCACAGCCGCAACCTGACCGATCGGCAGCTGGACGCCATCCGCGATACGGGTGGCCTCGCTGGCATCAACTTTGGTGTCTTGTTCCTGCGTCAGGACGGCGTGAAGAACCCGGATACCGATCTCAACGAACTCGTTCGCCATGTGGACTACATCGTCAACCGCATCGGCATCGATCACGTGGCGCTCGGTTCGGATTTCGATGGCACCACCATACCCGCCGCCATGAAGGATGCGGCCGATCTGCAATTGCTGATCGAAGCGATGCGCAAGAGCGGTTATGACGACGTGGCGCTTGCCAAAATCTGCCACGGCAACTGGATTCGGGTGCTGGAAAAGACCTGGGGCACGTAAGGCAAAAATAGAGTTTCATCCCCGGCGCAAAGCGCCGGAGACAGAAAGCGGCGGGCCCTTCAGGCCTTTGCCGCTTTTTTCCTGCCGGTCGCACGGAAGGTGAGAAGCCCGGCTACCAGCCCGATCATGGCCCATTTCATCGGCAGCACATCCGCCGTCTCGCTGCGGATCGGCAGCACGGTTACGGTTCCCGGTTGCGATTCGTACCCCATCTGGCCCTTTGCCTTAGCCTCGGCAATCTGCTGCGGCGAAACGACCCATTCGGCACCGCGCATCTTGTCCACCGCCATATATCCGGCCCCCGCCACGAGCGCGACGACGAGTGAAACGACTATTCTTGTGGGCGTGTTCATTGGTATCTCCTTCAATCCAAAGGAGCGTGTAGTTGCATCAAACGCGGCCACCAAGCAACCGGCGCGATCAATTTCGTCGCGTTTTCATCAAACTCGGAAATCGCACATTTCATGGTTGCATTCACCCGGATATAATTGGCAAAATCATCCGGGAAACCTGTCCAAACTTCACATCGACACGTCACGCATTTCTGCTAAGCAAATTTCCGCAACTGAAACGAATTAGCGACACAATCCTGTGGTTCGCCAACCGACGGGACCGGCGCTGGAAAAGATAAATGGCAGACAAGAGCGAAATTACAGAGACCGATATTGCCGACTCCGCGGTTGAAAGCTTTTTTGCCAGGAACCGTGCCTACCTGACGGCCGCGGCCATAACGCTCATCTTCGTGATGATGACGTTTGCAATTTATCGTCTTACCTCGGAAGTAAGATACGACGATGTGATTGCGGCCCTTCTCGACACGTCTTTTTCCTCGGTTCTTCTTGCTATCGTCTTTACCGCGCTGAGCTTCCTGTCACTGATTTTTTATGACGCCAATGCCATCGAATATGTCGGCAAGAAAGTGCGGTTTCCGTCAATGGCGGTCACGGCCTTCGCGGCCTATGCCATAGGCAACACCGCCGGCTTCGGGCCGCTGAGCGGCGGCGCCATCCGCTTCCGCGCCTATTCCCGGCTGGGGCTTTCCCCGGGAGACATCGCACGGGTCATCGCCTTCGTCACGCTGTCGTTCGGCCTTGGGCTTTTGTCGGTGAGCGCGCTTTCAACCTTCATCGTCGCGCCCCGCATCGCCGCAATCATCGGTTTCGACCCGCTCGTGCTGAGGGGCGCGGCGCTCGCTGTCATCGCCATTCTCGTGGCCACCGCCTATATCGGGCGCAATGGCAGGGCGATACGCCTCGGCAAATGGCGGCTGCGCCTTCCAGACAGCCGTACGTCTTCGCGTCAGTTCCTGGTGTCTGCATTCGACATCGCCGCCTCGGCTTCCGTTCTTTACGTGCTCTTGCCGGAAACGCATCTCGGCTGGCCGACCTTCTTCGCGATCTATGCCACGGCCGTGGGGCTTGGCGTTCTCAGCCACGTGCCCGCCGGCCTCGGGGTCTTCGAAACCGTGATGGTCGCCGGTCTCGGCAATGCGATCAGCGTTGATCAGCTACTCGGAAGCCTCGTTCTCTATCGCGTCATTTACCACGTGCTGCCGCTGGTGGTCGCCATTCTGGTGATGATCGTTTCGGAAATGAAGCAGTTTGCGGCAAAGCCCGTTGTATCCGATATCAGCCAGCTTGCCGTGCGGCTGGCGCCACCGCTGCTGTCCACATTCGCGATCATTCTCGGCACCATGCTGATTTTCTCGAGCGTGACACCGACGCCGGGCAGCAACCTGGATTTCCTCTCGAACTTCGTCCCGTTGCCTATCATCGAGGCCGCTCACTTTCTGACCAGCATTCTCGGCCTTGGCCTCGTCGTCGCCTCCCGCGGCTTGGGGCAGAGACTGGATGGCGCATGGTGGATCGCCCTCGTTGCGGCATCTCTGGCGCTCATTCTCTCGCTTCTCAAGGCGATCGCGGTTTTCGAAGCGATCTTTCTCGGCTTGTTCATCGTTGCGCTCGCCGCCAACATGCGCAGCTTCAACCGTCACGCTTCTCTGGTCAAACAGGCGCTCGGGCCAAGCTGGCTCGCGGCCATGGCCGTCATCGTCGCCGGCGCGGCCACCATCCTTCTCTTCGTCTATCGCGATACCGATTACAGCCATACGCTCTGGTGGCAGTTCGAATTCTCCGAGGAAGCGCCACGCGGACTGCGCGCCCTTTTAGGCCTCGTGCTTGCCTCCTCCACCATCGCCATCTTCAGCCTCATGAGGCCGGTGGCCTTCCGCCCGGATGCCATCAAGGCCGAAGATATCGCAAGTGCTACAGACATTGTCATGAAGCAGGATGCGGCCGATGCCAATCTGGTGCGCATGGGCGACAAGCACGTGATGTTTTCCGAAAGCGGCAATGCCTTCATCATGTACGGCATTCAGGGCCGCTCATGGATCGCGTTTGCCGATCCGGTCGGCGATGAAGATGATTTCCCTGACCTCGTGTGGCAATTCGTCGAAGGAGCCCGTGCCGCTGGCGCACGTGCCGCCTTCTATCAGATTTCGCCCTTCCTGCTGTCCCATTGCGCCGATGCGGGTCTGCGCGCCTTCAAACTGGGCGAACTGGCCCTGGTCGATCTCACCGCATTCGAACTCAAAGGTGGCAAGCTTGCCAATCTTCGCCAGTCGCTGAGCCGCGGCGCGCGCGACGGGCTGACCTTCGAGGTCATCGAAAAGACCCAGGTGCAGGATGTTCTGGAAGAGCTGAAACAGGTCTCCGACGGCTGGCTCGCCCACCATAACACCCGCGAAAAACGCTTTTCGCTCGGTGCTTTCGAGCCGGACTACATTCTGTCGCAACCCGTTGCCGTGCTGCGCAAGGATGGAAAGATCACCGCCTTCGCCAATCTGATGGTGACGGATACGAAAAAGGAAGCCACCGTCGATCTCATGCGTTTTTCGCCGGATGCGCCGCGCGGCTCGATGGACTTTCTCTTCGTCAGCATCATGCAATATCTGCGCGAGGCCGGTTACGAGAGCTTCAATCTCGGCATGGCGCCCATGTCCGGCATGTCTAAACGCGACGCGGCGCCCGTCTGGGACCGGATCGGCAGCACACTGTTCGAACACGGTGAACGATTCTACAACTTCAAGGGGCTTCGCGCCTTCAAGGCCAAGTTCCACCCGAAATGGGAACCGCGTTACCTCGCCGTGCAGAACGGTGCAGATGCCGCTCTGGCGCTGATGGATGCGACGGTTCTGATCAGCGGCGGTGTCAGAGGAGTGATCGGAAAATGAGAAGATTCAGCATGCTCAAAGCAGTTCTGGCCGCCTCCGCCCTGTTTGCATCCCCCTTGTTCGTTTCTGGCGCCGTTTTTGCTGAGGACAAGCCCGCATACGAAACCGGCATGATCCCCGCCGGGCACATCATGGTGCCTGATGGCGACATCCTCGCCAGCGTCTTCCTGATTTCCGATGCGGACGGATGGTCGGCGGCCGATGAGACCCGTGCCAAGGCGCTGGTGGAAAAGGGCGCCGCCGTGGTCGGCATCGACTTCAAGGAATATCTGAAGGCGCTCGAGGCCGACGATGACGAGTGCATCTATATGATCTCGGACATCGAGTCACTCTCGCAGCAGATCCAGCGCACCGCCGGCACCAGCAGCTATCGCCAGCCCATCCTTTCCGGCATCGGCAAGGGCGGAACGCTGGCGCTGGCGATGATTGCGCAGAGCCCTGTCTCCACCGTGCGGGAGGCCATCGCCGTGGACCCCAAGGCCGGCCTGCCTCTCGAGAAGATCCTCTGTACCCCCGCCACCAAAGATAAAGTGGATGGCGAAACCGTTTATGGTCTGACCGACGGTCCCCTTCCTGCCCCCGTCAGCGTGCTGTTCACCTCTGCTGCGGATCAGAAGGGCCGCGACCACGTCAACGCGCTCGTGAAACTGCATCCCGATATCGACGTGACGGATGTGGATGACAAGGCGGACGAGGTTCTGACCCAGACCCTCTCCGACCAGGTCGACGCCGCAGGCGACACCGACAGTCCGCTCGGCCTGCCGATCAAGGTTCTGGAAACCAGCCCTGTCATGGACACCATGGCGGTGATCTATTCCGGCGACGGCGGCTGGCGCGATCTTGACGAGGAAGTGGGCGGCGCCTTCCAGAAGGAAGGCATACCCGTGATCGGCGTCGATTCACTCCGCTATTTCTGGAAGGAAAAGAAACCACAGGAGGTCGCAAGCGATCTCGGCCGCATCATCGATACCTATCGCAAGGAATGGAAAGTCCGCAATGTTGTGTTGATCGGCTATTCCTTCGGTGCCGATATTATCCCCGCCACCTATAATCTGCTGCCCGACCGTGACAAATCGCATGTCGTGCAGCTGACCCTGATGGGTCTTTCCACCGAAGTGGATTTCGAAATTTCCGTCGAAGGCTGGCTTGGCGTGGCCGGCGAAGGCAAGGGCGGCAAAACGGTGGATGACATCGCGAAGATCGATCCGAAGCTGGTGCAATGCATATATGGCACGGAAGAAGAAGACGAAGACCCCTGCCCCGGCCTGAAAGCCAAGGGCGTGGAGGCGGTCGGCATCGAGGGCGGCCACCACTTTGACGAGGATTATGAGGGGTTGGCCAAGCGTATTGTGACGTCGCTGAAGACCCGGCTGCCGAAATAACGGCGTCTCACTCACCACCTTGACCCCGGGCTACGACAGGAGCCCTCGACAATCCTTGGCGGCGAATGGGCCGCCGACGCTTTTCCGCATCGCGCTTGCGGAATCGCCTAAACTATTATTCAAAAGAACCGGACTGCAGTGGATGTTGATCTATTTCTGCAACCCTGCTGCTGTTGATCGCAAACCATCGATTTATATATCCGGACCGGTTCAGGGAGCCGCCGCATGCTTTCCTCAAAACGAAAAACAAAAACGCCGGTCCTGGTGGAACGCATCGACCACTTTGTCGCACAGGTCAAAGAGGCGATGAAAAACGACGACGCCTCGCGCAACAGAAAGATCCGCGATCTGTGGGACGCCGAGGTCCGCTACCATTTCGACAATGGGCGCACCGAAAAGACTCTCGAACTTTACATCATGAAGTACCGTAACGCCTTGAAGGCCGAATTCGGTCCCAAGAGCACGCCGCTTGCCATTTGCAACATGAAAAAACTGCGCGAGCGGCTGAAAACCTACATCGAACGTGCCGACTATCCGAAAACGGGCGTAGCAACCTCGATCGTCGAGAAAATCGAACGCGCGGAATTTAATACAGCCGGCCGCAAACCCACCGTTCTTCTACGCATCGCGGATTTCATTTCTGCGATGAACGGCATGGGCACGAAAGAAGAGATGCAGACCCTGTGGAATGCTGAAATCAGCACCATGAAGGGCAGAGCCCAGACAACGATCATCTCCTACATCACCAAATATCGCAACGCCATCCGCGAGGCGTTTGGCGACGATCACCCGATGCTGAAAATCGCCACCGGCGACGCTGCGATGTATGACGATGCGCGACGGGTGAAGATGGAGAAGATCGCCAGAAAGCACGGCGCGCTGATCACCTTCGAGAATTACCGCCAGGTTCTGAAGATCTGTGCCGACAAACTCCTGTCAGCCGATCCCCTTATGATCGGCATCGGCCTGATCGGCATGACCGGACGCCGACCCTACGAAGTCTTTACCCAGGCGGAATTTTCGCCTGCTCCCTATGGCAAGGGCATTTCCAAATGGAGCGTCCTGTTCAACGGCCAGGCCAAGACAAAACAGGGCGAGGGAACGAAGTACGGTGTGACCTATGAGATCCCGGTTCTTGCCCGCTCGGAAACCATTCTTGCCGCCTACAAGCGCCTGCGCGAAAGCGGGCAGGGAAAATTGTGGCACGGCATGTCGATCGATGATTTTTCATCGGAGACGCGCCTGCTGCTCAGGGACACGGTTTTTAACCTGTTCGAAGATCTCTGGCCGAAGGAGGAGCTTCCCAAGCCCTATGGTCTTCGGCATCTCTATGCGGAGGTGGCTTATCATAATTTCGCACCTCCCCACGTGACCAAGAACAGCTATTTCGCCGCCATTCTCGGGCATAACAACAACGATCTCGAAACCTCCCTCTCCTATATGACCTACACGCTGCCGGAGGATCGAGACGATGCGCTTGCACGGGCAAAGCGCACGAACGAGCGGGCATTGCAGCAAATGGCCGCCATTGCGCCGGTTTCCCGCAGCAATCCATAGCGCAGCCGCACCTGCCTTGCGGCCAAGCACGCCATGGATAACCCGACGCGCAGGACTGTCCCCGCGGAGATTTCGACATGTCGTTGCGCCCCGATCCGGGCGCGCGCTCCTGTTCCCCTGCTTTGGATAAACCGCCGATTTTTCTACCACTTCCAGCGACGATGTATTGTACCGACACCGCTGCGAACAAAAGAACCAAATGAATCAATATTTTATAAATTAAACACTAAAGAATTATATGAAGTATAAATTAAATAAATACAGCCACACACAAGTTATATCCGAAACAATATTGACAGTTTTCACGAATGAATATTGTCCGGAGGCTTGGGGTGCTGCCCGCATATACAACTTACACCCTCTATAATCGCGACCTGGCATCGTCACTGAAACGCGTCGCAAACGATCCGATCGTATCGCGCGACGCCAAATATTACGCCGACAATATTGGCAAGATCAAAAATCTCGATGAGTTTCTGAAGGACCACAGGCTATATTCCTACGCCATGAAGGCCCATGGCCTCGGCGAGATGACCTACGCCGCCGCCTTTATGAAGAAGGTATTGGAAAGCAATCTCAACGACCCGAACAGTTTCGCCAACAAGCTGAAGGACACCCGCTACCGCGACTTTGCGGCGGCGTTTGATTTCGGCACTATCAAATCGGAAAAAACGGTTCAAACGCAAACCCAGCAGGACCGACTGGTTGCCGCCTATCACGATGCACACAAACAACGAGACGACGAACTGAAGGAGGAAACGCGGTATTACAACATCGTCATCGACACGGTCGGCCATGTGGATGACATCTTCAAAAACACGCGGTTGCGGGACTATGTTTTCAAATCCTTCGGCATCGACGCCGAAGCCTTCAACTACAAACATCTGCGGGATGTTCTGACCAGCGATATCAGCAGCGCCGACAGTTACGTCAACAGAACCTACAAACCTCTGGTCGAAGAATGGCAGGCAAAGACCGCCGATCTGCGCATCGAACGCGCAAAAGTCCCCTCCGCCGATAAGGCGTCGCTGGCCAAAATCGATTATCTGCTCGGCCAGTACAACAAGCGCATCGCCAATGCACACAAGCTCTTCGAAATGGCGGCAGCGTTTAATTTCCGCGATGACGGTTTCGTGGATGACGGCACGAAAGCGCAGACGGCAACCCAGAAGCGGCTGATCAACGAAACCTATGTTTTATCGTATCCTCGCCTGACGCAGACCGGCGCAGTTCTCAATCGCGACTTCTTCGCGCAAAAGATGAATGAGATTACCGATGCCCAACAACTCATATCCAATTCCCGTCTTAGAACGATGTTGATCGTCGCCTTCAACCTCAGGGACGACACCGATACCGACAAGAAAATCCAGTGGGCGCTTCGCGAAAATCCCGATGATCCGCAAAGCGCGCTTCACGCCGAAAAGGACAAAGGCTTCATCGATCTTGCAAGAGCGTTCAATTTCGACGGGGAAGGCAAGATCGCTGCCGGAAAGACGATCCAGACGGCCGCCCAGCTCAGTACGATGATGACACTTTATTTTAGCCGCTACGACGACGCACAGGAGGCGACGGACCAAAAGACGATCAAGGACTACAGACGCTATATCGGCCTTACGAAAAACCTGGAGGACTTCCTCTCTGCTGCACCGGCAGCCGTTACCATTCGCAATTTCGCGCTGAAGGCATTCAACATCAGCCCCGAAGAGGTTTCCACGTTCAAGTTGAAGAAGGTCTTCACCAGTGACCTGTCGGACCCGAAAAGTTATGTCCGCAGCCTCAAAGACGAAAGGTTCGTTCGACTGGCGAAAGCCTATAATTTCGATGCCGAAGGCAGGATCGGCTCGCCACGGCTGGCCCAGGCCGAAAACGAGATTACCCGCATCTCCCGGAACTACGTTCTCGAAATGACCCGATGGAACACGGCCTCGAAGAGCAGGGAGAAAACAGGCAAGCAGGATGAGGAACTCGCCGCCTATCGCCAGAAAAACAGCAAAGACAAGATAAAGGAAAAGGCAAAGACGGAGGCTGCCTATTACCGCCAGCAGATGGAGACGTTGGAAACCGTTGATCAGTTGCTTGCCGATCGCCGTCTGGTGGATTTCATGCTTGTTGCCGAACGCATCGACCCCAAATCGGTCAGCACCGATTATCTGAAAAAGATCTTCAAATCCGACCTCAAGGACCCGAAAAGCTTCGCCAACGCCGAAAAGGATCCCCGCTTTCGCGCCCTTGCCGGTTCCTTCAACTTCGACACCAAGGGGAATATTCGCGCGACAGCCAGCCAGCATGTCCAGAACAACCGCGGCCTGATGGAAACGCGTGACAAATACGTTCGGCAGACGCTGGAGGAAAGGGCGGGAGAAGAAAACGCCGGTGTTCGTCTTGCTCTCTATTTCAAGCGGATGGCCGGCGGCATTTCCAATGCCTACGACATACTGGCTGACAATGCGCTTTCGGAATTCACCCGCACCGCCCTTGGAATTCCCGCGGAAACTGCAAATTCCAAGGTCGAGATGCAGGCAAAGATGATCGAAAAGAAACTGAAGATGAGGGACCTGCAGGAAGCCGGCAAGGTCGACAAGCTGATTGACCGCTTTTTGCTGAGGTATGAAATGAACAATTCGCCTTCCGATCCCCGTCTCGACTTGTTCGGCAATGGCAAAATGTCCATCAGCGGCAATACGCTGGCAACCCTCGCCCAGCTTCGGAACGCCCGCAGCCGCTAACTCGTCTGCCTGAAAAGGCTGGCTGGCTCTCGGATGGAATCTGATACTGGCTCCGGCGGCCAGTGTCAGGGCGGTCAAACTCGCCCGTAGCCCTGGTGCTGTAGAGCAGTATCATCACAGTCAACAACAGCCTGTCAGCGCACCAAAGCCGAAATTCCGTTCAGGTGCGCCCCGCTGAGGCACGGGCCCGTCGAGACGACCGTCCATCGCGCCGTCTGCTAGTGTAATGTACCTGCAATGACCTGTTCCTATCCCTGCTGAAATTTACCGCAGCTGAAAGGAATTCCCATGTCCGACAGGTCATCACTTGCAGTCCCGCCAGCAATCACCCTCATCGCCGCCACATCGCTCCTGCTCACAGCCTGCGCATCAACCGTGATGAAAACTTATGTCGGCGCACCCATTACCAGCGTGATGCTGGACTATGGGCCGCCTGACAATGTCTATAGCCTCGGCCCCGGCCAGCAGGCCTATCAGTGGCGCAAGAACAAGACGCAGGTTGTGGCCGGATCATCAAGCGGCGAGGTCCGCTCGACGCGGCATGGCGAGCGTTACGAAGTGTCCGAAACGCCTGGTTATGTCGAGCGCATCGATTGCTACTACACCTTCTACACCCGCAGTTCCGGTAACGACTGGTATGTAACGAGCTTCCGGCAACCCTCACTCGAATGCGAATGAACCTCTTACGGCCCCCTCGCCGTTCGAGCCATTTCCCCTTACCGCCGCTTCGACCCGAAAGCGGCGGTCTTATGCTTCTGGGGCACATGTCAGCGGATCAGAAACGATAGTTCAGGCCCGCCTTGACGACGTGATCGCTGACATCCGTCTTCGATCTGCCGCTGGAGGTCGTCGTCGATACATTTCCCGTGTTCACGTAGTTATATTCGAACTTGGCCGAGAGGCCGCCGCCGAAACTCTGTTCGACACCCGCTCCCACGAGATAGCCCCGCTTCCAGTCGTCCGGTCCGGTAACGCCGTTTCCATCCTTGAATTTCGTCGTGGTCAGACCTGCGGTGCCGTAAAGAAGGGTACGATCAAGCGCCACACCGGCCTTCAGCTTGGCGGCGCCACGAAAACGCTCTCTCAGGCGGCCATTCGGCACCCGCGCCTCGTTGCCGAGATACGAGCCCTCCAGCTCCGCCCCGACGACACCGGAGCCGAACTGGAAATTGTAACCGGCCTGTACGCCACCCGTCAGACCACGGCCACTGGCCAGAGGATTGACTTTTGGTGAGGCGACGCCGCCATGTGCGCCGATATAAGCCCCATTCCAGGAAAAGGCTGGCGGACTGGTATAATCGAATTGCTGCGCATTGTAGTCGGCAAGATCAGCGGAATAGGCGCTCGGTGCCGCCATAATACTGATGGCAACAAGCGATTTTGCAATGAACGACATGAATGACTCCAGACGAAACCAGGGGCGTCTCAATCTGAGGCGCCAGGATTTCCGTTCGCGTTGAAGAACCGGAAACCGGCTCCCATGGTCTCCTGTGCGAATGAGCGCAGAAGATACGGGCATTTTCCGCGCGAGAATTGCGCCTGGATTACACGCGGCTGTTTTATTTAAATATAATTGTTATTTTTCATGTGATTATACTTATTTCTTTAATCTTATTTTAAGAACTTCAGGAGTCCGGACTTCCCGGAGGCGATTCATGGCCCCGCACCGCTCCCTGGCGTGACGGAGCGGACCTCCAGCCGAACGCAGAAGCCGGGATCAAGGTCGAGGAACAGCACCCTGCCCCCATGCAGCTCAGCTGCTTTCTGCACGAGATTGAGGCCAAGGCCGGCACCGGAGGAGCTGGTGTTGATGCGATGGAACGGTTCGAACACCTGCTCGCGTTCGTCAACGGGTATGCCCGGACCTTCATCACAGACATCTATGGTTCCTGCGGCACCCACCCGGACGACAATGGCGCCCCTGCCGCCGCCGTGATCGATGGCATTGCGGATGAGGTTGACGACGGCCATCTCAATGATCGACGTCTGGACCGTCAGCAGGGCTTCTGTTTCGCTCGGCTCGAAATCGAACTCGTAACCGGCATCCATCGCAATCGGGGCAAGATCGGTCGCGATGCGTTCGACGAGAACATTCAAATCCTGCTCTTCCGCAGGCAGGTCTACCGCGCCCACCGCCTGCATTTCGAGAAGCTGGTGTGCGACGCGGGTAAGCCGGTCGATATCCGCCCGCAGCTGCCGGCTCAGCGCGTCATCGGGAAGAAGATCGGCGCGGACGCGCACGATCGCAATCGGCGTCCTCAGTTCATGGGCGGCGTCGGCCAGGAAGCGGTTGCGGCGATTATAGCCCTCGTCCAGTTTCGAGAGGGCAACATTGAAGGCATCCACCAGCGGAATGATTTCACTCGGCACCTTCGAGCGAGCGATACGGGCGGACCGGTTCTCGAAATTGATCGACTGCGCTTGGGTGACCGTTTCCATGAGGCCACTCAGTGAACGGCCGACCGCACGTGGGGTCACCAGCAATGTCGCAATACCCGTCAGCAGCAACATGGGCACCACGGCCACAAGAATAATGAATCCAATTCCCGGCAGCACGGTCAACCAGCGAATGGCACCATCCGCATCCTTTTCCAGATCCAGCTGTATGTTGATCCAGATATTCACGCCATCATTCGCGAGACCTTTTTCCGTCCCGGCAATGAACTGCAGCCGCCCGGCGGGCGTATCGCGGTTCTCCATCGTGGCCCGGACTGTTTCCCCAGCCTCCAGACGCGCCCTTTCGATGCCCAAAGGAAATGCCCCCGTCACGACGGAAGTGGGGATATCTCCATATCGAAGGACGATTCCTTCCGCGTCCCGCACCATGAACCAGAGATTGCGATAGCGCTGTTTCAGCGCCTCCAGATCGGGTGTAGCCGACACCTGCGCCCGCCCCTGCCCATCCTTTGTCACGCTTTCCGCAATGATGCGCACAGCCTCTTCATTGGCACCTTCCAGCCTTGGATCGATGATCCAGATCCAGCCAACGAGAAGAACGACGAAGAGAACGAGCAAGAAAGCCTGCAGGACGAGAAGGCGCTTCATCAGCCCCCAACGCAGGGATTGGTTGTGCTGCGAACTCATGACTTTGCCCGAATGAGATAACCGATATTGCGCACGGCTCTAATCTCCACCGTGGCTCCCGCCTGCGCCAGCTTCTTCCTGATACGGGAGATGTGGGCATCGAGCGCATTGGACTCGATCTCGTCGTCGAGCGTATAAACCGCCTCGATCAGGTTGGACCGCGTCACGATACGGTTCGGGCGCCGCATCAGGGCTTCGAGCGCCAGATATTCCCGACGCCGCAACTCGAGGATGGAGCCGGCAACGCTGACTTCATTGCTTCTTTGATCAATGCTCAGATTTCCGAAAATCGCATATCTGTCGGAAATGGAAGGGCCGCGCCTGTGAAGGGCCCTGAGGCGGGCGAGCAGTTCCTCTATCGCAAAAGGCTTGGCGAGATAGTCATCCGCGCCGGCATCCAGCCCGTCAACGCGGTGATCGACACTTCCAAGCGCCGTCAGGACAAGGATCGGTACGGAATGTTTGCTGCGGCGAAGCGCCGATACAAGGTTCAGCCCCTCACCATCGGGCAGGCGGCGATCCAGGACAAGCACATCGTAGGAGCCGTCACGCGCAAGGACATCGGCATCGCTGATGGTACTGACATGATCGGCAAGCACATCGCGCCGGCGCAAGGCTTCGAGCAGCGCACGCGCCATTTCGGGTTCGTCCTCGAGAAGCAGGATTCGCAATGACTTTCCCCCAAAGATGAGCTCTTGCCATCCCCACCACTGATTGATGAATGTTGCAGATAGATTGCAGCCCGGCCGCCCCTTCTTCTTGTACCATCCCAACGGCGTAATCCGACTGGCATCGAAGGCGTTGGCCGCGCCACTTATCGCTGTCCCGAGGGTTGTCCGCGCCTGTCGAGATCGGCATGCGGGCGTCAGGCCCCGGGGCCTGGCCTGTATCCGTGCCTCGCATAAAAGCGATCAAGCTCCCGTTGTTGCGGCACCTCGCCGGTATAGATGGCGATATAATCCGCAATTCTCTTCATCCGCACTGCCACATCTTCCTCGGCCTGCATGGAAATGTAGCCGATCTGCACGAGATAAGTGGTGCGGGCGCGCACATCCGCAGTATTTTCGGGATGGCCGAAACGGACGAACATGCGCGAAAGCGCCTCCATTCTCACAGCATCCGCCTTGCGAACCTCGGCAAGGATATCATCGGACTGCAGCGCCCAGCTGCGCACCGCGAATTCGAATTTGCTGTCAAAAAGCGAGGGATCCAGCCAGCAATCGAAGACGTTCAGCATCGCCTCGGCCAAGGTTTCCGCGTAGGCCTCCGATTGCCTGAGGATGCTTCCCGTGTTCTTGTCGCGCCAGCGGGACAAAAGCGCCGCCAGCAACTCCTCCCGATCCTTGAAGAACCAGTAAAAGCTGGTGCGCGAGAGATTGAGCTTCTTCGCCAACGGCAAAATCTTGACGGAATCCACCCCCGATTCCAGCAGGGACTCGTAGGCGGCCTCAAGCCAACCCTCCTGCGATCCACGCCAACCGGTTTCGTTTAATGTCGCGTCCATGACAGTTGAGTACCAAATCAGTCCCTGCGCGACAAGGCGAGGCGTACACTCTTGTCTAACTTATAGACACTGGTGTTTTGTTAATTGACACATATGTACATTTTCTCTTAGCCTCGCACCATAACCCCCCTTGGAGCAGGCCCATGTCGAACGATCCCCTTCTTCAACCCTATCAGCTGAAGCACCTGACGCTGCGCAACCGTATCATCGTGACGTCGCATGAGCCCGCTTATCCGGAAGACGGCATGCCGAAAGGGCGTTATCGCGCCTATACCGTCGAGCGTGCGAAAGGCGGCGTGGCGTTGACGATGACCGCAGGCTCAGCCGCCGTTTCGAAAGACAGCCCTCCCGTCTTCAACAATTTGCTCGCGTACAAGGATGAAATCGTTCCGTGGATCAGGGAAATGACCGACGCCGTCCACGAGGCGGGGTCGGCAATCATGATCCAGCTCACTCATCTTGGCCGGCGCACCCGGTGGGACAAGGGTGACTGGCTGCCGGTGCTCGCACCTTCACACCAGCGGGAAGCCGCTCATCGCGCCTTTCCGAAGAAAATCGAGGATTGGGATATTGAGCGTGTCATCAGGGATTTCGCCGACGCCGCCGAGCGTATGAAGGCTGGCGGCATGGACGGGGTGGAGCTGGAGGCCTATGGTCATCTCATCGATCAGTTCGTCTCCCCGCTGACCAACGAGCTGGATGGCCCCTATGGTGGCTCGCTCGAAAACCGCATGCGTTTCTGCCTCGACGTTTTCCGGGCGATACGCAGGCGCGTGGGTGAGGACTTCATCCTCGGTGTTCGTTACACCGCCGATGAATGTCTGGAGGGTGGCACCGGAAAAGCAGAAGGCCTCGAAATCTCCAGACTGCTGAAAGAAAGCGGTCTGATCGATTATCTCAACGTCATCAGGGGGCATATCGACACCGATGCCGGCCTGACCGACGTTATCCCGATTCAGGGCATGGCAAGTTCGCCGCACCTCGATTTTGCCGGGGAGATCCGTTCAGCGACACGTTTCCCGACCTTCCATGCCGCCAAAATTCAGGACGTTGCCACAGCCCGGCATGCCATCGCCACCGGCAAGGTGGACATGGTCGGCATGACCCGCGCGCACATGACCGATCCGCATATCGTGCGCAAGATCGTGGAAAAGCGGGAGGGCGATATCCGCCCCTGCGTCGGCGCTAATTACTGTCTCGACCGCATCTATCAGGGCGGCCTTGCCTTCTGCATTCACAATCCGGCAACCGGCCGCGAGGAAACCATGCCGCACGCCATCACCAGGGCTGCGAAAAGCCTGAAGGTGGTTATCGTCGGCGCCGGGCCGGGAGGCCTCGAAGCCGCAAGGGTCTGTGCCGAACGCGGCCATACGGTCGTGGTCTTCGAGGCAGCGAGCCATCCGGGCGGGCAGATTCGCCTCACCGCGCAGAGCGAACGCCGCCGGGAAATGACCGGCATCATCGACTGGCGCATGAGCCAGTGCGAAAAGCTCGGCGTCGTCTTCCACTTCAACAGCTGGGCGGAAGCGGACACGGTTCTCTCGCAAAAACCCGATGTGGTGATCATCGCCACAGGCGGACTGCCGCATACCGAGGTGCTGTCTAAGGGCAACGAACTGGTCGTCTCCGCGTGGGATATTATTTCCGGAGACGTCAGGCCGGGTGCCAATGTTCTCGTCTATGACGACGCGGGAGACCATGCCGGCCTTCAGGCGGCCGAGCTCATCGCCAAGGCTGGCGGCAAGGTGGAAATCATGACACCGGATCGCTCCTTCGCCCCTGAAGTCATGGCCATGAATCTTGTTCCCTATATGCGCTCGCTGCAAAAGCTCGACGCCACATTTACCGTCACTTACCGGCTGGAAGCAGCCGAAAGAAGCGGCAACCAGATCGTCGCCCACGTCGGCAGCGACTATGGCGGCATTTCTAGACAGCGCACCGTCGACCAGATCGTCGTCAATCACGGTACAGTCCCGCTGGACGAACTGTATTTCGAACTCAAGCCCGGCTCGACAAATCTCGGGGAGGTTTCCTATGACTCCCTGCTCGCCGGAGAGGCTCAGACCGTCGCGCGCAATCCGACAGGCACATATCGGTTGTTCCGCATCGGCGATGCCGTCGCGGCGCGCAACACCCATGCGGCGATCTACGACGCCCTGCGCCTCGCAAAGGACATTTGAGGCGCGGGTCGCGTTGCGGCCCCAGGGCGCATCGAGGGGATCATTCGATGCCGACGATGTTCACTTGTCAGGCAGGATGGCGGCTGTCGCCCGGATCATCGCACAGGCACAAGCTCGAGTGGGCCAAAGTAAGATCCACTATATGGACCTCTATACGCGAGTCTAAAACTGCGTAATTGCGTCCTTTTACTATTGATTTTATCATTCTTCCTGTGTATCCCGAACGTATGGTTTTGTAACGGTCCATATCGTGGAGGCGATATACCGATACGCTCAGACTTTTGGAGGGGTCTGGCCGGTCTTGCGATGACAGATATATCCTGATGCCGGCCATGATCGTGGCTGGGGCCCGGACATTCTGCCTTGCTGACCACCATCCATTGCGAAGGTTGTTCTGCGGGAGAGGAGGCCCCAATGACCATGACCGCAAACGCGAATGACGACGTCTTTGTGCTCGACGGCGAGCTACTGCACACGGAGCCGGTAACAGGCTCCTGGTTCATGCGGCCGGTCGAGGCCATGGCAGCCATTCTTTTGGCGCTGATGATCGGCCTGCTTCTGCTCGGCGTGACATCACGTTATGCCTTGCATCTGCCGATTGTCTGGATCGATGAAACGGCCTCGTTGTGCTTCCTGTGGTTTGCCATGCTGGGTGCCGCCATTGCCATCGACCGCAGCGAGCACCTGCGCCTGACGCTGTTCCTCAACATGTTTCCGCAGCGTTTCCTGGGTTACATCAATTCCTTGGCGCTGGTGCTGGTGGCGACATTTCTCGCGGCTATCATCAAGCCCGCAATCGAATACGCCATCGAGGAATGGGTCGTCACATCGGCGGCGCTGAACATTCCCATGACTTTCCGCGCCGCCGCCCTGCCATTCGGCGCCTCCCTGATGTTGCTCCTGGTCATGAACAACCTCTTCCGGAGGGAAAGGCTGCGGGACATCGTCGCCGCTATCGTCACGGTTGCGGTGGCTGCCGGCCTTCTGTTTCTGGCGTCGCCCACACTGGAATCCTTTGGCAATTTTAACCTGGCGATCTTCCTCGGCCTGTTCGTGGCGGTGTTTCTGGCGCTCGGCGTGCCCATTGCCTTCTGTTTCGGCCTTGGAACATTGTCCTATCTGACTTTCACCACCTGGGTTCCGATGATCGTTATGGTCGGGCGCATGGATGAAGGAATGTCGGGCATCATTCTGCTGTCGGTGCCGGTATTCGTGCTGCTGGGCTGCGTCCTTGACGCAACCGGCATGGGCAAGGCGATCGTCGAACTGCTGTCCTCGATGTTCGGCCACATCCGCGCGGGCATGTCCTATGTTCTGCTCGGTTCGCTGTTTCTGGTCTCGGGCATTTCCGGCTCCAAGGTTTCAGATATGGCAACGGTCGCACCTGCGCTGTTTCCGGAAATGAAGCGACGCGGCCACAAGCCCAAGGAAATGATTGCACTGCTGGCCACCGGCGCCGCCATGGCGGATACCGTTCCGCCGTCCATCGTTCTCATCGTCCTCGGTTCGGCAGCGGGCGTGTCGATTGCCGGCCTGTTTACCTCCGGCTTCATGATCGCCATGGTGCTGCTTCTGGTGCTGGCGGTATTGGCCCGGTGGAAAGCACGCAACGAAAACATGGATGGCGCCAGACGCACCCCTTGGCCGCTGGTCGGCAAGGCGGCACTGGTTGCCGCCCCCGCTCTGGTTCTGCCTTTCCTCATCCGCAGCCTTGTGGGCGGCGGTGTGGCAACGGCGACCGAAGTATCCACCATTGCAGTGCTCTATGCCATGATTATCGGCGCGGTGCTTTATGGCGGTATCAGCCTGAAAAAACTCTACTCCATGCTGGTGGAGACAGCGGCGCTGTCGGGCGCGATCCTGCTGATCCTCGGCTGCGCCTCCGCCATGGCCTGGGGTTTGACGCAAAGCGGTTTCGCCTTCGAATTGACCGCGATGATAACCGACCTGCCGGGCGGCTGGATGACCTACATGATCGTGTCGATCCTGATCTTCATGATCCTCGGCTGCGTGCTGGAAGGACTGCCTGCAATTGTTCTGCTCGCGCCGATCATGTTCCCCATTGCCCGCACGCTCGGCATCAACGACATCCATTATTCGATGGTCGTGGTGGTCGCCATGAATATCGGCCTGATGGCGCCGCCCATCGGCATCGGCTTCTACATTGCCTGCAAGATCGGCAATGTCTCGCCCGATGAAGCCATGGGCGCCATCTGGCCCTATCTCGCAGCCATGGTCATCGGCCTGCTGCTGATTGCCGGAATTCCGGGTCTATCCACAATTCTGCTCTGACACCGTGGCGGGTCCACCCGCCATGCCGATGAACGAAACATGCTTTTATTTGGGAGGAGAAAGCAATGATCATCAACAGACGTACCATGCTCGCGGGCGCCGGTTCTGCCGTTCTTGCCACCGCGTTCGTATCGCGCGCACGCGCCGCGGAATTCAGCTACAAATATGCCAATAACCTGCCGGCTGCGCACCCCATGAACGTGCGCGCCAAGGAAGCGGCCGATCGTATCGAGAAAGAAACCGATGGGCGGGTCAATATCAAGATATTCCCCAGCAGCCAGTTGGGGGCCGATACCGACATGCTGAGCCAGGTCCGTTCCGGCGGCGTTGAATTCTTCACGCTCTCGCCGCTGATCCTGTCCACGCTGGTACCAAACGCGTCCATCAGCGGCATCGGCTTTGCCTTCCCGGATTATGATTCCGTATGGGCGGCCATGGACGGCGATCTCGGCAAATATGTACGCGGTGAAATTGCCAAACAGAATCTCGTCGCCATGGATACGATCTGGGACAACGGTTTCCGCCAGATCACCAGCGCGTCGAAACCCATCACCACGCCTGCCGATCTCGAAAGTTTCAAGATCCGCGTGCCGGTGAGCCCTCTCTGGACCTCGATGTTCAAGGCCTTCAAGTCGGCTCCCGCTTCCATCAACTTCGCGGAAGTCTACACCGCGTTGCAGACCGGCGTCGTCGACGGCCAGGAAAACCCTCTGGCCATCATTTCCACCGCGAAGCTCTTCGAAGTGCAGAAGTTCTGCTCGGTTACCAATCACATGTGGGATGGTTTCTGGTTCCTCGCCAACAAGCGCGCGTGGGAGCGGCTGCCGGACGACCTGCGCACCATCGTTGCCAAGAACCTCAATCAGGCCGGCAAGGATGAACGCGCCGACGTGGCGAAGCTCAACGCCTCGGTGAAGGAAGACTTGATCAGCAAGGGCATGGCCTTCAACGATACTGACGCATCGCTCTTCCGTGCAGCCCTCAAGGAAGCCGGATTCTATTCCGAGTGGAAAAGCAAATATGGCGACGAAGCCTGGGCCATTCTTGAAAAGGCCGTTGGCGCCAGCCTGACCTGACGGGTCAGCAAATAATCGGTCCCGCCGCAAGCGGGGCCGATCCGATCACTTCTGGCTGTTTTAATGGAGACTGTTTTGACAGGTCGCCTGACGGGAAAACGCGCGCTTGTATTTGGCGCAGGATCATCGGGGCCGGGCTTTGGCAATGGCAAGGCTGCGGCCGTGCAATTTGCCCGCGAGGGCGCGTGCGTGGCCTGTGTCGACCTCTCCGCCGGCGCGGCTGAAGCAACCGCGCAGATCATCCGCGAAGAAGGTTTTGAGGCAATCGCCGTTGCCGCCGATGTCACGAAGCTGGAATCCGTATCAGCGGCAGTTGCACGAACCTGCGATGCCTTTGATGGCATCGACATCCTGCACAATAATGTCGGCGTGACGCATATGGGCGGGCCGGTGGAGCTGGATGAGGAGCGCTTTCGCGCCTCCGTCGATCTCAACATCGGCTCTGTCTATCGCACCGCCAAGGCTGTTCTGCCGGTGATGCTGAGGCAGGGCGGCGGCGCCATCGTCAATATTTCCTCACTCGCCTCGATCCGCTGGACCGGCTATCCTTATTTCGCCTATTACGCCATGAAGGCCGCGGTCAACCAGGCCACCGTGGCGCTGGCGATGCAATACGCACGGCAAGGTATTCGCGCCAATTGTGTTCTGCCGGGCATGATCGATACGCCGCTGATCTACAAGCAGATCAGCAGCCAGTACGCCTCCGTCGAGGAAATGGTGGCGGCGCGTAATGCCGCAGTGCCCGTGGGACGCATGGGTGATGCCTTCGATATCGCCCGCGCCGCCGTTTTTCTGGCATCCGATGAAGCAAAATTTATCACGGGCATCTGCCTGCCGGTCGACGGCGGCCAAAGTTGCGCAGTGGGGGCGTTTACCTGATATGGCCACGGTGGTTGCGGCGGAAAACGATCTGACAGGGGCACGTGCCGTGGACCGGGCGCTGGCGCTGCTGTCCATGGTGGGGCGGCACGCCGAACGCGGTGTGTCGCTTTCCGGCATCGTCGCCGAAAGCGGGTTGAACAAGCCAACGGCCCGCCGCCTGCTGCTGGCGTTGATCCGGGCAGGCCTCGTGGAACAGGACGAGGAGACACGCCGATATTATCTCGGCGAGGAAGCCTACGTGCTGGGCAGCCTGTCGTCACGCCGTTTCGGATTGTTGCAGATGGCCCAGGACGGACTGACGCGTATTTCCCGCCGTACCGAGGATTCGAGCTTCCTTTCGGTACGCCGCGATACGTTTTCGCTCTGCCTCTATCGTGAGGAAGGCACCTGGCCCGTGCGTACCCATGCGCTCCAGGCCGGTTTCGAGCACCCGCTGGGTATCGGCGCCGGATCTCTCGCCATGCTGGCCGCCCTGCCCGATGCCGAAGTGGATAGCGTCATCGCCGCCAATAGCGGCCTCATCGCCGCGAATTATCCCGGCATCACGCTCGACGGGCTACGCCGTGATGTCGAATTGACCCGGGCGAACGGCTACTCGCTCAATCCCGGCCTCATCCTTTCCAATTCATGGGGTATCGGTGTCGCAATCCGCACGCCGGATGGAGCGGTGGCGGGAGCGTTGAGCATCGCCGCCGTCGATAGCCGCATGCGGCCGGAGCGTCAGCCAGAACTGGCGGCGCTGCTGCGCGAAGAGGTGACACGTATCGAAACACGCATCGCAGAAATGATGGCCAGCCGCGCACGTACGCGCGGAGACGGCGAACCGAAGCGACAGGCAAGGAGAACGAGCAAATGAGCAAAGCGCAGATCGTCGGCTGGGCGCATTCGCCTTTCGGCAAATCGACCCTTGAAAATACCGAACAGCTGATGGCGTCAGTCGTCGCGCCGGCCATAGACCATGCGGGCATCGACGTTGGCGATATCGACGGCATTTTTGTCGGTGTGATGAACAATGGTTTCTCGAAACAGGATTTTCAGGGCGCCCTGGTGGCAATGGGTGATGAAAGACTGGCCTATACGCCCGCCGTGCGCTTCGAAAATGCCTGCGCGACGGGATCGGCCGCCCTGTACAGCGCGATGGATTTCATCGAGGCGGGGCGGGGCCGCATTGCGCTCGTCGTGGGCGCCGAAAAAATGACGGCGCTTCCCACCACCGAGGTAGGCGACATTCTGCTCTCTGCTTGCTACCGCGCAGAAGAGGCCAATATCCCCGGCGGTTTTGCCGGCCAGTTCGGTCGCATCGCCCAGGCCTATTTCCAGCGTTATGGCGATCGCTCGGAGGAGCTTGCGATGATCGCCGCCAAGAACCACGCCAACGGCGCGGTCAATCCCTATGCCCATATGCGCAAGGATTTCGGCTTCGAATTCTGCAACACCGTGTCCGATAAGAACCCGTATGTCGCAGGCCCGCTACGCCGTACCGACTGCTCGCTGATTTCCGACGGCGCGGCGGCCATCGTTTTGGCCGACGAAGAAACCGCAGCCAGCCTCCACCGGGCTATCGGCTTTCGGGGCAGAAAACAGATCAATGACATTCTGGCGCTGAGCCGCCGCGACCCGCTGGCCTTCGAGGGCGCCCGCCGCGCATGGGCAGGCTCGCTGGAACTTGCGGGCGCTACGCTCGACGACCTTTCCTTCGTTGAAACGCACGACTGCTTCACCATAGCCGAACTTATCGAATATGAGGCCATGGGGCTTGCAAAACCAGGCGAAGGGCACCGGGTCGTGCACGAAGGCACCGCGCTGAAGACCGGCCGTTTGCCAATCAACCCTTCAGGGGGACTGAAATCGAAAGGCCACCCGGTCGGAGCGACCGGCGTTTCCATGCATGTAATGGCAGCGATGCAATTGATGGGCGAGGCTGGAGACATGCAGATCCCCGGCGCCTCGCTTGCCGGCGTTTTCAACATGGGCGGCACCGCGGTTGCCAACTATGTTTCGATCATGGAGCGCGTGAAATGAGGACACCTGGCCCCGTGCAGCATCCTCCGGGCGGTGTCACACCATCAACCACGCGGGTGATGAACCTTTCGCATTTTCTGACGCAGGCCGCGCGCCGCAACCCGCATCATATCGGCTTCGTCTGGGGTGAAAAGACCTGGAGCTGGGCGCAAATGGAAGCCCGCGTCGACGCCATGGCGCATGCGCTGGTCAATGAATTCGGTGTCGTCAAGGGTGACCGTATTCTGGTGCAGTCTTCCAACAACAACCAGATGTTCGAATCGATGTTCGCCTGCTTCCGGGTGGGCGCGGTGTGGGTGCCGACCAATTACCGCCAATCGCCAGATGAAGTCGGCTACCTGGCGAAGGCCAGCGGCGCACGCGGCATGATCTGCGCCAGCGCTTTTCCCGAACATGCGAAAGCAAGCCGTGAAGCCGCAGCGATCGATTTCACCATCGCCATCGGTCAGGCGGAATTCGGTGAGGATTATGATGCGATTGTCGCCCGTCATCTGGGTCAGAAGGTCAAGGGTGAGGCGGTGGATCGCGACGATCCCTGCTGGTTCTTCTTCACGTCGGGCACCACCGGGCGCCCCAAGGCGGCGGTGCTGACCCATGGGCAGATGGCCTTTGTCATCACCAACCATCTCTGCGATCTGATGCCCGGCACGGGAACAGGCGACGCATCCATCGTTGTCGCTCCGCTTTCGCACGGCGCGGGTATTCACCAGCTGGTGCAGGTGGCGCACGGGGCAAAGACCGTGCTGCCGGCAGCGGAAAAACTCGATGTCCCCGCCGTTTGGGCGCTGATCGAGAAATGGCGTGTCACCAATGCCTTCACCGTGCCGACCATTCTGAAAATGTTGATCGAAGACCCGTCCGTGGATCGTTTCGATCATTCCTCGCTGCGCTATGTCATCTATGCCGGCGCGCCGATGTATCGCGCCGACCAGAAACGGGCATTGGCAAAGCTCGGTCCGGTGCTGGTGCAATATTTCGGCCTCGGCGAAGTCACCGGTAATATCACCGTGCTTCCCCCTTCTTTTCATAGCGCAGAAGACGGTCCGGAAGCGCGGGTCGGCACCTGCGGGTTCGACCGGACAGGCATGGAGGTGCAGATCCAGAACGACGCAGGCGAAGAGGTGGAGGCGGGAGAAACCGGCGAGATCTGCGTCATCGGTCCCGCCGTCTTCGCCGGTTATTACAACAACCCCGACGCCAATGCCAAAGCCTTCCGCAACGGCTGGTTCCGCACCGGCGATCTCGGCCACCGCGATGAAAACGGCTTCGTTTACATCACCGGGCGCGCCTCCGACATGTATATTTCCGGCGGCTCGAACATCTATCCGCGCGAGATCGAAGAAAAAATTCTCATGCATCCCGATATCAGCGAGACGGCGGTTCTGGGTGTGCCAGATGCGGTGTGGGGTGAAGTGGGCGTGGCGGTCTGCGTGGCGAGAGAAGGCGCTGACATCGCCGGCATCGACCTCAGGGCCTATCTGGAAGGCAAGATGGCCCGTTACAAGCTGCCCAAAACAGTCGTGTTCTGGGATGCCATGCCAAAATCCGCCTATGGCAAGATCACCAAGAAAATGATCCGCGAAGAGCTGGAAAAGCGCGGCCAGATGCCGGTTTTCGAGGAAAAGCGGACAGGCTGACGCGCGCGGCATTCAACCGGGAGGAGAGGGTATGACACAACGGACGGCAGGGACAAAAGGGGCTGTCGCGATCACCGGCGGAGCATCCGGCATCGGTTTTTCCACCGCGCAGCTGCTGATGGCGCGCGGATGGCAACCCTGGCTGCTGGATCTCAAGCGCGAAGCGCTGGACGCGGCCTGCGAGAAGCTCGGTATCGACGCCTCGCGTGGCATCGTGTGCAACGTGGCGGATGAAGCGTCGATAGAGGAGGCATTCGCCGCATTGACGGTGAATGGCGTTGAACAGGCGGTTGATCTGGTGGCCGTCGTCAACAGCGCCGGCATCGGCATCGACAAGCTTTCCGTCGAGACCAGCGTCGAAGAATTTCGCCGCATCGTCGACGTCAATCTCGTCGGCAGCTTCGCGGTGGCTCGCGCGGCGGCGCGTTACTGGCTGGACCGTGAGATTCCCGGCTCCATCGTCAACATCAGCTCGGTTTCCGGCATGTGTGGCAACCGGGGCCGCAGCGCCTATGGTGCCTCGAAAGGCGGCGTCAATCTCCTGACGATGGTGATGGCGAACGAGCTCGGACAATCGGGCATCCGCGTCAATGCAATTGCACCCGGCCCGGTCGATACACCACTGACCCAGGCGGTCCATACCGAGAATGTTCGCGATCAGTGGCATAGCCGTGTTCCCATGCACCGCTATGGCAGAACCGATGAAATCGCCTCTGCCGTGGCGTTTCTGGTGTCGGATGATGCGAGCTACGTCAATGGTCAGGTTCTTGCCGTGGATGGCGGCTTCATCACCGCAGGGCTGGCGGTATGACGCCGATGGCACAGGCAGCGCTTCCGCGCAGCATCGTCCACCCCGGGCCGGAGACACCCGAGCGCTTTCGCGCCATCGGCTGCCGTGCCCATCCCGTCACGTTAACCGTCCGTGCGGGCATGTGCGTCAACGAAGCGATTGCCGCTGCCTTTGCGGAACGGGGTTTCGAAGGTGGCTACATCAGGCTGAAAAACGTGCCGATGAAGCGGCTGGAATACGTTATGCCCGCGGCCGCTCCTGATGCCTCCCATGCGGCCTGGTACAGCGAAACCTTTTCCATGCCTGAGGGTACGATCATCGATGCCGGCCTTCATATGGGACGTCGCGATGGCCAGCCGTTTCTGCACTGCCATGGTTCGTGGAAAAGTGCTCAGGGCGTCGTCTCCATGGGACACCTACTTCCCTTCGAAGCCGAATTTGCCCAAGAAACGCAGCTTGAGGCGCTGGCGCTTGACGGAGCAATCTTCGACGCTCGGCAGGATGAGGAAACGAATTTTCCGCTTTTCACGCCAATCCCCCGGCCGCCTAGGCATCAGGATGCGGGGCTGAGGGCGCTTTTATGCACTGTTCGGCCTAACACCGACATCTGCCTCGCCCTCGAAGCGGCCTGCACGGAATTCGGCCTGCCGGAAGCCGATGTCAATGGCATTGGAAGCCTTATCGGCGCGGACTACGATGACGGAACGACCATTACCGCCTACGCCAGCGAAATCCTCATCCGCGCAGGCCATATCAGCTCCGACAGTGAACGCACGGCGGTGGATATTGCGATGGTCGATCTCACCCGCCACATCAGCGGCGGGCGGTTGGTGCGCGGCAAAAACCCCGTTTGCGTCACCTTCGAACTTCTTCTGACGGAGAAACGTGAGGCCGCAGCTTGAGTGGCGCAGGGACGTTTGGCGACACGGCGCCCCTGCTCGTCCTATTTTGTTCACGCCGCTTGCGATTTTTCCGTCGGCAGCCATTCCTCCAGCGTCACCTCGAAAGTCATGCAGACAGGGTTGGCGCCTGCGATGAAGGGGCCGCCGTAAACCGCCCCCTCCGTATCAGCCACAACGCCGGTCAGCGCAGCGCGCAACGAGCCATCAGGCTGGGCACGTACTTCGCCGGCTATCGAAACGATTTCAACGGCGGGGCCGCTTATCTGCAGAAAATCGCCGCTGCGGGTGCCGAGGCACGCATCCACCAGGCTGCCCAGCGCACCGCGCACGAAGGCATTGCGGAAGCCCTCGGCCAGGCAGAGTTTCTCGACACCGAGCACAAGATCTTCATTGGGGGCTATGCGGGCATAGGCCACGCGCCCCATGGAACCGGATTCGACAATATCATGCATGTTCATCGGCGCGCTCCATGCGATTTTTCGGTTGAAGAAGGGGAATATTCGTTTCGGGATCGAAAGACTGTTGCAACAGGAAACTGTCGAGCGAGGTCACAAGCGCGGAAATGCCACCCTCGCCGACAATGCAGGATTCTGTCAGCAAATGACCGCCCCTGACCAAACCCGCCGCGGTTCGCATGGCGGCGTGGCAATGCACGATCGGCTCGCCCTTCATGCTGCGCCCGAGGGTGGCGTTGCCGAAGATGAGCCACGCCGCACCGGCGTCGATGGGCTTCGTATAAGCGATGACGGCGTTGCCGGACGGATCAGGCGGAGCAACGCAATAGGACAATCCATCGAAGTGCCCTCCGAGTATGGTCAGGGAGGCGCTTTCAATGCCTTCCCCCGCAAGCGGCTGAACGATGCCGTCGTAAAGGCTGCGCCCCGGCTTGATGAACAGCCGGACATGGCGCGCCGAGGGCGAGCGCAGGCTGTTGATGCGCACAGGCGCGGAAATACCGGGATGGATCAACGTCCTGGGTCTTGGAAAATGCTGCTGCGATATCGGTGCCATGCCCGCTCCTCCCTGCTGCCTGTACCATGCAGTACGGTACTAAAAAACCAGCCGAAGGTGCTTTCGAATGGCGCAGCCAAAGCATCGAAACCAAGACACTTCTTTCGCACGCCGACTGATCGGCGACAGATTTTTTTGCTGCATGTTTGGGAGAGACCGGCATGACGAAGCCGCTCGACAGGATCGACCGCAAAATACTCCGCGCCCTGCTGCAAAACGGCAGGCTGAGCAATACGGAACTATCCGAGAAGGTGGGACTTTCACCCAGCCCCTGTTGGCAGCGAGTCAAGCGGCTGGAAGAGGAAGGTGTCATCCGCGGCTATACGGCAATTCTCGATCAGGCGCAGCTAGGCTTCACCGAGACGGTAATCATCGAGGTCATGCTGGAGCGTCACGATGATGAGGTTCTGGAACGCTTCGGCGAAGCCATGGCGGCTCTTCCAGAGGTGCTGGAAGCTTATCTGACCACCGGCGAATATGATTATCTCATCAAGGTCGCGGTGGCGGGAACCGCAGGTTGCGAGCAATTTCTGCGCCGCAAGCTCTACAAGATCGAGGGCGTGCGCCATTCGCGCTCCTGCTTTGCACTCAAATGTCTCAAGCACACCTTGTCGGTCGTGCCCGATACCGAGCCTCCGTCTCGTCCGACCTGAAAACACTTGTAGGTCGGATAAGCGCCCGTTGCATTACCCGTGATGCAACGGGCACTTTTAAGCTCCTGCCCGCGGCCCCGCACCATGGGTAAGCGACCCTTTCGGTAACAGCTTCATGACGAAACTCGCCACGGACGATTTCTCGTGCAATGCGGATGCAGGGCTGGGATGAAGAAGCTTGCGACGGTGGGCCTTCCGCAGCTCTCCGTCCGGCACCCCAACATCCCGCCCTATTTTAGTGGCCGCCCTTGGTGGACGGGGCCGGCGTGTTGAGCAACTGCTGCTCCCAGAGATAGGCGATGCCGCTGCCGCCGAAGTGCTGGATGAGAATTTCGGTCAGCTCCTCAACATGCTCGGTGCGGGCCCAATCGCGTTGCCACTCACCCGCAAGCGCCATTACCGTCATCACATTTGCGCCGGCCGCGATCATGCGCTGGATGGCAACTTCATGAGATTCCTTCGAAATCCCGCCGGATGCGTCGGTGATCACGGTCACGTCCCAGCCTTCGCCAGCGGCCTGGATCACGGGCATTGCAACGCAGACTTCGGTCCACAGTCCGGCAATGATCAGCTGCTTGCGGCCGGTCGCCTTGACAACGTTCACTACATTCTCGTCCTGCCAGGTGTTCACCCAGGTGCGATCGATGACTTGCTGATCAGCAAACACGTCGGTGATCTGCTTGAAGAGAAGTCCGCCGCGTGCCGCAATTACGCTGGTGAGGACAGTCGGAACATCGAAGGCTTTGGCCAGCTTCGCCAGCGCCGTTGTGAGATTGACCACAGCCTGCGGATCATGGCTGTTCAGGTTTGCGAGCTGATAGGGCTGATGATCAATCAGAACGAGGACGGAATCTTCGGGGCGGAGAAGTGAATCAAGGCCGTTACGAAAGGTCATGGGTTCATCCTGTGTTGGCGGTTTATCGAGGCGCTTGCGCAAGGGACCTGCATCCCTTCGGGCGTTGCCGCGGGAGGAAACTTGTCATTCCTGTTTATGATGCGGTAGTCCTTGTCAGCGTTGAGCTGTGTTGCAGAATGGGGAACGCAGAGTGGATATCGAAGACATCAGGACATTTGTCGAAGTTGCAGATGCGGGAGGTGTCTCTTCGGCCGCAGTGCGGCTCGGCATATCCAAGTCCATGGTCAGCAGGCGGCTGGCGCGGCTTGAGGCTGAACTTGGCGTTCAGCTTCTGGCCAGGTCCACACGCGGCGCTTCCCTGACGGAGGCGGGCGCCACCTTCCGGGACTATGCCGCTAGGATTTCAGCCGACATCGATATGGCGCGGGAGACGATTCTTCCGGCTGGTGAGCTTCGCGGGCGTCTGCGGATTGCAGCGCCGCTCTCTTTCGGCCCAACGCATTTCGCGCTCGTGATTGCGCAAATGGCGCGCCGCTATCCCCAGCTTCAGATCCAGACCTGCTACACTGATCGTTTCGTGGATCTGATCGCCGAAGGATATGATTGCGCGATCCGGGTCGGGAACCTCCCGGATTCAAGCCTCGTCGCCAGACGCGTCGGTCCGCTCTATGGAATTTTTGTTGCCAGCCCGGATTACATCAAGGTCCACGGCTCGCCGCAAACACCCGAAGAACTTGTGGCTCATCAGGCTCTCATGCAAGGCACGGAAACCTGGCAGGTGATGGACGGAGACAGGGTGATAACCGTTCGTCCGCAGGGACAGTTCAAGGCCGATAACGGAGTTGCTCTTGCTGTCGCCGCGGCGGCCGGATTGGGAGTCGCCGTGCTGCCTTACGACCTCGTCAAAAATTATCTGGCTGCGGGCGAACTGGTGGAAGTGATGAAAGGTCATCCTCCACCCCCGGCCGGGATATATGTCGTCCGGCCGCCGGGTCAGCATCCCGCAAGAAAAGTCCGGGTGCTGACCGAAATGCTGATCGAGTGCTTCGGCAGTGGGAAGGGCTCAAGCGCCTGACCGCATGAATGGGTGGCAGCAACCTCAAGGTGTCATCACGACGCGGCCAAGCGGCTTGGCTCTCTCCGCATACTCATGTGCCATCGAGGCGTCGCTCAACGGAAACACGCGGTCGATCACGACCTCCATGCGTCCCTCGGCCACGGCCTTGAGAAGCTGGATGACAGTTCCGTATACCGCCGTCCTCTCGAAGAGCGGCCCCATGAAGACACCGTGCAGCGTTTGATTGTTCTGCATCGGCGGCCAGAGATCGGCATGGAGGCTGCCGCCACCTGCATTCCCGACGAACACGAGGCGACCCTCGGGCGCGAGAGCGGATAAGGACGCTTGCAAAGTCGAACCGACAGGATCGATGACGAGGTCAGCCCCCATGCCACCGGTCAGCCGGAGAACCTCCTCAACGACATCCTTTTCCAGCCGATCGATGACATGTGATGCGCCGAGGCCGCGCAGGCGTGCCTGTCTTTCACTACCGCCCGCCGCAGCAATGACGGTCGCGCCCGCGTCACGCGCCAATTGGACGGCAGCCAGACCCACGCCGCCGGCGGCAGCCTGTATCAGAACTGTCTCTGCCTTTTGCAAGCCGCCTTTGGTGATCAGACAATGATGAGCCGTGCCGAACGAAATCGGCAGGGCCGCGGCCTGTGCCATTCCGACGCCTTCCGGCAAAAGCCACGTGCGCGAGGCCGGGACGGACCAGAGTTCTGCATGGGACCCCTGCATATCGAATGCAGCCACCCTTTCGCCGACCGCCCGGTCGCGGACATTTTTACCAACGGAAATCACGGTCCCTGCAGCGGCATAGCCGACAATCCACGGGGATTGCTGTGGTGTCGACCGGCGATTGATCAGATCGCCGCCTTCAATGGAAATCGCCTCGACGGCAATAAGCACATCATCCGGCCCGCAAACCGGATCGGGCACATCAGCATATCTCAAAACTGTAGGAGGACCGGGGTTGTCGTAAACTGCGGCTTTCATGTATTTTTCCTTGGCTGGCAGGGAGCATGATGCGACGCTATTTTTTCGCTTCGCGGTTCGGGAACGAAGGGATGTGCAGACTGCGCCGATTTTTCCACAGGGATCGGTTACCGATCGGTGCCCCGTCCGATTTTCATCGTGCGAAGCACCGGCTGCAGTGCGCTTTCACGCAAGCGCGCCGCCGTCGACGGTAAGGATCGTCCCTGTGATCTGCCGGGCGGCAGGCGTTGCGAGAAAAGCGACGGCGGCCGCGACATCTTCCGGCTGATTGAAGCGGCCAAGCGCGCTCAGGCTGCGCTGGTAGTCCGCTGATTCTCCCGTCTCGGGATTCGAATCGGTGTTCGTCGATCCCGGCTGAACGAGATTGACCGTGATGTCCCGAGCACCCAATTCTCGCGCAAGTCCGCGATTGAATGCCTGAAGCGCACTCTTGGTCATGTAATAGACCGTACCGGGGACGCCGACGATGCGATCCGCGCCCGCTGAGCCGATATTTATGATCCGGCCACCTTCCTTGAGGTGTGGAATGGCTGCCTTCGACGCCAGAACAGGCCCGCGGACGTTAACCGCCAGCAACGCGTCGAGATCCTCGACTGCGAAATCGGCAATATTATTGTATCGTCCTATCGCGGCATTGTTGACGAGAATGTCGAGGCCGCCCAGAGCCCGAACCGTCTCGTCCACGGCGTGTTGTATTGCGGCCGGATCGGCGCTGTCAGCCTGGATCGCGACGGCCGTGCCCCCCTCGGCCTGAATTGCCAGAACGAGTTGCGCGGCGCTCTCGGCTGACCGCTCATAGGTTATTGCTACATTCGCTCCCTTCCCAGAAAGAGCGCGCGCAATTGCTGCGCCTATGCCACGCGAACCACCCGTTACCAGAGCGTTCTTTCCAGCCAGTTCCTGCATAATCCGGACCCTTTCAATCTCATGTCGCCCCGATGCGCGGTCTCGAGGTATGTTCCACCTGATTACCGGGGATCGTGGCAGCTCAATTCGTTAAGCCTGAAGATAGGCGGGCACGGCGAAAGCTACATGCCCGATCTTCCCAGAGACTTGCCTGATCCTTCCAAATCACTACATGCCTGAGATGATGGCCGGCTCTGTGAAACCAATCACCCAACTGCTGAAGGACGTTGCTCCCTTTGTTGAGCGTCAGGGGGGAACCGTTGCCATTCCGACCCCTGTCCCGCGCCTGACGCTATGGACAAGTACACGCACCACGCCACCCACACCGGCGGTGTTCGAGCCGATGTTCTACGCCGTTCTACGGGGCACGAAGGTTTTGACCATGGGCGCCAATCGTTTCGAACTGCTGGCGGGCGACTGCGCGACATCGTCCTTCGGCCTGCCCTATATCCACCAGCTGACTGACGCGACGCCAGAGCTTCCCTACATCGGCATGAGCCTTCATCTCGATATCGGAATGCTCACGCGTGTCGTGCTCGACATGCCCAAGCATGAGGATCGCTGGACATGTGCGGTCGCATCAGACAATCTGAACGGACCTGTCGGCGATGCATTTGTTCGCCTTGTCGGACTTCTGGCCACGCCCGATGACGTCGGCGCGCTCGCGCCACACTACGAGTTCGAGCTCTATTATCGTTTGCTGCAAAGCTCGATGGGCGACACGCTTCGGCAGGTCGGACGGCGAAACGACCGGTTCCAGCAACTCAAGACGGCGGCCGACTGGCTTGCCACCAATCACAACGAACCGATTGTCATTCCCGAGCTGGCGGCCTCGTCCGGCATGAGCGTCACCTCTTTTCACCGGCACTTCAAGGCTGTCACGGGATTTAGCCCCCTGGCCTTCCAGCGTCATATACGCCTGCTGGAAGCCCGAAAGCTTCTCGCCTCCGGAAGCACCAATGTCTCCCGCGTGGCGTATGACGTGGGCTACGCAAGCCCTTCGCAATTCAGTCGGGAGTATAAGAGCATGTTTGGCACGGCGCCCGTCGCCGACCTGCAGCGCTGAACTCTTCCGGGAACGGCAGGCCAAAGCCTTCCGCAAGCAATAATCGTAAAACGGAACACTGAAGACCTATTCCGGTTATTCCCTCGGCGTGTTGATGATCAACGCTGCCATCCTGAATGAAGATTTTCGGCGTTATCGCCAGACAAGAAGCCTCTCGGCGGAGTGCACAAGCACGTGCTGCGGTTCAAAGCGGCTCCACGCACGGCAAAACCTTTAAGGAGACAATGTATGGTCATTCATAAATTCGCCATTGCTGATGCGGCATTTGAACGCTCACCAGGACAAGACGGTGACATTTTCACCGCCAACCTCCTCGATCAGCGTCATGGCGGGCCGGTCACTATCGGATTCGGGCGTTATGGACCAAACCAGATTCTCGAAGAAACAATGGCCGTACACGACACGATGGTCATCCTGGAAGGAAGTATTACCGTTTCCGATAGCCACAAGACGGTGATGGCAGGTCCGGGAGAGATCATCGCCATGCAGAAAGGCGACAGGGTTACGATCCGGTCTCAAGAAGAAGGAGCGTTGACTGCTTATGTGACCTATCCTCATTGGCAGCAGCCGTAGACGTGATCGGCACAGGCAAGCATGGCTTCGGGCCAGGGTCGCATCCGGGACTTTGTGAAGCTGGGTTGTTTTCGGAGTGTTCGACTGTGTTTGGGTGCATCCACTTGCCGCGCGTGCTCGGGGCCGGATTTGTGCTAGACCTAAAAACGACTTCGGCCTCCCGTTAGGAGGCCGATAAGGTCTTGATAGTCTCCGTAATTTTGGTTGCGGGGGCCTGAACCCACAGAGACTTGGAGATTCTGGCGCCTGGTCAATCGACGTGGAAACGGTTTCCGCCTTGCACCAAAAGCAGACTCTCACTGCCACAATATCGACCATCGACTTTGTCAGGCTAAAGGAACGCCTGCCGCCGCCTGCAGAGCTTGAAACACGCATCTCGACCGACTCGCGCGCCTGTAATGCCGAAGGGAAGCGGCGCCGAGAAAGGTCCAATCAAGCAACTGGGCCCTGAACACGGCGGAACGCCTCATCCTGTTCAAGCGCCGCACTGCGCCGGTCTCCGAGGTCGATCAATGCGTCGAGGAGCTTCAGCAATCCTCGTGCGCGATTAACTTCAAGGGGATAGTTCGCTTCGGCTAATCTTTGGATGACGGCTGCAAGCCGCGCCGGCAATGACATTCCTACCCAACTTCCTTTTGCGTATTCGATTGACTCCAATGCTGCGGTAGCTTGTTCAATAAAGGCATCGATTGGATAAGACGCCCCTGCACGCTCGCACAGGCTCAAAAAGTTTTGCATGACATATGTTGACCATCCGGTCGCTTTAACGAGCTTCGTCACGAGAGGCATAATAATTGCGATACCGCTCCAATCGCCATTCACAAACCGCGCAGCTCCCGGACAATCTGCGTCGATGTTCACAAAAAGAAGCGCCTTAATGAGGTTCGGCATATCGTAGCCGTAGATTTCACCCGCACGATAACCGTTCGGCGCAAATGCTCTGTCGTCGATGACCCGTTGTACACAATCATCGAGAACTGGCAGGGCGTTCTCGGGGATGTCTTTGGCATCGAGGATATGACGGGTCACGATGCTATCCGCGAGTTTCGCAAGCACGCGCAATCCTTCCTCGTCGTTCGAGCAGAACGGCTTGACGAAATTGTCGCGAACCCATTGCAGATCAAAAAACGGCAAGGCGCGGGCAAGCATTGTGCCCAAGGTGCGATCCCATTCGAAAAGAGAGGTATCTTTGTCTCGGCGCGTCTTTCTGTCGTCCCAAGATGGCATCAGGCGCTCGGCGGTCCAGCGCACGAGCTCGAGAAGAAGCGACTGGATTTTTGGACGGTAAACATCTGACCGGCACCACTCTTCAATCGGAAAGTGCGCGAAGAGCTTGGCGGCGTATTGCCCATCGAAAGAACGCTTGGGGGCGGTCCAATAGTCTTCCGCACGTCTATTCTGTTTGGATGCCTTCACCCACGCAGGTGGCAGAGGCTCAAAACCCTCCTCGGTCTCCACACCGAGTGCATGCAGTGCCTTCGTGAGAGCTGCTTTGCGCGCATCTCGATCTGCTGTGTCGTCGCGCTCGAAGGTCTCTTCATTTCGGATCGGATCGATGTGGTGCGCGAGATCGAACGCGAAATGCGCGGCAACCCACTTCACATGCGGGTCGGGGTCCATAAAGAGGGCCTGGAAAGCCATGACCTGTACATCCTCGTTCGGATGACTCGCAAGCTGGATCAGGCTTGCAGGGGAGTCCGAACGAGGCGCGCCGCTCTTGCGGTCATGGAACAGAGCGGAAATGAGGTGCAAAGAAGGATGCCACGGAATCTTCGATCCATGGAAATCGCTGGGTTCCCGCATTTTCAGAACGCGTCCCATCACGTTCCACGCCCATGACCGATCCGGTGAATCGCTTTCGTCAAATTTGATAACGCACGCGGCGATAGCGGAGACGCCGCTTTGGATCGCATGGAGGCCGACATCGGCGCGTTCGTCGAATAGGTCGTCGCGGTCGTATTTTTTGGCAAAGGCGATGGCGTTTGCCAACGTCCATTCCTCGGCAGGCTTGCCCTCGTTCAAGGATTTGTGGGCCCAATTAAGCACGAGTTGCTGGTTCAACGATTCCGTGGCCTTGGCAGCTCGTTCTTGTGTCGCCTCGGGCGGCGGCTTCGGCGGTTCATAGCCGATGGCGATTTGATCGCTTTCCGTTTTATACCGCCGATAATTCTCGATATTGCCGAGGCCGGACCAAAGCTCCGCTTTCTCCTTCAAATCCTTCGTTCGTTTCAGGTGTTCGCGTTCTTCTTCCACGATATACGGAAGATTTTCGGGAAACGCCTCAAGCGCCTTCTTGAAACGGTCTCGCAAACTCATGTCACTGCTGATGGCAAAACGCATCGCGAGCTCGCGCACGTCGTGTTTGCGGTATTCCCGGCTCTCAAGAAATGCCTTCGCCTTGGCCTTCTCGCCTTTCAATTGCGTGAGGAACCCGAGCCCGAATAGGTCTATATCCTTCTGCGGCTCGTGGACGAGGCGCGCAAAATCATGGTCCCAGAGGCGCTGGCATGTCACGATGGGCAGCGTGGTTTCGGAGACCTCGAACGTCTCGATGGCGAGGCGCAAGCACAGCCCTAGCGATGCGTAGCATTCGCTGCCTTCGAGGATTTGCTTGATCACGTCGCTCGTGGGGCGCCCTTCGTCGATCTCCTTGAACGCCCAATAAGCGAGCGAAAGATAAGCGCACTGGAGCAGTTCGGAGCCCAACATTCCAAGACCCCAGCCAAAGACGTGCCAATCTCCCCAGAATTCCTGCCGGCCCCACGGAAACTCAAGCACGACGGGGATTGGCGTGCCGTGCTCGCGACGGCGAAATTTATGGATTTGACGCCAGCCGGTGGTCGCATGGTTTGTAAGCTTGGTGATGAGGCGAAGTCCGATGCTGGGGCTCTTCGCAAGTAGGCTGGCGAAAGGTTCGTGCAGCGCTGACGGAGGGTGGAAGTAGCTGTTATGTGCTTCTAGGCCGATATCGTCCAATCTAAACTCGGAATAGCTTGTCGGAAAATACGGCGTCGACGACAACGCCATTTTTTGCTGACGCGTGCGTTTCTTTTCTGGGATCGCCGCGATCTGTTGGCGCCGTTCAACCTGTTCCGCTTCTTCGCGAAGGCGGCGGTCGTATGCCTCCTGCGGCAACTCTTGTATAAGTTTCGCTTCGGCGACCTTTTCAACTGCCTGCGGTGCTACTTCTGCCATAATCGGCGTGAAGCCCATCAGATCGTCGAATGCTGACCGCAGTATCTGTTTGTTGCCGGCAGCTCGTTCAAATAGGGCAACCGCAAATTCGGGATAACCGCGGGCAGAGCGGAGAATGATGCTTCGCAATCCTGTCGCAAGACTCTTCTGCGCTTCGCTGCTGAGTACGTCCCATTTTCCGCGTGCTCGCGGATAGCCCTCGGCATAAATTTCGGCTTCGAGATCGATTAGCCACGCACTGCATGTGGCCAGAATATCCTTCGAACGATTGTTCTTGAAGTCTGCGAGAGCATTCTGCCACACGCTGAAGAGTTCGAGCACCTGCGGAACAAGACGGGCCGGTAACGTCTGCTGGCGTGCGATAATCCAGTCAAGCAGGCGTCCCCATGCCACTCCATCGGAAGGCCATCCTAGGAGGTCGGCCATGCGAACGGGGTCCATACCATCGACCCTAATGCCGCTTTGCATGATGATGGGACTTGGTACGGTATGCTGCGCCTGAAACCACACCAGCAATTTTTCGCATAGCGCAAAGTCGTTTGCTTCGGCGCGTTGTGTAAACTCGTCGATTGCTTTTTCAAACGCGCTTGTAAAAGGCGGGGCTGTGAGCCATTCGCGCCGCCATTGGGCACGAAGAGCAGAGCTCTCAAGTTTGGCGTAACCGGCTGTCCATAAACCCGTTTCGGTAAGTGCGTCTTGCGCGAGCAAACCCACCACGCGACCGAGCAAAGGTGGCTCGCCTGCGGCGGCAAGCGCTGAAGGCCATGTGTCGGCAAGCTCAATAAGCAGGCGGAAGAAAACCCACTCAAAGAATATGTCGTGTGTAAAGGACACTATCGCGCCGCCGCGCTCGGTACGCAGAATGTGGTCGGCCTGAAGCGCAACCAGATGTTCGACGGTCTCCGGCTTGAGATCTCGGACAGAGATTCTCTTGCCGAGATTACGCACGCCCTGTTCGGCGAGATCGACGAGTGCGCGCTGACGTTGCGGCACCTTTTCTGGTATCGCGTCGTGCCCGGCCCGCAGCCACCATGCGTTAATCAAGTCGACTTCGGTTTGCGGCTCGGCGTCTTGCGGAAGAGCCTTTGCAAGAACCGCCGCAAAAAATGGGCGACGGGCGATCTGTTCCACTGCTGAGCTGGGACTGAAAAGAAGACTGCGGAGGTTGGGCTTCGATTTGGCAAGGAGTTCCGCCTCATCGTCGGAGAACCCCTTTACCGAAACGCTACCCATACCCTTTTCGGAATAAAAAGACTGGGGAAACCAAGCCCGGTAGGCCTCGAGCCCTTGGTCGCGCGAGCTAGCGAGAAGTTTCCAGCACTGGAGAGTGGGGTCGGACTCAATGGCGCGGATCAGATCGGTGATGATGTGTTGCTGATCTGGCCGGACACGATCGATTCCATCGATGAATAGGATGGGCGTACCAGAAGCACCGATTTCAGCGAGAAGATCGGCCGCATGGCTGTGGCGCAGACCAAGTGCTGTTGCAAACGTTGTCCAACTCGTTCCTTGCAGTCGGTCATTCTTGAGAAACAGGATCGGTCCTGACTTCGCCGCGTTGGCAGCAAAGTGCTTCAGCACCGCCGACTTACCGCACCCCGGCAGGCCACCGATGGAAACAACGCGATGCTTCTGGAGCGCCTGGGCGACTTCCGCCTGTAAACCGTCGCGCGCAACATGAAAATCATCAACAGTTTCGGAAACATCGTTGAGCGCATCGAGTGATGCAGCGTTCAGCCTATTAATGTCGTCGCTGAAGTTCGGTGCCACGTTGAGACGCACCGAGCCTTGCAATTGAGCGAGCAAAGATGAACGAGTCCATTTAGCCGCGTTAGCTGCGCCTTCGCGCGCAATGCGGCAAAGGCGGTCAAAAAGGAGGATGTCCTGACCGTCCACATTATCCGCAACAAGCTCTTGCAGGCGATTGACGATCTCGACGCGAAGCGCTCCGCCTTCTTCCAAACCGGCTAGATGGAGCGCGGTAAAACCCCGGTAGAAGCTGACTTCCTCATCCAGATTTGCTGCGCCTATGAGGGGCCGCAGGCCTTCTCGCAATTTCTTGTCATCTGCTCCGGCCGTGCCTGTCGGCGCTAAGAATTCTTCGAAGTCTTTGGCATCAGGGCTCGCCTTCGCCTTGCTGATCAGCCGCGAAAGGCTTCGGAATGTCGTATCCGTGACATGCTCAACGACAAATCCAGTCGCGTCCGAACCTTTAACGAAGGCGTCGGCTCCTTGCGTCTTTACGGCGGCCGTGACGATTTCCTTGAATTGCTTGTCAGCGCCGCTGATCGTGATTGAGCGTTTGACTTGAAGATCCAGCGACCTTTTTGTCCCTGCATCGTCGAGCCCGACGATGACGTCGTCCATCGGATGACCGTGACCTTGCCGTTGAACGGCGACGCTGGTGACGATTCCAGGCTGGCCTGCCGCGCGCTCATGCCGCAGCAGATGCGTGAGGTAGTAGGCAACGACCGTGTCTTCGTACGTGAAGCCTGCACCGCCGGTAAGTTCCGTGGAGGCTGGTTTCTGATCAAGTGTGTCGGTCAAGGCGTCCTACTGGGAATTGTCTTTTGAAAGGGTCTTCTGCGCGCGAGCAGTATACGCGGCGCAGGCGCTGTATATTAAGCGGCATTGGCAATCGGGCAAGGGACTATGCCGACGGCATATCTGCTCGATGCATCGCGGACTTGCTCAATCGCGAAAGCGTTTTGCGCGCTGGCAGCAAAATATGGGACGTACGCAATCCGTGGCAGCCGCTCTCGTAAGGCCGACATGCTCAACGATCCCATTGATATCGGCCAGATCAAGCGCACAACTTACTCTCGCCCGATCCGGTGCTGCCTTCAGGCTGGAGTGGAGGTGAGCGGTGCTTTACGCCGAAGGCCGGCCTTGCCTAAGCTAACTCCGCTTTGAATGGCCGAGGTGAAACTATTCACTTCATTGTCTATGAGCTTCGCCGGACCATGATAGACTTCGGACAGTCACGGTTATCTCAAACTGATTTGGGATTTTCTTTCTGCACGGATCTCTAATGGAAGGCTTTTGGGGGGATTTATGCCAGTCGATGAAACGGCCATTCGCCAATGGGCGGACCGTCAGGAGTGCCGAAGGAACCTGCCGCTCCTGGTCCGCCGATTGATACGCGAGACTACTCCATCTCTGTCATCCCTGCGTTTCCCTGGCAATGAAGCCGTCGATCTACCAGGTCTCGACGGTCAGTGCGAGACCGAGAACGCAACGGGTTGGGTACCACGAGGACGAAGCGTTTGGGAAATGGGGTGCAACCAAGAGCCGCGCGCGAAGGCGGACAGTGATTATGAGAAACGAACCGCAGAAACGCTTCGGGATGAACGCGAGAATAGCAGCTTTATTTTTGTTACCCCCAGACGCTGGAAGACGAAAGATGACTGGCTTGCGGAGCGGCGCCGGGAAGGTTCCTGGGCGGCAGTCTATGCCTACGATGCTATCGACCTCGAAACTTGGCTTGAAGAAGCACCTGCAACCTCCCGCTGGCTAGGTGAACTTCTTGGAGTAGCCAACCCGGACTTGTTGACGCCTCACGAATGGTGGCAAAAGTGGTCGACGGCTTCCATACCGCCAATATCCATGTGCCTGGTTGCAACCCGAAAACATAATGAATCTGACACGCTTCTAAAGAAGCTCAGAGATGGCGACCACGTGGTCTCGGTCCAGGCAGACGACCGGAGAGAGGCGGTCGCATTTGTTGTCGCCGCCTTAATCGAAGCAGATGCCGTTGACCTGCTCGATCGAACCTTGGTCGTAACCTCCGGCAAAACGAAAATTCCGACTGCTGGTGCCTCTCGTTTGATCGCGATTGCGGATATTCCGGAGGGGCAGGAATCTGACTTTGGGGATAGACGCAATGTCACAATTGTTAGAGCATATCCCAGAGGTCGTGTCGACGTTCAGGACTCGGTGCAGCTTTCTCATGTGCCATGCCACGCCTTTCGCGCTGAGCTTAAGGCAATGGGATTGGCTGAGGAGGATGCTGAGGTTCTTGCCCGAAAGGCGGGCCATTCCGTTCCCGTGCTAAGACGTCAACTTTCCCCTGATCCAGAGGTTCGACGACCGGTGTGGGCGCGAGGTAGGGCATCAGCCAAACAACTTCTGCCCTTCGCTCTGGCAGGCGCTTGGGTTGAGCGGGAGCACTTTCACGACACCACCGTGCTTCAGCTTTTAGGAAAATTCGGTGATGGCGAAACAGAACGCGTTCGAGATGATTTGTTAGCGCTCGACGACGCGCCAATAGCGAAATATGGCAACGTAAACGTTGTTGTTTCTCAACTTGATGCCCTATTCGCAATCGGACCATATATTGAGCGTAGCGATCTCGACCGCTTCTTCCAGCTCGTGCCAGAATTGCTGGGTGAGCGGGACCCGGCTCTGGATCTTCCCCAGGATCAATGGTGGATGGCGAATGTTTTGGGTAAAGCACAAAGCTATTCCGGCGCGCTTCTATCTGGGCTCGGTGACACTTTGTGCATTTTAGCATTCCATGGCGCTGAGATATGCGGGAACAGGCTGCAAATCGACTTGGCGTATCGCGCAAGCAAGTTGTGCGTTCTCTTATGCAGAATGCGAATGATGAACGCTGTCTTTCAATCCGCGGCCATCTCCGAATGCTTGCAGAAGCCTCGCCAAATGCGTTTCTCGATTGTTTGGAGGAGGAGCTTCAACGCCCCCAACCCTCCATCCAGGCAATCATGGGAACGACAGGAGGACCAAGCGGCGGCGAGTGTCTTCGCACTAACCTACTCTGGGCACTTGAGCTGTTAGCGTGGCATCCTACGCATTTCTCGCGCGTCGCCGGAATCGCGTTTGACCTTCAGCGCTTTAAAATAAATGACAATTGGTCAAACTCACCCGCGTCAACCGCGCGGTCGCTTTTCCGCGTTTGGCTGCCGGCAACTGCACTTGGTTTCGTGGAGCGGATGCAAGTATTACGGAGATTATCCAAAGAGTTTCGAAGCGCGGCGATTGGTGTCTGCATCTCGCTACTTCCCAGCACCGGCCCCGGTTTCGCCATAAGACCCACAAGACCTCAGTGGCGTGCACTGGAACATGATGTGCCTATCCCGACGAACTTTGACGTTCGGGATGCTGCGATTGAAGCAAGCCGCCTTTTGCTAGATTTGGCTCCTTTTGACAAAGCTGAGTTGGAAGAGCTGCTGAAAATCGCCCCACGTTTGCACCCTGACGATTTGAGCCGCTTGGTTGAGCAGGTCGAGCGTTGGGCATCAGATGCTGACGACGAAGACAAGGCGGGCCTCCGGAATGACCTCCGGCGTCGTGAGGTCATGCGTACTTTCGAAGACGGCGAAGACGAGAACAACGTAGTGGTTGCTCTTCGCAGGATGGAGGCTGCGCTGGAGGCTGGAATTGCGACTGCCCGCCATCGCTGGCTTTTCGACAGTCCGCACGTCGAGTGGCGATCTCTGATCGAAGATGAGGAGAAGGGACGCTTATCGTGGCAGGAACGGGATGCTCGCATACAGCGGAAGCGCATCGGGGCCATCATGGAAATCCGAGAGCAAATGGGTGAGGATCAGGTCTTCAATTTCGCGCTAAGTGTCAAGCACCCCGAGCTTGTCGCCCAAGTTGTGGTGCCGCCAGAAGCCTCTCCGGAGATAGCGGCGAAATGGGCGGTGCGCGCGCTCCAGCATCAACCGAGCGAATCAGTCAATACCTTCCTTCGCCAAGTGCTCTGGACCTCCGGATGGACCGATCTCAACGCCGTTGTGACAATTCTCTCTCAAACGGGCATCTTGAAGGATGCCGACGCAAAGTATCGGTTAGCCGAGCACCTTCCTGGCCGCGCGCCGGGATGGACAGTTGCTGAAGAACTAGGAAGTGACGTTGCGACCACTTATTGGAGGACTGTATCGGTCAGATTATGGGACGACACACCATCGGAAGAAGCTGAATACGCTATAACAAAGCTGCTTGATGTTGAACGTCCACGTTCAGCATTTACTGCAATGAGTCTTTCACCTGATAGACTCTCTCCAGAGAAATGGGAACGCATTCTGGAAGCCATTACGCATGGGCAAGAGTCGGATGGTCCATTTCCAGACTCCTATCATTTGGACGAAGTGCTTAAACGCCTTGATGACTCTGACGAGATCTCAAATGACCGGATCGCAACTTTGGAACTGCCATTCGTACCGCTGCTATGCCGCTATGGGCATCGCCATCATCAAAGAACCTTGGCGATGCATCGAAAACTGGCAAGTGATCCATCGCTGTTTGTTCAACTGCTGTGTTGGCGCTATCGTCGCAGAGACGGAAGGGACGATCCGGAGCAAGAAGAGATATCACCAGATCGCCGGAAATTCCTTGCCGAACTGGCATCTCATACGCTTGAGGGCTGGAATAAACTTCCCGGGCTGAGCGAAGACGGAGAGATAATCGAGCAAGATTTCAACGTCTGGGCCGAAGAAGCGATGCGACAAGCAAGTGACCTAGATCGCAAGGAAGTTGCCGAAACACATTTCGCAGCTTTACTCGCACGCTTTGCACGCCACCGTCCTTGGGATGACTGGTTGCCGGTGGTGATATTGGACTTTTTGGATCGCTCCGAAAATGGGGAGCTTCGCGAAAAATTTGATCTGGGCGTTCGAAATGCTCGTGGCGTCACTAGTCGTGGGCCATACGACGGTGGCGAACAGGAGCGCAAGCTGGCGGGTCGCTATCGTGGACTTGCCGCACGATATGGAAATTCACATCCGCGCGTTTCAGCCGTTCTCATCTCGATTGCTGAAGGCTACGAGGGGGATGCCCGTCGTCAGGACGAACGTGCAGCTATAGGCGAGCGTTGGCATCCATAGGGATCGCCCTTCCTGCTGCTATGAATGATCGCTGATTATGAGCCTTCGCCTTTCGCTGGCGTTAATGCATCAATCAGTTGCGAAGCATATTTATATGTCGAAAAGGCCTTGAACGTTATCCTGACGGGAATCCGGCAAGAAACTACGTTCGAAAGATTGCTTGCATGTATTCGAAACTCCACAATGCCCTTGGCATCTTTATTGGCGTCGGTTTCGATCACAGCGTGAAAGCTCTCAGGCTCCCTTCCATGTCGCCACAGAGCACACTCTAGCCTGAGACTATCCCCCGCAATCTTACGATGACCGCCTTTGTAGTAGAACCCTTCCGCGTCGCGCCCTCGATGGAAATAAGGATCGACCAACGGTCTTAGTTCGCGCTCTATCCCATAGCCCGGCCCAAACATGTTCGACACTCGAAACATAGAGCCGAGCGCAGAGAATTGAAATTCTGGCACGGCTGGAGGAACAGGCAGGGGGTAATTATCTTCATTTTCATCGTCTTTATCCGGCGGACGGCTAATTAAAAGCGGGCCTTTGGCAACGATCTCCACCAGAACATCGTTTGCCGGGCGTGTGCCGGAGTTCTGCGCCACGAAGGAGAAGTTACTTTCTGTTTTATCTTGCAGGAGCTTTAGGTGAATCTTCCCGAGCGCCGTTTCCAATTTCGAGAGCCATGCCTCATAGGCCGCGTTATATTCTGCTATCTGCTGTTCGTTGGGTGGGCTTCGCATGCCTCGAAGCGATTCAAGTGAGATGCCGCGCGGGCCTCGAACAGGTATTGACTGTGGAGCAAAATTGGTCTGCAAAGGAAACACTAAGCGAGCTTGATCCAGAAGTGCTCTAATTTCCTGCCGTGTCAACGCCGAAGCCCTGGCAAACTCGTAGTCGAGAGATAAAGCCGGCCTGCCGTTTGAATCGAAAAATTCCGCATTAAAAGTGGGTTCATGTTTCTGTAATCGGGCTATTTCCGCCTGCGCCGCCTTAAGTTCTTTCGACTCTTTGGTAGCTTCGGGTTCAAGCCGCCATTCGTCGGGAATCGCGATGCAAGTTAGAGAGACCGCCTCAGTCGACGCCATTACACCTGTATCATCAGTCAGGACCGCCACATCGGCGTCGACCACACCACCTGCAAATCCGTGCGCTATCCCGACAAGGGTATCGTCTGGCTCGGCATAATTAAGCTTATCGGTGAGTCCTACATCGGGTTTGAGGTCAACCCGCAGCGTAAGCTTTACCTCCGGTGGGCCGTCGCAGATATCCTGGGGTGCCAGCTTGTTTTTGATTACTTCTCGTAAGAGCGACGCGATCTGGCGGGCGCGTCTCTGACGCCGGTCGTTGCCGCCTCCTTTATGACGGTCGATCTCCTTTTGAACTGGGCGGCTGACGATCAATTCGACCTCATCATAGTCGCCCAATTCCTTCCACGGCAGTTCGCCGAGCGCCCTGCATTGAAAAAATAAGTTGCTGTCGGGAAAAAGGATTAAGCGTTTAGCGCGACTCATGAGGAAATAATGACTTTTCGATCAAAAAATGTCGAGCACCGAGCAGAATAGAAGGAAAACTAACGCTGAAATGTCTTCACGTATTCTTCCCATCCCTTCGGCTGCAACGCTTTGTCAACAGCAGCGATCAATTCCGGCTTATTGGTTTTGAAAAGCGATGTCGTTCCGGAAAACCCGTCATAGCCAAAATGATGCATGGACGCATCGGAAAGCGCGCCGCACCATTCACGAACATCATCGATGTGGCCGATCAATGCCTCCCGCCCGAGCCTTTTCTCGGTTTGCTGGCCGTGGAAAATCTTCTGCCTTATCGAATATGATGCATCGACAGCATTCTTCAGGGTTCGATAGCGTTCACCTATGAGGTCTTTCACGCTCATTCCGCTAAGATGATGTATCGCCCCCATGAACGTGCGGTGAGATAGACCGGCATTGTCGTAAAGCGCCTTTCGGAGGCAAGCCTGATCCGAGTAACGCACCGTGGAGGCTTGGTAGACAATGTTCGCTGCAAGCTTGCGTAATTGTCTTTCCAGCTTGATCCAGGCGAGACAAAAGCCATCGACACCTCTGCTTTCGCAGCTCGACCTTAAAATCAGGGAGACAGTCTCGAACTCTTTAATACAGCCATCAGTCATGCCCTCCTCCGTTCGCCATAAATCCCTCTCGATACGTGTTGTATGAATTCTGCGACCAGCGATTGTTTTCGGACGCGATCCGGCTCATCAGAGGAAATTATCGAGCGACTGGAACACGCCTGCTGTTTTCCATAGGTTCCGATTGCCTACCACGTAAAGCGCTTCCTTAGCCCTTGTCGCTGCGACGTTCAGGAGATTGGGACGACCGCCAGCCCAGCCCCTCGCGCCTCGCTGCTGGGCATCCGGAGCACCCAGGATGAAAAAGACGGCCTCCGCCTCGCGGCCCTGAACAGTGTGAACCGTGCCGATGCGATCCCTGACCCACTGATAGGGGTTTTCGACCCACCCCTCGAGCAAGCCGCTGGTACGCAACACTTCCCGCGTACGATCCTGCACCACGACGAACGGGGTCACGACATAGAAGTCGGGAGCGCATCCTTTATCTCGTAGTTGGCGTAGCAGGCCAAGCAGCGCGTCGCCCTCCTGCGGGCACCATTTTTCCTGCCCCCGCCCCTCGACATTGATCCATCGGGAAGGACCGAGAATGTCCCGGATTGCGGAAGGTTTGGCTGCCTTCGCCTGCACCATGAGGTTTTCGTAGGCAATGGAATTGGAAATGCTGAACATCGGTTCGGCGCAGCGTCGATGAACCAGAAGAGGCATGCCAACTTCACGGGTTCCAAACTTGGTCTCGAATGTTCCGTAATATTCCGTGGCGCTGTCGGCCAGTGTTTGCGCCGAAGCCCCTGGCGCGTTGTAAATCAGCGGATCGACCCCGAATTGCTGGCACATCGCTTCGGTCAACTGGTCAGGCAGAACGACGACCGGCTCGATTTGGATCGGATCGCCGACGACCATCGCTCGTTGAGTTCGCATCAATGCGCCCACGGCCGCCTGCGGCAATGCCTGGCCTGCTTCGTCCACCAGCAACCAGCCGAAAGATTCCGGTCCGATTTTACTGAACATGCGGGAGACCGAAGCAAACGTGGTGGAAACCACCGGCACCAGCAGGAACAAGGTGGACCAGAGGTCCGGGATCAGCGCGTCCTTTTCCGGACTTCCCAGCGAACGCGTGCCAAAGCCGTTCATCAGAACATTGAGGTTATGCCGGATCGGCTTTGCGGCACCATCAACAAACGCCTTATGCAATGCCATCGCTGCTTCGAAAACATCGTTGCGCAAACGTGCGGTAGCCGCATCCAGCCAGGGCGCACTCTTCTGTTTGTCCTGATGACGCTGGTCGAAAAACTCTTCTGAAATGAACGTGCCGGGATATCGGCGGGCGAGATCTTCGCATGCAACCCGTTCGCACCGGAGTGTCTCGGCCAGTTCGGTGACCGAAGCCTGCATTTTTTGTAGCTCGCCGTTCGCCCGCGCATATTCCGACCTTTTCGTCTCAGCATCTGCCGACAGACGCGAAAGCTCTACCTTCTCGGAGGTCAGCTTTTTCGAGAGGATATCGTATGCCTCGCGCCATGAACGATAAACCCGCGTGCCAAACAGCCGGCTGAGAAAACCGGGCCGCGTTCTCCATAAGGCGGCTCGATTCTGATCCAGTGCTTCCACATTCCGCTTCTGGACATCAAAAGCGGACACCGCTTTTCCGGCGTTCTCCGCCAGTTGCGCCAAAACCGGGCGCATCGCTTCGATTTCGACGGTGAGACCATCAACCGTCTCCTGCTTTTGCCGGATCGATCGCAAAAGGTCATGGGCCTTCTGCAATTCCGCCAGTGCCGATTTCGAAGATGCCGCTACCTTGCGAAAATGCTGACGGGCTTTTCTCCAGCGCCGCAGGGCCTCATCATGATCCTCCGGTGCGTTTTCCTTGACGATGACATGCGGCGGTCTTTGCCTCGTTCCTGTCTCTGTTTTCTCAGTGATCAGTTGAGGATTGCCGCTGGCCTGTTGCAAATACCTCTGGAGCCCGACGTCATCGTCCCACCAGAAGGTTTGCCGGAAATCACTTCTGTTCTTGCCATTGCCGAGCACTGCAGCAACCGCACCCCAAGTGTCGCGTTCCAATAGCGCGTCAGACACGGTCTTGAAATATCGGAGGCCGCCGGCGTCACCCGCTATCGCTTGCATGGCGGGAAGCTCGGCGCTGACATTTTCGACGGCCTTGTTGTTCGAGGAGGCAACGATCATCTCGTATCCCCTGATCTTGTTGTCCAGGCGATAGAGGTGAACGAAGGAACTTCCCTTTCTCAGCTTCTGCCCTGAATGGATGAAGGCGCTTTCCGGCTCGTCATAGGAACAGAGAATTTCCGCCCGCTTGGTGACAAGCGCGGCGATGACATCGCGAAGAAGGGTTGTTTTTCCCGTGCCGGGCGGACCGTTCACAGCGAGAATGCCGGCCGCCTTCAGGTCGTGAAGGGCAAGATTGACCGCGCATTGCTGAAGGAGTGCCAGCGAATGCCGGCCGTCGCCCGGCCACGATCCTAACGGGAATTTCCGGGGCTCGAGCGCTTCTGAAAGCGTCTCGTTGTCCTTCATGAGGTTTCGGCGACCGCTTGGCTTAAGTGCGCCCAAATAGCGCTTCAGGTTGGACGTCGCCTTGCCGGAAGCCACAAGAGCGCGTGCCGCTACCAGATCATCAAGGAAGAACGAGTTGAGCAGAATGGACTCAGGCGGATCTTGCAGCTTGAAATACTGATACGACCGAACGGCAAACGCCGGTGGCCTGACGAATTGTGCAGACAGGCTGACGGCCTGTACCAGCCAATCATAAGCGTCTTGAATCATCTTATGGGTGAGCGGCAGCGGATTTCCGTCCCTGTCGGCAACTACGATCTTTGCCGCCAACCCCTCTACGAGCGACTCTTTCGCGTGCGACCATTGTCCTAGATCGCTCAGCCTGCCGCCCAGCGCCACGGGTATTCCCCAACCGAAGCTGGAAATAGAAACGGCTTCGCTCTCGACCGGACGCCCCTCCCGGTCCACCATGATCGTCGCGAGCACAGCCTCGCCGCGCGCTTGTGGGCGCTCCGCCCGGCTGTCGGTGTAAACCGCTAATAGTGCCGAAACGGCAGCTTCCATGTCGATACTGCCGAGAATGACTTGGTAGTAAAGCTTTTGATTGGGACGGCTTCTTTCGCCGCCATTCTCCCAAGGCAGCGCGTCCTTATCGATTTGGGCGATACGGTATCGATCGCCGCGCGCCAAATCCTCGGGCTTTCGGAACGACGGAGGAGACAAGACCTCCATCGCGGTCCAAGCCGAGAGGATGCTTCCGGGATCATTCCCGACAGGGGGACGTTCTGGGACAGGACGGATTGTTATTGCCGGAGCGGACGCTACTCGGGAAACAGGAGAGGCCGAGCGCTCGACCGGTTTCACGGCAGAAATAATCGGGCTTTCCACGGCAGCCTCGCGGGTATCAACGCTCATGGCAGATCGTTGAGCGATTGTTCCCCGGGCCTGCATCGCCCGCTGCCGTAGCTCCTGCGCACGCTGGGTTTTTCGCTCGGAAAGCTCTTCAAGCAGATCATCCAAAAACTTTGGATCACCATGTCGTTGATCGAACTGAATAGCCCCTAGATTTGTAGACGCCTTCTTCCCTAAATTTGAGGCAGGAGGCCTACATGGGCAAAGGCAATTTCACGGAAGATTTCAAGCGCGACGCGGTGCGTCAGATCACTGAGCGGGGCTACCCGGTAGCGGAGGTTTCGCAGCGGCTCGGTGTCAGCCAGCATTCACTCTACGAGTGGAAGAAGAAGTTCGGCACATTGAACGCCAAGGCTAGCGACGAGGCCGAGGAGATCAGACGGCTAAAGAGAGAACTGGCCCGCGTCACCGAGGAGCGCGACATCCTAAAAAAAGCGGCCGCGTACTTCGCCAGGGATGCAAAGTGAAGTACGCGTTCATAGCCCTGCATCGCCTGAGCTTCTCTGTGCGGACGATGTGTCGGCTTCTCCATGTTCACCCGAGCGGGTTCTACGCTTGGCTGAAGAACCCGTTGAGCAAGCGGGCCAGCGAAGACAAACGACAGACCGATCTCCTTTTTCAGGCTTGGCGGGAGAGCGGCAAGGTCTATGGCTATCGCAAGCTTCATGACGATCTGCTCGACCAGGGAGAGATGTGTTGCCGGAACCGCGTCGCGCGTCTGACAAGGCTTGCCGGTATCAAGGCTGAGATCGGTTACAAACGCCGTCCCGGCAAATATGGCGGTCGCCCCTCCGTCGTGGTCGACAATACGCTCGATCGGCAATTCGACGTCGAGGCTGCGGACAAAGCCTGGGTCACTGATATCACCTATATCCGGACCTGCGAAGGCTTCGCCTATCTCGCGGTCGTCATCGATCTCTATTCCCGCCGGGTGATTGGCTGGGCAATGCAGAGCCGGCAAACCACCGACGTCGTGCTGCAGGCCTTGCTCATGGCGGTCTGGCGACGCAAGCCCAAGGATCAGGTTCTGATCCATTCGGATCAGGGCTCGCAGTTCACCAGCATGGACTGGGCTTCGTTCCTGAAGCACCACAATCTGGTCCACTCAATGAGCCGGCGTGGCAACTGCCACGACAACGCGGTCGTCGAAAGCTTCTTCAACCTTCTGAAGCGCGAACGCATACGCCGCAGGGTCTATCGATCACGCGACGAAGCCCGCCAGGACGTGTTCGATTACATCGAAATGTTCTACAACCCGAAACGCAAGCATGTCAGAAACGGAATGCTGTCCCCCGTCGAGTTCGAGAAACAGCAGAAAATCTAACCCGAGGGCGTCTACGAAACTCGGGGCTATTCAAACAGCTTTTCAAGCTCTGCTACGCCCTTCTGGATAAGCGGTCTTTTTGGCATGTAAACATTCTCAAATTACTGTTTGGCTCCATTTGCCACCAGAAGCTGTGCAAAATCAAATATTACGATGCAGAAGAATTTACTGGCACGCATGAGAGAATTGCTTTTGGGGTCCGGGGCCGCACCGCTATGTGGCCTTTCGGCTGCGTCTATGTTCATCTGCCCACGGAACAGATTCCACTTCCCCAACCCATTTTGCCTTCAGACGGTTGGAGTACCGGCCGTTGTATCCGGAGAGTTTGAGTAGAAACATCTCGATATACCATTGCGCCAGGTACCAGCATGGTACGATCAGTGGAGTTATCTTTACGGCCATACGGCGTTTCGGATGGACAAGTTCGTTGCGTACACAAACGATCATAGCAGCGGCGTCCATTAGTTTTGGGTCTGCGCGCTTTGCCTTTTGCAACTCCTTTAGGTGTGGCGGGAGTTTTATAGGTATCCCCAACTCAAGGCACGCGGCGCGGATTTTCTCCGCCGCTGAATTTGGTATCGTTGATCCCGATGATGATAAAATCGCGACGGATAGGCGCTCCAGCGCCGATTGCGAAAGGATCAGGCCGCTATCGATGCCCGCGCCGTCCCCGCCCCGGTTGCTGCGCAGATACCAATATAGCGCGGTCGAAACCGCCTCGCCCAACAGCTTGTTATGAAGCGTGGTAACGAAGCCAGAATACGCTTCCGCGAGACATTCTCCGTGATGGACGTCCAGCCATGCGTATCCGGACTGCCACGGAGCTGAAAGAAGTGTTCCCCATGATTCATAGACTAGCGCGTTGCCTGCATCATACCCCACGGGGCCGAAAATCGATGTCCACTGCCCGCGTGCGAACGAGAGGAAGCGATGCAGGTCCCCTATAACCCGCCACAGTGCGGAAATGGGGAAGGATTTTCCATCGCATCGATCCACCTTGACGACATGAGTAATGCCGCTACCACCGTCGCTTTTCAGTTGTTTGACGATCTCTCGCGTGTGCGGCAGTTCCTGAATCTCAATCAGCCATTCTTTGTGAGCCAGAACAACACGCCCGAGCCGCTGATGCTTGCCGCCCTCTTCAAAAGGAAATCAGGCGAATTCTCACAGAGGCAGACAAATGCCGGAAAACTCACCAGATGAAGGATTGCAGATTTGAGCCGAATGCGCCGGTCGCGGCACAGTTCAAAAGTGCCAGACCGTGCCACAAGCTTTAGTTCACATTTTTCGTCAGTCGTGCGCGTCTGCGTGCTGATAACGGCGGTCGGATGGCTGGCACCCTCCAGCTTTAATATTAGGTCGGCTGACGAGTAGAGGATACTCGCCGCGTCGAAATAGTCCTCAACCTCGACAGTAACAACCACGTGTTCGCGCAGCCCCAAATGAAGCTGCGCCCAGCCGCGCCCATTTATCGTCTTCCCATTCGAGAAAATCTCGGCGTTCCGACATCCAAGCTCAACGGCGCGTTAGTTTGCTCGGAAACATACCTCGGAATGATTCGGTCAACCATTCGACGAAGATATTCGTTTTTGACCAATGGATCATCTGATCTTTATGGCTTTGAAGGCCACCGCGAGCTTTCGTGGACGAAAGTAAAATGGAACGATGAACCGCTCTCGAATCTCATGCACCGGCGGTCGTGGTACGCTCCCGCCATTTGGCGACCGTCTTCGGGTTCAGGCCGTTGCGGGCGGCAACGGACCGAGTGCTTCTTACAACGCTTGGGTTGGGCTCGTAGACGCTGCGTCATGCGAACGCTGTCGTGAAAGAACACTTCCCATAATGCGATCTACTGCGGATTAATTCCCCTCGGTCAGCCAAAGAAGACCAGCGATGCCGGGTAAGAAGACGTGTTCCCCTCCTCTCGTTGCAGTAAAGGCAGGAAGCCCCGGTACGCGCCTTCTGACCGGCTTCGCGGGGTACAGAAAATCGTCCACGCTATCCCGCCTGCCGACGATAGGGTCTGCCCTGGCGCCCTGCGATATGAAATCCCCATCGTTGACCCATTGCGCCTGGACAAACTCGAATTGCCGGCCCGGGTCGGCGTTTATGATTGCCAGCATGATGCCGCGATCGACCCCGTCGTTGACAATGGCGTCCTCCGGCAACAACGGTCCATAAGCGAATCCACGTCGAAGAACGCGATGCAGCCGGATGTTCGTTAACGAATCCTTGAGCGCATCGCGCGGGTTGACCCGTCGAATATGGCTGCCCGCGGGGGTCCGCTTGCCTTCGGCGTCGGTATCGGCATAGACAAACGCATTGTTTCGAGTGCTGTCCCGAGCCAAACCGGAATCGTCCTTATCCGGCGAAAGTGCCAGCGGCGCGCCACTTCGCCAACGGCCCATCATTTTGGCCGCAAGCAGTTCAGCTCCGTCTTTTGTCCGACCACCACTTTCATGAAGGAAAGTTCGGAAGGCGGCGACGTCCTGCCAGACCTTGCGGATCGCGATGAAGGTGCCATTGCGCCAGAGCGCGGCCGGAGCATCGAGCGACGCGACCACACCGAGTTCGTTCTCATAGCCGAGGATGAATTCTCCGGGCTTCAGGACGTCCTGGCCAGGCAAGGGGTCACCACCCTGCCCCTCGATGAACGGATGGCTGATGCCGTCGGCATACCCGAAATGCTCCCTGAGCGTTGGCGGCACGCCGACGTCAAGACGATGAATCAATTCGACGCCGGGAATACCCTCAAGGGCTGCATGCCCGATGGCAAGCTTGGCCTCCTTGAGCTCGATACTTCCGGCCATCACCAGAAGCCCGATATCAAAGCCATTGCCTCCGTGAGGCAAATCCCAATGATCCGGCGCATTCGTGCCGACATCGCCCAGATAGGCGCTACGCGCGGCCATCCCCTGCCGAAACTCCCGCGGGAACCCCTCGAGGCGTTCGTCGCCCACCAACTTTCGCAGACCTGCATAAGAGAATACGATGTTGATCCACGCATTCTCCGCCGGGCTGCTCCAATCGGCTGCGGACGTGATATGCGGAACGAGCCGCTTCAAGAGAATGCGCGCCGCAGAGGCGTCATGAACCGTGAACATCAGATAGCTGCCGAAATAGGGCATCGGGCGGCTGCGAAGGACAGTCCCCTGAATGTCGGCAAAATCGAGTGTCGATACCATGGTCTCAGCCGGCCGCGTCGAGAAGATCGCTCACCGCTTTCGAAAGCTTTTCCATCTTCTTGATGTCTCTCACGCTTGAATTCGGCGCGCCGACATAGAAGAACTCGGCGGGATGCATCAGGCTCTTGACCCAATCGGCCGCATGAGGGCTGGTCAAGCCGGGATAGCCTTCCAGAACATCGGTCGCGAAGAAATCGAGCCACTGATGCGCCTGTGTGGTGATATCGACGAGATAAGGCTCGAAGTCTCCATCATAGACCAGCGAAAGAAGGAACCGGGTGTCGTTGTCGAAAAGCAGGATACGGAAATCCTGGACAGTTCCGACGCGATCTTCCCAGTAGCCAGCTTCTGCCTGAAACTGCGGCAGGCGTTCGCGGAACAAGGCCGCGCCGCCCGGCAGCACATTGCCAATCATGGTCAGCTCACCGCGCTTGCCGATACGCTTTCCCGGACCGTCCGGCTGGTTCGTGACGGTCTGAGCCATAGCAAGACGAGCTTCCAAAGGCGCGATGTTGTCACTCATGATTGGTCTCCGTTGTCGAGGGTGAACTGTTGAAGATATTTCTGGAAGAGTTGGTCATCGACGTATTCGCGCTGCTCGACGACACGACCATCTCGCCAGGTGCATATTGCTGTAAAGGTGACTTCGAACGCTGGAGCTTTTCCATCGGTAATTCCTGAGAGGATCGCTATCGAGCAGGTCTTGTGTCCGTCCGCGCTCAGGAAGAAATCCAGGTAGGTTTCGTCGACTTGAGCCTCAGGGTAAGCTGCGCAAAATCGCTGCGCGCTGAAAACATGCTCCTGCTTGCCATGCGGCTCGATCTCGCCTGAGCGCCAGGCGACAAGGTCTTCATCGAACAGAGCCGCATAGTCTGACCATTGTCTCCTGTTCCAGGCCGTATCGAGTGCACGCATATGATCAAGATTTCGCCGTCCCATCTGCCCTCCCTCCTGCTTGAGCCTGGGAGGCTTGCCAGCCTCCACTTCGTTGAGCGGCGGAGGCTTCGTAGACGCCGCGTCTGATCTGGAGGATCGGATCATCTGTAGCCTCGATCCCATCGACCAGCATCGTCGGGTCGTGGTTCATCAGGCGATCGCCAATCTCCTGTTCGCTGGTCGGACCAGTGACGCGAAGGCGGCCGATACGAACGCGCTGCCGGTCTTCCGGCCATAGCGCCGTCGCATCGTTCAAGGGGTCCCCAGGCTGGCCGATCTCAAGCTCAAGTTCGAATTCAATGGGAGAGGTTTTCAGACGCTCGTCCAGCTCCAGAAACAAGACGTCGACGCTCTGATGGGTGAGGATCTCAGTATCCTGCCCCTTGACGCCATCGACCGGTATCCAATGACACCGCACGTGGTGCAGGTCTCCGGCAGCGTTTAGGTATCGGAATACATGGACGGCATGGAATTCGGTATTGCCGAAGCTGACAGGAGCCTGGGCGGCGGCCCGCATCTTGAAAACGTTCATGACATTGGGATTTGACGCGAGGAACACGTCGAGACCCGCCTTGTTCGGGCCAGCCCCTGGCGCTATGGGCTGAGCCGAGTTCACAAGCTCGACAAACTGCTCGATCGTGTTAGCGAAGAACAGCTTCTGGCTCAGCATCACGAGATTGGTGACTCGCCCATCCTCGAGATAGAAGCGCGTCGCCATGCCAACGGTCGAGTTGAAGAAGGCGTGCGGATTGCCCCCGCCCTTGGAGAAGCGTACGGACACAGGCAGCTCTTGCCCTTGCAGATGCACTGCCCTCGTGAACTGCCGAGCAATGTCGTAGGCTTGGAAGTGCCCCTTGTACAAGCGGCCGTCGGCGTGAAGTGTCCGGTAGCCGGGATAATGCCCAAGAACGCCGTGTATTCGTTCGACGATAAGATCTGCGCTACGATATTGACTGTTCTGACTCACGTCCGAAGCCTCCTGTGATCGGTGGCGAGACGATAGGAGCCGGACGGGAATCGACAAAAGTAAGGTGTGAATCGGCTAACCGTTTGACCAGTTAGCTGATGTTCACGACAGCCGTAATGCCTCCAGGCGATCGATGAGAGCCCTGAATTCAGTCGAATCGCGTATAAAGTCGAACCGAACATCGGTTCGCATCCAGACGGTGGCCAGTTCGCGGGCGTCCAACGCCTCGGAAAGGTAGGAGAGCGCCCGCGTGCGATCGCCGACAGCGGAAGCGAGCGTCGCATATGCGAATTTTCCGGCCCTTGGATTGTCTACGCCAAGCGTCCGTTCCGCGGTATCTGTCGCTCCACGCCAGGCGGCGAGTTCCGCGGACGCAAAAATCAGTTGTGGGTTGCCAATTCTGAGGCGCTCAAGAGGTAGGAAAAACTCCTCTTGATATGATCTACCCCCGAAATGACTGCTGAGTGCCATGTAATAGAGTGCCTCGGCGGGCGCGTTCCCGACTTCGATCTCAAGAGGCTTCTCGATGAGCCAGTCGAACTGACGATCCTGGAACCGGCTGACAGACTCGGCGATGTCCTGCTGCTGAGAAAAAGGCTCGATCGTGCGCGCCTCCCGAAAGAGCTGCTCAGCCTCTTCCGTCAGCCCCAGCAGTGCAAGGTATGAGCCGTAAATCCTCGCTGATCTTGCGTTGCGCCCAAGCGATAGCGATATCTCGAAGCTGTCTTCGGCTGCGGACCGATCACGCTCGAGCCAGGCATGGATCGTTCCTAGTGCCGCATACGCTTCCGGTGACTCCGGGTCGATCCGACGTGCCTCTTCCGCGGCAGGTTTCGCTTGAGCGAGTGCCGCCGGCTCATCGATGGCGCCGATCCTGAACAGATCGCAGAAGCAATCCGCTATTCCGGAATGACCACGCGCATAGTCCGGTGCGGTTGCGGCGACATCTCTGAAGAGTTGCAACGCAGCCTTGATGCCTTCGGTCGTTTGCTTGTCAAGCAGTTGGCGCGCACGATAAATCTTGGCGTGGGAATCGACGGCGACAGGCCCGGGACTAATCTGGAGATTGCGCATCTTGGAGCTATCGAAGCGCAATCTGCTGACGAACGTAGTCGCCATGCGTTCGGTTAATTCGCCAAGGTTTGGAGACGCGCTTTCGAACCGGTCCGACGTGACGACAAATCCGCGCGGATCAGAGATCTCAACGGTCACCTTGACTCGCCCATTGACCTGCCGAACTGTTCCTTGGACGATCGCATCCAAACCGAGTTCCGCCGACATCATGGGAATCGCGGGCTCTTTGTCGCGGTAACTGAAGGTAGTTGCACGAGAGGGTACCTTCAGGCCAGGCTCGGAGCCGAACGCAAAGACGAGTTCATCTGTCAGCGCATCGGCGAATTCCTGAATCTCGGCTCCTCCGGAAATGACTTTGATCGGCAACACCGCCAGACGAGTACCGGGCCCAGGCCGAAAGATATCTTTTGCAACTGCCGGAGAGCCAGCCGGTGAGGCGCGCTGCTGCGTGTTCAACTCGAAGAACGGCGTATAACTACCACTTGGAATGGTGATGAGGACGGGATCATACAGACCATCGCCCGAGAAATGCTCCTCCAGTTTTCTGCGCAGCCGTCGCGCCTCAACCCGGACGGTCGAGTCTATTCGAGGATCGTAAGGCGGGTCGCGGCGATAGACTTCATTGCCAATCGTTGCTTCCTTGAGATCCTTTCCTCGGCCACCGAGAGTTTCTTCAACGACATAGTTCAGCAGGACGAGAAGTCGATCGGAGCCATTAAAGCTGGCGCTTTTGCGTAGCCTTTCCATCTGATCCCTTACGGACGATGGTGACGGGCCTGATATTGCATCCATTCTCTACCCTCGCACAAAGCATATAAAATCCTGCGGCGCGTTTTGATCTTGGTCAATCCATTTGTCGACCACAACTTCGCCTGTGAGCGCATTGGCACACTGTTACTTTGTCCGATAGCACCCGCAAGCTAACTTCCACTGCCTCTGTTCCTGCTTAACCTGCCAGCGACGCAATCGCTGGAGCAAACGCCATGAAAAATGTTAGTGAAGCCTTGTCTGGAAAGGTCGCCGTGATAACCGGCGGGGCGAGCGGAATTGGATTGGCACTTGCGGTCGAAGCGGCACGCAAGGGGATGAAGGTCGCGCTGGCCGACATCAGCCAGGAGCGACTGGACGAAGCGCGAAAGTCGGTCGAAGCCGCAGGAGCTGAAACCCTGACCGTTCCGACGGACGTCAGCAATCTCGCTGACGTGGAGCGATTGCGTGACCGGACCAGCGAAGCTCTCGGCGATCCGTGGCTGATCGCGAACAATGCCGGCATCACCAAGCTTTCCCTGACCTGGGATCATACGGAAGCCGACTGGAAGCGGATGTTCGACATCAATGTCGGCGGTGTCGTCAACGGTCTTCTAGCGTTTTTGCCCGGACTGCGGGAACGCAACTCCGGTTACATCATCAACACGGCCTCAGCGGCCGGCCTCGTCACCATCCCTGCCGCGTCGGCCTATGTCGCGAGCAAGCACGCGGTCGTCGGCCTCTCCGAAACCCTCTATCGGGAGCTTATCGCGAGCCGGTCCGGCGTCGGTGTTTCCGTTCTTTGCCCGGCCCTCGTCAAAACGAACATCATGAGTTCCGAGACCGCGGGCAGGCCTGCCGACGCCAATGCCATGAAATCATCGCACGCGATGGAACCTTCCGATGTCGCCGCACAGGTCTTTTCCGCAATCGCAGCGAAGCAATTCTGGATACTGACGCATGCCACGCACATGGAACCGTACATTCTCGCGCGCGCCGGCGAGATCGTCAGTCAGACCAACCCCAGCCATGCCAGCGTCGACCCTGATGTCGCGAAGTCTTCGTCTGCCGTCACCGGCGTCGATTTTCTCGCCGTAAGCTGAAGAGAGCCTCCGACATGGCCAGGATCATACGCTTGATCATCAGTCTTGCCTGCCTTGCAGCACTCGGCGCACTCCTCTGGTTTGCGACACTGCCGCCTCCCCTGATCATTCAAGGAGAGGTTTCGGCGGACCGGGTCGATATCAGCGCACGTACCTCCGGGCGCGTTGCCGCGCTCCACGCCGACGTCGGGGACATGGTCAAGCGCGGATCAGTCATTGTCGAATTGGCAAGCCCGCAACTCGGCTCGGCACTCAATACAACAAAGGCGGCGCTCGCCGTGGCGATTGCCGATCTCGATCGGGTCAACAGTACCAGACCGGAAACCATCGCCGCACGGAAGGCGGAAGTCGAAGCCGCTGAGGCCGATGTCGTGCTCTATCAGACCGACCAGGCCCGGCAGGCGCGCCTTGCGACGACTGACGCGGTCCCACAGGCTCGTGTCGAACAATCGAGTCGCAATCTGGAGGCGGCGATCCGAAGCCGGGAAGCCGCCCAGGCCAACCTTGATTTGGCGATCACGGGTGCGAGCAAAGAGGAACGGGCTCTTGCCTCCTCTAAGGTGGAGCAAGCAGAAGCGACGCTCCGCCAGCAGGAAACGGACGTGAAGGAACTCACCGTCTACGCGCCAATCGATGGGCAAGTAACAACCAGAATAGCCGAACTCGGTGAGAATTTCAGTGCTGGCGCTCCCCTCTATTCAATCGTCGATATCGAACATCCATGGTTCACCTTCAACCTCCGAGAGGACCTCATAAGGTCACTCAAAGTTGGCGACCACTTTAGTGTCACCGTTCCAGCACTGACGGGTGCCGAGATCGATGTAAGGGTAACGATCATCAATGCACAGGGCCAGTATGCGACATGGCGCGCGACCAGGGCTACAGGCGATTTTGACCTCAGGACGTTCGAAGTCCGCGCCGTTCCGATCAAGCTCATCGAGGGGCTGAGGCCCGGAATGAGCGTGATCGCATCATGGCCCGGAAGTGATCGATAATGTCGGTCGCGCGTATAAAACCAGGCTTTGTGCTCGTTTTTCTGCGCGAGGCAGCGCAGTTTCGAAAACAACCGTTCCTGTTGTTTCTAACAATCGTCATGCCCCTGATCTTGATGGGTCTGCTTGCGGCAGTCTTCAGCCAAGGGCTGGCGACACGACTCCCTATCGCCGTCCTTAACCTTGATGGAAGCGACCTGTCGCGAACCATTGTCCGTACAGTCGACGCAACGCCTGATGCCGCCGTTGTCGCAAATGTCAGCGATCTGACTGAAGGCCGGCACCTTATCCTCTCGGGAAGGGTGCATGGCCTACTGATGATCCCGAAAGACCTCGAGCGGGACGTTTTTGCTGGGCGGCGTCCAGAGGTCGTCTTCTTTTACAACACCCAGACTATGACGACGGGCAACCTGACCCTGCGTGGCGTCAACACCGCACTTGCCAGCGTTGAAGGAAACATCAGGCTGTCAGTCAGGACCACACGAGGCCAGCCGATCGATATTGCACGATCTTTGCTTGCCCCGATACCGGTACAGGTCAATCCGCTCTTCAACCCGACCCAGAACTATACGCATTTCCTGTTGGCAGCATTGTTACCGACAATCCTTCAGATCATCGTCGTGACTGTCATGGCCTATTCGATCGGCCGCGACGCCGAGACTGAACATCGGTTCCGCATCTTGAGGCGCCTCGGCGGAGGCATCTGGCCGGCAATGTTCGGCAAACTCGTTCCCTATACGCTGGTCTTCCTGTTCGTCCTCGGGGTCGCGGATGCAATGCTGTTTCTGGTTTTCGAGCTACCCTTACGGGGCAATAGGGTTCTGCTCCTGGGCGCCGGCATCCTCTTCATTCTGGCAAATCAATTTTTAGGCGCCTTGCTCGCACTCATCCTTCGTCCAATGGCAACGGCTGTCAGCATAGGAACACTGCTTACCGCACCAGCCTTCGGCTTCATGGGGATCGGCTTTCCCCGCATCGGGATGAACGCATTCGCGTACTATTGGGGCGACGCCCTGCCCGGCACCTGGTACCTGATTGCCCGGATCGACCAGACAATCCGGGGAGCACCCTTCGATCTCTCCGTCCGTCCCCTTGCAATCCTGTTGTTCATGGTGATCCTCCTCGCCTGCCTGACCGCGCTCCGGCTCGGCGCCATTCGAAAAAAGGTATCGCAGCTTGCCCGCCCCCCTACGGCGACAATCGGTACAATGTCATGAAGGATCTGCTGTTCGTCTGCGGCCTTGAGGTGAAGCGAATCTTCACCCTGAAACCGGCCTTTTCCGTGCTGATCCTCGCAATCGTCGTTTATGCGGTGTTCTATCCGCAGCCGTATCGTGCGGAGGCACTACGCAACGTGCCGATCGCCCTGGTCGACCTCGATGGAACGGATAGCAGCCGCGCGTTTGCCCGGCGGCTCGATGCTTCTGCCGACGTCTCGATCGCCGCGGTCTTGCCGGATCAGGTGACCGCCGAACGGGAAGTCTATGCTCGCGGCATCTACGGGATACTCATCATCCCGAAATATTTCGAGCGCGATCTCCTGCACGGACGTTCCGCGCCGCTGGCACTCTATGCCGATGCCAGCTATTTCCTGATCTATAGCCGCATTTCGGGCGCGGTGAACGCTCTTGCAAGGACAGTCGGTGCCGAAGTCGAAACCGCCAGGCTTATCGCGGCACAGGTCGATCCAACTCTCGCCGAGGCTGCAACCAGCCCGATGCCGGCAACGACAATCCCGCTGTTCAATCCGCAGGGCGGTTATGCAACCTACATCCTGCCGGCGGCCTTTGTTCTCATTCTGCAGCAAACCCTTTTGATTGGGGTTGGACTTCTTGGAACCTACCCCGCCCCGCCAGACGTGAAGGCCCGGCTATCAGGCGTGAGATCCCTGGAAAGGATCAGCGGGCGAATGTTGGCCTATCTGCTGCTCGAGGCGATCGTCTTCTCGTTTTACCTGATCGTTCTGCCCGACCTCTACGGCATTCCCCGTCTGGGATCGGTGTCCACGATCATGATGGCGGCGCTTCCCTTCGTGATTGCCGTCGCGAGCCTTGGCATCGTCGTTGCCAAACTGTTCCGGAGCCCGATCGTGGTCCAGATGGTGGCGGCGGCCATCGGAATGCCCTTCATGTTCCTGGCCGGCTTCTCATGGCCGGGGGAAGCCATTCCTGAACCCTTACGAACGATTGCCCTGGTCATCCCGAGCACCAGCGCAATCCATGCGATCGTCAATGTCAGCCAGCTCGGCGCGAGCCTCGCTGATGTGCGCGCTCAGTTGCTCATCCTTGGATCACTCGCAGCAATCTACTTCTTCCTTGCTGTTCTCCTTGAGGCATCTGAAGCGAAAAGGAAGCCCCCGGATGCTAACGCATAATGTCGTAGTCGTTGGAGCCCGCCCAGGCGTTCTGGAGAGTTTCCAGGAAGACCTTGGTCGTTACGCGGAAAAGGTTCTCGCGCGCCGTCGCTTCGAGGGTCTCGCAGGCGAGGCAGTAACCAACTGCGCTGTCGAACACATAGTTGTCGGGGATCAAGTCATACCTTGCAACACGATTATCCGGGCGTCCGGCGTCAAGGCCTCACCCGCCGCAAAATGGCTCTGGATTCCATCTTCGTGGTCAAAGAAATGCTGGGCTGACCACCCACAGCGGTCATACTCCCGACCCCTTAGCGGGCAAGGCTGATGGGATTCGCTGACGCCGATTCAGTTCCGATACAGATTACGGGCCTGATACTTGCCTTCATCGTATCGAACTGGTTTCTATTCCGCCGGTATCCGAGTCTTCGTTTGCTCACACGCCTTATTCTGTTTGGTACCGTGAGTGCAATTCTTTTTTCAAATGGAAGTGCCCCATTCACGCCAGCCGATCCGAGTTCCAACAAGCTCCTGACAATATCGCTTTCAGTGGCAAAAGCAGCCTGGTGGATTCTTGGCTCTGCATGTCTGGTAAGCGTAGTCCGCGTGTTTCTGATATTCGAGCGCAAACCGCGAGAGGCACGCCTCCTGCAGGATTTGGTGGTCGCCATTATCTATGTCGGCACGTTTTTCTCAATCATATCCTACGTGTTCAGTGTGCCGATCGGCACCATGGTTGCCACTTCAGGCGTGTTCGCGATTATTCTCGGTCTGGCCTTGCAGAATACGTTGAGCGACGTCTTCTCCGGTATCGCGCTCAATATTGCTAGACCCTATTCGGTGGGAGATTGGGTAAGTCTGGATAATGGATTTGAAGGGAAGGTCGTAGAGACAAACTGGCGGGCAACCCAACTCCTGAACGGCTCAAACGACCTGTTATCGATTCCCAACAGTGCACTTGCGAAAGCTCGGATCATCAATCTCAGCAGTCCCGACCCAGAGCATGGTACGTCTATCAGGGTGAAATTGTCGCTGGCATTCACGCCCAAAGCCGCGGTCGAATTGATGGAAACCGCACTTCGTGGCGCAAACTCAATTGCAAACCCCGCCAAATCGTCGGTCAGGATTTGCAGCCTTGATTCTCAGGGTATCGAACTGGAACTGTGCTTCCGTGTCGCGAGTGTCGGCAACGGCTCTGCCGCGAGAAATGAGGTCTTTGATCTGGCGTTCCGACACGCAAAAGCGGCGGGCGTGACTATCGTCGGCGGAGAGCCTGCGTCCGTACGTGGCGAAAACGACCGGCCACCTCAGAGTACGGCCTGGCGGCTATTGAACGCATTGCCTCTTTTGGAATCGCTTACTAACGACGAGAAAGAAGTCCTCAGTTCACAGATGACACGGCGCGTTTTTCGTAAGGGGTCGGTTATCGCCCGGCAAGGTGAGGTTCTGACGTCCTTGCTCATTGTAAGGTCTGGGATCGTATCAATCGAAAGCGGTGGACATGAACTGCTGCGGTTATCTCCTGGTGACTGGTTCGGCGAAGGAGGGCTTCTGACAGGATCAGAAGAAACGGGAACGAGCCGGGCAGTGACTACCGTCGTAGCCTACGAGATTGGCAAGGACAGCCTTTCAGCACTTTTGAAAGAGAGGCCGGCAATGGCAGATGAAATAGGTGTTGTTCTGGCCAGACGCCTCGAGCAGGAGCGTGAGCAACTTGCGCCGACGGGGCCAGCAAAGCCAACTCTGACCATAGGTGATCGGATCCGGATTGCCCTGAAAATATCGGGCACGCTTTGATTTTTGAACGTCCGCGGCCGGTCCGGATCTGTCATGGTCAGCCTTATCGGCCCCATCTACAAATCTGCGCAGATTTGCCTCACAGACCACTGTCAAAGAAGGCATCGCTTTCACTTAGTGATCACGCTCCTTCCCAGCTTTGCGCCTGTTAATTTTGGAATTTGTGTTTTACGTTGGGGTCTTAGTTTTCCACGCAGCACTGAGCCGGTTTTTCTACCGAGAAGTAGGCCGTGCGCTGGCCATGGTTGCGGACGGTCTTCCAGACGCGTCTCGTGATGAACCCATGCTTTCATCATGTCTCTCCAATGAAATATCGCAAAGCTCATTTCCTCGGTTGAACAAAGCCTTCGGGCGTTCCAGCGGTTGGATCGACGAAGATAATGTCCCCAGGATCGCGGCGCGGCGTATCGACGGAAACCATGAACAGCGGATGTTCGAGAATTTCGGGCATGCCGTGAACCGTGCCCTTCTTGAAGAACGGCATCCCGCCCGGTCCTACCTCGAAGGGCTGTTGATCTCCCATGAAAAATCGCCCGCGACCCGAAAGAATGATCAGATACTCATCGCAGGTCGCGTGATAATGGGCAGGCGTTGGCCGGTAGACGCGAAACACACGTGCGCTGGCCTCATCCTCATCCGTCAGCCGTTGATCCATCAGCAGCGTGTTCGCCGTTTCAGGAAACGTGCGAATGATGTCGTTCAGCTTGAAGGCGGCATAAGGCGCCGCCTCCACCAGCTTCTTGCGCTCGACATCTTCAGGCATGTTTGATCCTTTAACCCACAAAGCAATGACCACGATCTTGCCGCGCTGTTCTCGATCTTTCCGTGGACGGCTCTGACAAGCTGATCGGTACCAAGAAAATCGCACGCGCGGCGACGAATGGCGCCGCATGCAAAGGCGGCGGCGTCTCCTGCTAGTGCTTTCGCTTTGTCCAACTGCGATCCTTGCTCACATCTTCAGCGACAAGGAGCCGCACAATGGCAGAGAAATTATGGTTCATCACAGGAGCGTCACGAGGCCTCGGTCGCATCTGGGCCGAGGCAGCACTGGCGCGCGGAGACAAGGTCGCGGCCACCGCCCGCAACGCGTCGACCCTTGCCGAGCTCGCCGATCAATATGGGGAGGCCGTGCTGCCTCTTGAACTTGATGTCACCAACGTCGATGGTGTTGGAACTGCGCTTGCCGCCGCCCACACCCAGTTCGGGCGTCTGGACGTCGTTCTGAATAACGCCGGATATGCCCTGGTCGGCGCGATTGAGGAGATCGACGAGAAAGATTTGCAAGCCGAACTAGACACGAATGTTTTCGGCATGCTGCGCGTAATAAAGGCTTCGCTTCCCTATCTGCGAGAGCAGGGAAGCGGCCATATCCTCAGTGTTTCGAGTGTGGCCGGGATTGTCGCAAGTCCTATCGCTGGCGCTTACAACATGTCGAAATGGGCGGTCGAAGCGCTGCACGAGGCTCTTGCCAAGGAGGTAGAGGTCTTCGGCATCAAGGTCACTCTGATCGAGCCCGGCGCCTACGCCACCGATTTCGCCAGCGCGACCTCCCTCAAGATTTCGGAAGGCCTCGCCCCCTATGCGGAACTGCGCCAGCAGGCCTTTGCAGCAGGTGCCCAAATGGCCTTCGGCGATCCCAAGGCGACGCCTGATGCAATCCTGGCGATCGTCGATGCCCCCAAGCCGCCGCTGCGGTTCTTCCTTGGTACGGAAGGGCTTCCCGTGGCGCGTGCCGCTTATGCCGCCCGTTTGGTGGAATGGGAAGCCTGGGAAGAGTTATCCAATGCCGCTCAGGGCAGCGCATCCAATCAACAGATCGCATCACTTTGAAGAATATGAGGGCGCGCTTCGCGCGTCCTCCACCTTCCAGCCTCAGGTGTCATAGTTGCAAATCGACTTACTTACGTTTCTGAAGTCATGGGCGAGTAATCCGCTTCAGGTTGCCGCCATCGCTCCATCGGGCCGGGCGCTCGCAAAGCTGATGACGCGCGAAATTGGTCCTGCCACCGGACCGGTCATTGAGCTCGGTCCGGGAACTGGCGTGTTTACCCGCGGACTACTTGCTCGGGGCGTAGCGCCGGAAGACCTCACTCTGGTGGAGTATGGTTCCGAATTCGCCCGTCTCCTGCGCGCACGATTTCCTGATACGCGGGTCATCCATATGGACGCTGGCCGATTGAAGAAGATCGAATTCGACAGTTTGCACTCGGTCGGAGCGGTCGTAAGCGGGCTGCCCCTTCTGAGCATGCCGCCACGAAAGGTGATGGCGATCCTGTCCAGTGCCTTCTGGCAGATGCGATCCGAGGGCGCGTTCTATCAGTTCACCTATGGCCCTCGCTGCCCCGTTCCCCCGCGCATCCTCGACAGGCTCGGCCTCAAGGCAAGCATCGTCGGCAAGACGCTTCTGAACGCGCCGCCAGCTCGCGTCTATCGCATCACGCGTCGTCGGTCGCTGTCATCTCTCGCTTAATCACGGCGGCGACGCGCATTCGATCGACAAATTCTGGAGAGCGATACGAACGCGGCACGCAGTGCCAGATTGTTGGCGTGATGCGCAAGTTATGTGGCATATAGAGCCAATGCTGTGACGTATCGAAGCGGCTAGTGTCCATTGCATAAGACGCTGCCGGATCAAATGAAGGCTGCGGACACCAACAGTTTCCAACGCAAGGAACCAGCACATGGCCAACAAAGTCGCACTCGTCACCGGCGCTTCCTCAGGCATCGGGGAATCCACCGCCCTCAAGCTCAAGGACCTCGGCTACACGGTCTATGGCGCCGCACGCCGCGTCGACAGCATGCAGCGCCTGACGCAGTCCGGTATCAAGATCCTGGCGATGGACGTGACCGATGATGCCTCCATGCAGGCAGGGGTCGACGCGATTATCGCCGAGTCCGGTCGCATCGACGTGCTTGTGAACAATGCCGGCTACGGCTCATACGGTGCTGTCGAGGACGTTCGGATGGAGGAGGCCCGCGCCCAGTTCGACGTCAACGTCTTTGGCGCTGTCAGGCTGTCACAGTTGGCGCTGCCGCACATGCGTGCCCAGCGCTCCGGCACGATCGTCAACATCACCTCGATGGGTGGCAAAATCCATACGCCACTTGGCGCTTGGTATCACGGCACCAAGTTCGCACTGGAAGCAATCAGCGACTGCCTGCGCATGGAAGTGCAACCCTTTGGCATCGATGTCGTCGTGATCGAACCGGGCGGCATCAAGACCGAATGGGCCGGCATCGCCGCCGACAAGTTGCGCGAGACCTCTGGTCATGGGCCCTACGCGGTTCAGGCCAGGGCCATGGCAGAATCCATGGTTGGCGAAGCCAGCGTCAAGCGTCAGTCGCCGCCGCAGATCATTGCCGACACCATTGCCAAGGCCGTCACCGCGGCCAGGCCGAAGACCCGCTATGCGATCGGCTTCGGCGCCAAGCCGATGATCTTCATGCGCGGCATCCTGTCCGACCGCGCTTTCGACGGCATGATGCGGATGGCGACCGGCATTTCGAAGGCGCTCAAGGCCCAGAAGGCTTAAAAGGAGCAGATGATGGCGCAGGTCGACAAGTGCAAGATACCGCAGGCCTTCTGGCGCGCAGCCGAGCAGTTTGGTATCCGCCCCGCCGCCCTACTGAGGCAGGCGCGGCTGCCGGCGACGCTGCATCTTGGTGCGCAGGCCTTCGTAACCACGCAGCAGTACTTCGCGCTGATGCAGGCGATGGCCGATCTTTCGGGCGATGCAGCGCTCGGGATTCGCATGGTGCAGGCCGTCGATACGGCCGTCCATCCGCCATCGAGCCTCGCCGCTTTCTATGCACGCGATTATCGTGACGGATTGACCCGGCTCGCACGTTTCAAGCGACTGTGCACACCGGAGCACCTGCAGATCGTCGAGGCCGGTGGAGATTGCACCATATCCGCCGAATGGCCCTTCGCCACAGGTGTGGAGCCTGCCATCTCGGTCGATATCACCTTTGCAACGCTTGTGGAGCTTGGACGGCGCGCCACCGGTCGGGCCATCGTACCGCGCCGGCTGGAGCTGGCACGGCCGGGGCCGGCCGGTACAACCCACGCGGAATATTTTGGCTGCCCCATCCGCACCGGCGCTCAGCGCGACATCCTGGTGCTCGACGCGGCCGATCTCGACAGGCCGTTTCCGGGCCATAACCCGGAGATGCTGGAGATGCTGACGCCGGCACTCAGCGCAGCACTCGGCGAACTGGAGGCGCAAAGCTCGGTAACAGAGCAGGTAAAGATCGTGCTGAAACGCAGTCTCGCCAGCGGCCAACCGGGTCTGTCTGACGTGGCGAAGCAATTGGGCATGAGTGACAGAACGCTGCAACGGCGCATAACAGAGGAAGGCTCGACCTTCCGCGATCTCCTGTCAGACGCACGCCGCGATCTGGGTCGTCATCTCCTGACTGATCCGGCAACCGACATTGACGAAGTCGCCTGCCTGCTCGGCTATCAGGATACGACCTCCTTCTACCGCGCCTTCCGCGAATGGGAAGGCATGCCGCCCAACCGCTGGCGCGAGATGAACATGAACAAGATTGGTCCAGCCGGATCCGCCGGTCTCCATTAAGCCGATCTCCGCAAAATGAACAGGCAGGCATGTTTCGAACCTGCCGAAGGGATTTTCAGTATGAGCCAACGCGTTCTCCTCGCAGGCAGCACCGGATTGGTCGGCGGCATCGTCGCCGCGCGGTTTGCCGCAAGAGATGACATCGATCTTACGGGCCTCGTTCGTCAAGGGTCGTCGGCATCCGGTCGAGCGATCGATTATGAGAGCCTCTGCATGGCCCCCGAGCAGGTCTTGCGTCCACTTGCGTCGGAAGGCGTCGATGTCGCCATTTCCTGCCTCGGCACGACCATCCGTACCGCTGGATCACAGCCCGCCATGTTTCGCGTCGACCACGATTACGTCCTCGCCGTAGCAAAAGGTGCAAGGGCGCTCGGAGCGCGCCAGTTCATTCTCGTCGCCGCTGCAAGCGCCGGTGGGCCCGGCTTCTATCTCCAGACCAAGGGCAAGATCGAACAGGCGGTCATAGATCTGGGCTTCGAGCGGGTCGATCTGATCCGTCCGGGCTTCCTCATCGGCGCCCGCAGCGAACGGCGCGTCTGGGAGGCGATCGGCCAGAGCGTCTTTGCAGTTCTCACGCCGATCCTGCTCGGCCCGCTTTCACGCTATGGAGCCATCCCTGCCGATACCGCCGCAGACGCGATCGAAGCGGTTGTCGGGCTCTCTCCCCCCGGCCGTCATCTGTATGAGAATGCCGATATGCGCCGATTGGCGAGAGCCGTCCGCCCGGGTAGAGACGTGAAAGCGTGAGGTCCCGACGCTGCGCCTGTCCACGCGGGATTCAATCATGAGGCAACCTTCCCATATCCGGCGGCTACCCTTCGCAGCGGGGCTTATTCTGACGCTGTCGCTCTCGGCCTGCGCTCGCACTAACATGGTCATCGATGCGGGCGATGCGATAGTAAGCCCCGATCTACCGAGCTCGCACACGAACTCAGTCCAATCAGGATCGAAAAGGTCGGCCAAGGCCCGCAACATCCTCATCTTAACCAGTGGCGGCGCCGACGGGGCGTTTGGCGCGGGCGTGTTGACGGCCTGGACGGAGAGTGGCAAACGGCCGGTGTTCGACATCGTCTCGGGAACCTCGACCGGAGCGCTGCAGGCGACAGCAGCATTCCTCGGTCCTGATTACGACCATGTGCTCGAAAGCGTCTACACATCGACGACGACGCGTGAGGTCTTCCGCTCCAACGGGATCAAGACATTGCTGGCCACGGGTCTGTACGATCCGACCCCATTGCGCCAACTTCTGGAAAAAGTCATCAGCGACGGGATGCTCGATGCGGTCGCGGCGGCGCATGCAGCCGGACGCCGGCTTTACGTCACGACCACCGACATGAGCGCTGGCAAGCCGGTGCTCTGGGATATGGGAGCGATTGCCGCGAGCGGCACCAATCGTAAAGATAGCTATATCGACGTGCTCGTCGCATCGGCGGCGGTTCCCGGTCTGGTCGAACCCGTCTACGTGCGAGACAGTCGAGGAGGGCCGCTCGCCGTACATGGTGATGGCGGTGTAAAGACACCAGTCCCCCTGGAAAGTTTCATGTTCGATCGGCGCGCATCCGGACTGACCGATGTCTGGGTGATCGCAAACGGCCATGTCAGCCGTGAAGCTGCGGCTCGCAGCAACGCGAGTTCCACCTTGAGCTTGGCGCAGCGTGGAATTTCCCAGCTCATCCGGCAGTTGCTTTACGTCTCGGTTCAGGAGGCTCAGACCAAAACCAGACAAGCGGGTGCGCGATTCCATTTGATCGCGCTTCCTGACGTGGTCCCGGAGGCCGCTAATCCGTTCGCGTTTAAACCTGCGGAGATGCAAGGACTTTACGCGATGGGGCGGCAGCGCGGCTTCGACCAGTTTGCGACGCCTACCTTAAAAACCAGCGCGCGGCTCGCCGCGCCGTGAGCTGCCATTTGTAAGCCGCCGTGTGACCGACCAAAAGCCTCCTGATAAGTCCCCCTTTAGTGCCACAGCCTGAGAATGGCCGCGAACTGTGGTGCTATCGATCATGTGCTGCCAGTTATCCATCATCCCCAGTTCGAGAGGGTCTTGGCCCAACGACGGAAGCTCACATAGACCGAATTCCATTTTACGTATCGCTCCAAGGTCGGCCGTACCACTCCAGCTCTAAGGAGTCAGTTCACCATCTGTCAGGATTTGCAGCACTGCCTCTTCATCCATTGCTTGAGCTTCGAACAGCGCCTTTGCGAGGGCATGGAATGTGGGGCGACGTTTTCTGAGGATCGTCGCCGCCCGGTCGAGCGCCGTTACCAGCCTTTGATGAACGCGAGCCGCCAGCTCAGGATCACGGTCGAACACCGCACCCGGATCGCGATGGGGACGATAGAGCAGCGGATGCTCGCTCCCGAATCCAAGGGTGCGCTCCATGTCGAAGGCCAGCCGGGTGGCGCGCGCCAGATCGCTGTCGTCGGTACCACCGGAACCGCTGGAGACACGTTTTAGCACCAGTTGCTCGGCAGCCCTTCCGGCCATCAGCATGGTCAGCATGTTTTCGTACCAGTCACGAGTGTCGGTAGCCCAGACGTGGAAGCCGACGAGATTGTAGCCGCCCTGCCCCGTGTCAATATTGAGGCCGCGAACAGGTCCGAGATCAAGCGCATGATGCACGACCGCATGCCCTGCCTCGTGGAAGGCGAAGCGCCAACGGAGATTATAAGGCACGGGCGGGCGATTACCGCGGATGCCGTCTTCGATGTCCTCATAGCGGATCGCCCGCTTGCCGCGGCGCGCCTTCAATCGCGCCTCCCGGACGACACGTTCGATATCCGCACCTGTCAGCCCCATCGCGCGTGTTGCCAAACGCCGCAGGATCGCGTCGACGGGATTGCCCTGCTGCACGGCTGCCAGCGTTTCCGCCGTGTTGTTGTTCTGCGGCTCGGTCACCGGCCTGCTCCCTTCCGTTCGTCTTCCGCCTCTGCCTTCAGATGGTCGGCGACGATCTTCTTCAGCGAGAATCCATCGTCAGCTTCCGACAGAGCATCCGCCTCTGGCTCCCGGATCAGCGATGTCACATCGTCACCAAGATGATGAGCCAGGATTTCGGCCAGCGTCGGCACATCGGGCCTGGGGATTTCGATATGGGTCTCCAATCGTCCTGATCGTTTGATGGCCTCATCGATATGCTCGGGTCGGTTGGTGGCGCCGACGACGATCAGCCCTTCGTTTTTGATCGCGCCGTCGAGCAGTTCCAGCGCCTTGTTGACGACGGTATTCCAGTAGTCGGCATATTCCCGCTCAGCCGGCTGCCTTTTGCCGATGCCATCGATCTCGTCGATGAACAGGATCGCCGGCGCCATGGCCCGCGCCTCGACAAACGTCTTGCTCATCCTGTCGATGACGTCATTCAAATGCCCGCCCTGTAGCCAGGTCGAGACGGATGTGACGACCAGCGGGATTCGCAGGCTGTTGCACAGCGCCCGGGCAAAGGTCGTCTTGCCGGTTCCCGGCGGGCCGGACAGCAGCAGCTTGGTGCTCATCTCCGACCAAGCGAGGATGCTTGCCCGGTAATCGTCGAGGTCGACCTTGAGATCGAGCGCCCAGTCTTTCGCCTTGCCATATCCGGAGAGCGTTTCGACGGTCATTGGCGGCTTTGGGCCGATCTCACCTGCCGTCGGCAAAGGCTCCGGCTGGATCACTTCGGCGCCAGACGGCTTGTCCTTCTTCCAGCGACCGTTGCTATCAGTGTCGTTCGATTTCGGCTTTTCATCCGAGCCTTGGGGTTTCTCGCTGGATGTGCTGGAGGACGCCGATCCGGATCCCTTGTCGCCACCACCACCCTCCTCTTCCTCGAACTCACCGCGATTGCGCTCAATGAGCACTGCAAGAACATGCAGTACGTCCCTGATATGCCGCCCCGGACGAAAGGCAAGAACCAGATCCTCGAGTGACAACCAGCGCGCATCGGAATCCGACGGCAGGCCCAGCATCTCGATTGCCTCGTCAGGGTAAAACACCTCGACCAGGTCGGCGACGAACCTGCGATCGAGCTTTCCCGTTTCCAGCGACAGGTCGGCGGAGATCTGCAGCAGCGAGGGAATGTCCGATCGCTTTTCCGCGACGGCCAGGACGGACAAGTCGCGCGACAGCGCGCTGAGCATCCGCCGGCGCAGGGCATTGCCCGTGACACGATGCACGCCGGCACCCGAGAAGGTCATCAGGCGCTTGCGTGCCTCACTTTCGAGGACATCGAAGTGATCGTCGTTGAACATGTGGTCCGCATCGACGATCGCAAACGGGCCGCCCGGCACCAGCCGGGTTTTCTCCAGGAGCCGCAGCACTTGCCCCTCGAAGCCTGCAAGTGGCGCATGGAGTGTGATGACCGGTGTCACACGGGTGAGCGTATAAACGATCTCCCGAAGCGACCGCCCGCTGCTCTTCACCGCGCGCGCCAGAACCAGGCTTGCAACGATGTGACTGACCAGTGGCTGAGCGACTGCCCGATCCACCAGGCCGACGGCGTAAGCGCGCCGATCAACTCCGTTACCCAGCACTCCGTCATGCGCGATTGTGCCGCGACGCACCCGAGGGAGGGCCAAGAGTTGCGAGGCGAACGACGGATGAACGATCCCGGTGGTCACGACACCATCGCCAGCAGAGCCGGTCGTCGGATTGCCGGTATCCTTCGGTGCGACAAGCCAGTCACCAAAATTCCGCCGGAACCAGGTATCGTCACGGATCGGATCGCCGGTCAGTCGTGTCGTGTCGAAAGCCGGACTGTAGCGGCAGGTGAGATGACCATCGACATCGACGATCTTGCTTTCCAGCAGACCGTTGCGCAGCGCGGTCCGGCGTGCCTCGCGACGGCTAAGATGACGAAGGCGGCGGATAAACAGTCGGGTGAGCTTATCCATCAGTCCGACCTCCCGTCTCCGCGGCAATAATTGCCGTTTGAGCATTCTGCACCGGATCGCGCGGACGCGTCCGACCACGCCGCCACCCGTCAATGCCACCGGGCTGCGGGATCCGCGCCAACACATGGTCGCGCGGCGAACGACGTGGCAGATGCGCGCCAGCCGACGAACCGGTCGAGACAGACAGGCTCAGGTGTTCGTTCCCGGGCGGAGCGGGATTTAGATTGCGGCTCCGCAGCCAGTCGAGCAACAGGCGGCATGCCGCATTGCCGCCCTCGGCAAGTGCGCGCAACCGCAGCATCAGAGGCTCCGGCACAAGGCCATCCAGCAAAGAACCTTGCCGGACGAAGGCGAGCGCCAGCCCGATCAGAACGGCGGGATCGTCGCGATCGCTCGAACCGCGATCCAGGTCATCGGAGTGTACAAGAGGGATATTGACGAGCCTGCTGTGAAGGCAAGGCGACGCGATAGTATCGGTCGTGACCGCTTCGCAACGGAAGCCGGCCACAGACGGGTTGTGGGTATCGATGGACATGACTGTCTCCTCGCCGGAGCCATTGGCATCCGGCGTTCATGGAATGGAAAGGACTGGGGAGCCGGCCACGCACTTCAGGTGCGGCCGCAATCAGTGCCGTCAGGCTAGCGGCTCGTCAGTGCCGGCGCGGACGGCGGGCAAAGCCGACCCGGATGCGGGCGGGCTCCGGCTCTTCGTCCTGATCGTCGAAGCACCCCAGGTCGCAGTAACCGTCGTCCTCTTCATTCGCAGCCATGGCCCGCTCTTCTTCGTAAGTGCGGGCGGGACCGTTCAGCGCGATCAGCGGCTTGCCGGACACGGTCCCGGTCGAGGGCCACATCGAATCCGACACAGCCACCGCCATGACACCAAGGGCCTTGCGAGCTTCTGCCTCGAGAAGCTGCTGGACGCGGCGGCCGAAGCGCAAGCGCAGTTCGGCCATGCAGGCCGCAACGCCATCGATCTCCAGCAGGTCGTCGATCTCCGACAATGCCCAGATGCCGTTGCCGTGGTCGCTAGGGCGGCTGGCGCCGTCGACGATCGCAACCTCGACCGTATCGACCATCATCCGCTTCTGGTTTTTGTAGAGCCAGTCCGGCAGGACCATCGCCGACGCCATCATCTTCAGCTTCAACTCTTCGAGACGGCTGGTGTCGCCGTAAGAAGCGAGCGACCGCTTCAGATCGAGGATGTAAGCGGTGTGTCGCGCCCGATTCACAAGGATCAGGTCCGGCGTATAGCTGCCCTTGGCGGGTGCCTCGCAATCGAGCTTGACCCCATCAAGACTCTGCCAGTCGTTTCCGGACACGGCTTCGAGTGCCGCCTTGACCAAAGGAAGCTTCAACGACTGGGTCAAGACAACAATGTTGGGATTAGCCTTCGCCAGACGCTCGACCGCCTGCTCCAGGAGCTTGCCTTCGCGGAACGAAACGGCACGGACGAGCGAGGCGATGTGAACGTAATGGCCGAGGATTTCGTCTTCGACGGGTTCGCCGTCGGCAATGGCAGCGATGGCGCGATCGATCAGCAGATCGAGATCGGCCTCGACTTCGGCGAAGCGAACGATATGCGGATGGCGGCGCAGGACCGCTGGCTCGCCAATGCTGTACGCACCGATACCGAAGGAGCCATGGGAGAACATCGATGCCGCGGCGACAGTCGAACGAAGAACTTCCCCTGTGGGGGTCATAGAGGTAAACGTGGTCATAGCCCGATTCCTTTTCACGAAGGCTGAGGGTCAGGCCCTTGTCGATGTTACCAGCATCGGCTTGGGCCGCTTTATGTCCGGTCTTCCGAACGACCCCAACCTGGCAGGACCGGGAGCCGGGCTCAAGGACCCGGAACAACAAAAAAGAACAAAGCCGGTACATAGTTAACGACGGGCTCACGAAGTCCGGGCCGATGAACGCGTCCGGCGATCGCAACGCTCGACCTCAACGTTTCCGCTCGCTATCATCGAGCAAAAGGAAAAGGGCCGACATGCGGCCCTTTCGAGTTTGGCGGGAAGGCCGGTCGCCCGGCCCTCGTGCAACTTGCATCTTACCGCGTGACCCCTGGCGCGAGTTCAACATCGGCGACGCTGTCATCGGCAAGCGCCGGCACCTTGGCAAACTGCTTGCGGTTGCGCGGCGCTTCACGGCTGACCGTCATGAAGCCGCCTGTCGCCTCCTCCAGCGCAGCACCGAACCGGTCGATCGCCTCATCCGGGCCATCGGCATCGTCAGAGACCTCGTCCGACATAACCGGCTCGCCATCGTGACGATCGCCGACGCTCTCCGCTTCTGCCGGAACCACCGGTTCGGAAGCCGGAGCAGTTGGCGCCGCGAGCGGCCATTCCGGCTTCCGCTCTTTGGACACAGCCCAGCCGAGCACCGGAAGCACATGCAGCGCAAGCCAGTCACGCATGTCCTTCGACTTCGGCCAGCTATCGACACCCCCCAATGTATAGAGCGTGTCGTTGACCTCGGCCCAGCCGGTCTTCTTCGGGAACTTCGTCGGCCGGGTGTTGCGGCCATAATCGAGCTCCGGCTCGAGGAACAAGGCCAGGCTTTCGAGTTCCTGACGTGCGACGCGGGCGATATCCTGGATTTCCTTCGCCAGCGCCTCCTTGATCACACGGCTTCTGCTAAGCGCAGCCTCGACCGCCTTGCAGATCGTCACGACGTGCTCGATGAACGCTTTCAATCCATCGCGAATCTTGGCCGCAATCAACACTTTCAGCCCGCCAACACCGCCGGTCCAGAACTGATCGTCCTTCTCGGCCTTGTCGCCACCTTCTTCGCCACCGGCAAGAATGGTCTTGACGTCGGAGACCTGAAGGCGCCCATTGTGTTCAGCGAAGGCGATCGCTGCCTTAACCTGGTCTTCGGTCGCCGAACTCAGGTGGTACAGCGCGGTCGCTCCGACCGAGAGGTCGACCAACTCGTCACGGAACTGACCGAGATTGCGGAACACCGCCATATTGTTGCGAGCGCTGCGCGCAGAGAGACCGCAGCGCATCTTTACCCATTTGTCGAACCGGCCGTCGGCCAGCAGGTCCGCGGCTTTTGCCAGATGATCGCCGAGCTCGAAAGTCTGCTCGGTGGTGCGGCGGCCAAGGTCGAAGATGTTGGCAGCGCTGCTTTCGAGCAGATCGCGCGTTGTATGCCCGATCCCCTCTTCTTCATAGTCATAGGAGAAGGCGGCGTTCGCAGTGGTCTTGGTATTTCTGGTGCGCATGGAAGTCTCCGTGTGACGCGTTTACAATGTGTCCGACGAACAACGCATCGGATGACTATATAATCGCGCCAATTCAGATTTAACGCAAATTCAAGTAAAACATACCAATAGTATACATTCGATTATAAACTTTATTTTTCTGCGGCTTTCAGAGGCTATATTTAAATATATACGACATATTAATCAATTAATATCAATATATACGATAATTATAAAAATTATTCACTTCATAATCGATCGATATTATTTCACCGCAAAATCCAGAATCCGAAGCCGGATAGCCGATCTCCCACATTAAGGCCTTCACGAAGTAGTTTTGCCGTCACGGGAACACGCGACGAAGTAAACACGAAGCCAGCGTCTCGCCGCCTGAGAGCGATGCTCGATTTCCACCCGAAGATGGCACATTCCGCGCGAACGGCTGGGTCATATGACATGCGACTTCGGATGAACCAAACGGGAAGATTTCGGTTCGCCGCCTCATATTCGGGAATGGAGATGGTCCTGCAGGCGCAAGCGCGACAGGAAGCCGTCGGCGATTTCCGTCAGCTTGCCTACAGGTCGTTTCAACGTGTCCGCACGTCGAGACAAATTGCGCTCATTTGATTCAAGGTCCGATATTTTTGATTCCAAACGCTGGTCATTTGATTCACGTCCTCCGTTTGTCCCTCGCCAACTTATCTCGACCTGTCTCAACGTGCCCGCAATTGATCTCAAATTGCGATCATTTGATTCAGAACCCCAAAAAAACGATTCATAAACCGGGATTTCCGATTCCATGCAAACGGCGTTGCCGGAGCGACAACGGTCTGGCATCCGTAGCCTAAGACCTGACGGGGAAGAGCGCATGCCAGCAAAGTCCGAGGAGATCCGCAACAGCAAACAGCGCGAGCGGCAGCAGAAGCTGCGTGATGCCGACAGAAAGGCCAAGCGCCCCGGACGCGACGACGTGGCCCGCACGGCGCTGTTCATGACAATCTCTGGCATGACGACGCGCGAGAAGACCGAAGAGCTGGAACACTTTCAGCATATCGTCGTTTCCATGCTGGTTCGGCAGGGGTTCGACGAACATGCTTCCCACGCCGTCTTCGATGAGCTTGTCGAGAAGTACCGGGATGGCGACTGGCCCTTCCGCCGCAAGCCCCATCTGCTTTATCCTGACGGTGCCGACGAGGGTGACTGACCGGTTTCGTTTGACCTGCCAACTGCGATTCCAGCCCGTGACCATCCAACGCTGCCATGGCAACGCCCAACGGCGTTTGCAATCTCTGCGACTTCCCCCCCCATTACTCGGTTAATCGCCGTTTGATTCTGAATCGGATTTCCAGAGTGCTGGGGGGACCGATCATCTAAGATCAACTCATCAGCATCCATCCCATTCGCTAAAAGTCTATCGATCTGATCAAGCCCTGGTTAGCCAGGTTTTCAAATAATCCTGAATCCTGCAAGGTCACTGCATTGATTTCGTAAGGGGTACGGATAATGTCGCCGGCGGCTGAGGTGAACGCCTCGGCAGGAATGCGGCCAGCGGAAGCCCTTGCATGGCGGAAACTGGTTTTTGATTGGCTTTTTGCTAACCGGGACAATCTTGCAAGGGAGGACTCCTGGCGCGCTCGTGACACCGATGATCGAGTGGCGTACCGATTTTGACAGAGGCTCTGGCCGGTGCGGACCGTCCTGCAGAGCATTGCCCAGCCTGGGTCACCTTATCCGTGTGGTGGCTTTCAGGCACAAAGAGATGGGATCGAGGGCGAACGGACGCCTGAGGGATCCAGAGTGGTGAACGCATTCCTTCAACTCCACCCTGGATACGAAGGATCCGAACGTGCCCAACATCATCGACCTCCCGTCCGCACTCGGTGCGATCAAGACCCACCACCTCCACGACGTCGATAACAACACCAAATCCCGGCTGTATTCCGGCACAGTAGCCATCGCCTCCATCACGGGTGAGCCGATGTCCCGCGTCCGGGATGCCGTGCGCCTCAACCGTCATGGCCCTGGCTGGGTAGACCGCCGTCGTGCTCCCGCGGTCACAAAGACAAGCGAGGACGAGATCGAGAGCACCTTGCGATTGCTGGGCTATGCAGGAGAATGGCACGACATCAAAGGTCGCCCGACCCTTGCGGCATACCTCAAAGCCCGCACGGGCATCCAGCAAAGCCACCCTTGCGTCGTGTTTATGAGAAACCACCGCGTCGCGATCAGTGGCGGGCTGTTTTGCGACGTGACCAATAACGGCCTGATGGTCGATATCGACCGGGCACCCTGGCGGCGCAAGCAGGTGCACCGTGTGTTCGTCCTCACCCACCGTATCCCCCGACGCCCATCCCGTCGAAGACCCCGTCCCGCGTCCAGCCGGCGCACCTAACGGCCGAACAGAAGCAACGGATCAAGGAACTGGACCGACTGTTTCGCGAAGCCGTCAAGGCGGAGACGGGCGCGACGCGGATCAAGGTGACAGCCACCGAAGTCTTCATTATCCGCCCCGTCGATTCCGGCTGGACGTGGTGCGGCGCGCGCGATGGCGTCGTCGACAGCCTCCTCAAGCTTCAGCAGCATGGCTGGATTGGCGGTAACACCGATGAGGCCGCGGCCTACCGCGCCACGATGGGTTACTGACCAGCGCTCAGGATCGGCTCCTTATCGCGGCAATTATTGCCGCCACTACCTGCCAACCGCCAGACCATGATGATCTGGCATCGCTGCGGGGCTCTCAAGTCGCCCGCCGCCGGTTACCATGTCCCCCGACCTCACCCATTCGAACGGAGATCACTCCATGACCAAGAACGTTCTGTTCTACGCACGCCATTCTGCCGGATACCATGACCATGCCCGCCTCGAAACGCAGCTCTACTACGGGCACCGCTTCATCAAGGAGAATGGCTGGACCTTCGCAAAGTCCTATGCTGACGAGGATATCGGCGAAGTCGTCTTCATGGCGCAGCCCGGCGTGCGCAAGCTCTTCGCCCATATCGAGCGCGAGACGGTCGATATCGTCCTCTGCCATACGCTGGACCGGTTGTGCTCGCGATTTGATATCGCCAGCCGACTGTTGAGCGAACTCGCTCGCAAGGGCATCGAACTCTGGGTCGCCGATCCCGGCGAGCGTATCACCGCCCGGAACCTGTCCGATTACTATATCGATGACCGCAGCAAGATGTTTGCCATCGGCAGCCACGTTGCCCAAGTGCCCGATGACCTGCGCGAGGAGAAACACTTCGCGCCCCTCCCGTTCGGCTACCGCTATTCCGGCGCCTGCAATGCCGACGGCCAGCGCATCTTCGGTTTCCAGACCATCGATCCGGTCGCCGCCGACGTCATCAGGCGTATTTTCGGTATGTATGCCGAGGGGATCGCACCGACAAAGATCGCTGCACTTCTTAATGTGGAAGGCGTGGCCGGTCCCCGTGGCAGTATCTGGCGCGACGCTGCGATCCGCGGCAACCGCGCCAGCGGAACCGGGATCCTCAACAATCCGGCTTACATCGGCGCCTGTAAACAGGCGGGTGACGATGACTACCATTACGTATCCGCACTGCGCATCGTCAGCGATGAACTCTGGGACCGCGTGAAGGATCGCCAGGATGCCGCAGCCGAGCGTGCTGCAGGATTGGCATGGCGCCGCAAGCTGCAGAGCTGAGCACGCTACAAAGGATCTGGCCGGCCATGCCGGCCAGTGTTCACGAAGACATTGATGAATATGGAATTCCGCAAATGACCAAAAATGTTCTGTTTTATGCCCGCTATTCCACCGACCGCCAGCATGAGGTCTCAATCGAAACGCAGATCGAACTCGGCAAGGCCTTTGTCGCACGTCAGGGCTGGAAGCTGGTCGAGATCTACTCCGACGCCGCCATCAGCGGAACCAGCTACCAGCTCCGCGCCGGCATCCAGAGCCTCATGGCGCATGTGAAGCGCGAGCGCATCGATGTCGTGCTTTGCGTCACCGTCGATCGCCTGTCGCGCGACATCGAGCATAGCGCGAAGATCCTCAAACAGCTTCGCTATTGCGACGCCGACATCTGGACCGTCCACGCCGGCACGCCGGTGACCGACCTCGAGATGGCATTGCGCGCCGCGCTCAGCCATGAACTGGTCGAACAGATCCGCTACCGCACCCGTGAAGGCATGAAGATGGCCGTCCGGAAAGGCAAGGCATCCACCTGCCTCGCCTACGGCTACATGCTCTCCCAGCAGCGCGATGCGAACGGCGATCGTGTCAAGGGTCTACGCGAGATCGATCCTGCGAAAGCCGAGGTTGTTCGCCGCATTTTCACCCTCTATGCCGACGGCGTGTCGCCTCGCGACATCGCCCAGCTTTTGAACAAAGAGGGCATCCCGGGCTCGCGCGGCCGCAAGTGGCGCGACACCGCCATCCGCGGCCACGTCAGCCGTGGCACCGGCATCCTCAACAACGAGAGCTACATCGGCCGCATGGTCTGGAACAAGCGTAACTACCGCAAGAACCCGGAGACTGAACGACGCACCGCGCGCGCCAACGACGCAAGCGAATGGGTGCTGACGGACGTGCCGGAGATGCGCATCGTTTCCGACGACCTATGGCAGCGGGTGAAGGAGCGTCAGAAAGAGATCGGTGAGCTGTTCGATTTCGGGCAGAGCAACCGGCTGAACGCGACGCAGCGCCCCGAGTATCTGCTCAGCCGCATGCTCGAATGCGCGGAGTGCGGAGGTCCCTACGCAATCTCAGGCAAGGACCGCTATAGCTGCACCAACCGCAAGAAGCGCCTGCCGATCGACGACCTCGACGGCGCCTGCTGTGGTAACAGCAAGACCATCACACGCCATGAACTGGAGGAACGCGTCCTCAACTGCTTGCCTGTGGCCTTCTTCTCGATGGATATCTTCGATCGGATTTCAGAGAAGATGGTCGCGCATGAGGTGAGCAAGCTGAAGAGCCTGCCTTCGCGCAAGGACCAGTTGACCACAGAACTCGCGGCGATCAAGTCGAAACAGTCAGGTCTCATGCAGCAGATTCAGGACCGCCATGCCGACGGCCGGCCGCGGCTTGCCATCCTGGATGATCAACTGGACGAACTGGAAGTCACGCGCGAGGCGCTGGTTCTGGAACTCGCCCACTCGCAGGAGCCGGCCGAGGATTTCCAGGAGAAGATTGCGAAGCTGAAGGCGCAGTTCAATCCCGCCAATACCGAGATCAGCATCCGCAAGCTGATCTTCCTCGCACGCAACAACGCCGACGAACATGCCAAGCAGCGGCTGATGCCGATCGTGCGTGATCTCATCCAGACCGTCGTGATCGGCAAGACCCCGGGCCATCAACCGGCCAGTTTGCAGGTACACGGCTCAATCGCCAACATCATGGCCTCGATGGAGGTCCTGGACCTGATGGAGCAGCAGTTCATCACCGCCGCCCAGAATGATCTGATGGCCCGGATTGCATCCGGCGAGATCGACACGGAGCAGAAACAAAAAAAGCTCCTCGACGCTTACGCGGAGGAGCTCCGGTGCAAATATCCCGAATGGGAGAATTTACAAGTTTCAGTGGTTGCGGGGGCAGGATTTGAACCTGCGGCCTTCAGGTTATGAGCCTGACGAGCTACCGGGCTGCTCCACCCCGCGTCCAGCGCATTCGGCAAGGCCGAATGTCGCGGTTACGTCGTTGCTTTAGCGACGACGGATCTTTGCCGGAGTAAATTGCGGAGCAATTTATCTCCTGTAAGGGACGCACTTGGCGTTTTCCTTAAGTTTTGTCTTAAACTGCAAAAGGCCGCTTTTGGCGGCCCTTTTTTTCGGCTGGGCCGAGGGATGTGATGAGAAGATTTTTGATGCGTTTTGCAGACCTGGCAGCGACCTACTCTCCCGCGTCTTGAGACGAAGTACCATTGGCGCTGGGGCGTTTCACGGCCGTGTTCGGAATGGGAACGGGTGCAGCCGCCCCGCGATAACCACCAGGTCGGCAAAACGCAACATTGTTCATGTTTTCACATGAACGTTGTTTTCGAGAAGCTGGGAAGCTTGCGCTTCGTTTTTAATTTACACGTCGTTTCTGTGACTTATCCGTATGTTGCCTTGCTCGAGGTCGAGCGTGGCGCCCATACAGGACGCTAGTCCGTCGCCAATCGTTTGGCGCGCCGTCTGCAGCGTAGTGGCCGAAGGCCACGTCAGCGTGAAGACAGAACAGATCATCAAGCTTCGCTTGATGAGCATGAACAATGGGAACGAAGAAGTCGATCGAGCTATTAGTAACGGTAAGCTTCACACATTGCTGTGCTTCCACACCCGTCCTATCAACGTGGTCGTCTTCCACGGCTCTGATAGGGAACACTCGTTTTCAGGTTGGTTTCCCGCTTAGATGCCTTCAGCGGTTATCCATTCCGTATATAGCTACTCTGCTATGCCCTTGGCAGGACAACAGATCCACCAGAGATACGTCCATCCCGGTCCTCTCGTACTAGGGACAGATCCTGTCAATATTCCTACACCCACGGCAGATAGGGACCGAACTGTCTCACGACGTTCTGAACCCAACTCACGTACCGCTTTAAATGGCGAACAGCCATACCCTTGGGACCTGCTCCAGCCCCAGGATGCGATGAGTCGACATCGAGGTGCCAAACAACCCCGTCGATATGGACTCTTGGGGGTCATCAGCCTGTTATCCCCGGCGTACCTTTTATCCGTTGAGCGATGGCCCTTCCACACGGGACCACCGGATCACTATGACCGACTTTCGTCTCTGCTCGACTTGTCAGTCTCGCAGTCAGGCTAGCTTATGCCATTGCACTCGACGACCGATTTCCGACCGGTCTGAGCTAACCATCGCGCGCCTCCGTTACTCTTTCGGAGGCGACCGCCCCAGTCAAACTACCCACCATACACTGTCCCGGATCCGGATAACGGACCGCGGTTAGACATCCACGAAGATAAGGGTGGTATTTCAAGGATGGCTCCACAGAAACTGGCGTCCCTGCTTCAAAGCCTACCACCTATCCTACACATGCCTTGGCGAATGCCAGTGTAAAGCTATAGTAAAGGTGCACGGGGTCTTTCCGTCTGACCGCAGGAACCCCGCATCTTCACGGGGAATTCAATTTCACTGAGTCTATGTTGGAGACAGCGGGGAAGTCGTTACGCCATTCGTGCAGGTCGGAACTTACCCGACAAGGAATTTCGCTACCTTAGGACCGTTATAGTTACGGCCGCCGTTTACTGGGGCTTCAGTTCAGAGCTTGCACCCCTCCCTTTAACCTTCCAGCACCGGGCAGGCGTCAGACCCTATACGTCGTATTGCTACTTCGCAGAGCCCTGTGTTTTTGATAAACAGTCGCTACCCCCTGGTCTGTGCCACCCCATCATACTTGCGTACAAAAGGGTCACGCTTCTTCCGAAGTTACGCGTGCAATTTGCCGAGTTCCTTCAACATAGTTCTCTCAAGCGCCTTGGTATACTCTACCTGACCACCTGTGTCGGTTTCGGGTACGGTCTATACGGTGGAGCTATTTCCTGGAACCTCTTCGCCGCCCAACCAATCCAATAAGGTTGAACAACACACGAGATCCGTCACTACCACCAGGCCCACGAATATTAACGTGGTTCCCATCGACTACGCGTGTCCGCCTCGTCTTAGGGGCCGGCTAACCCTGCTCAGATTAACTTTAAGCAGGAACCCTTGGTCTTTCGGCGAGGGAGTCTCTCACTCCCTTTATCGTTACTCATGTCAACATTCGCACTTCCGATATCTCCAGCAGCCCTCACGGGTCCGCCTTCACAGACTTACGGAACGCTCCGCTACCACTTGCACAAAGTGCAAATCCTCAGCTTCGGTGCATGGCTTTAGCCCCGTTACATTTTCGGCGCAAAGACCCTTATTTAGACCAGTGAGCTGTTACGCTTTCTTTAAATGATGGCTGCTTCTAAGCCAACATCCTGGTTGTTTTGGGATCCTCACATCCTTTCCCACTTAGCCATGACTTGGGGACCTTAGCTGGAGGTCAGGGTTGTTGCCCTTTTCACGACGGACGTTAGCACCCGCCGTGTGTCTGCCGACTAGTACTCCTCGGTATTCGGAGTTTGGTTAGGATCAGTAAGACGGTGAGTCCCCATAGCCCATCCAGTGCTCTACCCCCGAGGGTATTCGGTCGACGCTCTACCTAAATAGATTTCGCGGAGAACCAGCTATTTCCGAGTTTGATTGGCCTTTCACCCCTAGCCACAAGTCATCCCGAACTATTGCAACAGTTATGGGTTCGGCCCTCCAGTTGGTGTTACCCAACCTTCAGCCTGCTCATGGCTAGATCACTCGGTTTCGGGTCTAATGCAACTAACTCAATCGCCCTATTCAGACTCGCTTTCGCTGCGCCTACACCTACCGGCTTAAGCTTGCTAGTTACACTAAGTCGTTGACCCATTATACAAAAGGTACGCCGTCACCCTTGCGGGCTCCGACTGTTTGTAGGCATCCGGTTTCAGGTTCTATTTCACTCCCCTCGTCGGGGTGCTTTTCACCTTTCCCTCACGGTACTTGTTCGCTATCGGTCATGCACGAGTACTTAGGCTTGGAGAGTGGTCTCCCCATGTTCAGACAGGATTTCA